>JADJMZ010000001.1 GCA_016709315.1 Ignavibacteria bacterium
AACCCGGATACAATGAAGTATTTTCTCCATACTCTTCTCCAAATTCAAATACATGGACAACAAATCCTTCAAACCAGAATTCCGGAATTTTTATATGGTATTATAATTATACCGGCGACAGTCCGCCGAATTTAGCATATATGAAAATTTATAAAGCCGGTAGCGGAGGATTTTCAGAAGATTCAATTCTTCATTTAACCCCTCCGTCCCGCCCAATGAACATTGTAGTTGACTATTATTTAGAAACTGAAGATATAATGAGACCGGTCATAACATGGAATCACAATATGGAACCTGACATGCTAAGCGACAGTCTTACAAAAAGATATAAAATCTGGAGAGCTACTGCATCAAGTATGGCTTCTGTTCCTGTGGATTACATTTTGCTTAAAACGTTAGATATAGATTCGGGAACTGCGCCGGTTTACATTGACACATCAATAATTGCACTTGGCAGCTATTTTCACGGCACGGGAGGGCAGATGCAGTATCCTGTCAGATATACAGTTCAGGCGATTGATAAATATCAGGATTCATCCGTCAGGTCTGATTTCGGAAGCGCAATAGGACTTTTGTACTGCGGTGATGCCTGTGCTTTCGGAGAAGATAATATATTACAAAATGAGCATTCTCCAAAGAAATATTCTCTGAATCAGAATTATCCTAATCCGTTCAATCCGTTGACAAAGATTAAATACGACCTCCCGAACGATAATTTTGTAACGATAAAGATTTATGATATACTCGGTAAAGAATTAATGAACTTAGTAAATGAATTCAAACAGGCAGGAAGCTATTCAGTTACATTTGATGCGACGAATTATCCAAGCGGAGTTTATTATTATAAAATTACTTCGGATAATTTTGTTCAGGTGAGAAAAATGATTTTGATCAGGTGAAAATTATTATGTTAACATTGACAAAGCCGGATTTGAGATTATTCAGATCCGGCTTTTTATATTGCAGTAAAGCCCTTTTAAATATTATACAACAAACACAGTCCCTACTCCGGCTTAATCATATTGCTCTTTTCTCAATATTATCTTCAATAAAAAACCCTACAAAAAAATTCATTCCTTTTTTTATTGATTAAAAGTCAATCATGCTTCTCATAATGTATTTGCTTTGAGGATTTGCGGGACACTCAATATGTTTTAATCAGATCTTACAACAGAAGTTAACTTATGTACATAGAAAAGTAACTTACAATCGCATTCAATTATATTTACATTAATAAAAAAATCTTCCCAATAAGTAAAAAACATTCTCGCACCAAAGTACAGGTTTTAGTTTTTTACGATCTTTTAAATATCCTCAATTATCTAAATAAAATTATTATGAGAAAAATAATTTTTACTGCAATTATAATTTGCATGTCATTTCAAATCGCAGAAGCTCAATGGATAAAACAATATCAAAATACCACAAGTGTCGGGCTACATGATGTAAAGTTTATTAATGAAACTACCGGCTGGGCTTGCGGAGATGGTATCATTCTAAAAACTACTAATGCAGGAACTGAATGGGTAGCTCAGCCTCATTTAGCAACCAACAAAGCGCTTTACAGTATATCGCCGGTTGATTCACTGATAGTTTATTGTGCCGGGTTTTTTGAAACAATTTTAAAAACTACAAACGGCGGAACAACATGGGATACGCTTAGAAATGGACCTTTTGGACAAGGCACAAGCTATGAAGGAACATTTTTTTTAAACAAAGACACTGGATGGATTTGCGGTTCCTTAGGGGCTATATTAAAAACCACAAACGGTGGTGTGAGTTTTGAGTACAATCCAATTTTTTGGGGATATACAAAAGATATGTATTTTATAAATGCAGACACGGGTTTGATCTGTGGAGCATTTGGAGGAATGTTTAAAACTACAAACGGCGGATTGAATTGGTCAAGAAAGACAATTCCCTACTGGAATGGTATCGGGGACTTTAGAAAACTTTCTGTAATAAATAATCAATACGTATTTGTAGGTGAAGATGGAAGGCGGGTATTCAAAAGCACAAATTTCGGAGACACATGGGACAGTATTGGATATATTGCAGGAGCTAATCAGCCTTACGTTTGCCGCTTTTCGAGTTTGAATACAGGTTGGGTTGGAGGAACATTCGGAGAGCTTTATAAATCAACAGATGCGGGTGCTACCTGGAGAAGAGAAAACACAAACGGTGACATTCGATATATTGGAGCGATGTATTTTCTAAGCGATTCTGTCGGGTGGGTAGTGGGGGGTAATACAAAAATATTTTACACAACTACCGGAGGATTAACTTTTATCAAAAATGAAAACTCCGGTATTATTAATCATTATAAACTTCATCAGAATTATCCGAATCCGTTCAATCCCATGACAATGATTAAATATGACCTTCCAAATGACAATTTTGTAATGATTAAGATTTATGATATACTCGGTAAAGAATTATTGAACTTAGTAAATGAATTCAAACAGGCGGGAAGTTATACTGTTACATTTGATGCGACAAATTATCCAAGTGGAGTTTATTATTATAAAATAAAAACAGGCTCGCATAGCGGAGCAGGTTCTTTCGTTCAGGTGAGGAAGATGATCCTTATTAAGTAATTTTTAAGTAAATATACAATAATTATTATCCTTATAAGAAAGAAGCAATCAGAGATGATTGCTTCTTTTGTTTAAAACCATAAATAATATACTTCTACAGAATGTAAGCCCTGATAATTAATGCGTTATTTCAATTTAAGTTTACAAAGATAGCAGAGAAATTTAATTAACTTAAGTAGAATAGTTCAAAATTGAAAACAAAAGCTCGCCACTAATTTCACCAATTGACACGAATTTGAATTAGACACTCTCTCCCATTGACAGAGTCCGTCTCAAATCTAAGATTTTTCCACAAAGACTCCAAGACACTAAGGTTAAAAGTTTAAAAACAGAAATCTTTGTGACTTTGAGTCTCGTATGTTACAAAAAGTTTTTTGAAAATGTATTGTGAAATAGTTAAAATACGGTAGGAGATTTTATTAGGCTTAAGGAATGGGAGATATATTCGAGCCAAGACATCTTTTGTATGAAGAATGCCAGCACAAAGAGATCTTCCCATTCCCGATAGCTTCTTAGATTCTGAACAGTACTTAAGAATGCTGAATAAATTCATCAGCAATTCTGCATAAGACTACGAGAGAAGAATAAGAAGAAGCCTTAGCCTAAATATTACATTTTTCCGCTTTTAAAATTAAACAAAAAAACAATTATGAAACTCATTAAAAAAGTAATAGGCGTTGATATTTCTAAAGATTCATTCACGGTTCGCTTTGGAACTTTAGATCAGGATCTTCAACAAAAGACCAGCAAGCCTTTTACATTCAAAAACAATCCTGCCGGATTTAATCAACTTTTAAAAACTATTAGTAAAGTTCATTACTTTAACTGCGAGGATCTGTCTTCAAAAGACATCCCTGTCTGGTTTATAATGGAAGCAACCGGTGTTTACTATGAAAATCTTGCTTATTTTTTAACAGAAAATAAATTTTCAGTATCTGTTTTGCTGGCTAATAAAGTTAAAAACTTTTCTAAAACCCTGGAAAACAAATCCAAGACCGATGATATTGATGCAGCCATTCAAACCCAGTATGGGCTTGAAAAGACACTTAAAGCCTGGACACCTCCGTCAGGAATTTTCAGAGAACTTAAAGAGCTTACAAGAGAATACCGGTCAATCAAAGAATCAATTACAATAATAAAAAATCAAATGCATGCTAAGAGCTGTGCTTACAAATGCTAATAAAGAAACAGTTAAAAGATTAAACCAGCATAAAAAAATTTCTGCAGCAACAATTAAAACAAATAAATGCTCAGATCACAGCTTTGCTTAAATCTGATAAAGAATTATATGAAAAAATTAAAACTGTTTCATCAATAAAAGGTGTTGGAATTATGACTGTTACTAAAGTAGTTGCTGAAACAGCCGGTTTTGCTTTAATTAAAAAAAAAAACCAGATTACAAGTTATTCAGGTTACGATATTATTCATGATGAATCCGGAACTCATAAAGGTAAAACCAAAATATCAAAAAAGGTAATTCACAAATCAGAAGTGCTCTCTATATGCCTGCACTTACTGCAATCAGATGCAACAAAGAATTAAAACAAGTTTATATCAGATTATGCAAAACAAAAATTAATAAAAAATTGCTATAATTGCTGTTGCCAGAAAATTACTTATTCTGATTTACTGTCTTTGGAAAAGAACGAAAAATATAATGATAATTATCGAAATCTAAAAGCTGCATAAATTTATAGCAATCAACATACGGGTATGTTGATTAGGGTTGTATTTTAACACAGTACCTTTGTGGTAAAATTTATTTTTAAGTTTTGAGACAGACTCGACAGAGGGTGCAAGTCCCTTTACGGGAACAAATGCAAAAACCGAAAGGTATTATAAGTAGAGGAGGTACTCAGAAAACATAAGAAAGAATTGTCAAAATTGAATTATGAAATAAAATTATCACGGAAAAAGTGAGACAGCTCCGGGAAAAAGTGAGACAGCTCCGGGAAAAAGTGAGACAGCTCCGGGAAAAAGTGAGACAGCTCCGGGAAAAAGTGAGACAGCTCCGGGAAAAAGTGAGACAGCTCCGGGAAAAAGTGAGACAGCTCCGGGAAAAAGTGAGACAGCTCCAGGGAAAAATGAGACAGCTCCGGGAAAAGTGAGACAGCTCCGGGAAAAAGTGAGACAGCTCCGGAAAAAGTGAGACAGCTCCGGGAAAAAATGAGACAGCTCCGGGAAAAAGTGAGTGACCTATTGAAAAAAGTGAAAAGGGTTCAGGAAAAACTGATTGAATAGCCGGATTGTATTAATCACTTAAATAAATTATAAAAGACAAAATAAAATTAATAACGATAATTAAATAAAATGATATAATAGAAGTAATCATAATTTAAAAATAAAATTAATAAAACTAAACGCTGTACAAAAAAACAGCAAAGAAAGGAATCAATAGAAACATGTTAAAACGTCAGCTAAATAAATTCGCAATGTTAAAAAACACTGTTGCATTTTTAAGCGAATACGAAGAAATAATATCCGTTATACCCGAACTTCAGATTTATCATTCGGAACTCAGATCAAAATGCGACGAGATCGAATCGAAGGATACGGAAAGGATCGTTATCAGGCAGGGCAGGTTCTTAAACAAAATGACAGAAAGGAATGAAGCGATAAATAAAGCGCTTGGAATTAGCGGGGCTGTATTCGCTTATGCCAGGAAGATAAAAGATATTGAACTGGAAGGACGTTCATATATTTTAAGATCAGAGCTTAACAATATGAGAGATACGGAGCTTGCCTCAAAGCTAAAGTTTATAAAAGAACTTGCGGAGGAAAATATGCAGCCGCTGAATTCCTTTGGCGTTGATGCTCAGAAAATGAACTCGTATATAAGGAAGATCGCATTGTATGAAAAAGCGGTGGAAGATTCAGGGAGCAGTTTTGCGGTGAAGAAAGGAAACCTGAAAGTGATCAGGGAAATGTTCAAAGAGACAGACAGCATACTGACTGCGATAGATAAACTGACTGACAGTTTTCTGGAAGAGTATCCCGGATTCGTAAACAACTACAGAATATTAAGAAGGATAAAGAACTTCGGAGTAAGACACCGGAAAGTACCTTTGACTCAGACCATACAGTAAGATTCAACATATGTCACACAGAAATCGTCTTAACACATCTCAGAATCAAAGCCCCTCAGTAATAAGGGGGCTTTTTTGGAATTTTACTTATTATCCAGTCTTTCAGTCCTCGCTGAGTCTCCCGTCAGAAATGATTTTAAAGTTGATAAATATTATATGCGGGGACTCAGCGAGCGGATGAGTTTTACGAAACTTTTATCATAATAGATTTTATGATTCCCGCCGTTGTTGGTCTTCTAAAAAGTTTGCATATCCTGCTTCAAATTTCAGAACGCACTTTGTTGCAAACTTTTTAGTGACCAAAAACACGACTTTTCCAACTGATTAAATAAATTTACTATAGTTAAACTCTTCAAAAATGAAACAATAACTCGCCGCTTATTACACTAATATGAAAAAAATATTGAAATATAATTAGTGTGAATTAGTGTAATTCGTGGCGGAAAAATCTTTCCGTATACTTTCAGGACTTTCGTCCATACAATGTAATTACTTCCGCCGGAGTCCCGTAAAGCGCGGAGACACCGGTCATAAAAATTCTCTGATAATTGTATACAAAAATAATTGCATTTAATCTTTAAGCATTCATTAATACTTTAAAAAGAAAATATTAAGGGCAGAATTCACTCTGACAACTTTCTCATTCCGCTGAAAACTTCAAAACATTCTATGCATGTACAGCATAATCAAAATCATGAAAAAAATAATAATCATATTCTTAATACTAACCGCTAAATTTCTCTCTGCGCAGGTTACGCAGGAGTGGGTGGCTACTTATCCCGGAACAGGTTCGGGTTATAACTTCCCGGAGAAAAGCGCTATAGATAAAGACGGTAATTTTATCGTAGCCGGAAACAGTGACAGCACACACGGCTATGACTATATTGTTTTGAAATACAATCCTTCGGGAAATCTTATCTGGAAGCAAAGATATAACGGAACCGGAAACAGTTATGATTATCTGATCGGAATGGTTTTGGACGATTCTGGAAATGTATATGTAACAGGCGAAAGCGATGATGGAGCGGCACTGGGAGGAATAAACTGGGTAACAATTAAATACAATACAAACGGTCAGATGAAATGGAAACGAAGTCTTAACTGGATTGGAAACAAAACAGATGAACCATTCGGAATGAGCATTGATAAAGAAAGAAATATATATGTGATTGGGTTTGGAAGAGTCACAGGAACAGAAAGAGCATTAGTGACAATGAAATATAATTCAAATGGAGATTCCATTTGGGCAAAGTATATGTACTTCTCTCCAACCAGTCATAACTGGGGATATTCTGTTGTAACAGATGATTCTCTTAATGTTTATTCTTCCGGTTATGGAGCTGTTCCTACTGGAAATGAAATTGTTACGATAAAATATGATAGAAAAGGAATTCAAAAATGGATTGAAAAATTTCCTACTTATTATGGTGATTACTTAAGACCTACATTTTCTGCTTTTGATAAAGAAAACAATTTGATAGTAGTCGGATACAGTTATATTTCAAATAATTATGATTTCGTTACTTTAAAATATTCAACGGAAGGAAATTTATTATGGAGCAGGCTTTATAATGGAGGTAATATCGACAGAGCAAATTCACTTTTCTTAGACAACCAATCAAATATTTTAATTGTTGGATTCACATTTAAAGATACTTATGGTGATTATTTGATATTAAAATATGCTCCAAACGGAGATACTTTATTAATAAAGAATATGAATGGAGAAGATCCTGGAAGTGATGACGAAGCATATTCTATCTTGTCAGACTTTTTTGGGAATATTTATATTACCGGGGCTTCTCAATCTACTTCATTTCGTATGGATTATTTTACATTAAAACTTGATATGAACGGAAAAATTATTTGGTCAAAAAGATACAGGACGCCGCACGAAAATTTCGCATATTGTTTAAATTTAGATAGCTCCGGCAGTATTTATGTTTCCGGTGAAGGAGAATTATCCTTAGGATATACAGGGATAGTTTCAGTTAAATATTCAACAATTACCGGAATATTATCCGAAAGAATTAATGAATTTGGAAGTTATGAGTTAAACAATTATCCGAATCCGTTTAATCCGAGCACGATTATAAATTATAAATTGAAAACTTCTGCTAATGTTGAATTAAAAGTTGTTGACATAAGGGGAAATGAAATTAAAACATTTGTTAATAGAATTCAAGATGCTGGGCGTCATAGTATTGTCTTTGATGGAATAAATCTTCCAAGTGGTATTTATTTTTATTCACTATTTATTAATAAAAATTTAAAAGAAACAAAACGAATGCTTTTAATAAAATAATATTATGAGGAATGATAACTTAAAATACTCCAAATATTTTAAGTTGACCTGCCGTGACTAATCACGGCATGAAAATTTAATATAATATTTAGAATAAATAGAGGGAACAGAACTCTTCAAAGACTTTTTTATTTACCATATAAATCAAAACTTATACAGTTTTTAAAATTCATTTTTGTTAATTTACTTTAACAAATTTTATATTAAAATGAAAAGTTTAATTATTGCATTCGCATTATTAATAATTCCTTCCGCTTTGCTTTCACAATGGTCATCTGATTCATCAGTAAATCTGAAGATCAGTGATCAGAGCGGCGAACAGTCTCTGCCGAAGATTGCACTGACATCTGACGGCGGATGTTTCATAGCATGGTTTGACAGCAGATCGGGAAGTTATGCTGTATATCTTCAGAGACTGAATGCGCAGGGCGTAAGGCAATTTGCAGCAGACGGACTATTGATCAGTTCGAATCCTCAAAGCAGCTCGCTGGTTGACTGGGACATGATCGCAGATGACAGCAATAATGCCGTTATAGTTTTTACTGACACAAGGAACGGAAGTTCAATTAATCCTTTTGCATACAGAGTAAGCTCTCAGGGAAATTTCCTCTGGGGAACAAACGGTATTACTCTTTCAAATGATTTCGGAGTTTTTCAGGCGAATCCGAAAGCTGTGCAAACTTCAGATAATAATTTTGTGATAACATGGATATATACATCCACTCCGAGAAAAGTTGCGATGCAAAAGATCTCTCCGGGAGGAGCGAAACTATGGGGAAACGATCCGGTCTATTTATCCGGTTCAGGAGCTGAACTCTTTGATTACCCTTCGCTTGTTCCTTCAGATAACGGAAGCGTAATTGCTTTATGGTGCGGATATACGGGTAATTTTTTAAATCCGGTTAACTATAGATTGTATTCACAGAAATTCAATCCGGCAGGAAACCCTGTCTGGAATTCAACTCAGGATACTGTCTATTCTCTCGGAAGAGTAAGCGGATTCTTTGTTCCGAAAATTTTTCCTGACGGACTTAACGGAGCATTATATGTCTGGCAGGATGACAGAAGTTTTACAAACAGATCCAGCACTTTTGCGCAGAGATTTAATTCAGCAGGAGTCAGATCATTTCCTCTGAACGGATCAGAAGCATCCACAACAGCCGACAATAACAAGTTCGACGCGTGGGCTGCATACATGCCCTCGACAAATGAAACCTATCTGATTTGGAAAATGTCGAACGGACTTCAGAGTCAGTTCGGTGTTTACGGACAAAAGTTCAGCTCTGACGGTACGCGCCAGTGGGGAAATGACGGAAAAGTATTTCAGCCGCTCGGGAGCAATTCAATGGAAAAACTTCTTTGCCTGACAAAAGATACATCTGTAATTTATTCATTCAATGAAAGCATAACCGGAGGGATAAATAATATTATCAAAGGATTTACAACAGACAGGAACGGCAATATCGGATGGGGCGGATACATTCATACGGTCAGTAATCCTTCATCAGAGAAACTGAAACTTGTCGGAATTGTTAATTCGAATAAAATGACAATGCTTGCCTGGTCAGACAGGCGTCTTGACGGCGGCGGCATTTATGCGCAGAATATAAATTCGGATGGAACACTTGGCAATCTTACAGCTGTAAATAATATTTCTGCAGAGATTCCGGAAAACATTACCCTGAAACAGAATTATCCGAACCCGTTCAATCCAACAACAATTATCAATTATCAATTATCAAAGTTCAGTAATGTTAGTTTGAAAGTTTATGATGTGCTTGGAAACGAAATTAAAACTTTAGTGAATGAATATAAACCCGCAGGAAATTATTCGGTTACATTTGACGCCGGCGATACGGGGCAGGGAAACAATTTATCAAGCGGGATTTATTTTTATACTTTAAATGCAGGTTTGCAAAAACAGACCAAATCTATGCTGCTTATAAAATAATTTTATTTAAATGTTTAGAAAAATATTCTTTGCAGTTGTTTTTATTCTGGCAAGTAAAGTTAATTTATATTCACAGAATCCGGAATACAAATTATCAGAATTCAATCTTAAGTTTCATTCAAAGGAAAATACCGCTATGTCAAGCGGTCTGCTGAAGGCAGGTCTGATAGTATTTCCTTTTAATCCTATACTGCTGATAGAAAATAAAAAGTTTTATGCCGGATTTACTAAGGAGATAAGTTACGGAAAGTTTCCTTACGGAAGACTGGCATTAGAATATTCATTTATCTTTCGCGAGACAAGACTTAATCATCTCAGGGCATCTTATAATTTTGACATTCCTCTTGAGACAGGAGATTTCTTTGCTTTTCTGATTTCAGTAGGAGGCGGATATTTCACTGACTTTGACAAGGAAGGATACTTTCCGCAGGCTTCACTGAGTCTGCTGCTTCCGTTTTCGGATGAGATCGGCTCAATGCCTTACATAAAATTCAGGCATACATTCATGACAGACAAAAGTAAATCTGATATTTCAGATTTTTCCTTAGGGCTTGGATTGTATATTTCTTTGTTCTGACAGCAGAAATGATCAGTCTCTTTTTATTACAGCTTCTATAAGTCCGAACGGCTCATCAGTCGGTATGAATATTTCATTATTGTTTTCCATGCCGAACTGTCCGAGATTGAAAAGAAGGTAATGCTTGTTAGGCATTGAAAGCGATATTTCCGAAACATCATTTATTTTTTCAATTACATTTTTTCCGGTTTCATACAAAGTCTGCTGAACAGATAAACTGTGATGCGCGGCAAATGTTTCAAGTATTATCTGACGGATCTGCGGAAATGCTTTTACATAACTTACTTCCTGATTTGCATATTTCCATACGGCTTTTATGCTTGTTGAAAAAACCCTGTCTCCGGTTTCTTTAAGAGTTGTATATTTATCCTTAATATAATTTTCAAATCCTGAGTTTGTTGTTTTTAAAACGAGAAGATCTTTCAGACCGGAATGAACTGTCAGCTCTGTTTCTTTCAGAATGATCCTGCAGGTTCGTTTCTCATCACCGCCGCTTATGAATGAATGATCGTGAAGCATCATGCCGTTTTTATCCTTTACCATAATTCTGTTCCAAAGCTTTTCTTCAATATCAACCTTAACTGAAGTTACCTGTTTGTTATTTTCTTTTAAATACTTTGCCAGATGAATGGCAAATTCCTCAATCGAATTAACATCATGATCTTTCGCAAGAGCATAGACAGTATTCTTCATAGTATCTGTCGGCAGGACTTTGCTGTTATCGCCTTTTGTATGTACAGTTTCAAAATCCCCTTCAAGCTGAATCGCCACATTCATTTCGACAATCTCATGAACGGGATTGTTACGTTTAACTTTTAATATGCGTACTCTTGATTTGCCGTAGTTATTGCTTGCTATGATTGCAGACATAATATTTTTTTTGTTCAATATAATACAAGAGAGAGAATTTTAATACTGTTAAATAATTTCATAAAGTATTTCAGCATTCAAAATCATTCTAAAAAATTTCCCGTTGATCCCATTGAAAAAATAATAATTGGAATTAACATATAAACAATTTTTAGAATTTTTATTAGACCCGATATAGAAATTGTCTTACATGCATTATTCTTAACGCAGCGACTTTTCGCCACTGTAATCTATAGAACTTAATGATTTAAATTACTGCTATCAAAAAGGAACAAAGCATGATATTTCTAATTAACAATAAAAATATTGAAAAGCCGTGGAAAAATTTTACAGGGTTTTATACTAATTATATATTTTTTAAAAATTAGTTTTAGTAATTTTACCGAATTCAAAAACTAAATTTAAATAATGTCAGAAAATACCAATTTACCTCCGAAAGGGCTAAAGCTCTGGCTGATGGCTGCAAGAGCTTATTCCTTTCCGGCTTCAATCATACCTGTGCTGTTCGGATCAATGCTTGCAGTAGTGCTGAATCCGGGACTACAGTTTAACTTTGTAAATTTTTTCCTGACTCTCGCAGGATGCGTTCTGGTTCAGGTCGGGACGAATATTATCAACGATATATTTGATTATGATAAAGGCATTGACAAAGAAGATAAGGAACTCGGGATCCCTCACGGCGGTTCGATGGTTCTCTCACTAGGGTATGTTAGTATGAAACAGATGAAAACATGGGCTGTCATTTCGCTTACGGTTGCGTTTCTTATCGGTCTCTATCTTTACACTCAGGCAGGTTCGTGGATACTTTATCTTAGTCTGTTCGGACTGCTTTCAGCAATTTTCTATACAGCTAAGCCGCTCGCACTTAAATATAAAGCTCTCGGTGATATTCAGGTGATAATTTCATTCGGACTCGGCATGACACTTGGAGCGTATATTGTTCAGACCGGAACTTTCTCATACATGCCGCTTTTATTTGCAATTCCGCTCGGACTTCTGATTGATGCTATTCTTCATTCCAATAATATAAGGGATATTAAATTCGATGGAAAGTTTGGCGTGAAAACCCTGCCTATCCTTATAGGAGAAAAGCTTTCTATAAAATTATTTTATGTAATGGTACTCGGCGCATATCTGACTCTGATCATTTTTGTTGCTCTTAAACTGCTTCCATGGTTTGCTTTGCTGTCTCTGATTACTCTTCCAATGGCATTAAAACTTGTAAAAATGACGGACGGATTTCCTGCCGACGGTCTGGCAAGATTTGAATACGGTACAAAACATATTATGCTGACTGCTCAGCTGAATATGATGTTCGGTCTGACACTTGTACTCGGTCTGCTGATATCATATTTGTTTTTTGTGTAGCTGAGATTATAACATCTGAAACATACTGAAAGATATACCAGATAAATATTATGTCATTATACTTATTCTCAGAACACAGAGAAAATATAATATATAATCTTTGTGTTTCTGAAAAATTATATAAAATTCAAATTCTTTGTGATTGGATCCCTAAAAGCACTCCTGCCTCGCGGCAAGGCGGGCGGGGATGACAGTGAGGGTTTTTCAGGAGTATCTACTAACTTAAATTTTATATCTAATCAAAAAACTCTCTGTATATCTTCCATTCTCCGTTCGTTTCAGTTCCTTTATACATTCTTAATGTCTTAATTCCCTTTTCGGAAAATTTATCTGATTCATAATTCTGATTGAACAGAATTTTTCTGTCATTTTCACTTGTTGTGGAATCATTGATTAATTTGTAATCCGTAAACTTTATTCTTATGTTTTTGTAATTCTTGAATGTCCATTCTATTCTTTTCAGACGCTCTTTGAGCTCTGTCTTCTTACCGTCTTTTCCGTAATATTCGTAATCATCTGTCATGTAACTTTTGTATTTATTAATGTCTTCGTCTTCCCAAGCCTCCTTCCAGTTCTCAATAGTATTCTTTATCAGATATTCGTCTGAAGAAAAATATGCATTGAGCTTTGTTATGCTGATGTAAAACAGCAGCGCTACTGCGGAAGTTAACAGAAGGAAACTTCCGAGTGTCAGATAAAACCTGTTCCTGGTTATTCCTACTTTTTCCTTGTATCTCTTTTTGAATTCCCTGTCAAATTCCTTTTTCGCATCTGAGTCCGGAAATTTATTTTCCTTCATATTGTATCCGCAGTGCCTGCAGTACACAGAATTTTCTTCTGTCTCAGATCCGCAGTCAGGACATAAGATCGTTTTTATCTCATTAATTCCGGAAATGGATTTTTTAATTTCATCAATGGTTTTATCACCGACATCATTTGCACCGGAATAGTTTACATTGATTTTCTTTTCTGTCGCAGGATTATTTATACAGCCGTATGTCGTACATCCGTTATTTTCATCCCAGCATTCCCGGTGATGAGGAGTTCCGCAGTGAGAACAGATAATGACATCGGCATTTGATTTTATTTTTGACTGACAATAAGGACAGGTTTTGTTTTTCAGGAAGTCATATTTCGGTTCGGATGTGTTCAAGCTGAATTTTTATTTGAATATTTCCGAGCTTTCGAATTCAATATGAATTTCTCTCTCATCTTTTCTTAAAGTTATAATGTCATTATAAGGGATTTTCATATCAGCAATTTTAACATTAGAATATTTATCAGCAGTATCAGAAGAAGCATTAAAATTATGAAAAGATTTGAATTTCAGCAGACTGCCGTCTTCGGCTTTTACATCTTTAACTGACATAAGATTTAAATTGCCAAAAAACTCCTTTACGGGATTATTATTCTCATCTGCAAGTTCATATACAATCTCATTATTGAATTCTATCACAAAATCACTGCTGCCGAAATGTTTCTTTCCGTAATCTGTGATATCGTTTAACTTCACTTCATCGAACTTTTTCCCGATTTTATGAATATCTTCAAATGTATAATGTGAAGGACAGTCTTCATTTCTCTGATATTCAATGTTGTATGAATCATTAATGCTTCCGTTGAAAATAAAACCTTTGCCGTTCAGAAGAATCAGATCATCTCTTTTGTGAAGAAACTTAACAGCTTCCTGCACCTGAACTCCTGCTATGACTGAAGCAATCGTAGGTGTTGTGGGAATTTTCCCCTGCTCTATTTCATCTATTCCAAGAAGCATGCAGGATTTTCTTTTGTTGATGAGCATATAATCTGTTTCCGACATTGTGCATTCATAGCAGGCGCCTTCAGGCGGCACGAACATCCTTGCGACACCGGTCAGCACTTCTATCGCTCCGTCTATCCACGGCCGGTTGACTTTCCAGCATGACTGATTTATAAAAAGCCGGGCTTCCCTGTTATCAAGACCTCCGATTACTAGATCAAAACTTTTGAAGACACCAAGTCCGAGACTGTATATATTTCCGTTGAAATATTTTATGCTGATCTCATCATTTATTTCCTTTGCCCGAATGCTGATAACTTCAGCTTTCGGTTTTCCTTCATCTTCCTTTCTGAATAGAACGCTTCTCGACAGATTGCTTTTCTCAACTTTATCCATGTCAGCCACAAAAATATTTCCCACTCCGAGCATTGCAAGATTCTTTACAATTTCATTTCCAAGCGCACCGCATCCCGCAACAAAAATCCTGGCATTCTTAAGTATGTCCTGATCCCACCATGTAATAAGCCCGAGCCGTGAGTATCTGTCGTCGTTGATTTCTATTGGCATAAATTTTTTATCTAAAATATCTGAAAATATAAAGAAGTTAAAGGACTTTAGTTAAAAGTTAAAAGTTGAAAGTTGAAAGTTTTAAAGAAGAAAGCTCTGAAGAAGAAAATAAAACATTGATAATTGATAATTGATAATTGTTAACTGTTTAACTGCATAACTGCCTAACTGCCTAACTGCTCATCCCGCCGTTATCTCAGGATGAAGTCTGAGCACATCACCTTCTTTTACACCTGCTTCAGCAAGAGTCTGAGATTCTGTGAGTTGTTTTCCGGAAGCTTTATGATGGAATTTGTAAGACAGAGGTTCTCCGTCCGGACCAGTGAGAGGCATTTTCATTTTCGGAAGTAACACTTCCATAATTCTCTTAACGGAAGCATCATCCGGCAGGGTTGCCTGCTGTTCTTTGTTTCCCGTTGCATCTACGATAGTTATGTTTATTCGAGCCATAAGTTGCAATTTATAGATTATACTTCATTAATTAAATGGTATTTTTGAATTACTTTCACAAATTAATATTTTTACCATTTGCAAAAAACAAAGATTCCATTTAGTTTATAATGAAAGATCAATATTCTTTTTAAGATTAATTTATTGATGTTTCTTTTATCCGTTTCATTTATCGTTCCTTTTATCCGTTGGCTAAAGCCAACGGCAATTATTAAAAATTAAATTCATATAATTTTCATTGCCGTTCCATTTCTCCGTTGGCTAAAGCCAACGGCAATTATTAAAAAATGAATTCATATAATTTTCATTGCCGTTCCATTTATGGAACGGATCATTAAGGCAATTATCACAAATTGAATTAATAGGAAATTTCATTGCCGTTCCTATTATCCGTTGGCTAAAGCCAACGGCAATTATTACAAATGATTTAAAATAAATTTCATTGCCGTTCCAATTATGGAACGGATCATTAAGGCAATTATTTAAAAATGAATTGAAATAATTTTCATTGCCGTTCCATTTCTCCGTTGGCTAAAGCCAACGGCAATTTACACAAATCGATTTAAAAATAAATTTCATTGCCGTAGCATTTATGGAACGGATTATTAAGGCAATTATTACAATATGAATTAAAAATAAATTTCATTGCCGTTCCATTTATGGAACGGATTATTAAGGCAATTATTACAATATGAATTAAAAATAAATTCGTTGCAGTTCATTTTACCCGTTGGCTAAAGCCAACGGCAATTATTAAAAAATGAATTCATATAAATTTCATTGCCGTTCCATTTATGGAACGGATCATTAAGGCAATTATCACAAATTGAATTAATAGGAAATTTCATTGCCGTTCCATTTATGGAACGGATCATTAAATAAATTAAAAATAAAACTTACACTATGTCATATGTTAGAATTTGGGTGCACCTGGTTTTCTCTACCAAAAACAGACAGCCATTACTAAATAATAAAATCCGGTATGAAGTGCAAAATCACATTATTCAAAATTGTGCTGAAAAAAAAATATTCCTGCGGGCTATAAACGGATATACTGAGCATTTACATTGTCTGATCTCTCTTGGAAGAGATCAGTGTATTTCAAAAGTTGCTCAGCTGATTAAAGGAGAATCATCAATTTGGATTAACAGCAATAATTTAATTTCTGATAACTTCAAATGGCAGGATGATTACTTTGCAGTTTCTGTGAGTGAATCTTTGGTTAGCATGGTTATCGAATATATTAATAATCAGGAAACTCATCATGCCAGAATTTCTTTTAACGAAGAGTCTGATCAGTTTGTAAAAAAATACGGATGGAAAATTATGCGTGATTAACTACTTACAAAATTTTATCTTTCCGGAATTTATCTTATTGACTCAAACTAATTTTTTATATAAAAAAATGCCGTCTCCTTAACATAGCAGACGGCATTTGAGGAAGATTCTTATAATTTTATTTTAAAAGAAACATTTTTTTGATTTCTTTAAAATCACCTGTTTCAATTTTATAAAAATATGCGCCGCTACTGTAACTGCTGCCATTAAAATCAATTGAATAACTTCCCGGACTTTGAACTTTATTTACAAGCTCAGTAATCTTTTTACCGGTAATGTCATATACGTTAATTCTTACTAATCCTGCATTTGCAATTTCGTAACTTATCTTTGTTGAAGGATTAAATGGATTCGGATAATTCTGAGATAACTTAAATTCGACAGGATTTGTAATTGTAACTTCTCCATCCAAATTGAAATACGCAAAATGACCGTTAATATCAGTTTGCTTTAATCTGTAAAGATATTTACCGGGACTTAAGTTTCTGTCAGTAAAAGTATAATTTACAGGAGTACCTGAGTTGCCGTATCCTTCTTTGAATCCTGCCTTTTGCCAAATTCCGGGAATGTCAGACCGTTCAATATCAAATCCTGCATTATTTAACTCTGAAGAAGTAGTCCATTTCAATTCAACATTATTTCCTGTGACATATGAAGTGAATGAAGATAATTCAACCGGCAGAGGTCTGTCAATAATGCTGATAATAAAATTTTCCGCATAATTCCATCTGTCGTTATCCGATGTGCCGTCATGATTTACAGAATTTCCGTTTGCATAAATTGTGTCTGTTACATTAGGAGTTGAAGGTGCTGCATACTTGAAAGTAAATTCAACAAAAGGTCCTGCAAAAGCTCTGGGGTCTTTATGTGTCAGTTCAAATCCGGAGCCCGGAAAAGACTCATCTCTCCTTAATAGCGTATCTAAATATGAAGGATAAACATTTCCAAGATTTGTAGCGATATTACATCCTGCTTCGATTGCGGGTCCACCTGAAACTCTGAGTGTATAAACTGCCGTGTCATTTACAAAAAGAGTTGAAGGTCCGTTGATAACAACTGTTACACGAACATCAGGACTGAAGTCGTGGCAGACACATCCTACCTTTGAACCGTTTTTCTTCGTAAATCCGACTATACCGTCATCGAAAGCTACTAAATTTATGTATAATGCTGTAAGGAAAATAAAAAACAGAATTGAATAAATCGTCTTTGAAATTTTCATAACATTTTTTTTAGGTTAAGAAAATGAATTGATTCAATATTACATTTAATTCAATGTTCGTTCAATTCAAATAAATGTATACAAATTCTTTGGCACTGTATTATCCGGAATAAATCATTTTGTTTAACAGCTTTACAAATGAAATTGTTTTTAAAGACTAATAAAATTATTTTGATTCACTTAAATTTTTTGATAATCTAAAACTCAATATGAAAAACCTTTATAAAGCTTTTGTCTTATCAATTTTGATTTTTTCGGTTTCTGTGATTTTTACTTCATGCAATAAATCAGATACTTCCAAAGAGATACTTATAGGAGAATATGCTTCTCTTACGGGAAGCGAAGCGACTTTCGGTCAGTCTGAACATAACGGACTGATGCTCGCTGTCGAGGAGATAAACAAACAGGGTCTGCTTGGCAAACAGGTAAAACTTATAACGGAAGATAATCAGGGCAAACCGTCCGAGACTCAGACAGTTGTTCAGAAACTTATCAACAGGGATAAGGTCGTTGCAATAATCGGAGAGGTCGCATCATCAAGAAGCAAAGCCGGAGCGCCTATCTGTCAGGCTGCGAAAATTCCGATGATATCTCCTGCATCTACTAATCCGGAAGTTACAACAATCGGTGATTATATTTTCAGAGTATGTTTTATTGATCCTTTTCAGGCATCGGTTATGAGTAAATTTGCTATCAACTCCATGAAAGTTAAGAGAGTCGCTCTTCTCATTGATCAGAAGAATGCTTATTCAACCGGGCTTGCAGATAATTTCAGAAAAGTATTCACCGTTATGGGCGGAGATATAGTCGAAGAACAAAAATATTCCGCAGGAGACAAGGATTTCAAAGCGCAGCTTACTTCAATTAAAGCTAAAAATCCTGAAGCTGTTTTTATTCCCGGATATTATACTGATGTGAATTTAATTTCTATACAGGCAAGAGAAATAGGATTGACCTGTCCTCTGTTTGGAAGCGACGGATGGGAATCCGAAAAACTTACAGAAGGAAAAGCGAAAGACGCTCTTGAAGGCAGTTTCTTCTCTACCCACGTTTCCGCTGACGATCCTTCTCCGAATATTCAGAACTTCATAAAAAAGTATCAGGAGAAATATAAATCTAAACCGGATGCAATGGCTTTTCTTGCTTATGATGCGGGTATGATCCTGTTTGATGCAATTAAAAAAGCAAATTCGACAGAAGGCGAAAAGATTAAGAACGAACTTGCAAAAGTAAAAGATTATCCGGGTGTGACCGGAATTATTACAATTAACGAACAGCGAAACGCTGTTAAGCCGGCAGTAGTGATGGAAATTAAAGGCGGTAACTTTGTTTATAAGGAAACTATAGCACCGTAATAAGTTAAAAGTATAAAGTTGAAAGTTTAAAGTATAACATTTGAAATATAAATTAATTTTATTTGATTCTTTAAACTTTCCACTTTAGCATTCAACTTTTAACTTTCAACTTTTAACTTGCAACTAAGAAATGTCTGAATTTATACAACAACTCATTAACGGTTTATCTCTCGGCAGCATTTATGCTTTGATAGCTTTGGGTTATACAATGGTTTACGGTATTCTGAAGTTTATCAACTTTGCTCACGGAGAGATTTTCATGCTCGGCGCTTATTCCGGATTTTATCTTGCGAATTCGATGGGGGTTAATAGTCCTTCAATTCCTATGGCGCTACTTATTATGCTTCTCGCGATGATAATAACTGCATGCATTGGAGTTATTATTGAGAAACTTGCATATAAGCCGTTAAGGAATTCTTCAAAACTGACAGTTCTTATAACTGCTATCGGCGTATCACTTTTTCTTCAGTACACCGGACAGTTGCTTTTCGGAGCAGACCCTAAATCATTTCCTACCATCATTGAGAATGTAAGTTTTAATGTTTACGGTGCGACTATTGGTTCTAATCAGATCGTCGTTCTGGTATCTTCCACATTGCTTATGATCGCTCTGAGAGTAATCGTAATGAAAACAAAAATGGGAATTGCTATCAGAGCTGTATCGAATAATCTTACCGCAGCTTCACTGATGGGAATCAACATCAACAATGTAATTTCATTCACGTTTATAATCGGCTCTGCTCTTGCAGGCGCTGCGGGAATTCTTTACAGCATTAATTATCCGAGCATAGATCCTCTGATGGGTATGCTGCCCGGTCTGAAAGCATTCATTGCTGCAGTTCTCGGAGGCATAGGTAATTTCCCCGGAGCATCGGTCGGCGGACTTATAATCGGACTGGTCGAAACATTCACAGTCGGATATCTGTCACCTACTTACAGGGATGCGATTGCTTTTGCAATACTTATTATAATCTTACTTGTAAAACCGACTGGATTATTCGGTAAGAAGGAAATAGAGAAAGTTTAAATAATTTTCAATTTGCAACAGGCAATTTTTAAAAAAGAATTTTAACGCCCTTCTTAATCAGTCTTTCTTTAGTCTGTTCAAAATATCCTTTACTTTTTAAGCAGTAACAAATGCCATAGATAAGCTACTATGGAAAACAACTCATCTGCGATGAAGCCGTCAATGTCTATTGCTATATTCAGCGCTGAATAAATTTCTGTATTTATTTATGAAATATAATAAATGCTATACGCAAAATTCAAATGTTCAGCAGATTCAACTGTCATGTATTAGAAGTCTTTTCTCTTTCCTGTTTCCTTTTCATAAAATCCATTATGTACATAAACAAAGCCATTGCCGTAAATATTGCCATGATTATAACGATCATGTTACTTCTCATTATTCCTGTAACAAAAAACATTATTGCTGCAATAAGAGTGACTGCCACAGCTATGTGAGCTGCTGTCTTGTTCTCATTCTTCACCGGAAATGAAAGAATCAGAAGTATTAAGCCTATACCGGGTGCGATAAGCGCCGTTGGACTTCCCGATATAAAGTATCCGAATACACCAAGGCCTATAAGAACTATGGCATTGGCTATCATTATTCTGTAAATATTCATGATGTATGATTTAATTTAACTGAAAATAGAATGATAATGCTATTATATCAATTCATATTATTTAATTTCTGTATTGACGAAGTTATTACTTGACTAATTAAATCATTAGCCTTATTTTGTAAGGCATATTTAATAAATAACCTAACTTATTAAGCCATTACTGTTCAAACTAAATACAGCGAAGATATTAAATTAGATCAGATAGATCTTAAAATTTTATCCGAACTTCAGTCAAACTGCCAGATCAGGAAGAATGAACTTGCAGAGATTGTTGGATTGTCTCTGCCTTCTACCATTGACAGGATCACAAAGCTCGAATCTCACGGATACATAAAGTCATATAATGCAGTTCTGAATCACAAAAAGCTGAAACATGATATAACGTGCTTTATTTTTGTTGTGAGCGAATCATCAAAATATTATTCACAGTTCATTGAACATTGCCAGAATACAAAAGATATACTCGAGTGTCACGCAATAACCGGAGACGGTTCGCATTTATTAAAAATCAGAACGGAAAACACCTCTTCTCTGGAAAAACTCCTTTCAAAAATTCAGAGCTGGTCAGGTGTAAAATCTACTAAAACAAATCTTGTGCTATCATCTCATAAAGAAACTACTGAAATCAAACTTAAACATTAATTTAAAAATAAAAACAGAACAATGGCAGAAAAAACAACGGTTGAAGAACATAAGGAAAAGCTTAAAAGAATAAATGATGTCTTTAAGCTCATCAAGGAAAAAGATGTAAGAATGATTGACCTGAGATTCACTGATCTTCCGGGTCAATGGCAGCATCTTACTATCCCCGTTTCAAAGTTAAGCGAAAGCACTTTCTATGAAGGCATCGGCTTTGACGGATCGTCTATAAGAGGATGGAAAAATATCAACGATTCCGACATGCTCGCCATTCCTGATCCTGCAACAGCGACTATTGATCCATTTATGACAACAAAGACGATGACTATTATCTGTGATATTTATGAACCGGAATCCAAAAAAATTTATGATCTGGACCCGAGAAATCTTGCCCGCAAAACTATTGAATACTTAAGATCTACAGGTATTGCTGATACAGCATTTGTCGGTCCTGAAGCGGAGTTCTTTATTCTTGATCATGTAGCTTATAACATCAATGAATATTCAAGCTGGTATAAAATTGATTCAATAGAAGGATTCTGGAATACCGGAAGTGAAAAGGAATCAAACCTCGGTCATAAGATCAGATTAAAAGAAGGTTACTTTCCTGTTCCTCCGTCTGATTCAACAAATGATCTGAGAAGTCTGATGGTGGAAAATCTTATCAACGTTGGTATAGATGTCGAAATGCACCATCATGAAGTTGCTACAGGAGGTCAGTCTGAAATTGATTTTAAATATTGTCCTTTGGTTGACTGCGCTGATAGTTTGCAGATGTTTAAATATATAGTAAAGAACACAGCAAAGTCAGTCGGCAAAACTGCCACGTTTATGCCTAAACCGATTTTCGGAGATAACGGAAGCGGTATGCATACTCATATAAGTTTATGGAAAGACGGTCAGCCGCTCTTTGCAGGTGATAAGTATGCGGGACTAAGCGAACTTGCGCTTTATTTCATAGGCGGTATTCTTAAACACGCGCCGTCTATTCTTGCTTTTACAAATCCGACTACGAATTCTTACAAAAGACTTGTGCCGGGATATGAAGCTCCCGTTAATCTCGCTTATTCAAAAAGCAACAGAAGCGCTGCGATAAGGATACCGATGTATTCAGACAATCCTAAGGCAAAAAGAATTGAATTCAGATGTCCGGACGGAACTGCTAATCCATATCTGGCTTTTTCGGCAATACTGCTTGCAGGTATTGACGGAATAATAAACAAGATCAATCCGGGAGATCCTATAGATATTGATATTTATCACCTGAGCGAAGCAGAGCTGAAAAAAATCCCGCATGCTCCGGAAGACCTGACGTCAGCTTTGCATAAACTCGAAGCAGATAATGATTATCTGAAACAGGGCGGCATCTTCACTGATAAACTTATAGAAACATGGATAGATTATAAAATGAAAAAAGAGATCAAAGAAGTTCAGCTCAGACCGCATCCGTATGAGTTCCATCTTTATTATGAAGTGTAAATTTTTTTAATTTCTAAAATTAAACCCTGACAGAAATCTTCATCTGTCAGGGTTTTTTATTTGTCAATACGGATATGACAATTACAATTTTACGGTTATAATCTGAGCCAAGAGTCTGTATCAAAATTAAGATTTTTTACCAAAAGGACTTCAAGACTCTAGGATTACTAAGAAGAAAGTTTAAAATCGTAATGCTTTTGTGGTCTCTGTGTTAATTTTATTTCTGCTATTGTTTACCTATTTGTTAAATAAATATTTTGCCGATAAAAAAAATCAAAGGGCTTGTTTATAAAACTTTGTATAAATAGTCCGGTATATATTTTAACATTAAATAATTTATGCGCAAAAATTAGATTTGATCATGCAGAAAAACATTAAAGGCCGGGGATCTCAGCAAAATCTTCCTAACAGATTTGAGAAAGTTTATATTGATACTTCCGAAGTGTATGAAGAATATTCAGATGAAGAAGACAGAAAGATTGAAACTGTTTTTTTTAAGGATAATTCTAAAACTATTCTTATTAAAAATGACAGCCCTGATCTCGGAGCAGGATACAGTATAAATCCTTACAGGGGCTGCGAACACGGCTGCGTTTATTGTTATGCGAGACCTACACATGAGTATCTCGGATTTTCTTCCGGACTTGATTTTGAAACAAAGATAATGGTTAAGCATGAAGCTCCGGCTCTTCTTGTAAAAGAGTTTTCAAAAAAGAGCTGGATACCTCAGCCGGTATTCTTTTCAGGAAATACAGACTGTTATCAGCCGGTTGAAAAAAAACTTGAGATTACAAGGAAGTGTCTCGGAGTATTTTTGAACTTCCGGAATCCTGTTGCAGTGATTACAAAGAACGCGCTTGTTCAAAGAGACATTGATATCTTAAAAGAATTATCCGCATTAGATCTTGTAAGAGTTGTTATTTCAATTACTACATTGAAGAAAGAACTGCAGAGAAAAATGGAACCCAGAACTTCATCTCCTTCAAAAAGACTTCAGACAATTAAATTTCTTACTTCGAACGGCATTCCCACAGCTGTTAATGTCGCTCCAATAATTCCGGGACTGACCGATGAAGAAATTCCGGAAATTTTAAGATTGGCATCTGATAACGGAGCAAAGCATGCAGGAAGAGTAGTGTTGCGTCTCCCGCATTCGGTGAAAGAATTATTTTCCGGCTGGTTAAGAAAAGAATTTCCGGACAGAGCGGATAAAATTTTAAACAGGATAATGGAACTCAGAGGAGGCAAACTTTATGACAGTAAATTCGGAACCCGGCTGACAGGCGAAGGCATATGGGCGGATACGATTAAAAATTTATTCGAATCAAACTGCAGGAAATACGGACTAAACACAGAGAAAAGCCCTATGCAGTTAAATCTTTTTAAAGTACCTGACAACTTAAAAAATAATGACCAGTATGATATTTTCGGATAAATTATTTTTAAATTGAAAATGATAGCTTGATAAATTTTAGTGCGCTTCCGGTGATCTTATGTCTGTTCATAAACTTTTCTATAAACAATATTTCCTATTACAGGAATTCTGATCAGATTTCCGCTATAGGTTTTGACTGCTAAATAAATAGAATATCCGAAACCTCCGAAAAGCATCAGGAATATTCCGCCATAAAGAATTACCATCATCACTATCATAAAAACGGGCATGCTTTCAGTGCTGCCGTGGTGACTTTCTGAAAATACACCTGTTCCTAATCCGGATATAAGAAGAATGATAAGAATAATTATTACAAATAAAATGATCAAAGCCCCAAAAGCTAAATGGAAAAAAATTGCCTGAAGGGAATGGAACTTAACAAATTTAGATTTGTCTTTTTGTGTCGCCCATATTATTATCGGAAGTATTATCCCTCCGAGAAATATCGAGAGATGAGAAAGCAATCCAAGAAGTCTTTCATCGCTTGTTGGTTCCTGATTTACAATAGTTTGTTCGTTCATAAGGATAAATTTAGTTTTAATATCTGGGAATAAGATGAATATGAGCATGCATGATTACCTGCCCTGCTTTCTTACCGGCATTTACCGAAACGTTATAAGCGACAGGTTTGTACTTTTCATCTGTATAAGTTTTCATTTTAAAAAGCAGATCAGAAAAAGCTTCCAGTTCATTCTGCGTCGAATCAAAATAATTCTCATAGTGCCTGAATGGAATTATCAGCACGTGACCTTTGCTGTGAGGATATTTATCTTTAATGGCAAATGCCAGTTCATTCTTTTTTATAATGCTTTCTTTATCAATATTGCAGAAAATACATTCCATTTTTTTGTAAATATAAATAAAATGATTTCTATAATCTCTTAAATATTTTATTACACTTTGTATTATTTGTATGAAGTTATTATATTGATATCAATTAAAATCTATTGAATTTGAAAAACAAGATACTGCTTTTGACATCCGTGCTATTTTTATTTATTCTTAAGAGTAATGATATTTATTCGCAGGATACTGTAAAAGTAATGACTTATAATCTTCTTAATTACAATGGCAGCGTAGTAAAAGATAACAGCTTCAGAAAAATCGTTAAGTATTCAAATCCTGATATTCTTGTTGCTGAAGAAGTGATTTCACAGTCTGCTGTCAACAATATGCTTGGTAATGTTATGAATTTTTACACGCCGGGTTTGTATTCCGCAGGAACATTTTTTAACGGATATGATACTGATAATGCTATTTTTTTTAAAAGTTCTAAATTTACTTTCTTATATAATTTTGTCATTCAGACAACGTTAAGGACAATAAATCTTTTCGGACTGGTTCATAATCAAACCGGCAATACGATTAAATTGCTGGCAGTTCATCTTAAAGCAAGTAACTCCACATCTGATCAGCAGCAAAGATTAAGCGAAGTAAATGCACTGAGAAGTTTTACAAATTCGCTTCCAAACGGAGATGAATTCGCTGTACTTGGAGATTTTAATATTTACACTTCCACCGAGCCGGCGTATCAGCGACTGCTTCAGACGGAAGTTGGAAGCGAAGGACACTTTATAGATCCGCTAAATTTAAGCGGAACCTGGAATCAGTCGTCTTATGCGCCTTTTCATACGCAATCATCCAGAATCCGCGCATTAAGTGACAGCGGATCAACAGGCGGACTCGATGACAGATTTGATATGATTCTTAATTCCAAAGGGATGACAGAAGAAGGGGGAATAAAATATATACCGGGATCATTAAAACCTTTGGGAAATGACGGCAATCATTATAATGACAGTATAAATCAAAGACCGAACACTTCTGTACCGGACAGTATTGCTGACGCGATTTACTATGGATCAGATCATTTGCCGGTTACTGCATTGTATAAATTTGAAAAGACCGGCTCTGTGACAATCATTTCAAATCTGATTCCGGAGAAGTTTAATGTTTACCAGAATTATCCTAATCCATTTAATCCTTCTACGAAAATAAAATTTGACATACCTTCAGGTCTAAATGGTTCTGATTCAAAAGTCAGACTTTCGGTTTACAATTCTCTCGGGAAAGAAATAGCCGAACTTGTAAATGAAAACCTTGGCGCAGGAAGTTATGAAACTGAATTCGATGCATCTGATTTTTCAAGCGGTGTTTATTTCTACAAAATAGAAACGGATAATTTTTCACAGACAAAAAGCATGTTCCTGATAAAATAAATTTCAGTTTTAAAATTTTTCGTTAACAAAAAGCCGGCAACTCAAACCGGCTTTTTTGTTTTAAAAATAATTTAATTCAACTGAGACTAAGGTCTTTGAATTGATATTGAGTTCAGAGAATTATTATCTGCGATAGACAGATCAGCAGAATCAACAAAGTCATCACCGGTCAGATCAGTTTTCACATAACCTGACACAGCGTTCAAAGCATCATTGTCAACATCACTTACATCAGTTGCATCCACAATACCATCTTTGTTTATATCACCGCCGTATATACAGTACTTTGCCGCGTTCAAAATAAGATTGTCTCCGTAAGCTTTATTTGCAGCAGTTGAGAAGTTATAAACTGTAGAAACTCCATTCACAAAAGAAACAGGAAGCTTACTCCATGTTTCAATTGAATTTCTGTGCTTTGCAACTATATAATAATTTCCGCCTGCAGCAGTAAAGAAACAAAATGATCCGAGTCCGTTTTGATTTAATACTGACTTAGACGAATCAACTATTGCATAAGGAGAAACAGAATTCCTCAGGTAAACCCTTGCAGTATCGCTTATCATTGAGGTGCCGTTCCAGAATCCTTCTATAAATGAAGTAAGGTTTAAAGATATTAAATTATACGTTACAGTTAGCACAGGTCTGTTAGCAGAAGTAATGTTTTCGTGAGTATCGAATCTCTTTGCAGTAGCGGTAGCTGATTCATCTCCCAGCAATAACCAGCCGTAGTTTGAAGTTGAATCATTTAACCAGTCCTGAACATCATTAATCATTTGAGAAGTAGAGCCCCAGGTATAAAATCCAACTCCGCCAACCGGCAGACTTGCGCTTACGGTTGTTGAAAATACTCCGCCGTCCCTTCCCCAGTTTTCCGTATCAAAGAATCTGTGTACCCATGTTGCATCTCCCGGCTCAGCAGCAGCTCCGAATCCTTCTTCACCTCCCGGAGCTGAAGTACTCTCTCCCCAGCTTTCGCTTAATTTTCTAAGCTCAACTGTCTTGTTTCCTGAAATTGTCTTGGACATGTGAAGTTTTAAAGTAACTGATGTTACTACTGCGCATTTTGGAATTGATGACAGATCGAATTTTATCAGTCCTCGTCTTATGCTGCTTTGCGCTGTCATTCCTGTAAAAAAATACTGTCCGGCTCCGTTACTCGTCAGTCCGTTGGCATCTTCATAAAGAGTGTTGTCATTTGCAGCAGTGATATCAACAGTTGTCTGCGAAAATGAATCTTTAACAGATAAAGCCGTCAGGAATAAACCCGAAATCAAAAATGCAAAAATAAATAATAACTGAGAATTGTTTTTAGTTTTCATAATTTTAGTTTTGTTTGAAATAAAAATATAATTTAGTAAAGTACTGATAACGCTTTGTGATTTAAAGTTATTTTATCAGCAGCATTTTTCTGGAAACTGATTTGCTGCCGTCAATTGTCATGTTATAAAAATAAATTCCGCTTGAAACATTGTTACCTGTAATATCCTTTCCATTCCAGACTGCTGAATAGCTTCCGGCGCTTAATTCTTTTGCAACTAAACTATTTATCAGTTTGCCTGAAATGTCATATACTTTAATTTGTACAAAACTTTTCCGTGATACCGAATATTTAATTGTAGTTTCAGGGTTAAAAGGATTTGGAAAGTTTTGCTCAAGTTTGTAATCACTCGCTGTGAGCTGTTCATTTGAATTTATTCCTATAATTGTATTCAGATCAATTTTATACATAGACCTGCCGTGCGTTCCGATTACCAGATAATAAGCAGTCGGATGAATTTTCATGTCATATACTGACACCATCGGAAGACCTGATCCGAGGAACTGCCAGCTCTGTCCTGTATTAGTGCTGTAATAACATCCGACATCTGATCCGGCAAAGAGAACATTTGTTCTCAATGGATCAATTGCAAAAGCATTTACAGGTGCATCAGGTAAATTATTACTGATATCACTCCATGTCTGACCTTTGTTTGTCGTCCTGAATATATGCGGCTGCGGATCTCTCCATTTAAGTCCGTTGAATGTAACATAAGAAATATTTTCATTCAAAGGATCTATTGCAACTCTTGTAATCCATCTGTAAGGAAGAGTTGCAGACACTTTTGTCCAGTTCGTTCCGCTGTTTGAAGTTATCCATACATTAGCATCATCTGTCCCGGCAATTATCATGTTGGGATTTGTATTTGAAACATCAATTGTAGTTACTGTTCCGAGTCTTGGCTGATTTCCGTTTGTAAGGTCTGGGCTTATGGCAGTCCAGTTTGCAGCTGCGTTAGTAGTTCTGTATACTTTGTTTGTTCCGAAATAAAGAACATTGCTGTTATTCGGATCCATAACTACCGGCGTTGACCAGTTTCTTTTCTCAGAAGGATTTATCCCTGCCGTAGCGTCGTCAAAGCTGATCCCCCGTCTGATGATTTTCCGAATCCGCCGTTTTGTGATTCAGCATAAATAACATTCGGATTCGTATAATCAACTATCACATAAAATCCATCGCCGCCGTAAATGCTTTCCCAGTCGCTTACGGATCCTGTTGTGGTTCTGTTTGTACCGTTATCCTGAGTGCCTCCGTAAAGTCTCTGAGGATTTGTTTTGTCAATTCCTATTTCATAGAATTGAGTAATCGGAAGTTCAGCAACCTTTGTAAATGAATTTCCTCCGTTAGTTGAATTATATATTCCTCCGTCATTTCCTTCTATGATAGTTTCAGGAGCGCCGGGTTTGAATGCAAGAGCGTGATTGTCTACATGTATATCAAATCCGGTCAGATCAGTCCATGAAGTTCCGGAATTTGTTGTCTTCATTATTGCAAAGTCCAGGACATAGACAATACTGGGATTTGTGGGATGAACTCTTACCTGTCCGAAATACCAACTGAAAGTGGAAAATCCATCCTGCAGCTGATTGTTCGGATCTGCATTTGTCCAGTTAAGTCCTGCATTAGTAGTTTTAAAAAATCCGAGATATGTGGTTCCGTTTGTAAAAATTGAATAGAGAATATTTGGATTTGATTTTGAAATGCTGATACCAATCCGTCCGACACTCGTTGAAGATGAATTAGGCAAGCCGTTTGCTGCTCCGAGAGCTGTCCAGTTATTTCCTCCGTTAGTTGATTTATAAATTCCGCTTGTACTTCCGAAAAGTTGCCCGCCGTTTGGATATCTTGTTTTCTGCCACATTGCAGCATATAAATTATTTGAATTAACAGGATCAACTGCAATGTCAATCGCTCCTGTAGAATCGGAAATAAATAATATTTTAGTCCAGTTCGCTCCGCCGTTATCACTTCTGTAAATACCTCTGTCAGGATTCGGTCCGAAATACGAACCTACGGCTGCAACGTATAGTTTAAGCGGATTAAAAGGATCTATGATTATTCTTCCGATAGAAACAGTGTTCTGTAATCCGGTTATCTGCCAGCTTGTACCTCCGTTTGTTGATTTATATATTCCTCCTCCTGCAAAATTATTATGACCGCCGTTTGCCTCACCTGTTCCGGCATAAATAATATTTGAATTCACAGGATCAACTGCAATATCTCCTATCGGCAAAACTGCATTGTCATCAAATACCGGAAAGAAATTTAATCCTCCGTTTGTTGATTTAAAAATTCCACCGGTTGCAGCTCCTGCATAAATTATCTGTGAATTATTTGGATCATATTCCAGGTCAGATATTCTGCCTCCTATATTGGCAGGACCTGCAAACTCCCATTGCGGAGTAGAGTTATCAGATTCAGCAAGACTTCTCATCTCCTGTCCTTTTTTTAATGCTTCAAGATGAGCATCCGGATCTGCCTGACCGTAAGGAAAAGTCCTTTTGAAATACTCAATATCTGAAGGGTATTTAATTTCAGAATCTCTGTCTTTTCTTTTTTCCGGTGAGTTATTTTCTAATTTATCTTTTTCATTAACATTAATAAGATAAAAGATTGCAGAAGCGCAAAACATTATGACAGCTGTATATAGAAATAATTTCTTTTTCATATTCAATAAATGTATTTAAACTAATTTAAGTTTTTTAATTTATAAAAAAAGCTGCGACCTTATCAGATTGCAGCCTTCCTTATAATTTTAACGAATAAACATACTGCTATTTTATCAGGATCATCCTTTTTGTCTCCTGAAAATTACCGGACTCTAATTTATAAAAATACATTCCGCTTGCAAAGTTGCTTCCGTCGAATTCAGTTTTATATGACCCCGGTAACATATTTTCATTGATCAATGTCACAACTTCATTTCCAAGTATATCAAATACTTTCAAAGATACAAATCCCGATTCAGGAATTCTAAACTCCAGATTCGTTACGGGATTAAAGGGATTAGGATAATTCTGATTCAAAGAATAGCTGTCGGGAATTTCACTAACATTACTTCCTGCAGACACAACATTTGTAAGAGTAAAATTATAATTCGAAATATCAAAAAAGATATTATCTGCCGACTCTACTTTGATCCTGCATTGTGTAGAATTTACAGAAGGCAGATTAATTGTTTCAGAGCCGTCATTCGGAGTGTTTGTCAAAAGAGTATAAAAATATGAATTACCTCCGTTAGTAGAAAGAACGAGGTTTACATTCTGACAGTTAACAGGTGCTGCATTTGTATTGGCAACATTCCAGGTAATTGTCTGAGGGATATTTGTATTCCAGGTTACAGATGTCGTATCAGGCAGTGTTACTTTAAAAGGTCCTGCTGTTTCTGTAACGTTGAATTCTGTAAGTTCATAATTATTACCTCCGCCTGCAACACTGTTGTCTCTTACAGTAAGACGGAAACTCAGAGTTCTTGTATAAGTCGGAAGCAGTTCACCGATTGTCTGAGTGTTATTTAAAAGATTGCTCAGCCTTGGAAAAGTTCTTGTCGGCACAGTATCCGGCTTGAATGATCTGAAGATAGGAGCATTTCCAGATGGACCGTTTGGCACTCCTGCCGGACCGAGATCCATTTCTTCCCAGCAGTAAGTAAGACTATTCGGATTTTCCGCATCTGTAGCAGAACCGGTAAGCTTAAATGGAGTCCGGATTGGAATTGTAAATCCTCCGGCAGGAACAGTAACAACAGGAGGTGAATTTCCTGTTTCTGTAGTTACCGGACAGACACTGCCGCTTCCGTACTGAATAAAAGAAGCCATTTCTGTAAAATTGCCTGAATGAAAATATGCATCACTGTTGTTCTGCAGATTACTTGAACCGCAAATACCGGCGTAACCCATAATTGTGGAAGCGCTTCCCGGTTCCCATGCAGTCGAAGCGTTTCTGTTGCCGCCGCCGCAGGAAGATGTTGTGCTGTTAAATGAATGATTTCCTCCGAACTGATGTCCCATTTCATGAGCTACATAATCTATATCAAAAGGATCGCCTATCGGAGCGCCGGATCCTGTAACACCTCTGGCTTTCTGACCGTTAACGCAGATTACTCTGAGATTCGCAACACCGCCGCCGCCTGTGCTTACTACATGACCGAAATCATAATTTGCAGTCCCTATGACATTGTCAAGATTTGTCTGATTCTGTCCGAGCATAGTTGATCCGTTGTTGTTGGTATATGGATCAGTTGAAGAATTGGTATATACAATCAGATTATTATTCCCGATCAAAACCATTCTTGCAGAAAAATCTTTTTCGTAAACACCGTTTACTCTGTTTATGGTTGTTACAATTGCTGCAAGTCCGCCGGCAACAGTCCCTCCGTGATAAGTTGTATATTCGCCTGTAGAAGCGCAGGCAAGTCTGTAAGTTCTCAGCTGAGTTCCTGATGTAATTTCACCGCTTACATTAACCGGTTCAGAATTATCATTCAGCTCAGGGTCAAAACTGCATTCGAATGTTTTGTTTGTAATGAAATCTTTTTTGAAATAGCTGATGTAAATTTCATTTTCATTTTTACTGAACGGGTCTATGAAATAATCTCCTCTTGCGCTTAGTATCATTGCATGAAATCCGTGCATTGTAATATCAATTTTACCTGTCGCATACGGATCATCAATTCCTTTTATACTGTAAGTCTTTATATCGGGAAATTTATCCGCCAGAGCCGGCTCCATCATACTGTATTCAGTTACCGAAAATTTTGACATCCCGCCGTAAGGCATCGGAAGTTCGAATATGTAATCAGTATGTACGGAATTCTCCATTGGAGCTCTTTGAAGCATTGTACTCAACTGATTCATATCAGCTTTCAGAGTTCTGTATCTCACAGGATTAATTTCCCTGCTGCCTTTTTGTGTAAATTCATTTTCACTAATATCCGTCCATACTGAAGAGCTATTTCCTGCAGTCAGCATCGGCGGACTTATTCTGTTTCCTTTGTTGTTTCCCGCAAAGAATATCACGATCATCACAACTGTGATTACGGGTAACATTAATTTTAATGTATGTTTCATTTTGAAATTTTTAATTGTTAGAAATTCCTTTTTTATTTGACAAGGATCATTCTCTTTGTATCAGAAAATCCGTTTGTTGTTAGTCTGTAGAAATATACTCCGCTTGGAAGATTGCCGGCATTGAAAGTGACCTGGTAACTTCCTGGTTGTAAATTCTCACTTAAAAGCGTTTTAACTTCGCTTCCCTTTGTATCATAAATTCTTAAATCTGCAAATGCGCTTACAGGCAAATCAAAATTAATGTTTGTCTGCGGATTGAATGGATTCGGATAATTATTTTCGAGATTATATTTTTCCGGAATTGCCGTCGAGAGTAGATTTATGCCTACAGTCGTTCTGACAAGAGTAACTATAAATGTATTTCCCGAAGCTATCGAATCTATTCCGTTATAACTCCATGATCTCCATGTGCATCTGACTGAATCTCCGGTTACTCCTAATGTATTTGCCAGTGTATCGAGAAAACTTTTCCTTAACGAAATTACAGTATCTCCTCCGCTATTATTACTTGAATATATGTAATCAATGTTTGTTGAAAGCTTTCTAATCTTAAATTTATACCTTATTGTTGGATTTGTTCCTGCGCTGCTCCATGAAAAATTCTGGGATTCAGTGCTGTTCGGAGATACGCTTATTCTTGAAAATGAAACAGGTGACAAATTATTAAATGCATTTAAATTAAGTATGATCCTGAAGGATGCATCGCAAGTATCTCCCGAATTAGGATTTGATGAGTTTATTATTCTGATCTTACACTGAGACGCCGAAGAAATATAAGGAACTATCCAGTCAAATTGTCTTTGCTGCGCAGGAACATTATTCTGGATTGACTGCCAGGTCGAACCGTTGTTCGTTGATAATTCCAGATTAACGTTTCCCGTGGCTGATGTTCCCCAGTATATCGGTCTTGATTCGCCTGTTCTTACAGACTCTCCGCCGTTTGGATATCCTAACTGAATTTCTCTGTTGTAAATATACATACAGGCAGAATTCTCCGCCCTGCTTCTTATCAGCGCTTTTGGCTGAGGTCCGAATCCCTGAACTAAACTTATCGAACCGTTCAGATGACAATAACTCATTATCGTACCAACTCTCGTTACCGGAGGTCCGCTGTAACATCCGCCTTCAACTGCATAGCAACTGTCTATCGCTCCTCCAACCCATCCGCAATTGTGTGTGTGATTTGATCCGAAATTATGACCCATTTCGTGTGACACTACCATTACATCCCATGAATATGTCGGCAGCGGCTGTATCGGTCCGTCTGTATTGCTGAATCCGTATCCGTATCCGGTGCTTCCTCCTGAACATAATGTATTTATAAAAGCTATGCCTCCCATGTTTCCGGATCTCCTTGAGATCATGTGCACTAATGTTCTTTGAACTGACTGCTGATTTGCATTCCATTCATTTCTGAACTGATTGAGTACTGCATTCGAATTTGTTCCGGGATAAGGATCCGTAGTTGTCCATACTCTCAGATAAGGAATTACAAGTTTAACATTTACTTCTTTCATATAAATTGCTGATGAAGCTGACATAAGTGCAAGCGCATAGTTTGTTGCTGCTGTTACTGACTGTCCGTATGTATTGTAAGTAGCATAATCTATTTCAATTGCTATTTCAGCAGTGTACAGATCATTCGGCGAATCATTGTTAATATTTTTGAGAATAGTTTTCCTCATCTCATTAATATACTCTGTACTTAAATTATCCTCAGTACCGCACATGAAATCATTCTTTACCTTTAAATCACTTTCTCTGAAAAGAATATGTTCATCAGTCTCAATTCCGGTTTTGTTTTTTAAAGAACCGATGTTATAATTATCATTACCGGTAATGATTATTCCCGTAACTCTGTTTTCTGTAAAATTTAATGATACAAGACTGTTTTCCATTCCTTCAATGTAACCTTTATAAGAAACTGCAAGATCCTTCAGATCCAGTTCCTCATTTCCGTTTGCTGTTCTGGCAACGATCTTCGCGCCGGGAGCGAGGATATCGAATCTGCTTAAAACAAGCTTCATATTATTGTTATCAAAACCGGGAAGGGTAAGAGATATCTCAGGTAATCTGCTTTGATATAAATTTTTAAGCCCTGTCTTGTTAATGCTTAATAAAACTTTGTTCTTTAATAGTCCTGATAATTCTTCATTACCAATTGCGGAATTGTTTGCTGATCTGGAAAATACATCATATTCATTTTTATTCTGAGAATATGAATTTAAAGAAAGAAAAAAGATAAACGAAAATAAGAATAAAACAAATGATTTCATTTGAAATGTTTAATGTTAAAAAATGTGAGTTGGGTTTTCCCGGATAATTGTGATTTAAGATAAGAATAATATTGATTTATTAAAATGTTTGTTTTTCTCTTACTCAAATTTTGGTGTGCGTTTCATTCGTACGAAATCCACTCCCTTGGAGTTGTTTCAATTCATTTGGATTACCGAAAAAAGTTCCTGCTCACGCGGCAAGCAGAGCGGAATTTGGGAAACAAGATTATTATATAGATTATTTGCGTAAATCTGCGAATTTTTTCTGCGAATATCTGCGAGAAAATATTTTTGTCGTATACCAAGTTAAATTTTAACCGGATTGTTATAATTATCTGAAGTTACGTAAAGAATATTATTATCCGATTTTAACTTTTATAATCAATAAAGATGTAAGTTACTCTAAAAGTTAACTCTTTAATTCAACCTTCACCTACCGCCTTCGACGAGGCAAGCCCCCTCCTTGGCAAGGAGGGGCTTGGGGGTGGTCTTGCATTGAAAACTAACACTTGCGAAACTTCAGTAACTATTTTTTTTCTTTGTTCAAACTTAACCACTTCTCTGTTAATGCAGTTTCTCTTTCGGAATTTAAACCTGATTTAAGTTTATAATCTTTTCTTGCCAGTGAGAAATCAAGTGTGTCTTTGAGTGTAAGCTCCAATGATCTGATCTTAAGACCTTCAGCCAGAGCTTTGCTTATATCACAGTTATTTCCCCCGTCCACTTCATCAGGAAGCCATAGTGGAAGTTCAGTATATGGAACGACTTTTTCTTCTTCAAGAAATTTCTGATCCGCCCAGATAATTTCAGGATTTTTTCCGCTGGCTTTTTTACACTCTTCAATAAACTTTTCAAACGTTAATTCATGATCAGGTCCGGTCGCATTGAATGTGCCTGATAATTTATTTTCAACGGATCTTATGATAAAATCTGCAAGATCTTTTACATCAATGAACTGAACATGCTTCTCCTTTGGTCCCGGAGCAAGGACTCTTCCTCCCTCATTGATCCTGTGTATCCAGTATGTAAATCTGTCCGAAGGATCATCTTCTCCTGAGATCAGTCCCGGTCTTATGATCAATGCATTGTCACCATAAACTTCTTCAACAACTTTTTCACATAAATACTTCAGCGGACCGTAAGTCTCACCGGTAATTTCTTCAACTGATTCATCTTCGAGTTTTCCTGTTTCGGAATTTTCATTCATACCCATTTCGGAAAAATCTTTATACACTGAAATGCTTGAGACAAATGTATAATGCTTCACTTTGTCTTTCAGAAATTCCGCTGATAATTTTACAACAGCAGGAACATATCCGCATGTGTCTATTACTGCGTCAAAGGATCTTCCGTTAAGCAGATCAAGATCACTTTTTCTGTCGCCTTTTAATTTTTCTGTGTCCGGGTAAATATCAGGATTATGAATTCCCCTGTTGTACATCGTGACTTCGTGTCCCTGTCTTAAAGCGGAATTTACAATGTGCTTTCCGAGAAAAATTGTTCCTCCGAGAATTAGTATTTTCATTTTTATAAATTAAATTTTTAAAATCCTGTTAACGCTTTCATTTTTCACAAGTTGCAATTTCAAAATATTATTTGTGGATTTTTGAAACTAAATTGTTTAGTTTGAAAATATTTAAAAAATTGAAAGACTACACGATCATTTACAAGGGGTATGAAGAGATCTGTGAAAATACTCTTGCTTTTTATTTTGACTCAAAGGATTCGGGTTACTCGTTTGAAGCAGGTCAGTATGCATATTTCTCTGTATCCGATTCAAAATTCAAAGATGAAAAAGGAAATTCAAGACCTTTCTCTTTTGCCAGCTCGCCGCTGATCAAAGATAAGATAATGATTGCTGTTCGGAATAATTCGTCTGTCTTCATTAAAAATCTTACGGAATTGCCTGCTGGAGCAGAAGTATTTTTAAGCAAACCAGCCGGAGGACTTGCATTTTCCGGAGATCATTCTTTGCCGGCAGTTTTTATTTCAGGCGGAACAGGTATTACTCCTGCAAGAAGCATAATCGAATCATCTGTCTTAAGCAGATCATCTCAGAGAATTTATTTATTCTATTCAAATAAATCAGAATCACTCGCAGCATTTCTCGGAGATTTCAGGACATGGTCAGAGACTTCAGATAATTTCAGTTTTATTCCTTTAATTGAAGACACAACGAATGTTAAATGGAAATCGGAATTCGGAATCATAGATGAAACGATTCTTAAAAAGTATCTAAATGATTTGGTAAATTACAGGTTCTATTTAACAGGTCCCGAAAAAATGGTCGCATCGGTTAAAAATATTCTTTCTGAGAACAAAGTCTTGCCTGAAAATATTCAGACGGAAAATTTCTAATAATTTTTACTTCTGAAAACTGACAATATCACCATCCTTTATCCCGTATCTGTCCGTAAATCCTGCAGCAACCTCCACTACATAAGTCGCCGGCTTCTCTGACGGTAAAGATTTTTCAGAAAACGGAATAGTATTTTTAAAAATCTTTACTATTTCTTTTTTACTGTTTACATAAATTATATCAAGTGACATTATTGTATTCTTCATCCAGAATGACTGCGGTTCCTCTTTCTCAAAAATAAACAGCATGGCTTTATTATCATCCATGGATTTTCTGTACATAAGTCCCTGCGTTCTCTCGTCATCATTTTCAGCAATTTCTATATCCACTTTTCTGACAGTTTGTTTTCCGTCTTTGCTGAGAAATTCAAGTTCGCCTTCCTTCTTAAAAGCCGGTTCTTTTACATTTTTAATTTTCTCTCTAGGATCTGTAACGACATGCTTTGTGGTTACTTCATCCTTCTCAAAAAATTTTGTGTATGCAAAGTAACCGAGTATGACTGCAATTACAGCTATCAGGATATACTTTCCTTCAAAAAATGATTTGTTCCCTGATGCTTTGTGCGGATGTTTTTCTTTTGTCAATTATTGAATTATTTGTTTAAAAATTCTTTAATGGATTCTATCAGATATTTGTTTTGCTCTTTTGTACCGAGTGTAATTCTTGTTTCCGTCTTGAAAGCTTCTTCGTCTAAAAATTTTATCAGAAGATTTCTCTCCTTCAAAAATTTATCAAGATCTTTTCTGATTTTTAAAGGCATGTCAACCATCATGAAATTAGCGTAGGATTTATACGGAGTAAATCCCTCAAGCTTTGAAAATTCCTTATAAAACATTTCCTTGTCTTCCTGCATCATCTGCGTCACCTTCTTGTAATATTCAATGTCATCAAGGCATATCATCGCAAGGTTTTCTGAAACAAGATTGTAACCTAAGTATCTTGTAGTAAATCCTTTCAGCTCTTCAAGATTATTTCCGGCAAAACTGAAACCTATCCTGCTTCCTGCCAGTGCAAAATATTTTGAAAATGTTCTGCAGATAATAAGATTCGGAAATTCATCTAAGTACGGCTTTACATAACTGTTATCCATTGAGCCGAATCCCCAGTATGCTTCATCTATCATTACTATCGAACCTCTGCATGCATCAAGAAATCTGTGCAGGTCGTCACTCTGGATTTTATTTCCCGTCGGATTATTCGGTGATGCAATAATTACCACACGCGGTCTTTCCCTGTCATAAATGCTTATCATTTTATCCACGTCATAAAGGTATGAATCTATTCCGTCTATCTTTCCTTTTATCATCGGATATTCAACATTGAATCCGCCAACCTCATACGCAACTTTTTTGTAATACCACCATGCTTCTTTCGGTATGAGTATTTTATCACCCCTCATTACATATCTGTGTATGAGCTGTTTGAGAATATCTTCGCTGCCGTATGACAATATTATCTGTGTTTCCTTAAATCCGAAGTCTTTTGCAATTCTTTCCGATAATTTGGATTTAACTCCTCTTGCAAAATCCCTGGAATACCAGGACAGGTCTTCTATTGTAACTGTTTTCAGATAATCATAACACTTCGGGGAAGGTCCGTACTGTGATTCATTCCTGTCAAGATATTGTATTGAATTATATTTTTTTTCTGACATGATATTTTTAGAAAGTTAATTTATATATTTTATTTTTTATTCTTTGACAAAAAATTCATTACACCGTGCCTGCACTCCTGTGTCATTCTCGTGATTGCATTCATGTCAACGGCATATTCAAGCGAAGATTCAAAACTCATCGAAGCCACATTCCTGAACATTTCCTTTGTCAGACAAAGCGAACTGGAAGGTATCTTGTTTAAATCCATGCAAAGGTTATATGTGAATTCTTCAAGTCCGGAATGAGATGTGACATAATTCACAAACCCGATTCTGTATGCCTCCTGCCCTGTAATGAATTTTGATGTAAGAAGAAGATCCTTGGCGTGTGATTCGCTGACTCTTTTCAAAAGAAAGACCATTACTATCGCAGGGATGAATCCGATCTTGACTTCCGTATATCCGAACTGCGCCTTGTCACTCGACACAATGAAGTCACATGCGCTCGCAATGCCGCATCCTCCGGCAAGAGCATATCCGTCAACCATTGCTATGACCGGCTTGCGGCAGTTATAAATGGAGAGAAGCATGTTCCTGAATTTCTGCGAGTCGGCTTTGTTTTCCAGAATGTCGTATTCGGAGATCTTCTGAAGATAATCCAGATAAAGTCCGGAGCAGAAGTTACCTCCCGATCCTGTAAGAATAATGCTCCGTGTTTTTTTATCATCTGAAAATTTCCCGAATGCATCCGTTAATTCCGAGATCATTTCTTCGTCAAGCGAATTTCTTTTTTCCGGTCTGTTAAGTGTTATCTTAACTGTATTATCTTTTTCCTCTGTTAATATTTTATTGTAACTCATAAGTATGTTAAAGATTTTTTTGAGACGAATAATTAATTAAAAAATTATTTTCGTGACTGACTATTCTGGACTTGACCTGAAAGTATTCGCTCAGGATCGCTTCGGTAATTACTTTTCCCGAACCGGAATATTCTGCAATTATTCCATCGTTCATCAGAATTGCTTTTTCGGAATAGTTCAGCGCAAGCGCAAGATCATGTATCACAATTATAATGGTAAGTCCTCTGCTGTGAAGCTTTTTCAGTATGCTGAATATTTCTATCTGATAGCTGACATCAAGATAAGTAAGCGGTTCGTCTATTATAAGTATTTTTCCTTTAAGATCACCCGAAGTATTAAGCTGTACAAGTCCGAGTGTAAGCAATACTTTCTGCCTTTCACCGCCGGACAATTCATAAATATATTTACCGGCAAGTTTTTCTATACCTGTTTCTGCGATGCTTGCAGAAACAATATCACGGTCTTCATCAGAATAACGGAAATCTGAAAATCTTCTGCTGGAATATCTTCCGAGAAGCAGAAATTCCTTTACCGAAAAATCCGAATTCAATGAAGCTGAAGTCTGCGGAAGATAAGAAACTGATCTTGAATATTCCTTTCTGTTTATTCCTTTAATGTCTTTGCCTTTAAACAGAATGTTGCCGGAATAACCTGTCAGGATCCTGGAAATTAATTTCACTAAAGTGGATTTGCCCGATCCGTTCTTGCCTATTACCGAAATAAAATCTCCTTCCGAAATTTCAGCTTTAATATTACTTAAATAAAAACTCTTTACGTCTTCCGGAGAAATAAATTTTGAATAAGAAAAATTAACTTTATCCAGTTCAAGTATGACACTCATTTTTCAAATTAAGAGTAAAAAATCATACTTAAAATTCAAATCTTTTAACTTTTGTTTTTTAAATACCTGTCAATTCCTCTTGCCGCCTTCTTTGCATCAGCCGCAGCATTCACTACTTCCTGTCCGCCGCTGATTATGTCCCCTGCCGAAAAATATTTCGGATTTGGCGTCTGATAATTTTCCGGATCGACTACAAGTCTTCCTTTTAAATCAAACTTTATTCCTGAAACATTCGAGAGAAGTTCTTCCTGTTTGGATTGTCCTGTTGCAACTATCACCATATCGCACGGCTCAGTAAATTCAGTACCTATAATATTTATTACTTTGCCATTTTCAGTTCTTGTCCTGATGAATTTAACTCCTTCAACTTTATCTTTTCCCGTAATTTCTACCGGAGATACATTGAACATCCCTTTTACTCCGGCGCTTTTTGCCAGATCATATTCGAATTCATACGCGCCTTTCTCTTCATTTGATCTTCTGTAAGCAAGTATGACTTTCTCCGCTCCCATCCGTGCTGATTCCGAAGCTGCGTCCATGGCTGTATTGCCGCCACCGAGAACTATCACTTTGTTTCCGACTTTTACATTGTGCTGATGTATTTTTAATTCTGCAATGAACTCCACTGCCCCGAAACAATTTTCCAGATTCATTCCGCTTATATTAAGTGAATTTGTTTTACCGAGTCCTGTGCCTATAAAAACTGCGTCAAATTCTTTTTCAAGTCTGATGAAATCTTCTTTTTTGTAAATGCCTGATTCAAAATGAATTTCAAATCCGAACTGACCCTGAAGATAATCCATCTCGTCAAGAGCTTCCTTATTCGTGATCTTGTAAGGAGCTACGCCATAAACCGTGAGTCCGGAAGGTTTTTCTCTGGCTTCAAAAATAACAGCATCATATCCCATCATTCTCAGTTCGCATGCACAGGAAATCCCCGCAGGTCCTGCGCCGATTATCGCAACTTTCTTACCGTTAGATTTTCCGGGAATAAAAAGTTTTTTACTTTCACTGATTGCAGTCGAAGTTGCAAAACTCTGCAGTCTTCCGATCTCTATCGGCTTCACTTCCTGAAGATTGTAAACACATGCGCCTTCGCAAAGCACGTCCGTTGGACAAACCTTGCCGCAGGCATATCCGAAATAATTTGATTCATAAATTGTTTTTGCAGAGCCGGTGAGATTTCCTGAATTAATCTGTCTTATGAAAAGCGGAATGTCTATCCTCGTCGGACAGGCGTTTACGCAGGGAGCATCATAGCAGAACAGGCATCTCGAACTCTCATAATACGCCTGAGTGCTGTTCATCAATGGCTTGATCTGCTCAAAGTTTTTCTCGAACTCTGATTCGTTTGTGGGCTTTGTATAATCTGACATATATTAATTAAAATTATTTTACAGTTTTCTTATGATGAAGCTGATAGACAGAATTTTGTGCTACAAAAAAATTTTGTTTTACAATTCCGTAATCTTCCCGTAAGTCTCAGGTCTTCTGTCCCTGAAGAACTGCCATGTAGATCTTACCTCTTCTATCATGTCAAGATCGAACTCTGCAACAAGCAGTTCGTCATTATCTTCCGATGCCTGAGCGAATATCTGTCCGCGCGGATCCACGAAGTAAGATGAACCGTAGAACTTTCCGAGATTCCAGGGTTTCTCCGTTCCGACCCTATTGATACATCCCATGAAGTATCCGTTCGCAGCTGCATGCGCCGGCTGTTCGAGTTTCCATAAATACTGTGACAATCCTGCAACAGTCGCTGAAGGATTATAAACTATCTCAGCGCCGTTCAGACCGAGTATTCTTGCGCCTTCCGGAAAATGTCTGTCGTAGCAGATATAAACTCCGACTTTGCAGTACTTAGTCTGAAATACAGGATAACCGAGATTACCGGGTTTGAAGAAAAATTTTTCCCAGAAACCTGAAGTGTGAGGAATGTGATTCTTTCTGTACTTGCCGAGGAATGTCCCGTCTGCGTCTATTACTCCGGCAGTGTTGTATAATATTCCCGGCTGCTCTTTTTCATAAACGGGAGCGATGATCACCATGTTGTATTTTCTGGAATATTCCTGAAGTCTTTCTATAGTCGGACCCGGTACTGACTCTGCAGATTCATACCATTCCTTGCTTTGTCCGGGACAGAAATAAGGCGTGTTGAAAATTTCCTGAAGGCAGAGTATCTGAACTCCCTTTTTACCTGCATCTTCTATCATCGGCAGATGTTTCTGAACCATTGCTTCCTTAATTTCTTGTATTGTTCCTTCGCCTTCTGTTAAAGGCAGACTCATTTGAATTAAACCTGATTTGATCTTTCGGGGCATGTTGTTTTAATTTTTATATTAATAAATAATTTTACATTTATATGACTTCTGTTATTTTTTTATTTAGTTACTGAAGTTGACCTCTTCGATCTTTAAAGATTATTTTCCGCCACGAATTACACGAATTAACACTAATTATACTCAACATCCATTTTCCAATTCGTGTCAATTGACGAAATTAGTGAAAATTTCTTGTTTTCAATCCTGAAGCAGTCAATTTAAGTTTATTGTTAAAAATTAAATCAACTATCCAAGAGTATCAATACAATTATAAATTATTGCAAAGCCGTCCAAAACGTTTTTAAATATGGTTATATTATTATTTAGTATAGTTAAATTTTCATTGAAGAATTTACTGTATAGCTACAAAACCCCTCCCAAACCCTCCCCTTTTCGCCGTTGTTGGTGTTTCAAAAAGTTTGCGTGGTTAAATATCTTGAAAGCTTACATTTAGTTGCAAACTTTTTGGTCACCAACAACAAAGCTTCAGGTAAGTCACCACAACGGAGCATAGTTTAAACTCGATAGTTATGAAGTTAGAAATTAATTTATTCCGATTTTTGAATATCAAATACGATTACGATGATAAAAAACTTTTACTTCTTCACAGCTACTGTTCTTAATTGGAAACATATTCTGAAACCTGATAAATACAAAGATATTATTATCGAAAGTTTTAAATTCTTAGTGAATAAAAATTATGTAAGAATATTTGCCTTTGTTATAATGCCGAACCATTACCATACTGTCTGGAGAATAAATGAGAACCTGGAGAAATCCGATTTTCAAAGAGACTCAATGAAATTCACAGGTCAAACTATACTAAGAGATCTGAAATCATATCACAAAGAAATACATAATTCAATGTATGTTGGCGCGAAAGACAGAAAGTATCAGTTCTGGGAAAGGAATCCTCTATCGGTGCCGTTGTATTCACAAAAAGTAGTTGAACAGAAAATAAATTATATTCATGGCAATCCCATTAAACCTAAATGGAATCTTGCATATGAACCACAGGATTATAAATATTCTTCAGCAGGATTTTATTATACAGGAAAAGATGAGTTTGGATTTTTGGAAAACTATCTGGAAGTTTTAAATGAAAGATAACCGGTATTGTGCTTCGCCGGTCAGGAGTTTGGTTGTTGGTGACCAAAAAGTTTGCATTATGTGTGTTCTAAATTTTAGATATTTCGCCGTTGTTGGTGTTCCAAAAAGTTTGCGTGATTAAATATCTTGAAAGCTTACATTTAGTTGCAAACTTTTTGGTCACCAACAACAAAGCTTCAGGTAAGTCACCACAACGGAGCATAGTTTAAACTTGATAATAATGAAGTTAGAAATTAATTTATTCCGATTTTTGAATATCAAATACGATTGCGATGATAAAAAACTTTTTCTTCTTCACAGCTACTGTTCTTAATTGGAAACATATTCTGAAACCTGATAAATACAAAGATATTATTATCGAAAGTTTTAAATTCTTAGTGAATAAAAATTGTGTAAGAATATTTGCCTTTGTTATAATGCCGAACCATTACCATACTGTCTGGAGAATAAATGAGAACCTGGAGAAATCCGATTTTCAAAGAGACTCAATGAAATTCACAGGTCAAACTATACTAAGAGATCTGAAATCATATCACAAAGAAATACATAATTCAATGTATGTTGGCGCGAAAGACAGAAAGTACCAATTCTGGGAAAGGAATCCTCTATCGGTGCCGTTGTATTCACAAAAAGTAGTTGAACAGAAAATAAATTATATTCATGGCAATCCCATTAAACCTAAATGGAATCTTGCTGCTGAACCACAGGATTATAAATATTCTTCAGCAGGATTTTATTATACAGGAAAAGATGAGTTTGGATTTTTGGAAAACTATCTGGAAGTTTTAAATGAAAGATAACCGGTATTGTGCTTCGCCGGTCAGGAGTTTGGTTGTTGGTGACCAAAAAGTTGCCATTCATAATATCAGAATTTGAGATGGTTCAGGCAACTTTTTGGAACACCAACAACGGCGGAAATCTCTTACATATTATTGTATATTTCATCATCAGGGTTATCCCATTCTTTAAATGACTGCTCAGAAACTTTCATCAGGTTATCATTAAAATCGTTATCGCTTTCAGCAGGCAAAATAATTACTTCAACATCCCTGAAATCAAAATCTTCCGGTATGTCTACAATAATTTTATTATTACTTACTCTTTTTCTTGTTTTTATGTAATCCATTTTATTTTAAAATAGATAAATTTTTTAGTTTTTAAAAGGGAACAAATGAAATTCTGCTCCGGCTGTTTCAATACTTCACAGTCAGAGAAATAGCACAGGCAGGAAAACAAAAAGGCATCCTTGTATTACAGGATGCCTTTCTGATATTAAATACTTTTTAGTGAATTACCTTATCAGTGTCATTTTCATTGTCTCCGTAAAATCTCCTGCTTTGATCGTATAAAAATAAATTCCGCTTGAAAGATTGCTTCCGTTAAACTCATACTTATATATTCCCGGGCTAAGTTTTTCGTTGACTATCGTAGCTACTTCCTTTCCAAGAATATCATAAATCCTCAATGAGACAAATCCCAATTTCGAAATCCCAAATTCCAACTGTGTAGAAGGATTAAAAGGATTCGGATAGTTTTGATTTAATTTATATTCTTTGACATTTCCTGCGCTGATGTTACCGGCTCCTGTAAGATTTCTAGCGAGTTTCACGGCTTCCCAGCAGTTGATCAGTCCCCAGCCCCTTCTCCTGTTTGGTGCGAAAGTACTGTCAGCAGTCTGTGTAAGCAACAGTCTTACCTGCATCGGAGTAAGATTATGATTTGCGGAAAGTATCACTGCGCAAACAGCTGCTGTCATCGGACAGGAAAATGAAGTTCCGCTGCCTGAAGTATATCCCGTATTTCCCGCACCGGGTGAAGCTACATAATTACCGTTTCCAAGCGCGCAAACATCCGGCTTTATCCTTCCGTCAATTGTATTGCCAACAGATGAAAACGACGAACGCTTTTTATCTGAATTAACTGACCCGACACAAATCACACTGTCTCCGTCTGAAGGAGCTCCGAGTGTATTATGTGTTGCATCATATCCTTCATTGCCTGCAGAATTACAGACTATAATTCCTTTGTTAACTGCAAGGTCAGCGCCAATTGTTATAAAGCAGCTGTCACCGTTCATCCATGTCCAGTCATAGGATCTTATTGAGCCGGGATCCATTCCTATATATCCGAGTGAACTCGTAATAATATCCGCTCCAAGACTGTCAACCCATTCTGCGGCTGCTACCCAGTTATCTTCTTCAATTGGTGTCTCGCTGTCAGTGTTTTCTGTTTTTGCAAGTATGTATCTTGATCTGAAAGCCGGTGAGATAAGATTTCCCGATCTGTAACCGCCAACCAATGATAATGTCTGTGTTCCGTGTGATCCTTCTCCCATCTGTCCTGATTGATTCCCGACAATTGTATCATGATTTACAAAATCATAAGATCTGAATCCTCTTGCACGAAGCGAATCAAATACAGGATGCTGAAGATTATCAAACCCTGCGTCAAAAGAAGCTATCACTACACCCTGACCTGCATAACCGCTGTCGTGTGCAGTCGGAGCATTTATAAGCTGCATTTGTGAAAGCGAACTTCCGTAGTTCAGAGAATACGAACTGTTGGGTGTGCCGCTGTTGTCTTCTTCAAAGACAGGATTGGATACATTTAATTCAATGTCATTATCAGATTTCCGGAAAGTTTTTACAATATCAAGCTTGCTGACAAAACCAAGCTCAGCTATTTGTTCGATCTGAATTTTTGTAGCGTAACATGAAACGCTGTTAAACCATTTTGACCTGTTCTTTATCTCAATTCCTGCATTCTTAATTTCGTTTACATATTCATAGTTCAAAGGAATATCTGTAAAATCAACAAGAGCATTCAGTGGTTTCACTTTTGATCTCCTGTCTAATGCTCTTTGTGTTAAAAAGTTTTCAGGATGCTGTAGCTTCTGATCAGCATTAATTCCTTTATCCTTAAAGGTTATCCAGATGAGATTTTTACTGTTTTCATTTTTAAGACTGAGATCTTCACGCAGAGTCTTGCTTATTTTTATGTAGTTATTCGGATTATCAAATCCCTGAAAAGAAAGAATCAGAATAATAAAAGTTATGATCAGAAAATAATTTTGGTTTTTCATTTACTTTGTAATTTTAGTAATTTGAAGAAAATTGATTTGCTCTTTTGTAAAATTAATCATTTTAATGATAAATATCCCATGTATATTATTTCCTGATGAATAAATATTTTATAATTTCGAATATGCGGTTTTATTGATGCAGAAAAGAATACTTATTGTCAGAACGGACAGAGTAGGTGATGTTGTCATGATAACTCCAATGATCAGAGAGCTGAGAAAAACTTTCCCGGATTCATTTATTGCAACTCTGACTACTGCAAACACAAAAGATATTCTTCTGAATAATCCCTATCTGGACTTAACCATTACTGATGATAAAGAAAAGAATTCTTTTCTGAAAGTGGTTAAAGAGATAAGGAAACATAAATTTACTGACGGCTTGCTTGTAATGCCGACTGAAAGAGCGGCTTATCAGATGTTTCTCGGAGGTATTAAAAACAGAATTGGTGTTGGAAGGAAATTGTATGAAGTGATTACATTCATGAAAAGCGTTTCGAGGAACAAATACATTCCTCTCAGACATGAAGCGGATTACTGCATGGACCTCGCAAGAAAGATCGGAGTTAAAACGGAAAATATAATTCCCGAAATTTTTCTTACCGGTGAGGAAATTTCAGAAACCAAAAATTTCTTTCTGAATAACGGCATAAATAATGATGAATTTAAAATAATTGTTCATACCGGATCTAAGAATTCCTCTCCTAACTGGTCTGAAGACAAATATCTTGAACTTATAAAAGGCATTCTGAAAAAGTATAATTCAAAGAAAATAAAAATTATTTTGACTGCATTAGAAATGTCTGATGGATTTCTGAACAGCATAAATAATTTAAAGAACCCTTCGATAGTAGATCTTTCCGGAAAAGTTAACTCTTTAAGACATCTTATCAATACTGTTTACTGTTCGGATTTCATTGTAGTTTCCTCTACAGGTCCGGCGCATCTTGCTGACGCTCTCGGGAAAAAAGGAATAGTAATCTACTGCAAGAGACGTATGAGCTGCGTAAAACACTGGGGGACTCAGAGTATGAAAATCTGTGATCTTGAAGTTTCCGAAGAACATTGCAGTAAATTCTGCAGCAGCGACAAAGAGATCTGCGATATAGAAAATGGTATTTCTGTGGATGAAGTATTAAAAAATATTAATCCTTAACGAATGAATTTTGATGATCTTAATATTCCGCGGTGTAAGAATTTTTCAGGATACAAGCCATGCTACAGCTATAAGAATTGCCTGCTTAACGGCTGTGTCAATAATACTGAGCATAATAAAACCGGTGTGAAAATTCTGATAATTTCACTTGATGCTATGGGGAATGTTCTTGATAATACTCCGGTTCTTCATTCAATTAAAAGAAAATTTCCCGTCAGTACGATTTACTGGATCACAAAAAATGATGCCGTGAAGGTTCTTAATAATTCTGTTTTAATTGACAGGGTTTTTGCCTGGGACGATGAAAGCAGACTTATACTCAGGAATATTGATTTTGACGTAATGTATAATGCAGACAAATCAGATTATGCATGCGCTTTTGCAAATGAGATCAGGGCTGAAAGTAAATTCGGTTTTCTGCTGAATGAAGACGGAAAGATAATTCCTGCAAATAAAGGCGCGATGTACAGTTACGAACTCGGAGTGGATGACTATCTTAAATTCCGTTTAAATCAGAAAACAGGCATAAGGATTCTTCATGAAACATTTGAACTTGATTACGCAAATGATGAATATGAATTTTATCTTAATGAAACTGAAAATAGTTTTACAGAGAGTTATAAAATTGCAATTAGTTATGACAGAAATAATAAATACGTGGGATTTAATACCGGCTGCTCTGATCTTTTTCCAAATAAAAAAATGACTGTGGAGCAGCATATTTATCTGATAAAAGAATTCCTGAAGTATAAAGAAATCAGGATTGTGCTTCTCGGAGGAAGGGAAGATACAGAAAGGAACAACATAATTTTTAATTCATTCGGATCCCCGGAGAAAAAAAGAATTATCAATACACCGACTGATGAAGGTCTGCGTAAAGGCGCCTGTTATATGGATATAGCAGATGCAGTAATTACAGGAGATACATTCGGTCTTCATCTGGCTATAGCTTTAAAAAAATTCGTTATAGTCTGGTTCGGATTATCCTGCGCATCTGAAATCGAGCTTTACGGAAGAGGCGAAAAACTTTCTCCGGAAAATCTTGAATGCTCTCCGTGCTGGAAAAAAGATTGCCCGCACAATCTTGAATGCATCTCTCAGATAGATCTTGAAAAAATCGTTGAAGTTACTTTGAGATCATTTTAAAATAAAAAAAGTTTCGGGAAATGAATTATAAAATTCCCATATACAAACCTTTGCTTGACGGTAATGAAAAAAAATATGTCAATGACTGCATTGACTCGTCATGGATATCTTCAAAAGGAGCTTATATTAAAAAATTCGAAGACGGTATTTCAGAATACATCGGAGTTAAGCATGCAACTGCTGTTTGCAACGGCACTGTAGCGCTTCATCTTGCGCTTCTGACTCTCGGTGTGGGAGAAGGTGACGAAGTGATAGTTCCGACTTTTACTTACATAGCTTCTGTCAGCTCTATAGTCACAGCCGGCGCTTCTCCTGTTTTTGTGGATTCACTGGAAGACACCTGGCAGGCAGATCCTGATGATATAAGAAAGAAGATTACATCCAGAACTAAAGCCATAATGGCAGTTCATATTTATGGACATCCCTGTGACATGGATGAAATAAAAAAAATAACAGACGAATACAATTTATTTTTAATTGAAGACTGCGCTGAAGCTCTTGGCTCTGAATACAAAGGGAAGAAAGCGGGTGTATTCGGTGACATTTCGACATTCAGCTTTTACGGAAACAAAACTCTTACAACGGGGGAAGGCGGAATGGTTATTACAAATGACGATACTCTTAATGACAGGGCTGTACATTTCAAAATGCACGGACTTGCCAAACACCGTGAATACTGGCATGATGTCATAGGATATAATTACAGAATGACAAATATCTGCGCTGCAATAGGTCTTGCCCAGCTTGAATCGCTTGGAAATAGACTTAAGCAAAAAAGACTTTTGGCTGAAAGGTATATTAAAAATCTTGAAGATGTACCGGTAGGTTATCACAGAGAAAACAAGGATGTATTTCACAGTTACTGGATGTTTACCATTACGGTAGAAAATCCTGATGACAGAGATGCTCTTAGGAAATATCTGAATGAAAAAGGAATCGAAACCAGACCTACCTTTTATCCGGTTCATACAATGCCAATGTTTTCAAAAAAATACAGGAGATTTCAAACAGCCGAGTTAATTGCATCCAGAGGAATTAATCTTCCGAGTTTTCCTTCGCTGACTGAAAATGAAATTAAAGAAATATGCAGCTGCATCAGAGAATTTTATTTAAGGAAAGAAAATTAAAATTTACACAAATAAATTTAACAGTAATAAATGATGATTTATTAAGTTCATTTAATTTATCCTGAGAAATAACATCTGCTGAAATTTTTTTCCCCCCAAAAAATTTTTTGGGGGTTTTTGGACAAAATTTTTTTTTTTGGTTTCCCCCCCCTTTTTTGGGGGGGGTTTTTTTAGGGGGGGTGGGGGGGTCCCCCCCCCGCCCCCCCGGGGGGGGGCCCCCCCCCGGGGAGGGGGGGGGGGGTGGGTTTTTTTTTTTTTTTTTAATAATTTTAATTTTTAAAATTTAAAAAGGGGGAAAAGGAAAAAAAAAAAAAATTTTTTTTTTTTTTTTTTAAAAAAAAAAAAAATTTAAATTTTTTTTAAATATTTAAAATTTTGACACGCTTAAATTTGTTTTAATATTCTATAACTAAATTGATTTAAAGAACATATTTTCATAATTTGCAATACCTCAAACTCTTCTAATTATATCTTAATGTCAGACCTAAAAATTTTTGCGGGAAGGTTCTCAAATTATCTGGGAAAGAAAATTTCCGGTAAGCTAAAAATGCAACTCGGGAAATGCAGTTTACGGAATTTCTCTGACGGGGAAATCTGGGTAAAATATAATGAAAATATACGCGGCAGCGATGTGTTTATAATTCAGTCTACTATACCTCCTGCGGATAATCTTATGGAGCTTCTTATAATGATAGATGCTGCAAAACGAGCTTCAGCCAGAAGAGTAAATGCTGTCATTCCGTATTTTGGTTATGCAAGACAGGACAGGAAGGATCAGCCGAGAGTTTCAATTACTGCTAAGTTAGTGGCGAATCTAATCACAGAAGCAGGCGCAGACAGGGTAATAACAATGGACCTTCATGCTTCGCAGCTTCAGGGATTTTTCGACATACCTGTTGACCATCTATACGGCTCTGCGGTTTTCATGCAGAAGTTCAGAAAAATAAAAATCCCGAATCTTGCTGTGGCTTCTCCTGATGTCGGAGGTATTAAAATGGCAAGAGCTTATGCAAAGAGATTACATGCAGATCTGATTCTGATAGATAAAAGAAGACCTAAAGCCAATGTGGCGGAAGTGATGAATATTATTGGCGATGTAAAAGGAAAAAATGTTTTGATAATTGATGATCTGATAGATACGGGTGGAACATTTGTAAATGCTGTAAATGCTTTAAAGGAACAGGGAGCGAAAGATATTTACGGCGCTTGCACTCATGCAGTTTTTTCGGGTGAATCTCTTGATAAAATCAATAAATCCGCATTGAAAAAATTATTTGTTTCTGATACTCTTCCGCTGACTCATTCTTCGCCAAAAATCGAGACTGTAACTATTTCAGATATTTTTGCAGAGTCAATATGGAGAACAAATAAAAACAAATCCATAAGTTCGCTCTTTGATGTTGACAAAGCATTATGAACTAATGAATTGAAAGCGAATTATCATATTCTTATTTTCACAATAATAAATTTTTAATAAAAGTAAAATAATAACTATCAAAAAATGAGTGTAGAAATTGTAATGCCGAAGATGGGCGAATCTATAATGGAAGGGACAATTCTTAAATGGCATAAGCAACCCGGTGATACAGTAGAAGTTGATGAAACTATTCTTGAGATTTCTACTGACAAAGTCGATACTGAAGTACCTTCTCCTGAAGCAGGCGTTGTATCAGAATTGTTGTTTAAAGAAGGTGATGTCGTAGAAGTCGGTAAGGTAATAGCAAAACTTGAAACGAACGGTTCTGCTAAATCAGTTTCTGATAAGCAGGTTATGGAAATACAGGAACCGGTGAAAGAAGTTTCTTCACCTGTAATTGAAACTCCGGTTGAAATTAAATCCGAAGTTAAACATGAAAAATTAATTGCCGCTAACAACGGCGACGGAAAATTTTATTCTCCTCTTGTATTGAATATTGCGCAAAAGGAAGGAATAGGATTCAGTGAGCTTGAAAAGATTGCAGGTACGGGCATCGGCGGCAGAGTTTCCAAAAAAGATATACTTAATTATCTCAGCAGTAGAACTTCTGTAACAATTGAAACTCCGAAATCAGAAGTAAAGACTGAAATTCCAAAACCTGTCATTCAGCAAAAAATTGAGATCAAGCCAGAGACACAGGAAAGAAAGATTCAGATGCCTCAGCAGAAAATTGATTACAATGAGGAAGGTTTGTCTGTTATGGAGTTTGATAATATCCGGCAGAAAATGGCGGAGCACATGATTTTTTCAACAAGAGTTTCACCTCATGTGCAGGCGATTGCAGAATGCGACCTTACAAATGTAGATAAAGTAAGAACTGCAATGGGTGAAGAATTTTTATTGAAGGAAGGTTTCAAACTTTCTTACATGCCTTTTATATGCGAAGCCGTTATCAAAGCTTTGAAGGATTTCCCTCTCATTAACTCAATTATAGATGACTCTGCAGTCCCTTATAAAGCTATCACAAGAAATTCTATAAATCTCGGCATAGCTGTAGCAATGGACAACGGCGGACTGATAGTTCCTGTTATTCACAATTCCGACGGAATGAATCTTATCGGTATTGCAAGAAGTCTGAATGATCTTGCCAAGAGAGCGAGAATAAAAAAACTTACGCTTAATGAAATTCAGGGCGGGACTTTCTCAATTACCAACTTCGGTGTTTTTGGAAATGATGTAGGGATACCGATCATAAATCAGCCGCAGGTAGCTATTCTCGGACTCGGCTCCATTAAAAAGAGACCTGTTGTAATTGAAACCGAAGAAGGTGATTTCGTAGTGCCGAGAAAAACAATGATCATTACGCTGTCATTCGATCACAGGCTTGTTGACGGAGCTTTGGGAGGTATGTTCACTATGAGAATAGCTCATTATCTTGAGAATTATAAAAATTAATTTGTCCGGTGTTTAATATTAAAGGGAATAAAAATAATTTTATTCCCTTTTTTTATAAATCCGTACAAAACGATTGAATAGAAGTTTTGAAACAAACTTATTCAATTGGGTTCCATCTCCTTACAATGGAGGGTTATTGTTAAGTGAAGTTGTATGACCTCCCCCTGCCCGCCTTCAGCGGGCTTCCCCCTCCTTACAAAGGAGGGGGATTGAGGGGGTGGTCGGATAGTTTTTAAGACAAACTATTTAAATGAGAAAGTTAGGGAGGGAATAAATTAAAAATCTTAGATATTATTTTGTATTTAGATGCAAAATTAAAAAGTTATTTATTCATTACAAAACGTTTTGCACAGCACTGCTTTTTTATTTATAGAAATCTTAAAATTATATAATCCAATTTGAAAAAAATTTTTGTTGTTGCCGCTTTATTTATCTTCAATGCAGCTGTCTTTTCACAGGAGAATGCAAATACTAAATACTGGATATTCTTCAAAGATAAAGGTGAATTTAAACCTGAAATGCAGATCAGTAAAGGCAGTGTTGCTTATGAGAAAGGAAAAGAACTTCTCAATGAAAGAGCGATCAAAAGAAGATTAAAAGTTCTGACGGAAAATAATCTGATAGATTATGCTGACCTTCCTGTTGAAAGCAATTACTTAAATGAAATAAATAAGACCGGTATTGACATTATAGCAAAATCACGATGGCTTAACGGAGTCAGCGCTTATCTTAAGAAGAGCCAGCTTGACAAAATCGCAGCTCTGGAGTTTGTGTCACAGATAAAAGCAGTTAATAAAATCTATAAACAAAATTCTGAAAAAAATATAACTGACCAGTTTGAAACTGAAGCTTCAAAAAAAGATACAGGAAACTTATACGATTACGGAAATTCATTCAAGCAGATGGAAATGGTTAATGTACCTAAGCTGCATAATATGAACATTACTGGAAAAGGCGTGATGATCGCAAGTTTTGATGACGGGTTTGACTGGAAAAATCATGAAGCATTGAGAAATCTTAGAATCATAAATGAGTATGATTTTATTAACGAAGATCCGAATACTTATTTTGAAAAGAAACAGAAGTATGAAGATGCAAGGAATCAGGGTCAGCATGGTACGGCAACTCTTTCGACTATGAGCGGATTCCTTAACGGTAAACTGATCGGTCCGGCTTTTGATGCGGAAATACTTCTGGCAAAAACAGAATATGTTCCTACGGAAACACCGATGGAAGAAGATTTCTGGCTTGAAGCTGCTGAATGGGCGGAGGCGCAGGGCACGGATATAATTACAAGTTCGTTGATCTATAAAGTTTATGACGAACCTTATGAAAATAATTCATACAGTTATGATAACTATGACGGCAATACTGCTATAACTTCTATAGCTGCTGATCGCTGCGCTTATCTCGGAATTGTCGTCTGTCAGGCAATGGGAAATTATAATCAGACTGCTATACCATCAATCGGGTCTGCAGCAGACGGTGATTCTATAATTTCAGTCGGAGCCGTAACTTATTCGGGAGACCCTGCGAGCTTTACTTCCAACGGACCTACAAAAGACGGCAGGACAAAGCCTGATGTGTCTGCTCCGGGGGTTTATGTTTTTGTTGCTGTTGTAAAAGAAATAGCCGGCAATGATAATTCTTATGAATATTCAAACGGAACTTCTTTTTCCACGCCGATCACGGCAGGTGTTGCAGCATTGATTCTTTCTGCGCACCCCGAACTTACGCCAATTCAGGTCAGAGATGCTCTGAGAAATACAGCGAGTAAGTCAGGTAACCCTGATAACACGCTTGGCTGGGGTGTTATAAATGCTTATGATGCAGTACTTTACAGCGGGATGACATGGAGTAATGATTTTCAGATAACCAGGACAGGCGACGAACTTACAATATCAACATATCTCGCTTCAAAAGATCTTATTGATCCTAATTCCGTTAAATTCAATTTCAGTTATGATAACGGTAAATCCTATAATTCCGTTTTGATGAATCTGAAAGAGTCTTCTGGAGATAAAAATAATTCGGGAAAGTATTCTGTGACTTTTAAGACTGAAGGTAACATGGATAATTTTAAAAGCTATTTCAGCGCAGAGGATTACAGTGGCAATTCATCTATTTATCCTAAGGATTCCATTGAAAAAAAATTAAATTAAATTTACAGCTTAGCCGTAAATTTCTCTCTCCGTTATCTCACACAATATATGCCCGACTGTGATATGACCTTCCTGAATTCTCTGTGTGTTATCCGATGGAATGACAATCGAAATATCGCATTCGTGTTTCAGTTTTCCTCCGTTATTCTTTCCGAGAAAACCAATTGTTGTAATTTTTTTCTCTTTGGCTTTTCCTGCTGCTTTCAGAATATTCGGTGAATTACCGCTTGTGGAAATGCAAATAAGCACATCGCCTTCATTGCCGAGACCTTCCACATTCCTTGCAAATACATTCTCAAATCCCATGTCATTGCCGCCTGCAGTTAAGTTTGAAGAATCAGTGGTAAGCGCTATTGCGCTTATAGCCGGACGGTCAAGATCATGCGAAAGTCTTATCATAAACTCAGTTGCGAGATGCTGAGAATCCGCAGCGCTTCCGCCGTTTCCGATAAGAAGTATTTTTTTCCCGTTCTTTATCGCTTTTGTAATTTCATCCGCCGCTTTGACAATATCATTATAACATTTATCAAGAATTAGATTCTTAACTGCAGCGCTTTCTTTAAGTGAATCTTCAATGAAATTTTTTCTGCTGAACATTATTAATTTATTTTATTCTGAAATTATTAAACAAAAACTTTCTTTCTACGCTGTAGTTATTCTGTTTACAATCTTCTCCGCTATCCCGACTGAATCTTTGAAAACAAGTTTGCATTTTTCAGCAGTTTCATCTCTGAGGATCTTATTGTCAAGAAAAGTTCTCAGGTATCTGTAAAACTGCCGTGTGTCTTTGATCAGTATTCCGCATCCGCACTTAAGCAGAATTTCATCTTCATCAGAGTTCTTCACAACGTTGGAAAAAAGTATCGGCATATTAAATATAGCGGGTTCTAAAATATTATGAAGTCCTGTTTTAAATCCGCCCCCGACATAACTGATATAAGCAACTGAATAAAGTTTGGAAAGAAGTCCTATCCTGTCTACAATAATCAGATTTTCGTTTTTGTAATTTCCAATGTCTGAATATCTGATAGCTCTTAGATTATCATATTTCGAACTGATTTCTTTTTCAATTGCCGACAATTTTGTTTCCTTCGGCTCATGTGGGACAAGCAACGTAAGCAGATCTTTGTTGAATAAAAGGGCTTTATCAACTGCAGGGAGTAAAACATCCTCATCTACTTTCCATGAACTGCCGATCACAAATATTTTTTTATCTTTAATTGTTTCACGCGGAAAAAATTCTTCATCAGTAAAATCTTTTTTAACAGACTGATATACTCTTTCAAATTTCGAATCTCCCGTTCTCAGAATTTCTGCATTTTCTTTTCCGAGTTTGTTGCGGTAATTGATTTCATCCTGTTCGTCAATGACAAATATTAAATCAATCATGCCGTATAATGTCTTCCTGAAAGAACTGATCACAGGGATACTCCACGTTCTGTCATGCTCGTCGAATCTTGTGTTTGCAAGTACAGTCCTGATATTTCTCTTCTTTGCTTCATACAGAAGATTATACCAGAGATCATATCTCATAAAAATTATTATTCCGGGTTCGGTCAGATCAAGAAATTTTTTTATGTTGGAAACCGAATCAAGAGGGATATATGTCTTTATGACTTCAGGATAGTTTATTTTTGAATTGTTATAACCTGACGGTGAAAAAAAGGAAAGTACAATATTATAATTTTTCTTTCTTAATTCTTCTATAAGCGGAATCGCCTGCTGATACTCCCCGAGCGAGGATGAATGTATAATTACTTTTTTCCTGTTCTTATCTTTAAATGCAGAAAGGGATTCATTCAGTAAACTGAATAAATCCCTTCTGTCTTTTAAACCTTCTTTTACTTTTGAATTAATTAAAGCGTATAAATTAAAAAACAACCAAAGCGATGGAACTCCTATAAAATTATAAACCGCAAACCAGAAAGTCCGCATAGCCGGCAATTAGTTAAACTTCCATAATTTCTTTTTCTTTGGCAACGATCAATTCGTCAATTTCTTTTATAAACTTGTCTGTAAGTTTCTGAACTTCCAGCTCACCGTGTTTTCTGTCATCTTCTGAAATGTGTTCTTCCTTTTCAGTTTTCTTCAAATGATCAATTGAATCTCTTCTTATATTTCTTACAGCCACTTTACCGTCTTCTGCGAATTTTTTCACAAGCTTTACTATCTCTTTCCTTCGTTCTTCATTTAGCGCAGGAATCGGGATTCTTATAAGCGTACCGTCATTGTTCGGATTTAATCCGAGATTTGCCGATAAAATTGCTTTTTCCACCATCGGCACGGCAGATTTATCCCAGACCTGAATTGTCAGAGTATGATAATCAGGCGTGCTGATATTACCAAGCTGGATCAAAGGAGTGGGAGTGCCGAAATAATCAACTTTTATTCCGTCAAGTAAATTTGTAGTTGCTTTCCCTGTTCTTATCTTGACAAATTCATTTCTGACATGATCATTTGCCTTATGCATCTTTTCAGTTGTACCTTTTAAAATATCTTTAATCATAATAATAAATTAGAAAATTTAAAATTTTATTTTCAGTTTATCAGTGTGCCAATGTTTTCACCCGAAACTAACTTTCTCAGATTATCCTTCACATTCATATTAAATACTTTTATCGGAAGTTTGTTTTCCTGACAAAGCGTTATCGCTGTGAGGTCCATTACTCTGAGATCTTTTTCGAGAACTTTCTGATATGAAAGATTTTTATACATCTTTGCATTTTTGTTTTTTTCAGGATCAGAATCAAAAACACCGTCAACTCTTGTACCTTTAATAATCACATCCGCCTTTATTTCTATTGCTCTCAATGCCGCTGCTGTGTCAGTTGTAAAATACGGACTGCCCGTTCCTGAAGAAAAAATCACAACTCTCTTCTTTTCGAGATGACGCAATGCTTTTCTAAGAATGAACGGTTCCGAAATCTCATCCATTTTTATTGCAGACTGCACACGTGTATAGATTCCTCTTTTTTCAAGCGCATTCTGAAGCGCAAGCGAATTTATTACAGTTGCAAGCATTCCCATCTGATCACCGGTAACCCTGTCAATTCCCTGTTTACTGGCAGATAATCCTCTGTATATGTTTCCGCCGCCTATGACAATTCCGATTTCAACTTTAAGTTTAATAATCTTAAAAACTTCATCGGAAAATTTTTCCAGTACGTCAGAATCAATACCAAAACTACGGTTTCCCATCAGGGATTCTCCGCTTAGTTTTAGTAATATTCTTTTATACTTAAGTGCCAAGTAAATTTTATTTATTGTTTATTTTATTTGTTCTCTTCGCCAAGCTGAAATCTTACCATAGATGTGATTTCAATTGTGTTGCCGTTCTTCTTGTTGAATTCAGCAATAAGATCTTTAATGGACTTTCCGGATTCATTTATATATTCCTGCTCCGTCAGACAATTATCCTGATAAAATCTTTCGACTTTATTGTTAACAATTGTTTCTGTGATCTTTTCAGGTTTGTTTTCGTTTTTCGCTACTGTCCTGTAAATATCTTTTTCCTTTTCAATAACTTCAGCCGGAATTCCGTTTCTGTCAATTGACTGAGGATTCATAGCAACAACCTGCATAGCTATGCTCTTTCCAAGTTTCACTGAATCTTCATTGGCTGTTCCTTTTAATCCAATAAGAGCACCGAGCTTACTTCCGAAATGAATGTAATCAGCCACAAATCCTTCTTCGGCTTTAACTAATTTTACGCGCTTTAATTCGGTTCTTTCGCCGACTTTGCCCATTATCGAATCAATGTTTTCCTTTACAGTAAGACCGTTGGAAGCTTTCGACGAAAGGACTTTTTCAGTATCATCAGCGCCTGTTGATAAAGCTGTCTTTGCAATATCTTCAGCAAATTTCTGAAACTCATCACCCTTCGAAACAAAATCTGTTTCACAGTTTACTTCTATAATCACTCCTGATTTCAAATCTTCTGAGATAGCAGACTTTATCGCTCCTTCATTTGCGATTTTATCAGCTCTTTTTACAGCCATAGCAGCGCCTTTTTTTCTCAAAAGTTCTATCGCTTTTTCTATATCACCTGCTGCCTCTTCAAGTGCTTTTTTACAATCGTTGATTCCTGCACCTGTTTTACCTCTTAATGATTTTATTAGATCTAATGTAATTTCCATTTTCCTGATTTATTGTGTTTTGTTAATTTATTGTTGCTCAAGTTTTTCTTTCATTTCTTCCGATTCATCTTCGGATTTTATCTTAGCCATCTGATTTCCTTCAATAACAGCATCGGCTATCGCTCTTGTAATTATTTCTATTGATTTTACTGCATCGTCATTCGCCGGGATCGGGTAGTCAACAAGATCAGGATCACAATTAGTATCCACTATAGCATAAACCGGAATATTCAGTTTCTTTGCTTCGCTGATAGCTATGTGTTCCTTTTTTATATCAACCACAAATATTGCTCCGGGAAGTCTTGTCATGCTGACAATTCCATTCAAAACTTTTTCAAGTTTTTCCTTATCCCTCGATAATATCAGTCTTTCTTTTTTTACAAATCTGTCTATTGTACCGTCAGTCTCCATCTTCTGAATGTTTGTGAGCTTCTTAATGCTCTTTCTTACGGTATTGAAGTTTGTAAGCATTCCTCCAAGCCATCTTTCGGAAACATAAAATGCATCACACTTTTCAGCCTGATCCTTGATTATCTGCTTTGCCTGTTTCTTGGTTCCTACGAAAAGAATTTTCTTTCCTTCATTGGAAATTTTAGTAATTGAATTGCAGGTGTCTTCGAGTAACTGAAGAGTTTTTTTAAGATCTATTATGTGGATTCCGTTTCGCTCCATGAAAATGTATTTTCTCATCTTCGGATCCCATCTTCTTGTAAGATGACCGAAATGCGAACCCGCGAGTAACAGGTCTTCGATTTGTACTTTTGGCAAGATTTATCCTCCTAATCTTTTTAGAAAGCCAGTCTTTTGTTATTGATATTTGCCATTTTTTGAAATGATTTCTTAAGACTTTTTAGTCTGCTGAAATATAGTCGGACAATTCTATCAGTGTAAAGATTTGACTTTTGTTTTTTTCTTCTATCCCCTTCAACTTTTGTTTAACATCTTTCCATAAACTGAAAAGACACAGGTAAAACAAAATCCGGAAATATGTATTTTTAAAATATGTTTATTAAAACTTCTGAATTCCTTTGAATAAATTCTATCTCTTTGAGAACTGGAATTTCTTTCTAGCTTTCGGCTGTCCGCATTTTTTTCTTTCCACTGCTCTGGGATCCCTTGTCATAAGTCCTTCTTTTCTGAGTGAACTTTTCAGCTCCGCATTATTCTCTACCAGCGCCCTGGAAATTCCCAGACTGATTGCGCCCGCCTGGCCTGTAAATCCCCCGCCGCTTACATTTACATCAATGTCATAAGTTCCAAGTGTATTTGTGATTTTTAACGGTAATAACACTTCCTGAAAAAGATTTTCTGTTCTGAAATAATCTTTAGCGTCTTTGTTATTGATTTTAATTGTTCCTTTACCTGAAGTAAGGATCACTCTTGCGGTTGATGTCTTTCTTCTGCCGACTTTAAGAGTTGAATTTGTACTCATAAATATATTTGAATTTAAATATTACTTTTTTAATTAAACTTCCAGCGCTACAGGATTCTGTGCTGTATGAGGATGTTCTTCGCCTTTATAAACTTTCAGTTTGTTAATAAGCTTATTCCCCAATCTTGTTTTTGGAAGCATTCTTTTTACTGCAAGCGTAATAACCCTGTCCGGATGTTTATCTATCATTTCGTTAAATGTTCTTTTCTTCTGTCCTCCCGGATATCCCGAATATGTCAGATATTCTTTCTGATCAGCTCTTTTTCCGGCTAATTTAACTTTTTCCGCGTTTATTACTACCACCCAGTCGCCTGTATCTGCATTTGGTGTGTACTGAGGATTATATTTTCCTCTTATCCTTTTTGCAATTTCACTTGCCATTCTTCCGAGGATCTTTCCGTTTGCATCAACGATATGCCATTTATGCGGATTTTCTCCCGCTGTTGCAAATTTTGTTACTTTGTTGGTCTTTTTTATTCCAGCTTTCATTGTATTTTTAATAAGCTACAAAGATAGCATTATCAGAAATAATAATCAATGAATTGTTCAGTATATTGAAGAGTTTTTTCTGAGTGCTGTCTTAATTAATTTTAAATAAGAAAATTTAAATGTTTAAAGAACATAATTCAGTTTAAATTAAGTTTAAATTAAACAAACCACTTGTGAGAAATTGACGTTAAGAAATTCTGAGCAATTGAATTTTTGCAAAAATTGAAGGAAAATCTGTGATAATCTGTGTAATCTGTGAGGTACAAGCTTTTTGTTTTGGTATCCGGAAAAATTTTTAATTAATGGTTAAATTGTTTTATATTTTGACTGAATATTAATTTGAAAAAATGATTTAAAATTTAAAATCTCTTGCAAACTGAATTCTCTTCTCTATCGATGGATGTGAATGAAATAAATATTCTATGACTTTATTCGGCGTCTTGTCGGATAAATTCTGATCAGCAAGTTTTTCCATCGAAGATATGAATGAATCTCTGTCCATCGTCGTCTGCAAAGCGTAAGTATCAGCTTCCCATTCGTATTTTCTCGACTGTATGTTTGAAATCGGAGTGGTAATAAGTCCGTATAAGCTAAGATAAAGGAACAGCAGCGGCAGTGCGGCTATCTGTGTTATGCTTTCAAAATTAAAATATGACAGCGATGCCTGATACAACTCAGCCGTAATGAAAAGCCCTGCAAAAGAAAGCAGAGTGGAAACGGTCATCAGCTTAAGTATATGCTTTTTTGTGTAGTGTCCCATTTCATGAGCGAATACTGTTTCGATCTCGCTTTCGGAAAAATTATTTATCAGAGTATCACCGAGGATTATTCTTTTCGACTTTCCGATCCCTGTAAATGCGGCATTCGCTTTCTTCGTATTCTTGCTCATGTCAAAAGTAAATATTCCCTGAATCTTAACTCCGGTCTTTAAACAGAGTGCCAGTATTCTTTCCTTTAGACTTTCGTTCTCTATCGGTTTGAATTTATAAAACAAAGGCATTATCAAAGTTGGCGCTAGCCGTCCGATTATTACCGAAACAAAGAACATAAACACACCCAGCACTATCCACCAATTGCTTCCGAATGTATGGAGTATATAATAAAATGCAAAAATCAGCGGAACTCCGAGTATTAATCCCAGCAACAATCCCTTCAGCTTTTCTGTAAAGTATCCTTTAAGAGTCTGATTGGATAGTCCGTACCTGTGCTCAAGTATGTAATCCGTATAGAATCCGATCGGAAATGAAATTATCCCTTCCGCTATCCCTATGATTCCAAAGAATATCAGCAAAGCAAAATAATCATTTGAAGTAAATCCGTAAGCAACTGCTTCAATCTTTTTTGAAAGTCCGGTAAACAAAAGAATAACTATTGCAGCAAAGAAAATCACAGTTTCAGTTAATGAAAGTAACTGATTTGTCTTTGCGTATTTCTTTGCAAGTGCGGATTTTTCAGCGCTCACTGTTTCACTGATTTTAATTTGTGATGACAAAGAATCTTCCATAGTGTTCCTGATTTTTTAAAATACGAATGAAGATACCAATATATATACGATCCATAATCCGAAAACAACTGCAGATGATTTGACAATGCTTACTCTGCCGACTTTGCTCAATCCAATTGCTATGACTGCATAAAACCAGATCGAGAAAAGATCAATTTTCGTCAGCAGTGTATAGATCTTTTGTCCGACTGACTCTTCACTGAAAAGAAGACTCGGTCCGATCGTTACCATGTTTCCTTTTAATACCGAAATTACAACAGCAATCAAGCTTCCGATACTGCCTATCAGCATTGCCAGTCCGACGACATTAAGTATGTTCGTAAAATCAAACTGTCCTTTCATAATTTTCAGAGCGATCAAATAAAACACACTGAGCAGCAATAAAATAATGAATGGACCGACAACCGATCCGCCAAAAGCGAATACTTTGAACATCATCCCTGAGGGATTCATGCTTTCAAGAGCTTTATCTGAATCCTCCTGCGTCATCTTTCCCTGTTGTACGCTTTCCTGAAACTTCTCGCGCATTTTTTCCTTTTGCTTATCCATTGTTTTGCTGGTAAGTTCGGCATCCTGCATAAAAAGAAAAGTGGATATCAGTCCGATCACAACTGCCACAAGAACCGGTAAAATCCAGTAGTTTTTTTTTCGGTGTGTTTGCTATAGTTTCAAATGTCTCGCCCGGAGCAGTAAATATTCCTGACATTGCATCGGCGTTTGAAAGCTGTTCGAACTGTCCTGAAGTCTGAAGTTCCGGACTTTGCTGAAGATTTTTTTCTTCATCCATAATTTTGTTCTTTGATTTTTTATTAATTAAGGATATAAATATGTTTTATGTAATTTATGAATAATAAATTTATGATTTGAGTGAAAATGTATCAGGACTTTCTTTTATAACTTACAGAATTATGTAGATATCATTCTTTGTAAAGACCATTCTTTTCAATGTATTCTTCCACTGCATCGCTGACAAGATATTTTACCGGTTTTCCCTCCGAAATGTTTCTGCGGATCATTCTTGATGATATCTCGAGATCCGGCACATCCACAAAAACCGCCTTTTCCCTGAAATCTTTTCTTGCGTCATCTTTATTATTTCCGGGTCGGTTGATAACAATGATCTTCGCAAGCTCAAATAGTTTTTCGGGATCTTTCCAGTTCGGAAGATCAATCAGATTATCCATTCCTATTATAAGGTATAATTCTGTTTCAGTATTTTCGTATTTTTTTTTCAGTTTACAGAGTGTGTTCACTGTGTATGATTTGTTTTCAGTATCTTCGATCTCAATTTCGCTTACTTCAAAATTCTTATCATTACCGAATGCAAGCTTAGCCATGGACAGTCTGTGCTCAGCAGAGATAGACTCTTTAAGCGGAGGGTTTCCGGAAGGAATGAATATGATCTTATCAAGACTCAGCTGCTGCCTGACATTGTCAGCAACTATAGAATGCGCAATGTGAGGAGGATTGAAAGTTCCTCCGAATATTCCGTACTTTTTCAAATTATTAATTCATTAGTTTAATGTATTCTTTTTCTATTTTTTCAGTCATAATTTTTTCAGAAAAATTTCTGGAATCTGAATGAGCGTTTGCAGAAAGCTCTTCTCTTAAGTTTCTATTTTCAATAAGCTTTTCCAGTTTCGAAATAAATTCTCCATTCACGGACAGATCAAAAAGCAGTCCGTTCTTATTATCCTGAATCAGTTCCCTGTTCGCCGGAATGCTGCTCGCAAGAATGCAGTTAGATGAAGCCATCGCCTCAATAAGTGAAATGGATAATCCTTCCCACAAAGAAGGAAAAACAAAAATATCAAACAACGGGTAATGATCTTCAGTATCTTTTATTTCCCCGGTAAAAATTATTCTTCCTCCGAATCCGCTTTCCCCGGCTTTTATTTTACACTCCTCCAGATATTTGCCGTCACCTGCAAGCAAAATTCTGACATCAGGATATTTTGTAAGAATTTCTGCCGCATGCGAAATTATCAGTCTTTGATTCTTCTGAAAGTCAAATCTCGAGATGTTTCCGATAACTGTGTCTTTTTCTTTTATGCCGTACCTGTTCATCAGTTCAGGGCTTTTTCCCGTCCTTGCAAATCTTTTCAGATCAATGCCGTTTTTAATTACAACTGTTTTGTTTTTGTCAATGATCTTTAATTCACCGGCATTGATCAGATCAGTATCCGAAACGCAGATAAATTTATCTGTGTATTGCACAAGGAATTGCTCAACTGACTGAGTAATAAATTTCCTGAAAAAATTCTTTGTATGTGTGTAATGGATTCCGTGTATGGTGTGAATTGATCTTACATTTCCGTATTTCTTTTTATAAAACCTGGCGTACATTCCGGCTACTCCGCCGTGAGAGTGTATTATATCTGTTTTATTTCTTTGAATTATTTTATCAAGAGATTTCAGGTGCTTTGAACCGTATATCTTTGGCAGTTCAATTTCTTCAAAATTAAAATTCATTTTTAAAGCCAGATCCCTGAACTCCCCTTTCCCGGATGCAGCTATGACTGAATTGAATTTTTCTTTATCCAGATTTCCTGCAACAGACAGGACGTGAGTCTGTCCGCCTCCGATAAATCCTCCGTCAATGAGTTCAAGTATGTTTATCATTTTACACCAGCCGTGAGTTTGACTATTCTTAAATATATTTTTTTAAATGTTAATAAATACATCACGGAAAATTTTGAAATTAAATACAGTCTGAGCAAAATATTATTGAACAAATTATTGTGCTTTTTATAATAGATAAGCTGCGACTGTTTGGAATAATAATAAGTATCGCTTTGAAAATCCGGATTCACATTCTCTCCCTTGTGATGAATAATTCTGCTCCGCGGATAAAAATATATCCCGAGACCCTTGTCAGATATACGTTTGCAGAGATCCGCATCCTCATAAAAAAGAAAATAATCCCCGTCAAAACCTCCAGTACTTTCAAAAATATCTTTTCTGATAAACAGAGAAGCGCCTGTAACCCAGTCAACTTTTTTTATTTCCATATACTCTTTTTCTTTTTCATTCATATGAACAGAATTTCTGCTTTTGAACTTATTCTCTTCTTCTTTATTTCTTATTTCATTAAAGAATGTATTTTCATTCCAGAAAGAAAGCTGAAATGTATTATCAGTGTTATATAACTTCAGACCTGCAGCTCCGAAATCTTTTTCCTTAAAACTATTTACAAGATCAGAAAGAAAATCCGAACATACTTCCGTATCTGCATTAAGAAAGAGCAGGTATTCTCCTTTTGCATATTTAGCTCCGGTGTTATTTGCCTGTGAAAAACCTTTGTTCTGATTTTCATAAACCATGAGTCCGGGAAACTGATCCTTATCGAAAGATAGTTTCTCTTCCGGCGAATTGTTTATGATTATCACTTCAAACGGAAAAGATTTAAAATAAGAATAGATTGATCTTACACACTTATCGAGAAAATCCTTCTGTCTGAAATTAATTATTATTATAGAAACCAAGGTTATCTTTTGTTTTCAAGAATATGAATTCCCGTAACTTTACAGTACAGCAGCATTATGAAATTAAATCCTCTTTCAAAAACATTATCGCCGTTGAACAACTTTCCGCTAATGTATTTCAATACTTCATCTTCGTTAACTCTTTTGATCTTATCAAGAGACTTCCTTCTTTCTCTGATCAGTTGCTGATTTTTCATTAACCAGAAATATGCTTTTACAAGTTTACTGAAAGAATATTTCTTTGACACAACTGATGCTGCCGATTTGAGAAAAAAATTCAGTATCAGAACAGGAATATATTTAACAATAAACTTCCCTGAAAAGAAAAGCAGGAAATTCATGAGCCGGTTCCTCTCCTGATAAAAGAACATGAATGAAGGATCTTTATTTCCGGATGCTCCGCCTCCGAAGTGATCTACAATTGAAGCGGAAGTATGCATTATCTTTGTTCCGAAAAATTTCGCTTTCAGGCAAAGGTATGTGTCTTCCGAATATGCAAAATATTCATCCGGGAAAAGTCCCCCGAGTTCATCCGCAAGAATTTTTCTTATCATCAGTGAGCAGCCGTTTGCCTGAAAAATTTCGCCTCTGCCATTCTTATCAATTTCAAACACACTCATGATATTGTGTCCGAGAAGATTTATCGTACCGTTCTTCTCATAATATTTCATTGGTATTCCTCTTGTGATGACCAGAGACTGCACGATGCCTGTCTTCTCATCAGACTCAATGCACTCTAAAAGACCTTTCAGCCAGTTTTTATCCGTTACTGTATCATTGTTAAGCAATACAATGAGTTCGCTTTTGCAATGTCTGAACCCAAGATTATTTCCGCCGGCAAATCCGAGATTAATTTCCGACCTGATGAGACTGATCTTTTCCGAATCATAATTTTCCTTCATAAACTCATAACTTCCGTCGGAAGAATTATTATCAACAAAGATTATCTCAAAATCCGTAAATGTCTGCTTCATCAGAGAATCAATGCAATCTCTCAGAAATGATCTGCCGTTATAATTTACTATGATTACCGATGCCTTGATAGCTGATCCTGTTTAGTTTACGCTTATAATTTAATCAGACTTTTGATCTATATAAACATACTTTCAATGTATTCCGCCGATACTTTTTTATTTTTCTGAATCTGTTTTCTTTTTCTTAATGCAGATGGAATTTCGCTCAGACCCTTAAGATAGCCTGTAAATGCGGATCTGAAAACTCCGGGGGGATAATGAAAAAAAAATTTATAAAATCTTCTCACACGAAATAAAAAAAACAGAGGAGAGTATTTAATATAAATACCTGCAGGATAATTTTTCAGACGCAGCGAAACAAGATTTTTTTCGGAATAGTAAGTTTCCCACCCGCTGAATTTTTTCGTCGTTTCGCCTCTCTTGTGGTAACAAATTATTTCCGGATCATAAAAGCATTTGTAACCTGCCAGCTGAAACCTGAAACTCAGATCCACATCTTCAAGATAAGCAAAAAAATCTTCGTCAAACATACCTGCATTCAAAAACAATTCTTTTCTGTAAAATGCCGCTCCTGCGCATGCTCCGAAAACATATTCGGGCTTATCATACTGACCTGTATCTTTTTCACCTCTACCTCTGACAAGCGGCGATCCGCCGTATGCTTTGATGAAATCACCTGTATCATCTATCAGATCTCTCTGAAAAAAATTAAGCATTTTTACGGCAATGAATCCGGCGTCTTTTTTCTCAGAGAATGTTTTCATTGCTCTTTCGATGAAATCGGGTTTTAACTCAATATCATTATTCAAAAGAAGCAGATAGTCCGAATTGATCTCACTCAGGGAATATTTTATTCCTGCATTAACAGCTTTTGAAAATCCCAGATTCTTTCCGAGTTTTAATATTTTATACTGCGGATACTTTTTTTCCGTAAACTCAACTGAACCGTCCGAAGATCCGTTATCAGCAAGTATTACCTGAAAGTCCTTAAATGTCTGAAGAGAGAGAGAAACATACAGGGTTTCAAGTTCTTTAATGCCGTTAAAATTAGGAATTATTACTGATACCATTCTAAAAAATAATTTTTTCAAAAGCATTGACGGAATTATCCCAGTCAAGGATTTTTCTTATCTCAACTGCTGCAGATTCGGAAATGCTTTTTAGTTTATCCCTGTTTCCCAGAAGACTGCATACGCCTTTAAACAAACCGTCGGCATCATCAGGGTCACAATGTACTGCCGTAACATCATTCACAGAATATTCCGGAAAAGCCGCAACTTTATTTCCCACTGCTGCGCATTTGCAAGCCATAGCTTCTGCAGGAGGTAAACCGAAACCTTCATTCAGACTCGGAAACAAAAATATATCGGTTCTGCAATAAATATTTTTCAGATCAGCATCATCCGTGCACTGAATGAATTTTATGAATCCGGGAAAACTATGATGCATTGATGATCCGAATGCAACAAATTCCGCCCGGGGGAACAATTCCTTTATCTTCTCACAGGTATATACTGCGCCTTCAATATTTTTATTTTCAAGCTGATGATCCGCAAACGATATAACAGGATCATCGCTATACTTTTTATTTTCATTATGAAAAATGCTGTAGTCTATTCCCGGCATGATCACAACAGCATCTTTATTAAACTTACTCTTAAGAAGATCCTTCAGATAACCCGATACAGTAATAATCTGCAGCGGCAGCGAATAACTTTTCTCCGCAAGATCACGATTGCAATTCCAGATTTCAAAGTCCTGCACAAGATATGACTTTTTTCCTTTTGAAATATTTAATCTGTCCACGAAATAAGAGGATGTCCACGAAGTTGCAATCACTGCATCGGCATTTCTTATGAACATATCACTGATCTGCGAAACATATATTATTTTAAAATCATAAGGAAAAATATTTTCCGGAATGAGATTTTTATTCAAAAGAATTTTGATTGCGTACTTTATCCTGTATTTTCTGAATTCCCGGTTAGCAAGACCTTTGTACGGATCAAATGGAATTACCGGTGTATATAATACTACATCATGTCCTTTCTTATTCAGTCTGCCGGCATATTCAAAAATAACTCTCATGCCTCCTGATCTTGCGATCTCCGGAACAATAAAATTTACTTTCACTTTCTCTTTCCTGTCTTTATGACCTTATTAATAATCTGTCTTGCTTTAACTTTCACAGTGTGCGCATCAATATTTCCGGAATTAAAATCCTTCATTTTGCTTTCAAATATCTTTTCATAATTCTTATTGTAATAGGGTCCTGTGGCGTGGAAGCATTTTACATCTTTCAGTATTGCACTGTATAATCCTTTCAATCGGCATCTTATGACATAATCTCCGTCCTCTCCGAAAAAAATCCTTCCTTTTGCCTGCCTGAATTTTCCGACAATATTATAAACCCTGCGTGAAACCATAAAGCACCATCCGCCTACTGGACCAGTCTGAAGAATCAGTCCGTTATCAAGTATTTTTTCCTTATAGTTCTCTTCAGAAAGTTTTGCTCCGGTAGTATGTTCGTTTTGAATAACATCCAGAGCCAGATAACCTAATTCCGGCTCCGACTTAAATGCTTCAGCCATTTTTTCAGCCCATTCATCTGGCAATTCAATTACATCATCATCAAGACAGGCAATAAATTCTCCTTTGGAAATTTCGAATGCTTTTCCCTTTGCGTTTACTCCAATGTTTGTCTCATTCAGTACCGGTTTAATAAAATCATAATCTTCTGACATTTTCAATATATAATCTTTAGTCCCGTCATCAGAAGCATTGTCCCACAGAATAATTTCCTTGTCAATTTTTTCCGTAGTTTTTAAAACAGATTCCAGGCACTTCCGGAAATAATCAAGACGATTATGTGTAATTATTAAAATACTTACCATTTTATTATTGTTTAAAAGAGGACGGTATAAATTTATAAAGAAACTTTTTTAAAATGCCGGTATCTTTTTCATTTAAATATTTTGATTTGTACATAAGCAGAGAATAAATTATAAATACAATAAGCGCCAGAATAAGAAGAAAAATGATTCCGTAAAATCTGCTTCCACCGGTATTCATGTTAAAACTGGAAGTTACAATATAATAAACAAGATATCCTGCAGCTCCGCTTATGAAAGAATAAATCACGGGCGGAAGTATAATACTTTTTAAAATATCAAAAATATTTTTCCCGAAAAATTTTACGGATACTATAAATACATAAGATGAAGCAATCACTGTAGCTATCGTATTGCCGTATGCAGCTCCGATCACGCCGAACTGTCTTATCAGAAAATAGGAAACGGAAACATTTAATAAAAGATGAATGAGACCTTCATACATCTGATACTTTGGCTGTCCGATGTTAGGTATTATGGAATTTCCGGGAGCAGACAAGGCGATGTTTGCAAGCTGACCGGCAATCAGGATTTTTACGATCAAAGACGCTGTCTCATAACCTTCACCGAGCCAGGTAAATATTATCAGTTGCGAAAAAATAAAAATATATACAAACAATGGCGAAGTAATAACGACAAGATACTTCGTCATATCTGACATTAATGAATTAAGTTTTTCTTCTTCCTCTTTTGATTTGAGTTCGGCGGCTACCGGAGCGATCTGAACGATGAACTGTGACGGGAAAAATTTTCCGAATCTTACTATTCTGTTCCCGACATTGAATAATGTAACATTGTTCAGCGAAGTAAAAACACCGAGAAGAAGCTCGTCAAATTTATCAGAAGCGAAAGTAGCCATCTTTGAGATCTGCATCTGCAATCCGAAGACGCTCATTTCCTTCAGAGAGATTTTACTGAATCTGCTTAAACTTATTTTCATCTGAGGCAGGGATCTGTATGAATAAATCACCGTAAACAGTATTCCCGCAGCCATAGTAATTGCCTGAGACCAGATTATTCCGTACAGACCGAATCCGTAATTCAGAAGTATTATTACCGAGATAAAATTCAGTAATCCGAATATAACATTAATTATGCTGGTGATATACATTTTCTGAAGCACAATGAGAACCGTACTGAAAATTCCGAAAGCATTACTCAGGAAAAAGATCAGAAGACTTATGCGGAAAGTGTTTTTAAAAGTATCAGTCAGATCAGCGGGGATATTTATTACTGAAGCCAGATAGTCCGTACTGAAAAAAAGCAATTATCGTTAAAATTATAGTGAAGAAAAGATAAATATAAAAACCTGTTGATACAGTGTTGTTCAGTCTCTCAATATTGTTCTTATGGAAATATTCGGAAATGAATTTAATGAAAGAAGTAGACAAGCTCAGATCCAGCAAGCCGAATGTTCCGAGCACTCCCAGAATAAGAGTATAAATCCCGAACTGAGTATCCCCGATTTTCATAATGATAAAAGGCGTCAGGAAAAGCGGCATCAGCAGACTGATCACCTGAGAAAAGAAATAATAATACGTATTTTTTATAACCTTTTCGCTCAGTGACATTATTTAAAAACTGTGATTATTAAAAATCTCAGGACAAGTACAGGCAGAAGAAAATAAGCTTTGCCGTGAAAATTACGTCTGTAGTATGAAAAAATATCGGAATACATCTGCTTCCTTACTTTGTAATCCGCTTTCCTTGTCGAATAACTTCCGTGATGGTAAATTTCCGCTGTATGAATGAAAACGATCATCTTTCCTGTGTCTTTAATTCTTTTGCAGAGATCCACATCATTGTACATTATTCTGTAGCTTTCATCAAAGTAATTTATTTTCCTGACAAGTCCGGATTCGATCATCAGATATGTAGTGGCAATCTGATCCACTTCAATTGTTTTATCATAATTAAACCATAGCATGTCATAATTATAATTTAAACGGTCAAGTGATAGATATGTGAAAAATGCATTTTTTAATGAGGGAAATGTTTTGCAATTGCCCTGAAGTCTTCCGTCGGGATAAAGCAGTCTGCATCCTGCAGCGCCGCATTCAGGATGTGTTTCCAGATATTCAATGCAATTGATAAGGGAATCATTCTTTAACACCGTATCACTTCCGAGAAGAAGTATATATTTACCGGTCGCTGTTCGCATTCCCTGGTTACAGGCGGGAGCATAACCTTTATTTTCAGAGTTTTCAATTAAAATGACCTGCGGATAATTTTTTTTTATTTCATCACATGTTCCGTCTTTCGAATCATTATCAATTAAAATTAATTCACACCTGTCTTTAAGAAAATTATAGTCATCTATTGAATAAAAAGAACTGATACACTCGGTTGTTTGCTGTTTAGTATTCCATGATACCACAACTACCGAAAGTAAAATATTTTTTACTTCCATTGTCAGATACGGTTAGTTTCATAATATGCTTTATTTGCATTATAAAACATCAGCTGAATCTGATACCTCAGATTTTCAACATCGCGGAGATAGCTTTTCTGTAAATTGCCTTTAGTATTTCTGTACTGACTTTTTCTAAGGGCAAGAGTTGTGGCGGTTTTGACATAGTTTTTCTGATCCACGCCGGCAGGACACCATCCGTTTCTGAATCTTCTGGACACAAAAGGTATATAATTCAAATGCTCGGGAGGGATCAGTCCGAGATTTGCTTCATCATGAAGTTCCTTATAAATTGTTTTTCCTTCGAAATACAAAGAGATCTGAAAAATGGCAAAAGTGACGAACATGTATAATACAAGAAATAAAAATCCGAATATAGTTGTATCTTCAAAACTTACGGATAGATTCCAGCTGAAATGCAGAAACACAGCTAGCAGAAATCCTCCTGGAATTAAAACGACTTTATAAATGAATGGTTTGAATTTTGCATAACCGATGCACGCGCCTAAAGTGGAAGTTGCAAGACAATGCATTACGGCTGAAAAACCTGTTCTGATGATGACAAGCATGATCCAGGCTGCAGGTGTCGTACCGTAAGAAAGGAAGTACATAAAATTTTCTGTCATTCCGAATCCAAGTCCGATAGCTCCTCCGAATACAGCTCCGTCGACACCGCCGTCAAATCTCTTGCTCAGAGACATCAGAAGAAGAAACATTCCTTTTGTACTTTCTTCAATAAGAGGCGCTGTAATAACTGCTCCGGAAAGATTCATAAGTTCACCGGTGTTGTCATCAGCAACAGCTTTTATGACTTCATTAAGCGGGATCTGAAATATCAGACTTCCGATTATACCGAGTATAATAGCTCCTGTCGCTCCCCAGAAAAAATTCAGAAGCAACAGCCAGAAGGGTTCTCTTTCATATCTGTCAAGTATCCAGATAATTATAAGATATGTAAACATCGGAACGACTGCTGCTATCAGGGATGCAAATGCCAGAAACAATTTAGATGAATTTTATTAATAAATTATTATCAAAAATTATTTGTGTTAGTAAAAATTATTCCAGAACCAGAAGCAGCTCGTTCTTTTCCACTGACTTCAGTTCGGCAACATTCACTTTTTTAATCACGCAGTCTTTCTTCGCTTTGATCTCATTCTCCATCTTCATGGCTTCCAGTACCAGCAGCACTTCGCCTTTGACTACTTTCTGACCTTCCGTTACGTTCATCTTGGTAATAATACCGGGCATAGGCGAATAAATTTCCTTCTTTTCCTTGCCTTCATTTTTGCCGCTTGACATTTTATCTACAAGTAAATCCAGTTCGCTTTTTGCAACGATCTTATACATTTGCGATCCTAAATTAACATCGTAAAACTCCTCTTCATCATTATCAGAAACAGTAACCATAAAATTTTTGTCGTTCATTCTCAGCATCACCACATTGGGATTAAGGAATTTATAATCATAATCGTATTCTTTTTTATTAACCGATACAGTGTTCTCATTAAGAAATTCTATTTCATCCTTCTCTTTTGAATCTGTATTGTTTGTAAAATACTTCTTCATCTGTAACTCTCCGTTCTTTTATTTAACCAGAAATTATTGCTGTGTGAATTACTGCTTGTGACCGTTTTAAGTTTCTGCGCTTTCTGTTCTTTGAATAAAACCGCTGCCAGCGCAACTGCAGCATTTGTATCTTCATCCGGAATGTTTTTTTGCGATGACATCCTTCCGAGAAATTCCTTTTCGATAAACTGAGTATGATAATTTCCGCTTACATACTCTTCGCTTTCAAGAAGATTCAGAAGGAACGCTATATTGGATTTAATTCCTACCAGCTTGTAATCCCTTAAAGCTCTTTTCATTTTTTCTATGGCAATCTCTCTTGTCGCGCCGTTAGAAATAAGTTTTGAGATCATCGGATCATAATAAACTGAAATCTCATTTCCCTGTTCGATTCCGGTATCTTCTCTCATTCCATTGCTTAAAACATTTTTCATGTAAGTGATCTTTCCCGTTGAAGGCATAAAATTATTTTCAGAATCCTCAGCGCATATTCTGCATTCAATAGTATGACCTTTAAATTCAACATCTTCCTGCTTAAAAGATAATTTTTCACCTGAAGCTACTTTTAACTGCTCTCTCACTAAGTCAAAACCTGTTCTCATTTCAGTTATCGGATGCTCAACCTGAAGTCTCGTATTTACTTCCAGAAAATAATATTTATTATTTGTATCAACTATAAACTCAACTGTGCCTGCATTTGAATAACCGGCAGCTTTTACAATCCTCTTTGCGCACTCACCCATATCTTTTCTCATAGCTTCATCCATAATAACCGATGGAGTTTCTTCGATTATCTTCTGATGTCGTCTTTGCATCGAACATTCTCTTTCACCGAGATGAACTACATTTCCGTGTTCATCCGCAAGTATCTGAAACTCTATATGTCTCGGCGATTCTATATATTTTTCTATAAACACACTGTCATCTCCGAAAGAAGATTTGGCTTCATTCTGAGCCATTCGCAGAGAGCTTTCAATATCGGCTTCCTCCTTAACTATCCTCATTCCTTTTCCACCGCCTCCGGCAGAAGCTTTTATTAAAATCGGATAACCGATATCCTTTGCGATGTTTTTTATAAGTGAAAAATCATGTAATGGTTTTTCAGTACCTGGAACGACAGGAACGTTATTTTTTAAAGCAAGTATCTTTGCTTCTGTTTTGCTTCCGAGAAGATCTATAGCTTTGTATCCCGGACCGATAAACTTAATCCCGTTTTCTTCGCACATCTTTGCAAAGAAACCTCTTTCTGATAAAAATCCGTATCCGGGATGTATTGCTTCTGCGCCGGACAGTTTTGCAATTTCTATAATTTTTTCTGCCTTAAGGTAACTCTTTGCTGAAGGTGACTCGCCGATATGATATGCCTCATCAGCCATTTTTGCAAATAAAGAATATCTGTCAAAATCTGAATAGACTGCGACTGTCTTTATTCCCATCTCTTTCGCAGAAGTAATGATCCTGACCGCTATCTCACCTCTGTTGGCTATTAATATTTTTTTAAACATGCTTTCTTGAATTTAATTTGTTCTGTAATTTACTAAATGCAGGAGTATATATAAAGGAAGATATTTGAGGAGCATGAGTTTAATATCACATCCGTCTAAAACGTTGAAGGGAAGTTTTGAGACAAACTTCTTCAATTGGTTTCCACCTCCTTATAATGCAGGGGTAATGTTACGTGCAGTTGTATGACCTCCCCCTGCCCGCCTTCAGCGGGCTTCCCCCTCCTTGCCAAGGAGGGGGATTAAGGGGGTGGTCATTATATTTTGAGACTAACTCTTTCAGTGAGAAAGTTTGGGAGGGATTAAATTTTAAACCTTAGATATTATTGTTTTTAGATGCAAAATTAAAAAGTTACTTGTTCATTTCAAAACGTTTTGGACACCACTGTTTAATATCACATCCGTCCAGAACTATATTAAATTATATTTATCTTTTAAAACATTAGAATGTTGAATGAATTTTTACAAAACCCCTGCCAAACCTGCGAAGGAGACTGTCTCAAAACTTTTGGATCAACGCAGAGACGCCCGCATAGCGAGGCAAGCAGAGGCACAGAGGTAAAAACGAAATGAAAAAGAAGTTCTCTGTGTCGCTGTGACTCTGTGTTTAAAAAATTTTGATAGTTTTGAGACAGACTCCGAAGGCGGGCTTTGCCTCGCCGAAGGCGGGTAAGTTTAAAAATTCAGTTTACATTTTATTTTGTTTTTTTAAATAAAATAAAAGATTGTTAAAAAATTTAAATTATTTTGGACAACATTAGTTTTAAATACTTACTGATCAGTGAAAACATTTTTTATTCATATAACTATCAGTTTGTCTGAGAAACTTCGGTTTTCATTTCTACAAGAACTATCTCATTCCCGTAAAGATCCTGAAAATGAAAGAACCTGCTGTCTTCTTTCTCTACCGGCTCGCGGGTAATTTTTACATTTTCATTTAACAGATGTTCATAATATTCACAAATAGAATTTGTATAAACCACGAACAGCGGCAGTCCGGAAGTCTGATTTCCGACTCTGGCTTTCTGCTCGTCAGTTTCAGCTTTGTGAAACCAGATTCCGGATTTATCATTTGAGTTAAGTCCTATATGGAGAAATCTTTGTCCGTTCTCTGTGATGTCAAAAAATTTCTTGCAGGAAAGAGTTCTTTCATAAAAATCAAATGCCTCGTCATAGTCATTGACAAGTATTATTATTCTTCCAAAATTCAGTTCCATTTTTTTCCTTTAATTTATTGATAAAAAATTATTTGCTGACGGTCATAAAATTCCTCCGCCAATTCCAAGTCTTATCAAACCGAATACGATAGCAAATCCGCACATTACTATTCCTGCTATTGAAGAACTTTTTGATGAGTTTGGGTCTGCATTGATTGCGGATATTACGCTTACGATAAGTCCTACTGCGGCAAAAGGTATGTTTATCCAGTTGTATGCTCCTAAACAAGGAATGAATCCTATAAGCATTCCGATAACAGATAATATTCCCCAGATGAGACTGATGATTTGCATGATTTATTTTGTTCTGATTTTTTTAAATTATTTATGCGGATGAATTTAATTTATCCGCTTTGTTTAACTGATGTGAATTTAAGGATAATAAATTTAATTATAAAAGTAAAAAATATGATTTCGTTTATGACAAAAAATAAATAAACAATAATGCTCATGCGATTTAGTTCAGATGCTTTTTCAAATCTGCCTGCTGAAATTTCTGCAAAAGCTCTTGTAGAACCGCACATGAAACACTCTTCTCCTGATAAAGACTTGCTGATACATACCGGAGCTTTGCTGATAAGCAGTTCCGGATTGAAAAAAGTTAACATCAGAATGAACAAGACAAGGACAGAGAAAATTATCCAGATAACCTTTAAGGAAAATTTAAGTTCTGAAAAGAACACTCTGTTTTTGCTGAAAAGTTTATCTGACATATTTTTAAATTGTTGATTGAATTTTAATAAAGTAATTTCAGTCCGAATAAAATCTTATCTTCTGAACCTTGCTTAAAAATAAGGAAAATAGAATCAGCAATCCTGATAATTTATCTCATAATGTTTATAACGACAGTGATTTTGCAGGACTGTATGCAAACAGAATAGAATATAATTCCCATAACGCTTTATATGAAAGACCTGCAATGCTTTCCCTTCTACCTGAAGTAAGAGATAAAAAAGTTCTTGATGCAGGATGCGGACCGGGAGTTCTTAGTTCAATACTTCAGGACAAAGGCGCTGATGTTACCGCAATAGATTACAGCGATGAAATGATCAGACTCACAAAAGAAAGAACAGAAGGAAAAGTAAAAACAATTAATGCTAATCTGAATTATCCGCTGGATTTTCTGATGGACAATGAATTTGACATCATAGTCAGCTCTCTTACAATTCATTACATAAGAGATTTAAGAAGTCTGTTCAGTGAGTTCAACAGAGTTTTGAAAACCAATGGTGAACTTTTAATTTCCACTCATCATCCGTTTTTAGATTATTCATTTCATTCAGACGGAAATTATTTTAATACAGAGTTACTGAAAGATGAATGGACCACTTACAATATTGAAATGGAATTTTACAGAAGACCTTTAAGCGAACTTTTTAATTTATTCAAAGAAGCAGATTTCAGAATTACAGAATTATCAGAGCCGCAGCCGGTGAAAGAATGTGAAATAAATTATCCTGATACTTTTAAAACGCTTTCAAGTCAGCCATGGTTTATTTTTTTTAAAGCAATTAAGGAGAGATAAATAATGAAAATAGGATTTGTTCAATACAATGTTTCATTTGGAAATCCAGATGATAATTTAAAAAAGATTATTTCATTAACTTCGGATAAAGAGGCGGATTTATTAGTCCTGCCCGAACTTGCAAATTCAGGATATTTGTTTTCAGATAAAAATGAACTGAATGAATTTTCAGAAAACATCGAAACCGGAAAATTTTGTAATGCATTGAAAAAAATTTCTTCTGAAAAAAATTGCAACATAGTGTCAGGCATTTGTGAAAAGTCAGAAGATAAATTTTACAATTCTTCCGTCCTGTTTTGTCCGGACGGAAAATATTTTGTTTACAGAAAAATTCATTTGTTTGATAAAGAAAAGAAATGGTTTTCTCCGGGTAATATGGAGTTAGAAGTTTATGAAATTTCCGGAGAAAAGTTTGGCAAAGTAAAAATTGGAATGATGATATGCTTCGACTGGATATTTCCTGAAACTGCAAGGACATTAGCTTTAAAGGGAGCGCAGATAATTTGTCATCCGTCAAATCTGGTAATGCAATATTGCCAGAGGGCTATGTTTACAAGAGCTTTGGAGAATCATGTTTTTACAATTACAGCAAACCGTATTGGAAAAGACATAAAGCCGGATGGTGAAATTTCTTTTACAGGTGAGAGTGTGATTTTAAATCCCCGGGGTGATTATCTCATGCGGGCTTCTCAGGATAAAGAAGAATGTCTGATCGTTGAGATTGATCCTTCGGCAGCATTGAATAAAAATATCTCAGATAACAATAATCTTTTTATTGACAGAAGAAATCAGTTTTATAAAATATAACAAAACATTATGGACAAAAAATTAATAACAATTGTCGGAATGGGTCCCGGAGTCAGCAATTCCGTTGCAAAAAGATTTGCAAAAGAAAACTTCCGTCTTGCTTTGATAGCGAGAAACGAAGAAAGATTAAATGATTATAAAAAAGAACTTGAAAGCTCAGGAACTGAAGTTGGCGTTTTTAAAGCTGATGCAGGCAGTGAAGAATCTCTCATCAGCGCTTTTGAAAATGTAAAATCAAGTATGGGAAATACCGATGTTCTTCATTATAATGTATTTTCAATGAGACAGGCAACTTCAATCACTCTGAAGTACGGAGATTGTATTTATGATTTCAGTGTAAATGTTGCAGGCGCATTGCTTGCCTCGCAGCTTGTAATTCCATCCATGTTAGAAAAAAAAGAAGGATGCATTTTCTTTACAGGAGGAGGATTTGCAATTGAGCCGATGCCCGCATATACTACACTCGGAATAGGCAAAGCGGGATTAAGAAATCTGTGTTTCAGCTTGTATCAGGAACTTAAATCCAAAGGCATCCACGCTGCAACTGTAACCATTAAAGGTTTTGTAAAACCCGGAACAAAATGGGATCCTGATGCAATTGCAGAAGAGTTCTGGAAATTGTATCTGCAGAAACCGGGTGAATTTGAAAGAGAAATTATTATCTGAACCAATTTTAATTATTTTTACAGCTAATTATTTTATCGGATAATTGAAACAAAATATTTTAATGCTTCACGGCGCAATCGGTTCTTCGGTTCAGCTTGAACCTTTAGCGGAATTACTGACTGATACTTTTAAAGTTAACCTGCTCAATTTTTCAGGACACGGAGGAAAGCCGGTAACTGAAGAAATATTCAGTATTGAAATGTTCGCTAAAGATGTTTTGTATTTCATTGATAAAGGCAGACTTGAAGGAATAAATATATACGGATACAGTATGGGAGGATATGTTGCATTGTATATTGCAAGACATTATCCGGGTAAGATTAATAAAATTTTTACAACAGCGACAAAATTCAACTGGAACGAAGACACTGCTTTGAAAGAATCTAAATTATTAAATCCTGAAATTATTTCAGAAAAGATTCCTAAGTTCGCAGAGCAATTATCGGAAAGGCATTCACCCGAAGACTGGAGAATTGTCTTAAATAAAACTGCTGAGATGATGATCGGACTTGGAAAAAATAAAACCTTAAAAGATGAAGATTTTTCTCATATTGAAAATGATGTTTTGGTTAGTGTAGGTGACAGAGATAATATGGTTACGATCGAAGAGACAATTGATGTTTACAGAAAATTAAAGAAAGGAAGACTGCTTATTCTTCCTTCTACTCAGCATCCGATTGAAAAAATAAATGCTGAAAGATTAGCTAATGAAATAAAATTATTTTTTAACTAAAATAAAACAGTTTTTAAATTGAAGTTATAAATTTATTCGAATACGTTATCAAATAATTAATATGAGATTACAATCCGAAAACATGAACGATACAAATCCAAAAGTTGAAAGCATACTTATTGAAATGATAAGTAAGTTAACTGTTTCCCAAAGGTTAGCTAAAACTTTATCATTTTCATCTGCTGTATTAAATCTTTCTAAAAGAGCTATATACCGTGCAAATCCGGGTAAAAGTAAATCAGAACTTGATTTGATATTTGTAAGACTTCATTATGGAGATGATCTTGCTGATAAACTTAAACTTTTTCTTCAAAATAAGCATAAAGATTAAATGTGTTTATTATGTTACATTCAGTTTTTAGAACATTAGCAATCAAGTATTTAAAAAATCATCAATAGGACAATCATTTTAACTTAATTAACTGAAATGCTAAATGATTTTTTTGACGGATGGAAAAAATTTCCTTCAAAGGAAAAACATTTTAAGTCATTGCAAAACAGTGAGTTTAAAATTCTTGCGATTGATGATGTTACAAATAAAGTTATCGGATTTATAAATGCAATCTCAGACGGAGTTTTATCGGCTTACATTCCATTGCTTGAAGTGATTCCGGATTATAAAAATAAAGGAATCGGAACTGAACTTATAAAAAGAATGCTTGAGAAGCTGAAACATTATTATATGATTGATATAATGTGTGATGAATCACTTCAGAGTTTTTATGGAAAATTCGGATTGATAAAATCTTCGGGAATGATATTAAGAAATTATGATAAACAGAATTGATTGGAAGAACTTTAACAGAATACTTTTAATCGGTTCTCCCGGAACCGGCAAAAGTACAGCCGCAAAATTTCTTGGAGAGAAGTTAAATCTTGAAGTAATTCATCTTGACAAGTATTTCTGGAAACCTGACTGGGAAATGAGAAGCAGATATGAATTTGATGAGATAGTCCTGGAATTGATTATGAAAGATAAATGGATAATTGACGGAAACTATTCCAGAACATTAAAAGTAAGAGCTAAAAGAGCGGATCTGATAATCTTTTTTGACTTCCCTTCCTATTTTTGTGTTTACAGAATTTTAAAACGCTCATTTAAAACTAAACTTGGTTTTGAAAAAAGAACTGATATGGCTGACGGATGTGATGAGAAATGGATTGACCGGGAGTTTGTTAAGTTTGTCTGGAATTTTAAGAAGAGGACTGTTCCGGGAAATTATTTAACCCTCAATGAAATAGGATTTGAAAAGAATAAGATAATTGTGTTAAAAAATAGAAGAGAATCAGAAAAATTTTTCAAATGCTTAAATTTTTAAAATGAATATAATAATTGATAAAAATTTAAAACTTGAACTTATAAGCTTGTCTCATGCGGACGAACTGTACAGACTTACTGATGACAACAGGAAATTTCTTAATAAATGGCTTCCATGGGTAAAGCAAACCAACAATGTATCTGATACAAAGGATTTCATAAGAAATTCAATTAAAAAATCGAAAGAAAAGAATGGATTTGATTGCCTTATAATTTATAATAATAAAATTGCCGGTGTTATAGGTTTAGTTGAAATAAATAAAGCAAGAAATGTAACTGAGATTGGTTATTGGCTTGGAGAAAAATACACAGGAATAGGAATTATGACAAAATCCTGTAAAGTTTTAACCGATCATTGTTTTAAAGAACTAAAGTTAAATCGTGTAATAATAAAATGCGAGATCAGTAATAAAGCGAGCCAGCATATACCTGAACGACTTGGATATTTTAAACAGGGGGTTATGAAGCGTGACAGTTTTTACAATCAAAAGTATGAAGATAATGTTCAGTATTCGATGTTTAAAAGAGAATGGAATAAAGACAGTGAATAGGCAATAGGCAATAGGCAATAGGCAATAGGCAATAGGCAATAGGCAATAGGCAATAGGCAATAGGCAATAGGCAATAGGCAATAGGCAATAGGCAATAGGCAAATATAAAAATATATTTTACTAAATAAAAAAAATAAAATCATGAAAGCATTAAAACTTTTTACCATCCTCTTTCTATTTCTGATGATTCAGAAAACAGTTTATTCCCAAAAAACAATACCTGAAGGGACTGTTACAGTTTGTGAAAATACCGACGACGGCGTTAATCCGATCAATCCGAAAACTACAGTGAAAGTCGGAGAGCTTGTAGTATATCAGATTGCATTTGAAAACAAATACAAAATAGGAAATGAGACCGAGCCGGAAATGTTTTTTATAGACTGGAAAATTTATCAGCTGGATAAAGACGGAAACGAAGAATATCTTTACGGAGAAAAGACTATGACAGTAAATTCTCTATACAGAAGATATGCTTTGCCGGAGCAGCTTTATTACACAACTCCGGGGAGATACAGAATTTATGCGCTTCCGTCGGGGTGGAGTGATAAAGATTTAAGTGGAAACAAGAATAAATATTACGGAGTAACTGAGATAGATGTAGTGGAGTAGTTATTTATAATTCATTTAATTTATTTTGAAAACATCTTCAAAAAAGTAAAAGAAAATTTCAGCAAAGAATCTATCTTCTGTACGGGAGACTGCTTACTTATTGTCAATTCCGGGAATGAAGGAATCTATATTGAAAGGAAAGAGAAAGCCGTTTGAAAATTGTTTGAAAAAGCTGACCTGGTAAAATGAAATTGATTAATAAATAAGTCAAATAAAATCAGCTTACATATACTCCAGCTTCACATCATCCGTAAGCGGATGTGACTGACAAGTAAGAATGTAACCGTCTTCAATCTCCGCATCAGATAAACCTTCTCTTTCATCCATTCTGACTTTTCCGGAATAAAGCTTTGACCTGCACGTTGTGCAGATGCCGCTCTTGCAGGAAAACGGCGGATCGAGGTCGGCTTTAATTGCCGAATTAAGAATCGAAACGCCTGCGGGTACATTGACTGTTACTTCTTCGCCGTCAAGAATGATTGTAACTATTCTGTCTTTGATTTCAGTGGATTCCGCACCTTCCGGAATGAACTCCTCGTGATGAGCAGGTGCAGTGAAATATTCAATATGAATTTTACTATGTTCAATATTTATCCCCGTCAGATCCTTCTTTACATTCTCCATCATTTCAGCAGGTCCGCAAATGAAAAACTCTGTGTCATTTATTTTATCCGAAGGAATTTCTTTAACTAGTTTAAGAAGATCTTTGCTGTTTACTATTCCTGTCAGACCTTTCCATTCATTGCCGGCTGTATTTATTGTGAAAACGAGTCTGAATCTTTCTCCGTATTTTTTCTGAATCTCAATGAGTTCATCCCTGAACATTATTCCCTCTTCATCAGCGCTTCCGTAATAAAGTATGACCTTGCTTTTCGGCTCTTTGAAAAGAACTGACTTTAAAATAGAAAGCAAAGGAGTAATTCCGCTTCCGCCTCCGGTAAGGAAATAATATTTTTCATTCGTTTCATTTAATTCCGTATAAAATTTTCCCTGGGGAGGATAAACTTCTATCACATCACCTTCTTTCAGATCATTATAAATATAATTTGATACAATTCCGCCGCCTATCTTTTTTGAGGCAATGGCAATATCTTCATCACAGTATGGACTGCTGCAGAGAGAATATTCCCTTCTGAAATCTTCTCCGTTAATTTTTAAATGCAATGAAAGGAACTGCCCCTGAGTGTAACTGAATATTTCTTTCAGATCAGGCGGAATATCAAAATAGACTGCAGCGGCATCTTTGTTCAGGATTTGCTTTTTCAGTATTTTTACGGGATGTAATTTAAGTGACATTTGAATTTATGATAAGTTGCAAATAAAAACCTTCCCGGAAACATTTCCGGAAAGGCCTGTATTAACTTAAGCAATTTAAATATTTATAGAAATCCCAATTCGAGTTTCGCTACTTCTGACATCATGTTCATATTCCACGGAGGATCAAATGTCAGCTCGACTTTACAATCGTTCACCATCGGATGATCCTTAACTTTCTGCTCGATCTCACGGGGAAGAATCCCTGCAACAGGACAGGAAGGAGATGTAAGCGTCATTATGATCAGCACATCGCCGTTTGTCGCAGCGATTATATCATAGATCAGTCCAAGCTCCCATACATCCACAGGGATCTCCGGATCGTAACATGTTTTCAGAACTTTAATTACTTCTTCCTTTATTTCTTCCGGAGATTGCGTGATTTTATTTTCCGGTTTCTTATCAGAAGTTTTAATATTCTGATCTTCAGAAACAAACGGATTAACTTCCGTTTTTTCAATCTCAGTATCGGCAGTCTTAATGCCGCTTAATTCATCAGATACTTTTTTGTCTTCGTTCATACCGTTAAAAAAATTTTTTATTTTAGTTAACATTTTGTTCAGCATAAGCCGCAGCGTATTTTTTCATGTAATTTATCATCGCCGTCAGACCGTTTGCACGGTTCGGCGATAAATGTTCTTTCAGACCTATCTTATTAATGAAGTTCATGTCTGCTTCAGAGATCTCTCCCGGCTTATGTCCTGACAGAACTCTTATCAGCAGTGAAATAATTCCTTTGGTAATTACTGCATCACTGTCAGCATAGTAAAATAATTTTCCATCCTTCATTTCAGAGCTGAGCCATACCTGCGACTGACATCCTTTTACTTTGAATTCTTCCGTTTTGAATTTCGGATCTATCAGCGGAAGATTCTTTCCAAGCTCGATTATGTATTCATACTTTCCCATCCAGTCGTCGAAGAGACTGAACTCTTCTATAATTTCTTCTTCTAACTCCTTAATTGATTTGTTCATATTAAAAGATTATCCTAACATTTGTTTGACTTTCTTAAGACCTTCTGCAAATATATCAATTTCTTCCGTTGTGTTATATACAGCAAATGAAGCCCTCACGGTTCCGGGAAGTTTGTATTTTTGTTCTATCAACGGCTGAGTGCAGTGAAAACCTGTACGCACTGCAATTCCCAGATTGTCAAGTATAGAACCTGTATCATAAGGATGAATGCCTTCCAATAGAAAAGAAATTACGCTTGCTTTTTCTTTTGCTGTTCCTATAAATCTTATTCCTCCCATTTCATTCATCCTTTTCATCGCATGATCAAACAATTTCTTTTCCTGATCTGCGATAACTTCGAGTCCCGTGGAATTAATAAAATCTATTGCAGCGCCGAGACTTATAGCACCGGAAATATTCGGTGTCCCCGCTTCAAACTTGTATGGCAGATCATTATAAACTGTTTGTTCATAAGATACAGACTTTATCATTTCACCTCCGAACTGATATGGCGGCATCTCTTCAAGAAATTTTTCCTTTGCATACAAAACTCCTATTCCCGTCGGTCCATAAATTTTATGTCCGGAGAATGCAAGGAAGTCACAGTCAAGATCCTGAACGTCAATTTTCAGATGAGGCGCTGCCTGTGCAGCGTCAAGCATCACGGGAACATTATGTCTGTGAGCGGTTTCTATAATTTTTTTAATTGGGTTTATTGTTCCAAGTGTATTCGAAATATAAACAACGGAAATAAATTTTGTTTTCTCCGTGATAAGCTTTTCGAGATCATCAAGTATTAATTCCCCTTCGTCATTTACAGGTATATATTTTAACACCGCATTTTTTTCTCTGCAAAGATTCTGCCAGGGCACAAGATTGGAATGATGTTCCATTTCAGTTACTATTATCTCATCACCTTCTTTTACATTTACTTTTCCGAAAGTTGAAGCTACAAGGTTCACTCCTTCTGTCGTCCCTCGAACAAATACTATTTCATTCGTACTTTTTGCATTAATAAATTCTCTGACTTTCTCCCGTGATCCCTCATAAGCTTCAGTCGCTCTTTCGCTCAGTGTATGCAAACCGCGGTGAACGTTGCTGTTTATCGTTTCGTAATAATTGCTGATAGAATTAATAACAGAAAGAGGTTTTTGATTAGTCGCTGCATTGTCAAGATAGATAAGCGGCTTTCCGTTAACAGTCTGATTGAGAATGGGAAATTGTTCGCGGAGTTTCAGAACATTAAATTCATCATAAATTTTTTCCTCTAATATTTTTCCGGTATTGTCCAAATGTATGTTAAATTATGTGTATTATTTAAGTTTCATCTCCAATTTCTGCACAACCATCTCTCTCAACTCATCTATCTTTATCGAATCAATAACATCACTTGCATAAGCATAAAGCAAAAGCGTTCTCGCATTTTCTTTTCCGATGCCTCTTGACTGAAGATAAAACATTTCGTCAGGATTGAGCTGACCTGTAGTCGCGCCGTGACTGCACTTTACATCATCAGCAAATATCTCAAGCTGCGGTTTTGAGTAGATTGTTGCATCGTCTGAAAGAAGAATATTATTATTTGACTGATATGCATTTGTCTTCTGAGCGTCTTCACGAACCATTATTTTCCCGTTGAAAACTCCCGTCGCATTACCATCAATGATTCCTTTGTACAGTTCATTGCTGTAACAATGAGGCATTTTGTGATCAGCAAGTGTATGATTGTCAACATGCTGTCTGCCGTTCAGAAGATACAATCCGTAGAAATGACATTCAGTATTCGTTCCGTCAAAAACAGAATTAAGATCATTGCGTGTAATTGCGCCGCCCCAGGAAATTGTCGTATCGGAAAATCTGCTGTCTTTTTCCTGATGAACCTGCGTCGTGCCGACATGATATGAGTTATCACTTTCATTCTGAATTTTGTAATGCTCAACTTTCGAATTCATTCCGCAAAATATTTCCGTTACTGCATTCGTAAAACATTTATGATCGCCAATTGTATGATAGTCAGTTGCTATATTTATGCTGCCGCCATCATCTACTACAACCAATTTTCTTAATTGAGTAAAGTAACTTTCACTCTGCGCATCTGAAATATTTAAAATATGAACCGGCTCTTTCACTTCGTAATTTTTCTTTACATAAATAAAGCAGCCGTCCTTCGCAAATGCAGTGTTTATAGCTATAAAACCGTTTTTATCGTAAGTTGCGATCTTTGCAAAATGCTTTTCGATTAATTCCTTATGATCTTTCATTCCTTCCGAAAAGCTTCCTATGAAAACGTTATCATTTTTAGTTTCAATGTGTGAAAGTCCTTTATCAAAATATCCGTTTACAAATACAAGTAAATTAATTCCGGAATCTTTGATTAAATATTTTTCAATGTCTTCTTTTTTTAATGAAGGAGTATATTCTGAAAAAGATTGAATGAAATTCTGTTTAAGCGCAGGATTCAGATTTGTATATTTCCAGTCTTCAAGTTTCTTCATCGGAAAGCCAAGTTCTTTAAAATTCTCAAATGCATCTCTTCTTATAAAATGCAAAGTGGTTTCAGCTTCACCGTTAAGATTCTTTTCAAAATTCTGAAACTCAGATATAAGCTTTGTTTTCAGATCGGTTATTTCTGTTTCTGTGTTATTCATTTTAAAATTATTTTAAAAAATTATGGATTTTTTTTACCACTAAGTCTCAAAGACTCAAAGAAGAGCAAATAAATTATATTAAAAATTTCTTCTTAGATTTTTTATATTGATAATATTTGTAACTTATAAAGACTTTACCTTTATAATTGCCATCTCAAAGATACTAATGAAATCTCTAATGTTTTCTTAGCGTCTTTGCCCGCCTCGCTATGCGGGAGTCTTCGTCGTAAAAAATGCTTTACCATATTAACCCATTTAAGATGACTTAAAAATCTTTTGCTTTTCTTAGAGTCTTGGAGTCTTCGTGGTAAAAAATCTCTGTTACTTAAACCGCTGCTTCTTCCTTCTCATCCGTGATCCAGTCATAACCATGATCTTCAAGATGAAGCGCAAGTTCTTTGCCGCCGGATTTAACTATTTTCCCCTGATACATTACGTGAACAAAATCAGGAACTATGTAATCCAGAAGTCTCTGATAATGCGTTATGACAATGAATGCATTTTCATTTGTCTTTAATTTATTCACGCCTTCAGCAACAGCCCTGAGAGCATCTATGTCAAGTCCCGAATCAGTTTCATCAAGTATAGAAAGTTTTGGATTCAGCATTGCCAGCTGAAATATCTCATTTCTCTTTTTCTCTCCTCCGGAAAATCCGACATTCACATATCTGCTTATCATCTGCGGATCGAGACCTACAAGCTTTGCTTTTTCTTTTATCAGCTTTAGAAATTCAACCGAACTCATCGGCTCTTCGCCTTTCGATTTTCTTATTTCATTGATGGCTGTCTTGAGAAAATTTGTGTTTGATACTCCGGGAATTTCCACCGGATACTGAAACGCAAGGAATATTCCCTGTCTTGCCCTGTCTTCGGGCGAAATTTCAAGAAGATCCTTTCCTTCAAAAAGCACTTCGCCTTCAGTTACATCGTAACCTTCTCTTCCGGTGAGAACGGATGCAAGTGTGCTTTTACCCGAACCGTTAGGTCCCATGATAGCGTGTACCTCGCCTGCATTTACCTGAAGGTTCAGACCTTTTAAAATTTCCTTACCGCCTTCGTCGGTTTCTACTTTTGCTTTTAAGTTTTTTATTGTTAACATTTTCTTTGTTTATTTTTTATATATTCTTTTTTTAACCTCTAAGACTCAAAGACTCTAAGTTACAAAGAGTTTTAATTAACTTTTAATATTTTAAACGTATATGAATTTTTAATTTTTTATTGTAAACTGAATTTCACAAAAAATCATATTATAAATCTTTTAATTCCATTTTTAATAAGAGGCACGTTAAAGTTTATTAAAAGCCCTAAATGTTTTTGAGCTAATTTCAATTGACTTAAAATCTGAGCATCAAAAACAGCGTTTTGCTCAACAACTGCTTTTAACTCACATACAATTGAATTTTCAACCAAAACATCTATGCGATACCCTTCATCAAAAGTCAAATCGTCATATTTTATAGGTATCTTAACCTGATTAATAAACTTAATGTTCTTCTTTCTTAATTCGTGACAGAAACATACTTCATAAATTCTCTCTAATAAACCAGGTCCCAATTTAGAATGAACTTTAAAAGCACAATCAACAATTTCCTTTATTAAGTTTTCTTCATTTGTAGTTGGATAATACTTTTCACCCATCAATAAACAATCTTAATTTTAAAAAATACTTAATCTTTGAGACTTCGAGTCTTCGAGGCAATTAAACCGAATTACCCCACACTGCCTTCCAGTGATATCGCCAGCAGCTTCTGCGCTTCGACAGCAAACTCCATCGGAAGCTGATTCAGTACTTCCTTCGCATAACCATTGACAATCAGCGCAACTGCATCTTCCTGTGATATTCCCCTCTGATTACAATAAAACATTATGTCTTCACCGATCTTTGATGTTGTAGCTTCGTGCTCGACGTGAGCCGAACTGTTCTTTATTTCAAAGTAGGGAAATGTATGTGCTCCGCATCTGTCTCCCATCAGCAGAGAATCGCATTGTGAAAAATTTCTCGCATTGTCTGCACGTTTACTTACCTGCACAAGTCCTCTGTAACTGTTATGGCTCTTTCCGGCTGAGATTCCTTTTGAAACGATCCTGCTCTTTGTATTCTTTCCAATGTGCATCATCTTTGTACCTGTATCCGCCTGCTGCATATTGTTTGTCAGTGCAACCGAATAAAACTCGCCAATCGAATTATCACCTTTAAGTATCACGCTCGGATATTTCCACGTAATCGAAGAACCTGTTTCGACCTGTGTCCATGAGATCTTTGAATTATTCCCTGCGCATATTCCTCTCTTAGTTACAAAATTATAAATTCCGCCTTTTCCTTCTTTGTCTCCCGGATACCAGTTCTGTACGGTTGAGTATTTTATTTCAGCATTTTCCATTGCAATGAGTTCGACCACTGCAGCATGAAGCTGATTCTCATCCCGCATCGGTGCTGTGCATCCTTCGAGATAGCTGACATAACTTCCTTCATCGGCAACGATCAGTGTCCTTTCGAACTGTCCCGTATTCTCTGCATTAATTCTAAAATATGTCGAAAGCTCCATCGGACATCGCACTCCTTTCGGAATATAAACGAACGATCCGTCTGTAAATACTGCGGAGTTAAGTGCTGCAAAAAAATTATCTGTCTGGGGAACGACCGATCCGAGATATTTCATTACAAGGTCATGATGATCTCTAAGAGCTTCGCTCATTGAACAAAAAATAATTCCAAGTTCAGCTAATTTTTCCTTGTATGTAGTTGCAACTGATACACTGTCCATAACCGCATCTACTGCAACTCCGGCAAGTATAAGCTGCTCTTCAAGAGGAATGCCGAGTTTTTCGTAAGTTCTTTTTATTTCAGGATCAAGCTCGTCAAGACTGTTAAGCTTTTTTTTATGTGTCGGGGCTGCATAATAAATGATTTCATTGTAATCTATCGGAGGATAATGCACATTAGGCCATTTCGGCTCTGTCATTTCAAGCCATAATCTGTACGCCTTAAATCTCCATTCAAGCATTGATTCGGATTCTTTCTTTTTATTTGAAATAAGTCTGATAATGTCTTCATTCAGTCCTTTCGGAGCAATATCCATTTCTACGTCTGTTACAAAACCGTATTTGTAATCCGAGGAAGTTACTTTTTCGAGAATATCATCTTCTGTTCCCATTTTTATCTTTGATTAAATGTTTTAATTGTTTTTTGAATTTGGACTAAATTAGTCTTATTTAGATAAAAAATAAAGTGAAAACAATTTCTTTACCCAAATTGCCGGGATATATACTGATTTTCTTTCCTTATCACACTATTTATATCTTTGATTCCGTTTTTAATTTTTCTAATTTCATAAAAATCTTTATGAAAATAACTGCTGCCTGCTTACTTTTTATTTTTTCAATTTTAATTAATTCTGTTGGATTTTCATTCATCAATGAAAATTCGTCTGACAGACAGTTTATCAATGGAAAAGTAGTTGACGAAAGAGGATTTCCGATACCTTATATTAAAGTGATCTCTGGTAAAAGTGAAACGCAGACGGATATTGCCGGAAAATTCAACTTTATAAATATTTCCTCTGATTATGATATTACTTTAGCGGAGAGATATTCATCCACCGCAGTTATTTATAAAGATCTTTCTGTGTCAAACCCGAATCTTACATTTTTCGGAGAGATAGAGGATAACTATTCGAATTTTATAAACCTGAAGATCAGGTTTCCAAAATTACTTCCGGGTGAAAAAGGATTGTTCAAATTTATATCTCAGGATATTTTTGAAAGCAATGAGTCGTCAGCGAAAGAAGGTGACAGTATTATTACATTAAGTGTTAAATGGCCAATGCATCAGAATATTCTGAAAGGACAGATAGTCTTTCTTTCCAGTAATGATACAGGATATAAATTTATTAAGTTTAGGGAAATAATTCTTGATAAATTCAAAAAGTCTCAGGAATTAAAATTTGATTCCAAACCGGGAAATAAAATCACTACTTCGAAATTAAATATTTATTTTCCGGATGAACAATATTTTTCAAAAGACTTTTCCGTCAAAACGGATTTTTTTAACTACGACAAAAATTCCGGAATAAAATTCTTTGAAGATGAAAGCAGCGACAATCAATTCAGAATATCTGTACCTGATAATCTGCCAATAACATTTAAATTCAGGATTACCGGTTTTGCAAAGAGAAAGGACGGAACCGAGTTTCTTAATACTTCTTATGCATCTCCCGGAAACAATCTTAAAATAGAATCTGAGAATGCGCCTGAGCTTCAGACACCGCAAAACAATTCTCTTTCAATAGACGGAGATACAAGATTCTCTTATTCAGTTGGTTCAGGAGCAGGAATTTATGTAGTGGAATTCAGAAGCAAAAATCCTTCAATGAGATTTTTTATTGTAACAGACAGGAACGAAGTTTATCTGAATTATCTTTCAAGAAATGAATTCAGAAACGGAAGCATTCAGTTCGAATGGAGCGTCAGAAAGTTTCTGACATATTTTAATGTTGATGAGTTTGTAAAGCCGCCGGTTTTTAAAAATGATTTCGCATATAAAGCTGTAATGATCTCATCAAGAAGATATTTCAAAACCGGATTTTACTGATTATAATTTTCTCTGATAAAATTCCTGTTGTTTCTCCAGTCTTTCCTGACCTTTACAAATAATTCCAGATATACTCTCCTGCCAAGAAATTTCTCGATTTCAAGTCTCGCCTTTTCACCAAGACGCTTAAGTCCTCCGCCCTTTTTTCCAATGACAATTATTTTCTGAGTCTCTCTTTCAAGAATTATATCTGCATTTATGTAAACAAGCCTTTCGCTTCTCTCCTTGAACTCATTTATATTTACCAGTACGCTGTAAGGAATTTCCTCATGATAAAACCGCAGTATCTTTTCTCTGATAATTTCACCGACAAAGAATTTTTCGGATTTATCAGTAAGAGTTTCCTTGTCATAAAAAAATTCACCTTCGGGTAAATCCTTTACTATCAGGTCTTTCAGCATATCAACGTTTTCATTGTCAAGCGCTGATACAGGGACAATGTCATCATACCTGAATTCAGAAGTAAGCTTTTCCATCACCGGAAGAAGTTTCGCTTTGTCAATGAGATCTATTTTATTCAACACAACAATTCTCTTCTTTCCTGACAATACATCGCCGAATTTTTCTTCAGTATTTTTAAGATCTTCATAATCAATATTCAGCACATCCATTATATGAATGACAACATCGGCTTCTTCAAGGGAAGTTTTAATTTCCGTAAGCATGAATTTCTGAAGTTCGTATTTAGGATCGAGAGTGCCGGGTGTGTCAATGAAGACAATCTGATAATTATCCTCTGTAAGAATTCCGAGTATTTTATTTCTCGTGGTCTGAACTTTTTTATTTACAACTGATAGTTTAAAATTCAGCAGACTGTTTATGAGTGTGGATTTTCCAGCATTCGGTTTTCCGAAAATCGCCGCAAAGCCCGCTTTATTTTTCATTTGTCATTATCCTTATCTGATCTTTAGAATTAAGTATCACCTGTGGTTTATTTTTGTAAGTTGTGATCTTACCGGTTACTTCCACAGTCTTTTCTTTATACTTAGAAAGATCTCCGAAGTCATTAAACCTGTTCTCAAAAACAGCGCAGGAAAAAATATTTTTCGGAAACTTGTTTTCAAAATTAATGTATGAAACCTTATCGCTTAAATAAATATCAGCGACATATCCTCTTATTGTCAGCGAATCTCCAATGTGAAACTTAACTTCCTGTGATGAAATAATTTCCATCCCTGTCTTTTCACCCGAACTTTTATAATTTAACTTCCCTGATTCCGGTGAAGATTCTTCTGAATCTCTGTTTCCGGGAATATTGTTATCCGGGATATCATTCTTTTTTTCTTTAACAGCATTCGAACCATTATCCCTGACACAGCCCGCAGAAAGATTTATACATAAAAGAACTAAAATTAACTTTGCCGTTTTCATATACTTTTCATTTAATTAAAAAATATTTAAACCGGCAAAATCTATGAAAGAACACGATCTGTTACAATCTATTTAAGAATGTAAGACAGAAATCTGACCTGATCAATAATTATCTATCTGGGCTCTCTGAAGTTTTCCTGAATAATCAATATAGACCGCTTTCCATTCTGTATAAAAATCATAAACCGTCCATCCGCCTTCTCTGTGTCCGTTACCTGTTTGCTTTACTCCGCCAAAAGGCATGTGAGCTTCAGCCCCTATGGTTGCGCCGTTTACATAAGTTATACCGGCTTTGATATCTCTTATTGCGACAAAAGCATCGTTAATATTTTTGTAAAAATACTTGATGACAATCCGTAAGGAGTGCCGTTAAGTATGTTAATTGCATCTGTCAGATCTTCACATTTAATCACTGATAATACCGGTCCGAAAATTTCTTCCTGTTCGATCCTCATACCGGGTTTGACTTCAGTAAATATAGTCGGCTGATAAAACCATCCTTTTTCAAGTTCGCCTTCTCTTGCATACTCTCCTCCTGCAGCAAGCACAGCATTATCTTCATTCAATCCTATCTTAACATAATCATTAACAGATTCTCTCTGCGCTTCGCTTACGCAGGGACCAACTTCAACACCATTATCATTTCCGTATCCGAGTTTAAGTTTCCTTACTCTTGCGATCAGCTTATCAACAAACTCATAATAAATATCCTTATGAAGAATAAGTCTTGAAGTCGCGGTACATCTCTGACCTGTTGTACCGAATGCGCCCCACAGAACAGCTTCAAGCGCAAGTTCCTGATCAGCGTCATTCATTACTATCTGTGCATTCTTGCCTCCGAGTTCAAGCGAGACTCTCTTCAGACTTCCGCCCGCTACTTCATTGATTCTTTTGCCTACTTCAGTAGATCCGGTAAATGAAATAAGGTCAACATCAGGATGCGAGATCATCGCTTCGCCGACAATTCTTCCTTTACCGTGAACGATATTTATTACTCCGGGAATGTAATCCTTGCCAAGAACTTCCCTCATAGCCGCATCTATTATTTCCACAAGAATAGTTGCAGTCTTCGGAGTAAGTTCAGCAGGTTTGAATACGCAGGTATTTCCGCAAACAAGCGCAGGGAACATTTTCCAGGTCGGTATTGCCATTGGGAAATTCCAGGGTGTAATGAATCCGCCTACACCAATCGGAACTCTGAAGCTCAGATTCATTTTATTAGGAAGCTCGCTCGGCGCATTAAGTCCGAAGAGTCTTCTTCCTTCCGAAGCTGCATAATAAGCAGTATCAATTCCTTCCTGCACATCACCTTTTGTTTCCGCAAAGACTTTTCCCATTTCTCTTGTCATCTCATGAGCTATCTCATCTTTCCTTTCGAACATTCTGTCACCAACGACTTTAAGTACATCGCCTCTTTTCGGAGCTGGAACAAGTCTCCATTTTTCGAAAGCTGCTTTAGCAGCGGCAACTGCTTCCATCACATCTTCTTTTCCTGATGAAGGAAATATACCGATAAGATCTTCATTCCATTTGGCAGGATTCCTGTTTTCAAAAGTATTTCCGCTTAATGAATCTTTCCATACCCCGTTTATGAGATTATTGAATTTTTCAGACATTATATAAATTTCTCCTGTTTGATTTTAAATTATGTTTCAAAATACTCATTTGATGTCTTTATAAAAATTCATTTATTAATGGACAATAAAAAGATTTTGTGCGCGGCAATTATTTTTCGCAGATCAACGCAAATAAAACAGCTTGTTAATGAGCATTCAATTTTCCGTAATCTCTGAGTCTCCCACCTAAAATTTGATTTGTTTAGGTCCACCCGAATAAAATTTGAATTTTGTTTGAAATTATTGCGGGGACTCAGAGGAAGAAGTTCGTTCGTCAGTAAGTAAAGACCTCTGAGTCCCTGCAGAAATAGCAGACTGAATTTAAAATGTATGCAGGCAGGAGACTCAGAGGGGACGGGAAGACTGAAATCAAGAAATTTTTAGAAGCCCACAAATATCTGAATTAGGATTTTTAAGATTAAAAGATTTTAGGATTGTAAATAAAACAAGTGAACAAGATTATGTTTAGTTTAATCCTTATTTCCTCAAATCCTAAAAATCCTCAAATCCTAAAAATCCTAAAAATCCTCAAATCCTAAAAATCCTAAAAATCCTCAAATCCTCAAATCCTCAAATCCTAAAAATCCTAATCCAGACAATGTATAAGATTACATAAAAGTATACATTTGCACTGAACTTAATATTTAATTTATATAAATTTGTTTAAACAAAACTACATAAATACATTAATTCAGATGTCATCATTAATTCAGATGTTATCTTGTTAAATAACTTTACAAAATCAAACATTAAAAAAATGAAAAATTTTAACTTTAAAAAAATCTTCAGAGGCATACTGTTACCGGTAATAGTGATAGCGGCTGTAAGCATTCCTTCATGCTATTATGATTATGGTCTTAATACAGATAATTATGATGTCGTGGGAACATTTTACAACACGGATTACAATTTTAGCGCTGTGAACAAGTTTTATCTTAAAGGTTCTGTTATTCATATCGGAGGCAATTTCTCTAATGCTTATGACGCTCTTATTTTGGAAAAGACAAAAGCAAATTTATTAGCTCTCGGATGGACGGAAGTTGCGGCTCAGGATTCTGCAACTGCAGATGTAATTGTGAGTACCGGAGTAACTACTACAACCAATGTAGTAAATAATGGCGGAACCGGCTGCTGGTATGATTACTGGGGTTACACATGGTGTTACCCGTCTTATTCATATTCTTATACATATACAACGGGAACAATCGTAATATTGATGGGTGATAAGAGAGTTACGACAGGCAGTAGTATTCCTGCGCAATGGAATGCATTGATGAACGGTCTTGCAGGAGAATCAAGTACAGGCAATCCTACTACGAGAATTACAAATGCAATTAACAAAGCTTTTCACAATCACCTTATTTGAAAAATTAGAACTATAAATTTTAAATTTTAAAAAAATAAAATGAAAAAATATCAAATATAAAAATAATTTTTTGTATACTTATACTGTCATTCATATTTATAAAAGATAGTTCTTCTCAGACAAGAAAAGGTGATTATACCGCCTCAATCGAATATAGTACCTCATTTAATATCGGCAGAGCATCTGATTACATCAGCCAGCCGGGATGGTTAGGCGGTCAGTTTACATTTAAAAGTTTTCTGAAAAATAATGTAGCCATCGGAGCGAATTTTCAGTTAAATGTTCTGGCAAAAGAAGATGTTAACGGAGTAACCGAACTGCCGAACGGAACTATTTCCGGTCCGCAGGCAAGGTATCTGAATTATTCTCCGATCTATGCAAATGTAGGGTATTATTTTAATAAAAGCTTAAGAGGAAAATTCATTCCTTACATTCAGGCGAACGTAGGAACAATTCACGTCTGGCAGAGACTACAGATCGGCGCAAATCAGATAGACAATGATACCTGGCATTTCGGTTTCGGACCCGAAGTCGGATTTGTTGCAAGAGTTGGATACATGGTGGGAATAACGCTTAATGCAAAATATAATTATGCATTATCTTCAGGAGAAACACTTGTAAAAGTGATGATAATTCATATTCATTCTTTAATTTAAATCTCGGACTGGTTTATATTAGATAAATAATTACCATTTTTCGTTTTCATAGTCCCAAACTGCAAAGGCGTTTCTGCTTTTGCAGTTTTTTTTATTGGCGAGGCAAGCTCCATTATATAGTGAGTGCTCGAAACTAGTAAAAAGATTTTACCACAAAGACGCAAAGACACAAAGAATATAATTTTAAGTTTTTACCTTTGAGTCTTAGTGCCTTCGTGGTATAAATGGAATTTAATGGCATCAGATTTAAAATTGAATTAGTATCTTAATAATGGTAATTTGCTATTGAAAAATTTTAAATGAAAATATAAGATGGGTAAATTAATATATCACGGGCATTCATTTCTGGAAGTAATTCTTAAAGAAAGTAAAATATATTTCGATCCGTTTATAGTAGGTAATCCTTTATGCAACATTAAACTGAGCGACGCATCATGTAATTTTATAATCCTGACTCACGGGCATGCAGATCATTTCGGAAATACTATAGATATCGCAAGAGGAAAAGATGTAAAGGTCATAGCTACTGCTGAGCTTTCAGATTATCTTTCCGGAAAAGGAATCAGCACTCATGCAATGAACATCGGAGGTTCGTATCAGTTTCCTTTTGGCAGAATAAAGCTTACGCTTGCGCATCATTCATCTTCCACGCCTGACGGAACATACGCAGGCGATCCTGCGGGAGTGATATTAAGCGCAGGGGATAAAACTATATTCCACGCCGGAGATACAGCTCTCTTTTATGACATGACTTCGGCGAATGTCATAAGATTGATTATGCATTCCTTCCGATAGGAGATAATTTCACTATGGGAACGGATGATGCCGTCAAAGCTGCGGAATTTCTGAATGCAGATACAGTCATACCGATACATTACAATACATTTGAAGTAATAAAAGCCGATGCAAATGAATTCAAAAGAAAGATCGAATCAATAGGAAAGAAATGCATTGTAATGAATGCAGGAGATGAAATAAAATTCTGAACGGATATTTGCAGATGCTGAATCCGAAAATAATCATTTATATTTGACTAAAATTATTTCCATATCGAATCAGAAAGGCGGAGTGGGAAAGACAACTACTGCAATCAATCTTTCCACTTCCATTGCTGCATTCGGGAAAAAGGTCCTGCTTATAGATGCTGATCCTCAGGCAAATGCCACTTCAGGCGTAGGGCTTGAAGCGCAGACTGACGGCAGGTCAACATACGAACTTTTTATTTCAGGCAAAAGCATCAGCGAATGCATAAAGGGAAACGCAGGTAGAAAATTTGTTCGCTGTAACATCCAACATACATCTCGTGGCTGCGGAAATAGAACTTATAAATCTTCCCTCACGCGAAAGTATTTTAAAAAACAAGATTAGCGAGTTTCTAAAATCCGGGAATAACGAAGATGGAAATACTTTTTCGATTTCATTATAATTGACTGTCCGCCTTCACTTGGACTTATAACCGTAAACGCACTCACAGCAGCTGATTCACTTCTTATACCGGTGCAATGCGAGTATTATGCGCTTGAAGGATTATCTCAGCTTCTGAATACTATAAAAATGTAAAAAAATGTTTTTAATCCCGGCCTGAATATTGAAGGGTATCTTCTGACTATGTTTGATTCAAGACTTAAGCTTTCAAATCAGATAGAATCCGAGCTGAGAAAATTCTTCGGGGGAAAAAAGTTTTTCAAACTAAGATTTTCCGGAATGTGAAGATAGGAGAAGCTCCGAGCTACGGCAAGCCGGTAGTTATATATGATCCTTCTTCGACAGGAGCATTGAATTATATGGATCTCGGGAGAGAATTCCTCACAAGGAACGGCATTGAAATAAAGATTGAAAATGAAATTACTAATATTGACAAAGATAACGATAACAATGTTAAAGAAAACATTGAAGAAGAAAATCAGGATATAAATCTAAACAGTTCAAATAATTCAGTCAATGGATAATAAGTCATCATCAGTACTCGGTAAAGGACTCTCTGCAATATTCACTGAAAAGAATGTGGATCTAAGCAGTCTATCCGATTCAAAAGATGAAAGCAATCGCCAGAGCAGCGAGATAGAGCTTAGCAGGATTAAAGAAAATCCTTCCCAGCCGAGAGAGGATTTTGATGAAGAGAAACTGCGGGAGCTTGCAGATTCAATAAAATTGAACGGTCTCATTCAGCCGGTAACAGTGAAGGTTGTTGATGACGGTTACATTCTCATCTCCGGTGAAAGAAGGGTCAGGGCTTCAAGAATGATCGGACTTGAAAAAATACCTGCTTATGTTTATCAGAGACCTGCTGATTCGGAAGATTCAATGCTTGAACTTGCTCTCATCGAGAATATTCAGCGGGAAGATCTTAATCCGATGGAGCTTTCCGATTCATATCAGCGTCTTGCTGACGAATACAGTCTGACACAGGAGCAGATTGCTGAGAAAGTTTCAAAGCAGAGAAGCACAGTAGCGAACTTTCTGAGACTTCAGAAACTGCCTGTTGAAATAAAAATTTCTTTAAGGAGAAATGAAATAACGGAAGGTCATGCGAGACTGCTTTTAAGAATTGACAACATTGAAGATCAGCTTGTCTTGTGGAAGAGAATTACTAACGAGAACATATCCGTTAAGAATCTTGAAAAATTACTAAGAGTTCGGTTAAGAAAACCCGGAAGAAGAAAGTGAAGCTTGGTGAAATATACGATCCGTATCTGCAGAGCGTAGAAGACAAACTGAGAAATTTTTTCGGAACGAAAGTTTCCATCAGCAGAAAAACAAAATTTTCCGGAGAGATCATCATTGAATTTTATACAAATGACGACATAGAAAGAATATTAGAAAAAACAGGTAATTAATTTAAAAATAATTTAACATGAAAAAGATACTGCATTCCGACAAATCACCGGAACCGATCGGACCTTATTCACAGGCGGTCGGATTTGATAAACTGATCTTTACTTCAGGTCAGATAGCGCTTAACACAAAAGGAATAATTGTTTCAGGAGAGATCGCTGAACAGACATGCCAGGTTATAAGAAATCTTAAGAATATTCTCGAAGATAACGGATCTTCTTTGGACAATGTATTAAAGACAACCGTTTTTCTGAAGGACATGATAGATTTCAATGTAATGAACGAAGTTTACAATGAATATTTCGGATCTTCCATGCCTGCAAGAAGCACTGTGCAAGTTCAAGACTTCCAAAAGATGTCAGGGTAGAGATAGAAGTAATTGCATTTAAAAATTAATTCTCAAAATGAAAAATTACATCTTTCACCCGCTGCACGAAAGTCCTGCCCGGGTGAAGTGCATTTCACTACCGGAATTCTGATCAAAGCGGATATTGAAACAGTATGGGATAATGTCTGCAAAGCGGAAAATGTAAAAAAGTATTTTACTACGGATGCAAGAAAAGATCTTGATAATGAGGGTGAAGCGTTATGGGTGTGGGGAGAGGAAGCTGCGCTGCTGAATGTTTTAGAAGTAACGCCTTATGAAAAATTTGTATTTGAATGGAATGCAATGAATGTGGATTATAAAACAAGAACTACATTTTCATTTGAAGATGTTAACGGTAAAATTAGAGTGAAGATCAGGGAAACCGGCTGGGAGATGAATGATGCGGGAGTTAAAAGCGCTTTTGCAAACTGCAGCGGCTGGACTGAATTTCTTAATGCTCTGAAAGTCTTTATTGAATATAAAATTAAACTGATCGGTAATTAAGCGAATATTACAAATAAAAAAAGTCTGCAATCTGCAGACTTTTTAATAAAACTTATAATATTTTAATTACTTAGCTAACTTATTGATATGTTTCACGAGTTTTGACTTTTGATTAGCAGCTTTATTTCTGTGGATTACTCCTTTAACTGCAGCTCTGTCAAGAATTGCAACTGTTTTTTTCATCTCTGTTTCTGCTGAACCTTTTTCCTTTGATTCCAGAACTCTTTTCACGGAACCTTTTATCATTGCTTTATTTTTTTTGTTTCTTTCTGTTCTTTTAACAGTTTGTCTTGCTCTTTTCTGAGCTGATTTGTGTCTTAAAGGCATTATTTATTATAACTTATATTGGTAAAAAGTAAAAATATAAAAATCCATTCCCAAAATCAAAGCATTTGTGAGTATTGTTGTAAGAAAAATGCAGAGAAAACCTCTAAGTCTCGAAGTCTCAAAGAATCATGCTTACAATCTCATTTCCAAGCCCCAGCTGGGGAATGTGTAAATTCAGAATTCGAAAACAAATTAAACAGAAAAAATCGAAGTCAAAACTTCAAAGAATCCTGCTTCCATTCTCATTTCCAAGCCCGCCGCTTAGCGAGGCTAGCAGCTTGGGAATATATAAAGTTTTTTAACTTTGAGTCTTTGAGTCTTCGAGGCAAAGTTACGTTTTCGGATAGTCTGCCAGCTTGGGAATGTGAATCCGTGCGTGAATTCAGTAAGTTAACACCTGCAGCAAAATTAAAAATAAGTTTTCACCAGATCTTCATAATTCCTGCTTAGAATTACTCCCCTTCTTTCCATTACAATTTTAGCAGTTGCAATGGCTTTTTCGAAATCGTATTTAACCGGTGTTTTTCCGGAATCATACCATGCAAAAGATCCAATGTTTTTCTGAGGAAATCCTCCTCCGAAAATATTTGCAAAATACCTGCAACAGTTCCGGTATTAAGCATTGTGTTTATAGAAGTTTTTGTATGATCACCGAGAATACTTCCGAGGAACTGCATTCCGGTATCAGTATCATTTCCGTTAACATTCATCTTAATTCCGGAATAATTATTCTTAAGATCGCTTGTGACAGTATCAGCGCCTAAATTCACAAAAGGACAGATGTATGAATGACCAATAAATCCGTCATGCTGCTTATTCACATAAGAATGAAAAACAGATTCGGCAATTTCTCCCGCAACTTTTGAATATTCACCGATAACCGCAGGACCATAAATCTTTGTACCTGATTTTACAAGAGTATTTTTTCCGATGAAAACAGGTCCTTTGATAAAACAAAATGGCTCTATTGTTACATTATCACTAATCATAATGCTCCCGTCCGCAGCATCAAGAACAATATTCGAATTCATCTTTGCACTTCTGGAAATTAATATCTTCTTATGATTTATAAAATTATCAGCGCTTTTCAGCTTAAGGAACTTACTGTCTTTAAATGACAGATAATTAAAATCTTCATTAAGTCCGCCGTGAAGTATGTATTTTAATATGTCCCAGGGATAATTGACAATGAACGCTTCAAATCTTTCTTTAACAATAATTTGTTTAAGCTGAAGTTTTGAAAAGAGTTCATCAGACACCGAAAGATCCTCGCTGCAACCGATGAATTCCGAAAGCTTTGACATCCTGTCCTTTGATACAATAGCGGCAACAACAGTGTTATTGTAAATATAAAAAAGAATTTTTTTCTTTTCCTGAGATCAAGATACTTCAATGAATTTTTACTGAAGATTACTCTTCCGTTAAGCAGAAGATAATCATCTTTGTCAAATTCATTTACTTTGTTTTTGTGAATCTCATGTAAATAGTTATTCAGAATTTTCCTGCAATGCAGATGAATTTCAAATTTCTTATCAGTAATATTTTCAATTCTTTCCTTGATCGTATTTGCTCCAATGCGAATATCATATACTCCGCGGAGCAGACTGAGAGGATAAAGATTTGAATATTTATTATCTTCGTAGATGAGGATTTTCATATTAGTATTGATATGATTTTAAATAAAAAAAGCCAATATTAGAAAATACTGGCTTAATAAACTTTACAATAAATGTACAGGACTATTCTTTTTTAGATGCCTCTTCTGTAGCTTTTTTGGATTTAGCATATCTTTTATTGAATTTTTCAACTCTTCCTGCTGTGTCTACAATTTTCTGAGTACCGGTGAAAAAGGATGACATTGCGAGCAGAGTTCCACTTTTATTTCAGGAACTGTTGATCTGGTAGTAAATAATACACCTTTATTTTCTCCGCAGTTGCAGATAACGTCACATTTATAGTATTTCGGATGAAAACTCTTTTCATTATTTTATTGCTGTTAATTTTTATTGTGTTTAAAATAACTAATATGACGCTGAGTTTCAAGGAGAGAAAAAATTTATTCTTTCTCTGCAAAATACAACTGTCCAAAACATTGAATAGCTGTTCCACGAAATTTAAGCTATATTGGAAATCAAAAACTGTGTCTCTCAGATTACACGGATTAACACAGATCAGACTCTGCATTTTTCTTTCAATTTTTGAATACTCCGGTAATTTTATAAGTGTGTATAAGTGAAAATCTGTGTCATCTGTGTGAGAATAGCTTCGGCCTTAAATATTAATTTGGTCGAAATCCGGTATAGTTTGAAATACCCGGAAAATCTGTTTAAAATTGTATTCGTAATTAACTTTTTTTAACTAACACGAAACGTTTTGGACAGCACTGCTTCGAAAGACTTTTCCTGATAAGCAAAATTGGAATTCATCACACAATTTCATATAAACTAAACTATATTTTAAGTAAATTTACGCAACTTAAACGATACCAATATATTGAAAAGATCATCTCCGTAGTGGGAGCAAGACCGAATTTCATGAAAATGGCTCCTATTCATAAAGAACTTCAGAAATACAAATCAAAAATAATTCACAAAATAGTACACACTGGTCAGCATTATGATAAGAAAATGTCGGATGTATTCTTTAAGGAGCTGGAACTTCCCAAACCTGATATTTATCTCGGCGTAGGTTCAAAATCTCACGCTGAGCAGAAAGCTCACATAATGATAGAGTTCGAAAAGATAATCCTGAAGGAAAAACCCGATCTTGTTATGGTTTACGGAGATGTAAATTCCACAACTGCAGCTTCGATTGTTAGTTCGAAGACGTTGTCAGCCAATGGTAAACCGGTTCCTGTCGCTCATATAGAATCCGGATTAAGAAGTTTTGACAGGACAATGCCGGAAGAGATCAACAGAATTATCACCGATGTTCTTTCTGATTATTTGTTTGTTACCGAACCAAGTGGTATGAGAAATCTCAAACGTGAAGGCATTGAAGATAAAAAAGTTTTTTTTGTAGGGAATACAATGATTGATTCACTTGAATTTTATCTTAAAAAATCAAAGGATCAGAAATCCTTGATGAACTCTGCATTTCAAAGAATGAATATGTACTGACAACACTTCACAGACCTTCGAATGTTGATGATAAAACCAACCTTAAGAAAATTCTGAATATTTTTAAGAATATAAACAGGATCAGTCCTGAAGTAGCTATTGTTTTTCCGGTTCATCCGCGGACGTTAAAGATGATTGATAAATTCCGGCTGAGAAATATTACGGATGAAATTAAAAATCTGATAATAACTGAACCTCTTGGATATCTCGATTTTCTGAAACTTGTCAGCAATGCCAGGTATGTACTCACTGACTCCGGAGGGATTCAGGAAGAGACGACTTATCTTCAGATCCCGTGTCTTACTCTCAGGGAAAATACTGAAAGACCTGTTACATCCGAGATAGGAACAAATGAAATATGCGGTCTGAATGAAAAAATTATTTTAAATTGTATTAAAAAAATCGAATCAGGGAAATTCAAAAGAGGAAGAATCCCGAAACTATGGGATGGCAGCGCATCAAAAAGGATAGTGAGCATTTTAAGAAAAAACATTTAGTACTTGAAAAAAGCAAAACTCGTTTCAGTAATAAATAAACTGTCCGGATTTTACGGAATACCTTTTAACAGAGAAACTAATTCACCCGGAATTCTGGAAATTCTCATCGGCACAAAACTGTCACAGAATACAACGGATAAAAGTTCTTTCAGAGCTTATACAAATTTACGCGAAAGATTTCCTGAATGGGAAGATGTCTGCGAAGCGGATATTGAAGAAATAAAGGGAATGCATAAAGGTCTGCGGTCTTGCTAATACAAAATCGGAGAACATAAAAAAATGCTTACCGAAATGAAAAATAATTACGGTAATCTTGATCTTTCATTTTTAAATGAATACGATGATGAAAATATCTACAAAGAACTTCTGAAATATGACGGTATCGGCGTAAAGACAATTTCATGCGTATTGATGTTCGCAATGCGAAGAGATGCTTTTCCTGTTGACACTCATGTGCACCGTGTTCTTAACCGGCTCGGAATAGTAAAAACTAATTCAGCGGAAAAAACATTTGAGAAGACAAAGGATATAATTCCAAAAGGGAGGAAATATGAACTTCATTCAAATCTTATAAAATTCGGCAGGAATATCTGCAAAGCAAAAAATCCGTTATGCGGTGTCTGCTTTTTGTACAGCGAATGCGGATTCATTGATAAAAAAGTACTCCCAGTAAAAGTTCAGCCGGTAAAAAAACAGGAAACAACAATTTCATTATACTCGAAAATATTTAAACCAGTATCAAATTGAAATTAGATAAGGATAAAGTAAAGAAAATACTCGTGATAAAATTCGGAGGGATAGGTGACATACTTCTTTCAACTCCGGTTCTGCCGAATCTGAAAAATTATTTTCCTGAAGCGGAAATAAATTTTCTTACTGTCAGACATTCAAGAGATATTCTTATTGACAACCCTTATCTTTCGAGAGCATTTACTTATGACAGGACGGAAGACAAGTCATGGTGTTTGTTAAAGAACATCAGAAGTCAGAAGTATGATCTTGTAATTGATCTTTACTGCAATCCCAGAACGGCTCTTATAACTTTTGTAAGCGGCGCAAGATACAGATTCGGTTATACATTCAGAGGCAGAAAATACGCTTACAATATAAAGGCGGAAGGCAGAGGCGGTAAAGTTCATATAGTGGAATTCAATCTTGATGCACTCAGGCAGATGGATATTCCCATCACTTCAAAAGAACTTTATTTATCCACCAACATTGTACACAAGGAATTCTCTGATGATTTTTTCAATAAGAACAATCTTAATTCTGAATTTGTGATCGGCATTTCACTTACCGGAGGATGGGAAGCAAAAAGATACAAGGTTCCGGATTACATTGATCTGATCAAAAGAATCAGCAGCGTGTATGATGCTAAATTTTTGCTTTTCGGAGGGAATGAAAGAGAACTTGCAGACTGCAACAGCATAAAAGAAGCAGTCCCTGACAGGACATTCATATCTCCCTTTCAGTCCGATAAAATATCTTGCTTCCATGATAAGCAGATGCAGTATGGTTATAGGAAATGATTCCGGACCATTGCATATCTCTGCTGCAATGAAGGTTCCCCACTTGGAATTTACGGACCACACAAATTCCGCACTTGCAAAACCTTACGGAGATAAGAATCTCGCTGTGTATAATGAAAACCTTGATTGTCTCGGCTGCGGTCTGCTCGAATGCAACATAGGCAATATCTGCATGACTGAATTATCAAAAGAAAAAATTATGAAAAACATTGATGAATTAATTAAGATCAATAAAATAAAAATTTCAAATTAGATATACTTATAAAATAGTTTTTTAATCACAAAATTATTTATGTCGAAGACAGACAGCAGTATAAAATATCCAAAAGGTATTCCATACATTATAGGGAATGAACTTGCGGAAAGATTCAGCTATTACGGAATGAGAGCCATACTTGTGGTTTTCATGACACAGCATCTGATGAGTTCGGGAAAGCTGAATCCGATGAGTGAAAACGAAGCCACTACATATTACCATCTGTTCAGCATGGCAAATTATTTTTTTCCGATAGTCGGAGCAATTCTTTCGGATGTAATATGGGGGAAATATAAAACTATAATCAGTCTGTCAATAGTGTATGTTCTCGGTCATCTTGCTCTGGCAATTGACGAATCAAGACTCGGTCTTACAATAGGTCTTACTCTTATTGCAATAGGAGGGGGAATAAAGCCCTGCGTATCTGCACACGTTGGAGATCAGTTTGAAGAAAAGAACAAGTCTCTGCTTGAAAATATTTTCGGCTATTTTTATTTTTCGATAAATCTTGGAGCTGCAGTCTCCACTCTTCTGATACCTGTCCTTCTTGAGAAATACGGACCTCACGTTGCTTTCGGAGTTCCGGGATTACTCATGCTTATCGCAACAATAGTATTCTGGAAAGGAAGAAAAGTTTTCATTGCAATTCCTCCGGTCGGTTTGAAAGCTTATAAGGAAGATTTATTCAGCGCAAAAGGAAAAAAGCTTTTAAGAATCTCAGTATAATGTATATTTTCATTGCGATCTTCTGGTCGTTATTTGATCAGACAGGATCATCCTGGGTATTGCAGGCGGATAAAATGGATAAGACGGTAAATCTGGGATTCATTCAATTCGATCTTTTAGCTTCTCAGATACAGGCGATAAATCCGCTTCTGATAATGATATTCATTCCGTTGTTCACATATTTTCTTTATCCTATGATAAATAAAATTTTCCCGCTGACATCTCTGCGAAAAATTTCCATCGGTTTATTCTTAGCGGGATTTTCATTTGCAATACTTGCTGTAGCGGAAACTATTATTATAGCCGGGGGCAGACCCGGAATAGCATGGCAGTTCTGGGCGTATGTAATTCTTACTGCTGCCGAAGTAATGGTTTCAATAACCGGACTGGAATTTTCCTATACTCAGGCGCCGAACAGCATGAAATCTTTTGTAATGGGATTATGGCTGCTGTCAGTATCTCTTGGGAACGGGGTCACCGCGCTTGTTAATGCGTTGATAGTTAATCAGGACGGAACATTAAAACTTAACGGTACGGAATATTTCTGGTTTTTTGCCGGATTAATGTTTGTTACGGCGCTTGCATTCATTGTTGTTGCAAAAAGATACAAAGTCGAAAGTTATATTCAGACGAGGGAAAGCATATCTGATCCGCTGTTGACTGAAAATTAATTCAAAAAAATTGAAATGTTAAAACACTTAGTAAGAATTGTAAATATTTGCAGCTAAGAAACTTCTAAGATAAAGCTGTCAGCTTCAGTAATATTCCATCAGTTATAAATGTAAATGATTTTTGTATTCGGAAGCCATTCCTGAATTTGATTCACATTTTCTTTTTTGATCGGATTGTTTACATAAGCTCCGGAAGAGGATTCTGTAGCGGCTAATCCGAGTATGAGAAGAGTCTCTCTTAATTCCTTAATTGCTTCCGGCATAGCGGTGATCTGATTTCCGCCAAGATAAAGCTCTTCCAGATTTGGCAAATCACCTATCTGGGAAGGTACGCTTGATATTTCATTAAAAGACAGATCTGCAAATTTAAGATTCCTCAGAGTCCCTATCTCCTTGCTTATCTCGGCAATACCGCATCCGGACATTTTGAGTTTTGTAAGATTTTTCAGTTTTCTTATCTGCGGAGGAAGTGACATAATGTAAACCGAATTCATGCTAAGCTCTCTGAGATTTTCAATATTAAAAATAATATTCAAAGCATTCATCGAGTTAAGAGAACTTACTTTATCAAGATTCAGTGATGTAAGATTTTTTAAGGTATTAAGTTCAGAAGGTAAATTAACAATGCTTGTTCCTTCGAGATTAAGGTACTGAAGATTTTTCAACAACTTTATATCCTGCGGAAGATCTGATATTGGATTATTGCTTAAATTCAGTGACTGAAGATTTTTAAAAGTAAATAATTCTTCAGGCAGAGCCGTCAGACCTTCATTACTAAGGCTAATTCTGTAGACATTACCGGATTCTTTTAATGCTTCTTCAACGGATTTATATAATTTTGTTTTTTGCAAGTCTGGCAATTTAAGAAGTCTGTCCTGCGAAAAGACTTTGACTGACATGAAACAAAAAATTACTGTAAGGATTAAAATTATTTTTTCATTTGCATTTAATTCTGAGTTAATAAATCAGATCACCAGATCACTACCCGTTTTGTAATGTCATTGATCATCGGGTCTCCGTCTTTACCGCTGAAAGCATCTTTGAAGGAAGGAACATTTGATAATGTGCCCTTCACTCTGAATTTATTCGGAGAATGCGTATCAGAATTTACAAGCAATCTTATAACTTCAGGTCTCATATTGCTTTTCCAAATTCTTGAAAAAGCCAGAAAGTATCTCTGCTGTTGAGTGAAACCGTCTATCTGTTTTATATCTTTCCCTTTGAGTGAATTCTGCAGAGCATCATAAGCAATAAGCGCTCCGCCGAGATCCGCAATATTTTCACCGAGCGTAAGTTCACCGTTAATATGAAGCGAATCAGTTGCGACATATCCGCTGTATTGCTTAACGAGTTTGTCAGTGCGCTCTTTGAAATTTTTGAATCACTTTCTGTCCACCAGTCCTTTAAATTTCCCTCACCATCAAACTTTCTTCCCTGATCATCAAAACCGTGAGTGATCTCATGTGCGATAACTGCTCCAATGCCTCCGTAATTCAAAGCATCATCTGCATCAGGATCAAAAAAAGGCGGCTGCATAATACCTGCAGGGAATACTATTTCATTCTTTGACGCACTGTAATAGGCATTTACTGTTTGCGGAGTAATAAACCACTCATCCTTATTAACAGGTTTCCCGATTTTATCAAAATTCAATTTCAGATTATATACTGCTGCATTTTTTAAATTCTCATACAAAGAATTTCTGTCAGTCTGCAGACCGGAATAATCTTTCCATTTATCAGTATAACCGATCTTCACAGTGAACAATGAAAGTTTCTTCAGAGCTTCTTTTTTAGTTGCTTCGCTCATCCATTCATTTACTTTAAGTCTCTCCCGAAATGCTGTTTTAATATTCTCCACCATTACGAGCGCTTTTGTTTTTGTATCCGGTGAAAATCTTTCTTCTGCGAAGAGCTTTCCGAGCGGTTCACCCATTACGCTCTCAACAATATCAATGCTTCTCTTCCATCTTAAATCTTTTTGTTCAGTTCCTCTGAGCACCTTGCTGTTGAAATTAAAATTTTCATCTTCAAAAGCTGAGTTTAATTTATTTGAAGCGCTTCTTGCAAGATTCCATTTAAGATAAATTTTCCAGTCATCTAGGCTTACATCGGATATCATCCTGTTCAGTTCTTTAAAAAATTCCGGCTGTCCTACAATAATGCCTTTGTCAAACAAGCTTCTGTCAGCAAGTCCAAGTTCACCAAATAAAATATCCCACGAAAAATCCGGAGTGAGTGACTTAACTTCATCCAGAGTCATCATGTGGTATGTGGCTTCCGGCTCTCTCATTTCCACTCTTCCCATTGAAGCTTTGGCAAATCTTGTTTCAATATCAATTATTCTCTGAGCATTTTTTAAAGAAGCGTTTTTGTCATAACCCAGCAGAGCAAATATGTTAGTAATGAATTCTGCATACTGTGACCTTACTTTTTTTGATTTCTCATCTTCTTTCAGATAATAATCTTTCTCAGGCAAACTTGTACCGCCCTGAAATAAATTTAGTATGACATTATTGCTGTTTTTATCATCCTGTCCTGCACTCAATCTGAACAAACCTCCGCTGCCGAAACTTTTCATGTAAGCAAACACTTTCAGAAAATCTTCCCTGCTGCCGATCGCATCTATCTTTGCAAGATCGTTTTTAAGAGGACTGATTCCTTCTTTCTCAAGTGTAACAGTATCCATTGCCATATAATAAAGATCACCGAGCTTTTTTCTGTTACTTCCCTGAGATACATTTTTATCTTTTGAAGCGCTTTCAAGAATTTTTTTCAGAATTTCTTTATTCTCATTTCTTATTTCACTCCAGCTGCTCCAGCTGCTGTACTCAGGAGGGATAGGATTGTTTTTTAACCAGTTGCCGTTTGAATATTCATAAAAATCAACGTTGGGATCAACAGTTGTATTAAGATCATTTAAATCCAGTGCTGATCCGGTCTTTACCTGAAGTCTGACAGTGCCGGACCAGAAAATAGAGAATAGTACAATTATTATAAAATATATTTTTTTGATTTTAGTCATCATGTATTTGGATAAGATTTTTTCAAATTACCTAATCATAGTTTATATTTCCATTCTTAATAAAATAACCGTCAGAAACGATTCCTGACGGTTATAATTAAAAAATTTATTGAATAATATTTTAAATCTTTTTATTTGGGAGAATGAAGTGCGACTTTATTTCCTTCGGTATCGGTGAAAATAGCGATGAATCCGATCTCTTCCGTTACCTGCATTTTCGGCTGAAGGATCTTACCTCCGGCTGATTCGATCTTATTCATGACTCCTGTCAGGTCTTCGCCTGCATTAAGATATATAAGCGTTCCGTCTGCTGAAGGTTTATAACCTTCCGCTTTTACTATTGCACCGCCTGCTCCCCCTCCGGGAAAGAATCCCATCTGATGTGGTCCCATCATCATTTCCTGCATTTCGAAACTTAAGATTTCACTGTAAAACTTTTTTGCTCTGTCGAAATCAGTTACAGGGATTTCGAACCAGTTAATTGAATTTGCCATTTTTTGTCCTCCCGGTCTTATCTGTTTAAGACCTGTTTAATTTAGAAATGTTTTTGAATAGCTGTAATTAGAGGTTTGATAAATTACTTAAGATTACAGATTAAAAGTTAAGAACTAGAATTTGAAAATGTATTAAATTATCTGTTTCTCAGAACTTTATAAAATTATTTTCTCAAGAACTTTGATTGACGGAAAATTGTCCTTATATGTTTCAGCGATCACGACACTGATAAATTTCGACCGCTGACCTATTTAAAAAAATCTTTTATGTCTTAATCAAATATTACATCAATCACAGAATCTCCGGTCATAATTTCATCAACAATATCCATTCCTTCTGTGACTTTACCGAATATTGTATAACGTCCGTCGAGATGAGGAGTTGCTGAATGCGTTATAAAAAACTGACTTCCTTCCGTATCTTTACCGCTGGAAGCCATTCCTAACACGCCTCTTTCATAAGTCAGAGGAGAGAATTCACTTCGTATGGAATAACCCGGACCGCCATATCCGGTGCCGCCGGGATCACCTCCCTGAATCACAAAATTTGAAACCACTCTGTGAAAGACTGTACCGTTGTAGAAATTATTTTTGGAAAGATTAATGAAATTCATCACCGTAAACGGAGCAGCTTCGGGCAGAAGTTCGATCTTAATATCTCCTTTGGTTGTCTTTAATGTTACATTAACTTTCTTCAGAATATTTTCTGTATCAATTCCTTCGGAGTTGTATCGTGGCTTTGCAGTAAAACTATAATCCTTTCCCGTGATCTTTTTCAATGCATCAGCAGAAGTTTTCCCGATCTCATAATTTTCAGATGATAGATTTTTTTCAAGAATCTCAACAGCTTTTGTATTTTTCATTTCACCCATTGCATCGATGAAAGCCAGCATTACATCGAGATCTTTTGGGTATGTTAATTCACTGTAGTCAAATGCTATGACGGAATTTGTTTCATCAATGTAATCAGCATACATGGAATCTTTCAGAGCAGTCAGACAATTATCAACGATCACCGGGTCCTTTGAACTTACAAATTCGGAAAACATAAGCCGTACTGTATTCCTGTCTTCTGCATTAATCTTATCATCCAGTTCAGCAAGCATAGCCGTAAAAGCCCTGTAAAGCTTTGCAAGTTCGGGACTTCCAATCAATTCACCCTCAGTATTAGGATTTTTTAAATTGTATCTCATTATATCCTTGCTGATAGAATCGCGTACTTCTTTATAAACATTTCCGTTGTTGAAATTTCCTATTGCACTAATAATCCCGGATTTGAAATCATAGTCTTCCGATTTTGAAAATCTCTTTAGCAATTCATCTTTCACTTCATCCCTGAAAACAAGAGACATGGAATTTACAAGTTCAGTCCTGACTCTCCCGGAAAGCTCTTTAACCGAATCAAGCGAATAAAGGAACTGTCTCTTTAAAAATTCAGACCTGCCTAACGCATATTCATTTTTAGTATTTTTCAGATCTGAGAACATTCTTCCGAGAACATTTATTGCAGTTAATGAAACGTGTTCATTATCATCACCTATTCCGTTACCTGTAACACTAAGAAGATGCTCAGCCAGTTCAGGTATGGAATCAAGATCGAAATTAGTAAATGAATTCAGCATATTTACTTTTACTCTCCAGTCTGTTTCGGAATTAAAAGACTCAAGGGTGTACAATAAGAACAAATTATTCTTTAATCTTCCCAATGCATTGTAAGCCCACATTCTTGTCTGCGCATCTTCAGATTCCGCAAGAGTATAAATTTCCTCAGAAGCTTTTTCCAGAAGAGTCCTGTCGCCTGTTCTCCAGAATGCAAACGCACAATTCCTGAGAGCAGGTATATCTTTAGAATGATTCACTATGAATTTCAGGGCATCAACCGATTTTTCGTTTTTGATCTTCCTCAAAGCAAATCTTCCTACAGACATAGCAGCTGGAACAAGCAGAGCGGTATCCTGTCCGCTGTACAAAAGAATATGAGAGCTTATTTTATCCAGATCGTTTTCATTTCCCGTTTTACCGATCGCATTTAAAATTTCTGATATCACGGAATATTTTTGTTCCTTAAAATCATTTGAATTGTCAAGAAGAAAGTTAAGAGCATTTCTGCTTTCTTCACAGGGTATCTGTCCAAGAAGAAAAGCAGCGGCTTTGAGTTCTTCGTCTGAAGGATAGTCCCGGGCAGAAAATAAATCAAGCTTACCAATGACTGAAGAATCGCCGATATTTGCAAGAGCATAAAGAGCTGCTGTTCCTATTTCAGGATCTGATGAATGTAAATATTTTATAAGTTGGTCATCTTCACCCAGAGTTCTCCTGTCCTGTAATTCCAGTATTTCAGATTTTTCAGAGGAAATATTCTGTGAATTGATCTGTGAAGTTACTAACATTAGAAGCAGTACTGTTAAAGATACAGAGATATTTTTCATTTGATTTTTTTTATAACTTTATGCCGAATCCGATTGTATATTTTTTTGTCTGCTTATTATTTTTTTCTCCCTGTTCAAATCTTGCATTTAAGGAAGACCTCTCTTTTTCATCAAAATAAAATGTTGCTGTTCCGTCATATTTATATCCTGAGACTGCCGAAGCTCTGAAATCATTTTCATATCTTCCGTAAATTTCAAACAAAAGGAAATATCTTCTCAGTGTAAAACCTCCCGCAAAGGAGTATAAGTATTCAGTGAGATTTAAATCGTTTTTCCCTCCGTAAGTTCTTCTGAAATTTGCAGCTATGACCGGATTAAAACCGAATATCCATCTGTTGTCATTGCCGTCGTATTTGAATTTAATTTCCGATACATTCATAACCGGTATTAAAAATTCCGGAAACTTCGGAATGAAGGACAGGCCTGTCTCAAAGATCTCTGTCTTACTGAAAAAATCCTTTGAATAAGAAACTGCCGGCTCTATTCTGCCGCTGCCGGAAGTATATTCATAGACTTTATAATAAATATCGAGACCGGCTTTTAATTTTTCAAGCTGGTCTTTTGTCTTGCTTGAATAATCGAACTGAACCGAAGGCGAAACTCCGTACTCTTCAAATCTCAATCCTTTATATGATAGTGCAAAGTCAATGTTAAACACTGCGTTTTCATCATTGTCTTTTTTAAATGAAAGCAATGCTGGCTTTGTTGTTTCGCCTGATGCATTAAAAGTCCTTCTTATCTCAAATAACTTCTGCACTTTATCTGTAAAAGATAATTCCTTTTCATCTTGTTTGATTTTCATCTTTTTATCAGTCTTAATGTTTTTCTTAATCAGAGAATCATTTCTTTCATTAAAAATAAAAGATCTGACATCCGGATCTGTATAAGAAAATGAAATTCCTGTCATAAAAAGAAAAGTGAAAGTGAAAATCAGATTTATCATAAATTTCACGGTATCCTGCTAAACTATTTCCAGAATTTCTTTCCAGTTGCTCCAGGTAAGTCTTTTCCTGTCTTTTATATTTCTGTTATACGGCTGATCAAAGATCACATGATCCCATTCAGGAGTCATTGAACCCTTTACTTCCGGCATATCATCTATAAGCACATCACCGCGGACAATCGTTTTGTCTTTTGTTAAAATAATATTGTTAACCCAGTCATCTCCAAGATTATCAAAGACCCAGTGATATTTTTCAAGAACGCAGTTCTCATATTTGGGAAGCATCGGACTTGTGCAAAGAAAAACATTGTTAAGCGAATTCCTGATTTCTTTTAATGCGTCAAGCGCTCCGGGGATTGGAGGAAGATTCTGATAGAATCCGGGGCTGTGATATATTTCCTGAACAAATTCCGTATATTTTTCCGGATACTGTTCTCTTACATAAAACCCTCTTCTGTCTTCGAGAGGAATAAACTCCTTTTGAGGGTGATTCAATTTCCATTGACGGAGAAACTCGCCTTCAAAATCGGCAATGACTCCATCCATATCTATAAGTAATCTCATTTAAAAAATTGTTTGGCAAATATAATTAAATTTCATCTTCAATTCACTTAACATTTTTCTTGTCCTCGCTGCCTGCCCTGTGGGAGTCTCCCGTTTGAGCAAATATTGAAGCAGGTCTGTATTTATTGCGGGGACTCAGCGAAAATGCAATTTTATTCAAGATTATTTTGGATAGTAATGATAATTTAAATTAATTTTGTTGACTTAAGTCATATTTAATTTTAAGAATAAACGTTAATTTTGAATATGAAATTATTCGATAAATTCGTCAGTGTTACAAAACCTCCTGAGAGCTGGAAAGTCTCTGTTATAATTATTAGCGGAATACTGTCTGGACTTATACTTCTGATAATTTATGTCGGGAATGCAACTTCGTATTTGTCAGATAAGCCGGAAACATGCATTAACTGTCATGTAATGTATACTCAGTATGCATCATGGAGAATAAGTTCTCATGCAAGGATCGCAACATGCAATGACTGTCATGTCCCGCAGGACAATATTTTCAGAAAATATTTTTTCAAGGCGTCTGACGGATTAAGACATTCCACAATGTTCACGTTCAGACTTGAGCCGCAGGTCATCAGGATAAAGGAAGCGGGAATTAATGTCGTTCAGGAAAACTGCAAGAGATGTCATTCGAATTTAATAAATCATACTCAGTTAATATCAAATGAATCAGACAAAGAAAGAAAATGCTGGAGCTGTCATGAAGAAACTCCGCACGGAACAGTGAACAGTTTGTCTTCATTTCCGAATGTTCATGTTCCTCAGATAGATCCGATAATTCCGGAATGGATAAAAGAAAATAAATTAAAATAATATTATGAGAAAAATAAAAGACATTGTTGCCGAGAAGCCCTGGATAGGATGGCTTCTGTATTTAATTACGATAGTAATTGTATTTCTAATCGGACTTCTCGGAAGTTCGATCGTCGAAAGAAGAAGCGAGGCAAATCTGATCCTGCAGAATGTAAAACCTATTGCAGACTGGGAACCGAGGAACGAGGTTTGGGGAGAAAATTATCCGAGAGAATACGAATCTTATATTTCCACGCTTGATACTACTTTCGCCAGCAAGCACGGAGGCGCAAAAAAAATAGACATGCTGGAAAGATATCCGGATATGGTTGTCCTCTGGGCGGGTTACGCTTTCTCAAGATCATATAGTCAGGGAAGAGGACATTATTATGCAATTAAAGATATCAGAAACACTTTCCGTGTGGATGTGCCGCAGCCGAGCACATGCTACGCTTGCAAAAGCACTGACGTTCCGAGGGTAATGAATAAATTTGGAATTTCAGAGTTTTACAAGAAACCATTCAAAGAGATGGGCGGAGAGATCGCAAATGCAATCGGCTGTCAGGATTGCCATGATTCAAAGACAATGAATTTAAGAATTACAAGACCAGCTCTGGTAGAGGCATTTGACAGGCAGGGAAAAGATATTACTAAATCCACGCATCAGGAAATGAGATCACTTGTATGCGCACAGTGTCATGTGGAATATTATTTCAAAGGCAAGGAAGATAAGTATCTTACATTCCCGTGGGACAAAGGATTTACTGTTGAAAACATCGAACAATATTATGACAGCGTAAAGCATGTTGACTTTGTTCATTCTCTCAGCAAAGCACCGATACTTAAAGCTCAGCATCCTGATTATGAAATTTTTAAAATGGGAATTCACTCCGAGAGAGGACTTGCCTGCGCAGATTGTCACATGCCTTACAAGTCAACCGGAGGAGTTAAATTCACGGATCATCACATTCAGAGTCCTCTTAACAATATTTCAAATTCCTGTCAGGTATGCCACAGGGAAACAGAAACGACTCTGCTGAATAATGTTTATGACAGGCAGGACAAAGTTCTGGAACTCTCGCAGATTGCAACACGCTCACTTGTAAAGGCGCACATTGAAGCAAAGACTGCATGGGATAACGGAGCTAATGAGGAGCAGATGAAACCGGTACTGGAACTGATAAGGCAGGCGCAATGGAGATGGGATTTTGTGTCAGCAAGCCACGGGGGAAGTTTTCACGCTCCGCTGGAATGCGCGAGGATTCTGGGTAACTCTATTGAAAGATCGGAAAAAGCAAGAGTCCTTCTATCGGAAATACTTACAAAGCAAAATGTGAAACTCCCGGTTCAGTATCCTGACATTTCAACAAAGGAAAAAGCTCAGGAATACATAGGGCTTGATATCAAAAAAATGGCGGACGATAAAAAAGTTTTTCTTGAAACGGTTGTACCCCTTTGGGATAAACAAGCGGAAGAAAGACATGATAAAATGAATGAAAATTATAAGAAGTAATTTATTAATTTCCTTACAAAAGCCGTTTCACAAGAATAATGTAACGGCTTTTCTGCATTCAAATCTCATTGAAAAGAAATAATATTTCATCTGGTTTACCTGTTCAGTAATTCTACCGATATTATTGTATACTTTGTTTGAACCGTAATTATTATTTTCCAATAACAATAAACCCACAAAGCAAATATTATGAGCACAAAAGACACCTCAGTAAATAAGATCGCCGAATATCTAAGGAAGGAAATCATGTACGGAAATATTAAACCCGGAGATCAGATAAAAGAATTTCACATTTCGAAAATATGCAAAATAAGCAGAGTTCCTGTCAGAGAAGCTTTAAGGATACTTCACAGCGAGGGATATGTGGATATGATACCGAACAGAGGAAGTTTTGTAAGGATAGTATCAAAGGAGTATGTTCATGAAGTAGCTGAAGTATATTTTATAATTGCTCCTAAGCTGCTTAAAGACGCTATTCCAAGGTATACAGCGGATACTTTCAAAAAAGCAAACAGTCTTCTGAAAAAAATTGAAAAATGCAGAGACTTCAGTAAAGTGGGATACCTGATATGGGATTTCGGAAAGATAATCTACGGACCTTCTAAATTAGGTTTTATGAAGTTTGTAATAGATGAAATATACAAATACAATATCAGAGCATTGAATGATGTATTTGTGAAAAGCAACGATATGAAATATGATGTAACCTATCATAAAAAATTTCTTGATCTGTGTATGAAAAAACAAACTGATGAAGCGATAAAGTTATGGAACAAGCATATTCACAAATTGTCTAAAACAATGTCACAAAAAACCGATATGGAATAATTTAGATTTTTTTAACTTGTATAATAAAAAGCCGTTTCAAATTAATTTTTAAAACGGCTTTTGTATTTTATGCTGATTAAAGAATAACTGATTATTCCCGGCTTACTCAGAAACTCTTCTTTTGAATTTTGTTGTGAATGTTATTTATTTCAAGAAGAGCTGCGGATCCATACCAGGGATGAAGTTCCATTTCAAGTACACCTGCTTTGACAGCGGGATCAGTGGAAGTAAGTTCGCGCGCTTCTTCTAAAGTCCTTACATCAAAGATATAAATTCCTTTTAAGCTCTGATTATCCATGAAAGGTCCGGCAATTACGAGCTTACCGTCTTCAGCCATTTTATTTATATTCTTCATGTGTTCTGACTGAAGTCTGTCTTCTTCAGCTTTATCAGTAAGAATATTTTTTCCTGATTTCAAAAAAGCCATTATGAATTGTTTCATTCCGTAATCATCAGCTCCGTACTTTTTTGCCAGAAGTGAATCGTAAGTCTGGATATTACTGTCTGAGGATTGAGCATTACCGTTGTTATTCAATGCTATAAAAATTAGTAAAATTAATGTAATCTTTAACATAAGTTTTAAATTTTATTTTAAAAAAATTTTTAAAGTATTTTTTGTACGGGACATATTAAGGAAAGATATAAAAAGCTCTATGAAACATTTCCTCCAAAGCCCGATAAAATTTTTACTGCAATGAAAAATACTTTGTGCTTATCAGTAACCGATAAGGTCTTTCAGTTTGTTTTCAAAAGTTTTCTTCCGGAAAAAATTTTCCTCAAGCGTATTTGCAAACGGAACCGGAGTATCGAGACTGCCGCTTCTCATTACAGGAGCATCAAGATATGTAAAACAATTCTCCGAAATATGCGCCGCGATCTCAGCGCCAATTCCTCCTGTCAGAGTATCTTCGTGAAGTATTATCACTTTTCCTGTTTTCTTCACACTGTCTTCGACAGTTTCTTTATCCCATGGAAGCAATATTCTCAGATCAATAAGGTCCGCAGAAATTTCAGGATTAGTCTTCAGTAAATTCTTCGCCCAGTGAACACCCATTCCGTAAGTTACAATTGTAACATCATCTCCTTCTGAAATAAATTTTGCTTTGCTTGTGCCAACAGTATAATAATCATCGGGAATATCTTCCGTGATGCTTCTGTATAACGCCTTATGTTCAAAGAACATTACGGGATTCGGATCCTCTATAGCTGCAGCAATCATTCCTTTTGCATCAAATGGATCAGAAGGATAAAACACTTTAAGTCCGGGCGTATGAAAAAACCAGGCTTCATTGGATTGTGAGTGAAACGGTCCTGCTCCGACACCCGCTCCGCAGGGCATTCTGATTACTACATCAGCATTTTGTCCCCACCTGTAATGAATCTTGGCAAGGTTATTCACAATCTGATTGAAGCCGCTTGTCACAAAATCAGCGAACTGCATTTCCATAACTGACTTCATTCCTTTTATTGAAAGTCCGAGCGCAGCTCCTGCTATTGCTGACTCGCACAAAGGAGTGTTTCTGATTCTTTCTTTGCCGAACTCTTTATAAAAATTTTCAGTGATCTTAAAAACACCTCCGTACTCTGCAATGTCCTGTCCCATTATCACGAGGTCATCATATTTCCGTAGTGACTGTTTTAAACCATCGGATATTGCATCTATCATTCTCTTCGGAGATTTTTTTCCTGTTGCAGGATTAATAATTTTCTGAATATAAGGTGCATAAACATCAGACAGCTCCAGTTCCGTATCTGGAGTTATTTCCGGTTCGGCAAATGTGGCTTCAAGAGCGGTGTCTATCTGTGCTTTAAATTCTTTTCTTAACAACTCGACTAAAGAGTCATTCAATATTCCTTCTTCAATAAGATAGTTTTCATAATTTGCAACAGGATCTTTCTTAGCCCATTCTTCAAAGAGTTCCGTCGGAACATATTTTGTTCCGGATGCTTCTTCATGACCGCGCATTCTGAATGTTTTGCATTCCAGCAGCAAAGGTCTCGGATCGTTCTTCATTGATTCGGCGTAAGTTTTTATAGTGTCATAAACTGTAAGTATATTATTGCCGTCAATCTGTAATGATTCCATTCCGTAACCAATTCCTTTGTCAGCAAGGTCTTCGCATTTATACTGTTCATTCACAGGAGTAGAAAGTCCGTAAGCATTATTTTCTATGACAAAGATCACAGGAAGATTCCATACGGCAGCCACATTAAGAGCTTCATGAAAATCCCCTTCGCTTGTACCGCCGTCTCCCGAAAACACTGCCGTAACTTTATTATCTTTTTTAAGAAGACTTGCAAGTGCGATGCCGTCAGCAATGCCGAGCTGCGGTCCGAGATGAGAGATCATTCCGACAATATGGAATTCATTCGTTCCAAAATGAAAAGATCTTTCACGGCCTTTCGAAAAGCCGTTATTCTTTCCCTGAAGCTGTTTGAACAATCTGTCAAGCGGAAGTCCTTTCACCGTGAATACTCCGAGATTCCTGTGCATGGGAAGAATATATTCATCTTTATCGAGAGCCATAGATACTCCAACAGATATTGCTTCCTGCCCGATTCCCGAAAACCATTTTGATATCTTACCTTTTCTGAGAAGCAGAAGCATTTTTTCTTCTATCAGTCTTGGAAGAAGGATTGCTTTGTATAAATTCAAAAGCGTCTCATTATCATAATTTTTTCTGTCAAAGGACATAACTCTTCTTTTATTTTCAGCAACCGGTTGGGATTCCATAGATATTGTTTTTAAAATTTTTTAGTAATTTAAAAATAACAAATGTGAGTGTGATTAAAAATGAAGATATAAAAAGAAAAGACAGGTCAGACCTGTCTTTAAATTATGTATATTGATATAAACAAATTAACTTTATTCCGCTTCCGGAGTAAAAGTCCTGGTACCGAGTTCATTATCAAGTGTCAGCAGTCCCAGACCTTCGCCGTTAATCAGCTTAAGCTTCGAAATGATCTTTGACATTGATGCTTCTTCTTCCACCTGTTCGTCTACATACCATTCAATGAAACTCTTAACCGAGTGATCATTTTCCTTTATAGCAATATCCATCAGTTCGTTTATGCTTTTTGTAATAAATCTTTCATGCTCAAGAGCATCCTCGAATAAATTCAATACGGATTTAAATTCGGCTTTCGGCTCGGACAGTGATTTAAGTATTACTCTGCCGCCTTTGTCGTGAACGAAGTTAAACATTTTCATAGCGTGAAAATGTTCTTCCTGCGCCTGCACATTGAAATAATTTCCAAATCCTTCCATTTCTATGGATTCTAGATAAGCTGACATTGAAAGGTAAAAGTATTCCGAAAAGAATTCCTTGTTGATCTGATCATTCAGAGCATTCTGAAGTTTTTTTGTTAGCATTGTTTTCTCCTGTTAAATTTAATTACATGAAATTAATAATTTAAGGACTGAGATAAAATGTTATAAATAAACCTTTGTATATTTCCTTTGTGTACTAAAATTATTTCTTGCAGATACCTGCGGCGAGAAAGGAAAAATCAAAAATCAGGCAGTAAAAATTGTACATTCCAAAAATCCGAAGTTTAAAAAGTATAAGACAAAATCATTTTAGAAATTTCATTCTTCAGGGTAAATTTTATTAAGCAGAAAATAATACGGACCGATCATGTGATTTTTGAACAATTCCGGAATACCTGATTCAGTTTTAGTGAATTGCTCGTATCCTTCCTGTTTCATTAATACCACTGGCGCTCCGCAGGGATAATAATAAGTATCGTAAGTGTAGTCAGGTTCGGGAAATCCGGGCAGATATTTTTTTATAGAATTTTTATAAGTCATGCCGCCGAAAAATTCATTCAGCACATCTCTGGAAGAATTAAGTTTGTTCTTCAGTTTGTCAGTAAGATAATCGAATATAAGTTTTTCAATAAAATTCATTTTAACAAGAAGCATATCTCTGTCCGAATATGGATTTACTTTAGTGAAATCATCAAATGTCTGAACGGATAAAGGAGTTTGCGGAACCCAGTCTTCGGAGTTATAAACTCTCATAGCTAAACCTCCTCTTGTTATAAAATCAAAATCATAAGCATAATTTAAATTACCGGGTTTAGGAGGAGCGCTGCAGTATGTTTTAAAATTTACATCAGAGGGAATTCTTTCTTTGTCGAGATAGTGAAGATATGAAGTCAGCAAATAAGCAATAGCACCTCCCTGACTATGACCCATGATGATATAATTTCTAACGCCTTTAGCGTAACATTCGTTGATCTTTGTAACAATAGAACCAGATAAATAGGCGAGACCAGTGAGCCACCCTGCGTGGACACTTGCGCCGGGATAAGATGCCAGTTTATAAATGAATACAAAATCGGAATCAATTATAACAGAGCCATTTGCAGGCACCATTGCAGCATAAAAATCTTCAGCCCATGAATTAGCTTTAGCAGTAGTTCCTCTGATACTGATTATACCAACACTGTCTTCTCTAATCCAGAGATCCCATCTGTTATCCAGTCCCATAACATCGGATCTGAATTCCAGCTTACATTTTTCAGGAAAGGGAAGTGTAACATTAGTCCATGGAGTATCTGTTTGTCTTGTTGATATTTCAAGCATTTGTCTGTATTCAGCAGGATCAAATCCGGGATTTAATTTCGGCTGAGCTAAAGCATTAAAGGAAATGAAAATTAAATAAAAAGAAAAGTATGCAAGTTTTAGTAAAATATTTTTCATTTAAGTTAAGTTTGATTTTCTTTCAATATACTTCAAATTAGTTAATATCTCAATATTGCGAGCAGATAATAATAAAAATTTTAAATTAAAAAATAAAATTCATAAGAATTTTAGATTGATACTAAACTCAAAAAATGGTAATTTGCATTTGCAATACGGACAGGTAGCTCAGTCGGTAGAGCAACGGCCTGAAAAGCCGTGTGTCGCCGGTTCGATTCCGGCCCTGTCCACTGGAAATAAGCAAAGACCTCAAAATTAAGGGGTCTTTTTTTTATGTATTTTACTTATATAATTAAATCGGTTAAAACTGGCAAACTGTATATTGGTCAGACTAACAATATTGAAAATCGAATTTGGAAACATAATTCAAATAAAGTATTTTCAACAAAGAACAGAGGTCCATGGAAACTAATTTATGTTAAAGAGTTTACTTCAAGATCTGAAGCAATGAAGTATGAAAGGAAATTGAAATCTCTTAAGAACAAAGATTATCTATTAAAAATAATTGAACCAAAGAATAGTAATTGTCCTGAATAGTCCCGATGAAATCGGGATTCGATTCCGGCCCTGTCCACTGGAAATAAGCAAAGACCTCAAAATTAAGGGGTCTTTTTTTTATGTATTTTACTTATATAATTAAATCGGTTAAAACTGGCAAACTGTATATTGGTCAGACTAACAATATTGAAAATCGAATTTGGAAACATAATTCAAATAAAGTATTTTCAACAAAGAACAGAGGTCCATGGAAATTAAATTATGTTAAAGAGTTTACTTCAAGATCTGAAGCAATGAAGTATGAAAGGAAATTGAAATCTCTGAAGAACAAAGATTATCTATTAAAAATAATTGAACCAAGGAATAGTAATTGTCCTGAATAGTCCCGATGAAATCGGGATTCGATTCCGGCCCTGTCCACTAAGCCCTGAAATATCAGGGCTTTTTTTTTGTATTTTCGATTTATAGTAGAATCTGTTCAAACTGATTATATGTATACTTGTCAGAAAACTCCGGACTTGTTATTTAATTAAGATCATTCGCTTTGTATCCGAATAATTCCCTGAAACTAATTTGTAAATATACACTCCGCTTGATAAGTTATAATTGCCTGCGGAAAATTCATATTCATAACTTCCCGGATTCAGTTTTTCATTTACGATCCTGCTTATCTCTCTTCCGTTAATGTCATAAATTGAGAGCGTTGTAAATTCTGATTTAGGAATATCGAACTTAATTGTAGTTGACGGATTAAAAGGATTCGGATAATTCTGAGAAAGATTAAATGACGCTGCATTCGAATTTATATATTTTATTCCGATCTGATAAATATTTGCATTTTTATAAATACCGTAAACAGGAGCTTTTCCGAATCCTGCAACATTAACCCATCCTCCTGCTTTCATGTCCCGGAGATAATAGACTTTAAGAGGATTCTGTATTGCACCAACTGTGTTATTTATAAGTGAGGAATGTTTTTCTTCTATACCGGAAGTATTAGTAATGTTAACAGGTGTTTTCCAGGTAACTCCGTTATTTTCCGAATAAGTTGCAAAAATTTCACCTGCATTAAGGACTGAACCATCATCAACAACCTGTGTATTTCCTCTTATGAATGTTGTAAATGTACATGAAAGAATACTTGAAGTAACATTCAAAGAAGGTTGACAGAGAGGCGTCATTAAAGCTGTAGTTATAGTATCGGTAAGATTCGGAATATTAAATTTTCCGGCAACTTGTGTAATACCTGTTGACGGTGACCAGTGAAGAATCTTCGGCTTTACAAACTCTGTCGTATATTGATTAGGAAAGACATTTGATGTAACGTTGTAAGCGGAGAAAACTATATGAGGTTCGCTTCCTTTAAAAGACGCCTGCAGACCGCCAGTTATATTTGCAAACAATGTATCAGTACCTTCCAGAAGATAATCAAAAATTAAAGTACCGTTATCAAATGTAACTCCGTTGTCAGTTGATTTGTACCAGTACAAATATCCGTCGTTAATATAATTGGTTCCGAATATACCTACTACTCCGTTTGTCCCGGACTCAACGGAAAAATTTCCCGAAAGGTCCTCCTACCAGAGGAAGCGAGATCAGCGGAGACCAGCTTGTTCCGTTATATGTTGTACTTTGACCGACGAAGACGTTATCATTCGGCGCTCCGACTAAAACAATATTATTATTAGTCGTTCCTGTTAGATGAGTCCAGTTTGTTCCGGGAGGTACTCCGGGTATCTGAGAAAAACCAAAAGCTCCGAAGGATGCATCCTGAAACACACTTGAGCCGGTATTGAATCTGTGAGCTGCAATTATTGGAATACCGTTTCTTAAAGAAATATCAGGAAAACCCCAGCTGAAGTTTACATCCAGCGCATCTGATGACCATGAATTTCCGTTGTCTGTGCTGTAAGCAAAATATATATATCTTCCAACACCCACTGCTGCAGTTGAATCCTGCTGAGCCATAAGAATTGTACAATACTCACTGCTGTTTGCAGGATTCTGAACAATGTATCTTATGCTTCCGTTTGTCTGGTAATCATAAGAAACGGAATACAGTCCCGTCCATGTCTCACCTGTCTGCAAAGGCGGCGGCGGCGGAACCTGTGCGTTTGTATATGTATTTAATATCAGGATTAAAATTAACAATGGTAAGATTTTTTTCATGACGGTCTCCGGGTTTAATTTTAATAAAATTTTTAAATTGGAATTTACTTAAACAATAATGTTAGTTTAATTTTAATAAATCATTTATTTGAATTAATTTATAGTTTTTAATTTAAAATAAATATTCCTTTGTAAAATTTATAAAAAAATATTTACATTTCTTAATATCATCTGACAAGATTGTCTGTCCTGCCACTTTTTCAATTTAAGTTTGAATTAAACAAAATCACTTTATCAAGATCATTCGCTTTTTATCCGAATAACTCCCGGAAACTAATTTGTAAATATACACACCGCTTGATAAGTTATAATCCCCTGCGGAAAATTCATATTCATAACTTCCCGGATTCAGTTTTTCATTTACGATGCGGAGCTTTTCCGAAAGAGGGTACATTTACCCAACCTCCTGCCTTCATATCCGTTAAATAATATATTTTTACTTTATCAAAGAAACTCATTGATGTAACATGATTTGCAAGCGATGAATGTTTCTCTTCTATTCCCGGAGTGCCGGTGATATTATTGGCATTCCCCCATGTAACTCCGTTATTTTCAGAATAAATTGCAAATATTTCACCGGCATTAAGAACAGAACCGTCATCCACAACCTGTGTATTTCCATTTAAGAAAACTGTAAATGAACATATTAATAATCCGTTAGCAGTTACTGATAATGATGGCTGTCCGACAGGAGCCATGGCAACAGTGGTAATAGTATTCGCAAGATTCATAATATTGAAATTCCCGGCAACCGGTGTAACGCCTGTTGAAGGGCTCCAGTGAAGTATCTTAGGTTTAATAAACTCTGTAGTGTATTGGTCAGGAAAAACATTAGAGGATATTTTGTAAACTGTAAAAACCAGATGAGGTTCGCTTCCCCTGAATGATGCCTGTAAACCGCCAGTTGTATTTGCAAATAAAGTATCTGTTCCGTCTATATCATATTTAAATATTAGCGATCCATTATCGAATGTTAAACCGTTATCTTTAGATTTGTAAAAGTATATGTATCTGTCGCCTGTATTATTTATGCCGAATATTCCTACTGTTCCGTTTGTTCCAGATTCTACAGAAAAATTTCCTGAAGATCCGCTTATCAACGGAAGCGAGATCAAAGGTGACCAGTTCGTTCCATTATAAACTGTGTATTGTCCGGTAAAATTATTAATGGAAGATGTTCCTGATAAAATAATATTATTTCCGGCTCCGGTAAGATGAGACATGTTAATCAATGGGGGAATACCCGGAAGCTGAATAAAAGCATAGGCAGGGAAGGTTATATCTTTAAAAATTCTTGTCCCTGAATCAGATCTGTAAGCAGAGATTACCGGATTTCCGTTATGGATAGAGATATCCGGATAACCCCAGCTTAATCCACTGTTTAATACATCAGGTTCCCAAAGATCCCCGGTTGCGTTACTGTAAGAATAATATATATATCTGCTGGCATCGTAAACTGAAGAAGAATCATGCTGCCCCATAATGACAGCGCAGTAATTACTTCTAAAAGGAGTGAAGTCAGGATTCTCTACTATATATCTTAAGCTTCCGCTTGTCTGATAATCGCATGAAAGAGAATACAAACCGGTCCATACTTCTTCTGGCTGCAAAGGAGGCGGTGGCGGCGCTTGCGCCATTAAGAATGTATTATGGAAATAAAATATTGCAATAAACTGCAGGATATGTTTCATTTTGAACTCCAATTTTATTTGGTTTTGAAATTCGGATTCAGATTTCTGCTGCTGTTAATTTGATCAAATCAAATTAATTACTTTCGAGGATATACAGCTATTACAAATTACAATTATTTTGTTTCAATATAAGTGATATTTTAAATCGTGTTTTGTAAAATTTGATGCAAAGGTTTTTTATAATTTTGAATGGAGTGACGTTTTGTATTAACATTTACAATTGTCAATTACTTTTCATTTTCATTTTAAATATATTTAGTTAATCCCGCATTAATTCAGTCAATAAGAAAATTTTTAACTGTTTTAATTAACTGTAATTTTTCATTTTACTTTATAAAATTTCCCGATGCCCGAGTTTATTCACTTACATAATCATTCTCATTATTCGCTTCTTGATGCGATCTCAACCATTGACGGACTTGTGGATGCTACTGTTGAAAATAAAATGAAAGCACTGGCTCTTACTGACCACGGCGTGATGTACGGCATTATGGAGTTTTATAAAAAAGCAAAGTCAAAGGGAGTAAAGCCGATAGTAGGTTGCGAAGTCTATGTTGCGCAGTCAGGAAGCAGATTTGATAAAGGAAAGAAAAATGTTAAATCAATTTCAGAAGTAGAAGAGATGAGCGTTGAAAACTCAGACGGTCTCACTTCATCCAATATTAATTACGCACATCTTATTCTTCTTGCAAAAAATGAAACGGGTTACAGGAATCTTCTTAAGCTTACTTCCATCGGACATACTGAAGGATATTATTACAAGCCGAGGATAGATATTGAAGTTCTGAATCAGTACAGTGAAGGTCTCATCGCAACTTCCGCCTGTGCCGGAGGAGTCATCTCCTGCTATATTACAAGGGATGATCTGAAGACCGCTGAGAAAATGACAGGAGTGTATAAGGATATTTTCGGTGAGGACTTTTATCTCGAGATACAGGATCACGACATTCCCGCTGAGAAGAAAGTGATGATTGAAATGCCGAAGCTTGCAAAGAAGTTCGGTCTGAAACTCATCGCAACAAACGATGTCCATTACATAAAAAAAGAACATGCGATCGCTCACAATATTTATCTTCACATCAGTGCCAAGCAGTCTGCCAAAGCCGCAAAGAGTTATGAACCAAAAGATCTTCTGACAAATCTCCGTTACGGAACTGATCAGATTTATTTTAAGTCGGCAAAGGAAATGTGCGATCTGTTCGGTGAATTTCCCGAAGCGATAAGATCAACGCTTGAAGTTACAGAGAAATGCAATCTCGAACTCGATACTTCGAAGAATTTCATGCCGAATTATCTGATACCTGAAGAAGATAAAAAAGAAGCAAAAACATTTGACGAATATCTTGAGAAACTTTCATTCGAAGGTCTTGAAAAGATAAAGAATGAATTTCTGACAAATAAAGAAATTGCAGTAGAAAGACTTCGTTACGAACTCGCCGTAATCAGGAAAATGGATTTCTCAGGATACTTTCTCATTGTAAAGGATTTCATTGATTATGCGAGAAGCAAAGGTATACTTGTCGGTCCCGGCAGAGGGAGCGCTGCGGGAAGTCTTGTGTGTTATTGCATTGGAATTACAAATGTAAACCCTCTTGAATACGATCTGCTGTTTGAAAGATTCCTGAATCCTGAAAGAGTGTCAATGCCCGACATTGACATTGATTTTCAGGATGACAGACGTGATGAAGTGATACATTATGCAAAGGAAAAATACGGCGAAAGTTCTGTAGCTCAGATAGTTACATTCAATAAACTTGCTCCGAGAGGCGTTCTTAAAGATGTCGGCAGGGTTCTTAATTTTCCTTTTCAGGAAATAAATGATCTGACAAAAACCATTCCAATTCTGTTTGGAAAAGTAAAGAAACTCAGCGAGTGCATGAAGGAAGAACCTGATTTTAAAAAATATTTTGAAACAGGCGACGCTGCTCAGAAAACGGAAAAGAAAAAACTTTACGATTACTGTCTTGTGCTTGAGAATCTGAATAAGAATTCTTCGATTCACGCTTCTGGAGTTGTCATAGCTCCGGGTGATGTTACGGATTACACTCCATTGTCAAAAGTTACGGGTGAAGACAATGTATTCTGCACTCAATATGACATGAATCAGCTTGAAGATGCCGGAATGATCAAAATTGATTTTCTCGGACTGAAGGAACTGAAAGTAATTGGCAGGATCTTTAAACTCATAAATGAAAAGTACGGAAAGAATTTAACTGAGAAAGACATTCCGCTTGATGATCCGAAAACTTATGAACTCTTTTCATCGGGTTCGACTATCGGAATATTTCAGTTCTCAAAAAGCAAGATGAGAGAATCTCTTTCGAAGCTCAAGCCGAAGAACATCAACGACCTTGCGGCAATGAATGCATTGTACAGACCGGGACCGATGAAGCTCATTCCGGATTTCATTGACAAAAGAAACGGGAAGAAGCCGATCTCTTATCTTCATCCGACAATGGAAAATACTCTGAAGGAAACTTACGGCATCATTGTATATCAGGAACAGGTAATGCAAATAGCAAGGGATGTTGCGGGATTTTCACTTGCCGAAGCGGATAACATGAGAAAGGCAATGGGCAAGAAGATCAAGGAAAAGATGATACAGATCAAGGAGAAGTTCGTCTCCGGCGCAATGAAAAACGATGTCTCAAAAAATCCGCGACAGAAATATTTAACTTAATTCTGGACTTCGCCGATTACGGATTCAACAAGTCCCACGGAGTTGCTTATTCAATACTTGCATTTTATACTGCATATCTCAAGACGCATTATCCTCTTGAATTCCTTGCGGTTTCAATGGCGTGCAGAAAGGATGATGAGACAGAACTGCAGCAGCTTGCAAACGAATGTAAAAAGATGAAGGTGAAATTAAGACCTCCTGATATAGATGAAGGCGAAATGGATTTTTCGATACGGTATGCTGACAATGAAGAATATGTGGGAGAGATAATTTACGGATTAAGCGCTTTGAAAAATGTCGGTGAAAAAGCAGCCGGGAATATAATGAGTGAAAGAAATCTTAACGGAAATTATACAAGCTTTATGGACTTCCTGAAGAGAGTGGATCTTCGTCTTGTAAACAAGAAAGCCCTTGAAAGCCTAATATTCGCCGGAGCGTTTGACAGCGTGGAGATCAACAGGAGGAAACTTTTTCTCAACATTGAGAGAGCGACTTTTTACGCACAGAGATACAGCACAAGCGAGGAAGCAAAGGGGCAGGAAGATCTTTTCGGAGTGAATAAGACCAAGCAGCACATAGAAGAATATATAATTGAGAATCATACTGAGTTTCCGGAATCAGAAAAGTATAATAAAGAAAAAGCCGCTATTGGATTTTACGTAACCGGTCACCCGCTTTCAAAATATGAAAGAGACATTAATAATTTTATTGATCTTACATTCGGGGAAGATCCGGCTGAGATTGAACTCGCAAAAATGAAATCGGCTACTATGTGCGGTGTTATCAATGATGTGCAGGTAAAAGTATCCAAGAAAGGAAATAAGTTTGTTGTATTCAATCTTGTAGACCTTTACGGTTCGGGTGAATGCATTGCATTCAGCCGGCTTTACGAAAGCAAGACAAAGTTATTTGAAAATGACACTGCGGTAATTATAAAAGGAGTTCCGGAAGATAACGGCGACAAGATAAAACTTATTGCTGAAGAGATCTACAGCATAGATACTTTTCTGGAAATATTCACTAAGAATCTTATCATACATCTTAATGAACATAAAACCGACGTATCAAAGCTGGACATTATAAAAGATGTTGTGGAAAAAAATCCGGGAAACTCTAATCTGTTTTTTAACATTATAAACGGTTCGGGACCGAGAGCTTTTAAATCTAAAGAATACAGAATAAAGGCAACAAAGGAATTAATTTCAAACTTGAAAAATATAGTTGGGGAAAATAACTTGAACCTTAACTAAAACTCTAAAAAAAATCATAAACCATTAAACAAATAATCTAATAAAGAAAGGAATATTAAATGCATCCAATTGAATTTACAGACGCTAACTTTGAAGAAGAAGTGCTGAAATCAGAACTTCCCGTGCTCATTGACTTCTGGGCAGTATGGTGCGGTCCGTGCAAGATGATCGCTCCGTCAATAGACCAACTTGCAAATGAATACGAAGGCAAGGCAAAGATCGGAAAGGTAGATGTCGACAACAATCAGCAAATTGCAACAAAATACGGAATAAGAAGCATTCCGACTTTGCTCATTTTTAAAGACGGAAAGATGGTCGATCAGATCGTAGGAGCACTTCCCAAACCAAAGATTGCAGAAAAACTTAATGCTCATATAAACCAGGCTGTAAGTTAATCTTATATTTGAATTTATTTTTAAAAGGATCCTGGAGTATTTCGGGGTCCTTTTTTTATTTGTATTTCAGGAATTTAAGTAAGTTAACGATTCTGTGATTTATTTATGAATTGTTAAAAGAAATGTGATGACATAAGTTAAGATAAGAAAAATCAGGGAGTTCAAAATGAAAAGATTATTACTTCTTTTAATTGTTTTCATCTTCAACAATTCTTACTCACAGGAAAGCTGGATCAGAATTTATCAGCCTTCCGGCTGGCAGATAAAATCTTTCTACAAAATTCATAATTCTGATAATTTCAATTCTATCTTTGTTCAGCATAATTCAAATGACACCTTACCGAATCCGGAGAACGGAGCGCTTAAGAAATATTCAAGATCAGACAATACCTGGACTGATCCGGCAAATGGTTTTCTGAATACCAGGTGCGCTACCTGCATTGATCCGCCTTTCGTTTATGACAGATGTTATCCGGTTTCTTTTTTTATGATCTCAAATCAGGATCCGGATTTTATGATAAATTATCTGATCACTCCTTGCGCATCCTGTCCTGACGCAAGTACTTACATGACATATAACAGAGGCATTAACTGGATAAGTCATTATTATATTTTCGGCTGCGGAGGTTCATTATTCTTTCCAAGCGGAGGAGATTTTGATCCTTATAATGATTCAGTTTGCTATTACGGATATCCGAACGGCTCGACTAATTATCAGCCGGGAATTTTTAAAAGCACAAACAGAGGTCAGAACTGGTTTCCAACCGATACCATTCCGGATCTTAGGACAGTAGGTTCTCCTTACGGCGGAAACACTTTAAGCGGAGGATTCATAAAAGTAAATCCTTTCAATACAAATTACATTTTCACGGTTCATAGGGATTACATGATGCTCAGCACTGACGGCGGATACAGTTTTAACTCTGTTAACATTCCGCCTCTGAAAGAACTGTGCTTCGATTACCAGGGTGAAATAATATACGGGGTCACACAGAATAAAATATACACTTCATTGAATAACGGACTTAACTGGGACTCCGCTTATGTTCCGTTTGATCTTAATACACTGGAAGTTTCGCCCGGTAGCAGTAACATCATTTATGCGGGTACGACAGCCGGTCTGTACCGTAGCACCAACCGTGGTCAGAGCTGGTATCTGTATAACAATACTTTTTATCCTTCGAAAAATGTTACCGGACTATCAAAAGATCCGAATTCAGGTGATACAATAATTGCCTGCACGCCAGATGCTGTTTATAAAGTCTTCAGGGATGATTTAACGGGAGTTAATCAGCCAAATGCTGCATTGCCTTCATCATTTAAACTGTATCAGAACTATCCAAACCCGTTTAATCCTAAGACTGTGATTAATTATGAATTACCTGAGAAACAAAACAGCGGTTCGTATTACAATGTTAAATTAATTGTTTATAATGTTGTCGGGAATGAAGTTGCAGTGCTTGTGAATAATAAATAGATTGCAGGAAAATACTCTGCAGTATTTGATGGTTCTCAATACGCTAGCGGAATCTATTTTTATAAAATTATTGCTGATGAATTATTTGGAGTTAGGAAAATGTCACTGTTGAAATGATTATGTAAAATGTATTTCAAATTGTAAATAGAAATCTTTTAAATTCCAAATCCCGCTTCGCGAGGCGAGCGATATTCTAAATTTCAAATTGAATGGATCCCCGCCAGGAGAACGCGCGGGGATGACAGTAAGGGGTTTTCAGATGTTTTTAATTCACAGTTAATGTTTCATGGAATTCTTTCAAAACATGAATACAATCCGCGAAAATTAATTTTAATCCCCGATGATTTTCACAAGAACTCTTTTTTTCTTTTGCCGTCAAACTCTCCGTAAAAGATCTGTTCCCAGGACCGAAGTCAAGTTCACCTTTAGTAACTGCGACCACAACTTCCCTTCCCATAACTGTCCTCTTGAGATGCGCATCTGCATTGTCTTCAAAGGTATTATGCCTGTACTGCGAATGCGGTTTTTCGGGAGCGAGTCCTTCGAGCCATTTCTCAAAATCAGCATGAAGTCCCGGTTCGTCGTCATTAATGAATACGCTTGAAGTGATATGCATTGCGTTGCAGAGCAGCAGACCTTCTTTTATTCCGCTTTCTTTAAGACAGTCTTCGATAGTGCCGGTGATGTTGATAAGTTCTCTGCGGTTCTTTGTATCGAACCATAATTCTTTTCTGTAACTTTTCAATTTAAAGTATCAGTTAAAATTCATTTTTAAATTTATACATGATCGGAACAAAACTGTAAAAATTATCCAGCTCTTCCTGTGAAAGTCTTTTCCTCTGAGCAATATCAGGTTTGTAAATCTCTTTCCAAGGATCAATGGAAACATAAATATTGTTTTCTTTATCAAAAGTAACTGACTCCGGCGCAAAACCAAGAACATCATTTATCTCCGGATGACCCGGAGTCGAAAGATCGAGAGGTTTAATCAGGCAGCTTACAACATTGAACTCATTATCAAAAAGAATATGGAACATACTTCTGCGGTTTCTGTCAATTCCGAACAGACTCCTGTCTCCGTCTGAATAAAGACCACAGACAGAACTGATTTTAAGATCGCTTGTTCCAATAGTTTTTACAAGATCGTTTGTTTTTCTGTTAACAATATATATGATCGTACTGTCGCTGAAATCGTTTGTTTTAGTCTGGTAATTTTCAAGACCAAGAAAGAAGTAATTTTCAGTTTCAGAGAATCCTTCAAAGCCAATATTATCATAAGTATGCGCATAGACTGCTTCAGGCATTTTAAGTCTTTTGATCGTAAGAACTGAATCGAAGGAAAGAATATCATTATTGAAAGTTAACTCGTAAATGCCTTCTTTCTTTCTGTAAATTTCAGGATCATAAGAACTGTATTCATGTCCTTCTATTGCAAGAAGTATAGTATTGTTAAGACTGTCAAAATAAATATCTTCCATGTCTCTTTTCTTGAATTTCCCGAAGAGAGTGCTTACCTGCTCAGAAAATTTTATTTCCGTAAACTCAAATTGCGGAGGGTTTTTACTTTCGTCAACTGATATCCTGTTAATTTTACCTATGTCATCACATGAGATGAACATTTTCTTTCCGTCCTTCTCTCCAGTAAAGAAAAGCCCTGAAGTCTGATCCGTTCTGTTCCCGGACGAGTCTTTCATCCAGATCGGATAATTATCTGCCGTCTTTATTATATCCGAATGAATGAAATACAGATTGACAAAAATTATAATGGCAATTAGAGGTAAAAATATTCTGAATAGATTTTTCATAACTGACTTCCGGATTGATATGATAAATTAATACCGGAAATGTTTCTTTTTATTATTAAAATACAAAAGTTAATTAATATTTAAAGTCTATATCATATCCGTCAAAAACAATTGAATGAAAATTTTGATACAAACTTCTTCAATGGTTTCCACCTTCTTATAATGTAGGTGTAATGTTAAGTGCAGTTGTATGACCTCCCCCTGCCCGCCTTCAGCGGGCTTCCCCCTCCTTGCAAAGGAGGGGGATTAGGGGGTGGTCGGTATTTTTTGAGACAAAATATTTAACTAAGAAAGTCAGGGGAGTTAAATTTAAAATCTTAGATATTATTGTATTTAAATGTAAAATTAAAAGTTATTTATTCATTACAAAACGTTTTGGACAGCAATGAGTATATACACGGACATTGCGGATTATACAGATGAAATGGTCAACACATATTTATTTTAAAAATTTCTTTTGTCAGAATTTTTGACTTATCATAATTTATCAGTCATAAATTTTTTCAAAAGTTCGCGATACTTATCTCAATAATGAAACAACGCGGAATGTTAAACATTGTTTTAAAATGATTTAAAGCAAACAATAATTTATTGTATAAGTATCTCAAATTCCATTTAACCCGAAATAAATTATAGTTAAATTTTACCTTTATAATTTTAATCAATAAATGGGTAAAATAATCGAAGTTAAAAACGGGATATTAAATGTTCCCGAAGATCCGATAATTCCTTTTGTGGAAGGTGACGGAATAGGTCCTGAAATATGGAAGACAAGCAGGTACGTACTGGATTCGGCTGTAGAAAAAGCTTATAAGGGAAAAAGAAAAATAGAATGGCTTGAAGTTCTGGCAGGAGAAAAGGCATACAAACAAACGGGCGAATGGCTTCCTCAGGAAACAGTAAACGCATTTGAGAAATATCTTGTGGGAATAAAAGGACCTCTGACAACGCCGATTGGAAAGGGAATAAGTTCGATCAATGTCGCTCTCAGACAGAAATTAGATCTTTATGTCTGTCTCCGTCCGGTGAAATATTATGGCGGGATCGAAACTCCCGTGAGAAGACCTGATAAAGTGGATATGGTTATATTCAGGGAAAACACCGAGGATACTTATGCGGGAATTGAATTCAAAGCAGGAACAGAAGAGAACAGGATGCTGCTGGAATTTATCAGAGAGAATTTTCCCGAAAGATTTGATAAGATCAGATTCGGCACGATAGAAAAGACAAATGATTTCCTCAGAGCTGAAGATTTACCGCTTGCTGATGAAGTCGAAGTCGGAGTAGGACTAAAGGTCATGTCAAGAGTAGGATCTCAGCGGCTTATGATAGCTGCAGTAAACTATGCAATTGAGCACGGAAGAAAATCACTTACGATAGTTCATAAAGGAAATATCATGAAATTCACTTCCGGCTCTTTCAGGGACTGGTGTTATCAGATTGCTGAAAAATTGTATGGTGATAAAATATATTCAATGATGCAATGGGAGAGAACTTCAGAATCACAAGGAAAGGAAGCTGCACACATTGAACTGAAAGATGCTATGGATAAAGGGAAAATAATTATTAAAGACGCAATTGCCGATAATACTTTGCAGAAGGTTATTACACATCCGGATGATTTTGATATTATTGCAACTACCAATCTTAACGGTGATTATCTCTCTGACGCCATAGCGGCGGAGGTTGGCGGAATAGGAATAGCTCCGGGAGGCAATATCAATTACATTACAGGGAATGCAATTTTTGAAGCAACACACGGGACTGCGCCATCATTTGCAGGATTAGATAAAGTGAATCCTTCTTCGCTGATTTTATCAGGAATGATGATGCTTAATTATCTCGGATGGAAGGAAGCGGCGGATCTCATAGAAAACGGAATAAGAAAAGCAATAGCAAGTAAGAAAGTAACTTTTGATTTTGCTGAACAGATGATAGGAGCGACGGAAGTAAAATGCTCGCAGTTCGGGGAAGAGATAGTTATGAATTTTTAGCAGATGTAAATTTTCTTGATACAGAAAGAGTGTTTGTTTCATATATCACGTTTTGGGGATTTGCGAAGTTGGGGTTTATAATTCCAAATGTTCTTATTAGCACAAATGTTAATTAATATTCCAATTTTCAAACTTAGTACTTCTGCCCCAATTTTGCAAAACCCATGTTGTGTGCTGCCTATTTTATTTTCATTCTCAATTCATATTCTTCAATGTATTTTTCAAGTGGTTCTTTTTCGTATTCTTCATCTTCTCCCGGATAACGTAATGTTTTTGAAATTTCTTCTATCTGTTCTGCACATTGCCAAACAATGCTTTCTCCACAAGGTTCAATTAATGGCTGTTGAGAAGAAATCACGTCATTATATGCTTCTTTTGCATTAATTAGTTTCCATCCATTTTCATTCAATGCTATTAATAAATCGTCAAGAAATAATGCGTTAAGTAAAGAATGGTGAATAAGTAAAGTATGCTTTATATCTCTTTTAAATACTAAATGCGCCAGTGAGTCGTAATATTTGGCTCTGTCCAGTATATGGTTGATATAGTATTCTTTATATGGTGTCAAATCAGTATTTATATCTTTTTTTAATGCTATTGATATTTGTGCATCAATGTACCAGTCGGAAGCGTCAATCGTTACATAACCATTTTTATACCCATCTGTTTTCATAGCAACTCTCATTGAGTCTCTTTTTTGAGCAGTATTCCCTTCTTTCAAATATGGAAATCTAAATAGTTTTGTATAATTCTTAAAATTTCTAATAAGACTATCACCTTTATTAAAGTCTGCAATAAAGATTTCGCTTGTTTTAGATTTTGAGTTAAAATATAAATGTGAATATGAGTGATTACAAATTAAATGATTCTTTATATCCCATTTATTCAAAAGTTCTTTTCCATTTGAATCATTAACTCTCATTCCACAAACAAATAGGGCAGCTTTAATTTTATGCTTATCGAGTGTTTTTAAAATTGAGTTGTTTCTTTCTTGCCAGTTTAGTTTAAATGTTTCTGAGGTATTGGGGTCGTCAATAGTTATAGCGATTTCTTTTTGAGCAAATGCAGAAATTTGCATTAAAATCAATAAGACACCAACTATTAAAAATCTAATTTTTCTTTTCATCATTTCTATTTCAAGGTTTTGTTTGGTTGCACACAACGGTTTGCGGGTTTAAGAAGCTGGCGATTTCGAAGCACTAAACTGTATGCCAGCACTGGACTTGATACGAAGAACAAATGTTCATTTAACCACTGAACCGCCAGTTTCTTGCAAGTGCTGTTATATGCCGTTTTTCTGTCCACCGAATTGTTTTGGTTTTTGTTTTTTGTCTGCAAGTTCAACGATTTCTGTTATTCTTTTTTCTCTTGTTTCCTGTCGTTTAGCAAGAACAAGCCATTGTAAAATATTTCGTTTGTCTGACCTGCTTAAATTTAAAAAATATTCTTTGGCATTGTTTCTTTTTCGAAACTCTTTGTCTAAGTCGTCAGGAATGATTAGTGCTTCTGTTTCGTCTAAAATTGTCCAAGAGCCATTTTGTTTTGCTTCATCAATTATTTCATAACCTGCTTTTGTCATAAGACCTTCTTTTGCCAGCCGTTCAATTTTTTCTTTATTAACTTTTGACCAAACACTATTAGTTTTCCGTCTACTAAAAAATTGCATAAACTTCTCATCGTCTATTGGTTTTGCTTTGCTGTCTATCCAACCAAAGCAAAGTGCTTCGTCCACCGCTTCGCTATAAATTATTGTCGGAATATTTGATTTCTTTTTGTAGTAGATAAGCCAAACGGATTGTTTTCTGTCGTGATTGTCTTGAAGCCACTCACGCCATTCTTTTCGGCTTCTCGGGTAAAAAGTTTCTATCTCTTTTTCCATTTTATCTTTTGGCTTTTGCGTTGTCCCAAAATTCTCGGTTAAGTCTAAAATACTCAACGTTAGCAAAAATTGCATAAAAACCCCAGATTCCCGCCGTTGTTGGTGTTCCAAAAAGTTTGCCTCACAGGAGTTTAGAAGAACATCAGCACTGACTGCAAACTTTTTGGTCACCAACAACAAAAGCTCTTAGATTCATTAGGGATTTTAGTTAATTTTGACACATCGGAATGAAAATAAATTAAATTTGTCTGAAGATTGAGTTTGAATTTTAATACAAAAGTTGATTAATAATTAAAATCAAAAATTCTTCGATGGCTAAGTGTTCTGTTGTTGGTGACCAAAAAGTTTGCAAAAAGTAATAGGAACAATTTTAACATTACTCTGTGCAAACTTTTTGGAACACCAACAACGGCGAAAAGATATTACTTTGATACACTTTAATAAAACATAAATGAATTAAAAGGGAGCAACTATTTTTACCTCACAAAACACCTTTTTAAAAAAATTTCATTAATCCTCATTGTTATCAGCAGTTATATTCACTTAATTCGGTTTCAGTTCGTGATCACTATATTTTTTATAAAGCTCCCGCTTTTCTATTCAATTTCCAATTGCAAAATTTTAAACCGCACTACAAAAAGTTTTGCTAATAACGGTTTCGGGCTTGGCGAAGTTGGGGAAATCGAAGCACAAATGTTCATGTTAACACAAATGTTCAATAGAATTCCAATGTTCAAATTTAGTACAAAAGCCCTACTTTGCCAAACCCATGTTGGCAGTAGTTATTTTACCCCCATCAGCCTTTTTATCCACCTTAACTTCGCTTTTGTATGAGGAAAATATTTTAAGTTAAGTTCAAACCATGTTGGCTTTTCCAATATGCTTTTATAGTGTGAGAATGTTCTAAATCCATTTTCGCCATGATAGGAACCCATGCCACTTTCACCCACACCGCCAAAGGGGAGTTTACTATTAGTCATATGCATTATGGCTTCATTTACTGCACCGCCTCCAAAAGAAATTTCATTTAAAATTTTATTCTTTATTGATTGATCGGAGGTAAAAATATAACAAGCAAGTGGGTTTTCGCCTTCCTTAATTTTTGCAATGGCAAAATCCAATGATTGGTATGCAATAACAGGTAGAATTGGTCCAAATATTTCTTCTTGCATCACTTTATCATCAAAAGTTACATGGTGCATAAGTGTGGGTTCGAATATTCGAGATTGTTCATCGTACTTTCCACCATAATAAATTTTTTCTTTGTCTAATAAATTCACTAAACGGTGAATGTTTTTAGTATTTATTATTTGCACATAGTTGTCATTTTGAATGGAGAACTTTTCTTTTTCAATTTCCATTTTTGCCATTTCCAAAAACCGTTGCTCAATAGATTGATGGACTAAGACATAATCAGGGGCTACACAGGTTTGCCCTGCATTTAAAAACTTGGCCCAAATCAATCTCTTTACAATTGTTTTTAAATTGCAGTCCTCAGTAATAATTGCAGGGCTTTTTCCTCCGAGTTCTAAGGTAACAGGCGTGAGATATTTTGCGGCTGCTTGAGATATGATTTTACCTACTGCAACACTTCCTGTAAAAATATTTTGTCAAAACGTGTGTCAATAATTCGGTTGTTTCTGGAATACCACCCTCAATAACTTTGAAAAATGTTGGGTCAAAATTCTCGTTAATCAGTTGAGCCATTATTTTACTACATGATGATGATATTTCACTTGGTTTTAGAATGATAGTGTTTCCTGCGCTTATAGACGCTATTACAGGAGCTAGCGATAATTGAAAAGGATAATTCCATGCACCTATTACCAACGTAACACCTAATGGTTCCGGCATTATGTAGCTCTTTGAAGGGAAATTAATTACGTTCGTGTTTACCTTTTTTTTCTTTACCCATTTTTTTAACTCTTGAACGGTTTCATCAATTTCAGAGTATATCAAAGAAAGTTCGTTGGCAAAAGTATCAAAAACCGATTTCTGAAAATCGGTATAAATGGCTTGATATAACAAAGGTTCCAATGTTTGATTAACCACAAAACTGCCTGACCGTTCGAAATGAAATGCAAGCGGGTCTGCGGCTTGTACTGAGCTTTGCCGAAGTAAGAACTTCAGTCCGCCTTTTGCTATACCTCTGTTTCCTTCTTACATTTGTTTTAATTTTCATTCAATTTATTTTGCTCCCAAACCTTAAATTGATTCGTGAAATTTGGGTTGAGAACTGCCAGTTGATTGCTGATGTGTTGTGTAATTGAAAAATCGCCTGCATTGTAATAGGCTTCGCCCATTGTGTCCATAAAATTAACTTCTCCGATTTGGTATAAATTTAAAATTTGAGCCCAGTGAACGGCATTATTATATGCCTTCTGTTTTATACATTCATAAACAGTTGCGTTTATGATTTGTGCGGAGATTTTCTTTGCAATTAAATTGCATAAAATACTATCTTTACTTGATTGAATAAAATTTAAATCATAGCTGGCAAATCCTGTTACAATAGCTTCCATTGGTGTCCCTCTTTGTTTAAATTCTTCAAAATAAGAATTGTTGAAGGCAGGTAATTTGTAAGTATTCTTCTCTTTATCATACTCTGCTGTCAATTTAAACAAATTCTCTACTTCTAAATTTCTTGATTTAATAGCTTTTTCCAAATCTGTAACCCTGTCATTGTAAATAAATTCAGGTCTTTGTGTAAAGTCAATTTCATTCATGGCGCACATACATGAAGCATGAATGCATTTATTTTTTGGCATATAGAAAAACAAATAATCCCTGGTAGGTTTGTGCCTATAGCTTTCGTCAAGAAATAAAACAGAAATGGGGAAATCAGTATTCTCAAGAATTATAGTGTCTTTTGAAACCTGTATCACTTGTTTTTCAAAAGCTTTCGTGTCTGTTTTATCGAACAAGCCATTGTTAACACTGTATTCCCAATTTGTTTTTGCGGCAATAAGTGTTGCACCCTGATTAAAAAATGGAGTAATTCCGGAAAGACTGTGCAGATGCCAGTGCGAGCTCAATACATATTTTACGGGTTTGTCATTATATTCTTTTTTAAGGTAGTTTAAAAACTTTCTGCTTTCGGAATATCCTGCGCCAGGTTAGAGCTTCTTCCACCTCCTTCATCTATCATAGGTAATTCTATAACAATTAAAAATGTAGGATATTCAATCACCGTAGATTGTGAGCCGTGTGCAGTATCGGTTCTCACAAAAGAAATTTCTTTTGAAAAACATTTTTTGAAAACTCTTTGTCACTCTGTGCATAAAGTGAAATGGTAGCTAAAGAACTAAGATTGATGTAATAATAAATTTCATTGTGATTTTATTTAGTTAAAAGATTAAACAAATATAAATGTTTAACCGGCAGTAGTCTTTTAGAATATTGCAGTTAGTTTTATTCCGCCGTTGTTGGTGCCTACCTTGGGTTACAAAAAGTTTGCTTATTAATATCTAAAATTTAGAATACACATAATGTAAACTTTTGGTCACCCGCCTAATACATAAATACAAATCAATATTATATACGGGCAGGCAACAACCAAACTCCTGAACTGGGATACTCAAAATCGAATATCTTTCATTCAAAACTTCCATATAGTTTTCCAAAATCCATACTCATCTTTCCCTGTGTAGTAAAATCCTGGTGAAGAATATTTAGTATCCTGTGGTTCATCTGCAAGGTTTCAATTAGCATGCTTTTGTTGTTGGTGACCAAAAAGTTTGCAACTAAATCTAATCTTTCTTGAAATTTAAACTCGCAAACTTTTTGGAACACACAGGGCAGGCACCAACAACGGCGGAAAATGTTCGTCTGTGATGAGTCTTCTTTTATTCTGCACGCTTACGTTTTGCGGGCTTGGCGAAGGTAGCGATTTTCAACACAAATATTGATACGGAGAATCAATGTTTGATTAACCACAAATGTGACTGCGACGAACGAAACCACCACTTTTGCCATACCTGTGTTAGGCGTTCGTTGTTTTACTTCGGTTAAATTTGTCCTTTATAATTAGGGTCAAAATCTACCATCCATTCAATTCCGTATTTGTCTCTAAACATTCCAAAATATGAACCCCAGGGACTGTCGGCAATAGGCATTTCAATTTTTCCGCCTGCTGAAAGTCCGTTAAATAATTTGTCTGCTTCTTCTTTGCTTTCAGCACTTATTGAAATTTTACTTCTGTTTTCGTTTTCATTTACTCGTCCCATTAATTCAGGTACATCATTAGCCATTAAAATATTTTTGCCAATAGGCAAAGCAATGTGCATTATTTTATTTGCTTCATTTTCTGCTACAGGAAATTCAGCACTTGCCAAGTCCTTGAAACGCATAATTTTTGCGAACTCTCCGCCAAATACTGATTTGTAAAAATTGAATGCTTCTTCGGTATTTCCATTGAAGTTAATGTGAGGATTAATAAGCGCCATTTTATTATTTTTAATGTTATTAATTTAAAATTTCCTTACGCATCCGGAATGTTTGGTTCTACCAGACGTTTTAATTTGTCTAACGATTCTTGCCAACCTAAATAGCACATTTCAGCAGGTATTGCATCAGGAATTCCTTCCTGTGTTGCGAATAGTTCTGTGCCACATATTACTTTTTTAAGTTCAATTGTTGTAATCATTTGTCCCGGCAAATTAGGGTCGTCAAATTGGTCAGTATATTTCAGTAGTTCGTTTGTGATAATTTCCAGATAATTGCCGCCAAAAGAATGTCCTTTACCAGTGGTAAAATTAGTAAAGGTCATTTTATATGAACCGCCAATTTTAAAATCCATACTATGCACTTTACATACAAATCCGTATGGTGGAAGCCAGGAAGCCATTGCATCGGCATCTGTGAATGCTTTAAAAACTTTTTCTACCGGTGCTGCAAAAACCCGGTGCAGTTTTACAATGTTTTTTTTCATAATATTTTTTTAAAGTTTTATAATTTAATACTTCTTTTTAATTTTCTATCAGTTGGTGAGTGTCGCTGTACAATTATGATGACGGTTTCTGGCTATTTGTTGGCATTCGTTTCTTTCGTCCAATTGTCGTGCAGTTGTCCCCACTTTTCATTTGATCTTCCAAGTCTGTCTGCTTGTCTTGGATGGCAAAGAGGGATAACTTTATATGTCTTGTTATTGATTTGTATTTTGTGTCCTCTTCCATAAGTTTCGTTCGTGTCGCCAAACTGTGAAAGCTTTGAATATTGTTTGTTGTAGATGCGAAGAAACCAATAAATTGGAAGGTCGCCTAATAGAATTAAAGTGTCCGCTTGTGATTCTTCAAGTTCTTCTAATATTTCATTTCGTCTTAATTCTGAATTCAGTTCTGCTTTGTCAAAGTTCGGAACTGTCGGCAAAGGAAGATTATATTTTTCAAAAAGGTCAGCCGAATAATGTGTGTCAATTGCTACACGTTGCTTTTCATTTACTCTTGATTCGGGAAGCAAGTCGCAAAGCCAAGTTGATTTCCTGTTAAGGTTAAGAGGCTCAAGAAACTTTTCATCTAATGCTCGTCCTGAAGGTCCATTTAAGTTCTTGTTTGTCGGAACTGTTAGTTTCCCTAACTGTTCGGGCAACTTGATTGAAGATATTATTTGTTCTGCGTTGTCGCCTGTCCAAAAGATGTCGGGTTCACTTGCAACTGCAAAAGCAGAAACTAATTGTTTGCCGTTGATGTCTGTCCACTTCGCGTGAACTGCACTTGCGTAAACTCCAAGAACAAATGCTTTCTTTGGAGTTCTGTCTTTTTGTTGAACCTTTGTCAACTTTTTACCGAATGGAAAATAATAGTTCATTGATGTCGTGTCGTTGTTTTGGGTTACGGTCTTATGCTTGCAGATAACGGTTTGCGGCTACAAGAAGTTGGCGATTTCAAAGACGAAAACTGTCTTCCAGCACCGAACTTGATACGAAGCACAATGCTTTATTTAACCATTGAACCGCCAATTTCTTGCAGGTGCTGTTTGACACAGTAATTATACTTTTAAAGATCTACTGCTGGTTATTAATACTCTTCTCGATAAGAATTCAATAAGTTCAATGTCATAATTCAGTTCGCCCGCTGAGTCCCCGCGTCAAAATACTTCGTTAATTTAAAATATATGCAATGCGGGAGACTCAGCAGGGACAAAAATTCTTGTTTTGCCTGTTCTTTTTTACTCATATTATTTTGTCTTTATACTTTTACGGCCTTGGTCTTTTAGCCTTGCCGATTACGTTTCGCAGATTTTGCGATGGGCGGGCTTTCCAGCATAAATGTCCGTGCGAAGAACTGAACTTCACCTTTCACAAAACTATCTGCGGAGAACGAGACCCCGCCTATTGCAAATGTGCTGTTATACTCAGTTATACTTTTCCATAATGCTTAATGTGATGCTGAATACTGTCAACCATTTCCCATGGTCGTTCAGGAAATTTTGTTTTTTCTAATAGATCTAGGATCATATCATGGTTGTAGAGATCAATCTCAATGCCATGCCTTTTGAGAAAAGGGCTAGAACTTGATTTTTGTGCTGGTTTAGTAAACTTGTCTGCTGTGCTAACCACAATGCCTTTGGGGTAATCACCAAGCAATATCGCACCTAAGAAATCCCTGATAGTGCTTACACTTTCTGTTTTGTCTATCTTTTCTCTACGCTTAACTTGGACTGCAATCTTTATATCTCCCTCGGTTAGAGTAAATCAACTCCATTATCTCCTGGTCCTCCAACGTATTTGACCTTTACGTTAAAATAATCCGAAAAACAGAACCAACTAAAATTTCTAATTCTTTTGGGCTTATTGATCTTAAGTCAATTTTTTTTTGTTCTATACGTTTCCTAATAACATTGATAGGCTCATCTGTATGTTCGAAATCAAAATTGAATAATGCACCTCAAGAAATTCGTTCTGAAGGACTCATATGGATAAACTTTTATTTTTACTAAAGTAAAAACCCACCATCCACAATTTTCGCATATTACTCGATCTAATCTCTTCCATTCTGGTGAAAGAGCATGTATTCTAGAATTTGCATCCAAGGTTGAATTGCAGTATGGACAAAACTTATTCTCGAATATACTCTGTATATGATGATTGTTTTTTATGTTCAAAAGATGAAGGTTGCTGTTATCAATAGATTTAAGTTTTCCATCAAAGCCGTCCCAAGCAAAGGGTTCTTCCATTTGCCAGTACGAGTTTGAATAACTAGTTGTATATTCAATCCATTTTGAATAATTGCTCATATTAAAATTGAGTATAACGTTCCCGGGATTGGCGATGGTGGCGAATTTTACCAAAAAAGTTGATTCGGAGAACTAAACTTTCTGTAATTACAAAACTGTCTGCCACTAAAAATGTTTGATTGGAAAACTGAACTTCCTGTAAACACTGAAGCGCCAATTTCTTAAACCTGCTGTTTGCGGTTCGGTTTTTTTTATGATGTCTTTTTTATTACCCATTCTACTAGTCCTGCGGAAATTGTCAACTCAGCAACTTTGTCACAAGATATAATTTTGTTTCTGTTTCGTTTTCGTATTTCTCTAAGTTTGGATTTGCTGAATGAACAACATAAAAAACTTGTCGTAATCATTTTTCATTGGAACAAACTTTTCTTCATATTCCAAAAATTGTGTAAGGTCTGATTGTGATTTTATTTGCACAATTGCTTTTCGCCTGTCAGGGTGCAAAAGTTCAAGGTCTAATGTCTTTTGGGTTTTTCAATGTCGCCAACACGTTGCCAACCTGCTTGTCTAAAATTAAGTCCACCAACGTTTCAAAGTCTTTCGATTGTAATTTTTTATTAGGACTGACAGTTTTGATTTTAATTCAGAAACGCATTTTCAACTCCAACAACTTCTTTTGGTTGTTCGTTGTTGATTTTGCAAGTGCATATTTTGCCTCTTCAACGCTACAAATTGTTCCACGGAAACCTTGTGTCTTTAGTAATCCGCCACTTATATTTCCTGTTAGTAAAACGCTATTGTTAATGTCTTTGTCAGACCATTTGCTAATTACAGGTCGTGCTTTGGTTTTGTCAGGCAGGAATGTGATTTCAGGTTTTGAGAAACACCACCAAAGTTTGTTAGCATAAAAAGTTATCCAAAGCGTTTGCTCGTCTTCTTCGTAAAACTGTTGGATTTGATTTGCGTGTCTTTGAGCCGCACCGATGTCCGAGCCTCTTTCGTTTACATAAAATCTCTAACTTTTCTCCATTTTCCACTCAAACACCATTTGTGTTCACATCTCCATATCCAAGTCGCAAAGTTTGGGAATTTTCAATACAATCTTTTCAAATTTTCCCCCTTCGCCAAGTTTGATAAATAGAACTTTATTTGCTTTAATTTTTGTCATTCGTTTGTTTATTGGTGGGTCGTCCCTAAACTGACCGCTAACATCCCGTAGTATTGAAGAAGTTTTATTAAAAGATATTACCTAGATACACTTTAATTAAAACATAAATGAATTAAAAGGAGCAACTATTTTAAACTCACAAATCACCTTTTAAAAAATTTCTTTAATCCGTATTGTTATCAGCAGTTAAACTTTCACTTAATTCGGTTTCAGTTCGTGATCATTATATTTTTTATAAAGCTCCCGCTTTTCTATTCAATTTCTAATTGAAAAATTTTAAACCGCACTAAAAAAAGTATTGCTAATAACGGTTTGGGTATTGCCGAAGGCGGGGATTTTTAGCACCGAACTTCAATAGAAATACCACAGTTTAAATATGGAAAAAAAGTTCAATAGAATTCCTTCATCCCCGCTTTTGTCAATACCTTGTTAGCTGCATGTGCTACTGACCGCCCCAAGCTGTGAACTCTAATCTTCTTCATCGACCTCAAATTTTGTTGATTTATATTCTCCTCGTCTTTTCTTCTTTCTTCGATATGAATTGTCAAACAACTTTTCAAAGAACGGTTGCTTTTCTTCTTCTTTAAAATGGTCAACATTTCTCTGAATGTAATCTCTGAATTCGTCTGTGGTCATTTTTATTATGCCGTCCATCATATGTTGATGTTGTTTGATTATAAACAGAACGCTTATTGAAGATTACAAAGCTTCCTCTAAACCACCTTGTAACATGTTTCATTCCATCGGGTCTTTGATAATCATCATCCTCTATGTAATAAGAGCTTTCATAATAATTATAATCTTCATAGTGTCCTGGGTAAACTTGTGTTACTTCTTCCCTGTCATGAGTTTCTTCAAATGGTTTATCACCTTCCTCTACCTCATAAACGCCACAGGGTTCAAGTTCATCTGCCTCTAATCGGAAATAGTTCCATTCGTGGTCATACCCAAATGATTCAAACAATAGTCGCTTTGGTTTTAAAATATCTATTGATTGAAAATCCAGCTCAATGCAACCATATTCAACGGATAACCTTGCATCCTCTAAGTCAAGTCCACCACCACTTGGAAAAAACATGTGGTTAAGGTTATCATATGTAGCAACAATTTTTAATACTTTGATTATATCGTTAATGTCTTCCCAAATCACTCGTCTTGGAATGGAGGTCGGGAAAAGTTTGGTCTGATTTCAAACCACTGTCGTTGGTTTCTTTCTGATAGTCCTCTGCAAGAACTTTCCATTCTTGTAATGCAAATAGAAATTTCTTAATTGATGGTCTACGCTTTGGGTCATTGTCTGTGCAAGCTATAAGCAAGTCGTCAATTGGTGTGGTATAGCTCTTGGGATAAAACTGCTTCAAATGAATAATTGATTCTGTGGAATACTGACCATCAAATCCCTTTTTATTTCCAGTGAGATAAATCCAAAGAGTTTTGCTAAAGAGTATATGTCTGCTTTAGCAGCATCTGCTTTGATGATTCTCTTCTCATCTCCAGGAGCCATTGTCCACTTTGCACCGATTTCCTCATTTTTTAATGAGACTTCTTTCTTGTTTGGGTAATCAACTAATCCAAAGTCTGCAAGTGAAAATCTTGAGTTGTAAAACAATATGTTTGCAGGTTTAATATCTCGGTGATAGATTTTTTTTCTTATGAAGTTCTTTGGAAGTGTTTCTGCAACTTGAATTACAGCCTCAATTTTTCTCTTCAATTGATTTGTCCTTTAGTTTGGATTTCAGATGGCTCGCCTAAAGGCATTATAAAATAGGGTATTGATTCATTTATTTTTTTAGGAAGATGCTTTTCTTTAAGTGGAATGATGCCAATAATATCAGAGTTTTGTTCAATAACAGTTGTCTCGTCAACGAAACGATTGTAAGATTTTGGCTTTATTCTCTTTAAAAGTTTGATTGCTTTCGTTACTCCTTCTGAACTAACACAAGCCCATACCTCACCGTTGCCACCTCCTCCTTTATAAGAAGTCAGTGTCCAGTCGCCAAATTTTCTCCCTTTTTTGTAAAGTCGTTTCATTATTTGTTGTTCGTTTCTTACAGGCAGTTTCTAATTAGCACTGTCGTCAAAGCATTGCGGCTAACGGTTGGAGCATTAAAGAAGTAAAAAAAAGAAGGGATTAGAAGCACTAGTGTTCGTTAACCCAACACTGTTTGTTAGAAGCTCAACTCTTTGTTTACCTCTCAAAGCCCTTCTTTTTTTTATTTCTTTTAATCTATCTGTTATCAGCAGTTATTCTACGCATCATATTAAGTCAACTAAATCCTTATCCAATGCCTCTGATTTCTTTATATATTCTTCATTTTCCAAAATATTGTGTTAAAAAGCATAATACTCCTTAGCAATTTTAATAATACCCTCCCCACAAATATTCCAAAAGTCTTCGGGAACTTTATTCTCCAATAGATTTATTTGTCTTACCAACTCTTTGTCCTTTGATTTTACTTTATTAGTCAATGCAATCTCCTTTTCTGATGATTGACATTTATCAAGCCTTTTGAAAATGCGTCTTGGAAAAACTGTATAGACGCCTTGTAAATGGAAGATGTATATAAATTGCTTTATAAACGATATGATCATTTACTTCAACTGGTCGAGGAATATGTTTGTTCTGTTCTGGTTTAAAATTAACTGCACTTGCGAAAAAGTCAGAAAAGATTTACCAAGAGTTTTATCGTTGGTCGTATTGAGAAGGGCTTTTAACTCATGCATAAGAGGAAGTAAATAGTGTTTTTTAAAATTTACAACGTCCATTTCTTCGCATAGTGAAAGAAAATTTTCTACTTCATTTAAACTTCGGATGGAGGAAAACCTACTTATAATTTTTTCATAAATCCTTTCATTCTGTGTGGGATTAAGGTGTTTTACTGACAAAGCAGCAAAATATTCTTGTAATTAACGGTGTGCAAAAGCCATAACACCATTGTCATCTACCCATAGTGCAATAGCAAGTTTGAGGTCCCTAATGAATTCATTGTTATCAAACTGAATATTATTTAGTCTCGACTTAATTTTAGAAAGTTTCTCTGAAACATAATCTGAATCAACTAAACTTGCTTTCAAAATATGATATAAAGCAAAATGATTTGAGAACTTCTTCAAATTGTTGTTGGTTCAGTTTAGTCATTTTCTCCCTTGGATACCCTAATTTTGTTTTGCTGTCGTGTTCAGAAAACAAAACATTAATTACCCTCCGATAGAAAACAGATTTTTCGGATGGAACAGATGAATCACTTTGAAAAGTTAAAATATAGAGTGAAAGTAGTAAGGGATTAGTTAGGAAGCTTTCAATATATTCACTTTTGTTAATTTTACTGATTGAACAATTTTCAAAGCAAGTTCTGTCTCGTTTGAAGTTGCTTGTGAATAAACCCTTGTATTTCACCTTTTGCTTTGTCTAACCCCAAAACAAAATAGTTGTGAAACAATGGTAAATGTTCGATATCAGAATAAGGTCGTGTCGTTAGAATAAATTTGTTTTGGTCATAAGAATTGATAAAGCTATTTAAACTAATTATAACGGATGGTTTGATATCTGAATTTAGTTCGTCAAAACCATCGAGAAAAAAAACGAATTTTCCTGCAGTCAATAAGCGCTCCAAAATATTCTGAATTTTGGCTTAGTTTGTTCTCAAATATTTTCTCATAAATGTAATCTTCAAAACTGTTTTGTAATCATTAAGGTAACGTAGTTCAACTAAAATTGAATGCCACTTTTTCTAAAATCGAATTTAAAAATAAGTGTTAATAAGTGTGCTTTTGCCGCTTCCCGCATCACCAATGATCGTTATGTAATTGCTCTTTGAAAAAACAGTGTTTATACTTTTGGTTTCAATTACTTCTTTTCTGTTGGTAAGTCTTAAATGGTAATATATGTCATATAGGTACACAGGTGTATTACCCTTAAGCAATGTTTTAATATGTGAATACTTGTCGCGTTGTTTTTCCAGATATCTTTTCAGCCCTCTATTTAAGAATTGTTTTTAATTCATCGCCCGTTCCTTCAAACAATTTAGCTGTCTGATTGAAAAGTTCACCTACGAAACTTGTGACGACTGTTTCTAAAATTTCTTTTTCCATTTTATCGAGTTTAAAAGGTTATGATGCAAGAGTCTGTTTATAATTGCTGATAACGTTTAAATATACTCAATACATCCACGAATTTATACGCATATCCTGCACTTTCTAGGAGTAATTGCGAATATTTGATGTGCGTATATTTATAGTATCTTATCAAGCGGTGATTGTAATTTGTTGATATGTTCGTTGCTTACTTTTGTGTAAATCATTTTTATCCGCAAACTTTGTTGTCTAAGCAGCGTCTTTAGTGACTGAGTTAAATTGTAATTTTTATCTCTGCACGGCTCCACCAATAAACTCACATTCTATGAAGTTTAAAGGTTTAACAGTTCCTTATCCTGTCAGGAAAATTACCTGATCATCGCTTATTCAGGAAAACTTATTTACTTATCTTCTGTGAATTGCTGATATCATAACTACTAAGATTCCAGGCTTGCTTATATAAATGATTTCTTCCTGATAGCAGTATTCTATATTAAAATAATTAAAAATAATTTATTGAAATTATCAATTATCCGCACCGTACTTTAATTGTCTGCTGTATTCTTCAGAATCAAAGCTTCCTTTGGAGCTGCTTATCAGACCTTCTTTGTCAATCTGCCAGAGTTCAAGACCGCTGATCCGGACATTATTGCCTGTTCCGTTTGGACCGGTGTTTGCGACTGTTAATGTCCAGTGAAATTCAATTCCGTTATCTGAATTTGATAATTTATCCATTTCCACAATCATATCCGGAAAAGCTGTCATAAATCCTTCAGCAACTTTAGCAATTTCAGTCCTGCCAATTGCCGGCGGATCATCATTAACGCTTAATGAACCGCTTTCTGAAAAAAATGCTGCGACGCTCTCCGGCTTTTGGCTGCACCAGGCATCGGCGTAGTTTTGCGCGAAGTTCTTTAGTTCGTTTGAATCCATAGTTTGTTTTAAGTTTGTTTTAATTGATTTGGCAAAATGATACGGATATAAAACTGAATCAAATATAGGAATTGACAATGGAATTTTTAAGAGAATTCAGAAACTTTCATTCATTCATCTATTTGCTCCGGAGTTTCATTACTTCTCTGTCGTATTCATTTATTCCGTCGTATCCAAATTGTCCGAAAACGAATTTAAGAGAAACCTCAAAGTCTCGAAGGCTCAAAGAATCTTGTTAACTTCGAGTCTTTGAGTCTTCGAGGTTATTCCTTTGTTTTCAGACAGTCTGATCCCTTCAGAGCAAGGGACTTCTGCGAAGTAATGAAAATATTTATGCCACATCCGTTCAAAACGTTTGTTATTGTTCATGGATTTATCCGAAGTTTGAAGAAGGATGAAATTTTGCCACTTTTAATTTTGTATAAGATTTGAGGACAACTCCTGAACTTCGCAAATATCCAAAAGTATTATAATCAATAGAAGTATTCTACGATAAATTAACTGTGTAAACGTCAGAATGAATCAGAATGGATATAAAATATATATGAGAATCAAATTAATTAATTGAGGAAAATATAAATTTGACTGAATACATCAAAATCATCTCTGAATTAATTATTATTGAAATTGACACAGGTTTTGAAGACAAGTGACACGGCTTAAATGACAAGTGACACGGCTTAAATGACAAGTGACACGCTTAAGCAGCGGGTTTTGCTGCGTGGCAAGTGTCAGTGGTTTGATGACAAGTGTCAGTGGTTTGATGACAAGTGTCAGTGGTTTGATGACAAGTGTCAGGGGTGGTTTAATGGCAAGTGACAGTGGTTTGATGCAAGTGACAGTGGTTTAATGACAAGTGTCAGTGGTTTGATGACAAGTGACAGTGGTTTGATGACAAGTGACAGTGGTTTAATGGCAAGTGACAGTGGTTTGATGACAAGTGTCAGTGGTTTGATGACAAGTGACAGTGGTTTAATGGCAAGTGACGGTTGACAAGTGTCAGTGGTTTAATGACAAGTGGTTGATGGCAGACACGGCCTAAATGACAAATGACACAGGTTAAATGACAAGTAACACGGGTTTGACGGCAAGTGACACTCCCTTTTTCCCAATCTCCCGGTCTGTCCCTTCCTGAAGAAAGTGTCAAAACTTGTCATTCCTGCGAATGAGTTTGTCTCAAAACTTTCATTTTACTGGTTTTAAGATAGTCTCGGCGGGAGGGGTAGGGTTTTTTATTATTTAAAATATATTCAATGAAATTTTATGTTCAATAAAATATAAATCATTTTGAACACCAATGTATTTATGCCCACATCCGTCCAAAACGTTAAAGGGAAGTTTGAGACAAACCTCTTCAATTGGTTTCCAACTCCTTATAATGCAGGGGTAATGGTATGTGCAGTTGTATGATCTCCCCCTGCCCGCCTTCAGCGGGCTTCCTCCCTTTCAAAGGAGGGGGATTAAGGGTGGTCACTATGTTTTGAGAAACAATCTTTAAGTGAGAAAGTTTGGGAAGGATTAAATTTTAAACCTTAGATATTATTGTTAGTAGATGCAAAATTAAAAAGTTATTTACTCATTCCAAAACGTTTTGGACAGCACTGATTTATGCCGGAGATTTGCATTAATTTAATCTTAAAATTAAATCTAATAATTGCTATTTTAAAACAAATCGAATTTACAATAATCGCCTGCTTTTAAAATCCTTTGATAAATGAATGAATTAGAAAATCTCTGTATTAACACAATACGAACATTGTCGATTGATGCAGTTCAGAAAGCAAACTCCGGTCATCCGGGAATGCCTATGGGAGCTGCTCCGATGGCTTACGCTTTATGGACAAAATATCTTAATTTCAATCCCGATAATCCGGACTGGGCGAATCGTGACAGATTTATTTTATCTGCCGGTCACGGAAGCATGCTTCTTTACAGTCTGCTTTATCTTACCGGATACGATCTGTCGCTTGATGATCTTAAGAATTTCAGACAGTTAAACAGCAAGACTGCCGGACACCCTGAATATCATTTATGTCCCGGAGTTGAAACAACTACAGGACCTCTCGGACAGGGATTTGCAAACGGCGTTGGCTTTGCAATTGCTCAAAAGTATTTATCAGCAAGATACAACAGACCCGGATTTGATATTTTTGATTATAATATTTATGCTATCTGCAGCGACGGCGATCTGATGGAAGGGATTTCTTCCGAAGCGGCGTCTGTAGCCGGACATCTGAAACTCGGAAATCTGATATATCTTTATGATGACAATCATATTTCAATAGAAGGCAATACGGAAATAGCATTTACGGAAAATGTTAAAATGAGATTTGAAGGATTCGGCTGGCAAGTGATAGAAGTAAAGGACGGAAATGATGTTGAAGAAATTTCTAATGCTATTAAAATTGCAATAAATGAAAAAGAAAAACCTTCTCTTATAAAGATACGGACTTATATTGCTTACGGAAGTCCAAACAAAGTCAATACTGCAGGTGCGCACGGCTCGCCGCTCGGAGCGGAGGAAGTTAAACTTACAAAAATAAATCTCGGCTTTGATCCGGAAAAGTTTTTTTATGTTCCGGATGAAGTAAAGAAGTACTTTGAAGATGCTGGAAAAGCCGGAGCAAAGATGGAATCAGAATGGAACAGTTTGTTTAAAGAATATAAAAAAAGTCATCCTGAGCTTGCCGGAGAATACGAGAACTTAATGAAAGGAATTTTTCCCGATAGTCTCAATAAAGCATTTCCGGTTTTGAAACAAAGGACGGACAGATCGCTACGAGATCAGCTTCAGGAAAAACCATAAATGCAATCTCTGCTTTGCTTCCTGTTATGATCGGGGATCTGCAGATCTTGAACCTTCGACAGATACTTTCATGAAAGGATTTGAAAGTTTTCAGCCGGGAAATTACAGCGGAAGGAATCTGCATTTCGGAGTGCGCGAACACTCGATGGGAGCAATACTCAACGGCATAACTCTTACATTACCAATGATCGCATACGGAGCGACATTTCTTATATTTTCGGAATACATGCGCGCTCCAATACGTCTGGCGGCGATAATGGGAATAAGACCGGTTTATGTTTTTACACACGACAGCATAGCGCTTGGAGAAGACGGCACGACACATCAGCCGGTCGAACAATTGATTTCTCTCAGGTCAATTCCGAATCTTACTGTGATAAGACCTGCGGATGCAAATGAAACATCACAGGCGTGGCGTGTTGCGCTGCAGATAAAGTCAGGTCCTGTTGCGTTAATTCTCTCAAGACAAAAACTTCCTGTTTTAGATCAGTCAAAATACTCATCGGCGGAGAATCTTGAAAGAGGCGCATACATTTTAAATGACTGTGAGGGAACGCCTGAAGTAATTTTTATAGCCTCGGGTTCGGAAATTCATATAGCTTTATCAGCGCAGGAAGAATTGAATAAGAGAAAAATAAATTCACGGGTTGTAAGCATGCCTTCATGGGAATTATTTGAAAAGCAGGATAAAGATTATAAGGAAAAGTTTTGCCTGCAAAAATTAAGAAAAGAATTTCAATCGAAGCCGGCTCAATGCTTGGCTGGCATAAATACATTACGGATGAAGGGATTGCGATCGGCATAGACGAATTCGGAAAATCAGCGCCGGCAGAGGAGCTGATGAAGGAATTTGGATTTACAACGGAGAATGCGGTTGAGACTGCAATGAGATTATTAAAGTGATTCTCAAACCACTGATTTATTTAAACACAGACTGCAAGGAGATTATTCAAATGATTCTCAAGCCCATGATTTATATTAACACAGAGACACAGAGACGCAGAGAAATTGATCAAGAATACTCCTCAATTAGATTTTGAGTTACTTTGCAGAACTTATTGTATTTGTAATTATTCTCATTTAAAACTATCTGATTTTTAAAAATAATTTTTAAGTAATAAAATATTATAAAAATGAATTTAACCAAAAAGAATATTCATGCAGGAAAATACAGTTCGGACTTTGAAAAGACAATTTTAAATCTTGAAAAGAATCTGGTAACTGTAAGAATCAGAGAAAAGGATACTACTGTCTGGAAAAAGGGAGATGAATATGAAACTCTGATTAATAACCGGCTTGGATGGATATTCCTGCCGGAACTGATGACAGATGCCTGTGACTCAATAATTTCATTTACAGATGAAATAAGGAATGAAGGGTTTAAATATGCAGTGGTGCTTGGAATGGGCGGAAGCAGTATGTGTCCTGAAGTTTGCAGGAGACATTCGGAGTGCAGCAGGGATTTCTGAATTTACATGTTCTTGACAGCACAGATCCTGATACAGTTTTGAAAATTGAAAACTCAATTGAAATAGAAAAGACTGTATTCATTGTGTCAAGTAAATCAGGAGGGACAATTGAAGTTGATTCTTTCTTCAGGTATTTTTTTGAGAAGGTGAGAAATATTAATCCCGGGAATCCCGGTGGTAATTTTATAGCAATTACTGATCCTTCGACTGAACTTGAGACAAGGGCTTCGGAAAACAAGTTCAGAAAAATTTTCATAAACCCTTCAGACATTGGCGGAAGATATTCAGCGCTGTCATATTTCGGACTCGTACCGGCGGCACTGATAGGAATTGATATAAAGAAACTTATCGTGAATGCAAAAAAAGTAATGTATAACTGCATTTCAGAGGAAGCAGAAAATAATTTCGGATTAATCACAGGCGCACTTGCAGGAGCATTGGCAAAGAAAAAAGTAAATAAGATAACATTCATACTTCCGGAAAAAATAAAGTCATTCGGATACTGGGTCGAGCAGCTTATAGCAGAGAGCACGGGGAAAGAAGGAATGGGGATAGTTCCGGTAGAAGGTGAAAAAATTAAGCAAGGCGTCAGATTACGGAAAGGACAGATTTTTTGTAAACATCAAATTGGGAAAAGCTTCTGACAAGGAAAAAGAATCAATTAAAAATTTAAAGAAGAATAAATTTCCAATGCTCGAGATAAAACTGAATGATATTTATGACATCGGGGGACAGTTTTATTTATGGGAATATGCTACATCAATAATGGGATGCATACTAGGCATTAATCCTTTCGACGAGCCGAATGTAAAAGAAAGCAAGGACAATACCGGCGAGGTGCTGAAGTATTATCAGGAGAATCAGAAACTTCCGGTACAGACTCCGGTATTTACAGGAAAAAGTTTCAGATTATTTCTTAATGATGAAATGTTTTCAAAGAATCTGTCCGGAAAAAAAATGAAGCGAAAATGGAAAGCCGGAAATTATCTGAAATATTTTATAAACAAAAAAAGAGAGGGTGATTATGTTGCAATAATGGCTTACATAGAAAGCAACAGTGAAAACAAAAAGCTTCTTCTTAAGATAAGAGAGTTATTAAAAAGAAAATTAAATGTCGCGACTACATTAGGTTTCGGACCTAGATTCCTGCATTCGACAGGACAGCTTCACAAGGGCGGTGATGACAGCGGAATGTTCATACAGATCGTAAATGAAGACAGAAAGGATGCGGAAGTTCCGGGAAAGCCATACAGTTTCAGCGTGCTGAAGCAGGCGCAGGCGATTGGAGATTTCGAGTCATTGATAAAGCATAACAGAAGAGTAATAAAATAAGCACCGGAAAAAATGTTTCCGGAGGATTAAAGAAGCTGTATTCAGATCTGAAAAAAGTATTGTGAAAATTTAAAAATATATAAGCGGAGAAATAAATGAAATTAGGAATTATTGGTCTCGGGAAAATGGGAGCATTCATGGCGGAAAGACTGCTGATACAGGGGCATGAAGTAGTGGCATACAACAGAAGTCCGGATAAAACAAAAGCGATCGAACAGAAAGGCGCAGAAGGAGCTTATTCACTTGAAGAGCTTGTAAGCAGGCTTGAGACTCCGAGAGTTATATGGATGATGGTTCCGTCTGGAGAGACTGTTCAGAATACGATTGACTCTCTCGTGAAGATCATTTCGAAAGGAGACATAATCATTGACGGAGGAAATTCTTTCTACAAGGATTCCGTAAGAAGATACAATCAGCTGAAAGAACTCGGAATAAATTATCTTGACGCAGGAACGAGCGGCGGTATCTGGGGACTGCAGAACGGGTATTGCGTAATGGTCGGCGGGGATGATAATATTTTCGGATACTGCGAGTCAATATTTAAAAGTCTTGCTCCTGAAAACGGATACAAGCATATCGGCGCAAGCGGTTCGGGTCATTATGTGAAGATGATACACAACGGAATTGAATACGGAATGATGCAGGCGTTTGCAGAGGGATTCGAACTGATGCACGCCTCGGATTACAACATAGATCTGCAGGGAGTCGCTGCATTGTGGGATAAGGGAAGCGTAGTGAGATCCTGGCTTCTGGAGTTATTGAATGATGCATTGAAAGCAGACAGGGATCTTAAAGCAATAAAAGATTACGTTGAAGATTCGGGCGAAGGAAGATGGACTGTTATGGATGGAATAGAAAAAAGCATACCGCTGCCGGTTATTACAGAATCATTATTTGCAAGGTTCAGATCAAGACAGGAAGAGTCTTACGGCGCAAAGATACTTGCTGCTCTGAGGAATGAATTCGGGGGACATAGTATAAAGTTGAAGTAGTTAATTGAATTTGTCTTTAATTGAAAGTATAATGAGTTTTAATAATCTTCAGATGTCAATTTTAAACTAAGTAATTTAAATTTAGTTTATATTCAGATTTAATTAACTAAGGAACTGAGAAATATGAAGTTGAAGTATATGTGTTGTTATCGCTAACTCTTTGTCCACTGAAAACGAAATTCCAAACCTGACCCGTTGCTATACCCTGATATTCATACCAGGTGTATGCAGTGTCTTTACTGAAAACATAGTTTGTATTTGTATTAATTGTATCAGAATATGGCTGTGCAGGTAAATTTGCTATGATCCTTGATACTTTTACATCTACACTTGGTTGGAAATAAAAACTGTAATTTGCGCCGTTTGCCTGTCCCTGCATTGTGAAAGTTACATTAGAGTTAACAGGTGTAGGTGATACTGAAATTAAATTTGACCTAACACCTTCATAATAGTTATTACTTGCGGAAATTTGGTAGTAATACGGATTAAAATTTATAACGCTTGAGTCGACATAAGAAAATGTTGATTCATTTAAAGTAATGAGTACAACTAAATTATTGGGTGTAGTTCCTTTATATATTTTATAATTAACTATATTTGAACCTCCATTATAAAATGGTGTATTCCAATTCATTGTAACTTTGCTGTTACCGGGAAGACAAGCAAAATTAGTAGGTTCTGTCGGTCTGAAAAATGTTTGATTCACAGATAAATTAACAACATTAGATTTCGAACTTTCACCAAATTCATTTTTAGCAGATATTGCATAATAATATAAATTTCCAATAATAACATTACTGTCTATAAATGATAATGTATCAGAACTTATATAATTAAGTATTAAAAAATTATTTGGAGTTGTCCCTTTGTAAACAATGTATTGAATAATAGCAGCACCTCCATTATTACTCGGAACATCCCATTTTAATTTAATTCGTAAAGCGCCACTTGATGAGTCTGAAACTGCAATTAAATTTCGAGGTGATGAAGGAGCATTGTTTGAAGGGTTAATAATAGTTTCATTATTTGTACAACTATAATTTACCGCAAAAAATATTAATAATAATAAAAATGAAATATATTTTTTCATAACTATATTGTTTTAGTAAAAAAAACTTTAATTTAATTTCACACTATCGAATAATTCATTTTACTAAAAAGTTTGAATTAAACAAAAGTAAAATCAATTAACATCTTCAGTTGTTTCATAGTATTTCAATATTCAAAGTTAACCTGATTAAATTATTTTTAAAACACTATAACATATCCCTCCCAAAAAATTGAAAGCAATCTCACCAATTATCCTCAACTTCATTTAAATTGCAGGTGCAGTTTAGTATATTAATTATATGGATGAAAACAGCGGTAATATTGTTAATTCAGATATAAGTCCTGAAAATGTATCAGTATATTCAAAAGACTACAGGGCGAGACTGACTGAGTTTGAAGGTCCTATGGACATTCTTCTTCACTTTGTGAAAGTGGATGATCTGGACATTTACAATATTCCGATCGCAAAGATCACTAAGGACTTTCTGGAATACATTAAGCTAATGTCTAATCTTAACATAGAGCTTGCAGGGGAATTTCTTGTAATGGCTTCTGAACTTATGAAGATAAAAGCCAGAATGCTCATTCCGCAGGTAGATGAAACAGGCAATCTTGTCGAAGAAGAAGATCCGCGTCTTGCTCTTGTGCGGAAACTTCTTGAGTATAAAAGATTCAAGGATGTTTCGGAGCAGATCGCAGAGCTTGAAACAGAACAGAGGAAAAGAGTATTCAGAAATAATTTTGACAATGATGTTAAGATCACTGAAAAGAATTTTGAAACGGATCTGAGTTTAAAGAATGTGACAATCTTTAATCTTATAAAAGCATACAAGAGAGTTATTTCAAGCGTAAGGAAAGAGGTTGTTCATCCGATCGAACTCCTTGACATCACGCCTGAGAATCAGAGAGAATTCATACTTAATCTCATTGATGAAAAAACGGAAGTTGATTTTACCGAAATGATATCTGAAATAAATGAGAAGCTCCGAATTATATGCATATTCCTTGCGCTGCTTCAGATGGCGCTTGACGGGACAATTGAAATAATACTTCGCAATAACAACATGGAAGATTTTTATCTGAAAAGAAGGACAGAGGAGCCGGTTGGTCAGTACTGAGTTAAGAAATATTGTCGAGTCAATGATCTTCGCTTCCGAAGAAGAAATTACTCGAGGCAGATCAAGGAAATAATAGACAAAGGCGGTCTGAGAATAAGCATTGCGGAAGTGGAAGAATCCGTCAGTTCGCTTAACGATGAATACCGTTCCGGCAACAAACCCTTTGAGATATTAAAGATCGCAGGCGGATTTTCATTCGCCACAAAAAAAGAATACGGAAGATTCATCGGCAAACTCTTCGAAGACAAGCAGAAGAAAAAACTTTCACAGTCTGCTCTTGAGACACTTTCTATTATTGCTTACAAACAGCCGATCACAAGATCTGAAATCGAGTTTATACGGGGAGTGAATGTGGATTACATAGTAAACTCTCTTCTGGAAAGAGACCTGATAACAATTACTGGAAGGTCTGAAACACCCGGAAGACCTATACTTTACGGCTCCACGAAGACATTTCTGAAAGTACTCGGACTCAATTCTCTTGAAGACCTGCCGAAACTCAAAGAGATAAATGAAATTTTAAAGAATGAAGAAATAGAAGGAATTACTGAAGCGGATATAGAATTATTTAATTCTGTTAACAGCTCAGAAAATAATTCTGTAGCGGAAACAAGTCATCAGCTTGAACTGCTGACAAATGAAAACATTCAGGAGGAAGAAAATGCGGACAATACAGATTACAATGAAACCGAAAGCTCTGAGAATGAAGATGACGAAATTATTAATGAAGATCTTTCAGAAGTTGTTTTGACTGAAAATATGGAAGATAATAAATCTGAAAGTGCTGAATCTGAGAATGAAAATCCTGATGACGATTTCAATTATGACAATAATGAAGATGACACTGATGAAGATGACAATAATGAAGATGACAATAATGAAGATGACAATGGTGAAGATGACAATGATGAAGATGACAATGATGAAGATGATACTGATGATACAAATAATGAATATAATTCTGATAAAATTAATGATGAATTAATAAACGGCAATGAAGAGAAAGAAAACAATTCCGGGAATGAATAATAGTTAATAAATGAATAATTAAGAGAAGGTATAAATTAAATTGGAAAATAGCATAAGATTAAATAAATTTATCGCCTCAAACGGTATATTATCGAGACGCAAGATAGATGAACTTATCCTGCAGGGCAGAGTGTCTGTAAACGGCAATGAGATAACAGAGCTGGGGTTTAAAATTGATCCGGAAAAGATAAAATTTCCGTTGACGGTGAAGCAGTAAGAACAAGCACAAAAAGATTTACATTATCCTGAACAAGCCGCAGGGAGTTATCACATCTGTTTCAGATGATAAAAAAAGAACTACAGTGATTGACATTCTTGGTCTGAATGAAAAGTATTTCCTGTCGGAAGACTTGATTACAATACTACCGGACTTTTTGCTTCTGACAAATGACGGCGAGCTTGCCAATAAGCTTATGCATCCTAAAAGCGAAATTTACAAGACATATTTTGTAAAACTTTCCAAGCCGCTCGAAGAAAAGCACAGGTTAAAACTTACGGAAGGAATCAAGCTTGAAGGAAAGGAGACTGCACCGAGCAAAATCAGGTATCCGAAAAAGAACAATAATTATCAGGATCTTTTATTTCGATCTACGAAGGACGTAACAGGCAGGTAAGAAATATGTTCGAGCATTACGGATATTTTGTAAGAGAGCTTGAGCGGGTGGAATATGCAGGTTTGAATATGGAGGATCTGAGATCAGGAGAATGGAGAAAACTTACGCCTGAAGAAGTAGTGAAATTGTATGAGATAGTTAAAGATACTCCTGCGCAGAATACAAAGCGGGTTCATTATGCAAAGCGGGATGAAAAAAAGACGTACAGGAAATACAAGGTCAGGGATGATAAGAGAGATCACAAAAAAGATTTTAAAAAAAGTGATTACAAAAAAGATTTCAAAAAAGATTTCAGCCGACCCGAAAAAGATTTCAGCCGCAAGGAATCGAAGTGGGGGTTTAAAGACAGGCAAATTGCGGAAAGAGATGTTAAACTTGGATTCAACAAAATTGATACGAGAGAAGATAAGAGAGACGACAGAAGAGGTGATAAGAATGATGATAAAAAAGATTTCAGGAAATCCGGTAGGAGAGAAGACAGCAGGGATGTAAAGAGAGGTTACAAGACTTTCGGGAAGAGAGATGACAAAAAGTTTGAGAAAAAGAATTTAAAACTTTTGGTAAGAGAGATGATAAAAAGTTTGAAAAAAAGATTTTAAGACTTTCGGAAAGAGAGATGATAAAAGGGATGTGAAAAAAGAATTTAAGACTTTCGGGAAGAGAGATGACCGAAGAGACGATAAGAGGGATGTGAAAAAAGATTTTAAGACTTTCGGGAAGAGAGATGACAGAAGAGATGATAAAAGGGATGTGAAAAAAGATTTTAAGACTTTTGGAAAGAGAGATGAAAGAAGAGACGATAAAAGGGATGTGAAAAAAGATTTTAAGACTTTCGGAAAGAAAGATGACCGAAGAGACGATAAGAGGGATGTGAAAAAAGATTTTAAGAAGTTTGATAAGAAGAATACGAAGAGAAGTTTTAAGAAGTAATTCTAACAATGTAAAAATCAGCAATCATACATTACAAATACAAACAATATACGCTAAAAAATCAGTACAGCGTTTAAAGTATCCGAAAGAAGAGAATTTATATTTTACAAACTTAAAACGATTCCTTAAACTGACGGAGAGAAAAGTAAAGAAATTTAAGATGGTTTAAATAAGAAAAGGTATTTACAAACCGGGATAAAATCAGCTGTCCCGCACAGAAACAGAACAATTTACTTTTAACAAATGATAACTGAAAAAGAAAAAATATTAAACTTCTTAAGTAATAACAAAGAAAAGTTAACCATAGAATTTGGTGTAAACAGCATTGGATTATTCGGATCGTATATAAATAACATTCAAAACCGGGAAAGTGATATTGATATACTTATTGACGTTAAAGATAGTTTTAAAAATTATAAATATTATATTGAATTAAAACGGTTTTTAGAAAATAATTTCGGGAAAAAAGTAGATCTTGTTTATAAAAATGCTATGAATCCTCTTATAAAAATGGAAATTCAGAATAACATCATTTATGTTTGACAAAAACGTACTTCATCTTTTAACAATTCTTGAAGCTGCTGAGAAAATACAAATTTACAGCAAAGATTTTCCTGATGCGGATTCATTTTTTGAAACTAAAGATCAATTAAATTATAATGCAACTATAAATTTACTTATTGCAATTGGAGAAGAGAGTAAAAAGATTGATGAACAATTAAGGAATAAGTATGATATTGTAAACTGGAATGAAATAGCCGGATTAAGAAACATTTTGTCACATAATTATACAGGAATTGATAATGAAATAATATGGGACATAATCAAAAATTATACAGATAGTGTCAAAGATTGTTCTGTAAATCTTTTAATTGATTTGATTAATACAAAACAATTAAGAGCAAACTTAACCGAAATATTGAACAGTAAATATTATTCTCACATAAAATATCTAACCGATATAATAAACAATAAAGGGAGTTAATACATTTGTCAGAGCAAAACGATCTAATCAAAAGAAGATTAGAAGAACTTGAAGAAATAAAGAAACTTGGTATCAATCCGTATCCTCACAGATTTGATGTTGAAAATAATTCTGCAGACATAGTAAAAAATTTCAAGGATCCTGAAACTGATGAAGACAAAGAAAAGCTGAAGGATGTATCAGTAACTGTTGCCGGAAGGATAATGGCTATCCGCAAAATGGGTAAAGCTACATTCTGCCACATTAAGGATGATACAGGAAGAATTCAGATATATATAAGAAAAGATGATGTCGGGGAAGAAGCATACAGCGTATTTAAACTTCTTGACATAGGCGATATCATTGGCGTAAAAGGATATGCATTCAGGACAAAGACAGGCGAAGTGTCCGTTCATGCAGTGACATATCAGCTTCTTACAAAATCCATTCAGCCGCTGCCTGTAGTAAAGGAAGAGATCACTGAAAGCGGTGAGAAAATAATTTATGATGCTTTTGCAGATGTAGAGTTAAGATACAGGCAGAGATACATTGACCTTATTGTTAATGAAAATGTAAAGGATACATTTGTAAAGCGTACGAAGATCATTCAGTCAATAAAAAAGAACTCTCGAAAAAATAATTTCTTTGAAGTGGAGACGCCTACACTTCAGTCAATTTACGGAGGAGCGAATGCCAAACCGTTCATAACTCATCATAATGCTCTTGACATAGATCTTTATCTTAGAATTTCAAATGAACTTTATCTGAAAAGATTAATAGTCGGCGGATTTAATCGTGTGTATGAATTCGTACGTGACTTCCGCAATGAAGGAATTGACAGGACTCATAATCCTGAATTCACGCAGGTAGAATGGTATCAGGCGTACGGAGATTATTTTGACAGCATGAATTTGTTTGAAGAAGTAGTAGAGCAGGCGTGCATTGACATTCACGGAACTACGAAGGTAATGTACGGAGAGACAGAGCTTGATTTCAAACGACCCTGGAAAAGGATCAGAATGACAGATGCTATTCAGATGAAAACAGGATTAGATGTTTTGAATATTAAGAAAGATGAAATTATAAATTATATGAATGCGAATGGAATAAAATTTGATCCGAAGATCTCACACAGCAAAGGTTTAATTATCGCAGCATTGTTTGAAGAGACTTGCGAGAATGAATTGATACAGCCGACATTCGTTTATGATTTCCCGATTGACACTACACCTTTGTGCAAACAGCACAGAGACTATGATATTTCAAAATTAGATGAGATGAAAAATGATCCTGAGCAGGTGATTCTTGCAGAGAGATTCGAGCCGTATGCAAACAAATGGGAACTGGGAAATTCATACACAGAGCTGAATGATCCGATATTGCAGAGAAAGCTTTTGGAGGAACAGGTGGAGAGAGGTCGCGGCGGTGAAGAAGAGACTCATCCTCTTGATGATGATTTTATAAATGCAATAGAAGTCGGAATGCCGCCAACGACGGGAGTCGGAATGGGAGTTGACAGGATTGTGATGCTGCTGACAAATTCACAGACAATAAGGGATGTGATATTTTTTCCGCTGATGAAACCGGTGTAGAGAAGTTTCAAGTTTCGAATTATTTTAACACAGAGACACGGAGACACAGAGAGTTTTTGAAATTGATAAATTATATTTTGAAATATTTCATAATTGCATTTGTAATTTTGAAGTAGAATCAAAGTCATTGAATAAGGAATTAAAAAGACAAATTGTTTCCTGAATAGGTAATTAAAAATTAATATAATATAATAATGAAATACTACAACAACATACTAGAGTTAATCGGAAACACTCCTTTGGTAAAGATAAACAATCTTACAAAGGGAATGAAAGCAACTGTATTTGCAAAGATGGAATCGCTGAATCCCGGCGGAAGCGTTAAAGACAGGATAGGTCTGAACATGATCGAAGCGGCGGAGCGTGACGGAAGTTTAAAACCCGGAAGCACTATTATTGAGGCGACAAGCGGCAACACAGGAATAGGGCTGGGTCTTGTAGCTGCTTTGAAAGGATATAAAACGATATTTGTAATGACAGAAAAAGCATCAAGAGAAAAAAACAATTACCTGAAAGCTTTAGGAGCTGAGGTTGTGATACAGCCGATTGCGGCAAAATACGGCGAGCCGGATCATTATGTAGCGGTTGCGGAAAGATTATCAAAGGAAATTCCGGACTCACTTTTTCTGTATCAGTATTCAAATCCGGCAAATCCTGAAGCTCATTATAAAAGCACGGGTCCTGAGATCTGGAATGACACTGACGGAAAAGTTACGCATTTTGTAGCAGGGGTAGGAACAGGCGGAACTATTACCGGAACAGGTAAATTTCTGAAGGAAAAAAATCCAGATATAAAAGTGATCGGTGCTGATCCTTACGGTTCGATCTTTAAAAATGTAAAAGAAACGGGAATTGCTCCGGAGCCGCTTCCATATCTGATTGAAGGAATAGGACAGGATGTAATGCCCGACAATGTTCAGTTTCAATACATTGATGAAATTTTTAATGTGAATGATAAAGATGCCGTGGATATGTGTCTGAGACTTGCAAAGGAAGAAGGGATTTTCTGCGGGGGCTCTACCGGAACAATAGCTTATGCAGCAATGGAGTATGCAAAAAAAGCTGATGAGAATGCAGTTATTGTTTTTATAGTTTGTGATACGGGAGAAAGATATTTATCCAAATATCATTCTGACGAATGGCTCAGAGAAAAAAGATTAATGGATCCTGCACATCTGAAAACAGGTCAGGTATTTATGACAAAGAAGTCCGGGCTTGTACCGGGGCTTATTTCCGCAAAGAGCACTGATAAAGTTTTTGAAGCGCTGGAACTTATGGACAAATATAATCTTTCCACTTTGCCGGTCATTGACGGAACAGAAAGCGTAGGCTCAATCAGAGAATCCGGCATTATAGAAAAAGTGATAAATGACAGGAACATTTCCGGAAAGGAAGTGAAGGAAGTCATGGAAGATAAACTTCCGACAATAGATTTCGACACTCCGTTCTTACAGGCTCTTGACATTCTTCACAGAGAAAATGCAGTGCTTGTTTCACAGCACGGGAATATAAAAGGTATACTAAACAGATATGATGTTCTGGATTTTGCTTAAATAAATTTTCAATAAATCTTTTAATTATTTCAATATGAAATTTGCAACCAAACAGATCCACGCAGGACAGCATCCTGAAGAAACAACAGGCGCTGTAATAACTCCTATCTTTCAGACATCAACATATTCAAATGGAAAACTCGGCGAGACAAAAGGGTTTGATTACGGAAGGACAATTAATCCCACGAGATCGGCTCTGCAGAATAATCTTGCAGCTCTTGAGAACGGGAAATACGGCTTCTGTTTTTCTTCAGGAATGGCGGCGGTACAGGCGGTAATAACATTATTCAAACCCGGAGATCATATTATTTGCACGGATAATGTTTACGGCGGGACATACAGATTATTCGAACAGATTATAAAAAATTACGGACTCGAATTTTCTTATGTTAATACTTCCGACATAAATGAAACAAAGAAAGCAATAAAGAACAACACAAAATTCATCTATGTCGAGACTCCGACAAATCCCATGCTTAACATTACCGATCTCTCATCATTAAATTCGCTCGCAAAAGAAAAGAAAATACTAACATGTGTTGACAATACTTTTATGAGTCCATATTTTCAGAATCCACTGGATTTTGGAGTTGATATAGTTCTGCATAGTTCGACTAAATATATCAACGGACACAGTGATGTGATCGGAGGATGTCTGATAACATCGGATGATAAAATTGCCGAGCAATTAAAGTTCATACAAAACTCTGCCGGCGCAGTTCCCGCTCCTTTCGATTGCTGGCTTATAATGAGATCTACAAAGACGCTTGCTCAGAGAATGAAAGCGCATAATGAAAATGCAGTTGCGATCTGCAGAACACTCGAAAAGGATAAAAGGATCTCAAAAATTTATTACCCGGGATCTGAGTCACATCCTCAGTTTGAGCTTGCCAAAAAACAGATGAGAGGGTCGGGAGGAATTATTTCAATAGAACTCGGCTCATACGATAAAGCAGTTGCTTTCTGCAACGGTTTAAAGATATTTCAGATAGCTGAATCACTCGGAGGAGTGGAGTCGCTTGTTTGTCATCCAGTATCAATGACACACGGAAGCGTGCCGAAAGAGTTAAGGGATAAATTCGGATTAACCGACGGACTTGTGCGGCTTTCAGTTGGAATAGAAGACGGAGAAGACCTTATGGAAGATATAAATAATGCATTATCAAAATTATAATAAAAAACCTGACAGTAAATTTAATACTGTCAGGTTTAAGTTTTTAAAGGTTCATTCACTTTATTAACATCATACTCTTTGTTTCTGTAAACTCTTCTGTTTTCAGATTATAAAAGTAAACACCGCTTGGCAGATCAACTGCTTTAAATTTATACTCATATAAACCCGGCTGAAGATTTTCATTTACAGGCTGAGCGACTTCCCTGCCATTGATATCAAATATCTTAAGATTAACAAATGATCTTTCGGGTATTGAAAATTTTATATTTGTTTCGGGATTAAAAGGATTTGGATAGTTATCATACAATCTGAATCCGTTTACAGGTATATTATTAATAGAATTAATTCCTGAAACTGTTGAGTATTTAAGCGTCAGTATATCTGTGGTTGAGCCCGGGACTGTTGTTTTTCCGGTGACAAAAACATCGCCGTTCTGATCAAAGGCAGCGGAATAAGCGACATCATCTCCATTAGTATTTCCATTATAAACACCTAACCATTCCTGAGTTCCGTTCGTGTTATATTTGATTGTAACAAAATCTTTTGAAGTTCCTGTGTTGTTACAAAATCCGGTAACGCAGATATTTCCCTGATTATCAATTTCAATGGAAGTCGAACTGTCATTCTGATTTGAAGTGCCTGTATAAGATCTCAGCCATTGTCTTACTCCTGTCGAATCATATTTTAAAACTGCTATGTCATAATTCGATCCGCTGATCCCGCTGTACCCGGTTACAAATACATTGCCATTGTTATCAGTAACTAAACCAGTAGCGCCGTCATTTCCGTTTGCTGCACCGTTATGTCTCGAGACCCACTGCTCGACTCCTTCGGGATTATATTTAACCGTTGCTATGTCATATTGAGAACTTGTTCCTCTGCTGTATCCTGTTACAAAGATATTCCCGGCATTATCAGTTTTTACTGCAGTGGCAACATCTATTCCGTTTCCGGGACCGTCATAATAAGATATCCGCACCTGCTCCCCGGCTGAATTGTATTTAATGATAATATAATCATAAGAACCGGAATTGCTTTCAAAACTCTGACCAACAACAATTACATTTCCGGAATAATCTACTGAAAGTGAAGACCCGATGTCATTACTGCTGCCGGAGCCGTCAAATCTTGAGGTCCATTGCTGGACTCCCGCAGTGTTATACTTAATGGTAACAATGTCATACTGCGTTATAAACCCGCCGTAACTCTGACCTGTTACATAAACATTTCCCGAATCATCTGTCGTTAATGAAGTTACATAATCAATTGCATTTCCCTGACCATTATAAACAGCAGACCACTGCTGAATCCCCGCAGAGTTATATTTAACCGTTGCATAATCATAGGATGAACCAGCTCCGGTAGAATATCCCGATACATATACATTTCCTGAATTATCGGTTTGAATAAACAACGCCTTGTCAGTACTGTTTCCTGAACCGTTAAACAAAGCTGTCCACTGAGAAACTCCGGCTGAATTGTACTTTATAGTTGTAAAATCTTCGAAAGATCCCAAACTATAACTGAATCCAGTTACATAAATATTTCCTGAATTATCCGTAACTATACTTCTCCCTTCGTCATAGTAATTAGCACTGCCATTGAATCTTTCATTCCAGTGTAAATTGATCTGACTTATTCCATTTGAATGATTAAGAATTAAAAAAATAAGAATAATTACAATGCTGAAAAGTGATTTCATAATATTAATTGGTTTTATATGTTTAAAAATAAATTTCTACGAAAGATTTCTAATTACTGCGGAACTCCTGATTCGTTAATCCTTTGTTTCCTGAAATTTTTGGGGGGAATATGAAATGAATGAATTCAATTAACTCAGGTTTTATCAAAACAGTAAAAGAACTTACATTCATATATATGAAATTAATTTTTCGTTGAATTAAGTTCCTTTTGCAATCAAATAATTAACTTCCGGTACAGAAAAAGTTGACTGTTTCTTTTCAATTCTAAATTTCGGAATGTCAGCTACTTTGTTTGAAAAAATATTGTAACCGAATTTACACTAATACAAATTGCTTTATTAACCCTTTAACTAAGATCTAAATCCAAAATTCCGAGCTGTTTTGAAATTTTCGCCGAACTTCCCAATCAGAAATGCTGATCCTCCAACCGGTCTTATTGAAAATACAGGATATAGTGATTTCTTCTTAGTTTGTGACTGAGCAGCAACCCCCATCGCTAAAATAATACAATTGTTGCAAAAAGGATATTAACTGTTTTCATGTTTTAACTTTCTGTTTTGGGATTATATAAAATTTGAATACAAAATATGACATTTGAAAATGCAGAAATTAAAACGTATCTTATCATAAACACAGCTATGATATTCCTAAGTATTTGAATACTAACTCATTTTTGGTGCCAAAGCAATTCTACACCTTAAGATTTGTTTTTGAACAATAATTAAACAATAAAGGAAATTTAATGACATAATTGACAATATATGTCAGTAATAAAATTAGAAGAGCACCTATAAATTTTAAATGCAATAATTTGTATACAAATATTTGAAGATACTTTTGTTAATATATCTTTTTACATTTTATATAAACGACGGATGTTCACAGGAATCATTCAGGACTTTCCGTGATATTTCAAAGTACGACAATAAAAATATTGATGTAAAGATATTCCGGAGTCTGAATAACATCAAAAGTCCTTTCCTGAGTTCATTAATTGAAGTTACAAATGAATCACTCTTACCTGTTTCAGTTGTTTTTCCAATTTGGCTTTATATTCCTGCAAGGGCTAACAATAATCATTACGACGAGAGTTCTTCAATACTTCTTGCTATTTCGGAAGGTTTAAATCTCGCAGCGACTCAGGGAGCAAAATACTTATTCAAAAGGGACAGACCTTTCAGAACTCTGAACAATGTCAGATTATATGACACAATGTCCGTTGCAGGCACTTATTCTTTTCCTTCCGGTCATGCTTCAGGATCTTTTGCCATAGCTACTTTAATGACACTGCGTTATCCGGATAAACCTTTACTGATTACGGGATTATATACTTATGCCTCAATAGTTTCTTTGGGCAGAATTTTCTGGGGAGTGCATTATCCGAGCGATGTACTGGGAGGTATGTTAATTGGGGCAGGAAGCGCTGCATTGATTTATTCTCTTCGCAAGCCTATCATAGAAACCAAGAATGAACTTTTTAATCAGAGAGACAGAACAGATAGAGCTTCCGGAAATATAAATTCATCCGCTCTTTTGTTATCAGTAATTGCATCGGATGTGGTAAATAATCTTTTGTCAAATTCAGACAATAAAATAATGAAGAAATCAAGAGTAAGTATTTCAGTAACAGAAAAAGCAAACTATCTTGATTACAATTTCAGTTTTTAAACTCCCCTTTTATTTCCCCAGATAAGTATATGAAGTCTGTCTGTATAGTTATAATTATTTTCCAGACATGCTTTGACCGTTTCTGGTCTTGTTTTCTTCAGATCTTTTTCTGAAACCCCTTCGGGCATCAGAAATACATTTTCATTTTTAAAGCGGATTTCAGACTGTAAACTTTTAATTTCTTTAATATCTTCACCGGAAGTAAAAACAAATTTCCACTGAATATTTAATTTTCCCGCCTTATACAGAGAATTATATTTTCTCAGAACTTTCAGATTTATTCTGCTTTTATCATGCATCTTTTTCTGAGGTGTATCAAACGGAACAGAGGATTTAAGTTTCGGACTTAAGCTGATAAGATCGGTGTAATTTATAAACTCTCCGATAAAAGTACCGTTGGTTTCGATGGTAATGAATGAATCTTTATTCACTTTCTTTAATTTCTTACAAAGTAAGAGAAGTTCGTCCGCATACATTGTCGGCTCGCCTCCGGTAATTACAATATCTTTGCATAGAAATTCCCGGTATTTATCCGAAATGCTCTCAATGCTAGTCTCGCCCAAATTTTTATCATCATCAGGATGCCAGCTTGTATAAGATGTATCGCAGAGATTTCCGCTTTTGAACATGCACCTTAAATTACAATAATTTGTCCTTATAAAAAATGAAGGCATACCGGCTCTTTTACCTTCGCCCTGAATCGAATAAAATAATTCTGAGATTTTCATTAATGGAATGGCGTGTAAATAATTTATCTGATTCTCAAATATATGTTTGTATAACTAAATTCACTTAACTGCTGAGAATATTTATTTCTTCGACTTCAAAGGTCCGGCTAGTCCGGAATACTCGCTAAGATCAGCATCTATAGAGCCGATTATTACTTTTGTTTTTACTTTCACCGGCATTCTTCTTTCGTCATCCGTCATCCAGACTACAATTGAACCTTCGCTTTTAAACAATCCGCCTTCCTGTACAAGCGGCTCTACTTTTATACATCTGAATTCACCTGCCGGAACTTCAATTGTCTCTTTGCCGAGATATCTTACATCGAGAGGATAAGTTTTGTCTTTGTAAAAATTCTGAAGAGATATCTTGTCACCTTCTTTCATTTTACCATAATCAAAAGTCCTTGCATAATAAAAAGCGCTCATTGCATCCTGTGTATATTCCGGAATATCAAACTCTCCTTCGAATTTCTTCGGATCTTTATCTCCTGTATAAGTTTTTGCCTTCAGATTCTGCTGATCAAATATCGCTTCGAAGTCCCTTTGATAATTTCCCTCTTTTATATGTTGTTCAAATCTCCATGGAAACAAACCTTCAGCGTCAACATAAGTTCTGTAAAAGTCTCTTACTTTATACACCCATTCAAAACTTGAAGACGAATTGACATAAAACCGGATATCATAACATTTCCTGCCGTTAATTGTCTGATAATTTTTGTCAATTTCCATTACCGCTTCACCTGCATTGACAAAACCGTAACTTATTTCAAACGTGAGTTTCTCTCCGGGTTTAAAAGCTTTCTGACTAATCTTTCTGAAATCTTTTGTGACTGTGGAATCTCCTGCTAACAGAAAATTTATGCATGCAAAAAAAACTAAGAGTACCGCTGCATTCTTTTTAATCATAATTTTAATTATTTAATTTACGGTTTCATATTTATTTTAAAAAAGATGTAACTGCTTTCATTATTATGTCTTCTGTTATCAGATCCATATCATCTGATAAACCGCCGGGCTTCAATATAACTGTGTTTTCGCTCAAAGGTTTCCATCTTGTATCGCTCATCGGTTTTTCATTAGGATAAAAGCCGATTATATTCCTGTTCAATGCACCTGCAATATGTACTGGACCAGTTGAATTTGAAATAAATACATCCGAATTATCTATGAGTATCATTAGTTCTTTCAGATCAAGCATACCTGAAACATCATGCACACTGGTTTTAAAATCACTTCTTATATTTTTCATCAGTTGATTTATTACAGGTTTTTCATTATCAGTGCCTGTTATAACAATCCTGTAATCAGCATAAATTTCAGAAAATTTATTTATGAATAAAGCCAGTCTATTTACTGGAATGTCCTTCGCCGAGCCGCCGCTTCCGGGATGAACAATTATATATCTGGAGTCTGGAAGTCCGTTAAGTTTTCTGTTAAGCTTCTTTTTCTCATCTTCGGAATATCCGAAGTGAAATACTTTCGAGTCGTCTGTTTCATCAAAAAAGTTTTTAAGAAGATTGAGATTGTAATCTGATTCATGCTTAACAGAATCTTTTCTGTGTTCATAAACTTTAAAGTTGTAAAGAAAAGAATACCACCTGTAAGCTGTTCCTATCCTGTATTTAACCCTTAATACAAAGAAGAGCAAGGCAAGTTCAAATCCGGGTTTCACATTTATGAAAAGATCAATTTTTTTATTCTTAAAGAACTTATATTTACTGAAAAAACTTTTAATGTTTTCTTCGATGATAAGTTCGTCAATATCTTTATAATCGTGTAATAATTCCTCAAGATATTTTTTTACAAGAAGATCAATCTTAGCATTTTTAAAAATTTTCTTTGCAGAGTTTAGTAGAGGCAGAGTAAGTATGACATCGCCTAATCTGTCAGTTCTGGTAATAAGAATATTCTTTACCTTATTTTTATCAATAATTTTTCCCAAAGTTCTCACTGAATATAACCATCACTTTTGATAATATCAGAAATTCTTTCTGTTTCTTTTAATTTAGGATATACTTTTTTAAAATAACTCAGGATTATACCTAGTCTGTCGTTCTCATTGTTTGATTCAAGCAGGCGCTGCCGGTCTTCTAAACTCATACCGCTTTTTTCAGCCATCACAAATGCAAAAGATCTTATTTGTTTCTTCCATTTTATGTCATTCTGATTTATTTTTTCAATTCTTCCTTTGTAAACAATTTCCACAAATTCATTATAAATTTTCAGACATTCGCTGAGAACATCTTTGTCATATTCAGTATAATCATCTTCAAGAATTCTTACTTTTCCGATAAAGAATCCTTCGGTTCCGGCTTTATAACTCAATAATTCAAACCTTTCATAACCTTCGGTAACAATATTCATTTCTCCGTTTTCGTTTTCATTTAAAAGCGCAATTACTTTTGCAGTGCAGCCGGTAGTATGAATTTTATGACCTGAGAACAGAATAATTCCGAATTCGCTTTCAGTTTCTATGCTGTCCTTTATTAGTTTCTTATATCTCTCTTCAAAAATAAATAAGGGAATTTTTGATTGAGGGAATAATACAACGTTCAGAGGAAACAAAGGAATATCCGAGTCTTCATTCATTTTTATAATATTAACAATATAAAAAAAAACTTCCGGAAGAAACGAATTCTCTCGGAAGCCGGCAATGATTTTAAGAACTTTTTATTTATATGTTATAACAAGTGAAGTAATATTTTTATCCTTGTCAAATCCGAGCATAAGTCCTACTTCCTTCTTTTCCTTTACCCAGTTGATCAGACCTCCTTTATCACTTACCTGTGATTCACCTTCTTTTGTTACAGCATATCCGTTTTTCTGAAGTTCTTCTTTGTAAAAATTCACTATGTCAAGTACTTTATCATTAGATTCAAAAGTAACGACAGTACCATCGGAAGAATTCAGCGAACCAAGTGTTTTTGAATTTTTTGGTAAAGGAACATCAGACGGAAAATCACTGGGAAGTCCCGGAGTCATGCCAAGTTCATTAGATTTATTAGCGTCAGACTGCTGGTTTGAGCCGGCGTTTTCTTCCTTTTTTGTCATGCTTTCCTGAACGGGATCGTTACCCTTTTTTACCTCGCCCGTATTCTCCTGTTTATTTTCTTCTTTCTTTTCTACTTTTTCTTCAGTTTTATTTCCGCACCCGGTTGATATTGCAGAAAACAAAACAGCGCACATGAACAGCAATAAATATTTTTTCATTAAATTAATTTTTGTTAAAAAATTCAGTTTCAATTATAACATCTTACAGCTTGAAATGTACCAGCCAGCCAGCTTTTCTTTTCATCTTTAAAACAGATGGCTATCTTACCTTTTACCGTTTTATCATCCATTGATGTAATTACCAGAGCGCAATTCCATTGTACAGAAGACTTATTTTCTCCACTCTTAACATTAGCAGTATCATAATAAGATATGTACCCGTCCAGACTCTGATCAAAACTTGCCTTTATAAATTCACCGGTCTTTATCTCACCTGCTTTATGAAGCAAATGAAACGAATTGTCATTTTCGACATATCCGCAATCATTTTTTGGCTTAACGTCTCCGAAGTTAATTACGTGATCGCCGCTTCCTCTCCACTGCTCAAAATTTATGTAATTAATACTTAATTCCCTGCCGTTTATAAATCCTTTAAGAGGCGCATCGGGAATATCGGAGATTTTTAATTCGGATTTCCATGAAAATTCTTTTGAAGAAGTATTTTCGATTTTCTGCTCTTCTTTCTTATTACAGGAAGCAATAAGCAAAACAGAAATCAGAACTAAAAATAACCTAAATCCTTTTTTTATGATCAATATGAAATCAGTTTTTTATTACCGGCTGAAAATTGCCGGAAAAATTTTACACAGAATTACTTTACAAATTTTTTAAATCTGTCATTGATCCTTGACCAGTTTAGATTCTTTAAAAAATTATCAATATATGCAGCTCTTGCAGGACCGTCTTTATGGTAGTATGCATGTTCAAATACATCACAGGATATTAGCGGAATTCCTCCCCAAATAGCGCCGTAATGATGTTCATCAACAAGCACATTCAGAAGTCTCTGACTGTAAAGCTGATCAAAAGCAAGAACAGCCCAGCCGGAAAGTTTAGCTGAAACAGCAGTTGCCTTGAAATCCACTTTCCAGTTATCCACAGAGCCAAATTCTTTTTCTATTGCTGAAATCACTTCCGGGACCTTTTGCCGTATCTCCGTCTCCGCCAAGCACTTCCCAGTAAACATCGTGAAGGAGAGCGCCTGCATGATTCCAGGTAAATCTTCTTTTCAGTTCTCCTACATTGCTGTAATTTCCGTTTGCCTTTGCTCTGTCCGCTGTCTCAAGTTCTTTTTCAATATTATTCATAAACGTTACATAACCTTTATGGTGAGTATTGTAATGCCAGTCTGTAGTTTCGGCATCAATTACGGTTTTCAGCAATTCCTTTGCTTCTTCATCCGTGTAAGGTCTTTTATTGAATTTCCATTCGTAAGCCATTTTAAAATTTCTCCTTTTATTTTTGATTTAATGAATTCTTAATTTACAGAACAATAACTCCGTAATAATTTAATAATTATAAACTTACCTTATTAATAATTCCGACAGATAATTTTAATAATTATCTAAAAATAGAAAAAACAATTGTTAGTTGAAATTCTATTTTAAATCGAATGAGCATTTAATTACGAACTAATAAATTATCTCAGACACCGAAGGAACTTCCGCATCCGCATGTTTTAACTGCATTGGGATTATTGAATACAAACCCTTTGCCTGTCAATCCGTCAGTATAGTCTATTTCCGTCCCGGACAAATAAAGACTGCTTTTCATATCAATAAAGATCTTTACTCCGTCTTTTTCTATTACTGTATCTCCTGCTCTTTCTTCCGGATCGAATCCCAAAGTATAACTAAGGCCTGAGCATCCGCCGCCTTTAATACCAACTCTTAATCCGTATTCAGAAGGAATTTTATTTTCCTCCATGATCTTCTTCATCTCTTTTACAGCTTTCTCGGTAACATTTACTTCTTCACTGATACCGGGGATGAATTCTTTTTCTGTGGTTTCTGTCATTTTGATTACCTTTTATTTTTTATAATTTAATTTTTTTATTAGTGTATCTTATAAATCAGATTAAACCTTCTTTTGACATTAAATATATCTGCGAATCTTTTCTGATGTTAATAACGGTTTCGGAAAGTCTTTTGATTGTATAATCTACTTCCTCTTCAGTTGTAAATCTTCCGAAACTGATTCTTATGGTGGACTTTGCAAGTTCATCTTTTCTTCCAATTGCTGTAAGTACATGAGAAGGAGAAACCGAAGCTGATGTGCAGGCGCTTCCTGTGGAGACAGCTATGTCTTTCATTCCTGCAATTATGGAATCTCCATCCGTATAAGCAAAACTAAGATTAACATTATTGGGCAGTCTGTTTGTCCTGTGTCCGTTCAGATGTACATTTTCCAGTTTAAGGAATTCATTAATCATTTTATCCCTGAACTTTATCTGTCGTTTCATTTCAGATTCAATTTCCATTGTACAAATTTCACATGCCATTCCGAGACCGACAATTCCGGGCACATTAAGCGTACCGCTGCGCATTCCTTTTTCCTGACTGCCTCCGTGTGTCTGCTTGGTAACTTTCACTCTGGGATTTTTGCTTCTTACATAAAGAGCGCCTACTCCCTTTGGTCCATAAAATTTATGCGCAGAAATACTCATCAGATCAATACCGGTTTTATCCACATTTAAAGGAATCTTACCGACTGACTGCGTTGCATCCGAATGAAAAATAACTCCCTTTTCCTTGCATAGTTTTCCTATTTCTTCAATCGGCTGTAATGTACCTATTTCATTATTTCCCGCCATCAGACTTACAAGTATGGTCTTGTCTGTAAATGCATCTTTAAGTTCATTAATATTTATAATACCTGTTTCATCAGTATTAAGATAAGTAACTTTAAATCCGTATTTTTCAAGATATTCACATGTTTCAAGAATCGCTTTATGTTCCGTAGTACATGTTATAATATGATTTCCTTTTTCAGAATATACTTCAGCTACGCCTTTGATTGAAATGTTATTGGACTCAGTGGAACCGGAGGTAAATATTATTTCACTGGCTCTTGCTCCTATAAGTTCCGCTACCTGTCTCCTGGCTTTTGAAACTGCTTCTTCTGCTTCCCATCCGAATTTGTGATTTGAACTTGATGCATTTCCGAATATTTCGCAGAAATAAGGTATCATAGCTTCAGCAACTCTCGGATCAACCGGAGTTGTTGCATTGTAATCCATGTAAACAGGCAGTTTCATATTCTGGTTTTTATAAACAGTTTATACAAAATCCGAAATAGTTTTACTTTTAAACAAATCTTCTAATTCTTTCTGAAGGCGTGTAACAGGCAGTTTGATAGTACAGGTGTCCGTCAGGCAGCAGTCTTTCACGCTGTTGTCCTGAAGACATTCCGCAATAGAAGTATCTCCGTCAATAGCCGTCATAAGATTGAACAATGGTATTTCGTCAGTTCTTTTATTCAGACTGTAACCTCCATTCATACCCTGATTTGAAATTAAAATATTTTCGTTTTTTAATTTCTGAAGTATCTTTGAAAGAAGATCATATGGAATATTGCTTTTATCGGATATTTCCCTTGCGGTTACAAGTTTATGATCAGAATCTGAAATGAATTTAAGTGCCATCAGAGCGTATTCGACCTTTTTAGATATTCTGATCATATATAAATTTTGAATTTGGACTAATATAGTCCTATATATAAATAAAAAAAAGGGAAATTTGATTTCCCTTTTGCGTATTGCGGTCCCAACGGGATTCGAACCCGTGTTTTCACTGTGAAAGAGTGACGACCTAACCCCTAGTCGATGGGACCTTTGTTTTTTATAAGATTGCAAAATAATTAATTTTGCTCTGAGTTACAATTGAGAAATATATAAATGTTTCATAAATCTGATATACCCGTTCAAAACGCTTACTTTATAATTATTTAATAATTTTCAAATTTGTTATTTCTTTTCAGGGCTCAAACAACTTATTCAACATTTCACCGGATTGTTGATCTAATACACAGTCTGTCATAACATTAAAGCCGGTATTTTATACAACTTTGTTAGTTTTTGACACAATTGTCTTATGAGCTGCTTAAAGCAGAAAGACTTCTGTTAACAGTGAGAGGACTTCTGTTAATTGTAGCAGGTCTTCTGTTAATAGTAAGAGGTCTTCTGTTAATAGTAAGAGGTCTTATGTTAATAGTAGCAGGTCTTACGTTAATAGTTAGAGGTCTTACGTTAATAGTAAGAGGTCTTCTGTTAACGGCAAGAGGTCTTCTGTTAACAGTAAGAGGTCTTCTGTTAATAGTAGCAGGTCTTCTGTTAATAGTAGCAGGTCTTCTGTTAATAGTAAGAGGTCTTCTGTTAATAGTAAGAGGTCTTCTGTTAATAGTAAGAGGTCTTCTGTTAATAGTAAGAGGTCTTCTGTTAACAAGGTATTACACTTTGCATAAATTTAACGCATCCGGACTAATAATAATACACATCCGGTAAAAACAATTTATTAAAATTATTTTTACCGGCTTTTAAAACCAATATTAATGATCAGTATTATTTCAGTAATATCATACTCTTTGTTTCAGAAAAACCGTTAGACACCGCAAAAATTTTATAGTAATACACTCCGCTTGATAATGAGCTTGCATTAAAAAGGATTTCATAGTTTCCCGCTTCCTGAATCTGATCCACCAGCGATGCGACTTCCCTTCCGATCACATCATATATCTTAAGCGAAACATTTCCTTTTTCCGGGATATTGTATTTTATAGTTGTAGAAGGATTAAATGGATTCGGATAATTCTGATCGAGAGAAAATCCCTGTGGAACTCCTGCTGATATGCTCGGAATTCCTGTAAGATTTGTAATTTCATAAACTCCCCTTCCGTGAGTTCCGATTCTGATTTTATTGGAAGCTCTGTTATAATCAAGATGCATAGCTACTGTATTAGGAAGTCCGTCTGCAAGTTCAGACCACGACCCGCCGTAATTATTGGTAATGAATACGCCGACATCCGTTGCAATCAGATAAACGCTCGTTGAGCTACCTGGATAATAAATGAGTGCGTCATTTGCAGGAGAATCCGGGAGATTGCCGCTGATATTTATCCAGGAATTTCCGCCGTTAGTAGTTTTAAATATATGACCTCCCCCGAAACCTGACTGAGTAACCACAACTACACTTGAAGAATCCGGATGAATGTAAACAGAAGTAATTGTTTTATTTGGCAAACCGTTTGTAACTAAAGAATAAGTATATCCGCGATTTACTGATTTGTAGATCTGACTACCGGATGTCGCATACATAATGTCCGGAGAAGATGTGCAAATAGCCATTTCTCTAATTGTTCCACTTGTACCTGAAGATATTGCAGACCAGCTTGCTCCCCAGTTAGTACTTTTAAAAACCTGCTGTCTTGCAGTATAGAAAATTCCCGCAGAATCAGGATGAGACAATATAGGAGCGACCCAGGAAGCTGTTCCTGACAAGCCGCTTGTACCGGATGTCCATGAAGCACCGCCATTCTGAGAGCGTTGCACTCCGTTGTTCTGCGATTCCCCGAGAATATACTGCGGATTAACACTATGAAAACAAACTTCAGCTCCGTCACCACCGAACGCTCCGGTCCAGTTTATTGTACCTAGAGTTCTCTGAGTTCCGTTGTCCTGAGTGCCTCCCATTACATGGCTTGCGTTTGAAGGGTCAGAAGCAATTCTGTAAAACTGAGTAAGAGTAAGCGAACTGTTCATATTGCTCCAGGAAGTTCCTTTGTCCGTGGACTTCCATACACCGCCATCATTTGTACAGAACATTTCATCCTGATTGACGGGATTGAAATCCATATTCTGCTGATCAACATGTACAGTGCCTCCGGAATATCCAAGAGTAATATTCTGATAACTTGCACCTCCGTTTGTTGTCCTCCATGTATCTATAGACCCTACGTAAGCATAATCAGGATTAAATGGATTCACATGCATATAAAAATCATACCATGCCTGACTTCCGGAAAAATCGAAGCCCGGAGAAGACGGAGTGAATGTCAGCCCACCGTCAATGGATTTAAAAACAGAGATAGAACTACCGGAATGAATTGCTGAATATATTATATTTGGAAAAGATTTGCATATCGCAAGATGATTTCTGGTAGCGGGTGAAAGACTTGCATTTGTTGTGAATACAGCGCCGCCGTTAGTTGATATCCTGTAACCAGTTCCGCTTCCTATCGCATAGGCATTATTACCGTCCGGGGAAAACACAACATCATCGCATCTGCCGTTTACCAGGGAAGTCCATGTAACTCCGGCATCAGTGCTTCTATACAGACCTCCTGTTACTCCGAGACCTGATCTGGTTCCGAGCGCAGCAAGGAGTTCATTGCTATGACCGGGTCTTATAACAATTCTCGAAAAATAAGAAAAAGAACCAATTCCTGTAGTGTAATTAGTCCATGTATTTCCGCCGTCTGTAGATTTCAGCAAACCTCTTCCGTAATACGAAGTGCCGCTGTATGTCGCTTCGCCTGTTCCGTAATAAATTATGTTTGAATTATCAGGATCAATTGCAATAGCGCCAGAGGACAATGAAGCTTCATCATTCATTTTTGCCGTCCATGAAGTTCCTCCATTAGTTGATTTCCATACTCCGCCAAAAGCTGCGCCAAGATAAATTACGGATGGATTGTTAGGATCATATTTAATTGCAGTTATTCGTGAGGAAATATTTCCATATGAAAAATAACTTCCTGAAGTAGGTCCGATACTGGTCCATGAATTAGAAGAGTTCATAAAATAACCGTTATTATTTCTGAGTTCATTTCTTGTATCCAAAGCTTTTCCATAAGCATTTTCAGGGAAATAGTTCAAAGGATACATTCTCTGTTCATTAAACCACCTTTCTCTATTAAATGCATTTCTGTCCTTTACAAAATCCTCAGCATTATCATAAGGATTATTTTGAATGAACAAATCCTGAGCGATTGACAATACTGGAATCAGAATGAAGGATATTAAAAGAATTATTTTTTTCATTATTTGATAATTTAAAATTTGTTTACAATAAATTAATCAAATATTGAGTTAATAAAAATTTACTTTTAGAAGAAAATTCTATGCCGGGATTATTAACCATTCGGTTTTCATGCGGGTAAAAAAAAGCGGTCAGAATAATATACTGACCGCTCTGGATGATCTAAAGAATTTTGAATATCAAGAATTACTTTGCAAGAATCATTTTCCTGCTTTGAGAGAAGTCGCCGGAAGTAATCCTGTAAACATAGACTCCGCTTGAGATTCCTGCTGTCTGAGATAAAGAATTGAAGTTTACAGAGTAAGATCCTGCTTTCTGAAAATCATTTACTAATGTCATAACTTCCTTGCCTGAAATATCATAAACTTTCAGACTTACATTTCCGTCATAAGGTATTTCATAATTTATCTTTGTTGACGGATTGAAAGGGTTTGGATAATTCTGTGACAAACTGAATTTTGAAGGAACGCCGATGCTGATTTCATTATTCAGATCATAATAAGTATAGTTTCCGTTGAAATCCGATTGCTTAAGTCTGTAGTTGTATTTGCCGGAAATCAAGCCCCTTTCTGAATATGAGTAGCTGACTGGATTTGAAGTAGTTCCGTATCCTGCAACAAAACCAACCTTTGACCATTGACCGAAGTTTACTGATCTTTCAATGTCAAATCCATAATTATTCAATTCAGTAGATGTGGTCCAGTTGAGAGAAACATCTCTTCCGTTAACAGAAGAAGAGAATGATGAAAGTTCTACCGGAAGCGGAATATCGGATTCATATCTGGAAATTCCTCCATTATCCCTTACCGCCCACAGATATTTGCCTCTTAATGATATTGTCATGTGGAAATAAGTACCTGTTGTAGTATAATCTGTAGTCCAGTTTGCGCCATCATCTGTACTGAAATACACAGAAGAACCTCTGGCATACCACCATCTTGAAGCATGACCCACTATACCTGCAATATCGCCAGTTCCGATTGCATTTGTATTTGCCCAGCTTGCTCCGCCGTCTGCAGAATAAAGCATAATATTATCACCGCCTGTCATTAATCTGCTATTGTCATTTCCCCAGATCGCAAATGAGTTTGTAAGTCCGGGAGTTGGAAGATCTGAATAAGTTCCGTTTGAGAATGCATTAATCACCTTTGTGTTTTTTGTTCCGTACCAGCCCGAAGATCCCGGAGTAGCGACAAAATAGGAATTGTTCCAGCCTGCTTCACCTGGAGCTGCAGGATTATAAAGTCCGGTCGAATCCCATGTTGATCCGTAATCATTGCTTTCAAAGATTGTCCATCTTCCTCCGACAGGATCACCAATTAATCCGTAAGCTCCCGGAATGCCGTTGAAAGCTTTCAAAGCATCTATGAATCCGCCTGCCTGTGAAAATGTCTGAGTCCAGGTTGCGCCGCCGTCAATTGTCTTGTATGCAAAGGTATTAGCGTCTGATCCGCTTACAATTGCTGTAAGAGCATCAATACCCTGAATTGTAAAAAATTCAATAGATGAATTAGGTGAAGCTGTTTGACTCCATGTATTTCCCGCATCTGCTGTACGAAGTACAACACCCCCTGCGCCGCAAGCCCAGACGACGTTATCGTTAACTGCTGATACTGAATACAAAAGTGATGTAACCGGTGAAGTTTGTTCGATCCATTGAGCTGTTGTAATACCTGACAGGCAAAACAACAAAAAAAATGTAATTGTTTTCATTTTTGTCTCCTTTTAATTTATAAAAATCACTTTTATAAAGTAGAATTTTTAAAATGGATTGTCAATAACAATTTTTAATATATCAGATTTCGCAAACCTGTAAATCAAATAAAATAAATTCCGGATGACATTTATCAAAAAGTTCTTCATTATAAAATAAAAAAAGCTCTTCCGGTTTAATGGAAGAGCTTTTTCAAAAGCAAAAAAATTAAATTTTTATTTTATCAGAACAAGTTTCTTCGTATCTGTATATCCTTCTGATTCAAGTCTGTAAAAATATGTTCCGCTTGAAAGATTTACAGCATTAAGAAGTATAGAATAAGCGCCTGCATTCAGAGCTGTGTTAACAAGCTCCTGAACAACCTTACCGCTCATATCATAAACATTTAATTTTACATTTCCGCTTTTGGGAACATCAAATTTAATGTTAGTAGTCGGATTAAACGGATTAGGATAATTCTGTGAAAGTGAAAATGCTGAAGGAACTTCACCGCCGATATTAACTATTCCTGTCGGACCTACATTAACTGTAATTGTTCTTCTATGAACAGGAGTTCCGTTTGGTCCGTTTCCCTGAACTGTTACAGTGTAAGCGCCTTGTGTAATTCCTCCTGAAGACCTGATTGTAAACCTCAATGAATCAGGATAAGATGTCAGTGAATCTTGATTTACATTCGCTGATTTATTTTTAAATCTGAAAATAAAATTACCCTGAGCTGGTGTAGGCGAAACTGTAGCGGTAAACTTAGCTTTGTTTGAATAAAGTTTAACAGCGGGAACTGATACATAAACAGTAGCACTGTCATTGTTTCCGCCGATATTTACAATGTTCTGATTTATTTTCATTGCAAAATCCGGGAAATAAGAACCGATGTTTTTATAATTTCCTGATCTTCCGTCATACCATAACGCGAAACCTGTGACAGGATTTGCTGTCATTCCGTCATAGTCGCCTCTGTAACAATTTGAATTCGGTGAACATGCAGGAGTTGGATAGGTCCAGGACTGAGTCGTAAGTTTCTGATTCGGAGCAAATGTAACACCATCATCGGTATAAGTAGCATAAACATTCACTGCAAAAGTTGCAGGATTTTCTCTTGTATCATACCACTTAATGTAAAGTCTTCCTGTTTCTTTTTCACACCAGATTGCAGGAAACCACTGATCGCTTAACTCAGGATTTGCATTGTCATTCACTCTTATCCTGCTTGACCATGTCGTCGCCTGATCATCAGAATACTGAAGGATTACATCAGGTTTGTTTCCGTTACCTACAGGTTCATTGGATGCATAAACAAGATACAGTCTTCCTCTGTGAGGACCGTAACTGTTATCCATTGCTATCATAGGATAAGGTCTTGTTCTGCCGTTATTGATTACAAGTCTTCCGGCTGAATTCAGAGTACCTACATAACCTGCAACATTAAGACTGGAGACAGGGGCAAGTGTCAAACCACCGTCTGTAGACTTGTGAAAGGTATAAGTACAATTCGCAGCTGATCCTGTATTCGTCACATAAATAACAGTGCCACCCTGTACAGGACCGTTAGGACCTACAGCTATCATTACTCCCGGTACAGTATTGCTTGATGCGTAAGTCTGTGTCCATGTTGCGCCACGATCCGTACTTCTGGCAAAATTACCGGGAGTGATTGCAGCATACAGGTAATTTGAATAAGGACCGTTAGTCTGATCAGCAGCAAGAGTATTTCTGTCATTACCATTTACAGAAAGTACATACGTACCAAAATTCTGTCCGCCATTAGTTGATTTATAAATATACTGTCCTGAAACTCCGGATCCGTAATGAAGGACTCCAAGACTGTCAAATGCAGACCATGGATCGCAGCATGTAGAAGGATGATAACTTGGATTGCTTACTGTCCAGTTATGACCGTCAAGAGTGTAATAAGCATTCTGCCCGCTTCCGCCATTTACACCGAACTGCATGTTCAGCGGATTTCTTGGATTTGAAACGATCATTTGCTCCGCATTATCAATTCCAATTTCAAAATTATCAAAACCTATTGCATCCGTTATCAAATCTGAATTATCATTTCCTTTTACGAAGTGCTGGAGTGATTCCTTTGTAGGTCTGTCAATATTCGGATCACTTTCATCATAGTTCAGAAAGTAATTTGTTCCCTGGCCTTGAAAAATTTCGGTTCCGATGAGTGATAATAAAGCAATAATTATCAAACCGCTTGAACCCCTTTTCAGAAATTTTAAAAAGTTTTTCATTGTATTTGTTTAAATTAAAAAGAATTTTTGTTTGAACAAGATATATTTATGAGTATTATTTTTCAACTGTAAAAACTTTCTTTCAAAAAATTTTTATAATACTAAAACAAATATTTTCAGAAAACAATTATTTTAAATCCTGTATGAGATTCTATACATTAATATTAATATTTGTAATAACTGCCGGTACAAAATCTGTTGCATTTCAGGATGATCCGTGGATCAGGCAGGTAAGTCCTGTTTCAACAGTACTTCTGAATTGTACTTTTACAGATACACTTAACGGTTGGGCTGCAGGAGATTCAGGAGTAATCATTCATACATCAAACGGAGGCAATAACTGGATTATTCAGAATTCCACCATAGAATATTATATCAATGATATTTTTTTTATTAACAAAAGACTCGGATGGGGAATAGCAAATGAATTTCTTCTTGACGGGACAACTATTCTTAAAACTACTGACGGAGGGAATTTGTGGACAGCTCAGAATTTTCCCGATTCTTCAAAAATTTTCAGAACAATTTATTTCCTTGATTCACTGAATGGATACATTGGCGGATTTCAGGGGACAATTTTTAAAACTACAAATGCAGGTGCAAGCTGGATTCAGTCTTCAAATGATTCAACTTTTTTTTCCGCTTTTCCAATTGCAAAATTTGCTTTTGTAACTCCTGAAATCGGATTTGCATGCGGCGGACAGATAGACATTGCGGGAGTAATCTGGCAGACAACTGATTCCGGACTAAACTGGAAAGCTGAAGCTCAGTCACCTGAACCTATCTACGATATTTATTTTAAAGATCCTCTGAAGATCATTTGTGTAGGCGGAGATTTTGAATACGGAGCTCAGATCATAAGATCTTCGAACAGCGGATTAAACTGGACTTACAGAAATCTGGGATTGTTTGGTCAGGGACAATCTGTGGATTTCAGGACACCTGATGAAGCATGGATGGCGCTGGGGTTTTCAGGAACCTGGGCTATAACTTATGACGGAGGAAACAACTGGATTGAAATGTTCACAACAGATACTACAACACTCTATTCCGTTGTTTTTCCTGATTCTCTTCACGGCTGGGCTGTTGGCAAAGACGGCGTGATTCTTAAATACATTCCGGTAAAGACCGGAATTCAGAATTATTATACCGATTCGCCTGATACATATTTTTTAAATCAGAATTATCCAAACCCTTTTAATCCTTCTACAACAATAAATTACAGTCTTCCAGAAAAAGAATTTGTATCTGTTAAAATATATGATGTAACAGGCAAAGAGATAGTTTCTCTTGTAAATAAACTTCAGGAAGCAGGAAATCATAATATATATTTCAATGGAGATAATCTGCAGAGCGGAATATATTTTTATACATTGATTGCTGACGGCGCGATAATTAAGACAAGGAAGATGATTTTTTTGAAATGATCAGATAAATGCTCGTTATTGATTTTAGACTTCTGAAAAACCAACTCTTCCCGGATTGTCATTCCCGTCCGCCTTGCCCGCTTTCAGCGAGGTAAACCGCGAGGCAGAAGTGTACCTCGGGGTCATCCATTTTTAAGTTAATTTCAATGATTGGATCCCCGCTAAAAGCACGCGGGGATAACAGTAAGGAATTTTCAGAAGTCTCTAATTTGAAAGAACTTCGGACTGCAGATATTAATTTGAACTATTACTGCAAAAATCTTTTGAGTATAAAATTGTGTATTAATAAACTTCCGTTTTTGTTAAATTGAAATTCACATAAATCCAAACAATTAAATTTTAAAATGCATAGAGTATCTATAAGCAAAATATCAGATTTTACTGATCAGGAAGTTACTGTCAAAGGATGGCTTTATAATATCAGGTCATCGGGAAAGCTTATGTTTCCTGAGATCAGGGACGGTTCGGGAATTATTCAGGGTGTAGTTGTTAAAAACGCTGTTTCAGAAAAAGTATGGGAAGACTTTTCCAAACTCACTCAGGAATCATCATTAAAAGTAAAAGGCACGGTAACCAGACATCCCAAAAAAGAAGGAGTATATGAATTACAGATAAACGATATTGAAATTATTCATATCGCCGATCCTTATCCGATAACTCCCAAAGAACACGGAGTAGAATTTCTGATGGACAGAAGACATTTGTGGATTCGCTCGCCGAGACAGGTAAGCATACTGCGTGTAAGGAATGAAATCATTCAGGCAATAAGGGATTATATGTATGAAAACGGATTTATTCTTTTTGATACACCGATCTTTACTCCGAATGCATGCGAAGGAACGTCCACATTATTTGCTACTGATTATTTTGACATTGGGAAAGCATATCTATCTCAGTCAGGTCAGCTTTATGCTGAAGCAGGAGCAATGGCTCTGGGAAAAGTTTATACACTCGGACCTACATTCAGAGCGGAAAACTCAATGACAAGAAGACATCTTACGGAATTCTGGATGATGGAACCTGAGATGGCTTTCTTTGACATTGATGACGATATGGATCTTATAGAAGATTTTCTGGAAAATGTAGTTCAAAGAGTTTTAAAGAACTGCAGAAAAGAACTTGAAATTCTAGGAAGGGATATCTCCAAACTTGAAAATGTAAAAAAACCTTTTCCGAGAATTACTTATGACGAAGCAGTTGATATCCTGATCAAAAAAGATATTCCTTTAATCAGAAAGACAAGTAACGGTGAAGAACAGATAAGACCTTTTCCGTGGGGGGAAGATTTCGGCGCGCCGCATGAAGAAGCGATTGTAGAAGATTATGACAAGCCGGTGATGGTTCACAGGTGGCCTGCTGAAGCCAAATCTTTTTACATGAAAAGGGATCCTGCGAATCCGAAGATCGCGCTCGGTGTTGATGTACTTGCTCCTGAAGGATTCGGTGAGATAATCGGAGGGTCACAAAGAGAGGATAATTTTGAAGAACTTGAAAAGAGAATTATTGAACATAAACTTCCTCTTGAGGAATTTCAATGGTTTTTAGATCTGAGAAGATACGGAAGCGTTCCTCATTCGGGCTTCGGTTTGGGAATAGAAAGAATGGTTAACTGGATCTGCAATTTAGAAAACATTAGAGAAGCGATTCCTTTTGCCAGAAGACCAAACAGAATTACACCTTAATTTATTTTACCATGAAAACAATATTAATTGACGGTAATAATCTGATCCATAAGATTCCGGCAGTAAAGTCCTTGTTTTTAAAAGATAAGAATGCATCTCAGCTTGCTTTGCTTGAAGCTGTTAAGTCAAAGATCTCCAGGACGGATAAATTGATTATTGTATTTGACGGACATGGCAGTTTCAAAAAAGCGGAAGTAATACATTCGGATAAGATCACAGCAGATGAGATCATCAGAAAAAAGATCGAAGCTTTCGGAGATTATAAAAAACTGAAAGTTGTAAGTTCGGATTACGAAATCACAAATCTCGGAAAAGTATGCGGCTGCGAAGTTATGAAATCGGAAGATTTCTGGAAAAGCATAAATAAAATCATGACCCCTTCCGGAAAAGATAACATTAACCAGAACTACACTTACGATAAGCCGGAATCAATGAGCAAAAAAGATTTCAATGAATTTAAAAAACATTTTTCATAATGTCTGTTTTTTTTCATGGGACTTATTTAAAATGCGGAATTAATACATTACAGTAATAAATATATTCAATAAAAATGAATCATCAGGACATAAATACATCTTCATTCAGACAAATGATCGAAGAAGATTCTTTTGTACTTATAGATGTAAGAACACATGAAGAATTCAGCGAAGGTCATATCAGAGGAGCTATAAACATTGATATATACAAAACAACTTTTGAAGAAGATATTGATGAGTATGACAAAAGAAAAAGATACCTGATCTACTGCAGGTCAGGTAACAGAAGCAGACAGGCAATGTATCTGATGAGAGATCTTGGATTTGAAGAGGTATATAATCTGGAGCACGGCATTATCTCATGGAATGAACACAAATTCCCCGTAGAATAATTATGAAAATAATTAGGGTATTTTAAATTCAAAGTAAACAAGTATGGAAAAAATTTTACCTGCATTATTCAGATTAACTTCTTTAATTCATCTTTAATTTAAAAATGTGTTATAATAAAATTTAATCAAAATGAATAAAAGTTTTTCAACATTCTACAGGCATATAGTCGAAGAAGAAAGAAAATATCCCGAAGCAACCGGTCAGTTATCTGATCTGCTTGCAGATATAGCTCTTGCATGCAAAGTAATTTCCCTTGAGGTAAACAGGGCGGGTCTTATAGACATACTTGGATTCACAGGCGAGGAAAATGTACAGGGAGAGCAGGTCAAGAAGCTGGATGTATATGCAAACGATGTTTTGAAGTTTGTGATGAAACAGGGCGGACATATATGCGCTGTTTGTTCGGAAGAGGAAGAAAATTTTATTCCGATAGAAGACAGATTTGAAAAAAATAAATTCGTTTCAAATAAATATATTTGTCATTTTGATCCTCTGGACGGATCTTCAAATATAGATGTCAATGTATCCATCGGAACTATTTTTTCCGTTTACAAAAGAGTAACAAATTCAGGTCCGGGTGCTTTGGAAGATTGTCTGCAGAAAGGGACTGAACAGGTGCTGCGGGTTATGTGATTTACGGTTCAAGCACTATGCTTGTTTATACTACAGGTGAGGGAGTTCATGGGTTCACACTTGATCCATCCGTAGGAGAGTTTATTTTGTCAAATGAAAATATTAAAATTCCGAATAAGTCCAAAACATATTCCGTGAACGAAGGTAATTTTTCTAAATGGAGCAATGGAATCAGGGATTTTATTTCTTATCTTAAAGAGACAGATCCTGAAACTTCGAGACCTTATTCATCCAGATATATCGGTTCACTCGTTGCAGACTTTCACAGAAATCTTCTTTACGGAGGAATATTTTTGTATCCTTCGGATTTTAAAAACAAAAATGGTAAGCTGAGATTAATGTATGAAGCAAATCCTTTAAGCTTTTTAGTGGAACAGGCAGGCGGAAGAAGTACAGACGGTATTCACAGAATTCTGGAAATAGAGCCAAAGAGTCTTCATCAGAGAACTCCTCTTTTTATCGGAAGTACGGAAGATGTTTTGCTCGCGGAAAAATTTTTGTCAGAGGAAAACAAACCTTTGAAATAAATTATGAGCTTTGAAATTATCAATATCAGATAATATAATTTTACTCCGGAGCGTTCAGTAAATTTGAATTTCTCAGCTCTTTGATATTTTTTTCATTCACATTTAATTCAATAAAGACAGAATTGTCGTATCTGTTTAATCTCAGATCATCCAGTAACTTCATCGAATTATTTTTTTTACTTCCTGCGGAACTGATTTTTGCAACTGATATAATTCCGTTAAGAATGCTTTTCAGATATTTTGAGGATTCTTCATTTACACAATCGCATTGAATCAGCATTTCAAGCTGATTTGACATTTTTACCGAAAACGAAATAGAGCTGAAAGTCTTATAAAGATTTTCAATTGTAAGATTTTTTTTCAATGCAAGAGAGTCAACGACTGACGATGAATCTGAAATTTCTGCAGTATCGCTTTCTTCAATCTTACCGCCTGTTGTAGATTGGAGAAAATTCTGAAATATTCCTTTAATAAATATCTTCTCCGAAGAAATCATCCAGATATCATCCTTGTACATAATATTCTGGATCGAATTATAAAGTTTTTCATTCTGGAGAATCCCTGACCTTGAAGTATCTTTTACTGCTAACATTACATCAAGCTGCTTAAGATAATTGCTGGCGCAAATTGTATTATTGTCACGGAAATAAAAATACAATCCGTTATCAGTCATCTGATAGACATTTATACCGTCAGCATTTTTAGTTACGGTAAAGACTGTATCTTTTTCTAAAAACGCTGAGAGTTTATTCTGATCCAGAACACCTTTAATGACAATAGCATTTTCGCCAAACCAGGAGTTTGAGTAATACAGTTCATCCAGACCATCTGAAATAGAAGCGCCTGTTGCAGTTTTAAATGTATTCAGCAGACTGCCGAAAGTTTTTTCTGCATTCAGAAGAGAGTCAGAAACATTTCCTTTCCAGAAATCCGTGCGTCTCATATTTTTAAAATTCATATACATGACAAACTGCGGATTTTCCTGAAGCAAATTAAGTGTAGATTTAACTGATATAGGAAGCGGCTGTGATTCGGGTTTTACATTACAACTGTTTATTGTCAGGAAAAATAAAAATAAAACAGTGAAATATAAAACATCTTTTTTTGCATTAATTAAAATCACTTTTAATAATCCTTTTTAGAAAAGTAATAAACTGAAACCGAAAGCATTACAAGCATAAATATCCCGGACGAAATCATGTGCCACCATGATTGAATTGCAACGCCTTCTATCATATTAATGCATGACTCTCTTACATCCCAGGGTTTTGGAAATAAATAAAAAACGAAATTGAAAATAAATTTGATGGTGTCATTTTTTACAAAACTAAATACTATTGTTTCTCTTGCTGACAGAAGAGCTGTGACCGGAAACAATAGGAACAGAGTAAGTAACAAGCTTAATATTGTGCTTTGAGAAACCAGTCCTATAAACAATTCAAACGAATACATCACTGCAAAAATAAAAGTAAACCATAATATTGCACTTAAAAAAGGGAAATGCCAAACATTGGTTTTTATCGAAATTATAAACCATATCACGGATACCAAAAGCGAAATAATTATAAATGCGAGGAACACAACGGAAATAAATTTTCCTAAAACTATTTTTCTTCTTGATAATGGTTTGGAAAGAAGCAGATCTATATTCCCTTTCTCCAGAATTGACGGAATAAATGAAGCGCTCATTATAAGCAAAAGACTAAACACCACCATAAACGAGAACTGATTTATCAGGTTTGTTTCGAATTTGACTATCGCATCTCTGAAACTTTCATCTCCTGACATCATTAACATTTCTTTCAGACCTTCAATCGAGTCAAGATTTATAAATGAAAGAAACAGTAATATTACTGCAGTAATGAGCAGAAAAATTGTTAATACTATTTTTTTCTCAAATGCTTCCTTAAAAGTACTGTATAATAAAGTTAGAAAGATCATATCAGTTTTGACTTTCGATTAAATTTATAAACATGTTTTCAAGTGTATCTTTCTCTCTGTTTACAGAATGAATTAAAATTTTATTTTCTCTTAGGAAGTCTATGAGTTTATTAAGATCTTCTATATTAATAGTATTGTAAACAAATTCATTTCTGCTGTGAATAACAGCTTTAAAATTTATAAGCAGATCGTTAATGTTCTTTTCACTTATTTCAGAAGTAATAAATTTATAATTATTAGAAGCAGAAGTAATTTCCCCGACTTTGCCTTCTTTTACAAGCGAACCTTTATTTAGAATGGCAACTCTGTCACAGATCAGTTCAACTTCGCTTAACAAATGAGAGTTCAGAAAAATTGTTTTTCCCTGCGACTTCAGATTATTAAGAATATCTCTGATCTCCTTTCTTCCGATAGGATCTACTCCGTCTGTAGGTTCATCAAGAAAAACCAGCTCAGGGTTATTCAGCAAAGACTGAGCAAGTCCAAGTCGTTGCATCATGCCCTTTGAATATTTTTTTATCTTCGTCTTTCTCCATTTCTGCATATCCATAAGACCAAGATATTCATCAGCTCTTTTCTTTACTTCAGTCCCTGTAAGTCCGCTTAGTTTACCGAAAAAATACAAGACCTGTTCACCCGTGAGATAATTGGGAAATTTATGGTTTTCGGGAAGATAACCGATTTTCATTTTATAAGACTCGTCTGAAATTTCTTTTTCAAATATTTTAATGTCTCCGTTTGTTCTGTGAGTAATACCCAGAAGTATTTTTATCAATGTGGTTTTACCGGCGCCGTTAGGTCCTAGAATTCCGAATATTTCACCGCTTTCCACTTCAAATGAAAAATTATTTAATGCAAGTATTTTTTCCTTTGAGAAACTTTTAGAGGAATATTCTTTAGAGAGATTTTTAGTTGTTATAATTTTCATTTTATAATAAATATTAATTCGGAGGATTTACCCGGCTGTCATTTTTCATAGCATTAATAACATTTTGAATATGAACCTCAAGTTCCATACCTATTTCATCAGCACCTTTTTGAATATCTTCCCGGTTCACATTTTTAGCAAAAGCTTTATCTTTCATTTTCTTCTTAATGCTGCGCGGTTCGACTTCATTTAATCCGCCTGATTTCATAAGTGAATAAGCCATAACAAAGCCGGTAATTTCATCACATGCAAACAGGTATTTCGAAAGCAAGGAAATTCTCGGAACATCAGTTCTGTCGGGATAAGCATGACCAAGAACAGCTTCCACTAACTCTTCATCAAATCCCGATTCCAAAAGAATTGGCGCGGCAGTATTCGGATGTGTATCCGGAAACATTTCCCAGTCAAGATCATGAAGCAAACCTGCAGATGCCCATTTATCAGAATTTTCACCGAGCTGTCCGGCATAAAACCGCATTACAGATTCGACTGAATAGCAATGTTTTTTAAGATTCTCGTTTTTAATAAATTTATCAAGCAGGTTATAAGCAGTTTTAATATCAGACATTTTATACAATAGTTCTGAAAACAATTAATTTATTCCGGAACAATAAAATCCTTATGGTTTTATAATAACATCATCGGGTAATTCGTTAACATTCTCTTTTTTAGCAGGGAATTCACTTATAAGATATTCCCCGATTTTCATTAAAATCTTTTTGATACCTTCACAATATTTTTTATCTCTGAAATGTTTTCTTATATCTTCTGAAATTAAACTCCAGACATCTTCCGAAATCTTAGAGTTAATACCTTCATCTGCGATTATTTCAAATTTGTTTTCATCAAAGAGAACAAAAAACAAAACACCTGTTCTGTCCTTTGTCTGATGCATATTCAGTCCTGTAAATTCTTTCAGAGCAATTTCTCTGGGAGAAAATTCCTTTTCAAGATATCCTCTTTTTCTTTTAAGGCATACACGGATTTCCCCGGAAGTGTTCTTTTCAATATCCCTGATTGTAATAGAAATATCTTCAAGATCCTTTTCTGTTAAAAATTCCGAAATAAGATTATTCTTAAACATTTTGTTTTTTTGTTACATTAAACTTAACTAAGACAGAAAATAATTTTCTGAATTAAATTTAAAATTCCGATTTCTCAATTACCAGCTGCCGCTTGCGCCGCCGCCGCCGAATGATCCGCCGCCGCCTGAAAATCCGCCGCCGCCGAAACCTCCGCTGCTGCTGCCTGAACTGCCTCCGCCAAAACCACCGCCCCAGCCGGAGCCCCAGCCGCTTTTACCGGAATAAACCGACCTGCCGACTCCAAACATACTTCTGATAATTGAAGTGAAAATAAAAATAAAAATTATACCAAAGATCAGCATTACAAAAATCGGCATACCGAAACAACATTCGGCATTCATGTCATTCTGATTCTTATCCGCTGTGTATTCTCCTTTTGTTACGGAAATAATCGCATCTATTCCTTTATCAATTCCTTCATAGTATTTTCCGGATTTAAACTGAGGAGTAAAATCATTCCGGATTATCTTAGAACTCATAGCGTCAGTCAGAACTCCTTCGAGACCGTAACCCACTTCAATCCTGATTTTCCTGTCATCTTTAACTATCAGCACAAGAACACCGTTATTCTTATCTTTCTTCCCGATTTTATTTTTCTCGGCCAGGCGGATCGAATAATCTTCAAGAGATTCGCCGTTAAGACTCGGAATTAAATATACTAAGACCTGATTGGAGGTTGTTCTGTTAAAACTTACGAGTTTATTATTCAGCTGAGTGATTTGATTAGCGTTAAGCGTACCTGTTTCATCAGTAACATACTTAACTAACTGAGCAGGATTATCACTGCCTGTTTGATTTTTATTAATCTGAGATAAAGAATAATTGCTGCAGATCAGATAAAAAGCAAAAGCAAAATATATTAAAAACTTTATTTTCAAAAAGAATAATAAATTAGAATGATTACATATTAAAAAAAAAAGCGATCAGAAAAAATTCAGATCGCTTTATTACTTATTTACAAATTTTGTTTGAATTAACCGCCGGCTTTAGTTACAATTTCCTTGTCAGCATCTTCCATTTTCATAAAGCTGTATCTTTTTTCGATAGCAGCTCTGTTTATTTCATCGAGAATATCCACCATATAATTATACTTCATTTTTCTGTCAAACTTCAGAAGGATGAGTAACTTAGGATTTGAGGCATATATTGCTTCAATCTTACCTTTCATATCATTGAATGTAATTGTTTCAGGGGCAGCTTCTGTGCCGTCTGACAATCCTCTTGAGAAATAAACTTTACCGGTTTCAGAAACTCTTATATAGAGCACGTCACCCATATCTACTTTTATTTTATCACTTTCATCACCTTTAGGCAGATTTATCTGCATGATCTGAGGTGTGTTCAAGGTAGTTGTAAGAATAAAGAATGTAAGCAAAAGCATAATCACATCCACCATGGGAGTCATATCAATTCTTACGCCAATTCTTTTACCTTTCTTATATTTCTTTTGTTTATGGAGTCCCCCGCCGGAATCCGGGGCATCAAATCCGCCACCTGCCATAATTTAATTCCTTATTAATTAAATTTTGTAATAGATTTTTTAATTATTCCTTACTATCAGACTTAACATCTGTAACGAGAGCAAACCTGGTATTTTTTGTAGCTTTGAAAATAGCCATCAGATCTTCTACAATTCCATAATCAGTTTCCATATCACCTTTAAGAACAATACGGAAATCCGATTTACCGTTTGTTTCATTTTTTAAAGCAACTCTTAAATCAACAAGAGCTTTTTCAAACTGCGCTCTGTTAAGTATAGTTACTTTTCTTTTAAATGGTTTGCCTCCTACATTTCCGCCTGTGGTTTCGTATTCACTTTTTGAAGTGCTATCAGGGTGAAACAACCCTACTCCGAAAGGATCACCAAAGACTTTTTCCTTAACTTTATAATTATCCACATCCAGAAATACGTCTCCGGCTTTAGTAAGAGTTAAAGTCATAATATCTTTTTCGGGTAATTTGGTTGTATCAGTAACAACGGATTCAGGCAGTTTAACATCAATTGCTTCTGTAGATTCCACTTTAAATGTTGCTACAAGCATAAAGAAAGTAAGCAATAACATAATCACGTCAACTAAGGGCGTCATGTCAATATTAACACCCGGTTTTTTAATGGATCTGGCTTTTTTCATAGATTATCTGATTGAAAAAATTTTAATAGAATTCTTAAGAAAATTAAGCGCTCTTTTTATTTCCTTTTAAAGTCAGAATCTGAAGCATGTTATAAGTAGCTTCGTCAATCATATAGGTAATATTTCCAACTTTAGTTACGAAGTAATTATAGGATATTGTACCAACAATAGCTCCGAATAAACCTCCGGCTGTATTAATAAGAGCTTCAGAAATACCGGATGATAATTCCGCAGCATTTGGCGTTCCTGCTGTTGCAAGCGCCTGAAATGATCTTATCATTCCTACTACTGTTCCGAAAAGTCCGATAAGAACTGAAACAGATGCAATTGTAGAAAGTACTACGAGGTTTTTTTCAAGAAGAGGAACTTCAAGCATCATAGCTTCTTCTATTGCTGACTGAACTTCCTGTAATTTCTGTTCTGCTTCTATCTTATTATTTCCTGCCAGAGACTGATATTTATCGAGACCTTGCCGCAGAATATTTGCGATCGATCCCCGCTGCTTATCGCATTCGGCAATCGCATCATCTATATTTCCTTCCAGCAAAGATGACTGAACTTTCTTGAGGAATGGTTCGATTGGACCTCTTCCTTTGGCTTTTGATAAAGAGAGTTGTCTTTCTATGGTAAATGTAATAACCATAATACTTAAAGCCATAAGTAAAACAACAATTGGACCGCCCAGATAAATAGCACCCATAATATTGGCAGGTGTATTTTTCTCCGGGGTTTTAAAATTATTTATATTTCCGAAAACACCGTAAAAGATAAGCGCAGAAACTATCAATGCTACCACAATTACTACAGTCATAAAGATGGATTGTTTCATTAATTTTAACCTCCGTTTAACCCCTGATAGAGTTATAATTTATTAAATTAATAGATAAAGTTGATTTTATTCAAAACTCTTAATTGCCTCTTCCTTAGTGTTATAGGAATCGAATATTAAAGCAAGTTTTGTTATTACAAATAGATTTTCAAGATTTTTGTTAAGCTGGCAGAGTTTTATTTTTCCTTCTCTTTTAGAATAGTTTGCATGTGCAGAGATAAGCACTCCCAGAGCAGTGCTGTTAAGATACAAAACGTCACCCAGATCTATGATTAATTTTTTATTCTCAAGTTCGGAATATTTTTTAATAGATTCCCTTAATTCGTCAGTTTCATCACCTCCGACAAAATTTCCTTTCGGTTCGAGAATTACTATCCCCTTATCAGAGATTTCACTAGCTTTAATTGATGCCATAATATAAAATTTTGATTAACAAAATATATGATTTTATTCCAAATTGCAATTATAAAAATGCTAATTAATTTAATTCCTGATTTTTTTTTCTTTGAGACTAACGGTTTATTACTTTATTGCTTCAAGAATAATTTTATTTATGTCTTCTATTTCACCTACACCGTTTATATCCTTTATGATATTTTGTTTTGCAAAAAATTCTTTTACAGGAGAAGTAGATTCGACATAAACTTTGAATCTGTTTGCAATTGTCTCCTTATTATCATCACTTCTTCCTCTTTTCAGGAGTCTTGTAATTATTTCGTTTTCATCAGCAATCAGATTGATTACTTTTATATCTTTAAACCCAAGTTCAGTGAATATTTCTGATAAAGCTTCCGCCTGAGCGAGAGTCCTTGGATACCCGTCAAGTATAAAACCGTCTTTATTAATCTTTTTCAGACTGTCTTTAACTATACCGTTCATAATGTCATCTGTAACAAGATCTCCTCTGTCCATAATTTCTTTGGCAAGTAATCCCAGTTCGTTTCCTTCTTCGGCAGATTTTCTTAAAATGGCTCCGGTAGAAATGTGTTCGAGGTTTAGTTTGATGGCTATGAGTTCCGCCTGAGTTCCTTTTCCAACACCCGGCGCTCCGTAAATAATTAACTGATGCATTTATTATTCTTATATCTGTTTATAAACTGTTTTGGATTCTTTGCTGATCAACGGAAAGCTGCCCGCATGCAGCATTAATATCCGATCCGCTGCTTGATCTTAAATTTACAATTACTTTTTCGTTTTTTAGCTTATCAATAAAATCAAATAATTTTTTATTTGAAAGTAACTTTTTTGTATCTTGTTTATTGTTGAATGCATCCAACGGTTTTTGTAATTCAAAATCTATTTTATGAAAAGGAATTATATTAAGATTTGAAGGAACCATTCTGAGAAGTCTGGCAATTCTTTTAACATCATTATCCGTATCATTCAGGTCTTCAAAATAAATATACTCGTAAGTAACTTTGTTTTTTGTCTTCTGATAAAAATAACTGATCTCCTTATAAATTTCCTGCAATGTGTTTTTTGCAGAGGTTGGAATAATCTTTTCCCTGAATCCGTTGTTCGTTGAGTGAAGCGAGAGAGCAAGTTTTACATTTTTTATCGAACTGTTTTCCGGAGAAGTCAGGTCATCAGCAAACTTTTTTATTTTTCCCATAAAACCAACTGTAGATACAGTTATCCTTTTAGATGACAATCCGAATCCTGAAGGATGAGTAAGTATTTTTAGTGAATTCAGCATGTTATCATAATTCAGAAACGGCTCTCCCATTCCCATGTATACTATATTTGAGGGATTCTTCCCGGAAAGTTTTTTTACCTCGTAAATTTGCGAAATGATTTCGCTTACGCTTAGATTCTTTTTAAATCCCATCTTACCCGTTGCGCAAAATTCACACCCGACATTACATCCCGACTGAGTTGAGATGCAGACAGTTTCTCTTCCCTTTTCTGAAATAAGAACAGACTCAATGAAATTTTTCTGACCGGAATCTGCAGAATCTGTTTCGAAGAGAAATTTTCTTGTAACGGAATTCGCCGAATCAGTGATCTTTGCATTGATCAAATTTAAAATAAAATAATTCCTTCCGAGCTTTTCTTTTAAAGATGCAGGGATCGCCGTAATCTCATTTATGGATTTAACATTTTTTTTGTGGACAGAAGTGAAAATCTGTTCCGCTCTGTATAATGGCTCATTCAGGAAAGTTATTTCCTTTTCAAGCTGTTCAAAGTTTAAATCAGTCAGATTAATTTTTGTCATGGAAAATCAGGATGAAGAAGGATTAATACTTTGTTTTAGGATTGAATATAAATTTTATCAAGGTAAAGAATTATATTTCAATGTCAAATGCATATTTCTTTATTGATATTCATTTCTAATAGATGTAATTTTTAAACAACTAAAAAATTACATTACCTCTGAATTCTCACGACATTTAATGAAAATCGAAAATCCTGTTAAAGTACCGAACAAATCAAAAGCTGAAGATATTTTTCTGATTGAAAGCGCTATTGCCGGTGACCAATCGTCTTACAAAAAACTGATGAAAAAATATTATCAGATGATCTATAATCTTGTTTACAGGATGATCTCAAAAAAAGAAGATGTAGAAGATCTTACACAGGAAGCGTTTATAAAAGCTTTTCATTCTCTTCAGTATTTTGACAAACAGTTTGCATTTTCTACCTGGCTTTTTAAAATTGCAACAAATAATGCCATAGATTATCTCAGAAAAAAAAAGCTTTTTACTTTTTCTATAGATAAGGACATTGAATCTGATGACAGTGATTACAAATTTGAAATTCCCGACATTGAGAACAAGCCCGACAAGCATATTATGGATTCGGAACTGAGATCAATACTGAATGAAGCAATCGAATCTCTCCCGGATAAATACAAAAAGGTGATCGTTCTCAGACATAATAAGGAACTTGAATATGAAGAAATAGCAAAGCAGATGAAACTTCCTCTCGGAACAGTAAAAGCTCACATCTTCAGAGGCAGAGAGCTGCTTAACAAATACCTGAAAGATAAAATTAAACATTATTGATTTTCCTGCGACACTAAAGTATAAATTTAAACTGAAAACTGATGAAAGATGAAACTCCATTGATGAGGCAATACAGAAAGATCAAAGAAAAATATCCTGATACGATTTTACTTTTCAGAATGGGTGATTTTTTCGAGACGTTTGAAGATGATGCCGTAACAACTTCCAAAGTCCTGGGTATCACGCTTACCAAAAGATCAAACGGAGCCGCTTCGGAAGTCCCGCTGGCAGGATTTCCGCACCATGCTCTTGATAATTATCTTCCTAAACTTGTCAAAGCCGGATACAGAGTAGCAGTATGCGAACAGCTTGAAGATCCTAAATATGCAAAAGGAATTGTCAAACGTGATGTAATAGAAGTGGTAACTCCCGGAGCCACTTTTTCAGAAAAACTTCTTGATCACAAATCCAATAATTTTCTGGCAGCAGTATATATAAAGGATGATGTTTGCGGATTTTCATTCTGCGATGTGTCTACTGGAGAATTTGCGGCTTCCGAAATTCATATCAGAAATCTTGCCGAACAGATTGATATGATCAATCCTTCTGAAATTCTTATTTCAAAGAGAGAAAAGGAAAAAGTCTTTAAAGAACTTAATCATGATCCCGATGCAGCATTCAACGACCAAAAAGGTAAATTCTTTTTTACTAAAGTAGATGACTGGGTCTTTAATCTTGATTACGCTAAGGAAGTTCTTACAAATCATTTCGGTACACACTCTCTCAAAGGTTTTGGCATTGATGAAATGAAAGAAGGTATAATCGCTGCCGGCTGTATCATGAATTATCTTAATGAAACTCAGAAGAATAACCTACCACACATTAAAAAAATTTATCACTACGATTATACTGATTACATAATACTGGATCCTTCGACCAAACGGAATCTGGAAATTACTTCTTCCATTTCTGAAGGAGGCAGAGAAGGAACTCTGATATCTATTCTTGACAGATCTCAGACAGCAATGGGCGGGCGGCTTTTGAAAAAATGGATCTCAAGACCTTTAAAGAAAAAAGAACAGATCGAGAAGAGACTTAACGCTGTAAAGGATTTTTTTGAAAACAGAAGCGGAAGAAAGAAGATAACCGAAGATCTTAAATCAGTAGCCGATCTCGAAAGACTTCTTTCTAAAGTATCCACCGGAAGAGCAGTTGCCAGAGACATAATTCAGCTTAAAATTTCACTGAAAAAAATTATTGAGATAAAAGATAAACTGAAAAAATTCACTTCGCCTTCCGTTCAGTCGATCAGCAGCAACCTCATTGAAATAAATGAACTGATACTGAAGATCGAAAAATGTGTAAACGAAAATTTTGTCAGCGGCATTGATACTTACGGCATTATCAATAAAGGTTTTGACCAGGCACTTGATGAATTAAAGGACATACTTATAAACGGCAAGACCTGGATTGAAAATTTTCAGAGCAAAGAAAGAGCAAGGACGGGAATCGGTTCGCTCAAAGTAGATTTCAATAAAGTATTCGGATATTTTATTATCATTACAAAATCAAACTTAGAAAAGACTCCTTCCGACTATGTAAGGAAGCAGACTCTTGTCAATGCTGAGAGATTTATAACCGAAGAACTTAAAGTTTATGAAGACAAGATTTTAAATGCTGAAGAAAAGATCGAAGACCTTGAAAGAAAAATTTTTAATGATCTGAGATTCACAGTACTGGAGTTTACTGACGGGATTCAGAAAAATGCTTCGCTTATTGCCACGCTTGATGCCCTTGTCAGTTTTGCGGAAGTGTCGGAAACTTACAGCTATGTTCTGCCGCAGGTAAATGATTCGGATGAAATACAGATAAAGGACGGACGACATCCTGTGATAGAGCAGCTGCTTCCCGCCGGAGAGAAATATATTGCAAATGATACATTCATAAACTCCGGCGATACACAGATAATAATTATCACCGGTCCGAACATGAGCGGTAAATCAAGCTATCTCAGGCAGGTTGGTCTCATTACTCTTCTTGCTCAGATAGGTTGCTTCGTCCCGGCAAGGAGCGCCAGCATTGGAATTGTTGATAAAATTTTCACAAGAGTCGGAGCATCGGATAACATTGCAAAAGGCGAAAGCACTTTTCTTGTGGAGATGCATGAAGCTGCAAATATTCTTAACAACGCCACTTCAAAAAGTCTTATACTTCTTGACGAAATCGGAAGAGGTACAAGCACTTACGACGGAATTTCAATTGCATGGGCTATGACAGAATACCTGCACGAAAATCCGAATATCAGGGCTAAGACTTTATTTGCGACACATTATCACGAACTCAATGCGCTTGCTGATTTATATGACAGGATCAAGAATTTCCGGGTTGAAGTAAGAGAGTTTAACGATAAGGTTATTTTTCTGAGAAAGATTGCCGAAGGCACAGCCGATCACAGTTACGGTATTCAGGTTGCGCAAATGGCAGGACTTCCCGAATCAGTTACCAGAAGAGCAAAAGAGATTCTCCGCTCTCTTGAAGACAAAGAATACAGAAGAAAAAATAAAGACGAATTTCAGATAAGCATGTTTGAATCGGCAGTAACTGAGTTCAGAGATGAAGCATTGAGAAAGATGCTTAATGAAGTTGATATAAATAACATTACTCCGATGGAAGCTATGAACATTCTGAAGAAAATGAAGGATGATGTTAAGTAAATCCTGAGTTGTGATTAGAAAACAAATTAATTTGGACAGAAGTGTTTTTTCTGGTGCTGTCCAAAACTTTTTGTGATGAACAAATAAATTTTTAATTTTGAATCTAAACACATCAATATTTAAGATTCTAAATTTAACCCCTCCTAAACTTTATCCTTATAAATTGTTTGTCTCAACACATAACGACCACCCCCTTAATCCCCCTCCTTCGAAAGGAGGGGGAAGACCGCTGAAGGCGGGCTTGCTCCGCCTCGTTCCATAGGCGAGCGGGGGAGGTCATACCACTGCACTTAACAATACCTCAATTATTATGAGATGGAAACCAATTGAATAATTTTATTTCAAAACTTACATAAAACGTTTTGGACAGAAGTGTTTTTATCTGGCAAAAAAAACTAAACGTCTTTTTTAATTCTGTCACAAATATTATTTTACAAAAAAAATTTATGCCAGTAAAAAACTTTTTCAAAAAATCTCTAGTGCCTCTGGGACTTGTAGGATCAATCGGAGGATTCATAGGCGATGTACTCAAGCCGTTCGCTGATTTTGGATTCATATTTCTTCTGATCTCACTTGCTGGAGCTTTGATAACCGGAATTTCGCTTTTGTATTTTAAAAACAAGGAAGGAAAAATAATTCATAAGGAAAAATGGGTTGCTGGATTTCTGTTCTTTTTATTATTTGCGCTGATGTGGGGAATTTATATTCCAATTTCAAAAGCAGGCCCGCCGCAAGGTTACCTTGCGAATAATATAGATGCTATTTCAAAACTGCAGACAGACGTTCTGAAAATTGGCGAAGATGTAACAGAAATAAAAGGCGATGTGAAGAAGATTGATTCCAAACTTGATAACATTACGGCGAAAATAACGCAGGTGGATCTTAACGGTGGCATAATCAGCGATCCCCGCACTCCTCAGGATTGGTACAGCAATGCTGTTCTTTATAAGCTTAAAGGTATGAATGAAGATGCGATCAAAGCATTTGAAAAATTTTTTAATTTTAATGTTACTTATCTGGATCCGTATCTTCAGTATTTTGAAATTGCAAAGAATGTAAAAGGAACAGAATATCTCAGCGACTTTTTTACAAGACTTTCAGAAAAATATTCAGCGAATCAGACTGTAAAGTTAATGAAAGCAAAAATAATTTCTGACAGAAGCGAGAGAGTGAAAGAATATGAGAAGATTTATTCTGAAGGCGATCCGGGCGCACCATTGCTTTATATGCTGATAACGGAATATTCTTATGCGAATCTCCCGCAGGCATCTATGCTGGACAGAGAGAAAGAAGTCAAATATCTTGATAAGCTGAATGAACTTCCAGTCAACAAACAGTTAAAGGAATATTTTGTAAGCGCAGATATGCTTACCGAAGCTCAGAAAATTCTCCAGACGGAAAATAATGTAAACAAAACCGGACCGTTGGGAGATATGATAAAGAATCCGGTGCAGGTTCAGATGTACCCGATCGGCGGAGGAGAGTATTCAATAGTTTTTATCAGCACTGATTATCTCGCTACTAATATATTTTACCGGATTGACGGGAACGGAGAATTCACTGATACAGGCGAGAATAAAGCGTTCGGAATGCAGACTTCACAAAGACAGCCCAAAACAGATATTCAGGCAAAACTGTCTAAGGGAGAACATAAGATTGAAGTTAAATATATTGTAAAGTCCGGTGAAGAAAGCAAAGTATATGAATACAAATTAAAAGCTGAATAAAAATATAGCTTTGAATAATTGCAATCATTAATGACAATATTTTAACTTACTTAAGTCTATCGCTTCAGGATTGAAAAAAAGAGTTTGCCACTAATTTCACAAATTGACACGAATTTAAATATGGATGCTTAATATAATTTAATTTCATAATTCGGATTTACTTTTTCTTTTTATTGTTTAAAATTAAATCTCCGGTGCCTGCATCTATTTTTACCTGCGCTTTGCCTGATTTTGTAAACACCCAGAAGTTGTATTCATACTTTTCCTTGTTCTGTTTCAGTACCCATTTCAGAATCTTCAGTCCGGAATGATCTTCGGCATTTTTCTTCGCCGAATTAAATGAAACGATTCCTTCACCCGGCTCTAAATCATATTCAAACGGACCTTCATCAGCTTTGATCTGCAGAATCTTTTTTTCAGAAGCTGATATCTCCATTTCCACGAAACCTCCGGAGGGCAGATGAATGTTTAAAATCCATATCTGAATGTTCTTTTTGAATTTCTTTTCGGCTTTGACGACATCACCCACGATGATTGTACCAGCGTATTCAATAGCATTTCCGATCTTGACATTTGTATCAAGAAAATTATTTACAGTTTCACTATATTTGAAATGTAAATAATTGCTTCCGGCTGAGTTACTGTTGTTTAAAGCAGAGATTATGATAACTAATGTAATGATTTTGCAGGCGGTCATGATTTTTTCCTGTTTAATTTTCAACCAATAAATAATACTTTTCAAATAATAAATAAATACCTAATAACATGAGTGATTTAAAAATGCACACAGATAATATAAAAGCCGGCGAATCGTGGCTTGAAAAAATCAAAAGGTACATACCCGGTTATGACGGATATGTTAATAAAGATAATATGCGCGAACTTGATACATTGCTTAGAAACCGTCTTGCGGAAAAGCTTGAATCAAACAAGACGCATATTAAAAATGCAGTTCTGACGCTTTCGCAAAGCGGCAAGTTGTTTGAAACTGCAAACATTGAAAAGCTTGAGAAGAAAAACGAAAACATTATTTCTAAATTTAAATCAGCAGCAAGAGGTTACAGCGGAGCTTTTGACATAAAAAAAGTAAGTGAAGATACTCTGAACAGACTTTATGAATTCGATTATAATCTTTTTAGCTATGCTGAAAATATAAACAAGGATTTTTCAGATCTTGAATTAAAAGCAAAGACTGATATCAAAGATCAGATTGAACTTGTATCAAAAAATCTTGATGACTTTCTTGAGAAGTTCAGTGAAAGAGAAAATATACTCAGGCAATAAAAACAAATTTTAATTAAACTATAAATAAAAAATATCATGGCATTAATAGATGTAGTTCAGTTTTTTGACGAAACAGGAAAAACAATGGTTCACCGCGAACCTCCTGACGGATCAGCGGCTTACAGATTAGGCACTCAGCTGATAGTTCAGGATTCTCAGTCGGCAATTTTTTACCGCGATGGTAAAGCCCTTGATCTGTTCAACGCAGGCAGACATACTCTCACAACAGAGAATATTCCTCTGCTTACAAAACTGATTAGTCTTCCTTTCGGAGGCACTTCGCCTTTTCAGGCGCAGATATATTTTATTTCAATGAAAAAATTCATTGATCTGAAATGGGGCACAAAGTCTCCGATAAACTTCAAGGATTCCGAACTGACTTATGTTATGCTCAGAGCTTCGGGAAAGTTTTCGATTCGTGTGAAAGATCCGAGACAATTTATGATGGAAATAGTTTCCACGCAGGGACTTTATACAACAAATGACATTGAAGATTATTTAAGAGACGCAATAGTATCGAGACTCAATTCCGTTCTCGGAAAGAATCTGAAGACTGTGTTTGAACTCGGGCAGTTTTATCAGCAGATTGAATCAGGAGTTAAAGCTGAAGTAACGGATTTTTTCAATTCAATGGGAATTGAACTTACCGATCTGATAATAGTAGGGATTGTTCCTCCGGAGGAAGTTCAGGAAAAGATCAACGAAAGAAGCTCAATGGGTGCAGTAGGAAATCTCGACGCTTACATGAAATTCAAAACTGCCGGTGCAATAGAAAAAGCTGCAGAGAATGAAAGCAGCGGAATTGCCGGAGCAGGCGCAGGTCTCGGAGCAGGTATGATGATGGCAAATGTCATGGGTCAGCAGATGCAGAACATGAATCAGCAGCAGCAGACCGGGCAGCCGCAAACTGAAAAAATGTCTTCGGATGAGATAATGAATGCGATTGAGAAACTCGGCAAGATGAAGGAATCAGGTCTTCTGACTCAGGAAGAATTTGACACAAAGAAAAAAGAACTTTTAGCTAAATTATAATTAACTGATGGCCTGGACATTTTTATTTATTGCAGCGATTCTGGAGATCGGCTGGCCACTCGGCTTAAAGCTTTCCCAGACTACTGATAATAAAATTTTCTGGATAGTGTTCGCTGCTGTCACAATGATCGCAAGCGGATACTTCCTCTGGCTTTCGCAGAAGACTATTCCTATTGGAACGGCTTATGTGGTATGGACGGGCATCGGCGCAGCAGGTGCATTTGTTATCGGCATTTTAAAATTTGATGATCCCGTTACCGCAGGCAGAATTATTTCGGCTTTGCTGATTGTAGCTGGAGTCATCGGACTTAAACTATCTCATTCATAAAAATGGAAATTGCAAAGTCTTCTGTAATAATATGTCCCCAGTGCGGCGGTGAAAATAAAATTCAGGCGGATGAAAGATTCTTTGAATGTGAATTTTGCGGCTCGGCTGTATATGTTGATAAAAGAAAAGTTGTAAATCATTTCATTGTCAATTCTAATTTCTCAAAAGAACAGGCGGAAGGAAATCTCAGAAGATGGATGGCAAGTAATTTTCATGTGAAGGATCTTGATAAATTTGCTCAGATCACACAGCAGAATTTTTATTATTTTCCGCTGTGGTATTTTAAAGTAATGGATAATACGGCAGACAAAATCTTTCTGCAGCCTGCTCATTCCACACCTGTTTCTGAAATTAAAAATATCCAGATTCCTGCAGGTAATCTGAAACCATTTACAAAAAAAGATTTTAACGAAAAGGATCTTGTCGATGCAGATGTTTTATATGAATCTGCAAAGAACTGGCTTCAGCAGTCAGGAGTGAATACGGAAGATATTTCCGAATCGAGTCTGGTTCATGTTCCTTTTTACCATTTTTATTACAATTACAAAGACAAACAATATTCAGCGATTGTAGAAGCGTCATCCGGAAAAGTTTATGCAAATCTCTGGCCAGTTAAAAGCGAGATGCCTTTCAGGATAATGTTTGCTGCTGCAATAGTAGTTTATGCGCTTGCAAGTATACTTTCATTTGCACTGGCTTATGCATTTTCGGGAAGTTCATTTGAAGGAGTTTTGCTCCTGGGAGAAGGAATTAAATTAGTTCTCTATGCTGTCGCATCAATACCTCTGATCGCAATGGCTTACTATGTTGCAAAAAAAGTGTGAATGGAATTATTGAAAATATTCATCAAAAAAAATTTTACAAAAAGTAATAACCCCTATTATTAAATGTCAGAAATTTCCGAACAGACTAATGTCGCCGAGCAGGCGATAAAGTTCAAAAAAGAAAAAGTCATAAAAGGCATCACATGTCCTTCATGTAACGGCGAGCTTGACATTAAAGAGGGACTAAGAACTTTTAACTGCAAATATTGCGGAACCCTGCTTACTGTCAAAGGCGAGAGCGGTACGATAAAGTATTTCGTGCCGAGAAAAATCAAAAAGGAAGAAGCAATTGCAAAGACTTTCGGCTGGCTTTCATCGGGTTTTAAAAAAGCAAAAGGGCTGAAGGAAAAAGCAGTGATATCCGAATCCTTTCTTGTCTTCATTCCTTACTGGAGGATAAGAGCCGATGTAGTCGGATGGATCTTCGGACAGGAAAAGAGAACGAGCACTTCCAACGGCAGAACAACTACTTATTATGTAGATGTAGAGCAGAAGATTCAGAAATCTTATGACAGAACTTATTCCGCCTGCGATGTATCCGAACTCGGTGTGAAGAAAATAAATCTTACCGGCGACACGATCATTCCCGTTGACTTTGAAACACTTCAGAGAGAAGGAATGATGTTTAATATAATTGCTTCGGAAAAAGAAGCATTTGATTATGCCAAGAATTCTTTTTCTGCGGAAGCGAGAAATTCAGTCAGTCTTTATAATGTCACTTTTGAACATCTGGATCTTGTAAGAGAAGCGATTGACATTATTTACTATCCGCTTTGGGTAGTAAGATATAATTTTGAAAACAGGACTTATCAGGTTATAATTGACGGAGAAGACGGCAGCGTTTGTTACGGCAAAGCTCCGGGAAATAATCTTTACAGGGCTGTTATGGGAATACTCGGAACGGGCATAGGAATGTTTCTTATTACTCTGTTTGGAATTTTTGTACTTCTTGATGCATCAGATAATTTTCCTTTTGTTGCATATCTTATTTCTGTTGCAGCGGGAATATATTTTCTTAACAGAGGTTACAAAAGATTCAGATACGGCGGTGAGATAGAAGAAGGAACGGGTATTGAAAATTCCGAACAGGGCAAAACTCAATCTATAACCAAAGCAGTTACATCTGGCGAAGGATTAGGAGTTGTAAAGGATATAGCAGCTTCTGTTGTAATTGGAAGTGTTATCAGTTCGCTTATAAAAAATTCTTACAAAAGATAAACTTAATAAGAGAGTTAAATATTTTTAAAATAAATTCAACCAAACCCATTTGTCAGATTTCAGATTAGAAGCGGTAAAATGTAAAAACTGCGGAAGCGGTCTTGTAGTGGAAATGAATGATAATATAGTTTACTGCTCAAGCTGCGGAAGCGGTTTTGAAATTCTTCAGGAAGGTTTGATACCGATTGAAATAAATTTTGCAGCGCCTGCTGTCAGGTCAGAAGGGGAAATGATATATAAACCTTTCTGGCTTTTAAAGACAACTTTGAATATTCTTGAAAGGAAGGCAAGCGGAGCATTTCTCAAAAATCTTTTCGGCGGTTCAGGCGAATCAACTTCAGGTAACATTACTTTCTATATCCCGGCTTTTTACTGTTCGCTGGATACATTGAGAAATATAGCAACTCAGTATACTTTAAAAAATCCCGTTGCCTCGCCGCAGAAATACAATGTCAGTCTTAAAGGATTTGATTACGGCAAACAGGACGCAAAGAAATTATCCGAATTCCTTCTGATTTCCTTTGAAGCCGAAAAAAGCGATGTGATGAAAAATTTCCGCTATGATCTGATCTTCAATTCAATGGAAATTCTCGGAATCCCTTTTTATAATCTCGGCAGCGGCAGATTCAAAGATGCTGTACTTGGAACTGAAATTCAGATCTGAATAAAATTAATTATTCTCCTTTGCTCTTTTTATTCATCTCAGCATTGAAATCACCCGACTTCCCTCTCGGTATTGAAAGACTTTTCCAGTTCCTGCTTTCCAGATGCTTTGCAATGTAGACTATCTGGCCGATGTGATATCCGTAGTGAGCGAGCTGTCTGTTTACTGCTTCAGTAACTGTATGCTTTTCATTTCTGATGTAAACTTCCTTCAGAAGGTCTTCTTCTTTAAGCGAACTTAAAGTATCGAACAGGCATTTCCATCCTTTCTCCCATCTCGACAGCACGTCATCTTTGTCAGTGTAAAAAAGTCTTTCAAATTCTTCATCACGTTTCCTGAATGCCTTTTCACCGTCGGAAGTCAGAAAGTCTGTCCACCTTGAAATCATGTTTCCGCTCAGATGCCTCACTATTATTGCAATGCTGTTTGATTCTTCATCAGGAGATAGAAAAAAATCTTCATCCCTGATCTGCGCAAAAGATCTTTCGCCAAGAGACTTAAGCCCGCTGAACTCTTTTATGCAGCTCTTTAAATAATTCTCTCCGGGATTCATTTCATTCATAATAATATTTTTTGATTTTAGATTTTACTTTATTCTGAACGGCTTGTCTTCCCTTAAATTAAATCCGGGAAGAGTAAGGTTAGCCGTACCTAACAAATTTTCCGGGATGTATTCTCCCTTGGGATCAGACTCAACTTTTATCTTCTCTACTTTTTCATCTTCTCCAAAATAAATGTACATATTATCACCTTCGATATTATTAATTCCGTTTGCTTTATCATTATCATAGACAAAATAAATACTCCTCGAATTTTTTTTCACTTCTATAAAATTTATTTTATTGCTGACAAACTTAATTGTCACATCATCTCCGCTTATCTGATCATATCTGTCTTTAAAATATTCATCAGCATTTCCGGAGACGACAAAGGATACAACTGAGTTTTTGAGTTCAGGAATTTTTCTTACAAATACAGACTGAAGTTTGTTTTCAGGAAGCTCGGCAAAAATAGAATCTCCCGTCATCTGCATTTTCTCCTGCCAGACAACAGGTTCCTTTGACAAAGAGACCGATTCATTATCTTTGTAATAAACAGCTCTCCCGCATTTTGAATAAAAATCATTTCTTATGAATCTTACATCACCCTCTGCCACGTAATATTCCGGCTTATTTCTGTACGCTTCCATTAAATTGCTGTAAATGAAAACTGTATCTTTACCTTCCTCAGCTCTCATAAGCTTAGCGCTGTCTTTAAGGATAGTATAGTTTTCCCTTTCATAATTTTCCATTGAATTTCCTGTAATGATTATGCTTTTATCCAGTGTTTCAATCTTTACATTACCTGTTGCAACTGATTTCTTTTCTGCAGAATAATTTGTCGCTGTATCGGAATAAATTATTGTCGAATCGCTTTCTATGCTTACACTTCCGTAAGCAAATGTCTTTCCCTGCTGTCTGAAAAAATCAATGCTGGCTGCTTTGATAACTGCGGAATCAGTTTTTACTATGACATTTCCTTTTGCAAAAGAGTCCTCAGTGTTTCGAAGATAAGTAAGCTCATCCGAAGTAATATTATACTGCGGATTGATGATGATAACATTTCCTTTGAAAACTGCTTTTGTTTCATTAAAAAAATAAACTCCGTTATTCGCTCTGAGTGTTGCATTAGGATCCTTCAGAGTCACTCCTCCTTCGCAGACTGCTTTCTTATCATCTCCGAAATAAACTGCTTTTGATGTAAGCAGAGTAAGAGTATCCTGATATATTTTTACATTACCCCGGAGTTCGACCCTGTTTACGTCAATAAACTGAGTTGCGGAATTACAGTAAACTTTCACATTACCCTGTGCAAATTCCACATTACCGTTTGCTTCACGTACATTCTGACCGTCTATAACTTTTCCGGAAAGCTCGTCGGCATTCTTCAGTTCGATCTTTTCCTGTCCGGTAACAACGGAAGCAAATACAAGGATCAGTAAAGCAATATTTATAAAATTTTTAAGCAATTTTATTTTGTAAAAGTACCGGTAACTTTATAGATTTTATAATTCTTCAGATTCTGATCTGATTCAAATCCAATGCCCTCTATAGTTTCATTAGGAGTCTTTATGCTCACAAACACATCCGAGGAAACTTTCTGCGTTTTATTATTCCAAAGCAGCTTCTGAGTTCTGAGTTCGCTTCCTTCTGTGTTAATCACAGTAACGCTGTCATAGATTTCTATATCCTTTGTCTTGTCGTCTACTTTTCCTTTTTTTCCGGTGAGCTCCGAAACCTTTTCACCGTTTTTAAAAAAATCAACTTTAGCATTGCTGTCAATCAGCGTGTATCCCTTAGAGGAGTAAACCGATATGTGCCCTGCTGTCAGCACTGCCTTTGTAAATCCTGAATCTGAAAATGATACAACGGAGTTCCAGCTTTCCTGAGTCGGAGAATCCGCAATACTTAAATCGGTCCTGGAAGGTGTGAATTTATCATCGCAGGAAACTATAAGCGCACAAAATATAATCAGCACATAAAAATATTTAAGACCTGTCATTCTACAATCCTTCTTCGATAAGTCTGTGCATGTGAATCATTCCGATCGGTTTGTTTTTTTTGTCACCGACTATCAGCTGAGTTATCTTATTCTTCTCCATTATATCGAGTGCAGTGTAAGCAGGCATATCTTTTGAAACTATCTTCGGATCAGGATTCATCAAATCTTTTGCAGTGGTGTTTTTAATGTTATCAAGATTTTTTTCAAGAAGTCTTCTTATATCTCCGTCCGTAATAATTCCGGCAATTGAAGACTTATTGGTAACGCAGGCGCAGCCGAGCCGCTTTGAGGAGATCATATAAATTACATCTTCGATTTTTGAGTTGAGTTTTACAACCGGAATGTCGTCTCCCTTTGTCATCAGATCATCAACTTTCAGAAGCAGACGCTTTCCAAGATTCCCGCCGGGATGAACAAATGCAAAATTCTCAGATGTGAAACCTCTTTTCTGCAATAATGAAATTGCAATCGCATCACCGAGCACAAGCGCTGCAGTTGTAGATGAAGTAGGTGCAAGATTATGCGGACAAGCTTCTTCCTTTACAGAAGCATCAAGAATGATATCTGAAAGATTTGCAAGTTCGGAATCTGTATTTCCGACAATAGAAATTATCTTTATTCCCAGCAGTTTAAAATTCGGTATAAGCTGTTTAATCTCCGAAGTGTCTCCGCTTTTTGAAAGAATAAGTATTACATCTTCCTTTCTCAGAACTCCGAGATCGCCATGAAGACTGTCGGCTGAATGCATGAAGATGGAGTAAGTGCCTGTCGAATTGAAAGTCGCAACTATCTTCTGCGCTATGATCCCGGATTTCCCTATACCGGTTACGACAACTTTTCCCTTGCATTTATAAATAGTCTCCACTGCTTCGGAAAAATTGATTGCGAATTTTTCATTCCTGAATCGCATTTCGAGATCAGCGATCGCGCTTCTCTCCAATGCAACAACTTTCCTGCCATGTGAAATTATTTCTCTTACAGCTTTAGATTTACTCATTGATAACTTAGATAACTTATTCTAATTTGAGTATTATACTCAATATGAAATTTTTATTAAATATCATTTCAAATGATATTTAATTTCAAAACATTTCTCTTTTACATGGTTACAGATTTTCTGATAACGGATTTAAGAGAAGACCTCTAAGTCTCTAAGGCGCAAAGAATTTTGTTTTGAAGATTGAATGTCTGCATTAAAAATTAATTCAGGGTTTGCATTTCTCAATGAATAGTAAATTTTTTATGATCAAATTAAAGATAAACAATGATTAAAAAAGGCGATCTTATAACTGTCGAAGTTACAAGTCTGAATTCCGAAGGGAAAGGAATTTCAAAGACTGACGAGGGCTTTGTGATTTTTTCTGAAAAAACTCTTCCCGGAGATACTGCGCAGATCAGAATTAAAAAGAAAAAATCAAATTATGCAGAAGCGGTTTTAGTTGAACTTGTAAAACCTTCGGAATTCAGAACTGCTGCAAGGTGCAGCCACTTTGGCGTTTGCGGCGGATGTAAGATTCAGAATTACAGTTACGACAAACAACTTGAGTTTAAAACAGTTGTCGTTCAGGATGCTCTTCAAAGAATCGGCGGATTTGATATTCCTGAGATCCTTCCTGCATTGGGAAGCACTGAAGTTTTTTATTACCGGAATAAAATGGAGTATTCATTTTCCGATGACGAATGGCTTGATGCAAAGGACATTGATAATGAGAAGGATAATTATGCGCTGGGACTGCACGTGCCGGGATTTCATTCCAAGATCATTAACATTGAAAATTGTTTTCTGCAGTCTGAACTTTCAAATAAAATTCTGAACTTTACTTATAATTTTTTCAAGGAAAAGAAAGTATCTGTTTACTCTACAAAAACTCAGTCGGGTATGCTGAGATTTCTGATCATACGTCAGAGTAAAAACACAAATGATCTGATGGTAAACCTGATCACATTCGAGCATGATGAAAAACTGATGACTGAATACTCTGCAAGACTTAAGGAACTGTTTCCTGAAATTACTACAATCATAAATTCCACCACACAGAAAAAAGCTCAGGTAGCATTCGGCGAGAATGAATACATACTTCACGGAAAAGGATTTATCACTGAAATTCTGAAAGACAGCACAGGAAAAGAATTCAGCTTCAAAATTTCCCCGCAATCTTTTTTTCAGACAAATACTCTTCAGGCGGAAAACTTATTCAGAGTTATGACGGAGTTCGGTGAGTTTGGCAAAGAAGACAATGTGCTAGATCTTTACTGCGGGACGGGATCGGTATCAATAATTTTATCGGAAAGCGTCAACAAGGTCAAAGGAGTCGAACTCATTCAGGACTCAATCAATGATGCAAAAATAAATTCAGATCTGAATTCAATAACAAACTGCGAATACATCTGCAGCGACATAAAAGATTTTCTTGAAAATCCTGAGAGCATCAGCGGTTACAACAAACTTGTACTTGATCCTCCGCGCTCGGGACTTCATCCGAAGATTTGCGAAATTTTATCAGAGACTGAATTTGAAAAAATTATTTACGTAAGCTGCAATCCTCACACTCAGGCAAGAGACCTTAAGATGATCTGCAGCAGAGATAAATATAAAATAGAAAAGATACAGCCGGTAGATATGTTTCCGCATACATATCATATAGAGAATATTGTGAGTCTTGTAAGAAAAGATACAAGTCAGGATTCTTAAAATGCTTTCTAAATTTCGCATACTTTATTAAACATATTTCTATGACAGAAAAAAGATCAGTAATAATAATAGACGACGAGAGCAACATAAGAAATCTGCTTTCGAGAATTTTATCCCTTGAAGGATTTGAAGTAAACACATTTGCTACTGCAAAGGAAGGTTTAAATTCTTTTGATAGAGAATCTTATGATGTGGCTTTGATTGATGTGAAACTTCCTGACATAGACGGGATCGAACTCACAAGATTGATCAGGGAAAAGTCTCCTGACACTGAAATAATCGTAATGACAGCTTATGCAACCATTAAAGACGGCGTCGAAGCTATCCGGAGAGGCGCTATGGATTACATTGAAAAAGGAAGAGATGAAGAAGAGATAATCCTGAAAGTAAAGCAGGCGGCTGAGAAAGCCGGACTGAAGCATAAGATAAAACAGCTTCAGAGCAGAATAGATAAAAATCTGAGTTTCAGTTCGATCACAGGGAAGTCTAAGCAATTTTCCGATTGCGTTGAGCTGGCAAAGAAAGTCGCTGCGACTAATACAACTGTACTACTTCTTGGCGAGACAGGCACAGGGAAGGAATTATTTGCGCAGGCAATTCATGAAACAAGCGTCAGAAAAGATAAACCTTTCATAGCAGTGAACTGCAGTGCAGTTCCAAAGGATCTGCAGGAGTCAGAATTCTTCGGTTATGTTAAAGGCGCATTCACCGGAGCGATAAATGATAAAAAAGGATTGTTTGAAGCCGCGCATAAAGGAACAATATTTCTTGATGAGATCGGTGACATGAGTCCTGAGACACAGTCTAAACTTCTCAGAGTTCTGGAAACAAATACATTTACAAAGGTCGGCGACACTAAAATTACGAATATTGACGTAAGAGTTATCTCAGCTACAAATAAAGATCTTAAGTCTCAGATTGAAAAAGATCTTTTTAAAAACGATCTTTATTACAGACTCAATACTTTTACTATACACCTTCCCGCTTTAAGGGATAGAAAAGATGATCTTGATTTACTGATAAGTAATTTTATCAATATCTATAATGAAAAACTAAATAAGAAAATAAGTTCAGCAAGCACTGAATTTATTTCAGTATTAAAGGAATATTCTTTTCCGGGTAATGTAAGAGAACTTAAAAACATTATTGAAAGAGCAGTGATATTGAGTTCGGGTGACGAACTCACGGCTGAGAATTTACCTGAAGAGATCTTCGTGCATAAAAATTCAAATGAAATTCATTCAGACTCACTAAAGGAAATTGAAAAACAACACATACTAAAAATCTATTCTGAAAATAACCGCAATAAAACTATCACTGCCGAAAAGCTCGGGATCGGTTCTGTGACTCTTTACAGAAAGCTGAAAGAGTATGGTGTGGAGTAGTTTTACGTCCGGTTTGCTGCTGTAACATTTAACAATACAATGCTGCGGACAAGTCCTGTACTTCCTTTCAAATCGGGTTTAATATTATTTAATCCTTCCAGATTGAAAAAACTCCTTTCATTTTGAAACACTTGCTAAATATTCTATTTCAATTTTGATTCAATTCTGCGTTTAATCTTGCGGCATACTTACTGATATAGTAATGTTAAATAAAATTAATCAAACAAAATGAAAAAATTATCATCAGCAGTAACCTTTGCTGCAATATTACTTTCGATCTCATTCGGGAAGTATATTTCAAGATTTGCCGATCCAAAAAGCAGTGAATTTATTTCAAACAACAATGCACCGGTAAAATTCGATGACAGCTTAAGGAATTATCATCCGAATAAAGGAGAATAATCATAATGGATATTACAACATTTATTTTAATGATCCTGACAGGTGCAGTGACTTTCGGGATCTTTTTCCTGATAACTGACTATCTGGATAAAATTTAAATTACAAAAAATGACAATCTTATTTATCATTTGCATAGCTCTGATGGGATATTTGTTCTATGCATTAATTAACCCTGAAAAATTTTAAATATCATGACAACAGAAATCACCGGCATATTATTAATTTTCGGACTTGCTGTTGCTATGGCAATTCCGTTTGGTAAATACATATCCCGTGTATATAAAGGCGAGAAAACTTTCCTCGACTTTATGTCTCCTCTGGAAAACTTATTCTTTAAATTATCCGGAATTGATCCGGAAGCACAGTGGGACTGGAAACAGAATATAAAAGCAATGCTGACCATAAACTTTGTATGGTTTATCTTAGGTATGATCATTCTGGTTTCACAGGGAGTTATACCTCTCTGGAATCCTGATGGCATCCCTGCAATGGAGCCGACACAGGCGTTCAACACCGTAGTGAGCTTTTTAACAAATACAAATCTTCAGCATTATTCGGGAGAGACCGGAGCTTCATATTTCTCACAAATGTTTTTTATAATGTTCATGCAATTTGTTTCAGCCGGTACAGGCATGGCTGCTCTGGCTTTGCTCTTCAAAGGGCTTGCAAACAAATCAGGAAATGAACTCGGAAATTTTTATAACTTACTTGTAAAATCCTGCACAAGAATTTTACTTCCTGTCTGCGTTTTGATCGGAACCATCTTTATATTCAACAATATGCCGATGACTTTTGGAGGTGCAACGCAGGTCATAACTCTTCAGGGCGATACTGTAAATGTTGCGACCGGTCCTGTGGCAGCGATGATTCCGATTAAAGAGCTTGGGACAAACGGCGGCGGGTTCTTCGGACCGAATTCAACTCATCCGTTTGAAAATCCAAATTATGTTACTAATATAGTTGAGAATATTGCAATGCTTCTGATCCCGATCTCAATGATTTTCGCACTGGGATTTTATTTAAACAGAAAGAAATTCGCTTACATGATTTTCTGGGTTATGACAGCGGGATTTTTAATGCTGGCAATACCTGCTGTCGTTTTAGAATTGCAGGGCAACCCTGCAATTACGGAGATGGGAATCAGGCAGGACATGGGAAGCATGGAAGGCAAAGAAGTCAGGATCGGTTCTGCGGCAAGCGCGTTCTGGGGAATTGCAAACACTGTAATATCCTGCGGTTCGGTAAACAGTATGCACGACAGCTGGACGCCTTTATCAGGAATGTTCGCAATGCTCGGGATGCAGCTTAATGCTTTTTACGGAGGAGTGGGAGTCGGAATAATCAATATGTTTGTGTTTATAATTATCGCAGTTTTCATTGCAGGATTGATGGTCGGCAGAACTCCCGAGCTGCTTGGTAAAAAGATCGAAGCGAAAGAAGTTAAGATCGCAATACTTGTTGCTGTCGCGCACTACATTTTTATTCTCGGGGGTACTGCACTTGCTGTTTACATTTACAATACTACTCCGGAAGCAGCCGAAACTCTGAAATGGCTGAACAATCCTTCAAATCACGGATTTTCGGAAATGCTTTATGAATTTACTTCAGCATCAGCTAATAACGGTTCGGGTTTTGAAGGACTTGGAGACAATACTCCATTCTGGAATATATCAACAGGATTGGTAATGCTGCTGAACAGATTCATACCGATAATAGGACCTGTTGCTATCGCAGGTTATCTCTCGCAAAAAAAATATATACCCGAATCCGCCGGTTCAATGAGAATTGATTCGCCGATATTCGGAATTGTTTTGTTTTCTGTGATCGTGATCATAGGCGCTTTGATATTCTTTCCTGTATTAGCACTCGGACCGATTTCAGAATTTTTATTAATGATAAAATAAGTCTTAACCATGTCAAAACATATTAAAGAAAATAAGTTATTTCAAAAAGATATAATAATTAATGCGCTGAAAGCTTCATTCGTGAAACTTAATCCGGCTGTCATGATAAAAAATCCTGTGATGTTCACGGTAGAGGTCGGAACATTAATCATGATTGTCTTAACAATTATACTTCTGTTCAGTCCAGATCCCGCTCAGGGCAGTTTCATTTATAATTTAACATTAACAGTAATTTTATTTCTTACAGTTTTATTTGCAAACTTTGCAGAAGGTGTTGCAGAAGCAAGAGGCAAAGCTCAGGCGGAATCTTTGAGAAAGACAAGACAGGATACTCCTGCAAACCTTCTTATCAACGGCGGGAAAGTTAAGAAGATAATGTCATCCGAATTGAAAAAAGGCGATCTCATTTTAGTAAGCGAAGGCGAGATCATTCCTTCTGACGGTGAAATAGTCGAGGGCATTGCAACAATAGATGAATCAGCCATAACGGGAGAGTCTGCGCCGGTAATCAGAGAAGCCGGGGGAGATAAATCAGGTGTTACGGGAGGGACTAAAGTATTATCTGACAGCATAAAAGTTCTGATCACTATCGAAAAAGGAGAATCGTTTCTCGATAAAATGATAATGCTCGTAGAAGGCGCTTCGAGACAAAAATCTCCGAATGAGATTGCGCTGACAATTCTGCTTGCCGGATTCACCTTAATGTTTCTTATTGTAACTGTAACATTGCATCCATTCGGGATTTACGCGAACACTCCGATAGCAATCGCATTTCTTGTTTCACTTTATGTCTGTTTAATTCCTACTACCATAGGCGGCTTGCTATCTGCAATCGGTATTGCCGGAATGGACAGAGCTCTCAGAGCGAATGTAATTTCGAAATCAGGAAAAGCCGTTGAGACTGCAGGTGACATTGATACGCTTCTCTTAGATAAGACAGGAACTATCACCATCGGCAACCGCAAAGCTACAAACTTCTTTAAAGTAAACGGAATGGATGAGAACACTTTCATAAAATATTGCGCTATGAGTTCTCTTGCAGACGAAACCCCTGAAGGGAAATCAATAATTGAGCTTGCGAAGAAAATGGGCATAGAAGTAAATCACTCCGCACATTCAAATGAGAAGTTTTTTAAATTCACTGCGCAGACACGAATGAGCGGGATTGATCTTAAGGACGGAACTGAAGTAAGAAAAGGAGCTTTCGATGTAATTAAACAATTGGTACTTGATAATAAAAATATTGTCCCGCACGAAATGCAATCCGTTGTAAATAAAATTGCTGAGGACGGAGGCACACCGCTCGCAGTGACGGTAAACAATAAAGCAGCAGGAGTAATTCAGCTTGAAGATATTATTAAGACAGGTATTCAGGAAAGATTTCAGAGACTCAGGAAAATGGGAGTAAAGACTGTAATGGTAACAGGAGATAATCCTCTTACGGCTAAGTTCATAGCAAATGTTGCCGGCGTAGATGATTATATCGCTGAAGCAAAACCTGAGGACAAGATGAATTACATTATTAACGAACAGAGATCAGGAAAACTTGTTGCAATGATGGGCGACGGGACGAATGACGCTCCGGCGCTTGCACAGGCTGATGTCGGCGTAGCGATGAACTCCGGAACACAGGCAGCGAAGGAAGCGGGAAATATGGTTGATCTCGATAATGATCCTACAAAGCTTATTGAAGTCGTGGAGATCGGGAAACAGCTTCTGATAACCCGCGGATCCATAACTACATTTTCAATTGCAAATGACGTTGCAAAATATTTCGCAATTGTTCCGGCTTTGTTCATTGCAACAATTCCTCAGTTGCAGACTTTAAACATAATGAACTTAACCAGTCCGCAGTCAGCGATATTAGCTGCTGTCATTTTTAATGCGCTGATTATCCCAATGCTGATACCACTTGCATTGCGAGGAGTTGTTTATAAACCGATCGGCGCAGAAAAACTTCTTACGAGAAATCTTCTGATCTATGGTCTTGGCGGAGTTATAGTTCCTTTCATAGGAATAAAACTTATAGACTTATTATTAACTTTAACGGGAATTGTATAATCATGATAAAAAATCTGAAACCGGCAATAATGCTTACAATACTTCTGCTGCTGCTTCTGGGATTCGCATATCCTTTTGTACTCTGGGGTATTGGTCAGCTGATGCCTGAAAAAAGCACAGGCTCTCCAATAATTCAGGAAGGAAGAATAACCGGTTACGAAAACATCGGACAAAATTTTACAGATGAAAAATATTTCCGGGGAAGACCTTCAGCTGTCGGATACAATGCAGCTTCAACAGGAGGTTCGAACAAAGGTCCTTCAAACCCCGACTATCTTGCGGAAGTGCAGGCTAGAATTGACACATTCCTTGTTCATAATCCGGATGTAAAGAAAGAAAATATTCCTTCTGAACTCGTGACTGCATCAGGCAGCGGACTTGATCCTCATATTTCACCGCAGGGAGCTTATGTTCAGATCTCAAGAATTGCAAAAACAAGAAATATAAATGAAGAGAAATTAAAGGAATTGATCAGAAATAATATTGAAAAACCCTTACTCGGACTTTTTGGAACGGAAAGAGTCAATGTGTTAAAACTTAACATAGCTTTGGACAAATTGAAATAAACTTTAAATATCAATGAAATGCTTTCAGTAATTAAAATAGTGTCATTTAAAAGTATGTCAGCTTCTGAAGAAAAAAAAAGATCACAAGGTTTAAGCAGGTTTTTTAATCCTGATTATGAATTCAGTAAAAAGGAACATGAAATTATTGAAAACCTGATCATTACTCTTCCGCTGATTGTGACATTGTTAGGAATAATATTATTTTCAGTTCTGTATAAAATTTATAACTGACAATCAAAAGCTCATACGGTTGACGGCGAATACTGATGCTTACTTCAATATTCAATAACATTTTGAAAATTAATCAGCCGTTTCACACTTTTTTCAGCAAAGTAAATTTTTTAAATTATAAACTTAATTCAAACTTAAAATTCTTATGACAAAAATTTACTCAAAGATACAATTAGTTGTATTCCTTGTTTGCATTACAATGCTAAACATTTTATTAATGTCTAATTTAAATATCAAAGCTCAGAGCGGGTCTGATTTCAAAATCAGCGGCTATGCGGATACTTATTATGCTTATGATAATGATAATAACGGAAATTCGCTCAGACAATTCTCCGTGATTTCTCCGGTGAGAGATCAGTTCAGAATAAATCTCGCGCAGATTACCGGAAAATATACTTACAAGAATTTACGAAGTACTGTCACACTGCAGTTCGGAGATATTCCGAGATACAACTGGCCTCAGGCGCCAAATGAATATCTTCAGTATATTCAGGAAGCGAATGTTGGATTTCGTCCGGCTAAGAATTTATGGATAGATGCTGGATACTTTCTCACACATGTCGGAGCTGAAGGTTTGCTTCCGGTGTATAATTTCATGAACACACAAGCTCTTGCAACTTATTACGAACCGATCTATCAGAGCGGAGTAAAGGTCTCTTATGATTTTTCAGATAAAGTTTACGGATCACTTTATCTTCTAAACGGATACAATGTATTGGCAGACAATAATCTGAATAAATCATTCGGCATGCAATTAGGAGTTAAACCCGTTTCTAATCTTGAAATTATTTATAATAATATTACCGGCAATGAACAGTCACAGGGGAGTCCGGGAAAGATGCGCATTTACAACAATCTTGTAGTTAAATACTCTCCGGTAAAGAAACTTGATTTCCTTCTCGGCGCTGACTTTGCAACACAGCAGAAATCGGATCTGAATGATACAGCAAATTCAGCAAGTATGTTTTCAGGATTACTTGCGGTGAGATATAATTTTGTTACCGGATTTTATGTGTCAGCAAGAGGCGAGTATCATGACGACAAAAACGGAATATTGTCAGGATTATATCCGACGTTAAACGGTGTATCATCAGGACTGAAAGCTTCAGGGTTTGCATTTGCCCTGCAGTATAATCCTACTGACAATTCTTTTATAAGAACAGAGGCAAGAATGTTAAAAACTGACAGTGATCTGATAATTTTCACAAAAGGAAATACTTTCAGTGAAACAAGGACTGAGATTACTTTAGGAACAGGTATTGTATTTTAATTAGTGTAAAGTGCAGCGCATGTAAACTGATAAGTATTTCTTTCAGGACCATTTGAAATTTATACACCGTCGGAAATTTTTTTGAGAATTATATTTTAAGATGCTCTATACTAATTTATAGTTACAGAGCATTTTTATATTATGAATGATAGTACAATTAATCCGGTAGCCGAGAAATTTCTTGAACTTATAAAAAAGTCAAGGAACGGAAAATTCAAAATATATATAGGACTTGCTGCGGGGGTTGGAAAATCTTACAGGATGCTGCTTGAAGCGCATGAATTGCAGAAAAACAAGATCGATATTTTAGTAGGATATATTGAAACACACGGAAGGGAAGAAACTCAGAAACTTATGGAAGGTCTTCCTTTTATTCCGAGAAAGATTATTTATTATAAAGGAAAAGAACTGGAGGAATTTGACATTGATAAGGTCATTAAACTCAGACCTGAAGTAGTAATAATGGATGAACTTGCTCATACCAATGCGCCGGGAAGCAGGCATGAAAAAAGATATCAGGATGCGGAAGAACTTTTATATAACGGCATAAATGTCATCAGCGCTTTAAATATTCAGCATATTGAAAGTCTCAACCGGATAGTGCAGGAGATCACGGGAGTGGAAGTGAAGGAAACTGTTCCGGACAAGATCATAGCTCTTGCAGATGAAGTGGTGAATATTGACCTGACTGCAGATGAACTTATTAACCGGCTTCAGGCAGGAAAGATCTATAAAAAAGATAAGATAGAATCAGCTCTGAATAATTTTTTTAAAAAAGAAAATCTGCTTCAGCTTCGTGAACTTGCGCTCAGGGAAGTTGCAGATCAGGTAGAGAAAAAAATAAATTATGAAATACCGAAATCAGAAAGATATGAATCTGACAGGATCCTCGTATGTATCGGAAACAATCATAAAAAGAATGAAAAGATAATAAGACAAAGTTACAGGATTGCCGACAGACTGGATTCTTACTGGAATGTTTTATATGTGGAAACTCCTGATATGCCTTTCGAAAATCTCGAACTTGCACTGCAGAGACATCTCATAAATAATTTTAAAATGGCGACGGAGCTCGGAGCGGTTTCTGAAAAGGTCAAAGCCGTTACTGTTGTTGACGGAATAGCAGCTTACATTTCCGAAAAAGAAATTACAAAAGTAGTAGTCGGCAGACCGGACAGTAAGTTTTCTGTTAAAAAAATGTTTGCAGGCAATTTTATAAATAAACTTATAGATGCAATAAAAGATAAAGACTGCGATCTGGAAATCATTACATAAACTATGAAATTAAAGACATTAATACTATGGGGTTACATACTGATGGGAGCGGTGATATTAGTTCTCAGCTTGTTCAGTATTTATTTTATTGAAAGTCTTAACAAAGCATCTCAGACCATTTTAAAAGATAATTATCTGAGCATTGAATCAGCGAATAAAATGATAGATAACCTTGACATAATAGATAATTCACAGGTGATACTGAGTTCGGACAGTTACAGAGATAAAACAGTTTTTCAGAATGAATACAAAGAATCTAAAAGTATTTTTGAAAAAAGTTTGTCAATAAGCGAAGGGAACATTACTGAAACGGGTGAAAGAGAAGTACTGCAAAATCTGAGAAAGGAATATCAATCATATATATCTAAAATTGAATCTGCTGATTCTTCCGGAACCGGGAACAGATATACTATGGAACTGCTCCCCTCTTATAAAAAAGTAAAACAGCTATGCTACGAACTTCTGAATTTGAACGAAAAAGCCATGCTCAGAAAAAATGATGAGGTGAAAAACATATCAAGGGATACTGAGATCTATATGCTTGCAATCACGGCAGTTTCATTATTTCTTGTACTGGTAATAATACTGAAAGCGCCGGGTACGATCATTCAGCCAATTTATGAACTTACAAAAAAAGTCGGGGCGATTTCCGAGAAGAAATATTCCGAAAGGATCGAAGTAAAATCAGAAAATGAAGTGGGTATGCTGGCATTGTCATTTAACAAAATGGCTGAGAAACTAAGCGAATATGAGAAGTCAAATGTTGAAAAACTCATTGCTGAAAAGAAGAGAGCAGAAGCGATAGTGGATAATATGAGGGATGCGATTATAGTTCTGGATGAAAACAATGATCTGATACTTATGAATAATGTAGGATCGGAACTGCTGGGTTTATCAGGAAAGGAAGTCATCGGAAAAAGCGCATCATCGCTTGCGGATTCCAATAATCTGTTTAAAAATATTTTCGAAGAAAAAGATAAATTGCAGGATGTATTTTCGGGAGAAAATAAAAATTACCTGAGGATAATTAATAAGGACAAAGAAGAATTTTATCTTAGAGACTATACTGATGTATTAGACGCAAACGGAAACAGGATCGGTGTGATCATTGTACTAAAGAATGTTACGGGTTTCAAAGAGCTTGATGAGATCAAGAGCGGATTCGTGGCGACTGTTTCTCACGAACTGAAAACTCCGCTTGCCGCCATCAACATGAGTCTCAGACTTTTAAATGACAGCAGGATAGGTGAACTGAATGCCGAACAAAAGAAGCTGACCGAAGAAATGAAAAATGAGATAAGGCGTCTGCTGAAAATGGTAAACGAACTTCTTAATCTATCCAAGATCGAATCAGGAGGTGAGGCATATAATTATCAGTTCATTTCCGTGGATGAACTTATAGATGCATCCGTAACTCCGATGCTGATGCAGTTCGAACAGAATAAAGTTGAATTCAATTTTAACATTGAAAAGAATCTTCCAAAACTGAAAATAGATGTAAATAAAATTGCCTGGGTAATAATTAACCTTCTGAACAATGCCGTAAGATATACAAAGACAGAAGGAAAGATCACATTGTCAGTAAGCCGTGAGAAAGAATTCATAAAGTTTTCACTTAAGGATAACGGCATCGGAATAAAGCCGGAACATATAGGAAGGATATTTCAGAAATTCGTTCAGCTGAATAAAAGTAATATGGAGAATCAGTACAAGGGCGTTGGACTCGGACTAGCGATCGCCAAAGAGTTCATCGAAGCTCACAAAGGCACAATAAAAGTTATCAGCGAATACAATAAAGGAAGTGAGTTCATTTTTTATCTGCCGGTGTATGAATAAGTTGTGGTTGGACTATCGGATGTAATTGTTAATTGTAAATTCTTAATTGCAGGGTTTTTGATTTTTAAAACTTAGTTGGTGATTAATTCATTACCCCCGGATCATTCATGCAATCAAACCCTGGCTTCAGCATAATCTTCCGTAAGCATAACCTTTTATTATCCGTTTATCAAATCTTTTAAATCTGAAATCAGAAATCTAAAATCCAAAATTCAAAATCTGTATCCGATAACAGTGTAATTATTTTTCTGTTCCGGTTAATGTTAAAATCAGTTTTCTCCTGCCACCGTTGTTTCTGTGTTCGCACAGATAAATTCCCTGCCAGATGCCGGTATTCAGTTCGCCGTCCGTAACAGGAATATTAAGGCTGCATCCGAGAATAGAAGATTTAATATGCGAAGTCATGTCATCAGGACCTTCTGAAGTATGCAGATAGTCTTCGGTATTTTCAGGGACCATCGTATTAAAATGAGTTTCAAAATCCGTTCTTACATCAGGATCAGCATTTTCATTTATTGTCAGAGAAGCGGAAGTATGACAGATAAAAACATTAAGCATTCCTGCTCTGATCATTTTTAATTCAGGGATCGCCGATATGATCTCTTTTGAAATCAGATGAAAACCTCTCGGCTTCTGAACAAGCAAAATCTCTTTCTGGTAAATGTTCATAAATTTTTTAATTTTAATTTAATTTCAGAATGTTTAACTATTAAAAAAATAATTAATGTTGTCCTCTTTGTACACGTCAATTTTTTCTCGCAGATTTTCGCAGATATTTTTCGCAAATTTACGCAGATTCAATATTAATGAATGATTCCTGTTATAAAATATTGATCAAATTTATTGTCAAAATCCTTAATAAATATTGATTTAAATAAATAACATTTCAAGTTTATGTTTTATTTGCGTTAATCTGCGACTTATTTCTGTGTAAATCTGCGAGAATTATTTTTTGTCGTGCACTAATTGTTGTCCTATTTAAGATTGAAAACAGGAATTGTTGAAATAATTTGTGTGATTTATTGTAATGCTTTCCTTAAACAATTTTCAAAGATCAAAGCGGTCAGCTTAATTTAGATAATTTATTTTAAATAACTTTAACTTATGCAAATTAATGAAATTATTCTTCAAACTCATTTGATTAATGATTTAAAAAATTTTTACGGATCTGTTCTTAACCTTGAAATTTCGTCAGACAATGATGACTCATTTTCAGTAAATGCAGGCGCTTCACAGATCCGTTTTGAAAATTCCGCAGGGAAAGCAAAACCATTTTATCATTTCGCATTTAACATTCCTGAAAACAAATTAAACCCGGCAAAGAAATGGCTGCAGTCTAAAGCAGAACTTATAAAATCCCCGGAAGACGGAAAGGATGAATTTCATTTTCAAAGCTGGAATGCGCATTCGATATTCTTTTATGATCCGGCCGGAAATATACTTGAGCTTATCGCAAGACATAATTTAAAGAACGGTACTGCGGACGATTTTACAGAGCGGGATATTCTGAACGTCAGCGAAATTGGAGTGCCGGTAAATAGTTTAATAAATATTTCGGATTTAATGAATGAAACTTACGGGATACCATTATTCAGCGGGGACAATGAAACATTTTCAGCAATGGGAAATGACAACGGCTTATTCATCTTAGTAAAAAACGGAAGGAGATGGTTCCCCGACTGTCCCGAAGCTCAGATTTTTCCGCTTTCCATTAAAGTGAATTGCTCCATGATGAACGGATATTATTCAGATGAACCGGATCTTAAGATTGCTTTTTTAAAAGTTTGAAATGACATTTAAAGGAAGTGATTTTTAAATTACTAAAGTTGACCGCTTCAGGATTGAATACAAGAAATTACCACAAATTTCACTAATTAATACGAATTTGAAAAAATGAATTGAAAATATAATTAGTGTGAATTCCCGGCGGAAAACAAATATACGGGAAAATATTTCGGTAATGATTTATGACAGGATTCATTGTATGACTTTAATATCAGTATCAATTTAAGTAATTTTGTAAAAAGAAAATACCTGATTGGAAGAAACCCGAAAAGAAATAGAAAAGACAGTATTAGTTTGTTATTCAAACCGCAGAGATAAAAAAAATTATCATTCTGAAGATTCTCTTGAAGAGCTGAAATTTCTCGCAGAAACTGCCGGCGCTGATGTTGTAAAAACTTTTTTTCAGCAAAATGATATTTACGATTCACGATACATGATCGGAAAAGGCAAAGCTGAGGAAATTTCAGAATATGTTACAGACAATGACATTAAGCTTGTTATTTTTGAAAACGAACTTGCCTATACACAATTAAGGAATCTGGAACAGAAGATAAAATGCAAGATAATTGACAAGTCAAATCTCATACTTGATATCTTTGCATCCAATGCAAGGACTGCTCAGGCAAAGCTGCAGGTGGAACTTGCTCAGCTCGAATATACTCTGCCAAGACTTACAAGACAATGGACTCACCTTTCAAAACAGCTTGGGGGTATAGGAACAAAAGGACCGGGTGAAACTCAGATTGAAACTGACAGACGGCTTATCAAAGTAAGAATCTCCTTATTGAAGGAAAAGCTTTTAAAAGTGGACGAACAGAGAAAGACACAGTCTAAAGAAAGAAAGAATTTTTTCAGAATTTCACTTGTAGGATATACAAATGCAGGAAAATCTACACTGCTTAATACACTTACAAATGCAGGAGCTTATGTGGAAAATAAATTATTTGCTACACTTGATACTTCTACAAAAGCGCTTGAACTTCTTGTTCCTGAAAAAGGAAAATCCGTTACAAAGTTTCCAAAGAAAGTGCTGATCTCCGATACAGTTGGATTTATTAAAAATCTTCCGCATGATCTGATCGAATCATTTAAATCAACATTATCAGAAGTAGTCGAATCAGATCTTCTGCTTCATGTAATAGATGTTTCAAATCACAGATTTGCAGATCAAATGGAAGTTGTAAAAAAAACGCTGGAAGAAATCGGCGCAGGAGAAAAGATAACAGTAAATGTTTTTAACAAAGCTGATAATCTCGAAGATACTGAGATGATCAAGCATCTGAAATCCGAGTTTAAGGATTCAGTTTTTATTTCAGCAGAAAAAGGGATGAATATAAACTCGCTTTTGGAAAAAATAAAAGAAGAGTTGAGTAAAGAAAATCATGAAAGAACATTAAAGCTTCGCGCTGATGATCATAAGACTGTCAGCATGATCTATAAACTTGCAGAGGTCAGCAAGGTAAAATATCTTAAAAACAGTATAAAGGTAACATTCAGGACAAATGATAAAAATTATTCATATCTTGAAAAAATAATTTAGAAAATTTAATATTAATTTAATTAAAAGAGAAAGAGGTTAATAAAATGCAAACAGTAGGAACTTACAAAGGTGTTGATTATTATGCAATAGATGACATGCTTACGGACGAAGAAAAATCCATACGGGATACTGTCAGAGATTTTGTCAGTGAAGAAGTGATACCGATAATCGAAGAATACAATCAGGAAATGCATTTCCCGATGCAGCTTGTACCGAAGATGGCTGAACTTGGAATTTTCGGACCTACTCTTCCGGTCGAATACGGAGGTATGGGAATTAACAATATTGCATACGGACTTATCATGCAGGAGCTGGAAAGAGGCGACAGCGGAGTAAGAAGTTTCGCATCAGTGCAGTCCGGTCTTGTTATGTATCCGATCTATGAATTTGGCAGTGAAGATCAGAGAAAAAAATATCTTCCGAAACTTGCCAAAGGTGAAATGATAGGATGCTTTGGACTTACCGAGCCGGATTTCGGAAGTAATCCCGGAGGCATGATCACAAAAGCTGAGAAAGTGGACGGAGGATATGTACTGAATGGCGCAAAGATGTGGATAACAAACGGAACAATTGCTGATGTAGCAATTGTATGGGCTAAGCTTGACGGTAAAGTCAAAGGATTCCTTGTTGACAAAGGTACTAAAGGTTATACAGCTCCTGAAACAAAAGGCAAACTTTCACTCAGAGCATCGGTCACTTCCGAACTTGTTTTTTCGGACTGTTTTATACCGGATGAAAATCTTATGCCGAACACAAGCGGACTTAAATCTCCTCTGATGTGTCTTACACAGGCAAGATACGGAATAGCTTGGGGAGTTATAGGGCTTGCAATGGAATGTTACAATACAGCTTTGAATTATTCTTTGTCAAGAATTCAGTTCGGAAAGCCAATAGCAGGATTTCAGATCACACAGGAAAAATTAGCTTACATGGTTACTGAAATTACAAAAGCGCAGCTACTTTGTTATCAGCTTGCCAAGCTGAAAGATTCAGGAAAAATGAGACCGCAGCAGGTATCAATGGCAAAGAGAAATAACTGTGAAATTGCGAAGAACATTGCAGGTATGGCAAGAGAAATGCTGGGAGCAAACGGAATTCTGGATGAGTATCCGATCATGAGACATCAGAATAATATTGAATCTGTCAAAACTTATGAAGGCACACACGAAATGCATACATTGATATTAGGTCAGGATGTTACGGGTTTGTCAGCATTTGAATAATTAAAAATAGAAGAATTCATTGACAATTTAAAAATCAGTTTTTTGAACCTGGAAGATTTTAAAAAAAATAAAAAAGCAGTGGGAAGGTTTAAAGATCTGGCTGATCCTGAAGGGTTAGAATAATGAAATCCTTCGACATACCAAAGTTTTACAAAAGTCCCGTCATATCAAGAATCAAAAATTCCAGAAAGGTGAATGATCCTAGAAAAAAGGATTATTCGCCTACTCTGCTTGATTTTGGTCCGGTGCAGTTTTATATAGCAAGACATTTCGGATTTTGTTACGGTGTAAAAAATGCAATTGAAATATCCTACAAGGCAATAGAAGATAACCCTGATAAAAGAATTTACCTTTTGAGCGAAATGATCCATAACTCTGAAGTCAACAATGATCTTAAAAACAGAGGCGTGGGTTTTATTATGGATACATCCGGAAATGAAATTATTAACTGGAGCGAACTGAAAAACGACGATGTAGTTATCATTCCCGCATTCGGTACTACATTAGAGATAGAAAAGAAACTGAATGAGATCGGCATTGATCCGCTGAAATACAATACTACATGTCCTTTTGTAGAAAAAGTATGGAACAGGGCGGAATCACTCGGCAGATCGGATTTTACAATTGTAGTTCACGGAAAGTTCCGGCACGAAGAAACCCGTGCTACATTTTCCCACAGCAAAGAATCAGCTCCTACTATCATAATCCGCGATATGGATGAGACAATATTGCTCGGTAAGATCATATCGGGAGAAACCGGCATTAACGAATTTTATAAAATTTTTGACGGAAAATATTCCGATGGCTTTGATCCTGAAGTGCATCTTAACAGAATCGGTGTTGTAAATCAGACGACGATGCTTGCCACTGAGACTATGGCAATATCTGAATACCTGAAAAATATTATGATAAATAAATTCGGGCTTCAAAAAATTAACGAACACATCGCAGATACAAAAGACACTCTCTGCTATGCTACGCATGACAATCAGAAAGCTACTTACGGACTGCTCGAACAAAATGCAGATCTTGCAATTGTTGTAGGCGGATATAACAGTTCGAATACATCTCACTTAGCAGAGCTTTGCGAAGAGAAACTCCCGACTTATTTTATTTCATCTTCTGATAAAATTCTTTCCTCTAAATTAATCAGTCATTTCAATTATCACGATCAAAGTGAGAGAGTTACTGAAAATTATCTGCCGGAAAAAGAAGTGATCAAAATCATTCTTACAAGCGGCGCTTCATGTCCTGATTCGATTGTGGATGATGTTTTGCAGAAGATACTTTCTTATTTTGAAACCTCTAAAGACATTGAATCAGTTTTGCTAGATATAGATTAGAATTAAATCCAATAAAACTTTTAAGTTGATACAAAATCTTTTAGATCCTGTAATTTTATTTTTTGTCTTAGGAATTGTATCGGGTTTGATTAAGACCGAACTTAAACTTCCCGAAGCGATTTACGATGCGTTGAGTATTTATCTTCTCATTGCAATTGGAATAAAAGGTGGAATTGAGTTATCAAAAACTCATATACCTGATGTTCTGATACCAGTTGCAGGTACTGTTTTTCTGGGAATAATAATACCGGTAATCGCATTTTTTATACTCAGGAAATTAGGAAAATTCAACAGCGCAGATTCATCGGCTATTGCCGCTCATTACGGATCTGTAAGCGCAGTTACATTTGCTATTGCTATTGAGTTTGTAAATAAATCCGGAATAGTTTACAACGAATTTATGACTTTGCTTCTTGTGGTGCTTGAAGTGCCTGCAATTGCAATAGGAATTCTTCTTGCCCGATTCAGCAATACCGAGAAAAACACAGACATAAAAAGTCTTTTCCGGGAAGTCTTTTTCGGAAAGAGTATATTCTTGCTGATTGGCGGTTTGATAATAGGTTATTCTGCCGGGACATTTAATAATTTAGCAATAAAAAATTTATTCATTGATCTGTTCAAAGGATTTCTTGCTTTCTTTTTACTTGAAATGGGAATAATCGCTTCAAAGAGATTTAAAGATTTTAAGAAAGTCGGTATCTTTCTGATTATTTTTGGAATTACAATGCCGTTAATTTCTGCAATCATCGGAATACTTATCGGTAAACTTACAGGTCTGAACGAAGGAGGAACATTTATACTTTCATGTATGGCGGCAAGTGCTTCTTATATTGCCGCGCCGACTGCAATGCGTATCGCAGTACCCGAAGCTAATCCTACTTATTACATTACGGCATCCCTTGGAATTACTTTTCCGTTCAATATTATTTTCGGAATTCAGATTTATTATTATTTAACAGTCGAAGCATTTAAAATATTTTAAATTAACATGATTATATCAGACGAAAAAATCTTAACGATTATTACCGAGTCTCTTATTGAAGAAAAACTTATTGGTGAACTGAAAAAGATCGGGATCACTGGTTATACAGTTGAAGATGTAAGAGGAGAAGGCAAAAAGGGTTTCAGAGGCAGCGACTGGGATCAGACTAGCAATGTCAGGATTCAGATCGTATGCGATGAAGAGCTTGCAATAAAAATTTCAGAGTATCTCAGAAAAAACTATTTTGAAAAGTATGCAATGTTCGTATTTATGTTTGATGCAAAAGTAATTTCAAGGAAATAATAAAAAAAGCGGTAAATAGTTATTACCGCTTTTTAAAAAAACTAATGTTTGCAATTATGCTTCGATATTTTCTTTGAGAAACATCTTCTGGAATTCTCTCTTAGTTCTGTTCTTCCAGTTGCCTTTGTGATAAGCGTATCCGACAATCAGCGGCATTGCAATAGTCGCCTCGCAAAAAACCATTTGTTCGTAAGTCATATCTACTTTACCCCATGAACTTGCTTCCTTCAAAGTCGATCCTGATAAAGCTCCGTCTCTGTCATCAGCAACAGTTATCTGAATCGCGTATTTATGCATAGGGACTTCTTTGTTAAGTATTTCAGCCGCAACGACAGTGTCCTGAGCAAAATTTTTCGGAACTCCTCCTCCTACCATGAAGAGTCCGGACTCATAAGCTTCTAGCTTAACTTTTGTCAGTTCAAGAAAATCTTTTGCGGAGTCAATGGAAACATTTGATTCGGGATTATTGAACTGATGATGAACGAAACCGAATCCTGCTGAGCAGTCTGAAAATGCCGGAACAAATACCGGAACATTGTTTTCATAGGCGGCAAGTACTACAGAGTCTTTGTTCTTTCCGTTCTTTGAAAGATATTCGCCCATGTGCCAGATAAATTCTCTCGAAGAATAAGGTCTCTTCTCAAGAGTATCACAGATCCTCGCTATTGTCATATCACATTCTCTCAGATCTTCTTCGTCAATATAGGTGTCATATATTCTGTCAATCATAAGTTCTCTCATTTCGTTATCGTCTACAAACTGCGAACCTTTGTAATGCTTGTAACCAAGTCCTTCAAAGAAATCCTGATCCACCATGATAGCTCCTGTTGAAACTATTGCATCAACCATATTATTGCGAACCATGTCAACAACAACATTCTTCAGACCGGCTGAAAACAAAGAACCTGCCAGACATAAAATCACAGAACAGTTTTTATCCGAAAGCATCAAATCATAATAACCTGCTGCATTTGCCAGCTCGCGTGAAGAGAAAGCCATGTTTTTCATGTCGTCTACAAGAGAGATCACATTATGCTTTTTAATATCAATATGTTTTATGGTTTCTTTTAAATAATCTTTTTTAGTTTTCATCAGAGTTTTGTTAAGTTTTAAATTTGTTTGTAATATAAAAAAATTACTTCCGTTATAAAATGAAAAAGCCGGAAATAACTGTTCCGGCTTTTATTGAAAATAGTTTTTAGGCTAAAATTATTTGAGGAGTACCATCCTTTTTACATCTTCGAACTCTCCAGAATTAAGTTTGTAATAGTAAACTCCGCTTGCAAGATTTCCGGAAGCGGAAAATTCATAAGAATAGTAGCCAGCTTGTTTAAATTCATTTACAAGAGTAGCGATCTCAGATCCTGATGAATTGTAAATCTTCAGAGTTACGTTGTTTCCTTTTGATATCTGAAAATTTATTATTGTAGTAGGATTAAATGGATTCGGATAATTCTGTGACAAGGAAAATCTGTCAGGAATACCTATTTTCACAGCATCTTCAAGACTGAAATAACTGAAGTTACCGTTGAAGTCAATTTGCTTAAGCCGGTATTCATATTTTCCGGTACTAAGATTTCTGTCCTCAAAGCTGTATGTGTTCTGAACATTTGAATTTCCGGATCCGTTTACAAATCCTGTTTTTATCCAGTCGTTATTTTCTCTATCTGAAATCTTTCTTTCAATTTCAAATCCGGAATTGTTTTGCTCTGAAGAAGTGATCCAGTTAAGAATAACATTGCTGTTACTTACAGAAGAGTTAAATGAAACCATTTCAACAGGCAGCGGAACATCAGGAGTTATATAAACTTTCAGAATATATTCAGAAGGAAAACTTGCGCCGTTATTCGGGAGCAAAGCTCTGATCCCTCCATAGACATAACCTGCAAGAGTTCTTCCCGTGATTTGATCTAATTTAATTACATCATTGCTGTATTTTGGAATGGAATCACTGAGAATAAATTTTGCATTTGTTCCCAGAAGAGCCGGCATTTTTTCAGTTGATATAATTTCACCTGATGTCCCGTCCTGATTTCTTGTCAGAGTAGTAATGTCATCAATGAAAGGAACTAAGGAATCATATTCAAGTGACTGAGTGATCTCGTTATATGAATGCAGACTCATGCCGCCGAAAAAAGTCGTATGCATTTTTCCTGCAGAAGAATTATAAGCTGACATAAAAGCTGTCGTGTACTGATTCATTATCTGCTGATATCCGTAATCAACGGTAATGCTGTTATCATCAATATATATCGGATTCAGATAAGGCAGATCAATATTTCTTTTGAAAACGCCTCCGTACATTATCAGATATTCAGTTGATCCGTTGTCTTTTAAAGCCGGGACAAGATTAAGATCTCTTCTGTGATACTCTGTTGTATCTGTGAAAGCGCTGTAATCCGAGATGGAAACGTTTATGCCGTTATCATTAATTTTGAATTTTCTGATCTGATCAGTATAGATCTGGTTATTGACAGTTCTTCTGTAACCACCCGTAAAAATATGCCCGCCTGTTAAATAAAAATAGTCTCCGAGTTTTTCGAGTTCTCCACCTGTCACCTGCATTCTGCTGTCAGTGATCTGTCTTACAAAAGGAGCGATGGAATTTCCGTTTATCACTGCCTGAATTATTTCATTCACATCAATTACAGATAAAAGAGAAAAAGTTTTTAAACTGTTTACAGTGCTGTCGTAACCGTATCCGCCTACAATATAAAGTTTATTTCCGATCTGAACTGATTCCATGTTTGAAGATCTGAACTGATCCGTAACAGTGAAAGGAAGATCAAGGAAAATATTCCTTGACCATGTCTGCATTGAAACCGGGTCAACGACAAAAATATTTTTGTTTGAAAATTGTTTCGGGAAAGCAGTTGCCGGAGTGAATCCGTGAAGTCCGTTAGTCCTTCCTCCGATAAAAAGCCATTTGCCGCCTGACTGTGCAAAAGCGAATGAATGGATGGCCGGTGTACCAGGCATTAATGTTTCTTCTATTTCAATTGAATAAGGATTGCTAGTAGCTGATGAAAAGTTTGTGCAGAGACAAACAACTAACATTAAAAAAGTAAGAAAGGATTTTTGCATAAAGTAAATTTAGTTAATTTTTATTAAAATTTTGTAAATTTTTCTTCCGGTATAACCTTAATCGGAAACAGTTATATAATTATAGCGATTTTTATTTCAGCAGCAACATTCTTTTTGTTTCAGAAAAATTGTTTGTTTGTAGTTTGCAATAATAAATCCCGCTTGATAATTCTTTGCCATCAATATTTTTAGCATCGAAATTTACTTGTGGGCTTGGTTTTCTTTCTAAAGGATGATTGTTTTTGATGTAACGATGATTGAAGGGTTGGGGGGGGGTTGATAGGAGTAAAAATTTAAGCTTGGGAGTGAATAGGTGCTAAGTTAAAGGAACTAAGGGTCTAAATAAATTTCGCTTTGACAAGGGGAATTAGTTGCTGATATTTTTTGAAGTTTGTCAGAATTTTTGTCGGTGCCAAGGAACTAGACCCTGCGTTTGAGAATGGAGCTCATTTTTGTTCAGAGGATTGACAATATAAAGGGTCAGTAAGGAGGGGTTTTAAAAGAGGGGGAGTTGTGAAATCAGAGTGACGTAATATTACCCCTTAAATTTTTAATCGTCAGTAAACCTGGGGGGGGGGGGGGGGGGGGGGGGGGGGCCGGGTAGTCTGGGGAGTAAAGCTTTGGCCTGGTTCTGTTGTCGCTGAATGATTTTTTGATGCAAATGATAAGAATAAAAAGGAAATTAAAACTGTAAGAGAAAATTTCATTTGTTGTAAAATTTTTTAAAGTACTTGTGATTTAGTTTAGTTATTATTTATTAGGTTCGATCCAGTCTTTGTTTACTTTTATCAGTTCTATAAGTTCGTTTACTGCAGTTTCAGTATTAATATTTTTCTTCATCACTTCTCTGCCTTTATACAAAGTTATCTTTCCCGGACCGCTTCCAACATAGCCATAATCTGCGTCAGCCATTTCACCGGGACCGTTTACAATGCAGCCCATGATGGCAATTTTCACGCCTTTCAGATGATCAGTTCTGTTTCGGATATTTGCCGTTGTGATCTGAAGATCAAAAAGCGTTCTTCCGCAGGACGGACATGAAATATATTCCGTCCGTGAAATCCTGGTCCTTGTCGCCTGAAGGATTCCGAAACTCACGCTGTTCAGAGTTTTCAGATCCGTACAGGGAGAGTCTATCCATATCCCGTCACCAAGTCCGTCAAGTAAAAGTCCGCCGGCATCTGTCGCCGCATACAGCATTAAAAGTTCGTCGTCAGTTTTATTCTTTTTGTCAAAATTTTTCTTAATGATCACCGGGCATTTATTACCTTTGTTTATGAGCTCAATAAACACACGTCTTAACTCAGCCATTGCATGTTCGTTGCTGCTGCTTAATATTAAAACTAATTTCCCGTCCTTGCATATTCCATTTATCAGATGTTCGTTTAAATCATCTATTGTCAGATTTAAAAAATTTATTCTTTCCGATTTCACATCATTTGACAAATACTGTTCAGTATCCATAACAGGAAATGTATCTTCTTTATTAACGGAAGCTTTCCAGAAATCATAGTCGAAAACTTTTTTCAATGTGCCCGGAAGATTATAATCAATATCTCTTTTTCCAAGATAAAGAAAATCAGGAGCTATATCCCCGATATTCCATTTATCAAGAGATTCACTGTAGTAATATCCAAGTTCTTTCAGACCTTCATGGCTTTTGAAAATACTTTCATCTGCGGAAATAAATACAACGGGCACATTATTCCCTCCTATCCTGTCAGCGACGAAAGTTTCTCTTCTTTTAAAATCAAAAGGGTCCAGAGGATTTTCTAAAATCACAGGAATATCTTTATGAGAATTCCGGAGAACAGAATATCTGTTAATAAGATTAAGAGCAACAGGTATTTCAAATTCCGGTTCTTCCGTCAATGACACTCTGACAGTGTCGCCGAGTCCGTCTTCAAGCAAAGTACCGATACCGACAGCCGATTTTATTCTTCCGTCTTCTCCGTCACCTGCTTCTGTTACACCGAGATGCAGAGGATAATTCATATTCTCTTCTTTCATTTTATTCACAAGCAGTCTGTATGCTTCGACCATTACCTTCGGATTACTTGCTTTCATTGAAAGAACGATCTGATGATATCCAAGTTCTTCGCAGATTCTGACAAACTCAAGCGCAGATTCCACCATTCCAAGAGGCGTATCTCCGAATCGGCTCATAATTCTGTCGGATAAAGAGCCGTGGTTAGTTCCGATCCGCATAGCTGTTCCGTATTCTTTGCAGATTTTTACAAGCGGGGAAAATTTATTTCTGATCCGTTCAAGTTCGGAATCATAAGCATCGTCATTGTATTCTATAAATTCAAATTTTTTTCTGTCTGCATAATTGCCCGGATTTATTCTTACTTTTTCAACAATTCTTGCAGCCATTTCAGCAGCGTTTGGAGTGAAGTGAATATCGGCAATTAACGGAGTATTATAACCTCTTTCCCTTAATTCATTTTTTATGTTTTCCAGATTCTTAGCTTCGTTAATACTCGGAGCAGTAATTCTCACATAATCGGATCCGGCTTCAATAATTCTGATTGACTGTTCGACAGTGGCTATCGTATCCATTGTATCGGTTGTAGTCATTGACTGAACGCGCAGAGGATTATTTCCTCCGAGAGCAATGTTGCCGATTTTAACTTCTCTTGTAAGATATCTTGAATAGGAAGTAAGACTGTTGCAGTATTTTTTTAATAATGTATCCGGATTCATGTTGTTGATCATCTCAGTTTCTTACTTTCCTGAAAAAGAATTCTTTTTTCATCGGGAGTTAAATTCTGATATCCGCCTTCACTGAGTTTATCAAGGATGGCATCTATCTTTTCCTGAGCAGATCTTTCCTGATTTTCCATTTGTTTTTTATAATCAGTAACTTCAATTTCCTGATAAGTAGCATCAGTTATATTCTCGTTTTTTTTAATTTTACTTTTAAAAATGGATTCTTTTTCCGGACTGTTTTTAGAGGAGTAATAGGAAGAAAACTTATTTTTAAGAATATCTGAATTACCAAAAAAATCTGATGAAGATTTTTTATAAAAGATAAGAAGATAGATCAAGCCCACTACACCTCCTCCGAGATGAGCCATGTGAGCAATTCCTGAATCCGTTCCGCCGGCTACAGAGAAAACTTCAATAAGCATATAGAATAGCACCAGAAATTTTGCTTTTACAGGAAGTATACCGTAAATATAAATTTTTCTTTCAGGAAAAAGATATCCGAAAGCAACCAGAATACCATAGATTGCGCCTGATGCGCCGACAGTCGGACCAACGGAAGTAAATAACGGAGCGATAAATAGATTACATATTCCTGCGCCAATTCCGCAAAGCATATAATACATAAGGAATCTGTTTTGTCCCCAGACATTTTCAAGTTCAGCGCCGAACATCCATAGCGCAAACATATTCAGCAGCAGATGAAAGAAACCGCCGTGAAGAAACATGTAAGTAATGATCTGCCATGGATAAAAACTTAACTCTACGAGCTGACCCGCCTGATCTCTTGTCATAACAGAAGTAAGAGGATTTAAAGCAAAATATTTTGTGACGATAAGATCAAAAGACATACCTCCAACCTGAAATCCGGAAAGGATCAGATTAAAAATTATATATATTACGACATTTGATAGAAGAAGCAGTTTTATTATGGGAGGGAAAAGAGAAAATCCTCCGAAGAAACCCGGTCTTCTGTATGAATTATTCATTAATTGTTTATTAATCTTTGAGCGTTTTGGTAATCCTGAACAGTGTCTATTTCCATGCACCTGAATTCCGAAACATCAACTGCGCAGATACTGTTCCTTTTGTCAGAATTTTTTTTACCGGTGTCAATTAACTCCTGAAAAGAAGCTTCATAAAACTCATTGACATTATTTTCAAGCATAATTTTCCTGTCCAATATAGCAAACAGACCTTTCATAAAATACGAAGAAAACCTTTCGATACCAATGGATTCGCCTGCTGAATCACTGATTGAGATTTCCTTTCCTATCTTCAGAATTTCATTTTCATCGTTAAGAATGACTTTAATCTGTTCCTCATCTAACGAATCTGTAAAGTTCACTGCGAGGCAGTTTTCTTTTTCCGAATTCAGAAGTTCGCCTATGATTTTTTTGTCAAAAAAAATATCGCTGTCAAGCAGAAGTATATCGCTTTTAACAAAATCCTTAGTCATCCAGAGAGAATATGAATTATTATTATTTTCATAATCCGTATTCGTAATAAATATTTTATTTATATCGGGAAATACATTTTCCACAAAATCCTTTATCATATTTTCCCTGTATCCTGTAACGAAAATGAAATCACTTATGCCATTTGAGATAACATTCTCAATTGTTCTCTGAAGGAGATTTTTATCTCCGATATTTAAAAGACATTTCGGAGTTGAGTCTGTTAATGGTCTCAATCTTTTTGAAACTCCGGCTGCTAAAATTATTGCCTGCATTTAAAATTAAATTATTTTTCCAGTAACTTTTTATTAACCGATTTTTGCCAAAGCATGAGTAAAACAAAAATAAAATTTCCCAGTGTTACAGTGAGTATAAGGTACAGATCTATTCTGTTTAGCAGAGAAAACACAATTAATGCAACCATGTGAGTAGTCGAACCAATCCAGCTCCAAGATCTGATCAGCAGCTTATTCTCTGATTTATATGTTTCGGGAGTTACATTAAGCTTAACATGCTTAGAAGTGTTTTTCTGAAAACGCGAATATGAAAGGTACATTGAGATTAAAAATTTCTCTAAGTATCTCCCGTTTATATTTTTAAGTCTTTCTTTTTCGGCAGAATATTCCTCAATCTCATCATCAAGTCCTGACGCTTTCTGGTAAACGTGTTCAAGATATAAATTCCTGTATTGGTCAAAAAACATATTCTGAATAGCTTTAGATGCGCCGGCTGCAATTGTCAGAAGCCAGCTGTATCCTGCATTCCCGGTGATGAATGTCATAGCGAATCCGAGACCCAGAAAAACAGAAATTGAAGTCAGATAATCAATAAAACCGTCAATGACCCTTCCGATTTTTGTTCCGTTTTTTTTAAGTCTTGCAAACTGTCCGTCCATACAGTCCAGAGTATTGCAGATAAAGAAACTTAAGGAAGCGAGAACAAAAAATTTATATTCCGCAAATCCGTAAAGGACTCCTGACAAAATTCCAAAAAAGAGAGCAACTATTGATATCTGGTTCGGAGTAATGCTTGTATTATAAATCAGCTTGACAAAAATAAAAGACAATGGTCTGAAAATTACCAGGTCAAGTATTTCTTCTGTATCAACAGTTTTAAGAGATTTTTTAAATTCCGATGAAAGAGACATTGATGATTGTTTTCTGAATGAAATTATAGCTCCACCTGCGTCCCTACTTCATAAACCCTGGTCGGAGGAATATTGAAAAAGTCTGTCGCCCTTTGTGAATTATTTGACATTAATATAAAAATCTTATCTCTTATCATTTCGAAGAGATTTTTCTTTTTGGGAATCAGGGTTTCTCTTCCGAGGAAGAAAGTTGTTTTTTCCATTTTGATTTTTATACCCTGCTTATCAAGTAATTCAATTATCTGCTGAATATTTGTAATGTCCATAAATCCGTAATTCGCAATAACTCTGTAGAAACCCTCGGTGGGTTGTTCGATCTGAATTCTTTCTTCAAGCCGTATGTGAGGTACTTTATGAAATTTAATTGTCAGAATAACTACTTGTTTATGAAGCAGCCTGTTGTGAGTAATATTTTTAATTAACGGCGGAGGCGTACCCGTCGAACTGCTTGACATGTAAATAGCTGTTCCGGGAATTGCTATCATTCTTATGCTCAGGAATTCAGTAACAAAATTTTCTATTGACAGGGTTTGTTCATGGATTTTATTAAGCAGATTTTTTCTTCCGTTGTGCCAGGTAGTCATTAAGAAATAGATTACAGCTCCCATTGTAAGCGGCACCCATCCGCCCTGTAAAACTTTTAGTAAATTTGCGCCCCAGAAAGAAAGATCAATTATCAGAAAAAAGGTAATCACAAAAAACACAACAAGTTTACTCCATTTCCATAGTTTTACCATTGCTACAGAAAGCAAAATAGTAGTGATAACCATTGTTGAAGTAACAGCAATTCCATAAGCTGCTGCAAGATTGCTGGAAGATTTAAAACCAAGCACAAGAGCTATAGTGCAAACAAGCAATATCCAGTTAATCTGAGGAATATAAATCTGACCTCTCTCATCTTCGGAGGTATGCAAAATTCTCATCCTTGGAAGAAACCCGAGCTGTAACGCCTGAAAGGTAATAGAAAAAGCTCCGGAAATAAGTGCCTGAGATGCAATAACAGTTGCTATAGTTGCAAGAATAACCAATGGATAAAGAGCCCATTCCGGGGCGAGATAATAAAAAGGATTTTCGACTGCGGCGACATTTTTAAGTATCAATGCGCCCTGACCAAAATAATTTAATAGAAGACAAGGAAGCACAAGAGAAAACCAGGCAAGCTTTATCGGAGATTTTCCGAAATGTCCGAGATCAGCGTACAATGCTTCACCTCCTGTGACAACAAGGAATACTGATCCGAGAATTACAAAACCATGGAATCCGTTATCCACAAAGAAGTGCAAGGCAAAATAAGGATTTATCGCTCTTAACACATCAGGATTTTTGGCAATGGAAGAAATTCCAAGTACAGCTATGACTATAAACCAGATAAAAGTTATAGGTCCGAAAATTTTTCCTACGCCTGCAGTTCCTTTATACTGAACTGCAAAAAGTGATACCAGAATTATTACTGTTAACGGTATGATATAAGGATTAAAAAACGGCGTTGCAATTTTCAATCCTTCAACTGCACTGAGAACGGAAATTGCCGGAGTAATAATGCCGTCGCCGTAAAGCAATGCTGCTCCGAAAAGCCCTAAGGTAGTAATGAAAATATATTTAAATCCTGATTTTTTTTCGGCTGAGCTTACAAGGGACATAAGTGCGAGAATCCCGCCTTCTCCGTCATTATCAGCCCGCATTACAATTATTACATATTTAATAGAAATTATTACTATCAGAGACCAGAATATCAGGGATAACACACCAAGTACATTACCTTCGGAAGGAACAATAGAGTGAGGACCATGGAAACATTCTCTCAGAGCATAAAGCGGACTTGTACCAATATCGCCGTACACTATCCCAAGTGCGCTTAAAGAAAGTAACAGTAAATATTTTTTGCTGGATTTATCGTGTTCCCCGTGAGTGCCTGTTAACTGCGCCTTTTCGGCTTTTTCTGATTGATTATCGGTATTGATTTGGCTCAGAATATATCCTTGTTTTGATTACTGTCTTTAATACTAATACAAAAATGAATTTTGTTATAAATTTTTTAAAAATTTGTTTTAAGACAGTTAAAACTAAATTTGTTTCAAAAATAAATTATTAATACTTAAATTACAATTTATAATAGATAAATCAGATCATATCCCTTCTAAAATTGATGCGAAGTGAGGATTTGTAAATATTTTCAATTGATTTTATTTCATATAAAAGTTAGTTTGAATCCGTATTTTGCAATTAACAGATTAACCGAAACGAATAAATGACACATATAAGAAAAAGGTATTATCATAAAAAAAAGAAACCTACTGAGTTACCTGCTAATGATCAACCCGTTGTGAGTTCAACAGTTATTCCGAATCCGGTTCCAGCCGTTACAACTCAGACAGTCAAACCTGTTCAGGAACGAAGACCTGTAGTAAAGGAAATCAGGAAAGAAACGCAATTACAGCCAAGGGTAATGCATTCTAATCAGACAATTTCAGTGATAATTCCTCTATTGAATGAAGAAGAATCTCTGAATGAACTAACTCTTTCCCTCGAAAAAGTTTTTGCTCAGATGAAATGCAACTATGAAGTTATTTTTGTTGATGACGGCAGCACTGATAAGTCATTTTTAAAAATAAGAGAAATCAGCAGAAGGAATAATAAGATCCATTGCATTAAGCTGAGAAGAAATTACGGAAAATCAGCTGCTTTATCAAAAGGATTCAGGGCAGCCAAAGGAAGTATCATTATTACTATGGATGCTGATCTGCAGGATGATCCTTCTGAAATTCCGGAGATGGTGAAAATTCTGAATTCGGGATTTGATCTTGTTTCAGGATGGAAAAAAGTCAGATATGATCCGTTTATTAAAAAACACACTTCGAAGTTATTTAATTTTGTTACGTCAAAACTTTCAGGAATTAAACTTCATGATTTTAACTGCGGTCTGAAAGCTTACAAAAAGGAAGTTATCAGATCTCTTCGTATCTATGGCGAAATGCACAGATACATTCCGGCGCTTGCATTTATGTCGGGTTTTAAAGTTACTGAAAAACCTGTTAAACATCATGCGAGGAAATACGGAGTTACTAAGTTTGGCGCAAGCAGATTTGTAAACGGATTTCTAGATCTGCTGACGGTAGTGTTTACAAATAAATATATAAAAAGACCTTTGCATTTTTTTGGAAGTCTCGGTATAATTACATCTTTGATGGGATTTGTTGTAACTTTGTATCTGGCTTTGCTGAAATTTATAGAAAACAAACCTTTGAGCGACAGACCCTTGTTTCTTGTAGGAATTTTTCTGATAATTGTCGGAGTACAGTTTCTTTCGCTTGGATTGATTGCTGAAATGATAACAAAGTCTAATATTAAAGATGATGATATATTAGTCGAGCAAACTTTCTGATCAGTGAAAACCGGTTTTCAGAAATCAGGAATATTAATTTTTTAAAATCCATATTTTTAATGACAAATAGTTTAATCAGTAAAAAAGCGAACATTGGGAATAATTTAATCATCAGTAATTTTTCAATTATTGAAGATGATGTTGTAATAGGTGATAATGTGGAAATCGGTTCAAATGTTCTTATAGCAAATGGCGCGAGAATTTCTGATAATGTCAGAATACATCACGGTGCTGTTTTATCTACCTTCCCGCAGGATCTGAAATTTGGCGGCGAAGATACAACGCTTGAAGTCGGTGAGGGTACAGTCATCAGGGAATATGCTACATTGAACAGAGGCACAAATCACAGCAAAAAATCTGTTGTCGGAAAAAATTGTTTTCTGATGGCTTATACACATGTTGCTCATGATTGTTATGTCGGGGACAATGTAATTCTTGCGAACAGTGTAAATATGGGTGGTCATGTGGAAATAGGAGACTATGCAATTATTGGCGGCCTGGTACCAATACATCAGTTCACTAAAATAGGAGCACATGTAATGATAGGCGGCGGATTCAGAACAGTCAAGGATGTGCCTCCTTATGCACTTGCCGGAGGATTCCCTCTGAAATTTGAAGGCATAAATTCAATAGGTCTCAGAAGAAGAGGATTTACAGGAGATCAGATTAATAATATCAAGGATGCTTATTATATTATTTACAGATCGGGTTTAAATTTCAGTGATGCGGTAATAAAATTAAAAGAAAATTCCGACATTCCCGAAGAGGTGAAATTAATAATTGATTTCATTGAAAAAAGTAAAAGAGGTCTTGTAAAAGGATAAGCTTTTTGCCGAAAAATTTTGAGATAAAATGCAGAATCAGGAATCTGTCTGAAATAAAAAAAATTTTAGTTTCTGACAGGAGTTATAAATATTCGATTGAGAAGCAAAAAGATATTTATTATAAAGTAAAATCAGGCAGACTAAAGCTTCGCATAATAAATGAAAAAAATTCTGATCTGATATATTACAACAGAAAAGAGAAGAACAGGGAGCGGGTATCGAACTTTGTTATTTCCTCAACCATTAATTTCAAAGAGTTAAATTTCATTATGACTGAACAGTTTGAAGTTATGGTAATTGTAAATAAGAAAAGAGAGATTTTCGTTAAAGATAATATCAGAATACATCTTGACACAGTGAATAAACTCGGTAAGTTTCTTGAAATAGAAATTATGTTTAAAGATTTGAAAAAAGCAAAGAAGCTTATGGAGGAACTGAAAGATCTACTTAGACTGAATCCAAAAGATTTTATAAAGTCATCTTATTCCGATTTACTAATCAATAAAAAATAAATGTCATCACAGTTAAAAGATTCCGGTAAACATATTACTACAAAAGTCTTGTATGCTATGAAGCAGAAAGATGAAAAGATTTCCATGCTGACTGCTTATGACTTTCTTACTGCGAAGTTCCTTGATGCTGCCGGTATAGATGTTATACTGGTCGGCGACTCTCTCGGAAACGTAATTCAGGGAAATGAAACTACTTTGCCGGTAACGCTTGAGGAGATGATTTATCACACAAAGATAGTTAAGCGTGCGGTCAGCAATGCATTGGTTGTGGGCGATATGACATTTATGAGTTATCAGGTCGGAGTCAAGGAAGCGATTACCAATTGCGGGAAGCTTATGAAAGAAACCGGATGTGACGCTGTTAAAATGGAAGGAGGCGATTACATTGCCGAGACTATCAGAAGGGTTGTGGAAATCGGAATTCCTGTAATGGGACATCTGGGTCTTACACCTCAGTCAATAAATAAGTTCGGAAGCTATAAAACCCGCGGAACAGAAAAAGAAGAAGCGGATAAAATTTACCAAGATTCTCTTATGCTTGAAAAATCCGGATGCTTTGCAATCGTTCTTGAAAAAATACCTGCCAGACTCGGAACCAAGATTTCAAAAGCTCTGAAAATTCCCACGATAGGCATAGGAGCCGGTCCTTACTGTGACGGTCAGGTGCTTGTAACACACGATATGCTTGGTTTTATAGAAGATTTCAAACCAAGATTTGTCAGGAGATACGCCAATCTTGCCGCAGACACAAAAGACGCTTTCAGAAGATACATTAAAGATGTCAAAGATAAAAAATTTCCCGCAGATAAAGAAAGTTATTAAGTAAATACTTTCTCTCTAAATTTTTATCACGGTTTCATTTCAGCTTCAAGAATCATTTTATCCTTAGACATTGATTCTGCCAGTGAATATTTCCAGATAAGTTTTTTTCCTTCCGTCATTGTAGCGTTTGAAGATATGATCTCGTAAGGAAATTCAATTTCAAAAAGCACTTCTCCTTCTTTAAAAAGGTCCGTAATACTTTCAGACATTGCAGATGATAGAGAATCTCCATTTACACCGGCACTATCAGACTTCGTATTTTGATAAATATAACTAAAGAATATTTTCCCGTCTTTATTTTCAAATTTAATTTCTGATTCTCTATCATCATTTCCCGGAGTTTCAAATCTGTTCAGCACTGCAGAATTAATTTTGATAAGACTGTCGAATTCATATTTTATTGTGAAACTATTTGACAGGTCTTCATTTTTATGGGAATATAATTCGATAAGCTTGACACCGGGCATTGAATCATATTTAGCTCTTGTTTTACTGATAAAATCTTCGTCTTTGTATAATGAATCCATAAAGTCGCTTGCTTTGGCAGAATCCATAAGTGATGAAAATGAACCCATCATGTCGTAAAATATTTTATCGAATTTGATTGTCATAGTCTCAGTTCCTGAACCGTCATAGCTGACTTTGATTTCCCTTTTTAAGGAAAGACATGATGAAAAGGTTATTGCAAGCAGAAATAATGTAACAAAATTAAAAAGCAGTTTTTCAGATTTCATAGTTTATGTTTTAAGTAAAATGTGTTTCAATTTAAATAATAAATTCAAATATTAAGAGGACTAATTATTTCCGGAGTGCAAAAACTTTTTTTGAATTATATTGTTCACAAAGAAAACTCCACCTTAAATTTTAATGAAACTATCCCGTGTAATTTTATTGGTAACTGCTGTTTTATTTGTTTCAATTGCTTATTGGATATTTACAGGAACGTTGTTTTCAAAAGCTGTAACAGAAGACAGATTTGCGAAATGTATTTCAGCGCTTTCATCAAAGTATCAGGAGATTAAATATTCGGATTCCGGAAAAAATGGAGACAGCGCCATAATATCTTATCAGGATTTGTATGATGTCAGGAATTACAGTTTAAAAGTTTCATTTGATATTCCTTCGAAATACATTTACGGTTTACTTGAAATGAACTCCGCAAGCATGTCGGACACTTTAAATAAAATTTATATAAATCTGAATACTGACATGAAAGTCCTCAATGTCAGATTAAACGGTAACGAATCTGATTTCTTGCATAATGATGATTACATAATTATTAAAACAAATGGTCGTATCAGAATCAATGAAGAATTCAAAGTGGAAATAAAATATGAGGGCTCTCCAAAAAATTACGGATTTGATTCTTTCAGCTTTAAGACTTTTTCTGATGAACCTGCTATTTATACATTGAGCGAACCGGATTACGCATCCACATGGTGGCCGTGCAAAGATATTCCAAATGATAAATTTACAATTGATATATTTATAACTGTCCCGGGACAGCTCACAGCGGTTTCAAACGGACTTTTAAAAGAAGTCAGAGACGAAGAAAACGGTCAGAAGACTTTTTTCTGGAAATCATCTTATCCTATAACTACATACCTGGTTTCACTTGCAATCGGTAAATATGACAAATGGACGGAGACATATTATTCATCAGACAGTCTTAACAAAATGCCTGTAGAATATTACACTTATCCGGAGTACACAGAAAATGCTAAAATTGACTGGAAGAATACTTTAAGAATGATAGAATTCTTTTCCGGAAAATTCGGCGAGTATCCTTTTATAAAAGAAAAATACGGAATGGCTTTGTTCGGATGGGTTGGAGGCGCTATGGAGCATCAGACGATTTCAAGTATGGGATATACACTCGTCAAAGGAAACGGTAAATATGAAAACATAGTAGTGCATGAGCTGGCTCATCAATGGTTCGGAGATGCAGTCTCACCGGAGTCCTGGAAGGATATATGGCTTAACGAGGGATTTGCTTCTTACTCGGAAGCGCTGTGGATTGAAAATGAGAAAGGCAAGGAAGATTACATCAAATATTTAAAGAAAGAAGATTACGGATTTTTTCAGGGTACTGTTTATGATCCCGAAGGATTTATTTTCGGACCGACTGTGTATAATAAAGGAGCCTGGTGTCTTCACATGCTCAGAGGAACGGTCGGTGATTCTGTATTTTTTGAAATTTTAAAAAAATATTTTGAATCATATAAATACAAAAATGTAAATACTTATGACTTTCAGAAAATTTGTGAAGAAGTTTCGGGAACTGACTTGAAATATTTTTTTGATCAATGGATATTTACTGGTACAGGAAGACCTGATTACAGATATTCATGGAAAGCAGAAGATTTTCAGGATCAGAAAGGAACCGGAGTATACACACTCAGGATAAATTTGAAACAGGTTCAGGAAGATAATTTCGGTGTTTACAGGATGCCGGTGCGTTTTACAGTAATTACAGACAAAGGCAGTCAGGAATTTAAATTCTTTAATGATTCGAAAGTACAGCAGTTCGAACAACCCGTTAACGGAAAACCCGTCGAAGTTTTAATTGATAATGAAAACTGGATATTAAAAAAATCCCAAATGGAGGAATATAAAGATACTTACTGATTTGTTAATTTTTTTCGTTATCAATTAAAAGCAATATTAAATGATTATTTCAAAGTCACTCAGTGTTTTAACAATATTTTTTCTATTTACAGGGGCTGTATTTTCCAGGCCAAAGAATATTTTTATTAAATTCAAAAGCAATGCGCCTGCAGAGCTTATCAGTAATTTCAAAAACAATTCTCCCAAATCAGGTAATAATTCCTTTTCCAAAATAAGCAGAGACTTTAATCTCGAAAACAGCAGGGAAGTTTTTGGTGATTTAAACAAAAAATTTTCGGGTAATAATGATTTTATTAAATCGGGACTTAACCGTATATTTATAACTGAAGCGGATGAAAGCATACTGGCGCAGCTTATTGAGCTTGCCCGGAAGAATGAATTTATAGAATACATTGAGCCCAATAAAAGTCTGAAGCTGGAAAATATCTCAGACAGAAATTTTATTCCGGATGATTCTTATTACGGAAGCCAGTACTATTTAAATCTGATCGGAATGCAGAATGTATGGGATATTACAAAAGGCGATTCGGCTGTTGTTATAGGAGTTATTGACACGGGGCTTGATTTCCTTCATCCGGATCTGCAAACGAGTTTTAAAATTAATTACGGCGAATATGGCAACGGCAAAGAATCAAATGGAATTGATGATGATAATAACGGATTTATTGATGACTGGAGAGGGTGGGATTTTACTGATGAGCCCTTGACAGGTGATCCGAGAAGAGGCGATTACCTTGACCCGGATAATGATCCCTCTGATGATAACAGACAATCTCACGGCACTGCTGTTACAGGTATTATCAATGCTACATTCAATAATAATGCAGGAATTTCATCAGTCGCTCCGGGTTGCAAAGTATTGGTAATGAGAGCGTTTGACGCTGAAGGTTACGGAGAGGAAGATGATGTGGCAAATGCAATTTTGTACGGCATTTCAAACGGAGTTCGAATATTTAATTTCAGCTTTGGAGATTATATTTTCAGCAATCTGCTGAGAGATGTTATCAGGTTTGCTTATTCCAGGAATGTAATAATTGTCTGCTCTGCAGGAAATGACGGAAGCGACCGCCTTCATTATCCTTCAGCTTATGATGAAGTAATATCAGTCGGCGCTTCCGATAATACAGATGCAAAGGCGGGATTTTCTTCATTCGGGGAAACAGTGGATATATTCGCTCCCGGGTTTCAGAATATTACAACGGTAAGGAGAGGTAAAGGCAGTTCACAGTTTAACGGAGATTATGAAAAGCTCAACGGAACATCTTTTGCCGCGCCTGTTGTAGCCGGAGTAGCAGGATTACTTCTTTCCGAAAATCCTTCTCTTACAAATGAAGAAATCAGAGGAATACTTGTTTCAACAACCTCGCTTATGCCCGGACAGACGGGATGGGATCATGTAAGATCTTCCGGCAGGATTAATGCGATCAATGCAGTTCAGAATTTTAATAATCCAACTATTTCAAGAATCAATTTTCCGTTTCAGGATTACACATTCGAAAGAGATACTGTTCCGATCAGTATTTCCGCTGCTTCGCCGCTGTTCCTTTCTTATTCGGTTTATTACGGAGTCGGTCAGAAGCCGTCAAACTGGATTCCTTTACTGCTGAATCAGACATCACAGGTTTTGAATGACACAGTAGCTTTCTGGAATACAGCTTCACTTCCGGATACCTCATACACATTAAGACTTGCAATTAACAGCAACTCGGGAAGAACCATTGAACACAGAATGATAATCTTTAAGGACAGGAACCCGCCGGTTATCACCGACATATCTTTCGGGACAGTCATAGATAAAAATAATTATTCCCAGCTGATTTTATTTGCAACCAACAAGAGGACACTGGGAAAAATATTTTACAAAAGAAAAAATATAAATGAACCATACCAGGTTATTCTTGCAGATGTGGGAACTCCCAATATCGGATTCGTTGCTGAAGCTCACTTCGGTTTGCTGAATGGTAACGATCTTATTCAGAATACGGAATATGAATTTTATATAGAAGCGGTTTCTTTGAACGGAAAAAATGCAATAGTTAACGATACTTCATTTTATTTCTATACTTTTCCTCAGATAAATAATTACGGCTATAACAATAAAAACTACTCGCTTAGTTATTCACAGTCCTGCAATACCATAACGGACATTAATAATAACGGACTGAATGATATACTTTTAAATGATATTAAGAATAATCTCCGGATGAATATTTACGAATTCAGCGGAGGCGGTTTCAATAAAATTTCAAACGATAACTGGGGAGATTTCAGAATAGCGCGCGACATCTCGGACATAGACGGCGACGGCAAAAATGAAATTCTGTTTTCAAAAGAAAGGAACGGATATGTTTATGAAGCTCCGCAAACAGGGCAGCTCCCGACGGATCTTATATGGAATGATACTGAAAACGGAAATTTCTGGTCAGCGAGAATTGCTGATACGGATAATGACGGAAAGAAAGAAATTCTTGGATTCGGTAAATCCGGATTGAGAATTCTGGAAACAGATAATAATAATAACTTTAATCAGATTGCAAATTTAAATTATTTCGGAAATGATTCAGTTGCAAATTCTCAGAATGTGCTTGTGGAAGATTTTGATAATGACGGAAAGAAAGATATTGTGTTTATAAATCTTTATTATGAAACCAGAGGTTCAGCTCTTCCGAAAATAGGTTTGTCAGTTTATGAAAATACATCAGATAATTCATACAGCAGGATTTTCAAAGACAGCATAGACCGGTTTATCAGGAGTGATAATATTGTGACCGGAGATTTCAACGGAGACGGAAGAAAAGATTTTGCACTGGGCGTTGTCAGTAAAGACGGGGATCTTATTCAGTACTACAGTCTTATTGCTTATACTTCTACAGGAAATAATAATTATGAAGTAATGGGTATTTCCGATATTTACAATTACAAATCATATACTGAAACTTCCACCAAGTCCGCTGATATTGACAATGACGGAAAAGATGAGGTGCTGATAAACACAGGCACATTGTTTTATATAATGAAATATGACACAGGCGCCGGAAGATTCATACCTGAGTATTACAAGCAGGATATTAACACGCTTAATCAGATAGTTTATGATTTTGACGGGAACGGAGTGAAGGAAATAGGACTGAATACTGTTAATGACACATTACTCTTTTTTGAGAAGAATGTAACATTCAGCGGACCATTGACACCGTTGAATTTCAGAGGATACAGTCCCGACTCTAATCTTATCCGGCTTAACTTCGATAATATCGCAGGAGCGGAAAAGTATATTATTTACAGAAGCGATACGACGCAGAATTTTATTCCTGTTGATTCTGTAAACACAAATTCATATCAGGATATTAATGTAACCAACAGAAAAAATTATTATTATAAAGTATCGGCAATTGACGAGCAAAATCCTGTAAGAGAAAGCCAGTTAACTGATGCAATAAAAGTATACTGTCACAATAAGTCAAGACTTCTTTCAGCGGTTTATGAGAATAACGGTTTTATATCTGTAAAATTTTCCGAAAGAATATCTTCGACGATACCGAATATGAATTCATTTATAATAAATAACAACTATGGATATCCAAAAAATATAGCAATAAAAAATAATTTTGAGTATTTGCTGATATTAGAGAAGCCGCTGCCTAATGGAAACTATACAGTTAAATCTAAATCACTGAAGGATTTATATAATTCGGAAACCGACACTAACGAAGTAAGTTTTATTGTAAATCAGACTGACTCTGCAAAATTTTTTATAAGCAAACTTGTTTTAACTGACAGATACAGATTAAAACTAGAGTTTAACCTTGATGCTGATTCTGTAACAGCATTGAATCCTCAGAATTATTCATTTGAACCATTTGACATAAGAGTTGTAAATGTTGAAAGAGACAATATGAATCGAAACACAGTGTATTTAAATCTGGAAAATAAATCTGTGATCGGAGCTACAGGCAAAAATTATCTTCTGAGGGCATCAGATATTTATTCTGCCGGAGGTATAAAGATTGTCGAAGGAGCAGGCAGCAGTTTCGGATTAATATTCAATAAAGAGAATCTCGATGAAATGTATGTTTATCCGAATCCGTTCAGTATAAAGAATAATCAGGATTACATTACATTTGCCGGCATTACAAGAGAAACTTCCATTGAGATTTATGATCTAACAGGGAAATTTATAACTGAAATTTCAGAAACGAACGGAAACGGCGGAGTAGAGTGGGATATGAAAGACGGAAACGGAAATAAGATCAACACAGGTATTTATATTTACAGAGCGAAAGGAAAAAATTCTTCCGGAGCGGATGTAGCAGAAAAGTCAGGAAAGTTTGCAGTAGTAAGATAAACATTCAGGTTCTAAATAGTATAAAATAAAAAAGGCATCATATGAATAATGCCTTTTTAATTTATAAAGATAGAAAAAATTATTTTACGTGCTCAGCAAGAGTTTTACCGGCTTTAAATTTAGCAACTTTTTTTGCTGCAATTTTAATTTCTTTTCCGGTTTGAGGATTTCTTCCTATTCTTGCTTTCCTTTTTGAAATTGAAAATGTTCCGAAACCAACCAAAGAAATTTTACCACCTTTTTTAAGTGTCTTCTTTACTGATTCCATTAATGATTCTAATGCAGCTCTTGCCTGAACTTTTGTAGTTTTAGCATCTGCAGCCATTTTGTCAATGAGTTCTTCTTTTGTCATTTTGATTATTTATTAATTAATAAAATAGTATTACAAAAATAACACAGCATATTTTAAAAAGCAACGTTGATTTATAAATGCATTTTCCTCTTTAAGATATTTATCGCATGTGATTTGCGGAGAAGGAGGGATTCGAACCCTCGATAGCGTTACCGCTACAACAGTTTTCGAGACTGCCGCATTCAACCACTCTGCCACCTCTCCGGATTATAAAGAACTTCAGAACTTAGTTTTATACAAGTTAAGTCTGTGAATCTTTTGTTTCAATTGCAAAAGTAAATAATCTCTGAACGAACTGAAAAGTTAAATAAATTTTTTAATCTCAAAAAGTTTAATTCCATTTACTTAGATTTTCGGATACATCCGTTCGATTTCATCTTTGAATCTTTCCTCAACGAATTTCCTTTTAACTTTCATAGTAGGTGTCAGTTCACCGCCTTCTATAGTAAAATGAATTTCAAGCAAAGTGAATTTTTTTATTTTTTCATAAGGAGCAAGATCAGACTGCAGCCGGTCAATATCTTTCCTGATCAGTTCGTTAATAACCTTATTATTAATTAAATCCGAATACAGGTGATATTCAAGATTATTTTTCTTTGCAAGTTCAGCAAGTTGATCACGGTCAGGAACTATAAGAGCAGTTACATACATTCTTTCGTTTCCGATTATCATAACATTCTCCACATAGTTCAGGCCTCCGATAATATCTTCTATATGAGCAGGAGCAATATATTTTCCTCCGGAAGTTTTGATAAGAGATTTTTTACGGTCGGTGATCTTTATATATCCGTCGGGATCAATTTCGCCAATGTCACCGGTGTGAAGCCATCCGTCTTTAATTGTTTCAGCAGTGCTCATTTCATCATTGAAATATCCTTTCATTACCAGATCTCCGCTTACAATAATTTCATTTTCATTTGTTAGTTTCACACTAACTCCGGAAATGGGTTTTCCAACAGTTCCGTACTTATTATTAGAAGGAGGATTTACTGAAATTACAGGGGATGTTTCTGTCATACCATAACCTTCCAGAATTGTTATGCCGGTAAATTCAAAGAATTCTCCGGTTTGCTTATTCAGCGCGCCTCCGCCTGAAATAAAATATCTGATCTTACCTCCAGTTTTTTCTCTTAACTTTTTATAAACAAGCGCATTGGCAAGTTTCCACTTCAGACTATTTTTCGGGAATGATTTTTTATGAGCGGAATCAATAGCGAAATTAAATATTTTTTTTCCAATACCTTCATCCATATCTGTTCCTGTTTTTATTATTCTGTTATAAAATTTATCAAGCAATCTTGGGACTGTAATGACCAGCGTTGGCTTTACTTCTGTAAGCTGGGCAGGGATAGTTTCAAAACTCTGAGCAAAATATATTTTTGCCCCGCAGAAAAGCGCGAGATAATATCCCGCAGTTCTTTCATAACTGTGTGAAAACGGAAGATAGGATAAAAATCTGTCTTCTCTGTTAATGGATAAAATTTTCTGGCAGGCATTAACATTAGAGCAATAATTATTATGAGTAAGCATTACTCCTTTTGGATTTCCTGTAGTTCCGGAAGTATAAACAATTGTTACGAGATCCGGGTTAACAATTTCCAAAGACAAACTGCGAAGTTGATTTAAAATAAATTCTTCCCCGTTATTTTTTCCGGCATCCATTAATTCGCTGTAGCGTATTGTTTTGTCTGAGTCAAACTTTGAAGTGTCAATATCCCGGAAAATAATTATTTCTTTCAAAGCCGGTAATTCTTCCCTGATTCTTGAGACTTTATCCAGGAGATGAAGATTTGATAAAAAGCAAACTTTCGAATCTGAATTTCCCAGTATGTATTTTATCTGGGAAGCAGAGAGCGAAGTATAAACAGGAACGGAAACAAGTCTGCAAAACATGCAGGCAAAATCAGTCACAGCCCATTCATTCCGGTTCTCGGCAATAATTGCAACCTTGTCACCGGGTTTGAGATTTAATTTATTGAAATATGAAATAAGAGCGCTGATCTGTTTTATAAGAAGACTATTACTGAAAGGAATATATTCATCATCTTCCTTTGTAAAAAATGAGGCATAGTCCAATCCTGTTTTCTCAATGTGATCTAACAGAAAAGAAGTTAAAGTATTATTCATTTAATAAAATTTTAAATTCCTTTGCCGGTTAAATTTAACAATATGTTTATCCCGTTAAATTATATAAAGAATATTTACGTGAAATTACCGAAAACTTATTGAAAAAATAATGTCAGTTTTATTCAGAGTACAATTTACCTTGGTATCAGCAAAAAATTTTCTCGCAGATTTTCGCAGAAAAGATTCGCAGATTTACGCAAATAATCTATTTGATAATCTTGTTTCTGCGAAAATCTGCGAGAATTTTCACCAGAAAATTTGGACGTGTTTACATAGACAATTTACAATAAGAAACCTGACAGAACGATACTTCATTCACTAATCTGAAAATTGATATTTGAGGACTTGCTCAAAGCATAGCTGGTTTTAAATAATGAATTAGACTGAAAGCCAATTAAATTTTTAAAACTGACTTGTTAAAAAAAGACGTAATCATTACTTTTGTATAGTAAAATACTATAGTATTTTACTTTGTTCTGATAATATTTAAAAGCTATGAACACAGCAAGCAGCGAAGTAAATAAAACAAAAGCAAGTAAGATTTCAGCTTCCCTCCGTAATGCAATTATCTTCGGGGATTTAAAGCCCGGAGAAAAAATTACCGAAAGTAAAATTTCAAAAAAATTTAATACGAGTCACATTCCCGTAAGAGAGGCGTTAAAGCAGCTTGAGAGAGAAGGGTTTGTAGAAAACAAAGCTTATTCCGGAAACAATGTCCGCAGAGTAAGCGATAATAATCTTATTGAGTTCAATCTGATCCATAAAACTTTCATAAGAAATTTTCTTAAACACGCCATTCCGCTATATACTGCGGGAGATTATGAACAGTTCACCAGGATTATAAAAAAAATTGAACTGAGTAAAGATTACAGGGAAGCGAGTCTTTTGTTAATAGATTTAAACACAAAACTTTACGCTCCTGCAAACATGCCTTACATGACGGCTTTGCTCAACAAACTTTTTTATGATAATCTGATGTACCTAAGTGTTTTTTTTAAAGAGATATCGAAAGGAAAAATTAACATTGGTTACATTAACAAATTTTTAAAACTATGCAAGAGCGGTAAAACTAAAGAAGCTCTGACTTACTGGGTAAGGAAGCAGGATCAGGGAATTAAAATACTTATAGAACATTTTAAGAAAGAAAAAGAAAACAATTACTTCAATTGATTTGTATTTGCAAACAAAAATTAAATTAAAAGAATTATGGCAACCAATGAAATTTTAATAAAAGAACTTGCAGATCAGTATGGAAGAGAAAGGACATCATTGCTGTCCATTCTTCATGGAGTTGCGGATAAAAACAACTTTTTAACTGAAGAAGATCTGACGGTAATAGCCAAAGAACTTCATTTATCAGGTGCACAGGTATTCGGCACGGCGACATTTTATTCGTTTCTGAATGTTGTACCCCGCGGGAAATATGTGATAAGAGTCTGCAAGACTATTTCATGCGACATGAAAAATAAAGATGAAATTGTAAGAGAAATAGAGAACATGCTAAAGATAAAAGCCGGAGAGACAACTGAAGACAAAAAATTCACTTTACTTTTTACAAACTGCATGGGCTGGTGTGATAAAGGTCCGAGTATGCTGATTAATGAAATTCCCTTTTCGGATCTTACGCGGGAAAAAGTTCACGGGATAATAAAGCAATATTCAGATATAGAAGACTAACGATTTCAATAAAATTTTAAAATTTTTTAACAGGAGTTATCAATGAATGATGGAAAAAAAATCAACAGGATTGATTCTATATTCAAGGACTATGTTGATAATAAATTTGACTATCTGAGAATGATCATGAAGATGTCAAATGAAGAGATTATAAAAGATCTTATGGATTCGGGTTTAAAAGGCAGAGGAGGAGCGGGATTTCCGACAGGGAACAAATGGAAGTTAGCAGCTGAACAACCTTCCGGAGAGAAATTTGTAGTATGCAATGCTGATGAAGGAGAGCCCGGAACATTCAAAGACAAGGAGATACTGCTCAAAGTTCCTCATAAAGTACTAACAGGAATGACTGCCTGCTCCAAGGTTACGGGAGCGAAGAGAGGATATATTTATCTGAGATGGGAATACAAATTCATGAAAGATGATCTTCAGAAATCAGTAGATGAATTCAATGAAGTGTTAAAAGAAATGAAAATAGATTTTAAGATTTATATTTTTCTCGGAGCCGGTGCTTATGTATGCGGAGAGGAGAGCGCTTTATTTGATTCAATGGAAGGCATGCGCGGAGAGCCGAGAAATAAACCACCATTTCCTACAGTAAGCGGATTTATGGGCAAACCAACAGTGATAAACAACGTGGAAACATTTGCGACATCAACTATGATCCTGTCATTCGGAGGAGAAAATTATGCAAAATTAGGAACTGATGTTTCGCACGGATCAAAGTTATTTTCAATTTCAGGAGATACTTCTATACCCGGGATATACGAGCTTGAGCTTGGAATGACGCTGCATGAATTTGTGGAAAAATTCGGTGACGGAGATACGAAAGCAGTATCAGTAGGAGGAGTTTCGGGAGCTTTGGTGCCAAGGAAAAAATTTAAAGACACAATTATAGGATGGGAAGGCGTTCCTACAGGAGGCGCGATGATATTATTCAACAGCACAAGATCAATATACAGAATACTTCACAACTATCTGGATTTTTTTGAAGAAGAGTCCTGCGGTCAGTGCACTCCATGCAGGATCGGATGTCAGCAGCTTAAGAAGGGAATTGAGGCAGTTAAAAAAGGTGAGGAAGATCCGTCTTATCTTGATACACTCGCCAATCTTAGTAAAGTTATGAATGTTTCCGCAAAATGCGGTCTGGGACAATCGGTTATGAATCCCGTATTATCTGCTGTTAATAATTTCAGAGAGGAATTGATTTACTAATAATCAAAAATTTTTTAAACTATGAAAAAAATTATAAATCTAACTATTGATGATCAAAAAATTGCAGTTGATGAAGGTACAACAATTCTGGAAGCTGCACGGAAATCAGGAATAAAAATTCCGACACTATGTTATCATGAAGATCTTTGTATTGCAGGTAACTGCAGAATTTGCGTGGTAGAGCAGGAAAACATGAGATCTCTTCCGGCGGCCTGTGCAACACCGGTATCTGAAGGAATGGTAATAAATACTAACAGCACAAAAGTAAGGAATGCAAGAAAATTTCTTGTGGAGCTTCTTTTGTCTGAGCATAATGCTGACTGTACTGCCTGTGTAAAGAACAGACATTGCGAACTTCAGACACTTGCTGAACAAAATCATATAAGAGAGCATACTTTTATTGATTTAAAAGATGATAAGAATTATACAATTGATAAATTAAGTCCGGCTATAATTATAGATTACAGCAAATGCATAAGATGTCAGCGATGTGTGAGAACGTGCGAGGAAATTCAGGCAATCAGCGCACTGAGCGCTGCATACAAAGGTAAGGATATGAAGATCACAACCTTTTTTGAAAAGCCGATTAATACAGTAGTCTGCTCTACATGCGGTCAGTGCGTAGCTCACTGCCCGACGGGAGCGCTTACGGAACATTTTTATATTGATGAAGTATGGGATGCCATTAATGACCCTGACAAACACGTCGTAGTACAGACAGCTCCATCAGTCAGAGTGGCATTAGGAGAAGAATTCGGATTAAAGCCGGGGACAATCGTTACCGGTAAAATGGTTGCTGCATTGAGAAGACTTGGTTTTGACGAAGTGGAAGACACTGACTTTACTGCCGATCTTACAGTTATTGAAGAAGGCAATGAGTTATTAAGAAGACTTAAGGCAAAATTGGCAGATAAAGATGAATCTGTTAAACTTCCAATGGTAACTACCTGCTCGCCTGCATGGGTAAAATATTGCGAGCATGCATTTTCGGATCTGCTCGGACATCTTTCGACATGCAAATCACCTATGTCAATGTTTGGCGCATTATCCAAGACTTATTATGCGGAAAAATTTAAATTAGATCCTGCAAAAATCGTATCAGTAGCGATTATGCCATGCATTGCAAAAAAATTCGAAAGCAACCGTCCCGAAATGAGAGCGAGCGGTTACAAAGATACAGATTATGTACTGACCACACGTGAACTTGCAATAATGATAAAGCAGGCGGGAATAGATTTTAATACTCTGAAGGACAGTTCGTTTGATTCGCTGATGGGTGTTGCCTCAGGAGCAGGATTAATTTTCGGAAATTCCGGAGGCGTAATGGAAGCTGCATTAAGATGCGCATATATGATAGTGGTCGGGAAGGATATTCCGTTTGAGGATCTTTCGATAACTCCTTTGCACGGAAGCGAAGGTGAAATTGTAGAAATGTCCGTTAAGTTCACAGGTACAAAACCGGAATGGAGTTTTCTTGAAGGAGTCACGGTCAATGTGGCTCACGCAAATATGCTGAGCAATGCTTATAAGATTATGGAAGAAATCAAAAACGGAACTTCAAAATATCATTTTGTTGAGATTATGTCCTGTCCGGGAGGATGCATAGGAGGAGCTGGTCAGCCGTTACCTACAAATAAGGCAAAGAGAACCGCCCGCAAAGAGGCGATCTACTCCGGGGAGAAGCTTATAGAAATCAGAAAATCACAGGACAATCCGGAAATTGTAAATATATATGATGACTATCTTGGAAAACCGCTTGAAGAAAAAGCGCATAAACTTCTTCATGTTCCGGGATTTACTCCAAGAAAGAGATATTGAAAAAATTATTTTTAACAAGTAAAACGGGAAGTTAAAATAATGAATTTTCCGTTTGCTTGTCAAATTGAAAAAACTAAGTTAGTGTTCCGGAAAAAAATTACGAATGATTAATCCGGAAGAACCTGAGAACATAATTACATTGCTAATCAATGACATTATAATTATTTTTACATAAAACAAATCCTTAATGGCTAAAGGTTTTAATGTTCTATTCGTTACAAGCGAAGTTTTTCCATATTCCAAAACAGGCGGCCTGGCTGATGTTTCAAATTCCCTACCGCAGGCTTTAAATTCATTAGGAAATGACGTACGGATTATCAGTCCTAAATACGGACAGCTTGATGAAAGACGTCTACAAATACATGAAATAAAACGTCTTAAAGAATTAAAGATTGATGTTAACGGTAAAGATGCCAAATTCAGTATAAAATCTTCTTTCATCCACGGTAAAAACACTAAAGCACAGATGTATCTTCTTGAAAGCAATGATTATTTTAAGAATAAAGGCATCTATCAGAACTCCAAGACGAAAAAAGATTTTTCTAATAATGACGAAAGATATTTATTCTTCTGTAAAGCTGTTATTGAAATACTTGAAATCCTTCAATGGAAACCGGATGTCATACATTGTAATGACTGGCAGACCGGATTGATACCTGCTTTTATCAAAACCATTTATAAAAACAACCCCTATCTCAACGATATAAAAACTGTTTTTACTATTCATAATCTTGCTTATCAGGGAAATTTTCCTAAAACATCCTTTGAAAAAACAGGTATGCCGGATTCTGTACTGACGGAAAAGGGAGGTCTTCATTTCGGACAGTTCAGCTATCTTAAAACAGGTTTAAATTATGCAGATAAAATAAGCACTGTCAGTCAGAAATATTCTGAAGAGATAAGGACGAATAAAGAATACGGTTGCGGTCTCGAAGATGTACTGAATGGAAGAAAGAAAGACATCATGGGGATATTGAACGGAATTGATTATTCAATCTGGAATCCAACTGTTGATAAATTAATACCATACAGATATACATATCAGGAAGTTCCTCTAAAATATGAAAACAAGAGAGAACTTCTGGAAAAATATAAAATCGAATACGACGAAGATATCCCTTTGATAGGCGTAATAAGCAGACTTGTAGATCAGAAAGGTTTTGATCTTATTGAAAAAATAATTCCTCAGCTTATGAAGGAAGATGTAAAACTTATAATACTCGGCATAGGTGAAGAGAAGTATCATAAATTTTTAAAGAAAATAGAAAAAAAATACAGTTCAAAACTGGCTGTTCACATTGGATTCGATGAAGAATTAGCTCACCATATAGAAGCTGCGTCAGATATGTTTTTAATGCCGTCCAAATATGAACCTTGCGGACTTAACCAGATGTACAGTCTTAAATACGGTACAGTTCCGATAGTCAGGAATACAGGAGGTCTTTCTGATACCATTATTGATTACAGAAAACCAAAAGGAAACGGATTTCTGTTTGATAAATATGATCCGAATGATCTGATGAAAGCCATCAAGTCTGCTTTGGTATTATTCAAAGATAAAAATAAGTGGAATAAACTTGTAAGAGAAGGAATGTCCCTCGATTTTTCGTGGAAGGTATCTGCTCAGAAGTATATGAAACTTTACAAAGAGGTTTCATCAAAATAATTTCCGGGAAGATAAGTATAATTCTTTCATTGAATGACAAAAGCTATATTTCTCGACCGAGACGGTACTATTAACGAAGAAGTAAATTATTTAAGAAATATAAAAGACATCCGAATTTTTCCCGGTACAACTGAAGCTCTTCAAAAGTTCAAATTCTTAGGATATATTAATATTATTGTAACGAATCAGTCAGGAATTGCAAGAGGATTTTTAACTGAAGAAGAACTGAATATTATACATAACAAATTCAGAAATATTCTAACATCAGAGAATCAGGAACTTATAGACGACATTTTTTATTCTCCGTTTCATAAAGACGGCGTAATAAAAAAATATATAAACGACAGCCCTGACAGAAAGCCCGGTGTCGGGATGATTTTAAAGGCAAAGCAAAAACATAACATAGATTTATCGAAATCATTTTTTATAGGTGACAGTACAACGGATATGAAATGCGCCGAAAACGCAGGGCTTAAAAAAATTCTTGTAAAGACAGGTTACGGAAAAGATACTTTGCGTGAATGCATTGAGGAAAATATTTTTATAGATTATCTCGCCGAAGATCTTTTTGATGCATCCGGGTTTATAGAAAGAAACAGTAAGAATAATCAGTCATAATTTAAAATCTATTTAATCGTGTTTTAATTGATGAATAAACAAAGTCTAATAATTAATAATTTTTTATTGAAAAGAACAGTTTTTATTTTTTCGATTCTGATCTCAGTAATTTATCAGAGCTGTGCGAATGATCCTAATGATCTTGGATTAAATTATATTTCTTCCAATGATACAACAGGAGTCAGATTTCTCGACTCTGAAGCGGATACTATGTCCATTACAAGTACAAATTATCTGAATTACATAAACAACCATTTTGCTGATCTGATTTTTACAGGCAAGTATCAGAGTTATGAATCAAAAGCTCTTCTTAAATTTTATAATCTTCCGAGTGACAAAGACAGCGCAAAGATAATTTCCGCTGTACTTACTCTGAAATACGGCAATTATTATTTTAAAGATAAAACCGGCCTTACGGATTTTAATGTTTATAAAGTGATCTCCAATCTTGATTATAATACAATAACTTTTGATTCCGTTTCGTCATCTGACTTTGGCAATACAACGCTTGGAAATTACAGCGGAGTAGTCGCAGACTCTTCTTCAATTAGTTTAACTCTGAATAATGAAATGATTAAAGACTGGTTTGAATATTCGGCTGACACAAGCTATGCTGTTAAAAACAACGGAATAGTTTTATCTCCTAATATAAGTTCCTCAGCTTTGAAAGGTTTCTATTTAATTAACAGTAATACCGATCTGATGCCGAAAGTAAAAGTTGTTCTTTCAAAAAATAATGTAACTGATACAGTTTCATTAGATGCTTCGGTTGGTTTGTCTCTTTCAGATGCTCCCGCTTCTATAATACCGAACGAAAGATTTTTATTGCAGAACGGAATAGCTTACAGGAATATTCTGAAATTTGATCTGACCAAACTCCCGTCAAATGTGATAATAAACAACGTTAACCTTCAATTTACACTTGATAAGTCAGCTTCTTTTATTTCTGACAATACGGATAAAAGAATTGTTATAGGAATGGTAACAGACAGCGTAAGTAAGAAGGACAGTCTTTATAACAACGCTTCTCTTCTTGATACTATAACATATTCAGTTAATCTCAATCAGGTTTTTCAGAGATGGAATTCCGGTATAATGCCAAACCTTGGAATAACTTTTAAAAATATATTCGAACTTCAGAATCTGGATAACTTTGCTATTTATTCTCCGGCGGCATCAGACATTTCAAAAAGACCCAGACTGAAAATAACTTATACTTTAAGAAATTAATGATGAGATATCTAATTGCGATATTATTTTTTCAATTACAATTTCCGGAAACTCTGTTTATTCACAAAATGAAACTTCCGGAGGTTCCGCATATTCTATTTTCGGAATCGGCGATTTAAGTTATTATTCCAGCACAAGAACATACGCGATGGGAATCCTCGGAACTTCGCTTACCGGCAATTACATAAATTCTTTCAATCCCGCAGCTATAACCAAACTGAGATCAACTTTGATTTCAACAAATTTCAATTACGGATTTTTAAAATCCTCTAATGATATTTCAGAAAACAAAGTATCAAACGGAAATGTACTTGGAATCAACATTGGAATTCCTTTTGATCAGGGCAGAGGATGGGTGCTTGGCCTGGGTTTTAATCCTGCAAGTCTGATAAATTATAAGATACGAATCCAGAACAGCATTGGAGGAGCAAATTATAATCAGACTTATTCCGGCAGCGGCGGTCTTTCAAGAATCAATTTTGGAATGAGTTATAATCTGCTCAGGAAAATCAATATAGGTCTGGAGTATAATTATTCTTTCGGTGAAATTAAAAATCTGAACTATATAGACTTTAACAATTCTTCATATACAAATTCACTTATTAAAAAGGAAACTGATTTTCAGAAATCATACATAAAAGCAGGATTGATTCTGGAAGCCGGGAAATTGTTCAACAGCATCACATTGCGGAATTTAAATATAGGATTTGTGTATCAGTCCGGATTTAATTTGAATTCAACACTTGACGGGATTTACATTTCTTCAACAAGCGTGGATACTGTAAGATTAAAAGAAGGTGAAATTGAAATTCCTGATTCATATAGTTTCGGTATTACAAATAATTTCGGCGGGAAATACATAGTCAGCGCAGATATAATACTGCAGGACTGGAGTAAGTTCAGGGATTTCGGAAAGACAATTGATAACTTCGGCTCATCATACAGAGCGGGACTTGGAATAGAAATTCTGCCAAGCAGAACGAATAATTCTTTCTGGGGAAGAAATACATACAGGATAGGAGGATTTTATGACAAGGCGTATTATACAGTTTCCGGAAAAGACATTTTAACATACGGAATCAGAGCGGGACTGAACATACCGATAAGCAAATACAATTCTCTGGACTTCGGCATTAATTATTCTGTAAAAGGAAAAACAAGCGACGGATTAATCAAAGATGAATTTCTTAATTTAACCGCTGGTGTAAATTTCGGAGAGCTTTGGTTTCTCAGACCAAGAGAAGAAGATAAATAAACAATTATTTGCAGAAATAAAAATTAATTTCACTATTTACTATGGATATATTAAAACATAATCTTAAAGACTTCGATCCTGAAATTTTTTCGGCTGTTGTAAAAGAAACAAAGAGGCAGGCGGAAAAACTTGAGCTTATTGCATCTGAAAATTTTGTTTCTTATGCTGTTATACAGGCAATGGGATCAACACTTACAAACAAATACGCAGAAGGTTATCCGGGAAAAAGATATTACGGAGGATGCGAATATGTTGACATAGCCGAAGATCTTGCAAGAGACCGTGCCAAAGAATTATTCGGCGCTGAGTATGTGAACGTGCAGCCGCATTCCGGAAGTCAGGCTAACATGGCAGTCTATTTTACATTTGTCAGTCCCGGTGATAAGTTAATGGGAATGGATCTGTCACAGGGCGGACATCTTACTCACGGGTCTCCTGTTAATTTTTCGGGTCAGCTTTATAATTTTACACAGTACGGCATTAATCCGGAGACAGAACTTCTTGATTATGAAATGATAGAGCAGGTAGTATTAAAAGAAAAACCGAAAATGATTACAGTAGGCGCAAGCGCTTATTCGAGAAATATTGATTATAAAAAATTCAGAGAAATAGCTGATAAAGCCGGAGCATTTCTATGGGCTGATATTGCGCATCCTGCCGGACTTATCGCTAAAAAACTTCTTAATGATCCGATTCCTCATTGTCATGTTGTAACTACGACTACTCATAAGACTCTTCGGGGTCCCAGAGGAGGAATGATACTTATGGGAAAAGATTTTGAGAATCCTTTTGGAAAGAAAGCTCCAAAATCAGGCAGAATAAAAATGATGAGTGAACTTATAGATTCTATGGTCATGCCCGGAATACAGGGAGGTCCTCTTATGCATGTGATCGCAGCAAAAGCTGTTTCATTTAAGGAAGCTCTGGAAGGCAATTTTCTTGATTATGCCAAACAGGTAATTAAGAATGCTCAGGCAATGGCGAATAAACTTATTACGATGGACTACAAAGTAATTTCAGGAGGAACGGACAATCACCTTATGCTTATTGATCTGAGAAATAAAAATATTTCCGGAAAAGCAGCGCAGGAAACACTTGATGAAGTAGGAATTACCTGCAATAAAAACTCAGTTCCTTTTGATGATAAGAGTCCTCTTGTGACAAGCGGTATAAGGATCGGAACTCCGGCATTAACAACGAGAGGAATGAAAGAATCCGAAATGGAAAGAATTGCCGATATGATTAATAAAGTAATCTCAACTCCAAAGGATGAAAGAATAAAAAAAGAAGTAAGCGAAGAAGTAAAGAATCTGACATCAGGATTTAAACTATACGACGATCTGAAAATAGGTTATTGATCAATCATACAGAATGAATTATGATTACGGATCCGGAAATTAATACAGAAGGAAGAGATGCGGATAACGAATCTGAGATGACATTTCTGGAGCATCTTGAAGAACTGAGATGGAGAATAATCAAATCCGCTGCCGGTATAATTATAGGAGGTATAATAGCAGGTATATTTATAAATTACATTATGGATGATATACTGCTGTTGCCAGCTACACGAACAATCCCTCCGTTGAAACTTCAGAACATAAAACCATTCGGACAATTCTCGCTTTATATGGAAGTAATTATTTTCGGGGGTGCATTACTGAGTTTTCCGAATATTTTGTTTCAGTTCTGGAAGTTCATCGAACCTGCATTAAAACCAAATGAACGGAAATACATTTCATCTATAGTTTTTTTCTCAACATTCTGCTTTCTTTCCGGAGTAGTGTTTGCATATTTTGTTCTGCTGCCAACAGCTCTGTCTTTTTTCTCTACATTCGGTTCTTCAGCCATAGAAAACATAATAGCCATTGATGAATATTTCAGTTTTATAATTTCCACTATGCTTGCAGCAGGATTAGTATTTGAACTGCCGATGGTTTCATTTTTTCTTTCAAAGATAGGCATACTTAAACCTGAATTTATGAGAAAGTACAGAAAGCATTCGATAATCCTGATACTTTTAATTGCGGGAATATTAACGCCGAGTCCCGATGTAACAAGTCAGCTTCTTCTTGCCGTGCCATTGTTTATTCTTTATGAAATCAGTATAGTAATCTGCAAGATTTCCCAGAAAAAATCTTAACATGAAAATTATTTTAATATTTATACAATAATCAGATTTTGAATTTAAATAAAATATCAGACCCTATAACAGAAGAATTAAAAGAATTTGAAAATCAGTTTTCGGGAGTATTGAAATCAAAAGTTGCTCTGATTGATCTGATCACAAAATACATTCTCAGGCAAAAAGGGAAAAAAATTCGTCCTATACTCGTGCTTTTATCAGCAAAACTATGCGGAGAGATAAACAGCAGAACCTATGTTGCTGCAAATCTGGTTGAGCTTCTGCATACCGCCACTTTGATACATGATGATGTCGTAGATGATGCCAAGACCAGAAGAGGAATTGCTTCCATTAATGCAGTCTGGAAAAATAAAGTATCGGTGCTTATTGGGGATTACCTTTTATCAAAAGGTCTTCTGTTGTCACTTGAAAACAATGAATATGATTTCCTTCAGCTTACTTCTGAAGCGGTAAGAAGAATGAGCGAAGGCGAATTATTGCAGATTCAGAAAGCGAGAAATTTTGATGCGACAGAGGAAACTTATTTCAGAGTAATATCAGACAAGACAGCTTCCTTAATAAAAACATGCTGCAAGCTCGGAGCTTTAAGCACTGCTAAGGATAAAACCAATGTTGATAAGCTCGGAGTATTCGGAGAAAACATTGGCATTGCGTTTCAGATAAGGGATGACATACTCGACTATACTGGCAGAAAAAAATTACTTGGCAAATCTACAGGGAATGATCTTAAAGAAAAAAAATTCACTCTGCCTTTAATAGTTGCTCTCCGCAATGCTCCTAAGAAAAGATCAGCCGAAATTATGAAACTCATTAAAAGCGACCGGACAAGGAAATTTGATGAAGTGTATGAATTTGTTATAGACAACAGAGGTGTAGAGTATGCAGCCGATAAAGTAATTGAATATTCAGATAAAGCAAAAAACTCTCTCAGTGACTTTAAGGAAAGCAATGTAAAAAATTCTTTAGTTGAATTTGCAGATTTTGTAAGCAAGAGAGAGTATTGATACCGGTAAAAATAAAAAGAGCATGAACATTTTATTCAACGGTTCATGCTCTTTATATTAAAGCAGAAATTTATTTAAGTAATTCCTTTCTTCTTCTGAGTATAGAAATAAAAAATCCCAGAACGAGTATTCCCGTACCAGCCCAGAGAACATTTATAAACGGCTTTATGGATGCAGTAATAACAAACGTTTCGTCAGCTTTGGGTTTCTCTGATGATAACTTATTGTTTACAACTGCGATAGTGGCAGTAACGCCGCCCTCATCCTCTCCTTTAATAGACATTTTCACAAAATAAAAATTATAAGTATCATTGCCGGTGATTTTTGCAGCTAAGTATTCAGGATTTCCTTCAGTGTATTTTATTTTCGGTTCAAGCGTCTCGGTAAATTTACTGTCTTTGACTTTTATCTTTGCTCCGATAGTATAATTACCGCTTTGCATTTCTGCTCCTCCCATTTCGACATTTCCGAAATCAAAATCATTGAACAAAACCGAAACATCCCCGATTGTTTTCTCTTCGCCTTTCTTTAATTCTATCATTTCATTTTCGGAAAAAACTTCCGGCTCTACAAGTCCCATTGGCGAAAGATAAAGATCTTTCGTTGCAAAGTTCGCTATATCAGGATTTTTCATTACGCCTTTTGAATATTCACTGTAATACATTACCGGCTGAAGAAGCATTTCCTTATTGTCTTTTTCAATTTTAACATTAAAATGATATTTTGTATCTCTTTTATTATTCGGGTCTTCAAAAGGTGTCGCTCCGAGATATGTCATGGTATATCCGAATGCGTCCTGTGGTTTATTAAGCTCGAGAGAAATATTTTCTTCTTCGCTGTATTTTGATGAACCAATGATACCGAGAAACACCAGCGCAATTCCTATATGCGCAATGTAAGCTCCGACAGAAGATTTATTCTTTCTGAAAGCGTTAACCGCAAGTTCAGCATTTACAAAGAAAGTGAAAAGAGATGCGAGAGCAAACAAAGCGATCAGAAAATCCTGCACGCCGATATAAACAAGTCCGAGAGTCACGACGATAGCAAGAGACAGCGGAAAGATAAGACTTTTAAAAAATCTTTTTTCGTCATTTTGTTTCCACTTAAGCAATAAGCTGATTCCGTTTATAAGGGCGATCATTATTGCTATCGGCAGATTCATTTTATTATAGAAGGCGGCATCAATAGTTCCTTTTTGAAATATAGGCCAGGTCGTTCCGGCAAGTATAACCAGCGCAGCAGCGCACAATGTAACCGAACCGATGAACAATGTGGATTCTCTTGAAAGCATTTTATTTGATTCAGCATTCAGTGATTTTAGTTCTTTGAGTCTGAACAGAATTGCTGCAACAGATATTAAAGTGAATAATGAAATAAATACTATCAGAGCAAGATATACTTCATATCCCGGATCTACAAAAGAGTGAACGGAAGAATCACCGAGTATTCCGCTTCTTGTAAGAAATGTTGAATATAAAACAAGAAGATAGGCAGCTATGCAAAGAACAAGGTTTGTTTTTTTATAACCGCCTGTTCTTTTCTGCGCTATCATTGTATGAATAGATGCTACGATTACAAGCCATGGAACAAACGAAGAATTTTCAACCGGATCCCATGCCCAGTATCCGCCCCATCCAAGCACTCCGTAAGCCCAGTATCCGCCCATCATTATACCTAATCCCAGAATCATTCCTGAGAATAAAAGCCAGGGCATTGAAAATTTTATCCAGTCATTATATCTGTTTTTCATCAGCGTACCTATCGCAAAACAGAATGGAGCTGCAAGTGATGAAAATCCCAGAAACAGAGTCGGAGGATGTATAACTATCCAGAAATTCTGCAGAAGAGGATTCAGTCCTCTTCCGTCTTCCGGCAAAAATCCCACTTCCACTTCTCCCGGAAATTTTTCCCATACATACAGGAACGGAGATTTTAAAATCAGTATCAGTCCGAGAAAAGAAATTATCAAAGTAAAAATACTCATTACCTGAGGTTCAAGCCTGTCTCCTTTTGAAACATAATTCAGAAGGAAAATTCCTATTATGGCTGTCATCACAGTCCATAACATAAAGCTGCCTTCCTGTCCTGAATAAAACGTACTCATCAGCAGCGGAAGCTGTAACTCGGAATTACTCTGCTCCCAGACATAAGCGAACTGATACTGATGTGTAAGAATTGCATACATAAGAAATGCAGCAGTGGAAAGAATTCCTATTGCTGTCAAATGAAAAAATAATCTTCCGGCTTTTAAATATTTTTCTTTTCCGAGATGAGTAATATAATAACTTATACTCGATAATAACGCAGTAGTAAAAAATGCATAAACAAGAAATTTACCGATCATGTTTTAACCTCCTTTTTTTTGTTGAACTTCTTTTCCGTCTGCTTCATATTTTGAAGGACATTTGGTAAGTACTTCCTTAGCGTAAAAATAACCGTCTTTCATTTTTCCTTTTGCGACAACAGCTTCAGCTACATCAAAATTATTAGGTTTAGCTCCGTCCAGAACCACCTTCATTTCATTGTTAAAATCATCTTTCATATAAAATGTAAATGTATTGGCTGAGCCGTCAAACTTTGAATCTTTCTCCTTCAGCCATTGACCTTTTACTTCAACAGTTCTCATTCTTTCTTTTGCTTCGGCAAAATTAACATACTCAATTTTGCTGTCCATAAATGACATAAATCCTATTATAAGGAATACAAGAATTATAAGAACTCCGGTAATTGTTTTTGATTTTTTTGACATAATTAATTTTTAAAATATCCTGTGAAATAATATTTACAGAAATTAATAAATTTGTTTAAAGTTTAACAAACTTATTTAAACCTAATCCTGTTCGAGCTTTTTTATTTTACTGTCCATGCTTTTAAGGTAAACGAAAATGCCGATCCAGATTATAAGCACGATCAGCAAAACCACATACATGGAGTTTGTTTCAAGAAAGTCATATAATGAATTCATTAATCTTCTATGGTTTTTAATTTTTTAATTTGTAATCTTTCAAGTCTGAATTTCAGATTTAATATCCAGAGATAAAGCATTGTAAAGCCCACAAGTGAAGTAAGGAACACTGTCAACATCGTGCTGTCCATGTGAATTTTTCCCTGACTGTTAATTATCGGATCCGGATGAAGACTTTCTACAAGTCTCGGCATTATAAATACAAAGAACGGAACAGTAACACCTGCGATAATAGAATAAACGGATGATAATTTCGCTCTCTGCTCTTCAGAATCAATTGCAGATCTTAATGCAAAATACGCACCGTAAATCATAAGTAATATAAATATTGAAGTCTGTCTCGGATCCCAGTTCCAGAATGATCCCCAGTTAAACTTTGCCCAGAGCGACCCTGTTGCTGTCGCCAGAATACAAAATAAAAATCCGAGCTGCGCTGATGAGAATGACTTCAGATCGTAATCCGACTCCCGTGTTTTTAAATATCTTATTGAATACCACATTGACATAAAAAAAGCAAGTACTGAGATCCATGACATCGGAACATGGAAATAAAGCACTCTTGCTTTGTCACCGAGAGCGGGAATTTCCGGGATCGGCAATAAAATCCCTGTAATTATTACAAAAGTAATTAAAATAAAAGTTAATACTTTGAATATGCCGTTCATGTAAAATTAAATTTAATTTTTAAAGAAGATTCTTTTGAGTTATAAATGTAATACGATTTATAATTCATAAACAAAAACTACTGAGGTATCGGCATTCCCATGCTTTCATAAATATCTTCGATCTGTTTCTTGTTTTTTAAAGCTTCTTCGTTTTTGGGATCGGCTTTCAGCACTTCCCTGTAATATTTCAATGCAGGTCTGTACTTTTCTTTCGGAGGAAGTCCTGCTTCAAACATCAGATAATTTCCCGCTGCAAGACAGGTGGATACGACATTCTTTTTGCTGCCTTCTGATTTGTCGGAAGCGAATTTTGTTACGGCTTCATCAGCGTCCCTGACAAGTGTTTCCGCTTTTTCATCTTTCTCACCGGAGGAATTGCTTTGATTTTTAGAAGTGTTATCAGAACCCGGCATTTTGGAATTTTCCTTTCCGGGCATTTTGGAATCTCCGGTTGGTTTCTTTTCTTCCATTTTCGAACAACCGGAAATTATTACTGTAAATATTAAAGCTGTTAAAATGATCTTCATGATATTTTCGAGATGTTTAAGGGTTACATTATAAAAGGTTAAAAATAATTTAAAAATTCCATTAAGCCAATACAATTAACTAATCTTCCCAGACAAATCTGAAAAGCATATATGATACTACCGTAATAACAATCGTGTATGAAACAAGAATAATTATTTCTCCATAAAGCTTTTCAGTACCGACTCCGAGACTTGCAAGTTTTGTGGCATTGATAACTGTTATAAGCAGCGGAAGCAATACGGGAAAAGAAAGCACAGGGTAAAGCGTTCCTTTTGAGTTCGCTTTGGAAATTATCGCAGCAATGATAGTGGATGCGGAAACAAGTCCGAAATTTCCTATTATCACAGTGATAAGAAAACCGCTTACGTTTTTAACGGAATAGTCTGTAATGAGAATGAATAAAATTAATATCAGAATATTCAAAGCAAAGGACAGAACCAAGTTGAATAATAATTTGCCGGTAAGGACAGCTGTAGAGTCGGAAGATAACTTCAATGCAATGGAAGTTTCCCTTTCTTCTTCCTTTACAAAAGTTCTTGAAAGTCCGTTGGATGTGGAAAAGAAAATTGATATCCATAAAAGCCCTGTTAATAATTCATTTTCAGTCTTCTCATCTCCGAGAGCAAATCTTATTACTGATATTGTTACAAGTACAAACATTAAAAGCGAATTTATTACGTACCGCGTTCTTAATTCGGATTTCAGATCTTTTTTAAAGATCAGCATAGATGAATTCAGAATGTCTCCGGTCATTTGTAATCTTCAATGTTTAATGATTTGTCGCAAAGCTGTTTATCCTCTTCGTCGTTTGTGGCAATGATCAGAATACCTCTCTCTTTATGATCAAGTGCGATCCTGTTCATTATCTCAATACCGTATTTATCAAGATTTGAACGCGGCTCGTCCATAAAAAGTATATCGGGTTTATTTATTACTGCAAATGCAAGTTTAAGTCTTTGTTTCATACCGGATGAATAATTCTTCACCTGTTCATTTTTTTTATCAAAAAGATTAACTTCGTTCAGGAGTGAATTTACTTTTTCTTCATTACCGCTTTTTTCTTTTCCATTTGATTTTAATTTGTAAAAAAAATCAAGATTTTCAAATCCTGTAAGTTCGTCATAAAGATTAAAGTAAGGAGAAAGAAGTCCGGTCTTAGCGAACCATTTTTCTTTTTGCAGAGCTAAATTATTTTCATTGATTAAAATGCTTCCTTTGGATTGTAATATAAGTCCTGCAAGGACTTTAACGAGAGTTGATTTTCCCGTACCGTTTCTTCCTGTTACAGTAAGAGATTCCTTAGCTGAAATTTTCAAATCAAGGTTTTTGAAAATTGATTTACCCGAAAAAGATTTTGAAAGTTTGTTGCAGACTATTTCGACATTACTCATTTATATAAAGGAAAATTTGTGTGTATGAAGGAAGTGAGATCATATTTGAATTATACCGTGGGTTTCCGAAAGTCTCTGCTGTCTCCTTTTCATTGCCTGTTCGTATCTCCTTTTCTCATCCTCGGTTTCAGGAATAACTTCAGTCACTTTTATATTTTTTTTTGTGACAATATCAACGCTTACAAAAGTTAGATATGCGCTGTTTGAATGAGTTACTTCGCCTGAAGTAATGTCTTCGATTTCAACTCTCACTCCAACCTCCATTGAGGTATTGAATGCCCTGTTAACGGACGCCTTTAATCTAACAATATTGCCGAGATGTATGGGTTTATGGAAATTAAGATTATCAACTGCCGCAGTTACAGCAATAGAATTGCAATGTCTTGCAGCAGCAAGAGCCGCTGATATGTCAATCCAGTGCATGAGTCTTCCTCCGAGAAGATTCCCGAGGATATTGGTGTCATTCGGCAAAACAAGTTCGATCATTTCTACCTGTGAATCTTTTACCTTTTTACTGTTCATATTTTATAACGGAATTTGAGCTTTAAGGGATTTAACTTTTGAAAGATACTGACTGGAGAAAAATTTCTTTTCAAATCTTTCAATTTCCTTTTTTGCATCTTCATATTTTTTCTTTATGATAAGTGCCTGAATTTTTCCATAGAGAGCGTCATCTGCATAATCCGATTCGAAAAATTCCTCCAGCAGATTATCATAATAAATAATCGCTGATTTATAATTTTCGAGATTAAAATATAATTCTGCGCTTTTGTAAATTTTAAATGCAAGCTTGTTTTTGAGTTCTGATAATTTTCTTTCAGCTTCAGCAGAGTATTTGCTTTTCGGATAGAGCTCTATGAAACTCTGAAATTCAGAAATTGCGTATCTCGTATAAGTCTGATCGAGATTATATTTCGGAGAAAGATTATAATAACACATAGCAAGCATATATTTGGAATCCTCCGTTAAGCTGCTTGCAGGATAACTTTTCAGGAGATTTTCAAATTCATAAACTGCAAGAACGTATTCTTCTCTTTTATAATAACTCATTCCCAAATAATACGCGGCTTTATCAATTATATTGCTTCCCGAAAATCTAAGCTTGATCATATTGAAATCATCTATAGATTCAAGATAATCCTGTTTATCATAATGAGATTTGCCAATAAAATAAGCTTTTTCCGGATCATCAGTAATGATAGAGCTTCCTTTTGAAGATCCGCAGGAACCAAAGATAAAGGGAATTGAAATTAGAACAGCAATTGCCGCAAGATTTTTAAACAATCCCATTTCTTTTCTGAAATATTTTCTCAAACTCTCCTGTCTTAAATTTAATTGCTTCTGATGGTAAAAAATAGAATTATGGCTGCTGCTGTTGACATAATTATTAAAGCCGGATACAAAAGATGATTTACAGTATTCTCTTCCGGAATCGCTGACCGGGAAAAATCATAATTTCTGTCTTCGATAAGACTTTGTTCATCTAAATTAAAACTGTCTTTATTCCTGTTGCTGAATTTATTTCTGAAAACTTCGTATAAGTTTTTTTTATCTTCCAATGTCAGATCATATTTGACTGTAATTTCTCTTTCAACTTTTTTAGTTCCGATTATGTCTTCATCAAATATTTTTTCATACAAAGTTATTATTGAGGGTTGGGCGATTTTTATAATATAATCAACGCTGTCAGTAAAATCAGTGTTTCCCGGTTTCAAAAGTATTTTATATCCTGAAAGATTTCTTTTTAAAATCTTTAATATATAATCACCCTGAATACTTTTGCTTTCATCAGAAAGCAAATATAACTTTTCTTTTCCCAGCAGAATAAGTTTGTTTTCCAGAGGGATCAGACTTTCTTCTATAAGTTTGTTGATTTCGCTTAAATTAGAACTGCTGTTTTCCTGTGAAAAAGAAATACCTCTTATTGTAAATAAAAATAAAAATAATAAGAGGTATTTGATATTCATTATTAACCGTAAATTCCTCTGAGCTTTAAGACTTTTGATACTTTGTCAATAGCGTGTATGTAAGCTCCGAGTCTGAATGAAGTATTGTATTTTACTGCAGTATTGTAAACTGCGTCAAAAGCTTCCGTCATCATTCTGTTAAGTCTGTGATTTACATCGTCTTCATCCCAGAAATATCCTATCCTGTCCTGCACCCATTCAAAATATGAAACTATCACTCCGCCTGAATTTGCAAGTATATCAGGAATTACTCTGATTCCGTTTCCTGTGATTATATCATCTGCATCTGCTGAAATTGGTCCGTTAGCACCCTCTACAATAAGCTTAGCTTTTACATTTTCTGCATTATGACCGGAGATCTGATCTTCTTTTGCTGCCGGTACAAGTATATCGCATTGAATTTCAAGAAGTTCTTCATTTGTTACCACTTCCCCGAAGTTGCCGCCTTCAAGAGTTTTATTTTTGGCTACATAATCAATCGCTTTATTGACATCAATGCCGTTTTTATTATAATAACCGCCGGATACATCGCTGATTGCAATTATCTTTACACCTTTTTCATTCAAAAGCTGAGCGCTTACTGATCCGACATTACCAAATCCCTGTACAACGCATGTAGTAGTCGAAGGATCAATAGATTCGGTTTTTAATGCAGCCATGGTTGCTATCATAACTCCCCTTCCTGTAGCTTCTCTTCTTCCTCTGGAACCGCCGATAATAATGGGTTTACCGGTTACGACTCCCGTCACTGTTTCTTTTTTATGCATGCTGTATGTGTCCATGATCCATGCCATAATCTGTTCATCTGTATTCATATCAGGAGCCGGTATATCCGAATCCGGTCCGAATATTTCAAGCATGTTTACTGTGTATCTTCTTGTGATAAGTTCTAATTCTCTTTGTGATAATTTTCTCGGATCGCATTTTACTGCGCCTTTTGCTCCGCCAAACGGAATATTTGCAATTGCGCATTTCCATGTCATCCATGATGCAAGTGCTTTTACTTCTTCAATGTCAACATCCGGAGCATACCTTATTCCGCCTTTTGACGGTCCTAAAATATTATCGTGAATTACTCTGTAACCTTCAAAAACTTCCAGCTTGCCATTGTCCATTGTAATAGGAATGGAAACTATAATCTGTTTTACCGGTGTAGCTAAATAGTTATATAATCCTTCGTCGAGATTATAAAGTTCGCATGCTTTATCGAATCTTATCATCATTGATTCGAACGGATTAGCCTCTCCTCGTCTGTATGGTGCAGGTTCTTTGTATTCTTCTTGCATATTCGTAAGATTTATTGATTATTGGAATATTGTGAATGTATTCAAAATTAACATAATGCATTTGTATATTCAAGTTAGTATAAAGATACTTTGTAAATTCCAATCCTGTCCGAATCATTTCTGAAATAATTTGAAACAACCCTCTTAATCCCTTCATTGAAATCATTTTTATTTTATATTACTGCACTCAAAGTTACACAACTATATCAATCTGATTTTTTAAAAAGCTGAAGGCAATATATAGTTTTATGAAATAATATTGCTCTGTAATTCTGATTTAAATTTATTCTGTAAAAGAGAAAATTTTGCCCGGTATTTATCTCTGTTTTAAATTGAAAGTTTATTTTGTTTATTAAATTAAATTGATTAATTTAATATCATGCTGATTCCTAAACTTTTTACTTCTCTTAAATCTTACAGCAGACAATTATTCTACAAAGACTTGACTGCCGGGATAATAGTCGGCATTGTCGCATTGCCTCTTGGCATTGCTTTCGGAATAGCTTCAGGCGTTTCTCCTGAAAAGGGATTGTTCACAGCTGTTATTGCAGGATTTATAATTTCAGCATTAGGAGGAAGCAAAGTACAAATAGGCGGACCTACCGGCGCATTCATTGTGATAGTGTATGGCATAGTTCAGAAATTCGGACTGGACGGTTTGATGTTAGCGACAATAATGGCAGGAATAATTCTGATCATTATGGGAATGCTGAAGCTTGGAACTCTGATAAAATTTATCCCTCTTCCGCTTATAACAGGCTTTACTTCGGGAATAGGTTTAATTATTTTTATAACGCAGATCAAGGATCTTTTAGGTTTAAAGATTACAAGTCTGCCTTCGGAGTTTGTTGAAAAGATACCTGTCTATATTGAAAATATCGGAACTGCCGATGCTCATACGTTACTTGTGTCCGCCATAACTTTACTGATAATAATTCTCTTCCCATTTCTTTCAAAAAAAATTCCTTCTCCGTTTATAGCATTAATAGCAGGAACTCTTATAGCATATTTTTTAAATCTGAATGTCGAAACTATAAGTTCAAAATTCGGAAGCATACCAAATTCAATTCCTGCTCCATCATTTCCTGAGATCACATATTCTAAAGTTTATAATCTGATAGGACCGGCGTTTACAATAGCTATATTAGCTGCAATCGAATCACTGTTATCCGCTGTTATTGCAGACGGAATGACTGGAGGAAGGCACAGGTCTAATATGGAACTTGTTGCCAATGGAATTGCAAATATTGCTTCGCCTATATTCGGAGGAATTCCCGCTACCGGAGCAATTGCAAGAACTGTAACAAACATACGCAACGGAGGACAAACTCCTGTAGCTGGTATAATTCATTCTCTGGTTCTGTTGCTTATACTGCTTTTCTTCGGACAGTTTGCAGGAATGATTCCATTGTGCGTACTTGCTTCAATACTCACTGTAGTTGCTTATAATATGTTTGAATGGAGAGAGTTAAAATCACAATTGAAAATGCCGAAAAGCGATGTAGCTGTTTTGGTAACTACTTTTTTTCTCACAGTAATTTTTGATCTGACGGTTGCAATAGAGATTGGCATGGTCATGACGGCATTCTTATTCATGCACAGAATGGCATCGGTTTCTAATATGGGAATTATTACAAGAGAGTTTGATGAAAACCTGCAGGATAAAAATGATTCCGCAATAATGACAACTGATGCATTTGATATTCCGGAAGGAGTAATAATTTATGAAGTTAACGGTCCGTTTTTTTTCGGGGCTGCAAGTAAGTTCAAAGATACTCTGAGAGCAACGGAAATAAAATCCCGGGTTCTGATAATGAGACTTAGAAACGTACCGGCTATAGATGCTACAGGAATCGCTACCATTGAAGACATTTATGACGGCTGCAGAAAAACTAAATCCTTTCTTGTGTTATCGGGAATTCATGCACAGCCATTGTTTGCAGCTGAAAAAGCAGGACTGATAAAAAAAATCGGGGATGAAAATGTGACAGGAAGTATTGAAGATGCATTAATAAGAGCAAAAGAAATTCTTGATACAAAATAAATTCTTTGTACAGATTAGTATGAGTTTTGTGGATGACTGTAATTATTAAAGAATCTTTTTAAACAACAATTTCCGGCAGCATTACCTGATATTTATATTTATTGTTAACAAATTTTAAAGTAAGTTCAAATTAAATCCAGCCCTCTTATTTCCCTTATTACAACGGGGATTGGAGGGTTAATTATTATAAGATGAAAGTAAAGAAAGATAAAGTAAAGCTGATTACGCTCGGATGTTCAAAAAATCTCGTTGATTCGGAGTTTATTTATTCACAGCTTAAATCCAATGATATTGAAATAGTAGAAGATGAAAGCAAAGCTGAGAATGTAATTATTAACACTTGCGGTTTTATAGAATCCGCAAAACAGGAATCTATTGATACGATTATGAGAGCAGTAGATCTCAAATTAAAAGGTAAGCTGAAAAATGTATATGTAGCCGGTTGTCTTTCCGACAGATACAAAGCTGATCTTGAAAAAAGCATTCCGGAAGTTGACAAATATTTCGGTGCCACCGATAAACCGAATACAATAAAAGGGATTCTTAATGAGCTTGGCGCGGATTATAAAAATAATCTGGTAGGCGAGAGAACCCTGACAACACCTTCCCATTTTGCATATCTTAAAATCAGCGAAGGATGTGATAATCCCTGCTCATTCTGCGCGATCCCTATTATGAGGGGTGCTCACAGATCCAAACCTCTTCAGGAAATTATGATTGAAGCGCAAAAACTTGCGTCAAAAGGAGTAAAGGAAATTATTGTCATCGGACAGGATACGACATACTGGGGATTTGACCTTGCAGAAAGAAAAAGAAACTTATCACTTGTACTGTCAGAGATATCAAAAGTCAATGGCATTGAGTGGATAAGATTAATGTATGCTTATCCTTCAAGGTTTCCATCCGATCTGATTGATACTTTTAACAAATATGAAAATATCTGCAGGTATATTGATATTCCCGTTCAGCATGTTTCTGATAATGTTTTAAAATCCATGAGAAGAGGTATTACAAAATCTTCTCTGATCAGTCTTCTGGATTCTCTGAAAAAAAATATCGACGGTATTGCTGTCAGGACAACTGTTATAGTCGGCTATCCGGATGAAACCGAAAAGGATTTCATTGAATTGCTGGACTTTGTTAAGGATTTCAGATTTGACCGGCTGGGCGTTTTTACTTATTCAAATGAAGACGGAACTTCAGCAGCAACTATTCCGGACAGAATTCCGTTTAAAGAAAAGCTTTTAAGGCAAAAATTAATTCTGGATGCGCAAAAAGAAATTTCTCTGTCTAATAATATCCGTTCGGTTGGCAATAAAGAAAAAGTTTTGATTGACAGAAAAGAAAACGGATATTCCATTGGCAGAAGTTATAAGGATGCTCCTGAAATTGATCAGGAGATTTATATTAATGATGACAGTCTTACAACAGGGGAATTTTATGATGTGAAAATTTTTGATACTGAAGAGTTTGACCTTTTTGCTGAAGTTGAAAGTAATGAAAATAATAATTTTTAAACGAAAAGTTTTTTAATTTTAAAGGAGCTTGTTATGAAAAAATCTATGCCAAATATTGTTTACAGTAAATATTTCGGAAAAATATTGTTTATGGTTTTATTGATGACAGCTATCCATGTAAAATTTGCATTTTCCCAGCTCGTTGATAAATCCCTTAAATCCGAAGTAAAGGAATTTTTCTTTTTCGATCCGCTTGTATTTTACAGCAGCGAACAAAAGAAAGCCCGCCTTGATGCTTATTTTCAAATTCCTCTGGAAAACCTGCAGTTCAAAAAAAACTACAACACCAAAATGTATGATGCCAGTGTAAATTATGCAATTAAAATTATTAATTCAGCCGCTGAGACAGTAGTAAATGAATCTTTTACCGACTACATTACTACTTCAAAAAACGAACAGAAAAAACTCGAGGAATCTGCAAAATTTATTGTAAAGGAATTCTTTCTGAATCCCGGCAAATACAGCATTGAAATCACTTTGAGCGATTTAAATACCAAACGCGAGAAGACGCTTAAAGAAAAGATCAATATTGCTGATTACACTCTGGAAGATTTTTCCTTCAGTGACATAATGATTGTCAGCAACTTGAAAAAAGAAGCAGGTAAGAAAATTATTACTCCGCTTGTAAATAAGAATATTGATAATCTTAAGGACTTTTATCTGTTCTTTGAGATTTACAACTCGATGGATTCTTCAGCCCAAAAAAATTATTCCTATAAAATTACAAACTCAAAAGATAAAATAATCGAAAAGGGTGTTTTTCGTTATACGCTTATTCCGGGTGTGAATAAATTTTTTGAAAAAATATCAACTCAAAATCTCGTTCTTGGAGATTACAAAATTGAAATCTCTGACAGCTCCGGCGCTAAAATACTTGCTGAGAAACTGTTTGTAAATAAAATGAACGGATTAACATTTAATAATAAAGATTTAGACTTTTTTGTTGATCAGCTTATCTATATTGCGAACAGTGACGAACTTAACAAGATCAGGAACGCTCCGACTAGCGAACTCAAGGAAAAATATTTTATAGAGTTCTGGAGGAGCAAAGATCCTTCGCCCAATACTTCAAGAAACGAACTCATGATGGAGTATTATAAGAGAATCAGAATTGCAAATGAAAGATATTCTCATTATGTCGACGGGTGGAAAACCGATATGGGTATGGTTTTTATTATTTACGGAGAGCCGGGTAATATAGAGCGGTATCCTTTCAGCGAGAATACAAAACCTTATGAGATCTGGGATTATTACAATGTTAACAAACAGTTTATCTTTGTAGATGATACAGGTTTCGGAGATTATAAACTGACAACCCCTATCTGGGATAATGACGGAACAAGATTAAAAAACTGATCAGACTAATCTTTTTCTTTTATTCAGATAACTCAGAAGAGCAGTATCAAAACGTGTTGATGTGGAAAGCGAGATGAAATCAATATTATTTTTTCTGCATTCTGATCTGTAATTTTCTATAAACTCTTTTATAGTTTCCCTGTATGCCTTCTGCATTGCAAAGGGCTGAGAATAAATTTCCTCGTTTGTTTCCATGTCTTTCAAAGTAACGGGATTTCCTTCCAAAAAACTTATCTCGACAGGATCAAGTATCTGAAATACAATTACTTCGTTTTTATTATATCTGAAATGCTTCATTGCGCTTATTACTTCGCTCTGATTATCAAAAAAATCACTGATAATGATAACAAGCCCTCTTCTCTTAACTTTATCCGCTATTTCATTCAGGCATTTCGCCGTACCAGTCTCATAAAGTGATTTTACATTGCTAAGCTCTTTCAGTATCAGCTGAAGATTAGCTTTTGTAGAATGTGGAGGTATGTATGACCTTATTTTTGTATCATAAGTAGTCAAAGAGATAGCATCTCTTTGCAAAAGCATAAGATAGGAAAATGAAGCAGCGAGGTATGAAGCATATTCTAATTTTGTCAGAGAATTAAAAGAACTAACGGTCTCTTCTTCATTTTTCGAAAACATTTTCCTGAACAAATTTTTCTTTTTCGAATCTGTTCCTGTCAGATTCTGAGATTTAAAATCCATTGAACGGCTGATATCCAGAAGAATGTATGATTTAAGATTTGTTTCTTCTTCAAACCGTTTAACAAAAAAGCGATCAGTCTTTCCCAGAATTTTCCAGTCAAGATACTTCAGATCATCACCGGGCATATATTGCCTGTGTTCCGCAAATTCAACGCTAAAGCCGTGATAAGGCGACTTATGCATACCTGCAATAAACCCTTCCACTACAAGCCGGGCTTTCAGTTCCATATTTGAAAGCCTCGCTACAACGGAAGGGTCTAAGTATTTTTTAAAATCAGAAGTCTGATTCAATTATTATTCTTTGTTTTTACTGTCAGTAGCCGGATCTTCTCCTGCTTTTTTTCTTTCTTCTTTATTTGCAGGCATTCTGGGATCTTCTTTTTTCTGTGTCCCGCTTTCTTTTAAATCTTTAGTCGGAGGAGGTACATTTTTCTCTTCAATTCCTTCCACCTTCATACTGTCTTTGTTTTGTTGATTTCCCATTTTTTCAATATTCTGCTGAATCATTTCCTCAATTGATTTGCCGGATTTCAAAACTTCCAGCATTGTTTTTGCTGATTCGCTCATTTTGTCATTAGGGTCGGAATCTGTCGGATATTTATTGAGAAATTCCTGATACGCTTTGATAGCATTTTCTTTATCCTTCAGCGTTTCATCATAAATAAATGCAACCATAAACAATCCCTGCTTCGCTTCCTTTGTTGAAGGAAATTTTTCAGCTAACTCTTTGTATGTCTTAATTCCCTCCTGAGGATTTTTCAATGCGTCAATCTGAATACCCGCTATCTGATTATAAGCAAAGATGGCTTTATCTGATTTTGGATAATCCTTAATGAAGTCCCTGTAATTTTTAATGGATTCATCATATTTCTTTTCGTCTAACATTGTCTTGGCTTCGGTCAGGTATACATCTTCAGCTTTCTTTTGATTTGAGCAACCTGCAAAAATCAGCGTTAGAAACAATAGGGTAAAGTTTTTTAAATTAAAATTTCTCATATTATGTTGAATGTGTTTAAATTAATAATTTCTTATGAAGTTTATTAATGTAAATAAATCAAAATTAAATATTAATGATAAAACTTAACCTGAACGAAAATTTCATCTGCCGAATCTGGGAAGACAGCTCCTGCTATTCAAATCTTCAAACCACTTCCGGTAAAAATGTTGAGATTATTGATACCGGTATCAGAAATCCGGATTCCGGTCCAGATTATTATAATGCAAAGATAAAAATTGACGGCGTTTCTTATTCCGGCTGTATCGAAATTCACAAATCAGAAAAAGACTGGAAAACTCATAAGCATAAAGGTGACAATAAGTATAACAGCGTTATTCTTCAGGTAGTCTTTTATAAAGACACTTTCAATAATGATTCTTTAAATCCGGTTGTAAAAAAATCAAGAGAGATTCCTACTGTTATATTGTCTGATTATCTTACCAGATCAGTCCGTGAAATCTGGAAGGAAATAATTAATAATCCTTCCGAAAAATTCAGGATTCCCTGCTATCCGGAAAATCTTAATACTTCTGATGAAATTAAAAAAGAATGGCTTAGTAAACTCGCTGATGACCGTCTTGAATTAAAAACAGCAAAAATTAAATTACGTCTTGAAGAAATATCAGGAGATCAGAATAAAAAAATATTCTGGGAGCAGGTTATGTTCGAGTTTATATGCGAAGCGCTCGGATATTCAAAAAACAGAAAGCAGTTTCTCTGCCTTTCACAGAAAACAGATCTGACAAAGATCAGAAAAATGAAATTAAGCAGACTTCAGACTGATTCTCTTCTGTTTGGTCTTTCGGGATTTTTAAAGGATCTGAGATTTAAAGATGACTATATTGATTCGCTTAAGTACGAATGGGAATCTCTGAAATCTGTGATCAGGAAAGATACTATCGAAAAATCGGAATGGAATTTTTTCCGCCTGCGTCCTTCTAATTTTCCGACAATCAGAATTGCTTATGCTTCCGCTCTGCTGTTTGAAATTATAAATAATGATTTCTTTAAAAAAATTATTCTGGCTTTCGAAGAAGGACAAAATATTTCCAAAGAACTTAATGCGCTGTTTAAAATTCCGGGAGTTTCTGATTACTGGAAAAAAAATTATATATTCGGTAAGAAAAGCAGTTCAGCAATTGCATCAATCGGAAATGAAAGGATCAGGGATATTACTGTAAATGTTATCTTACCTCTGATAAATTTGTATTCGGCTTATTTTGACAAAACTAATCTTAACTCCAGAGTTAATTTCTATTACAGAAATCAAAAGCAAAAGAACGGAAGAAATGAAATTACAAGAGTTATGGAGAAACAACTGAATATGAAATCCGGCTCTATTGCAGCAGAGCAGGCGCTGATTCATTTGCATAATTTTTATTGTGTCAGGGAAGAATGCAATAAGTGCGGGATAGGTAAGTCAGTTTTTGGAGGAACAGCCGTGCATGAACCTTTCAGGATAATTTTGTATTGAATCGGTAAATTAAAAATTCTTTCTGTTGAAGATCCTCAAAGAAATAAATGCAGGTATTACTATCCACAACAGAAGTAACATCAGCGAAATAAATTTGCCGGTTATGCTTCCGAAAAACTTCTGAAATGTAGCACCGGTGAATCCCATCAAAGCGGAAATATCTATCTGAAGTAAAATAAGAATTCTTGAAAGGTCTACAGGATTCAGTGAAGTAAGCGCAACAATATATTTATCGAGTGGATAATCCCGGAACATATAAAATATCATCATTACAAAGCCGTCGAAAATGACAGACAGATAAAGCCAGAGTATTATTGACAAACCCACACCTCTGACTTTGTCGTTATTAATAGTGGAAGAAAGAAATGCCAGCGAAACAAAAATAAATGTCAGCATAGTACCCGTTACAAGAAGATAGACTCCGGTTATGTTTATTCCTGCTGAAATGACCGGTACTCCGGCACCGATTATAAAAGCAGCTGATAATGATCCGGAAATTCCAAGATACTCTGACCAGAAAATGCTTTTTCTCGCCACCGGCTGTGTCAGAAGAAATTCAATAAATTCCCGTGAATTGTAAAAATGAATTGTCCCGAAAATAATACAGACAAGAGGAACTACGAACAGAATAATATTCAGTATGCTGACTGCAGCTTTTGATGAATCATGACCTATGTAAATCACCGACATGCTCATAAGAAATAAAAACAGAGTGTAAGAAATTATAAATTTACTTCTGAGCAGATCGAGTAAAATGTATTTTAATATCTTTGTGTTCATGATTTTTTATTGTGAAGTACAGGTGCCAGAATTTCAGTAAGTGTTTTTCCTAATTTTAACTCCTGAGAACCGTTTTTTAATTCTTTTAAAGTTTTATTTATAATTATCTTTCCGTCAAGAATATATATAAGTCTGTCAGCCAGTGTTTCAACCTCTGAAGCAATATGTGATGAGATTATAATTATCTTGTCCTTTTGTTTTTCCTTTAAAATTTTATTTCTCATTATTTCGGATGATAACGGATCCAGACTGGCTGTAGGTTCATCTAAAATCATAATTTCAGGATGATACAAGAATGCCAGAGCTCCCGTAACACGCTGCTTGTAACCCCCTGACAACTGTCCGAAGTTTTTACCCGTGATTTCGTTTAATTTAAAATTATCAATAAGCTCGTCATCTGTAATTTCTTTGTGCCCTCTCAGATCTTTTACAATTGCGAACAGTTCCCTCACCTTCATATTCTCAGGATAATTAGCTATCTGCGGCATATATCCGATCAGATTCCGGTAATGAAAATCATTTTTTACATCGGCATTGTTTACTAAAATTTTTCCTGAATCAGGAATTACAAGTCCGAGAATGGATTTTAAAAGAGTTGTTTTACCGGAACCGTTTGGTCCCATCAAAGCGGTAACTTCTCCGCTCTTTAACTGAAGATCAATGTTTTTAAGAACCTGATTTTTTCCGAATGATTTGCACAGATCTCTTAATTCAATTGTATTCATTCAATATCATTTTAGGTTTTTCATCAACGAGTGATTCAGGAATGAAAACAGGAATTGCTTTCTCTGTAAAATCTATTATATCAGTGATAAAGCTTCTCATCATTATAATGCTTTCCGGTACTTTCTCTACCAGCATTGAATAAAGACTTACAGGTCTGTAAGGGACATCACCGGTATAATCCTTATTCATATCATAACCTTTGTATTTATCCCAGTAATTTTCGCTGTAATAATTTTCATTGCGGGAACTGTTTGTAGAAATGTCAAATGTATTTCCGATAAAATTGTTTCTTATCAGTGTATCTGAAGAGCAATTACCAAAAACCTTGACTGCATAACCGTTATCTCTGAATTCATTCTCTTCAATATTCATTTTATCAGAACCTTCCATAAATATTCCAATCGTGTTTTTTATAAACTTATTTCTTCTGATAACGCTTCTTGAAATATCTTTAAGCAATATTCCGTAAGAAGCCGGTCCCCAGTTGCCTGTAAATATATTTTCTTCCATAATAATATTCTTTGTGTACATTACGGCAACTCCCGCTCCGTTTTCACTGAACAGATTTTTCATGTATGAGTTGCTGTCTGAGAACATAAAGTGAAGTCCGTAACGAAGATTGTTATGAGAATAATTATTTAATATCCGTGTGTTTGTTACAAATTCAAAATAGATTCCGTCACGGTGTCCTGAAGTTTCGTTGCTTTCTATTCTGATGTTATTACATTTCCAGAGATGTATGCCGTTTCCGGAAGAAGATTCGGTCTGAGCAAAGCCGGTAATTTTGTTTCCCTTAACAAGGCAGTTATCTGAGTTTGCAAGATATAAAGCAAAGAAAGTGTTGTAAAGAATATTGTTTTCGACTGTACATCCGGAAGAGTTCTCGATTTTTATTGCTGACAAATCCTGAACATAACTTACTTTTATATTTCTGATCTCAAGTCCTCTGATAATCACACTGTCTTTTCTGACAATAAACCCCTGATTAATAAATTCAAGATCAATTACAGGATTATCCTCTCCGAGGATCTGGACTCTTTTATCTACAATAATATTATTTTCCCTGTAATAACCTTTTTTGATTATTATCCGGTCGCCGTCAGAACTGTTCTCTAAAGCTGATTTAACAGTCTTGTATCCACGGACAGAGCAAACGGAAATATCTTTACCTGAACATAAATTGTTTATCAGAAAAGTAAAAATAAATATGTGAATAAAAATTTTAGAATACCTGACCATAACTGTAAGATGTTTGCCTTTGTGTTTATTACTTATTTACTGTCTTTTAATTTATTCTTAATTCCTTCCCAACTGAATATTTCTCCTCCGTTATTTTTGAAATATCCTTCTGCAGTTTCCTTTCCGGAATATGCTGAAATATTTTCACCCATAGGACTCTTGATTTTTTGGACTGACTAAGTATGTCATTTCTTTTGCATCAAATAATTTTGCAGGTTCGGAATAGTCCACACAATAGTATTTTTCAACATCACTTTCATTAATTTTGTTTTCAATCAGATAATTAATCATACATTCAAAAGCATCGAACTTTATCGCTTTGCCTTTTTTTGTAATGATCTCTGCGCCGAATTTTTTATCCATTATTGTCATCCTGCAGTGATCACACTGATCTGTGCCGTAATTTATAGGTTCGGATTCTTTTGAACAGGATAACAGGAAAATCAGGATTATAAATATTAAATTCATTCTAAAGCCCCGTATTTTTGATTTTGCTTTTTTTGTATTCATATATTAAAATTATAATTGCCGCAATACCAGAAGCAAATAATATAAAAGCTCCAATATCCGGCATTGAAGATGCATTAAAATTAAGTAACTGCTTTGAGCCGATCAGCGGCGGCTGATAATTCATTCCCGGCACTTTGATAGCAGCAGTAGGATCAAGATTGTGACCGTAATCATATTCCCAGCTCCAGAAATCATAAGCTCCGATCGCTCCTATTATGATCATTATAATGATCCAGCTTAACAGTAATGATTTTTTATTTATGATCACAACTAATAATCCGTACATAATTATAAAACCAAGTATGTACGGCATAAATTTTAATTCCTGAATTGAATCCGGTTGAATTGTTTTCATGCCTATGTAATGATTCAATCCGTTTATTATCTGAAGATCACCTGTCATCTTGTTTATCCAGATCTGCATACCAAGTCCTTCCGGATACTGAGGAGCGTCAAGAGATATATTCCAGACAGGAACAAAATATATTGCAATCATTACTAATGCCGATACAAGTATTAATATTCTCGAAGTTTTATTCATAATTTAAATACTATATGAGGGTGCAAATTAATGCACCCTCATTAAAAAAAATTTATTTATTACCCGTTGAAAATGTAAGCGGAGTATTTGAATCTTTGGGAGAAACTCTTACATAACCCTGCATTTCCTGATGAAGCGCAGAACAGAAGTCGGTGCAGTACATAGGATAAATTCCCGCTCTTTCAGGTACCCATTTAAGTGAACATGTCTCTCCCGGCATTACAAGCATTTCTGAATTCTGATTTCCCATGACAGCAAATCCGTGAGGAATGTCCCAGTCCTGCTCAAGATTTGTCATGTGAAAATATACTTCGTCGCCAACTTTAACTCCTTCAATGTTATCAGGTGTAAAGTGCGATCTCATTGCTGCTATATAAACATGAACTACGTTTCCTTCTCTTACCACTTTTGCATCGTTCGGACTTTTTGTTGCATAAGGATTTTTGTTATCTTCTATTTTATAAATTTTGATCTGATTCTTTGTCACGAGATCAGCAGGAATTCCCTGTGCATAGTGAGGTTCTCCTATTGTCGGAAAATCAGAAAGAAGTTTCATCTTTTCTCCCGAGATATCAATCAGCTGAGCTGACTGTGTAAGTTCAGGTCCTGTCGGAAGATATCTGTCTTTTGTCATTTTATTCATTGACACCAGATATTTTCCCCATGGCTTTCTGCTGTCTCCTCCGGGAATTGAAAGGTGTCCTACTGAATAGTATACAGGCATCCTGTCGACAACTTCCCTTGTCTCTACTTTCCATTTTACAATTTCAGATGATACGAATGCTGATGTATATGCAAATCCTTTATCATCAAATTCAGTATGCAAAGGTCCTAATCCCGGGTTCTGAACTTCTCCCGCCAGACATTCATCATATTTTAAAACCGGTATTCCTTCTACGTTTCCGTCTGACTGATTGCTTTCAATTGCCTTTTTTATTTTCTCAAATGAAAATACCGGAATGACAGTTGCCAGTTTTCCGCCGCCTACAATATAATTTCCCGTTGGATCTACGTCAGCTCCGTGAGGAGATTTAGGACATGGAATGTAATAAATGCATCCCGGAACATCTTCAGGTTTTAAAGTTCTTGTTGATGTCAGTATTTCTGATGTGGCCGAATGTGTTTCATCGCTCCATTTATTATGTGCATATTTTGATTCCATCATTGTTCCTTTATTCTGTGCAACAAATTCCTCTATCTTTTTCCAGTTAACAGCCATTATGTAATCTTTGTCTTTCTGTGAAGCGTTGACCTCAAGCAATGTATTGGCTTCTTCAGAATTATAGCATGAGAAGAAAAACCATCCGTATGAAGGACCTTTGCCTGCATGAGAAAGATCATAATCATAAGGAGGAGTTATAAGCTGAAATGCAATGCTCATGTCGCCTTTGTCTTTGTCAACTTTTATAAACGAAATTGTTCCTCTGAAATTTTCCTTGTAAGTTGAGATTGGCACGTCTTTATTGGGAACAGGTACGCTGAATCTTGTTCCCGCCACTACATATTCCGTTCCGGGTGTAATAAATGGCGAAGAGTGATTTCCGGCGCTGTTTGGTATTTCAAGTATTTCAACAGTCCTGAAAGTCTTAAGATCTATTCGTGCAAGTCTGGGAGTATTGTTTCCGTTAATGAATACCCATCTTCCGTCAGGTACTCCGTCCGTTTGAGATAATTCGGAATGGTGAGAATCGTCCCATGGCACAAATCCGTAAGATGTATTTAGCATAGGTTTTGATTCCTCTGTGTATCCGTACCCGTTTTCCGGATTTACAGAATATACGGGTATTACTTTCAGCAGTCTTCCGGATGGTATTCCGTAAGTAGCTAACTGTCCGCTGAATCCGCCTGAAACAAAATAGTAGAATTCATCATATTTACCGGGCGCTACATAAACCTTTTCAGCTTCATCGCCGCTCATAGTAGGACCGGATTTTTCTTTTTTGAACAGGAGTTCATATTAGTAATAAATACTGTTACTGTAATTATAAGTACTAATCCGTAAAGAATGTTTTTTAAATTTTTCATTTTATTTTTTTATAAATTTATAAAAAATATTAAATTATGCAGAATTTGGTACAATATATTTTTAGTTTTTACTTGTCATTGGATCTGAAATATTCCAGCACTGCTCTGGCTTCATCCTGAGTTACATTCTGAAATGTCATTTGCACCAGATATTGTGCAAATAAATTCTTTGCTACCATATTTTCTTTTGTCATCTGTTCAGGATTTAAAATCATATTCATTATCCATTCAGGTTTCCTTCTTTTCGTGACATCCTTCAGAGCAGGTCCGACTAATTTTTCATCTATCTTATGGCAGGCAACGCATTTTACGTCAAAGATTTGTTTTCCTTTTGCAGAAAGATCCGCGTTTACTGATGCTTCAAGTTTAACTTCTTTTATCGGTCCGATCCCCAATTCAGGATCATCACCGCAGCCGTATATGAACAGGAAAGAAGAAATAATTACCGCAAGAAGAGCTAAAGATATTTTTGTTGAGATGTTTTTCATTTGTTAATTTTTAATTTTTTAATATTTGTTTTTTTAATTTGTTTTCAAGTCTGATTGCTTTTGGAAAAAGAATGTTGTTTTCAAGATGAATGTGAAAATTAAAATCACTTATAAACTCCGTGAATTTTTCATTTAATGATCTGATAAAGATATTATCTTTATTTCTTGTGATCATGCTGTGCATAAGTTTGCTTATTATGATCAGCTCTGAATAAGCATTCCTGTGTTCTTTCTCCATTACTTTTACCGGACTGGCAACTGATCCGAATGGCGGAGTTACATATTTTTCCCTGTCATTAGCTATCTTTTTCATTCTCATAATGTAAGGGAAAATCAGCTTCTCTTCCTTTTGCATGTGTATTTCAAATTCGATTTTTAGCTGAAATAACTTCTCATGAATTAGTTCATCACATTTATTTTCTTTAATTAGATTTATGCTGACAGTGATAAGTTTCGGAAGATTCTTTCTGATGTATGTATGATGATTGTTAATTATAAAATCACATAGTAAGCCGGTTTCCCATTCTGAAATTTTCAGTTTGTTATATCCAGAATTTTCGGTTTTCTTTAACTTATTAAGTATAACTTCTGCATTGAGTCCTTTTTGTAATACAGGCATCTCCGATCCTGGATTTTCCTTCTGTACTATAGTTAAGTCTGTAATTATCAAATATATTTGATGCATTCAGATTTCTGTTAACTATTTCAGCAAGCGTATTTTCTTTTGTAAAATCCATTTTCAGTAAATTAAGCTTAACAAAAATAGTCTTAATCTACCGAACTCTGTTTGACTATAGTCAATTTATAAAAATAAATTTAACTCTGTCTCTGTTTTGTCTGATTTAATTTTGGGAACAAATCTAACTATGTATTAAACCATTTTCGGTGCCAAAGATTTAAGATGTTTTAAGTGTGTTTATTAACTGTTTTATTTAATTGAAATAAGAGTTTCGTCAAAAATGTCAGAAATTGTCAGGGAATTGTTGAAAATCTTTATTACGCTTTGTCATCCCCGAAATCTTTTGTCGGGGATCCATTCATGATTTTTTAGCTGATTAGATAACTGCCAGGAGCAGACTTTCTAAAACAAAGGAATCACCTCAAAGTCTAAGACTCAAATTTAAAAACTTTCAAAGCGAGATGCTTTAATCCTTCGAGACTTCTGAAAGGGGAATTTTTAATTATAAAAGATTTTTATTGAAGATCTTTGGAAATGAAATTTTATTAGCAGAGTGAATTGAATGTTTATATTGAAGCGAATTTCTTTAGAACAGCTTTGTCACTTATGTAAATCTTTTTTCCTGAAACTTTAATTACTCCTTCATCCTGAAATTTCTTGAAAGTCCTCGATAATGTCTCGTCTATAGTACCAAGGTATGAAGACAGATCGTGTTTGCTGATCGGGAGTTCAATGTACTCTTTATCGTTATCGGCGTTTGAGTTAAACTGCTCAAGTATATATTTTGCAAGCCGCTTGGGTACATCAAGAGATATGCTTTCAATGTGCTTGTTCATCAGCCGTAATTTTTTTGCAAGACCGGAGATCATTTTAAGACAAAGTTTGCTGTTGTTCTCTATCAAACTATAAAACACCGACGACCTTATAAGTATCAGCACAGTATCATCTTCTATCGCCATTGAATTTGCAGGATAAGTGAAATCCTGATTCTTGATTTTTTCATATTGCTCAAAAAGCGGGACCTCTGCGAATGTATTGTATGGATTTACAAAGTGAAGTATATGCTCTCTGCCGTCTTTTAAAAATTTGAAAATCTTTACACTGCCTTCGACTATCATGTAAAATCCGATATATGGCTCTGTATCAAAAAAAATCATCTCTCCTTTGCTGAATTTCCGAATACTGCATTTTGAGAATATTCTGTTCAGCTCGTCTTCACTGAGATCAGAGAACAAATTAATATTCTTAAGTATGATGCTATCCATATTTTAACTTTAATCTTAATGTGACTGTCATAAATATAAATGAAATTGTATTTGCAGCAAGCAGCGGAATATCAGATATAAGAAAACCATAGATTATCCAGATCACTATTCCAATTTCGAGCATTATTAATGTCGGCAAAGACAGATCTTTTGTATGCTTTGTTTTGATTGCCCGGATAGACTGAGGAAGAAATGCAAATGTCGTCAGTGAAGCAGCAACTAATCCGATTATAAGATTTGTATTCAATTCTGTTTCAGTTTTGAATTTAAGTAATCTGTTATTCTGTCTTTTGAAATTCTTTCCTGAACCATCGTATCTCGTTCCCTGACTGTTACTGATCCGTCGGTTAGTGTATCGGAATCAACTGTAAAGCAAAACGGCGTTCCGCATTCGTCCTGTCTTCTGTATCTTCTGCCTACAGCTCCGGAATCATCATAGAAAACTTTGAAATTTTTTCTGAGATCATCCGTAATGCCGTGTGCGATTTCCTGCATTCCGTCCCTGTTAACAAGAGGAAATACTGCCGCTTTGACAGGAGCAAGAGCAGGATGGAAGTGAAGAACTGTCCGTGTCTCCGATGAACTTGTTCCGTCTGAATTCTCCTTGCTGACCTCTTCTTCATCATAGGCATTGCATAAAAACGCAAAGAAACTTCTTGAAGCTCCCGCTGATGTCTCTATCACATAAGGAATGTACCGCTCTTTCTTCTGATCATCAAAATATTCCAGCTTCTTTCCGGAGAATTCAGTGTGTCTCTTCAGATCAAAATCCGTTCTGTTGTGAATTCCCTCTATCTCACCCCATCCGAAAGGAAACTCGTACTCGATGTCCACTGCAGCTTTTGCATAATGCGCAAGCTTTTCGTGTATATGAAGCTTAAGTTTGCCTTCCTTCATTCCGTATTTTTCAAACCACTTCATCCGCTGCTCTCTCCAGTATTCAAACCATTTTTCATCTTCGGACGGATTCACAAAGAACTGCATTTCCATCTGCTCGAATTCTCTTGTCCTGAATAAAAAATTCTTTGTGTTGATCTCGTTCCTGAAAGCTTTTCCGATCTGAGCAATTCCGAACGGAACTTTCTGTCTTGATGACTCTCTTACATTATTGAAATTCACATAAATTCCCTGCGCTGTCTCAGGTCTGAGAAATACTGCATTGGAAGAATCTTCAAGCGGTCCTATGAATGTTTTAAACATAAGATTAAAACTTCTCGCTTCCGTAAATTTTCCTTCTTCCATACATTTGACAGCTTTCCTGCCTTTGTAACCCTTGTTACCGCACTCCGCATCTTCTATAAGGTCTTCCCTGAATCTCGCTTTGCATTCTTTGCAGTCAACCATCGGATCTGAAAAATGCTCAACATGCCCGGATGCTTCCCATACTCTCGGATGCATAAGTATCGAAGCGTCAAGTCCTTCGACATCTTCGCGGTAAGTCATTTCCTTCCACCATGCTTCCTTGATGTTCTTTAAAAGTTCGATCCCGAGCGGACCGTAATCATAACATCCGTTCAGTCCTCCGTAAATCTCCGATGACTGAAATATAAATCCTCTTCGCTTTGAAAGCGAAACTATCTTTTCCGTTGTATCCTGCTTTGTAATATTTTTTTTGTCAGACATTTATTTAGTGATTTTCTTAATACCCTATTCTAAATTTTTTAATTCTTAACTGAAGTTACACAAAATCTATTATTTCCCGATTTTAATTTTTAAATCAATAAAGCAATAAGTTATTTTAAAAGTAAACTCATTTACCGACCTCCCCCTGCCCCCTCCTTAGCAAGGAGGGGGTTTGGGGGTGGTCTTGCATTGAAATGCTAACACTTGCGAAACTTCAGTTTTTATAAAGTCAAACTTCCACTCCAAAATCAACTTTCAGAACTTCTTTTAATCCTTCTTCAAATGGTCTCGGATTATAATCAGGCATAATACTTTTAAGGAGTGCTATATCCGTTCTTTTTTCATAAGTGCCGTCGGGTTTGGAAGCATCCCATTTTATCTCTTTGTCAAATTTAAATACTTTTTCCGCTATCTCAATATATTCCCTGATCGAATGATCAAAGCCCGTACCGATATTTACAATTTCCGGCTCATTATAATTTTCCATCAGATAAATACATGCATCTGCGCAGTCGTCCACAAAAAGAGCTTCTCTTTTTGGTTTGCCTGTTCCCCAGAACACAAGTTCTGTTCCGTCCTTCTGAGCATTGACAAATTTCTGTATCATCGCTGCAATGAAATGACTGTTGTTCAGATCGTAGTTATCATTCGGTCCGTAAAGATTTGTCGGCATTGCTGCAACTGCATTGATCCCGTACTGCTTTCTGTAAAGCTGACAGGCGATTATCCCCATTCCCTTTGCAACGGCGTATCCTTTGTTTGTCTCCTCAAGAGGTCCTGTCATGAATCTGTTTTCATTTATCGGCTGAGGATTTTCTTTTGGATAAATACAGGTAGATCCTGTATATAGCAGTTTTGTCTTTGGTGAATATGTTTTCAAAGCTTCAATGACATTCAGTATCATCATAGAATTCTGATAAAGAAAATCCGCCTGTCTTGTGTTATTTGCGAGTATTCCTCCCACAAGTCCTGCAACCATAAAAACTCCGTCCGGAGATTCTTTTCTGAAAAAATTTTCTACATCTTCTTTCTTCAGCAGATCAAAATTTTCTTTTCTTGACGGGGCGAGAATATTTTTAAAACCTTTTTTTCTTAACTGTCTAACAATGGAGCTTCCGAGCATCCCGGTGCCTCCGAAGACGGCGATTTTTTTATGTGAGACGGAAGACGAAAGACTTGAGACGTTTGTCATGTTTATTCTATTTTTATAATTAAAGATTCATTGTCAGACGTCAAATGTCAGAAGTCAAACTATGAAAAGTTTGATAAAATTTTAGTTAATAAAATATTTGTAATTAATATATGTTATGAATGGATACTGGTTTATTATTTTGCTTTTAAAATAAAATTTGAAAGTTTTGCAAATAAAATATTTAAAGTTTCATTAATGCTAATTTTACTTTGTTTACTAACATAATTTAATACTAAGCATATTTCTAATTGTGTGTCAACTTCTACTAATGAAGATCTTGATATTTCAAAATATCTTTTTCTTTCAAGTAAAGATTTTCTTGCACATCCCTCTGCTAAATTTGAAGCAACTGAAACAGATGCTCTTCTTAGTTGATTTGTTATTCCAAATAATTCCGATTTAGGAAAACTTTCTGTAAGTTTATAAATAATTTTAATTAACTCAATACTTAATTTCCAAACATCTAATTTCTTATGACTTAAATTCAACAATGTTGTTTTTTCCTCAAATTTTAAGATTTAAAAAACTGTTTTATATAAGTTATATCGTTTTCATTATCAATATTCATTTGACTTTTGATCTTTGACTTTTGACTTTTGACCATTTACATTTGACTTTTGACCTTTGACTTTTGACCTTTGACATTTGACCAAAACCGTCTCACGTTATCACCAAAATTTTCCTCTCAGTCATCTCCTCAATCGCATATTTAACGCCTTCCCTGCCGTTACCGGAATCTTTTACCCCTCCGTATGGCATTGAATCCATTCTGTATGTTGAAACATTATTAATGATGACACCGCCGGTTTCAATATTGCAGAATGCATAAAAAGCATTATCAATATTTTTTGTAAAAACTCCCGCCTGAAGTCCGAAATCCGAATCATTGACTTTCTCCACAGCTTTTTTAAAATCAGTAAATTCTGTTAATGTTATCAGCGGAGCAAAGACTTCTTTAGAATTTACACTCATTCTTTTATCCGTATTGCTTAGAATCGTCGGCTGCAAAAACGCTTTATTCCTTTTTCCTCCTGCAAGAAGACGAGATCCACCTTCAACAGCGTCCCTGATCCATCCTTCGATTTTTATTGCATCTCCTTCTGTTATCATAGAAGCTACTTCGGTATCTTCATTAAACGGATCGCCTGTTTTGATTTTACCTGTCTTTTCAATCATTGTCTTTTCAAATTCTCCGTAAATATTTTTATGAACAAATACTCTCTGCACTGAGATGCAGCTTTGTCCCGCCTGTCCGAATCCTCCGGTAATAATTTTTGAAACAGCATTTTCTATATCAGCAGTTTCGTCCACTATAACTGCTGCATTTCCGCCGAGCTCAAGGGAAATTTTCTGTCGGCTTACTTTACTCCGGAGATTCCAGCCAACTTCCGAACTCCCGGTAAAGCTTACCATCTTAACTCTTTTATCGCTTACAAACTCTTCAGTATCTTTTCCCGATGAAGTAATTACATTTACAGGACAATAACCGAGTTTCATTTCATCGCTGCATTCTTTAATGATCTTTACGATTTCTATTCCGCAGCAAAGCGAAGCTGATGCCGGTTTTAAAAGAACAACATTTCCCGAAGCAAGTGCAGGTGAAAGCTTGTGAGCAACAAGATTCAGTGGAAAATTCCAGGGTGTGATTGCCAGTATGACCCCCACCGGAAATCTTCTGATTAAACCTGTTACATTTTCCGAACCTTTCATCAGATCAAGATTTACTACTTCCCCGTCTATCCTCTTTGCTTCTTCACTTCCGAGTTTGAACGTAAGTACAGCCCGCTCAGTCTCTATTCTTGAAAATTTTATGGGCTTGCCTGTCTCAAGAGTAACAAGCTGAGACAAATATTCGCTTTTGTCTGAAATTTTATCCGAAATTCTTTCTAATAATTCCGATCTGAGATAAACAGGAGATTCCCTGTATTTTTGAAAAATCTCAGATAAATAATTTAATGAAATGTTTGTATGATTTTTATCCGACCTGTAAGCTTTTGATACAACTTTATCACTGAATGGATTTCTTATTTCTGCAATTTGATCAGATGAAACAAAATTGTTTTCGATGATAAATTTTTCTACGTTCATTTTCTTTAAAATAATTAATCTAAATATAAATTAATATCAAAATATGATTCTTTATCAAATCGTAATTATCAAATTAATAATATTGGTTATAATGAATAAATAATTTTTATGGCTGAGTTGATTTTAACTTTTCAGATAAGTCAACGGAGTGAAATAAATGAATCATTGTGAAATGCGGTTCAGATAAATTATGAAACCGAAGCTATTTAAAAAAATTTTAACGGTTGAAATAATTTCTTTCTCTGTTATAAGCAAATCTTATCTCATCGCTTTTATTGCAAGAAGCAGCCAGCCGGTTAGAAAGGATACTCCTCCGAACGGCGTAATCATTGCAAATAATTTTATGGATGTAACTGAATAAAGATATAGTGAAAATGAAAAAAGTATTATTCCCGCCAGAAAAAAAATCGCAGGTTTATAAAATTTTTCAATCCCGCTTAAAGCTATTGCAAGTGATACGGAAGAGTGTATAAGCTGATAAAAAATTCCTTTTTCGAATATAACCATCATTTCCGGAGTTAAAATTGATTTTAATGCGTGTGCGCCGAATGCGCCGAAAGCAACTCCGAGAAATCCCATGACCGACGAAGCTGCCAATAAAAATTTTTGTGATTTTAGATTTAACATGTATTATTGTTTCATTCAATATATAAATTACTCATTTTTAATCCTGCCCAAATTGTTTTCTGAACAGATTAAGACAATTTCCTCTGAAGTACTGTTTTGAATTCAATATGATTGTGACAATAATGCTTTACAGCAGACTATTCATGCATAATCACATCCGTCCAAAACGTTGAATATTAGTTCACGAAAATAAAACTATATTGTAAATCAAAAGTCCTGTTTCTTAAAGATTACGCAGATTAACACAGATCAGACTCTGCATTTTTCTTTCAATTTTTGAACACCCGGCTATCTTATAAGTGAGTGTCTGTGAAAATCTGTGCCATCTGTGAGAGAAAGCTTTGGTTTGTTTTATAAATATATAGTTGATTAAGATCCAGAGATAGATTTGAAATGCCCGGGAAATTTGTTTAAAATTGTATTCATTATTAACTTTTTTTATCTAACGTGAATCGTTTTGAACACTTGTGATGCATAATTTAAAAAAGACTATATCCTGACTTGAAAATTAGACTCTGCAAATGTAACTTTGTCCACTATGATAACTTTATTAATTATTTTATTAATACTAATTTCCATTGTCTTAATGGGAGTAGTGTTACTTCAATCCTCAAAGGGTAACGGACTTGCAGGTCCTATTGGCGGTTCAAGCGTTACAATGGCTTTCGGAGTCAGAAGAACGTCTGATCTGCTTTCTAAATCAACTTCAATCCTGGCTGCTGTTTTAATGGTAGGATGTATTGCAGTTAATCTGATGGTCGGAAATACAGGAACAGTAAACGAAACACTGATCCAGAAAAATGCAGGACAGCAGCAGCAACAGCTTCCTCCGAATACAGTTCCTCCTGGTGATAATACACAGCCGCCTGTTCAGAATAATATGCCTCCGGTAGAGAAGGATAAAACACCGGCAGAGCAGCAACAGCAGAAGACTAATGAACAGATACAATTAGATGAGAAGAAAAAACAGGAAGAAACCGCTCCAATGGGAAAATAAAGAATTTTGAAATTCTTTAATAAACTTGCAAATACTTTTATAAGCACCGTAAAAATTGTTTACGGTGCTTTTTTTATTGCTTTCCTCATCCTTTCCTGTACTTCACAAAAATCTTTTTCACAATTTAAACTAAATGAAATTAAATTGCATGAAAGTGCAGATAATATTAATTCAGACACAGTACCTAAAAAATCCAACGCCAATACTGTATTTAAAATGAAAAAAGATCCATGGAAAGCAGTTCTGTACTCAGCACTGCTTCCCGGAGCCGGACAGGTATATAATAAATCTTACTGGAAAGTACCTGTAATCGCAGGACTCGGAGGTTATTTTGTTTATGAATATATCAGAAATAATAATAAATATATAGAATACAAAGACCTTTATCAGAATTCTCAGAATACAGGCAATGCTTCAGGAGATCCTCAGTTGCTGGCACTGCGTGAATTTTACAGAGATCAGCGTGATAATTTTATTATTTATTCGGTGATATTATATGTAGTTAATTTAATTGACGCTTATGTTGACGCTCAGCTTTATGATTTTGACGTTAGTGAAAAAATTAAAATCTCTTTTTTAAATAAGAACAATATGGTAAAACTAAGTTACGGGTTTTAGTGTCTTAAAACCTTTTTACTGCTTGCTAAGCCCTAGCTTAGCAAGCTAAAACTCGACAAGTTATTTTAAAAGTTTAACTCATTTATTAACCTCCCCCTGCCCCCTCCTTGGCAAGGAGGGGGTTTTGGTGTGGTCTTGAATTGAAAACTGATAATTGCGTAACTTCAGTTAAATATTAAATTTTTGAACTTATTAATATCCGAATACATCCTTCAGAGTAAGAACTTTTACCTTGCCGTATTTCTCAAGAGTTCCCATATCAAGTTTCTTTAAATCACCGAGGACAAGTATAACATACTTTTTATTGCTTACATACTTTTTCTGAAACTCCTTTATATCATTAAAAGTCAGACGCGGAATTTCTTCGTAAACATTTTTCTCAGATCATAATCCAGTCCTAATTTTTTGCCGCTTCAAATGCATACAGAATATCCGACTTAGTGATCCGGTCCGATTGAATCTGTTTAAGTAATGAATTTTTTGAATTCGTAAAAACAATTTCAGATTCAGGCATGTTGTTAAGTAAGTCTGTCATTCCGGCCATAGCTTCGGGAAGTTTATCTGCCTGAGTTCCTATATAAGATACAAGATAATTCGGTTTATCCTTCTTAACAGGTGTCTGATAACCGGAATAAGTCGAATATGCAAGAGCTTTTGACTCCCTCATCTCCTGAAAAAGTATTGACTGCATTCCGCCGTCGAAATACTGATTGTACATGTCTATTACAGGAATTTTACTCTTATCAAATTCGGTGCTTTTTGAAAGCATTATAATCTCCGCCTGCTGCATATCATAATTCACTACATAAACTTCATTCTCTTTTATGTCTCGCTCTGTAAATTTATTTTTTACTGATGACGTTTTAAACTCTGACGGGGTTTTATGCTCAATGTCCAGAGTCTGCACAAGCAGATCCTGCGGCTCAGGTCCGTAATACAGAACTCTCTGGCTGTACGACATTATATTTTTAATAATGCTGATAAGTTCTGACGGCTTAACATTCTTTAATTCATCTTCAGATAATCTGTATGTAAACGGATTATCCTTTCCGTATTTTCCGTAATTAACCAGTCCGCTTCTTAAAATTACATTCTTGGAGAGCTTTGCATTTTCACGCTTTGTAAGAATATCAGAGATCAGATTGTCAAGAGACTCCCGGTTTTCTTTAGGATCGGAAAATAATTTTTCAAGAAGATTCGCCGCTTTGTCAAAATTTTCTGTCAATCCGGTAAGACTTACAGTAACCTGATCTTCAGAAACACTTACATTATATGAACTCGCAAGTTTGTAAAATTCTTCCCTGAACTGTGTCGGGGAATATTCAGAAGTTCCGAGATAATCCAAATAATCTATTGCAAGAGATAGTTTTCTGTCCTGATTTGTCCCAAGGTCTATCAGATAAAACATATTATAAATTTCATTCTCATTATTCTTCAGATAAAAAACAGGAACATTATTCTTTAATTTTAATTCTTTGATTTCATTTTTAAAATCTAAAAAAACCGGCTGTATGTCTTCTGAAGGTTCATTCAGAATAGTTTTGACAAATTCAGACTGATCTTCCCGGTTTACCTTTACAGGACTGATCTCGGGCTTTTCAACTTTTACCTTGTTCAAATCTTCTCCGGTTTTTTGTAAACTATAACATAATTATTATTAATGTTCTCATTTACAAATTTTACAATATCTTCTTTTGTAATTCCTGATAATCTGTCCACATTGAAAATATATTTTTCCCATGGAATGCCAAGCGCAAATGAACTTACAAATGCATCAGCTCTCTGATCATTGTTTTCGTAAGCCCTGATCTGATTTAGTTTCATATTGGCAATGATAGAAGATATCAGCCAGTCGGGAAATTTTCCCTGCTTAACAAGTTCGATCTGTTGCAACAAAAGATCCCTTACATTTTCCAGTGTCTGTCCTTCCCTTGGCTTTCCTCCCAGATAGAATACAGAATAATCTTTATTTATGTCCGTAGATGAATAAGCTTCAATTACTTTCTGATCCTGATTAAGATTCAGATCTATAAGTCCCGCAGCTCCGTTACTCAGTATCTGATCAAGTATGACAAGCATATCAGCTTCCCTGCTTCCGGCGCCCGGCAGTCTGTAACCGAATCTGATAAACTCCTGAGAAGGACCTGTCACCTCTTTTACGACCGGACTTAAAATCGGATCTTCCGACGGAGGGACAAATTCAGATACATTCTTTTTTGCAAACATTCCGAAATATTCATCTATTAAAGCTATTGTCTTTTCCGGATCAAGATCTCCCGACATGCATATAGCCATATTTTCCGGAACGTATCTTTCATTATAATATTCTGTTATTTTTTTAATGGAAGGATTTTTCAACTGCTCGACTGTACCGATAGTCGTCTGTGTTCCGTAAGTATGATTCTTAAAAAGATTTGCATAAAACACTTCCCAGACTCTGTTGTTATCATTGTCAATATCCATATTTTTTTCTTCGTAAACTGTTTCGAGTTCAGTATGAAATAATCTCATAACAGGATTTCTGAACCTTTCGGATTCAAGCTCAAGCCAGGGTTTTATCTGATTAGACGGTATGTCATTAACATAAACAGTCTGTTCGACTGAAGTATATGCATTTGTTCCCTGAGCTCCGATTGACGCGATCATTTTATCATATTCATTTGCTATTGCATAATCAGAAGCAAGATAAGATACACTGTCTATCTTATGGTAAATAATCTTTCTTAATTCAGGGTCTTCAGTTTGTCTCCTCTGTTCATACAGAGAGATGATAGTATCAATAAGAGGTTTTTCTTTTGCATAATCGGATGTTCCGTATTTATCCGTTCCTTTAAAAAGCATGTGCTCAAGATAATGCGACAGTCCCTGCGCATCATGAGGATCGTTCTTACTTCCGGTGGCAACTGCAATGTATGTCTGAATTCTCGGCGTGTTCTTATTTACTGTCAGATATACTTTCAGTCCGTTATCAAGAGTATAAATTCTGGCTTTGAGAGGATCGTTTTCAACTGTTTCATAATTATACTTTCCGTCAGATAAAGTCTGTTTTGTCTGTGAAAACAAAATTGAATTTGCGGAAAATAATACAGATGTAATTGTAACTAAAAAGATATAAGATAATTTGGATATTCGTGTCATCAGTTTGTTTTTATTAGAGAAGTTTATTTAATTATAAATTTAATGTATTAATACAAGATATTATATATAAAGGTTTCGGGATATGTGAATTTTGCTTTTAGCCGGGATTAATTTGTATTAATAAATACTTTCATAATTTTTTCTTGTAATATTTAATAATATATGAATATATTTAAATGATCTTTCCATTAAACCTTTTCAAACAATCGTTGTCTTAACTGCAAACATAAATTAATTTAACCCTCAGAAAGGAAAAATATGAAACCGGCAAAAAAAATTATCAACACAGCTTTATTACTTTTTGTAATAATGATCTCAGCTTATTTATCCGGATGTGATAAAGACAATCTCACTGACCCTGCTTCCCTGACAGATGATGAATATCTGACTACGGTGGCAATTAACACAGCATTCAGTTCGGATGCTGATGATGACGACAATCTCTTTGCAAATGAAGTTATGGATTTTGATTCCGAAGGACCAGTTGAAGACGACGGATCCGGTTTTGATACTCCGATAGATTCTCTTAAGAAATGGGGACGAAGAGTTACCGGAGTAAATATAAATACAAGCATTACTACAACAGGCGATACAATAAAGAATGTGGAAGTTAAAAGAACTATAAATGGTAATTTCATTATAGTAGGTTACATTAACGGCAATCTTGATTCGACTGTAAAGCCGTATTCACAGGAACAAAAAAGGTTAGTAACATTTAAAAGAATTCAAAGAAAATCTCATCCGAGATTCAACTGGAGAGTATATCAGTATACTGCAGTTGACGGCGAAACGCAGACTCCTCAGTCAGGTAAAAGCAATATTGTGATAAATAAAGTTGAAATTTATAAAAACAACAGTCTGCTTGCGACTCTTACCGGAACAGACTTCACATCAAATATCTTTACATCAAAATATTTCGGCGGCAACGGATTAATAGAATTCAACCGCGGAGATCAGGTTAAGTTAAAAGTTTTTGCAACAAGCAATCAAAATGACACTGATATTGTTTCTTATCACTGGGCGAGAAATTCATTCGGATTCCACAGAGAGAGTTTTGTTATGACATCTCAGACACCGAACGGTTCGAATTTCGACAGGACTTATGAGAAGACATTCCAGATATATTCGCAGCATAATCACGGTAAGCACAATGCTTTCTTAAGCGCAAACACAAGGAAATCTCTTTATGACAATTCTCCCTCATTGTTCTCTTCCACTTATATGGGATTCCCTTACAGAGTAAGACCGTAGTTATCGGTTAATTTTTATATTTTTACAAAGGAGCGGTTTATTCAGCCGCTCCTTTTTTTTAATACAGTATAGAAATAAAATTTCAAGGAAAATAAATGTGATAAGAATTACAAACTGAGATTTTGCCTCAAAGACTCCAAGACACTAAGAAGAAAAGTTTTAAAACAGCAATCTTTGTGCCTTGGAGTCATTAGGTAACATCCGTCCAAAACGTTGAATGGAAGTTTTGTGACAAACTTCTTCAATGGTTTCCCCCATCTTTATAATGTAGTGTAATGTTAATTGAAGTTGTATGACCTCCCCCTGCCCGCCTTCAGCGGGCTTCCCCCTCCTTGCAAAGGAGGGGGATTAAGGGGGTGGTCATTATGTTTTGAGGAAAACTTTTTAAATTAGAAAGTTTGGGAGGGTTTAAATTTTAAACCGTAGATATTATTGTTTTAGATGCAAAATTAAAAAGTAATTTACTCATTTCAAAACGTTTTGGACACCACTGCTTTGTGGTAAGAATATTTAAAATTATATACATAAAATTCAATTATAAGAATTGTTATCTTGCATTTAATGGAACTGCTAAAAAGATTTATTGAAATAGAACTGAAAAAGGATTCGTCTTTATTTATTAATGAATTTATTCTTTTTGAGAAGCTCTTGCTTGAGTGGAATGAAAAAATAAATCTGATATCAAGAAAATCTGTTTCTGCGGAAGATCATATAATTAATTCCATTTTTTTCCTTACAAAATACAGTTTTGATAATGTTAAGTCTGTTGCAGATATCGGCTCAGGCGGAGGGTTTCCGGGGATTCCGCTGAAGATACTTTTTCCTGAGATCAGGATCACACTTATTGATTCCATCAGGAAGAAGGTCAACGTTCAGCAGGATATTACAGAGAAAATGAATCTTAAGAAGATCGAAGCAATATGCGGCAGGGCGGAAGAATTATCTGTTCAGACAAAGTATAAATCAAAATACGATATAGTAATTTCAAAAGCTGTTTCATCACTGGATAATCTTTATCTCTGGGGAAATAAATTTCTGAATTCAAACGGAGAAATGATCTGCATCAAGGGCGGTAATATTGAAGAAGAGATCAGTTCTCTGTTAAAACTAAAAAAAAACTTATCAGTTGAACTAATCAGCTTTGAAGACCTGCTGCCTTACTCAGTAGACGATAAAAAAATAGTCGTAATTAAAAACAAATTTTAATTTTACTTTATGATCTTACGAAAAAACTTTCTTTAATTTTATTAATTTACCTTTTTCCTTCATAAATTTATTTTCACAGACTTCTCAGACAACAGAAGTCAGCGGAACTGTCAAAGATGCAAAAACAAATAAGCCGCTCGAATTTGTAACCGTAAAAGTCGCTGACACTTCTTACGGAACTACTGCAGACAAAAACGGCAAATATCTCATCCGTCTGAATCCGGGAGGTCATAAATTAATATTTTCATACATTGGATATTTTACCGATACTTCCAATGTTTATGTAGAAAATGAAAAGATCGAGAGAAATATATTCCTGAATCCATCCGAACTTCTCACCGAGCAGATAGATGTTTACGGAGAAGATCCGGCTTATGAAATTATAAGAAAAGCTATTGAGTACAAAAAGAAATTCAAACAGACACTTAATGAATACGAGTATAACGCATATTCGAAATTTGTCATAAGATCAAATCAGAGTGACATTCCAAAAAAAGATATTGAAAAAGATTCTTCCGGAAAAAGCAAGCTGCCTATATTCGGAATTCTTGAATCCGAGACAAAAGGATATTTCAAAAAACCTGATCTTGAGAAACAGATAGTAACAGCCAAGCGTGAAACAGCAAACATTGCCCGGGGTTTTGCACTGCCTTTCGTTGTGAATTTTTATGATGAGGATTTAGATTTTAATGAATTCAAAATTCCCACTCCTCTTGCCGACAATGCTTTTGATAATTACGATTACAGGTTAACCGGCACGACTTCAATGGATTCGACGAGGATCTTTATGATTGATGTAATTAACACTTCAGAGATCAGACCTCTGCTTGCCGGGACAATATATATTGCAGACAGTATTTTTCGCTGATGAGAGTTGATCTGACTACAAACGACGCAGCAAAACCGCTTGGCGTCAGCAAAGTCAACTTCAAACAAAAATTTTCTCCTTATTCAGACAATAAAAATTTGTACTGGATGCCGACTGACGTGGAGATCACAGCTAACGGTTCGTTTGCAGGCATTGTTAAATTCGAAGCAGAAGTCTTTACCATTGTTTCCGATTACAAATTAAATAAAAAAGCGCCGGCGGGAATTTTTGACGATTACATTGTGAAAGTAATGCCTGATGCAAAGAAAGATTCCTCTTACTGGAAGGATAAACAGCTTGTAAAAATACTTCCGAAGAAAAAAACGCATACAGAATAATCGAATCCGAAACGCGCAAAAATGAAAACAGCATTAACATAGGACTGACCTCTGTTAATTACGGAAAAAAATTCACATCAAATCCTCTTAACTATTACAGATTCAACAGGGTCGAAGGCAGCTCTCTTAACTTTGATCTGAATTACAGAAGCAAATTCGGAAAGGTAATCCTTAACTCTGAGATCGGTTACGGATTTTCCGATAAGAAACTGAAGTACGATTTAAATTACAGACAAAGATTTTTAAATGACGGCAGACTTACGATAAATGCAGGGCTTTTCAGAAAACTCCAGCCGCTTTCATATCCGGACCTGCTTGGAATTTCCGAATTGTACAATACTGTAAAGGCACTGTTTGATAAACAGGATAATCTCGATTACTATTATGCATCGGGATACAATCTCGGAATAAAATACAGACTTCTCCCGCAAATACGCATGGGCGCAGACTTTACTCAGGAAAAACAAACAACGGCTTATAAGAACACTAATTTCAGTTTCAGGAAAAAGATGTGGAATTCAATCCTAATCCATCCATTAACGATGCATTTCAGAGAGTGATCGGATTTAATCTGAGACTCGATCCTAACAAGTACAGCGCGATAGACTGGGGTGACGGAGATGTTTCAAGATTCAGAAATACTTCTTATCCGACACTTGATCTCGATTTCAAATATTCGGGAAAGGATCTCAACAGCGCTTATGAATACAGAAAATTCTCTGCAGAGCTGAGTGGCCAGAATTATATAAATACATTTTTGAATTTAAGATATAAACTTGGCGGCGAACTTGCAACCGGGCAGGTTCCTTTTCAGTCGCTTTGTTTCTTCAATACAAATTCCGGTACTATAGATGTTTCAGGAGGATTCAAGGCATTGAAATATCAGGAGTTTCTCGGAGACAGAATTTTTTATCTGAACTTTGAAAACAATTTCGAAAAATACTCTGGGGCGGAATTCCTTTTTATAAGCAAATGGAATCTTATCGGATTTTTCAATGCAGGAAGAAATGAAATTACTCAGTCAAATTACGATCTCGCTTCATACAAAGGATTCAGTATCTCGGAAGGGATTTATATGGAAACCGGATTCAGCGTCAGCAGGATACTCGATATATTCAGAGTTGATCTTGCCTGGAGACTAAACAACAAAGGCAGCGACGGCAACAAAGTTTATCTGAATCTTACACTGGATTCGTTTTAAAAATTTCACTGACACTATAATCTGAATTATTAATGAATGTAAATAGTAACAGGAAGATTACTAAGCTTTGTAATAATGAAATCCCTTCAGAAGAAGTTGCAGAAATTACTGAAAATGAGATAGAGTATAAATTGGTCAGTGGTGATCCTGTCATAATTAAATCAGCTGTACAAGATCTGACAATTTGAACAAATAAAACTTCTTCGGTTCTTAGTTCCCGTATTTTTTTTTACGATAGGCAAATTACATCTTAAACATAATTTTTTAGTGTGAGCTAACCAGTGTTTTTTTAATTCATACTTACGTTTCCATTCTAAAAACTGAAAGCTGTAAATACGGGCTTCATCAATAAGCTGTTTAAGTTTGCGGTAAGGTAACTTATTTATTAGCGATTCGGGATGTACACGTATGCGGTATAAAACTTCATTCTTAATTATGTTTCCAACTCCGGCAAAAATATCCTGTTCTAATAATGCATCACAAACAAGCGCTTCAGGTTTCTGTCTGATTTTAGATTTAGCAGATTTAGGATTCCGTCTTCATTCATTACATCTGTAGTCCAGTCATAATATGTGTTTATATCACCTTCTAAAAATTTGATCGAACACGAATAAAAATTTATTTCACCATTTTTGAAAGTAAAATTCAGGCGGATCGGGCGGTCAGGTTTTTTTTCGTTGACACGATAACTTCCAAACATCAAGAAGTGAATACGCAGTGTAAATTCTTTAAAGCAAACAAGAAAATGTTTACCCCAGCTTTTAAATGCAATTATCTTTTGATTTAACAAACGTGTCTGATCAATCTTGCTGTTACCACTTACAGCAATAATTTTTTTGCCTGTGAATTGCAGGACTTCTTCTTTTAAAAGAATAATTGACAGACCTTCCGGCATTTTAAGCTGCTTTACTTTTTTTAGTACTCAAACTTGCTTTTAGCATATCCATTAAATTGTCACTTTGCTTCTTTACTAATTTCATTTTCGGAATGGATACTTTCTTACCTTTTGATTTCTCATTAATGATTTTTAAAAGTTTGGAAGTATAAGTGTCTTTGTATTTTGCAATGTTGAATTTTTCTGTGAGCTGGTTAACTAATTTATTCGCCATATCCATTTCTTTCGATTTGGTTTTTGAAACGGGCGGTAATTTTAAATCAGAAGGATCTCTCAACTCCTGTGAAAAACGAATCCGGTTTAAGACAATTACGTTTTTATATGGCTTGAGAATTGCCAGTCCTTCTTTATTTTTCAATACAAATGTTGTAACCCCGACTTTGCCTGATGATTCCAGTGCATCGCGCAACAGAGCATAGACCTTTGTTGCTGATTTCTGAGGTTCGAGATAGTAAGGATGTTCATAATAAATACTGTCAATTTCCTGTTCATTAACAAAGTTTATTATTTCAATTGTTTTAGTTTTTACAGCATCTGCTGCCTCAAAATCTTTATCCTCTAAAATCACATATCCTGTTTCCAGCTTGTATCCTTTTACAATATTTTTATATTCTACTTCTTTTCCTGTGGATTCATTAACCCGCTTAAATTTAATGTTAGAATGGTCTTTACTGTCCAGCATATCCAGGTCAAGAGAACTTTCCTGAATTGCTGAGAATATTTTTACGGGAATATTAATTAACCCGAAACTGATTGAACCTGTCCAAATTGAGTGCATGATATTTTGTTTTTAGTTTGTTATAAATTTTTTTTGCAAATATTAATTTAATATATTTTTGAATAAACTATCTTAAAAATGGATGACCCAAAATGGTACCCCCCGCCAAGAGCATGCCTGCCTAGCGGCAAGGCGGGCGGGAATGACAATCCAAGAAGAGTTAGTTTTTCAGAAGTTTCTCTTTATTAAATTTCTTAATTACTTTTTCTAAATTAATACCTTTGCCAAGAACCGGTTTGAAAATGTCACCTTCGCTTTTAATCCTGTCAAGAGAGTTATAGATATTGAAATCACTCATCTTTAAACCTTTTTTACTTCGTCCCAATGCAAAGGCATGGAAACAGTTGCGCCGGGTTTTGGCCGTAATGAATATGGTGCAGCAATTGTCGCCTGCGGACGATTCTGTAGAAAGTCGATATACATTTTTCCTCTGCGGGCTTTTACAATGCGCTCTATACTTGTGTACTTTGGAATTTCACGTTGTACTAACGTTGCAATTACCCGGGCAAATTCTTTTGATTGCTCGTATGTATATTTTGCTCCAAGCGGAATGTAAACATGTATGCCTGTTGAGCCGCTTGTTTTTGGATAAGATTTTACTCTTATGCTTTCCAGAATTTCCTTTGTCACTTTTGCTGCTTCTATAACCTGATTAAAAGTATTTTCCGCTGGGTCTAAGTCAATGATGCACCAATCGGGATTATCTTCTGTTTCCACTTTGCTGTGCCAGGGATTCATCTCAATACAACCCAATGTTGCCATGTATAAAAGACTAGCGTCGTCTTTTGCTACAAGATATTTTCTAACCCTGTTGTCTGAAGGGCTTTTATAATCAAATGTTTCAATCCAATCAGGCGCTGTACCGGTCACATCTTTAAAATAAAAACTTTTACTCGTGATACCGTTCGGATGACGGTTCATGGATTGAGGTCTGTCTTTCAGATATGGAAGAATATAAGGCGCAACCTGGTAATAATAGTTTAGCATATCACGCTTCGTGATTTTTTCTTTTGGCCAGTAAATTTTGTTAAGGTTATTGAATTTGATTTCATGACCATTGACTTCACGAACCTGTGTTGCATCATAGGGATTCAAAAAAGTTTTTCGGTCTTTCTTCCCTGCAGGTTTTAATATGGATGCTGATTTAGTTTTTTTCATTGAAGTGATTTTTTTGGTGTCAATTGCATTTTCCCTTGTCACATCTTTTGCTTTTTTATCAATTCGCATGGCTTCAAACGATGGATGACGCATAATACCGTCTGCTGTCATTTCAGTAAAACTAACTTTGCACACCAGTTCAGGTTTCATCCACACTGCAGTTGCATGCGGAGGATCCGGACGAAAGCGTGAGGGTTTATTTATATCAGGTAATTCTGTAAACGGAGGAGATTTTGTAATGTAACTTTTGAATTGTTTCAGCATTTCTATTTGCTGTTTATTGTTAAAACCGGTTCCAACTTTACCTGTGTAAATTAATTTACCTTTTTCATAAACTCCAAGAAGTAGGGAACTAAAGGATTTGGAAGAATCATCATTCTTAGTATATCCGCCAATCACCATTTCCTGTCTTTTGTTAGCTTTTATTTTCAGCCATTCCTTGGAACGGGTACCGGGTGAATAAGTACTCCCGGATTTTTTAGCAATGATGCCTTCAAGCCCCATCTTTTTTGCTGTTTCAAAAAATTCAATTCCGCTAACTTCAAAATTTTCACTTAACCTGATAATGTTATTTTCGGGAATTATTTGTTTTAAAACTATTCTTCTTTCTGATAAAGGAAGTTGCATCAAATCTTTTCCATTCAGCCATAGAATATCAAACACATAAAAATATATTTCTCCGTCAGCTTCGCTTCTCCAGTTTTGCAACGCGCCAAAATTTGATTTACCGTTTTCATCAAGGACTACTACTTCCCCGTCTACCACAGCATTTATATTCCAGTCCTGTACTGCCTTGTAAACAGGATAGAATTTTTCATTAAACGATTTATCGTTGCGGGATTTTAATTCGACTTTACTTTTTTTGCATAATGCTATAGTTCTGTAGCCATCCCATTTTATTTCGTACTGCCATTCTTCATCATCAAAAGGTTTATCAACAAGTGTTGCAAGCATTGGTGTTAATTTAACAGGAAACTTTGCACGTCTGCCTTCATTTAAAATTTTATCAGTTGAAGTTTTTTTTTCTGTCTCTGAATCTTTTTTATTTTTATCAGAAGCTGTCTTTACATCAGCTCGTTTGTTCAGTGCAGTTTCTTTTTTGCTTTTTACTTTAGATTCCTTTACCCGTTTTGCACCGTAAAAGTTGGTTGTAGTTTTTTCCAGCTGTGCTAATGTTTTTTTAGAAATGACTGATTTATCTTTCAAGGTTATATCTTCTTTTGAAACATACTTATCTTTTATCTTAAACAGCAGCCAGGTATTTTCACCGCGGCTATGTGTTTTTACAAGCGAATATTCACCTTTTAATTTTTTGCCGTGAACAATTATATGTAACTTACCTGAATAAATTCCTTTCCGTAATTCTTTTTCCTGGGTTTTTTTATCTTTCCCGTTAGCATCAGCAAGCTCATAAAAACCTTCATCCCAAACGATAACCGTTCCGGCACCATATCCGCTCGGAATTATTCCTTCAAAATTCCTGTAATCGTACGGATGGTCTTCCACCATCATGGCAAGCCGCTTTATATCAGGGTCGGTGGATGGTCCTTTGGGAACAGCCCAGCTTTTAAGCACTCCTTCCATTTCTAAACGGAAATCATAATGTAAATGCGAAGCATCGTGTTTCTGAATTACAAATCGCAGCTTTTCAATATCAGACTTGCCGCCTGTAGGTTCCGGACTTTCTTTAAAATTTCTTTTCGCTTTGTATTTGGTTAATGCCATGATTCTGATTTTAAATTCTTATGCGGGTTTTATTTATAGTCCGGAAAACTTTTAATGGTTTTTAAGTTGTTAAATGAATCTCCGGTTCCAATTACAGATTTCGTAGTTTATAAAATTGTTGCTTTATAAATATATGCACATTGTATGCCAAAAAAATACATCAATAATACATACTCATTTGTTGCAATAGATCATATTATTACTATATTGCAACCGTACTAAACTATTTCAAATTATAATTTCTCTGACATATCCTGTCAATGATGTCAAGAAATTTAATCCAAAAATATAAATTTCGACTTTCCCAAGCTGGGGTCTGAAAACAAGGAATAACCTCGAAGTCTCTAAGACTCTAAGTTAAAAACTTTCAAAACAAGATTCTTTGAGCCTTTGAGACTTTGAGGTTTTTCACTTAAATTAGTTTCGGACAGTCTGGGGGCATGGGAAAGAGGAGGGTTTTGAAACATCTCCGATTGTGAAAGTTACATCTAAGTTAATACGTTTAATAACCTTTTCAACATTTACATTTATTTACATTTCCAACACATCCCAGAAAAGAATATTCTGTATTTTTGTATGAATTAAAAAATTAAAACTAAAACAAGGAGTCTCAAATGTCAGATCAGATAAACAGGGAAGAACAGGTTCCCGTAAAGAGAAAATCAGTTCTAAGTTCAACAGCATCAAGAGTCATACTTTCAGCAGTAATTATTCTGTTTGCGGTTCTTGCAGTAAAAGGAATAGCTTTTGCAAAACATATACATAAATTTGCCGACGGTCCGGGAGCATTCATTATTGACAGGATCGCGGAAACCCTTGATCTGTCTTCCGATCAGAAAGCTAAGGTCGAAAAGATCAAAGATCAGATTAAGGAAAAAATGGAATCAAAAAAATCCGTAAGAGAAAATAAAATGGAAGAGTTTGCAGATGAATTCAGGAAAGATAACATTGACAGAAACAAACTGCTCGAACTCGGACAAAAGAAAGAACAGGAAATGAAGGAAATGAAAGAATTCATGCTTGATAAAATTATAGAGTTTCATTCAATTCTCACGCCGGAACAGCGTAACAAAGCGGTTGATGAAATGAAAAACATGAAAGAAAAATTCGGTAAAATGCATGACAGACAGGGAAGACCCGGAGATGACAGAGGCGGTTTCAGAGACAGAAAAGACTAAGTTATTTGTTTAGCTATTTTAAGTCCTTACGATTAATTTTGTAAGGACTTAATTTTTTATACCTATGAAAAAAATTCTATTAATAGATGACGATGAAAAACTAACAGATCTTTTAAAAGATTATCTGAGCAAATACAATTTCAGTTCGCATTCCTCTGACAATCCGTTAAACGCCCTGAATCATCTGAAAAATAATTCATACGACCTTATAGTTCTTGATATCATGCTTCCCGAAATGGACGGATTTGAAACATTAAAGGAGATAAGAAAGACAAGCAGCATTCCAGTTATAATGCTTACTGCAAGGGGCGAAACGACGGATAAGATAGTCGGACTTGAACTCGGCGCAGATGATTATATTGCAAAGCCGTTTGAACCGCGGGAACTCGTGGCAAGAATGCAGTCGGTCTTCAGAAGAACAGACGGCAGTCTGAATGAAGACGAACTCATTTCGTTTAAAGACCTGCTTATCAATCCAATGAACCGAACCGTGGAGCTCAGCGGTAAGAATATAGAACTTACTTCCACGGAGTTTGATATTCTGATGTTGTTTGCAAAAAACAACGGCAAGGTTCTGTCACGTGATTTTCTTATGCAGAAGACCAAAGGAGCTTCATGGCAGTATTATGACAGAAGTATAGATGTTATGGTGTCGAGATTAAGAAACAAACTGAAACAGAAAAATTTCAGATTAATTAAAACAGTTCAGTCCGTAGGATATATATTTTATGCTGAAAAAGAAGAATAACAGATACTCGATATTTATTAAGCTGATGCTGCTGTTTCTGGTATTTATTTTACTTGCAAACTTTTCAATCGGATTTATACTTTCCAGAATAATCGGCAAAGGTCCCCCGCAGGGTTCGCCTGAGAGATTTCCAGTTCCGGTGCAGAAGTATATTATCAGCAGGATAGGCGATCCTCCGGACACAAATCTTGCGAGAAGAGTTTCTGATGAACTACAGGTAAATTTCAGAATAGAATCTTCCGGCATAAGCTGGACAAATGACGAATCAATCCCGGATATTCCCCGGCTTCGGGAGGAAAAAGATTTCAGATCAGACGGGCAGAATTTTATAGTTCGTCTGAGAGGAAGACCAATAATTGTTAATAAGACTGATGACGGATATATAATTTTTTCACCGTTCATGCCGAGAGATCTGATCAATGAGACAAATGTAGTAATCGCCGTTGTATTAATTATTACGATCCTTGCTGTCATGTTATATTTAGCATTGAGCTGGATATTCGGTCCGATAAAAAAATTGTCTGAAGGAGTCGAATTGATAAGTGAAGGAAATTTTGACAATACGATTATAGTGGACAGGAAAGACGAACTCGGAAATCTTGCTGCTTCAATCAATGAAATGAAAGAGAATATTTCGAATATGATTAAGTCGAAAGAATCTCTGCTCATTGATGTGTCGCACGAACTCAGGAGTCCGCTTACGAGGATCAAACTCGCAAATGAATTTATTGATGATCCGAAAATTCATAATAAGATCCGTGATGATGTGAAAGAGATGGAGCTTATGATAACTGAGCTGCTTGAGACATACAGAATGGATCACGAACAGGGAAAGTTCAGTATTGAAAAAGCAGATATTGTGAAACTTATAAAAGATGTAATTTCGAAATTTGAGTTTAAAGATATACAGTTCAGTTCTCAATTTGCTGAGAAGGAAATATTTATTGACAGAAGAAAAATTGAAACTGTATTCCGTAATATCATTGACAACGCAGTGAAATATTCTGAAGGCAGAACGGTAGCAGTTGATATCTATGAAAGAGATGAAAACAGAGATTCCGTATTTGTTTCTGTGAAGGACAAAGGCAGAGGCATAGAAGAAGAAGAGCTCGGGAAAATTTTTGAACCGTTTTACAGAATTGATAAATCGAGAGACAAGAAGATAAGAGGTTACGGACTCGGATTAAGTCTTGTGAAGAAAATTCTCGAAGGGCATAATGCGGAGATTGAAGTAAAGAGCAGAAAGAATGAAGGGACGGAGTTTATTGTTACTTTCAAGAAAGGAATTACAAACAAATAATTTGCTCAAGTTGACCGCTTTGATCTTTGAAGATTTTTTTTCAACACGTATTTCACAAATCATTTTACCTTTCATTTTAAACTCAGTGCCGTCCAAAAACTTTTTGTCATTAACAAATAACTTTTAGATTTTTATCTGAGCATAATTATATCTAAGATTCTAAATTAAACCCCTCACTAATTTTCTCCTCAAAGAGTTTTTCTCAAAACATAAAGACCACCTCCTAAATCGGGTGTCCCAAAAGTTGGTGGTTAAATTGGAAAAAGGTTACGGGATTCCCGCTGAATGACTTAGGTATTTTGGCCTCGTCCCATAGGCGAGCAGGGGGAGGTCTTACAAGTGCCTTAACAATACCCCTTTATATATAAGGAGGTGAAAACCAATTGAAGGAGTTTGTCATAAGCTGACATTCAGCCATTAAATTTACTGTATTATAAATATCAGTATTTGATTAATTTGTTTTCATGCAAAGAAAAAAAATTCTTTTTATATGCGGATCCCGCAATCAGACCACAATGCTTCATCAGATATCAGGTCATTTAAAAGATTACGAACATTATTATTCGGCATTTTTTTCTGACGGACTTGAGAGGATATTTGCTAAACTCGGACTTCTGGATTTTTCGGTTCTCGGAGGGAAGTTCAGGGAGCAGACGGAAAATTATTTCAGGGAACATAATCTTAAGACTGATTACGAAGGGAGAAAAAATGATTATGATCTGATAGTTATATGCAGTGATCTTATTGTTGCAAAGAATCTTCTGAATAAAAAAATGATAATGGTTCAGGAAGGAATGACAGATCCTGAAAACATTTTTTTTCACATGGCGAAAAAATTCGGAATACCGAGATACTTCGGAGGTACTGCTTCGACAGGACTTTCGGATACATACACATATTTCTGTGTTGCTTCGGAAGGATACAGAGAGCTGTTCATCAGGAAAGGAGTCAAGCCCGAAAAGATATTAGTTACCGGAATTCCTAATTTTGACGACTGCGCGAAGTATGTAAACAATAACTTTCCTTATAAAAATTATGCGCTTGTCTGTTCGTCCGATTCACGTGAGACATTCAAATATGAAGGCAGGAAGATGATATTCAAACTTCATCCGAATGAAAGTATCCAGCGGGCGACAAGAGAGATAAATAATTATGCTCCGGATTCTTTGATATTTATTGAAGGCAACACAAATGAAATGGTGGCGAACTGTGACATTCTTATTACAATGTATTCTACAGTTTCCTATGTCGGACTTTCTCTTGGCAAAAAAGTTTATTCATATTTTGATACTGAAGTTCTCAAAAAACTTCTGCCTATTCAGAACGGAGGAAAGTCAGCAGAAGTTATTTCCGGAATTTGCCGCTCTCTGATTGAAAGAGATTCTTTATCTGATCTTGAATTATCTCAATCAGGTAATAAAAGTAATTTGAACATGAATTTCAGGACTGCATAACCTGCAGAATATTTTTATTTTAATGAATAATAACAAAGATCAGAAAATACTTGTTGTAATACAGGCAAGGAAAAATTCATCCAGACTTCCCGGTAAAATTTTTCTTCCTTTGTCAGGCAAACCTCTGCTTTACAGAATGTATGAAAGAGTTTGCGCATCTGTTTCTGATAAGCAGATAGTTATAGCCACAACTACTGATAAATCTGATGATGTGACAGCTGACTTATGCAAAGAGTATGATATGAATTTTTTCAGAGGGCATCCAGATGATCTTCTTGACAGGCATTACAAAGCGGGAATAGAATACGAAGCAGATGCAGTTATAAAAATACCTTCTGACTGTCCGCTTATTTGCCCCGATGTGATAGACAATGTTATAAGTTTTTACAAAAAAAATAAAAACGAATTTGACTTTGTAAGCAATCTTCATCCTGCGACTTATCCCGACGGTCAGGATGTGGAAATAATTCCGATGGAAATTTTGAAGCAGGCATGGACTGAAGCCAAAAAAGATTTTGAAAGAGAGCATACTACTCCTTTCATCTGGGAAAGACCTGAAAGGTTCAGGACAGGAAATGTTGAATGGGAGACAGGTCTTGATCTTTCGATGAGTTACAGATTAACAATAGATTATCCTGAAGATTATGAATTTATTAAAAGAGTTTATGAAGAGCTTTACGATGAAAAGAAAATGTTTAAACTCTGTGACATCATGAAGCTGCTTGACAGAAAACCTGAAATTAAGAAGATCAATGAAATGTATAACGGAGTGAACTGGTACAGGAATCATCTGAGTGAGCTGAAGACGGTTTCTCAATTTCAAACGTCAAAGGTCAGACGTGAGAAGATGTAAAATTTCAAATTTCAAATCATAAATGTTAAATGAGATCTGAAGTTACGCTAAAGACTATTTTTTCCCGATATTAACTTTTATAAATCAGAAAAGTAGTAAGTTATTTTAAAAGTAAACTCAGTTATCGACCTCCCCCTGCCCCCTTCTTCGCAAGGAGGGGGTTTGGGGGTTGTCTTGAATTGAAAAACAGACACTTGCGTAACTTCAAATGATAATTTTGAATTTTCAAAGTCGTTGAGTAATGAACATTGTAAAACCAAAAATCTGTATTAAATGAATAACGGAAAATTAACCGAACTGAAAGAAACTGCATTCAAAGTAAGGGAGCATATTATCAGGATGTCAGGCAATGGAGGATGCTTTATCGGCGCGTCTCTGTCCTGTGCTGATCTTGATAGTTTATCTTTACAAAGAATTTTTAAATGTAAATAAAAATAATCTGAAAGATCCGGACAGGGATTATTTATTTTTATCGAAAGGTCATGATGTTCCTGCTTTGTACGGGACATTTGCGGAAATCGGATTCATTGAAAAGGAAAGACTGAAGAATCATCTGAAGACGAATGATTTTATTTACTGGCATCCGAACAGGAACATTCCTGGAATAGAATTTCATTCAGGATCACTCGGACATCTGCTGAGCGTTGCAACAGGAGTTGCGATTGATTGTAAACTGAGAAAGCAGAATAATAAAATAGTTGTCATACTCGGTGACGGCGAACTGGACGAAGGTTCGGTTTGGGAAGCTGCATTGGTAGCAGGAGCAAAGAAGCTTGATAATTTAATTGCAGTAGTTGACAGGAATCATTTTCAGGCGAATATTGAAACAGAGAAACTCATACCTTTGAATCCTATCAGCGATAAGTTTGAAGCATTCGGCTGGAAAACAAAATCCTGTGACGGACACAGCTTTGAAGAATTGGAAAAAGCATTTTCGGAATTCCCAATTGAAACCGGAAAGCCGAATCTTATAATAGCCGAAACCCGCAGAGGCAAAGGACTGCCGAGCATTGAAGCAAGAGCCGACAGATGGTTCGCTAATTTTACAAATGATGAAGTGGAAATGCTTTTAAAAGAACTTCACGGAGGAAAAATTACTGAACTTACATCGGAAACCATTGTTGCGAGATAAATTAACTTTTACAAAAATATTCAATAAGAAAATAAATTAATGACATACGAAGAAATATTAAAAGATCTTGTAGATAAAGATGAACGATTTATGATACTCACGGCAGAGAACAGAGCCGCTATCAGGAACCTGCCGGATAAGATCGGAGACAGATTTATTGATACGGGGATAACCGAGCAGACTATGGTTGGTGTCGCTGCGGGACTTGCTTTGAGAGGAAGAATTCCTGTTGCACATGCGCTTGCTTCTTTTCTGACAATGAGAGCGTTTGAATTCATAAGAACTGATGTAGGGATCGGGAATCTGCCAGTAAAACTTGTCGGAGGATTTTCTGGATTCTTATCCGAAGCTAATGGTCCTACACATCAGGCGATTGAAGATGTTTCCATAATGCGGGGAATTCCGAATGTTAATGTATTCTGTCCTGCTGACGAAGAAGACATGCTGATCGGATTAAGAAAAGTTATGGAAAGCCCTGAACCGTTTTACATCCGATACAATAATATCAAACCGGTTTATAAACATTCGGAGAAATTCGAAATCGGAAAAGCAGAAGTTGTGAGCGAAGGAAAAGATGTGACTATAATTGTTTACGGGGTTTTATTTGGTCAGGCAGTCGAAGCAAAAGAAATTCTTGAGAAGAAGGGATTGTCAGTTGGTCTGATAAATCTCAGAACAGTTAAGCCGGTAGATGAAGAAGCAATTTTAAATGCAGCTGTGAATTCAAAACTTCTTGTAACTCTTGAAGATCATTTTATAACCGGAGGACTGTATTCCATTACAGCCGAATTGTTTTTAAGAAATAAAATAATGTGTGATGTATTGCCCATAGCGCTGAAAGACAGTTGGTTCAAGCCGGCGCTGTTACAGGATGTGCTTGAGTATGAGGGATTTACGGGAAAGAAAATTGCTGATCGGATATTTAACTACAAGTAAATTTTTAATTAACTTAAGTTGACACCTTTAATATTGAATGCAAGAAATTGCCACTAATTTCACTAATTGACACGAATTTGAAAAAGTAATTTTAATATAATTGGTGTGATTCGAGTGATTCGAGGCGGAAGACATTCTTCAAAGATTAAAGCGGTCAACTTGAGTAATTTTGTAATTTATATTTCATCATCTTATGTAGAAAAATATTATGGGAAAAAATGAAATAAAAGATTTTATAAAATTTGCTCCTTCTTTTATGGAGCATAAAAACATCTGGTCTTCTTATGATGAAGATGCAGATGTTTTATATATTGATTTTAAAAAACCAAGCCATTCAGATGATTCCGAGTTGACCGATGATGATGTAATAATCAGATATGAAAAGGGTGAAATCATTGGTCTGACTATTTTACATGCAAAATCCAGAAAATCTTTAAGCTAAATCATTTAATTTTTTATAAATGCTAAATAAAATCTGTTTTAATAAAAACTTCCCTGATATAACTGAATCAGACAAACTCTTCGAAAGAAGCAAAGGGCTTATCCCCGCTTTCACTCAAACACTTGCAAAAGGTCCGACGCAGTGGATAAAAGGTATTGCGCCGAAATATCTGAAGAAAGGAAAGGGCTCTCATGTCTGGGACGTAGACGGGAATGAATACATTGATTATACAATGGCAATCGGACCGTTAGTGCTTGGTTACTGTTACGGCAAAGTGGATGATGCAATAAGAAAACAGCTTGAAGACGGAATTACTTTTTCTATGATGCATCCGCTTGAAGTGGAGTTGTCTGAAAAGATCAGAAGCATTGTTCCGAATGCAGAGTCGGTAAGATTTTCCAAAACAGGGTGTGATGTGACTACAGCGGCTGTTAGAGTTGCGAGAGCGTTTACAAAACGCGAGAAAGTTCTGTGCTGCGGATATCACGGATGGCACGACTGGTATATCGGAGTAACAGACAGAGATTCCGGAATTCCCGCTGCAGTGAAGGACCTCACTTATACTTTTAATTATAATGATATTGAAAATCTAAAGCAGTCAATAGATGCCGATACGGCTTGTGTAATCCTTGAGCCGTTTGTTTTTGAAGAGGAAAGGAATGACTTTCTTAAGGAAGTTCAGGAAGTATGCAGAAAGAACGGAAGTCTTCTTATATTTGATGAAATGTGGACGGGATTCAGAATTGCGGTTGGAGGCGCGCAGGAATATTTCGGAGTAAAGCCCGACCTGGCGTGTTATTCCAAAGCGATTGCGAACGGAATGCCTTTATCCGTATTAACCGGAAGAGAAGAAGTGATGAGACTGTTTGACAGGGATGTATTTTTCTTTACTACTTTCGGAGGAGAGACATTGTCACTTGCGGCAAGTATGGCAACGATAGATGAGATCGCTGAAAAGAATGTACCGGAATTTCTTTCAATGCAGGGGAAAAAACTTAAGGACGGATACAATAAGATTTCATCAGATCTCGGAATGGATTATACGCAGTGTTCGGGATACAACTGCAGGACAATAATTACATTCGATCCCGGCAAATCGGGATGTAATCCTCTTGAAATGAAATCACTTGTTCAGCAGGAAATGATAAAGAACGGAATACTCTGGTCCGGATTTCATAATATGTGTTTTTCACATTCTGATGAGGATGCCGAATACACATTAAAATGCTATGAAAAAGTATTACCTTTGCTGAAGAAAGCGGTTGATGAAAAAAAAGTAGCGGAGTATCTCAAAGGAGAACCGGTTGAGCCGGTATTCAGAAAGACATCTAATTTTAATTTAAAACCTAAGACGCTTTAATAAACATACTGTTATACATTTCATAAAAATAAATTTAGTATTATGGCAAAAGTAAAAGCAGGAGATATATTCATCGGTGACGGAGAAAGCACTTTTATAATTGCTGAAATAGGAATTAATCACAACGGTTCATTAAAGCTCGCTAAGAAACTTATCAAAGCTGCTGTCAATGCCGGATGCAATGCAGTAAAATTTCAGAAGAGAACTCCGGAACTGTGCGTTCCGAAAGATCAGTGGAATATTGAACGAGATACACCGTGGGGAAGAATGACATACATTGATTACAGGCATAAGATCGAACTTAGTCTGGAAGATTATTCGGAGATAGACAGGTATTGCAGATTTAATAAAATAAACTGGTTCGCTTCATGCTGGGATGAAGAGTCTGTTGATTTTATTGAACACTTTGATCCGCCAATGTATAAAGTTGCATCAGCTTCACTGACAGATTACGGACTGCTTAATAAAAAAAGATCGACCGGAAAGACTCTGATCCTTTCAACAGGCATGTCAACTTTTAATGAAATAAAGGATTCGGTTAAATCAATTGGAAATGAGAATCTCCTTCTTGCTCATTCCACTTCCTCTTATCCGTGCAAACTTGAAGAACTGAATCTGAATATGATACATACACTGAAAAAAACTTTCCCGGAAATCCCGATCGGTTATTCCGGACATGAGACGGGACTGGCTCCGACACTTGCTGCTGTTGCGCTGGGAGCAACATTTGTAGAAAGACATATTACATTGGACAGGGCGATGTGGGGAACAGATCAGGCGGCTTCAGTGGAACCCGGAGGATTCAAAAGACTTGTGGAAAATATCAGAGACATTGAAAGATCACTTGGCGACGGTGTGAAGAAAGTTTATGAAAGCGAGATGGGACAGAGGAAAAAGCTAAGAAGGGTCAGGTCAAATTAATAATTAGTAATTAGTAATTAGTAATTAGTTTTTTTAATTTATTAAGATTAGTATTAAATTAATTTTTTACTGGCTGTGTTGATAACTAAATTAATTAAATCTTTGTAATCTCGTTTTTTATTTAAAATGATATCAGAGAAATTACAGATCACTTCATTTCCTCCGGTTTCAAAATAATTTACATTAAATTGTTCAATCTGATTTATTAATTTGCAATATGTCACTTCAGTTATTATCATTAATAATAATTTCCGCAGCAGCAGTCTTAATGATTGTTCTCGAAAAATATTATCCTTATACAAAAGGTCAGAAGATTTTCCGTGAAGGGTTTTTCAATGATATAGTTATGTATTCAGTCTTTCAGAGTTATGTGCTCGGACTTATTATTTTCGGATTTCTGAACTGGATCAAATTCAACACGGATCTTTATCAGTACAGTCTGATCGGAAGCTGGCCTGTATGGGTTCAGGTTTTATTCTTTCTTGTAACTCACGATTTTTACATATACTGGTTTCACAGATGGCAGCATCACAACAAAATTCTTTGGCGGACGCATGAAGCGCATCATTCGCCAAAAACAATTGACTGGCTTTCAGGAGCAAGATCACATTCATTGGAAATACTTATAAATCAGACAGTTGAGTTTGCGCCTATCATTCTTCTCGGCGCTGCGCCTGAAGTTGCGATATACAAAGGGATGATAAGCGCAATCTGGGGAATGTTCATTCATTCAAATATTGATGTGAGACTCGGAAAGCTGCAGTATTTTATCAACGGTCCTGAAATGCACCGCTGGCACCATTCAGATGACGGAGGAAAAGAGTATCAGAATAATTTCAGCACGAAATTAGCGGTCTGGGACTGGCTATTCGGCACTGCTTTCTTTCCGGATCCTGCGATCAGAAAACCTAAAAGATTTGGTTTAAGCGATACACCGGATTATCCTTTATCGGAAAAAGAATTTCCTCATAAAAATTTTTGGAAAGTATTTATTGCTGACATAAAAGCATACATAAGACAGCACATATATGCATTCAGAAAATTTTAGATCCTGCCGTATTTCAGATTTATCTCTTTTATTTCACTGTTGATCCCGAGTTCATTTAACTTCTCAAGCGAAACCGGAATCACCATTGACCAGTTTCTTCCCGAAACTATTCCAGGGAAATTTATTCTGTAATTCCAATCTTTATAATCTTGTAAAATATTCTCATCAAGATAAAGATACTCCATGATAAGCTGAATACTGAATATAGAAGAAGTACTGCTGATTTTTTCAACTGATGATTTTATAAAATCAATATCTGCTTTTTGAATAAAATCTTTTTTTAATCCTATGTATTCCATAAAATTATTCTTTTCATTATGAACCGATTTAAACATTTCAATAAATTCATAAGCGTCATCATAATTCAAACCAAGGATTTTCAGAAGTTCATTTTTGTCTGTGATATTTCCGTTCCAGTATAATCTGCCGTTGCGGGATAACTCTTTATCAAAAAGCATATCTTTTATTTCGGAATATTTATCTTCAGAAGAAATAAATTTATCACAGATCTGTCTGAATGAAACTTCATCAACCGTTCCTGCTTCATTTTCCCACCATGCAGGAAGCGAACTTGAATCATGAGTAGAAACTGTTGCAACGGAATTTATTCTGTAATCTTCCGGACTTATAAATCTGAATTCCTGATCCGGATTTTTTTCCCATCTCTGAACATTTATTCCGGTAACTCCGGATTCCTTTAAAACTTTGTATGAACAATAAGGAACTGTACCCAGATCTTCTGCGCACGGAAGCATACCGGATGAGTTAAGCATAGCTTTGAGAATATTTCTTCCGTGTTCTTCCCAGCAATGCTCATCTTCGGGATCAAATTTTCCTTCCAGACCTCCGGATTCTTCAGAAGTTTTAAGATCAATTGTCCAGACTCTGAACAGTCCGACGAAATGATCTATCCTGTACATATCAAAAAAGTTTTCAGAATATTTAATTCTTTCGCGGAAGTAACTGTAGTTATCGGCGCTAATGTTGTCCCAGTTGTATGGAGGCATTCCCCATCTCTGTCCTTTCGAAAAATACATATCAGGAGGCGCTCCGGAAGAAAGCTGCAGTTTAAAATAATTTTTATAAGCCCATACATCAGCGCTGTTCCTTGAAACAAGAAATGGAATATCTCCCATGATGAAAACTTTTTTCCTTTTGGCATATTTTTTTACTGAGACAAGCTGTTCATAAAGCTGCCACTGAACCCAGGCATAAAAATTCATTTCGTTCTCATTTTCTTTCAGTATTTTTTCTGCAGTATAAGAAGAAATGTATCTGTATTTGAGGTCCCATTCTGACCAGCTTTTATCAGGATGCATACCGGAGATAATTTTGAAGAGACAATAATACTTAAGCCATCGCAGATTATTTTCCTTAAAAGAAATGAAACTGTCCGGCTCTTTAAGATTTACTGTTGAAAATATTTTTTTAAAAGAAGAAGTTTTTCATTTTTAATATTGTAATTTACTTTTGTACCTCCGGCAGGAAAATTCTTTTTTAAAGATCTGATTTCCTTTCTGAAAGGTTTCAGATCAGCATGCTTAATTTTTTTTAAGGAAATGTACATTGGCTCTATGGCAAAAGTACTTACCGCATTATAAGGAGCATTATCTGATCCGAGTTCATTCAGCGGCAGAAGCTGTATTACGGACATTCCTGTTTTGTTACACCAGTCTATAACAAGTTTCAGATCGGGTATTTCCCCTGCGCCTATGCTGTTATCAGAGTAAACCGAGAACAATGGAAGAGCTACGCCTGCTCTTTTATGAACACCTATTTTTTTCCACTGTGATGAAGAGCTTGTATTTAAGAGAGAGTTGTAGTCCAAATTTAAAATTAATTTATGAGATCATTTGTTACGTTAAAAAATTCACCTGCAGATCTGTTATTCTTTTTTATCTTTTTCAAATAAAGATCCTTGCCGTTTAAATATTCATCTGAATTGCTTTTCGCCCGGGACAGCATTTCAAGAAAAGTATACTCAGTATTTAAACCCGTTACTTCAAATGCAATTTCCATAGCTCTTGCGGCGTATTCAAGGATTTGAAGCGTTTCGATCCCCGAGATATCGGAAAAAAACCAGCCGCAGCTTGTGAACATAAACATCGAATATTTCTGCATTTCAAGAAGTTTAATGCAAAGATCCTTTTCCGGATCTGTCAATTTCTTTTTGGAAAATTTCAGGAAGTATTCAGCTTTATTGTGATCATAACTTTCTTCGGAAAACGAGGATATCAAACTGATGTATGCGTTCCTTGCTTCCCATACATCATATAAAAAATGACTTCCTGTATTTTCAAAAACTAAGGCAAGTTCGTCTCTGAGAAAATTCAGGGATTCGCGCAGCGGAGTTCTCCATTCCTGAGAGGGATATTCATCGCTGCTTCCGCATCCGCAGTTTTCTTTCCATCTGCCGACACCGTGAAGACAGCTCCATGATGTGCCTTCTCCGTTAATTCCTTCTTTGATCATTACTTCGTGATCAGGCTTGTGAGTTGCGAGATATTTTCCGAAGTTTATAATTTTAAATTCTGATGAAGGAATCAGTTCGGAGAATAAATATGAAAGAGTTCTTTCCGTATATTTTTTGTGATGACCGAAGGTTTCACCGTCAACTGCAACTCCTACTAAATTTCCTGATCTGACTTCTGATACTTTCACCTCTTTCAGTCTGTTCAATAGTTTTTCCGCGCTGTAAATATGATCATCAAAAGCAATGTTCTTTGAAAGCGGTCCGTCATAAAAAATTATGTCAATATATTTCTTTCTGTTATGTGCGGAAAAATATCTGTATGGAATTCCCGTGTCAATGTTTCCGGAAGTAACATCTTCCCATTCATCCGAACCGGATTTCCTGACAGAATCCGCCTGCGACGGATCTAAAATTATATATTTGATTTTCTCTTCGATCAGAGTTTCAAGAGTTTCAATGTTGCAGGCAGTTTCCGGAAGCCATATCCCTTCCGATTCCCTTCCGAAATGAATTCTGAAATCCTCAAGTCCCCATCTTATCTGAGTGATCTTATCTCTTTTGTTTGCAAGAGGCATAATGACATGGTTGTATATCATTGCAATTGCATTGCCGTGACCTTGATTTTTCTTTGCGCTGATTTTATCGGCTTCGGTAATTTTACTGTAAGTTCTGGGATGCTTGTTCTTTATCCAGTGCAGCAGCGTTGGACCGAAATTAAAATTAAAATATTCGTAATTGTTTACTCTTTTTATAACATTGTCGTGAATGTCAACTATCACCGCTTCGCTGTTGGGTTTATAGCATTCCTGCAGGATCCTTTCGTTCCAGTCATGAAACGGAGCTGCGGAGGGCTGAGGTTCGATCTCATTTGTCCATGCATTTTCCCGCGGCGGCTGGTAAAAATGTCCGTGCAGGCAGAGGAATAATTTCTTTTTCAAATTGGTTTATATAAATTTTTATGCAGTCAAACTAAGAATAGTATCTCAAAAATGTTAGTAAGAAATTTTTGTAAAGGGGGTTTAAAAAATTAAGTTAAAGTTTGTAGTTTGCGGGAATTGATTTATTAAATCAGCTGTATAGTTTTTATAAGGATCAGTATTTTAATTTTCTATATTATTATCAAGTGAAAATTGTTTAATAATGCTTTGATTAATTTTAATAATTTCAGTCGGTGTTAATTCACCCAGTCTGCCTAATACTAAATCTTTATCCAACGTACTTATTTTGACCGCCGTTGTTGGTGTTTCAAAAAGTTGCCTGAATCATCTCAAATTCTGATATTCTGAATGGCAACTTTTTGGTCACCAACAACCAAACTCCTGACAGGCGAAGTTCTATATCGACTATCTTTCCCTCAAACTTCCAGATAGTTTCCAAAAACCAATCTCATCATTCCATGCTTTTGTTGTTGGTGACCAAAAAGTTTGCAATTTAATGTAATCTTTCCCGAAATTTAATCCTGCAAACTTTTTGGAACACCAACAACGGCGGAGTTACATCATTTTCAGTTTCTAATAATACAACTGCAGGTCTGTTTTTATTTCCCTTTAAATCAGTAAATGGAAAATGAATTAATACAACATCCCCTTTTTTCATTTTTATCTTTCTTTTAAATCTTTAACAGTGTACAAATCCTCTTCTTCATTTAAAAAATCAAAAGATTTCGATTTTGAAATTACCTCTTCAATACCTTTAGTTAGAATCTGATCTTCAATTTTACAAATAAGAAAATCTGTAAAATCTGAAACTTCTATGATTTCCGAATCCGGTAATTTATTAATTTTATTTACAGTGTTTTTAATTAATGTTTCTCTGTTCATTGTCTGAAATATTAAATTTACAAGAATTTACTGAAGTTAAATCAAGTTCAACTTAATTATTTTAATACATAATTACAAAGTAAATGTATTAAGATTCATATTAAACAATACAAATCAGAGAAAGAATTTATTGACTGCGTAACTTCAGTTATTAAATAAAAAAGCCGGCGTTTGATCACCGGCTTTTTTTATAAATAATCTAACTTAATATAACTATGGTCTTATAATCCCGACGGCATTGTATGAATTATTATCAACGATCGAAAGATCATCCGTATCTACAAAATTATCTCCCGTAAGATCAGTTGCAACATACCCTGAGGTTGAAAAATTTACATCGTTATCTACAAGACTCAGGTCTGAGGCATCCACTGTATTATCCTTATTCGGATCACCGCTGTAGATACACCACTTTGATCCTTTTAATGTCATGTTACTGCCGTATGCCTGAGAACTTCCTGAAACAAATGAATAATTAAAAGTCGAACCGTCTGCTATAAATGTCTCTCCGCCGGTTCTGCTCCAGGTATCAATGCAGTTCCTGTGATTTGCAACTATGTAATATGTGCCTGAAGGTGCATTGCTGAAAGTAAATAATGCCGTTTGCGTAAGTGAGTCAATTACCGCTTTTGCTGAATCCTTTATAGCATAAGGTGAAGTAGAATTTCTCAGATAAACTTTAACGGTATCTCTCATTGCAAGCTGATTTGACACTGATGAATACATTCCTTCCATAGCAATGCTTAGATTGATCTTTATCTGATTGGTCGGACCTGCATATCTGAATATTGCAGTGTTTCCGCCGAGAGCCCAGGCAGTATCACCCTGAGTTACATAAACTTTTATGTTTGTAATTCCGTGAGTATTCTGTGTCGTCCAGGTTACTCCGCCGTCTGTTGTTTTGCAGATAGCCGGCGTGCCCGATGATCCGCCGGATACATATCCTGTATTTGCATCCTTGAAATCTATGCTGTTAAAATCTGTAGCAACCGGCATGGTAATAAGTGTCCAGTTAACTCCGCCGTTTGTTGACTTTGCAACTCTGGATGTGCCTCCTGGTCTGACAAGCATAAACTGTAACTCCGTCAGGTGAAGAAACGCCTCTGATGCTGCCGGTAAAACCTGTTGTTGTAGCGCCTGTCCAGTTGACTCCGCCGTTTGTTGTTCTGTAAATAGGTCTGTTAGAAGTATTCATAACGCAGAATCCTGTGTTTGCATTTACCATGTCGGCTGAATAAATATTCTCACTCGCTGCGCCTGTTGTATATTGAGACCAGTTATCTCCGCCGTTTGTTGTTTTGAATACATTTCCTCCTGCTACAGTGGATAAATTCACAAATACCCATCCTGTATTCTCATCTATGAATTCACATGTATATAATTGTGAAGTTGCAACCGGAGACGGACCTGTTTTCGGAGTCCAGCTTGCTCCTCCGTCAGTAGTTTTCAAAACTCTGTTGTTCTGTCCGCTAACATATCCCGTATTTTCGTTGATCATTGAAATTGAGAAAAAGTCTCCCGTATATCCGAGGTTGTATGGTGTCCATGTTGCACCGCTGTTTGAGGAATAAAGTAATTCCCTGTTAGTCGATCCTGTAGGAAATGGTCTTCCTACAACCCAGTACTTGCTTGTACCCGGAACTGTTGTAATGTCATACATCAGCGCATTTGAATACTGTGTATAATTATTCGTTGACCAGGTTGCGCATCCGTCATTTGATATTGCAACAATTCCGTAATCTCCTGACAGTACATAAGTAGATCCGTTCTTATCTAATGAATACCAGACAAAGGTTGCTGACGGACCGCTTACGCTTATTGGCAATGTCTGCCACGTCGTCCCGAGATCTGTTGATTTATAAAGAAAACTTGCATCTCCGACTGCATAAATTTCACTCGCAGAAACAACTTTTACCTGAAACATTGCCCAGTCAACTGTTGGAGTATTGACAGAACTCCAGTTTAATCCTGCATTGGTTGTTCTGGAAACAGTCCCTCCGCTTCCGCTGCAAAATCCCGTGGTGGAATTAAGAAAACTCATATTATACATAATTGTCGGAAATGTAGTTGGAGTAATAGTCCAGTTTGTTCCACCGTTTGAAGTACTCAGCAGACTTCCGTTTCCCCAGGAAGCAAAAACATTCTGATCATCAATTCCGCCTAATGTAGTAAGATAACTTGTCGAACCCGAAAGATCGCTGTACACTGTTGACCAGTTTAAACCGGCATTAGTAGTTTTCAGAATTACTGTTGTAAAAGCATTCTGACTTCCCGCACCAATGTATCCGGTGTTTGCATTTGCGAACCAGATTGACTGACATCTTGAATTAGTTGCAACAAGACCTACTCCGACTTCATCAAATGTTACACCTCCGTTTACTGTTCTGCCGATATATCCCTGATCTCCTATAACAATTCCTGTATTCGAATCAAAAAACCACATATCGTAATTCTGTGTGGTAGCAAGTGTTCCTGCTGTCACCTTTCCTGCAAAATGGTGGAAATACCAGTTAGAACCTGAATTAGATGTATGCATGAATGTTCCGTTTGCTCCGGCTGTTACCCAGTCAGTTCCGCTTACCATTTTGATCTTGCGCAGATTATTTGACTGAGGTGTCGGATGCATCCACTTCCAGTCCTGTTTGTCCTGTGAATATGATGTTCCTGCAATTACAAGAAGCATCATAATCATGAAAGTAATTCTTTTCATCATTTTTATGATTTTTAATTTAGAAATAATTATTACTTGTTCTTGATTTGTAGCTTAAATTGAATAAAACTCTATGTGGGTTTTAAAACTTATTGTGGGATTTGTTACATCTTAAAAAATTTGTAAATAATTTAAAAATATTAAATCTTTTGTTTTATATTATTAATAATAAAACGTGTTACTGATTTCTGCTTTGATAAAAGCAGAAACTAATTAATATTCTTAGATTAATTTTTTGTATTAATATTTTAGAATTACTGTGGGGTAAATGTTTCTTTGTGTCAAAAATCAGAAATATTTTTTAGAATATCAATATAAAATTCAGAATAGCAGATTTGTGTAATTCTTTCTTTTGATTGATACGAATTTTTAAGATGCCTGCTCCAGCCCTTAATATTTCTATGGAGCTCGAATTGTCTTTGTAAGTAGAGACTTCTGATAAACCAACTCTCCCCGGATTGTCATTCCCGAGTGCTCCTATCGGGAATCCATTTTTAAGTTAGTTTTTCAATGATTGGATCCCCGCTAAAAACACGCGGGGATGACCGTAAGTGTTTTACAGAAGTCTCTAAGTAATTAATTTATTTCAATAAAACTTTCATTTATAAAATGAGTATATGTAATCTGTAAGTTTGCCTTTATTAATCTGAATTTAAAAGAACATCCTGCAATGAAACTTTCGGTTTCGCAAGTTCTAAGACAGATCATTCGGTTTTTAAAGACTAATAAATAAATTCAAAATAAGTTATCTTTATAAAATTTTTTATTTAACCATAAATCATAATAAATTGACCGCCAGAGTACAGAGATATCCGGTAGAAAAATTTTTTTCTATAAGATCAATATTCGGTTTTACATTGTCAAATAACGACAAAAAAATATTCTTTATAACAAATACATCAGGATCCCCGCAGATATGGTCAATGCCTTCGGAAGGCGGCTGGCCACATCAGATATCAACATGGAATCAGGCGGTAAAACAAATTACTCATTCGCCTAAAACAAAAGATATTATTTTTCTAAGTGATCTGAACGGAAATGAAAATCTTCAGATTTATAAAATGTCTGAAGACGGAGATGATATTTCATGTCTTACAGAAGGTTTTGAAGATTCTCAGTGTTATTATCATTGTTTCAATAAAAAAGGAAATAAATTCCTGTTCTCTACCAACAAAAGACTCAAATTTAATTTTGACGCATATATAAAAGACCTGAATACAAATGAGAACATTCCTGTAAAGCAGTTTGATGACAATTATCCTACACAGCCGGATGGCTGGAGCAACGATGAAAGATACATTACATTTACAAAGTTTTACGGAAACATCAATACGGACATACTGCTTTATGATACCAGGCACAATACTCTGGAAAATATTACTGAGCACGATATTAAGCAAAATGTTTTTAATGCAGGATGTACTTTTGATAAGAAGAACAAAGGATTTTACTATGTATCGGATGAAGGAAGAGAGTTCAAGGGAATAAAATATTATGACATTAAAAAGAAAAAATCACACTGGATACTGAAAGAAAAGTGGGATGTCACCGGCTATAAATTATCCAATGATCACAATCAGCTTTTATGGACGATCAATAAATTAGGAAGCAACACTCCTAAACTCAAAGATCTTAAATCGGGTAAAGTTCATAGTCTGAAACTTCCCAAAGCGAATTATTCTTCAGTGAAATTTACAAAGGATGATAAAAAACTTGTATTCCTCTGCGATGGTCCTCAGACTCCCAATGATATTTTTGTTTACAATATAAAAAATCATACAAAGAAACAGATCACTGATGCATTTGTCGGAGGTGTTTCCAAAAAGGGACTTACCAAACCAAGAGACATATTTTACAAAAGTTTTGACGGGCTCAAGATACACGCTCTGCTCTATATTCCGGCAGGTTTGAAAAAAGACGGAAAGAATCCGGCAATTGTCTGGCCTCACGGAGGACCCGAGCATCAGGAAATGCATAATTTCAGCAGATATGTACAGGTCATGGCAAATGCAGGATACATAGTTATCGCTCCGAATTTCAGAGGAAGCACGGGTTACGGAAAATCATTTCAGAAGAAAATTTATAAAGACTGGGGCGGAGCGGAGTTTCAGGATGTACTCGGCAGCGTGGATTATCTTAAAAAAACCGGATATGCAGATCCGAAGAAAATCGCAGTAGTCGGCGGCAGCTTCGGAGGATTTATGTGTCTGACATGCATAACCAAAGCGCCGGAGATTTGGAAATGCGCAGTTGATATTTTCGGTCCTTCCAATTTGTTTACATTTCTTGAATCTGTTCCTGAACACTGGAAAGAAGGAACAAATGAACTTGTAGGCGGAGTACCTGAGGATAAAGAAATGCTATTCGAAAGATCACCGATCAATTTTGTTGACAGGATCAGTTGTCCGTTATTGGTTATTCAGGGAAAGCATGATCCGAGAGTTGTAGAAGCCGAATCAGAGCAGATAGTTAATAAGCTCAAAGAACTTAATAAGCCCGTAGAATATATTCTGCTGGAAGATGAAGGGCACGGATTCAGCAAGGTTTCCAATCAGATAAAAGTTTTTAAAGCTAAGATGAATTTTCTTGATAAATATCTCAGATGAAATGAAGTAAGTTCCTGAATTAATTTTATAAAACAACCGAATTCTTGTTTGAAAAAAGGTAAATTAGTTTTAGAAAACGGTCAGGTCTATGAAGGATTTATTTTCGGATATGATCATTCTTCTTCAGGTGAAGTAGTTTTTAATACTTCCCTTACCGGCTATCAGGAGATTCTTACCGATCCTTCCTATTATGGTCAGATAATAATTATGACTTATCCACTGATCGGAAATTACGGAACAAATGAAACGGATATTGAATCCGAAAAGGTACAGGCGTCAGGTCTTATTGCCGGAAGCTATGAAGAAAACTGGAGCAATCACGATGGTCTGAATTCGCTTGATGATTATCTGAAAAAAAATAAGGTCATAGGGATTTCCGGAATAGATACAAGAGCGCTGACGAAAATGATCAGAAGCGAAGGCGCAATGAGAGGAATGATAACGGGAGAAGATATTCCTGATAAAAAGCTGACTGAAAAAGTTCTGGCATCCCCGAAAATGAGCGGACTCGATCTTGTGAAATTTATTTCATCCAGGAAAAACTATACACTAAGATCCGGTCACAATGACAGCAAAGGTAAAAAGGCAAAGTATAAAATAGCTGTTTATGATTTCGGGATTAAGAAAAACATTTTAAGGGAGTTTTTGAAATATGATACCGAACTGAAAATTTTCAATGCAGAATCAGATTATAAAGAAATTCTTGATTATAAACCGGACGGGATATTTCTGTCGAATGGTCCCGGTGATCCTGAAGCAGTTGTTTATGCAATTCAAAATACAAAAAAACTTATCGAAACGAATATTCCTGTTTTCGGAATCTGTCTCGGGCATCAGATAATTTCCCTGGCGCTTGGTGCAAAAACATATAAGCTTAAATTCGGTCACCGCGGCGGTAATCATCCTGTAAAAAATCATCTGAAGAACAAAATTGAGATCACTTCGCAAAATCACGGCTTTGCAGTGGATGAAAAAACATTTGATCCCGATATTGTACGGATAACTCATACAAATCTTTATGACAATACAAACGAAGGGATCAGGCATAAAAAATTTCCGGTGATGTCAGTACAATATCATCCGGAAGCTTCTCCCGGTCCCAATGACAGTAAATATCTCTTCGAAGAATTTATCGGTATGATAAACAAGTAAAATTTATTTTCTTATGAATGATAAGATCATAGACGGCAAGGCGATCTCTTTACAAATAAAATCTGAAGTTAAATCCGGAACGGATATTCTCATTTCCGAAAAAGGAATAACTCCGGGTCTCGCTTTTATACTGGCCGGAGTAGATCCCGCTTCGAAAGTTTATGTGAGGAATAAAGGCAAAGCATGCAGCGATCTCGGCTTTTATTCGGTCACGGAAAATTTGCCGGAAAATGTTTCGGAAAATGAATTGCTTAAGCTCATAGATAAATTTAACCGTGACGATAAAATTCACGGTATTCTTGTACAGCTCCCCCTTCCATCACACATAAATGAACAAAAGATAATTGAAGCAATAAATTATAAAAAAGATGTTGACGGATTCCATCCGCTGAATACAGGTAAGATGGTTATTGGCGAGAAGTGTTTCCTGCCGTGTACTCCTTATGGTATAACCGAACTTCTGAAAAGAAAAAATATTCAGACAGACGGTATGAATGCTGTCGTTATTGGCAGAAGCAATATCGTCGGAAAGCCGGTAGCTAATCTGCTTCTCAGAAAAGAATATAACTGCACTGTAACTGTCTGTCACAGCCGGACAAAGGACATAAAAGAAGTTTGCTCAACAGCAGATATAATCATTGCTGCCATTGGCAAAGCGCATTTTGTCAAAAAGGATTTTATAAAAGAAGGATGTATAATAATTGATGTCGGTATCAACAGAGTAGAAGACATTAATTCCAAAACAGGTTACAGGTTAACAGGAGATGTGGATTATGAAGAATGTTTTGAAAAATGCGGAATGATAACTCCTGTTCCGGGCGGGGTAGGACCGATGACAATTGCCATGCTTATGAAAAACACACTTGATGCGGCGAAAGGAGTAATTTTTGAAAGATAAATATTATGAAGTTCAGATCTCCTTTAATAAAGCCAATTATGATCAGCTATACAATGAACTGTATGTAAATGGAATTGAAAATATTCTCGAAGAAGAAGGACTTCTGAAAATTTATTTTGAAGGAAATAAAAAAAGAAAGATTAATTCTCTGAAGGATTCCCTGATCAAAGAAAATATAATAACCGAAAAAGATTTCAGCGCTGAAATTTTTGAAAATAAAAACTGGAATGATGAATGGGAAAAAACAATAGAGCCGGTTTACATTAGTAATAAAATTATTGTTTACCCTTCCTGGAAAAAAAGCGAACTTACAGATACAGAGAATAAAATTTTAATAGAGATCGATCCTAAAATGTCATTCGGCACAGGTCACAATGAAACTACGCAGCTTGTGCTCGAGCTTATGAGCGATTATCTGAAAGGCGACGAATATAAAATGCTTGACTTCGGATGCGGTACAGGTATCCTTACAATTGCAGGGATAAAGCTCGGTGTCAAAAAAGCAACGGCTATTGATATTGATGATGTCGCTGTCAGTAACGCAAAGGAATATTTTGAAATTAATTCAGTATCAGATAAAGTTAAAATTCACAATAAAAATATCACAGGAATTGAAGAAGATTCTTTTGATGTTATCTGCGCGAATATCATAAGAAGCGTGATTACAGATAATTTCGAAAACCTGAACGAAAAAATTAAACCCGGGGGGAAGTTGTTTCTCTCAGGAATTATGAGTTCAGAAGATCAGGAAATTCTCGAACTGCTGATCCTGAATGATTACAATGTAGAAGACATCCGTCTTAATTCAGACTGGATAGGAGTATATGCCGTTAAAATCGGGTGAAATAATTTCAGTCATAGACATCGGAACAAACACCTGTCTGCTGCTTGTAGCATCTCTTCAAAATAATATTCCCGTAAAGATATTCGAAGCTCAGGAAATTCCCAGACTCGGGAAAGACCTTTACAGAACGAAAAATATTTCAAAGGAAAAATTCGCTCTTGTCGCGGATATTTTCAGAAAATATATTTACGTTTCGCGGGAACATAATTCGCAGAAGATATTTGCATTCGGAACAAGCGCACTCAGAGATGCGGAAAACAGCAATGAGTTCATTGAATACATCAGTAAAGAAACAGGAGTAAGAATAAAAGTTATATCCGGAGAAGATGAAGCATACCATGGATATCTCGGTGCAGTTTTCGATATGGAGCAACACGAGCAGTGTGTAGTTTTAGATATCGGAGGAGGCAGTACAGAAATCAGTTTCAAATCAGAAGGTGTATTTAATCACAAAAGCATTAACATTGGTTCTGTGAGATTGTATGAAAATTATTTCAGAGAAAGCCACTCTGAAATAAAAATCAAGGAAGCATCAGATCTTATAAAAGCAGAATTAAGGAATATTTCTTACGATGATATAAAAGGCAGAGCGCTTATTGGAGTAGCAGGAACTCTTACAACTCTTTCCGCAATAAAACACGGTCTGAAAAAGTTTGATGAAAATATTATACATAAGGATATTCTGCATTTGCAGGATGTAAAGAATATTTTTGAAAAACTGATTTCAATGAATGATGAAGAGATACTTGACTTAGGCGAATACATGAAAGGAAGAAGTGAGATAATTCTCAGCGGAACATTGATACTTATCACAGTAATGGAGTTTTTTGGATTAGATGCAGTAACAGTTTCAGTCAAAGGACTGAGATACGGATTACTGTATAAATCTGCTGACTTTCTATAGTAAAATATTAATACTATTTTTGAGAAAAATATTTCGTCAATATTAAATAAAAAAAATGGTAAAAGAATTCAGAGAATTTCTTTCGCAGGGCAGCGCTATGGATCTGGCAATAGGAGTTATAATCGGAATAGCTTTCGGAGCGATTGTAAGTTCGATAGTAAGTGATCTGATTACTCCATTAATAGGAATAATTATCGGAGGATTGGATTTTTCCGGTCTGTCTTTAAATGTAGGGAGTGCGAAATTTGCCTACGGTAAATTTATCCAGGCAGTGATTAACTTTGTGATAATTGCTTTTGTATTATTTACGATAATTAAAATCATGAACAGGTTCAAAGAAAAAAAAGAAGCTGCTCCTGTTCCTCCAACGCCTGATCAGGAACTGCTCAGAGAAATCAGGGATCTGCTTAAGTCCGGTAAGTAACAAGCAATAAAATATTTCATTTTAAACTAAGTATGTATTAGTTATTTTACATTTCAAACTTAAAAACAACATGGCAAAATTCGTATCTAACAGGAATGAAACTGTGAGATTATTCAAGAATCCTTTTCTTGAATATTTTTCTCACATACATCCTGCGACACCTTTAATCGTCTTTATTCCCGTTATGATCATAACTTCATATTTCGGATTTTCAGAAACAGGGGTTTCAGCAGGTATTATCGGTTTTATTTCAGGATTGCTTCTCTGGACACTGATGGAATATGTGATACACAGATGGGCTTTTCATTATCATCCGAAATCCGAAACAGGGAAAAGGGTTCATTTTCTTGTTCACGGAATTCACCATGATTATCCGAGAGATTCTACAAGACTGGTAATGCCTTTGCTTGTCAGTATTCCGCTTGCAACACTTTTTTTCTTTCTGTTTAAATTTTCCTTTGGCAGTTATTATCTTAATATTTTTTCCGGATTCTTACTTGGCTATATGGCTTATGATTCGATTCATTATGCGACGCATCATTTTAAGATGGAAGGAAAATTAGGGAAATTTTTAAAAAATTATCACCTTAAGCATCATTATTCAGACGACAATACTGCTTACGGAGTAAGCAATCCAATGTGGGATTATATTTTCGGTACAGTGCCAAAGCATGTACAGGAAGAAAAAGATTCAAAATCTACTGTAGTTGCGAGTAAAGGTTAATTTTATTCCGGCATTCTTTTAAATATTTAAAGAATGCCGGATTTTTATTTTATGACAGAAAATTTTTTAAAACTTCCGGAAGATCTTCCGCTTGACTTCGAGTTATTTCAGCAGATAATTTCAAACGAAAAAATTGTAATTGAAAGGATAATTTCCTGCGGACAGCAAACTCCTGAAGGTCAATGGCTTGAAGATGACAGAGACGAATGGGTAATGCTGATTCAGGGGAGATCGGTGATTTCATTTCAATCAGGTATGAGCAGGGAGTTAAATCCCGGAGATCACCTGATAATTCCAAAAAACTCCAGACACAGAGTGGAAAAGACAAGCACTGATCCTGCATGTATCTGGATCGCAGTTTACTATTAAAAAAATATTATGAATAACACTGCAGAGAAATGGATAAAAAGTCTTAAGTTAATCCCGCATCCTGAAGGTGGTTATTACAGTGAAACTTACCGTTCCGAAGACTCATGTTCAGTAAAAAACTTACCTCCGGGATATTCAGGTGACAGAAATTTTTCAACAGCCATATTTTATCTTCTTGAAAAGAATCAGATTTCTAAATTTCACAGGTTAAAGTCTGATGAGATATTTCATTTCTATGACGGAGACGGAATGATTTTCAGCATAATTGACAACGCCGGAAATCTCAGTGAAAGAAAGCTCGGGATCAATTATGAAGAAGGACAGATTCCTCAGATTCTGATGAAAGCCGGAGAATGGTTTGGCGCTGAATTAATTAATCCGGGTACTTATTGTCTTGCCGGCTGCACAGTCTCACCCGGATTTCATTTTGATGATTTTGAACTCGGAGACAGGGATGAACTTTTGAAAATGTTTCCTCAGCACAGTAAAATAATAAAACAGTTAACTTAAAAGAAAAAATTTTTATGGACAAATTCATGGAAGCTGCTATTGAAGAAGCAAGAAAAGGATTGTCAGAAGGCGGAATACCTATCGGATCCGTTCTTGTGCGTGAAGATAAAATTATCGGACGCGGGCACAACAGAAGGGTTCAGGAAAATGATCCTGTGATACATGCGGAAATAGATTGTCTGCAGAATGCAGGCAGAATAGGAGTTTACAGCGATACAGTTCTTTATTCCACTTTGATGCCTTGTTATCTTTGCGCAGGAGCAAGCGTACAGTTCGGCATAAAAAAAGTAATCGCAGGTGAAGATGAAACATTCAGCGGTGCGAGGGAATTCATGGAGTCTCACGGAATTGAAGTTATCAATCTGAATCTCGATGAATGTAAGAATCTGATGAAAGATTTTATTGAAAGAAATCCGGAACTTTGGTTTGAGGATATTGGAGAACTTTAAATCATTTAATTTAAATCTTAACCGAATGTTAACTAATTGTTAAATTTTCCTTCATAGATATAATATTTCTATTTATAAGTTTTTTCTGTTCAATATAAATTCTATGTTTGCAATAAATTTTCCTACCAACTAAATCATTGTTATGATCAAAAAAAGCGAGCGCCCGGTCTACACAAAGGAATTCAGAAGACGAAGAGCTATTAACTGGCTGACTCTTGGATTCACTTATGCTGCAATGTATATGGGAAGGTACAATCTTTCCTTTGCAAATAAATCACTATCCGATAATTACGGATGGGATAAAACTCAAATCGGTACAATCATTACAGCGGCGCTGACAATTTACGGAATATCGGCAATATTCAACGGACCAATAGTTGACAGGATCGGAGGAAAAAAAGCGATGCTGATCGGATCAATTGGAACAGTTGTCTTTAACTTCTTTTTCGGCTTAGGAGCTTATCTTGGTTTTCTCGGAACAGGAACAATGCTGCTGACTTACTTTGCAAGTGTCTGGGCTTTGAACTCTTATTTTCAATCTTACAGCGCATTGTCTCTGATAAAAGTAAATGCAGGATGGTTTAAAGTCAGTGAAAGAGGAGTTTTCTCTGCCATTTTCGGATCAATGATTCAGAGCGGCAGAGCGCTTATATTTGTGATCGGAGGTTTTGCTGTTACTGTACTTCCATGGCAATGGGTTTTCTTTATTCCTTCAATGATAGTAGCAGTAATGTCTTTTATGACATATCTTAATGTTAAGAACACACCTGAATCTGCAGGACTGGGTTATTTAGATACAATGGATGCAACAAGCGGAGATACAGAAAAAATTGATTTCAAATATGTTTTCAAAAAAGTGATTTCAAATCCTGTAGCAATAACTATTGCGATAGCGGAGTTCTGCACCGGATTTGTGAGACACGGATTTGAACAATGGTTTCCAAGATATATGCAGGAATATCAGAAACTTGCTCTGGATTCTCCTGTTTTTCAGAAAGGGGCACTTGGGGTTGTGCTTGCCGGAATTGCAGGCGCATTTATCGCAGGTTATATGTCAGACTGGGTTTTTCAGTCGAGAAGAACGCCGGTTGCTTTTATAGGTTATATGCTGATAATATCTTCGCTTCTTGTAGTCTGGTTTGCCAATGATATTACTTTTGTTATTGTAGCTTTTATTACAAATTCACTTGCAATAAGTATGGTTCATTCGATGTTGTCAGGGACTGCTTCTATGGATTTCGGAGGACAGCGGGCGGCGGCAACGGCAACAGGAATGTTTGACGGAATGCAGTATCTCGGAGGAGCTGCAGTTGGAATTGGAGTCGGCTGGATCCTCGATAATTTCGGATGGGGATACTGGAGTCCGAGTATGATTGGATTTGCCGGAATCGGCGCAATACTTATGCTTGTATTATGGAATGCAAAACCAAAAGGAAACAGCAGTCACTAAAAAACTAATGCTAAAACTTTTCAATACATTAACGAGGTCAAAAGAGGAATTCATCCCGATAAACGGAATGAACGTCCTTATGTACAGTTGCGGTCCTACAGTTTATAATTATCAGCATATTGGTAATCTCAGAACATTTTTCTTTGAAGATATTCTTTTCAGGGTTTTAAAATACAATGGCTATAAAGTCAGATATGTAATGAATATTACTGATGTAGGGCATCTTGTTTCAGATCAGGATGAAGGTGAAGACAAAATGGAGAAGAGCGCAAAGCAGCTTGGAAAATCAGTCAGGGAAATTGCTGATCATTATACAGAAATATTCAAAAGAGATATCGGTCTGATGAATATTTATCCTCCGGATGTTTACAGCAAAGCCACTGATTATATTCAGGAGCAGATCGATCTGGTAAAATGTCTTGAAACAAAAGGTTATACATATTTTACAAGTGACGGGGTTTATTTTGATACTTCAAAGTTTCCTGATTACGGAAAAATGGCAAAGCTGGATATTTCAGGTCTGAAGGAAGGCAGCAGGATAGAGTTTTCGGAAGAGAAAAAAAACATTACTGATTTTGCTTTATGGAAATTATCACCGGAAAATGAACAGCGTCAGATGGAATGGGACTCTCCCTGGGGTAAGGGATTTCCGGGATGGCATCTGGAATGTTCGGCTATGAGCAAGGCATTGCTTGGAAATCATTTTGATATTCACTGCGGAGGCATAGATCACATTCCAATCCATCATACAAATGAAATTGCACAGTCAGAAGCCTGCAGCGGAGAAAAATTTGTAAATTACTGGCTGCACGGAGAGTTTCTGGATATGGGAAATGAAAAGATGTCTAAGTCCTCCGGAAAATTCGTTACTCTGCAAACCCTTATGGACAAAGGATATACACCGATGCATTACAGATATTTCCTTCTCATGGCGCATTATAAAAAAAAGCTTAAGTTCTCTTACGAAGCTCTTGATGCGGCAAAAAGCGGATATAATAATTTATCGGGTAAAATTTTAAACTTAAGAAAAGATATTTCATCAGATGAAGCAATATCTTCTTCTGAGAAAAAGAATGACTTCAAAAGCAGGTTTCTTGAAAAGATAAATGACGATCTGAACATGCCTGAAGCAATGTCGGTTTTATGGGAAATGCTGAAAGATGGAGATCTCAGTTCAAATGAAAAAATAAATCTGGCTTATGACTTTGACATGATCTTCGGACTTGGACTTGAATCTGTTCAGCCCGAAAAAATTGAAACAGATATTCCGGAAGAAATACGTATTCTTACAGAAAAAAGGAATGAAGCAAAAAAGAAAAGAGATTTTAAGTCAGCAGATGAAATACGTGATGAGATTAAACAGAAAGGTTATGAAATACTTGATACCAAAGACGGCATTCAGATCAAAAAATCAGATTAAAAATCGAATCTCTCTGCAATATTTTACCGGGACTTAATTTTATTCCATCGCTTCTTTCCAGATATGATCCGGAACTAGTTTTTCCATTGTCTGATACATATCGTTGATCTCAGCCGATTTCCTGAAAATCATTCCATTAGGAATCATAATCACAGGAGATTTTCTCTTTTTCCAACCCTCCGGTTTTACAAGAAATATTGTAGCGCTGTTAACAGTTCCGCCAATAAGGTTCATTTCTTCTGATATTGTATCAATTTTTTCTGATAATAATTTTGTTCTTAACAATGAATTATTAAGAGTTTTCAGACCTTTCTTCCCGACATTGAATTCGAATGTATTCGTCTTTCCGTTTTTTGTAAATTCCAGTTTTGAATTTCCTTCTGTGTTTATCTGTAATATATAATTGTACTGATATTCAGGAGAGACCGGACCGGTATTGTGATAATAAGATATGCCTGTCCATTTATACTGAGCGCTGGCTGAGTAAGAAATGAAAGAAAACAATATCAATAATAAGATTTTTTTCATAAATTTTTATTCTCCTTTTGCTTTTTTCCAGACATCTGCCGGAACTGAATTTTCAATAGTTTTAAAAAGGTTGTTTATACTTGAGCTATATAGTTCTTTTACCTGAGATGGAACAATTATTACTTCCGGTCTTGCATCCAGATCAGGTGACTGCCATTTTGTGATTGTAATACTTCTTTCCGGACCTCCGACGGTTGCATTTTCTGAAGCAATCTCATCCGGTCTTAATATGAAAACTTTGCTTTTTGTAAGAGCTTTGTTAATCTTCTTCAGACATTTTTTGCTTACATTAAAATCAAACTCATTTATTACTGAAGATTTTGTGTAATAGAGTTTTCCTGAACCGCTTTCACCTATGTCAATAGTATAATTATACTGATACTCAGGTGAGACGGGACCTTTTGAGTATGAACTTGATATAGATGACCATCTGCTGCTTTGTGAAAATGAAATCCCGGATGCAGATAAAATAATAAATATTAACAGAAGTTTTTTAAGCATGATTTTATTGATTGCTGACAAGTTAAATTATTAAAACAAAATTTAAAATACCTTTAGTCATAATTATCATTGTCATAAATATATAGAGAATATTTTACGCAGATTTACGCAGATGATCTCCCGCAGATTTACGCAGATGATCTCTCGCAGATTTATACAGATGATCTCCCGCAGATTTACTCAGATGATCTCCGCGAGATCTCGCAGATGATCTCCCGCAGATGACGATGATCTCCCGCAGATACGCAGATCTCCGAGTACAGATGATCTCCCGCAGATTTACGCAGATGATCTCCCGCAGATTTACGCAGATGATCTCCCGCAGATTTACGCAGATGATCTCCCGCAGATTTACGCAGATGATCTCCCGCAGATTTACGCAGATGATCTCCCGCAGATTTACGCAGATGATCTCCCGCAAATTTATGCAGATGATCTCCCGCAGATTTACGCAGATGATCTCTCGCTGATGAACGCTGAAAAACTAATTTTCAAACAAATCAATGAATTGAAAATAGCACATTAAATATGTATTTTTGAATCAATTTAAGAAAAAAACACCACAGCAAATGAAATTTTCTGTTACCGGCGATAAGCTTGTTGATGCCTTATCAAAGTTGAATTCAGTTATTCCGACCCGCTCTCCGCTTCCGATACTCGATAATATTTTATTTGAGCTGAACGGGAACGAACTTAAACTTCTTGCTTCTGATCTTGAAATTTTTATCAGAACCACGCTTGAAGTGGACGGAAAGAAAGACGGGAAGGTAGCTATTCCCGCAAAAAGACTTCTGGATATATCCCGTACTCTTACTACAGCGTCTCTTACACTGGATGTCAATGATAAAAACAGAATCTCAATAAAGACAACAAACGGAAAGTATTCAATCGGAGGCGAGCCGGCCGAAGATTTTCCCGTACCGGAAGAGAAAGCTGAACTTCACAGACTCGAGCTTGACGGACAGATGATGAAAAGATGCCTTGCAAAAACAATTCATGCAGTAAATACGGATGAACTCAGAAGGAATATGTCCGGAGTATTAATGGATGTCAATCAGAATGAGCTTAAGTTTGTAGCTACAGACGGGTTCAGACTTGCAAAAATAATCAAAGACAATTTCAAACCGCAGGGAGAAGTGGAAGAAAAGATTATTATTCCGCTAAAGACAGGAAACATAATTCTAAAGCTGAACAACAATGATGACACAATACTTGAATTTGATGATATTGATCTCAAAGTTACATTTGCAGGTATAGAAATATATTCAAAACTGATAGATGATACTTTCCCGAGTTACGAAAATGTAATACCTAAGGATAACGACAAGAAGTTAAAGATCAAAAAAAGCGAATTGTCGGATTCATTAAGAAGGGCTCTTATCTTTGCAGATGCTGTTACTAAGCGTGTAAAACTTGAAATAACAAACAATTCCATTCAGATCAAAGCTGATAATCCGGAGATCGGGTCGGAAGGCGAAGAAACTATAGAATGCAGTTTTATAAGTAATGACGGGCAGGAAGATTTTGACAAGACTCCTTTTGTAATTGCATTCAATTCAGGATATCTTCTTGATGCAGTATCTCAGATGGAGACTGATGAGATCAATGTAAGTTTCGGAAGTCCTTCAAAAGCAGCAATAGCAACACCTTCGGAGCAATTAGCGAATGAAAACTTCATTGAATTAATAATGCCTGTCAGGGTAGGATAATCCGGACAACCGGTAATGAAATAAAAATTTCCGGGATCATGATCCGGTTATAAATTTATAACCTTTATTTCGTGAATATTAAGTTTAAGTAAAGATCAAATTAGAAAAATACGAGTTGGTTTTTTACAATGCATTAAAATAAAATGATTTTAAAAAAGATCGTATTAAAAAATTTCAGGAATTATGATAAGCAGGAACTGATATTCAATGATAAATTTAATTTTATATACGGGAATAACGGACAGGGAAAGACCAACATACTTGAAGGGATCTCTTACTCGGCATTCGGAAAAAGTTTTTTAGGATCGGCTGAAGCGGATTGCGTCAGATTCGGTGAAAATGAATTTCACATTGAATCGGAGTTTGAAAATGATCTTGAAAATATTGATCACATAGTTATAAGTTACAGTCTGAATCCCAGATTAAAATCCATTCACAGAAATAAAGAAAAAGTTACGGCATTATCTTCTGAAATTTTCGGCAGGTATCCAATGGTTTACCTTTCTCCTAAAAGTCTGAGCATTACTTACGGAAATCCTTCGGACAGAAGAAAGTTCTTTGATATACTGATTTCACAGGCAAGCAGACTTTATCTTGACCATCTGAGAGAGTTTGCAAAAATCCTCAAGCAGAAAAACGCGCTGCTGAAAAATTATTCAGTTTATAAAAAATATACATATAAGGAGCTGAGAGATCTACTGAGTTCCTACAACGAAAAATTTTCAGAAGTATCGGCGCAGATAATTTTCAGAAGACTTAATTTTTTAAAAGAGTTTAAAAGTTATTTCGAAAAAAATTTTTCTTTTTTGCTTCTTCAGAATCATAAAGGTTATATTAATTACAATTCGGATGTATTCGGAGAAATAACCACAGGTTCGGATACCGCTGATACTGATTTTATCAGGAATAAACTCGGAAAGCATATTGAAGAAACGGCGGATGAAGAAATAGCAAGAGCAATAACACTTTCAGGTCCTCAGAGAGATGATTATGTTTTCAGACTGAATAAAACTGAATCAGGTAGCAGCCGTGAAATAAATTTGAAGGAAGCTTTTGAAATCAAATACTTTGCATCACAGGGAGAGCATAAAACCTTTGTTGTCGCTCTTAAGCTGGCTGAATATGATTATCTTAAGGATAAAAAATCCACAAGCCCTGTGCTTTTGCTTGATGATGTACTGTCCGAACTCGATGAAAACAGGGTTTCAAAAATAATTTCTCATTTAAAAGATTACGGTCAGATATTTCTGACCACTACAGGGAAAAATTATAATGATAACCTGAAGCAGTTTTATTCCGAAGAAGAAATTTCCGTTTTTAAAATTGATAACGGGAAAACAGTAGAATGAAAAACATAGATACGAAGACAAGATTTAATAAAACAGTGAGTTTAAAAAGCGAACTCGACGTATTCATGGATTATATCGGTCTTGATGCAAAAATGCAGGAGTTAAAGATACTTGATGTCTGGAGTGATTGTGTCGGAAAAACAATTGCGCAATATTCCACACCTGTAGAATTAAGAAAAAATAAATTATTGGTAAGGGTTGAAAATGCGGCATGGAGATTTGAACTTTCAATGAAGAAAGAGGAAATAATTTCCAGGCTGAACGACAATTTCCGGAAAAAACTAATTAAAGAAATAATTTTTATATAAGTAAAAAAACTATGGCAAAAAACAAAACTGAAAAGGAAGAAGAATACGGTGCGGGTGATATACAGGTTTTAAAAGGTCTTGAACACGTTAGAAAAAGACCGGCGATGTATATCGGTGATATCTCCACAAGAGGTTTGCATCATCTGGCTTACGAAGTAATTGATAACGCCATTGATGAAGCTCTTGCGGGTTATTGTGACAAGATTACACTAACAATAAATAAAAACGGTTCCGTTACTGTAACTGATAACGGCCGGGGAATTCCTACTGATATTCATCCGACTGAGAAAATATCTGCTTTGGAAGTTGTTATGACACAGCTTAATGCCGGAGGTAAATTCAACAGAGACAGTTATAAAGTTTCAGGCGGTCTGCACGGAGTTGGTGTCTCAGTAGTAAATGCGCTGAGCGAATATCTTGAAGCTGAGATTGTCCGCGACGGAAAAGTTTATTATCAGAAATATAAAAGAGGCGCTCCTGAAGCTAAAGTAAAAGTTATAGGAAATGCAAAAAAGACAGGAACGAAAGTAACTTTTTATCCGGACAGTGAAATTTTTAAGGTAATAAATTTTAAATATGAGACAATAGAAGAAAGACTGAGAGAGCTTGCATATCTGAATAAGGATCTTTCCATTTCAATAAAAGACGACAGGGAAAAAGACAAAGAAGCCGAATTTCATTTCAAAGGCGGATTAGTTGATTTCGTTAAATATCTGGATGAATCGGAAAAATCAATTTCCGGAAAACCAATATTCATCAGCGGAGACAGGGAAAATGTACAGGTGGAAGTTGCTTTTCAGTACAATGAATCTTACAATGACAACACATACACATTTGTAAATAATATCAATACACATGAGGGCGGAACACATCTTGAAGGATTCAAAGCCGCTCTAACCAGAACTCTGAATAATTACGCAACAAAGAATAATCTCATCAAGAATGACAAAATAACTCTTACGGGGGATGATTTCCGGGAAGGACTTACATGTGTAATCAGCATTAAGGTGCCTGAACCTCAGTTTGAAGGTCAGACAAAAACCAAACTCGGTAACAGTGAAGTCAAAGGTATAGTACAGTCGGTAACAGGAGAAAGTCTGGGAAATTATCTCGATGAAAATCCGTCCATTGCAAAAAAGATAATTGAAAAATGTATTCTGGCTTCTGAAGCAAGACTTGCCGCCAGGTTAGCGAAAGATCTTACAAGACGAAAGAACGCACTTGATCTTGGCGGACTTCCGGGTAAGCTTGCTGACTGCTCTATCAAGGACCCTTCACAGTGCGAACTTTACCTTGTAGAAGGAGATTCCGCAGGCGGCTCTGCAAAACAAGGAAGAGACAGAAGATTTCAGGCAATACTTCCGCTGAGAGGAAAAATTCTGAATGTGGAGAAAGCGAGGATTGATAAAGTTCTGGCTAATGAAGAAATCAGATCAATAATTACAGCTATCGGAGCAGGACTTGGGAATTCAGATGAATTCAACGAATCGAAGATCAGATATGATAAAATAATTTTAATGTGCGACGCCGACATTGACGGATCACATATCAGAACTCTGCTGCTTACTTTCTTTTACAGACACATGAGAGAGATAATAGAAACTGAAAGATTATATATTGCGCAGCCGCCTTTGTATAAAATTAAAAAGGGAAAGACCGAACTTTACGCTTATGATGAAAATGAAAGAGAAGAAATTCTGAAATCAATGAAAGCAGATAAATCGGCTGTTGTTATTGAAAGCAGCGAGGAATCTGAAACTCCTGTAACCGGAAGCAATAAAGGAATTACGATTTCAAGATTTAAAGGTCTTGGAGAAATGAATCCTGAGCAGCTCTGGACTACGACTATGAATCCGGAAACCCGCACAATTATATTGGTAACAAATGAGAATGCCGCTGCTGCTCATAATATTTTTAAAGTATTAATGGGTGAAGAAGTAGAGCCGAGAAGAAAGTTTATCGAAGAAAATGCTAAATACGCTAAACTGGATGTTTAAGAAATTAATTTTAAATAATAAAGTTTGCCGGAAATAATTAAAGCTGTTATACTAGGTATCATTCAGGGATTGACGGAATTCATTCCTATCAGCAGCACAGCGCACCTTAGAGTTATACCGGCTCTGCTCGGCTGGAAGGATATTGGAGCCGCTTACACTGCTGTAATTCAGATTGGTACTCTGATTGCAACATTGATTTATTTTAAAAAAGATATCATTTCACTTACTACCGGATTTTTTCATTCAATAAAAAATAAAAATTACTTTTCAGATCCGCATTCCAGAATATTTATTTTAATAATAATTGGTACTATTCCTATAGGTATATGCGGTTTGTTTTTGAAAAAATTCATTGAAGGAGATGCAAGGGGTCTTTACGTGATTGCAGCAGCCCTGATAATTCTTGCAGTGATACTTTTCATTGCGGAAAAAGCAGGTTCGATGAAAAAAGATTTTTCCCAAATTACTGTTAAAGACGGGATTATTATCGGATTGGCTCAGGCGCTCGCTCTTATTCCGGGAAGTTCAAGGAGTGGAGTCACAATTACCGCCGGACTTTTCACCGGTCTCAAAAGAGAAGCTGCTGCAAGATATTCCTTTCTTCTGAGTATTCCCGCAATAGCATTAAGCGGTCTATATGAGCTTTATAAAGAAAGGGCGGTTTTACTTAATGAAAATATGTTAGGTCTTACAGTTGCAACAGTAGTTTCTGGAATTGTAGGTTATATGTCTATAGCTTTCCTGATTACATTTCTTAAAACAAGAAGCAATCTGATTTTTATTGTTTACAGGATCATACTCGGAATAATTATTTTAATCCTCCTTTCTAACGGCGTACTAACAAATTTAGAGTAAACAACTTCAGCTTTAATGCCGGCTCAAAACTAAGCTTTTATTCCACAGCTTCAGAAGTATCAATCGATTGAGAACAAATTCACATCGATCCAAAACGTTGAATAGAAGTTTTGTGACAAACTTCTTCAATTGGTTTCCACATCCTTATAATGTAGTGTAATGTTAATTGAAGTTGTATGACCTCCCCCTGCCCGCCTTCAGCGGGCTTCCCCCTCCTTTCAAAGGAGGGGGATAAGGGGGTGGTCGCTATGTTTTAAGACAAAATCTTTAAGTGAGAAAGTTTGGGAGGGATTAAATTTTAAACCTTAGATATTATTTTTTTTAGATGCAAAATTTAAAAGTTTTTTGCTCATTACAAAACGTTTTGGACTCCATTGAAAACAAATTCAATAATCTGAATCATTTGGTATTTACAATTGTTATGCTTACTGTTAAATTTGATTAACTTAAATAATCAGAAATGAAAACAGGAAGATTTTTAATAACAATATTCTTACTCTTCGTTTTATGCTCAGTAAGTTTCAGTCAGACATATAATTTTATTGACGGAATCAATGCGGCGAAGTCTTTGAACAGGAAAATCATTGTTGAAATTTTTTCTGATAATGATAACTGGAGTAAGAAAATGGAATCTGAAGTATATTCATCTGCAAAAGTTCAGAGCGCTCTGTCTGATTTCGTTTTTATAAAGCTTAATGCTGAAAGCAAGGACAAGCAGTCATACAATAAAAAAGAGTACACCTCTTCAGAACTTGCCAAGTCCTTTGGAGCTACCGGTTATCCTACTTTTGTATTTATGAATCCGGACGGGAGTTTGATTAAATTTAAATACAACTCCGAAGAAGTTTCCAATCTCTCCGGCTTTATAGGCGAATCAGATTTTATAGAAATGCTGGGTTTCTTTTTGCAGAATAAATATAAAGATACAGATCTTTCCACTGTGTTTCAGAATTAAAACACTGCGAAATTATTGTGAGAGGGAATTAATTGCAAAATTGATTTCCTCTTTTTTTATTGTTTAAATTTTTCTTCAAGTTTTTTCAATACATACTCGGGAAGGAATTCTTTTACATTAGCATTAAAGGATGCAAGTTCTCTGACAAGCGAAGAATTGAGATACGAATATTTTTCATGGGGCATTAAAAATACAGTATTGATTTCAGGATTAAGTTTACGGTTTGTCAGAGACATCTGAAATTCGTATTCAAAATCTGAAATAGCCCTTAATCCTCTTATTATAACCCCTGCCTTCTTTTCTTCCGCATACTTTACAAGAAGACCTTCAAAAAAATCCACTTCCACATTTTTAAGATGCGATGTTACATTAATCAGCATATCTTTTCTTTCTGATTCGGAAAACATCGGCTTCTTATTCTGATTAACTGCAATTGTTACTATTACTTTTTCAAACAACCCGGAAGCTCTTTCTATAACATCCAGATGACCGTTTGTAACCGGATCAAAAGTACCGGGATAAATGGAAACAAGTTTATTCATAATTTATTTTTTAAAATCAAATATTGTAAAATTAACCGTACCGATTTTTTTTCTTAAAAATACAAAGTTCTTATAAACATCATTAAGTATAAAATTTCCGGAGTGTTCTAACACTGTAAAAGTTTCAAGATTTTTTAAACACTCAATCAACTCTTCATAATGAATGTAATTATACGGAGGATCGCAAAAAATCAGATCAACCGGCTCATCACTGTAATTTCTGAGAAATGAAACCGAATCAGTTCTTATTGCAATGCATTTATCTTCAGCCCCGAGTTTTTCAATATTCTTATTTACCAGAGAAACATCCATATCTGCAAAGTAACATTTCTCAGCGCCTCTTGAAACACTTTCTATCCCGAGATTTCCAGTCCCGCAAAATAAATCCATGCACCTCATTCCTTCAAAATCCAGATGATTATTCAGAATATTAAACAAGGTTTCTTTTGCCCTGTCGCCAGTAGGTCTTACTTTATTATCAGCCGGTGAAAAAAGTTTTCGGTTTTTATAGATTCCGGAAATTATCCTCATAGATTATAGTTGTGGAAAATCTTTCAAAGCCAGACCGAATAGCGGCGCATACTTACTCTGGTTACCGGTGTTATCGCTTGTTTCAGGATTAATCAGAGATACCGGAATATTTTTGTATTCTTCTTTGAAAAAGTTTTTAACGAAGATAGATTTTTCTTCTCCGTATAGAAATACTTTGCCTATCCTGATATCAGAGAAGACTTTTTCAAAAAAATTCATCTGCGAATAAATCGCCTGATTAATATTTGACCTTGCTGTATTCTGAAAGTCAAAATACTTTATCTTACCTTCGGATATCAGACTGAAATCAAGACGGGAACTCTTGCATCCGATTAACAGAATATTGAAATTATTTACGTCTTCGGGATAATTATTTTTAATGCATTTGTCAACAGCTAACTGATCTATTTCTATGTTTTTGATCATTATCCCGCTGCCGTTGCAAAGATTTTTTATAATGTCAATTTTATTCTTATCAAGCGCAATCAGCAGAATCTCGTCAATGTTTTTGCTGATATAATTATTATTCAGTCTGTAATATTTAACTATGAAATCTTTGCCTTTTTCCGGAAAATAATTTGAGAGCTCCCACAGAATATGAGAATTAATGTTAGCTTTTCCTTCGTTAAAATCCACAGGCAGTACATTCAGAAATGCCTGCGATGCTTCTATCAAAACACCCGCCTTGCATTCTGAATTATCTTCATTGACTGACAGACCGCTGAATTTTTCCGAAAACAATTCTACAGCTTCATCTTTGTTCTTTTTGAAATACGAGTCGTCATTAATGTTGAATCCCAGATCAATCTCACCTTTAAACGTGATCTTCCTGGCATCATTCACTTTTAATACTCTGAGTACATTTTCTGAGAATCCTATGCTGATATTATCCAATTAACTTCTCACTCTGTTTTCTCCGCAGTAGATTCTCCAACGCCGGGAAGACCTGTCAGTTGTTCTTTTGAAGCTGTATTTATATCAATTACTTCAAAGACTAAATCGGTGTTTATATCTTCAGCCGGAATAACTTTTAAAGACTTCAGAGAATCTTCGGAAGCAGCCATTTCACTTATCAGAGAAGTATCAGCAATCTCAATGTTTTCAGTAGAATTACCTGAGTCCTCTGTTGCAGTTCGATGGTTAATATTATCCGAAAGTCTTTTAAACTCCTCGTCGGTTCCTTTGTAATCATAATTTTTGACGACACTTCCGGCTACAACCTGTCTGTAATACTTTATTGCGAATCCTGAAGTCAGCACCGCTGTTAAAAATAATATTACTCTGACCTCGCTTTTTGTAAAAGATATATTTCTGAAAAATTCTTTCATGGTTTTCCTTTCCTGCTCAGAAAACCGCACATCTTACTCCTTTCAAAGATAACTATAAAAATATTTTAAAAAAACGACTCTTGCTTTCGTTCATTAAATTCGGTACTGTTTTAAAATATCAAAAGTATTAAATACGAAGCGGTAAAAAAGCGGAAAAAGCTAATCGGAAATTTATTTTACAACTGACAGAGTAATTCCGTCGCCTATAGGAACAAGCAGTGTTTCAATCCTGTCGTCTTTTGAGAGAATGTCGTTAGTGAGCTGAATAAATCTGAGGTCTTCGTCATCACCGGCATCTTCGATGACTCTTCCGTTCTTAATCATATTATCCATTGTTATAGCAGTTCCCGGATGAGAAAGTTTTATAGCCATTTCTAAATAATCAGGATAATTTGTTTTGTTGGCATCTATAAATATAAAATCGAAAGATCTGTTTTCTTCGGCAAGTATTTTCATATAATCAAGCGCAGGTGAAATCACAACTTCCGTTTTATCTTTCAGACCTGCTTTTTCAAAATATTTTTTTGCAGTATCGCCGTGCTTTTGTTCAATCTCTACAGTAACGAGCTTGCCATTTTCCTTAAGACCTCTGGCAATATGAATTCCGCTGAAACCTGTAAGCGTTCCTATTTCGAGAGCATTCTTTGCATTGCACAATTTACAAATGAGAGTAAGGAACTTTCCCTGTTCAGGCGATATCTGAATCAGCGGAATATTCAGAGCTTCAGTTTCAGAGATCAGTTCATTCAGCAAACTGTCTTCCGGCACAAACCTTTCAAGAATGTAATTATAAAGTTCTTCATTCAAAGGAACGGATTTCATTTTTTTCATAACAGCATTATTTTTTAGAATTCAGGATAGAACACTTTTTTTATTGACAATGCTTTTCCGGTGCTGACATTAACTTCGCAGAGTACTGCAGAGAATCTGAGATCTTCTTCAGCAACTTCATACTTTTGCGGAGTTGCATAAATGAATCTTTTTATAGAGCCTTCCTTTTTCATACCAATCACAGAATCATACGGACCTGTCATTCCTACATCGGTTATGTAGGCAGTTCCGCCGGAAAGCACTCTGTTATCAGCTGTCGGGACATGCGTATGAGTGCCGACGACAATGGACGCTCTGCCGTTTGCATACCATCCGAAAGCTATTTTTTCCGCAGTAGCTTCTGCATGAAAATCAACAAAGACTATATTGGTTTCATATTTAATCTTTTCATAAACCCAGTCGAAAGCTCTGAAAGGGCAGTCAATCTGTTTCATAAAAACTCTTCCCTGAAGATTTATAACTCCTATCTTAATTTCACTTCCCGGTATTTTAAAAATTCCGAAGCCGTTTCCGTATGCACCTTTGGGATAATTCTGAGGACGTAGAACATTATTGGTTTCATTGAGATATTTATGCGCCTGTATCTTATCCATTGTATGGTTTCCGCCGGTAAGAACATTTATATCAAGTTCGAGAAGTTTTTTGCCGTCTCTTTCAATGATGCCTTTCCCTTCGGTTATATTTTCCCCGTTGGCTATTACGAAATCAATCTTATGCTTTGCAATGTAAGTCGGAAGAAGCGTTTTTGTAAGATTATAACCGGGTTCTCCGATTATATCGCCGATGAATAAAATTTTTATTGTGTCTGACAAAAAATTATTTGCTTTCTGATTATTATGATTTTAAAAATATTTATCGGGACTAAGTCCTTTCCATTCGCAGTATTTTTCCAGATCGGTCTGAATGGACTTGAATACAGATGCAAAAAGAAGAGCGTCATCTGTATATCCGAAAACAGGAAGCAGATCAGGAACTACGTCAAAAGGATTTAAAAAATATAAAATTGTCGCAGCGATCATGGCAATTGATCTCCAGGGAATATCGCTGTATTTTTTATTTCTGAAATCTTTAACAAGCGATATTGCAAGCTTTATCTGATTTATAAGTTTTCGGAATCTACCCGGATCCAGCTCAAAAGACTTACTGCTTACTGTATTTTCTTTTTTAATAATGTTATTCAGATCATTTTTACTTATCCGGGAAGACTCTGCTTCAAATTCATCAAATATCTCATTTTCACCGGAAAAACTTTTTTCATATTACTTTTTATTTTGTTTACAATATATTATTAATGATTGTGTAATTCAATTCTTTATACAAAATCTTTAATTTGTTTGATCAAGTTCTATACAATTTTATTGTTCTAACATTTGCAACTTAGAGATTTAACTTAAAACTACCCCATCCCAAAACTCTATGCCTCAAAGACTCAAGTCTCTAAGTTTTATAGTGATCAATCTTAGAGAATATTAAATTAAAATTAAGGTTTTATGGAATTGAAGACCCCTAGAGGATAACCCGCCAGGAACAGACTGTTTGAACACAAAAATATTTGGTAGCCTCGCCCAAGACGGATCAAACCCTCTTAAACGACAAAATTTTTTGAAGAGAATTTCCAGATGACTCAGAATTTTCACGAGAATTTCGAGAAGCAAGATTATTAAATAGATTTTCGGACATTCAGGAATTTTTCTGCGAATATCTGCGAGAAAATATTTTGTCGTGAACCAGGATTTAACCCTAAGCGATTAAATATCCGTTGAAATTACTTTTGAAAAAAATTAATTTTAAAAAAACAAAAAAATGGAAAATAAAAAATCACACACATTAGCTGCATTGATGTTAGCTGCCGGATTTATTATCGGAGCATTGATAATATCGGGAACATGGAGATATGTTTCAAGAAGCAATGCGACTATCACTGTAACGGGTTCAGTTTCAAAAGACATTAAATCCGATTATGCAATATGGCGCGGCTCGTTTTCAAGTGAATCCTCAACTCTTCAGGATGCCTATCAGAAACTGAAAGAAAGTAATGAAAAAGTTTCATCATATCTTTTATCAAAAGGTTTTCAGAAAGACAAACTTGTTATGTCTGCAATTAATACGATGACTTTATATGTGAATAATGCACAGGGATATCCTTCAAATCAGATATCCGGATACAGGTTATCTCAGGATGTTTCGACTGAATCCAACGAGGTTGATAAAATTGATAAGCTGTCCCGTGAATCAACTGAACTAATAAATGAAGGAATAGAAATCAACTCACTTCCGCCTGAATTTTTATATACTAAACTCAGCGATCTGAAAGTGGAGCTTATCGGTCTTGCTTCAAAGGATGCAAAAGAGAGAGCAGAGCAGATTGCAAAAAGCACGGATAACTCGATAGGCGAAGTTCGTTCTTCAAAAATGGGAGTGATTCAGATAAACGCAAAGAATGCAAGTGAGGTTTCCGATTACGGAATGAACAATACCTCATCTATTGACAAGACAATTACAGTTGTTGTTAATATGAGTTTTTCCATAAAATAATTTCACGAAAAATTTATTAATTCAAAATAAGCAGTATCCCTCAATGTTCCTGCCGCTTCCGGCAGGTCCTGCATTTTTTTCACAAACCGGAAATTTTACCATTTGCATTAAATAATCAGGCAGTTTAAATTGCTTATGAAAATAATTAATTAACATTATTTAAAATTAATTTATGCTGCAGTTCAGGAAAACAAAAGTAATGGCTTTTGCCGGATCTCCTGACAGCGGGGATCCGGCAAAAGTCATATTCGCTCTGAAAAGGATTGAACGTAAGTTCATTGAATACAACTGATATTAAAAGTAATTTCTTTTTATGGAAAATATAGTAGCAATAGTAGGAAGACCTAATACAGGCAAATCAACATTATTCAACAGGCTTATAGGCAGGAAAATAGCGATCGTTCATTCAACAAGCGGCGTTACCCGTGACCGGAATTACGGAGAAGCGGAATGGACAGGCAAGAAATTTTTTCTTATAGATACCGGAGGATTCGTTCCGGATTCGGAAGAAAAATTTGAAAAAGCAATCAGGACGCAGGTAAGGCAGGCAATTGAAGAGGCGAATGAAATTCTTTTTGTAGTAGATACAAAAAACGGAGTTCACCCTGCTGATAAAGAGATAGCGGAAATGCTGAGAAAATATTCCGGCGACAAGAAAATTATTTTAATAGCGAATAAAACGGACACTGTTGATAAAGAGCCGAACCTTCTTGAATTTTACAATCTCGGACTCGGAGATCCATTCCCTGTTTCGGCAATTAACGGATACAATACCGGAGACCTTCTTGACGAGATCACTAAAGACATTCCGCATCATGATGATTCCGGGAAAGACGAAAGAATAAAATTCGCCATTATCGGAAAACCGAATGCAGGTAAATCCTCCATTACAAATGCATTGCTGAATGAGGAGAGGCACATGGTTACGGAAATACCCGGAACAACGAGGGATACTATTGATTCCACGATAAAATATTTCGGAGAAGATATAGTATTAATTGACACAGCCGGATTAAGACGGAAAACAAAAGTAAAGGAATCTGTTGAGTTTTATTCTACAGTAAGGACTTACAAAGCTCTGGAAAGATGTGATGTTGCTATTCTGGTGATTGATGCTGCGGATCTTCTTGCTGAGCTCAGCAAGTCATCGGATATTAAGCTCGCAACTTTCAAGCTTGATCATCAGGATGTCAGGATCATAGAAGATGTGATCAGATTAAGGAAAGGTCTGCTTATTGTTATCAATAAATGGGATCTGGTAGAAAAAGATTCTAATACGGCTAAAATAGTGGAACAGAAGATATCCGAACATTTAAAAAGTTATAATTTCCTTAAGTTTGTTTTCATTTCCGCTCTGACAAAACAGAGGATACATAAAGTGATAAGCGATGCAAAAGCTGTTTATGATGAAAGAGCGAAGAAAATTAAAACCAGCGATCTGAATGAACTTATACAGAATGAAATAAGGCTAACTCCTCCGCAGTCAATGCGGGGAAAGGAAATTAAAATTAATTACATAACGCAACTGAAATCCTCTCCTCCGGTATTTGCATTTTTTGTAAATGATCCGGACGGTATTGCCGAAAATTATAAAAAATTTCTGGAAAAAAAGATCAGGGAAAAATTCGGATACAAAGGTGTTCCGATACAGCTAGTCTTCAAGAGTAAGAATTAATTTTTAATCTATCCCCGGTATTACTTAAAGAATTAATTAAAACGGTTAATTCACCTTTTAGTATTTGCAATTCAAAACTTTGATAAAATGATTACAGAAGTTTTTACTGCCACTACATACGGAGTCGATGCATTTATTGTAAGAGTCGAAACTCACATTGACAACACTTTATTCTCATTTGCAATAGTAGGTCTTCCTGACAATGCAGTCAAGGAATCCAAAGAAAGAGTAGCGGCAGCAATCAAAAATTCTCTGTTTCATTTCCCTGTTAAAAGATATACTGTAAACCTTGCTCCGGCGGACGTAAAGAAAGAAGGTTCGGGATTTGATCTTCCGATAGCTGTAGGAATTATAAGCGAAACATCACAGGTCAATCCCGTGAAAGTAAAAAATTATTTATTTGTCGGAGAGCTTTCGCTTGACGGCAAACTCAGGCCTGTAACAGGAGTTCTTCCGATAGCTCTTGAAGCGAAAAGAAATAATTTCAAAGGAATAATACTTCCGGTTGAAAATGCAAAGGAAGCTGCAATAGTTGAAGGGATAGATATTTTTCCATTTGAAACACTTATAGAAGTAATAGATTTTCTTAATGATGAAGTTTCTCCGCAGCCGTTCAGAATAAATGTAAAAGAACTTTTTGAGCAGGACAGAAATTATCTGGTTGATTTTGCAGATGTGAAAGGACAGGCGGAAGTCAAAAGGGCGATGGAAGTCGCTGCAGCAGGATCGCACAACCTGATAATGATAGGACTTCCGGGTTCCGGCAAAACAATGCTGGCAAAGAGACTTCCGACAATACTTCCTCCGCTTACGCTTGATGAAGCTCTTGAAACTACAAAGATTCATTCGATAGCCGGATTACTTCCTTCAAACACTGCGATAATTTCCACAAGACCTTTCAGATCTCCGCATCATACGGCAAGTGATGTATCTTTAGTCGGCGGAGGACCAAATGCAAAGCCGGGAGAAATTTCTTTTTCACATAACGGAGTATTGTTTCTTGATGAACTTACTGAATTCAAAAAAAATGTACTTGAAGTAATGAGACAGCCGCTTGAAGACAGAATCGTTACGATCTCAAGATCTAAAATAACCGTACAGTATCCATGCAACTTTATGCTTATAGCCGCAATGAATCCCACACCTGCAGGTTCACAAAAAGAAGCATCAATGTATTCTGACTTTGACATTCAGAAATTTCTTTCAAAAATATCGGGTCCGATACTTGACAGGATAGACCTTCATATTCATGTTAATCCTGTGAAGTATCAGGAGCTGTCAAGTAAAACTGAATCCGAAAAGTCGGAGAAAGTCAGGGAGAGAGTTATCAGAGCCAGGGAAATACAGATCAGAAGATTCAGCGGGAGGAAAGGAATTTATGCAAATTCAGCAATGGGCTCAAAAGAAATAAAGGAATTTTGTAAAATTGATTCTGACTGCGAAAACTTAATGAAAATGGCAATCACAAAACTCGGATTATCTGCGAGAGCTTATGACCGGATTTTAAAAGTAAGCAGAACGATAGCTGATCTTAGCGGAGAGAATTCTATCAACGCTTCCAGTATCAGCGAGGCGATTCAGTACAGAAGTCTTGACAGGACAAGCTGGGTATGATAAGATAAAATATAGTTTAAATAAAAAACCCTGAAATGTTTTCAGGGTTTTAAGTTATTCAAAATGAATTCTTAATTTATTCAAGCACAAAGATGTTCTTATCTCTGCACATATCTTTTAATATTTTCGGCCACACTGTTACGCTTACTTCACCAAGGTGAGCTTTTTTCAAAAGATACATAACAGTTCTCGATTGTCCGATACCTCCTCCGATGCTCAGAGGAATTTCATTGTTCATTATCATCTGATGGTAAGGCATTTTTAGCATATCAAGCTGACCGGTCATTTCAAGCTGCTGTTTTAATGTTTCAGGATTTACACGTACTCCCATTGAGGAAAGTTCATGTCTCCTTTTTGTAACCGGATTCCATACAAGTATATCGCCGTTTAATCCGTGCATAGTTTCTCCGTCTTTGGAAACTGTTTCCGTAACCCAGTCATCATAATCTGCAGCTCTCATTTCATGAGGATATCCGTCTTTAAGAGTCCACCCTATTCCGTAAATAAATACCGCAGGATATTTCTGAAGAATTGCGGTCTCTCTTTCTTTTCTCGGAAGATCAGGATACATATCCAGAATTTCCTCTGCATGAAGAAAAGTGATCTCTTCGGGCAGATCAGGATATTTATCTGTTTTTAATTTAGGGAACTGATCCTGAATAAATTTTTCTGAAACTTTAAGTACAGTCCAGATTTTTTTGACAATATCAGTAAGGAAGTTAAGATTTCTATCTTCCGCTGTAATAACTCTTTCCCAGTCCCACTGGTCAACGTAAGAACTGTGATCATGGTCAAGAAAATAATCCTTACGCACCGCTCTCATATCCGTAATTACGCCTTCTCCCGGCTGCATATTGAATTCCTTAAGTGAAAATCTTTTCCACTTTGTTGCCGCCTGTACTACCTGAGCGTCAACCGGATTCTTACCGTAATCATTTGAAATATGAAACTGAACCGGTGTACGCGAGCCGTCTCTGTCAAGGTAATCATTGAAACCGCTTTCGACATCCACTATCAGCGGAACTTCCACTCTCATCAGATTCAGTTCCTTGCATAATCCGTCTTCGATAAATCGTTTAATTTGTGTAATGGCCTGCTGTGTTTCTTTGGGGTCTAACATTGAATTGTAATCTTTCGGCAGAACGTTTATAAGATCTTCATACTTTCCTATTCCGGGTCCTGCCAGATCTGCTTTTTTACTGCTCATTATTTCTGTCTCCTTGAATTAAATTTAGAACTGTACAAATATAGTATACAATTTCATTATGTTATAGTTAGATTTAACCGTATAAAATTTACGTTTTAGAGATAACTGTCCAAATAAATTATATCACCAGTTCAAAATTAACACCGGATGAATTATAATGTAATCAGGAATCCAATATTTTATTGCGTATTACTGCTCACAAAGTTTTGAAGACAAGAATTACATTCCCGTTTATATCAGAAAGAGTCAGCTTATTTCCGGATATTTTATAAGAAGCAGTATTCTGAATTGCTTTCATGAAAGCAGTTTCCTTTTCCAGTTCGGGACAGGCTATTCTTGTTGCTGCTAAAGGTTCGAATGTAAGTGAACTTCCGTTTTTTTTAAATTTCCCGAAGAAATTGTTACAGGCAGCGGTGCCTGTAACCTTACTGTCAATGGTATTGAATACAATATACGTCCGGTTTTCAGATGTAAATTCTTTTCCATCCAGATTATAGAGAATCCATTTGGTATTCTCAAAAGGGATATTTAAAATCGGTTTAGGATTGTTTGAAGATCCGCATGACAATAAAACGAAACCGATTGAAACTAATAAGATAAATAAAGAAATTTTCATGAAAAATAATTTTAGTTTTAAAAAATAACTCCGGTTTATGGATATATAAAATAATATTAATTTAATTCTGCTTTTTCAATAAGACTGATCTTGTCAAGCTCTATCATGCCTCTGCCGTCTTCCGATCTTCCGTAAATATTCGTAAACCTTGCGCCCCAGATCAGTTCATCGTACCTGTAAGAATATCTTGAATTGACATACTGCGCAAAAGTATTATCGTAACCCTTGATCAGAATCAGAAATTCGCAATCAGAATCTTTCAGATCCTTTTCAGATAATCCGTAAACAGGACTTTCTTCATTAATAATATGGTTGATCGTCCATGAAGCATTGAAAAAATTTATTTTGCGATATTCAAGTTTCAGATTAAAAAATTTTCTTAAATTATTCACTTCTTTTGAAAGTATAACTTCAGTTTCCACATCTATCATATCATGATCATTTTTCATATTTGCAATTCTAAACTGAAATGCATTCACTCCATTAAATGGCGCAATGATTGCATTATCACTGTAAATAATTTTAGCAACGGGTCTGGAAAATCTTCCGTAAAGGAGTCCTGTAGCAAGTGCGAGTGAAAGCAGTCCTGTCAGCGATTCAATTGATGATATGATATTCGAATAAACTCCAACAGGATTTATTCTGCCATAACCTACTGTAGTAAAGGTCTGAGTGCTGAAAAAGAATTCATTTACGAAGCGGTCAAAAGTGTTATTCGTTTCTATACCCTCGAAATTTTCAACTCCTCCTGCAAGATACAGAAAAGCAAAAAAAATATTCACCAGTAAATATACCAGAAGAATCAGCGAGCAGAATTTCAGCCATGAGATTGATATCAGATAATGATAAATGCTGAATGATTTGAAAAAGCTTATTCCTCTTCTTTCTATGTTGAACTTGCCGTCTTTGGTGACAATTCTCTGATCAGAATCTAAAACCTTGTTTCCAATTCCGAGATCTGTAACTTCCTTTGGCATAGATATTTTCCTGCTTTTTTTATTAAAAGTCATACTGAATTTATATTTTTCCCAATAAGATTAATTTAAATTTAAATTACTTTCGTCCTGAGACTTAGCGGGCTGATATTTTTTCTTTTTAAGTTTATATTTATCAAGAGTGTTTTTATTAATATGATCAATCGCCTCATCAACCGAATCAGTCAGAATGAAGAGTTTCAGATCCTCTTCACTTATGGTTTTATTTTTAACAAAGTCATCCAGAAGCTCTGTAAGGTTTTTCCAGTATTCCTTTCCCATAATGACAACCGGGAAATCCGAAATTTTTTTTGTTTGTATAAGTGTAAGAGCTCCGAATAATTCATCCATCGTGCCGGCTCCTCCGGGCATAACTACGAAAGCATAAGAATATTTCATCAGCAGAACTTTCCTCACAAAAAAATATTTAAATGTTACCCATTTATCCATGTAAGTATTCGGATCCTGTTCAAATTCAAGTTTAATGTTGCATCCGACAGAAGCTCCGCCGGCTTCCCTCGCGCCCCGGTTAGCCGCTTCCATTATTCCGGGTCCGCCTCCTGTCATGACTGTAAACCCCGACTGAGCAAGTCTTTTTCCGATTTCCATAGATAATTCATAAAACCTGTGCTGATCCGGAGTCCGGGCTGATCCGAAAACAGTTACACAAGGTCCGACAAAATGAAATGCTCTGAATCCTTTTATGAATTCGAACATAACCTCTAATGTAAATTTAAATTCCTCAAAACGGGATCTTGGTCCTTCCAGAAAATATCTTTCTTCCTGAGCGGGTCCGGGAGTTTTAGATTCCTGTGCAAGAATATTTTCTTTGCCTGATGCAGATATATTATCCATAAAATTTATTTTGAATAAATACCTCGCTACAAAAGTGAGGTATCTTAATTAATTATTTTGAGACTTCTGAAAAAACTTTTACACTTTGTCATCCCCGCCCGCCTTGCCGCGAGGCAGGAAATCTTTTGTCGGGGATCCATTCAAGTTTTTAGCTGATTAGATGACCCAGTGGGTACCCCCCGCCAAGAACTTGCGTGAATGACAAATCGGTGTTTTTGAGAAGTCTTAATTTTAATATTTTTTGCCGTAAGCGGCGGGGAATTTAACCCTAAGCAACTAAAATACTTATTTGAAAAATTAAGAATAAGTAATAAATATTGAAATCTGAAAATTATCGTCAGTAACTTGAAATTTATTTATAAAGGTTTTATATTATTAAAAATAATTTCCGCCCGAAAGGAGGGATGTCATTATGAGAAAAAACACTATTAACATATCAGCAACCGGCATCCGCCTTATCAGATCTCTTAGAATAACTTCATAAGTAATTTTTCAAATATTAGCAGAGTTTTTTAACTGCGGATGTCTTTAAAAGCTCCGCAGTTTTTTTATATCTATTTTAAAATTAAACTCTACTAAATTGAAAATTAAATTACAAAACATTCATGAATTATCAGAAGAAAATAATTCTTTTGAGAAGTTCGCATCAAAAAAAAGAAAGCTCTCCGGTAAACAGAATTTAAATAAACTTGTCTCCTCAGATGAATCCGAGAATATGTTTACTTCTTCTGATCTCGAAGCACTGAGAGCCAGAGGAGATATAAACGGATTAATTTCTATAATCAAAACAGGAAAAGAAGCCTCAGTTTACCTCGGAAAAAATGAAGAAGGATATCTTGCTGTGAAGATTTATACAGATTTAAGAGTAAGGTCATTCAGAAAAGACAGTCTTTACAGGCAGGGAAGGTTTGAAGGAAACATGAGAACAAGAAAAGCAATTGAACAAGGTTCGGAATTCGGACTTGATGCTCATCAGATCTTATGGGTAAATGAAGAATTCAGGCAGATGAAATTTCTTTATGATAAAGGTATTCCTGTTCCGAAACCTATAGCGAATTCAGGTCTTGTAATATTAATGCAGCTTATAGGAAATGAAGGTAATGCAGCAGAAAGACTTTCAGATCTGGATCTTGAAAAGCAGGAAGCAGAAGAAGCATTTGAACAATCACTTACAATTCTCAAAAATCTTATTGCAGCAGGAAGGGTTCACGGAGATTTTTCATCTTACAATATTCTGTGGCATGAGGAAAAAGCGATTCTTATAGACTTTCCGCAGGTCACGGAGATCAGAAGCAATCCTCATGCAAAAGAATTGCTGAGAAGAGATATCGCTTCTGTCTTTAAATCTTTTAAGAAGTACAAGCCGGATGCTGATGAAGAAAAGATTTTTAAAAATCTTTTGCACATTGCTCACAGGAATGGACATGACTTCGTATAAAAAACAATTTTTATTTAAGCAGGATCATTTTTTTTACCTGAGTGAAATCCCCGGAGGTAAGTTTATAATAATAAACGCCGCTGGGATAATTCTCTGCATTGAATTCAGCGGAATAACTGCCTGCCTGCAGATTTTCCGAAATCAGGGTAGATATTTCTATTCCGACAGAATTGTAAACTGTAAGTGAAGTATAGCCGGCTTCCTCAATAGTGTAACAGATGTTCGTATTGGGATTGAAGGGATTCGGATAATTCTGTTCAAGTAAGAATTTTTCAGGAAGATTCCCTGAAATCTGATTTACTCCGACAGTCTGCGAATATTTTATAGTAATGAAATCAAATCCTGAGGAAGTTACATAACTGTATCCGGAAGTATAAATATTACCCGACTGATCAATGGCAAGAGAAGCGGCAATATCACTGCTGTCTGCATCTCCGTTAAATATTTCAGCCCATTGCTGGTCGCCGTTTGAATTATATTTTACGGTTGCAAAATCTTCCTGTGTACCTGACCCGTAACTGTAACCTGCTACATAAACATTTCCGTTAACATCGGATTTAATTGAAGTGGCAATATCAAAGTCATTGCCTGTGCCGTTGTACAGAGATACCCACTGCTGCCCGCCGGCTGAATTGTACTTTACTGTTGCATAATCTTCAGATGAATTAACATCATAACTATAACCTGTGACAAAAACATTTCCCGCATTGTCTGTTGTAATGGAATTAGCTATATCAAATTTTCCGGAAGCGCCGTTGTATTTTGATACCCACTGCTGTTCACCGGATGAATTGTACTTTATTGTTGCATAATCTTCAAGAGAAACATTATCGTAACTATATCCGGTTACATAAACATTACCTGAAATATCCGTTATAATGTCTGTGGAAATGTCATAACTGTCAGAAGGACCGTTATATCTTGCAACCCATTGCTCTGTTCCGGCAGAATTATATTTGACAACTGCATAATCTTCATTTTTTGAAAGTCCGTAACTGAATCCTGTTACATAAACATTTCCAAAACCATCTACTGTCATGGATTTGGCTATTTCAATATCATCCACAAGATCATAATTGTATCTTGCCGTCCATTGTTCTGCGCCGTTGCTGTTATACATGATCGTCAGATAATCTTCGCTTGTAAGATCTCCAACGCTTGTACCTGAAACGATCACGTTTCCGGAATTAGTAACCTCAACAGATACTGCAATATCATCATCATTACCTGTTCCGTTATACCTTGCCGTCCAAAGCTCATTGCCGGAAGGAGAATATTTGACAGTCAGATAATCCTTAAATGTTCCGTTACCTTTACTGAATCCGGTTACATATACATTCCCCAAATCATCTGTCGTAAGTGATATAGCTTCATCATCGTCATTCATTGCCGGATTATTGTATCTCGAAGTCCATTGTGAAACACCTGCGCTGTTGTATTTTATTGTTATGAAATCTTTATTGTTTCCGTTTACTATGCTGTAACCGGTTACATAAACATTTCCTGATACATCTACTGTCATGGACGAAACCTCATCGTTGTCATTTGAGGAACTGTTAAAATAGGAAGTCCATTCCCTGTTAACCTGGCAATATGAATTGACAGGATTCATTGTTAAAAGTAAAGTAAAAATTAATAAACAGAGATATTTCATTTGTAATAATTATTGGTTTTAGGGAAAATTAAAAAATTGTTTTTACACTTAAATAAGTCTATTTTTATCAAAATTATAACGGCAGATACGAATAAATTAGCCAATTTGATAATATCAGAGGTTTAATTTTTTTAATTGAAATTATTCAGGAATTGGTAGCAGATTTAATTTTATCAAGATAGTTTATCCATGTGACTTATTCAATTTATTCCTAAATATTATCTATTTTAAAATATAACTGCAGCCATTCAAAAAAAAAAATTATACAGTTGATAATTTTCGCCTGCATTTAATTTATAACTTACATCCCCGGTTATTTGGAAAACATTATTATAAGAGTAATTGAAAAATTATTCATTCTTTATTTCTTAGGTTATTTTCTTATTGATATAGCTCTTTTTATAATATTCCTGGTAACTTTTCATTCTGACAAAAAAAAGTATGATGTGAGTTTTAAAGAAATAGATCCTATGCACAGGGTAACTGTAATCGTGCCGGCGTATAATGAAGAGGTTTCCATCCTGCATTGTATTCACATGCTTAAAAATCTTGACTATCCTGATTTTGAAATAATTATTGTAAATGACGGTTCTACGGATAAAACAAAAGAAACATTGCTGAATTCTATCAGTTTCAAGCCCGTAGAAATAAATATTACCGATACAATCAATACTGCTGATGTTAAAGATGTATATTCAACTGAAGACGAAAAGATCCTGTTTATTAATAAGGTAAACGGCGGAAAAGCTGATTCGATAAATGCAGGAATAAATTATTCCTCGGGGGAATTTATCTGCACGATAGATGCAGATTCTATACTCGACAGGAACTCTCTGAAAGCAGTTGTCACGCCAATGATAATGGACAGCAGTGTAATTGTAACGGGCGGACAGCTTGCGGTTTCGAATGATACTGTCATAGAAAACAATAAAATAGTAAATTTCAGGATGCCGCATAATATATGGGTGCTTTGGCAGATCACTGAATATATTAAATCTTTTCTTGTTTCAAGGATCGGATTGAGCAAGATAAATTCGCTTTTGATAATGTCCGGAGCTTTTTCGCTGTACAGAAGAAATGACCTGCTGAATACAGGAGGATTTCTCACTTCAGTAAACAATCATAGTTATATCAGAAATATTTTCAAAGAAGAAAAAAGCACCGTCTGCGAAGATATGGAAATAGTTGTTAGACTTTCCCGGTACTATCTTGAAAATAATAAGAAAGGCAGGGTTGTGTTTCTGCCAAAGCCATTATGCTGGACAGAAGTGCCGGATAACTTTGCTAATTTATATAAACAGAGATCCAGATGGCAGCTCGGACTTGCGGAATGTTTGTTTATGCACAGCAGGATGTTTTTTGATCCCCGGTATAAAGCTACCGGCATGCTGGCTTTTCCGTATTATTTTTTTCTTGAATTTCTTTCTCCGATCATAAAAATATTCGCCTTTGCATTCATAGCATTTGTCGGGATACAGGGACTTATAAATCTGAAATGGGTTATGTTTATGCTTTTGTTCATTACAGTCACGACTGCGCTGATAACAAGCATTATAACTGTATTTATAGAAAGGTGGAGTGAAAAGCAGGCAACAGGTAACAGAGACGCTTTGAGATATAAATCCGCGGGAGACTGGATCAAACTTATTATTTCAAGTATCATCGGAGATTTTTCATATTCATTTTTTAAAATATTTGCACAACTCAAGGGAACTCTGGATTTTATAAGAAAAAAAAGCGACTGGAACAAATTTGAAAGAAGAGGCATAAAGAAAGTTGATGTTCCCGGGACTTCAGAAATTAAACTTAAATCTGTAAATTGAATCTAAAGTATATCATTACATTTATTGCAATCTTATGTTTCTGCTCCGATGGATATACTCAGAAATTGAATTCTGAACCTGTGAATTTTTATTTTCAAACCGGGAATTTAAGATTGCATGAATCAGAAAAACAAAGTTCAGGTATGTTTGGTGTAAGTTTATTAAACAAAAGTAATTTAATTGATAGAAATATTTCTAAACTTTCAGAAAATTTTACCGGAATAAATTCGCCTGAAGAAGGCAGCAGACAGCATTCTGAAGATCCGGAAAATGAACTTTCAGGAAGTTTAACAGCAGGTTATCTGAAAGAGATCGAAGAAAATTTCAATACAGCTACAATTTATCAAAATTACAAGTTATCAAAAAAATTCAGCGGTAAATTCAGGTTAAGTCTGAATTCAAGAATTGAATATGCTGAGCGTGAATCAAATGATGGAGAGAAAATTAAAAAATGGTTTGATAATACATACATAAAGCCCCAGTATTCTTTTAATGAATTCAATACTCTGTCTGTTTTTGCAGGAGCAAGTATCAGCGATTCGGTTTTGACTACTTACGGATTTACTTATGATGCTAAGATTGAGAATCAGAATTTTGAAATTAAAAATTCACTTACAATGTCTTATGATTATTTTTATTACTGGAATCAGATCGGACAGAATTTTGTGAATGATAATATTGAATTTAAGTATAATGATTTCAAAGTTTCAACAGGTTTTTATTACGGAGTGGTTGATTTTAATTACATAGAAGGTTACGATTATAAAGCAAAGAATCCGAATACATTATTTAGCTTTGAAGTTCAGTATAAACTCCTGTATGATCCGGTTTTAAATGCCGGTGTTTCATTCAGCACAAGAGATTTTAAATATCATTCTCCTCTTTATTATTCACCAAGCGAAAGAAAACTGACCGGTGTGTTTGCTAATTTATACGAAACTGCGGGAAAATTTTTCTTTTATCTCAGCGCAGGAGCGAGAGTGGATAATGAAAACAATTTTATATGGGATACTGATACCGAAGCAGGATACGATAATAACGGATTTTCAGCTTCACTTGGATTCGGAAGATATGATGATCCTTATTATACAAATTATAATGCATTTTTAAATTTGACAAAGATTTTTTAAATAAAAACAAAGTCTGAATAACATATTCCTATAATTTAAATGGAAACAACTTCCCGGTCATATATTTCATCTTCAAAATTAAAATATTTAGTAATACTTTCATTTGTATTCCTGCTCGGATTTACGGTTTATAAAATGATGGAGTTCGAAGATTCTATCCGCGAGCAGAGAATTGTCAGGATCAATGTAGGCGGTGAAAAGAAAAAACTCATTCCGGTCATCAGCAATGCTCTGTTAAAAGAAAAAGCGGATAACTCTGAACATCTTTTTAAATCAGGGAAGAAATATTTTTCTGTTCTGGAAAAAAAGATCAGAGAAGGTAAACAGGTGCAGGAATGGAAAAATCATTTTTTAAAAGGTGTGAATATGGGAGTTGCCATTCCCGGGAGTTATCCTTCGGAATTCAGAGCCACATACGATACTTACATGGACTGGCTAAGAAAAATAGCAGACATGAATTCAAACACTATAAGAACTTATACTATCCTGCCTCCGGAATTTTATGAAGCTTTTGCACAGTATAATTCAGAAAACAATAACAAACCTTTGTATCTTATGCAGGGTGTCTGGGCGGATGAGACAGACAGCAATAATTATTTTGAAAAAGAATATTTGGAAAGATTTCAGAATGAGATCAAAGATGTCATTGATGTAATTCACGGGAAAGCTGTTATAAATGAAAGGCGTGGTCACGCTTCCGGAATTTATTCAAGAGACATATCTCAATATACTATAGCAATACTGCTTGGAAGAGAATGGGAACCTGTTACCGTTACTACTACAAATAAAAAGAACAGCTCTTTAGTAAATTATAACGGAAGTTTTATTTCCCTCCCGGCGGGAAATCCTATGGAGGTCTGGCTTGCAGGAATGATGGACTTCACAGTTCATTATGAAACTCAGATCTACGAAGAGCAGCGTCCCGTTTCATTTGTTAACTGGCTTCCGACAGACCCAATGTATCACAACTCAGAGTTTATTGAAAATAAAAAAGTCAGGGAATATGACAATGATATTGAATCAATAGATTTCAGGAAATTTTACTCTACTGATTTATTCAAAGCAGGTATCTTTGCATCTTATCACGCTTACCCTTATTATCCTGATTTTGTATATCTTGATAAAAAGTATACAACCGCAGTAAATGCAGCCGGCAACAAAGATAATTATTACGGATATCTTAAAGATCTGAAAGAGAACTGTACTGATATGCCGCTTCTGATAACTGAATACGGAGTTCCGTCCAGCAGAGGTAACAGTCATTACAGTACATTCGGATTTCATCAGGGAGGTCACAGTGAAGAAGATCAGGCGGAAGTAAATAAAACATTAACAGAAGATATTTATAATACCGGTTGCGGCGGAGCAATCTACTTTGAATGGATGGATGAATGGTTTAAATTTAACTGGCTTGTGATTGATTTTGAAGTTCCGGCTGAGAGAAGAAAATTCTGGCATAACATGGAAAATCCCGAACAGAATTTCGGAGTACTGGCAGTAGAGCAAAGAAGCAAAACTATTGACGGAATTGAGGATGACTGGAAGAGCAATGAACTCATTTCAGGAGAGGATAAATATAAATTTTCCGCTTCTTCAGATGCTGAATATTATTACATGAAATATAATCTGCCTGAATTCAGTTTTGATAAAAGCAATATTCACATTGCCATTGATACTTACGATAAGAAAAAAGGCGATCACAAACTTCCGTTTCTCGAAAAAGATCTTGACAGAGGCGCGGAGTTCCTGATTAATTTTATTAACAAAGACAGCGCTGAAATTCTGGTAGATGAAAAGTATTCGGTTTATTCGGATATTTACAATGACTATGTACCGCTTTATGCTTCAAAAGAAAACAGCGACGGAAAATTTGTCAGGCAGATTTTGTTAAGCAACAGGGAAAGAGAATCTCTTGAAGGTGATAAAACTCCAAGAATAGTATATGACAGAAGTTCTCTTACATTTGGTAACAGCGGAGAATATACATCTTCAAACTCTAACTGGTTCTGGAATGAAAAAGATAAAATTATTGAGATCAGAATTCCCTGGCATTTGCTTAATGTAAGCGATCCTTCTTCGCTCAATGTACTTGATGACAAGGCGGGAACGGGTGATATTGAAAGCTCTGAAACTGACGGGTTTAATATTTGTACTTTCATTACTGACAAGCAGGATAAAAATGCAATTCAGATCCCGGATAATCAAAGCGATTTTTATTCATGGAAGAAATGGGAAACTCCCGAATATAAAACAAGATTTAAAAAATCTTATTATATGTTTAAGGAATTGTTCCATTCGATGGAAGTTACAGAAGATACTGCAGAAAATAAGATAACGCCTGCATTCAGAATTACGGACTGGTTTGAAAACAAACACGGCGCATTGTCTATATCATTTGATGATGCAAGCATGACGCAGTACACGGAAGGAGTTCCGGTTATGGATAAGTACGGTATTAAGGCAACATTTGCGCTTGTATCAGAATGGATGAATGAAAATCCTTCTTTGTCTGCAGAGAAAGGAAATTTCTCAATTGAAAAATTCGGATATAAACAGGCAAGGGAACTTCTTGAAAGCGGAAATGAAATTGCTTCTCATAATGAAATCCATGAGAAGCTGGATACTGTTCCCGAAGAAAGGGTTTTGAATATGATGATTAATTCAAAGCAGACAATTGAAAAAAACATAAATCACCCTGTTTATACTTTTGTGTTTCCTTATTCATCGACTAAGGCATTTCTATTTCCTTTGACAGTTAAAGCAGGATTTTTATTTGCAAGAACCGGTACTGATCAGACAAACATTAAGGACAATCTTGATTTCACCAAATTGGCTACAATAGCGATCTATAATGAGAATAATCCCACTCCGGAAGAATTCAAGGAAAAGATAGACAGCGCTTATGACAAATGGATTATCTTAAACTACCATCACATTTTCCCGGATGATTCAAAAGAAATGAATCTTCTCAGGTATCATAATGTAACGAACACTTATTCGGTTACTCCGGCAATGTTTGAAAGACAGATGCGGCTTGCAAGAAATTCGGATCACTGGATAGCGCCTGTCAGTACTGTAGGAAGGTATGTTAAACAGAGAATAAACTCCAGGCTTGAAATTACTGATCATGATGACAGAATACTCCTGAAAATTGTAAATGATCTTGACAGGAATATTTTTAATATTCCATTAACAATAGAATTTACAACGGACTGGAAAGTCATTAAGGTAAGCAACAGTCTTAATGACGGTATTTACAATCCAAGAAATAATAAAGTTTATATAAACGTGTTGCCAAATGAAGAAATAATTATAGAAAATATCACGGAAGAATAGTTTTGAAAAAAATATTAATATTAATAATTTCAGTATCAGCGGTTTCAATACTCGGTTATATATTTGTTCCGGGATTATTAAAATCAGGAAACAAGCAGCCGGTATTAACATCCTCCGCAGATGTGAAAGTAATTCCAAAAGTCCTGTTTATTACTTCAGGTGTGGATGAAGGCAGAGGAAAAATATCAGAGGGTGTGATAGTTGCGCTGCAGACATTCGGCAGGCATGGAAATTTCGTCCGACTTGACAACCGTGATGTTCTTATGCAGCCAAAGGTGCTTTCAGAGTATTCAATAATGATCATGCCGACATCTATGGGTTATAATGACGGAGACAGAAAATATTCTCTTTCATATCTTTCTGATTATGAAATGGAAAACATAAGTAACTGGGTGAAAGAAGGCGGCACACTGATAGCCAGAAGAGAACATTGGAAGAAATACTATGGATGAAACTGACAGGGTGAATGACAAAAGTGAGCTAAACAGAGACAACTGGAAACTATCAGATGTTTTCGGAATAAAAATGAAAGAGATAGATATGAACGGATTCAGCATTGAGGAAAAAGATGCAAAGATATGGAACGGCACAATCAAGGAGAAAAATGTTGAAGACGAGTGGGCTCTTGTTCCGACTGAAGTATTTTCAGATAAAGTAAAAGTAATTGCCGAATGGATAAGAGGCGATGAAAAATATCCCGCTATTTTTTCTAACGAACTCGGAAAAGGCAAAGCATATTTTTTTTCATCTACATATCTGCTTCACCCGTCCAATACCGGAGGCATATCAAGCATTGAACAGATCGAAAATTTTTACGAGTATGTTTTGAATTCAATTAACAGTTTTCAAAAAATCGAATTCGAAATTAATCCATGGCCTTTTGCAAAAACTTCTGCATTCTGCATTAGTCTGAATTCTAAAGGTAACCCTGAACAATATAAGATGATAACTGATTTTCTGAATAATGAAAAATTAACGGCGACTGTTTTTATTGATTCTTCTTTAAGTCAGGATCAGAAAAATATTCTTGAACAGAACGGCAATCTGACTCTTCAGTCAGGTCTTTTTTCCGGTACAGATCTGAGTGAAACGGAGTATTCTGGTGTCGTAAGGGAAATTCTGATGAATGAACAGTTATACGGCAGAAAATTTAACGGTCTTAGATTTCCAAAAGGGAAAGTAAATTTCTGGGGATTAATTTATGCTGATGAAAAAGGATACGCTTATGAATCTTCCATAGGTACGGATCAGCTAATGGGTTTTGAAGGCGCAGTGTTTCCTTATAATATTTCCGTATCGCAAAATTCATTTTACAAAAGTCTTAATCTGCTTGAAATATGTCCTGCAGGAAAAACCGATGAAGACTTTTTCGGAAAGTCGGAATCTGAAAAAGATTACTTCGAAGAAGATCAGAGAAAGGATGCACAGTTGTTCGGAAATTATTTAAATGACTTCTATCATTATGATGTTCAGAAAAATAACGGGCTTATGGTTTATTCGGGAAGCCCTCAATACACTTGTTTCAGCGAGATCACTATGCAGCCGCTGAGAAAACTTATTGACTCTCTGAAAGCTATGAACTGCTGGATGACCTCCCTTGATGAAGTGACTTCATTCAGAAATAAATTAAGAGATCTTTCTGTCGAAGTAAATGTATCAGGTAACGAAACAGATCTTAAGATAATACTTCCGGCTGAAACGGAAATAAAGGGCTTAACATTTAAATTCAAATCAAAACCGGACAAAATCAAATCCTCTTCAAATACAGATTTAAAAGAAATTAACGGTATGTATTATCTTTCAGGTGATTTCAGAAACGGGGATATAATTTCTCTGACTTTCTGATTAATATTTTGAGAGATAAATATAAAATTACTTATTTGGAAAATGTTTATGCAGGATCAACTCAGTCCTGCATTTTTATGTTCTTTCATTTCTTATGATATTTAAAGTCAATATTTTAACTTAGTGCTGAAAGATATTAAACATACCATAAGCCAGTCGGCTGTTTACGGATTAAGCAGGGTAGCTGCAAAGCTTATATCTTTCATTCTGATTCCTCTTTACACAGCAAAATTCGCTTCAGATGCCATTGCAAATATAAATCTGCTCGAATCTTTCTGGCAGTATCTGTTCACGATCTGTATGTTCGCATTTGAAACAGCGATAATAAGTTTTTGCGCTTCCAAGGAAAATGACTCGCAGAGAAGAAAAATATTATTCAATTTTTTCCTGCTGTTCATTCTTAATTCAATCATAGTTTTTCTGATCGGAATAATTTTCTCAGGAAAGTTTTCACAGTTCATTCTCAAAGAAACCGGTTATGAGAATGTGATATTTTATTGTTTTCTGATCTCCGTATTTGAGTCATTGCTTATCATGCCAATGACAGTCGCAAGGATCAACAGTAAACCGGTTCTATATACCGTGATCACAGTTTCTAATCTTCTTATCAATCTGCTACTGCAGATTTATTTTATTGTTTATCTCAATCTCGGTTTTGAATATGTCTTTCTTGCAAAGTTCATTGCCCCTGCTTTTGTTTTTCTGATCTTTCTGCCGTATGTTCTGAAAAATCTGAAATCAGATTTTAATTTCCCGGAAATAAAAAGCATTCTTAAATTCTCTTTTCCTCTTATGATCGCCATGCTGATGTCTCTGCTGCTTAATACAGTGGACAGATTCATTCTCACTGACTTTGTTTCCAAGCAGGATGTCGCTGTCTATACCATCGGCTACAGTATTGGCAGCGTAACCAATGCATTCATACTTTCACCGTTTACTCTTGCTATCAATGTGATCTTCTGGAAAAAACTAAATGATGACAACTTCAGAAGATTCATGACGAAGTCATCCACTTATTTATTCACTGCAATGATATTTGCTTCAATTATAATTTCATTCATAATTCCCTATGCTATAAAATTATTTGTGAGAAATGAATTACTGTGGCCTTCGGCAAATATCATACCTTACATTCTTTTTGCGAACTGTTTCGTTGCTCTCTTCACATTTCCGTCGCTTGATTTCTATTATAAAAAGAACACACATGTCATTCTGCTGATAATTGCGATCTGTCTAATTTTTAATTTTGCTGCTAATATTATTTTCATAAGATATGCCGGAATCTATGCTTCCGCAATTGTAACCGTGTTTTCAGCAGTTCTTATGGTGCTGACAGGATATTATCTCACAAAAAAATTTACTTTCACAAAGTTTGAGACAGGAAAAATAATTTTACTTTCAGCAATATTTCTTTCAGTGGTCTGCCTGTCATTCTTTCTGTTTCAGCAGAATGTTTATTTAGATATTATTATTAAATTGTTATTGATATTTTGCGCTGTCTTAAGTTTGAAATTGTTTAAGTTCTTCGAACCGATAGAAACTGAACGCATAAAAGGATTCTTCAATAAATATTTCTTTAAAATTTTTAAATAAATTCATTGTCTGAGTTAACAAAGGAACAGCTAAAAAAGCAATCGCAGGATTTTATAAAACTTCCCGTGTGGGATACTTATTATTATTCATCAGGTCTTCTCAGAAAAAAGATGGAAGATAACATTCCCGGATTTCTTGATAAAAATAAAAAGCATAAGATTCTTGACTACGGCTGCGGTGTAAGACCTTACGAATATATTTTTGATGATTATAAAAGCGATTATACAGGTGTGGATGTTGGGGAAAATCCTCACGCTGACATCCGGATCGAACCTGATGAAAAGCTGCCTTTAAATGACGGTGAATATGATGCAGTGCTTTCTTCACAGGTGCTGGAGCATGTTGAGAATGTAGATCTGTATCTTTCTGAATGCAACAGGGTTTTAAAAAAGAACGGACTTCTTATTCTTTCGACGCACGGAACATGGCAGTTCCACTCCGCTCCTGTAGATGTTCAGAGATGGACTTCCTATGGTTTGAAAAATTTAATTAATAAATACGATTTTGAGATCCTTGATTTTATTCCTTCACTCGGACAGCTTGCGCTTACTTCTCAGCTCAGACTGACTTTCTTTCATTCTTTTGTAAAGGAAATTGCAAAACCTCTTAAGCTGATTTATTATCCGCTGTCTCTGCTTTATCAGTTTAAAATGATGCTCGAAGATGCGATCACTCCGCAGAGGGTCAAGGAAAGAGATTCCGCATATTATATTGTAATTGCAAAAAAGAAATAAATCTGAAACAATAAACTGAACATGATAAAAAATTTAGCAAGGAATATTTTAAAAAGCGATTTCGGATATAAACTATTTAAAAAATTCTATTACCTGTCTGTCGAGATGGATCTGATGCATCCTGATCTTGATGAAGAATTTACGGAGCTGAAGGCAAAATGCCTTCCGCATACGATGACAACGGTTGAAAGTCTTTACTACACTTACAGATCTGCAAAGTATGTCATTGAAAATAATATTCCCGGTGATTTTGTGGAATGCGGTGTCTGGAAAGGCGGCAATACAATGATGGTTGCGCTTACCCTGATGAAAATGAAAAACACTGACAGAAAAATTTTTCTTTACGATACATTTGAAGGAATGAGTGAGCCAACGGAAAAAGACATCAGCTACAAAAACGAGGACGCCGATATTGAATGGAAAGAAAGTCAGAAAGGTAATATAAACGAGTGGTGCTATTCGCCGCTGGATGAAGTAAAGAATAATCTTTATTCAACCGGCTATCCGAAAGATAAATTGTTTTTTGTCAAAGGAAAAGTAGAGGATACTATTCCGGGCACTTTGCCGGGACAGGTGTCAGTGCTCAGACTTGATACTGACTGGTATGAATCTACATATCACGAACTTCTGCATCTTTATCCTTTGCTTTCGAAGAACGGTTTTCTGATAATTGATGATTACGGTTACTGGAAAGGCGCAAGGGAAGCGGTCGAACAGTATTTTGGCGAAAATAAAGTTAAGATCTTTATGAACAGACTCGACAATTCTGCAAGAGCCGGGATAAAAATTTAATTTCCGTAATAAAAACATTTTTCAATTGTCAAAGCCCTGTATATTATTCGTTAAGCATTATTCCTCAAACGCAGGATTCATTCTCAATGATGTAGACATTCTTAAGGAAAAATATGATGTAGATCTGTATATCGCCTATACAAAAAAGAACATCCTGATACTTGCTTCACTTCTTAATCAGCTTCTGCACCATATCCTGAAGATCGGAAAATACAAACTTATCTACATCTGGTTCGGTGATTATCACTCATTCATTCCCGTTCTGTTCGGAAAAATCTTTAATATAAAATCCGTGATTGCAGTCGGAGGTTATGACGCAACCAACATTCCAGAAATTGACTGCGGCGCTTTTAATAAGAGTACTCTCAAAAAAAGAATCCGAAGCATTATGCTTGAGTACAGTCTGCGGAATGCAGACAGGATATTGGTAGTTGATGATTCGCTTATAAAAAACGAGAATAAATATATTTACTCTGACATTCCAGGAAAGGAAAATCTTAAAGACGGAATTCTACAGTATATTCCGGAAATAGAAAAAAACATTGAAGTGGTTTATACAGGATTTGACGGAAATTATTTCAAAAAAGATGGCAGTATTTCCAAAGAGAAAATAATTCTCAGCGTGGGAAATTCCCCTAATGAAAATGAATTCAGAAGAAAAGGATTTGATGAACTTATAAAAGCAGCCGGTAAAATGCCTGAAGTTAAATTTGTGATTGTTGGTCTCAATCCTGTTCAGATCGATAGATTAAAAAAACAGAATCTAAATAATTTAGAGACTTACAGTTTTTTAAATATGGCTGACCTGAGAAAAATGTATGCGAGGGCAAAGGTGTTTGCGCAGCTTTCAATGTTTGAAGGTCAGCCAAACTCTCTTTGTGAAGCGATGATGAGCGAATGCATCCCTGTCGGCTCTGATGTTAACGGCATTCCCCGGGTGATCGGCGATACCGGTTTCATTGTTTATAAAAAAAATACTGAAGAGATAATTCTCAGACTCACAGAAGCTCTTAATGCGCCGGAAGATCTTGGAAAAAAGGCAAGACAAAGAATTCTGGATAACTTTTCTCTTGAAAGAAGAAAAACAAGTGTCCTTAAAATCTCAGATGAGCTTGTTAAAAATCAGAAATTTGCATAAAACAGAACAAGGGAGCATGCTCCCTTGTTTGATTGCATATAAGAAACATAATACTTCGGTAAGTTGGGAATCCAATTAACTATGTAGCTATTGATTATTTTTCTTAATTCGTGCTGCACGAAATAGCAGTCTGTTACATAAAATTATTTGAATGAGTTAATTAAATTGATAATAAACTCAACTCTCTTCTCAACTGAATCAAAAGGGACTTCAATTAAGTTATATCCAAGCTCTTTATAAATATATGAAACATTACTTCCAAACTTGTCTGCAGATTCATAATCCATTTTTCTTTCATCATCGGTTGTATAAATTTCTTTCCACCCTTTAAACATAAAAACATTTGTATTATAAGAATATAACTTTGAGGCGTTTAAATAAACTTCTTTTTTGATGTTAAATATATCCGCATAAGCGATCAAATCCGGAATTCCTCTGTCGAATATTACTTTGCCTTTGAATTCGGAATTCATTTTATAAAGATTAATTGATCTTGATAACATAAGCTGGGCGAATAACTCCGGATTTTTATCATACAATCCCTCTCCGTCAATGCTTCTCTGCTCTGAAATGATCTGCCGTGCCGGTTCATCAATGCATAAATATCCTTTTTGCTTAAGCAATTTCAGTATGGTCGATTTCCCGCTGCCCATTGCGCCGGATAATATGAAGTAGTTGTTTTTGATCATAACTTTCTTTATTAATGCCTCATCAAATTAATTTCTTTAAGATATGTATTATAAAAATTATTTTGAATTTGAAAACTACATCCGTTTAAAACGATTGTTATTTTATTTATTGAAATCTTCCTGCTTGCTAAGCCCACCGCTCCGCGAGGCCTGCTCCGCAAGGTGAGCGAGCAGCTTAGCAAGCCAAAACTCGAGATTTCCCAAGCTGGGGAAGATGTGTGAAAACAAAAATTATACTTTCCCGAAGATAGATTCACTCATTTACGCACTGGATGACCCAGAGGGTACCCCCCGCATTCGCGGGAATGACAAGTGCGATAGTTGACATTTTCACACAGCCTCTAGGGCTTGGGAATGAGGAAAAGGAGGAATTTTAACGGGGTGGTTGTTATGTTATGAGATGAAAACATTAAACATCTCACAAATCATTACTTTATTTTTCATATTAATTTAGTAATTTGATCACAATTAATTGATGAGTTTTGTCTGATTTACTATTAATGCTGACTTTTACCGGCTAATTTCATTTCAATTAACATTACCCGCTTATTTTAAAAAGATAATTATCTGAATCCGGTTTACTTTCCGGATTCACATTTAATATTTGAGACCTTTATTTAAAAATATTTTCGGAATACTTTTTCTCCTCATAGTTATATTCATTACCGCAGGAGTCCTTTTCAATAATCTTACAAAAAAATCTTTTTATGATGAATCGGGAGTTGTAAAAGTAAAAGGTGTTTCTGATAAGATAAATATTTACAAAAGTGAACTCGGAGTCTCTCATGTCTTCGCCGAAAATGAAAACGACATGTATTTTACACTTGGCTATCTTCATGCGCAGGACAGATTGTGGCAGATGGATATTGCAAGAAGAGTTGCCGAAGGCAGATTATCCGAAGTACTTGGCAAAGAAGCATTGGACTATGACATACTTTTCAGAACAATCGGAATAAACAAAGCATCCGTTAATCTCCTTCAGAAACTTTCACTTAAATCTAAATCACTTCTGTCCTCATATTGCAAAGGCGTGAATTTCTTTATAGAAAATAATTCGAAACAGCTTCCTCTTGAATTTGACATTCTTAATTACAAACCTGAAGAATGGAAACCCGAACATTCACTTATGATACTCAGATTAATGGGATGGGAACTGAATCTTTCCTGGTACTCCGATATTATGTTTGGTGAAATTGTTAAGAAGTTCGGTTTTGAAAAAGCTAAGGATTTTTTTCCCGATTATCCGGAAGACGCTCCTTTCATAATTAAATCAGAAACTGAAAAAATTAAATCTGAAAATCAGAATTCAAAAAACAGTACAGATAAAAAGAAAACAAGTTACAATGAGTTCACGGAAAATAAATATATCGCTGCATCTGATCTCGGAAAAAATTTTCTGGAACTTTCAAAAAGCTTTAAGACATTTTACGGAACTGAAGGAACTCACGTCGGCAGCAATTCATGGGTGATCGCCGGCAGCAGGACTGAAAGCGGCAAACCTATACTGGCTAACGATCCACACCTCGCGCTGCAGGTTCCTGCAAAATGGTATGAAGTAAGTCTTTATGACAATCAGAAAAAATACAGTGTCTGCGGATTTTCAATTCCGGGAATTCCCGGAATTGCAATCGGACATAATCAGACAATTTCCTGGGGACTTACAAATCTTATGTGCGATGATTCGGATTTTATGCTTCTGAAAAAAGATTCTTCCGACAGTAAAAAATATATATACAGGAATAAATCTTTTTTTCCCGACAGCACTCTCGAAAGCATTAAAATAAAAGACAATCCGGATGTTTATGAATTCACCGTTTACACTACTCTCGCCGGTCCTGTAATTTCAAATCTTGAAAAAACAGGTTTTATAAATAATCAGAAAATAAGATCTCAGGGAAATGATATTCTGACATTCAAATGGACAGGTTACGAATTCAGCGACGAGATAGACGCTTTTTATAATATCAATAACGCTCATAACTGGAATGAATTTCAGAATGCGCTTAAAACTTACGGTACTCCCGCGCTGAACTTTGTTTATGCAGATACAGCAGGAAACATTGCATACAATACTGCAGGTCTGATTCCTGTCAGAACAAATTTAACTGATGAAGCTCTTGCAAATTTTGAATCTCACGGAGAAGTTGACTGGGCGGGATTTATTCCTTTCGCAGAACTGCCGACAGTCCTGAATCCGAAACAGGGTTTCATTGTAACAGCTAACAACAAGCCCGAGAAAAATTACAAACATTATATTTCAAATCTGTATGAACCTCCTTACAGAGCTGAGAGAATTGAAGAGCTGATAAATCTTAATCCTGTCATTACAGAAGATGAAGTGAAAATAATTCAGAAAGATGTTTACGGTATTCAGGCAAATGAATTCTGTAAATATTTATTTGATGCATTCGGCGATACACTTAATCTTACACAGGATATCAGAACATATCTCGATCTTCTGAAAAACTGGGATTATGAGTTCAAGCTTAACAGCATCCCCGCTTCTATATTCTCTGCATTTGAAACAGAGCTGTATAAGAATCTTTACAAAGACATTCTCGGAGATGAACTCTTTGATAATTATCTTTATCAGAAAAACATTCCTGTGAGAAATACAGCTAAGCTTCTTAAATTAAACTCAAGCGCTTTATTTGAAAATAATTTTGCAAAAGAGCAGCTGATAAGAAAAAGTTTTTACGATGCAGTATCTTCACTGATCGCAAAACACGGTTCAGATATGAATAAATGGCAGTGGGGGGATTTGCATAATGTCTATATGAAACATCCACTTGGTATTGTTCCGGAATTCAGTTCGATGCTGAACATAGGACCATTCAAGTCCGGCGGCACCGGAACTACTGTTAATAATCTTGAATACAGTTTTTCCTCTGCGCTTAAAACAGGCGAGTATCAAAGCTTTCTCGGACCTTCAATGAGGATGATTACAGATCTTTCATCAATTGAAGATTATTATTCCATACTGCCGACCGGACAGTCAGGTCAGCCGCTGCACAGAAATTACAACGATCAGGCAAGACTCTGGCTTAACGGAGATTATAAAAAAGTCTCGACAAATTATGAATTTCTCAAAACTGAAAAACTTAAACTGCTTATACTTGAACCTGCAGAATAACTTCCTTTGATCTCAAACGAAGAAAAATATAATAAATACAAACCTAAAAAATTTCTAGGACAGAATTTTCTCGTTGATGAGAATATTGCAAAAAAGATTGTATCGTCACTTGAGATAAAGCCGGATGACATTGTGATAGAAATCGGTCCGGGACAGGGAGTGCTTACAAAATATATTTCAGCGCAGACAGATAAATTGATCGCCGTCGAACTTGACAGATCCATTCATGAAAAATTATCAGCGGAATATTCCGGTAAAGCCAAGATCATTCATAAAGACTTTCTTAAATTTGATCTTGAAAAAGATATAAATGAGATACTTGATGTAAGTATATCCGGGAAAATGAAAGTAAAGGTGATAGGAAATATTCCTTATAATATCACAACTGAAATTCTGTTCAGGCTTTTTGACAGTGCGGACAAAATGGAATCGGCCGTGCTTATGATGCAGAAGGAAGTTGCAAAACGACTGACTGCTCAGCCGAATACAAAGGATTACGGAATACTCGCTGTGCAGACTCAGTTCAGCTCAGCTCCCAAAATACTTTTCAATGTGCCTCCGACTGCTTTTTTTCCGAAGCCGAATGTAGAATCATCAATAGTGAGATTCAGTTTTAATGAAATTAAATACAGAGTCGCCGATAAGCAGTTATTCAAGTCTCTTGTAAGGAACAGTTTTAGTCAGAGAAGAAAGACAATGAAAAATTCCCTTAGAAATTTTTGTGAAGCGAATAATATTTCTTTAGATAAATTAGAATTTGATTTTTCAAGGAGAGCGGAGAGCTTAAGCGTTCAGGAGTTTACAGAGTTATCGGACAGAATAACTGAAGCAAAACTTTTTACCGTTCCCAATCAGGAGATTGGGAACAAGAAAATTATGTTCCCAATCAGGAGATTGGGAACAAGAAAAAATTTTCAAAGCAAGATTCTTTGAGTCTTTGAGACTTTGAGGTTTTTCTCTTAATTGTTTTCGGATAGTCTGCCAGCTTGGGAAAGTTAAACAACTTTACTTTACAACTCCCTCTTAACTTCAAAAAAACTTTTCAGAATTTCCCTGCATTTGTCATCAAGAATGCCGCCGTAAACATTGCAGTGATGATTCAGTGATTTGTTTCCGGTAATATTCAGATTACTTCCGCAAGCTCCGCTTTTGACATCAAACGCTCCGAAGTAAAGATTCTCCATTTTTGAAAGCACTATCGCGCCGGCGCACATTGCGCAGGGCTCCAGCGTTACATACATCGAACATCCGACAAGCTGTTTCGACTGAAGATATTCCGCGGCGGAAGTGATAGCAAGTATCTCAGCATGAGCTGTGGGATCTTTCAGTGACTCGACAAGATTATGAGCTTTCGCAACGATCATATTCTGAAATACAATAATGCATCCTACCGGAATCTCATTTTTTTCAAATGCTTTTTCCGCTTCTTTAAAAGCATAATTCATATAGATTTCGTGCTGCGTCATACTGCTGTTGGTTTGTAAAAAAAAATTTATAAATTTATTTAATTACGTTTTGTCTTTTCATCATTTCCTTGAAATTTACAAATTCATATCCGAACTTCTTAAGCTGATAAACTTTTTTTTCAAATTCTTTAAAATCCGAAGGACTTAAACTCACCTGATAAGCAAGAAATTTTTTTCCTGACTTTGAATTTGAAATAATGTTTTCGAAAAGAGAACTGATAATGTTTTCACTGCTTTTAAATTTTGTAAATATAGTATCTCTGAAAACCTTCAAATTATTTTTTGTAAATTCTTCAATAACAGAGTTCTCAAATTCCTGAGATGCATTGCCGCTCTTAAGAATAATTCCGCTGACACCCGGAAAATTTACCGGAACAGATTTCACTTTTGCTTTCCACGAAGTCTCATTCATGTCCGCCCTGAAGTCTGCTGTAATATCTTTTTCAGATCCTGTCGTGAATTCTGTCAGATAATCTTTTCCTGCTTCGGTAATTGCTGACTGATAATCCGCTTTGTCATTGCGCAGCGGTAGGAATACTGAATATGCTTCAGCCGAAGAAAGAATGTATCTTACATCGTTTAAAGGATAATACTCAAGACTATCAAGTATCAGACAAACATCAGCAGCGATCCGCTTAAGAGAATCGGTATAAATAAACTTCACCGATGCTGTGAGTTTCCTGGCTGTATCATTTCCTGTGTAAATGCCGAAGAGAAGATTTTTTGTTTTCGGATCTTCGGAAACTCTGTTTGACATTCCTCTGCTTCTGAAGTAGTTTGTAAGTTCATAATTAAGATCAATATTCAGAATATCCGCAGGTATTTTTACTTCCTTTGAAAACCAGAGAGCATCTGCACCCGGAGTTTTATCTTTTTTCGAAGCATCCCTTATCCAGTCTTTGCTGATACCGAATGTAAATAAAACAGAGTCTATGTCTTTTGACAAAGTTTCTTTTGTAACAGGGACATTCGGAGCAGTAATAGTCTGATCACTTTTCTCATCCTTATTAAAATTAAAATTAAAAATCAGAAAAAAGAAGATCAGAATAAGAATCAGAGCTGCCGGCACCAGCAGAAAAACAGTTTTAGATTTTTTATCCTCTGTAGCGGGTTCAGTTTTCCGCTCTTTCAATTTCCTCTGATACAAATCGTATTATCTCCTTTGCATTTTTAATTTTATCTTCATTCATAACACCGCAGATATCTTCTGCATAAGATACTTTTCTCATACCGGTAAGCACGCAGTTTATTCCTTCCACAGAGCTCAGCAGAAGAACCGTTTTCTGAGACAATGAAAGTCCCTGAAATTTTTCTTCGAGGTATTTATTTATAAGACCGTGAATAAATTTACTTCTTTTGTCGGCTCTCATTTTGTAATAATTGCCTGTGAGATTTAGCAGCTTGTATACTTCCTTAATATATCCCGAGATAAAATCCTTGACACTGATTTCTTTAATTTTTTCATCTGCAATATCCATGAGTCTGCTGATCTTTGGTATGAATTGCTGAGAAAGAACGTCATTGAAATGTTCGATGCTTCCGAAAAACTTCCAGTTCTCCTCAATCAGCTTACCGGCATTCAGTATTCCTTTCAGCGCTTTCAGATCTTCCTCGCTGAGATCTTCTTTCGGTATCTTCTCACTCATCAGATCATCTTCCATTAAGCCGACAAGTTTTATCTGCTTAATAAAATCCTTTTCCTGAAACGCTTCCCATTTAAAATCGGCAAGACGCACAAGTCCTTTTGAAGTGATCGCATTAAGAGGACGGTTTATCAGAACTTTTATTTTGTTTTCAAAAGCAAATTCGAGAACGGTTTTAGTGTTGCCGCTTTGATTCTTGTTTGTAACCGCGCCTGCTTCTATCAGATTAAACGGAAGCTGAATGGTTTTAAAGTTATGATTTTCAGATACGGACTCTGCGATAGCAAGGACTTTTTCCAGAGAAGTGAAGTCATAAACTGACTGACGCAGCGCAAATGTGTTTGAGGAAATTCCGTATTCTCTGATCTTTCCTTCGCTTACTTTTTTCTCGAGAAACTCAAAAGCTTTTCTGATCCTTTCATAGTAGATCTTTTCAGCTTCCTGTCTATCAATTTTATTATTCTCAGCCCAGCCGAGATAATATTCGGGATTATGAAGAAGATAAACATCAGCATAATCCTGATTCAGTCTGTGAAGCTGACGGCTGATCTGATCTTCCAGAAAACCAGGACTGATGCAGTGCCAGAGTCTTTCCGAATATTCGACGACATCTTCAAAAGGTTTGCCTTCCTGTTTAAGCTTTGAAGCGAATTTATAATTCTGTCCCTGAATGTAACCGCCTTTCGTAACGATGGTCAGTTCATCTCTTTTAATTTTCTTTTCGGAAATCAGATCTTCAATAACCTTCGCGACAAGCTGTTCGCTTCTGCCGTCAGCATAATTAGCAGAAGTGTCTATTAAATTTATTCCGTTTGTAAGCGCATAGTTCAGAGCATCGTAATGATCTTTGATACTTATGTCAATTCTGTAAGATCCGAATCCTGCCTTTGAATAAGTCATTTGTAATTTTTGTTTTCAAATTAATCATATTAAAGTCATGTATAAAGTCTATTGAAAATTTCCTGCTTCCGGGCATGACTAATAAGTAAACATTTCACCTCAAAGGCTCCCGCTTCGCGAAACGAGCAAAGACTCTAAGAAAAAATTAAAAGAATTATAAAACTTAGAGACTTTAAGTCTTTGAGGTTATTCATTAGGACATTCTTTCCAGGTTTAGAAATCGTGAACGGAGTAACGGTTATAAGATTTGTAAACACTGTTTTATTTTAAAATTATAAGTTTTATTTTGAAGCTATTATCAGTAAATGTAAAAGATATATCTTCAGTAAATCAATTATCAAAAAATTAAATATATGGAATTCGATAAACTCTGGAACTACAGCAAACCGGATGAGACTGAAAAAAAATTCAGGGAATTACTTCCGGAGATAAAAGCATCAGGCGACAAGTCTGCTTATCTTCAGCTTCTGACTCAGATCGCAAGGACACTCGGACTTCAGAGAAAGTTTGAAGATGCACATAAATTGCTGGATGAGACTGAAACTCAGCTTACTGATGATGATCCTGTTTCGAAGATCAGATACCAGCTTGAAAGAGGACGAACATTTAATTCTTCCGGAAAAACAGAAAAGGCGGAAGAACTTTTTCTGAAAGCTTATGAACTTGGATTAAATTCAGGTGCAGAAAATTTAACCGTAGATGCAGCTCACATGATGGCTATTGTCAAATCCGGAGAGCAGTCGCTTGAATGGAATGAAACGGCAATGAAGCTTGCTGAAAATTCCTCCGAACCTGCAGCAAAGAAATGGCTGGGTTCGCTTTACAACAACACCGGCTGGACATATTTCGATATGAAAGACTATAACAAAGCACTTGAACTTTTTGAAAAATGTAAGGAGTGGCATAAGGAAAGAAATACAGGGCAGGGATTATTCATTGCAAGGTGGAGTGTATCAAAGACACTGCGAATGCTGGGAAGAGTGGATGAAGCGCTTGATATTCAGAATGAATTATTAAAGGAAATTGAAGAAAGCAAAGCGGAGCAGGACGGATATGTTTATGAAGAACTCGGAGAATGCTATTTATTAAAAGGCAATGATGCAGATGCAAAGAAAAATTTCGGAATTGCTTACGATATGCTTTCAAAGGACATCTGGCTTGCAGAGAATGAAAAGGAAAGACTTCAGCGGATGAAAGAACTTGGGGGCAGATAGCAAATGAGATTCGGACACATAGAAATTTTTTCCGAAGATCCTCTTAAGTCAAAGGATTTTTATTTAAAGATACTTGGCTTTGAGCTGGTTGAAATTCAGCATGAAAAATTTGTCTGGATGAAATATTGCGGTACAGAATTTCTTTTGCGTCCCGGAAAAAATGAACTTAAAGTAAATCAATACAAAGATTCAAACACAGGAATTGTTTTATATACAAATGATCTTGAAAAAAGCAGAAGCGAAATGATCTCCAAAGGTCTGGAATTCAGGGGAACAGACGGCTCGGATGAATGTCTGACATTTACTGATCCTGACGGGAACTGGTTTCAGCTTACTGATCCAGATCATTCATAAAAATTTTTTTGCAAAATTTAAATTAAATAATATGAGTAATGAAATATCAGCAGAAGAAAAACAGAAGATAGAAAACGAATTAAAAAACATTGAGCAGAAGATCGAGGAAATGAGAAAGAAAAGGATTGAGCTTAATTCAAAACTTGCGGCAATGGATGTAAAGGATTACACGCTCAGAGACAGGGACGGAAAAGATGTAAAGCTTTCTGAAATGTTCGGTGAAAAAGATCATCTGATACTCATTCATAATATGGGGAAAGGATGTCCATACTGTACAATGTGGGCAGACGGCTTCAAGGACACATATAAGGAGATTGAAAAGAAGGCTTCATTTGTCCTTGTAAGTCCTGACAAACCGGAAGTTCATAAAGAATTCGCCGAAGCGCACGGGTGGAATTACAGAAGTTATTCTGCAAACGGAACGGATTTTATTTTTGACATGGGATATGATTTCATTAAGGACGGTAAGCATAATTACTGGCCGGGAGTTTCCGTTTTTCATAAGGATGAGAATGGAAATATTAAAAGAGTTGCAAAAGATTTTTTCGGTCCGGGAGATTTTTACTGTAATATCTGGCATTTTATAGATCTGCTTCCGACGGAAAATGTTACGATGGATTCCTGATTAGTGAATAGGCAATAGGCAATAGTGAATAGGCAATAGACAATGGTGAATGGTGAATGGTGATTCGTAGAATAATGTCATTTAAGTTATAATTAAAATCTACTTAAGATGGAAAACAAAACTTCTCAATATTTTGCACAGCAGTTCGAAATGGTGACAGAATGGATAAACTGGCTGCTGGAAGATTTAACAGATGAAGATCTAAGGACAGAACTTTCACCGGGAAAGAATCACGGAATCTGGATACTCGGACATCTTATTGCAAGCGATGATGATTTTTCTTTATTCATGGGAACAGGTAATCCGGTCTATCCCGAAATTCAGGAATTGTTCGGACAGGGAAGCAAGCTTCAGCCGCCTGATAAATATCCTGATGTGAAAAGTCTCAGAGTAAAATGGGATGAGATCTGTGAGAAGAACAGAAAGATATATTCGGAACTTAAGGACGAAGATTTTGACAAGCCGCATGCAATGATCAAAAATTATGACACGGATTACTTTAAAACAAAAGGAAGAGTAATAATGGCATGGCAGATCCATCAGGCATATCATGCCGGACAGCTAGCAGTGATTGCATCTCATTTAGGTAAAAGCAGATATTGAACCAGAAAATATTTTTATATAAACTTCATACAGGATAAAAAAGGAAATTATTGACAACAAAAGAATATTTCAAACGCTGGAAAACTTATCTTAACAATCCTGTTTCAAGAGTTGAATTTACGGTAACAATTCTTCTTCTGGTTATCACTGTTTTTTCATTCAGCAGATATCTGCTGTTCAATGAAGCAAGACACGGAGCTGTTTTGGATGACCCTTTGCTGAAACATTTTAATGCGATTGATCTGAATCCGGTTTTATTTTTTGCAATTTATTCTTCGCTTATAATCGGACTTGTTTCTTTCAGCTTCACGCCTAACCGGCTGCTGCTTGCATTTCAGACATATACGCTGATGGTGTTATTCAGAATGACAGCAATGTATCTTGTTCCGCTCGATCCTCCGCCCGGATGCATAGACCTTGATGATCCGGTTGTATTTATTCTGGGTACGGGTCAGAAAATAATCAAAGACCTTTTCTTTTCAGGACATACTTCGACAGCATTCATGCTTTTTCAGATCGCGAGGAATAAATTTCTCAAAGGATATTTTCTGATCGCAACGATCACAGTAGGTTCGTGCGTGATACTTCAGAAAGCCCATTATACAATTGATGTATTTGCGGGATTAGTATTCTCTTACACTTCTTATCAGCTTGTAAAATCTTTTCACAGAAAATTCAAAAGCGATTTAAAGCATTTATGAAAGACTTCAGTTCATTAAAGTGAACTACAATGAATATTTGGATTCAAGGGGGCTATCTAAAAAATCTGTCAGTATTTCCGGACTTCAGTTCATTAAAGTGAACTGCAATGAATGTTTGGACTCCAGGGGGCTGTCTAAAAAGTCTGTCAATATTTCCGTCGGTCAACTTCATTAAACAAATAGTTTTGGAATTAAAAGATTGTAAATAAATTCAATAAAAAAAATTTCAGGTATTCTTCATTGCAAATTTATTTCAGCAAAACCATACGTTTCGTAACTGTATTACCGGCAGTAGTCAGAGTGTAATAATAAATTCCGCTTGGCGCATTTCCCGCAAGCCAGGTGATCTCATAAGTTCCTGCATTCAGGGATTCACTGACAAGAGAAGCGACTTCCTTTCCAAGCATATCATAAATTTTCAAAGAAACAAATCCCGATCTCGATATTCCGAATTCCAGATTTGTAACCGGGTTAAACGGATTAGGATAATTTTGTGCAAGGAAAATTCCGGATGGAATTTCAGCAGAAACATTTTTAACTGAAGTAAGAAAATTATTATACAATACCTGCAAAGAATCAATCGGATCTTTATTAACGGGAGTGTTATTCACGTTCAGACTTAGATAGAGTGTTCCGAGAGTATCCTGAGTTCTTCCGACTCTCAGAAATGCTGAGATCGAAGAAGTATTCCTTCCGGCGCATCTTGTATCCGCTCCGATCACTTTTGCACCCTGAAGCGCAGCCATGAGTTTATCTGCTAGGGTTCCCTGAGTCCTTAAAAAACGCGACTGCATCGAATCAAGTATCTGCTGTCCAAGCAGAATGTTTCCCTGTATGGAATAAGTCGGACCGAGTATATGATTTTTATAATCGAGACAGTTAGCGCCTGTGTAAGCCGCTGTCCTGCCGCCTGATATAAGATCAACAATTCCGTATTGTCTGACCGAAGGATTTCCCTGAGCGTCATGAGCTACTACAGAATCCCTTATCTGCTGCGGAGAAAGTCCCAGGTTCATCAGACTTCTTGCATAGTTCTGATTTGATGAAAGATAAGATGCCTGTGTGTGTATCACTCCTCTGCCCGGATGTACGTCGCTGAGAATAATGCTTCCCGCGACACATGAAGCTCCCGCGCTGCCAACCTCTCCTGTAACAGGATCAATGGCAACGATTGAAAAAGTATCCTGCGGGCTTGCTGAGTTTATGCTGAACAATAAAATTAAAACTGAAAAAAGAATTTTGATTAGCTTCATGATATTAATGATTATTTCTGTAAACTAAGTAATTATTAAAATTTTAAAAATGAATTTTTAAGTAATGCTGTTATTTGAATAAAACTTTTGCTTGGGGAAGAAGTTTTTAGTACCAGATTTTTTGGTATAAACAATAAATCTAAAATCAAAAATCTAAAATCAAAGATCTTAAAATCAAAGATCTAAAATCAAAGATCTATTTTTTAACTTTATATAGTATTGTTACAGGATTAGTTGTTGATGTCACAACTTCAAGTTCTTCAGGCGGAGATTCTGCAAAAAGAAGATTTTTCTTAAGATTTTCAGTTGAAGAAATTAGACCTTCATTCTCGCTGACAAAAACATAATCCGCATTATTGTATTTAACATTCTGAATAAATTCAGAATAATTTTCAGAATATGGCATAGCAATAAATTGCATGTTTAAATAATATGCTATATGAGGTTTTCTCGCCATAATTGATTTTCCGTAAAATTTCTCTTTATAATTTTTTTCAACGAAATCTCTTACTGTTAAAATTTCAACCGGTACTTTATTTATATCTTCCTTAGCAATTAGATAAGAATTATAAAAATTTAACAATATTAATGAAAATAATATCAATCCGAAAAGTTTGAAATTTGAGAGTTTAAGATTAAACTTTTCAAGAAAATTCCAGAGAAAAAACATTAACGATCAGAAAACAATAAAATGGTAATAAAGGAATGGAGAATCTTTCCGAATAAAAAATCAGCAGTATTTGAAGATAGAAAATAAAACTTCCCAGTAAAAAGTATTTCGCAGAAATATTCTCTGATTTCCATTTAAGAATAAATAAGATTAAACCGATACCAAGCAGAATACCAATGTACTTAGGAAAAATCTGAATGCATCTTTAGTAAAATAAGTTATAAAATTTTTTCCAAGCTTTTTTGTAAATGTTCCAAAGTCATTGAAAACGACATCTGACATTGATTTAAATGAGTCCTGATTTTTTGACACCCATTCATCTTTTGACATAGTATCCGGTTTATAAAAAGTAAATGCTGTGTTTTTGTAATTCTCATTGTAAATGAAATGTCCGGTTATCTTATAGCAAATTAATCCCCAGCCCGAAACAAAAATAATTACCGGGATTAAATAATAAACTAACGGTTTTAAAAGAATATTTCTTTTAGAAACATTTTCGGTAATAATTGTTTTGTGAAATTTCGAAAAAATAATTAACAATGCAAATAATATCAAAGATATTCCTGTATATCTGGTAAGATAAGCAAGTCCTGTGAAGATTCCCGCAAATAGTAAATTTTTATATTTTAAACTGTCTTCTTTTAAAAGAAAAAACACAGATGAAGTATAAAACACAAGAAAAAGCATATCTGTACCGGGTTCATAAGTATATCTCCAGAATACCTGATTCACTGAAACAAACAAAACTGTTATCAAAGCACCTTCACGGTTAAAAATAGAATTAACTAATTTTGATATAAAAAAAAGAGAGAGACTAGCGCAAAGGACATTCAGAAACTTTCCCGCTAAATAAAAATCATATTTAAAAAAGAAACCTGTGGCAGCTAAAAAAATCTGATATACAGGTCCTCTGAATTGATCAATAATTAAATTTCCTTTTAAGAATTCTTTTGCCTGAGTAACATAAGCGACATAGAAGTCAGTTTCTACACCGTAGTCGCCTATAAGCCTGTTAGACAAAGTAATTATTAACATTACTATAAAATACAATACGGGTATTATATAAAAGAAAATGTTTGAGTTAAGGAAACCGGATTCCGAGAAAATAAAATTATTTTTATTCAAAATATAATTTCAATTAGATTTTGTAAAAATAGTGATTTATTTACTAAAAAATTATTGTTTCTGTCCCGATGCGGTCCCCGAGGAAAATGAAAACTGAAAATTAAATTGTAGTAAATGCGTGCGATTATACAGTAACAGCTTTATATACTTTTGACATATTACTATTACTAATGAATTCTTAAAATAATAGATGTTGAAAACTTTTATGGCCTGATAAAACAATTCCAAGATTATTATCAACAGCGCTTAAATCAGAAGCATCTACGATTTCATCTCCATTTATATCAGTCTTAACATAACCAAAAACAGAGTTTAAAATATCATTGTCAATTTCGCTTAAATCACCGGCATCAATTATTCCGTCCTGATTTACATCTCCATTGTATATACAGTATTTCCCTGATTTCAAAATCAGATTGCTTCCAAACGCCTGGCTTGCTGCGGTAGAAAAACTATAGTTTACCGATCCTCCGGCAGTAAATATCTTTGGCTGAGCGGACCAGGTTTCGATGGAATTTCTTTGTGTGACGACTATGTAATAATTACCGGCAGCTGCATTACTGAACAGCAAAACTCCGTTACCGGAATTATTAAGTGCAGTCATTGAAGAATCAACTTTATTATAAGGAGAAGCTGCATTCCTTAAATAAATTTTTACGGAATCAATTACCATGGAAGTTCCGTCCCAGAATCCCTGAATTATGGAGGTTAAGTTTAAAGATAATAAATTTGCGGTAGAGAGAGTTACACGCATGTTATCAGCCATATAGATTACACCATAGTCCTGGCATGTTGGCGGGCGGCTGGCATAATGAACCACCACACTGTTGAATCCCTGCGGAAAATTGCATCTCAGAGTATCGGACGGCCATGTGCCCGGATTTCTCGCCGTCTTCGTGCTGGTCCCAACAAAACTGCCGTTCATATAAGCGGTCACCCTCATGGTAGCTGCGTCATCGCAGCCTAATTCCTGACAGGCGTACATTATAGAGAATTCGGAAAGTGTTTGATCGAAACTGATGAGCAGATCTGAAAGATTGATGCTGTTAGGATAGATAATACGTCCTGCAAATCCCTGCGGCGTGAAGCCCATCACGTTGGCATTCTGTATGGAATACCCCTGACCTGTTGCCGATAAGTGAGCTGTACTATTGTTCACAGTCAGGTTGATGGGAAGAGAAGTGTAAAGCGGAGCATTATCGAAGTCAAAAAGCACCGCCTGGGCTGAAGCCGGGGAAACCTGCATTATGAAACTGAGAGTTAACAAGATTATGCATGACATTATAATTAAATTGCTCTTTAAAGTTACAGACACTGCTGATCTTTTTAAGTATAAAGTTTTCATGATATTTAATATTAAAATATATATTTATGAAAAAACTCCTGAACAAAATTTTTTTTAATTTAAATATTTATAAAAGGAGAGTAAAAACTTCTGAACAACAGGATGATGATAAACAGGATTGCACGGCATCTGTCAAACAGCTCTCCTGATGAAATATTACAAAAAATCATTGTATACAATATGTAATATTTTATACACTCAAATATTCTTATTGTCATGCAGTTAGAAATGATTCCAAAGTAAATTTATTTATAACTGATGTTACGCAAAAGATTAATATTTTTCGATTTTAACTTTTTTAAATCAGAAAAATAGTAAATAATTTTAAAAATAATTTTTATTTCAGTAAACTACGATCTTTTACCAAATCAATTTATAAATATTATTTGAAAATAAATGAGACAATATGAATAAAAATTTACTGTTTGTTTTAACATTAATTATTATTGCTGCCTTTGCAGTAAACAAAGCGACATCTCAGAACCCTGCTTATAATCTGTCGGCTAAGAATTTTCAGTTTATGGATTTTGCGGGTGACGGAATTGATGCAATGATATTTGACATTGTTATCGAACACACAAATTTAGCAGCTTCAGGACCGTTTGAATTCGGATTTGGCAGTACTATTTTAATATTTAAAATGCAGTATGAGTAACATCGGACTATTGCTGTTGCGGTGGAGGTATGGGGGATATGGATGTGAAGATAATTTGCATTTTTTGAATGTTCAAATAAATGTAACTTACAGCAATTCAGTTTACGAATTAAAACAGGAAGCATCAAAAATGAAAACAATAGTTATACTACTTTTGTTTTTTAGCAATTCACTTCAGGCTCAGACTGCATTTACAGACACTTCAACAAGAAAACAATTAAACTATATAGCTTCTAATACAAATGATTTATTGGATGAAAACGGGAATAATATTTTTAATTTCACTGAACAAGATTCTATTGTATTTAATGGTGAAGAAGCAAATAATAATTTTGGGCGTTCAGTTTCAATTGGAGGGGATATTAACGGTGATGGATTTTCGGATGTGATTGTCGGAGCGTATGGAAAAAATTCGTTTACCGGTAAAGTTTATATATTTTACGGTGGTGTGAATTTGAATAATGTTGCCGATGTAACACTGACAGGAGAAAGTCCCAATAGTTATTTTGGATTTTCAGTTTCAACAGCGGGAGATGTAAACGAAGATGGCTACTCAGATGTAATTGTCGGAGCTCATGGTTATAATAGTATGACTGGAAAAGTATATATATTTTACGGCGGTATAAATATGAATAATGTTGCCGATGTAACAATGATAGGAGAAGGAACAATTAATTTTTTCGGATACTCAGTTTCAACTGCCGGTGATGTAAACAATGATGGATATTCGGATGTAATTGTTGGAACAAGTAGATATTCCCAAAATACAGGAAAAGCATATGTTTATCTGGGTAGTATTAATATGGACAATATTGTCGATATTACAATGACAGGAGCAAATCCAAATGATTTTTTGGTTTACCGGTTTCATCATCAGGAGATGTTAATGGTGATGGTTTCTCAGATGTAATTGTAGGTGCTTATGGAGTAAATTCAGCAACCGGTAAAGTATTTATATATTACGGTGGTAGAAATATGGATAGTGTTTCAGATGTAACGATGACAGGAGAGGATGTAAATAATTTTTTTAATAATTGCGCTTCTGCAGGAGATGTTAATGGCGATGGATATTCTGATGTGATAGTCGGAGCATGGGGATATAATTCAAAGAAGGGAAGAGCTTATATATTTTACGGTGGTGTAAATATGAACAATGTTGCCGATATAATAATGACAGGAGAAAATATAAATGACGCATTTGGTTTGTCTGTTTCAGCAGCAGGAGATATTGACGGTGATGGATATTCAGATGTAATTGCTGGAGCGTATGGGTTTGATAGCTTTACCGGAAAAGTATATATATTTTACGGCGGTGTAAATATGAATAATATTGCCGATGTAACGATGAAAGGAGAAGGAACAAATAATTTATTCGGATACTCAGTTTCAACAGCCGGGGATGTAAATGGTGACGGTTATTCTGATGAAATAATAGGAGCTTATGGAAATTCAAGTTCTAAAGGCAGAGTATATTTATATTATGATATTTCCCCAAACCCCATTTTAATATATCCAACAAATAATTCAATTAACAATCTTCTTAATATAAACTTTATATGGAAAAAATATTTTTCATCATTGTATTATGTTTTGAATGTATCAACGGACAGTATATTTAGCAATGTTGTTGTTAATGATACAATTTTTAATGACACATCAAAAACAGTTTACGGATTTCAAAAGGGAATAAAATACTTTTGGAAGGTAGAATCTATTTTAGATACTTCCGGATATACAAATGCTTCATATGCATGGAATTTTACCACAATCCCCCCACTATATTTAAATTTAAAAGTATTAATGGAAGGATTGTATTATCAGTTATTCAATCAGATGATCAGGAAAGATACCGTTAATGTGTACTTAAGAAATGCAGCATCGCCTTATGCTTTAGTTGACAGTGCAAAAGGAATAATTGACTCAATGAGCTTCTCAAATATCTTTTCTTTTATAAATGCTCCTTCCGGAACATATTACATTGTCGTAAAACATTTTAACAGTATTGAAACCTGGAGCAAATCCGGGGGAGAAACAATACTTATTGAAGGTTCGAATTACAATTATGATTTCACTGCTTCAGCTTCTAAAGCTTACGGGAACAACCAAAAATTGAAAGGCGGTAAATACTGTATCTATGGAGGAAATGTTAATTGTGATGATTTAGTTGACGGAAGCGATCTAAGTTTAGTAGATAATGATTCATACTCTGCTCTGACAGGAAGATTTCTAAGATCCGATGTAAACGGAAACAATATTGTTGATGCTACAGATGTAAGTATAGTTGACAATAATTCATACAACAGTATCTTAAGGATAACTCCTTAATCATTGCTCAATACCGGTCACAGTTTCCGTTACTGTGTCCGGACAGGTGAAGAGTTCTGTAACTGTTAATGCGGCTGTTGCTGTTTCTGAGTCGGGACACAGATTCAGATCATTGGAACAGTCACCGTAAATGAAACAGAGGAAGATGCTGTATCAGTAGCGGAGACTGTTGCTGTTGCGGTGCAGTTTCTGATCCCGGACACTGGTTCGGATCATCGGAAAAGGTACTGTAACAGGATCGGTGAATGTTGCGGAGAGGGTGATTGTTGCGGAAAATATAACTGTAACTGTATAAGTTGATATGAACAATATTTGCATTTATTGAATGTTCAAATAAATGTAAGTTACAGTAATTCAGTTTACGAATTAAAACAGGAAGCATCAAAAATGAAAACATTAATTATACTGCTTTTGTTTTCTTCAAATCACTTCAGGCGCAAACTATCTAATTTACTCACTCAGCAGAATCACAAATAGATTACTTAAAATCTAATCCTTATGAATAATCAGATAAACATGGATATCTTAATCAAACAAAACTTCTTTTAATTTAAGCAAATACTATGAAAAACTTTTTAAATATTCTTGGAAAGGGTTTCAGCGGTTTGATAATTATTGCTTTAATGTCGCTCGTCGGTTCTGAAATTTTCCAGGGTCAGGCAACAAATTATTTTTTAAATTATGATGAAAGCGTTCCTAATATTGACAGACCTACACGGGAGTCGCTTCAGCACTTTGTAAAAAGGAAATAATAATTCCTATTTGATAACGGATGAAACAGGTTTTGATAATTTTGAAATTGGAATTGATAATGCGGAGCAAATGCTTGTTTCAAATCCGAGAAATCCTCTGAACATGCAGTTCGGTGTAAATGGCGCATTCGGTCTGAATGCTTATTACACACTTGACGGTCACAACTGGAATGGAAAAAATCCGAGTTATCATTCTTCTACTTGTTGCGATCCATGGTCTGCATTTGACAGTCTGGGAATCCTGCATTACGGATCCGGGGTTACAGGTCAATATATTTATAATTCAACCAACGGAGGTCAGAATTATAGTTTACCTGTTCTGTCTGTAACAGGAATTGACAGAAATACACTTGCAGCAGATCAGACTAACGGTCCTTATTCAAATTATTTGTATGCTGCAATCACTCCGGGTAATTTTGCCAGAAGTACAAACGGCGGAGTTAACTGGACACAGACTTATACGACAAGCAATACTATTCCCGGAGTAATGATAGCTGTCGGACCTAACGGACCCATACAGGGAGGAACAGTAATTTACGTATCAAATACCGGATCATCACAGAATGTAACATACAATTTTCAAAGATCAACTAACGGAGGTCTGAATTTTACTTCTACGTCAAGTCTTACTGTTGCAGGATATGTTGGTAATACAAACTCACTCGGAAGATCAGTTATCAATAACGCCAGGACAAGACCTTATCCTATGATAGCGATGGATAACAGTTACGGTCCTCACAGAGGAAGACTTTATCTGGTTTATGCATCCAATGAACCGGCAGGAAACGGAAACAAACCTGATATTATTCTTCAGTATTCTGATGATCAGGCGTCAACATGGTCAGGCAGAATAAGAGTTAATGACAATGCTAATCCTGAATTAAGCGATCAGTGGTTCCCGGCAATCTGGTGTGAAAAAGAAACAGGAAGACTTTACATTAAGTGGTATGATACAAGAGAAAATCCTGAAACTTATACAGTTAATGTTTACGCTACTTACACCGATGATGGTGTTACATTTGCGCCAAATCAGAAACTAACGACACAGTCATGGATCTATCCTACGCCTGCATGTTTACCAAACATTAATTGTTACAGAGGTGATTACGACGGAATGACAGCAAATCCTGTTACAGGTTTCGCGATCTGGTATGACGGAAGATCGGGAAACTATAAAAATATCGGTTCATATTTTCCGGATTTTGCAATGAAAATATATCAGAACGTTGTTAACATTGTCGGCAATAATGACAGCGGAACAGTTTATGTGTCCGTTCCGGAAGTTAAGCTTTATTCAAACAAAGCTAAATTTAAGGCAACAGTCTCACCTGCTCCTGCTCAGGGTAATTTTATATTCAGATTCAAAAATAAAACTGCGGATGCAAATCAGGATTCACTTACATCTTATCCTGATTCACTGAGGTTTACAATCAGGTCTTCAGGAGGAATTCCACAAGGTGCTTATACCGTAACAGTTCAGGGAAACGGACCGAACGGAACACCTGTTCACAGAAGAACAATAAATGTAAATGTAAATCCTGCAAGTTTAATTTTAAATTTAAAAACATTAACGGAAGGAATGTATGATCCTCAGTTTAATATTATGTCGAGGAGAGATTCAGTTAAAGTATATTTACATCAGCTGACATCACCTTACAGCATAATTGATTCTTCAAAATCAACAATAGATTCTCTGACATTCAAAGGTATATTTAAGTTTTACAATGCTGCACCGGATACATATTTTTTAGCTGTAAAACCTTTTAACTCAATAGAAACATGGAGTAAATCAGAAGGGGTTTTAATGACATTATCAGATACAACTTCTTACGATTTCACTACATCCGTTTCGCAGGCTTACGGAAACAACTTAAAACTAAAAGGCAGTCAATACTGTATCTACAGTGGCGACATAAATCAAGACGGAATAGTTAATGCTTCTGATCTTAGTAAGGTTGATAATGATTCTGAGGCAGGACCCCCGGGCAGATTTTTAATATCCGATGTCAACGGAGATAATATTGTTGATGCAACTGATGTAAGTCTTGTCGACAACAACGCATTCAACTCAGTATCAGTAATTCGTCCTTAACCCTACCCAAAACCTGAGACAGTACCCATTACTGTGTCCGGGCAGGTGAAGGATAATGTAACAATTACTGTGGCTGTAGCTTTTGCGGTGGAGGTTTGGGGGATGTGGAGGTGAAGAATATTTGCGTTTTTTGAGTGATCGAATGTATGTAAGTTGTAACAATTCAGTATACGAATTAATACAGGAAGCATCAATAATGAAAACATTTAATACAATTTTTCTTTCTTTGTTAATTATAATCATTTCATCTTGCAGCAAAGATGAACCTACTTCTCCAAATCAATCAGGCATTCCTTCCAAACCAAAAAATCTTAATTCAAAATACGAGGATAGAATCGTTGTATTAAAATGGGAAACTCCCGATAATACAGGTAATCCGGTTATTACAAAATATCTGATATATCGTAAATCCGGAAGTTCAAATTTTGAAAATACCGGATTTACAGTTTATAATAATACAACTTATAAGGATACTTCGGTTACCATTTTCCATTCATACAGTTATTATGTAACTGCAATAAATGCTGATGGAGAAAGTGAAAAATCAAATGAAATATCAGCAACTCCTTATCCTTTAGGATTAAATGAAAGAGTTATTTGTATAGCTATAAATGGAAATGATCTGTATGCAGGAGGAGACTTTTATACAGCAGGAGGAATAAGTGCAAAAAGTATAGCAAAATGGAATGGAACAAACTGGTCTGCTTTGGGAAACGGAATAAACACTACTGTTTTATCAATAGCAATAAATGGAAATGATCTGTATGCAGGGGGACAATTTACAACTGCAGGAGAAGCGAGTGCTAATAATATAGCAAAATGGAATGGAACAAACTGGTCTGCTTTGGGAAGCGGATTAAACAGAGCAGTGTATAAAATAGCTATATATGGAAATGATTTAATTGTATCAGGAGAATTTCAAACAGCAGGAGGAGTAATTGCAAATAAAATAGCAAAATGGGATGGAACAAACTGGTCTGCTTTTGGAGGTGGTTTAAATACTAATGTGTTCACTCTTGCTGTAAACGGAAATGATCTGTATGCAGGTGGACAATTTTCTACAATAGGTGGAGTGAGTGCTAAAAATATAGCAAAATATGATGGAACAAACTGGTCTGCTTTGGGAAGTGGAGTAAATAGTAATGTCGAGGATATAGAAATAAAAGGGAATGATATTTATGCAGGCGGAGCATTTTCAATTGCCGGTGGCGTAAGTGCAAATAGAATAGCAAAATGGAATGGATCAAGTTGGTCTGCATTAGGAAGTGGAGTTTATTCCGGAGTAAATGCCCAATTGAGTTCAGTAGCTATAAACGGAAATGATGTATATGCAGGAGGATACTTTTTATTAGCCGGAAGCGTCAGTGCACATGGAATAGCAAAATGGAATGGATCAAGTTGGTCTGCATTAGGAAGTGGTGTAAATGATTATGTCTATGCTTTAGAAATAATTGGAAATGATGTTTATGCAGGTGGACAATTTACAATAGCCGGTGGACAGAGTGTAAAGTATATTGCTAAATGGAATGGAATTGAGTGGTCAGGATTTTAAAAAATTCTCTGTGAATCAATTGAGCTTCTACCCTCTTACTGGGGCTGTTGCTCTAAAGGTTCGGGGGAGGTGGAGGTGACATGAGAGGAAAAGGATTCGGTTTTAAGTAGATGATACTGTAACTGTTATTGGGGCTGTTACTGTTGCGGTATAGGTTCGGGGATGAGGATGTGAAGAATATTTGCGTTTTTTGAGTGATCGAATGTATGTAAGTTGTAACAATTCAGTATACGAATTAATACAGGAAGCATCAATAATGAAAACATTTAATACAATTTTTCTTTCTTTGTTAATTATAATAATTTCATCTTGCAGCAAAGATGAACCTACTTCTCCAAATCAATCAGGAATTCCTTCCAAACCAAAAAATCTTAATCCAAAATACGAGGATAGTATCGTTGTTTTAAAATGGGAAACTCCCGATAATACAGGTAGTCCAATTATTACAAAATATCTGATTTATCGTAAATCCGGAAGTTCAAGTTATGAAAATATTGGATTTACAGTATATAATACTACAACTTATAAGGATACTTCGGTTATCATTTTAAATTCATATAGTTATTATGTAACTGCAATAAATACTGATGGGGAAAGTGAAAAATCAAATGAAATATCAGCAACTCCATATTCTTTTGGATTTAACGGAAGAGTTAATTCATTAGCAGTAAATGGAAATGATGTATATGCAGGAGGAGAATTTACATCAGCTGGGGGAGTAAGCGCTATTAATATAGCAAAATGGAATGGTACAAACTGGTCCGCTTTGGGAAGTGGATTAAACGGTACTGTTAGATCAATAGCAATAAACGGAAATGACATTTATGCAGGAGGATACTTTACAACAGCAGGAGGTGTAAGTGCAAATAATATAGCAAAATGGAATGGATCAAACTGGTCAGCTTTAGGAAGTGGAGTTAATGATTATGTAAATGCAATAGGAGTAAGTGGAAATGATGTTTATGCAGGTGGACAATTTACAATAGCGGGTGGAGGAAGTGCTTATAATATAGCAAAATGGAATGGAACAAACTGGTCAGCTTTAGGAAGTGGATTAAACGGTTCTGTAAATGCAATAGGAGTAAGTGGAAATGATGTTTATGCAGGAGGAGTATTTACAATAGCGGGTGGTGTGAGTGCAAATAGAATAGCAAAATGGAATGGATCAAGTTGGTCTGCATTAGGAAGTGGAGTTAATGATTATGTAAATGCAATAGGAGTAAGTGGAAGTGATGTTTATGCAGGAGGAGTATTTTCAATAGCGGGTGGCATAAGTGCAAATAGAATAGCAAAATGGAATGGATCAAGTTGGTCAGCTTTTGGAAGTGGATTATACGGTACTGTTAGCTCAATATCATTAAACGGAAATGATGTTTATGCAGGAGGATCCTTTTTAGGCGCTGGAGGAGTAAGTGCAAATAGAATAGCAAAATGGAATGGATCAAGTTGGTCTGCATTAGGAAATGGACTAAACTATAAAGTCTATGCGTTAGAAATAATTGGAAATGATGTTTATACAGGTGGAGAATTTTCAATAGCCGGTGGACAGAGTGCAAAAAAAATTGCAAAATGGAATGGAAGTGAGTGGTCAGGTTTTTAAAAGATTCTCAATGAATCAGTTGAGCTTCTACCCACTCTTCAGGGCAAATATTATTTCAGGTTACATCCGCATTTCGCTATTCAAGAGACCCTGCATTTCGATTTCCTGACTTTGCGCAAATCACAGGATCTTTTATGAATGCTTTCTTACGCGCCGGGATCAACTTAAGTTGACCGCTTCAAAACTGACACAAGATCTTGCCACTAATTTCACGAATTGACACGAATTTAAAAATGCATTTTTAGTATAATCAGTGTGAATTCGTATAATTCGTGGCGGAAACAAACTTCAAAGATCAAAGCGTTCATTCGTAGTATATTTATAGTTCTGTACAGACCTGAAGTATAGGTGTTACATTCCGGTATCATCATTAATAATTAATTCCATATGCTTTTCCCGTTACTCACTCACTTTTTCCAATGACCTTCTTACTTTTCCAAGACTTCTACTTTTTCCAATGACCTTCTCACTTTTTCCAATGACCTTCTCACTTTTCCAATTACCTTCTCACTTTTCCAATGACCTTCTCACTTTTTCCAATGACCTTCTCACTTTTTCCAATGACCTTCTCACTTTTTCCAATGACCTTCTCACTTTTTCCAATGACCTTCTCACTTTTTCCAATGACCTTCTCACTTTTTCCAATGACCTTCTCACTTTTACTTTTTCCAATGACCTTCTCACTTTTTCCAATGCCCTTCTCACTTTTCCAATGACCTTCTCACTTTTCCAATGACCTTTCCACCTTCTCACTTTTTCCAATGGCGTTCTCACTTTTTCCAATGACCTTCTCACTTTTTCCAATGACCTTCTCACTTTTTCCAATGACGTTCTCACTTTTTCTAGTGACCTTCTCACTTTTTCTAACTGCTCACTTTTTCCGGTGATAATTTTATTCCCCCTTTTATTGAGTCTGTCTTAATACTACTATTTTTACCACCAAGACACAAAGGCACGAAGAAAAAAGATTTAAAAATAGCAATCTTTGTGCCTTTGCTACTTGGGGTAAAATCAATTTCAAAGTTTTGAGACAATCTCTATTGAGGAGAAAATATCGGATACGGATAAAAAAATCCCCGCCGGTAAAATTGCAAAGAAACAGCGGGGATCAAATTAAAGGAAGAACAAAATATGAAAGAACAATTAACTGTCGAGCGACAGTTGTAATAATGAACAATAGTTAATATCAAATAATTACAGGTAATGATAAATTAATAAGTGAAAGGTGCATTAACAAAAAGTTCTGTAGTAATTTAAACTGGAAACCAGTGTTGTTCAAATTAATTAATTTATTTTAATAATATTTATTTCATTTAAAAATTTAAATAAAATGTAAGCTGTTTGAAACAGCCCCTCCCTGCCCGCCTTTGGAGTGGCAAGCCCTCCCCTTTGAATAGAGTGTCTCAAAACCACTAAAAAGATTTTACCACAAAGACACAAAGTCACAAAGATTGCTATTTATAAAACTTTTTTCTTAGAGTCTTTAAGCCTTAGAAGTGAAGATATTTTATTAGTCATCTTAGGGTAGAGGATTTGAAAATTCTCTAAACTTAATGGTATTGGATTAAGGGAGTGGTCGTTATGTTTTGAGACAAACTATTTTAAGGAGAAAGTTAGGAAGGGTTAAATTTAAAATCTTAGATATTATTATTTTTAAAGGCAAAATTAAAAAGATATTTGTTCATAACAAAACATTTTAGACAACACTGGATCGGTTCTGTTATTTATTCTTCAATCATAGATAAACAAGTGCACTTTGATTAACAATAAAAAGAATTTTTATTATAGGATTTTATTTTTAGAGAGCAGTGATTAAGTTTAAAATATTTTTTAAAAATCAGCGAAAGCCATAATCACAATTAAATGTCAAAGACAAATATTAAATGTCCGAATTGCGGAGCAGATATAAAAGTAGATGAAATATTCGAGCATCAGGCGGAAGAGAAGTTCAGAACCGAATATGAAAGCCGGCTCGCAGAACAAATAGCTGCGCTTAACAAGAAGAAAGAAGAGGCGGCAAAGGAAGTTCTGATTCTGAAAAGAATGAAGGAAGATCAGGATGACATTATAAGAAAGAAGCTTGAAGAGGAGAGGACCAAGCTTAAATCGGAGGCATTTTTTCTTGCAAAAAAAGATGTGGAATTTGAAATGCTGAAAATCAAACAGGAAAATGAAATTAAGTCAAAGGAAAATCTGCAGTTAAAGAAAAAGGAAGTCGAAATATTAAATAAAGAAAGACAGCTCAAAGACAAAGCGGATCAGATGGAGCTTGATGTGGAAAGAATGATGATAGACAAGGAAAAGCAGATTCAGGAAAAGACTATCAGGAGAGAACAGGAAAAAAGCGAGCTGAAAAGAATTGAGTTTGAAAATCAGCTTATGGATCAGCAGAAAAAGATCGAGGAGCTTAAGAGAAAAGAAATTGAAATGCAGAATAACGAACAGGAGCTGAAAGAAAATACTGAGAGAGTAAGAACAGAATATGAAAAATTAGTGCTGATAAAAGCTAAGGAAGCTGAAGAGCAGGCATTGAAACGTGAACAGGAAAAGATCGAAATGCAGAAACAGGAATTTGAGTCTCAGCTTCAGGGTCAGAAGAAGATCATAGACGAGATGAGAAAGAAAGAAATCGAAATGCAGAATAAGGAAATGGAGCTGAAGAATAAATCAGAGGAGCTTATGCTTGAATCCGAAAGACAGATGATAGCAAAGGCAAAAGAAGCGGAAGAGCGCGCAGTGAAACGTGAGCAGGAAAAAAAGCGAACTCAGGAAACAGGAGTTTGAACAGATGATCGAAGATAGAAATAAGTTGATTGAGGATCTGAAGAATCGTGAAAATGAATTGAAAGGAAGGGAACAGGAAATCAGAAAGAAGGCGGAAGAAGTTCAGATTGAAACAGAAAAACAATTTTCAGAAAAGGCGGTAGAGATCGAGGAAAGAGCAGTCAGACTTGAGCGCGAAAAGAATGAAATGAAACAAAGGGAGTACGAAAAGAAGCTTGAAGATCAGAAAAAGCTTATTGACGAACTTAAGAAAAAAGCAGAGCTTGGTTCACAGCAGCTTCAGGGTGAAGTGCAGGAGCTGGCTCTTGAGGAATTTCTGACTTCTAATTTTCCAATTGACATAATCAGCGAAGTGAAGAAAGGCGAGCGCGGAGCGGATGCAGTTCATATTGTAAGAAATAATCTTCTGCAGGAATGCGGAAAGATAATTTATGAAAGCAAGAGGACAAAAGCATTCAGCGACAGCTGGATAGTAAAAGTAAAGGATGATCAGAAATTACAGCAGGCGGATATTGCTGTAATCGTAACAGAGACAATGCCTAAGGACATGGACAGATTCGGATTGAGACAGGGAGTATGGGTCTGCAGCTTTAGTGAAATAAAAGGACTTTCAATTGTTCTTCGTGAAATGCTTATAAAAACTCAGTCGGTGAGAATAGTTCAGGAGAATAAAGGAGAAAAGAAAGACATGCTATACAATTACCTGACGAGCAATGAATTTGTCCAGCAGATAGAAGCTATAGTCGAAGGATTTACCGGACTGCTTGGCGATCTGCAGAAAGAAAAGAATGCCATGGAGAGGATCTGGAGTACAAGAGAAAAGCAGATAAGAAAGGTGCTGATAAATACTTCATCGATGTATGGTTCCATCAGAGGAATTTCAGGAAATGTAATCGGAAGCATAAAAGCTCTTGAGTTACCTGAAGGTGAACAAGATGAGCTTTAATTAAATTTTAATAAATTGAAATTACTAATAGCGGTTGCGGGACCTTATTCTGCTGAAACTGAAATCAGGAAAAAAATGAATCTTGACGCGATGAATGAAGCCGCAGCAAGGGTTTATGAAAAGGGACATATACCAGTGATCGGCGTGAATGCGGCGTTATCTGTTTATGAAAAACTTTCAGGAGAGAAAAAGTCAAAAGCGATCATGGATATTTCCCTGGCTTTAGTTGACAAATGCGATGCGTTGCTACTGATCGGAGAATCTCCCGGAGCAAATAGAGAGAGGGATCTTATCCTGTCAAGTGGAAAGAAAGTGTATTATGACATAAGCGAAATTCCCGAAGAGTGATTTAGTTCTGAGATCTTGTTTTAAACTTTTAATATAATTTTTTAATGGATCTGTTTGATGCGATCATCAACCGCAAAACTACCAACACTGCATTTGCGGATAAAAAAGTTACAAAGGAACATATAGACCTTCTGATAAAAATGTCTTCTCATAGTCCGAGTCATTTTAATTCACAGCCGTGGAGGTTCATTATTGTTGAAGATGAAAATGTAATAAAAGACATAGCAAAGATTGCAGGAGATTCAATGACACAGCTTATGGATGACGGAAGATTCTGGAAACAGTACAGAAAGTATTTCCGGTTCAGTGAAGAAGAAACGGAGCAGAGCGGCGACGGAATTCACATAGATCATTTGCCGGCATACCTTAAGCCGTTTGCTAAATCAATATTTTCGGAAGCGGGAGGAAAGATCATTTCTAAATTCAGAATTTCGAAAATATTAGGAAGCGATGAAGAGAAACTTGTAGCGACATCGCCGCTGCTTTTTGTAATAATGCTGACAAAAGAAGAATTTAAAAAAGAAGAGCTTTCGGGATTTTATTCAGTCATATCAATGGGTGCTGTGATACAGACTTTATGGTTAGTGACAACAGCAATAGGAATGGGAATGCAGTTCATCTCGACTCCCGGCGAGATCCCTGCGAACTGGAAGAAGATCTCGGATATGCTTGAAGTTACGGATGAATATGAAATGATGGCGATATTCAGAATGGGTTACACTGATCCGAAAGTAAAGAGACCTGTCATAGACTGGACATCTTCGCAGAGGAAAGAAATAAACGAACTTGCGTTCAGCAACAGATTCGGTATACATATCAAAAAGAATTAAATATTCATGAACAATAAACTAATCCTATAACTCTTTCAATCAAATCCGTACTTTGGAAATCTTATTAATATCCGGATTGCTGATTTTCTCAGTTAATTACATCACGGGCTGGCTTTTGTATGCAGGGAAGATTTCAATCGGAAAAAAAATTCATCAGATAATGTTTATGTCTGTAATTTTAAATCTTATATTCATTCTGATTTTTATAAAATTACCTTTTTATGAAAAAATAATTTGTGCATTATCTTTATTGATGATGGCAATTCTTCCGTTCGGAAAAAAAGGCGGAAGATTTCATATAATCGCAAGCAGTGCGGGAATAATATTTTTCATTATACTGCTGATGATGAATTACAAAAACGGAGAATTGTAAAGTTAATATTGAAATGAAATAAATGTGGAAAACTGAAGAAGGCAGCACCGGCAGGTTAATACAGCTTTGCATAGGATATTTTGTATTTTATGTTATCACCGGTGTATCTGTAAAATATTTTCTCGGAAGCGCTGATCAGGGCTTTCCGGGAATGCACGATCTTGAATATCTTGTTTACAGCACGATAGGAGGTAATCTGCTTGCGCTCGCAGTAGTGCTGATACTCAGGTGGTACAAACTGCAGTCTAATAATGCTATAAAATTTCTAGGGATGAATCTTCCGGTTGAACTGATATATATCATTCCTTCCGGAATATGCACTGCCGTGGTCATACCAACTACAACACTGATGTATACTCTGCCGATCTCAGTAATGGTGGCAATGGTAATAATGAGAGGAAGCATAATAATAATCAGCAGACTTATAGATGCTATACAGATAAGACAGGGAATTTTAAAAAAGCATGTTTATAAAGAAGAGAACATAGCGGTAGTATTTGCGCTGCTTGCAGTTGCAATAAATATCTTCTGGGGTAAAGGAAGCGGATTTGATTTTATATACAACGCAGCTGCAATGATCATACTCGGCAGTTACATTACCGCGTATTTTATAAGAATTTATATAATGAATTATTATAAGAACACCAGAGGAAAAAATGTTAAGCAGGACAATAAAGGATTTTTTGCAATAGAACAAATCTCTGCTACTATAACAATGTTAATAGCGGGTGTTATAATTTATTATTCATCTGAGCTATTCGGTTCGCATAATATGCAGATAGCAATTTTCAGAGAAGCGTTTGACAACCCGAGACCGATGTGGAACTGGGCTGTCATAGCAGGATTTGCTTTCGGTATAGTTGCATTCTTTTCAGTTTTTATTTTTATGTTCAAAGGAAGGACTGCGACATTTGCAGGACTTGTTAACCGTCTCACCTCGCTAATTGCAGGCACTGCAGCCACTCTTATTTTTTACATTTCATTCGGAGGAAAGCCCCCTGCCGTTGAAGACTGGATCTCTCTTGTATTTATTTTCATTGCTGTTGGATTTATTACAATTGCAGAAAGGAAGCGATCTGCGGAACTGAAGAGATTGAAGGAATTATAAAAGTAATTGTCATCAATTTTGGGCAGCCCCCCTCAAAACTAAATTTTAACACAGAGACTACCGCTTAGCGAGGCAGGCAGTGAAGCAGAGGACTTATAATTTCTCTCTGTGGGTCTGTGTCGCTGTGTTGAGAAAAAATATATCAGGATTTAAAACCATTATTAATTGAAATTTTTTTTGTTGTGTACAGGGCAGTAATTCAATCAGGGATTGTTTAGTGAAGGTATCATCTGCTGAAGTCCTGAGAATACAAGCTGAACAGCAATTGCTGCGATCAGCAATCCTGAAACCTTTGTGAGTACATTTATTCCTGTCTGATTAAGAGTCTTTTCCATCCTTGAAGCTGTGATCAGCGAAATCAAAACAAACATTGAAACAAGCAGCGCGATTATTGTAAGAAAAATATCTCCTTCAAGACCATTGCTTTTACTGCCGTAAAGGATCATCCCGCTGATCGCTCCCGGTCCGGCAAGCAAAGGCAGAGCAAGCGGTACTACAGCTATGTCGGCAGGATTCTTTCCGGGATCATCGGGAATATCCTTATCGCCGGATTTTGATTTGCCGAGTATCATATCCAGGGAAATCAGAAAAATAATAATGCCTCCCGCCAGAGTGAATGCAGGAATGCCGATACCGAATAACTCCAGCAGATATCTTCCGAGATATAAAGAGACAGTAAGAATAATAAAAACAGCAACGGAGGTTTTCTTTGCTATTGAGATCTTCTGATCACGTGAAAGATTACCCGTCTTTGTAAGGAATAATGGAATTCCCTCTATCGGATTGACAAGTACGGATATAGCGATGAAGATTTTAATATAGTATGTGACTTCTGACATAATTATTTTTGAATGAAGTTCAAACTATTAATTATATTTTTTATAAACAATATTTAAAACATTTGTCAGTTAGAGAAAATGATCACTTGTAATATTTATGAATCTGTTTACTTAGTTGCACATTTTGACATTTTAAAAATTTAAAAAGCTTTTCCACTAATTTCACTAATCAGCACGAATTTAAAAAAATATTTAATTCAATCAGAGTGAATTCGAAGCTGAATGAATTATATTTCACTATAAAAAAATTCAGAATTAAAATCAATATCCATTGATATATCACATTACACATAAGTCTGATTGGCTTAACACTTTCGGAAAGAATTTTACGAACCAAGTTCTATAGTTAAAGAAGGATTTATTCATTGTTCGCCTGCAGAAAAGATTCTCGATTCATGCAATAATTTTTTCAAACACGAAACCGGACTTTTGATCTTATGCATTGATGAAAGCAAGGTGAGAGCGGAAATAAAATGGGAAGATCTTTATGACACGGGATTTAATTTCCCGCACATTTACGGAAAGCTTAATAAAGATGCTGTCATTAAGACAGCTGAGATCGGGACTGATATTAACGATGAATTTATGTTGCCTGAGGATATTTTCATTTAACTTCATTTCTGTTTTCTATTAATCTATTCATTTTCCGCGAAAGTACCTCTTCCTACATATTACTATAACTTCCTTATATTACAAACAAATATAAATTTTCACAAATCGCATTTTTTACCATTTGATAAATTTATTTAATACCAATAAGTTTGAAAGAATTTAGTTGAATGTCTGAATTTCAAATTTGAGGATAAATTGATAAAAGGATTCTGTGTATTTCAGTAATCCTATAATCATAAAATCTTAGTAATCATATTAATCATAATAAAAATTAAATAAGGTAACTATTATGAAACACGAAGAAATTACTCATAAAATTATTGGTTGTGCTATGAAAGTGCATAACACTATAGGCAATGGTTTTCAGGAAGTAATTTATCAAAGAGCTTTAGCTATTGAAATGGGAAGACAAAATTTATGTTTTCAGAGAGAGATGGGGATGACTATTTTATATGAAGGCATAAAAATTGGAAAAAGAAGAGTTGACTTTTTTGTTGAAGAAAACATTATGGTTGAAATAAAAGCAGTTATAAAGTTGGAAGATGTACATCTCGCACAAGCAATGAATTATTGTCAGGCATACAACTTGCCTATAGGGCTGTTAATAAATTTTGGTGCAAGGAGTTTAGAATTTAAACGTGTTTATAATTTAAACCATCCTGAAAATAAAGACTACAAAAGTAATATACTAAAATCCTTAAATCTTAAAAATCATAATTAAGACAATGATTAAGCAAAAATCTGAACTAGGATTTTTAAGATTAAACGATTATAAGATTTGAAAAAACATGTTAACAAAAATTCTAACATCCATAAATCCTAAAAATCCTTTCATCCTCAAATCCTAAAAATCCTAATCCCTCTATCCTCAATTAATCTCATTATATTTCCCGAAAAAATAAGCTCCTTGTCCGATGCAGGGATCCTTAGTGAATCCACTATCGGAATATAGGTAAGAGGAAGACCAAGATTGTAATCGCTCCCGAAGATCACTTTTTCAGCGCCGACAGTATTGACGACTTTATTTACAAAATAAAATTCTCTCACTGACTCCGTTCCAAGATATACATTCTTATACTTTTTGTCTCTGATCGTTTCCGCACATTCAAGATATATCGAGGGCTGATCACCTCCAAGATGAGCAAGTATCAGGATCAGGTCCGGATATTTTCCGGTTAATTCTAGAGGAAACTTATAGCTCGCAATCTCCTGCCACCTGCCGCAGTGCACGACAACAGGGATCTTGTTCTCTGATGCGATCTGTATATATTTGTCGTAAGAAGCGTCGGTGATCTTCTTTCTTTGTATGGATGGATGAATCTTGAACAATGAAACTCTGCCAAGATTCTTTTCAAGAAATTCATCAAGCGAAACATCATCCGGATTTATCCATGCGTTGTAATAAAATCTGAAATCATTGTTGTCAATGGTCTGCTTAAAAAGTTCATCGTTGCCCGTGACATCAGTTGGCATGCATACAGCCGCATCCACGCCTGATTTTTTCATTACATCAATCGCTTCGGTAACGGAAGATTCATAACCGTAAAAGATGCCGCTCCATTTTCCTATGTGAATGTGTGAGTCAATGATCTTCATTTATTTATCTTTATTTTTACTGTACCATTTATATGTTCTGATAATTCCTTCGTTGAGATCTACTTTAGGATTGAATCCGAGCAAATCCTTTGCTTTGTCAATGCTCGGAATTCTTAATTCCACATCCACATAATTTTTTGGTATGTAAACTATTTTAGATTTTGATTTGCAAAGAAGAACAATTTTTTCTGCAAGAGAAGATATCGTTATCGTCCCTTTAGGATTTCCTATGTTAATCACTTCTCCTACTGCTTTTTTATTTGTCAGGCAAAGATCAATTCCGTCAACCATATCATCAATGTAGCACCAGGATCTTATCTGATCGCCTTCTCCGTGAATTTCAATATTCTTTCCCTTCACGACATTCTTGATGAATATCTGAATTGCCCCTTCGCCGACCTGTCCCGGTCCGTAAATATTGAAAGGTCTGATAGTAACGCAGGGATAACCGTGCTGCTTGTAAAAGCTGTGAACAAGATGCTCTCCCGTAACCTTGCTGATTGAGTAAGTCCATCTTCCCTCTCCTACCGGAGCGAAATTTGTCTGCGACTTTTCGTTTGATTTATACGCATAAGCTCCGAGAACTTCGCTTGTCGAAAAGTCCAGAAATCTTTCCAGCTTTCCGGAATATTTTTTCAGGGCTCTGAGAAGATTCAGTGTGCCGTTAATGTTTACATCAAGAGTCTTTACGGGATCAATGATAACAGTGTCAATTCCTGCGATTGCCGCAAGATGAATTACTATTTCAGGTTTAAAATCCTCGCACGCTTTCCGTAGAGAATCAAAGTTCAGTACATCATCACAGATGATCTTCAAATCACCTGTCTTTAATTTTTTGTACTTAAGGGAATCCCTGGAAAAATTATCATAGATGAGGATTTCATTGTTACCGATAAGTCTTTCTGCCAAAGTGCTTCCGATAAATCCCGCGCCTCCTGTAAGAAGAATTCTTTTATTTTTTATTTTCAATTATTATCAGATTTAGTTTAGTTCAAGTTCAAATGATTTTCTTAAGAATCCGTTTGCAAGGAAATTTTTCTTAAATGCAAACAATCCTTCAATAAGCTTGCCACCGGAATCGGAAGTTCCGGTATCATAATATTTATAGTTATTCTCCTTAGCCCATTCAATGGATTTAAAAAGAATGAATTCAGATACTCTGTCCATTTTGTAATTTTCATCGTCTGCGAGATAGAAGTTCAGGATCATTTCTTTGTTAATGGAAAAAAGTATGCAGATCGCAACTACCTTTGATTCTATTGTAGCCGAGAAAAAAACAATATCGTTTCCGATATTCTTCCTGAGATAGATAAGTTCTTCGAGCGAATGAGTCGGCTTAACGCCTTTTAGTTCTCTGTTCTTCAGCAATATTTCATAATACTCCCCGAAACTGTCCTCAGACATTTCACCGGTAATTATTTCAAGCTGAATCTTCTTAAGTGATTTTCTGATTGATCTCTTTTTTGGTTCAGAAATTTTTCTGAACTCGAAATTTTCCAGATCAATGATATTGGAAATACTAACTGATGAAACATTAAATCCGTTTTTTATCAGCGCATACTCTGTTTCTTCATTTGGATTTTTATTGTAAAGGAACGGCGGATTCTTGAGTATGCATGAATGGAAATTATTAACTCTTAAATAATTTATGAGACTTTCAGTGATTTCAAAAAAGTTTATTAGATTTATTTTTTTCTTCCAAAGGAATCCTCCGAAGCTTACGCCGTCGCAGGAGACATAAGTTAATTTGCCATTCACAATCTTTTCGCATCCTATCATTATTGCAAGCACTTTATTTGATTCTGTGTCCTTGAATTTCAGATGATGCCATTTTATGTTCTTATTGAATACATCATTGTAAGAATTAAATTTGAAATCATAAAAAAGATTATACTGATTTCTGAGAAATTCCTTCCATTCAAGATCACTGTCAATATAGGTTTTTATTACACTTATCATTAATAATTAGTTTTCGTAAAGTTCGTAACCGGGCTCTGATAATTTCAGTTTAATATCCGCAGGAATGAAAAGCTGCGACTCTTTGTAAACCGCTCTGTTGATGCCTTCTTTTTCCACAATGATCTCATATTTATTCTTCTCGAGTGAACTTATTTTTTCTTTTACATTTTCAGTTCCGTCCTTAGTATCCAGGAATAACAACTCATACTTATTATCTGACCATCCGAGATCAAGTCCGTTGAAGTAAAAACTGAACTGCGGATTATGCCTGTAATTCGTTGCCACATATACAATGTTTTTTTTACCGCTGCTTTCAATCCGCTTCTTTACCTCAGTTATCTGAAAATCATTTTCCCAGAAAGGCACTTTGTAAAGATAATATAAATTTAATCCTGTAAAGAAAATTAATATAAATATATAAAAAGCTTTTTTAAGTTCAATTCTGTCTGCAATTTTACTTATCATATAAGGCATTAACAGAAAGACAATTAAAGAAATAATTAAAAGGTACAACCTGTTCCCTTCCATAATAAAATTCTTTATTTCGGGTCTTTCTTGCTCAGTCATATACCAGAAGATATTCAGGATCGTTGCAAAGATTATCAGCGTTTTTGTAAAAGTTTTTTCAATATCAATGCGGATAAGAAAAGAAGACATTAAAAGACATCCGGGGGTAAGCACAAGAAGGATATAAACTTCAAGTTTAGTTTTGAACAAAGCGAGAATTATCATTCCCGTAATAAACCAGATCCAGAGAAATATTTTTTCGGGTTTCAGTTTTTTGAAATCAAAAACATCCCTGATCATTGCAAAGAAAATTATTACGCTGTAAGGGATTATTGTTAAGAGATAATTGACATGATACAAAGCGCCGGAATTTTTAACATTATGCTCAACTCCAATAACCGCTCTGTCATAGATATGGAACTTAAGGAAATAATCCGTAAACCCGCTGCCGTATTTCATAAGCATGTAAATATGCCACGGCAATGCCATTAACAAGCCGATAGCGCTGAGCACGATCAGATCCTTTAAAGTAAATTTAACTTTGTCTTTTAAAATGAATAAGCTTATGAAAAGAATCGCGGGAATGTAGAGTCCCACAAGTATTTTTACCATAAGACAGCAGCCGAAAGATATGCCGCTCAGAATTAAATATCTGTAATTTCCTGTATCATTGAAAACAAAGACAGAATAGAATGAGAGCAGAATGAAAAATGTGTATGGGTAATCAAACTGAAATCTTTTGGAGAAAATATTGAAAATAATATTGCTGCAGAAAATAAGCGCAGCGAAAAATCCTGTTTTAAAGTCAAAAAGCCGTTTGCCTGAAAGTATTACAAGTATGACACAGAGAAGACTGAATATGAAAGGGACAATTTTCAAAGCTGCGGAATTTATTCCAAATATAAGTGTGGAAGCATAACCGATCCAGATAAGAAGAGGAGGATGAGAACCTGAATAAAACCTTCCTACCGAGTGGCTGCTCTGATCAAAGAAATCTCCGTTGGAATGAATTGACAGTACCCTTGTTGCATACATACCTTCGTCCCACGGCTGAATATCAGCAGTGAAGAGCATCGGAAGTTTTACCGCGCATAAAAAAACAACGAGAAAAATTATTATCTTAGTATAATTTTTTTCGTTGCTTAAAAAGTTTTCAGTTTTCAGATAAAAAGAAGACATGATCTCACTTAAGATAAAATCAGAAGTTGAACCCCAGCGAAAAAGTATTGCTGCTTCCGAATTCACTGTTATAAGGAACAAAAGCGTAGTCAATATTAATGCTCTTATATTTGAATCCGATTCCTGTGGTCAGTCCTTTATTATCATATTCAGTCTGATAACCAAGTCTCAAAAAAACAAAATCCTTGTAACCGGCTTCGCCTCCTGCATTTATATGAAAGCTTCCGCCGTCAAGAACTTTGAAACCGTCAAGTCCTAATATAAAATTGAACTTATCTTTTGTAAGTCTGTAACTGCCTCCGATTCTAACAGAAGTCGGAAGTTTTGAACTCTGATTCTTAAGTTCGTCAACTGAACCGAGATTAGAGACAACCACAGCAAGACTGTAATTGTCCTTTGAAAAATTTGTTCCGAAATCGAATGCAAGTCCGGAAGCTTCATCAACATAAATTTTCTCAAAAACATATTTTCCGGTAACACCCAGCGAAAGATTCTTATTTATTTTGTATCCGAGAGAAATCCCTGTGGATAAATTTCTTGAATCAAATTTATCAACCGGCGCGCCGGGAATATTCCTGATCTCAATACCCGTTATGCTTGTAGTAAACAATCCCACGCCGAGAGTAAACTTTTCGCTTAATGGAAATTTCGCAGCAATAAAATCTGTCTTTAAATCCTGAACGGACTCATTATGCATCAGAGAGACATTGCTTTTTAGGCCGGAGCTTAATCTTGCAGGATTATAAATGAAAGCTGTAGCATCATCAGTAACAGACGAAAATGCTTCACCCATAGCTATTGATCTTGCGCCTGCTCCGAGTTTGAGGAATGCCAGTCCTGTATTTCCGGCTCCGTCATTCTGAGCATACAGCACATTGCAAAATAAAGATATAAATAATAATTTCAGGAAAATATATTTTTTCATGCTTATTTAAATTTAAACACAATTCCGATATTCTGAACCGGATCATGTGTATATGGTTCTAACTGAAATGAATAATCAAATCCGAGGTTTATGCTTTTTGAAAAGTTCTTGCTTAGTCCAATTCCGAATGATGGTTTAAGATTCCCTGTAAAATCATCTGCGCTGAGATCTATCCTGTCAAGACCTGCTCTGACTTTAAACTGTTTCATTATATTTATTTCAGCTCCGAATCTGATCACAGTATTATTTGATTTCTCTTTCACTTCCGTAATCACAGTATCATAAGGGGATTTTTCTGACTCCGGGTTGAAATACTGCTGAACGGCAAGTGTAACTATTCCGGTATTTCCGGGCAGAAGATATGTCGAACCTAAATCCACAACAGTCGGAAATTTTTCTTTGGTTGTGTTACCATTGCTTCCGTAAATCTTTGATGTCTGCCATTCATACTTGGCTCCGAGATCTTTAAATACAAGACCGAAGGCAAGATTTTCATTTGCCTTAAACACACCTCCGAAATCTATAGCAAATGAAGTCGAGGTCACTTCTTCAAACAGTTTAGCATAATAAAGCTTAAAGCCCACACCAAGAGATAATTTATCTGTCAGCATAAATCCCGTTCCGAGATAAAATTCGTTTTCAAAAGTTGAGAACGACCCGATCTTTCTTGTATCATTATCCCTTCCGTCAATATCGCCTACTCCTGCATTTATCCATGCAAGTGTAATTCCCGCACCGCCTTTTTCCTGTTTGGGAAGTTTGAATTTTTTTGTAAATCCTATAAAATTTAATTTTCTGTCCAGACTGAGAAATGTATATCCGAGATCAACTTTTCCTTCATTCTGAAAAGTGGAAAGAGCAGGATTGTAAATACCGCTGACTTCTCCGAAAACATCCGAGACCATTGCATTACTCATTCCAAGACCACGTGCGCTGAATCCTAATCTTGAAAACGCTCCGGGATAGCTGCCAAGCTGAGCTTCGGTAACTCCGGCTGATGCAAGAATGATTAATATTAAAAATATTTTTTTCAATCGGAAAATTTTTATTAAATTAAATTTTAACACATAAAACATTTACTGAAGGAGGATCACCTTTCCCCAGGCAGGTTCATCTTTATCAAATTCAACTCTGTAAAAATAAACACCGTTAGCCGCCTTCATACCGTTATCGTTTTTACCGTCCCAGGTAGTAAAGAGTTCGTCAGTTCCGCTTCTTAATGCATTCTGAATCAAAGTTCTCACCGGATTCATACCGAAGTCAAATATTTTAATGGTAATCTTAGATTCGGGTTTATTGCTTTTGTAAAATAATCTTGTCACTTCATCATCGGGTGAAAACGGATTCGGAGCAGCATAAGTTAGTATATCCGAAGAAAGATCAATGGGTGAAATGGATCTGAAGATCTTCCATTTGCCAATCCATGGCTGACCTAATTCTTCTGTCCTTAAAAGTCCGTCCGCGCTTCCAATGTACAAAGTATCGTTTATATGGTTTCCGGAATAAAATAAATTTGTTCTGAGCTGATCTTTTGTTCTTTCATCATAAATCACACCTGCTTTTGACCAGTTGAAATTTCCGAAAACCGATCTCCATAATCCGGCATCAGTATAACCGTAAATAATAGAATCCTTAAATGAAATGCCGTTTGGTTTTATATCATCAAGAGTGCTGAACCAGTTCGCTCCGCCGTTTGAAGAATAACTGAAAGCATCATACTCTCTGTTATCTTCTGCCTGCCTTGTCGCTCCCCAGATGATTTCTTTGCCGTTATATCTCTGCGTTTCAAGATTAACGACAAAATTTCCTGATATCCCGTTACCAGTGGCAAGAGGGTCAGTATTATTAAAATTATATTTTCTCCAGTCTACTCCCCAGTTTGAGGATTTATTTATTCCGTCCGCAGTACCAACATAAAGTGTAGAGTCATTCAAAGCTGAAACAGTAAAAACTCTGTGATTTAAATTATCTCTCGGATTAAGCGCAAAAGTGTAACCGGATGTATTAACATTTATACTGTCAAGATTATCGGGAGGAAGAAGTACTCTCTGCCAGGAAATTCCGTAATCAGTGCTTTTTCTTAAACCGCCGGCAAATGAACAAATCCAGATAGTAAAGTTGCTAAGATCATTTTTCGTTCTTGTTATTGCTATGTCATAAGACAGATTTTGCTGAGGCACGACAACAGGTAAAGCGTACAGAGAATTTGACCCGTAAACAATTACTGAATCCGCCTGAGTATCTATTGGCTGAGAGACAGAAGACCAGTTCACTCCGTAATCAGTTGAAATTTTTATTCCGGTACCTGTAGGAACAGATTCGCCGCTGATCTCCTGACTGACAGCAGTGGAGGCGACGATGACTTTTCCGTTAATGTTAAATCCTGCTATATCGTCAGTGCCGAAAGGATCCAGTCCGTAATAAGATTGAAAGCTGCCGAAGTTATCAATGGTTCTCATCAGACCGCTGCCCGTTGCAAACCATACAGTGTCGCCGTTAATTAAAATATCGGTAATGAAATTACTGACAGGCGTTTTGGAATTATTAGGAATAACAGTAACAGTATTGTTTAAAATATTATCGCTGAGATTCGAAGCATTGTTTCTGAATTTTTTTTCAGAAAGCCTGTAGTCCTCTGCACGGAAGATATTCTGTGAAAAACAGACGTTGGAAAATAATATTATCAGTAGTAAATATTTCATCAGTTTGGCTGAACAAATTTTATGCTGTCCGTTACAGGACTGCTTAAGATATTTGAATTGTCTCTTGCTGTAAATGTATATTTAAAATAGCCGTAAGATCCTGGATCAGAACTGAAAGCTACATAATTAGAAAAAATAAACTGTCCGTTCTGATTATTAAACATCGGAATCGGAGGAAGAAGGACTCCGTTAGGTCTTTTCGTTACAAATGTAACTTCTTTAAGATCACATAAGCCGTCCGGATCACTGACATTAATCGAAATAGTCAGAAGCGTTGAATCTCCGGCAAAAGGTCTCACTACGCTGTCCGGAAGATTAGTCGAGTTTATTACAGGCGGCTGATTAGCGGGATTTATAACTATGAAATCTGAAGTAATAATATTGCTGAACAAACCCGAATTGTTTTCCGCCAGAAATTCTATTCTGTAAATTCCCACAAGAAGGCATTGAATATTACTGATGTTAACAGTCGCCGTAAATTTTTTATCGCCGGAAGTCGTATCCGGTAAAATTCCGTTATCAGCCATATTAAATTTACCCAGAAGTAATCCGTCCGGATCTTTAACAGAGCAGGAAACACTTTTCAAGGAAGACCCGTCATTTTCATTTACATTCAGAGCGACAATAAAATTTATCAAAGGACTCACGGAAGAAACTGATACAGTGTCTTCTGACAGATAAGGATTTGAAATAATGGGTGCGGATATTGAAGGATCAATAACATTGTCATTATTCTGTTCGCACGAATAAAAAATAATCGCAGCAATCATTGGTATAATTGCTGCGAAGTAAAGCCCTGATTTCCTGAATTTATTGATATGTTTCTGTTTTAAATTATATGAGTGTAGATGTATTTCCTATAAATTTAGAATTTAATGTAAAATATATTTTCAGGATTTATTTTCTTCTGACCTTTTTAACATCGGGATAAATATTTAATCCGACATCAACGCTTATAGTACCCATATATCTCTTGAATCCCGGACCGCCGTTTGAATCACCGTCATTTAAATTTAAATTTTCGGTTTCACCAAGCAGAGGTTCTTTGTTATCATCATTAAACAAATTCATCAGATTATATCTTGCGCCTACATTTAACCCGAGATTTCTTTTTGAATTTTTGAAAACAAATTCAAGACCGGCTTTTAGTTCAAGTCCCATTCTGAATGTAGATTCAAAACTTTTCCCTACATTGTTTACAGTTTCGTTTTTCGGAGTATATTTTCCGGAGATGATATTTCCTGTCAGCCCTGCGCCGTAATAACTTCTGAATCCATAAGTGCCATAGAACAGATATTCATAACCTGCGTCTATTGTAATCAGATCATAATTTGTTTTATTTTCAGCGGAGAAATCGGAATTAGCCATTGATTTATAATCGAAGCCGAGATAAATCCTGTCGTTTTTTAATTTTCCCGGGCTGTATTTACCATAAAGATAACCGCCGATACCCCACCTCATTCCATAATTATCACGTAAAATCTGATCATTCGAACTGTAATTTGCCCTTCCGTATGCATCATTTGTTGCTAAAATCCACGCAGGTCCGAATCCGACTACCCATGATGGTCTTGAATATGTGTAAATAACCGGAGTAGTATTTGTGACCTGTGCATTTGTGTCAATGTTTAAAAAACAGATTGTGAAGAATACTAATAAAGAGAGAATTGTTTTTTTCATGAATTATCCTTTCAAGATATGAATTGTAACTAATTTAATTGAGCCAAATTAATATTTTGACATAAAACAATCAAGTATATATTATGATTCAGAGCAATAAATTGCTTTCAACTAAAAAAACAATTTAAGAATTAAATACTCTGAGCTGTTTCTTTAAATAACTAACTTAAGTTGACCGCTTTGACCTTTGATCACGAATTCACACTAATTATACTAAATGCATTTTTAAATCCGTGTCAATTTGTGAAATTAGTGGCAAGTTCCTGTTTACAATCCTGAAGCATTCTATTTAAGTTTAAAATCATTCTTGTCAAAGTTTGAATATAAACAAATTGTTTATCAGATTATTTGAAAATAAACTATGGCATTTACTATAAAATTTTCAAAATAGATTTTTTACTGTTTTGTATAAATACATTAAAATTAATTAAAAAAAATTTTATATTGAAACATGTTAGATTCTTATATTCCAATATTTATTATCATTACAATTTCAGCTTTATTCGCAATTGTCAATGTTAAGCTTTCATCACTGCTGGGTCCCAGCAGACCAAGCAAAGAAAAGCTTTCTACTTATGAAAGCGGAGTAGAGCCGGTCGGAACAGCCCATGACAGGTTTTCAGTAAAGTTTTATATGGTAGCAGTTTTGTTCATACTCTTTGATATTGAAATTGTGTTTCTTTATCCCTGGGCGGTTTCGTTTTTAAATCTTGATCATATAAAAATGATGTATTCTTTTTACAGCGTCATAGTCTTTATAGTAATTTTGTTAGTTGGTTATATTTATGTTATTAAAAAAGGAGCTTTAAAATGGGATTAGAAGAAAAACTTTCCAAAGACGGATTTATAACTTCCAGAATAGATGACCTGATTAAGTGGTCGAGAAAAAACGCTTTATGGCCGATGCCAATGGGAATTTCCTGTTGCGCAATTGAAATGATGGCAGCAGCGGGACCAAGATTTGATATTTCAAGATTCGGCAGCGAAGTATTCCGTTTTTCACCAAGACAATCAGATGTTATGATAGTAGCCGGTACCACGACTTACAAAATGGCTCAGGTAGTAAGAAAAATTTATGATCAGATGCCCGATCCTAAATGGGTTATTGCAATGGGAGCATGTACTTCCAGCGGCGGAATGTACAGGACATATTCAGTCGTGCAGGGAATAGATCTGTTTCTTCCTGTTGATGTATATGTCGCAGGATGTCCTCCGAGACCAGATAATCTTCTTAAAGCTCTGATGAAATTACAGGAAAAAATTCAGACAGGCGAAGACACCGCGTTTTCTGTCAATTAAAATATAATTTATTTTTTTATAATTAATATTAGAAGGAGAAGTCATGAAAAAAATTTACTTTACATTACTGTTTTTATTAATAATTGCATTTTCTGCAAATTATTCTTTTTCTCAGAGAATTTTAATAAATCAGAACTTTGAGACTGCAGGATTCAACAGTGACAGTTTGCCTACAGGATGGTATCAGGTGGATGTTGACGGTACCGGTACTCCGGGAGTTGAATGGGCTGTAAGAGATTCCGGACTTGCATATCCTGCCGGAAATAATTTTGTTTACAGAACCCGTGCATTTAACAGCATGAGAAGTCTTACAATAGGATGGAATGCAGGTAATCCTGTTGCTGACGACTGGTGTTTTACAGACAGTCTGAGAATTCAGACCGGAGACAGCCTGATTTTCATGATGACTTTAGGAAGTAATTCAACAACTGCATACATTGATACAATGCAGGTTCATGTTTGTTCCGAACAGGATCCGCTTTTTTCCGTTCAGAAACTTGCAACAATAAGAAGTCTTGATACTTCAAATGACTGGGTAGAATATAAATTCAGCTTAAGTGCATTTGCCGGACAGAAGATATACCTTGGTTTCAGATACTGGATGAATACATCTATTGACGGTTTGCTTTGTTACATTGATAATATTTTTGTGGGAAACAGAAGTTCGATCGGAATCAATCAGCTAAGCACTGGCATTCCATCAAAGTTCGCTTTAAATCAGAACTATCCGAATCCTTTCAATCCGAGTACAAAAATTAAATTTGATCTTGCAAAAAATACCAATGTAAAACTTACTGTATTTAATTCGCTTGGTCAGAAAATGATGAATGTATTCGACGGATTTAAAACAGCAGGAAGTTATGAAGCTTCATTTGACGGAAGTTCTCTCGCCAGCGGAACATACTACTACAGACTTGAAACGGATTACTTTACGGAGACAAAGAAAATGCAATTAGTCAAGTAATCATCTGTAAAAATTACTTTTAAACAATCAACCCGCTTAATGCGGGTTTTTTGTTGTTTAAAATAAATTATATATTGAGTAAGTTAAACGAAATTAATTCTAATGACAAACGAAAGATTAGAAATCCTCAAAGCAAAACTTCAGAATTTTATAACAGATTTTGACGACATTAACGGCACTCCCGGATTTTATATTGACAAAGAAAAGATAATTGACGCGTGTAAAATATTAAAAGATGATACTGATCTGAAATTCAACTCTCTTGTAGATGCAGTAAGTGTTGACAGATTTCAAAAGAAGAACCGGTTTGAAATGATTTACAATGTAATTTCAATTGAAACCAACGAAAGGATCTTTGTCAAAATAAAACTTGACAGCAAGAATCCTGAAATGCAGAGTCTCACGGAGGTTTGGAAATCCGCTAACTGGTATGAACGCGAAGCTTACGATATGATGGGAATTAATTTCATAAATCATCCTGATCTCAGAAGAATGTATATGCCGGAAAATTATGAGTATCATCCGCTTAGAAAAGATTTTCCGCTAATGGGAATTCCTGATTCTATACCGTTGCCGAATAAGTAGAGTGTATGGAGTGTATGGAGTGTGTGGAGAAAGAAAATTAAAATTTTATTATTAAATACTACTATTAAAATTAAACTAATAATGTTAACTGTTTAACTGCTTAACTGTTTAACTGCTTAACTGAAAAAAGAATGTCTCATACAATTCACGAAGATCTTCAGAAAAAGGATTCAAAAATAAAAAAGACTAAAATACTTGAGGCTCTGGAAAAGCTTGAATCGGAAGATCTGAGTTATTCTTTCACAGATGCTCTTGATAATGAAATGGTTCTTAACATGGGACCTCAGCATCCGGCTACTCACGGAGTTTTGAGACTGCTCGTAAGTCTTGACGGTGAGACAGTTGTAAATTGCGTGCCGGAGCTCGGATATCTTCACAGAGGTTATGAAAAATTAGCGGAGTCAAGCACCTATCACGAGTTTATTCCTCACACAGACAGACTGGATTATCTCTCCCCGATGGCAAACAATGTTGGTTATGCGCTTGCTGTCGAAAAACTTATAGGTCTTGAAATTCCTGAAAGAGGAAAATATATCAGAGTCATTATTGCTGAGCTTGCAAGGATACAATCTCATCTTCTTGCAGTCGGCGCTCTCGTCATGGATATAGGAGCTATCACACCTTTTCTATGGGCTATACGGGAAAGAGAAAAAATTCTGGATCTTTATGATATCATTTGCGGAGCAAGATTTACAACTTCCTATACAAGAATAGGCGGAGTCGCTCAGGATGTAACAGATGAAGCGCTTTCAGGAATAAAAACATTTATTGATGATTTTATTTCTAATCTTAACGATATAAGAAATATTGTTGAAAGAAATAAAATATTCATTGAACGATGCGAAGGCATCGGTTATTTGTCAAAAGAAGATTCTATAGAACTCGGAGTCACAGGTCCTTTGTTAAGAGCATGCGGAATTGAAAGAGATTTGAGAATAGCAGAGCCGTATTTAGTTTACAACAAACTCGATTTCAGAATTCCTGTTTACCCGGATGGAGATTGTCTTGCAAGATATTATGTAAGAGCCGAAGAACTCGTTGAATCCGTGAAGATCATTCAGCAATGCCTTGAGAAAATTCCGAAAGGTCCTCATAACGCTCTTCAGTCAAAGAAAGTTCTTCCAAAGAAAGAAAGAGTTTACACAAAAATGGAAGAGCTTATTCATGATTTCATGATCATTAACTTCGGAGTTAATCCTCCGAAAATAGAATCATATTCTGCAATAGAAGCATCAAAAGGCGAGCTCGGCTTTTATTTTATAAGTGACGGCAGCGGACATCCGTTCAGACTTAAGATTCGCTCCCCGAGTTTCAGTAATCTGCAGGCTCTTGCTCCGATGATGAAGAACTGTATGATATCCGATACTGTGGTCATAATAGGAAGCGTTGATCCTGTAATGGGTGAAGCAGATAAGTAGTGTGTGGAGTGTGTGGAGTGTGTGGAGTGTGGAGTGAGTGGAGTATAAAAATAAATTTTGAATTTAAAGAATAATCATTTCAAATAATTTAATGAATAAAGAAAATTACATACCTGTCTTTGACGAAAATGAAATGAAGATGGTGGAACATCACAAATCAAAATATCCGGCTCAGATGGCTGCAGTTATGCCTTTGCTGTGGATGATTCAGGAAAAATACGGATGGATCTCTGTTGATGCAATGAGATATGTCGGCGATCTGCTAAAACTTCCTCATGATCACGTTCTTGGAGTGGCGACTTTCTACTCAATGTATTTTAAAAAACCAACGGGTAAATATCATTTGCAGATATGTACAAATGTATCCTGTATGCTTTGCGGCGGATATGAAGTATTCCATTACATTTCGGATAAGCTCGGCATTAAAAACAAAGAGATCACTTCAGACGGGATGTTTTCAATCGAAGAAGTGGAATGTCTCGGAAGCTGCGCTACCGCTCCGATGCTGCAGATAAACAACAAAGAGTTTCATGAAAAACTTACGCTAGAAGAAGTGGATAAGCTCCTGAATAATCTTAGAAATTCTAATTAAAAAGTTTAATGGAAAAAATTATATTAAAAGACATTCCTGATTTAGACAAGATCAGTGTTTATGAAAACAACGGCGGATATGCTGCCTGGAAAAAAGTTCTTTCTCAGATGAAACCGGATGAAGTTATTGAAGAAGTTAAAAAATCCGGATTAAGAGGAAGAGGTGGCGCATGTTTCCCGACAGGATTAAAGTGGTCTTTTATGCCAAAAGGAAATGATAAGCCCAAGTATCTTTGCTGCAATGGCGATGAAAGCGAACCGGGAAGTTTTAAGGACAGAGAAATATTTGAAAAAAATCCTCATCAGTTCATTGAAGGTTCTCTTATTGCCGCATATGCAATGGGAATAAAAGCTGTATATGTTTATATCAGAGGCGAATACTGGAAGTGGATAAATATAATGGAAGAGTGTGTCTCCGATGCTTACAAAAAAGGTTTTATCGGGGAAAATGTTCAGGGTTCAGGATATTCAGTTGATATGTATATTCACAAAGGCGCAGGCGCATATATCTGCGGGGAAGAATCGTCGCTGATGAATTCTCTTGAAGGCAAAAGAGGTTATCCCAGAGTAAAGCCGCCTTTTCCTGCTGCTGTTGGAGTCTGGGGCAATCCGACAACTATTAATAATATTGAAACTCTTGCAAATATTCCTGAGATCATCAATAAAGGAGGTGAATGGTTCAGTAAAATTGGCGATCCCAAACATCCGGGAACTCTTCTTTTCGGAGTAAGCGGTCATGTCAATAAGCCCGGAGTTTATGAACTTCCTACCGGAATTCCTCTTATGACGCTTATCAATGATTATTGCGGCGGAGTAAAAAACGGAAAAGATATAAAGATGATAATTCCGGGAGGATCATCAATGCCTCCTCTTACCAAAGAAGAATCTTTAAACATGAAAATGGATGCAGAAAGTCTGAAGGCAGTCGGATCAGCTATCGGAACTGCCGGCGTTATGGTAATGGATGAAGATACTGATATTGTTCATGTACTCCAGAGGATTACAAAATTTTATTATCACGAGTCCTGCGGTCAGTGTACTCCTTGCAGGGAGGGCTGCGGATGGATGCTGAAAGTTCTGAACAGGATTATGGACGGCACGGGAAGACACAGTGATCTCGATCTGCTTATATCAGTTGCCGAAAATATTGAAGGAAATACAATCTGCGCTCTCGGAGATGCTGCTGCATGGCCTGTCAAATGGACTGTAAGAAAATTCAGAAAGGAATTCGAAGCTAAAATAAAAGAAGATAAAGCGGATTTGCCGGCTGCAAATAAAGTTCATGGCTTAAGGAAATCTGATGAATATATGACAATATCCGATCACGCTGAACAGGGTAAAGTGGAAGACCTTATGGGCAAAGTGCAGGAACTTACACAAAACGAAGATATAAAAAGATTCAGCTCATAGTTAATCAGATCTTTGTTAAAATTAAAAAGCCGGAGATCATATCTCCGGCTTTTTTTGTTTCAGAAAATTTATAAATTCAATATTATATCTTAACTCTTCATTATATCTTAACTCTTCCGGCTTTTTTCAGAACATTTAATGCATCTAAAGTAATCCATTCATTCATCTTTGAATTTCCGGCTGACTCCCACTCCACTTTTTCAAAATTTATTTTGTGAATGGATTCTTTTGAATTATCAAATTTGTAAAACTTCCCTCCTGAACGCCATCCTTCTGACTTCATCTGTTTTGACTCCAGCAGATCCAGCGCTTCATTGCATCTGCTGTCTTTTATAAATCCGGCTTCATCCATAACTTTCAGAGCAAATAAAATATCATATTGCCAGTAACAGGGATAATGGAGTTTAATAAATTCAGGGTTAATAATATTACCGCTGCTAAGTTTTTTGAAAAGTTTTCTTTGAAGGAATAATTCTGATGCTCTGTTTAAAGCTTCCGCAGCTTTTTTGTGTTTATTAAATTTTAAATACTTTGCCAGACCTCTTAGCGGGATCAAAGATTCTTTGAATGATGAAGTATGAGCTTCAGGATTTTTATCACAATTCCATCCGCCGTCAGGCCATTGCCATTTTAAAATTAATTCTAAAAGTGTTTGCGTTCTGTCATCTGAGATTCCAAGTGACAAAGTCGAATATAATGCATTCCCCTGCTGTGATACACAGCGTCTCGCCTTTCCGTTTACAACAGGAACTCCTCCGCCTTTAATAACAGGTTTTTTCCCGGAATAAACAACTGTTTTTAACATATAATCTGATAGCCACAGATCATAGATCTGATCTCTCACCGGATAAAGTGCTTTGTCATTTTCGGGATAACATAGTTCGGATAAATGAACCAGAACCCAGTGCGCTCCAAACCATTTCTGATATGGAGAATTCACCGGTTCAAGTTTTCCTGACGAATCTCTCAGAGACAGTAATTTCTTTACTCTCGGGGAATTTTTGATTTCTTCTTTTAACTTTTTATTTGAATGTGAATCGGGATTCTCATCTAATAAATTTACTTTCGTTTTATATCTAACCGATGGTTCCTCTGACTTTAACAATACATCAATTAAATTCATACACAATCAATAATTAAATCACTTTTGTTAATTAGTAATTTGTAATTAATAATTAGTAATTTGTAATTAATAATTAGTAATTTGAAACTCGTAATTAGTAATTTGAAACTCGTAATTCGTAACTTGAAACCCGTAATTCGTAACTTAAAACTCGTAATTCTCAATTCGTAATTCGTAATTGATTTACCTGCTTCCAAGCACGATCTTCAAAGTTACTTTTTCATTTTTTCTCAGAACAACAACTTCCGCTTCTTCACCGGGCTTAAACTCTCCCATCGCATACATATAATCATAAATATTCTTTACATCCTTATTGCCGAATTTAATTATAATATCTTCACTTATCATACCGCCTTTATCAGCAGGACTGCCTTCCTTTGCTCCGGTTATCTTCATGCCTTCGCCCTGATAAGAATAATCCGGAATCGTCCCTACGTATACTTTTACATTACCCATAGATCTGTTTTCATTTCCCTGACTGACCACTTTAATAAAGTCAGGCTTGCTTTTCATATTGTCAAGATCTTTTGCAATATCATAAACCATATCAACAATCTTAACTTCGCCGTCCAGATTTATTTTTTCAATATCATCAGAAGGAGAATGATAGTCAGCATGAGTTCCGGAGAAAAAATGAAGTACCGGAATATTTTTTGTATAAAAGCTGGAATGATCTGAAGGACCAAATCCTTCAGGATTCTTTGTGATGTTAAAATTATATGAACTATTTATTTTGTCTAAAGAATTGTTCCACACTGATGAAGTTCCTGTTCCGTAAATAATAAGTTTATTGTCATTAAGTCTTCCGATCATATCCATATTCAGCATCGCCGCGATATTGTAATTTTCAAATAACTTTGACTTTACAAAATACGCCGATCCGAGCAGTCCCGCTTCTTCCGCGCCGAAAGCAATGAACAACACGCTTCTGCTGAATTTCTTTTTATTGGCGGATATCTTCTGAGCTATTTCCAGAAGTCCTGCTGTGCCGGAAGCGTTATCATCTGCTCCGTTATGTATCTGTTTGTCATTTCCCTTGGCCAATGAGCCGTAAAGTCCGTATCCGAGATGATCCTTGTGAGCTCCTATAACAATCACTTCATTTTTTAAAACCGGGTCGCTTCCTTCAATAAAGCCGATTACATTATTTGTTTTGGCATCTACAGGCTCTACATCTGTCTCTATATAAGCTCTCGCATTATTAAGTACAAAAGAATTTGATGTTTTAGTCTCGTTAATATCGCTTTGTATCTTGCTCAGGTCCAGCCCGTTATCTCTGAAAATATTTTCAATGATCTCTCTTTTACAACTGATAACAGGAAGACCAGCATTCTGCATGACATTATCATACCTCATTTTCTGTAACACATCTTCGCCTGATTGCGGACCTGTAATGAAAATAATTCCTGCCGCCTCTCCGTCTCTTGCAGCCAGAGTTTTATATCTTGACGGTTCGTATTTTTCAAACGAATTATTATGCGGATCATTTTCTCCTGGTGAGTAACGCATTACTACAAGTATCTTTCCTTTTATGTCAATATCATTTCCGTTCTTGTCTTTGTAGTCATCATAATTAAATTCAGGAGCTGAAATACCGTAACCCATAAACACAAGCCCGCCTTCGATGTTTCCTTTACCGCTGAATCCAAGCGGTGTAAAATCAGTGTTAAGATTGTACCCGGAAGTTTTTTCTCCCGAAGAAATTTTGAATTCGTTTTTGTTTACAAGTCTGACTTCTGTTACAAGATTAAACGGCTGCAGGAATCCGTTTTCACCTGCGGGTTTGATTTTGTAATTTTTGAATTCATTCTGAATGTAACTGTAAGTAAGAGAATCCCCTGCAGTCCCGGGAAAACGCCCTTCAAGATTATCCGAAGAAAGATACTTAATGTGCTCGTAAATTTCTTCTTTTGTTACATTTTGTTTCTTGTATTTTCAATACCGTCTGAATTGTCATACGTATTAAAAGAATAGATAACAATAGCTGTTATCAAAAGGAATAAGATTCTTAATTTCATATATTTTTTGATTATTTATTTTTTAAATATTGTTTTTTATTGTAATTACAAAATTATGGTATACTTAACTGTTCCGCCTGATGCTCCTTAAAATCTGATTAACTAAATTTTTGAATTCCTGATCATTACCGGTGTAAAGACCTAAGGATTTTTTAAGATCTGAAACTGAGTTGCTGTATTTGTTCATTAAAAAATATACTACTCCTCTTGAAAAATAGGAAAGATAACTTCCGGGAAATTTATTTACCCTGTCATTCATAATTGATAATACATTTTTGTAATTATCAATTTTAACATAAAGCAGTTCCCTCTTTGAGTCTGTAAACACTATATTTGAATCATAATACATGGCTAAGCTGATATCTTCCTGTATTTTTGTAGTGTCATTATTCAATATATGTATCCATGCTTTACTTAAATATATTCTCGGATTCTTAGGGTCAACGCCGATAGCAGAATTTAAATCCGACAAGGCATTTGAATATTTACCCTGCTGTGTGTATACTCTTGCTCTTCCTGTATATCCTTCAATATTGTTCGGTTCAAATTTTATAGCGTCGGAAAAATCCGTTATGGCTGAAGAAAAATTACCCAGCATGAGATATGAATTTCCTCTGTTTACAAATCCTTCTGAATTATTCTTTGAAAGATTAATCGCGCTTGTGAAATCTTCAATGGAACTCTGATAATTTTTCATTGACTGATTACATAATCCCCGGTAATTGTATCCTCTGAAATCTGTGGGAGCAGAAGTAATATATTCGCTGAAATATTTAATCCCCTCCTGAAAGTTTGCGCCGTAAAATGCTTCGAGACCTTTTGAAAAAATCTGTTCGGGAGTCGTCTGGGAGTACAATATTCCGGTCTGTGCAATTATAAAAAATAAAACAGCAAGCTTTATCTTTTTCATTTAACTCGTTTTTGGTTTCTGTAATATTAGCTAATCTAATTTGATGTATCAATTATTATTAAAATGACTATCAGAAAATAAATCAATCTCCAACGGATATAGGAATAAGTCTTGCATATTTAAACAGATATTATGATTTTTGAAAAACTTAAAATAATTATTATGAAGAAAGTATTAATACCGGTAATTTTACTAATTTTTGTTTCATATTTTTCTTCCTGCTCATCCGTTACAGAAATCAGCGGAACCTGGAAAAAACCTGCCACTGCAGCAAAGAAATTCAGCAAGATAGCTATTCTTGGTTTAAGCGGCGATGTTGTAAAAAGATCTGCTGTAGAAAATGCAGTCGTAGCGGAATTCAGAAGATACGGAATCACAGCTGTATCGGGGACAAATATTCTGCCGGACAGTTTTATGGACTCTGACAAAGACGGAAAAGCTGATGATAAAAACAAGGATGCTATAGCCAAAAATTAAAGGAACTCGGAGTCGACGGAGCTATGGTTCTTTCTCTGATGGATAAGAAGGAAACCGAACATTATGTTCCGGGTACTACATATTATTCACCTTATTCAGGATATTATCCATTTAATAATTACTACTGGGGCACTTATAATACTGTTTATTCTCCGGGATATACAACTAAATCCACAGAGTATTTTTTATCCAGCAACTTTTATGATATGTCAAATGAACAGCTATTATGGTCTGCGCAGTCTGAAACAATGAACCCTCAGTCTTTGAAGGATTTTTCAGCTTCTTTTTCCAGAGCGCTTGTAGAAGACTTTATGGGAAGCGGTGTTGCAAAGAAATAACAGAAGTTAAATAGATTTTTAAAAGGGAAGTTCTGATTAACGGAACTTCCCTTTTTTTATTAACTATATCCGTTGTAAATTCATCTTAATATTTTTAATTTGAATAAATAAATTTACTTATCTTTTAGAATTCAGATGTATATTCTAAAAAAATATTTACTCTGTAATTTAAATACTCTTACTGACATTCTAATCTTTTCTGTTAATTATGAAAACCCGGATTAGCTTTATTCTGAATAATGATTTAATTGATATTGAAATTAATCCTGCCACAGTCCTTCTTGATTTTATCAGGAATGAAAGGTTAAAAGGAACAAAGGAAGGTTGCAAAGAAGGTGACTGCGGCGCTTGCACTGTTCTCTCAGGTGAATTAAAAAATGATACAGTATCATACAGATCCGTTAATTCATGCCTTCTTCCCGTTGGAAATATTTCCGGAAAACATATTGTGACTATCGAAGGTCTGAATCAGGATGGCGTACTTTTAAATCCGCTTCAGAAAGCTTTCGTTGATGAAGGCGCAACACAATGCGGCTTCTGCACTCCGGGATTTATAATTTCACTTACAGGTTATTTTCTTAATCTTGCAAACAGGTAATTCCACCGGCGTATTAGAATCTCTCGACGGCAATATATGCAGATGCACCGGCCATAATTCTATTATCCGAGCTGCGCAAAAAGTATCTGATAAATTCACTTCAGGAGATAAAATCATAACTCAAAGTGATCTTGCGGAGATGAAGATCATACCCGAATATTTTTTAACCATTCACGATCGTCTTCAGAATTTATCACAGAGCGGCGAAGGAATTAATTCAGACAGTAAAAGTTATGGTTACTTTGTCGGAGGCGGAACGGATCTTTTTGTTCAGCGGCCGGATGAGATGATGAATTCGGAAATTAAGCTTCTTTATAATGACAAGGATCTGTTTGGTATTGATATCAAAGACGGTTATTGCGTTATCGGAAGTAATGCAACCGTAACAGATCTTAGGGAATGTGAAATTTTAAAAAAATATTTTCCTGAGTTTGACGGATTTATGAATTTGTTCGGCTCGACTCCGATTAGGAATAATGCAACTGTAGGAGGTAATCTGAATAATGCCTCGCCTATCGGCGACATGACAATATTTTTTCTTTCTTTGAACTCTGTCGTTACTCTCACTGACGGAATTTCAGAAAGAGATGTCTTCCTGAAAGATTATTATCTGAGTTACAAAAAAACTGACCGGCTGAAAAATGAATACATGAAATGCTTAAAGTTTAAACTTCCTGATGGAAATTATTTTTACAATTTTGAAAAAGTATCCAAAAGAACTTATCTCGATATTGCCAGCGTCAACAGTTCTGTCTTTCTGAAAACAGAAAATAATTTTATTACTGAAATATATCTTTCTGCAGGAGGAGTTTCCGCCATACCTTTGTTTCTGAGTAAAACCTGTGAGATACTTACCGGAGCTGAATTGTCTCCTGATAATATTAAAGAAGCTGTTTTAACTGCACAGAAAGAAATTTCTCCGATCAGCGATGCGAGAGGCAGCGAAGATTATAAAAGACTATTACTCACAAGACTTATCTATGCGCACTTCCTGGTTTTGTTTCCTGAAATTTTTAAAACGGAGGATACTTATGAAAGATTATGATATGATACATCACGTCAGAGGCGAGTCTCAGTTCATTGACGATATTAATTTTCCGAACGGGACTTTGTTTGCATCCGTATTTTACTCTCCGGTTGCTCATGGTAAAATAAAAAATCTGGATATTGATTATGCCAAAAAAATCTCCGGAGTTGTTTCAATTATTACTTACAAAGACATTCCGGGAAATAATCAGATCGGAGGTATTGTTCAGGATGAACCTCTTCTTGCAGAAAATGAAGTTCATTTTATCGGTATGCCTGTGGCGATTGTCATCGCCGGAACTCAGTTCATCGCAAGAGAAGCTGTCAGAAACATTAAAATAGAAATTGATCCGCTGCCTGTCATTACTGATCCGAGAGAAGCTTTTGCAAAAGGCGAACTTATAATCGAACCAAGAATTTTTTCAAACGGCGATGTGGATGGAGCTTGGGAAAAGTGTGATCATATTATTGAAGGTCAATGTGAATCAGGAGGTCAGGAACATCTTTATCTTGAAACTCAGGGTTCATTTGCTTATCCGGTGGAAGGCGGAGGAATAAAAATTGTTTCTTCCACGCAGGGTCCGACTGCAGTTCAGAGAGCAGTTTCGAATGTGCTGGGAATTCCGATGAATAAAATCGAAGTTGAAGTTCTCAGACTCGGCGGCGGTTTCGGCGGAAAAGAAGACCAGGCGTCTGCATGGGCTGCTATGGCTGCGCTTTCGGCTAAGCTTCTTAACAGACCTGTAAAACTTGTTCTGCCCCGTCATGATGATATTATTATGACAGGAAAAAGGAATCCTTATTCTTCTGACTTTAAGATTGGTCTGACAAAAGAAGGAAAGATACTTGCTTATGAAGCTGTGTTTTATCAGAATGCCGGCGCTTCGGCTGATCTGTCACCTGCCATTCTTGACAGAACTTTATTTCACTGCGCAAATGCTTATTACATTCCTAATGTAAAAGCCACAGGTTATTGCTGCAGAACAAATCTTCCGTCGAATACAGCTTTCAGAGGATTTGGCGGACCTCAGGGAAAATTTGTGATTGAATGCGCAATTTCAAAAGCTGCCGAAAAAATGGGTTTGGAAGCTTATGACATTCAGAAAAAAAATCTGCTGAAGGAAAATGATGAATTTCATTACGGACAGATCGCGAAGAATGTGCAGACATTGAGTACATGGAATGCTGCTGAAGAGCAATTCCATTTTGAACTTATCAGAGACAGAATTAATAAATTCAATTCCGAAAATTCCAATTTCAAAAAAGGATTCGCTTTCATGCCGATCTGTTTCGGAATTGCTTTTACAAATACAAGAATGAATCAGGCGAATGCGCTTGTTAATGTCTATACAGACGGCAGCGTAAGTTTCAGCACTGCTGCGGTCGAAATGGGACAAGGCGTTAATTCCAAAATTAAAGAAGTGGTTTCAAGAGTTTTCTCAATAAACCATAACAGAATCAAAAGCGAGACGACAAACACAACAAGATCTGCTAACACTTCTCCAACTGCCGCGAGCTCCGGAGCTGACCTTAACTGCGGCGCTGTTTACAACGCCTGTAATAAAATTTTATCCAGACTTAAAATTTCCGCCCTGCAGGAATTAAAGAAAAATGAAAAAAATGCGGATAAGATTCTGATCAAAGATGAATTTGTTTTCTATGAAGGTAAAAAAACTGATCTCGGCTGGGAAGAACTCATTGAACTAACATATGCAAAAAGGATCAGTTTATCTGCACACGAACATTTTGCGACACCTGAAATTTTCTTTGACAGAGATACTAACAAAGGAAATCCTTTCCGTTATCATGTTTACGGTACTGCTATTACAGAGGCGACTGTGGATTGTCTGAGAGGAACTTATGTCATTGATTCAGTTCAGGCAGTGCATGATTTCGGAATAAGTCTGAATCCTGTTATTGACAGAGGACAGGCTGAAGGAGCTATAATTCAGGGGATTGGTTGGATGACCATTGAAGAAATAATTTACAACAAAGACGGAAAACTTCTGACAGATCTTTTATCAACATACAAAGTTCCTGATATTCATTTTGCCCCGAAAGTTATGGATGTAAGATTTCTTGGTGAGCCAAATCCTGTGGGTATGTTCAATTCAAAAGCAATCGGCGAACCACCACTTATGTATGGCATTGGAGCGTATTTTGCAATCATGAATGCAGTCAAAGCTTTCCGCCCTGATACTGAATTTAAATTATCAGCTCCAATTACACCGGAGAAAGTTCTGATGAATTTGTATTCCTGTAATAATGTCAGAGATGCAGAAACTGTTTTGGCAAATAACAGAAAGGAATCTTCTCTATGAAAGAATTTCATCTCTGGAATTTTATTTATCATCATATCAGCAAAAACAATTCCGTAATACTTACTGCGGTTGTTGATCACGAAGATGGTTCGCCCGGTAAGGAAGGTTTTAAAATGGCTGTTTCCGCTTCAGGAGATTACATGGGATCTGTAGGCGGCGGCGTTATGGAATATGATCTGATAAAGAGATCTGAAGAATTGCTCAGGAGTAAAGTGCATGTAAACTTAATTGAAAAAATTTATCACAGCAAAAAAAAGAATGTTGCAAAATCCGGACTGATATGTTCCGGTTCGCAGACAAATTTTACTTTCTCTCTTGATAAGAATGATATTAAATTAGTAAAAAGCATAAGAGACTATATCGCTGAATACAAATCCGGCAAACTTTGTTTCTCTGATAAAGGAATTAAGATCATAAAAAATAAAAAAAACAATCTCACTTATGTTTTCAGTTTCAGAAATGATGATGACTGGGAGTATGAAGAAACGATCGGATTGAAAAATTATTTGTATGTGATCGGCGGAGGTCATGTCGGAATTGCAGTTTCTAAATTAATGTCTGAACTTGATTTTCATGTAACAGTTTATGATGACAGGAAAGATCTTATGGGTCTAAAGAATAATATATTTGTAAATAAGATCATCACTGGAAAGTTTTCGGATCTTGGAAAGCATGTTACAGAAGGCAATCAGACTTATATAGTCATCGTTACAAAGAGCATGATTTCAGACAAAGAATCTCTTTTGCAGGTAATTAACAAGAATGTCCGCTACATCGGAATCATGGGAACGAAGGTTAAAATAAAAAAGATATTCAACGAAACTGTCAAAGCAGGTGTAAGAAAGGAATTGCTGAAAAAAGTTCATGCCCCGATTGGAATTGACATCAGCAGCGATACTCCCGAAGAGATCGCCGTCAGCATTGCTGCTGAAATTATAAAATTAAAAAACAGTTAATCCGTCTCTGCTTAAATTCGTGTCAATTAGTGAAATTAGTGGCAATCTCTAGTTTCAATCTTGAAGCAGTCAGCTTCAGTAAATAATTAGAATGTAAACGTTTTAGAAAGATGTGTCAGTTAATTTCTTTATAAAAATTAATTCCACTTAATTTCACTTATCAGTTTAATATATTATCAAAATAAATTTTTAATGCCACTAAAAATCAGTTTGCATTCCTTCAGTTACAAAAAAGCAGGCATCCCGTCAGATAATACAGGCAACGGCGGAGGATTCATGTTTGATTGCAGGTTTATTTATAATCCGGGAAGGAAAGAAGAATTCAAATATCTTACAGGATGTGATAAAGGAGTAATTGAATTTCTTGACAGTCAGACAGAAATGAAAAAGTTTCTTGAAAATGTGTATGATATCATTGACCATGCAATTGAAAATTATACTGAAAGAAATTTTACAGATCTCATGATAAGTTTCGGCTGCACCGGAGGTCAGCACAGATCAGTTTACTGCGCGGAGAAAACAAAAGTTCATATCGAAAATAAATTTCCGGATGTTATCGTTGTCCTTCATCACGATCAAATTTTGAAAGGTCTATGATCATTGAAAACAAACGGACCGGATAATCTTCTTTCCCTCGAAATAAAAACAATAGAAAGGAAAACATTTCAGCTTCATCTTATTTCACAGATATTTACCGGAATGGCATTTGGCATTCTTATGCTTCAGGATGTCATTCTGAAAAAATCCCTGCTTGCTTCGGATTTTCAGGTAACACTGCTGATCTTTCTGACAAGCTCTGCATTTTTATTTTCAATATACGGACCGGAAATTATTAACCGCTCCAATAATCAGTCCCGGATGATAATTTCTATGGCTGTCTTCAGCAGGTTTTTCCTGATTATTATTCCTTTATTTGAAACGCCTGTATTTTTTATTTTCTGCATAGCAGCCATGAGCTATGCTGATTCACTCATCAAGCCCGCATGGAATGCAGTTTTCAAGCACAATTATACAAGTGAAAGAAGGAGTTCGCTATACTCTTATGCTTCAAGCTTATTGACTATCACAACCCTTCTTGTAACAACGCTGCTCGGATATCTTCTTGACATAGATTTCAGACTGTATAAAATTCTTTTTCCGGTTGCAGGTTTGTTTGATATCATGGCATACATTAATCTTGCAAAGATGATTTCGATAGGCAAATTAAACGAACATAATTCAGATAATAAATTTACCGGAAAAATTTCATTCGCTTTATTCAAAGATATTTTAATTTTACCTGTAAGAAATCTTTTAAGGATCTTCAGGGACAATAAGCCCTTCTACAGATTTGAAATTTATTTTTTTCTTTACGGAATGGCTTTTATGATAGCAAGTCCGGCTGTTCCTATATTTATGGTTCAGACGCTTCATCTTGATTACTCTTCTATATCCGTTGCAAGAGGACTTGTGTTTTACACAGCAACGATTTTGTTTACACCTGTGATGGGACGGCTTCATGGCACCGGCAATCCGACAAGGTTCTGCGGATACCTCTTCCTTGCTTTGATATTGTATCCATTGCTGATGTTGTCAATAAAATATCTCGGAGTTGACAGAAACATTATTTCGCCTGACACGCTTCTTTATATAACATTTTTCTTCTTCGGGATTTTCATGAGCGGAATTACAATTTCATGGAATCTCAGTTCGATCTACTATGCGCCGTCTATGGAAGTAGCGAACTACCAGGCGGTTCACATAACCCTGACGGGCGTCAGAGGCATCTTCGCGCCGTTCATCGGATATATGATTCTTAAACTCGTTTCCATCGAAGCGACTTTCATTGTGTCATCACTCTTCTTCCTCTTTGCAGGAGTAATGATGCTCAGGGAAAGCAGAAAATAAAAAAACCCGCAAAGAATTTTTGCAGGTTTAATGATATTGATATTTCTAAAAGAAGTTTTAAGGTGTTATTGCCATTACTTCCTAATTCGTAACTCGTAATATCTAATTCCTAATTCGTAATTCCTAATTGACTCAAACCCTCTCCACCACCACCGCCGTCCCGTAAGCAAGCACTTCCGTCACGCCCGACATTACTTCATTCGCATCATAACGCATTCCTATTATCGCATTTGCTCCGAGTTCCTCTGCGTGCTTTACCATCAGTTCAAAAGCATCCAGCCTCGTCTTCTCGCAGAGTTCCGTGTAAAGAGTAATGTCGCCTCCCACTAAAGTCTGAAATCCCGCGCCTATGTTTGCAAAGAAATTTCTTGAGCGAACTACTATTCCTCTCACTATTCCCATGTTCTTTATGATCTTACATCCTTCGAAATCGAAAGCTGTTGTAATAAAACTTTTTTCCATATTGTTTTTTTATTTTATAAAGATATTAAAACAGGCTTTTATATTCTAACTAATTTAAAATGAAAATTTCAGATTCGTCAGTCGCATTTTCTTGTATAAATGAAAATTTTTAACTCACCTTAACGTTCATTAATATGAACTTGTTTTTTTCTCAGATTCACAAAATTCTTTAAAAATATATTTGGACAAAAAAAACAATCTGTGTTTTATCTGTCATTGATTGTTTTATGAAGTCATCCTGTGTTATTAAGTTTACTTATCTCTGTGACTCCGTGACTCCGTGTTAAAAACTTTCAATGAGTCAAATCCCCAATCCGAAATCCCAAATTCGAATCTTATTTCACCAAAACCATACGCTTAACATCTGTGAAATCTCCTGCTTCCAGTCGGTAAAAATAAACTCCGCTCACCAGATTACTGCCGTCAAAATTGTATTTATATGTTCCGGGATTTACATTATTGTTTACAATCACAGCTACTTCTTTACCAAGTACATCATATATCTTCAATGAGACAAATCCCAATTTCGATATCCCAAATTCCAAATTCGTAACCGGATTGAAAGGATTCGGATAATTCTGTTTTAATATGAAATTTTTTGCTGTTTCTGTATTTGTGTTTATTGCTGTTGTGGCATCTCCGTTGCTTGTCTTTATTACTACTCCATACCCTCCGGCTGCGTATGCAACTGAATTCGATATGATCTTTATCGAATTATAATCCACATTGATCGGAACTTCCTGCCTTACCCATGTCTCTCCGCCGTCCATCGTGCGCAGTATCACGCCGTCAAAGCCCGATATCCATCCGATAAGATCAGTTGGATAATCAAAGCTTATGCAGCTGAACTTCTGATAAGGATTACTTATTCCGCTGTTTGACGGGAACCAGCTCTCTCCGCCGTCAGTGGTTCTGATGATCGTATTGTAATCTCCGACAGCGTATCCGTTCTGCTCTGATCGGAAACTCAGCGAATAAAATGTCGCCCCTGATCCGCTTGGTTTCTGTATCCAGTTTGTCCCGCCGTTAGTGGTCTTGAATATCTTGCCGAATCTTACTCCTGCCCAGCCGGTGTTTTCATTTATAAAGCTGACCGAATAAACCCACTGTTCATTAAGCTGACGATTCCAGTTCACCCCGCCGTTCGTTGTTTTAAAAATTCCAGCATCACCGACGACCCATCCTGTGTTTTCATTTTTGAAAACTGTGTTGAAATAGTTATCCAAATATCCGCTGCTTTGTATCTGCCAGTTATTTCCGCCGTTAATGGTTTTCAGTATCACTCCGTTGTGACCTGCTATCCAGCCTGTGTTTGCATCAATAAATGATGAATGTATAAGTGTATTGCCTGTTCCTGATGTCTGATATTTCCAGGAACTTCCGCCGTCAGTTGTTTTCATTATCGTGCCGTTCGATCCGTGTACATATCCCGTATTCTGATTTATGAAATCCGAGTACCAGAAGTAATCTCCGCTTCCGGGATTTTTAATTGTCCAGTCAATCCCTGCGTTTACTGTTTTCAGTATCACTCCGTTGAATCCCGAGATCCAGCCGTTTTCAGGATTTGTTTCGCTGAATGAAATGTTGCTGAATTTTGCAAAATTGTTCTGAACTCCCGATGTTACCTGAAACCAGTTGTTTCCGCCGTTTGTAGTTCTGATAATGATATTGTAATCGCCCGCTGCTATGCCGTTGTTCTGATCCATGAATATCAGTGAATAATATGTCGCGCCTGTTGTGCTTTCCTGCGGTATCCAGGATTCTCCGCCGTCTGTTGTCTTATACATCTTACCGAATCTTCCACCCGCCCATCCTGTGCTTTCATTAATGAATGATACTGAATACATCCATGCCTGATTCAAAACTAATGTCCAGGTATTTCCTGAGTTCGTCGTTTTAAGAATTCCCGCATCGCCCGCTATCCAGCCGGTGCTTGAATTAAGGAAACATGAGTTGAAAAGATTTGCAGATGTGCCGCTGTTTGAGTTTATCCAGTTGTTTCCGGCGTTCGTGGTTTTGAGAATTGTTCCGTTATGTCCTGCAATCCAGCCGGTATTCTGATCTGTGAAATTTACATTGATAAGCGTATTGAAAGTGCCGGAGTTCTGTGTTACCCAGTTAGCTCCTCCGTTGGTTGTCTTAATGATCTTACCGTATTCGCCTGTAACCCACCCTGTATTTACATCAATAAAATCTGAATACCAGAAGTAGTCAGCTGAAAAGTTTGTATAAACGGGTTTCCATACAGCCCCGCCGTTATTGGTTTTGAATACTATTCCGCCGCCCGAAGCGTATCCGTCATTGTCATTCAGAAATTGAATTCTGTTAAGGTCAAAACCATGATTGATTATGTTCCAGTCTGATTGTGAATTTGAATTGCGGGGAAGTGAGATATTAATTATCAGGAGTGAAATAATAATCACTATTATAGTATTATTTTTCGTATTCATGACTACTCCTTTTTTTGTAAATGTAAATTTAAATTGAAAATATTAAAAGTCAATTTTTCTGATCCTTTTTCACAACCCCGTAATCTGTCCGAAAGCAATGAATGTAAGCAGTAAAAGCGTCCCGCAAAGTCATTCCGCGAATTATAATTAAAAGGCAGAGAACAGTTCATGCAGAAGACTCTTCGAAAAGAAACCCATCGTCCCTCGTCGTCCCGCAGAGTCATTCCTAGAATAAATTTTAAAAGTAAGAAACTGTTTATGCGGAAGACTCTGCGAAAGAGACCCGAGAGAACAGTTCATGCGGAAGACTCTGCGGAAGCAGACCCTATCAGCAAGACTTATTTATAAGTTTTTATAAATAAAGTTAAATCCTAAATTTACCGAAATAATTTTCTATGACTGACAAAAAACATGTGATAATAATCGGAGCCGGATTTGGCGGGCTTCAGGCGGTCAAAATACTCGGGAATAAAAAAGATGTTACTGTTACGATTATTGACAAAACAAATCACCATCTCTTTCAGCCGCTGCTGTATCAGATCGCATCTGCTGTGTTAAGCCCTGCGGATATTGCGATTCCTGTCCGCCTGCTTACCGAAAAATATAAAAACGTCACTGTCGTTATGGATGAAGTAACGGGAATTGATAAGACAAGTAAAACAGTCACACTAGGAGACAGGATTATGAAATATGATTATCTCATACTCGCAACCGGTGCAGAGACAAGCTATTTCGGTAACACTGACTGGATGAAATATACCTGCGGTCTGAAAAATCTCAATGACGCTCTGCTTATCAGGAACCGTCTTCTCTTTGCATTTGAAGAAGCGGAGAATCAGCCCGAAAGAGCTGCCGAACTGCTGAAGTTTGTGATCATAGGCGGCGGTCCTACGGGAGTCGAACTCGCCGGCTCCATTGCGGAACTGTCCCGCCGCATTATCAGAAAAGATTTCAGAAATATTGATACTGCTAAAAGCGAAATTATACTTATCGAAGGAGGTCCAGATCTCATTCCTTCTTTTGACAGGAAGTTATCTGTTTATACAAAAACACAGCTTCAGAAAAGAGGAGTTAATGTCCTGCTCAATACGAGAGTAATGAAAATTGAAAAGAATAAGGCGGTGTTAAAAACCTTTGAAGGTGAAAAAGAAATATATCCGTCATTAATGATCTGGGCTGCCGGCATTGAAGCTGTTCCTCTTTCATCATCTCTTGAAGAAACCACTGACAGGCAGAAAAGACTTATTGTAAATAATGACTGTTCGCTTAAAGATCATCCTGAGATTTTTGCAATAGGTGATATCGCTCATTATACAGGAGAAGACGGCAAGCCGCTTCCCGGTGTCGGTCCCGTAGCCATGCAGCAGGGAAGATATGCCGCACGGACCATACTGAATGAGATCAAAGGCAAACCAAGAAAAGCGTTTAAGTATTTTTTCAAGGGAAACATGGCAACAATTGGAAGAAAAGATGCGGTTACGGAATTCAGATCACTGAGACTTACCGGATTCATTGCCTGGCTTGCCTGGCTTTTTGTTCATCTTATGTATCAGGTCGGTTTTAAGAATAAAGTTTCCATTCTTATAACATGGATCTGGAGTTACTTTACTTTCGGAGCAGGTGCCAGAGTCATTGTCAATCCCGTGCAACTTAAAAATTTATCTGAATCATAATTTAAAAAAACCATTATGAAAAAATATTTCTGCTATGTACTTCATCTTTATCCCGAGTTCTACCATTCTTCCGGCTGGAGTGAAAAGGAAAATGAACTTATCGGAATTCATTTTAATTATCTTAAGGATCTCGGCGAAAAGAAAATTCTCTTTCTTGCCGGCAGGACCGTGCACGAACCAATGACAGAAAAGGATTTCGGAATTGTAATTCTTGAAACTGAAACTGAAGCGGAAGCATTAAGCTATATGGAAAATGATCCCGCAGTCAAAGGCAAACTTATGTATGCCGAACTGTTTGATTTTTCCCTGGCTTTGTTAAGGAAGTAATTCCGCTTACACCTTATGACTCTAACCCCACTCTTATTATTCCTTCGCCGTATTTTGTCTTTATCTTGTCAAGCGCGCTGTACGGGAGCAACGGAGTTTGTTTGAACAGATCAAGATTGCTTGTTCGCATATCGGAATGCAGATCATAAACTCCCATTCCGAACTGCCGCGCCTTCAGCGCCGCTGTCGGCTTAAAGAGAGTTGCATATATTTTCATTGCCGTATCAAAGATCTCCCTGTCGTCGTTTGTGTGGCTTGTAAGTCTCACTATGTCCGAGTCATACTTCAGATTTTCAAACCTTACCGACAGATGCATGTACCCTGCCACCAGACGCTTTGAACGCAGTTTCCTGCAAATGTACTCGCCGATCCTTCTTATCTCTTTTCTCACGTCTTCGGGTTTGTAAACCGGCACGGACATTGTGTGATAATGATTCAGCGATTTTTCCTTTTTTGTTTTGCGGATGATCTCCGATGTGTCTTCGCCGCGCGCAAGCATTCTGAATATCACTCCGTTTATCCCGAACTCCCTTCTCATTGCAGATCTCGAACTGCCTGCAAGATCGCCGATTGTATTTACACCCATTGCCGCCATGCGCAGAACATTTCTTCTTCCGATCCCCCATAATTTGTCTGCGCGCATTCCGTATATCTTTTCTTCCCTGTTCTCCTGTGTTACCACCGAAAGTCCGTCGGGTTTCTTCAGCTTCGTCGCGAGTTTCGCAAAAGTTTTATTGTAAGAGATTCCCATAGACACCGTGAGGTTCTCTTCTTCCCGGATCCTTCTTTTCATCTCCGATGCGATCCTGCCCGCCTGATAAAAATCCTTTGCTACGGCGGTAAGATCGGCAAAGCATTCGTCAACGCTGTACTGCTCTATGCATTCTTCCGGAACGAATTCCTTCAGCACCTTCATCAGGTTCAGCGTAATGGCTTCATACTTCGGTCCGTAACACGGAAGTGAAATAAGATGAGGACAGATCCTTCTGGCTTCAAGGACCGACATTCCCGTATCCACTCCGAATGCCCTGGCTTCGTACGATGCCGTCATTACTATTCCTTTGCCGGCTCCCATTCCGCCTACTGAAACCGGCTTTCCGCGAAGCTTCGGATTATCACGCTGCTCCACCTGCGCATAAAAAGCATCGAAGTCCATATGAACGAAAAATCTCCCCCGGTGCTCCGTAATATGACAGTTCATGTCCTTTATATGAGGAAATGAATACAACGGCATAATGCGAACCCTCTTAAAAAGATCGTCAAAGTCATTCCCTTCGCGGGGAATAAAGAATTCTGAACTGATTGTCTGCATACCGTAATGATATATGGTAAACAGGAAAAATTAAAGGGGGAAATGCGGTGGGTGATTTGTGATTCAGGATTTTGGAAAGTATATCAAGCAGGTCAAGAGAAAATTTTGGTGAGGGAGGATTTTTTAATAGATATTGCCTCTAAATCCAATATCATTTATATCAATGCTGAAATTAATTTCACTATATTTAGAAATAGAAAATACAATTCTGATATTTCCTTTTCTTACTCTGTAAAGATTAAACGAAACTCCTTTCATTTTTTTCAGATCAATATTAGAATCTTCTTTCAGAAATATTCTTTTAAATGCTTTGATCAATAAATTTTCTATCTCTTCTTCAGAAATAACATTGCTATTTCCTTTTAAAATTTTTCAGATCTTCTCGAATAAGAAATCTTTACATTCATATTTTAACTGACTTACTCTTTGTCATTTCCTTCGAATCTTTGTCTCTTAACATTTCCAATACTTCCTTTTTTTCATCATCACTCATATACTCAATGTGACTGTCATCAATTTCTTCATAAATATTAATTTTTTCCTCAGGAAAAGATTTGACAAAGGAAATAAATTTATCATAAATTGATTCATCTAAATTAATTTTTAAAGTTTTCATATTATATTTTTTATTAAATTTACCAATTCTAATTAATAATTAATATATTTAAAAAGCATTATCCGTTTTAACTTAAAAAAGCCGGCAGACTTTCTCCTCCGGCTCTGTATTATAATCTCAATAAAAATTAATCACAGCCATTGTCACACCCGTAAACAACAGTCGGTGTGACGTTTGAAGCAACTGCGATAACAGAGCCAGATATTACGACGACTGCTACGATAATTCTTACTGCTTTTTGAATTTTTCCATTAGTCCTCCTTTATTTAAATATTTAAAAAATTCGGAATAAATATATATATAACAGGTTAAGAGAAAATTTTATTACGGGTGTAATTTTTTGAAAAGTTCTTTTCAATTGATTTAAAAACCAACTAAGTTTATTTTAATCAAAAATAAAAAATGACAACTACAGATTTAAAATCAAAAATAAAAAGTAAGGTTGATGAAATTAATGATGTTGAACTTCTCGAAGAAGTTAACAGCATAGTGAATTATCTAACTTCCGGTAAAGAAGATTGGAATAATTTATCAACGGAATTAAAAGAAGCTGTAGAAGAAGGTTTGCAGCAATTGAATACCGGAAATAAAATATCATATGATGAATTGAAAAAAAGAAATTCAAGATGGTTTACAACATAGTTTTTTCGGAAAGAGCTTCAAAGGAATTAAATTCAACCTTAAAATATATAGAAGAAAACTGGTCTTTTAAAGTTGCAGATGAATTTGCGAAAACAATAGATAAAAAAATTAGTTATGTAAAATCCAATCCCTACCAATACCCTCCTTTCAAAAATAAAAAAGAAATCAGAAAGTGTGTTGTTACAGAACAAATATCTTTTTTCTATAGAATTTTGAATGATGAAGTTCAGATAATTACGATTTTCGATACCCGTCAGAGTCCTTCTAAACTGAAGTTAAAATAAAACCCGGCACAATTTTCTTCTACAACAATATATTCATTGTTAAACGGATAAATCTATATCACAAGCTTTTATAAATCTCCATCACCTCTTCTTTCCCGTATTTATTTTCTAACTGCATTACAGTGAAATGTCCTTCCGCCATGCGCTGAAAGTGATTCATGAAAACAAGATTTATAGCTCCTCCGGAAGCTGCGCCTATCACCGGAACTGATTTAGCCGCTGCGCCTTCAGAAATTATGATCCCGAATCTCGAAGCTACTTTTGAAATAAAGCTGACTATAGCTGGCGCGCTTTCTTTTGCAATTCCTTTTTGAAGCAGAAATCTGTTCGCTTCTGTTACCGCCTGTGCAAGCGCTCCTCTTGTTATATAATATGCGCTGTCGGAAAGATCGTCACGCTTTGAATTTCCGCCCAGTGCAAATACTTCAAGACATGCAAGTTTGGTTTCAGGATCATTTATATTAAAGCCCTTGCTCCTTGCAATGTCAGCGATAGAGCGCAGCATGATTGATGTAGTGACAGGTAATTCAATTGCAAGCGATGCTAATCCGAAAAAGCCGCCAACTGTCCCGGTCCCTGCTACAAAGATCTTGTGCATAAGATTATTCGGTTTCATATTACTTCCCGTGTCCATTTTTGAAACCAGCATATTAAGTGATTTCATTAAAACTTTTTTCGCAAGATCACCTGCTCCCTCCTGAAATTTCGCAGGTAAAAAAGAATAGAGTTTTTCAATCGGCTTTCCTACAATGTTTGATAACTCCATTAAGAATGCCGGGTGTTCGAGTAAATTTTTTGCTTCCTTTAATTGTGCTAATTCCTTATCTGTTAATTTCATATTATTATTAATTTATTAATTCAGAATGAAAGAAAAATTTTTACATGTAAACGGATTAACTGACTTATATAAATTAATGTAATTTTTTATACAATTAAATTGCAAATCTAATTTTGTTTCAATTTTAATTTTGCATTGAAACAATAAGTATAGTTTGTATTTTGCCATATAACAAATCTTAATGACAGATAAAAATATTTTACTCAAAGCTTACGCTTCAATGTGCACTTCAAGGAGAATGGCTGAGATATACGATGAGAATCGTCAGACATGCAAGTATGTTCATTCTACATCGTGCGGGCATGAAGCCATTCAGCTTGCAGTCGGCATGCAGTTAAAGGAATATGATTACTTAAGTCCGTATTACCGTGATGAATCCATTCTTCTCGGGATGGGACTAGAACCTTATGAATTAATGCTTCAGCTTCTCACTAAAAAAGATGATCCTTTCTCCGGCGGCAGGACATATTATGGTCATCCGAATCTGAAAAGGGACGGCTTCCCGAAGATTCCGCATCAGTCAAGCGCTACAGGCATGCAGGCAATTCCGGCTACCGGAATGGCTCATGGGATTTCTTATCTCGAATCAATGAATCTTCTGAATTCAAACAAGAAATCTGTAGTTGTTTGTTCGCTCGGTGACGGCTCAGTTACTGAAGGAGAAGTTTCCGAGGCATTACAGATGGCTGTTTTGAAAATGCTTCCGATTATATATCTTGTTCAGGATAATGAATGGGCAATATCAGCTTTTAAAACTGAAATGCGCGCAATGGATGCATATGAATTTGCAGCAGGATTCAAGGGTTTAAAAAGGATCAGAGTTGATGGTTCGGATTTTCCCGTGTGTTATAAAAAATTCGGCGATGCGCTTGAGTTTGTAAGAACAAAGCGCAAGCCTGTTTTAATTCATGCAACTGTTCCACTTCTCGGACATCATACTTCAGGCGTAAGAAATGAATGGTACAGGGATGATTTTTCGTCACATGAAGAAGACGACCCTTTGCCTAAACTTAAAAAAGTTCTGACTGATATTGGAGTTGGAGAAGATGAACTTCTGAAAATTCAAACTGAAGGAATACAAAAAGCCGATGAAAGTTTTAGTCGCGCTGTGAAAGCCGATGATCCTGATCCCAAATCAATTTATATGCACGAGTTTGCCCCAACTCCAATCACAGAAGAAACAGGCGTTCGTGTTCCTGCCGGCAAAGATCCTGTATTAATGGTTGATGCAGGACTATTTGCAGTGAACGAAATTCTGAAGAAACATCCGGAAGCAATTCTATACGGGCAGGATGTCGGAATAAGACTTGGAGGGGTTTTTCGTGAAGCGGCTACTCTTGCTCAGAAATACGGAGAGAAAAGAGTTTTTAATACGCCGATTCAGGAAGCATATATTGTCGGATCAACGGCAGGAATGAGCGCAGTTGGAGTTAAGCCCATCGTTGAAATTCAGTTTGCCGATTATGCTTGGGCAGGAGTTAACCAGTTAGTCGTGGAATTATCAAAGTCCTGTTACCTTTCATTGGGAAAATATCCGATCGCTTCTGTGATAAGAATTCCCTGCGGCAGTTACGGTTCCGGAGGTCCTTATCATTCAGATTGCATAGAGTCAAGTATTCTTCCTGTAAGAGGAATTAAAATTGCATTTCCAAGTAACGCTGCGGATATGAAAGGTCTTATGAAATCAGCATTTTATGATCCTAATCCCGTAATTATGTTTGAACACAAAGGACTTTACTGGAGTAAGGTTCCGGGAACGGAGAATGCAAAATGTCCCGAACCCGATGAAGATTACATTATTCCTTTCGGCAAAGGAAGAATTTTTCAGCATGCTTCACAGGAGAAAATCGATTCAGGAGAATCATTAACAGTTATTACTTACGGAATGGGAGTTCACTGGGCTTTGAATGCATCAAAGAAATTTCCGGGAAATATTGAAATAGTTGATCTTAGAACTTTGTATCCGATGGACGATGAACTTGTCTATGAATCAGTAAGAAGACATGGAAAATGTCTTGTGATAACTGAAGAAAAGTCTCTGAACTCATTTGCTGAAAGTCTTGCAGGAAGGATTTCACGGAATTGTTTTACTTCACTTGACGCTCCGGTAGAAGTTATCGGATCTGTCAATGTCCCTGCAATACCGCTTAATTCCGGGCTAGAAGCAGAAATGCTTCCGAATGCAGAGAAAGTTTCCATTGTAATGGACAGACTTCTCGGGTGGTAATTATGATCTGCTAAGAATTATTTGGTTTTTACGATTACTATTTTGCGGGATTATTCTCTTCGTTTTCTTTCAGCAGTTTTTCAATTTCCTCAGGAGTAAGATTTTTTTCATCGCCTGATTTAGTCGAATCCGGAAGCGCTTGTTCCTGATTTTCATCTTTTACTTCACCTTCTTTGATTTCTTCATTCTTTATGTTTTCAATACCTGTGTTAGTCGAATCTGAAACAATAGTTTTCACTGAATCTGTAGAAACAGTATCTTTTACTTCAAGGGATTTAATGTAATCAAGTTTAGGGATTATCTTTTCTGTATAAACGGACTGGGGATATTTTTGCGCAAGCTTGCTGTAATAAGCGACTGAACTGTCTTTGTTAAGGAATCCGTTTTCATAAACAAACCCTATTCCATAAAGTGATTTTGCGACAACAGAATCATCAGGAAATTTAACCTCAATTTCATTCAGTGCATTTATAGCTTCAGTATATTTTTTTTCATTATAAAAATTAAATGCGCGTAAAAATATTTCATCAGCGGGCTTTTGAGTTATATCCGATTCGCTCGCATTGATACCGAGAACATTTTTTGATGCAAAAGCATAAACGGTATTCGGATAATCTGAAATAATTCTGCCGAATGTCTCGTCAGCTTCTGATTTTCTGTCGTTGTTTTTGTAAAAATTTGCAAGCGTATAAAGGACTTTGGATTTATATTCCGGAGCATTGAATTCCGATAGAAGTATATTCAGATATTTCTCAGCGGAGTCCGCTCTTCCGAGACTATAAATAAATATTTCCGCCAGTTCATAATATGCGCTGAACGTTCTGATTTCTTTTTGCTTTTGTTTAATTGAATCCGCAAGAGCGTTCAGAGAATCATTATTTACAGAACTTGTTACTTCATTCCCTTTATTTTCAGTAGTGTCATTATCTTTCTTATTATTTTTCTGAGAATTATTCTCAATCCGGCCTCTTCCGGGATTGTTCATTGTCGGATCTGAAGAAGGTCCGGTCTCCGGGATTTTGTTATCTTTCAGAGAGTCATCAGGAAATAAAACACTAATACTTTTAAATCCGCCTGCACGTCCTTTCCCGTTTCCCTTCTGCCTGCCGTCGTCCTGATCTTTCGTATTTCCGTTATCGTTTTCTTCGGTCTTGATTTGCTCAATGCCTTTTTCTTCGTTATAAATTGAACGGTATTTTTCGACTTCGGCATTCGATGTTGGAATTTTAATTGAAGCAGTATCTTTAACTTCACCTAAAAGATAAAAATATCTGTCAAGCGTAGCAGCTTTTACTGAACTTTCATTGTGAAATTCAGATGATGCATTCTCTGATTCAGCTTTTTTATAATTGACCAGAGCGTACAGATAGTTGTCATTCTTCTCTTCTTCATGTTTTCCAAGATAATAATATGCATCAGCTGCAGAGACTGAACCGGCATATTTCACTATTATTTCAAAATATTTATTCTTTGCATCCTTAATTTTATTCTGACCGTAAAGACTGTTTGCAATTTCCAGGTCTACAAGCTGAGTGAACGAAGGTACATCCCTGTATTTTTTTCTAAGATCTGCAAGTGTTTCGTCAGCGCTTATAAAACTTTTATTAAAAATCATTCCTTTCGCTGCATTTAGTCTGGCAAAAAATGACAGATCAAAATCAGAAGTATAATCAGTTACTTTTGAATATTCCTTTGCAGAAAGAGAAGGATTGTACTGAGATAAGACCTTTGCAAGAATAAACTGACCTTCCGCTTTCCTTTCTTTACTATTGGTGAACTCAATTGATGCCTTAAAATCATTAATCGCATCTTCAATATTGCCTTTGTTAAATAAAAGGATACCAAGGTCCCGCGTTGCAAGAGATTTTATTTCTTTATCCGAAGAATTTTTAGCAAGTTCCGAAAGAATATTTTTTCCTTCATCATATTTACCGAGCTTTATCCTTGTCCTTCCGAGAAATAAAATTGCTTCATCAGCAAGCTGGCTGCTGGAAAGTTTGGACAAAAATTCATCGAACTTCCTTTCTGCGTTAAAATAATCTCCCATGTAATAATATGACTTACCGATCAGCAAAACTGCCTGATCAATGTATTTGCTGTTTTTATGGAACTGGATTATTTTAGAAGCCCTTTCTATGGATTTGTTTAATTTATCTTTTACGCTTGCTGAAACGGGCGGAGTAATTGCTAGAGAATCAAGCCGTCTGCTGTACTCTGTTATCAATGCCGTCCTGTATTCTTCCATTGCAGTTTCATAATCCTCGGTTGCAATGAAAAATTTATTGAAATATGCAGTGAAATTTTCAATCCTGTTCCCTAAAAATAAATATGAAGTAAAATCCTGATAGTTAGGATCAAGAGAAACATTGTAATCAGGTTCGGGATCATCATTTTCCGGATCAGTCACAGTTCCGTTTGACAATGTCCTGTGAGTTACAAAATTACAGCCGTTCTGCATTACAGCAACCGACAGCAGAAAGGAAAATAAGAATATGTATTTCAGATATTTCAAATTACTGATATGAGTTTTATTGAAAATATTTTATATCGGGAGTTTAATCAAGACAATTATAATAAATGATGTGTTCTTAGAGAAGATAACTTGTGCGGCTTTTATAAAAATTCCGGGTTAAAAGATTAATTACTCAGCGTTTCAGACTGAACTCAAACTTAGTTCCTTTATTAATTTCGCTTTCTACATTTATCCTGCTGGAATGCGCTTCAAGAATATGCTTTACTATGGATAAGCCCAGACCGCTTCCTCCAATATCTCTGGACCGGGTTTTATCTACTCTGTAAAATCTTTCAAAGATTCGTTTCAGATCTTTCTGAGGAATTCCTATTCCGCTATCCTCAATTCTTACAATAACTTCTTTTTCTTTTATATCCTGAGAAATGCATATAGAGCCGTTTCCGGCTGTATATTTTATAGCATTGTCAATCAGATTTACCAGCACCTGCTGAAGTCTCTGCTCATCTCCAAAAACTGTTACTTCCGGATCATCTGAAGTTTCGATTTTTATCTCAATATTTTTTTTGCCTGCAAGGGCTCTCAGTTCTTCTGCGGTTTTCTGAATTACATTTGAGATCCTGAAATACCTCTTGCTCATTTTAACGCCTGTTTCAAATTTAGAAATGCTAATGAGATCATCTACGAGTTCCTTTAATCTTGAAGTCTGATTAAAAGCGCGTTTAAGAAAATCCATATTCACTTCTTCATCATTAATTGCGCCGTCTATCAGAGTTTCAAGCGAGAGCTGAATGGCGAATATGGGAGTTCTGAGTTCGTGCGCTACATTTCCCATAAATTCATTCCTGTTTATTTTAAATACCTTTGCAGTCTCAAGTTCGTGAAGAGTCCTGCCGGCGATAGAATGAATTTCATTTATGATCCTGAAAATTTCCTTGTTCAGCACTGATCCCGATTTCATTCTTTCAAGATCATCCATGAGATTATTGAGCTCTGAAATTTTAGAGTCAAAATATTCGGGTGAATCGTAATCTTCATCTCTGAGTTTGAGCTGACCGGACAGATTAAAAATTTTATTAAGAGGCATGTTGACTTCCTTATAAATGAAAGTCATTGTAATCAGGTAGAATACAAATGAAAATACAGAATATACCAGCAGTGTTTCATTGGACACATCTGTAATTCTTGAAAGGAAAATGAACGAGATAAGGAAAGCGGCTAAAAAGATGACAGAGTATTTTGTAAGCAGATTAATTCTTTTCATTCATAAGAGTATTCATTTATTGTCCCTGAAACGGTATCCGAGACCTTTTATGGTTTCAATGTAATCGGAATATTCTCCGAGTTTTTCCCGGACTTTTGCCACATGCACGTCCACAGTTCTGTCCACTACATAAATATTTTCTCCCCAGAGCTGATTGAGTAATATTTCCCTTGAATATACCCTTCCTCTGTTTGAGATAAGAAAATGCAGCAACTGAAATTCCTTTTTCGGAAAGAAGATTTCCTTTTCGTTGATCTTTACGCTGTGACTCGAACTGTCAATCTCAAGATTTCTGAATCTGACATTTTCTTCGAGCTTCTGGCTTTTTTCGATCTCTTTGCTGAAGCGCCGGATCACAGATTTAATCCGTGCAAGTACTTTCCTCGGCGAGATGGGTTTATTAATATAGTCATCAGCTCCTATTTCCAATCCCAGAATTTCATCAATTTCATTTTCTTTTGCGGTAAGAAAAATAACCGGAATTCCGGATGTAAGTTTGTCGTTTTTCAGTCTCTTGCACACTTCAAAACCATTTAACTCAGGCATCATAATATCAAGAAGTATCAGATCGGGCAATGACTGCGCTGCTTCAAGAGCTTCCTTGCCGTTCGATGCGGTAATTACTTCAAATTCATTTTCTCTTTCAAGATTGTATTTAAGTATATCAACGATATCTTTTTCGTCGTCGACAACCAGTATTTTCTTTTTCATCAATTGTTTTTTCATAAAACTAATCAGCCAATGTTAATAAATCATAAATTAATCATTTAAAAATTATCTCTTTATTTGTCTTCGCGGATTTGTAAATAGCGTCCGCTATCTCCATCACTTTCAAAGCATCTTCTCCCGTAGAGATTATATTATGACTTCCTCTCACAGCTCCGACAAAATGCTTCAGTTCGTATTCATAACTTTTTTTAAAATAATTAGCGGGAGTTGCAAGTTTTTTAGGAGTAATGTTGTAAAGATTTCCGTCCATTCTTTTGTAGATTTTAAAGGGATTAATAGAAGAGCTTCCCTCCTTTCCATAAACATTGCAGTAAAACAGTTCACCTTCTCTGAGCATTCCCCAGCTTACTTCAATTGTAAGCACAGCATTATTTTTGAATCTGATCATAGCTATACTCGAATCTTCAACAGACTTTGTGTTATGAAAATAATTTGTAGCTGTCACGCTTTTAACGTCGGGAAATCCGAAAATCCAAAGTCCAAGATCAAGCATTGCAATTCCGTTATCCAGAAAAACTCCGCCGCCTGATTTGTCCTTTTCAAGTATCCATCTCTGATTAGAGCTCTGAGGTTTTATCCAGCCCGTCTTAATATAAAATACTTCTCCGATCTCTTTCGCTTTAATGAATGTTCTTTGCATCATCATGTCGTTTCTGAATCTGTTGTTCATCGCAACCATAATTTTTCTCTTGTACTTCTTAGCAGCATCTATAATTTCCTTTGCTTCCCTGTAATTTCTCGCAACCGGCTTCTCAACCAAAATATCCTTCTCGGCTTCCAGGCATTTTATTGCTACATCTTTATGCATATTTGTCTGTGTTGCTATAATTACAGCCGAAATGTCCGGATTTTCTTCAAGCATTTTATCAGCTTCCCTGTAATATTTTCCTACATTATATTTCGATGCTATGCTTTTTGCTTTGGAAATCTCACTGTCGCAGACAGCTACTATTTCTGCATCTTCCATTTTTGACAGAATAGGAAGATGAATTATCTGAGCAACTCCGCCTAATCCTATTATAGCAAGTTTTGTTTTGGTCATAAATTTTTTCTTTGAAATAAAAATGTCAAGACACCCAAATCACATACAAAAGTTACTTACCGTTGCTTTCTTCCGAACCTGGCGGAGTTGGGTAATTTTATATTGTTCGGGGCTTGACAATATTTTTTAATTATGATCAGAATATAAATTAATATCTGAAATTATTATTACAAACCAATGTAATATACTCAAGAAGACTTAAACATTAAATACAATCCTAACAATCCTATAATTATATTTGCTATCCACATCCCTGTGAACGGAGATACCAATGCCCTGTCTGCCAGTTTCTCTCCTCCGATAAGGCAGACCCAGTAAAGCAGAAAGAACAGAAGTGACAGTCCTGCAGCTATTCCGAATCCTCCTTTTTTTACACGGTATCCGAGCGGTGCGCCGAGAAGTGCAAATACTACGCATGCAAAAGGTATTGAAAACTTTTTGTAAATTTCCACATCGTAAGAATCTATTTGCTTTACTAATTGCTGAGACTGTATTTCTATGTTTTTGAATTCATTTTTTTTATTAAAAAAAACTCTGATCATATTTCTCAGCGAATCATAATAAGTTGTAAGACCTGTCTTGTTTGATTTAATTGTTCCGTCTGTATTCATGTCTGGCACCAGTATCACAGGTTTTGTGATTATTGTATCCCTGAAATTCAGACGTTGCATTGATATTATTTCTTTCAGCAATGTCTCCCGAAACTTGCTGTCAAGATTATCGCGTGCGTTTTTAAGACTGTCAACTACAAGGTTCATTGCTCCGGCTGACAATTCCCTGTCTCCTCTTGAAAATGTATTCTCATTTGAATTCTGAAATCCGAATCCTTCTGCATCAAATGTAAGCCGGTGCTTTTCAAATTTTACATTCCTGTATTTACTGTTTACATCTTTAACATTAAGCTGATGGATCTCGCCGTCATTCAGATTCATTATCACTTTTTTAAAATCAGTGGAAAAACTTATGTCCCCGTTTTTTGAAGTGATCAGAGTTTTATTTTCCGGATCTGAATAACTGTAAATATATACTCCCTCTATATTATTGCTGTTGGGAAAAGTTTTCTTTACAAGTATCTGCACACCGTTAAGATCATCGGAAAATTTTCCCGCCTCAAGTATGAATGTTGGCTTTGTTTTGGAAATGTCAAATAAAAGAATCCTCGCTCTGTGATTTGCTTCGGGAAGTATGTCGTTGTTGAATCTTATCATCAGGTAAAACATTACAAATGAAAACACTATCAAAGGCATCATTAATCTCGGAAGACTTATTCCGCTTGCTTTCATAATTGTAATTTCGTTTCCGGAAGCAAGAGAACCGTATGCCATAAGAGATGAGACTAACATTGCCATCGGAACTGCAAGCGTGAGCATCCAGGCAAGATTCAGAGAAATGAGCTGTATTATTAACCAGATACTCAGACCTTTTCCTACAAACTGATCAAGGGACTTTATCAGGAACTGAAACAGGAAAACAAAAATCACTACCGATAATGCAAATATAAAAGGTCCGATGAGTGATTTTGTTATGTAACGGTCTAATATGTTCATAGAGTGTGTTGAGTGTGTAGAGTGTGTTGAGTGTGTTGAGTGTATAGAGTGTGTTGAGCTAATCTATTCATCTTAATTTAATGATTTTATTAAACCTGATATAATTTTTGATATTTCCGTACACTTGTTATAAAGATTTTCGAAAACATCTTCTGTCAAATATTTTGCATCTAACGCTATATACAGAGCAGATTGAACTTCAGCGACTGATCCATGTGAAAAATATAAAAACTGCTTAAATTCTTTGTGAGACTTTCTCCCGAAACCTTCGGCAATATTAAGCATTATTGAAACCGAAGATCTTCTGATCTGATCACTTAATCCATAATCTTTACTGAAAAATCCATTTGAAGTACTTTCATAAATTTCTTTAACAACAATCCTGGACTTTTGCCAGCAAATCAAATCTTCAAATTTTTCAATCTTACTCATTATATAAAATTATTTTATAAATTTTTAATGAATTTATAAAATATTTAATATAATAATCTACTGCAATTCTTATCTAAGATATTTTATTCAAGAATCCAAAAATAAAGAAACACTCCACACACTCTACACACTCTACACACTCTACACACTCCACACACTCCACACACTCTACACACTCTACACACTCCACACACTCCACACACTCTACACACTCTACACACTCTACACACTCTATACACTCTATACACTCTATATCACTTTCAGCTCTTTCCCCACTTTTATAAAAGCTTTAATACATTTATCAAGATCTTCTCTTGAATGTCCGGCAGATATCTGAACTCTTATCCTCGCAAGTCCTTTCGCAACAACAGGATAGAAAAAGCCGATCACATAAATTCCTTCGTCAAGAAGTTTTGCAGCCATGTCCTGCGCAAGTTTTGCATCATACAGCATGATAGGCACAATAGGGTGTATTCCGGGCTTTATATCAAATCCCGCTTCCGTTATTTTTTCCCTGAAGTATTTTGTATTTACTTCAAGTTTATCCCTTAACTCAGTTGTCTCGCTTAAAATATCAAAAACTTTAATGGAAGCTCCGACTATTGACGGCGCAAGTGAATTTGAAAACAAGTAAGGTCTGCTTCTCTGTCTCAGCATTTCGATGATCTCTTTTCTTCCGCTGGTGAATCCGCCCATAGCTCCTCCGAGAGCTTTGCCAAGAGTTCCTGTGATGATATCCACTCTTCCTATGACATCATTTACTTCAATCGAACCTCTTCCCGTTTTTCCAAGAAATCCTGTACAGTGACATTCATCCGTCATAACCATTGCCTGATACTTATCGGCTAAATCACAAATTCCTTTTAAGTTCGCAATTACTCCGTCCATTGAAAATGCGCCATCTGTACAGATAAGTATCTGCTGTGCTCCTGCCTCCTTAGCTTCTTTAAGTCTTGCTTCAAGATCATCCATGTTGTTATTTTCATATCTGTATCGCATCGCCTTGCAGAGCCGGACGCCGTCAATGATGCTGGCGTGATTCAGCGCGTCTGATATTATAGCATCTTTTTCTCCAAGCAGCGGTTCGAACACTCCGCCGTTCGCATCAAAACATGCAGCGTAAAGTATTGTATCTTCTGTTCCAAGAAATTTACTGATCTTCTCTTCTAGTGTCTTGTGAATTGACTGCGTACCGCAGATAAACCGTACCGATGACATTCCGAATCCCCAGTGATCAAGTGTTTCATGCGCAGCTTTTATAACATCCGGATGAGATGAAAGTCCGAGATAATTATTTGCGCAAAAATTAATTACATCTTTGCCGTTTGCTTTGATCTCCGCCGCCTGAGGCGTTTCTATAATTCTTTCTGTCTTAAAAAGACCCTGCTCTTTTATCGAGTCTAATTCTTTCTGCAATGAAGGTTGAAATTGTGTGAACATAATTCAGTATAAAGTTAAAAGTTTAAAAATTGAAATTACTTAAGTGGAAATTTACTTTTTAAAATAAGATATTTAAAAGAAGTCTTTAAGACAAATATAGTTACCTGTCAGAATTAAATTTTTGTAAATAGTTCATACCTCTGACACGACAAAATTTTCCGGAGAGAATTTCTCGCAGATGAACGCAGAATTTTTTACGCAGAATTCGCAGAAACAAGATTATTAAATAGATTATTTGTGTAAATCTGCGAATTTTTCTGCGAATATCTGCGAGAAAATATTTTTGTCGTGCACCTAGAGTTTATACAGTTAACTTTTTATTGAATTAATATTTAAATATTTTAACAAAAATTAATTTATACTGTGAATAAAAAAAGATCAGCTTCTGAAATAATAAAAAGACTTTCTGCTGAGTATCCCGAAGTAAAATGCCATCTTGAATTTAAAAATGCATTTGAACTGATTGTGTCAACAGTTCTTGCCGCGCAATGTACCGATGTAAGAGTGAATATGGTAATGGTTCCGTTGTACAAATCAAAATACAAAAAACCTTCCGATATTATTAAAGACGGTGAAAATGCTTTCCGTGAAAACATTAAATCAATAAATTTTTTTAACAATAAAGCAAAAGCTGTATTATCAATATGCAAAACATTAGTTGAAAAATATAAAGGTGAAGTTCCCGGGACAATGGAAGAGCTTACTTCATTAGCAGGAGTTGGGAGAAAGTCGGCAAGCGTTGTGCTGGGCAATTGTTTTGGAAAGAAAGATGTAATAATTGTTGATACACATTTAAAAAGAGTTTCAGCAAGATTAGGATTGATCGAAAGCGATAATCCGGATAAAATAGAAATTGAGTTGCAAGAGATTATTCCAGGAGCTGAACAATTTTATTTCTCAATGAGAATTGGCGAACACGGAAGACAGATCTGCAAAGCAAAGAAACCGGAATGCGAAAGATGTTTTCTGAATGATATTTGTCCGTACAGGTCGAGTGTATAGAGTGTATAGAGTGTATAGAGTGTATAGAGTGTATAGAGTGTATAGAGTGTATAGAGTGTATAGAGTGTGTGGAGTGTGTGGAGTTATTTTAATTAATTAAAAATAAAACAAATTGAAAAAAACAAAAAAAGATCTTAAGAAGATTGAGTTTTTATTGATGGATATGGACGGATGTCTGACGACAGGTCATATAATTTATTCAAGTTCGGGTGATAATTTAAAAATGTTTCACACTCATGACGGATTTGGAATTACAAGAGGGAGGGAGCTTGGACTTAAGTTCGCTGTGATAAGCGGTATGAGTTCGCTTACAAATAAAATGCGAGTGGAAAGACTGAAGATACACCATCTCTACGAAGACATTGATGACAAGCTGCTTCCGTTCGCAGAGCTTAAATCGAAATACAATTTAAAGAACGAAAACTTCGCTTATATCGGCGATGATGAATTCGACATTCCTCTGTTAAAAAAAGTCGGATTCTCCTGCGCACCAAACAGCGCTATTGAAGAAGTAAAGAAACATGTGGATTATGTCTGCAAAAAGAATGGCGGCGAAGGGGCTGTGAGGGAAATCATTGATATGATACTGAAAGCGAAAGGGCTGATTTAGTTTTACGGATGCCGTATTGTCCCTGATGGCATTATAATAAATCCGGATCAACAAATTTCTCACATCTCATATATATGAGATTGAAACACAATCTTAATTTCCCTAAATTTTATCATGAAGAAATTTACGGGAATACTTTTCTCTGTATTAATACTAATTGCTGCTCCTCTGATCACTGCATCACAGGTCAAAGTAATCACAGAACACATTTCATCCGAAGAGGGAATATCGAATAATTTAATTTACTGCATGACGCAGGACAGCAAGGGTTTTATCTGGTTCGGAACGATGTTCGGGCTGGTCAGATATGACGGCATAAATTACAAGACATACAGATTCGATCCGCTGGATTCCAATTCTCTTTCAAATGATGACATAATTTCTGTTTATGAAGACAGAGACAGCAACCTCTGGGTGGGAACTTACAACGGAGGCGTAAACAAATTCGACAGGCATAAAAATATCTTTGAAAGATATATCTCAAATCCGGATGATCCCGGCAGTCTGAGCGATAATATGGTTTGGACAATATTTCAGGATAGTAAAGGTATAATGTGGTTCGGTACTGAGAATGGCGGTTTGAACAGGCTTGAGAACGGTAAATTCATATCATTTAAAAATGATACTGCCGACAGCGAAAGCATAAGCGGAAACAAAATCTGGAGTATTGCAGAAGACAATGAAGGAAATTTGTGGATAGGAACTGCAGGCAAAGGTCTGAATAAATTCGATCCGCATAAGAAAACTTTTACAAAATACAGTTATGATTCGTTAAACAATACCAGTCTTTCGGGTAACACTGTTACAATTGTCTGTATGGACAAAGAAGGAGTTATCTGGGCAGGGACCGGCAGAGGATTAAATAAATTTGATAAAAATAAAAATGAATTCATACGATATCAGAGTGATTCCCTGAATGAATATTCCATCAGTAATAATTATATTTTATCCGTTAAAGAGGACGGATCAGAATACCTGCTGATCGGTACTCAGAACGGATTGAACAAATTCGAAAAATCAACAGGCAAATTTCAGAAGTATAATATTTTTCCTGAAAGACCTCAGTCAAGGGAAAGCATAATAGCTTTTGCAAAAGACAGATCAGGTGTTATATGGGCTAGTTCATATCTGAGCGGATTGCATAAAATTTATGAAAAGCATGAAAACTTCGCCTGCTTTCTTCCCGCTAATAATGTAAAAAGTATTTACAGGGTTAATTCCGGATTAACTTATGCCGGAACTTCCAACGGTCTGGAAGTAATTGATATTAACGGAAATAACATCATTACTTTTATCAACGAAAAAGATAATCCTAACAGTATCAGTAACAATGATATTAATTCCATAACAGCAGACAATACAGGTAATATCTGGATCGGAACAGCAAACGGTCTGAATAAATTTAATTTCACTTCAAAAAATTTCACACATTATTTCAGCGATACAGCTGATGAGAATTCACTGAGCAGCAATAATATTCTGAAAGTTTTTACGGACAGATCCGGTACATTATGGATCGGGACTGACAATGGTCTGGACAGGATGAATGTAAACAATGGTAATATCATTCATTACAGAAATAATCCTTATGACAAAAACAGTCTTAGCGAGAACACAGTCTTATCTCTTTATCAGGACAATAACAATTTTCTCTGGATAGGAACTTACAAAGGTCTGAATAGACTTGACCCGGAGACGGGAAAGTTCAAACATTTTATACAGGATCCGGGAAATCCATCTGCTATCAGCAGCAACTATGTTTTTTCATTCTGTGAAGATATTAACAGCAACTTCTGGATAGGAACAGGCGGAGGGCTGAACATATTTGACAAAACAAGTGAAACTTTCTTTCTCTTCACGGAGAAAGACGGGCTTCCGAACAGTGTTATATCGGGAATAGAAGAAGCGGATGACGGTTCACTCTGGCTGAGCACTAACAAGGGAATATCAAAGTTCAGTATTAAAAACAGGAACTTCAGAAATTATTTTTACGAAGATGGCCTTCAAAGCAATATGTTCAATACCGGATCTTACTTTAAAACGGATAATGGAGAAATTCTTTTCGGAGGAATAAACGGATATAACAAATTCAATCCTTCAGATATAATAGAAAATAAATATTCCCCTGATGTAATACTCACTTCTCTCACAAAATACGAGGGTAACAATAATATAAAAAAAGACATTTCGTTTGAAAAAGAAACTGAGATCAATTACAGTGATAATTTAATTAAATTTGGATTTGCATCCACAGATTATTCAAATCCGGAAAAGAATGAATTCGCCTACAGACTGGAAGGTTTCGACAAAGACTGGATTTACACCGGAAATTCATCTGAAGCAGTTTATACAAATCTCGATCCGGGAAAATACACCTTTAAGGTCAAAGCGACTAATTCTGACGGCGTCTGGAGCGAAAAAATATCTTCAGTAATTTTGACTGTTAATCCGCCATACTGGAAGACCTGGTGGTTTTACAGTCTGATGATTTTAGTAACCGGAGGAATTTTATTTGTAATTAATAATTACCGGGTAAGACAGAAAGTGAATAAGATCATTGAAATAGAAAAAATAAAGGAAAGGGAAAGAGAGCTTATGAGAGAGCAGGCTTCGAGGGATTATCACGATGAACTCGGGCACAAGCTCACAAGAATCTCAATGTACAGCAGGCGGATAAATAAAAAACTCCGTCCCTCTGCAAACGGATTAACAAATGATCTCAACAGCATAGTAGAAACATCCAACAGTCTTCAAAGCAGCGCTAAAGATCTCATCTGGGCTCTGAACCCTCAGGAAGACACTTTTTATGATTTCGCAGTCCGGCTGAGAGATTTCGGAAATGAATTATTTGAAAACACAGGAATTACATTTACAGCCTCCGGCATTGATGACACTTTCAGAAATATAGATTTGTCAATGAACAGCAAGAGGCATCTTATCTATATATTCAAAGAAGGAATGAATAATATTTTAAAATATGCTGAATGCACAAATGTTGATCTGAAATTCTGCTTTTACCACAATGACCTGGAAATAATGCTGGAAGACAACGGAATCGGATTTGATGTAAGAAACTGCAGCAGGGGTTACGGACTGAAGAACATATTTCTCCGTTCGAAACAGATAAATATAAATGTAAATATTTCTTCAGGAGAAAGAGCCGGCACAAAGATAATGCTCAAAGCAAATATTGCAAATTTAGTTAAGACATAAATGATAAAAGTATCAATTGTAGAAGACGACAAACTTATACTTGAAGCAATCAGGGATCTGATCAATGAAACCGATGGTTTTAATTGTTCAGGTTATTACGGCGATTGTGAAAGCGCTATTGAAGATATGAAAAACAACAGACCAGATGTAATGCTTATGGATATTGAGCTTCCCGGGATTTCAGGAATTGAAGGAGTGAAAAAAATAAAGGAGTTATATCCGAAAACTGATATAATAATGCTGACTGTTCACGAAGACCTGTCGCTTGTGTTTCAGGCGTTAACGGCAGGTGCCTGCGGATATCTTGATAAGAGCGCATCTGAAGAAAAGATAATTGAATCCATAAAAGAAATCTCAGATGGCGGCGCGCCAATGTCATATAAGATAGCTAAGCTGGTAGTTTCTTCATTTCAGAAAAAACCGGAATCCGTACTGACAAAAAGAGAATTCGATGTTCTCGATCAGCTATGCAAAGGACAGTCATACAAGGAAATTGCATATAAACTTTTTATTTCAGTGGGAACGGTCCGGCATCACATCAAGAATATTTACTTCAAACTGCACGTCCATTCAAAATCCGAAGCTGTAGCAAAAGCGCTTAAAGAAAGAATAGTATAGCCGGTATTTCAGGAAATCCGCAAATTAAACAAACTCCCCTGTTAACTTTTACATATTGCTTTTCCGAAGTTCAGTATGATATTCTCAGACAAGTTTCAGATGTGTTATTTCACATTTAAAATTAAATAAGAATATTTATATTGTGTATCAATTTTTGATTACGAGGTAAGGTTTTAAGTATGTGATTTTCTTATTGTATTGATAAAATTTTAAAAGAGATAAAAAAGGTATGAGTAAAACCAAAGAAAAATTACTTAAGAAGACATACGAAAAGTTTCTTCAGATAAGTAATAATAAACTGCCTCCTGAAATACTTGACAATATTGCTGATGTGAATATAATGGGTTACGGCACTGCAATAGATGAAAAAATTAATTCCCTGTCGGAATGCCGTGACCTGGTCGTCAGGCAAAAGGATCAGTCTGCCGGTATGAAATTTAAGCATGAAATTATACCCGGCATAATGAGAATTTCTCCTGATGGAGATTCGGTTATTCTTGTTGATGAGATGAAAATAACAATTAATGCAAACGGACATTCACATCAGCTTTTTCTGAGGATTACTACGGTTATGGAATATGCCGGTAATAAATGGAGAGTGGTTCATTTTCACACTTCTAAACCAGATGGTACAAAAGGAGAAGCCGATACATGGCATATTAATGAGTGGAAAAGAAAAAACCTGGAGCTGCAGAAATTAGTTGATGAAAAAACTGCAGATCTTTTAATTAAAAACAGTGATCTTCAAATTGAAACTTCTCTTGAGCGTGTAAGAACGGTTGCAATAGGAATGCGCAAATCCGAGGAGCTGCTGAATGTATGTGAAATACTTTTTAAGGAATTGAAAACTCTTGGCTTTGATGAATTAAGAAACACAATGATAAATATTCATAATGATGAGGAAAAGACTTTTCTGAATTATGATTATTCCGATACACTCGGCAAAAACATCACTCCGTTATTTTACAATATCAATCCAATCATTGCAAAGCAGATTAAGCAGATCAGAAAAAGCAAAGATGCTTTTTCCGAGACTTCTTTTAAAGGTGATGAATTAAAAGAATGGAAGAGATTCAGGAAAAAAAGAGGAGAACCTGATGACCCGCGTCTGAAAAATACTAATGCGCTTTATTATTATTTTTATTCAATCGGAACCGGCTCTTTAGGAATTTCAACTTTCGGTTCTATTACAAAAGAAAAACTTAAACTGTTAAAGCGATACAGAAATGTATTTGAATTTGCTTACAGGAGATATTCTGATGTAGCACTGGCGGAAGCTCAGGCAAAGGATGCGCAGATCGAATTGTCACTGGAAAGAGTCAGGGCAAGGTCAATGACAATGCACAGCAGCGATGAATTAGTTGATGCATCAGTAGTCTTGTTCAACGAACTGAAATCACTCGGAATTGAATCCATCCGAACAGGAGTAGCTATTTTTGATGAATTGAATAAATCGGTGGAGATATGGTCATCACAATTAATAAAAGAAAACAGAAATAAAATAATAGGAATTGTTCCTTTTAAAACCCATCCTTTTTTTGAAAAATGTTATAGAGTATGGAAAAGAAAAGCTCCATACTATTTCTATGAAATATCAGGATCTGAAGTAAAGAAATATTACAAAGCAACTTCTTCAGTACTTTCATATCCATTGAAGAAAAAATTTAATTCAAAGGAAATATTTTACACGTTCTTTTTTCCTGAAGGTTCGCTTAATGTAGTTTCAGAGAAAAATCTTTCAGAGGATGAATGCAGACTTATGATAAGATTTGCAAATGTATTCGGACTGATCTACAGACGATTCCTCGATCTGCAAAAAGCCGAATCGCAGGCAAGAGAAGCGCAGGTAGAAGCTTCACTTGAAAAAGTAAGAGGCAAGGCAATGGCAATGCATAACAGCAGCGATCTTACCGATGCTGCCGGTACTATGTTTACAGAATTAAATAAACTCGGCATAAAACCAATCCGCAGCGGATTTGTTCTTCTTTCAAAAGATTCCCGTAAGGCAAAACTTTATCCTGCAACTTCATTTGATAATGAAAACACCGTTTCATTTACGGGAGAGTTTGAATTTACCGGTCACCCTGTTTACGAAAAGCAATATCAGTCATGGGCTGAAAAAGAAAATTATTTCCCGGTTCTTGAAGGAGATATTTTAAAATCATATTATAAAATTCTTGCTAAAGGACTTTCCGTACCATACAAAAATTTTCCGGTTAAAAACAAAAAACAGTTTGGTACATTTCTGCCGTTTAGCGAAGGATTCCTTTTTACATGGAGTGATGAATCTTATTCCGAAAAGGAAATAAACATTCTTGACAGATTTAAAAATATTCTCGAGCTGACTACCAGAAGGTATCTTGATTTAAAGAATGCAGAAGCGCAGTCCCGGGAATCGCAGATTGAAGCAGCGCTGGAGAGAGTCAGAAGCAGGACAATGGCTATGCACAGCAGTGATGAACTTCAGGAAGCAGCTGTTTTATTATTTCAACAGATAAGAGATCTCGGTGTTAATACAGGGAGTTGCGGATATATTATCTGGAATAATGAAAAGAAAGATGCGTCCGTCTGGATGAGCTCTCCTGAAGGAAGCATTCAGGAACCATTTAAATTACCTCACACGAAAAGTAAAATTTATAAAGAAATTTTTTCAGCTAAGGAATCCGGAAAAGATTTTTTTGTAAAGGAAGTCAGAGGTAAAGAGTTAAGAAATCATTTTGATTATCTGACAACAGTTTCGGGAATAGGTGAAAAAATTAACCAGCTTCGCAAATCCGGTTATAAATTTCCCGAAACAATTGTTTATAATATTGCATTTTTCAAACAGGGTTATTTATCATTTCACACACACGAACTTTCTCCTGAAGCTCATGATATTTTCAGACGCTTTGCGAACGTATTTGAGCAGACCTATACAAGATTTCTTGATCTGCAAAAAGCTGAAGCGCAAACCCGGGAAGGGCAGATTCAGCTTGCACTGGAGAGAGTGCGTGCCAAAGCAATGGCCATGCAGAAAAGTGATCAACTGCTCGAAGTTTCCCTGGAATTGTATAATCAATTTAAACAGCTTGACAGTACAGTTCGCGGATTAACAATCAATATTGTCAATGAAAAGGAAAGAGTTTTTGAAGTATCATTCGGTATGTTTAACCAGTCATTTAAACTGAGCATAGATGAGCAAATTGTCATGAACAAAGCATATAAGTGCTTGAAGTCCGGTAAAAATTCTCTGATACTTGAACTTTCACGTAAAGATCTTATAAAATTCAATAAGATCAGAAATACTGCCGTGGGTTCTGAAATATTTCCTTTAGAATACAAATCCGGATTTAAACTTATTATGTATATGGCTTTCTTTTCGAACGGAATGCTAATAGTCGGTATGGAAGAACACAGACCTGAAGAAACGATTGATATACTGCAAAGATTTGCATCTGTATTCGATCTGACATATACGCGTTTTCTTGATCTTAAAAAAGCTGAGGCACAGGCAAGGGAATCGCAGATTGAAGCTTCGCTGGAAAAAATCCGGAGCCGATCACTTGCTATGCACAATGCAGAAGAGTTGGGTGAGGTAATCTCTGTAATCGTTGAGAAGCTAAAAGAGCTGGATTTCTCAGTTGGTGATGGTGTTGCACTTATTACACATATTGAAGGCTCAAAGGATCTTCTTGAATGGATGGCAAATCCCGGATTTCCTTCTGCTATCAAATTTTATCTTCCTTATTTTGAACATCCCGTACTTTCTAACTTATGGAAAGCAAAAAATGATGGAGCGGAATTCGCTGTAAAGAGATACACTGCTATAGAGAACAAATCTTTCCTGACTCATATTTTTAAACATAGTGATTTTAAACATACACCGCAGCCAATCAAAGACTATTGTTTGACTGCTGATACCTATGCCACCTCAATTGCTTTTCAAAAAAACACTGCCATATTTATCAATGATTATTCGGGCAAAACATTGACGCAGCAGGAGATTGATATACTGAAACGCTTTTCAAAAGTATTTGAGCAAGCCTATATTCGTTTCCTCGATCTGCAAAAAGCTGAAGCACAGGCCAGAGAGTCGCAGATAGAAGCTGCGCTGGAAAGAGTAAGAAGCCGGACTATGGGAATGCAAAAAAGCGATGAGCTCAAAGATGTAATTCAGGTTATATACGAGCAGTTCGTTCACTTAAATATCATCATTGATCATGCCGGGATCATAATGGATTATAAGGAAAGAGACGATATGAACATCTGGGTATCAGACCATCGTGGAAATCTCTCACAGGTAACAATTCCTTATTTTGATTCCGAGCATTGGAATCGTTTTAAAGAAGCAAAAGAAAAAGGAAAGGATTTCTTTGCAGTCAATTTAAATTTCATAGAAAAAAACACATTTTATAAAAAGCTTTTTAAGTTTATACCGGGATTGCCGGAGGAAGCAAAGGATTTTTATTTTAGTTGTAAGGGTCTTGCAATTTCTACTGTATTGCTTGATAATGTTTCCCTTTACATCGAAAATTTTTCTGGTCTTTCTTATTCGGATGAAGAGAATGAAACTCTAATGCGTTTTGGAAAAGTTTTCCAGCAGACATATACGCGTTTCCTCGATTTGCAAAAAGCGGAGGCGCAGGCAAGGGAATCACAGATTGAAGCATCACTGGAAAGAGTTCGCTCGAAAGCGATGGCGATGCAGAGTAGCAATGATTTAGGTTTGACAGTTGCAACTATATTTGAAGAACTGGAAAAACTGAATCTTGAAACACTGAGATGCGGAATTGGGATTGTTAATAAAGAGAAGAAGAGTGCTGATGTTTGGTCTACTACAAAATCTGAGGGCGGAACGGTAGTTCAGGTTTCGGGAGATGAACCAATTGTACATCCTTTATTAGAAGGAGCTTATGAAGCATGGTTAAATCAGGGAGAGTTTTCCTATTTGCTTGAAGGAAAGGTCTTGAATGAATATTACAGAGGATTAACAGTGACAAATTTTAATTTGCCTGATTCGCAGTCTTTGGTTTCAGAAAAAGAAGGATTGAAACAATATTATTATGTAACAGCTTTTCCGGCCGGCAATTTATATGCTTTCCGTGAAACAGAATTTCCTGATGAAGCAAAAGCAGTGATGAAGCGTTTTGCTGATGTGATCAATTTTACTTACACAAGATTCAATGATCTGAAACTATCAGAAGCTCAGACAAAAGAAGCGCAGATTGAATTGTCACTGGAAAGAGTTCGTGCAAAAACTATGGCAATGCATAACAGTAAAGATGTCGGAGAAACTGTTACAGTTATGTTTGAAGAGTTGTTAAATTTAGGAATTGAAAAAACGATCCGGTGCGGGATAATAATTATCAATAAATCAAAGCAAATGGAAGTGTGGAATGCATCTTTCGATGCAAACGGAAAAGTAGTTTTGATAATAGGAAGACTGGATATGACTATACATCCTTCATTACAGGGTGTGTATAATGCGTGGGAATTAAAACTGCCTTCTTTCTCTTACGAGTTTGCGGGTGAAGATCTAAAGGATTATTTCAGAGCAATTAATAATTCACCTGATTACCCGTTACAAATTGATATTGATTTGCTGCCTCCAAAATATTTCAATACTGAATTCTTTTTTACAGAAGGCGCTATATTTTCTTTTACACGTTCACCTTTGCCTTCAGATAAAGAGCAGATATTCATTCGCTTTGCAAGTGTAATCGGACAGACTTACAGACGTTTTCTTGATCTGCAAAAAGCGGAAGCGCAGGCAAGGGAAGCAACAATTGAAGCTTCTTTGGAAAGAGTGAGGAGCCGCACACTTGCCATGCAAAAAAGTGATGAACTTGCAGAAACCGCAGCAGTGGTTTTTAAACAACTTATCAGTCTGGGTATTGAGCCAAATCGTTTGTACATTGGCATTATAAAAGATGAAAGCGGTGAAATAGAATTCTGGATTACGGATGAAGACGGAACCAAAGTCAGCAATCAGTTTTCGGGAAGCAGAGACAGAAACGCATCTATCAGAAAAATGTATGACGGATGGAAATCAGAACAAAAATCTATATCTATTGATATGCAGGGAAAGGAACTGGAAGAGTATTTTCATCATCTGAATTATGAACTTCATGTGCCGTTTAAACAGGGACTTTCTCAGAAACGCAGGGTTCAAAGCATCGCATATTTTTCTCACGGGTTTATCGGAATTGCTTCTCCGGAACCACAGCCGGAAGAAACAATTTTTTTACTGGAACGATTTGCCGCAGTATTTAATCTCACTTATGCAAGGTTTAATGATTTAAAAGTTGCTGAACACAATGCTGAGCAAGCGCAAATAGATCTTATAAAATTGCAAACAGAAAAGAAACGTGCTGAAGATGCACTGACTGAACTTCGCTCAACACAGGCACAGTTGATACAATCGGAAAAGATGGCTTCACTCGGGGAACTGACGGCAGGCATTGCACACGAAATTCAGAATCCTCTGAACTTTGTCAATAATTTTTCTGAAGTAAATACTGAGCTGATAGAAGAACTTAATGAAGAACTTGGCAAAGGTAATTTTGATGATGCGATCGCAATTGCAAAAGACATAAAGGAAAATGAAGAGAAGATCAAACATCACGGAAAAAGAGCTGAAGGAATTGTAAAAGGAATGCTTCAGCACAGCCGCACAAGCAGCGGAGTGAAAGAGCCGACTGATATCAATGCACTGGCTGATGAATATTTACGTCTGGCATATCACGGTTTGAGAGCAAAGGATAAATCATTTAATGCAAAAATGGAAACTGACTATGATGATAATATTGGAAAGATTAATATTATTCCGCAGGATTTTGGCAGAGTGATATTGAATTTAATTACTAATGCATTTTATGTTGTAGATGAAAAAAAGAAATCCGGAGTTGAGAATTACGAACCGACAGTTTCTGTCAGCACTAAAAAGATTGGAGATAAAGTGGAAGTGAAAGTAAAAGACAATGGCAGCGGAATTCCGCAAAAGGTACTTGATAAAATTTTTCAGCCATTCTTTACAACGAAGCCGACAGGTCAGGGAACGGGTTTAGGTTTGTCGCTGAGTTATGATATTGTCAAAGCGCATGGCGGGGAGTTGAGAGTTGAGACGAAGGAAGGTGAAGGAAGTGAGTTTATAATTTCAATTCCGGAAAAATGATTATTTACAGCATTTTAAAATATCATGGGTCTTCGGGTTTAACTCCTTCCCAAGCCCCGGCTTGGGAAGGTAAAAGACTGAGTTCAGAATGTGATCTATTTACAAAATAATAAACGAGGATTATCCATATTTTATAATCCTGACCAATCCAACTCCTTCCCAAGCCCCGGCTTGGTAAGGTAAGGGACAGATTTCAAAATGAGGTCTGAATCAGATCCGTTTTATAAAACTTAAAATCAATATGATAGCAAAAACAATAAAAGGAAATTCACCGGAAGAAATTAAAACAGCATTGCAGGAAAGCAAGGAAGACGGTTACAAGCCAACGCTTGCAATAATATTTATCTCTGTCAAGCAGGACAGGGAAGCTGTTTGTGAAGTATTCAATCAGGAAGGAATTGATATATTCGGGGCAACTTCTTCGGGTGAGTTCATTGAAGGTCATCAGAGCGAAGGCGCTATAGTTGTAATGCTTTTGAATATTAAAAAAAGTAATTATTCCATTTTGTTTGAGGAAATTGGCGAGAGAACATTAAAAGACGCATCCATGAATCTTGCAAAAGAAGCATTGAAAAAATTCAATAAACCCGCTTTAATACTTTGCAGTACATTTTTTACGGTCAGCGGAAAAATGTTAGACGGTGAAAGTCTGATTCGCAGCATTGAAGGGATGACAGATTCACAAATGAAAATATGCGGCGGAATGGCAGGTGATGACATTTCATTTACCGGTACTTTTGTATTTACAAACGGAAGATCCACTGATTACGGAATGATTGCCTTAGCTTTGAATGAGGAAAAAATTGATTTTCTGGGAATGGCAGTGTCAGGATGGAAACCGATCGGTGTTCACAAAACAATAACTAAATGCGAAGATAATCTGATCATGACCATTGATGATAAACCGGCTCTTGAAATGTATCTTCGTTTTTTAGGACTGGATTTTACATCAGATGAAGATCCGTCCAAATTCTTTGATTCTGTAGGAGTTCATTATCCATTACAGATCGAAAGAGAAAACAGAGAGCCAATGATGTGCAATCCCATCGGATACAACATAGAAAAAAAAGCGCTTGTTTGTGAATCAAATGTAATGCCCGGATCAAAATTTCGATTTTCAATGCCGCCGGATTTTGATATTATTGACACCGTAGTTTCAAAAGCAGAAGAGCTCAAAGATAAAAATAATTCAGAAGCGGAAGCATTGCTGATTTTTTCCTGCGCAGGAAGATTAAGCGCATTGGGACCAATGGCGCAGGAAGAAAACGAAGGCTTGCAAAATGTCTGGAAATCTCCGATGGCAGGATTTTATACTTACGGTGAATTCGGCATGACAGAAAACGGGAAACAGGAATTTCATTCAACAACCTGCTGCTGGGTAGCTTTGAAAGAAAAATGAGAAGATATGGAATTAGGGATTTCGCTTGCCTCGCGAAGCGGGGATCTGGAATTTATGGATTTAATATCGGGAAAAACGCAGACACTTATTTTAAAATAATAACGGCTCTTAGTAATATTAAAAGAAAATAATCTAAAGTGAATCAGCATTTACAAACATTACTTGATCTTATTCAGAAGTCTGAAGCATTAACTGATTCAGAAAAAAATAATATCCTGGCAAAAGTAAAAGAAATTGATAAAATAATATCCATCATTGAATTTAAATTAGACCGGACTGAAAAAGTAAAAAAGACTACTGCAATTTTACTCGAAGAGACAATTGAAGAGCTTGAGCAAAAAAGGAAAGCTATTGAGGAAACAAATGTTGCTTTGCAAAAATCATTAGAAGAACTGAAAGCTGCACAGGCATTGCTAATTCAATCAGAAAAGATGGCATCACTCGGAGAGCTTACAGCCGGTATAGCTCACGAAATTCAGAACCCTCTGAATTTTGTAAACAATTTTTCCGAACTGAATACCGAACTGATCTCTGAACTGAAAGATGAAATAGAAAAAGGAAATACGGAAGAGATGAGAACATTAGCAGATAATATTGTAGCAAACGAGCAAAAAATTAATCATCACGGCAAACGAGCCGATGCAATTGTAAAAGGAATGCTTCAGCATAGCCGCAGCAGCAGCGGTGTTAAAGAACCGACTGATATCAATGCTTTAGCGGAGGAATATTTGCGACTGGCTTATCACGGTTTAAGAGCAAAGGATAAATCTTTTAATGCTAAAACGGAAACTGATTTTGACATAAGTCTGGGTAACGTGAATGTTGTACCGCAGGATATCGGAAGAGTGATTTTAAATTTAATTACGAATGCGTTTTATGCAGTGACAGAAAAGAAAAAGCAAAATATAAATGGTTACGATCCGATCGTCTCAGTGAGCACAAATAAGCATGGTGATAAAATAGAAGTCAGAGTTGCTGACAATGGGTATGGAATTCCTCTGAAAGTAATGGATAAGATATTTCAGCCGTTCTTTACTACAAAGCCAACAGGACAGGGAACGGGATTGGGATTGTCACTGAGTTATGATATTGTAAAGGCGCATGGTGGAGAGCTTAAGGTTGAGACAAAAGAAGGAGAAGGATCAGTGTTTATTATACAACTGCCTTTCACTGTCCAAACTAAATTAATATAATGAAAAATATTTCCGTTATTATTTTTATAATTTTCACAGCATTGAACTGTGAGGCACAGTCTAAAAAAATTGACAGCCTTAAATTGATACTTTCGCAGGTAAATAATGACACGACTAAAATCAGGTTATTAAATAAAGTTGGTTCATCATACGCGGAAATAAAAAATGATTCGGCATTAATATACTTCAAAGAAGCACTTGAAATATCGGAAGAAACCGGAGACATACGAAACGAAATATATTCGAGAAGATTAGCTGCATTTTATCTTTACTCTGTAAAATCGGATTTTGCAACTGCTCTGGAACTCTATTTGAAAAATCTGAAATTGGCAGAAGAGACCGGTGATACAACATTTATTATTGGAGATACCAGAGATATTTCATTAATTTATGAAGATATTCAGGACTATGAAAAGCAATTTGAATATATAAATAAGCTCAGGTTAATAATAAATTCAGGAATATTCAAAGACAGTGTAAAATCAAACCGGTACAGAATGACCTTATATAACAGGCTTGGCGGATTTTATAGTACCGGTAAAATGAAAAATCTGGATTCGGCTATGTTTTACAAGAGACGTATTTATAATGCCGGTCTGGCTATAAACGATTCCGTGTTCACTGCACTTGGAAGCGGAGGTATCGGTAGTATTTATAAAGATATGAATAACCCGGATTCCGCAGTTTTTTATTATCATTTATGCATACCTGTTGCGTTAAAAATTAAACGATATGACATTTATAATAATTGTCTGCTCAGTCTTGGTAATTTGTATCTGGAAGATAAAAAACTGGATTCAGCATATTACTATGGAACAACAGTTTTTAACAATTACCGGAGAGACAAAAACATCGGCGGCTTAATCGATGCTGCTGCTTTACTTGCCGGGATATACTATTCCAAAGGACAGACTGACAGTGCTTATTTATACCTTAAACAATCTTTTCAATTAAAAGACAGTGTATACAGTGCAGAAAAGATTTACAAAATTCAAAACCTGGGCTTTAATGAATCATTGCAAAAACAAAAGGAAGAACAATCCAGGAAAGAGGCTGTTCTTGATTATAAGTCAAAGATGCAGATTTACAGTTTAATTGCCGGGTTAACTGTTTTAAGTTTCATTATTTTTATACTTTACAGAAATAACAGACAGAGGAAGAAAGCAAATAAAAAAATTGAAAAAGCTTATGAAGATTTGAAATCCACTCAATCATTACTTATCCAGTCAGAGAAGATGGCATCTTTAGGTGAACTTACAGCCGGAATTGCGCATGAAATTCAGAATCCGCTGAACTTTGTCAATAATTTTTCTGAAGTTAATGCAGAACTTATCGCAGAAATGAAAGATGAAATTGACAAAGGAAATATTGAAGAAGTAAAAGCAATTGCAGATGACATTGAAGCCAACGAACAAAAAATAAATCATCACGGAAAGAGAGCTGATGCAATTGTAAAAGGAATGCTTCAGCACAGCCGCAGCAGCAACGGAATAAAAGAGCTGACTGATCTCAATGCTTTGGCTGATGAATATCTGCGTCTGGCTTATCATGGATTGAGAGCAAAGGATAAATCATTTAATGCAACAATGAAAACTGACTTTGATGAAAACATTGGAAATATTAATGTTGTACCGCAGGATATTGGCAGAGTGATTTTGAATTTAATAACGAATGCATTTTATGTCGCAGACGAAAAAAAGAAATCCGGAGCTGAAAATTATGAACCGACAGTTTCTGTGAGCACAAAAAAGCTTGTCGATAAAGTTGAAATCAGAGTAAAAGATAACGGCAACGGAATTCCGCAGAAAGTAATGGACAAGATATTTCAGCCGTTCTTTACTACAAAGCCAACAGGACAGGGAACGGGATTGGGATTGTCTCTGAGTTATGATATTGTAAAAGCGCATGGAGGGGAACTGAAGGTTGAGACGAAGGAAGGTGAAGGGAGTGAGTTTGTAATTGTATTACCCGTTGTTTGAATCACGGATTGAACGGATTTCACGGATAATGTCTGAATCACTGATTAACCTGATTTCACAGATTTCACGGATTAAGACTCTTGATGAAAGTTTTAACAATCTGTGCAATCAGAGATTAAAAATGTTTGAATCACTGATTAATCGGATTACACAGATTACACGGATAAAAATTCTTGATGAAAGTTTTAATAATCTGTGGAATCAGTGATTAAAATGTTTGAATCACTGATTAATCGGATTACACAGATTTCACGGATTAAGACTCTTGATGAAAGTTTTAACAATCTGTGGAATCATTTAATCCGTGAGAATCAGTGATTAAGAAGATGTTTGAATCACGGATTTATCGGATTTCACAGATTACACGGATTAAGACTCTTGATGAAAGTTTAAACAATCCGTGGAATCATTTAATCCGTGAGAATCCGTGATTCAGATAATGTTTGAATCACGGATTGAAAGGTTTGTTTTGAATTTAAAAACTTTTAACAGTGAAATCTGTGTAATCTGATTAATCCGTGATTCAGAAATTGTTTTTAGAATTAAATTTAAAATTATGGAGCATGAATTAAAATACAAAGATATTACTGAAAAAATTATAGGAAGCTCTTTTGAGGTGCATAAGTTTTTAGGAAATGGATTTCAGGAATTGATATATCAAAGAGCATTAGCATTGGAAATGAAAAATGCAGAACTTGAATTTCATCGGGAATTAGAAATGGAGATTTTTTATAAAGATTACGAAAAGCCAATAGGGACAAGGAGAGCAGATTTCATTGTTGAAAATAAAGTACTTGTTGAGATAAAGGCAATCATTCGATTAGAAGATGTCCATCTTGCACAAATTTTAAACTACTTGAAAGCTTATAGATTTGAAGTAGGATTACTTATAAATTTTGGAAGCAAAAGCTTAACGTTCAAAAGAGTAGTATTGTAAGGAAATGTTTGAATCACGGATTGAACGGATTTCACAGATTTCACGGATAAAAATTATTGATGAAAGTTTAAACAATCTGTGGAATCAGTGATTAAAAATGTTTGAATCACTGATTAATCGGATTACACAGATTACACGGATTAAGACTCTTGATGAAAGTTTTAACAATCTGTGGAATCATTTAATCCGTGGGAATCCGTGATTCATAAATTGTCTGAATCACTGATTAATCGGATTACACAGATTACACAGATAAAAATCAGTAATGAAAGATTTTAACAATCTGTGCAGTCATTTAATCTGTGAGAATCAGTGATTCAGAAATTGTCTGAATCACGGATTAATCGGATTACACAGATTACACTGAAAAAAAATCAGAGATGAAAGTTTTAACAATCCGTGCAATCAGTTAATCCGTGGGAATCCGTGATTCATAAATTGTCTGAATCACGGATTAATCGGATTTCACAGATTTCACAGATAAAAATCAGTAATGAAAGATTTTAACAATCTGTGGAATCATTTAATCTGTGAGAATCAGTGATTCAGAAATTGTCTGAATCACGGATTAATCGGATTACACAGATTACACTGAAAAAAATCAGAGATGAAAGTTTTAACAATCTGTGGAATCATTTAATCCGTGAGAATCCGTGATTCAGAAATTGTTTGAATCACGGATTAACCTGATTACACAGATTTCACGGATTAAGACTCTTTATGAAAGTTTAAACAATCCGTGGAATCATTTAATCCGTGAGAATCCGTGATTAATAATATCTGAATCACGGATTAACCTGATTACATAGATTTCACGGATTAAGACTCTTTATGAAAGTTTAAACAATCCGTGTAATCATTTAATCCGTGAGAATCCGTGATTCAGAAATTGTTTAAATCACGGATTGAACGGATTACACAGATTTCACGGATAAAAATTCTTGATTAAGGTTTTAATAATCTGTGGAATCAGTGATTAAAATGTCTGAATCACTGATTAATCGGATTACACAGATTTCACGGATTAAGACTCTTGATGAAAGTTTTAATAATCTGTGGAATCATTTAATCCGTGAGAATCCGTGATTCAGAAGATGTTTGAATCACGGATTTATCGGATTACACAGATTACACGGATAAAAATTCTTGATGAAGGTTTTAACAATCCGTGCAATCATTTAATCCGTGAGAATCCGTGATTCAGAAGATGTTTGAATCACGGATTTATCGGATTTCACAGATTACACGGATTAAGACTCTTGATGAAAGTTTTAACAATCCGTGCAATCATTTAATCCGTGAGAATCAGTGATTAAGAATATAAAAATTTAATTAAATATCAGAAATATAAAACATTAACTATGATCAGCATTATTGAATTTATTGGACACATATCATATATTATTTTTGCATTTGGTACAGGATTCAGGAATATAATTTATTTAAGGACATCACTGATCATTGCCAGTGTGCTTCAGATTTTTTATACAGTATATTCTGCAAACGAAATTTTTAAGACACCTATAATATGGAGTATTGTCATCATTGTCATCAATCTTTTCCAGGTAGCATATATTTTATATTATAAAAGATTTATGAATTTATCTCATGATGAAAAAGAAGTTTTAAATATGATAGGAGGAAGTCTGGATATCATAAATTTTAAAAAACTCATGAACGCAGGTATCTGGACTACTTACAGGGAGAATCATAAATTAATAGTTGAAAACGAAACCACAGAAAAACTTTTTTACCTTGTTGACGGTGATGTTGAAGTAACAATAAAAGACAAGCAGATAGCAATAATAAACAAAGGGAATTTTTTGGGAGAAATGAGCTTCCTCAGCGGAGAATTGCCGTCTGCTAGTGTTTCCACTATCAATACTGCAAAGATTCTGAGCTGGGATAAAAGTAAACTTAAAAATCTTATGGAAAAGAATGATGGTTTTAAACATGAGATATATTCCATTTTCAGCAATGATCTGATTGTAAAAATTATAAATCAGAACAAGCAGTCTATTCTCAGAACTGTCATAAACTAAGAAAAGGATTGATGAATATTAATTTCCGTGAAAATTTAATTTCAGTTATAAAAAGAAGTATATATAACAAAGATACAGATTCGGTTTCAAAATAAATTATAAACATAAATCATATTTAAGCAAATGAAAATTTTAGTAGTTGACGATGAAAGAGATATTCAAACATTGTTCGAACAGCGTTTCAGAAAAGAGCTGAGGGACAAGACAGTAGAATTTGTTTTTGCATTTTCAGGAGAAGATGCACTGACTTATCTTGGTAACAATGCTCATGATCAGGAAGCGATACTCATTCTGTCCGATATAAATATGCCGGGGATGAGCGGACTTGAACTGCTTGAGCACATCAAAAAAAAATTTCACACCCCCCCGCCTGTTGTAATGATGATAACAGCTTATGGTGACGGGGAAAACCATAGAATTGCTCAGGAACTTGGAGCTGATGATTTTTTAACCAAGCCGGTTGATTTTACACTTTTAAAAGAAAAACTTAAACTTTAAACGAAAAACAGTATGGCAAAAATATTAGTAGCCGATGATGAAGCGGATCTTGAGATACTCATCAAACAGAAATTCCGTCAGAAAATAAGAGAGCAGAAATATGAATTTGTATTTGCTGTAAACGGCGTTGACGCTTTGGAGAAAATTCAATTACATGCTGATGTTGATATGGTGCTTAGCGATATTAATATGCCGGAGATGGATGGTCTGACTTTGCTCAGCCGTCTTAACGAATCAAGTCCCCTAATTAAATCCGTGATCGTTTCTGCATACGGCGATATGGAAAACATTCGTACAGCTATGAACAGAGGAGCTTATGACTTTATAACGAAGCCCATTAATTTTGAAGACCTGGCTCTGACAATGGAAAAAACGATCAATTATGTTATTCAGATTAAGGAAACATTAAAAGCAATTAAGGAAAATAACATTCTGAAAATGTATGTTGATGAAAATGTTCTCAATTTTATGAGCAGCCGTGAATATGAATCTTCACTTATGCTGAATGAAAATGTAGAAGCTACGGTAGCATTTATTGACATCTGCGGATTTACTTCAATCAGCGAAAATGAAAGTCCGGATAATGTTGTAAAATTACTCAACAGCTATTTTGATGTAATCGTAAAAGAAATTATTGCACAGGGAGGATATATTGATAAGTTCATAGGTGATGCAATTATGGCGGTATTCCGGGGTGAGTATCACATTGACAGAGCTATAGAGGCCTGTCTTGCAGTAAGATCCCATGTAGAAAAATTACCTGCATTATCAGATATTATTTCTTATAAACCCAAAGTTGCTATCGGCTTAAACAGCGGCGAAATGATCTCAGGAAATATCGGTTCGGCAAGTCTCCGTCGTCTTGACTACACTGTAATCGGCGATACAGTAAACACTGCTCAGCGCTTACAGTCTGTCGCTGCGCCCAATCAGATTTTGATCAGCAAAGCAGCTTATGAAAAAGTAAAAGAATCATTTAACTGCCGTAAGGTCGGTGAAGTAAGTTTAAAAAATAAAACCAATCCCGTGAATATTTATGAAGTCATGGATTGATGATTGCAGAAAGAAATGAATGACAGCTTTTTCGAAATTCATTTCTAAAGATTGAATGGTTAATCAGGATTTATAAATACTGTATATTAAGAGTATTCCTGAGTTGTTTCAATTATCGTTCCAGTGAACTTTAATATTATTTTTTTCAGCATAGGATTTTCCGGCAGTGATCAGCTTCTTATAAAGTTCATCATATCCCGCAAGATATTTATCATGAATTGCCTTAGACTCAGATTTAATCTGATCTTCAGGAACGCCTTTGTCCATTGATTCTGCAAGCTGCATATAATCTTTTTTAAAGACAGGCAGGACATATTCATACAAAGCGATTGAAGTCCTTAGAATTTCTTTAGTCTCTTCAGTTTCTTTCAGATCTTTTACTTTATCAAAACTTTCTTCAATTGCATTTATCTTATCTCTTACAACTTCACTTCGTTTCATCTGCACTGTTCCATGGTCTTCACCCAGCTTCAGAGAAGGTGATTCCAGCTGCCGGTACATTCCTTCATTTGCAAATCCGGAAAGCATATTGCTGTTTAATACAGCGACATTAAAATATTTTTCGGGAGGAACTTTACCGCAGGCAATGAAAAGAAGACAACTGCAGAAAAACAGAATTACAGGATGTATAATTTTTTTCATAAAAATAATTTAGGTGCAATAAATGTAAATTATTTTAAAGAATAAATATATTTTACAATCTGCTGACAAAATGGTTCTTATGTTTAAATTAAAATTGACTTAAAAGATTTTCATATTTAAAAATTCGACAGGAATATTTATTTTTATATTAATCATTAATAAAAAATTCTGAAATTATTTAAGATGCTCATTTGCATTTATGCTGGTATGTAACGCTTTTAACTTGTTACAAAATTCATTTAAATTAATTTCACTCACGATCACAGTTTGAATACTTTTTAAAATTTAAAAACATTTTTACTGAATGAAAAAAATTCTTATTTACAGTTTCACTGCATCATTAATTTTAAATTTATTCTTAAGCGGCAATTTATATTCGCAATGGACTTACGGAAATCCATTTTCAGTTTCACCTCCTTCAGCTTCCTGGCAGCAGGTTGACAGTAAAGTCCCGGTATCAGGTAATGTAATGCTCCAGAGCTTAACAAAGCCATATCCGACAAACGAATGGTTCAATGTACTTTTTCTATATGGAACGACTTTTCCTTATCCGGGCGGACAGGGAGAATTAGCGCAGAACAGGTGCTGGGTGTATCCGTATCAGATCGGTTTCGGAAAAGAATACAGTACTCCAAACCCAGCTTACAATAAATTCTCTTTACTTGGATTCGGATACAGACCTTTTATTACTGATATAAGGGATCTGCCTTTTCCAAAAGTTTACTGGGACCAGTCCGCCTGGTCATTTCTGGGACAGCACGATCCTGGTATGAATATTCAGCCTTCAATTAAAAATGATTATACAGAACTTTCTGCAACAATAAGATATACTAACACTGCAAATCCTTCTCAGTATTATGAAGCGCCGATAGTAAGAGGTATGCCTTATGTTTCAATGATCTACAATAACGTTCAGCCGGAAGTGTTTTTCTGGTCACCGGCTCTGGAATCCGTAAACGATATACAATTAAGCGGAACTAACAACCGTTTTCACGGAAAGGCTTTTAAACTTCAGACATCAGCAACAACAAATCCTTCATTCCCTTCTCAGACCTGGATGCTTTATTGTTCTGACACGATTACTTTACAATGGGATCAGCTTCATTCAAGCATGTATGCTGTCAGAAATCTTACAGGTTATTTCAGAATGGCAGAGATTACTTCACAATCTGAAAATCTTACACCTGCAGAAGTTCAGGCAAAAATTTCTTTACTGAATAAATATGCAAAGTTTTTACCGGTAAGAGCGATTGTCGCTGCGACTGTAACAGGAAACACAGCCAATCTTCAGTATCGTTACACAAGATATAATGAAAGCCCGTCTTACGGTGATTCGCTGCTAATGCTTGCTCTTCCGCATCATGTTGATATTCTTCCTGCCGGTTCTACTACAAATATACTGAAGTATAAGGTTCTGAAAGGAACGATGAACGAAGTTTATAAGAATACATGGAACATGACAGAGCATTTAGCAGACTATTCCTGGTATCCGAAGAACGGAAATCTTTCCAATGTTCCTTTAGAAGAATGTGATTCGTTAAAAGCTTTTCTCTTAAAAGATACAACAGCTTATGCAAACAGAAATTATCAGTGGACTGATGTTTATGCCTCAGGTAAAGCTCTTGCAAAACTCGGAAGACTTGCTGTCATATCAGATGAGCTGATTGAAAAAGATGCAACCAGATATTCTTCTTTGGTTCCTGTTTCAAATAACATCCGGGACTCTTTAAAAATATTTCTTGGCAAATGGCTGAACGGACAAAGCACGATCCTGCCGAATGTTCCTGATTACAAAAAAGATTCCATTATTTATGACAAAGTTTACGGAGGTTTGATTTCCAGCAGGTCTCATGATTCTCTGAATCTGAACAGCGGCGTGGATTTCGGAAGCGCTGTTTATAATGATCATCATTTTCACTACGGATATTATATTTACGCAGCAGCTGCAATTGCAAAAAAAGATCCTGCATGGTTTACTGCAAATAACAATTATTATCTTAACAGAACCATTGATCTGATCAGAGAAATTGCAAATCCGAACAGAAGCGATAAATACTTTGCTCTCCACAGATACAAAGACTGGTTTGACGGAAATTCCTGGGCAAACGGAATGGTGCCTTACGGAGGAGGAAAAAATCAGGAGAGTTCTACTGAATCAATAAACGCATGGTACGGAATGTATCTCTTCGGTCTTGCAATGAATAATGCTGATATTATGAACACGGGAAAAATCATGCTTGCTCAGGAAATCCGCTCGACTCAAAAATATTATCATATAAATTTGCCACAGACAAATCCTGTTTATCTTCCGGTTTATACAAATAAATTTCATACTGTAACTAATTTGTATCAGGGAACTATGGATGCGAGTACTTTCTTCGGGGACGTGAACTATTATTCTACAGGAATTCAGATCATTCCGATTACACCTGTAACAGAACAGCTTTGGGGAAAAAATATTTCGCAGGATATTTTTAATTATTCGCCGAACGGATTGAAATATACTCCCTGCTTTGATCCGGGTAATACAAATACTATTGCCTGGCAATGGACATCGGTTACAGTTGGAGTTCAGGCAACGGCATATCCGCAGCAGGCTCTTGATTTCTTTAAACATTACAGGGATGACCTTGGAAAGCTTGATAACGGTCAGTCTCATTCAAATGTTTATCACTGGATAATTACAAGGAACCACTTAACAGCCGCAGAACCCCGATTACCCTCTGACATCACACTTGCACAGGAAGGTTTATATACTGCTTCAACAGGTAAATTAAATTTGAAGGATACTGTTACAATTTATCTGAGAAATATATCTCCACCTTACAGTATAGTTGATTCCGCAACCTCAGTCATAGATTCAGTTAATCTAACAGGTTCGTTTTTATTCAATACTGCTTCAAGCGGCACTTATTATTTAGTGATCAGGCACAGAAACACTCTGGAAACATGGAGTAAGTCAGGAGGAGAAATATACAATGCCGGTACAGTTTTCAGATATGATTTTACTTCTTCATCATCGCAGGCATTCGGAAATAATATGATTCTGAACGGTACAAGATGGTGTATTTACAGCGGAGATGTTGATCAGGACGGAGTGATAGACGCTTCGGATATGAGCAAGGTTGATAATGATGCTTCAGCTTCGGTCTCCGGATATAATTCTACTGATCTGGACGGTGATTATTTGACTGATTCAAACGATCTCTCAATACTGGATAACAATCTGCAGTTTTCAAAAATTGTTGTTAAACCATGATCAATTAAATTACAAAGGGTATTTATTTTTAGTTATAAATTTTCTTTTGCAGGCAACTTTCCGGACACGGAATTGTTATAGCATCCGTCCAAAACGTTGAATGGAAGTTTTGAGACAAACTTCTTCAATTGTTTCCCCTCCTAAAGGGGGAAATGTTAAGTGAGGTTTGGGGCCCCCCCCCCCCGCCCCCCCGGGGGGCCCCCCCCCCCCCGGGGGGGGGGGGGGGGGGGGGGGGTAGTCTTTGAGACAACTATTTAACTGAGAAAGTTAGGGAGGGGTTAAATTTAAAATCTTAGATATTATTGTATTTAGATGCAAAATTAAAAGTTATTTGCTCATTACAAAACTTTCCGGACACACCGGAATTGTTATAGCAAAAGGGAATGATTCTTCATTGTAAGTTTCAAAATATTCAATTATGACTTTTTAAATAATTTGATATAATTAATTAATACTGCACCCCCTCTAAAAACCATACACTTGTGAGATGTATTAACTCATAATGCTTCTTTAGTTTTGTACAACTTAAAAAACAAGGAGCAAACATGTTTTACTTTAAAACCTTCAGACAACCCTTATCTCTGATTTTCTTTTCAGTTATCATTTTAATGAATCTTTCATCTGTATCAGATGCGCAGAATTTCATTAAAATCACTGATGTAAACAATCCTGTAGTAAGCGATATTCTCTCCGGCAGTTTTTTCGGATGCAGCTGGGTGGATATTGACAATGACAGAAAACTTGATCTATTTGTAAACAGAAAAGTTGTTTACAAAAACTTAGGAGGAGGAAGTTTCATAAAACTTGAAACCGCAATGGCCGGTCAGAATCTTAATCTGGGACATTCCTGGGCTGATTATAATAACGATGGTTTAATTGACTGTTTCGTCGTTTCTACGGGAGGTTCCTATTCTTACCTTTACAAAAACGAAGGCAACGGAATAATTAATAAAGTTGTCACCGGAGATATCGGAGACTCCGCATACAATACAGGATGGGGATGCTCCTGGGCAGATTATGATAATGACGGCTTTGCAGATCTTTTCATAACAGCTGCAAATAATTTCGGAGTTGTTAATCATCCCAACAGATTCTATAAAAACAACGGAGACGGAACTTTCAGCAGATTGAATTTTCCGGGACTAACTGATACTTTAGCTCCTTTTACAATTCCTTCGTGGTATGATTATGATCTTGACGGTGATGTTGATCTTTTTATCGGAACAGGACCCGGCGGTTCCACATCACAGGATTACATTTATAAAAATATGCTTACGGAAACAGGCACTGCAAATCTTGTCAGATTAAATTTACCTCCGCTTACAACTGATCTGCATGACGGGCAGGTCTGGAATCTTATTGATTATGATAATGACGGAGATCTTGATGCGTTCATTACAAATTATGCAAATAATGTTCCGAATAATCTTTACAGAAACAATAACGGCGTATATGAAAAAATGACAGAGGCGCAGGTCGGAAACATTGTTTCTGATCTGGGAATGTTTCTTACAAATCTCTGGGCGGATTTTGATAATGACGGCGATCAGGATTGTTTCGTTACTAGAGAAGCATCGAAGAGTCTGTATTATGTTAATAACGGCAACGGCACTTTCACAAGAAATGATTCGACTGCTGCCGTTACTGGTCCGGTAACCTGCTTCGGAGCTACTGCAGGTGACTTTGACAATAACGGATCTCTAGATCTTTATGTGGCGGGAACTACAAGTTCAAAAGGCTTATACAGAAATGATCTTTCAAACGGTAATAAATGGATCAATATAAAATGCACAGGCAAAAGAAATTCAAACAGCAATTTTTCAAACAGCTCTGCATTAGGAACTAAAGTAAAGGCAAAGGCAACAATTAACGGAGTTCCCGTCTGGCAGTTCAGAGAAATAAATTCACAGAATTCCTTCAACTCAATGAATATGCTCAATGTACATTTCGGATTCGGTAATGCTTCAGTTATTGATTCTCTTGTGATAATATGGCCAAGAGGATTGAGAGAAGTTTTTACAAATGTAACTCTGAATACGTTTTATGATGCTGTCGAAGGTCAGGGAATTGTTTCAGGAATAAATTTAAATGAATTAAATCCTGTGCTTGAAGATTTCAGACTTTATCAGAATTATCCGAATCCGTTTAATCCGGTTACAAAAATAAATTACGAATTACGAGTTACGAATTACGTTTCTCTAAAGGTTTTTGATATTCTGGGAAATGAAATTAAATCATTAGTCAGCAATAATCAACCTGCAGGAAGTTATGAAATATCTTTTGACGGTGAGGGTCTGTCAAGCGGAATATATTTTTATAATCTTTCTGCGGGAAGTTTATCTGAAACAAAGAGGATGACGCTTTTAAAGTGAGAAATTTTTTTAAAGCCGCTTAGATTGTGTGAAATTAAAAAATATCCTCCAAACTTATTAGACTCTATGGATCGAAGTTGAAAGGTAGAAATATTATTCTTTGATATCCGGAGGTTTAGAGTCTTGGATGTATATTTTTAATTTCGTTTTAACAGTTTCCGAAACTGTGAATTGGTATCAGGTATAAAACTGAAACCTGACTGGGAGTAATCAGTCTAAATAATTATGTCAAAACTTTTTAAAATATATTTAAAATAAATTTATGAACAGAATCTTACATTTTATCATTACAATTCTTATTTACACCTCTTCAGTATATTCACAAAACATTAATGACAATAAACTTACTGCAGAGCAATGGACTGAAGATATAGATTATTTTATGAACGGAATGGCAAAAGTTCATATAAATCCTTATCACACAACTTCTCAAGCTGTCTTTGAAACAACTGCATCTGAACTGAAAAGCAAATTGTCCGGAATGAAAGATAATGAGATCATTGCCGGGATTGTAAAAATGGTAGCGATGATTGGTGACGGACATACAGTTATAGATATTGCCGGATTTCATAACAATAATAATTCGGGTTCTGTATTCAATATCCATGCTTTTCCTTTAGAAACATATATTTTTGAGGACGGAGTGTTTGTGATTTATGCTGATCAGAATAATAAAGAGTTAATGGGGAAAAAGTTAATTAAAATCAACGGGACGGATATAGAAGCAGTGATTGAAAAAATGAAACCGATTGTTCCCGGTGATAATGAATACAATAAAAAATTCAGTATTCCTTTCTTTTTTATAATTTCTGAATATCTTAACGGACTGAATATTATTCCCGATATAAACGAAACTGAATTCACATTTGAAAATAAAGCAGGGAACGTTACAGTTAAAAATATCAAAGCTGTTAGTCTTGTTGAATATTTTAATATGATCCACAATAAGGAACTTTCTTCAGATGCTCCGCTGTATTTGCAGAATGAAGATAAAAACTACTGGTTCAAATATCTTGAAGACAGTAAAACATTATACATAAATTACGAAAGAGTTCTGATCGATCCGAAAGACAGTTTAAAATATTTTTGCAGCCGGCTGAATGACTTTATTAATTCACACGACATTGACAAAACAGTAATTGACATCAGGAATAACGGAGGCGGAAATAACGGAACGTGCCAGCCGTTTGTAGATCTTATAAGCAATAATAAAAAAATAAATGTAAAGGGAAAACTTTTCACAATTACCGGCAGGCGGACCTTTTCCGCTGCTTCATATCTTTGTACAAAATTAGAATTCAATACAAATACAATATTTGCCGGAGAGCCTACCGGTGCTAAACCAAATCATTACGGAGATAACAAACCGTTGATACTTCCCAATTCAAAATTCACGGTCAGGCTCTCTTCAATTTACTGGCAGAATAGTTTGCCATTTGACAAAAGGCTGTGGACTGAACCTGAAATAAAAGCAGTGTTAAGTTCAAGTGACTATTTCGGGAATTCCGATCCGGTCATGAATGCCATCTCGGAATATAAATTCAGTAACGGTAATTTTGCAAAGGTAAATTCATCAGAAGTTGAATTACTTACAGGCAAATACATTTATCAGCCGTTGCAGTTACTTGAAATCGGGAAAGACGGAAATGAACTGAAACTCGAAGTAAGAACTACAGATTTTGTCGGAAGAGATGTTTCACTTATTTCAACAAATGTTTATGCGGCTTCGGGAAATAAATTTATTACCGGAATAAGCGGATTTGATATTTCCAAGACAGAATCAGGGCTAATGCTTTCATACAAAGGAACGGATTGGGAAATACAAAAAGCAGAATCTGATTACAAATTACCTGCAGAACTTATCAGCAATGGAAAATTAAATGAAGCAATAAATTTATTGAAAGAAACCAAGGCGAATTTCCCTGACAATGCAAAAGTTTCTGAAAATGAAATTAACAGTTTGGGATATGCGTATGTAAATAATAAAAACCTTCCTGCTGCAATTGAATTATTCAAACTGAATACTGAACTTTATCCGGAAGCGTTCAATACTTTTGACAGTCTGGGTGAAGCATACTTACTGACCGGTGAAAATGAATTAGCGTTAGTAAATTATAAAAGATCTGTCGAACTTAATGACAAAAATGAAAATGCTAAGAAGGTGATTGAAAGACTTCTGTCAAATTAACTTTTATAAGAATTATTATTATAAGTATGTCCTCAGAAAATTATTATGAATTCTATATTATAAACTATATTAATTTAAAAAAAATCATATGAAAACTATTGTACTTTTTCTTATAATTTTTATTTGTTCTGCAAATGTATATTCCCAGTGGGTTCAGCAAACCAGCGGAACAGGAGAAACTCTTCTTGGAATTGCAGTTACAAGCAGTCAGACTATTTACTCTGTTGGAACGAACGGACTAATTTTGAAATCTTCGAACGGAGGGATGCAATGGAATATTCAGCCAGGCGGAACAACAAATTTCTTACGGGATGTTTATTTTTCAGATTCAGTAACAGGAACTATCGTTGGCGAATCAGGAATAATACTAAAAACAACTAACGGCGGATTGAACTGGATAAATCAGATCAGTAATACGACAGAACATCTTGTACATGTGCATTTTATTGACAATCAAAACGGACTTGCTTCGGGACAAAATGGTGTGATAATTAAAACGACCAACGGGGGAACAAACTGGACATCACAAACAAGCGGAGTAATTCAGGAGTTAGCCGGTATTTCTTTCATAGATAACATTACTGCATGCGCTGTGGGTTTTAATGGTGTAATTCTCAGATCAACAAATTCAGGAATTAACTGGTCACAGATTCCCAGCGGGACAAATTCTAATTTAAGAAGCGTGGCTTTTGCGGGAACAGGAACAGGTTATGTTTGCGGATATAACGGGGCAATACTAAAAACCGTAAATTCCGGAATGAACTGGATTTCACTGACAAGCAATACTTCAAATGATTTATTTGCAGTGATATTCATAAACAACTCTACCGGTTATTCTGCGGGTTCAGGGAAAATCATTAAAACAACTAACGGCGGAAATAACTGGATAAGTCAGCAGATATTATTTACCGGAGATTTTTACGATATTATGTTTTCAAATATAAATACAGGATGGGCAACCGGACAGTTCGGGACTATAAACAGTACTATTAACGGCGGCGTTGGTGTAAAATTAATTTCTTCCGAAATTCCGGAATCATTTGCTTTGCATCAGAATTTTCCGAATCCGTTTAATCCGGTTACAAAAATAAATTACGAATTACCCGCTTCGCGAGGCGAGCGAGTTACGAATTACGTTTCTCTTACAGTATTTGATATTCTTGGAAAGGAAATTAATACATTAGTAAATGCTAAACAGACTGCGGGAAGTTATGAAGTTAATTTTGACGGAAAGGGTCTGTCAAGCGGTATTTATTTTTATAAGCTTACTGCAGGAAGTTTTTCTGAAACAAAAATGATGACACTGATAAAATAAGCTCCGCCTAAGTTATACCTGCAAATATTTTTTAACCGGCAATTCGGAATTTACTTTCACATGAGGAAGTGAAGATGTTTCCGTTTTGCTGTATTTATTTTATGTTATGACTGTATGATTTTCTTACCTTCATTGAACTGCTTGTCCTTTTGTTCATCATAATTATTAAAACAATATCCTCCTCAGCATATATATTTTCACATTTCTGTTTTTTTACCATTTGCCGTTTTCATATATCTGAAATAAATTGCACCGGTTAGTAAATTAATGCTGACCGGAAAATTATTTTAATATATAAGGAGGGAATGTCATGAAAAAGTTTGTCTTAAAGATCTTTGTTTTCGTTTTAGTTTCTGTTTCTATTAATGATTCATTAAAATCTCAGACCGGTTACAGCTGGCTGCAACCTGCTCCAACAGGTAATTCTCTTGTCTCAGTTGATTTCATAAACAAGGATACCGGAATTGCAGCCGGGAATAAAGGAGCGATTATTAAAACTACTGACGGCGGTAACAGCTGGTTTTCTGTAAATTCTGAATTTCTAACAGATTTTAATTCTGTCCGGTTTGTAAATTCCTTTATTTGTATTGCGGCAGGCAAATCCGGTAAGATTTATAAGTCCAAAGACTGCGGCGCATCCTGGACATTAGTCAGCAGCGGTGTGAATACAGATATTTTTGATCTGGACTTTAAGGGAAATTCGACCGGCTATGCAGTCGGATTATCAGGTACAATTGTTAAAACTGTTAATAAAGGAAACTACTGGTTCAGTCAGAATTCCGGTACATCACTGCCTTTGTATTGTGTAAAATTTATAAATGAAAATACAGGAGTTGCCGGAGGTTACAATGTTATTCTGAAAACTACTAATGGCGGTGTTAACTGGATCAATCTTAATGTAAACATTTCACCTCTATCAGGTATTACGTCAATTTCATTTTCCGACAGTCTGAATATTGTTGCTGCCGGGAATACTCCATCAGGAGATGTTTACAGGTCTGCTGACGGAGGATTAAACTGGATGAAACACTCAATGGATATTCACCGGGTGTTCGGAGGATCTGCCGATCTCGTCAGGAGCATCTCTTTTCTAAACAGTGATACAGGATTTGCCGTCACATCTTACGGGACAATTTTAAAAACTTTCAACGGCGGAGTTAACTGGCAGAAGGATTCTTCTTTCAGACCTTCATTTGATAAAACAGGAATTTTCGAAAATGTTTTTGTAAGTGATAAAAGTAATATTTTTATTACCGGAGGAGGAGGTACTGTTTTAAAAAGTTCGGATTGCGGTACTAACTGGATTGTAAAGTCAGGATTTAAAAATGACATAAGAGCTTCATATTTTCTAACAGCAAAGACCGGTTATTGCGCAGGTGAAAAAGGTATGATCATAAAGACGACAGACTTTGGAATCAACTGGACTTATCAGGACAGTGAAACGGAATTCAATCTGAACGCAATAAATTTTTCCGGAAATAATACAGGATATACGGCTGGAGAAAACGGGATCATTATGAAAACTACAGATGGCGGAAATATCTGGTCTGTACAGAAAAGCAATACTTACTTTACGCTGAAAGGAATTTATTTTACTAATGCATTAACAGGTTTTGCATCCGGAGGAGATGAAAGTAAAAGTACAGGTCTGATTCTGAAAACTACAAACGGCGGTGAGATCTGGAATTCTTCTTACATTAATTTATCAAAAGGAATAATTGCTTCGGTCTTTTTTACAGACATTTCAAACGGATATGCCTGCGGTGCGAATGGCATTATTTTAAAAACAACTGACTGCGGATTAACATGGAATGAAAATAAAGAAATTCCTTTCGATCTCCATTCAATAAGTTTTAAAGATTCTCTTAACGGATTAGTCTGCGGATCTGACGGATCTGTGTATAAAACAAATGACGGAGGTTTGAACTGGAATTATATAAAGAGCGGAGTTTACAAAAATCTGTTCTCCGTTAAATTTGACAAAAATGGAAAAGCTGTGACAACAGGCGAGTTGGGAACAGTTATCATTTCTTCAAACAATGGTAACAGCTGGCAGAAGAAAAATACTTACACTTACAATGATCTTTATTCTTCCTATACAGATGATAATTCCTTCTTAACCGTTTTCGGAAGTTTCGGCACTGCGCTGAGATATTCTGAAACCGGTAATTCATATACTCCTGATAAATTATCTTTCGAAGGAAAAGAAGCTTTGCTCTTTCAGAATTTTCCCAATCCTTTTAATCCGGTTACTACAATTGAATACGAACTGAAATCTTCAGGAAATGCATCTCTTAAAATATATGATGTAAGCGGAAAGGAATTCAAAAAATTGTTTTCCGGATTCAGGAATGCGGGACATTATTCGGTTAGTTTTTCCGGAGCCGGAATTCCGTCAGGTGTATATTTTATCGAACTGACCACTTCGTTTCAATCTGTAATTAAGAAAATGATTTTACTGAAATAAATATTTTCAATCCTTCAGCAAATAATATTTTTGCTTTGGAAAATGCGCCTTTAATTCCGGCAAAGATAATGATATCAATACTTTGCCGGATTTTAAAAAATTTTTTCACAAACCGGAAATTTTACCTTTTGACTTATCTGTGATAAATTAATAGTTTGCAGCAGTTGAATCAGTTATATGATTTTCAAATTAAATATTTACAAACTTTAAAAACACATTCATGAAAACAACAATTACTTTCAGGTTCTTAATTCTCATTCTTTTAACATTCAGTATGAACCGTTTCTCTTCGGCTGAAATGATTCCTGTAAGCTCGGATTACACTGCAAAGTATTTATTTGCATCCGCAGAGTCAAAATCAAATTCTGTATCAGACGGAACTATAGTTTGCTGGCTTGATGAGTCCTACAGAGGTTCATTGTTCATTCAAAGGCTGGGCAGTAATGGAGAAAAGCTCTGGTCGCAAAACGGGTTAATAGTAGACAAGGATCTCGGCAGATATTTTGATCCTGACAGTGATTACCCTGTGTTATTTTCTGACAATGAAGGAGGAGCTGTGGTAATTTACAGAAAATTATTTTATTCGGAAGAAGAAATTTACTGCGCTAAAATATCTTCTGAAGGTGAACTTCTGCGCAGGGTTTGTCTGTCATCAGGCATCGGAGGATACAATTTCAGTCCGTCTGCTGTTGTTACAAAAGATAATTGCATTGCTGTTGTCTGGGAAAATTTTAGCTCAGGAGATTTCAATATTCAGGGTCAGAAAATAGATCTAAGCTGCAATAAGCTTTGGAACGGCGGAAATGAAATAAATGTCTGCGAAGAATCGGATGATCAGAGAAAACCTTCGGTCTTATGCGATCAGAAAAATCAATTGCTGGTCACATGGCTTGATACAAGGTCTGTTGCAAACTCATCAGAATTCGCTTATGACCTTTATGTAAACAAATTAGACGAAAGCGGAAACTTTGCCGGTTTCGGTCAAGCCGGCAGATTAATTCTCAGTTTTCCCATTCACAGATATTCAGGACAAAATGCAATTACAAAACCTGATGAAAATTATGATCACGGAAACGGACCGGTGTCTGTCAAAAAAGCAGAATTATATAATCACAATATGATCTCATCCGGTAATAATTCTGCAATCGTTGCAGTTGATATCCGCGAATCTGAAACAGATAGTTACATCAGGGTTTTTAAAATTAATGAAGAACTTAATATAGAATGGGATCGGGATATAGAAGCGGAATCATATCAGCAGAATCCGCTGATTATTTCTGACGGCTGTGATGGCGCAGTCATAGTATGGAATGACAGCCGCAATAATGAAAACAGTGTATTCGGAATAAGAGTAAGCAGTTCGGGTTCTGTTTTATCGGAAGGATATAACGGATTCAAAATTTCCTTTGATAAAGGGAAAAGGAATTCCCTAAGATCTCTCCCGGATAAAAGAAACATGAGCGGTTTAGTTATAAGCAGCAATAAATTATTAATTCCATGGACGGTTTCCGATTCACACGACTTATATCTTGCTTCAGTTGACTTAAACTTTAGTTCTGAATACAAAAAGACATCTGAATTAATCTACAAAAATATCTCAGAAGGTAAATGTACAAGTGTATTACAAAGTAATGAAACTAATTCTGTTATTTTCTTAAAAGATAATACCATATTCGCTTCAAAAGAAAATAAATCAGATAAAATTTCTAATAATCAGTTTAAGAATAATTTAAATCTATTAAATTATCCGAATCCTTTTAATCCGGTTACCAAAATCAGTTATGAGTTGACTGCTCCTGGAAATGCAATTGTGAAAATATATGACATGACAGGAAGAATTGTAAAAGAATTAGTAAATGAATTTCAGAATGCAGGAAGACATGAATTAACATTTGACGGGAGCAGTTTATCGAGCGGACTTTATTTTTGCAGGATTGATGCAGGAAATTACAGTGAAACTATGCGAATGACACTACTGAAGTAAGTAACCGGTTTAAATTTGTGGCACATTCATAAATGTGCCACAAATACTTTTTTATTTAAGTTTTTTAAAAACATATCCGCCCTTTTCCGCTCCCCAGACCTGCTTGTCATTTTCATCATATCCTCTGTCCCAGCTTTTTATACCTTCATCGGAAATTACAACTTCTGAAGTTGCATATTTTGCTCCACGCAGATCGCTCTGACAATCTTTTCCGTTAGTGCTTCCTTCGTAACTTCCGTTATTCATTAATGTCAGAAATACAGAACAACCTTCCCTGGCTTCAAGCGAATCCGGAATTAATCCCGAAAGCGGATTTTCTTTTTTCCATTCGCCGGCGAATCTCAATGGATCCTTCATTGTATATACAGCGCTTTCAAATCTGCCTTCATATGTATTTGTGATCTTATAAACTCTCTGTCTGTATGGCTTATCTTTCATTGATGCAACTGCCTGCTCTACATAAAGCCATTTTGCATCTGTCCTTTCCGGCCATATCCTTTTCATCTCAAGACGAATATCATAATAATCCGAATCGCTTAAAGACTGCTCTTCGCTGCTGAATGAGCCCTGCATCATTGTGACAAGCCGTTCTGTATCAATGCTTTTTACCTGCGAATATGATTTTACGGAAGTTATCACCAATAAAATTATTATAAAGTTTATTACTGATTTCATTTAAATTTAAATTATTATTATAAAACGTTATCAGGATTTATATTTTGAATTATTTTTTTTAAAAATTTCATTTTTATCTTCAGATTCTTTCTTAATTTTCTCTTTGAAATTTATAACCTTTTCAAGAATTTTTTTATCGGATGTACCCAGAATTTCTATTGCAAGCAGAGCGGCATTTTTTGCATTATTTATAGCAACTGTTGCAACAGGCACTCCGTAAGGCATTTGAACAATTGACAACAGTGAATCAAGACCTTTGAGAGTTTTTGAAACTACCGGAACTCCGATCACCGGGACCGGCGAATATGCAGCGCACATTCCTGGTAAATGAGCTGCTCCGCCCGCTCCGGCTATGATAACTTTTATTCCTCTTCTGTGTGCATTCCGGGAATATGATGCCATAATATCCGGAGTTCTGTGTGCTGATGTGATCTTAATTTCATACGGAATACCGAACTCATCCAGAACTTCTGCTGCCTGATTCATTACAGGCAGATCAGAATCTGATCCCATTATTATTCCTACTGATGGTTTTATCTTAACTTTTTTCAATTAATTTTTTATAAAAATTTTAATTTCTCTGAATGATCAGAAGTGTCAGATCATCTCTCTGGCTAATATTTCCGCAAAACTTTTTTACATCCCCGACAAGACCGTTAAGTAAATCGCTGGCTTTTTTATCTGCATTATTGTTCAGATATAATTCCAGATTATCAAGCCCGTATTCAGTAAGTTTATTATCCATCGCCTCATTCACTCCGTCAGTATAAAAAATTATCTTATCGCTCTTATTGAAATCAAAAACCACTTCATTATCCTGACCCGCAGATTCAACTGTTTTCATTGCTCCGAGAGCAATTCCATGCTTCCTGATTTTAAAAATTTCCTTTGACTCTCCTGAAATTTTATAAGGCGGCAAATGTCCCGCATTGTATAAGTAACATTTATTCTTCTCGACATCTATGATTGCAAATATAGCTGTCACAAACATTTTTCTGTTCTGTGTCTTTCTGATCATACGGTTGAGTTTCTCAATGACTATTCCCGGTTTTGTATTGTCTTCAAGTATAAGATGCATACAGCTTCTTAATCCCGAAAGCAAAAGACCGCTTGCAACACCGTGACCGGATACATCGCAGATAAAGATGCCAATTTCGTTTTCCGATATTTTAAAATAATCAAAATAATCTCCTCCTACTTCACTTGCCGGCAATGATACTGCGGCAATCTCTATGTCACCGATAGTAGCTTCGTTCTCCGGAAGCATTGATAACTGAATTTCCCTGGCATAGTCTAATTCTTTTTTCATCCTGAGATTTTCATAATTCCTGTTATAGTGAAAGTCATATTGCTCATAAAATTTTTTCTGACGCTTCCGCTCGGTAGGAAAACTGATTACAAACATCAGAATCCCCAGAATTAAATTTGGAATTACATTATCCGGTGTAAACTCCGCTTTAATGCTGAACATAATAATCAGCGAGACCGACAACCCTGTAACAAATAGCTGTATAATTTCCTGCTTTGAAAATCTGAAAACTAATACCATAATGCTGAACATAAAAAAGTATTCAAATACAGATTTATCATTATCGATATTCATATTGATAGTGATTCCGTCTGATTTCAAAGAATCTTTTTGGTGTATCACCTGTTCCTTTTTAGATTTAGTATTTGATTCTTTTATTTCTTCCTTATCTTTGGGATAAAAAATATTTATAGAGATAGACATTATTAATTGAAATATAAGAAATATAAAAATACTTCTTCGGATATTCCCTGTATTGAAATATCTTTTATAAATCACACGAAAGGAAACAAGTAGAATTAAGTTGATCAGACTTAAGATTATTGCGAAATTCAATGTCTGATTGGTTCCGATATTTACGGCAGATGATATAACAGTAATGAGGATAAAGATATTTAATACTACCTTAAAAATTTTAAGATTCTTTTTATCCAGAAATAAATTGTATGCCTGTTCGCGGGGATAATTTAAATACTGATCAATTGAATCAAAGAGGTTCAAGCAGATTTACTTTAAGGTTTTTTGAAAATTATTTATTTCTTTACCAAACTTAACGAATCTTAAGTATCTGAGTTGCAGATATAAAAGTCTTTAAAATTATTTGTCTTCAGGCGGAACAAATTCATCCGGAAGCTTTATCCCCCCGCCGAAGAAAAATTCATTCATCTGATCTTCAAACACTTTATCAGTTGCGGGAGAAGTAAGATCTAATCTGTATTCATTCACTATCATTTTAAAATGATCAAGGAACAATTTAAATCCCTGCTTGGAAACATTATCAAATACTTTCTGTCCGAGTTCGCCCGGAACAGGCGGTTTATCAAGTCCCGGGAGGTCCTGATCAAGTTTTATGCAATGAACTGTTCTGCTATCTGCCATTTTAAATTTTTATTGTTTTTTAATTTCCTGTTTAGAAAGATCCTCAACTCTTTTTTCAATAATTGTATTTATATTCTTTTGATTTATTACTGCCTCAATCATAAGATCCCTGTCAATAATGTTTGTATCGTAAATTGTTATTTTTTCCTGCTGTTCTCCGAAATATTTTTTTAACTGAGTGCCGACATAATTATTTGTTGCAACAGTGTAATTTTTTGAGTCGCTGATCTCTTCGCCGTTCACCAAAACCTTCTCAATAAAATTATCATCTCCGGCAAGAACTTTTTTAGAATCATAAACCACTTTAATTCCCGATACAATAATCATATCGCTTGAACCCAGTTCGTCAATCTCCATTACTCTGCTTTTAATATTATTTTTTATCATTTTCATAAGCCCTTTTCCGCTGATCACAAAAGTAACTATAGTATTTCCAAAAGGATTTATTTCCCAGATATCATTGATTGTAATTTCACCTTTCGGAAGATCTTTTCTTATGCCGCCTGAATTCAGAAACGCAATATCCGTTCCTACTTTATTCCTGACCGCATCCGCTTCCCACTGTCCCAGGTTGCTCTCTTCGGAAAATCCTCTTTTCCAGTCAGACTCCAGATTCCCTATAACGTTCATAAGATCGCCCTGAACTGCCGCCAGCATAGATTCTACTTTCATCTGAGCTTTTCTGTCATAGATAGAAGAATCCATTTTTGTTTCTATCAGTTTTGCGAAACTATTAAGTACTGTGTCTTTTTCTGTATCAACGGTCATATCTATTTTTCCGAGCCACCGGGAATAAGAACCTGCCTGCGCTATTACGACACCTTTTACAATTTCCGGTCTGAACAAAGGCGTATGCGAATGTCCGCCGATTATTATGTCAATGTCTTTTGAGAATTTCTCCGCAAGCTTTTTGTCTTTATCTAATCCGATATGAGTAAGAAGAATTAAAAGATCGCATTTTTTCTTTTTCAGATATTTAATTCCTGCAGTAATTACGGAATCAGTATTCAGCATTTCAATATCAGAAACATTTTTTGGCAATGTAAGAGTCATAAGATCGGTTGCTGTAAGTCCTATTATTCCGCATTTTATTCCGTTTATTTTTTTAATGACATAAGGTTTACCGAAAGTTCTTTTTTCCGATTTTAAAAAAACATTGGCAGACAGATAATCAAAATTTGCTTTCTTAAGAGCGGAGTCAAGAGAATATTGTCCATAATCAAATTCATGATTTCCGATGACGAAAGCATCAAGACCGTAAAGATTAAGAAGTTCGATCTGTGAGTTTCCCCTTGTAATGGTTGAAATAGGAGTTCCCTGAAAATCATCACCTCCGTTAAGCAGAAGCGTATTCTTTTCACGGAGCTTATTTATATATCCCAGCATATTAGAAGTGCCCCCGATGTAATAAGATTCGGATTCTCCGGTTACACTGTCTTTCTTCGAAATTCTGTAAGGCAAATTTCTCGCATGAAAATCGTTCCAGTGGAGAATTGTCAATTTTTTAACTGTGTTTCTTTTGGAGTCGCTTTTCTGTGGAAAAGCAGATGAAGTGAAAATGAAAATTATAAATAAAGTTAAAAAGTATTTTTTCATGAAAATATTAAGTATGATAAAAAAGAATTTGAATTAATTTTTGTTATAGGTAAGGTTTGAATCAACTCAGTTAAGAACAAAACGAATAGTATCTTATTTCTTTTCTCTAATTGTTAATTGCTAATTGCTAATTGTTAAGTCGGGATGACTGGATTCGAACCAGCGGCCTCCTCGTCCCGAACGAGGCGCGCTACCAAGCTGCGCCACATCCCGATAATTTTCTACAAATAACTATTTCTTTAGCTCATTAAAATTTATTTATCCTTACAACTGCGGTTTCCACGTCCCGAATCCCGAGTTCCCGGGACTACCAGGCTGCGCCACATCCCGATAATTTTTTTACAAATATACTCAATATATATTATCTATAAAATGAGAAATTTGAAACGTTATGTTTAACTTTTATACATTACAATTTTTTCTATTCGAGGTCGAACTTGTCTCACCGAAGGCGAAAACCTGCAGGAATTATTATTTGTCGCGTACTAAGAGATTTAACTTGTACGGACAGATAAGTCGATGATCTGAAATTGATTTTTAATTATGAATTTTCATTGGCTCAAAATGTCCGTTAATTGTCTGATTTAATGTAAAATAAAAAAGTATCTTTGCATAATTAATTAAAAGAATCATGAAAAAAACAAAATTTGTATTTTTGGTTTTACCGAATATTCACTTAATGGATCTTGCCGGTCCTGATCAGGTTTTTCTCGAAGCCGCCGGTTACAATGCTCCTTTTGAAATAGAATATTGTTCAACAGAAAAAAGTCTTTCTTCTTCTGCAAAGCTTCCAATAGGAAAGCTTAATCACTTCTCAAAAATAAAAATTGAAGAAAATGATTTCCTTCTGATACCGGGAGCAGAATTGAATTATATTCTTTCTGATGAATTTAAAACAAATAAATCACTGTTCAGCTGGATAAGAAACTGCAGAGATAAGAAAATAAAGATTTGCAGTATTTGCAGCGGAGCATTTGTCTTGGCTGAAAGCGGAGTTTTAGAAGGGAAGGAATGTACAACTCACTGGAAAAGAACAAAAGAACTTCAGCAGTTATATCCTGACATAAAAGTAATAGAAAATGTATTATTTACTGAAGATGATAATATTTATACAAGTGCCGGTATTGCGTCGGGAATTGATATGGCGTTATACATCGTAGAACAGATGAAAGGAGAATACTTTGCGCATAAAGTTGCAAGAGAACTTGTGATATACAGCAGAAGATCCGGCAATCAGAAACAACAGAGCGAATTACTGAATTTCAGAAATCACATACATTCAGGAATACACAAGGTTCAGGACTGGCTGCAAATTAATCTTGACAAAAAAGCATCGTTGACTGAACTCGCCGAAATTGCATGTATGAGTGACAGAAACTTGACCCGCATCTTCAAAAAAGAAACTTCCCTTACCGTTAATCAATACATAACGCTTTTAAGAAAAGAAAAGATCGGTCAGTTGTCAAAGAACCCGGATAACTCCAGATCAATCATAGCAAAGCAATGCGGACTGAAAAGCGAAAAGCAAATAAGCAGAATCATAAAAAAGAAATGAGATGTTTTCAAATAACAAATATTCTGAAAACGGAAAACAAACAATTTAAAAAATATTTTAAAATTTATTTATTAAAAATCATGTTATCTTTGTCATTTTTACTTGTAATATTTTCATTATCTACAATAGCCGCTTCTGCAGCAAATGAAGGTCAAACTGAAAGCATTAAGAATCTGCCTCCTGCAGAAAAAACCCGATCCAGGAATATTGACATAAAAAATATATCGCTTGATCTGAGGTTTGACAGGCAGATAAAGCAGGCTTATGGATCTGCAGCTATTACATTTTCAACTTTGACTAAATCCAATAAAATTACTTTGGATGCAGGAATGCTTACTATAAATTTCATAAAACTTGATAACGGTGATCTATTGCAATTCAATTATGACAGTGGTGATAAAAACGACGGACTGAAAATTATGCTTGACCGTACTTATACAAAAGAAGAAATCATAACTGTAAAAATTGATTATCATACCAACTGGGTAAATGAAACAGATGCAAATAATTTATCAGGCAGCAATGGAAAGGGAATTCGATTTCTCGGTCCAACTTCAGCTGAACCTAAGAAACGTATCCAGATATGGTCTATGGGAGAACCCGAATCAAACAGGTATTGGTTTCCATGTTATGATTCGCCTGATGATATGAGAACAACTGAATTCAAAGCAACAATCGAAAATAATCTATCCTTCATTTCAAACGGAATTTTAATTGATAAAAAAGATAACACTGACGGCACTCATACATTTCATTTTAAAACAGACAAACCATACTCTAACCATCTTACATCTTTTGCCGCGGGTGAATATACTGACGTTATACAAAATTACGATGGTATTACTCTTCATAATTATTGTTATCCGGATGAGTTGGAAGCAACTAAAGCAAGTGTTGAAAGATTACCAGATATGGTGAAATTTTTTTCCGGAATTACCGGAGCGAAATATCCTCACTCTGAGTATTCACAGGTCTTTGTTCAGGATCTTCCCTGGGGAAACGCAGGGTCTACTATTTCAATTCAAACCGAAAACATGATAGATGATTTCGGGACACATGCAGATTTTTTTTATTTATGGGACGGTCTGCAAGGTGAATCACTTGCACAGCAGTGGTTCGGGAATTATCTTTCTTGCAGTGACTGGAATCATATCTGGCTCACAAAAGCTTTTGGCAGATATTTTTCAGGGCTTTACAATGAATATAAAAACGGACGTGAAGAATTTCTTTTATATCAGCATTCTTTTGATCAGAGTACTTATCATTCTGACAGGAGCTCAGGAATCATTCAGCCGGTTGTAAATAATAATAATGAAACTGCTTTTGAGTTTGCCGGAGGAAACTATCCGTATTTTCACGGAGCTTCTGTATTGCAAATGCTGAGAAAAGAACTCGGTGAAGAAAACTGGTCGAAGTCAATAAAACTTTATATAAGTTCAAATGCAGGTAAAAATGTGACAACAAAAGATTTTGTTAATGCAGTTGAAGAAGCAAGCGGAGAATCAATGAAATGGTTTTTCGATCAATGGGTTTATAAGACCGGACACCCTGTTTTTAAAATTACTAAAAAGTATGACTCAGAAAAAAAAACACTTACACTTTATGTAAAACAGATTCAAAAAACTGAAGCAATAGATTTGAATACTGTAACAGATTTTTTCAGGGGAAAAGTAGAAATTGAAATTGACGGCAATATCCGTCAGGTCATGATTGAAGCAAAAGCTGAAAACATATTTACTTTTGATTCTCAAAAAGAACCTAAGCTTGTACATTTTGACTTTGAAAGTACATGGATAAAAGAAATTACATTTGAAAAAACATTTGAAGAACTTCTTTATCAGCTGCTAAATGACAAAGATATTTTGGGAAGACTTTCTGCCATGACTGAACTAGTAAACATTGCAAAAAATGAAAAAACTTCTCAAAAAGATAAACTCAAAACTTACGAAGCTCTCAGAAAAATTATTACCGGAGATTCATACTGGCGTTTGCGATTCAATGCAGTTTGGCAGCTTCAAAGTTTACTTGCGCCTTCTACTCAGGTTAATCCTGCTTCACTTGACAAAGAAACAATTGAAATGCTTCTGAAAATTATAAAAAATGACAGTTCATGGGTTAAAACAAATGCTATAAGATTTCTTGGAGTGACCTGTGATCCTGAATATACTGATATTTACTTAAATGCGTTCAAAGACAACAGTGACAGAGTAGTTAATGCTGCTGCAATTGCACTTGGAAAAAGTAAAAGTCCTGAAGCGTTCGATGCACTGGTTAAACTAAAAGACAAACCTTCCTGGAAAAACCAGAGTTTAATCAGTACTCTTAATGGCTTAAAAGAACTTAACGATCCGCGAGGATTTGAAGTGGCATATAATGCCTTATCTGATTTGAATTTATCCCGATGGATGCTATCAACTCCTGTATGGGATTTTCGGATTGCAGCTGCAGAGACAATCGTTTCACTGGGGAAAGGCAATGAAGCTTTTCCAATGATATTTGAACGGTTTAAAAATTCATTAAATGATAACGACCTTAATGTAATTTTCAACAATGTTTTACTGATAACAACACTGTCTGATCCAAGGGGTACAGAAGTTTTCGAAATTTTAAAAGTTCAATTCAAAGATGATGAAAATACAATGACGGCAGTTTATCAGTATGAATCTCAGTTTAAAGAGGCAATTAGCAGGAACTGAAATCAAAATATAAATTAATTAACAGTTATTTAATTTTCAGAACTTGTTTGAGTGGGACTAATCAATTTTTTAGATAGAATGTTTTTATAGTTATACATACCTTTGTCACGATAAATTTTATTTAAATTAATACATTACTATGGAGGATTCTTTAAAAACAATTTTATGGAAAGAATTCGGAGCAGCAATTGACATGCTTGAAAATGCAATCGCAGCCTGTCCGGATTCGCTGTGGAATGATAATTCAAAATTCTGGTACAATGCTTATCATGTTATATTTTTCCTGGATTATTATCTGACTGAAGAAGAAGAAAAATTCCATCCTCCGGCTCCGTTTACTTTATCAGAGTTTAATCCTGACGGTGAAATGCCTGAGCGTGTTTATGACAAATCAGAACTGATTACTTACATTAATTACTGCCGGGAAAAATGCAGGAAATTAATATCAGAATTAACGGATGAGAATATGCAGAAACGTTTTATAAATAAGTACAGAAATTACAGCCGGCTGGAAATAATTATTTATAATTTGAGGCACGTGCAGCATCATGCAGGACAATTGAATTTACTTCTTCGTCAAAACGGAAATGAACCGCCGGACTGGGTTTCGCAGACTAAAGCGGAAATGGAGTAAATAGTGATTACACTTTACAAACAACCTTCAAGGATAATGGCTTGAGTTAAGCAAATTAGCTTTGCCCGAGTTTATGATAGAGATCGAACTTGAAGTTCATAAGAGTAAGAAATAATTTTGACATCTTTTGGGGTTTTTGAGATAAAAATCTTTGCCACTAATTTCACTGATTTTCACGAATTAGAAACTTAAGGAAATAACTTATTTCCAATTTAAACAAAATGTAAGAATTGTTTTGGACAGAACTGTATGACCTTAATCCAATCGACTGAATTATGAACGGAATTATTCACCACATAGAAATATATGTTTCGGATTTAAAAAGAACTATTTTATTCTGGGATTGGCTGCTAACTAAGAAGTTTACTTATGAAATATACCAGCAATGGGACAGAGGAATCAGTTTCAAACTTGGAGAAACGTACATCGTATTTGTTCAGACTGAAAAAAAATACTTAAGTAATCCATACAACAGAAGAAACACCGGATTAAATCATCTTGCATTTCACTGCAGCTCCAAAGAATTTGTTGATACTCTGACAAAAGAGCTAAAAGAAAAAAACATTAACATACTTTACGCTGACAAACATCCGTATGCCGGCGGAGAAAATTATTATGCGGTATTTTTTGAAGATCCGGACAGGATCAAAGTTGAAGTAGTCGCGGACGAAGAATAAAATGAAAAAGATATTCTATTTTTCAAATATAAAAACCTGTTTCCTTTTTAAGTAATTCTTTTCCATAAATATAATTTATTAAAAATATATTGAGAGAAACTACAGTGATCTATAAAATATATTCGGACAATTTTGTCCTTTATTAATTTAAATTTATTAACTATCTTTGATGCATAAATTACAAAGTATGTTTTCAAAAGCGTGCGAATACGGTATCAGAGCATCGGTTTTTATTACAATTAAATCCAGGCAAGGGGTCAGAGTAAGTCTGAATGAAATTGCCCTCGGAACAGATTCACCGGTTTCGTTTACAGCTAAAATATTGCAGATACTGGTTAAAAGTAAGATAATTGATTCTCTAAAAGGTCCGACAGGTGGCTTTGAAATTAAAAATTCCAAAGCCGGAGAGATCAAACTCAATCAGGTTGTATATGCTATTGACGGAGACTCAATATATAAGAGTTGCGGACTGGGATTTAAAAACTGCAATGAAATCAAACCATGTCCCCTTCATTATAAATTTAAAACCATAAGAGAAGATTTAAAACTAATGCTTGAAGAAACATCTTTGCTTGATTTATCAAATGATATAAATAACGGACTTACTTTTTTAAAACGAAAATAAAATGAAAATAATGATAAAACCACAAATGAGTATTCTTAAAACGGGAAAAGAATATAAAATATTACATGTAAAGGGGAATAAAGGATCGCAAATGCCATCCCATTTCAGCACAAAGGAAGCAATAATTATAGTTTTAAAAGGTGAAGTACTGCTGAAATTTCAAGATAAGGAAATGAACTTAATACCGGATGATTCAGCGATAATTCCGGCTTCAGTATCACATAGCTTATTTATAAAAGAAAACTTTGAAGCATATGTGATCATGGCAATTGATTCAGAAATAAAATTTGATAACAATTAAAATAAAAATAAAAATGGAAACCACAAAATCACCCAGTATAGGTTCATTCGTAGCCAATGACTACCGAACCGCAGCCGTATTCCAAAAATACGGAATAGACTTTTGCTGTAAGGGAGTCAAATCAATTGACGAGGTATGCGAAAACAAGAAAATAAATGCAGGTCAGCTTCTGACTGAATTAGCCGAAGTTACAGGTCAGCCGGACAATCAGTTAACAGATTTTCAATCTTGGCCACTCGATCTTCTTGCAGATTATATTGAAAAAAAACATCACAGATATATTGAAGAGACTACTCCTTCTTTAAAGCAGTTTCTTGATAAGCTGTGTAAGGTTCACGGCAGCAATCATCCCGAACTGTTTGAAATCACAAAAGAATTTAACGTTTCGGCAGAGGAACTGGCTGCACACATGAAAAAAGAAGAGGTGGTATTATTTCCTTATATACGGCAAATGATAAACTCCGGAAACAATAAAGAACAATTTTCAAAACAGGGGTTTGGAACAGTGCGGAATCCTATTCAAATGATGATGCAGGAACATGATGCAGAAGGACAAAGATTCAGAAAAATTTCTGAACTAAGCAATAACTACAATCCGCCGGATGACGGGTGCACCACATACAGAGTCGCCTTTTCTATGTTAAAAGAGTTTGAAACTGATTTACATCTGCATATACATTTAGAAAACAATATTTTATTTCCGGGATCTATTGAAATGGAAAAAGAATTTATCTGAGATAAATTTAAATAATAATGTGAAAAATTTTTAAGATTCTGACCAAAAGGAAATATTGAACAATTAAAAATATATATGAATACAGATAAGCCAATTCAAAGATCCGAGTATTTAAAACCTCTGAGCAGAGAGCATCATCAGGGGTTATTGCTTTGCTGGAAAATCAAAACAGGTTTTTCAAAAGGTGTAGCACTAAAGAGAATCAAATCATATTCTGACTGGTTTTATAAAACGCATTTGATTCCTCATTTTGAGACAGAGGAGAAATATGTCTTCCCGGTCTTAGTAAATGATAATAAATTAATCAAACAGGCGATTGAAGAACACAGGCAACTTTCAAAATTGTTTGAAGATAAATCCGATACCGAAGCTTCATTAAAGCAAATTCAGACAGAGCTGGAAAAACACATACGTTTTGAAGAAAGAACTTTATTTGATCAGATTCAGAATACCGCAACTCCGGAACAATTAACTGAGTTTAAGCTAATTCACACTGAAGAAAAATTTATTGACAATTGCAGAGATGAGTTTTGGAAATGAGATTACACAGATTAAATCAATGACTTTTTTCGGTTTTGAGTTTAATCTGTGATATATTAATGACTCTTACAAACTGTATTACTTAGTTAGCCGGGAATTCATGAGACTTTCAATTAGTTGAGTACTTTGTTTTAATTTTATCAACTATGGAAGGAAAGATTTATTTTCAATGAATTTAAATAATTTTTGTGAAATTATTTAAAAAAAATAATAGTATGTCAGTAAAAAAAAATTCATAATTGAAAACAACTTCCCCGCACAAATTTAGTAACTTACTCTTTCCCTAAGAATCCGTATTTTTAAAAGAATAAACTTAAATTAGTAAAAATCATTTATGAGCAATACCGAAGATGTAAAAAAGATAAGAGAGATTGAAAACAAAGAATGGATCGAATCTCTTGACTATATTTATCAGAGTCAGGGTTCTGAAAGAGTTACGGAAATGCTGAGAAAACTTCAGATCAGAGCTCAGGAACTCGGCATTAATATTCCCTTTACAGCGAATACTCCTTATATAAATACAATTCCTCTGATAAAGCAGCCGGTTTATCCAGGCAGCCGTGAGATAGAAAGAAGGATCAAGAGCATTCTCAGATGGAATGCAATGGCTATGGTAGTTCGTGCTAACAGGGAACTCAGCGGCATCGGTGGTCATATTTCCACTTACGCTTCAGCTGCTACACTTCTTGAAGTGGCTTTCAATCATTTTTTCCGCGGAAAGGATGATCCGGGCGGCGGTGATATTATTTATTTTCAGGGACATGCAGCTCCGGGAATTTATGCAAGAGCAATGCTTGAAGGTAGGATCACGGAAGATGACCTTAAGAATTTCCGCAGAGAACTCTCTTCCAATAAAAGAGGTCTTTCATCTTATCCGCATCCGTGGCTTATGCCGAGATTCTGGGAATTTCCTACCGTGTCAATGGGACTTGGTCCGATAATGGCAATTTATCAGGCGCGATTCAACAGGTATCTCGAAGACAGAAATATTATGAAAACCTCTGATCAGAAAATATGGGCTTTTCTCGGTGACGGTGAAACAGACGAACCGGAAACTCTCGGCGCTATAACTCTTGCTTCAAGAGAAAAACTTGATAATCTGATTTTTGTAATCAATTGTAATCTTCAGCGGCTTGACGGTCCAGTCAGAGGTAACGGAAAAATTATACAGGAACTTGAGGCGATATTTAAAGGCGCAGGATGGAATGTGATAAAAGTGATCTGGGGTAGCGACTGGGATCCGCTGCTTGAAAAAGATAAGGACGGATTGTTAAAAGACAGAATGGATGAAATTGTTGACGGACAGTTCCAGAAATATACAGTTTCAAGCGGGGATTATATCAGAAAAGATTTTTTTGGAACAGATCCGCGTCTGCTTGAGATCGTAAGTAAATATTCGGATCATCAGCTTCAGAAACTCAATCGCGGAGGACACGATCCTGCAAAAGTTTATGCAGCTTATAAAAATGCGGTTGATAATGTCGGTTCACCCACTGTCATCCTCGCTCATACGATCAAAGGATACGGGCTTGGTGAAGCGGGTGAAGGAAAAAATATCACACATTCTCAGAAAAAATTGAACGAACAGGAGTTAAGAGAATTCAGAAGCCGTTTCGGCATTCCGATTTCTGATGAGGATATAGCCGAAACACCTTTTTACAGACCTTCTCCTGAAAGCGAGGAAATAAAGTATTTGACCGAGCGAAGAAAAGTCCTCGGCGGTTTCATTCCGAAAAGAGATGTGAAATCCGCTCCGTTGAAATTCAATTCGGATGAACTGTTTAAAGAATTTTATGAAGGAAACGGCGACAGGGAAGTTGCTACTACTATGGCTTTTGTTCATCTGCTTTCTAAATTACTGAAAGACAAAGAGATCGGCAAATATATTGTTCCTATTGTTCCTGATGAAGCCAGAACTTTCGGAATGGAATCTTTATTCAGACAGGTTGGAATTTATTCTCACGTCGGACAGATCTATGAACCGGTGGACAAAGGCAGTCTGCTTTATTACAAGGAAGAAGAAAGCGGTCAGATATTAGAAGAAGGAATTACAGAGGCGGGATCAATGTCTTCATTCATAGCTGCCGGAACTTCCTATGCGACACACGGAATTAACATGATTCCGTTCTTTATTTTTTATTCAATGTTTGGTTTTCAGAGGATAGGTGATTTAATCTGGGCAGCTCCAGATTCCAGAACAAGAGGTTTTCTGATCGGAGGAACAGCCGGTCGAACAACTCTGAGCGGCGAAGGTCTTCAGCATCAGGACGGCAACAGTCATATTCTCGCTTTGCCGGTACCGAATCTGAAATGCTATGATCCTGCATTTGCATACGAACTCGCAGTCATTATCAAAGACGGAATGCACAGGATGTATGAAAATCAGGAAGATATTTTTTATTATCTGACAGTAATGAATGAATTTTATCTTATGCCTCCGATGCCTGAAGGTTCGGAAGAAGGCATACTTAAAGGCATTTACAGATATTCAAAATCCAAAATGAAATCATCCAAACTTAAAGCACATCTTTTCGGCAGCGGAACGATACTTAACGAAGTTATCAAAGCTCAGAAAATTCTTGAAGAAAATATAAAGTATCTGCAGATGTCTGGAGTGTTACAAGTTACAAAGAACTTTACATGGATGCCACTGACACTGAAAGGCAAAACATGCTGAATCCTGAAAAGGAACAAACGAAGCCATACATTACAAAAGTTTTGGAAAACGAAACAGGTGTTTTCATCGCTGCATCTGATTATATTAAAGCTTTGCCGGCAATAATAAAGAAATGGATTCCGGGTGAATTCAGTATCCTCGGAACGGACGGTTTCGGCAGAAGTGACGGAAGGGAAGAGCTGAGAGACTTCTTTGAAGTGGATCACAGATATATAACTATCGCAGCGCTTAATTCTCTCGCAAAAGAAAAGAAAATAGATCCCAGTGAAGTGAATAAAGCAATTAAAGAATTCGGACTGGATCAGAATAAACCAAATCCGGTAAAAGTTTAAAATAAAATTCTATATGATAAAAGAAGTAAAACTTCCTGAAGTTTCGGACAATGTCGAAACAGGAGATGTAGTAAAAATTCTTGTTTCGATAGGCGATAAAATAAAAATAGATCAGCCGGTAATAGAGCTTGAGACAGATAAAGCGATGTTTGAAGTTCCTTCAACTGAAGAAGGAACAGTGAAAGAAATCAATGTAAAGGAAGGGCAAAGCATTAAGATTGGCAGCGTTATTTTAAAGCTTGAAACTAACGGAGCTGAAAATATTAAAGATAATAAAGCTGATGCTAAAGCGGAAGTAAAGATACAGGATGAACCGATCAAGGAAAAGAAAGATGAAGATGTATTAAATAAAATTGAAGATAAAAATATTACTTATACAGAAAAAGATGCTGCAATACCATTAGTAAGGTCAGAAGATTCAGTTCCTTATAATGTGAAACGCGAATCTGCACCTGCTACACCTTCTGTGAGAAGACTTGCAAGAGAGCTAGGAGTGGACATTGACAGAGTTTCAGGATCAGGACAGGGAGGAAGGATCATGGAGGATGATGTTAAAAATTTTGTCAAAATAAAATTGACCTCTTCTGATGCGGGAAATCCCGTTTCACAAAAGCAATTACCTGATTTTAAAAAATGGGGGGATGTGGAAATTCAGTCAATGAACAAGGTCAGAGTCATAACAGCAGAATCTATGACCTATGCGTGGTCAACAATTCCAATGGTTACTCAGTCAGATAAAGCCGATATAACTGAACTTGAAGAATTCAGAAAAAAATACTCGAAATCAGTCGAAGAAAAAGGCGGACATCTGACTCTTACTTCAATGCTTGTAAAAGTATGCTCTGCTGCATTGAATAAATTTCCGCAGTTCAACTCCAGCATTGACCTGAACGATAAAGAAATTATATTTAAAAAATATTTTAACATCGGCATTGCAGTTGATACAGACAGAGGATTGTTAGTTCCTGTTATAAAAAATACGGATAAAAAGAGTATTACGGAGATCTCTGTTGAGCTGAACGAACTCGCGGAAAAAGCCCGTACAAAAAAGATAACTCCTGATGAAATGGACGGTGGTAATTTCACTATCTCAAATCTCGGAGGAATTGGCGGAACACATTTCAATCCGATTGATTATTCTCCTCAGGTTGCTATACTCGGTGTTTCAAGAGGAAGCAAGGAAGCTGTATTTATTGACGGAGTTTTCGAACCACGACTTATGCTGCCGCTTACATTAACTTATGATCACAGAATAATTGACGGAGCCGATGCGGCGAGATTTCTCAGATGGATAGCTGAAGCATTGGAAAATCCGATGATGATGGTTCTTTAAGAACTAAGGTTAATCCGAAAGATCTTTTAACTGAACTTTTCTCATAACTTTTTTTACTGAAGTTTTCTTTTTTGTTTCAATTCTTTTTTCTTTTGAAGAAACAGAAGGTTTGGTCTTCTTTCTTACTTTTTCTTTTTTCAATGCGTTTTCAATCAATTCATAAAATCTTTTCTGTGCTTTCAGCTTATTCATTAATTGAGAACGCTCTGTCTGAGCAATGATCTGGAGGATTCCGTTTTTATCAATTCTATTCTGAAGTTTCAATAAAATTCTTTTTTTCATCATCATTAAGAATGAGAGAATTTTCAACATCAAAATTAAGTTCGATCTTAGTTTCTACTTTATTAACATTCTGCCCGCCTTTCCCGCCGCTTCTGGATGTTTTAAATTCAAATTCACTTTCGAAATTTCTGTCTGCTGCTTTCATAATTTTACATTCTGCTTACTTTAAGAATCAATTCGTAATTCGTAACTTGAAATTCGTAATTCGTAACTTGAAATTCGTAATTCGTAACTTAAAACTCGTAATTCGTAACTTGAAACTCGTAATTCGTAACTTGAAACTCGTAATTCGTAACTTGAAACTCGAAATTAACAATTCTTAATTCTTAATTCGTAATTTTTAATTTAACTTTTTCGGTCTGTAAATATGCGTACTTTGTCCGAAAAATACTTCGGCAGCTTCCATAACAGTTTCGGAAAGCGTCGGGTGGGGATGGATCGTAAGCTTTAAGTCGGTTGCATTAGCTCCCATTTCAATAGCAAGTACTCCTTCAGCTATTAAATCACCAGCTCCGGGTCCGGCAATCCCAACTCCCAGAATTCTTTCGGTTGCAGGATCAATAATAAGCTTAGTTAGTCCGTCGGTATTTCCGATTGTCATAGCTCTTCCTGATGCAGCCCAGGGAAATTTTGCAACTGTAATATTCTTATTCTGCAGCTTTGCTTCCTTCTCAGTCAATCCGCACCAGGCAATTTCGGGATCAGTAAAAACGACTGCGGGTATTGCCTTCGGCTCAAAAACAGATTTATGACCGGCTATCACTTCCACAGCAGTTCTTCCTTCATGCGAGGCTTTATGAGCAAGCATCGGCTCACCGGCTACATCACCGATAGCAAAAATATTTTTTTCTGAAGTTCGCAACTGGTTATCAACTTTTATAAATCCTTTTTCATCAATTTCAACTTTTGTGTTTTCGAGACCTATATTTTTTGAATTCGGCTTTCTTCCGACGGCGATTAAGACTTTGTCAAATATCTTTTCACTTCTGTTCTTATCTTTATCTTCTAATGTGACCTTAATTCCTTTACCTGAATTCTTTGTATCAATTACATTTGTACTGAGTAATACTTCTTCAAACATTTTCTTTATGTTTTTGCTTAATACTGCAGCAAGATCATTATCCGCTCCTGAAAGTATTTCGGTAACATTTCCGCAACCGTAACCTTAGAGCCGAGAGCAGCATAAACAGTGCCTATCTCAAGACCTATATAACCGCCCCCTATCACTAAAAGCGTTTTTGGTATATCCTCAATATCCAGAGCGGAAGTCGAATCCATGAATCCGGGAGATTCAATGTCTATTCCCGGAATAATAAAGGGATGAGAACCGGTTGCTACGATAAGATTTTCAAAATTCAGTAATTCTTTTTCACCGTTCCCTTTTATGAGTTCAATGCTTTCATTGTTCAGGATTTTAGCTTTACCCTGAAGATAGTTTACTTTTCGCTGTTTGCAAAGCTGCCCGAGTCCGCCTGTAAGTTTATTAACAGTGTTATTCTTCCATTCGCGCAGTTTATTAAGGTTAATTTCCGGTTTCTTAAACTCGATGCCGAATTCTTTTGCTTTTTCAGATTCCGAAATTATTTTTGCAGAATGAAGAAGCGCTTTTGAAGGAATGCAGCCCCTGTAAAGGCAAACACCTCCGGGATTTTTTTCATTATCAATTAAAGTAGTGTCAATTCCAAGATCAGCCGCAAGAAATGCTGCCGCATATCCACCCGGACCGGCACCGATGATTATTAATTTTTTATCGTTCAATTTATTTTGATTTTAAATTTATACAAATTACCCTTGAATCAGTTAATACTCAAATGAAAAATTTTTCTTTTTTAAACATTTTTTACTATATTATATAAAACAAAAATATTTTATCGCACTTAAATATTTACATTATGTTTTATTTAGAAATTATTTATATTGCACATACTTACAAACTAATTAGAAAGGGCAACAAATGAAAATTTTAAAATACATTTTTCTATTCTTGTTTATCTCATCACTTGGATATTCACAGAATGTAAAGATCACAGATTTTGATATAACCACAAGTACAGCAAAACAAGCAATTGTTAACGGTAGTTGGAGTTGGGATCAATTTGATTATTCAAATAGGGAAGTTCCTGATTCATTAATTCCTCCAAAAACAATTTCTCAAATTTATAGAATTGATGCGTTATATAATCAATTCTATTCATCACCAAGTTATGCCTGGAATCTTGGCCTTAGGGGTGCAATTTTTGGTAATAATGCAGATTCTGTTACTCTGACTCCGACATATTCTTATAATTTTGATGCGGATGTGAGTAAATATCTCAGCAAAGATAAGGGATTCTTTGTAAACGGAGCAGTAAGTTCATCTTTTTTAAGACAACAGGAATTCCTTCCGTATGATTCTAGTGAGAACCGACCTCAATTAGATCTATTTGCCGGTTTAGGTTATGGTAGACAGGTTAATGCTACTCCACTTGCTAAAGCTATAAGCATTGATCAGGAGCTTAAGAAATCAGGAGTTACAACAAAATATCTGCCAAAGCAATCTACACTAGATATATCACATATAATAGATAAAGAAAGTGAATACAGAACAAAATACAAACAGTTTGAAAGTGTCCTTTTTGAAAATTACGAAGGTAGCATAAATTACAGTTTTACAAATCCTAGATATTATGGTGGAGATATAAGATTAGGTGTGAATTTCACTGTTTTAACAAGAAATTCAATAATTGAAAAACCGAATCCTTCACTTGAGGCAAGAGGAAGATATGGATACCCAATCGGACTAAATCACCAAATCTTAGCTTCTTTCCAATTGGGAACTCCTTTTGATTCTGCATTTGGTAAACTATGGACAGGTTTAGGAAGATTAGATTATTGGTATAATATGACAAACAGAATCAGATTTAACGCAGGATATGCTGTAAACCTTAAACAATTTGTTAATCAAACTTGGGTACCTCAGACAGGTGGTGGATTTAAACTTCAAACAAATTCAAGTGATTTTTCATATGCAAATCATGAAATTAAAGCAGGATTCTTATTCTATCTTGAGAATTATATCAGTCTGCAACTTGGAGCAGGTTATGTCTTTACCAAGAACCAAAATAGTCATTTGACTTCGAATGCAGCATTATCATTCATTTTATTTTAAGAAATACTATACATCTTAATTTAATAAAAACGCCCCGATCAAGGGCGTTTTTATTTTAATTTTCAGGACATTTCAAGGGATTATTAATTCGTCTGAAATCTAATTAAAATTGACCACACAGAGTTTATTAAAATAATTATATTTTATATTTTGCTCATTTCCTGAAGTTTGCATGGATTGCAACACATAAGAACATCTATTGCTTATCTTCAGGTTAACGGTAAGATTAAAGAAATCAGAGAACAGCCAGTGAAGAATGTTTATCCAAGGTATCCATTTTTAAATTTAGAAGATGCAAAAAAGCAGATAGTAGAATAGATGGAGTATTGATTGCAAAGTTCATATTACAATAACGCCTGAAGATTTTATGCTCGGAAGAATGAAAGAGAAATCAGAATTAAGTGAAAACAAATTAAAAGAGACCAAAAAAAAGAATTGAATTGAGAAATGCTGTTTAAATTACACCAAAATATTTTTACAAAACTCCTGTTACCGGTGTATCAAGGCATCAAATTATCCACGAAGGAAAGGCTTGCCTAATATAATTTTAACTTTAAATCAAGATTAATGAAATTCTATAAAGACCGATTAATAAATCGGTCTTTATAGTTGTAATAATGATTGTAAACTAAAAATGGACATTTAGAATAATACTTGTTACATTATTTTCCCATCGGAATTCAGAAGGTCCATGCTGAGTTGAAGTTGAAACAGTTCCACTGCTTGAAGTAGTTATTATTTCTCTTTTAGGTGAAGAAATTAAAGACATCCTCATTGTATATTTACCACCTAAAGATAAACCAGGTGTAAAATACCAGTCAAATCCAACATTAAGTCCTCCCGAGAAAACGAGTCCATTCCAATTTTCTTCTTTTTAGCAGATGAAATTTTGAAACTGATTCATAACTGCTTGAGAATAATCCTACATTACCGTTTACTCCTACATAAGGGCTTACGCTATATAAAGAGGTAAGATGATAATTTAAATCACCCGGAAAATCCCCATTCGGCTGATGACTGAGTAATTTCATTTAAGGAAAGATCTGTGTTCTTACTATTATTGTATCCTATTCTTAATCCGGCAACAATTGAAACTTTATTACTAATATAATATTGAAATCCAAACCCCGCCATATTATTAATTTGGGTTTCAGTGGAATCTATAAACTTACTATAAGATCCAGCGGGAGCAGAACCAAGAGATCCACTTACAAAAGGTGCATAAATAAATACAAAACTTGTAGCTCCTTTTAGTGCCTCAGGTTTTGTACCATCCCAATCCTTATTTGCCTTTGGTCTTCCCTGTGAGAAAACATTACTTGTAAGCATTAACATTACTATTAAAAAAGTAAATAACTTAAAGACCTTCATTTTTTTCTCCTTTTATTTTATTTAACAAAAAACACAAATTTTTAATATATATTACAAATTTCGATCAAGAAAAAAAATGAGTAAATTTATCTATTGAATTTTAAAAACTAAAACTACATTATAACAAAAATTCTTATTAAGAAGTTCAATATTTGTTATTTAGCCGATTAATTCTTATAAATTTTTCAATTAAAAATTTAAAATATTCTTTAGAAGTTTTTCTTGTTCTTTCAATAATTATTTCCTAAATAGTAAGAGTCTCTTCTTTTTATAATTGATTTATTTTGTTCTTTCCTTGTTTTAAAAACTAAAGCATTCTATTGTTCTTATCGAAATCGAATTTTCAGTTTTGCAATTGTACATTTTAAGTAAACATTTTTTTAAAACTAAACCTATTTTTGTTATGAAAAACAGAATTTTTCAAAAATTTGTTATATTTTTAGCAATTTCAATATTTCTTTATGGTTGTGGAACTATCTGGAATGGAACCTCAGATAAAATTAGTATTAATTCAACCCCATCGAGTGCTGCTGTTACTATTAAAAATGAAAATGGAGCAATGGTGAATACTGGTAAAACTCCAATGACAATCAAACTTAGTAAGAAACACGATTATACCGTAGCAATAAATCTTAATGGTTATAAGGAGCAGGTAGTTAATGTTAATTCCTCTCTTAATGCCCTTTGGTTATTGGGAAATATATTTCTTTTGTGGTGGCATAGTAGGAATTGTAGTTGATGCAATAACAGGCGGCTGGAACGATTTAGAGCCTTCAAGCATAAATATATCATTGGTTACCGCTTATAACGAAAATTATGAAGAAATTCTATATACTATATATACAATGAGAGACGAAGAAGGGCAACTTCGCCAATGGAAAGTACCCATGCTGAAAAACTAATTAATGATTAAATCAATACTGATATTTCTTCTGATTTTCGGATTTTCAGTTAGTTTGTATTCCCAGCATGAAAAGAAAAGGGATTTGGAACCCTGGGAATCAGAAGATATTATCAATAAAGATAAATCCGATGATTTTTTCCCATACTCTTATTACAGAGTTTTATCATTACCCATGACTAAATTAATAAATATTTATCAATCCGATATTTCCCCTAATTCTATTCATAGATGCATGTTTCATATATCCTGTTCGAATTTTGCAAAGATTTCTATTAATAAATTGGGTATTGCCGGGTTAGTAATTTTTATGGATAGATACTTATACAGAGAAAATAGAGAAGCTTTTAATAATTACGTATTAATTATTGATAATTCTGGAAAAATTACTTTAGATGATGATGACTTCCTACCTTAAGAGATTAATTTTATTTCTCTTCTTATTCTGTAATATTAATTTCATTTTAGGCCAGGTAAATCGGATTATGCAGATTTTCTTATGAAAAGCAAGGATTATTTCAGGCAATTTCAGTATATAAAGATTGTTGTTTTTTCAAAAGATAAAGATTCATCTGCTAATTATCTGTATCAAATCGGAAAATCTTATCAAAAATCCAGGAAGTATGAATCTTCAATTTTTACTTTTTCGGATTTAATGAATTCCTATAAATTAAGTAATACACTTAGAAACAATATTGAAATATCTCTGGGTCTTTCATATTTGCAATGGGGTTATTTACAATATGCCCAAATGTTACTAAATAGAGCAGAAAAAAAAGACAATAAAAAAATCTCATCTTTATACTTAGGTCTTCTGGATATCAAGGCAGAAAATTATAATTTTGCACATAAGAGATTTGAAATGATGTTAAGTGAATCACACGATACAACTTTGAAATCTATAGCACGCAAATGTAATGATTTGCTGTCTAAGTCAGATAATTTGAGTTATCGTAAGCCTGTATTTGCAGCCTTACTGTCTGCTGTTATGCCAGGCTCAGGCCAGTTATACAGCAAACATTATTTTGATGCATTTCAGGCGATTGTATTTGTAGGGGCATCCGCATTCGCAACATTTGCAGTATAAATATGACCAGAATTACAGTTCAAATTATTTATTGACTATTCTTTCAGCACTTGTAACTTCATTTTTATTCTGCAAATATTTATGGAGCGTATAAAACTGCTGATTACTATAATATGAAAAGGAAAGAGTTATATATAAAAGAATTTGAGAAGATTGTTTTCAGCTATGATTTTTAATACCTTAGAATATAAATTTCATTCATCTGATTTTGTGATTCAATATTTTCGGTATTCGGCCTGAAAAGTAATTTTCAAAATATTTTTTTAATCTTAATATTCATGTAATTATGAAAAAATATTTTTTATTTTTTGTATTGTTGATTATTGTTTTTAATTTTGAATCCAGAGCCCAGGATATTAAAACAATAAAAAATGAAGATAAACTTTATTTGGGTTTTGGAGTAGGTTCCGGTTTTTTCTCCGCAAGATGTCAATAACTTCATTAAGAAAGATATTTCGATAAATTCTGATATAAGTTCTATATTTTTCAATTTTTCCGGTAAGATAAGTTTATTTTATAAAATGAAAAGTGGATTAGAAATCGGTGGTTCCGGAGAATATGTTTGGGGTCCGAAATATATAGTAACTGATTATGGTGATGATAAGTATTATCATTTTGATCGTTTTTCTCTTGGAATTTTTTCTAACTACCATTTTAAATTATCCGATGAAACTAAGACATTCTTTTTTAGGAGCTTCATTATGTTTTCTTAATATGTCTTTTGAAAGATACAGTGCATCTAACATTGGATTCGCAGGACAAACCGGATTAAGTTTTGATCAGAATAACATCAACATAAGGTTATATTTATCCGGTGAATATGCTAAGGCGATAGATAATACTAATTATAGAAATTTCGAATTAAATTATTCCGGTATTCGGTTAATTGGTGAATTGAATTTTAATCTATTCTAATAAATAATTACTTAGATATAATGAATTTTTAAAAGTATTGTTTATCTGTTCTTTCCTAACTTTTAGAAATAGGTTACTTAATAGTATTATAAATTAATTCGTGTTTTGATTGCTCATTATGTATTGGCTCACCGGAAACAGAAATTTTAGAAAAACAATATTGTATAAATTAAACTACATTTCTCATCTCAATTCTGTTTTTTATAGATTCAATTAATTTAATTTCAAATTCTTACAGCATTTCCTGTCAGATACATTTTCTTTAGCTTTCTGTTTTCAATTTCGAACCTAACATTCAGATATTCACCTGATCTTGTAAGAACTTTCACTTCATCCTTCTGATTTCTCAGTATAAAATAGATAAGTGCTGATGACAATGCTCCTGTCCCGCAGGCAAGAGTCTCGCCTTCCACTCCTCTTTCATAACTTCGGATTTCTATTTCGTTTTCATCTTTCGACTTTTTCTTTTACAAAATTCACATTCGCTCCTTCAGGCATCAGGTCTTTATGCATCCTTATGTTTCTTCCCCATTCCATTATATTCACTTCTTCCAGATTATTTACTTTCGGCTTTTCAATTTCATCAATGAACACAACTATATGCGGAGACCCGCAGTCAACATAAGAGCAGTTAAGCAGTTCCCACCACTCCTGAAAATGAACCTTTAACTTAAAATTAGTTTTTACTTTTTCCGGCGGAGGGAAAGAAACTGTAATCCTTCCGTCGGGTAATTTTCTGCATTCATAAGTTTCCGAAACAGCTTCGATCGTAAGTTCGGTCTTGTCTGAGATCATATTATCGTTTATAAATTTTACCGTGCATCTTAATCCGTTCCCGCAAAGAGCGTTTCCGGTTCCGTCCCTGTTGTAATAATTCATTTTGAAATCGGAATTGTCAGAGTTCTAAACATATATCACTCCGTCAATTTCATTGTTGTCTTCAGACGAACAAAGTTCAACTGTCTTTTTCTCACGATCGGTGATCTCATTTTTAAGATTATCTATAATGATAAACTTATTTCCTGCGCCGGAATATTTCTGCATTGTCTAATATACTCCTCTTGAATTTGTCTTTGGAAACTTTAATGTCCCTGAGCTGCGGAGCTTTATCCTTATCTCAAGTGAAAATCCCCTGTAAGTCCCTGCAGGATACCAGTTGAAATTAAGCTCCCAGGAATTTAGATCCCTGTAAGCAGTTAAATACGGAGCTGTAAACTGACTGTTTACTATATCATAGCTTGTAGCAAATGAAAATCTCCATTTCTCCGTAAGATTGAAAGCAACGTTGCCGGACAGATTAGAGCTCCTGTTTGTAACATTATTCCCGGGCTTCGATTCGGAATAATTAAATCCGAAACCCGCCGCTGAAAGGAATATCAAAATTTATTTCATCAATTTTATTTTCTGACATCTTTATACTGCCCCCTTCCCTTAAGCGAATCATACAAAACGATTGTATCTTTATTTAGTGAGTTATCTCTATTTGATAATCCGAAGTTAAAACTGGTTGACATGCTGAAGTTGAAATTAGTCAGGTCAGCCAACTTGCCGTCCGAACTAATAAGATACTGATTCAATCTTGAATTTGATAACTCATCATATTTATAAAGATTAAAATTTGCGCTTCCGGAAATGTTAAGAAAGCTTCCGATATTTGTCCTGAAGCTTGTAAACAGTTCGGAGAATCCCAGAGAATCTGCAGCGAAATTGTAATTTATTCCGGCATCAAAATTAAGAAGCTGAAATTTATTTTCCGTAGTGTCATTTAATCTTGTCTTCATTTCAAATACATTTCCTACCGAAAAAGAAAGCGACTGTGACTTTCCCGAAGGAGCGCTTCCGAAAACTTCTTTTTCAAATACAGAATACTTTATTTCCTGACCTGATGCATTTGTATAAGACTTGTAATAACCCTATTGAGGTTCGGAAAATCCGGCTGATATGAAAAAGTTACAGCAGGCGTAATAGTATGCCGTATTCCTCGACATTAAATATCTTAGGATTAAATATTCCGACAAATCTTGTAGAAAGACTAATTCCTGTATTGAAATATCTGAGCGCTTTTAACTTTTTCATCTTTTTGTAACGACAGTACTGTCAGCAGTATTAAAATTTTTGCTGATATATTTATTGTACCAGATTTCATTGTAAGAAAAGAAAGGTGTCAAAGTAATAAAATCAAACCTCGGAGTCAGACTGAGATTTAAAAATGCCGTATGCCTGAAACGAATATCATCAAAAGTGCTGTCTGTATTCTGCAAAGATTTTAATGTTCGCTTAATTCTGTTATTCAAAACTCCCGTTGTACGAATAATTAAAATATTCATAGAATTTTTTATTATATGAATCAGAAATATTTGATTCAAAAGGATAAGTCTGTGAAATTGAAAAATTTACAAATGGAATTCTTTCTGTTACATCATTTGTCTGAAGATTCTGATCCCTGAAATAATTTGCGCTTAATGAAAAAGGAGTGCCTTCCCAGAATTTCGTATATGTAAGATTCGAAAGGACATTCTGCAGAAGCAGTTCTGAAAGCGAATTCGTTGTTACATTGTAAAAATTCTTACTGCTTACGAAAGCAAGACTTGCATCAATGCGGGAAGTAGGATTGATCTGCTGATTGTGCGCGATATTTAATCCCCAGGCATCAGACTGCTGATTACCGACATCAGTGCTTTCTCCGAGTCTTAATCTGGAATAACCTCCGTTTATGTTTCCGAAAAATTATATTTCAGTGCATATCTGAACTGTCCGTAAATATCGGTTCTTCCTTTTGTAAAATAACTTCCTGTCAGCCCAAGATCAGTATAATCATTTATTGCCCAGAAGTAACCAAGCCTTGAGATATACTTTCCGTATGTACCGTCATCTCCGAAAGTAGGCGGTATAAGACCTGATGACCTGCCTGACCTGTTTGGGAAAAACTCCGAAAGGAATCCAGAAAACAGGAACCCTTCAATATAAAGAAACACAGACTGTGCAATTACTTTATCATTCGGTATCACCTTCATTTTCGGAGAAAGAAAATAATATTCCGGATCTTCCCTGTCAGTCGAAGTGGTATAAATTCCGTTTTTAATAAAAAGCACTTCGCTTGTTACTTTCTTTATCTTATCACCGAAATAATATCCGACCTCAGCTTCACTGAATCCCATTGAAACATTTCCCTGCTGCGATTTAAAATTATAAGATAATCTTGCGCCTTCGTATTTATCATTTCCCTGATACATCAGCGGAGTCTGTATGAACTTTCCCGTCCGGGTTGTATCGGGTATTCCGTATGCTTCCAGAGTCTGCGATTCTTCATTTACATTGATTCTTCCTGCATCGAGTTTCAGGTCTTTGTAAATAAGCTGCGCTTCATTATAAAGAAATACTTTTTTATTTTTCAGATCGTAAATGAGAGAATCTTTTGCGGTGTAGCGGATCGGCGCGTCAACATCTGATTTTGCGATACGGGAAGTGTCTATGATATCCGGCAGAGGTATTGAGAGGGAATCATTACTTTAAACACCGCCAGTGTATCCTGACGCTGCTGCGGAAAGCATCTGACGCAGTAAAGCAATATTAAAACTGTTAGGACAAATCTGTTCATCGTAAGACATTTTAAACAAATCTGTTCATTAATTAAATATACTAAATGAGTTTATAAGCAACTGCTTGGTACATGACAAAAATATTTTCTCGCAGATTTACGCAGAAAAATTGCAGATTTACGCAAATAATCTATTTAATAATCTTGTTTCTGTGAAAATCTGCATGAAAATTCTGAGGTCATCTGCGAGCAATTCTCTCCAGAAAATTTTGTCGTGTAAAGAGAAGCAATTGCCCGACTCAGGTATAATTTTTTCTGTTCATGATTATTTTATCATCTGTAAAACTCATCCTCGTATCCGCCGAAACTGCTTCCGCCCTGTGTGAACATACTTCCGACAAGATCTTTATATACTATTACAGAATCAACTTCCTCCCTTGCGATCTTGGAGTTCTGATGAAGTCCGTCAAGCACAAATTCCATAAGCGATGCAAGTTCGTTTTCGCTTTCATAAAACTGCGGATATTTTTTAACAAACTTCTCGAGTCCGTCAACTTTCCTTAACTCGCTAAAGTATTCTTTGAATGTCATATCATCTTTAATATTCACTTTTTTTGCCTCCGTACCGAAACCATTCCACAATTTCAGAATAAGGATCCTTGACTTTTTACTCGACTCTGTTTTTTTCTTCTTCATCAAAGGATCAGGAAAATACTTTCTGAAAAATTTCCCTTACAGACTTTGACAAAAGCGCTTTTGCAACTTTGATCGATCCTTCCTGCTCGCCTTCAAAATACGAGCCTCGACTTTTCCCGTAATTCCCGGAATGATAGATAACAGGTCGCACATCCTCGGCATTATAATATCGTCATTATTCATTATAGCCCTGCGCTCGGCATTACTGATCAGATTTTCTGTTGATGAAATTGTAAGTCTCGCGCTCACACCTGATTTCTGATCAACGAATTCGCTTAACCGCGCCATCACTGCCGTCATCTCAACAATCTCCCTGAAATAATAAGGAATGATCACCTTCTTTTTCGGATTCCTTTCCGTCCAGGAATATGTCTCTGTGATCTTTATTCCGTCTTCAAGTGCTTTCGGATAATGAGTAATTATCTGCGAGTCTATCCTGTCTTTCAGAGGAGTGATAATGTTTCCTCTGTTAGTGTAATCTTCAGGATTTGCCGTGAAGACCATCAGTACATCCAGAGGAATTCTGATATTGAATCCTCTTATCTGAATGTCTTTTCTCCTGCATGATGTTCAGTAATCCGACCTGTATGCGTGGCTGAAGATCCGGCAGTTCATTAATGACGAATATACCTCTGTTCGTCCTTGGAATAATTCCGAAATGAATCGCTCCTTCATGAGAATAATGAAGCCGCTGATTTGCAGCTTTTATCGGATCTATATCGCCGATGAGATCTGCAATGTTTACATCAGGAGTTGCAAGCTTTTCACTGTAGCGCTGATCGCGTGATATCCACTCAATCTCCGTATCGTCACCTTTTTCGCTGATAATATCTGTCGCGAATTTTGATATCGGATGAAAAGGATTGTCATTAATCTCAGAACCTTTAACTATTGGAATGAACTCGTCGAGAAGATCAGGAAGCATTCTTGCAATTTTTGTTTTTGCCTGACCTCTGAGTCCGAGAAGTATTATGTCATGTTTGGCAAGAAGCGAATTTACAATTGAAGGAATGACAGTGTTCTCATAACCAACGATTCCTTCAAAATAGTTCCCTTTGTTTGCAACTTTTTTGGTAAGATTATTTCTTATTTCATCTTTGACAGACAAAGTCTTATAACCCGAGCGTTTAAGTTCGCCGAGAGTTTTTATTTCTGTTAAATTCATGTTTGCTTAAAATTTATTATTAGGTTAGAAAAGACAACATTTCTTTATCTGTGAAAATTCAAATTCAATTATTTTTTAACCGCTGAACTGAATATACGAATTCAATAGTTCGATCTTCTCATCTTTCTGTGTATTGTCATAAAGCATCAGGTCTCTCATTGAAATTATCCCTATGAGATCCTGCTTTTCGATTACAGGAATGTGTCTTATTTTTTCCTGCTTCATTATCTGCAGGCAGTATTCCGGCGTATCGTGAGACTCGATCAGAATAATATCTCTGGTCATCACATCATCTATTTTAATAACCGTAAGATCGAGATCTTTAGCAATGCATCTGCGGAGAAGATCCCTTTCGGAAAAAATTCCCTTCAGCGTGAGTTTATCCGACTGCTCGAGTACAGGAACCGCCCCGATATTGTGCATCCCCATGAACTTTGCAACATCTATCACATACATTCCTGTTCTTACAAAATGCAAAGGTCTGTTGTTTAAAAAATTCTTTCAGAGTTTTCATTGCCTGCCCCCGTAATTGTTTAAAGAAAATATACATTAAATTTGCAATTATAACAATAAACAGATTAATATTGAGCGCATCAATTCTATAAAAGAATTTGAATTTTGTTTAGAGACTTCTGAAAACCCTTACTGTCATTCCCGTCCGCCCTGGAGTCTGTCTCAAAAACTTCCTCCTTCCCAAGCCCCCCGCTCCGCGAGGCGAGCCAGCTTGGAAAGGTCGAGTTTTGGCTTGCTAAGCTGCTCGCTCGCCTTGCGGAGCAGGCTTCGCGGAGCGGGGGGCTTAGCAAGCAGGAAAACATTTCTCAACACAGGGAAACAAAGTCACAGAGAGTTTTAATTTCAAATTATAATTCCTCTGCGTCTCTGCTTGCCTCGCTATGCGGGAGTCTTTGCGTTTAAATTTAGAAGAGTTGATTAAAATAATTTGAAGTCCTTACTTTTGCTTAGAAATTCAAGATGAATTAATATATTTTGCAGTTACTTTTACAAACATTATGAAAATAATCATTATCGGTACGGCGTATCCTCTGAGAGGCGCTATGGCGCAGCTTAACGGGATACTGGCGAATTATCTTTCGGAAGATAATGATGTGGAAATATTTTCATTCAAAAGACAATATCCCAAACTTTTATTTCCCGGAAAGAGTCAGGAAGATACCAGCGGCAATGATATCATCAAAAAGGAAATCCCGAATACTCAGATCTTAGACTCCATAAATCCGTTTAACTGGCGCAGTACGGCAAGGAGGATCGCTAATAAAAATCCTGACCTGCTTATTCTGAGATTCTGGATACCTTTTTTCGCACCGGCATTTTATACGATATGCAGATATGTAAAAAAGAAAACCGGCGCGAAGGTTTTATTTATCTGTGATAATGTGATACCTCACGAACACAGACCGGGTGACAATTTTCTCATAAAGCTGATTTTCAAAGCAGGTGATTACTTTATTATACATTCAAAAAGTGTTGAAGAAGATCTGAAAAAATTCGTTAACGGCAAACCGTACAAACTTACTCCGCATCCTATTTACAATATTTTCGGGGAAGCAGCCGGAAAGGAAGAATCGAAACGATTTCTTAAAAATGATTTTAACATTGACGTGGAAAATGAGAAAGTGATTTTGTTTTTTGGTTATGTAAGAAAATACAAAGGACTGAATTATCTGATCGAAGCAATGCCGGATATTCTGAAAAAAATAAAAGTCAGACTTCTGATAGTAGGTGAATTTTATGAAGACGAATCAGTTACGAAAGACAGGATCAGAGATCTTAAGCTTGAAAAAAATATTTCCGTAGTTTCGGATTACGTTCCGAATGAGAAGGTGAAATATTTTTTCTGCGCTTCTGATTGTGTTGTTCTTCCATACATAGACGCAACACAGAGCGGAATCACTCAGATCGCATATTACTATGACAAGCCCGTTATTGCGACAGATGTAGGCGGGTTGTCTGAAGTGGTACTTAATAATAAGACAGGGTTTATTATTGAACCAAAAATTCCAGAGCAATTGCTGACAGCGTTATAAGATTTTATGAAGATGATCTTGAAGAAAAATTTTCCCGGAATGCAGGCGAAGAGAAAAAAATTATTCCTGGGAAACTTTTACTGATGCAATTAAAAATTTAGTAAAACACTGAACTAAACAGGAAACAAATTCTGAAAGATTTATTCATTACTCATTATTCATTACTCATTAATCATTAATTATTAATTCACTTGAAGTACGATCCTGTAAAAAAAGTTTTCGGCGACATAGTTTCCAACAATGCTTTTCTGAGAAAAGTATTCTACTTCCTTCTTGACCTGATGTTTCTCCGATCCTGGCATGTAAGAAAGAAGATAAAGCAGTATTTTCCGAAAAACACCGTGATGAAAATTTTTGATGCAGGAATGGGTTTCGGGCAGTACACTTATTTCATGGCGAAGAGATTTCCGGATTCCGACATTCTTGCGATAGATGTAAAAGAGGAGCAGGTAAACGACTGCAGAAATTTCTTTTCGAAGACAGGTTATGACAAAGTTAAATTTGAGATCGGAGACCTGACAAAGATAGAATACAAAGAACAGTTTGATTTCATACTTTGCGTGGATGTCATGGAGCATATTTTTGAAGACGAACTTGTATTCAGGAATTTTGCTAATGCCCTGAAGAAAGGCGGAAGACTATTAGTGAATACACCGTCAAATCTCGGCGGAAGCGATGCGCATTCGGAAGATGATGACAGCTTTATTGAAGAGCATGCACGTCTTGGTTATTCGAAAGAAGACATCACTGACAAAGTAAGCAGAGCGGGACTTGAAGTTACGGATTTTTCCTATGCATACGGAAAGTACGGAACTGTGTCGTGGAGATTCGGCATTAAGTATCCCATACTTATCGCCGGAGCATCGAAATTTTTTATTCTGCTTCTTCCTTTTTATTATCTGTTCACACTTTGGTTTGTACTGATATTAATGTGGCTTGATCTGAATACAGACAACAAAGAAGGCACGGGTGTATTGCTTGTTGCAGAGAAAAAATAATTTTATCACTTTGTCTCATTAATATTTAACTAAATGTACATTCCGCCTCATTCACTGATCGAAGACATTCAGGAGATACATAGTTTCATTGAGAAGAACTCTTTGCCATACTTGTCACCAATAACAACGGAACAATAAACGCAACTCACATTCCCGTATTGATCGAAAAGAACGAAGGGAGTTACGGAACTCTTTACTGTCACATTGCAAAAGCAAATATGCAGTGGAAAGATTTTGACAAAGATGTTCTTGTGATATTTCCCGGAGCTCATCATTATATTTCATCTTCCTGGTATGAAACGGATCAGAGCGTTCCGACATGGAATTACCTTACCGTGCATGCTTACGGAGAGATGGAAATTGTAAATGACCGCGATGATAAGAAGAGGATCGTAAATGAACTTGTGAAATATTTCGAAAGTGAAGGAAGCACTTACAGCACAGACAATCTGCGAGAAAGTTATTTTGAAGGATTGCTGAAAGGGATTGTTGTTTTCAGAATATGCATTACAAAGCCTCAAGGCAAGCAGAAACTTTCTCAAAACCGTTCGAAGGAAAGTCAGAAGAGAGTGATAAGCGAACTTGAAAAAGCCGGCAATGACGATGCAAAACAAATAGCGGAATTAATGAAGAAAAATCTTAGCAGTAAAGAATAGAAAAATAATTTTTAATCAGGCAGTTTGAAAAAAGTTTTAGTGATTACATACTACTGGCCGCCGAGCGGAGGCGCAGGAGTTCAGAGAGCTTTAAAATTCGTAAAGTATCTTACGGAATTCGGAGTACAGCCGTATGTACTAACTGTTGATGAAAATAAAGCAAGTTATCCTTTTACTGATAACACTCTTGCAGACGAAATTCCTGCTTCAGTAAAAGTCCACAGAACAGATACTTCAGAGCCGTTCGGAATTTATTCCAGACTGACAGGCAAAAAAAGCATTCCCACCGGTTTTTCAAATGAGAGTAATCCCGGACTCATTCAAAAGTCATCCAGATTTATAAGAGGAAATTTTTTCATTCCCGATGCCAGACGCGGTTGGGTTAAGTTTGCTTTGAAAGAAGCAAAAAAAATATTAGACACTGAAAACATTGATACAGTCATCACTACCAGCCCTCCTCACTCAGCGCAGTTAATCGGGCTTGAATTAAAAAGATTTTACAAAGACAGAGTCAGATGGATAGCAGATCTCCGTGATCCCTGGACTGATATTTATTATTACAATGAGTTCCATCATTTATATTTTGCAAAGAAAAGAGACCTGCAATATGAGAGCGATGTTCTTAGCAAAGCGGATTTTGTTGTTACAGTAAGTAATGAACTTAAAGAATTATTTAAAACGAAAACTTCCGGTAAAAAAAATATTTATGTAATACCTAACGGTTATGATGAAGAAGATTTTAAGGACAGCTTTACAGAGGAAAAATCTTCCGGAAAGAGTTTCATCATTTCATACACAGGCACACTTGCTGACAGTTACAATCCTAATATTTTTTTTCATGCTTTGAAAAAAGTTACAGCAGCATTTCCGGAAACAGACATAAAGCTGCGGTTTGTCGGAAATCCTTCTTCATCACTGATCGAATATGCAAAGAGTATTTCTTTAAGCAAAAACATAGAACTGATACCGACTGTTTCACACGATGAGTCGGTAAAGTTTCTTCTGAAAAGCGATGCGCTGCTTCTTGTGATCCCTGAGATAAAAAATGATAAAGGAATACTGACAGGAAAATTATTCGAGTATCTTGCGTCAAGAAAGCCCGTTATATGCATCGGACCTCCTGACGGCGAAGCAGCTTCGATACTGAATGAATGCGAAGCGGGGAAAACATTTGGCAGGAATATGGAAACAGAGCTGACTCAGCATCTATCAGAACTGATAATTAAACGGAAAGAAGGAACTGACCTTAATATCAATATCAAGAACGATCTTTATAAGAAATATTCAAGAAGAAGTCAGGCGGGGGAATTAGCAAAGATAATTACAAATCCGGATTAATGAATATGAAAGGCGTAAGTTTAAAATAAAAACTTTCAAATAGTTTTTCATTCCATTGACAGTACCCGCTAATATCAAATTTTACTTAGAAAGTTATTTTGTTTTAAAGTATCTTTACCGAAATTTTAAATTAATATTTCAGAAATATTTTTTACAGATGGCTAAACAGATCTCAAAGCAAAAACCGGTATTAAAAAATCCTTCTTCTCTTTCAGGGAGCAGAATTGCTGACAGTAACAGTACATTCTTCAAGTATGAAAATTTCATATACATTGGCATCATCCTGCTTTCCGTTCTGATATTTTTCAAAGAAGGGGTTTTCAGCGGGAAAGTCTTTGCAACGGGTGACATACTCGCTTCAGATTCATTCAGGACATTTCTTGATGATGCAAAGAAAAGCGGAGTGTTCCCGCTGTGGGTTCCGTATATTTTCATGGGAATGCCGAACTTCCCGATCATTTCATATAATCCGAGATCTTATGATTTCTTTTATTTCATCTGGGATTCTGTTTACGGCGCTATCACAAATTCTTCGACAAACGGAGTTCTTCCCGTCATTCTTTATTATGCGATATTCGGGATCGGATTTTATCTTTATTCCAATTACAAATTTAAGAATAAGCTGATAGCATTATACTGCGCTCTGACAGCGACATTTGCTACTGATTTCATTCAGCGGATAGTGGTCGGGCACAATACAAAAGTCCTTGCCCTTGCATTTTTTCCTCTGATACTTTTATTCCTTGATAAGCTGATTGATTCATTTGACGATAAAAGCAAATCCGTTTTTTCATTTCAGAATCTTATCAACCTTGCTTTGCTTGCGCTGATGCTTCACATACAACTGAATTCAAATCACATTCAGATGATATTCTATGCATATCTGATGCTTGGAATTTATCTTCTGTATCTTATAATTTACAGAGTAGTAAAGAAGACACAAATCTCGGGAATAATTAAAAGTGGCATCTTCTTTGTGATAGCCGCGCTGCTGGCTGTTGCAATGAATGCTGACGTTATGATGACAATGAAAGAATACAACAAGTATTCAATGAGAGGCGAACCGGGGATAGAGGCGAAGATAGATAAAAAGTTGCGGACGATCAGCCGCTTGATTATCAGTATGCGACGAACTGGTCTTTCAGTCCGGGTGAAGTAATTACATTCCTGCTTCCCTATTATTATGGCTTCGGCGATGTGGAGATACAGGGACAGAAAGCTAATCTTTACTGGGGTCAGATGCCGTTCACAACGAATCCGATGTACTTCGGAGTGATAGTTCTGATACTTGCTGTCACGGGAATATTTTACAATTTCAGGAAAAATCCGTTCGTGCAGGCGATGACGGTTATCTCGGTTGTGTTTCTTTTTATGTCATTCGGGAGGAACTTCTCACTTATCTACGATCTGTTTTTTAATTACTTCCCTTACTTCAGCAGTTTCCGTGCGCCTGTGATGATACATCATTTCATGAACATTGCAATTGTAATTCTTTCGGGATTCGGACTTAAGTCTGTTATTGAAATTGTAAAAGGCAAAACTGATTCCGACAAGTTAAAGAAATTATGTTATGTATTTTTCGGAATTGCCGGACTGATGTTTTTAATTTCAATTGTCGGTTTCGAAGGTTCGTACACAGATTCAGTTTCCACAAGTTCGCTCGCTGAAAAACTGAAACAGCAGGGAGCGACTGCTCAGCAGATCAGTCAGTACATCAAACAGCAGATAATACCGAATGCTTATGCAAACTCTATCAGCGATCTCCGGCTTCATGCATTTTTCATTGCGCTTGTAGCGGGGCTTATGTTTATGTATGCAACAAATAAAGTATCAGTAAAAATATTCCTTGCGGGAACAATTTTAATTGCTGTCATTGATCTCTGGAATGTAAATTTTAAAACGCTTCACTGGGATAATCCGGGTGAAACGAAGAATGCTTTTGCGGAAACGGATTTTACGAACTGGCTTCTGAAAACAAATCCTGATACATATACTTACAGAGTTGCGGAGTTCAATGGCGGGAGACTTACGACAGACAATACTATGGCTTACTACAGACTTCATTCATTCAACGGCTATCACGGCGCAAAGATCAGAATTTATCAGGATGCTGTTGATGTAGCAGAAGGAGAGAATCCCCTGCTGCTGACGCTTGGCGGAGTGAAGTATATAATTTCGGATAAGCCGCTGCAGGATACTTCATTCGTTCAGGTTTTCAAGGGAACGAAATTTATTTACGAGAACAAGAACTTCATTCCCAAAGCATTCTTTGCTGACGGTTACAAAGTTGAAAAAGACATTACGATACTGAATAATATCCGCGAAATGAATTTCGATCCGCGCAAAGTTGCATTCCTTGAAAAAGACATCAATCAGAAAATTGATAAGCCGGATTCGACCGCCAGTGTTAAACTTGTAAAAGGCGACATACACAGTCTTGAATACGAAGTAAATGCTACAGGAAATAATCTTCTGGTATTCAGCGAGATCTATCTGCCGTTCGGATGGAAGGCATATATTGACGGGAAGGAATCGGAGATTCATAAAACCGATTACATACTCAGATCGCTTGTTGTCCCGCAGGGAAAGCACAAAGTGGAATTCAGATACGAGCCGGCAGTTTATTACACAGGGAAATCCGTCAGCATCGGAGCGAATGTTCTGCTGGGAATCATACTGCTTGCAGGAGTTTTCGGGTATGCAACGAACAAAAAGAAAAGTGACAGCACAGGCAATGTTAAAAAAGATGAAAATATTTAGAACAATAACAATAATCAGATAAGAGATTTATATGTGCGGAATATTCGGCGTATTAAATTTTAACGAAGTTAGTGCTGATTTCAAATCGCTGCAAGCGGCTGTTAACATTATCAGCCACAGAGGTCCGGATGATGAAGGTTATGCTGTATTCAATACTTACAGAAACAAATCCGAAGAAAGATACGGCGGCACTTCAGCAATTAAAAAGGGAAGTCATATTCTTTCCGCTTCGGCTGAATCATTCAATCTTGCATTCGGCTTCAGGCGGCTCTCAATTTTAGACCTTTCAGTAAACGGTCATCAGCCATTCTTTAACCGGGACAAAAATATATGCATGATCTTTAACGGTGAAGTTTACAACTATATAGAGATAAGGGAAGAACTTATTTCAAAAGGTTACAGCTTCTTTACCGGGACTGACACGGAAGTAATAATGAATGCATACATTGAATGGGGTGAAGACTGTCTCAGCAGATTTAACGGCATGTGGGGAATTGCGTTATACGATTTGAGAAAAAATCTTCTCTTCTGCTCACGCGACAGATTCGGAGTTAAGCCGTTTTATTATTTCAAAGATGAAAACAGATTTGTCTTTGCATCCGAGCTCAAATCAATTATTGAATATTTTAAAAGCGACCCTTCATTCAGAAAAGAACTCAACAAAGAAAATGTATATGATTACTTTGTTTACAATTTTGCGGATCACACTGAAAATACTTTTATAAAAAACATAAAACATCTTCTTCCTTCTCATTTTATAAAAATTCAGGGAAGAGAATTTTCGGTTAAAAAATATTTTTCACTTGAAGTAAACAAAGAACTTGGAACTTACGATGAAAGCAGATTTGAAAACATTAAAACAAAGTTTTCGGAACTGATATATGATTCCGTAAAACTCAGACTGAGATCGGATGTGCCTGTAGGAACATGTCTGAGCGGCGGACTTGACTCCTCGACTGTTGTGACATTAATAGACAAAATACTTGAAAACAACAACACACTGTCAAACAAATCAGACAAAGGCAGAAGACAGAATACGTTTTCAGCAGTTTACGATGATGCTTCGATAGATGAGAGAAACTTTATTGAAGAAATAGTAAAAAGTACGGAAAGCAACTCTCATTATGTATTTCCGGACAAGGCGGATTTTTTAAAAGATGCTGATGATTTTATTTTTCAGCTTGACGAGCCGTTCGGCGGAACCTCACCTTACGCTCAATGGAATGTAATGCGTCTTGCCAGAGAGAACAATGTTACTGTACTTCTTGACGGTCAGGGAGCGGATGAATCTCTCGGAGGATATGAAGTTTATTTCGGTTTTCTATATTCCAATCTTTTCAATAAAGGAAATTACGTGAGTTTATTTTCAGAGCTTATGAAAAACTTCAGGAAGGGATTTGAAATATCGGTAAGAGGAATGAAATATTACATGAATTCAAAGAACAGAAATCTTAAAAGTTCGTCAAGCGGATATTACAACCTTGATTTTCTGAAAAGCCATACTGACAGGAACATTCTCGAATACAGGACAAAAGACAATCTGAATCAGAAATTATATGAAGACCTGACTCAGTACATACTTCCATCTTTGCTTAGATTTGAAGACAGGAATGCAATGAAGTTTTCAATAGAATCAAGAACACCATTTCTCGATTACAGGATCATAAAATTATTATTCGGATCAGAAGGCATTTACAAAATGCACAACGGCTGGAGTAAATGGATACTGAGGAATTCAGTAAAAGAACTTGTTCCGTCAAAGGTTGTCTGGAGGCGCGACAAGAAAGGATTCCCGACTCCTGAAAGAAAATGGATGATGAAGATCAAGGAGGATTTTCTGTTATCTGTAAATGAAAACAGAGATGAGCTTTCAGAATATCTGAATATAGATGAGATAATTAAAAATTATGACAGCATAGTTTCAGATCCGGATATTAAATCTCATTTTATCTGGAAGATTTATAATTTTTCCAAATGGAAGAAAATGTTCGGAGTATCTTCCTGAATACTTCACGGAGTTACGTAAATTTTGTACCAATATTTTATCATACCTGATCATACATTTCAGCACACGACAAATACCGAATTTCCTTTTATTTAATATGCATTAAGCCCGGAGCTATGTACACGACAAAAATTTAGATAAAAAATGAAAATCTGACCCGGAATTTATTTTTATATAAGCGACTATTTAAAAATAAAATTGAAAGGGTCAGATTTGAGACATATTAATAAAATTCAGAAAATTTTACAACCGCATTTTAAATGCGATAAGCGAAGATTAAAATTTATAGCATCTTTTGTAGTAAGTTTAGTTCGTGCACGCACAGTAACTTTGAGTAATTTATCGGTAATATTTAATCCTAAAGTTAAGTCAGAATCAAATTACAGAAGGATGCAGAGATTTTTTGAAAATTATATGATGGATTATTTACAAATATCAAAGTTAGTGATATCATCACTGCCACATGTAAATTTTATATTGACGTTAGACAGGACAAACTGGCAATTTGGAAAAAAGGATATAAATATATTACTGCTGGCTTTAGTATATAAAAATATATCAATACCACTTTGCTGGGAGTTGCTTAATAAGCGAGGAAATTCATCATTTGAGGAAAGGAAAGAAATAGTGTCAAGGGGATTGGCAATATTGGGAAAAGGAAGGATAAAATGTTTAGTAGCAGACCGTGAATTTGGAAGCGGTAAATTTTTCAGATATCTGAAAAAAGCAGAAATAAATTTACATATAAGAATAAAAAAGACATCCATAATAACGAAATATAAATCAAAAGTCTCAGATGTAACAACGATGTTGTCTCATTTGAAATTACACAAATATATGGTTGTACCGGAAAGAGAATCATCTATAATGAAGAAGTTTATTTAAGCGGAAAGAAGACTGTAGGTAATGACTATTTAATAATAGCCAGTAGCAGCAATCCCAACGAGGCTATAGCGATGTACAAGCAAAGATGGACAATAGAGAATCTTTTTGGAAATATGAAAACAAAAGGTTTTAATTTAGAGAATACACATATTAAAGATGATGAGAAACTAAAAAAACTAATTGCACTTTTAACCATTGCAATGCTATGGTGCTATCTGATTGGACTTTGGATAGAAAGTTCAATTAAAATCAGAATAAAGAACCACGGAAGAAAAGAAAAAAGTACTTTCAGAAAAGGGTTGGATCATTTTACAAAAATCCTGAATTCCGTTGAAAATTTAATATTTGAATTAGATTGTGTCTTTAAAGTTTTGTCGTGTACATAGCTTAAGTTGACCTCTACAGGATTTAAAACAAGAAATTGCCACTAATTTCACTAATTGACATAAAATAGAAATGTATTTTTAATTCAAATAGTGCAAATTTGTGTAATTCATGACGAAAAATAATCTTCAAAGATCAAAGAAGTCAATTTGATTTATTTTAAAAAATTTTTAAAAATCCGTTTACTTTTTATTTCGTATTAATTATATCTTATTATAAATTAAAAAGGAAATAAGGAATAACATTTTAAGTAAAATTCTGCTCTCAGCAGTATTATAAATTCTTGTAAACATTAATTCCGCCAAAAGCCAGGAATCTTTATATAAATGACTCGAAGGTTATGACACGATAGTGTTGGTATAAGAAGACTTTATAATAAAATTATCGACTGATAAGCAGTTGTCTGTATTTGTAAAAGGTTTAAGCGTTGATTCACAGAAAAGATTGGACAGCATTTAGCTGATTTTCTTTGTAATGTACAGTGAGGACTGTGTTCGTATCAAGCTGAATTCATTAACTGAACATATAATAAGTTATTAAATCAATTTTTCATTGAATTCATACATTATCCTGTTAAGATCCGGACCGAAAATATTGTAAGCTTTTGCAGCCCCTCCTTTGTTTACAAACGGCGGCTGATTAAAACTCATCATATTGATTTCCATAAATGAAGAAACGTGATTTTTCATCATCTTAAGCCAAACTAATTCTTCCTCAGAAAATTTTCTGCCTTTTGATTCGTTTTCAAGGATCCAGTCATTGAATTTTTTATCCACATTATCTGTATATGGTTCAAGTCTGTCAATTTTCCCAATTGCATACTGTGTCAAAGAAATTATATTTGCCGGATTTTTTGTATCGCCCATAGGTTTTACATTCGTACTATCAATTCTTAAATAAGCATTCCAGACTTCATCTGTTGAAATTTCATACGGGGGTTTTCTAAGTTCCCTTGAGATTGTTTTTATATCATCAAAGCTTATATGAGTATGACCGTTAGTATTATTAATTATTGTGTTCAATGCCGGTATATCGTTTTTGTGAGATTCTATAAAACTTTTGAATTTGTAGATTACATCAGATGATCTTTCTCTTGCAGCTTCTTCTATCGAATTTGTATTAATCAATCCTGTATTTCTTTTTTTCATTTCAAGAATGCAATACCGGAACTTTGGATCATCAAAAGGTTTGCATGCGTCATTTATCAATTCTTCTCCGGCTTCTTTTATGTTTTTATCCGTAGGAACAAAAGTTTTCAAATCTTTTCCGAACATTTCCTTAGCTTTAGAAATCTGCTTTTCTACGTCAATTGATAATATAAGATTATTAATAACCTGTTTTAAAGATTCTACCGGGGGATTTAATGCAGCCCCAATTTTGCTGATTTCCGCAAAATCTTTTTCTGTAAGATTTTTCTCTATTCTTGTTAAGTTATCTATCATGGATGAAATTGTATTTTCATCTCTCATTCCGATTGCAAGAGATTGTATCAGAGATTCAAGGGAGAATATTTTCACCACTTCTCTTACTGTCTCGGTTTTAACCGTTACCTGAGTAATTTTTTCTGCAATTGAATACGCAATGAAAGGAAGAGGTATAGCAACCAAAACATCCGTAAGATACGTCATTTTTAAAAAAACCGGTGAAAGACAAATAAGAACTGTCCAGATTATCACTATCACAAATTTATTAAATTTCATTTTGCTGTAAAACAGAGCGCATAAAATTGCAGTTGATACATGCCAGCTGGGAAAAGTATTGAATTGCTTTACAGAAGTATAAAGTGAATTTACAGCTTCGAAGAAGAATCCCGGTGATTTAATTTCCGGTCTGATTGTATTCATCACAGGAAAAAATCCGTGCATAAAATTTATTATACTCCAAAGTATCACAACAGAAAACAAAAATACTGTCATGTCAGAAGATTCCTTTTTCCTTATGATAAGATAGAGGATCAGGAAAAGAAAAATATAAATTGAAAAATAAGGAATTATAAATCCGGGAATCAATTTTATTTTAGTGTCAAAATCCAGTAATACCGTAATAAATTTTTCACTGTTTACATTTAAAGGCGTGAGCAGATAATACTGTATCAGCGCTAATAGCAGCAATACAATATTAATTAAATTCATCACTTTGAATTTAGGTATAGTCATTAAGTATGATCTGTTTTTTTAGTTAACAGTTTAAATTACCAATAATTGAAATGCATTTCAAGATTGAATGTATTATTAAAGTAAAACCCTGAAAAAGATTTTTCCGGGTGTTTAGAAATATAATCTATATAAAATTTAAGTTAAAATTAAAATCATGCTGTTATAAGTGATTTTTAATCTAAGATTACAAATTATCTTTCCGAATAAAACAAAATAAAACATTTTTATATATGAATATCAAAACATTTTACAGAAGAAATCTACCGCATATCACATTAAATCAGAAAGCATATTTTATTACTTTTTGGCTTCACAGGTCTATTCCGACTGATGTAATGAAAATGATAAAAAGTAATTATGATGCAGAGTGCAGATTATTATTGAATATAAAAGAAGTGAACTTCAGGAAGAAAAAAATTTATGATTTACAAAAAAAGTACTTTGGAATATTTGATGGATATCTGGATAAATCAGAAAGCAATGGAAAATATTTGAATGATATGCGGATAGCAAATATGATTTCAGAATCTATTAAGTACAGAGATAAAAAAGAATATGAATTACTGGCTTATAGTATAATGCCAAATCATGTTCACTTAGTTATTTATGTTGAGCGGTTTGTCAAACCGCTTCACAAGATTTTACAATCATTAAAAAGGCATACTGCCAGGCAAGGAAACATAATACTAAACCGCACAGGAAATCCATTCTGGCATTCCGAAAGTTATGATCATTATGTCAGAGACTACTGGGAGTTATCGAGAATTTTAGATTATACTATTAATGATCCTGCTAAAGCGGGACTTGTAAATAAGGCAGAAGATTGGAAATGGAGTTATTGCAAATATTAATGTTGAACGATTTGACAAATCGTTCAACATCCATAATTGATGTATTAACTATAAAATTATTAATTAAAAAAATTAATTCGTTTTACAGATTCTATCTCTGAGTTAATTCATATAAGTCTTCTATATCAAACTTCTTACACCATCGGCATCATTATACCAAACTTTTTTTTCTCTTCAATAGCTTTTTCATATCCGGCATCTGCATGCCTTACAATTCCCATTCCAGGGTCATAGGTAAGACATCTCTCTAATCTTTCTCCTGCTTCCTTGCTTCCATCAGCAACTATCACCATACCGGAATGAATTGAATTTCCTATACCAACTCCGCCTCCGTGATGAAGCGATACCCAGCTTGCTCCACCCATGCAATGCAAACCGAAATTAAGAACCGGCCAGTCTGCTATAGCATCCGAACCGTCAAGCATCTTTTCCGTTTCACGATTTGGCGATGCTACACTACCGCAGTCAAGATGATCTCTTCCTATTACTATCGGCGCGGAAACTATTTTATCTTTTACTAAATCATTAAAAATTTTTCCTGCTTTTGCACGTTCGCCATATCCAAGCCAGCATATCCTTGCAGGCAATCCCTGAAAATGAACTTTCTCTTTTGCAGCTTTTAGCCATTTATGCAAAAGTTTATTTTCTGGAAATGCTTTTAATATTGCTTCATCAGTTCTGTAAATATCTTCCGGATCTCCCGAAAGAGCCACCCATCTGAAAGGACCTTTCCCTTCGCAAAATAATGGCCGTATATATTCCGGAACAAATCCCGGAATTTCAAATGCGGATTTAAAACAATTGTTGTATGCTTCGCCTCGCAAATTATTTCCGTAATCAAATACTATTGAACCCTTTTGCATAAATTCCCACATAGTCTTGCAATGGGTTACAACCGTCTTTCTCGCTAATTCCTGATATTTATCCGGATCTGACTTTCTAAGTTCAATTGCTTTTTCAAAACTCATTCCCATTGGAACGTATCCGTTGAGCATATCATGTGCTGAAGTTTGATCCGTAACAACATCAGGAAGAATATTTCTTTTCAAAATTTCCGGTAAAATTTCGCCTGCATTTCCGATCAATCCGACAGACAACGCTTTATTATTTTGCTTTGCTTCCAAAACTAATTTTAATGCTTCATCTAAATTATCCGTCATTACATCACAATAACCGGTATCAATTCTTTTTTGAATTCTTGATTTATCTACATCCACACCTAAAAATGCCGCCCCATTTAATGTTGCAGCTAAAGGCTGCGCTCCGCCCATTCCTCCAAGACCGCACGTCAGAACAAATTTACCCGAAAGAGTTCCGTCGAAATGTTTATCAGCGCATGAAGCGAATGTTTCATAAGTCCCCTGCAATATTCCCTGAGTCCCTATATATATCCATGAACCTGCTGTCATCTGACCGTACATTGTAAGACCCAGAGCTTCTAATCTTCTGAACTCGTCCCAGTTTGCCCAGGCAGGAACAATCTGTGAATTTGATATTAAAACTCTCGGAGCATTTATATGAGTTTTAAAAATTGCAACCGGCTTGCCGGACTGAACTAATAAAGTTTCGTCTTCATTTAAATTTTTTAATGACTCGACAATTTTATCAAAACATTCCCAGTTACGCGCTGCTTTTCCGCTTCCTCCGTAAACAATTAAGTCTTCCGGCTTTTCTGCTACATCGGGATCAAGATTGTTCATCAGCATTCGCATTGCAGCTTCTGTAATCCAGTTTTTACAGGAAAGTTTATTTCCTGTCGGAGCTTTTACTATTCTTGGCATTTTCTTTTTTTTTATTATTAAAATAAAAATTCTATTCTTCAAATAATATTAAAATAAAAAACTGCAAAAGCGTAGTTTACTTTTGCAGTTCTGATGAAATGTATTTTTGAATTTATTACTTATTGTTTTCTTTATATTGCGACTGAACATATCCTGATATAAATCCGGAATCAGGATTCATTTTAAGCGCTTCATCCATCAAAGTTTTTGCCTTCTTCATATCACCGTCATCATCTCTTTTCATTAAACTTAATGCCATGTATCCCATTGCCATATCAATTCCCCAGTCCGGGTAAATTTCCTTTTTCTCTTTCCTGCTTTTAAACAGCTCGATTGCTTTTTCAAATTCCGGAATGGCTATTTTGACTCCGCCGCCAAAAGCTTCGGGCGTATAAAAATGAGATATTCCGTTTGTAAGTATAAGTCTCGGATTATTCGGATCAAGTTTCATTGCAAATGCATCTGCACTTTGAGTCGCAGAAATTATCTCCTGCATCTTTTCCTGTTCATACTGCCATCTGTTGAAATTAAGTATTTCAAGCAGAACAAAAGAATCTGCAAATTCCGGATTTTCATCAATTGATTTGTTTATCAGATTTATCCCGGATTCTGTATACTTTCTGATGTTATCCTTTTTCTCCGTAATGCCTGCATTCATAGAAAGACCGTAATCAGCAAGCGCTATGTAATAATTAACAAGCCACATGTCTTTTTTGAGCTGAAGAATTCTTTCAAATTCTCCTCTGGATTTAACTATCTTGGTTTCATCCATTTTATCCATTGCTTCCTTAAGATGCTTTTTTGCCTTAAGCATTGCTTTATCAAAATCTGCGTCTGCATAACTTTTCAGATTCAGTAACATTAAAAACATTAGTATTACAAGTATTGAAATTTTGCTTTTCATTGCTTTCTCCTTTTTATTTATTAGTTTTTAAAAATTTATAATTGCAATCCGAGACCAACATAAAATGTTCTCTTATTGTTGGTTATTATTTCTTTTCTTTCGCTGTAATTAAAATTGTAAGTGTACTCATAAATATTCTTGGTGTTCAGAATATTGTTTACAGCCAGCACCGCTACGGCGAACTTTCCGAATAATGAAAAAATGTACTGCGCGTTCATATCAATTCTTGAATATGCCGGATACCTTGAGCTGTTCACTTCTCCGAAAATTGGTTTATAAACATCCTGAGAGGTGACATACTCGCTCCCGATTACCGGTGTATAAGGTTTTCCTGTTGATAATTTGTAAATTGCTCCGAAAACTATCTGATCTGTTAAATTATAACTTCCTACCAAACTGATGTTGTTCGTTATATCATAATTTGAAGGAACAAGATTCTGAGAGTCATATTGTTTCCTTTTTGAATCTGAGTAAGCGTAAGAAATCCAGCCGGTAAATTTATTTGATATTTTTGTTTTGAAAAAAACATCAACTCCTTTTACATTTCCTTCACCTGAGGATCTGTAATAAAAATCGTTTCTGTCAGTTAAGACTAAATTATTATAATCCTTATAATATCCCTCAACTCTGAAAATAATGTTTCCCTCTTTGTTAAATTCATATCCCAGAATATAATGCATCGCATCTTCAGGATTAAGTTCGTTTTCAGATGCCCTGAAATAGTTATCAAGCTTCGGATACTGATGATACAAACCTACAGCGCCTCTTATAGAATGAAAATTATTCGGCAGATATCCGAATGACAGTCTCGGATCAAAACTCATCTTTCCTGAAAGCGTGTGATAATCTGTTCTTGCGCCTGTAATTACAAAAACTTTGTTAGAAAGTTTTATCTGCGCTTCTGCATAAGCTCCTATTCTGCCTGTATGCGCTAATGTATCAATCTGAAATGAAGGAGCAGAAAGACTCAGATTGTATGAATAAGTTGGAACTTTACCGTTAATTTCATAGCCGCTGTATTCATATTCCGCTCCTGTGTTTATATCAATTTTACTCGTCATATTCTTAGTAAAATCCACTCTTCCTTTTGAATAAATATCTTTTGATCTGGTGTCAAGAATTCCGTATTGGTTTTTTCTGTCATACAAACTGAATGAAGCGCTTGCGTTCAGCAGAGTTGATGATGATGGCGCGACCATTAATTTTAAATTTGTAAAAACACTTTTTGAATTTGAATTATAAAAACCGTCAAAAGAAGGACTTGCATTTTTTATTCCGACTTTATCATCGCTGTAATTTGCATAAAACTTTATATTTCCGGTTGATCCGATTTTATGTGATAGTGTTCCTCCAAACTGATTTGACTGAGGTATTGGAGCATATTCAGAGTTTTCTCCGTTTAATGCAAAATATGGCTGTAGTAAAAGCTTTCCTCCTGAAAAAGTCGCCCCGAAATTTCTGTTCTTTGAAAGATAAACCCCGGATAAAGAAGCATTCGCCAGTCCGAGCCATGCAAACATTCCTGTTCCCTGAGGCATATCATAAGATTTTAAATCAAGAACTGCCGAAAGTACATTTCCGTACTTTGCCGAAAATCCGCCGCTTGTAAAATTAATTCCTTTAAGACCCCATGGATTAATTGTGGAATAAGAAGAGACATTAAATGTTTCATCAAAAATAAACGGATTATAAAGTGATGCCTGATCTATAATTGTAAGTACTTCGTCCGGATCTCCGCCTCTGACTGTAATTCTGCTGCCTTCATTTACCTGATTAGACCCGGGAAAAGTTGTTATTGCCCTGTAAAGATCAGCATCAGCTCCCGGAATTCTTACTATTTCAAGTGAAGTGAGTGCAACAGCGTTATTTTGCCCTGATGTAAATGAACTTGCGGTCACGATTATCTCTTCTGTTCTGACTTCTTCTTTTGTTAATTTTATATTCTGGCTTAAATTTTTTCCGGGTGTTATTTCAATTGGAATTGTTTTGTCTGCATATTCAGCAAAGCTAAATAGTAAATTCTGCTGCCCTGATTTTTCCGTTTCAAATTCATAGTAACCTTTATTATCCGTGGTCGCGCCGTCAATTGTTCCCTTTATTACTACGTTCACGCCTTCTAAAAGACTGTCTCTTTCGCCTTTAACTGTTCCTGAAATAATTGTAATCTGAGTCTCCTCAGTATTTTCTGTTTGTGAAAATGAATTCACGGTTACTGCAAAAAGAATTACAAACAATAATGAAAATTTCATTTAATTAATTTTTAATTTTAAAAGTTTAAAGTATCAATTTCTTTTGCAATATTTATGTCTTTTAATGTTATTCCTCCGGCTGAATGTGTTGAAAAGGAAATTTCTACGGATGAATACTTTAATGTCATAAAATCCGGATGATGATCATACTGCTGACAGAAAACTCCTATAGCTGTCGCAAGTCCTAATGTCTGAGGAAAACCCGGAGTAGTTATGGTTTTTTTGATTGAACCGCCCTTATATTTCCAACCGGCTAAATTTTTAAGTAATTTTGTAATTTGTTCTTCTTTTAATTTTTTCATTTTGTTTTATTTTTTATTTTAAACATTCTTTTTAATTATGTTCTCAAGTTTTTTTATATAATTTTCAAATGCTTTATATCCTTTGGATGTGATTTTGTATTTTGATACCGGCTTTCTTTCAATAAAAACTTTTTTAACCGATACGTAACCGGCTTCTTCAAGTTTCTTCAGATGAACGCTGAGGTTTCCGTCCGTTGCATTTACTTTTTCTTTCAGATAATTGAATTCTGCTTCCTCTACACTGACAAGAACAGCCATGACAGTTGTTCTTATTCTTGAATGAATTACATCATCAATTTGCTGATAGTCATAATTCATAATACTGGAGATATTAAATCCTGTTTTGATTTTTTATTTAAAATTAATCCCGGGATTACCTGCAAACATATCATCATTATTGCAAATATAAGAAGTGTATGAACACTTGGAAAAATGAACATTATTGCCGCTCCCGCCCACCAGCCAAAAGAAATATTCTGAAGCCATTTAATCTGCTGTATTGAGCCGCTCGTAAAATATGAGATACCAAGCGAAGTTGATATAATCGGGCAAATGAATACAGGGTTATATGCTTTTGTAATTGTTCCGAGGAAACCATACATGAACATTGCAATACCTGATGCAAACCAAAGCGACCCCATTATTCTTGAAGTGAAGGTTGTTACCTTGCTCGACTTACTCTGTCTTCTTCCTATTATGCCGTCTATCAAAGCTCCTGACAGCATAAGTATAAACCATGCAAGCCCGATATAATTGCCCGGTACTTTTAACAGTAACATAGTATAATTAATCAGAAGGGCAATTGTAACCAGTATCCCCCAGAAAATATAATGGATGCCGTTATCTATATTTAATCTGCGGCTGTCTTCCATCATCTTCTTAATTAACGAAAGTTCAAGTTCTGCATTTTTTGTTTCCATATTAGTTTGATTTGTTTACAAAGTACTTTGATTTTCAAAGTGCTTTGCAAACTAACAAATTTAATTTTATTTGTCAAGCATTAAAAAAAATCCCGTTAAGAAATATATTCTTAACGGGAAATAAAATATGAGTTCGTTATTAAATCAACCCAGGTCCAGAGAGTAACCGGGTTTTCCGTCAAAGTTATATAAATGCTCTGTCTTTATAAAATCAAATCCGGCATCATTAATTATGCTCAGAAGCTCTACTATATCGGAGTTTTTCACCGATTCGTTTTCATGAGAAGGAACGAACCTGCATCTCCAGTGATCAGAACAAAAAGTCTCTTTATATCCATTTGGCCAGACCTTCGATCCTCTGTTACTTATCATTTTCAGGATTAATGATTCGGAACGTATTTTCTTCAGCATCTCTCCGAGATCATCAGCACTTCCATTGCTCCAGTCCAGAAAAACATCCACTCCGACAAGATCTTTTCTTTCCTTTAACATTTTCTTTTTTTCACTTTTTCTTGCTTCCTTTTTTACAGTCTTTTTGTATTCGATTATCTTTAATGTAGAAGGCTTCTTTCCCAGTCTTTCAATGACTGCATCTGAAAATTCTTTCGTTCCGACTTTCTCTTTGCTTATGTTTTCTTTGAATATGTCGTAAGTGTGGATCCCGTCCTCAAGTGTTTTTAACCATGCATTATGAACTTTGGCAGCAACTTCATTTTGCCCGAGATGATTAAGCATCATTACGGCTCCAAGCAATAATCCTGATGGGTTTGCCAGATTCTGACCGGCTCTTCTCGGCGCTGATCCGTGTATTGCTTCAAACATTGCAAAATTTTCTCCTATGTTTGATGATCCTGCAAGACCTACTGACCCTGTTATCATTGCAGCTACATCAGATAATATGTCGCCGTAAAGATTTTCCATAACAATTACATCAAAATCTTCAGGAGTGTTTGCCATTTTTGCAGCTCCGATATCTACTATCCATGTTTCATTTTTTATCTCAGGATATTCAGCGGCTATTTCATCAAAAACTTTATGAAACAATCCGTCTGTCAGTTTCATTATATTATCTTTTACAAAACATGTTACTTTTTTTCTGTTATTTGCCAGTGCATATTCAAAAGCATATCTTACAATTTTTTCAGAACCCGGTCTTGAAATCAGTTTCAAACACTGATAAACCTGCTGAGTCTGTCTGTGTTCAATTCCGGCATACAAATCTTCTTCGTTCTCCCTTACAATAACAATATCCATTACCGGATGCTTGGTTGAAACATAAGGATGATATGAAATACATGGTCTTATATTTGCATACAATCCTAATATCTTTCTGGCTGTAACATTTAGACTTTTATATCCGCCGCCCTGTGGCGTTGTTATCGGCGCTTTAAGAAAAACTTTCGTCCTTTTTAATGAATCCCATGCTTCCGGCTCTATACCGGCTGAATTACCGCGAAGATATACCTGCTCTCCTATTTCTATTGTTTCAATATCTAATTTTGCTCCTGCGGCTGTAATTATTTTTATGGTAGCTTCCATTATTTCAGGTCCTATACCGTCTCCATAAGCAACTGTTATTGGTGTATTTTTATTCATTAATTCCTTTCTGTATAATTTGTTTGTAAAATATTTACAATATTAATAAACCATTCTTTTATAATAAATCTAAAAAGATTATTTATTCAGTCTGTCAATCTCATCTCTTAACTCCGCAGCTCTTTCAAATTCAAGGTCCTTTGCCGCAAATATCATTTCCTTTCTAAGCTGTTCGATTAACTCCTTCCTCTGGTCACTGTTTATCTTGTCTTTAACCGGATCAGTAATGATTCTCAATGCTGACTTCTTTTCATCTTTCTTCCTGCTCTTGCCGTAATCATTCTTTGCTTTTGAATCTGCAACTATCGTCGAAGACATTATCTCTTCAATTGTCTTAAATATTGTTGCCGGCTGTATATTATGCTCCCTGTTGTATTCCTCCTGTATATCTCTCCTTCTTTTCGTTTCATTTATAACCTTGCTCATTGATTCCGTTACTTTGTCCGCATACATTACCACAAGACCGTTAACATTTCTCGCCGTCCTTCCGGCTGTCTGCATTAATGATTTTTCTGATCTGAGAAATCCTTCCTTGTCTGCATCTAATATTGCTACAAGTGAAACTTCAGGTAAATCCAGACCTTCTCTCAGCAGATTCACTCCGACAAGTACATCAAAATCCCCCAGTCTCAGTCCCCTCAGAATATCCACTCTGTCGAGAGAATCTACCTCGGAATGCATATATTTTACTCTTACTCCGATTCCAAGTAAATAATCCGTAAGATCTTCACTCATCCTTTTTGTAAGTGTCGTTACCAAAACTCTTTCCTTTCTCTCTTTCCTGATTCGGATTTCATTTACAAGATCATCTATCTGATTCTTTACCGGACGTACCTGTATTTCAGGATCCAGAAGTCCTGTCGGTCTGATTACCTGTTCAACTACAATTCCCTCGCATTTTTCCAGCTCATAATTTCCAGGAGTAGCGCTTACATATATCACCTGATTTTTTATTGATTCCCATTCTTCAAATGTCATTGGTCTGTTATCAAGAGCTGAAGGTAGTCTGAAACCGTATTCTACCAGTGTCTTCTTTCTCATTCTGTCTCCGTTGTACATTCCTCTGATCTGAGGAACCGTAACATGCGATTCATCAACAATCAGTAAAAAGTCTTTCGGAAAATAATCAAACAGGCAGGATGGTCTCGAACCCGGAGCTCTTCCGTCCATGTGCATTGAATAGTTTTCAATGCCGTTGCAGTATCCGACTTCCTGTATCATCTCTATGTCAAAATTTGTCCTCTGCTCAATTCTTTGCGCTTCAATAATTTTTCCCTGAGATCTGAAATATTCAGTCCTATCATTAAGCTCTTCTCTTATATTGCCAATTGCAGTTTCTATCTTGTCCTTGCTCGTAAGAAAATATTTTGCGGGATAAATCGCCACACTGATATCATGGCCGGTGACTTTGCCGTCCTCCCTGTTTATGTAAGAAATCTTTTCCACTACATCGTCAAATAACTCTATCCTGATTCCGGTGTCGTTCTCGTAAGCCGGAATTAATTCGACAGTTTCTCCTCTGACTCTGAATGTTCCTCTCTTAAACTCAGCGTCATTTCTTACATAATGAATTTCAGTCAGCTTTGATAATAATTTTTTCCTGGAGATTTTTTCCCCGGTTTTTAAAACCAGTACCTGCTGCGCATACTCCTCCGGAGCTCCAATTCCGTAAATGCAGCTTACAGATGAAACTACGATAACATCTTTCCTTCCTTCAAGTATTGAAGCCGTAGCCCTTAGTCTGAGTCTGTCAATTTCTTCGTTTATAGAAAGATCTTTCTGAATGTAAGTATCAGAAGAAGGAATATAAGCTTCCGGCTGATAGTAATCGTAATATGAAATGAAAAACTCAACTCTGTTTTCAGGAAAAAAATTTTTAAACTCCCCGTAAAGCTGCGCTGCTAGCGTCTTGTTGTGAGACATTACAAGTACCGGCTTTCCGATGTTCTCTATTACATTTGAAACGGAAAATGTTTTTCCCGAACCCGTCACACCCAGAAATGTCTGCTGCATGTCGCCTCTTAATATGCCTTCAGTGAGTTCCTTTATTGCTTTCGGCTGATCACCACCCGGTTTGTAATTTGATCTTAATTTGAATTTCATACTTGGATATTCCTGTCTTCTGTTACTATTTAATTTTTGCTGATTACTTATTCAGGTTTTTAATAAATTTTTTAGATAATTCGGAATATGGGTTTAATGTCAGAGCTTTATTAAAGTCCGACAGTGAATTCTCCTTATCGTTCAGATAATAAAAACATTCTCCCCGCATTTCGTACGGCTCTGAAATTCCGGAATTACTCTTAACACATTCATCAAAAAAATCTTTAGCTTCTTCAAATGCTTTTTTTTTCATAAAAGAATTTCCAATAATACATGAAATATTTCCTGCACCTTTTTTCAGATTTAATCCCTTAAAAAAATATTCCGAAGATTTCCTGTACTGATCTGCTTCCAGCAGTAACTGTCCCGATAAAAAATATATTAACTCAGCATTTGTTTCGCTGTAACAGTTTTTAACAAACTCTTCTGTCTTTCTGATCTTTTCTTCTCCGGGCATATTCATTTTGTTTATACTCATTGCAGATTTAAGTATTTTTTCCGGGAGCTTCCTTTCAAGTTCTGATATCTTCTTCTCAAAATCTTTCCGGAATGTGAAAACTCTTCTTATCTTATCCGGATAATCTTTGTACGCCTTTATGTATTTGTTAAAAAAGGAAACCGGACCCAGAAATACTGACTCAGTAAGTGCATTTCTGCCAAGTGTCGTTTCAATAATATACGCCATCTGCGTCGCCATTGTATAAAAAGGCGCATTGCCTTCAAAGCCGGATCTGATCAGACTGTCTTTAATATTTTTACCGTGATATTTCTTTAAATGATAAAATGTATTATTAAAAAGCTGGAAATCCTTTTCAAGAAGATCCCAGGGTCTTGTTTCAGATCCTAACGGTCCGGCGTAATTCGCAATTCCGTTTTTCTGAATTTCAGAGATAAGAGCTATTAATTCCCTGTCTCTCGCATCTGCAATATATTCTTCTACGCTGAGATGTATTTCCCTTTCTATTGTTTTATATAACTCGTGAATTATGTATCTGACAAGATAACTATAATCATCGTTGAAGTTTTCTAAGTTGATTTCAATTGTTCTTTCTTCAAAGTATTTATTAATTTTCTGATTTCCGAGTTTGAATTTTATTCTTACCTTTATACTTGTACTGTCCGGCACATTCTTTATCGTATTTCTTACTGCATCAGACCGGATGTTTGATTCGTTGTCCCGGATTTTATTTATCAAATCCGAGAATTCATCTCTGTAAATATAAATTCCTCCGAAATTGCAGTAACTCAGTGGATTTACCCATTTATATAATGAGAACAATGGTGATTCCGCTGCTGCTCTGTTAAGTAAATAAATTAAATCATTATTCTTTATATCATCAGCAGCTTTTTCATTGAATATTTCTTTGTCTGTAATATTATTCTTTATTTCCTTTTCTGCATCTGTGTCTCCGGAAAAATATTTTAAAATATTTTCGGCTTCACTATAATCAAAAATAATTTCTATTCTGCTGTCTGATTTTTTTGACGGCTCTGAAAGATAATTCTTACCGGTGAAAAGGAATTTTTTACCGGGATTGAAAGAGTTTCTTAATCCGGATAATATTTTCATAGAGTTAATCAGATTTTCAATGTCATCTCTATATTGAAAATCAGTTTCTTTGAATATATTTATAACCGAATCCGGAACTGAAACACTTTCTTCTTTTTCATAATATGTAAATAAATTTTTAAGCTGTTGCAATGAATCCAATTCGGAAAGATGCTTCACTATATATCTTGCATCCTTAACTGATAACTCTCTTTTGAGATTATCTACTGTCTTGATCAGCGCAGGATTTATAAAAACCGCTTTATTAAACAGATCTTCCCAGTTCCAGTCTGTCTCAAGTCCGAATTTCTGCTGAGAATAATTTGTATTCGGCTGGAAGATTAATAAAGCAATAAATAGTAATTTGAAAGTGAAATTTATTTTAAAATCCGGTAAGATCATATCTGTGATTTGCAGGAAATGTTTAAGAATTGTTTATTCAATCTCAGTTATCAGATCAATCTCTCTTAATACATTGTTTATTGTTCCAAGCTCATCTGCAGTCCCAGATTTTACAACCGCCTTGCCCTTTGTATGCGCAAATAATGCAATCTGTTCACACCGCAGAATATCAAAGCCGGTAGCTTTTCCTAACTGATTGATGACATCGTCCCACAAATGATTTGAATTGTATAATATCAGTTTTCTTAATCCGGAAAACGTATTGTCGGATGTTTCTTTCTGTAATGTTACAGTCTGCATTTTTTTACCTACTGTCGTGTAAATTTGCAGAGCGCTTCGCATATCTGGTCCTGTTTATATCTTACGCCGTTAGCAGAACTTCCGAATCCGTTCATTGATATATAAAAAATCAGTAATTCGTTGTCTCTCGAAACAGCATATCCGCAAAGCGAACTTACGGAGTTCAACGTTCCTGTTTTTGCGTGAATATTCTTTTCAGCTTCAGTTCCAATCATTCTGTTTCTGAGTGTACCGTCAATTCCCGCGATAGAAAGTGAACTGTAAAAATAATCGAAAGTTTTATCTTCATCATACATATACTTCAGCAATCTTACATAGAGATCCGAGTTCACATAATTATATCTCGACAGTCCTGAACCTTCCACTATCTCAAAATTATTTCTGGGGTTTCCGATAGAAGTCAGAAAATTCACTACGGCATCTTCTCCTTTTGAAAGTGTTCCGGGGGGGTCATAATATTTTGCTCCTACTGTCTTAAATACAGAAATTGCAGACTGGTTATCGCTTTCTTTATTCATCTGTGATATGACATTAAAAAACGAATGAGTTACTTCTGCTATTTCTTTAGCAGCTTTGGGAGTAATTCCTGAAATTACAATTCCTTCAACTTTAATATTCCTTGAGACAAGTTCGCCTGACAGATACTCGGCTGCATTTGCCGCAGGATCAAGCCCTCCGCCGTTTTTGTTGAAGTTTAAAGCGCTGATGTAAGGCCAGTAGTTTTTTTGCGTATCGTCTTTATACTGACCTGCGATACCGTAATGCTCGTCGTCAAAAAATGATTCATCGTAAATAATATTACCGGTGATTTCCGTTATATTCTTATCAGCAATGTTTTTCGCGAGTAATGAAACATCGGATGAATTCAAATCAGGATCACCATAACCCTTCAGATAAATATTTCCGTTTACTACTCCGTCATTAATGTTACTGTCGTCAGTATAAATTATTGTTTTGAAATCATAAGAAAGTCCCAGCTCTTTAAATGCAACTGCTGCCGTTATCAGTTTTGTTATAGAAGCAGGTATCATTTTCTGATCAGGCTGGTATTCATAAAGAAGATCGTACTTATCAGCGCTGGCAATCTGAATGGAGATCTTACAACTTACATCGCTTATTATCTGATTAATGCTTTCCGCCAATTCTGCTTTCTTGTCTCCGGCATATACTCCGGATAAATTCATAACCGAAATTGAAATGAATATGTGTGAAAACAAAAAAAACATTTTGACAAATTTGCGGGTTTTCATTTAATTACTTTTTTTAAATTTTTAGATTTTTTGTTTCTTATTAATACATCTACTTTTTTAATTATTTTTCTTGATTGCTTGTAAGTCAGAATCCTGTCAGCGGCATTGAGAGTGCACCATTTGTAATTTATGATTTCTTTGTTGTCAATCCTGATCTTGCTGGTCCCGGATTTTGCAATAAAATAACTTACAACCTTCCTTACTTTACTTTTATTTCTATCGTTGAAAAAATATTTTTCCCTTGCAAGAATTTTTTTTGCAAGGAATTCAACTTCCTTTATCCCTGCCTCTTCAAATAATTCCCTTCTTGCAGTCTGAATGCTTGATTCATCTTTTTCCTTATGTCCTTTTGCAAAAGACCAGTGACCTTTCTTATGCTTAACTATAAGATACTTTGTAGATCTCGGAAATTCAAAATAAACTATAACACCTATTGCTTTGTCTTTTGTTGGTTGTGCCGGCAATTATCTCCAGTAAAATTTTGTGTGTTTTAAATATATTATTTTTTTGCCTGATTCCAGATCTCGTCCATTTCTTCTAAGGTCATTTCTTCAAGCTCCCGGTTGTTTAATCTTGCATAATCCTCGATTTTATTGAATCTGTATTTAAATTTTCTTACAGTTCTTCTCAGAGCGTCTTCTGGATTTATTTTTAAGAATCTCGAATAATTCACAATAGAAAACAAAAGGTCGCCAAGCTCATCTTCTATCTTATCATGCTCAGCTTCATTCTCGACGTTTTGCTTCAGTTCATTCAGCTCTTCTAGTATTTTTTCAAACACAGGTTTTTCATCCATTTCCGTTGTCCCTGGTTTTCTCCAGTCAAATCCTGTCTTTGAAGCTTTTTCCTGTATCCTGTATGCTTTAAGCAATGCCGGCAATTCCTCCGGAATACCGTCTGTCACTGATTTCCTTCCTTCATTTTTCTTCAGTCTTTCCCAGTTCTTTTTTACTTCTTCGCTGTCCGTAATCTTTTCATCACCGAAAACATGAGGATGTCTCGCAACAAGTTTTGCGGTTTCCGTTTCTATAACTTCCTTCAGTGAAAAATTATTTTCCTCTTCTGCAATGTTGGAATGAAAGACCACCTGCAGGAGAACATCTCCCAGCTCTTTCTTCAGTTCTTCCAAATTGTTTTCATCAATGGCTTCCAGTGTTTCATATGTTTCTTCAAGAAGGCATCTCCTCAGTGATAAATGCGTCTGAATCCTGTCCCACGGACAGTCTTTCCTGAGCCGTTTTACAATATTTACAAATTCATCGAATTCTTTTAATGGATTTTCTTTTTTCAAATCTTGGGTTATGGTTAAAATAAGATAAAAGTTTTATAAGTTTTTATCAGTAGGAAAATTTTTCTTTCCGTGAATTACTCCGGGCAATGTTTTATACTGTATTTATCCACAACAGTCCAAAACGTTTCGGGTTAATTAAATAAAGTTAATTATGAATACAATTTTAAACAGAATTCCCGGACATTTAAAACTATCCCTGGATTTCAATCAAATTTATAATTAAAAACAAAATAAAGCTTTTCTCTCACAGATGGCACAGATTTTCACAGACACTCAGTTATACTATTAGCCGGTGTTCAAAAATTGAAGGAAAAATGCAGAGTCTAATCTGTGTTAATCTGAGTAATCTGTGAGAAACAGGACTTTTGATTTACAATATAGTTTTGTTTTCGTGAATTAATATTTAACGTTTTGGACGGAATGTGGCATTTATCAGGAATAATTAATTGCAAAATTGAATACAATTTATATTCTAAATAGCTTACATTAAACCTGATAATTATTTTGATCATGCCAAAAACAGCTATCGAACAGCTTTCTGGAAATCTTCGTAAAGATATTATTCACGGGATCATCAAATCCGGCGAACACATCAAGGAAAAAGAAATTGCAGTTAAATACAAGGTCAGCAGAATCCCTGTCAGGGAAGCCCTGATGCAGCTTGAAAATGAAGGCTATCTGGTAAAGATTCCCAGAAAAGGTAATTTTGTCAGGTCACTGACCAGAAATTCAGTTGAAGAATCTTTACTAATCTATGAAAATCTTGTACCTCTGATTCTTAAAGATGCTATTACAAAATACAGCAAAAAAACTTACAGAGATGTCGAAAAAATACTTAACAAGATTGAATGCTCTGATGATTCACTTGAAATTACTGATCTGGTATGGGATTTCAAAAAAAAGGTTTTCGAAAAAACAAAATATATTCATATTTTCAGCATTGTTGAAAATGTATTTAAACAGAGCATGAGACTTGTCAGTATTCTGATCGAATCTATGGAGCAGAAGTCCTTTAATGTTTCCAGTTATAAAAAATTTATGAAACTTTGCAGCCAGAACAAAAAGACAGAAGCCATTAAAGTCTTCATGGATTTTCTGAAAATTGAAAGGAAACTTCTTATGGGAATGTTCAACTGATCATTTCTTTTAAAAATATTTTTTCTTTGTTGAAGTTAATCAAATCAAAGTGAATTGAATAACAAAAACTAATAGCGTATTTTTATTTATTCCAAAATATAAATAATAATTTCATGAAAATAGGCGTACCTAAAGAAATTAAAACCAATGAAAACAGAGTAGCGCTTACTCCCGGCGGCGCAGAAGTCTTAAGAAGACACGGTCACAAAGTATTTGTACTGACTGGCGCCGGTCTTGGAAGCGGGTTCTCCGATGCGGAATATAAAAAAGCAGGAGCTACAATTCTTAAAACCGCTAAGCAGGTTTTTGATAATGCAGACATGATCATGAAAGTAAAAGAACCTATCAAATCTGAATATAATCTTATCAGAGAGAACCAGGTCGTGTTTACTTATTTTCATTTTGCATCTTCAAAAGATCTTACCGATGCAATGATGAAAAATAAATGCATAGCTATAGCTTATGAAACTGTTCAGAAAGAAGACGGCTCTCTGCCTTTGCTGATACCAATGAGTGAAGTAGCAGGCAGAATGGCTCCGCAGGAAGGCGCAAAATATCTCGAAAGAACAATGGGAGGAAGAGGCGTCCTGCTTGGAGGAGTTCCGGGAACTGAACCTTCTGAAGTAGTAGTGCTCGGAGGAGGAATTGTCGGCACAAACGCTGCAAAAATTGCCGCAGGTTTCGGTGCAAAAGTTACTATAATGGACAACAACCTTTACAGATTAAGATATCTCGATGATGTAATGCCGAAAAATGTAACAACTATGATGAGCAATCCTCACAATATCAGAGCTGCGATTCAGAAAGCAGACCTTGTCATTGGAGCGGTTTTGATTGCCGGCGCAAAAGCTCCGAAACTTATAACAAAAGATATGCTGAAGTTAATGAAAAAAGCTTCTGTTGTCGTTGATGTATCGGTTGATCAGGGCGGCTGTATTGAAACCTGCAGACCAACTACGCATGAAAATCCAACTTATGTAGTCAATGATGTCGTTCATTACTGCGTTGCGAATATGCCTGGCGCTGTTCCGTTTACATCTACTATAGCTTTGACAAATTCGACGCTCCCTTATGCTGTAGAGCTTGCAAATAAAGGATGGCACAAAGCCTGCGTTGAAAATGAAGAGCTGAAACTCGGATTGAATATGATCTCCGGAGAAATAGTTTATAAAGGTGTTGCAGACGCTTTCAAATACAAATTTAAAGATGTTAACAGCATGCTTTAGTTTTTAAATATTTTTATTTTTATATCAACCTCCGTTAGTTTGAAAATTTTTTGTCAGATTAACGGAGGTTTTTTTATGGTTGGAAATATTTTATTTTAGCTAAACATATTAAAAATGAAAAACTCAAAACTCATTTCGCTTCTGAAATCATTTTCTGAAAATGAAATAAAAGAATTCAGAAAGTTTATTGACTCTCCCTTTTTTAACAAAGAAGGAAAATATGTACTGCGTTTTTACAATGAAGTCAGAAAATATTATCCTGAATTTACAAATTCAAATCTTGAAAGGAAAAATATTTTTGAAAAATTGTATCCGGGGAAGTTTTACGATGATGTAATTATGAGAAAACTTTCGTCTTCACTGCAGAGACTTGCAGAGGAATATCTCAACTATGTTTATTTCAGATCGAGCGGATATGCAAAAGATCTGATGAATCTCCGGATGCTCCGTGAACGCAGACTGGTCAGCCAGTTTGAACTGAAGGCGGAAGAACTTGAAACATCATTTACCGAAAAGAAGCATCAGATTGACATAGATTATTTCCGTAACAGATTCCGCCTCGAAATTGAAAAGATAAATTATTACATGGACTTCAACAGTCTTGTAAAACAGCAGCAAAATTCGCTTCAGAAAATTCAGGGCTATATAGTTTTTGATGCACTTATTAACATATTGGATATTGCTTATAACATTCTTGTTGGTCTGAACACAATGTATTCAGGCAAAGCAAATGTTGTTTTGAAAATAATTGATATACTTGATCTTGAAAAAGTTTCGGCAATGTTAAAAAAAGAGTCGCCGGATCTGTTTCCTGTTTTTGAACTTTTCTATCTGAGATATTTGAGCATGCTGAAATTTGATGAAGAAACATACAAAAAATATAAAAAAACGGCATACAAAAATCTGGATTCTTACAACAGGGAAAACAGATTTACAATAATGGTCAGTCTTCAAAATTTCTGCATAACAAAGTTTGTAAAAGGAGAGAGAAAATTCGCTTTCGAACTTCATGAGATACATAAAGAGATGCTGAACAAGGGCTTGCTGATTAATGAAACGAACGGTTACATGAATATGAACAGTTTCAGAAACATAATCCTTACCGCGCAGTTTGTCGGCAAACATTCATGGATGGAAAAGTTTATCCGCGATCACGAAATTAATATTCTTCCTGAGCAGCGTGAAAGCCTCTCTGCATGGGCAAGAGCTTCTGTTTATTATTCAGACGGAAAATTCAATGAAGCATTAAAAGAACTTCAGAGCGTAAAGAATGATCACTATCTTACAAAGCATGATATCAAACTTCTTCTTATGAAAATTTTTTATGAACTTAAGGACTATGAAACAGCGATCTCATTTGCGGATACTTACAGGAAGATGGTGGAGAACGATAAGACATATTCAGACATTCATAAAAACTCTCATAAGAATTTTGCAATATTTTATTCAAAATTCATAAAACTTGTTGCCAATAATATTTTTTCAGAATTTCCTTTTTTAAAAGCGGAAATTGAAAAATCGGTTTGCAATTCCAAAGAATGGCTGATTGAAAAAATAAATAAGCAAATAAAAAAGACCTGACAGATTTCATTGCTGATAATATCCTGTCAGGTCTGCATTTGCCGGAGACAACTGCTATTTGTTCCTCGTGAACTTTGATACATCCTCAAAAGGAATTTCCTTTCCGTCCTGAGTTTTATAATGTCCTTTCCTTGTAACTATCATCATCTTATCCCTGAATTCGTAAGTATTGTCTGAATGATAAAACGGAGAGTTTTCCGTTATCTGCATTTTATCTCCGGAAATTGTCCCTTCACCCGCAGATGCATTCCCTGCACCCCAGACATCAAACCACCATGTTTTAACTTTACCGCTTGCATCTATTCCGTAAATTCCCAGACCCTGATAGATGTCTTCAGCATTGTCTTTATTCTGCGAAGAATAATTTATTACAATAAACTGGTGATTAATGTCCCACTTAATCTCTACATTTTCTTTATGGATCTTTCCGTTTATTAAGTTCTCTCCCGATGAATTCCCGACCATTCCATCAAAGAATTCATTCTCGAGAGGTTTCGGCGGCATCATACCCTGCGAATATGATAATCCCGATGTTAAAAAAATTAAAGCTGCGATTGCGATGAAAAGTTTTGCGTGTTTCATTTGTGTTGTCTCCTTTTGGTTTAGTTAAATTTATTTTAAGTTGTTTAAAAAATTTCTTTACAAAATTACTAACAGTTGAATGTGATTGCAAAGAAAGATTTCCTGATTTGTGAGGAAGTTTTAAGCGGTAAAAATAATTATGCATTCATACCGGTAATAATGACTGGAAATATTTATCATTCTGAAACTCAGATTTCTTATCAGTTTTTTAAATTGTTACACTAAATTTATTTGAGTAATTTATAAAAATTAATAAAATGAAAAATATACAACTTGAACTTCCCGATTCTTTAAACCTGGATGAATCTGAAGTTAAGCTGATATTAGCTGCAAAATTATTCGAGCAAGGCAGATTATCACTTGGTAAAGCAGCGGAGCTTTCAGGATACAATAAAAGAGAATTTACCGAATTAATAGGAAAACTAAACATTTCGCTATTTAACTACCCGCCTTCTGAACTTTCCAAAGATGTAAAAAATGCATAAGACAATTGTGTCTGATACAAGTTGTTTTATTGTTTTAGATAACATCGGTGAATTAGAAATACTTAAGCTTTCTTATGGAAATATATTGACAACGCAAGATGTTGCTGATGAGTTTGGTAAAGGATTACCTCAATGGGTTGAAAAAAATCACCTTTGGACAAGCAATTTCAGAAAGAACATGAGTTGGAGCTTGGCAAAGGAGAAGCTAGTGCTATTGCTTTAGCAGTGGAGATAAAAGATTGCACAGTAATTCTTGATGATCTCAAAGCCAGAAATATTGCAGAAAAATTAAAGTTGGATATTACCGGAACGATAGGTGTTATCATAAAAGCAAAAAACAAAAATATTATCCCTTCAATAAAGCCATATTTACAAAAACTTAAAAACACCGATTTCAGATTGTCTTCGATTTTGGAAGAACTTGCTCTTCGTGAATCCGGTGAAATATAAAATTACTTTTAGAATATTAAGACTGCTATCATAAAGTTTGAAATAAAAAGATTTGATTTTTTGAGGTAAAATACTTTAAATTAAGAATTGAATACAAAAGTAGATTTACTTTCAACAAAAGCAATAAAAGATCTAATCAAAAATGATATTTTGAAACAGGCAATTTATATTTAAATTTTAATACCGCATTAAATGACAGACATCCAATTAATTAAACAAATAAATTCTCTTCCAAAAGAATTAAAAAAGGAAGTTAATGACTTTGTGGAATTTTTAAATAATAAGGCGAAATCTCAGAAGAAAATCAGACAAAGAAAATTTGGATATGCAAAGGGCTTTTTCAAGATGAGTCCTGATTTCAATAAACCTCTTGCCGATTTTAAAGAATATATGTGAAATGAATTTATTGTTAGATACGCATGCATTTATTTGGTTTATAAACGGAGACAATGACTTACCAAAACAAATTATTAGTAAGATAATTGATATTAATAACAAGTGCTACGTAAGTGTTGCAAGTTTATGGGAAATAGCTATTAAAATTTCTCTGGGTAAGCTTACTATTAAAGAAGATTTCAATAATTTATTTGATTTCATTAATGACAATGAAATGGAAATCCTTCCAATATCAATGCTGCATTTGCAAAAATTGTTAAAATTAAAATATTATCATCGAGACCCCTTTGACAGAATAATAATTTCTCAGGGAATTTCAGAAAATTTTCAAATTGTTACTAACGATAAAAATTTTGAAGATTATAATGTAAAAATTATTTGGAAATAAATAAATTAATTAATGAAAGAAAAAATACGAATTGCCTCAGGGCAGGGATTCTGGGGTGATCTTGTAGATGCTCCGTATAAACAGGCGACAGGCGGTCCCGTAGATTATATAATGATGGATTATCTCGCCGAAGTTACCATGTCCATTCTGCAAAAACAAAAACTCAAAGATCCGAATCTCGGTTATGCCCGAGATATTCCGGTATTGATGGAAAGATTACTTCCTGTTATAAAAGATAAAAACATCAAAGTTATTACAAACGGCGGCGGCGTGAATCCGATTGCCTGCCGTGATGCGATCTTTGCAGTAGCAAAAAAAATTGGGATTAAGGAATTGAAGATCGGTGTTGTAATGGGTGATAATATTCTGGAAAAAATTGACGGACTTGTTTCTAAAGGAGTCGAGCTGAAAAATATGGAATCAGGCGAAAGCGTAAAAACTGTTCGTGATAAAATATTAAGTGCGAATGTTTATTTCGGCGCTGCTGCAATAGTGGAATGTCTGAAGCAGGGAGCAGATATTGTGATCACCGGAAGAGTGACTGATACAGGGTTAACTCTTGCACCGATGATTTATGAATTCGGCTGGGACATGAGTAACTGGGATCTTATGGCAGCCGGAACAGTCGCAGGGCACATTCTCGAATGCGGCGGACAGGCGAGCGGAGGTAATTTTCTCGGAGACTGGAAAAGCATTCCTGACCTTGCGAGAATTGGCTTTCCGATCGCTGAAGCTTTTCCGAATGGCGAAGTGATAATTACAAAGCACGATAACACCGGCGGAAGAGTCAGTGTTGAAACTGTTAGCGAGCAGCTTGTTTATGAGATCGGAAATCCGAAAGATTATATCACGCCTGATTGTATTGCTGATTTTACTTCCATACATCTTGAAGACGTCGGAGAGAACCGAGTCAGAGTTTATGATGTAAAAGGATTTCCCGCCACGGAGTTTTATAAAGTTTCTATGTCTTATTCGGACGGATACAGCGCTTTTGGTTCGCTGACTTATTCATGGCCTGAAGCTTTGGACAAAGCAAAAGCTGCCGATAAAATATTAAGAACCCGGCTTAACGATCTCGGACTTAAATTTGACGAGATAAGAACTGAATTTCAGGGTTACAATGCATGCCACGGTCCTCTGGCAAAGTCTTATGATGAACTGAATGAAGTCGTATTGCGAATCGGAGTTCGCTCTCAGGATAAAAAAGCAATCGAAAGATTCGGAATGGAGATCGCGCCGTTAATTCTTACAGGTCCTCCGGGTGTTACCGGATTTGCAGGAGGCAGACCAAAGCCGTCAGACGTAGTTGCTTACTGGCCGGCGCTGATGCCGAAGAGCGAAGTGAAACCGGAAGTGGTGGTTGAAGCAATTAGGTAATTAGTAATTAGTAATTATGAATTAAGAATTTAAATTAATAATTTAAAATAATAATACTTCAAAATGAAAAATTTATTAATACTATTTACAGCTTTAATTCTAATAGGCTGCGCTACCAAAGGCAAAGACAGCTATGACGCAGGAGTGAAATTATTTCAGGAAAAAAAGTATCAGGAATGCGTTCCTGATTTTCAGAATGCTGTGAAAGAGAATCCTGAGTTTGGTGAAGCTTATATGTATATCGGAAGAGCATATAATTCCCTTCAGCAGTATGATGCGTCAATTGACAATTATCAGAAAGCTCTGGGAATTTTTAAACAGGGCAAGTTCAATGCATCAGTTGATAATTTAAAAGATGATAAGAAGATAATGCAGATAGAAGAAGTATGGATGCCTTATTCACAGATACAGCAGAAGATACAGAAAGGAATTCCGCTTACTGACATTGAAATTCAGAAACAGGAAGAAATAATAAAAAAGCTTGACCCAAAATAAAGGGTTTCGCCTCCAAGGCTCAAAGTCTCCAAGTTTCTGTGTAAAAATTTAAAACTGAAAATAATTTTTTGTAACCATTAATTTATTCAATAATCTTTGAGTCTTTAAGACTTAGAGGTAAAGTCTTTCAAACTTAATATGGAAAAAATTCTTGTTATCGGAGCGGCGGGACAGATTGGCTCCGAACTTACTTTAGCTTTAAGAAAAGTTTACGGCGATCAGAATGTATTTGCAACGGACATAAAGGATGCGCAGAGTGACATAAAAAAATCAGGTCCTTTTCAGTTACTTGATGTGATGGATGATAAACGGCTGATCCATTTTGTGATCAGATACAAGATCACTCAGATTTATTTGCTTGCTGCGGTATTGTCCGGAAATGCTGAGAGACTGCCGTTGCAGGCATGGGACATTAACATGAGAAGTCTGCTGAATATACTCGATCTTGCAAGAGAAGTCGGAATTAAGAAAGTTTTCTGGCCGAGTTCGATCGCAGTATTCGGTCTTACAACTCCGAAAGTTGACACGCCCCAGCTTACAATTATGGAACCGAATACAGTTTACGGGATCAGCAAGCTTGCCGGAGAAAGATGGTGCGAATATTATTCGAACAAATACAAACTTGACATCAGAAGCATACGTTATCCCGGACTGATCAGCTACAAAACAGAAGCCGGCGGTGGAACCACTGATTACGCTGTTGAAATTTTTGAAGAAGCGGTTGAAACAGGAAAGTATGAATGCTTTCTGAAGCCGGATACAAAACTTCCGATGATGTTTATGCCTGATGCGATAAGAGGAACAATAGAATTAATGGAAGCCGACTCTTCAAAACTTTCCATTCGTTCGAGTTATAATCTGAGCGGAATCAGTTTTGATCCGAAAGGACTTGCAGAGGAGATCAAAAAGATCATTCCTGATTTTGAGATCACATACAAGCCGGACTTCAGGCAGTCTATAGCGGATTCCTGGCCGCAAAGCATTGATGACAGTGTTGCAAGAAAAGACTGGAACTGGAAGCATGAATATGATCTCGAAAAGATGTCAAAAATTATGCTGAGAGAAACGAAGAAAAAATCAGGAAAGAAGTAATTTCAAATTTTATATGAAAAAATATATTTTATTTCTGCTGATATTTTTTTTATTAACAGTTAAAATATATTCTCAAACTATACCGTCTGATTCAGGATACATTCCTTTCGTAGGAAACAGAACGGTTGTATTCACAGATTCTTCAAGATCAAACAGAAATATTTCTTCGCTTGTGTATTATCCTGCTGTTTCAGAAGGACTGAATGCCCCTGTGCTGACGGGCAATAAATATCCGTTAATCTCTTTTGGTCACGGCTTTACATTAAATCCTAATCTTTATGTTTCTCTATACAGACATCTTGCAAGCTGGGGATACATTGTAATCGCACCTTCAACAGAAACAGGATTTTCTCCAGGCCATCTTAACTTTGCAAAAGATCTTGTGTTTGTTCTTAAAGATATGAAACGAAAAGGAATTACACCCGGAGATATTTTTTATAATGTTACGGATTCCGGAAACACGGGTGTCTTCGGACATTCAATGGGAGGCGGATGCAGTTTTCTGGCAGGATCACTTGATCCGGCAATAGATGCAGTCTCATCACTTGCAGCGGCAAATACAAATCCTTCTTCAATCTCTGCAGCTTCTTTAATTAAATGTCCCGTACAGCTTTTGTCAGGACAGCGGGACAGTATTGCATCATACTGGACAAATCAACTGCCTCATTACAATAACACATTTCCTTTTAAGCAGATTTTAAATTTAAAAGGAGGCAATCACAGTCAGTTCCATGCTATTGCGGGACTTGATGATCTTGTTGATAATGCGGCATTTATCACAAGAAGTGAACAGCAAAGACTTACACGCAGATATGTTACTTCATTCTTTAATTTATTTTTAAAAAATGATACCGGTTATAAATCTTATCTTTATGGTTCTATTGCAAAGAACGATACTTCCGTAATTATGCAGTTTGCAAATTTCCAACTGAAAGCTCTCATACAGGGATTTTACAACAGCGGTATTAATACAATGATCACTGATACAGTAAATTTATTTTTAAGAAATGCCGTTTCGCCATATTCAGTTATTGATTCATCAGGATCAGTTTTAAATAACTCCGGTTACGGAATTTTTTCATTTGACAAAGCAGTAAACGGCAGGAGTTATTATCTGCAGTTTGATCACAGAAATTCAATAGAGACATGGAGTCGTTCAGGCGGAGAAGTATTTTCACTCCGTGGAACATCTTATAATTTTACCGACAGTTCTGAAAAAGCTTACGGAAGCAATCAGATTCTTAAAGGACAGAAGTACTGCATATATAACGGAGATGTAAACTCAGACGGGATTATAGATGCCGAAGATCTTTCACTTACTGATAATGACGGGATAAACGGAGAGACGGGATATATTCCTACTGATATTAACGGTGACGGTATAATTGATGCAGAAGATCTTTCAATGCTTGATAACAATATTGTTATTTCAGTTTCCGCTGTCCTTCCGTAAATATTTACCTGAAAGCTCATACAAATATGCTGAGTAAATTCATATCAAAAATTCCGCCTCACAACAGAGGTCTTATATTCATTAGCTTTGCAGCTCTATTGTGGAGCTCCGGAGGACTGTTCATAAAAGTTCTCACTCTCGATGCATTTCAGATTTCCTTTTACCGCTCGCTGATAGCAGTTATTACAATCACATTAATTACACTGATCAGAAAGAAAAGTTTAAAATTTGAGTTTGATACCGTTTCGGTTTTGTGCAGCGTATCTTATGCATTCATACTTATATTGTTTGTTATAGCGACTAAGCTTACTACTGCCGCAAATGCGATCTTTCTCCAGTTCACAGCTCCGATTTATCTTCTGGTTCTTGAGCCGTTGTTTTTAAAAACTAAATTCGAAAAGAGAAATCTGATTGCTCTGATATTTTGCTTTGCGGGAATGACTTTGTTCTTTTTTGGAAAGCTGGATATGTCAAACATTCAGGGTAATCTTTTTGCAATAGGATCGGGAATCTGCTTCGCGCTTTTTTCTCTGTTTCTGAAATGGAAAAAACAGATTCATAAAACAGAGAGTACGATTATTTATATTATTGCGGGAAATTTTCTCGTGTGCCTGTTCTGTATTCCGTTTATTTATGACAAACTTGTCATTGAGTTAAATCAGCTGATCATATTATGTTTTATGGGAATATTCCAGATCGGGATAAGTTATATAATATTCAATGAAGGCATTAAATACATTTCAGCTACAGAGTCAATGATCATTGCAATGCTGGAAGCTGTGCTCAATCCTGTCTGGGTTTTTATTGGCGTAGGAGAAGTCCCGACTAAATACTCAATCGCCGGCTCAATAATAATTTTACTTGCGATAATCTGGAGAAATTTTTTCGTAAGTCCGAAAGAGATTGTGGAAATAGCAGAGTAGATGAATGCAATTTTAGTCAAAAAATAAAAAGTAAATCAGACCGCCAACTGCCATCTGCATAAGAACGATAGAAATTATGAAACCCGTGTCATATTTATTGGCTTCATTCAGGCTTGCTGTATTTCCAGTTGCGAGGTAATTATCATAATTTTCATTCGCTTTGTTTTTATAATTTAATGAAAAAACTCCTCCGGTAACAGCTGCAGCGCCAAGACCGATTATAGCGAAAAGATTTCTGTCAGTTTTGAATTGTGTGCTTTTATTTTTATAAGCATAATTATCGGAAGTTTTTCCTGAGTTCAGTTTCAATGGCAGCAGAGTTATGTTTGCTCCGGTCTCAAAGCTGTAATTTTTCAAATCAAAAATTAAATCCGAAAAGTTCTTTTTTCTGAATATGATACTGCCGGTAAGTTCTTTTTCTGTGAAAATCCCAAAAGGAGTTTTTCCGAAAACCGAATCATCTTTTATTAAGTCAGCATTGAACGGATCGGATTTAAATGAATAATAATATCTGAAGTTAATATTGAGCGTTGTATCACTTATGAGCAGAAGCTCTTTCACAGGATTATCATTTCTCCATCCGGCTTTATACCCGGAATTGATAAGTTTAATTGTATGAAGTCCCTCCGAAAGTTTATAACCCGCAAGAGGTGTTTTGCCGGCATAAACAGAATCAATATAAACATCAGATTCATTTTGGTTTGAATATACATTAAGCTGAAACATTTTCTGACCGGGAACAAGCAATGTATCTGACTTTGGATACAAAGTATAAAACGGAATCAGTAAAAGAAAAATTAAAAAAATTTTCATTTCAATATTTTTATTTAAAGCAGTAAATATATTTATCATCACTGGCAACAAATATAAATTCCTTCCAGATCACAGCGCTTGTCTGAACTCTTCCTTCGCAGGTGTATCGCCATAGTTCTTTTCCGTCATCAGCATTAATGCAATAAAAATTTTTATCATAAGAGCCGATGAATATTTTGTTCTTATGAATCAGAGGCGAAGCCGATACAGCTCCTTTGGCAGTGAATTTCCATTTTACCTCTCCTCCTGTCTTATCAAGAGAGTAAACAGCTCCGTCTATACCAGTAACTATAATATAATCTCCGTAAAATGCCGGAGATGAAAGATACTTCGTTTTAAGATCTTTCTTCCATATCAAAGTTCCGGCAGTGTCAATGCAATATATATTTTTATCATCTGATCCGAAATAGATCCTGTCATTATAAACGGAAGCGTCACTGAATATTGATGCGTTTGTTTTAAATTTCCATAAAAAATTTCCGCTCTGCTTATCAAATGCATATAAATTTCCGTCAGTACTGCCGATAAAAATTTTATCTCCGGATATTGTCGGACTTGTATAAAATGAAGATGCAGAAGAAGAAGCTTCGCATTTCCAGATTATGTTTCCCTGTGTAGCATTTAATTTATAAAGATCTCCTGATACATTGCTCACATAAATGTTTTCATCAATCAACAGCGGCGAGGTTTGTACCCAGCCGATATTTCTTTCCCAGATGATCTCTCCTTTTATCAGACTGTAACTGAGAATTCTGCTTTCACTATTTCCGGAAGAAGTGATTATTATATTATTGCCGTAGACCAAAGGAGTGGAAAATGAAGATCTTCCCGGAATGGATATTCTGCCGAGACTTTTACCGCTCGTAACATCGATTGAATAAAATTCACTGTTAAGCGTATTCACGAATAAGACAGCATCGCTGACTGACAAACAGTTTCTTGAGAGTCCTCCGTCAACATCAAATTGCCAGAGCAGATTAAACGGAGGGTTAAGCGTTTTATCTGATTTAGATATATTTGTTTTTTCAGGATTACCTCCTATCATAAGCCAGTCTTCCTTTTCATTCACTTCAAGCTGTTTATCAAGACTCAATGAAGAGCATGAGAAATAAGAAATCGAAAAAAACATTAATATTAAAATTCTTATTGTCAAAATTGAAATAAATTATAATTAAATTTAAAGTGAGTATATTTCAAAAACAATATATAAGTATAATATTCGGGACTAAATGAAAACTTAAGCTTAAGAGGGATAAGGACGGGAAATTTTAAATCAGTTGATTCAAAAATTAATTTTATAATCTGACAGAAAAAATGACCGGACTGTTAAATCCGGTCATTGTATATAATTATTTATTTAAATTTCTTTGCTATTATTTCATAAAGATCCGGTTTTCCAATTTCCTGAAGATCATAGTTTACCCTCACTGCCGGCTTTTTGAATTTTATAAGTCTTCTCAGATCAATGGGAGTTCCGATTATCACAGAATCACACGGAACCTTGCTGATAGTATCTTCAAGATCCCTGATCTGTTTGTCACCATAACCCATTGCAGGAAGTAAATTTCCAATGTTTGGATATTTATTATAAGTATCCTTAATTGTTTTCACTGCATAAGATCTCGGATCTATGATTTCTTTAGCGCCGAACTTCTTAGCTGCAAGTGTTCCCGCTCCGTATTTCATTTCACCGTGTGTCAGAGTAGGACCGTCTTCTATCACAAGAACTCTTTTACCGCGTATAAATTTTTCATCAGAATTATTTTCAAGAGATATCGGTGATGCTGCCTCGACTATTACAGCATCGGGATTGAATTTTTTAATGTTATCCCTAACAGTATTTACATCTTCCTGGTTGGCAGACTCGACTTTATTTATCACTACTACATCGGATATAAGTAGATTTGTAAATCCGGGATAATACAGCAATTCATGTCCCGGTCTGTGCGGATCCACAACCGTAATTACAAGATCGCTTTTATAAAACGGGAGATCATTGTTTCCGCCGTCCCAGATTATCACATCAGCTTCTTTTTCAGCTTCTCTTACAATCGCTTCGTAATCTACTCCTGCATAAATAATATTTCCCCTTGAAATGTGCGGTTCGTATTCTTCCATTTCCTCAATTGTGCATTTATGTTTTTTAAGATCAGACAATAACGCAAACCTCTGAACTTTCTGCTTCACCAGATTACCGTAAGGCATCGGATGGCGTATGGAAACAGTTTTTTTGCCGAGCGCCTGAAGAATCTCAACTACCTTTCTTGAAGTCTGACTCTTTCCGGCTCCTGTCCTTGAAGCTACGACAGCTATCACAGGTTTACTTGATTTAATGGCAGTCTGATCATATCCAAGCATTTTAAAAGAAACACCTTCGGCATTTATCATAGCTGCTTTTGTCATAACATAATTAAAAGTCACATCGGAATAAGAAAAAACCACTTCGTCAATTTTATTTTTTCTGATCAATTCCAGAAGCATTTCTTCCGGATAAATAGGAATTCCTTTTGGATACATTTTTCCGCATAACTCTGCAGGATATTTTCTGTCATCAATAAATGGTATCTGAGTTGCTGTGAATGCGATTACTTCGTAATCCGGATTGTTCCTGTAGCATACATTGAAATTATGAAAATCTCTGCCTGCCGCACCCATAATAATAATTTTGATTTTTTTCATACATGAATATTTAGATTTATGAATTCTTACTGTTACAACTTTACAAAAATACAAATAATGAATCTAATTTTTAATCCAATATTACAGTTGCACACATAATAATTTAAACCGGTTCATTTTTATAATTGAATTTTTCTTGAAATGATTATAAGGTATATTTGCATCACTAAAATTAATTTATGAAAATAGGAATTACATGTTATCCTACTTACGGAGGCAGCGGTGTCGTTGCAACCGAACTTGGGAAAGCTCTTGCGCTCAGAGGTCACGAGATTCATTTCATTTCTTATGCTATGCCTACGAGACTGAACGGATTTGTTGACAATATATTTTATCATGAAGTAGAGATCAACAGTTACCCGTTGTTTGAGTTTCCATTGTACAGCATTGCGCTTGCAAGTAAAATGGTTGAAGTTACAAGATTTTACGAACTGGATCTTCTCCATGCTCATTATGCGATTCCTCATGCTACCAGTGCGTATCTTGCAAGAGAGATTCTTAAATCCGAAACGAATAATTCCATTGACATAAAATTTATTACAACTCTTCACGGAACTGATATCACACTTACGGGACTAGAACCGAGTTTTCTTCCAACAATGAAATTCAGTATTGAAAAGTCTGACGGCGTTACTGCAGTTTCAAAATTTTTAAAGGATAAGACGCAGCAGCAGTATAAGATCGATAAGGAAATAGAAGTCATTCCTAATTTTATAGACATCAGTAAATACAAAAGAGAAGATGATGAGAAGACAAAGTGTTTTAAAAAGAATTTCGCTCCGAACGAAGAAAAGATTTTAGTTCACACATCAAATTTCAGAGCATTAAAGAGAGTTCAGGATGTTATAAAAGTATTTGACGAGGTAAAAAAGAAAGTTGATTCCAAATTAATACTTATAGGCGATGGTCCGGAAAGAAGCGATTGCGAAAGACTGAGCCGCGAGCTTAACATTTTCGAAGATATAAAATTTATGGGAAAACAGGATGCTTTAGTTGAGCTTCTCTCTGTATCGGATATTTTTCTGATTCCGTCACAATCAGAAAGTTTCGGACTGTCTGCGCTTGAAGCAATGGCGTGCGGAGTTCCTGTAATTTCATCCAGTGTCGGCGGACTTCCTGAGTTAAATCTTCACGGTGAGACAGGTTACATTGCGGAGATCGGTGACGTGGAAAGAATGGCAAAATATACAATTGAGCTTCTTACAAATCAAAAGAGATATGATATACTTTCGAAGAATGCCCGTAAAAGAGCAGAAGAGTTCAGTGAAGATAACATCGTGCCGATGTATGAGAAATTTTATGAGAAGATTGCAGGGAGTTAATAATGACAGATAAAATTTTATGACAAAAGGAAGGCTTGAAGCATTCAGCGACGGAGTACTTGCAATTATTATCACCATTATGGTTCTTGAAATCAAAGTACCGCATGGTGATAGTGAATTCAAGGCTCTGATACCGCTCTTACCCATATTCTTCAGTTATCTTCTTAGTTTTATTTATCTGGCAATCTACTGGAACAATCATCATCATCTGCTTCACAGTGCAGTAAAAGTCAGCGGCGGGATCATGTGGGCAAACATGCATCTGCTGTTCTGGTTATCTCTGCTGCCATTCGTAACGGGATGGATGGGTGAAAATGATTTTGCGCCGAATACTTTATTTTTATACGGAATTGTATTACTGATGTCCGCTGCTGCTTACTTCATACTTCAGAATCTTATAATAAAGAAGAACGGAAAAAATTCGAAATTATCAGATGCTATAGGTAAGGACATAAAAGGAAAGATCTCCTTAGTTTTGTATGTGATTGCAATTTCCGTTGCTTTCTTTAGTCCGATGATATCCGGAATCATATATGCTTCAGTTGCAATTATCTGGATGATACCTGATAAAAGATTAGAACGCCTGTTTGAAGATTAAATATGTAAAACTTTACTCATGACATTAACTTTGGTTTTTATTTATTCTTTCATTGAGAAGTTCCCTGTCCAAATCTTTAGGATTTCCCAGAGCATCAAAAGATTTTTTGAAATTGAATGCAAACGGAGAAGAACCATTATCATGCAGATGTTCAAGACGCCGGCTTGCTTCTTCCCTTGTCGGAATATGTTCGTCTTCAACCCACCATGCAACATAAGTCGGCCATTCCGGTTTAACAGCCCATTCCTCCCTGAGTTTTAAAGCTTCACCGTGTAAGTTTTTGTAAGCAAAAGCACATACTGATTCAATATCTCTCCACAGGCTCAAAGTTGCGGGAGCTCCGGCATGCTTTTCCTTAATATAAAATCTTGGCCATACATAATCTCCCCATGATCCGTCGTCAAGAGCAATGAATCCTTCTGAATTCTTCGCCTGCTCGAATACTGAATCTATTCTGTCAAAGAATCCCTGCACCTGGGGATGACCATAAGGTTCACGCAGAATTCCGAAAGTGTAAAATGCAATGCGGGGCATTTAAAAATTCCTTTTGAAAAAGTTTTAATGAAGCACTATTGCTGCAAGTGCCAAACATGTTTATAAATAATTTATTGAATTTAAATTACCTTACTCACTTTTCCTCTCTTAACAAACTTTCCGTAACCTTTCTTAATCTTCTCCTTGCCATTATCAATCGCAACTTTCCCTCTCAGCAATACAGTCTCTACCTTTCCCGTAACTTCCCATCCTTCGTAACCTGAATAATCCACATTCATGTGATGTGTCTTTGCAGAGATCTTGTGTTTCTTTTTCGGATCAAATATTACTATGTCGGCATCAGCGCCGATACCTATCGTTCCTTTCTGCGGGAACATTCCGAAGATTTTTGCCGCATTGGTTGAAGTTACTTCGACATATTTATTCAGACTTATCCTGCCTTTCTCTACGCCTTCCGAATAAAGAAGCTCCATTCTGTTCTCGATCGCCGGATGACCGTTTGGAATTTTTGAAAAGTCTTTTTCACCCATAAGCTTTTTATTCCATTCAAAAGGACAGTGATCAGTACCGACCACCTGTACAAGTCCCTGATTGATTCCCGCCCAGAGTGTCGCCTGATCTTTTTTCTCCCGCAGCGGAGGACTCATTACCCACTTCGCTCCTTCAAAATCTTTTTCATAAAGCGAAGCGTCGAGTATAAGATACTGTATGCAGGTTTCCACAAAAATTTTCTGATTTCTTTCCGTTGCATCTCTTACCTGATTCAGTGCGCCTTCGCAGGTTAGATGAACAATATAAGCCGGGACATCTGTATAAAAAGCCATATCCGCAAATCTTCCCGCAGCTTCTGATTCGGTGATTTCCGGTTGAGAAAGATAATGATAAAGCGGTGAAAGTTTTCCTTCAGCCCTGTGCTTTGCAATCAGGAAATCAATCATGTCGCCGTTAGTTGCATGAACTGTTACTATCCCGCCTCTGTCACGAACTTCATTCATCAATCCTATCATCTGTCTGTCATCTATCATCAAAGCTCCTTTATAAGCCATGAAAGTTTTGAAAGACGTTATACCTTCTTTGTCAATCAGATCTTTAATTTCCTTTTTTGTATCGTCATTGAAATCAGTAACCGCCATGTGAAATGAATAATCGCCGTAACAGTTTCCGTCTGATCGGCTTCGCCATTCATCCAGAGCATTATGAAGTGACTTCCCCTGTGTCTGCAGAATGAAATCAATTACCATTGTAGTTCCTCCGTGAAGTGCGGCAAGAGTTCCTGTTTCATAATTGTCGCTTGAGAATGTTCCCATGAATGGCATATCAAGATGAACATGCGGATCAATACCTCCGGGGAAAATTAATTTACCGGTTGCATCTATTTCTTCCGGAGACAACGCATGCGTTGTCTCTGACGAAAGATTCTTTCCAATCGCAGAAATTTTTTCACCTTCGATGAGAATGTCTGCAGTGTAATCTTCAGATGCTGTGATCACACGGCCGTTTTTTATTAAGACTGACATGATAATTTAAGTTTAAATTTTAAATGTTACTCAAAAAACTTCAGAGATCCATACTTTCATCACTGTTTAAAGTAGGATAAACTTCCGCAGAAATTTTACTTCTCATTAAAACATAATAAATGCAATTGACACACCAAATCCTACAAACCATGCATAATGATACAGGTTGTCTATCCAGTGAGGAAACAGATCCTTGCTTATCAAACCTACAGTCGACAGAAAACCGGGAGCGTTGGGGATTATTCCAACCAACAATGCTGTCATTGCAATCCGGTTATAACCTTTGTTAAAAGAATATTGCCCTTTTTCTTCATACAGATCTTTTACATTTAGATTTTTTTTCCGGATAAAATAATAATCCGCTATCATTATTCCTCCGACAGGACCCAGTAAACTTGAATATGCTATCAGCCAGGTGAAAATATATCCGCTGGGATCAGCAATGAGCTTCCATGGAAAAATCAAAATTCCTATTACACCTGTTATATAACCGCCTTTTCTGAAATCGATTTTTGAAGGAGACAGATGAGCAAAGTCATTTGCAGGACTGACAATATTTGCAGCGATGTTAGTTGCAAGAGTTGAAATTGCAATACATATCATCGCAACGCTTACTAATATTTTATTCTCAAATTTTCCTGCAAGCACGACAGGATCCCAGATAGTGTTTCCGTAAATAATTACAGTTGCTGAAGTGACTACAACTCCGATAAATGAAAACATTGTCATTGAAGGCGGAAGCCCGATTATCTGTCCCATTACCTGCGCTTTCTGACTTTTCGCATATCGGGTGAAGTCGGGAATGTTAAGCGAAAGAGTTGCCCAGAAGCCAACCATCCCTGTCAATGCCGGAAAAAAATAATTCCAGAACTCAGAACTTGTCTGAAATTTTGACGGCTGTGAAAGTATAGGTCCTAATCCATTGCCTGCTGAAATAGCCCAGAATAAAAGCGCTAATGCTGCAAGAGGAAGAAAGTATGCTTTTATGACGAGAAGTTTTTTTATACTGTCAACTCCAAGGTAAACTACATACATATTAATAAGCCAGAATAAAAAGAAACATATTGCCGGTCCGGTCTGAAGTCCGAATGATTCAGGAAATATCTGAGGCAGATTTTCAAGTGACGGTATCCAGGTTTTCAGCATCAGAAAAACCGCGAATCCTCCGATCCATGTCTGAATACCGAACCATCCGCAAGCGACTATTGCACGAAGCATTGCCGGAATATTCGCGCCTTTAACTCCGAAACTTGCCCTTGCAAAAACAGGAAATGGTATTCCGTATTTTGCACCGGCATGACCGTTTAAAATCATCGGAACAAGCACGACAGTATTGCCCAGGAAAATAGTGAGTATCGCCTGCCACCAGTTCATTCCTCCGTCTATTAGCGAACTCGCAAGCATATATGTCGGAATGCAAAGACTCATGCTTATCCACAAAGCTGCATAGTTCCATGTTCCCCATGTCCGTTTTGATTCAGGTACCGGAGCAAGGTCTTCGCTGTAGAGGGAAGAAGATGAAACTACTTCTGCCGTTCCAATAATGCTTTCTTTCAAATTTCGTCAGAAATTTTTATATCCATAATTATTTGTTAAACTTATAAAATCTATTTACACTTCTGATTTCTGAAATCATCTCAGAGCTTCATCTGCTTCAATTATCCATATCCAGCCGAAGTCGGAGATTAATTTCATTTATGATTTATTTGTTTAATCATTTTAAAAGAATCATTCTTTTTGTTTCAGTAAAGCTATTTGTATTTAAACTGTAAAAATATATTCCGCTTGGAAATTTTGATCCGTCCCATTCGGATTCATAAACCCCTTGTTGCAAATTCTTGTTAATTAATGTTTCAATTTCTTTTCCAAGAATATCGAAAACTGTTAATTTAACATTTGATAAACTTGGAATTTCAAATTTTATTTTTGTGACTGGATTGAAAGGGTTTGGATAGTTTTGACTTAAATAGTATTTGTATGGTTTTAAATTGTTTTCATTTACTGAAACAACAATACCACCACCATCAATAGTTTTAAATATATAACCATCAGATCCAACTATATATCCGGTATCTGAACTTAACATGAAAATTTTATATGGATTGCAAGATTGTAAGCCTTGAGAGCCCCAAGTTAAACCTTGATTTGTTGACTTATATAGAGTGCTTGAATTTCCTAAAAGATAACCTGTTGTAGAATTTGCAAAGTAAACTTGGTTATGGTCTCTAAAAAGGTTATTATTAACGAAATGAATTTGCCAATTTAAACCATTATTGGTAGTCCGGAATAATTTGCCTGAATTACCGGCAATGTAACCTGTTTCATTATCTAATATGCTGATACTATTTAATTTTATTCTTGGAACTGTATAATCTACAAGCCATGTCTCACCGGAATCAGTAGTCCTAAGTACTATTCCTGAATCTCCCACAGAATAAGCATTAGTTAAAGATGAAATGAAGATGGAATTTAAGTTCAAACTTGATCCGGAATTTTTTTCAGTCCAATCTATTCCTGAATTTGTTGTCTTAAATATTTTTCCATTACCACCGGCAATTAGTCCATATCCATTATTATAGAAGTATAAACTATTAAGGCTTACATTCGGGTTTAATGTATATGTTACCCAGTTAACTCCGGAATTGGTTGTTGTGCCAATCACACCATTTCTTCCTATATAAATTCCATTATATATATCTAAGAAAGTTAAATCATTTATTGTGTTTGAAGTTTCAGAATTCAATTTGAACCAATTAATTCCACTATTAGTAGTTTTCATAATTTTTCCATTATACCCTCCGCAATATCCAACTCCGTCTTTTGTAACAAAAACAGATTTAATGGTATCACCTTTGATAAAAGTTTCCCAATCATTTCCTCCGTTAGTTGTTTTAAAAAAATTAGCATTTCCCCCCACTAAGTAACCTGTCAATTCGTCTAAAAAATAAACTTTTCTTCCATTTCCAAAAGGTGGACGAACAGGTAATTCAAACCAATTATTTCCGGAATTTATTGTTTTTATAATTACATTATTATATTGAAAAGCACCAAATCCAGTTGATTCATTTATAAAATTTATAGAGTTTACATGATTATAACTACCTTTTTGTAAAAGTGTTGGAAACCAGTTATCACCTTGATTAGTTGTTTTTAAAATAACGCTGTCAAGTTTTCCGCATACAAATCCAACATTATCATTTATAAATTCCATGTCACGGAAAATACCAATATCCGGATGGAGTACATAATTCCAGTTACTCCCTCCATTTGTAGTTTTTGCTAATCTAGAATGTTCTCCTGTTACTAATCCAACTTGAGAATTAAAAAAATGAATATCATACAAATCTATGTATGAGCCATTTAAATCATGATAAATATTTTGCCAACTTTCACCACCGTTTGTAGTTACGCAAATTTCAGCTCTAAACTCATCCCCTCTTCCACATCCATAACCAATTAAAGAATCAACAAAACATATTGAATTCAGACTTCCATTCCTTTTCGAAATCCATGTAGCACCTGAGTTTGTAGTTTTATATAATTTTGATCCTAATGCAAATCCGGTTAGACTATTTAGAAAATACAATTTGGTAAAACCTCCTGTTAAATCAGTAAAATTGTAAGTCCAGTTCGTACCCTGATTACTTGTTTTATATATTCTACCTATATAAGGATATTCATCTGTAACTAAAAATCCTGTTTGATTATTTGTAAAATAAATATCATTGATATTTTCATTTGCATTTGGGAATGGCTTTAATACAAACCATCCGCTTTGTGAATGAACAGTACTTATATTAAACGAAAATAAAAGCATTAGAAAAATTATTGTTTTCATAATCTTTTTCTTGAAAAGTTCAAAAAAACTTATAAAAAAAATTTTTAATTACATTCCTGATCCGTAATCTCCAGAGCTTTCGAAATTATCTCCAGCCCTTCATCCACCTGCTCCTTTGTCACGCAAAGAGGCGGCGCAACAAAAATATAATTCCATCTTCCCATCGTGTACATTCCGAGTTCGGAAATCTTCGCCATTACTTTATTCATGATTCCCATTTCTTCGGGCGGAGCGTTCCATCTCGCCATCGGCTCTTTTGTTTCACGGTTCTTTACAAGCTCAATGCAGCCGAGCAGTCCTGTATTCCTGAAATCACCGATCGAAGGATGCTTACCCATCATCTCACACATTTTCTGATTAATATAGTTTCCCATGTTTGAAGCATTCTCTATTAAATTTTCTTCTTCATAAATTTCAAGAACTGCATTTGCCGCTGCAAGCGTAACCGGATGCGAAGAATATGTAAGACCAAGCATCAGCGGCTTATCGTCATAAAACTTTGCGATCTCCTCCTTCACCATTATTCCGCCGAGAGGAAGATAAGCCGAAGTAATTCCTTTTGCCATGCACATTATATCGGGTTCAACGCCGTGATTATCTATGCCGAACCACTTTCCCGTTCTCCCGAATCCGCTCATCACTTCATCGTCAATCGTAAGCAGTCCGTATTTATCTGCAATCGCCTTCACTCCTTTCCAGTAACCGGGAGTGTATTTAATGCAGCCGGATGAACCTGATTCACCTTCCATCATGATAGCTGCAATGTTATTCGGTCCTTCATACTGAACAACTCTTTCAAGATGCTCAAGCGCTTTCTCTGTGCATTCTTCGGGAGTCTTTGTGTTCCACGGACAGCGGTAAAAATACGGATTTTCAACGTGAACAAAATTAGGAGACTGCTGCGCATCTACCGGAAGTTTTCTCGGATCACCGCCGGCTGTAGCAGAAGCATAAGTCGCTCCGTGATAAGAAAGATATAACGTAATTATTTTGTGTCTGCCTGTATAAAGTCTTGCAAGCTTGATAGCATTCTCGACTGCTTCAGCTCCGCCAAGCGTAAAGAATGTTCTGTTAAGACTTCCCGGAGAAATTTCAGAAAGTTTCTTTCCGAGATCGGCTCTTGCTTTTGTCGTCATTCCGGGATAAACATAACTGACTTCACTCATTTGTTTTGCAACTGCTTCCGCCACTTTCGGATGACCGTGACCGATGTTCACGCAGATCAGCTGAGATGAAAAATCAAGATATCTTTTTCCGTCAGCATCATACAAATAAACTCCCTCGCCTTTTTCTATTACTATCGGCTTCACGCCTTTTTGCTTTGACCATGAAGTCAGAGTGTGATTCATGCTGTTCCGGACGATCTCGTCTTTGTTAATTTCTAATGTTGTTTCCATTTATTGTAAATTTAAATTTTATTTTTTAATTCTTGTTGTTTAAATATTCTTCCGGACTTTATCGTCTGTTTCGTTTTGTTAAAAATCCAAGCTAAATGAAGAAGCTTCTAATATATCTTCAAACTTATCCGATTTAATTATTATTTCTTTACTCCTTTTTGCCTGCCCGGCAATTTTATAAATCTCTCCCTGTGGAAGCTGTATTTTGATTTTTAATTATTTACTCAATAAATACAAAATATCCGGGCACAAATCTATTCCCTTAAACAATACTTTTTACACTTTATCAGGATTCCGTTTCCTTCAGAAAACTAATTAGGTTTTCGATTATTTTATCAAATTTATTATTACCAATATTTCCGAACGATTTAATAATTAAATCATTATTTATTGAATAAATTTTATCCACTCTTACCATACTTTCTGATTTTAAAACACCGGTTTGCATATCAGATTGATCAATAAAAACAGATGTAGATTTATCATGAAGATTAGAAGTAATAGCCATTACCAGTACGTCATCAGATTGCGAATTATAAGAATCATTTGAAATTATTAGAACAGGTCTTCTCTTATTTGGATGATAAATCCGAAAAGGGTATCGGCAATAAACATATTTCTCTCTGTTTATGCATTATTCCAGATTTTATCATCAATATCGTTTTGCCAAAAATCCAGACTTGTTGAAGATGCTTCGAGTATATCTTCAAATTCATCCGATTCAATTATTATTTCTTCATTTCTTTTTGCCTGCTCTACAATTTTATAAAACTCTTCCTGAGGAAGCAGAATTTTGTTTCTTATTTTTGAAATATGAAGTTTGATCATAAAATATAATTAGTTTCTTTTTAAATTACTTTATTTACTAATAGCATATAAAACATCCGGGCATAAATCAGAATTAAATATATTTTAGACTTTTTTATAAACTTATTTCCCATGATCATTTTTACATTATTGGATTCCTGCTTTGGTGGTAATAACAAAATTTCTCTGCGTCTCCGCGCCTCTGCGTTCAAATTCTCTACGACATCCAGTTCTTCTTCGCTTCGGGATTCCACTTTGTAGTCGTCTTCTTCTGAAGTGTCCAGAATTCTATCGAACTCTTTCCGGTGATATCGCACACACCGAACTTCGACTCATTCCATCCTCCGAATGAAAACGGCTCCCGGGGAACAGGCACACCGATATTCACGCCGATCATTCCTGCACTTGCATGATCCATAACATATCTTGCCGCACTTCCGCTCTGTGTAAATACTGAAGCAGCGTTTCCATATTCGGAATCGTTTTCTAATTTAACAGCTTCATTCAAATCTTTTACTCTGATAATAACAAGCACCGGTCCGAATACTTCCTCTTTTGCAATTGCCATATCAGGTGTAACATGATCAATTACTGTCGGTCCGACATAAAATCCTCCTTCTTTACCTGTGACTACAGTATTTCTTCCGTCAACTAAAACTTTCGCACCTAGCTTTTCTGCCTCTGTAATGTATCTTTCAATTCGCTCCTTTGCTTCTTTTGAAATAACAGAACCCAGATTTTTTCCGGCGATAATTTTCTTTGCTTCATCGCAGATTTTTTTTACAATGTCATCAATTTCTCCGACACCTACCATTGCTGATGCTGCCATGCATCTCTGACCTGCGCAGCCCGACATCGAAGCTGCAACATTGTTCGCCGTCATATCCGGATGAGCATCCGGCAATACTATTAAATGATTCTTTGCTCCGCCGAGCGCAAGACATCTTTTTAAATTTGATGTAGCACGCTTGTAAACAATCTTCGCTACCTTCGTAGATCCTACAAAAGAAACTGCGGCTATTCCCGGATGATCACAGATCGCTTCGACGATTTCCTTATCGCCGTTAACGACATTGAATACGCCGTCAGGAAGTCCGGCTTCTTTGAGCATTTCTGCGATCCTGTTTGAACTTATAGGAACGTGCTCTGATGGTTTAAGTATCATGCAGTTTCCCAATGCAATTGCATTCGGTATTGTCCAGTGCGGAACCATATGAGGAAAATTGAACGGCGCTATCGAAGCTACAACTCCAAGCGGTTTATGCTCAATTCTGCATTCGACACCCGAACTGACCTCAAGCACTTCGCCGCCGATAAGCTGCGGCAGTGAACATGCAAATTCAGTCAGCTCAATGCTCTTTTCCACTTCAGCAACTGATTCATCATAAGTCTTTCCGTTCTCAATCTGAGTCAGCTCGGCAAGTTCCTTCAGATTTTTTTCAAGAAGGGTTTTATATCTGTAAAAGACCTGAACTCTTTCTTTAACAGGAGTAGATGACCATTTTGGAAATGCTTCTGCTGCTGATTTTACGGCTGCATCAAGATCTTTCATTCCGGAAAGCGGTACTGTAGAAATGACTTTTCCGTCAGACGGATTTATAACATCAAGAGTTTTGTGTCCGTTCTTTGTAAACTTTCCGCCTATATAATTTTTTACTTCCGAGTATTTAGTGTCCATTTTTTATTTTGATTTAGAAAGAAAAGTATAGTTTTTCTTTTTGAAATTAAAGGAAATATGCTCGTTAATTGCAAATGATAAATTGTAAATGATAAATTTCAGCAATTAAAAACATGTTAAACAGGACAATGAGATTAAAACAAAGTTCATAATTATTATCCGGTTAGTTCAAAACTTTTCGTTAATAGTAAATTGGCTTTCATCTTCACACTTGAAAATTAAACTCTCTATAGATAAGTTACATTTAAATTTTTCAATGAATACTTTACACAGAATTTTTAAACCTTTTGTTTTCTTTTTAGTAATTTTTTCCTTTGAGATTTCCTTTTCACAGGACAATCCCCCGAAAGTGCTTATTGTAACTGCTCATCCCGATGATGATGCGGCGTTTTCAGGAGCGAATTATAAGATAGTTCAGGATCTCAAAGGAATAGTAGATCTTGCTCTTATCACTAACGGCGAAGGCGGTTACAAATACTCCACACTGTCGGAAAACATCTACGGACTTGAACTGACAAATGAAGACATTGGAAGAAAATATCTTCCGGAGATCAGAAAGAAAGAGCTTGAAGCAGGAGGAAAAATCGTCGGGATCAGAAATTATTATTACTTTGATCAGAAGGATCACAGATATATCACTTCCGCCGATATCAAAGAAATCCTCGACAGCAATATCTGGGATCTGAATTATATCAGAACTAAATTAAAAGATATCATTGAAACAGAAAAATATGATTTTGTTTTTGTACTGACTCCTTCAATGGGAACTCACGCTCATCACAGTTCAGCCGGAATTCTTACGCTTCAGGTAATAAACTCTCTTGATTCTTCATCCCGGCCTGTTGTCCTCGGAGGGACAGTTTCAAATAAAAATGATTCTGTAAAATTTATCTACAAGGGCTTCGAAGGATTTCCGGTTACAACTGTAAGCGATGCTCTTCCTTTTGAATTTGACCGTACTCAGAAATTCGGTGTCAAAGATGTTCTTGATTACAAAATTATTGTCAACTGGGTTATCGCGGAACATAAGTCGCAGGGAACAATGCAGCTTCTGATGAACCGCGGTGATGTCGAGAATTACTGGTACTTTGACATTAATCCTGAAAGCGGTAAAACGAAAACTACAGAACTTTTTGATAAACTGAAAATTAATTATTATATAAAGAAAGAATACAAATAATAATCTGTAAATATTTTTTACCTCTAAGTCCCGAAGACTCAAAGAGTTTAAAGATAATCTGAAAAATTTTTATTGAAGTAAATTATTGTATTTTAATATTTACCTTTGGGATCTGGAATCTTAGAGGTTAGTCTTTTAAACGAATTCATATTCCCTAAATATCAGATACACACAAACCATATGAAATTATTATTATTATTTTTAATTTGTGTAAGTTTATTTACCGGTTGTTCAAAAACCGACAATAAATCCAAACTTGTAATTTACTCTCCGCACGGAAAGGAAATGCTTTCGGAGTTTGAAAAGCAGTTCGAAGCAATTCACCCGGATATAGATGTTCAGTGGCTTGACATGGGTTCGCAGGAAGTGTTTGACAGAATAAGAACTGAAAAGGAAAATCCTTTATCAGATATCTGGTGGGGTGCTCCGTCAACTATCTTCATGAGAGCAGAGAAATCCGGATTATTAGAGAAATATATTCCGACATGGGCTGACAAAATCCCTTCCTCTTCGAAAAGCAAAGACGGAATGTGGTTCGGAACATTTCTTACTCCGCAGGTTATTGCATTCAATGACAAGACTCTTACAAATCAGAATTCACCTCAGGACTGGAATGATCTTATCAAACCAGAATGGAAGGATAAGATCATTAATAGAAATCCCATGGCTTCGGGGACTATGCGTGTGATTTATTCGGCTATGATCGCTAACTCTGTTAAAATTTCCGGCAATGAATCGGAAGGATTTGAATGGCTGAAAAAGTTAGATGCAAATACTTCTTCCTATGCCGCTGATCCGACTCAGATGTACATTAAGCTTTCTGGAAATGAAGCCGCAGTTTCATTATGGAATATGCCCGATATTATTTTGCAGAAGACTCTTTACAATTATCCTTTCGGATATAATTTTCCTTCAGGCGGAACGGTTGTTCTTACCGACGGAATTGCAATTGTAAAAGGGACAAAGAACTTTGAAGCTGCAAAGCAATTTTACGAGTTTGTTACAAACGAACAAAGTCTCATTTTACAGGCGGAAAAGTTTTACAGGATCCCTGCAAGAAATGATATTCCCAAAAATAAACTTCCGCAATGGATCAGTGATGCGAATTATAAAGCGTTGGATCTTGACTGGGAACTTATCTCCGAAAAAGAATCTGAATGGATGAAAAAATGGGATTCGGAGATCAAAGGAAAGTCGAAATAGTTTTTAAAATTCAAAGTAGCTCAGTGATTATTCTTTGCATATCTTTGCGACTTTACGTTTTTTAAATGAACATGATTTTTTAAACGCAAATCCGCAGAGACGCTGAGCCGGTAATTCTTTGAAAATGTAATTTGAAATTTCTGAAAACTACATCTCCTCGGATTGTCATTCCCGCGTGCTCCTGGCGGGAATCCATTTTTAAGTTAGTTTTCAATAATTGGATGACCCGGAGGGTATCTCCCGATAAAAGCCTTCGGGAATGACAGTAAGGGTTTTTCAGAAGTCACTAATTTGTAAATGTCTTATCAGCTCTGCGTTTATAATTATGAAAAATTTAGTATTAAATAACATATCAAAAAACTTCGGTCAGACAAATGTTCTTTCTGATATATCATTAGAAATAAATCAGGGTGAATTTTTTTCAATTGTCGGACCGAGCGGATGCGGTAAAACAACATTGCTGCGGATCATTGCTGGGCTTGAGTTTGCTGATACCGGTAAAATTATTATAGGCGGCGCTGACTCAACTGATCTTCCTCCTCAGAAAAGAAATGTCGGAATTGTTTTTCAGAATTACGCTCTTTTCCCGAATATGACTGTTTTTGAAAACGTTGCTTACGGACTTTCAATCAAAAAGACAGAGAAAAATAATATTCAGAAAAAAGTCCGTGATGTCCTCGAAAAAGTTCAGATGGGACATAAGCATGATAAAAACATTTCAACTCTCAGCGGCGGTGAGCAGCAGAGAGTTTCTCTTGCAAGAGTCATTGTAACCGAACCGGATCTGATTCTCTTCGATGAGCCGCTTTCAAATCTTGATTATTCTCTGCGTCTTGAAACGCGCAATGAACTCAAGCGTCTTCAGCGTGAAGCCGGAATTACTTCTGTTTATGTAACTCATGACCAGACTGAAGCGCTTGCGCTTTCCGACAGGATCGCAGTTTTAAATAAAGGTATAATTCAACAGACAGGTATTCCGGATGACATTTATTATAATCCGGAAAATAAATTTGTCGCTGATTTTATAGGACATGCAAATTTATTCGATTCACAATTGTGCAGGGAATTGTTTCAGATAGAAATTGACTCTGATGAAACGCTTGCAGTACTTCCCGAAGAATTAATCCCCTTGGACAAGTCCGATAATGTTTCCTGTAAAATTATTGACGTGCAGTTCACGGGTTTCTCAGTGGAATATGCAATTCTTTTTAAAGATAAAATCATAAGATCCCTTTTACCTTCAAAGTCTTTGAACAACAAATTCGGAATCGGTGAAGAAGTCGGGCTTAAAATCGTTTCGGAAAAAATCAGAAAAGTAAAATGAAGAGATCATCATTATCAAATATTCTTCTGACAGGAATAGTTATTTATTTTATTGCGGGATATATTTTATTTCCTTTGTATTCGGTGCTTAAGGAAAGTTTTACGGGAGAAGGACATTTATTTTCATTTGAGGCATATAAAAATTTACTCACCGGGTCTTCTGCAGAAGCTGTAATCAATTCAATTCTTCTGTCAGTCTTAACTGTAACCGGAAGCGGTATTACCGGTGTTTACTTCGCATACATTTTCCAATATCACAGAATACCTTTCAGATCATTTTTTTCTTCGCTTCTATTGATTCCTCTTGCTACTCCGCCGCTTATCGGTGTTGTTGCATTTTTATTTTTGCTTAATGAAAACGGTTTACTCGCGAAACTGTTAACGATGCTCTTTGGGATGAATGCCGCCATGTTCAGATTTGACGGATGGACTGCGATAATTATAATTCACATTTATTCTTTTTATGCAATTTTCTATCTTTTCGTTTCATCAGCTCTGAAAAAAACCGATATGAATCTGATAGATGCTTCGTATTCAATGGGTGCAGGCAGAAGCAGAACATTTATTAAAGTGATTTTACCGCAACTGATACCTTCAATTATCGGAGCTTCTCTTATAACTTTCATGGCTAGCATGGCTTCATTCTCAGCGCCTTTCATTTTCGGAGGATCGGTTAAATTTCTTTCGACGGAAATTTATTACGCAAAGATCAACGGCGACAATTCGTTTGCTTCATCACTTTCTGTACTGCTGACTGTTATCTCAGTAATTTTTCTTGCAATGCTGAGATGGTACCGCTCGCATAAAATACTGGAAGTAAGATACAAGGGTTCTCCTAAAACAATTAACGATCTTAAAAACAAATCAATAAATTATTTCAGCACAGGTATGATCCTGATCTTTTCAATTCTGATAATCCTGCCTGTAATGACGCTTCTTTTTATGTCACTGATACCTGAAGGATCTCTCATGAGAAATTTTATTAAAGAGCCGTTCACAATTGCAAACTATACGAAAGTTTTCAGTGATTCGCAGTTCTTTATTCCTTTCAGAAACAGCATAGAAATGTCTGTCATTGCTGTACTCATCACTCTGCTGATAGGCGTTATCTCTTCTTATCTGATAGCAAAGAAAAAGATCCGTGGAAAAAATCTTCTGGAAAGCATTCTGTCACTGCCTTACGGAATTCCCGGAACAGTGATTGCGCTTTCACTGATACTGAGTTTTAATACTCCGACTTTGTTTACCGCATTCATTTCTATCGTAGGTACATTCTGGATTCTGCCGCTTGCTTATGCGATCAGAAATCTTCCGGTGCTTACGCAATCCTCAATTGCGGGATTTAACGCCATTGATCCTTCGCTTGAAGAAGCCTCAAGAACTCTCGGAGCATCAGAGATCATTACATTCAGAAAAATTATTGTCCCTCTGATCTTTCCGTCTGTATTTAACGGGGCATTGCTTGTATTTATAAATTCCGTCGGAGAGTTTGTATCAACAGTACTTCTTTATTCTTATTCCACTAAGACAATTTCAGTTGAGATATATTCTCAGATAAGAATGTATAATACCGGCGCGGCGGCGGCTTACGGCATTCTGCTTTTTCTGATGGTAATGATAATCGTCTATTTTTCGAGAAGGACTATGGATAAGAGTGTCGGAGTTGTATAAAATTGCAGATTTATAAATTCTGTTTCGTTCCGGTTGAGTCATTCCATATTGAGACATTTGAATAACCCTTACTGTCATCCCGAGGCGCGTGCTTTTAGCGGGGATCCAATCATAAAATTTTTGAATTTAAATTAAGCTTTAATGAATGGATGACCAAGAGGATGCCCTCACCTGGAAAATGCGGGAATGACAAACTGTTTTAGTTTATCAGAAGTCTCCATATAATTATAATGTAAACGTTTTAGACGGATGTGAAATACTTCGATGATTTGTGTTTCAAGTGGAAATGAGATTTCTAAATAATTATATTTATGAAAATTAATTTTACAATACATCAACCGGAAAAGAAAATTATCAATAACTATTTTAAAAGACTAAAATTAAAAATATAATCATGAGCAAAAGAATTAATATCTCATCAGGTGTTATGTGGGAAAGCAAGGTCGGATACAGCAGGGCGGTAAAGATCGGGAATATCATTGCTGTATCAGGAACCACTGCCATCATTAACGGCGAAGTTAAAGGAGAAAATGATTATTATATTCAGACCAAAACCATACTCGAAAAGATCAGAACTGCTTTAATTGAAGCAGGCGCCGGTATGGAAGATGTGATCAGAACAAGAATATATGTAAAGGACATCTCGAACTGGGAAGCTGTCGGAAAAGCCCACAGCGAATTTTTCGGAAAGATCAGACCTGCGTCAACAATGGTGGAAATAAGCGCGCTTGTTGATGAAAAAATGCTTGTGGAGATTGAAGCGGATGCTTATAAAAGTGATGCTGAGTAATTGAATATGTACAACTTCAGTATAATTGAACCATATTTTTCACGGAAATTATATTTTAGAGATTTTGTAATTTATAACTTGATAATATTTAATATAAATAATAGTTTTAACCGCATCAATTATCACGCCTTAAAAATTCTTCTAAGGAAATATTGAAGTAATAATAAATTCATCATATACATTTAATAAATAAATCTTAAATACAAATTAAAACTTACCCTCAGGTTTACTCCACTCCGGAAAGGATCAAGAAAATGGACACAAAAAATAACACAAAACCTTCAGCCTCGTTTGCAGATTCAAAGAACGTGACTGACTTAAAAACAAAAAAAGTTGCAGAACTTATGCAGCTTGCTAAAGAACTTGAAGTAGCAGGATACAGCGACCTGAAAAAACAGGAACTGATATTCAAGATCATTGAAGCTCAGGCAAAAAAAGACGGATTTGCTTATGCAGTGGGCGTTCTGGAAGTGCTTCCGGACGGATACGGCTTTCTAAGGTCTGTGGATTACAACTATCTCCCTTCGCCGGATGATATTTATGTTTCACCTTCTCAGATAAAGAAATTCCTGCTGAGAACGGGCGATACTGTTAGCGGACAGGTAAGACCACCAAAAGAAGGCGAAAGATTCTTTGCATTGCTGAAAGTGGAAGCGGTGAATTTTGAAAATCCCGACACGATCAGAGACAGAATTTTATTTGACAACCTTACGCCGCTTTATCCCCATGAAAAATTCACTCTTGAAACAGCGCCGGGTGAATACGGAATGAGGATTATGGATATGTTTACTCCCGTGGGCAAAGGACAAAGAGGACTTATAGTATCTCCGCCGAAAAGCGGTAAGACAATATTGCTTCAGACAATGGCAAACAGCATAACGAGAAACCATCCTGAAGTTCACCTGATAGTGCTTCTCATTGACGAAAGACCTGAAGAAGTTACAGACATGGAAAGAAATGTGAATGCAGAAGTTATAAGTTCGACATTCGATGAACCGCCTGAAAGACACGTTCAGGTTTCTGAAATAGTACTTCAAAAAGCCAAACGTCTTGTCGAAGCAAAAAAAGATGTTGTAATTCTTCTTGACAGTATAACAAGACTTGCCAGAGCTCATAACACTGTCATTCCTCACAGCGGAAAGATTCTTTCCGGAGGTGTTGACGCAAATGCGCTTCACAAGCCAAAAAGATTTTTCGGAGCGGCAAGAAACATTGATGAAGGCGGAAGTCTTACTATCATTGCTACTGCTCTTATTGAAACAGGAAGCAGAATGGACGAAGTTATCTTTGAAGAATTCAAAGGTACAGGTAACTCTGAAATTGTGCTTGACAGAAGAATTTCAGACAGAAGAATTTTCCCTGCAATTGATCTCAACAGATCAGGTACAAGAAAAGAAGAGCTTTTACTGACAAACGAAATTCTTACAAGAGTCTGGCTTCTCAGAAAGTTATTGTCAGATTATAATCCGATCGAAGCGATGGAATTCCTTCTGGACAAAATGAGAGGAACAAAGTCCAACAAAGAGTTTCTCGCATCAATGAATTCATAGTATTATTTTGACTTTATATTAAACTACATGAAGAAAGTAATACTTATTAATTCAATAGCGGAAGATATCAGAATTGCGATTACCGAAGACGGAAAGCTGGCTGAATTTTTCCTGGATACTCCGGACAAGGAAAGGAATGTCGGCGATATCTATCTCGGAAAAGTAGGAAAGGTAATCCCCGGGATCAGGGCTGCGTTTATTGACCTGGGTTTTCAGCAGGATGCTTTTCTGCATTTTTCCGACATCGGAAATACTCTGGATGATTATTCGGCTATTATCGGAGACGACTCGGACATAGAGGAAGATGAGGAAGAAGAAGATGAACCTCAGACCAATTTCATTTCACAGAAAGATTCGTATCACAAACTTCCCAATCTCGAGAGAGGACAGGACATAGTAGTTCAGATAACAAAAGAACCTGTCGGTAACAAAGGATTCAGAGTAACTTCAAAAGTTTCCATCCCGGGAAGATATCTTGTACTGATTCCATTCGAAAAAAAAATCGGCTTATCTAAGAAGATTTATAATCCAAAGGAAAAAAGACGTCTCAGAAGCATTGTCAAATCAACTTTGCCGAAAGGATTCGGAATTATCATCAGGACTGTTGCCGCAGGGCAGGAGGATAATCTTATACTTGATGATCTTAACACACTTATTCAGACATGGAATGATATTCAGTCAAAATTAAAAACAATAAAAGCTCCTCTTATACTTCATAAAGATGTTTCGACTACTTCATCGGTTATCAGGGATCTTTTCAAAGAAGACATTTCAAAGATAATTGTAGATTCAAAAAAGATATTCAAAGACATCAAATTATATGTGGACGAAACCTCTCCCGAATTTTCAAGCAAGCTTGAATTGTATAACGGAGATCAGCCGTTGTTTGATGTTTACAATATTGAAAAGCAGATCGAAGAATCTATACAGAGAAAAGTATGGCTGAAAAACGGCGGATATATTATTATTGAGCCGACTGAAGCTATGACTGTAGTGGATGTTAACAGCGGCAAATACGCAAGGCACAGGGATCAGGAAATAAATTCTCTCAATACAAATCTTGAATCTGCAAAAGAAATCGTAAGACAGATCAGATTAAGAGACATTGGAGGCATAATTGTTATAGACTTTATTGATCTTTATGATGAGAAAAACAGACGCCGGCTTTTTGAGGATATAAAAAGAGAATTTAAAAATGACAGGGCGAAATCAACTATACTTCCGGTAAGCGAATTCGGTCTCGTAGAAATCACAAGACAAAGAATAAGACAGAATATAATTCATACCGTTTCCGATTTTTGTCCGATGTGCAACGGCTCCGGACACATTCAGTCAAAATCTACATTCCTGAACAGGATCGAAAGATGGATCACAAGATACAAAGGCGGAAATAACGGCATGAGTCTCACACTTACTGTCAATCCTTATATCAGGCATTATCTCAGCGAGGGATTCATCAGCAAGTTCACACAGCTTCGCTTTAAATATTTTCTTTTTATTAAACTTGAGGAAGATGAAAAGCTGTCATTGAATGAATTCAAATTCTATTCAAAGAAACTCGGCAAAGACATAACTGCTGAATTCGACAATTAACCTCTGTTCATTGATCCGCAATTTTATACCGGATTTCAAACTTACTTTAAAATATTTTCCGCAACGAATCACACTAATCATATTAAAAATAAATTTACAAATTCGTGTAAATTAGTGAAATAGTGGCAATCTCTGTGCCTCTGCGACACTGTGTTGATAACTTATTCAATTATTACGACAATTAATTTTCTTCATTTATCTTCAGTAAATATTCCCACGAATATATTCCCGTATTGTGTTTGTCTTTCCACGTGATCTGTATTGCATAATTCCCCACTTTATCTATTTTTTCAATTTCATAAAATCCTGCGGGCTTGAAAACATTTTTTATCGGAATGTATGAACTGAACAGCACTGTCTCGCCCTGACAGCTTACGCAGGGACACTTCTCTCTGAGCGTTTCCATTGTGATTTCGGTTATTGTATCATTATCCCAGGTTATCTGAAGAGAATTGTTGTCAGTTCTTTTGATTTTTTTCGGCTGAACCATTTTTTGTTTTTTAAAAGTTAATAATTATACTCACTAAATAACTTCATTACTCTCAGCAATTATTTCCTCCTGAAACTTCTCCCCGCTTTTTGATTCCTTTACATTGTAAAAAATAAGAAGAGCATTTCCGAAAAGCAGAAATCCTGCTATTAAAAATATATATTTCATTTCAATCTCATAAAGCAAAAGAGTGCAGAGCAGCGGTCCCAGAAGATTTCCGAGAAGCGTAAAACTCGATGCAATTCCCATTACTCCGCTTTTCCTGTCGTCTTCTATATTCTTATTAACGTAAGCATACAAAACCGGGATGATCCCTCCTATGCACAATCCGAGAAAAGCTCTTACGGGAAAAAGCATATACGGATTTGTAATAAAAGTATGAACCATATAAGCCAGGCCGGCGCCGGAGATAGCTATCATTATATTTTTCTTAAAACTTTTCGTATCATTTCTTCTGCCCCACCACGGTGAGGAAATTACGCTGAAGATCCCGAGTGTTCCGAATATAGCTCCTGTCAGAGTGGAAATATACTGCGTGCCTTTTGTCATTGATTCGACGAACAAAGCAAAAACCGGCTGAGCGACTGTGATGGAGATCTGTATGGCTGTTATCGAAAGCATTACCACTAATATATTACTTCTTTTGAAAACATATTCATAATTCTGAAAGACGCTGTATAATTTTTTTGAATCGCCGGATGCCGGCTCTCTGACATTAATAATTACAAGTAATCCGCTGAAGAAACATATTGCGGATGTGATAAAAAAAACCGTTCTGTATGAAGTCATATCGGCAATGAATCCTCCTATGAAAGGTCCGATAACCGTCCCGGATGAAATGGATGTCTGCAGTATACCGATCGAATATCCGGATCTTTCCTTCGGAGTGCTGGCAGATACAAGAGCAAGAGATGAAGCAATGAATCCGCTTATCGCGCCCTGCACCATTCTGAATGCAAAAAGCTGCCATACATTTGCAGACAATCCTATCAGGAACTGTGATACGGCAAGCCCGAATATCGCTCTCAGCACCATTTTCTTTTACCGAACCTGTCTCCGAGAACTCCCCAAACAGGTGTCAGAAGAAAAGATAAAATAAACGGTCCGCTGAAAACAATCCCGCTCCAGTGCTCGAGTTCGTCCGGATTTATAACACCGAGCTCTCTGATATAGAAAGGAAGAAATGGAACGACCATGCTCATCCCGACCATAGCGACAAACTGCGACACCCAGATGCTGTAAAGATTTTTTTTCCAGACTTCCAAATTATACTTTTATAATCTGAAATTACGAATGATATGATTGTTATTAAATGGAAAAAGGAAAGAGAGTTGGACAGAATAAATAATTCAGGTCAGAGAGGAATGTCTCTGACCTGAATGAAAAAATGTTTACGGTCTAATCACTAAATTCCGCTAGATGAATTGTTGTCAACTATAGAAAGATCATTGGCATCAACAAAATCATCACCATTTACATCTGTATTAACATAACCGATGAATCCAATAATTGCATCATTTTCTACCTGGCTCAGGTCAGCAGCGTCTATGACCTGATCCTGATTCACATCTCCGCTGAATATAGAATATACTCCTCCTGTTAATATCATATTATTTCCATAAGCTTTATTTGCCGAAGTTGTAAAATCATAATTCATTAACGATGAAGTAAAATGTTGCGGAGTACGGCTCCATGTCTCAACTGCATTTCTGTGTTTAACATCAATGTAATATCCAACGCCATTTGATGCATTCTTAAAATTGAAAGTTCCGTTACCTGATGCATCCAATAAAGATTTTGCAGAATCAACCACAGCGAAAGGGGAAGTTGAATTTCTCAGAGTAACACTAACTGTATCAGGTACCATTTTCCCAGAATAATAAAATCCCTCAATAAATAATTTTAGATTTAAAACACAATTTGGTTTTAAATTAAATCTATTTCCGCCGTCAATTCTATTCAAACTTACATCATGCTGAATGACATCAATATTATAATCCGGATTAGAAACTGAATCAGAGTTAAAATTTCGAACAGTTTTAATATTCATTTTGAAAATGGAATTTGCAGGCAGGTTCAGATTGGTTATATATGAACCAATTCCCGTTACTTCTATTGTAGAGTCGCTTAATTCTGTAATATTAAATCCCTGTTTTCCGCCGGCAACCCATTTTTGATAAAGTGTATTCTCAAGTTTTATACTAACATTCCAGTAATTAAACAGTGAACCACCTGTAGGATCTGCAAATTCAAATTTCTTTATTGCAGCTGGTCCTGAATTGCCAACATAAAATGCTATGCCGGAATCAGAATACCTATCATATACTTCTACATTTTTCCATGCAATTTTTTTATTGTTTTTTACATTTGCGAACAGGTCAGTAGTTTCAGCAGTAGTCATTCCATATGGAGCGATTGCAGAAGTTTCAATCCTTGCCAGTAAACAGAAATGTCCTTTGTCTCCATTGAAGTTGCTTAAGTAATTGGCAGGATTTGGAGGATCCCAGGTAAAAGTCAATATTGTTGAACCATTGGGAGCTATAGCAGGAATATACTGTGTTCCAATTAATCCACCCATTGGATCAACAGGAGTTGTTACTGATCCATCCCACGGTTTTCCCCATGATAATGCAGTCGATGCTTTTGACCATTGTAAAGATAAAACTCCTCCTGAAGAAGTTGTAGTAGTACTTTTATTCCTTACGGTAACACGAACATAATTGTGAAGACCTGAAGTCGGTGTGTTGTATTCGGGATTTTCCTGAACAGTACACGAACTGTTACTTTTGCAAACCCAGATATCAGGACTTGCCCACATTATATTTGAACAATTTACATCAGGTTCAATTCCAACATCTCCGGTACAATCCTTAATATATAAATCTCCTGTGACAGGACTGCTGCACGAATCTCTTCTGTATACATCAATATCACCGGGAGAATTTTTATCACCAGTTCCTGCTATTCCGTTCAGATCTATATAATGACTTTTATTTGGACTTCCTGCTGCATTCCTTGCTGAGAACTGAACTCCATAAATTAATCCGAATAATGGTTTATTGTATAAATAATCTCCTGTCCCTGCAATCATCGAATCGCATTGAGAATATGTATTCAAAAGAGAATCAGCAATCCCGTAATCATAATCAACACCTCCGGCTGAATTGAATCCATTCCAGGGACTTGCAGAAATACCTACTCTATGAAAATTAAACACATTGCTGTTATAAAATCCCAGATTAGTTCTCGGAAATTCTAAAATTCTGGACTGATGAGCCCAATATCCATCAGCTACACAGGGTCCCATGTCTCCAAACATTGTTCTCTCTCCAATAAGCATTGTTCCTTTTTGTGAAAATTCTATATCTGATACCGGGTTTGAATATACCTGTGTTGAAAGTACCGGCATTGTAATTTCAAGTCTTGCCGATCCTGATACATAATCACCTGTATTATCCAAAGCAACTGACCAGATCTCGTTTGGTGAATTAGCAGCAGCAATAAATCTGTCATTTACCCATCTGCTATAATAAACTCTAACATCCGTTGAGCTTGTTCCAAATACCCCAATTCCCCATACTCTTTCTCCTCTTGCAACAAAGCCGGAATTTGTTCCTGCATCAATTGTGAACGGATCATAAACACTTAAAACATTTCCAACCGCGCCAACAGTTTTAATTCTGTATATTTTTCCGTCTTCATGATTCGTTGTAAAAATCTGCTGATGCCAGTTATCAAAGCATAAGTTGCCAAGACCCGGTCCGGTATTCGGTATTGAATTTACATTTATAAGTGGAGGTCCTGCAACAGGATTTTTTACAATATAATTTGTCACAGACCACGCAAGTCTGTCAATTTTATAAATGAGACCGACTAATGTATCTGGCGTACCACAATATACTGTTGAACGTGAAACATAAATATTTGGAGGGTTTTGATCATCCAAAGTTATTCCAAATACATTTCCCATTTTAGATTGATTCCAGTCTGCCCCTGCAAAAGTAGCGGGAGCCCAGAAATTTCCACCAACTACAAACGGAGGTTTGTTTCTCAGATCCATTACTTTAACTGAATTGTATAGTGGATTAACAGGATCAAAGGAAGTTACTACTGTTTGACCAGGTTTAAGCGGTTGTGAAAATGATTTATTACTTGCAAAAAATGTTATTAAAAATATCGCACACAATATATTTAACCGTGCGAATGCAATTTTAGAAAGTTTAAATATTCTGTTTTGCGCTTTTGTAGGACTAGTACAGTTTTTCATTTTATTTTTTTATTTAAAGTTTTTAATTTTTTAAAATTGACTATTGACCATTCACTACTTCACAGGAAAACGTGAGAACTTTATCCGGATTTTCAATATCATTAGAAAATACATGAACCTGTTTTTCCTGATGACCTTCTCTTCCCTGCGTATTGAAAGTAATTTTTATTGTTCCGCTTTCGCCTTCCGAATATTCATTTTCTCCGTCTGTGACAGCACCGGTGCATCCGCAGGACGGCTGAACTTTTTTAATGAACAGAGGAACAGCTCCTTCATTTATGAATTTAAAAGAATATTCAAGCTGAATTCCCTGCTCCACTTTTCCGAAATCATGCGATTCATATTCGAACAGTATTTTTGCTTTGAGTTCAGAAGATGATATTGCATAGTTTGAACTGATAAGGAGCATTACTATAAATGTAATCAGTAAACTCACTCCTAAGTAAATTGCAAATGTTGATTCTGTGTGATTGATTGCTTTCAATTTGGTTTTTGTTTAATTGTTCATAATTATTTTTAATTTTTAGCTGAACTGAATTTCTTGTAAAGCTTTTCATTGAAAGCCCTGAATATCTGATTTGAAGGATACAGCCAGACAGGATCAAGCGCGAACGGAATAAAGTCTTCAAAGTTATCTGAAGTTAACTTAGCTCCTTCATACTGTTCCTGAATTTTTTTCTTTTGCTGTTTTTCTTTTTTGATCTTTTTCATTTTTAATTTGATTTAATGTTTTTAAATAATTTCTGTTACAACATACTTTCATTTTAAAGCCATTCCAAAGAAACTTTTTACAAAAAACTCACAAAAACATATCAGAAACCTGGCGTTAAGTTGAATTATGGCTTGTTTTCATCGGATTTAAGGGTTTGGCAAACTCACAAATGAACAACACATTATTATGCAAGTGATTAAAACTAACTGAAATTTTGAAAAATTTTTTTACAAAGCTGAACGGAAATCTTTCAATTAACAGCTAAGGATCTTTTTAAAAGATTATAAAAAACAGTATCAGCATATTTAATAAAAAATTTTTACGGGTGACTCTCTAAATCCGGATCATAAAATAAAAGCCGGAAGAATGATTTCTCCGGCTTTATTTAATGATAAATTTATTCATATCTGATCCTGCCAACTATCTTCTGTTAAAACATATATTTTCTGAGTTGTATATTTTTCAAGATATGCTGAAACAAAATCTTTCAATAAATATAAAGAACTTAATTAAAACTGCCATAATGGCTTCTCTTCATTGGCGAAATATCAATTAATTATTTTAAAAGCCCATCTCATTTTTGTATCTTTCTTTTGATTCTGAAGAGATTCTTACTCTTTGGAGGTTTTTTTGATTCATTCTTATACTTTCTAATATTGGTGAATTCGGTGAACATTTTGGAACACTAAACACTCCAATAGTTGCATTGCCATCAACAATTGCTAGATCACTTGCATCAACACATCCGTCATAAGTAATATCAGTATGCAATCTGCAATGACAGGAATTTATAACTGCATCATTATCTATAAGTGATACGTCTGATGCATCTATTGTTCCATCCTGATTTACATCACTGTTATAGAAATCACCGGTGTTTGTGCTGTTTGATCCATAAACTTTCAAAGGAGAGTTGAAAATATATGAAGCTGTTGAGGGACTACCTGAAAATGTAACCGTTCCGCTGCTCCATGATTCCATAGCAGTTTCAGTAAGACATTGCAGTGAATAAGCTGTTCCGTTTGCAACTGCTGATGCGAAAATGAATTTTGGTGAATTATCTGTATCTGTGAAATATCCGCAAGCATAATCAATAAAATTACAAGATCCGTCTATCAGAGCAATGATCATATCAGAGTTTTCCGGACCAGTTCTTCCTTCAAGATTGGCTGTTACTGTCAGCTCTTTAAGAGCAGGTCCCTCAACTGCGCCTCTGTAAGGATATGTTCCTGCTTTTGTAACACCGAACATGTCTGTTGTTGGAATTCCTGCACCAGTTTTTCCGTTAAGGTCGCCGTAGTTTGTAGTGAGCAGATAATTAACATCGTAATTTACAGGATGCATTGCTGAATGCTGTTCATAATCAGGACAGTTAGCATCTCTCCAGCTGAATGTTGATGTATATCCGAATGCTGCGTCTGTTGCATCAAAGTGAACACCTGTAAGTCCGTCTGCATAGCATGTATTGTAATCTGATACTGTTGTTACCAACGGTTCAACTTCGAAGTCCATTCCTACATGCTGTGATGTTGCTGTTCCTTCTCTTAAATTCATACTTACATTATTATAATATGTAGCTGATGAAGGTGAATTTGCTGAAACTGCATCCGGAATGTCGAAGATCAGACCGTATGTGAACTGCTGAAGAGTTGCAGAACCTGTACCGCCGATAAGCGATGTGTTGTTGTAAACTCTTGCATTGTGATCAAGTCCGCTTGGTGAAGCCAGATTTGACATGAATATTCCGTAAATGGATGTTACAGCTGTGTTTGGCTGAGCCATTAAAACGAAATTATTCTGAACAATAACATTTGTTACCGGTGTTGCCAAAGGAGCTAATGATCTGAAAGGAATGCTGAGGATTCCCTGTAATGACATACCGGTAGCTCTTATTCCGTTATCTGCTATATCGTGGATCCTGTTATTTTGTATAAGAATGGTACCGATTGCCTGCATACCGATTGATCTGGATGTTGTTCCGGCAGCGCCACCTTTATATACGGGTGTATCATCGTATATTTCATTTGAATCTATTGTTACATTTAAAACATCAGATCCGATGAAGAGAGCCAATGAAGAAGCATTTCTTACTTTGTTTCCGAAGATGGTCTGATTAATGTTTGCATTAAATCCTGCTGAACCGAAGGTTTGGAAAGTTCTGTCTCCGCCGCTCATGTTGCAGTATTTAACAGTTACGTTATCCTGTCCACCCTGTAAAGCTGTGGTTGACTGTCCGATGTTGATACATCTTCCGCCGCCAACTGCTGTTACGATCACCGGAATGTTGCAGTTTACGTTTCTGATTGTTGTGTTCTGTGATCCGTTTTGTGTCTGAATACATCTTACGCCTGTACCGGTACTGGAGCTGGTAAGTGTAAGTGAGTTACCGTTTCCGATAACATCAGCGCCATTAAGTCTTCCGTCAATTGTGACATTGTCAGCTGTGCTCAGAAGAATCATTGATGCGTTTAGTGCTGATGTAAGTGTAACTGCAGCTGTCGGGAAAATTTTACATGATGTAAAATTTGAGTTTCCGATAGTTGCTGATGCTGTAAGTGCGTGACCTGTATTGATCCTTACTTCTACAGCACCTGTGTTTGGTGCTACACCAACCTGTGCCAGAGCAAGATCGAGCGATGCATAACCGCCGGTAAATACGGCATTACTATATACATCTACATTTGCTGAAAACGAGTTATTTGCTGCAAAAAAAAGAACTGCTGCAAATAAGAGTGCATAAATTTTATTAATTGAGTTTTTCATTTTATTTTATATTTAAAATTTTAAAATTATTTTATTAATACCATTTTTCTTACAAATGTAAATTCACCTGCAGTGATCTTATAAAAGTACATTCCGCTTGCAAGGTTTGATCCATTGAATGTCGCTGAGTATCTTCCGGCATCAAGTTTTTCATTTACTAAAGTCATTACTTCTTTTCCGACCAGGTCATAAATTTTCAGAGTTACAAAATTAGAAGCAGGCAAATCATAATTGATCGTAGTTGATGGATTGAACGGATTCGGATAATTCTGTCCAAGCGCGAATTCAGCCGGAATGTTTGCGATACTTTCATTACTTAATTTGCCAGTAACTCCTTCGATTGAATTATCATCTGAATTTGCAAGCTCAATGTTTTTCTTACCATCAAATGAAAATACTTTTGTTTTGAATTTTGATTGTGACAATTTCAGATCCAGAGGTACTTCAGCGAATTTTTCCGCAGATGTTTCCAGTTTCATCCTTACTATGAGTAGTCCCGGAGACTTATTGTTAAAGACAGGTAAATTTTTTTTGTCCGCACTGACTGAATTTACAAACAGTCTGAGCTGATTTTCCTTTACTGATGCATTTCTCGGTCTCATTGCTTCAGGCAGATCAGAGTCCACTATTGTATAATTCAAATTTCCCCCGTTGGCAATCTTTGAATTGAATTCAAAGAAATACTGTCCGAGGGAATATCTGAGTCCTTCCTGTTTAGAATTTTCATTATTTCCATTCAAAAGATATATATCAAATTCTAAGGTGTTTTTAGAAGTGTAGTTTATGTTTGATACATTGACTTTGAAAGACGGTGTTTCTGCAAAGCTTAGGTTTGCTAAAAACATTAATACTAAGATTACTGATTTAAAATTTTTGATTGTTTTCATTTTAATTTTTGTTTAATGGTTTATAAATGTTAATTAATTTTAAAGGAACCGGATTTCTTGTACAGCTGTTCATTGAAAACCCTGAATATCTGATTTGATGGATACAGCCAGACAGGATCATGCGCAAACGGAATAAAGTCTTCAAAATAAGCTGATGTTAACTTAGTTTCATCAGACTGATCCTGATGTTTCTCTTTGATCTGTTTTTCTTTTTTGATCTTTTTCATTTTAATTTGATTTTAGTTTTTAAGTAATTTCTGTTGCAAATTTACTTTCATTTCAAAGCCATTCAAAAGAAACTTTTTGCAAAAAACTCACAAATGAACATCTAAAATTTTGCGTTACATTTGAATATGGGTTGTTTTCAAAGGATTTATAGGTTTGATTCACTCACAAAAAAAGGTTAATTTAATTTGTGAAAGAGATTAAACTCATAGGAATTCTCAAAACATTTGATAAGGAAGAGCTGAAATCCTTCAGAAAATTCCTCTACTCACCATTTATAAAATCCAGAAGAAACATAGAAGCATTGCTGATTAACATCATTCCTTTTCATCCGGAATTTGATTCGGATAAAATGGAAAGTAAAATTATTTTCAAGAAAATTTTTCCCGGAGAAGTTTATGATGAAAAGAAATTAAATAATTTAATTGTTGATCTCACACGGGCTGCAAAGGATTTTATAATTCATCTGACTATCGAAGAAGATGAAACCGAATCATTATTGTTTTTACTGAAAGGATTTTATAAAAGAAAATTACTGAAAAGTAATTTCACATTGCTTAAGTCAACTGAAGAAAAACTTATTCCCGGGTTTTCAAACTCTACACAAAGTGATTATTTCGCAAAGTTCAGACAAATAAATTTTTTAAAAACATCTTATTATGCAGATGAAAATGAATTTGAAAAACTCATGGATTGTGAAAGTAAATATTTTGATGCGTCTGCAACTCAATTCATTGTTGATTGCACACAGTTTAAAAGCGCCAGATCCGCTTCAGAGAATACTCACGGAAAAAAGATAGGAAACAAATTTACAGAATCTGTATTAAAATGTTTTGATATGGATAAACTTATCAAACTTACTGAAAATGAAGATAATTTAAATTCATCTCTGATCACGCTGCATTATTACCGACTTAAAACGAATGAGCATCCTGAAGATGTAAGTCATTATTACAATTTAAAAAACTATTTTTATAAAATTATGCCCGGTATCGGGAGGGAAGAAAAACATTTTACTTTCAGTCATCTGGAAAATTATTGTGTGTCGAAGGTTGAGGAAAGGAATGTCAATTTTATTAAGGAAGGTCTTGAAAATTTTAAAAGTATGCTTGAGAACGGGGGTTATTCTTTTTCTGAAAATGAATACATGCAGATACTTACTTTCAGAAATATAATATTATTCTGGATAATGTCGGAAGATACTGAATGGATAAAATTTTTTATAGAAAAATACAGTTCGGTTCTGAATCCGGATTACAGGAATGACATGATTAATTTTGCAATGGCTAATTATTTTTTTAAAAAGAAAGATTATGAAAGTGCTTTATCCTGCATTTCCGGAAAATTCAAACATGAGTTTTTTCTTTTTAAAACGGATGTTAAAAATTTATTGCTGAAAATTTATTATGAACTTGGGAATATTGAACAGGCATACTCTCTTGTTGATTCATACAAACATTTTTTATCGAGCACAAAAGAAATTACAGAAATTTATTTGAAGCGTTATGAGAAATTTCTGAAATATTATTTTTATTTACTGAGAATTAAATCGGGTCAAAGCAAGGAAAAGCCGGCATTTATTTTATCAAAGATTGAAAAAGAAGATAAAATTAATAATAAAAAATGGCTTTTAGAAAAAGCTGCTGAACTAAACTAAGTTATCAGTTTTTTATTTAAATAATTTAATTACCTAAGGATAAACCGCAAAAATTCCCAAAACTGTATTATTTTCTACAATTGCTAAATCTGCTGCATCTACAAAGTCATCTCCGTTTACATCAGTAGCTGAATATCCAAATGTGAATATTTGTGCATCATTTTCTACCTGACTTAGATCACCTACATCTATTATTCCATCCTGATTTATATCTCCCGAGTAAATTGCATATACTGATCCTTTTAATGTCATATTACTTCCGTATGCCTGAGATGCAGATGTTGAGAAATCATAACTCATTACATTTGTACTGAAAGTTGTAATAGAGGAACTCCATGTTTCAATAGAATTCCGGTGCTTAACCTGAATGTAGTAACCGGTTCCGTTTGATAAAAAATTATATAAAAAAGTACCATTACCGGAAGAGTTCAGTGTTGATTTTACAGTCCCCGCTATTAAATAGGGTGACACTGAATTTCTTAGAGATAAAGCAACTGTATCAGAGATCAATGTATTTGTTCCAGTGTCATAAAATCCTTCCATGAACAATTTTAAATTCAGCACAAATGGAGTAATTGAAGGATCAAATACACATATACTGTCTAAATAAAGATTGTTTCCGAGCCCGCTTATAGCTTTGAATCTGATCTGATTTACACCAACAGGCAAAGCATAAGTTTTTGTCAGCCATTGAGTACTTGTTGGGGTATATGAAGCACCATTTGCCGGAGCTGTATTCATAGTTCCTCCTGCTGAATTTCCGTAAAGGCTTGTAAGATTTGAAAAACTTATTCCTGAGTTTGTTGAAGTTTCTATTTTTAAAGAATCTGTACCCGAAGTATTAGGTGCATAGGCAAGATCAAAACTTAAATAATTTCCTGAATCCGTAGCTGGAAAAGTTAAAGTTACTAGAGACTGGGTTGTTGAAACAGGTGCTGAGAAATAATTAAATTTTGCTGATCCCGAACCAATGCCAAAACTGCTTACAGAATTTCTTGACCAGTAATTTGTACCGGTAAAAACTGCAGACCATCCTGTCGGTGGAAATGTTACACTTGTAAAACCTTCCTGCAATGTGTTCACATAAGAAACTACACCTAATACAGGTGCAATATCCAATTTATAATCTGCTCCTGCTTCGCTGAAATCAGTCCAGGTATTGCTTGTATCAGGATAAGAATAAAAAAATGATTTTGAGCGAACGGGTATTTCATTCTGAAAACTAAAGCCAATATTGGTCGAATTGTTCTGCCTTATACCAACATAAAATCTGCTGTTTGCAGAAATGTTAACAGTGCTTGTAAGAGTATGAGAAACTGTTTGTGAAAACCCTGTGCCCGCAGGAGACATCAGAGTAGGTGAGGAATACAATAATGCTCCTGGTTTCCCGCTTCCATTGTCTCCGTAAATAATAATTTTGTAAGAATTATTTCCATTACCTGCCAGATTTGTAAAACTATGTTCAACTGATTTAATTGGAATTGAATTAGAACTGTAATTATTAAACCGCGCAACAATATTACCCGAACTGTTATTTATCCCGATTCCCCCGTTATCATTTACACAGGGATCAGCATAATTGTAAAAATCATAGGTTGTATAATGACAATTTTCTTTAGTGCTGTAAATTGTAACCGGCGGAAAACGTTCATAACTGTCATCAAGTTCACCTGACAGCGCCTGAACGATAATTCTGTCTCTCTGAAAAACAATTCCTCCGACTGATACTGCATAGCAAGGAATTTGATACCTGATCAGAGTATCATAAATTCCGGAAGAAAGTATTGGAATAAATATTGAATCTCTGACATTGAAAGGAGGACTTATATTATCAATTCTTATTTTAACTGTAACAGGATATGCTCCTGCGTAATTTTTTTTCACTCTTATACCCAGCGTATCATTACAGGCAAAAGTGCTGGGAATTCCTCCAAGACAATATAGAACTTTTATCTCAACAGAATCTAATTTTGAATTTCCCAGTTTTGTTTCCGGGGCGTATGATGAAAGTAACAGAGAAGTTCCGTTTGAGCCCTGAGACTGAAAAGTCCCTCCTCTGTTAGCTAAAGAATTATTACATGATATTGTCGGAGATCCTGAAGGCGTCGCTAAAGATGAAGTTGTTTTATATTCAAACGCTATATAAATTCCCTGTCCTGAAGTTGTAACGAATGAAGACGTTCCTGGTCCGCCTGCAAGCACATTTACGGAAAACGGACCCAACCCGGCTGGTATTACAATCGAATCATCAATTATTTTTGTCATTCCTGATATCGCCGTAGCAAAGTTTGTTCCTTTATTATAAGCTGTATCAGTAGTGTTTAGAATATATACCTTCAATGTTCCTTTTGTAGTGATATTCTGAGAACTTGAAGCATTCCATGTCCAGCCGACGGACTTAACTGTGTCTGATCCAAAACCTGATGCAATCATTTCAGAAGGTCTGATTATATAACAGGTGTTCACATACAATCTGCTTCCCTGAGGCGCTCTTCCGCTTGTATTTACTGAACCGTTATTGTTCAGAACTGTTATTACATTTCTGCTGCCGGAACTTAAGGTCCGGTTATTTTCAAAAATATTATTTCTCTGAATAATACTTTTATTCTCTTTTTTGAGTTCCTGAGAAAAAAGCTTGTTACAATTTGTTATAATTAAGAATATAGACAGGAAAATGAGAGTATGGGATTTAATCATAAGTAATTTATAATAATATTAATATAAAATTTCTATTTTTAAAAAATCAATTTTCAGATTAAAAAAAGAAATCCGGTTCTTACTTACGATTTAACTTTACAGTATAATAGAAGTATCTGCTCTCCCGATAATACAGAACACTTTGAAAATAGTAATTAGATTGAGAAACAGCAATTATAAAGTTGTTTCTGCAAATGTAATTTTCAAAATATTAAACTAAATGATCAGTTGAAAAAAGTGAAACGGTCATTGAAAAAAGCCGGAATCTCGAAATAACGCTTTTATCAAATATTTTCCTTCCCGCATAAAAAAATTTATAGCTTAAAAATTATAGTTATTCTATATTGAAGATTATTATTTTTAAAAATCTGTATACATATTTATGCAAAATCTTTTACTTCTTCTGAAGGAAATTTCTTTTAATCTTTACTGGTCATGGAACCGTGATGCTATTGAAATTTTTAATGAGATCAATCCGGATTTCTGGAACTGGACTGGTCACAATCCGGTGAAATTTATGAATGAGATCAATCAGAGTTATCTTCTTGACTCGATTAACAAAAAGAATCTCGGCGGAAAGATCCTTACTGTATATAATGACTTTACAAATTACCTTAACCGTAAGAAATATTTTGAAGAAAAATATTACAAAACCGATAAACCGCAGATAGCGTATTTTTCAGCGGAGTACGGGCTTACCGATTGTTTAAAAATTTATTCCGGCGGTCTAGGCGTATTGTCCGGCGATCACATGAAGTCATCTTCCGATCTCGGACTTCCTCTTATCGGGATAGGTCTCGCTTATCACTACGGTTTTTTTGTGCAGATGATAAATTCAAAGGGCTGGCAGACGGAAAATTACGAGATCAATGAATTTCAGAACCTTCCGCTGTATCTCCTTAGAGACGATAATTTTAATCCTGTAAGATTAGAGATCAATTTTCCCAACAGCGTTGTATTTGTTCAGGTCTGGGTTCTGCATATTGGAAATATAAAGCTTTACCTTCTCGATACCACGCTTCCCGAAAACACTGTCGAAGACAGAAGGATCACTGACATTCTTTACGGCGGGAATACTGAAAAAAGAATTTCGCAGGAAATTATTCTCGGTATCGGCGGCATAAGATTAATTGAAGAGCTCGGTCTTGACATAAAGGCGTTTCATCTCAATGAAGGACACTCTGCATTTCTTTGCTTTGAAAGAATAAAGAATTATATGAAAAAACACAGTGTAACTTATGAAGAAGCGAAAGCCGCCTGTTATAATTCCAATATTTTTACTACTCATACTCCTGTACCAGCCGGAATTGATATTTTCACATACGATCTGTTTGTTAAATATTTCAGAAAATATGCAGAAGAAGAGATCGGGGTCAGCGCAGATCATTTATTTCTGGAAGGAGATCTGACCAGAGATCAGGCCGACAATGATAAGTTTAACATGGCATATCTAGCCATAAATAATTCAAATTTTATAAACGGTGTGAGCAGGCTGCACGGCGAAGTTTCAAGGAAAATGTGGATGCTCTCCGACAACAGGAGTCATATAGAATCCATTACGAACGGAGTTCATACACAGAGTTATCTTTCCTCAAATTCAAATTCGCTTTACACAAGATATTTTACCAAAGACTGGATTTATGATGAAAATATCTGGAGCAGGATAGATGAGATTGCGAATGAAGACATCTGGGCAATGAGGATTTTTAATAAACAAAATCTCATAAATTTCTGCCGTGAAAGTATAAAGGAGAAATGGGTTTCAGAAGGTGCAGATAAGATGAAACTCGCAGGAGCTGAAGGAATTTTAAATCCGGACGCGCTGACTATAGGGTTTGCAAGAAGATTTGCCACTTACAAAAGAGGAAATCTGATATTCAGGGATCTTGAAAGACTGAAGAAGATATTAAAGAACGATTCAATGCCTGTTCAGTTTATTTTTTCCGGGAAGGCGCATCCGAAAGATGAAGGCGGAAAGACTCTTATTGCTGAAATAATTTCTTATTCACAGGATGAAGATCTGAAAAATAAAATTATCTTTCTGGATAATTATGATATAAATGTCGCAAGGTTTATGGTAGAGGGATGTGATCTGTGGCTTAACAATCCGCGGAGACCTCTTGAAGCTTCCGGGACAAGCGGGATGAAGGTAATTGCAAACGGAGGACTGAATTTCTCCATACTTGACGGCTGGTGGGATGAAGGTTATACACCGGAGCTGGGATGGAAGATAGAAAGCGTCACGGATGAAAACATTCCGCTTGATCAGAGAGATTCAATGGAAGCTGCGAGTTTATATGACACTCTTGAAAGCCAGATCATTCCAATGTTTTTCTTAAGAGACAGCAAGGGAATGCCGGTACAATGGATTAATAAAATCAAGTCTTCAATAAAAAACCTGACTCCTTTTTTTAATACAGGAAGAATGGTAAAGGAATATTGCGACAGATTTTATATGAAAGTAAAATAATCTTTTTTTGTTTATTTTAAGATTATTTAGGTTTATTTTAAAACAAACAAATTTTAAAAATATTTATTCAATAAAACTAAAAAATCTTATGAAGATTTTCACTCAAAAAAAATTGATCATAAATACAATGATCATATTTCTGATGTCATTTTTCTGCTCATCAGTTTCTTTTTCACAGCTAAATGTCGGAGGACAGCCGATAAGTTCTCTGATGGAGCTTAATTCAGTATTCAGTAATGTTACCATGCCTGAATTTGATTCAAGAAAATTTCTTGAAGAAGATGCTGCAGTTGCAAATATTCCCGATATGCCGATGCGTTACGGGAAAATATTTGAGACTGAGCTTACATTAAACAATTCCGGTACATGGCAGACTCTTTCTGACGGCAGCAGGATCTGGAGACTTGGCATCAGATCCGATAATGCAATGTCATTGAATCTAGCTTACAAAAATTTTTATATGCCTGAAGGAGCGACATTCTTTGTTTACAATCCGAATAAAAATTTCGTATTCGGAGCATTTACAAAACTTAATAATTCGGAAGACAGACAGTTTGCTACTACGCCTGTTCCGGGAAATGAAATTGTCCTCGAATACTATGAACCGGTTTATTCAGCCGGACTCGGCAGTCTGACAGTCTCACAGGTTGTTCATGCTTACAAGGATATTATGGGATTCAATTCCGTACTCGAACTTCCTTGTAACATTAACATTAACTGTCCGATCGGAGCTCCGTGGGTTGAACAGAAACGATCTGTATCAAGGATCACTTTCAATCAGGGAGGAAGCGGTTATTTATGTTCAGGAGCATTAATGAATAATACTCAGAACGACAGAGCTTCTTATTACCTGACCGCTCAGCATTGTCAGACAGATAATTTCTCTACAATGGTATTTTATTTCAATTATGAAGCATCTACATGCAGCGGTACATCAGGTCCTCTTAATCAGACTCTTACCGGCTCTACATTAAAAGCGCAAAACTTTGACACGGATTTTCAATTGTTACTTCTGAATAATTCTGTTCCTGCAGCTTACAATGCTTACTTCAACGGATGGGACAAATCAGGAGCAGGTCCTCAGAATCAAACCGCAATTCATCATCCGGGCGGAGCGATAAAGAAAATTTCCTACGATGTGAATCCAGCAGCTACTTCAAGCGGATTCGGCGGAAGATTAACGAATGGTTTCTGGCAGGTAATATGGGATTTCGGTATGACAGAAGGCGGATCTTCCGGCTGTCCTTTGTATGATGAGAATAAAAGAGTCATAGGACAGAATCTCGGAGGTACTCCGGCTCAGTGTGAAAATCCTCAGGCAGTTGCAAAAGTTTTCGGAAAATTCTCCGAATCATGGGCTCACGGCGGAAATTCAACCAATCAGATCAAAGACTGGCTGGATCCGAATAACACTGGTGTTTCCACTCTTGACGGAATAGATGCAGTAACAGGAATTGCTCCAGTTGCTAATTTTACTTCAAATACACAAAGTCTGCCAATCGGCGGAGGAAGCGTTGATTTTTATGATCTGTCAAGCAACGGTCCTACAAGCTGGAGCTGGAGTTTTCCGGGAGGCACTCCCTCTACTTCAAATGTAAGAAACCCTACAGGAATTACTTACACTGCGACAGGTCCTTATACTGTTTCGCTTACGGCAACTAATGCATTCGGACCAAATCTTAAAACCGTTACAAATTATATAACAGTCGCCGGAGCTCCTTTAAACGCTTTTACTCAGACTGCACCAGCGCCTAATACAACAATTCCGGTTTCACAAACTGATCTGTCGTTGTTTCAGTTTAAATGGACTTCTTCTAATCCGAGTCCTACAGTTACATATAAATTGAAGATTAAAAAGGCAGGTCCATCGGCTGAAATTTTATATCCGAGCGATAATAACGGACTTGATACTGTAAAGAGTTTCAGAAGAAGTTTTCTTGACAGTCTTGCAACTACATTTGGAACAACAGGTGATTCCGTTCTTTGTATATGGAAAGTAACTGCATATAACGGTCTTGACTCTGTATCAACAAGTCAGATAATTGTAACAATAAGAAGATTTCCAATAGGTATCAATCAGATATCTTCTTTAGTTCCGGAAAAATTAAAATTGTACAATAATTATCCTAACCCGTTCAATCCCGAAACAAATATCAGGTTTGATATTACCAAAAGTCAGAACGTCAAGCTGAGAATATTCAATATGCTCGGCGAGGAACAGGCGGTTATTCTTGATCAGAATATTTCCCCGGGAAGTTACAATGTAAGTTTCAATGCAGCAAATCTATCCAGCGGAATGTATTTATACAGACTTGAAACTGAAGGATATTCAGAGACAAAAAGAATGGTGCTTGTAAAATAATTTTTTAAAACACACAAAAGGGTTTTGCGATCTGCAAAACCCTTTGTGTTATTATTTATATTCTTCACAAAGAAATACTCCGCTCCAAACTCTCCGGTAAATTATTTTTAAATATAATAGCAATAAAAATTCATTTCCTATACTTTTATATAAACATTTTTCAATTGCAAAGAATTTTATAATTTTCATTCTTGAAATTACTTGTTTTTTGTTAATCATTAACTAGAATATCTTAACATAATTCTTTTAAACTATGCTTTCATTCTGGGAAAAAAATTCCTTTTTAAATTTCGAACACATAGTGATCGGAAGCGGCATACTCGGACTTTCGGTCGCATGCGCATTGAAAGAAAAAAATCCCGGTACGACTGTTCTCGTTCTCGAAAAAGGAATATTCCCTTCCGGCGCAAGTACAAAGAATGCCGGCTTTGCCTGTTTCGGAAGCTTAACGGAAATTTTATCTGACTTTGAACGGACAGGTATAGATGAAACAGTTTCGCTTGTGGAAAAAAGATGGAAAGGAATCAACCTGCTCCGTAACAGACTCGGAGACGATAAGACCGGTTTGCTGAATTACGGAGGTTACGAACTTATAGATGAACAAAAACTTTATGTAACAGATAAAATAAATTTTGTTAATGAAAAACTTCACGGAATTTTTAATGCTGATGTTTTTAAAATGAGAAATGAAATGATCTCTGAATTCGGATTCAACAGTGCTGTAGTGAAAGCTCTTGTTTACAATGAATTCGAATCACAGATAGACACGGGAAAAATGATGAATTCGCTGACTGATCATGCAGCATCGCTCGGGATAAGAATCATTAATGGCTGCAATGTAAAAAGAATCAGTGAAAAGGAAAACTATGTGAGGGTTATCGCTTCGGACAGTTTTTCTGATCGGGAAATATTTTTTTCGGGAAAAAAAGTTTATGTCTGTTCTAATGCATTTACGAAATACCTTCTGCCGGAATTAAATATAAAGCCTGGCAGAGGTCAGGTATTAGTGACAAAGCCGGTTAAGAATCTGAAATTCAAAGGAGTGTTTCACTACGATGAAGGATTTTATTATTTCAGAAATTTCGGCGATCGTGTAATATTCGGCGGCGGAAGAAATCTTGATTTTGAAAAAGAGGAAAGCGCAGAGTTTGAACTGAACGAAAAAATTCAGAACAAACTCAAGGAGCTTCTTGATAATGTGATACTTTTCGGACAGGAATATTCCGTTGATTACAGCTGGACAGGTATCATGGGATTCACTGAAAACAAATTGCCGCTGATAGAAAATATTTCCGACAGAATATCGGCAATAATTTCCTGCAACGGCATGGGAATAGCGCTCTCATCATACATAGCGGAAGAAGCCGTGAAATGAATTACATTGCTTCATCAGCAGTCGGTCCGTAAACAGACGGCAGAGCAATATCATTTAATCTCAGGTAAACAGAAAGCTGTCCTCTGTGATGAACATTATGGTTCAGAACAAATCCTCTTAATACATGAGTCCTCGGCATATCCATATAGACCTCGTCACCAGCCTGCATTTTCCAGTTGGCAAGAAGTTTTTCGTCGCTTGCATTTTTAAGCGACTGTGTAGCTTTTGCAAGATTGTCATCAAATATCTGAAGAAGTTCGGCATTGGTAGCGGCTGCTTTTGGCTTATAATCAGATGTTGCAAAATCAAGAACATCCTGTTCAACTGTAACATATGCATAGTATGGCATTTCAGCAAGGTGAGATGCAAGCTGTCCCATAGTCATTGATTTTTCGTGGGGTTTCCAGGAGAATTTATCTTCCGGAACGAGTTCAAGCATTTTTCTTGTGCTTTTTGCTTCATGAAGAAGTTCGTTTAGTAAAGGTTCGTATAAAGCCATAATGTATTTTTGATTTATGAATGTGATAAAAATAAGTATTAATATTTTTAACAGCAACGAATTATTTTTTCAAAAATTCTTTTCTTTAAGTTTGTAATTCTTTTCATTGGATATTTTTAATAAATTTTTTCCTGCTTGCTAAGCCCCCCGCTCCGCGAGGCCTGCTCCGCAAGGCGAGCGAGCAGCTTAGCAAGCCAAAACTCGACATTCCCGAGCTGGGGCTTGGGAATGAGGAAGGTTTTTAGACAGACTCTGAAAAAGTGGAGGATTTGGCAGGGCTTTGTAGCAACAAGTAAGTTTTCATTGAAAATTTTACTATACTATATATTTGTATAAACTTATTAAAACGTTTTGGACGGATGTGTTTTTATTTATATTTAATTTCTTTTCATTGGATATTTTTAATAATTTATTTATTTTTAAAAAATTAAAAAATAAGAAAGGACAAGAAAATGAAATCACTTACAAAATTTTTACTTGCAGTATTTATTCTTACAATCAGTTCTAATATCTTCGCTCAGACAGAAGCCGAACAAAAAGCCTGGATGGAATACATGGCTGTTAGTCCTGTTCATGAAATGCTTGCTAAATCAAACGGCGAATGGAATCAGGAAATTACTTTCTGGATGGACGAAACATCACCTCCCATGTCTATGAATGCAACATGTACAAACAAAATGATACTCGGGGGCAGATATCAGGAGTCATTAACAAGCGGCTCAATGATGGGTATGCCATTTGAAGGAATAAGCACTTTAGCTTATGACAATTTCAAAAAAATGTACTACACCACCTGGATAGATAATATGGGAACGGGAATAATGTATATGTCAGGAAAGAGTGATGCATCCGGTAAAGTAATAAATTTCACCGGAACACAGTTTGATCCTCTGGCAGGTAAAGATCTTGATGCAAGACAGGTGTTTACCGTAATAGATGATAATAATCAGAAGATTGAAATGTTTATAACGAAAGACGGTAAAGAAATGAAGACAATGGAAATTAAATTTTCAAGAAAATAATTCAGGGTATAATTCTTTCTAAGAAAAAAAACAGGTTTGAATATTTCGAACCTGTTTTTTTTTGAGTTTATATCAGTTTATAAAAATTGTTTAATACTTTGCTTCAGCATTTTTCATACTTCCAGTTTTTCTTTTTGCCTTCACTCAGCCATTCAATTGCAGTACTGATTCTTTTATGTCTTGTTTCATCTGTTTTTGCTTCTGTTATCCATTGGACATATTCTTTTTTATGCGAGTAACTGAATTCCTCAAAGGTTTTTTCCGCCTTACTGTTTTTCTTTAAAATGATTTTAAAGTAATCAGGAATATCCAATGTTTTTTTATCAGAAGTTTTTGCTGCTATGGGAAGTTTAACGCCATCTTTATTTAATTTAACAGCTTCCTTAATGTATTGAATAAGGATTTTATCAGAAGGCAGATCATTTAAACTTTTAATCTGTCCCAGATGTCCCATTGCCTCCCTGTTTTTCAGTGTTAAAATATTTTCGGGATCTTTCATAACGGAAGCTTTCCAGAATCCAAATGCGCAGTGATGTTTGAAAGCAGCCATGCTGCACATCATTTCATTCTGATAATCAAAATGCGGAAAACTCCATTTCATTGTTTCCTGAACATCCGGATTGGCTTTGTGTACAAGTTCGCGCAGATGCTTCAAAACCGGCTTTGCAAAATCAGCTGACTTTGAAATATAATCGTCAATTCTCTTGTCTGTGTTTTTCATATTTGAATTTTTTAATTTAACTGAATTTGACCGCTTAAAAAATGAGAAAACAAAAATCTGCCACTAATTTTACTAATTGACACGAATTTAAATATGTATTTTTAAATATATTTAGTGTGAATTCATGTAATTAGTGGAAGAAATAAATCTTCAAAATTAAAGCGGTAAACATGACTAATTTAGTAAAATTATATCTTAACACTCTGAACTGACTCAGATGACTGTTAATATTTTTCACCTATATACTTTCCTGTAAACAAAATACATTCTTCAAAAAAAGGTTGTCAGCTCTTTACATTCTTTCTGAAAAAAATTATTATCAAAAAAGGTATAAGATGAAAAACCGCAGCGATAAACATTGCAATGATCTTCCTACTGACTTCAACATCGTAATAAACCAATGCCAGTACTCCTGCCGGCAAATATAAAAGCGTTCCTGTTATCACACCCGGAAAATATCTTTTAAGATTAATTGTCTGAAAGATGTGCGCCGCACCGTTCAGCATAACAAGAAAAACTGCCGACAGTCCGATCAGCGGATATTTGTTTCCGAAAAACACAACGAATATTACTAAGGAAAGAAAAAGAATATTAATTATTAATATCTGATAATTATTAATCTCAAGACCAAGTTTCTTAACGAATGATTTGAATTCATCTGCAAAACCTCCGGGATAAAGGAATTCTTCAGTCATGTGCAATACTGCACTGCCTAGCAGAATGAAATATATGTTTTGCAAAAACCAGTTCATCCGGAATTAATATTTTCATAAATTAACTTAATCCTCTGCAAAATTAAATGGTGCAGAATTATCTGAAAAAATAAAAATATTAATACAAAGAAAGTTTCTTATGATTTTTTAAGCATCAAATGAAATGAAAAAAGGAATGTTACGGGGAGTAATAAAAAGGGAGAACAGAAAGCTCTGCTCTCCCTGTATAATTCAGACTGTTATAGATTCGTGTCCTAATTCCTGCATGACTTTATCCACATCAACACCCAGACCTTTTGCAATCGCCATTCCGAGTTTTTCATTGGCTCTGAAGAAATGACAAAGCTGTCTGTTTATGATCAGATCTTTATTTTCACCTTCAATACCGCTCATTGCGCCGATGATATTTGATATAAGATTATGTCTGTCATAATCATTCATGGCTTTAGTAAATAATAAACCGGGCTGAGTAAAATGATCATTATCATTTTCACCGTTCCTGTCATACCAGTCGGCAATATTACTGTCAATCTGCATTGGAGTTTCCTTATAGTTTACATCAGCATAAATATCATCAAAGCTGTTTGGGAAATAATTCGGATCACTTCCCCCGTTATCATCTACTCTCATGTGACCGTCTCTTTCAAAATTCGAAACCATGAAAGGACATTTGTTTACAGGAATCTGTTCGTAATTTACTCCGAGTCTGTATCTGTGAGCATCCGGATATGAGAGCAGTCTGCCCTGAAGCATTTTGTCAGGTGAATAACCAATCCCGTCAACGACATGAGCGGGAGCAAATGCCGACTGTTCGATTTCAGCAAAATAGTTTTTCGGAACCTGATTAAGCTCAAGAGTTCCTACATCTATCAATGGAAAATCAGAATGAGGCCAGACTTTTGTAAGATCGAAAGGATTGAATGGAAATTCTTTTGCCTGTTCATTTGTCATAACCTGTATTTTCAATGCCCATTTCGGAAAATCTTTTTTATCAATGGCATCTACAAGATCTCTCTGAGCAAAGTCAGCATCTTTTGATTTCATATCTGCGGCTTCGTCATTAGTGAAATTTTTTATTCCCTGCATAGTCTTGAAATGAAACTTCACCCAGACCATTTCATTCTTAGCATTTATCATTGAAAAAGTATGGCTTCCGAATCCGTCCATGTGCCTGTACCCGTGAGGAGTTCCTCTGTCACTCATAAGTATCATAACCTGATGAAGACTTTCCGGATTGAGACTCCAGTAATCCCACATCATCGTCGGACTCTTGCAGTTAGTTCTCGGGTCGCGTTTCTGAGTATGAATAAAATCTGAAAACTTTTTCGGATCTTTAACAAAAAAGACCGGAGTATTATTTCCTACAAGGTCCCAGTTCCCGTCTTCTGTATAAAATTTAATTGCAAAACCTCTCGGATCTCTTTCAGTATCTGCGCTTCCTCTTTCTCCGCCTACTGTACTGAATCTGAGAAGCACTTTTGTCTGCTTGCCGATTTTGTTGAAAATTTTTGCTTTTGAATATTTTGTAATATCATTTGTAACCGTAAAAGTCCCGAAAGCTCCCGAACCTTTTGCATGAACCACTCTTTCCGGAATTCTCTCTCTGTTAAAGTGCGCCATCTTTTCGTGCAGTATAAAATCCTGAAGCAGCAAAGGTCCCCGGCTGCCTATACTCATTGTATTTTCATTCTCTGCATACGGCTTACCTGATGCCGTAGTAAGTTTTCTTTTTGTTTCTTTTTCTTTTTTCATTTTGATAGAATTTTAAATTGATAATTGAAATGAATCTGCTGAAACTTTACAAAACTACTTATAGCATACGAATAAATCAAAGTTATAATTTTTATTTCTGAATAGTCTGACTCTATAAATTTCATCCTTAAATAAATTTTGCGGATGTAAAAATTATACAGTCTTCTCACAAATTTCCGCTTTTAATCATATTTTATCATTCATGAGAGCCAAATAAATTTTTTCACAAACCGGTATTTTTACCATTTGCTAATTTGCAGCAATAAAAATATTTTTGATGCGATTGATAAAGTTAGACAGAAGTTGTTTTCTTTTTAATAAAATTTAAAAGTGAGTTAGTTATGACAGGAGCATCTTTAAAAAAAGGGGATTAGAAAAAATTTCATTGTAATTATTTTGTTTGTGTTGGCCACCGAACGATAATAATCCGGGAAATTATCCTAACCCCCTGAAACAATTTATAAATCTGATATTTAAAACAAAATGGAAAATTTATAAATATTTCGGTTTTATAAGTTTACTGTTCACTATCAAATGATCTGATTTTTCCTGCAGTAAAAACTGCCGGATTAAAAAACAATAACTAATTCATCAATTAAACAAACAAAAAAATGAAAACAGCAAAGAAAACTTTTTCAGCAGTTACCATCCTTATTTTTATTTTTGTTACCGGTACATCATTCGGTCAGAATCAGAAATTCGGTTTCAAAGCAGGCGTCACTTTATCGGACATTAAATCAGTTATGACTTTACCTGAAATTAACCCCGGATCCATTGATCCATACTCCGGGAAAAGCAAAGTAACAGGTTTTTGCATTTTTGCATCTTATGATGTGATAAAGAATAAATTTCTTACTCTCTCGGGAGAGGCGGGATATGTCCGGAAAGGATTTAAATACAATACCGAGACTCAAAACGGAAACGGAGAAATTACCGGCAAAGGGAGCATTAAGAATAGTTTCAGTTATATTGATCTTTCAGCAAATGTAAAATTTATTTTAAGAAAAAAGACTGTCAGTCCTTACATATCAGTTACTCCGGTATTGGGCATATATCTTGGAAATTCAACTACAGTTACTGGCGATAAGGACAGCATAAGCATGAATAACGATGTTATTGTCTTTGACAACCTGAATACAATTTCTTTTGGCACCAAGATCGGCGCCGGAGCAGAGATTTACGGGTTAATAAAAAATATTCCCGTCGTATTAGAGTGCAGATACAATCCGGATTTAATTGATGTTTACAACAAACAGAATGAAACAATCAGGAACAGAACAATTGAATTTAATATCGGAATAAAATTTTAAACTTTTTTAATTATTAAATCCTCCGCAATGAAAACATCAGAAGAACTTTTAGCTATTAAAATGACGATAAAGACTTTAAGCGTTAAAGTTAAAAGAATTGAAAATGTAAATAAAAGACTTAAGAAAATTATTGATGTAAAAGATAATATCAATAAAGTCAGCGACAGCAGTCAGGGAAGAAAGCCCAGCTATCTTGACAGATTCCGTCCCGAGAAAAGAACAAACAATTTTCTTAATCCGGAATAGTAAATATTATATAGACAGATTGCAGAATCGTTTACTTTAAAAATAAACGGACTTATTGCGAAGCGGGTAACAGTTTTGGAAGTTTTAAATAATTCTGTTAACTGCTTTCGCAAAGTGATATTTTAAAAAATGAATTTAGCTTGTGCTGTGATAACGCTCACATTGTAATTCAGTTTTGTGAGTGTCTGTTCGTAGGAGATGACTCCGCGATACAAACCCTTAGCTTTGTATGTCAGATAATTTTTTTCAGACTGTCTGAATGAATATCCGATATTAAAATTCAGGTTTTTTAAGAGACTGAAGTCGAGACTAATACCAAATTTTGTTTTGATCACATCTCCTGTATTATAAACGGTGTATCCGTTCTGTTCATTATAGTTTTTCATTTTACCTGCAGAAACAAATGCTTCAATATAAATTCTTTTTCCGGCTTTGATACCTAAAGACTGTGAAACTATAAGATTTGAAATCTTATTCTCCGAATGCAGAACAGCTGAAGTGTTTGTATAAAAAGAGGTCTTCCTTAAAGGATACATCATGAATGATAATCCTAATTGTGACTGATGAAATTCATTAAGATAAGAAAAACTTCCGCTCAGGGTAAATTTATAAACGGAATAAAATTTTGATGCGGAAAGTGAAAGTATAAAATTCTCATTATTAATTTCTTTCTCTGAAACAGTAATATCAGTTAATGTGCTGTCAGCAATACCTGTAAATAAGGTATTGTATTTTTTACTTATATAATGTCCTGCCGGACTTATCACAAGACCATTAGCCGCAAGAACGTCAAATCTGTTGTAAAACCTGTTCTGTATTTCCTGATAATCATCATTTAATTTTTCATTATTTCTCATAATTATCTTTGTCTTTCCTGAATTAATATATGTATAATCATAAAAAATATTCAGTCTGTCAAACGGAAGCTGATTCAATCCTGCTGTTGCAAGAATTGAATTCCTGAAAATTGTCTGTTCTCCGTATTTATTTTGATCTCCGTCTAAATCAGTATTTGCATTCCGGCTCTCATCATTACTGAATCCATATTCAATTCCTGTGAAAATATTTTCTGCAAATGAATTATTAAGAGGTTTAATTCTGTTCTTACCTGACTCTGAAAAACTGCTGAAAATAAAAGCTGCATCTTCCGTCCTGCCTGTCTTAAGATATGAATTATAAAGATATTCAAGAACATTTTCATCCTGATAACCTATTTCAATAGCTCTCTCAAATTCCGGAATTGCATTAAAATAATTTTCCTTTTCGAAATACGCCATACCCAATCTGACTCTGAGAAAATAAGTTTCGGCATTTCTTTTCAGGGCAGTGTTTCCGAAACTAATAAGCTCATCCCATTTTTTATTCTGAAAAAGAAAAGCTGACTTTTTATCAACCGAGTCTTTGCTGAAGTCATTCTGAGCATTTGCATTTGCATTAAATATCAGGAGGAAGATTAAAACATAGAAACAGTTTTTGAATACAATAGGAAATGTAACTGATGAGATCATATTAAAAAAAATTTTATAGCGTAATATGATTTATTTTGGAGAAATTATAAATTCATTAATGAAATATAAGGATTGCGGAAAGTGTATATAAAAAGCATTTAAGAAAAGAAGCAGGTAAACGGATGTCACAAAAAACTTAACTTATGTTTTTTTGAAAATAATTTTATCTGCAAAAGTAAATATAAATATACAGGCCATCACCAGAAGTACGACAATACCGCTTTTATAATCAAAAGCAATTCCCAGATTTTCAGCAGCCATCACGCTTATGTATTCGACGACGCCGGAAAATTTATCAATGATACTGCTGAAATAGCTTATCTCATTTCCTTCTTTGCCTGTTTTAAGAAACATCGAAATTACAAGTGTCACTGCAATCATAAGCGATATAATCCCGCCTGTGAGATACTTTACCAGTTTGTCGGTTTTCTTATCCTGAGTTGCGAATTCTTTTTCGAGCTCCACTCTTTTCATCAGTTCAAAAGTAAAGTCTGACGAAGTGACTGCAGACAAAGAGTTCCTTATCTTTTCATCCAGGATGTAATCTATATTTTTGTTTCCTTCACCCATTTGATTAAAGATACTATAAAAATCAGTGATTTTAAAATTAAATTTTTTCATACATATTGTAAAATTTCTTCTTCGGAATATTTTTTTAGAATTATCTCTTTCAGTTTTGCTTTCGCCCTGAACAGCCTGTTTTTAACTGTTCCCACAGGAAGCTTCAGTATATCCATTATCTCTTCATGTGAAAGATCATTAATATAGAACATTGTCAGAATGACAGAATATTGTTCGGGAATTGAGTCTATGAAATTTCTGATAATGTTTTCAACTTCCTTTCCGCTGATTTTTATTTCTGTATTCATTTCCGGATTACTGTCACTTGCATTTCTGCTGATTTCGGATGCATAAAATTTCTTCAGCAGATCATCTCCTTCTTCAAAATCCGAATCATCTACATCTATAGACACTATGCTGAATCTTTTTGATTTTAATTTTTTATAGTTGTCAACAGCCGTGTTATAAACTATGCTGTAAAAATATGTCGAGAGTTTTGATCTTTCTTCAAATTTTCCGTCGGTTATTGCTTTAAAAAGTTTAAAAAAAGATTCCTGCAAAGAGTCTTCAGCATCTTCCTTATTTTTAAGTATTCTTATCGTCAGAGCATATGCCTTGTCTTTAAGTTCATCGGCAATAATTCTGAATGCAGATGAATCTCCCGATTTCACTTCATTTATTATTTCAATATAAGATTCAGGCATTTTGAAATTAAGTTAGTACAAGTTGCTGAAATTCAATTTAATATTAAACTGAATTTTAAATTTCATTACGGCCTATTAGTTTGATCTTGCCGTTCAGTGTTTCTATTCTTATATCTGCTTTATCATCACCGGTCCCGAGTTTTCCTTTGAATACTTTCTTTTCCTTTTCGATGTCGCTGAATCTCAGATTTTCATCCGTGATCCTTCCGTTTGTTGTTTCAGCTTTTATCCTGGCATTAAGAAAGTTGCTAAGAGTTAATTTTACGCTCCCGTTGATCGTGCTTATATCCATTCCTTTTGTAGAGTCTATATCCGCTGAGAAAGTTCCGTTGACAATATTACATTCCAGTTTCCCTGAAAATTTATCAAGACTGACATCACCGTTTACCAGATCTATTTTAATATCATTATTCAGTTTGTTTGTAGTTACTTCACCGTTAACATTTTCTATTTCTATTTCAATATCCGAAGGAATGGTAATTTCATAATCTGTTTTTGAATTTCTTCCAACATTTATATTAAAGAAACTGTTTTCCCTCCGGTCTGTAATTTCAGAATTAATTTTGATCTCTGAACTAAGAGTATCTATCACTATTCTGATCTCGTCAAACGGTTTATCAAGATCTTTTTTCTTTACTTTTATCTCTTTAGTTGCTCTGACTGTCATAAATCCGGAATCACTGCTGTGATTTATAATTATGTTTCCGGTAACATTCTCGAGTATCACTTTTTGCTTTCCTGCGATACTGATCTGATGCTGTTCTGAACCGGACTTCAGATATTTTTTTGAAAGAAAACTGCATCCGCTGAAAGATGAAACAATCAGAACCGATATTAATATTAAGATTTTTGCTTTCATGTTTTTGGTTTTAATAATTTACTGAATGTTACCGGAAATCTGATTTTTCAATTTTGAACTTACCACTCCGTAATAGACCAGAAAGCCGATCCCTGCGGAAAGAACTATTATTCCCATCATTACTCCTTCTTCAAGATCATAAATTCCTTCAAAAAGATTAGCTAAAAATATTCCAATTCCCAGAAAGGTCAGAAGAATTCCCCATTTAAGAGACGAATACGGATTTCTCGGTTTATTATTTGTTTCTGTAAAATAAGCTTTAACTTCTTCAGGCGTCAGACCTTTTTCTATAAGCCGCATTCTTTCGCGGTGTTTTGTATAAAGCCACCAGAAAATTATTACTCCCGGAATTCCGAATGTAAATACAATTGCTACCATTGGTATAAGAGCTTCTACTCCACCCATTTTTTACTCCTTTAGTTTAATTTGTTTAATTGGTTTAATTTAAATTGTTAATTATAAAATTTAGATTTTTTCAGAGCCATGATTAAAACTATAATGAAAGTTCCCGCTATTATTGATACTTCTGTCATTTGATTATCCTCTTTACATATTATGACTGTCAGAATAAAAAAAGGTTTCATAAAAAAAGCGGTACAGTCTGAAATAACTGCACCGCTTAAAAATAAAACTATTAACAGATCAAATATTACTTTTCACTTTCTGGATACTTCCTTGTTCTATCCAATCCTTTAACATCAGAGTTTCCTGATTGAAGATTCGGATCTCCGGAAATAAAATCAGTATTAATTTTTACTTCCGGATTTATTACTGTTAGAGGTCCTGCGCCGGGAGGAACGATCTTTGCAACAGAGATTGCAGAATTGTTATCCGCAAGACTCTGATCCTGCGCATCTACAAAATTATCTCCAGTGACATCTGATCTTACATATCCGCCTAATCCAACAAATGCATCATTATCCACGATACTTACATCGGATGCGTCTACAATTCCATCCTGATCTACATCAGCTCCCCATATACCAAATGTCGGCGGTACATTATCTATTTTAGTCAAATTGCTGCCGTAAGCAACTGTAGAAGGATTTAAAAAAGAATATTCTGTTTCAAAAGTAAGCGGGTCAAAATAAACCGGTATGCTGCTCCATGTCTCGATGGAATTTCTGTGCTTCAGATGAAGGTAATATGCCGCTCCGGCGGAAGCATTCGGAAAACTGAACTGCCCGAATCCTGTGTTTGTAATTCTCACTTTTGAAGAATCAATTATCGCGTAAGGTAAAGCAGTATTTCTTAAATAAAATCTTATCGTATCCCTGACAGTCAGGTTTGTAGCCGGATTATAAAATCCTTCGATGAAGGCATTTGCATTCAGAAGGTAAGGTTTTGTAGTTCTGTTATTGATCTGAATTCCCCATCCGTAAAGCATTCCGGTGTCTGATCCACCTCCATTGTTTAAATCCCTTACGAGTAATTTCCAGTAACCTCCCGAAAGAGAACCCGCGAAAACCGTATTGATGCTTTGAAAAGGTTTTATCCTCGGAGAAAATGAAACATATCTGGCATTGTTCATCGAACTGTCCGCATTATCATCAAATATAGTTGAAACGTGATCTGCATTTCCTAAAAGTGAATTAGAATTTAAAAGCCGGACAGAATTTCCGGACGGATCAAATAAAGCTAATTCTATATCCTGCTCAATATTATGGTTAAGAGCAACAAATACATTTATATCTGTAACTGTTTCATTAAGAAGAATTTTCATGGAGTCAGTTATGCTTCCGCTCGTCCCGCTTGCCGGGATTCTGAGATTGACAGCTTTCTGATAATATCCGGATTGAAAATTCAGATTATCAGCTCTGTTCATTGGAGACTGCGGCTGATCGTTGATTGAACCGCAATGAGCAAAACTTGAATTTCCTCTGAAATTTAGTAACGGACCTAAAGTACCGCCGTTGTTGTATGCATAACCGTCAAGATTATAAACAGCATAAGAACCTGTTCCTCCGTTTGACAGATCAATTGATTTAAACATGCTTTGATTAATAGTCTCTGTGTATTGCACATCAGGAATTATTCTAACCTCATCAATGTATCCGTCAAATTTTAATAAACTTGGTGAACCTCCTATATATAGTGAATCTGTTCCGTCAGTAATATTACCCAAAGCATTAGTCCCCTGATAAACAAGCTTACCGTTTATGTGATACTGATAAGCGCCAAGAGATGCAAGATATGTAAATGCAACATGAGTCCATCTGTGAAGTGGTATTGTGTCATCACTTAAAAAACCTGTATTGTTACCGTTAATTCCAGCGCTTAGTTTTCTGCTGACAATCATGAGACGGTAATTTGTATTTGCGCCGCCGGTTGGCGCGCCTTTGTGTATAATAGCAGAGTTTGTATAAGATCGCATATATATCCAGGCAGATAAAGTAAGCTGAGTAGTCGGACTGGTAGAAACAGCATCAGGAGCTGTCAGATAATCGAGTACGCCGTCCAGCTCTATGCAATCATTCGTCTGTATAGTTTGAATTGGTCTGTTGCTCATATCAAAAGCAGTTACTCCTCTGTTAATTCCTGAATTCGCGTTCCCTGACCAGTCAAATAAAGAAAAAGGAGGTCCATTATTGTCGTTGTCCTGAAATGTCATTGACAATACAAGCCCGGAATAACTACCGGTAGAAGATCCCAGCGAAGTTCTTCTGAAATTATTGACTTCCGTGCTGCTTAAGTTTCTGTTCCAGATTCTTACTTCATCCATTATACCGTTAAACGGACTGTTAGATCCTTTTCCAATCCAGACTGAATCTGAATTTGAAGGAGGCGCTGCAGCAGCGACTACTGCGCTTGTATCCAATGATCCGTTAACATAGGTCGTAAACGTATTTGTAGCAGAGTTATATGTTCCTGCAATATGCGACCATGTATTACTCGGGATTACCTCTTGCCCGGTAATTCTTGTAGTTGCACCTGTCCTGATGGCAACTTTCCCGTTTGAAAGATACAAAGTATATCCGTCTGTACCCCCGTCTCTTTTCTGCAAAATGATTTGAAAAGACGGACTCGTTACATTTACGGGGTTTACCCATGCTTCGATCGTGAAGCTTCCCGTAATATCAAGTTCAGCTGAATTTCTAACGGCTACATAACTTGAAGTGCTTCCTGCAAAAGAACATCCCTGATTCCAGAACATCTGAGCATTTGCATTATTATCAGACATCACTATAATCAGGCAAAACATAAAAAATGTAATGAGTAGCTTAGATTTCATTTTTTCTCCTTTCGGTTTTTTGTTATTCGATGAAAATATTTCAGTTGTTCAATTGATATTTTTTGTTTGTTAAAACATAAGCAATCAGATAATTTAATTCAATTAATATTTATTAATAAACATTACTGATTGTTTAATTTTTAACAAATTTTAGGATTGCACATCTTAAAGATTTAAATTTATACATACCTTTCCTGACTTACACACTGGGACAACCTAAGCAAAGTCAAAAAAAATTGTCCAGGTCAGAAAAAAATGTTGCATCCGAAAAATAAAAGAAACAAAAAAAGCGGTACAGTATCAAATAACTGCACCGCTTAAAATAAAAATATTAACAGATTAAATATTACTTTTCACTTTCAGGATATTTCCTGATTTTTTCCAGACTTTTAACATCAGAGTTTCCTGATTGAAGATTCGGATCTCCGGAAATAAAATCAGTATTAATTTTTAATTCCGGATTTATTACTGTTAAAGGTCCTGCGCCGGGAGGAACGATCTTTGTAACAGAGACAGCAGAATTGTTATCCGCAAGACTCTGATCCTGCGCATCAACAAAATTATCTCCCGTAACATCTGATCTTACATATCCGCCTAATCCAACAAAAGCGTCATTATCCACAATACTTACATCAGATGCGTCTACTATACCATCCTGATCTACATCAGCACCCCATATACCAAATGTCGTCGGTACATTATCTATATTGGTCAGATTACCTCCGTATGCCTGAGCACCTGAAATCCGGAAATCAAACTCTGCCTGAAAGCTAAGAGGATCAAAATAAAACGGATTACTCCATGTTTCCAGAGAATTTCTGTGTTTAAGTTCTAAATAAAATGCGACTCCGCTGCTCACATTTGGTAAATTAAGTTGTGCAAATCCCGTTCCTGTTAAATATGCTTTTGCCGAGTCATAAATCCCGTATGGAAATCCTGTATTGCGAATATAATATCGCATTGTATCTTTTATCATAAGATTTGTACCTGAATTGTAAAAACCCTGAACTAAAGAATTTGTGTTTAAAAAATATGATTTTGTAGTTCTGTTATTGATCTGAATTCCCCAACCGTAAAGCATTCCGGTATCTGATGCTGCGCTGTTAGTTATATCTCTGATATTTAACTTCCAGTATCCTCCTGAAGTGCTGCCTCCAAAAGCTGAGTTTATACTTTGATACGGTTTTATTCTTGGAGAGAAGGAAACATATCTCCGATCGTTGAGTGAACTGTCGGCGTTATCGTCAAATATAGTTGTAACATGATCAGCATTTCTAAAAACTAAATTGTTATTATAAAGCTGAACTACATTACCTGACGGATTAATTAAAGATATTTCTAACTCATGTTCTTCATTATGATTAATAGCAACAAATACATTTACATCTGATATAGATTCATTTAGAAGAATGTTCAGAGAATCTGTTATTGTTCCGCTGAATCCGCTTGCCGGGATTCTGAGATTGACAGCTTTCTGATAATATCCGGATTGAAAATTCAGATTATCCGCTCTGTTAATTGGAGACTGCGGCTGATCGTTAATTTCACCGCAATGTGCAAAAGAAGCATTTCCTCTGAAATTCAGTAACGGATTAGGAGAACCGCTGTTGTTGTATGCATAGCCGTCAAGATTATACACAGCATAAGAACCTGCTCCGCCATTTGACAGATCAATTGATTTAAACATGTTTTGATTGATGGTCTCTGTATATTGTACATCAGGAATTATTCTGACTTCATCAATGTATCCGTCAAAATTAATTAAACTTGGCGTACCTCCTATAAATAGTGAATCTGTTCCGTCAGTAATATTACCCAAAGCATTAGTCCCCTGATAAACAAGCTTACCGTTTATGTGATATTGATAGGCTCCTAATGACGCAAGATATGTAAATGTAACATGAGTCCATCTGTGAAGAGGTATGGTATCATCACTTGAAAATAAAAAGTTACCGTTAATACCGGCAGATAGTTTTTTTCCGACTATTCCTAAACGGTAATCAGTGGAAGCGCCGCCGGTTGCTCCTCCTTTGTGTATAATTACTGAATTAGCATAAGAACGCATAAATATCCACGCAGATATTGTAAGCTGAGTAGTCGGGCTTACGGTGGCAGCATCAGCAGCTGAAAGATAATCCTGTGAGCCGTCCAGCTCTATGCAATCATTAGTCTGAATAGTCTGAAGAGGTCTGTTACTCATATCAAATGTTGTTGTTCCTTTGTTAAATCCAAAATTCGAGTTTCCTGACCAGTCAAATAAAGAAAAAGGAGGTCCACTATTGTCATTATCCTGAAATGTCAAAGACAAAACTAAACCTGAATAAGGACCGGTAGAAGATCCAAGTGAAGTTCTTGAGTAATTATTAACTTCTGTACTGCCAAGAGTTCTATTCCAGATCCTTACCTCATCCATCACACCTTCAAACGGACTATTCGATCCTTTCCCGATCAATATTGAATCTGAATTTGAAAGCGGTGCTGCTAAAGCTACAACAGCGCTTGTATCAAAATTTCCGTTTACATAGGTTACAAATGTATTCGTAGCAGAGTTATATGTTCCTGCAATATGCGACCATGTATTACTCGGTATTACCTCTTGCCCGGTAAGTCTTGTGGTTGCACCTGTCCTGATGGCAACTTTTCCGTTTGAAAGATATAAAGTATAACCGTCTGCACCTGCATTTCTTTTCTGTAAAATGATTTGAAACGCCGGGCTTGTTACATTTACCGGATTAACCCAGGCTTCGATCGTGAAGCTTCCCGTAATGTCAAGTTCAGGTGAATTTCTAACGACTATATAACTTGAAGCGCTTCCTGCAAAAGAACATCCCTGATTCCAGAACATCTGAGCATTTGCATTTTCAAATGACAATATACCCGTCAGTATAAATAAACAGAATAAAAAAAGTAAATTAGGTTTCATCTTTCTCCTTTCAGATTTTGTTAAAATAAAATTATAAACTACTACCTCTTAAATTTATTGTTTTTATTTTTAAAATTATATGAACAATATTTTAGTAAATTAAGATATGTGAATTTAAATGGGATTAAACTTTTTATACTTTCGTGGATCTGTTTTGAAATTCATCAAAAAAACGTTCAGAGAATAATTAATTCCGCAATAAAAAAGCCCGATAGCTTTTGCCAACGGGCTTTTGAATATACAGATATGAAAATTATTAACTAACTGTTTTGTATTACAGGTACTTTTATTTTTTTAATCCTCTCTTTTTTTGAAACAAGTGATTTTCTCCTTCTGGGAGATTTTCTCATGAACATACTTTCATCTGTAACCTGCGTTCCATCTCTTACATCGGGATATTCATAAATGTTATATTTGAAATTTCTGAGAACGATCTTATTTTCATCCTGTGAGATCACATAATTAGGAAGCAACGGTATCTTTCCACCGCCGCCCGGCGCATCAACTACAAAATGCGGAACTGCCAGTCCGGAAATATGTCCCCGAAGCTTATCCATTATATCAAGACCAACCTTTATCGGAGTCCTGAAATGATTAGCTCCTTTTGTAAGATCTGCCATATAAATGTAATAAGGTCTCACTCTCATTGCCAACAGACCTTTCATAAGCTGCTTCATGGTTTCGGCATTGTCATTTACTCCTTTCATTAGCACACATTGATTTCCTACCGGAATACCGGCATCAACGAGCATTGCGCAGGCCTTTTTACTTTCTTCGGTAATTTCCCAAGGATGATTGAAATGAGTATTGCAGTATATCGGATGATATTTTTTCAGCATATCAACAAGCTGCGGAGTAATTCTCTGAGGAAGTACGCATGGCATTTTTGAACCGAGACGGATTATCTGAATGTGTTTTATCTGTCTTAAGCGTGCAAGGATTTTCTCAAGCATAGTATCGGTAAGCATAAGCGGATCACCTCCTGATAATATCACGTCACTTATCTCTGTGTGCTGCTCAAGATATCTGAATGCAGATTCAAAAGTTCTCATTGATATCTTTGTCTGATCTCCGACTTTTCTCTTTCTTGTACAGAATCTGCAGTACAATCCGCACTGCGAAGTAACAAGGAACAAAGCCCGATCCGGATATCTGTGAGTAATATTCGGAACCGGACTCATCTCATCTTCATGCAACGGATCATCCTCTGCATCTATGTCATCAAGCTCCTTTACATCCGGAACACACTGAAGCCAGATCGGATCACCCGGATATCTTATTAATGAAAGATAGTAAGGGTTAATCCTCGCCTGAAAAAATTCGTCAAGCTTACCGGCAACCTCTTTGTCAATATTGAATTTCTCTACAAGATGATCTACAGTTGTAATACTGTTTCTAATCATTTCCTGCCAGAGTTCCATATTTCTCCTTGTTTAGTTTATTAATTTTCATGCAGATATATTATTCTGCATAAAATCTTCTATCGCTTAAACTTTATGTAAATTTAAAAAATCTAACTTCTGATGTTAACTTAAATACTTTCCGTAAATTACAAGAGCATCTCCTATATTATAAAAATCCCTTATGTTTACTATCTCATCATACAAATTCTTTTCATAAAACTTTCTTTCCTTTTCATAAGACGGCTTACCGCTTGTTTCTATTAAAATCAGTCTCCCTTGTCTTTCTTTAATGTGATCTTCAATATATTTAATTAACCGGCTACCAATTCCTTTTGACTGAACATCCGGATTTACGGCAATCCAGTAAAGATCATAAGTTCCTGTAGTAAGCGGTCTCGGACCTATGCAAACATAACCTCTTATGACTTTTTCTTCTTCATCCACAAATATTTCATAGTCCTTTTGATTTTCATCGTTTATATAAATGTTTATCAGTTCAATTGCAATGTTAATCTCATCTTCAGTGAAATTGCCTGTGCTCTCAAGTATTCGTTTTATCTTTTCCCTGTCACTCTCAATTAATTTTCTTATCATCACAGATTAATTAAAATCATAAGCCGTTTCCGCTACCGATATTCCATCTTTCACTTGCATACTTTATAATATTCTGTATCAGCTCTTCATAACTCCATCCGTAAGCTTTACCGCTTCTGGTAAATCCGGTGTCTTCATCCACATCTGAAGAAATATCAGGATTTGGATTCATCTCAAGTACATAAGGAATATTATCCTTCACTCTGAAATCCACTCTTGCATAATCCGAAGCGCCTATTATTCTGTATACTTTTTTTGCAGTGTCTTTAATTGTCTTCTCAAGCTCAGGCGATAAATTTTTTGCAGGGCATACTGCTTTTGTTCCTGCAAACTCTACTGTCTTGTACATCCACTTGCTGTTATAACTTACGATCTTTGGATATTCCGATGGCAGTTCGCTGAAATCTATTTCCGATATCGGAAACACTATAAGATCATCCTCATCCTGATTAACATTACCGACTACGCTTACATTTATTTCCCTTCCGTCAATGAACTGCTCTACAAGCGCGGGCTGCTTGTATTCATCGAGTATATGTTCGATCCTTGTTTTCAATTCTGCGTCATTATAAACAATTGATTTATTTTCTATTCCAATGCTTGCATCTTCTCTCGACGGCTTTACTATCAGCGGATATTTATTCTTTAGTTTTGAATATCCGTTTTTATTGAAATCATTTGAATTTTTACAAACATAATGAGGCGCTGTAGGTATATCATAATAATTAAGAATTTCCTTAACTCTCCATTTATTGAGCGCAAGACCAAGTGTCAGAGCGCGGGATCCGGTATATGGTATTTTTAAAATTTCAAATAATGAAGCAATATTCATTTCCTGTGTCGGATCTCCGTCAAGCGATTCGCACAAATTAAAAATCAGATCAGGAGTATCATTTCTCAGTTCATCAATGAGTTTATAAACATCAAGCGCAACTGCAACAATCTTGGTTTCATGACCTGTCGGCTTCAGAGCTCGCTGTACGGATTTAAGTTCGTCAAGAACCCCGTATTCACTCATGTCTATCGGTTCGGCGACCTGATCTATATCTGTTACACCGTCATCATAGACAGTGCCGGTTGCGTATTGTGTCGGATCGTTATATATAATGCTTATTTTCAAATTCTTATTATAGGTTTTGAATTTATATGATCATTTATCTTTTTCAGATTCTTCATTTTACTTTTGCATCAATGTTCTTTGAACTGCGCAATTCAGAACAGTATTTATCATGGAATTATAATCAAGCCCGTATTCCCTTGCAGCTTTCGGATAACAGGAGTTATCCGCGGGATCAGGAAGTATTCCGGGAAGCGGATTGATCTCCACTATGTTCGGAATATTATTCCTGTCAAGTCTTACATCTATTCTTGCCCAGTCTCTGATTCTCAACGCCTGATAAGCCGCTTTGCATACGTCTTCGATCTGTTTGTATAATTCAGGTTCGATATCAGCGGGACATTTGAAAATATCAAGTTTGTTTTCTCTGGTATCGAAAAACCATTTTACTTCATAAGAATAAATTTTATTGAATCCTTCTGGTACAGCGTCAAGATTAATTTCGACTATCGGAAGTACTTTCACATCATCTCCGTTTCCAAGCATTGCAACCGTAAATTCTTTTCCTTCAAGAAAATCTTCAACTATTGACGGCTGATAGTAACACTCTTTTATTCTGAGGATTTCATTACGAAGTTCTGAAGAATTATTAACGACAGAAGAATTGTAAATTCCTTTTGACGAACCCTCATGGAGAGGTTTTACAAATTTCGGAAATAAAATTTTCTTTTCGGTTTTATGAATTGCATCCGTTATAAAAAATTTCGAGTTGGGAATTTTATAATAAGACAAAATTTCCTTGCATCGCGATTTGTCATGACATATTCCTGTCGTTATAGAATCACTTCCTGTATAGGGTATGTTCAGCATCTCAAGCATTGAAGGAATCTGTGATTCTCTGGATGATCCTGATAACCCTTCTGCAACATTAAAAACAAATTCCGGATTAAGAGTTTTAAGTTTTTCATAAGCGTCTTTGTCACATTCTATCAGGTCAACTTCGTGTCCGCCAGCTTCCAGCGCAGACTTCACGGCTTCTATAGTTTCTTCGGAATCCCACTCTGCAAAAGTATCATCAATTCTTTCCGGATAATTTTCTATGAGGTTTTCACTGAGGTATTTTTTGAAATCTCTTTTTGGGGAAAATGATTCTTCTGATTTATCTGATAATGCCGCAGCAGATAATTCATTTGCGCTGTCTTTCTTTATGTTAAATGTTAATGCTAATTTCAAAAAATATAAATTTAGTTAAAATTAATTTTTTCAAATATAACATTATAATTGTTATTGTCAATAAGCGGAAGTGTTTATTAAAAATAATTTTGTAATTTCATTTCTGAATTATTTTTATTTGCAGTGAAAGAGGAAGTTTTATAACATAATAAGAAGTGCTGTTGTCAGGAACTTCCTGACTTTTCAGCAATAAGAAGGTGAGGTTTATTTAAACTAATATCACGTTTGTTTAAGTGATCTTATTCTGAACGAAACAATAACCATAAGTACGCCGGAAATAACTGCAAACATTCCAAACAGAAAAATTACAGCTTCTGCTGTTGCTATGGCATTGAATAAAATCATTAATCCGAATCCAACCGTAAGAATACCGTTCAGGATATACAGCCATTCATTCCTGATAATTTTTCTGAGTTTGAATGAATGATAAATCATAAATATTCCGGCAATGATTGACCAGAAAGCGATGAGATAAAACGTTAATCTTAAAACAAAATCCGGCCTGTAAAGAAAAAGTATTCCTGCAAGAATGTAAAATATTCCTTCAGAAACTTTTAACGCAACAGAATCAGTCCTGTTTAATGCTGTTTCAATCAGAAGAACGATTCCGCTGAATACTGAAAGAAATCCGAAATACATCAGAAGCGTGTACATTACCATATCCGGAATTAAAACACAAAGTAATCCGAAGATTAAAATCATTACGCCTCTTAGTAAAAATATCCACCAGTATTGCTTTGTTGTCTCAGTCATTTATTAAAATTATTTTACTGTTAAATAATATTATCAGATATTCACAGGTTCAAATCCCGGGAAAACTTTTTTTGATTCTTCCAGATCAGAAAGTTTTTTATACTCACAAACATCTTCAAATCTTTTCCATAACCCAAGAACATTTTCATTTTTATGCGCATTATTAATCGCTTCCTGTGACTTCCATTCAAAGACTTCAAGTATACTTCCGTCAGCTGATCTCATAACATGACAGACTCTGTCTGTAATAAGACCTTCTTTTTTCAGAACTGGAATATGATCTTTGATTACTTCAAGCAGTTCGAAGTCTTTACCTTCTTTTGGTTTGAAGCAGGTTATGACTATTATACCCATAAAATTTTAAAATTTATTTTAGATCATTCAGATCAATGCGATACACTTAAGTTCAATTGCAATAGGAGTAGGAAGAGATTTTATTTCTACCGTTGTTCTGCAAGGCTGATTTTCCCTGAAATATTCAGCATAGATTCTGTTATATGCCGCAAAATCATCCTTCATATTTGTCAGAAATACTGTGACATCTATAAGCTTTTCCCATTCCGATCCTGCGTCTTCAAGTATATATCTTACATTGCGGAAAACTGAATGACACTGAATTTCAATATCATAAGAAATAATATTTTTATTTCCGTCAAGCTCTACTCCGGGAATTTTATCAGAACCTCTTTCTCTCGGACCCACACCCGAAAGAAAAAGCAGGTTGCCTGCTTTTCTTGCATGCGGATAAAGACCCACAGGCTCAGGAGCTTTGGAAGAATTGATAATTGTTTCTGAATTCATTTTAGAAATTAAATTTATTATCTATCTTAAATTAGTTAAAATAAAAATTAAAAAATAATTAATTTATACGTTTACATTACTGAGTTTTGTACACGACAAACATTTAAAAAATCATCTGAATCTGGTTGTAAAAAAGTTTTTTAAAACCCCACACTGCCCTCCCCTTGTCAAGGGGAGGGTTTGGGAGGGGTCAAAATAACCGGAATTATTAACAAATATTTTTTTGTCGTGTACAAAACATTAATGAGAGTTTAATGTTTTCTTTTCAAAATATTTCATAAAAATTTGAAATTCTGTTCATATCTTTTTTTAATTTTCTTTTTCCTGATCATTAACAACGATCATTTATTTTCGCAAAAGAAAAAACAAACGTGGAAATTTGAAAATGAACCCGTATGGTCTGAAGAATTTGATTCAGGCAATAATATTGATTCTACAAAATGGAGCTTTGAAACCGGCGATGACGGTTGGGGTAATAATGAACTACAATATTATACCAACGGAAAAAACATTGAACTCGATTCAGGCATTTTAAGGATCATTGCAAAAAAAGAAAATATTCTCAGCAGGAATTACAGTTCGGCAAGACTCGTCACAAAAAACAAAGCGGGATGGAAATACGGCAGGGTAGTAATCCGCGCCCGGTTGCCTCACGGCAAAGGAGTCTGGCCTGCATTCTGGATGCTTCCCGAAACGAACAACAATCCCGAAAGCGTTAATAACGGTGAAATAGATATTATGGAATATGTAGGTTTCGATCAGGATGTCGTTCACTTTTCGGTTCACTCCAAAGTTTACAATATTAAACTCAGAAACGGAAAAACTTCATTCATAAAAATTAAAGACGCAGAAAAGAAATTTCACATTTACAGATTAGACTGGACTCCTTACGGAATAAGAGGATACGCTGACGGAAAAAAATATTTTGAATATAAGAACAATAACAAAGGATCCGGTTACTGGCCTTTTGATAAGAAATTTTTTCTTATCCTGAATCTTGCAATCGGCGGCGACTGGGGAGGATTCAAAGGAATTGATGAAAGTATTTTTCCGGCAGCGCTTGAAATTGATTATGTCAGAGTGTATAATTTTATCAAATAGGATTTGTTAAGTTTGCATGCACTCTGAAAATTTTTGCGGAATTCACAAAGCCGTATTTTATGATTAAAATCATTTTTAAAATTGATTCATGTCATAATTTATTTTAACAAATATTATTAAATTATTTAACAAAAAGATTTTATGAAAAAATTAGTTATACTCGGAGCAGGAACAGCCGGAACCACTATGCTTAATAAGTTTCACAAAGTAATGGATCCTATGGACTGGGAAATTACTATTGTAGATCATAATGAAACTCATTTTTATCAGCCGGGTTTTCTTTTTATTCCATTCGGTGTGTATAAAGAGGAAGATGTCATTAAACCTAAAAGAGATTTTTTTCCAAAAAGCGTTAATGTGATAATGGAAATTATAGATAAGATCGTTCCCCCGGAAAATAAAGTTTATCTTAAAGACGGAACAGAGCTCGTATATGATTATCTTATAATTGCAACAGGTTCGGATATTGCGCCGGAAGAAACCGAAGGACTTAAAGGTGAGTTATGGCAAAAATGTATTTTTGATTTTTATACCATAGAAGGCGCAATGAAGCTTGCAGAATTTTTCAAAACATGGGAAGGCGGAAAGCTTGTAATAAACATAACTGAGATGCCGATCAAATGTCCTGTCGCTCCGCTTGAATTTGCATTTCTCTCAGACTGGTTTTTTACTGAAAAAGGCATAAGAGACAAAACGGAAATTCATTTTGTAACGCCATTATCTTCAGCATTTACAAAGGAAAAATGCGCTGAAGTTATGTCGGATTATCTTGTTGAAAAAAATATAAAGACTACGGTGGATTTCAGCACCGGAAGAGTTGACAATGAAAATAAGAAAATAATTTCGTGGGATGAGATTGAAATTCCGTTTGATTGTCTTGTCACAATCCCAACCAACAAAGGAAATGAATGCATAGCGAGAAGCGGGATGGGAGACGAGCTGAATTTTGTTCCGACAGATAAGTATACTCTGCGTTCAAAAAACTATGAGAACATTTTTGTAATAGGTGATGCCACTGATCTGCCTTCATCTAAAGCAGGTTCGGTAGTACATTTCCAGTCGGAAGTGCTTTTTGAAAACTTAATGAGTGTCATTGAAGGCAGGGAAATGAAAGCAAAGTTTGACGGACATGCAAATTGTTTTATAGAATCTGGTTTCGGCAAAGCGCTGCTAATAGATTTCAATTATGAAACTGAACCTCTCAAAGGTCATTATCCGCTGCCTCTTATAGGTCCTTTTTCCCTGCTGCAGGAAACAAGAATGAATCATTTCGGCAAGCTGATGTTTAAATGGACATACTGGAATCTGCTATTGAAAGGTAAGGACATTCCCGTAAGCAATGAAATGAGCATGAAGGGAAAGATAAAAGATTAAAAAAATTAAATTATAATTATATGTCGACAATAGAATTAGCCGGAAAACAAATTGAAGTTGACTCAGACGGAAATTTGAAAAATCTGAATGACTGGAACGAAGAAACAGCTTCTGAAATTGCAAAACTTGAAGGCATTGAAAAATTAACCGACAGGCACTGGCTTGTAATTAATTTTATGAGAAAAGAATTTATGGAAAAAGGCGACGGTCCTACAGTAAGAAGACTCACAAAGGAAAGCGGAGTCGGTACAAAAGAACTGTACGCATTGTTTCCAAAAGGTCCTGCAAAAAAAGCGGCAAGGATCGGCGGGATACCAAAACCAAAAGGATGCATTTAAAAATTTATTTAAAATTATCATGACAGAAGAAAATATTTTTGAACCAATAAAGAAGGTATCAATTATTGTTTCCAAAGGAACATTAGACGGAGTTTATCCCGGACTGATAATGGCTAACGGCGCAAGGATGGAAGGCATTGAAGCAAATTTATTTTTTACTTTTTTCGGAATGGACGCAATCACGGAGAAAAGCATGGATCATATTCATGTCGCTACGGTTGGAAATCCTGCAATGCATATTCCTACTTTTCTGGGAGCGCTGCCGGGAATGAGCGCATTTGCTACTTCAAAAATGATGAAGGAGATGGAGAAGCTCGACATTCCTCCGGTAAGAGAATTCATTGAAATGATACACGATGCAGGATGTAAGATTTTTGCATGCAAAGCAAGTGTTGATATGTTTCATCTTAAGAAAGAAGATTTCTGCAAGGATGTGGACGATATAATTACGGTCGGACAGTTTTATGAAGAATCTGCCGGCGCAAATATTATTTTCACATAGAATCCGGTTGCATACCTTATATAATATACTTTTGTAAAATTAAGAATTTTCAACTCCTCTACCCTGGTTGACTAATAAAAAAAAAAAAAAAAAAAAGGGGGGGGGGGGGGGCGGGGGGGGGGGGGGGACACTAGGATGCACAAAAATTTTTGGACAGCACTATTTTTTAAAATCACTTTTCAGTAGAATAATATTGTTTCTTAAAGAGGCACAGGTTATTTTGCACATATCAAAAATTTTTTCGTAAACTATTTAAAATTCTAAAAAATGAATTCATCTACAAAGTATGCAGCTGAGTTTTTAGGAACTCTTGTGCTGGTTCTTATTGGTTGCGGAAGCGCAGTTATTGCCGGTACCGAAATATCTTTCACGGGTATTTCGTTTGCTTTCGGACTTGCCGTTTTAACAATGGTTTATGCTATCGGAAATATTTCAGGATGTCATATCAATCCTGCTATTACAATTGCAATGCTTACCGCAGGAAAAATAAGCGGAAAGGAATCTGCCGGTTACATAGTTTCGCAATGTCTTGGTGCAATTGCAGGCGCAGGAATACTACTTGTGATCGCAAAAGGGATTCCGGGATATTCTCTTGAAACTAATGGACTTGGACAAAACGGATTCGGGGAATTTTCACCGATGAAATATTCAATGGAAGCAGGTTTTATTGCTGAAGTTGTACTTACATTTATTTTTCTTCTTGTAATCTTCGGATCTACCAGCGAAGATGCTCCAAAAGGATTCGCAGGAATTGCTATCGGACTTTCACTTGTTATGATACACCTTGTCAGTATTCCAATTACCGGTACATCAGTAAATCCTGCAAGAAGTCTCGGTCCTGCATTATTTGTCGGAGCAAATGCTATCGGACAGTTATGGATGTTCTGGGTTGCGCCAATAATTGGCGGAGTGCTTGCGGCTCTTGTCTGGAAAAATCTGCTTGCAAAAAAATAGTTTACTTTTTTGTTATAATTTTATACAGTCTTTGAAATCCGGTCTGCCGGAATTTTCAAAGACTGTTTTTATTTCTAAACTGAAGAACAATTTTATATATCAAGAATGTTTTTGTTTTTAATCTTTCCTTCAGCAGGAATATTCTTAATGATCTCTTCTTTAAGATGTTTAAGTAGCATTTTTCTTGGAAAGTCGGATTTTACCGCAAGACTTATTTCCCTCACCGGCTTAGGATCAGAAAACTGTCTGACATTTTCAAGCTGATCTTTTTTCAGATTCAGAACTGCAAGTCTCGGAATAATAGTGACTCCTTCGTGCCTGTCAACTATATTAATCAATGTTTCAATGCTTCCGGATTCATAGTGCAGATTAATATTTTCCGAATCCTTCTTTCTCAGTTCGCATAAATTCAGAACCTGATTTCTCAGACAATGACCTTCTTCAAGAAGCCACAGATGATTCAGATCAATCTCCTTAGGTAAAAGATATTTCTTTCTGGGAAGTTTTTCTTTTTTTGAAGCGTAGGCATAAAACTCTTCATAGAAAAGAGGAATTTCTGTAATTCTCCTGTCACTCAGAGGTGTAGCAAGTATGCCGATATCAATTTCGCCTTTTTTGAGTTTATCTATGATCTCATCTGTGATCATTTCCTTGATGAATATTTTAAGATGCGGGTACTTGCCGGTAAAAGATTTAAGAAAGAGAGGAAGAAGATACGGAGCAAGTGTAGGAATAATACCGAGATTCAGTTCACCGGAAATTTCACCTTTAAGTTCTTTGGCAAAATCTCTTAACTCTTTTATCTCTGCAAGAATCTTTACTGCTCTTTGAATTATTTCTTCGCCTTCCTTTGTCGGGACAACGGGCTGCTTGCTCCTGTCAAAAATTTTAACTTCCAGCTCTTCTTCAAGTTTCTGAATCATCATGCTCAGAGTCGGCTGTGTAACAAAACAACTTTTCGCCGCCTTTACAAAATGATGATGATTACTCAGTGCAATAATATATTCAAGCTGTTGTATGTTCATTATTGAGATTAATTAATTTTCCGGAATCTGTCAGCATAGATATTTTTATTTGGAACAATAATACTTATACAGCTGATTGTTTTGATTTTGCAATGAAAGCCGTAATGACTGAAGTAACTATTCCCATTACAGGAGCTCCTATCAGTCCCTGAATGATGTAGTTTTTCAGATTAAAATATTGCTCAGCTTCTTCCTGTTTGAGTGCACCCGAACTGACAGAGTATTTTATTACATTAGGAAAAAATTCAGGACTTATGACTTCAGAAACGATAATTTGAGTAAGAGGACTTAACACTGTAACTATAGCTGTAATGATTAGTCCGCAGACAAATCCCTGCTTCCAGGACATCTGACCGGAATAATAATTCTTTCGTTTGTCATACATAGCAAGCAGATAAATTAAAATTGCGGGAATAGCAATGAAGTTTGTATAGACCGGATGCTTGTCAATATGCTCACTGTGCAGTCCGGCAAGTTTTTCTATAAATATCCACACAAAAGTCATGATGATAAATAAAAACGCCCATTTAATTTCGATTGAATACTTTTTCATGTTTTAATTTTTTGTTTAATTAAAATTTTTACTTTAACTGACCGGATGCTGCCATTAAATTAAAAAAACAGATTTAACTAATTGTAATTAATTTTTTTTCTTAAAATAAAAATATTTATGTTTAAATCAAATCTGTTTAACTAACACCCGTTCAGACATATTTTTGAAGAAATTTATGTTAAATAAAAAATTCATAGTTGAACTTTGTATTTTAATTCATATCTTTTCAACTCAATATCAGAGTGTCTCAAAACTTTCTGAACAGAAAGAATACTTTAAATCTGCAAATTCATTATCTCCTTACATTTAAAAAAATAATAATATATTTTTATTTAATCACAAATCAGCTTTCATTGCCAAAGGAAATAACATACAAAGGCGTTCCCGCATCTCCCGGAATCTCAATCGGAAAAGCTTATATATATTCCCGAAGTACTTTTGAAATTGACACTCAGATACTTAATGAAGGAGATGTCGAAAAAGAGCTTCTTGAATTTGATAATGCAATTGAACTTTCCAAAAAAGAACTTAATAAAATAAGAGCTCTGTCTTACGAAAAGATCGGTGAAAACAATTCTCTGATATTCGATGCTCAGCTTGATATTTTAAATGATAAATTCTTTTTTAATAATGTAAACCAGAGAATTCAAAATGAAAAAAGAACTGCAAGCTATATTTTTGATGATGAGATTACAAAATTAAGTCACATGCTTGTCAATTCAAAAGATGAATATCTCAAAGACAGATTTAATGATTTAAAGGATATAAGGAACAGAGTATTCAGAAATCTGAAGAAGGAAAAGCTTGTGTCGAAAGTTGAGGAAAACTCCATAATAATCGGACACGAACTTTCACCGGCGGATACTATTCTTTTCAGCAAAAGGAAAGTTCAGGGGTATGCTTCCGACAAAGGCGGGCTGACATCTCACGCCGCTATAATATCGAGGGCTTTAAGAGTTCCGGCAGTCGTCGGTATGAAAGATATTTCAAAAAAAATAAATTCCGGTGATTTAATAATAATAGACGGATTAACAGGTTTAATAATCTTAAATCCTTCCGGTGAAACTCTTTTAATATACAAAAAAAAGCTTGAGGAATTAAAAGATTATGAAAAGAAACTCAAAGAAATTCTGTATCTCCCGAGCGAAACATCCGACAATAAACTAATCGAACTTTCGGCGAATATTGAGTTTGACGAAGAAATTGATTTCATTGTAAATACCGGTCATTGCGGAATAGGACTATACAGGACAGAGCATTTATTTCTTGAAGCCGGAGATTTTCCTTCCGAAGGAAGACAGATCGAAGAATACACACACATAGCGAATGTCACCTATCCTAATACAGTTACTATCAGAACTTATGATATCGGAGGCGATAAACTTCTTCCGAGATCAGAAAAAGAAGATAACCCTTTCCTCGGGTGGAGAGGAATCAGGATATGTTTAGACAGAGTGGATATATTCAAAGAGCAGTTAAGCGCTCTGCTTCGGTCATCAAAAGAAAAGAATATCAAAATAATGTTCCCGATGATCTCATCTGTAAGCGAAGTGATCAGAGCAAAAGAAATACTTAACGAAGTAAAGACGGATCTTGACGGCAAAGAAATTAACTTTGACAGAAATATTCAAATCGGAATAATGATAGAAGTGCCTTCTGCGTATTTTCTTGCAGACGAACTTGCAAGGGAAGTTGATTTTTTCAGTATTGGTACAAATGACCTGATACAATATCTTCTGGCTGTTGACAGGGGAAACGAATACATTTCAAATTTATTTCTTGAATTTCATCCTGCCGTCATAAGAGCTTTGAAAAAGATCACGGATTCGGCTCACAGAAATAATATTAAGATCAGTGTCTGCGGAGAGATGGCGTCAAATCCGCTTGCAACTGCAGTACTTGTCGGAATGGGAATTGACGAACTGAGCGTTTCTCCGTCGATATTTCCGGAAATAAAACAGCTTATCAGAAAGATCAGTTACGGTGAAGCTAAAGAGCTTTGCGATGAGATATTAAAGTTTTCAAATGAAAAAGAAATTAAAGCCCTTGTTACAGAATATTTTAATAATAAAGTTACAAGCTGAATACAATAAATTTGATCCATAATTTAAAACAGGAATCTTTAATTAATTTTGATTCTGCGTATGTCAGCGGAAAATATCTGCGGAAATCTGCGAGAAAAATTTGTTGTGCACAAAAAGTGAATCAGCAAATTATTGGTATTAGTATTTAATTTTAATATTATTTTTCGGATTTTATACTTTCACAAAGTCTATTATATAAATGTCGGATTCATTAGTTAATCTAATTATCATTCTTTCAAAAATCGCCGTTGTTCAGGGCGTGCTTCTCACCGCGGTTGCTTATTCAGTTTATGCTGAAAGAAGGGTTTCCGCTTTTATACAAAACAGGATCGGTCCGAACCGCGTAGGACCTGCAGGTCTTTTACAGCCGATTGTAGATGCCGTGAAACTGCTCCTCAAAGAAGATATTGTTCCTGCAAACGCCAACAAATTTATTCATTCTCTTGCGCCTTCAATTTCCATTATAGTATCACTTTCAACTTTTGCAGTAATTCCTTTCGGGGATACTATAACAATCGGAGATAAAGTCATTAAGCTTCAGATTGCAGATGTAAATATCGGAATACTATATTTTCTTGCTATGACTTCTCTCGGCGTTTACGGAGTTACACTCAGCGGCTGGTCTTCCAATAATAAGTATTCTCTTCTCGGAGGATTAAGATCATCGGCGCAGATGATAAGTTACGAACTTTCAATGGGACTTGCTGTTCTTGCTATAATACTTATGAATGGTTCGCTTGAACTCGACACAATAGTTAATAGTCAGGCGGGATGGAAATGGAATATTATACTTCAGCCGGTAGGATTTATTATTTTTCTTGTGTCGGCTTTTGCTGAAACGAACAGAACTCCTTTTGATCTGCCTGAAGCGGAACAGGAACTTGTCGGAGGATATCATACTGAATATTCTTCAATGAAATTCGCTCTGTTCTTTCTTGCAGAGTATGCAAATGTTATTGTTTCTTCGGCAATGATAACTACTTTATATCTCGGCGGATGGCAGTTCCCTTATCTTCAGGACTTCGGATTGCCGCCAATGCTCGTCAGTATTCTTCAGATATTTACATTCACTGCTAAGGTGACTTTCCTTGTATTGTTTTTTATATGGGTAAGATGGACAGTTCCGAGATTCAGATATGATCAGCTTATGAATTTAGGATGGAAAGTCATGCTTCCCCTCGGCATAGCAAACCTTGTGGTTACAGCCATTGTAATTCTTTTTATGAAATCTTAACACTCCCCAAAAAAGTTAAAGGATTTTCATTTTCATTAATTTAAAAATTTTTTCTGATGAAAAAAGTTTTTTTCTTTATCTTATTTTTATTATTTATTTCTCTGAAATCTTACAGTCAGAATTATAGCGATTTCACACTCCAGGATCTTGAAGGCAATGATGTAAAACTCAGCAAACTGCTTGAAAAGGGACCTGTCATGATTTCTTTCTGGGCTACATGGTGCTCGCCTTGCAAGGAAGAAATGAAAAAACTTTTTCCTGTTTATGAAAAATACAAAGACAGAGGGTTTACTTATCTTGCAATAAATCAGGATAATCAGAAATCTGTTTCAAAAGTGAAGTCATACATTAATGCGAACGGTTATTCCTTCCCTGTAGTGCTCGATCCCGACAAATCAGTATTCGAATCATACAGCGGCGTGGGAATTCCTTACTCGCTTTTAATTTCAAAAGACAAAAAAATAATTTCAAAACATCTCGGTTATGTAACCGGAGATGAGATCAAAATAGAATCTGAAATTAAGAATGCTTTGTCTGCAGAATGATAAGAGAGATAAATTTAATTTAACTTTTCTATTTACTGACTTAATATTTATTACTTATGAAAATAATTTTTCTGATTTCTGTTTTATTTTTTGTTTCAATTCAGGTTGCTTACTCGCAGTTAAATCTAAATGCAGACGCCGCTGTGAGCAATGTTTTCAGATACGGCAGCGGGTATGAATATACCGGTAACATTAAATCGGCAAAAGAATATTTTGAGAATCTTACCGATGCCCGTCTGATCATTAACGGAGTTACTTTCGGAATCAGACTTGAGATCAGCGATCCTATAGAGTATGGTCTTAATTTTAAAGGCATCAGAAAAAGATTTGTCGAATATGAGCATGAATCCGGAATATCATTAAGAGCAGGCGATTACTGGGAAATTCTTTCAAAGGGATTGTCACTTAATGTTTTTGAAGACAGACCGCTGGGTTATGACACAGGCATTGACGGCATCAGGATTGCCTACGAAAAAAAATTCGGTAAAAAAAATCCGGTGAGATTTAAAACTCAGATACTCGGAGGAAATATAAATTACAGTGATTATATTACTCCCGAAAGAATTGAAAAATATAAAATCAGAAATGTTTATTCCGAAGTCAGTCCGGTTAAATCTCTTACTTTGGGATTAGGATATCTTTATTCAACAGGCGAACTTCCGGAAGAAGAAGTAAACACTGTTGTAAAAACAGATCTTCCTGAAATTAATATAAATTTCAATCTAGCTGATTTTCAGTTTTATACAGCTTATTCACATAAAACATCGCTTGTTTCTCCGAACGAAATTTTTCCGGATCCATTAACGGCAAAAGGCGACGGATTATATTCATCGCTGTCTTATTCATTCAGTAAATTCGGACTGACATTCGATTATAAAAATTACAGATACGACATTACTCTTCCGGATAACAGAAGCAATACAAGACCTACAAGAATGCTTCCTTATCAGAATCCTCCGACAGCGCAGAAGGAACACACTTCCACTCTGATAACAAGAAATCCGCATGTTGTGGATTTCAATGATGAAGTCGGGGGACAGATTGATGTTGTATATTCGCCGAATGATAAACTAAGTTTTAATCTTAACGGAAGCATCGCATCAAGACATTATCAATATGAAGACACCGATACGTCGTCTGCATTATCATATAAAAGAATTGACCGAAACAATAGTTTCATCCCCTCTCTTGATGATTCTTTTTCACCTTTCTGGGAAATCTTTACAGAAGGTGAATATTATGCCTCTGAAAAGGTTTATGTTAAAGTTGCATTTGCCAGACAAAGCAGTCTTGTTTACAATCAGCTAAATCCTTTTTCATCTGAAAGAATTTCCACTACGACCATACCGGTTGAAGTGAAATATTCTTTAAGCGACTTAAATACTCTTACTTTTATCGGCGAACAGCAATGGGCCAATAATTCCATAAGGATTGGCGAGAAGACTTATATGAATCATTATCTTTCACTTACTTTTTCGAGATCACCGAATATTAATCTTACATTAAATACAGAGTTTACAGATGATAAAGAAGAACCTACCGGAAAAAAATTCTGGTGGCTTACTGAAGGATCATATAAAATTAATGAATCAAATACTGTTCTCGTTTCCTACGGATCGGAAAGAGGCGGTCTCAGATGTGCGAACGGTATATGCAGATTTGTAAAACCTTTTGAAGGATTCAGACTCGGGATTCAGAGTTCATTCTAATTATAAATAAAGAGTTAATTTAAATATGAAAACAAAAATTTTACTTGCCGCACTGATATTGCTGTCGTTTACAATATTTTATTCCTGTGAAAGTAATGATAATCCTGCAAACAATTATGTTCCGTATGTAAACACGCCGAACCTTCTTTCACCGGGTAACAATTCTACAATTTCTACTCTGCAGCCTTTGTTCGACTGGTCTGATGTTTCATCTGCAACAAGTTACAGACTTCAGATATCAGGAAATTCCTCTTTTACTGATATTATTCTGGATACTTCCGGATTATCTTCATCACAGTATACTTCATCTTCAGTATTTCTGACTGACAGCAGTTCATACTACTGGCGAGTTAGAGGAATGAATGCAACTGACACCACTGACTGGTCGTCTGAATTTTCATTCTCAACATTGCTGGAATCAATCAATGCCACTAACAAAGTTCTGGTTGAACTATTTACAAACACAAGCTGCATACCGTGTGTTGATGCCAACAGATATCTTGACGATGTAAACGATCTGTCCGGTATTACTTCAAATGATAATTCGGTAATTATTCTCAGAGTTCATACAACTTTATTTGCCGGAGATCCTTTTTTTCTTTACAACACCGCTGATAATTCAGCCCGTATGAATTATTACAATGCCGCAGCAGTAAATCCGAGAGGATTTCTTATCGGAACATCACTGGGCTCTTATACTGCATCAAGCTGGACAAACAAAATAAATGAGAAGCTTGGATCTCTCAGAACATTCGCAATAAAGCTTACAAATAATTATGACACCGTTTCCCGGAACGGAAATATCAGTTTTAATGTCAGACAGGTTTCAGGTCAGACAGTATCCGATCTCGTTTACCATGTAGCTGTTTCGGAAAACGGAATTCTGTATACTGCGCCAAACGGAGAAACAAAGTTTGAAAATACTCTCAGAGATCTTATTACTCCTCCGGACGGACAAGCCTTTGACATAAGCGCAGGGCAGACGAAAAGTTATTCACACAATTACTCTTTAGCCGGTATTATTAATCAGAGAAAAACGGATTTGATCGTATTTGTACAAAAAATTTCAACCAAAGAAATATTTGCCGTTGAAAAGATCAGAATTGTTCAGTAAAAAATTCTGATTTACATTTACTAATCTGCTGTAGTCTGATCTTACCGTTTACATTTAAGATTAAATTACACTTCTTATAAATGTTTAAATCTAATTTCAATATTCGTATATTTGCCGTGAAGGAAACATGATGAATAAATATATATACATATTGCTGCTGCTCCTGATGGTACAGAGAACGGAATTATTTTCTCAGACTGATACCTCAAAATTATCAGCCGACACAACTGATCTGAGAAATGTTTTTCAGGAAGAGATATTAATGGAAGATTCAAAAGATGAAAGCGAAGACTCTAAACTTTTTGACCTGCTGGATAACCTGAAAAGAAATCCTTATGATATTAATAAAGTAACTCAGGATGAGCTTAACAATATTCCTTTCCTGAATTCCATCATTGCAAAAAAGATTATAGATTACAGAAAACAGAATAAAGTTTTTAAATCTAAACGCGCTTTGCTGAATGTCGAAGGCATGACAGAAGATCTTTACGAAAAGATTAAAATTTATTTAATTGTCAGACAGTCTTCAAAAGACATTATCATTGATGAAACGGGAAATAAGTTTTCAGTATCTGATGCAAGCCGGTTTCTGTCTTTCAGAACCCGTCTCCGTTCAAGGTTTATACAGGATCTTCAGCCAAAGGCAGGTTATCTCGATGGAAAATACGAAGGTTCCAGATCAAAAATATATAATCAGATCAATTCGAAATTTCTTAAACTTAATTATAAACTTGAAGCAAATCTGACAATTGAAAAAGATGCCGGAGAAAAAAATCTGACTGATTTTGTTTCCGGATTTTTAGAAATTAAGGATTACAGTTTTATAAAGGAAGCCGTAGCGGGAGATTACACACTTAATTTTGCACAGGGGCTTTCATTGTGGTCTTCACTTTCTTTTTCAAAAGGAATTGATGCCGTTTCACCTGTAAAGAAAAAAGGTAAAGGCGTGGACGGATATTCTTCGGTAAATGAAGTTCAGTTTTTCAGAGGCGGCGCAGCTAAATTTGCTTTCAGTGATTTCAATCTTAACCTGTTTTATTCAGATAATTATTATGATGCGACTATAGATACTACACAGGATGAAGTTTCGAGTTTTTATTATGACGGTTATCACAGAACTTCTTCCGAGATCAACAGAAAGAATTCTGCCAAAGAAAAACTTTTCGGAGGAAGAGTTACTTATGAAAAAGGAAGTCTGAAACTTGGATCCACTTACTGGACAAGCACATTTTCAAAGCCCATAACAAATGATTCGGTTAAGATTTTGTATAACTTTTCAGGAACGAAAGCGAATATGCTTGGATTTGATTATGATTTCATTTTCAAAAATATGAATTTATACGGTGAGATAGCCCGGTCACAGTCCAATTCAGTTGCAGGCATAGGTTCATTGCAAATGACTTTCTTCAGATTTGCAGACATACTGCTTCTTTACAGAAACTATCCGAAAGATTTTGCACCTGTTCATTCATTCGGATTCGGTGAAAGGAACGGTGAGACGAATAATGAAAGAGGTTTCTATGCAGGGATATCGCTTAAACCATTCAAAGGTCTGAATATCAACAGTTATTTTGATCAGTATGAATTTCCTTACAGAACTTATTACAATCCTGTACCTACTTCAGGAAACGATTTCCTTACAAATATAGAATGGAAGGCGGCTAAAGGTCTTGTGCTGAATCTTAAATACAAAAATGAAAATAAGGAAGATACCAGAACCGTGCAGGATGAATACGGCAGGGAAGTAAAAAGAATTGACAACAGAAATCAGCTTAATGTCCGCGCAGGGTTGATTTATCAGGTTACAGACAGATTCAGGGTCAGAAGCAGATTCGAATATGTAAACGTTGACTATAAGAATTTTGGCGGAGACAATAAGGGAATGCTTTTCTTCTCTGATATAAGAATTATTCCCGTGACAGGGCTTTCATTTGATATCAGATATATTATTTTTGATACTGATGATTATGACAGCAGGATATATGAGTTTGAAAATGATATAAAAGGAGTTATGTCGAATGTCGCTCTTTACGGAAAAGGGAGAAGAGTTTACGCTGTTTTAAAATACAAACCATTTCCATATACTGAATTATCCGCTAAATACGCCGAGACTTTTACAGACGGAGTTAAGAGCACAGGAAGCGGTAATGACGAAATCAGAAATGATATCAACAACAAACTATCCATAGGGCTTGAACTGTTTTTCTGATTTTGTCTTAATGTCCAGTCTAATACTACAAACAAATTTTATTTTTAATACGTGTTAAAATCTGAAATAATATATTCCTCTCTGTTTAAAAAATTTCCCGGACTTGTTTTCGGATTCAGCACAAAGCATGGAGGAGTCTCACCTGAGCCGTTTTGTATGAACCTGAGCGCTTCGGTTGGTGACGACATTGAGAATGTTAAAAAGAACCGGGAAATTTTTTTCCGGCAGCTGGGAATAAATGAAGACAATGTTACTTTTCAGAAACAGATTCATTCTGCAATAATAAATTACTCTCCCGCTCCTTCGCATTTTGACGGATGTGATGCAATTTACACTGACATTAAGAATAATTATCTGGCGGTAAGCGTGGCAGACTGCATACCTGTGTTTTTATTTGATCCGGGTAAAAAAATAGTTGCAGGCATTCATTCGGGATGGAAAGGCACTCATGGTAAAATAGTCACAGGCGCAATCGAAAAACTTAGATCACAATTTTCGGTGAAGCCGTCCGGATTATACGCTTACATCGGACCAGGAATTTCTCAGGAAAAATATGAAGTCGGACCGGAAGTAGGCACACTTTTCAGCGAAGAAATTTGCATTTATAAAAACGGAAAATATTATCCTGATTTAAGAAAAGAAAATTTCAACCAGCTTGTAAAAGCAGGTTTAAAAAAAGAAAATATTGAAGTTTCGGATTTATGCACATTTACGGAAAAAGATCTGTTGCATTCATACAGAAGAGACGGAGTGAAATCCGGCAGGATGTTTGGCGTTATCGGCATGAGGTCATGAATGTAATTCTTATTTTTTTTTCTTAATGATATAGTAACTGTATAAAGTAATGATCAGCATGAATAATCCTCCTGTAATAAAAGGATACTTATATCCCAGGAACTGATAAACAAAACCGCCCCAGACCGGTCCGAGAAATCGTGCAAGCGATCCGAGTGACTGATTAATACCGAGAATTGTTCCCTGCTCTTCCTTGCCGACAGATTGTGAAAGCATACTTATAGATACAGTATTATTCAGTCCGTTTCCAACCGACAGAATGACAATAACAAAGAGAAGAAAAATCAGGTTTGTCGAAAACCCTATAAGACCCAGTCCGAAAATTGCAAAAAAGCTTCCGAGTATCAGAGTATTTTCCTCGCCTATTTTTTTGTTAATTATCTTCAGCAGAAATATCTGAACTAAAGCTCCCATCACACCCATAAAAGAAAAAATATATCCGATTTCCGCCTGATTCATATTGAGACCTTCTTTCCTTTCGGCAAAGAGCTGAAATGTTCCGAAAATATTTGAGAAAGAAAAAACAGCTACAAAAAAAATTATCATGTATTTTCCGTAAGATTTGTTGCTGAGAGCTGTCAGAAATATTCTGAGATTAAAGGGATTATATTTTCTTTTGCTGAGTCTGTTCTTTAGCTGAATTTCCTTAGAGAGTGTTTCTTTGAAAATAAATATACACAGTAAAGCGGCGATCAGCGAAAGAGCTGCTGAAATATAAACAGGAAACGAATATCCGAAATTCTGCGACAGCACTCCGCCGATTGAAGGACCGAATACAAATCCTAGCGCAAAGGCGGCGCTGATCATTCCGATGCCTTTAGTTCTTTCTTCATGAGAAGTTACATCCGAAATCACTGCCTGCGCTGCGGAAATATTCGCAGCAAAAATACCTGCAAAAGCTCTTGCTAAAATAAGAATCGAAGCTGAAAGTATTATCCCGGAAAAAACAAAAGCAAGAAGCAGATTAGATACAACGCTCCCGATGAGGCTCATTACCAATATTGGTTTTCTTCCGTATCTGTCAGATAAATATCCCCAGACCGGCGTGAATAAAAACTGCATAAGAGAATAAATACCTGCAATTAAACCTATCGTGAATTCATTGATATGCAAAACATTTACAGAAAACGATGGCAGCAGAGGTATGATTATTCCGAATCCGAGCAGATCAATAAATATCGTAAGAAATATTACGACAAGTGTGGATTTATTTTTCAAAGAAAATTAATTGGAAATTTCAGTTAGCTAAAAATAAATAAAGTATTTTTTATTAAACTTCAAACACAGGGACGGGACTAAAGGAAACTATAAAAATAAAAAATGTAAACCAACCGGTTATCATTCTTCCTGTCCCTAACGGCTCTTCAAATTCCGAATAAGTAGGAGGATGCTTTATCTTAATCACAAACAAAATAAGCAGCGCCCAGACAAGCCAGTTTATAGATCCTATGTTTATGTTAATACCTGCGAAAGGAAGAAGTCCTGCCAGTCCGAAGAACAGAAGCATGGAAAAGAAAAAGTACGCTACATATTTATGCTTTTGTCCGAACATTGCGTACGAAATGTGTCCGCCGTCTAATTGTCCGATGGGTATCATATTAAGCGATGTTATCAGAAGTCCAAACCATCCCACGCAAAGAAAAGGATAATGATAGACTTCATTCATGGGCGGCATAAATACATTTGCGCCGGAAGTAAATATTTTTTCTAAGAAAATAAAGATCAGACTGTAACCGAATGTAAATCCGCTCAGAGGAATTCCCGTTACTGCATACTCCGGATGAATGTTATACAGATAGTTTACAGGCGGAAGATTTATAAATCCTGCTATTAAGATTATAAGGGAAGTTATCCATCCTGCTATAGGTCCGGCTGCTCCGATATCGAGCAGCGCCTTTCTGCTGTAATACTGAGATTTCATTCTTATAACCGCGCCCATTGTTCCGAACGGATTCAGAAAAATAAACGGAAAGGGAATGTAATAAGGCAGAGTTACTGGAACTTTGTGATACCTTGCCGCAAAGTAATGTCCGAATTCATGTGTTGAAATTACAAGAAGTATCAAAACGGAATAAGTGATACCGGATGTAAAATTATTCAGCTGATATGGATCTTTATTAGCCCAGAAAACTCCTGCAATAACTGTTGAAAAAATTGTAAAAATAAAAAGGATAATATTTATCAGGAATCCGAATCTGCCTGATTTTTTATTTATTTCGTGTCCGGAATAAAATTCGTTATCCTTTTCGCCTGACTGAAGAGATTCATATTGATTCATTGGATGTAAAATAATTCTATTCTTGTATTAATTCAATCTGAAAATCAGTTTAAATCAATTAAAGGATTATTCAGCCTTTGCAGATTTTTATTTTTTAATCAGGATAATGTCTATGTATCTTTAAATAAAATTCTATTTTAATGATATTGCTTCATTCATAATCATTAGCAGCCGAATAGTTTTGGAAGATTTTAATTTCAATGATAAAGATTTAATTCCCGTCAATAAAAACAAAAAGGGTCCGCTTTCAAAACTTAATCCTTTGTTTTTTATTTTCATGTCACTGGCTCTGGTTTTCTTTCTCTATCAGATAATCGGAGGTGTTATGACCTATGCATTTCTCGGAAATGATTTGGAAATGATGAATGATAATCTGAATCTGACGAGAATAATCATGTCTTTTGCTCAGTTCATGTTTATTTTCTTTCCCGCTGTGGTTCTTGTTATGCTGCAGGATCACAATCTGAAAGAAACTTTCAGATTAAAAATGCCGGGCATACCTGTGCTGATATTATCTGTTATTGGAATACTTGTGATTCAGCCGTTTCTTCAGGTATATCTTTATTATCAGAATGAAATTATTTTTTCTCTGCCGTTTGGGCAGGAAGTCATTAATCAGCTCAGGGAATTATTTGATACACTCGAATCGGCTACGGAAAAGCTTGTTGTTGCTACATCCTTTCCCGAGTTTCTGATTATAGTTTTTGCAATTGCCGTTACTCCCGCTATATGCGAAGAGTTTTTATTCAGAGGATTGGTTTTTAAAAATTTCGAAAAAATTATTCCGCCTGCCAAAGCAATATTCTTCTCTGGACTTTTATTTGCTTTGTTTCACTTTCATCCTTTCAATATTATACCACTTACTGTTCTCGGTATTTTTTTATCGTTCATTGTTTATCACAGCGGAAGCATTTATACTGCGGTCATCTGTCATTTTTTGAATAATTTTATTTCTGCAGCTGCTGTATATGTCTACGGAGCGGATTCACTTGATACTGAAAAAATAAGTCCGGATGATCAGATGCAGTTTATTTTTCTTGGTGTATTTTCATTAGCGGTGTTCATTGTTGTGATAATACTCATTAAAAAATATTCGGTCATTAATAAAGACAGTATAAAAAACGACGATACAGGTTTGGCAATTCCAACTAAATCAGATTTATCAGATGAGTAATCAGTTAAAAAGAATTATCACAGGAATTATTGGCATCCCCGTTTTAATATTAATATTTTATTACGGGGGAATATATTTTTTTATTTTTTCTCTTTTGGTAACATCGCTGGCTTTGTGGGAATTGTTTTCAATGTTTGAAAAAAAATCTTTTTACCCTTTAAAGATCTCAGGGATTGTTTTATCCTCGGTACTGCAGTTAATATTTTATTTTTATTTCCGGGAAGTGTTTGTTCTTTTGATATTAATTTTCTTAATTCTGATCTCTGCTGAAGTTTTCAGGAAAGAAAAAGTTAATCCGCTAAACCCTGTAATTGTTTTGTTCGGTCTGGTTTATATTACAATACCATTCATATTACTGGGAAGCATGAGTGAATATTCAAAGTTGAATCCTGTAATATATATTTTTGTACTCATCTGGACATGCGACTCTGCTGCATATTTCGGAGGGAAATATACCGGGAGACATAAATTAAGCTCTATCAGCCCTAATAAAACTATTGAAGGATCTGTTATTGGTTTTTTATTTACAGTAATAGTTTCTATAGTCATTCACCTTATCTTCCCTTCCGATCTTAACCTGAGAGATGCGATTGTTATCGGAATTCTTGTCGGGGTGTTTTCTCAAATCGGTGATCTGTTTGAATCTCTGATAAAGAGATATTTCGGAGTAAAGGATTCGTCCGGGATTATTCCGGGTCACGGAGGTGTACTTGACAGGTTTGACAGCGTAATATTTGTCGCTCCTTTGGTTTTTATTTATTTTAAATATTTCAGTTGAGTTTTAAGTAGTATTTTTATTTATATTAAAAAATTGTTTTTAATGATTTTTACATTTATAAAATTATTAATTGAATTTTTGATTAATTCTTTTAAACTTGAAGTTAATAATACATATAACGCGAACGTAAGATTTTAAAACATTTAAAGATTAAATTAATATTTCAGATGGCTGACAAAAAATCTCAAAATAAAGACTTAAAAGGTATAAGCAAGAAAAAGAAACCCGAAGAGGATTCTGAATTTGATGAATATGTATTGCCTGAAGAAGGCAGCGCCAACGAAGAATTTACGGGAGAAAAAAATTCTCGTGTTATTAATGAAGACGATGATGAATTCATTCTTCAGGTAGAGGAATTTGAAAAGAATCATGCAAAGGGTAAAATAATAAACATTTTCAACCGGATCGGTAAGCCCAAATTCATTGAGTACGGTAAACTTGACAAAACCGCCATTAAAGATGAATTGAAAAGACTTATACTTCTGCTGGATAAATACAATATAATAGTTCACTTTCACAATGATTATCCCGAGAGAGAAAAATACAGATTTATCACTGAAGAAATTTTCAGGGAATTCGCTGAGTATGACAAAAAAAATAATCACATTACATTTCTTTATGAAGACTATCATCCTGAAATGGCTGATGATGAGGATGATGAAGAGTTTTAATATGCACCTATCTTTCTTTTACAATTTCCGGAAAACCTAAACTTTAATTAATTTATGGCTGCGTCAAACAATACAGATAATCTCGGATCGGAACTTATTGATTTTTCACTGATCGGTGTTGATGGTAAAATATATTCTTCGGATGATTTTAAGAATGCGGAAGTTCTGATAATAATTTTTATGTGCAATCATTGTCCTTATGTAAAAGGAATCATAGACCGGTTTACGGAATTTCAGAATAAATATAAAAGCAGAAATGTTCAGCTTGCCGGAATCAACTCCAATGACACAGTAAACTATCCTGAAGATTCATTTGAAAACATGAAACTATTTTCTTCTGAGCGCAAAATGAATTTCCCGTATCTGTTTGATGAGTCGCAGGAGATTGCAAAAAAATATAAGGCGGTTTGCACTCCGGATATTTTTGTTTATGATAAAAACAGAATCTTAAAATACCGCGGAAGGTTTGATGACAACTGGAAAGATGAAACGGCGGTGAAAGAAAAAGATCTCGAAAAAGCGGTTATACAACTTCTCGAAAACAAAGAAATTAACTTCACTCAGATACCTTCTATCGGATGCTCCATTAAATGGAAATTGTAATATCTGATTCAGGATTTTTTTCTGATTACTTCCTCAAATATTTATGCAATAATAAATCTTCTGCTTGATTTATCATTCACAATAACTGATTGTCATTCACTTTTATTTCAAATTAAATTGTAAGAAAAATAATTTTAAACTAATTTGCTAAAGTTCAAATAAAACAAAATTAACCTCATGTCAAAATTGGTAATAGTAAGGCACGGGCAGTCTCAATGGAATCTTGAAAACAGGTTTACGGGCTGGATAGATATAGACCTTTCGCCTGCCGGAGAGAAGGAAGCGGTATCATCCGGTGAAAAATTAAAGAATTATAAATTTGATGAAGCGTTTACTTCTGATCTCAAAAGAGCGCAGAGAACTCTCGAAATTATTTTAAAAGAAACAGGGCAAAGCGAAATTCCTGTTGAAAAAGATAAAGCTCTGAATGAAAGAATGTATGGAGATCTTCAGGGAATGAACAAAGACGAATGCAGAGCAAAATTCGGAGATGATCAGGTGAAAATCTGGAGAAGAAGTTACGATACTCCGCCGCCAAACGGTGAAAGTCTCAAAGATACTGCTGACAGGGTTTTGCCGTATTATTTTTCAAGGATCGAACCCGAGCTGAGAAAAGGTAAAAATATTCTGATCTCCGCTCATGGAAACAGTCTAAGAGCTCTTATCATGCATCTGGAAAAACTTTCCAAAGAAGAAATTCTTCAGACCGAAATTCCTACCGGCAAACCGAAAGAATATATTTTTGATGATGATCTGAATGTTACAGAAACTAAATATTTATAGTGGAAACTCCGGCTCTTAAAAATATAATTTTTGATCTGGGAAACACTCTTGTTTATTTTGATTACTGTTATTTTTTTGATGGTATATCCAGACTTGAAAAAAAAGTATATGCAGGAAAACTCCGCGATTTTTTTATTGAGAATAAGTTTGATATTAAAATCGGCAGCAATAAAATCAACATTAAACAGGCATTCAGAATCCTTAAAAAGAAATTCAATCTCAGAATAGGGTACTCTGACTTTTATTATCTTTACTGCGATATCTTCTGGGAAAATACTCAGATGAAAAATTTTCTAGAAAACAAACTTCTTGATTCAGAATACAAATTGTTTATGCTTTCTAATGTTGATGCATCGCATATAAATTTCATTGACAACAACTTTCCTTATGTAAAGCATATTAAAAAACGCGTACTTTCATATAAAGTAAAAACAGTTAAACCCGAAAAAAAAATATACCGGCATATTCTTGAAAAATATAATCTTGTTCCTGAAGAAACAGTTTTTGTGGACGATCTGAAGGCGAATATACTGGCTGCAAAGACACAGGGAATAAATACGATTCACTATACATCGCATAACAGATTTGTCAGAGAGTTTAATAAATTCACAAAAAAGAAAAAGGTAAAATAATTGATCCGTTATTTATTTATAAAATACAAAAATGTCCTGATGAAAAAACTATCCGCTTTGTTATTAATATTATTTATTCTTCCGCTGAGCATACATTCACAAACAATGAAGGTAGTAAATAAATCATTTTCTGAAAATGATAAGAAACTTAATTATTACATAACCGCTGATTATCCTCAGGCGGATTTTGGTCCGGAAGCGCTGATGGGTGTAAGAGGAATAAGTGATGATATCAATAACGGAATTGATACAATAGTAAACAATATAATTTCCGGATTTAAAAATTCCGTTTCGGAAATGACAAATCATACGGCTATGAACGGATTAGGAAGTTCGCTTGAGATTAAGGGAGATGCATCTGTCATTGCAGGAACAATATTTTCTGCTCAGATAAAAGAGTTCTCGGCAGTTATAGGTATGGCTCATCCGAATACTATTATTACGTCTTACAATTATTGCATTACTTCCGGCGGATTGCTGACAGACATTTCCGGTCTTTTTTTACATCAATCGGATTATCTAAAATATATTTCGGATTACTGCAAAATGGATTTGAAAATGAACGCTGAGAGAAACGGATATACCAATATTAATGAAATGATCGAAACCGGAGCATCGCCTGATGTAAAAAATTTCAGCGTATGGAATCTTTCGGAAGATATGCTCAATATTACTTTCAACGCTTATCAGGTCGCGCCTTATGTTTTCGGGATTCAGTCTGTTTCAATTCCTCTTAGTAACATGACAAACATGATCAATCCCGAAGGTCCGCTTTCCTTTATGTTCAGATAATTAAACTTTCGTATCAGGAACAGATTTACTTCACCAATTTAATTTATAAATCAGCAAGCTGTCAAAGTAAGTTCATTTATTGCTTTGAATATTTTTTGTTCAATGATTTCGAAAACTTTTAATTACTTTTAATATACTCACCGATTCTTCTGATATTGTCATTATTAAAATCCGTAACATTAAAATCAGCGCCTGACAGATCCTGAAAATTCGTACCTGAGTTTGTAAATCCAATGCATTTCATTCCGGCACTTTTCGCTGCAGCGACCCCGTTTGAAGAATCTTCAATGACTAAACATTTTTCAGGAGGTATTCCGCATTTATCTGAAACCATAAGGAAAATGTCCGGCGCCGGCTTACCGTATTTTACTTCTTCACCGCTCACAATGAAATTAAAATAGTTTGTCAGATCGAGTTTATTTAAAATATATTCTATGTTAATTTTTGCAGAAGATGAAGCGACATTTAAAACTATTTCATTTTGTCTGAGCTCTTTTAAAAGCTCAGGAATTCCTTTTACCGGTTCTGAAATTTTGCCGGATGAGAGTATATCAAACATTTGTTTTCTTTCGGTTTCAATCAGCTCGTTTACATCATGCATTAATCCGTATCGCTCTTTAATTCCGCTCCACATTTTAAATGAAGACATGCCGACATATTGATTAAAATCAGAATTTTCAAAATCAATTCCGAGTTCTGAGAAAAGTCTCCTGTTCATTTCCATATATTCAGGTTCGGAATCTATAAGTACTCCGTCCATATCAAAAATAACTGCATTAATCATATCAGTAAATGAACATTTATAATTTATTTATTGGAAAAAAACATTCATAAATAAAATTTTATGTTTCCGTTGAATAACTTACTACCTGTCATTTGCAACCTGAATAGCAATTTTATTTCCTTTGATCTGATTTTTGTTCATGATCTTAATAACTTTATCGGAATATGTTTTCGGAATTTCGACAAAGCAGAACTTATCGAACATGGCAACTTCTCCGATGGATTTTCCGGGAATGCCTGTCTCTCCTGCAATTGCGCCTACTACATCGTTAACTTTTATTTTTGCTTTAGTTCCTATGTTTATAAACAATCTTACCATATCGCTGTCACTGCTTCCCCTGAAGCTGTCATTGCTTCCCCTGAAATTGTCTTTCCTGTCCTTTCCTTTCCTGCCGTCTTTTCCTCCGCTGCGATTTCTGTTCCCGCTTTCCCTTTCATAGCTGTTAGATGACATGGATGAAAATTTCTCTTCCGTTTTCATTGATTCTTCTTCTTTGCCTATTATCATTTTCAAAAGTGCCGAAGCAATTTCCTCTGAAGAATATTCTTCACTGTGCAATCTTTCAACTATATGAATATATCTTTTCATGTCTTCTTTGCCGTCCAGAACTTTTTTTACATCTTCAATCAGAGAATTTAACCTGATCTCTTCAACATCTTTCAGAGAAGGTATCTGCTGTCTGACAATTTTTGTTTTAGTATATCTTTCTATCTCTTTGATTTTATTGAAATCTTTTCCTACCGCAAAAGTAAATGCCTGTCCCGCTCTGCCTGCTCTTGCAGTTCTTCCTATTCTGTGAACATAATATTCTTCATCCTGAGGCATATCATAATTAAAAACAGCATCTATCTCTTCCACATCAATGCCTCTTGCGGCAACATCAGTAGCTACAAGTATTTCAAGCGTACCGTTTCTGAATTTCGACATAACCCTGTCGCGCATCATCTGCTTCATATCGCCATGAAGCCCCTCAGCAAAATATCCTCTTGCCTGCAGATGTGAAACTAATTCATCCACTACTCTTTTTGTGTTGCAGAATACAAGAGACAGCTTCGGATCGTGAATATCAATCAGTCTTGTTAAAACATCAAGCTTCATGTTCGGTTTGAGTTCAAAGAAATACTGATTGACATTAGGAACAGTTAATTCTTTATGTACAACCTTTATATGTTCGGCGTTTTTAAGATATTTTTTGGAAAGATCCATGATCTGCCTTGGCATTGTCGCGGAAAACATTACAGTCTGCCTTTCTTTCGGAGATGTCTTAAGTATTTTTTCAATGTCATCCCTGAATCCCATGTCAAGCATTTCATCCGCTTCATCGAGAACCACCATTTTTACATTTTCAAGGTTCAATGTTCCTCTGTTAATGTGATCAATTAGTCTTCCCGGAGTAGCAATTACTATCTGAACACCGAACTTTAGTATTTTTATCTGCCTGTCAATGGACTGTCCGCCGTAAATCGGAACGACCTTTACAGTTTTCACATACTTCAGAAGATTATTCATTTCTTCAGCAACCTGAATTGCAAGTTCTCTGGTAGGACATAATACAAGCGCCTGAATATTTTTAGAATGCTTATCAATTGCTTCTATCAGTGGAATCCCGAATGACGCTGTCTTTCCGGTGCCTGTCTGCGCCTGTCCGATGATATCTTTACCGCTCATTATTGCGGGTATTGCTTCAGACTGAATTGGTGTAGCTTCTTCAAATCCCATTTCTTCAACAGCTTTCTGAATTTCCTTGGAAAGATTCAGTTCGTCAAATTTTAATGTTTTCATTTTATTGTTTATTTATTTTTATCTAAGTTGTAATTTTTAAAATTGTATTATAAAATTTATAGCAAGGCGGTAATCCGCTAAAACGGTTTACAGGACTCAAATTGATTTCAAAACTCTGATCCTTATTAAAGCAAATTACTGGCAAGTTCGGCGAGTTCTGATCTTTCTCCTTTTACAAGATTCACATGAGCATAAAGCTTCTGCCCCTTGAAATGTTCAATTAAGTAGGAAAGCCCGTTGGACTCCGAATCAAGATACGGATGATCTATCTGGTATATATCTCCTGTAAAAACCAGTTTGACACCCTCACCTGCACGGGTTATGATGGTTTTTATTTCATGAGGTGTAAGATTCTGAGCTTCATCTACAATAAAAAATATCCTCTGCAAACTTCTGCCTCTGATGTATGTAAGAGGTTCTATTACAAGTTTGTTTTCTTTTACAAGCTGAGTAATTGTCTGATGCTGTTTATCAGTTTCACTGTACTGATCCTGAATTACTTTTATATTGTCCCATAGCGGCTGCATATAAGGAGCAAGTTTATCATTAACATCTCCCGGAAGATAACCTATGTCCTTGTTACTCAGAGGAACAACCGGTCTTGCAATATATATCTGCCTGTAATTTTTTCTTACATGTAATGCAGAAGCAATTGCAAGTAATGTCTTGCCTGTTCCGGCTTTTCCGGTAAGAGAAACAAGAGGAATATTGTTGTTTGTTAATGCATCCGTAGCAAAAGTCTGCTCGGCATTTCTTGCCTTTATACCGTAAGTATCGTATTTGTCAACTTTTCTTAAAACCTCTTTCTGCTGATCCAGGTGAGCGAGAACTGATCTGTTGCTGTTCCGGAGAATATAAAATTTATTCGGTAGAACTTCTCCCTTCATTTTCTTTGCAGCTTCCTTAAAATTAACTTCATAAGGCGGCTGATATAATTTCACTAGTATTTCATCATCAAAATCTTCAATGGTTTCCTTTCCGCTGTATAACTCTTCGACATTACTGATCCTGTCGGTTGTATAATCTTCAGATAGAACGCCAATTGCTTTTGCTTTCATTCTCAGATTTACATCCTTTGTAACAAGTATGTATGATCTTTTTTTATCCGACTTCTGAAGTTCAAGCGCACATCCGAGTATCCTGTGATCGGGTGTATCATCTTTGAATATCCCGCGAATCTCTTCATTCAAACCTCTTGAAATCGCTATCCTTACCTTGCCTCTGCCTTTTCCCAGAGTTACGCCTCCGTTAAAAAGAGCTGTACCGGTCATCGAATCAAGAGTTCGTGCAAATTCCCTGGCATTAAGATTTATTACCTGACTTCCCCGTTTGAAATGATCTAGCTCTTCTATTACAGTAAGAGGAATAACGATATCGTTTTCTTTGAACTGATGTATGCAGGAAGAATCATGAAGTATTACATTTGTATCTAATATAAAAACTTTTAATGATTTTTTTGCCATTAAACAAGAATACTTTGGAAATGAATTTTCTATTAGTGTTTTAATATAATTCTTCTGATTGCCAATAGAAATGTATGAAATGGAAATCTAAAAGATTGCTTTTTAGAAATTCAGTGGTTATAAATGTAGTATTTGAATGATTTGTTTAAATATGGTTTCAAATTGAACTTTGATCCTGCAATATTCCTAAATTTATTTTCTTCTTTTATCTAATATTTTCACAAAAGACTTTTCTCTTACTTCATCAAGCGTCAGTCCGGTATTTAAAATTTCATCTTCAGTAATTGCGCCGCAATTCAATGACCTTAAAAAATAATTCAGCAATCCCTGACCTGTAGCTGCATCATCAAACACATCCCCGACAAGAGTTGCCTGCGCAGCTTTTTCAATAAAATTTTTCAGTCTTTCCGAAGCCTCCTTTTGACCGCTCAAAAAAAACATATACACTGCGGCATATCTCACGGGAAGCTGAGCCGGATGCAGATCCCAGCCCTGATAAAATGCATTCTCAAGCGAATGCTGCACATCATCATACATCTTTTTCCATGCCCTGTGGATTATGACTTTGTTTTCATTTTTTTGTCCGGCTGATAAGTTATCGCCTTTATTCGGACCGACCGGCATTACATTTGTCGCGCCGTCAGAAAGCCAGACACCTGTTCCGGCAAGCGAAACTTTCATCATGTTCCTCGCAAAATCGCAAACCGGATGATCCATTGCCTGAAGTCTTGCAGTAATGTCACACGAAGCTGTATAATCATAAACTCCGAAATGCGCCGCCTTGCATCTGCCTTTACCTGCAGTAACAAGCTTCAATAAATTTGATTTTCCTTTTGTATCAAAGATTGACTGAGTTGTCTCAATCATTATTTCCATTTTCAGAGATCCTGAAGGTAAATTCAGTTTTGACTCAAGAATTTCAAAAATATTTACAAGTGAAGATACATGTTCTTTTACAGTAACTTTCGGAAGCGTAACAACAAAATTTTCAGGAAGCTTTCCGTTGCTCTTTTCAGTAAGTGTTGAAAGAAATATATCCAGCGTCCTTACTGCTCTTCGTTTATGCTCTTCGGAAAAATTTTTAATTCTTATTCCGAAAAACGGAGGTAATGTATTTTCTTCAATGCCTTTTGCTGTTTCCAGAGCTGTTTGTTTGGCAGCTTCATCTTCTTCTATATCGGATCTTACTCCAAACCCATCCTCAAAATCTATTCTGAAATCTTCTACAGCTTCTTTTTTAAGTTTGTCAATAATTTTTAAATAAACTTTTCCCGGCAACTCGTCTTCAGAATTTAAACCAAATGCTTTTGCAAATTCATTTTTATCATGAGCGTATTCCAGAAATGTCCTGAGAGCAAGTTCACCCATTTTAACTGCGGTATCAAACTTAAAAAGCTGCGCTCCTCCGTAAACAGTCTGTACGGGCTGTCTCTCCGGCAATTCTCCCGGATAATATTCCTTTGTAACGGAATTAGCTTTCGTCAGATCTGAAAATATTTTTTCAATTAAAGTGTCGTCAGGCGTTGATTTCATTTGATAGTTTCTGTTTTAAAAAAAAAGTGAAATTGTTTTTAATTAATTTTAAAAATAAATATTTATTAATGCTGACAATAAATTAACCTCTCATATATATCATTATAGCTGAAATATCCGAAGGTCTGACTCCGGAAATTCTCATTGCCTGACCGATCGAATTTGGTTTAACTTTTTCGAGTTTTTCGAGAGCTTCTGTTGATAATGATCTTATCTTTCTGAACTTAAAATCATCGGGTATCCTTATTTCCTCATTTTTTACAAACTGATTTATCTGATCATTTTGTCTGTCAATGTATCCTTTATATTTTAAATCAATCTCTATTTGATTCATAACTTCTTTATTCTTCTTAATTTCCATAAGTAAATTATTTTCATTAAATGCTTCTTTGTCAAGTAATTCAGGCAGTCTCACTTCATTTCTTTTGATTATATTTGACAGAAATTCGTTTTGTGAAATCTCACTCGAACTCTTAGCCGAAAGATATTCGTTAACAGCTTTGGGGCTCACAGTATTTGAGTTAAAATATTCTATTCCTTCTTTAATCAGTCTAATGTTTGAATTGAGATTTCCTAACATTCCGTTATCAATAAGTCCGAGCTTGTTTCCGTAATGCATAAGTCTCTGATCAGCATTATCCTGCCTCAATACGAGTCTGTACTCTGCGCTTGATGTAAACATTCTGTATGGTTCTTCAGGACATTTATTAATAAGATCATCTATCATAACTCCAATATAAGCTTCACTCCTTTTCAGTATCAGAGGTTCTTCTCTTTTTAGTTTAAGCGAAGCGTTTATCCCTGCCATTAAACCCTGAGCTGCCGCTTCTTCATAACCTGATGTTCCATTGATCTGACCGGCTGTATAAAGTCCGGAAACGAGCTTAGTTTCAAGAGAAAGATTTATCTGATGCGTAGGAAAAAAATCATATTCGACCGCGTAACCCTGTTTTAAAATATTAACTGTTTGGAGTCCGGCAATTGTTCTTGCAGCTTTAAGCTGAACTTCAACAGGAAGACTTGTAGAAAATCCGTTCATGTAAATCGAATCTCCTTCAAGAGTCTCCGGTTCGAGAAATATCTGATGCCGCGGCTTTTCTGAAAATCTGGAAATCTTATCTTCAATTGAAGGACAATATCTCGGACCCACACCTTTAATTCTTCCGGTAAACATAGGCGAATCCTCAAATCCGGTTCTTAAAATTTCATGTGTCAATTCATTTGTATGAGTAAGATAACAATCTACCTGTTTTTGAAAAGGAAAATTTCCTTTATCTGTTTTATAAGAAAACGGCTGTGGATCTGCATCACCTGTCTGAATTTCCATTACTCCGAAATCAATAGATTCATAATGTAATCTCGGTGGAGTGCCTGTTTTCAGTCTTCCCGTTTCAAATCCTAATTTCATCATACATTCGGATAAGCCGGTAGCAGATTTTTCACCTATCCTTCCGCCTTCGACCTGTGAATTTCCGGTATGCATAACCGCATTTAAAAATGTTCCTGAAGTTATAATCACAGCTTTACAGTCAAATTCATTTCCTGATTCAGTTTCTATTCCTTGAATTTCATACTTGTAAATTCCGTCTTTATTTTTGATTTCTGATACTTTAAGATTTTTAACTAAATCCTGAATAACTTCAATGCCTTTGCCTTCATATATAAATTCCGCTGCAACTGCAGAATACAGATTTTTATCAGATTGACACCTTGGAGACCAAACAGCAGGACCTTTTGAAGTATTAAGCATTTTAAACTGAATACCTGTTTTATCAGCTATTTGACCCATAACTCCTCCTAATGCGTCAATCTCCCTGACCAGATGACCCTTTGCAGTTCCGCCAATTGCAGGATTACAGCTCATTCGTCCGATTGCGTTTTTGTCCATAGTAATTAATCCAACAGAACAACCTGTCTTTTCAGCAGCAATTGAAGCTTCAACACCTGCATGACCAGCACCGATAACAATTATATCAAAATATTTTTTCATAGAATTAATTAAATTTAAACTTTTATATTCTCTTTTTCTATGCAAATTTAATTTATTATTTTAATAAATAACAACAATAACTATCTTTAAATATATGTTTTTACAGTGTTTACGAATTGTTTCGCATGAAACAAAATAGTTAAATGATAAATAAGAAATAAAAAAAGCAAAAATTTATTACACCTAAGAAGATCAATTTAAGCAAATTTATTAAAATATGAAAATTCTACTGCTTACAATCAACTGATGTAATTTTTAAATTTTGGATAATTTATTATAAATTAGTAACTATAAATTCAATTCGGAAATGTTCCAATTATTTTGTTCTTAATTTAAATAGATTGTTTTATTGTATCTACAACATGTGAAATTTGAAGTAGTAAGTGATTATATAAATTGGTTTGATTAAAAGAATTTCCGAAAAATTGAATTGGGTGTATATATTTTACAATGAAGAATTACTGAACAAAATTAATTTCAAAACTATGCTTATAATACTAATTAGAGACTTCTGAAAAACTAAATATCTCGAATTGTTATTCACTTCCGCTTTTCCCGCTAGGTCAACTACATTGAAGAATGCTAGTGTCGGGGGTAATGCCAAAAAGCTAAAGGATTTTCAAAACCTTCACTTTTTCTCCTTCCCGAGTTTATCTCAAAACATAATATTTCATTACAACGCAAAGGAGCAGTGTCGCAGTATTCTAATTTTCACTTAAATTTCTCTGCTTCTTTATTACTCGGCGCTGAGATATTAACATTGCGGTCTTGGCTACTCTCCAGGTTGTCCATTATAAAGTTAGTTTTAATTTAGATTTACTATTAAAAGCTTTCCTGAGTGACAGGGTTTTTCGGAAGTTACTACTTAGAGACTTCTGAAAAACTCCTACTGTCATTCCCGCCCGCCTTGCCGCGAGGCAAGAACGCTTTTGTCGGGGGGTACCCTCTGGGTCATCCAATCATTGAAAACTATCTTAAAAATGGATTCCCGATAGGAGCAGACTGTCCGAAAACGTAATTTTGCCTCGAAGACCAAAGTAAAAAACTTAAAAAAACTTCTTAGAGACTTTAGGTCTTGGAGGTAAATCAAATATTTTGTTTTCGGACGGTCTTGAGCACTCGGGAATGACAAATCGAGGAGAGTTAGTTTTTCAGAAGTCTCTACTTAAAAAATAGAATATACCGCCAGTCTATACTTTGACTTTCATTACAGCAATACATATTCGATATTCACAGACTATGATATGGAGGTAATGTATAAGTGATGTTTTGAATTAGTAAAATTTTGTTAAACCTGGACATTTTAATTTTTAAAGAGAATAAATATTTTTAAATGTAAAACTCTATATTTAAGGATGTAACTTATTGTTAATACAGTACTAATAATAGACTTAATATTTATTAATTGTAGTAAACATTAAATAGAAATTTTTTATTCTATTAATAAATGTTTTTTAAAATCTTTGAAATTATGTTTTTAAATTATCAAGCAATAAGGTAACAAAAAATTTATATTTTCCGGTTTGCCAAACTCAAGGATAAACTGATCAGAAATTTTGCAGGATTTGATTTCTTATAGACTTAAAAAAAATCTTTCACTGTTCTGCTGGATCAGGCAACAACCCATCCTGATAATCAGCATTGAATAAAGACCAAGTACTAAATTCTTTAAAAAAAATCTGATCTTAACCGGCTTTAAATCTATTTTTCTTACTTTAAAAAATCCTAGACCAATAAAGACTATTTTAACATAGAATTATTTTTATATTTATTACTAATACTAAATTGTTTTATTTTGAATAAATATAAAATTATGAAATCCAAACTCATACTCCTTCTCGCTGTATTAATATTTACAGGTCTGACCATATTACTGTCAATATTTATAGAAAAAAACAAATCAATTCCTAAGGAAAAAATTGAAAAGAATAATTCTTCTCAAAAAATTGAATTCGATACGGTCAATGAAATCAATGCTTCCGGCGCTATGGAATCAATGCAATGGATGTCTCAGATAAGAGCTTATCCGGATTCTGATATTCCATCAGATAAATTCTTTAAAGCATTCGAATATTCAAAGGAAAATCTTCAGACATTAAATCATTCGGATAATTCTAATTTGTGGGAATCTATTGGTCCGAATAATATTGGCGGAAGAAGTCTGTGCGTTGCCGTGCATCCGGTTGATACAGGCACTGTGTTCATTGGCTCTGCCTCTGGCGGCTTATGGAAATCTGTAACAGGCGGCATTGGGGCTAATGCATGGACAAGGATCAATACCGGTTATCCGGATCTTGCTGTCAGTCACATTGCCATTGATTCTGCAAATCCTCTTGTTATGTATATCGGAACGGGAGAAAATTACGGATATCAGTTCTCTCTTAATGGTCTTAATGTCAGAGTTACTAGAGGAATGTATGGCATTGGCATTTTAAAAACTACTGACGGCGGAAACACCTGGACCAAATCACTGGACTGGAGTTATAATAATAAAAGAGGAGTCTGGAAAGTAATTATAAATCCGAAAAATTCCAGTATGCTTTACGCTGCAACCAGTGAAGGTATTTATAAAACTGTTAATTCGGGAAATAACTGGTATCAGGTTCTGAATTATAAAATGGTCATGGACATGGAAATAAATCCTGTCGATACAAATATACTTTACTCTTCTGTCGGTAATTTAACAAACACTATCCCGCAAACAGATAAAGGTATTTTTAAGACTACTAACGGCGGAATCAACTGGATAAAATTATCAGGTGGGTTACCAGCTAACTGGACAGGAAAAGCTACAATTGAAATTTATAAAGGCAATCCTGAACTGATTTATGCAAGCATTCCAAATGAATTCTCTTATGTGGGTTATTTTAAAAGTTCAAACGGAGGATCAAACTGGACAAGCGTAAATAACTCTGTTCCCATAGGAAATCAGGGCTGGTATAATAACGGGCATATTGTAAAATCCAATGATCCGAATTCGGTTTTGGTCGGAACAATAAATGTGGAAAAATCTGTGAACGGAGGTGCATCTTTCATTACCAAATCAGACTGGAGCGCATGGAATGAAGGCGCTACTCCGCCGGGTGAACCTGAAGGTCCCGATAATTTTGTTCATGCAGATGTGCATTATTATACTTCAAATCCAAAAGATCCGAATAAAATATATATTGCCGCTGACGGAGGACTGTACAGATCAAATAATTTCGGGGAAACATTTTATTCCTGCAACGGAGGATTCGTAACTTCACAGTTCTATGCCTCATTTGTAAATTCATATCAGGATTCATTGTTCGCTATCGGAGGTCTGCAGGATAACAGATCGGCAATGTATCAGGGAACAAATGCATGGTTTAAAACTTTTTACGGGGACGGTATGAGCTGTGCTGTTAATTCTCAAAATGATAATATATGTTATACAGAATATACTTACGGCGCAATTAACAAATCAACTAACAGAGGAATTGACTGGGTAGGAATTTCACCTCCCGGTTCAGGCAGTGAATCTAATTTCTGTTTCGTTACACCTTTTATTTGTTGCAAAGACAATCCACAGATAATGTTTACCGGAGGAAAATCTGTTTACAAATCAACTACAGGCGGCGGTAACTGGCTCGGACCTTATGGCACAACTACTTTCGGAGGAACAAAAATTTTATCCTTGGCTTCTTCTGAAACAGGAACGGATACTCTTTACTGCGGAGCAATCAACGGACGGATCTTCAGAAGTATAAATTCCGGATTGAACTGGTCAAATGTAACTGACAGCAGTATTACTCCAAACGCTTACGCTACCGATATCTGTGTTAATCCGAATAATTCAGCAGAAGTAATTGTTACTTTCGGAGGATTCGGTACAGGTCATATTTTCAGATCTGTTAACGCAGGAGTTAACTGGACAAACATTTCAGGAAATCTGCCGGACGTTCCCGGACAATGCGTTATTATGGATCCGCTTTATAATCAGAATATTTATTCAGGCAATGATCTCGGTGTTTATGTAACTACAAATGCAGGGATTAGCTGGAATGAATATATGTCGGGAATGCCTTATGCACTGGTCTTTGATCTTTCTGTGGTTTATCCAAACAGAAAAATCAGAGCTACTACTCACGGAAACGGCGTCTATGAAAGAAAGCTTCTCGAAAACCCTGTCACTGTAAATTCGTCTGTTAAAACTTCAGATAAAAATTTCAGACTGCTCCAGAATTTTCCGAACCCGTTTAATCCGGAAACTAAAATAAAATATGATCTGATAAATAATGGAAATGTTGTTCTCAGGATTTATGACATAAACGGAAAAGAATTATATACTCTTTTAAATGAAAAACAAAATTCCGGAATTCATAGTGTAAATTTTTCCGGAAGTAATTTTTCCAGCGGTGTATATTTTTATAAACTAACCGTAACGTCTTTAAATTCAACATCTGCTTTTTCCGAAACAAGAAAAATGCTGCTTGTAAAATAATTTTAATTAATGTGATCCGTAATCAAATGTTTAAACATAAATTAAATTTTGTATTTATAATTCTGTTTGCTGCTTTGTTAGCTTCCTGCAATCCGATGAAAAAAAACACGATGAAGGACAGAGCGGATGATGTCAAAGAATCTATAATTGTAAAAACTGACAACGGCGCTTTCCTCATCATAAAGGAAGAGATCTTTCAGGCGGTTTCAAAGTCCGATAATGGCGGCTTCAGAAGGATCTCCGGATATACAGAAGAAAGAATTTCATCTTATGATCTTAATACAGGAGCTTTAATAAAGAGGATAGCACTCGGCGAAATCAGGGAGAACAACTGCTTGTTTCTCGGTTATGCTGACGGAAAACTGTGGTATAAAAGCATTGATAAAGATATAGGTTTTCATGCCCGTGATCCTAAGTCTCTTGAAATTATTGTAAACGAGGAAAAAATTACTGAGGTGAATCCGGTTTTAAAAAATAATCTTAGTCAGCCGGAATGGAGCGCTCTTCAGAGATTTTACGGTTTCGACAGTTATAAAAATATGCCGATGGTCTCAGATAACGAAGGGTATGTTTATTATGTTGATCCTGTTTCTTTAAAAGCAGAAAAATCTCAGGAATCAATAAAGAATTTTGTTTCCGCTAATAGCTGCCTTTCTACTTCCATGAATATTGATGTTAATACAAGTATAAATCTGAGCGGAAATCCGAGAAACAGTTTAAACTATTTTAACAATGATGTGAAAGAACCTTCATTTCTCAAAGGAGAATTTTTAAAGTGTTCAAATGAATTATCTTCCGTTCAGATAAACTCCTCTTATTTTGATAAAAATAAATCCGAAATTGAAAATTACAAAAAGGATATTGATTCTTTGCAGAATATCCTGAATTCTATTGACACAACATCCGATGAAAGAAAAAATAAAATAACTCTGAAGTATAAGACCGCCGGTACAGCATCAAAAATAAAATATCTTAATGACAGAATTAAATATGCTAACGATAATCTTAAAAGATATTCTGATGATAAGTTTTATGATATTATTACAAATGATAATTGTGTTTTTATTCTTAGTCAGTCTGATGTTACTGATAAAGCTAAATGTATAATTTCAAAAGTGAAGCTTAATGCTGACAGCACTGTATCTCTGAAATGGCAGACTGAACTCCCGGATTTTTTCCGTAATCCTGACAAAGGTTTTGATAAGTCTTCGTTCGAAATGGTTTTTTCTAAAGGTAATCCTGATCTGAATACAATGAGAGTAATTGAAAACGGAGATAAACTTGTTTTTATCTTTATGCTGAAAACTGTCTGTCTTGACATCAGCACAGGAAAGATTCTCTGGAGTATAGATTTATAATTCATTTTACAAAAACATTTTTTATGAAATTTATCCTGCTTTCATTTTATTTCTTTTTGCTTTTTCATAATGTATCATTGGCACTTCATAAAACTTCTGTGCCTGGTCTGTATTCAACAGGTGTTGACGATAACTATAATTTACTGGGGGGAAGCGAGACTGATCCTCATTATTCTCTGATCTTAAGTTCGGATAATCTGTTTCCCGGACCTGAAGCCAAAGTAGTCATTGCTGATATTTACCCGATGAATGTGTGGATTCAGAACAGCGAACATTCCAAATGGATTTCTCCGAGATCTGATGCAGGATTTTCAAATAATCCGGGTGTCTATGTTTACAGAATTTCTTTTGATCTGTCAAAATTCAAATCAAACACAGCTGAAGTTACAGGACTGTGGTCGACTGACGATAACGGGATGAATATTTTGATTAACGGAAAAAAGACAGGTAACTTCACTCCTTTTTCCGCATTTTACGGTATGTATCCTTTTGTAATTTCAGACGGATTTAAAGACGGAATAAATACTATAGACTTTGTAGTTCACAATGTAGTTTCTTCTTCAGGTCTGCGTGTGGAAATATCCGGTGAAGCTGATCCTAAAGAATATGTAGTGAATTAAATTATTCAAGATCTTCTTTCTTTTTTATTCTGATTGATCTCACGACTGCTTCGATCTCGTTTTTATACTGATCAAAAAACTGCTTTCTTACTGACGCTCTTATAGATAGTTTTTCCGTACCTACTTTATTGAAAATGTAAAATCTGTATTCAGTAAATCCTGCAAGTGTTTTTGGTTCTTTTGAAAAAGCATTCAGTAAAGAATCATTCATCATAAATTCAGTTTTAAAATCCTCAGCATTGTAATCTTTATTCTCTGCATCAAGATAAACAAACATTGTCATCGTTCCGGACTGTGCGGCGGTGGTATCAGTCAGCAAAACTCCCTTAAAATCAGTTTCGTTTTTATTGATCTCTCTCTGATCTGTTAGTTTCCAGTTCTTCGGAAAATACATTGCAAGTCCGATATCTTTTTCATTAAAATTATTTTTAAGAGAATCCGGAATTTCGTAAGCTGATTTTACTGTATCCGTCTTTGTCGAATCAGAGGTGGTATCTTTCGAAGTCCCTTCCGTAAGTCTTCTTAAAGAATCTAACATTCTGTTAACACCCGCTTCATTCAATGAATCTTTATTTGTATTTTCATCATCTCTTTTGGGTCTGCTAACCACCGGAGGTCTTACAATCTTCCTGGGTTTTAATTCTTTCTTCGGGTTTGTAACCTTTGCAGAGTCCTGTATTCCCTGAATAATTGTCTCTTTCGGCTTATTGGGATCTTCTATGTCCTGAAGTTTGATTTTCGGATCAGGCAAATCCTGAATCACTATTAATCTGGAAAGATCTTCCGGCTGAGCATCTTTGGATTTTTTGCTGATGGTGACATAAGCTAATCCTGCTCCGGCAAGATGCATAATTATAGCGACTATTATTCCGATGGAAGTATTTCTCTGTATCAGTCTTCTTAATGCATCAAACGGGTTTACAAATCCGGTAAGCGGATCAGCGATTTCTTCTGTACCATAAGGAACGGGATATGACGGCGGCTGTATAAGATCTACTACTTCGGGATTCGGAATAAGTTTTATATTTCCTTCTTCATCTCTCGTAACGATCTCCTGCTTTGCAGTATCTATCTCCAGCATGATATCTATTACCTGAAGACCGTTGTCTGAAAGCGGATGCAGATAAATTTTATTACTCTGTGTTTCGGAAGATGTGAGCTTGTCCCGTGAAAACGAATCTATCCTTACGCCTTTTTTTGTTTCAATTTTTAATTTTAATAAGTTTTCATTTATCAGGTTTATCTGATAATTGCTTCCGGAAAGTTTTTCTGCTGAACGGGATGTTTCAGTCTCTGTTTCCTTTACTGTTTCATGAATGTCCTGATTTATAGTATTATCCGCTTCAGTCTGTGTTCTTAATTGCTCTTCCTTTTTTTCGTCAGCATCTATTGATATCATTACGCTGACTTCCTGAACGCTGTTGTCAAATTTAGGAAATAAATATATTTCGTTATTCTGCGTTTCGGAAGATGTTTTTCTTTCGGTAACAGTAGAATTTATTCTTACGCCTTTTTTGGTGGAAACATTTACTTTAAGAAGATTCTGATTTATCAGACTGATCTGATAATTGCTGCTCTCAGACCCCGGACGATATGGTAACGGCAGCTTCGGAATTTCTTTCGGGGCTTCTGCCTCCTTTTCAGATTTTCCGGATTCTGAAACTGTTTCAGCAGGATTCTGCTTTTCCTTGTTTTCAGAAATGTTATGTGAACTTTCTTCGCTGTTTGGAATATTTTCCCGTGATTCTCCTTCGGAAGGAGTTATATTTTCTGGATTTGAAGTATTATCTGACATTTTAAAAATTCAAATTTAATTTAAAAAACTTATACTTAACAATAAATTCAAATAACTTCTTTGCATATTCTCACTTAGTAAAACGACAAAAAATAATTCTCGCAGATTTACACAGATATAATTCGCAGATTAACGCAAATAAACAAAAACTTGAATGTTTGTTTTTCATTTCAATGTTTATTTCGGATTTGACAAATATAGTTGTTTGCTATGATATTCTCTCTTATTTCTATTTTTGAAATTAATAACTGAAGTTACGCAAAATCAGTATTTCAATTCAAGACCACCCCAAAACCCCCTCCTTGCCAAGGAGGGGGCAGGGGGAGGTCGTTAACTGAGCCACTTTTATAATAACTTACTACTTTTCTGATTTATGAAAATTAAAATCGGGAAAAATAGTTGTTTGCTATGATATTCTCTCTTATTTTTATTTTTGAAATTAACAACTAACTTTAAAATTCACTTTATGAACGATTTGTTCCATAAAATTTGTCTCCTCAGAAGAATGCCTTGATCTCTGCTCTTCCGGTATTAATTACTTTTCTGCCGCCTTCTGCTCTGCCATCGTAATTCAGCGTTGCCTGTAAATTTTTACTTATGCTGTAATCAAAAAAAGCTCTCCATAAATAACTCTTTCCCGGAACTCTTCCGTTTGTGAGTTCATAAGGATAACTTGCCGTCGAACTGCCTAATCTTACTTCATCTCTCTCCGCTTCAAGTCTTACTCTTCCCTGAAATGTAAACGAATATGTAAATCTTAATATCTGCTGATTTATATCTGCCTGACTGGGAACGAACGGATAATAATCGGTTGCCCTTATAAAGTTAACCTGAAAACCGCTTTCTATCTCCTGTACAGGTCTGTATGAAAAATCCGTAATTAACCCTTCCGAGTCTATGTTTCTGTTTCTGACTGAATTCATAGGAGCTTCATTTCTGTCTGTCTTATTCTGATATTCAAAAAGCGTTGTAAGATCTTTTGTCAATCCGATCTTCAGCTTTATTGATCTTTGTATAGAAAAAATCTTTCGTTTCCGCTTACATACTGATTGAATGTCTTCTGCTGCGAGTATCTTAACTTCAGTGAATACAAAGGATTGAATTCAAAAAAATTAATATCCTGCTGTATAAGCTGAGTTCCGAATAATGTGTTTGAATCATTCTGAAATGTACCGAAGTTCAGAAAATAAATATTGTCTGTATTCTGATCACGACTGTTCTCCTCCGCTCTGAGATATGTTTCAGCCGAAATGTTCCGCAGCAGTTCCTCCGTAAATCCGCTTCCAGTAATATTAAAAAATCTTGCCGGCTTCAGATTCAGTCTCGCAGATGTACTTAATCCGGTTACAGGAAAAAGCTGTGAGCTTTCCCTGAATATCCTTACGTAGTTTCCATCGTTAAAACTTGTAAGCTGAAATTCGTTTTCATCCTTCAGACCGTTTCCGTTCAGATCTCCGAGATAAATGTAATTCCCTTCCCCGAATCTTACCTGTACAAAATCCTTTTCTTTTTTAGACTGCCTTTCGCTTGTGATATTGTAATACAGATCAGTCTGAAAAGCGCTGTTAAACGGATCAAGACGTGTCTGCCAGTTTACAAGAAGTGTTCTGTTGTTGCTATTCGTCTCGGAAATAAATTCATCGTAATATTTTTTGTCTCTGAGTGTCAGCTCAAGTATAGTTGTCAGCCAGGAAATACCTCTGTATCCGACTCCGTAAATCTGTGTAAACGCCTCGCTTTCTTTTTTCAGTACTCCGTCGGAAGGCAGATTATCTTTTCTGTATCCGAATTCGGAATATACATTAAGATTGTGGAAGTTGTTTAAAATTAATTTTGGTTTTAATTCATAAAAAGCAAAACTTCCCGACTGCAGACTGTCTCCTCCCTGCAGACCGGTTAATTTATTCTGCCTGTCTTCCTGAATGTAATCCAGTCTGAACTCCAGATTTGGATTGTCAAAGGAATATCCACCGAAGAATTTTTTGTAACCTGTTGAAGCGAATTGTCTTAACCATCTGCTCTTGGAATTAACATCACTGTTATCCGTATTTATCAGCTCAATTTTATATATGATTTCCGGCAAACCAAGCGAATCATTCTTAAGTAAAAAATCTCCTGCCGTCCTCAGCGAATTAAAAGAATCTCCTCTTAAAAGCTGACCGAAAGAACCTTTAATGTTTATGTAATTTGTCGGCGCTACTCTGAGCGATGCTTCGCGAAGATCTTCAGTGAGTTTGTTAGAATCCTGTATGTCATACTCTCTGTAAAACTCTACCGGGTTATATCTTTCAAGAGGTGTAAAGATCTTATTTGTAAGCTTTTCCTTTAACTTTAACTCGACTGCGTTCAGCTTTATTCCGAATAATCTGAAATTATATTTGTTGACGCCGATTGTCCCCAGAAAAGCCAGTCCTCTGTTGTTGTTGTCATCGATAGTAGAAAATTTGTTTGCATCAAATACAGATACTGCCGTTTCAAGATTAAATGTAAATTCTTTTCTTGAAGATGATTCGTAATTCAGATTTACATCGGCTATATTATGTGAAGCCGGAACAGGTATGAATACCAGTGTATCATAAACTCCTGATCCCGGTCCGGTAAAGTTATACTGAAAAGAACTCTGCTGGGAATAATTTCCCTTCCCCTGTCCTACGTAAGAAAATACCACCTGATAAACTGCATTTGTATCACCAGGCAGATATTTGTAATATGTAATACTGCTTTTGTTTATCAAAGTATCTTCCTTTGCATAAAGTCCGAGTCCGATGCCGGTTACTGAATCCTTACCGACATACTGCACGCCGGATTTCACAGCTTTGAATCTGTCATCGCCGGCATTTTCGAGTATCTGCTTATCTTCCGGACTCAGAGTAAAATCTATCGTCTTGTCTTCGTTGTCATTCTGATTAACGTAAGACACTCCGAGTTTTAGTTTGTTATTGAAAAAACGAATCTGATTCTCACCGGAAAGAATTATTCTGGAATATTTTCTGTCGGAATATTCGAAGTCAACTATTATTCTCGAAGCATTTGTAATTATACGCTTGTTTGTGAATTTAACCGATCCGATCCCGTAGTCTATTACATAATCGGCTTGCTCTCCACGGATCATCGCCACTCCGTCAAGATACACTTTTTCAGAGCCCGATAGCACGAGTATGTTGATTTCATTGTCCCGTCCTATCAGTATATACGGTCCCTGATTATTGTCCTGACCGTTAAATGTATTTGAGTTGAACTTGCCTCTCTGCACCGCTCCGCTCAGATATATATTTCCAATTCCATAATCGCTGAATACTTTTCCGCCCTGAATTTTCCTTTTGAAATTCATGAACTCTGTGTTTTCAATGTTTACATTTATGTCGCCTATTGTTCCCGTAAAGTTTTTATTTTTTATTTCAATAAAAACCTTGTCAAGCTCCTGCAGCTTTTCAGTATTTCCTTCCGGCTGTATCGGAGAGCTCTCGTCTGTAAGCGCTGCGTTTATTTCAAAATCGCTTGAAAGCTTTCCGTTAAGCTGAAGTCTGAATCCGGAGTTAAGTGTAAGATCCTGATTTGAACCGACGGTAACGCCTCTGAATATGCTGCCTGATTTCTCAAGTTCCGTTCCGTCAAATATGCTGCTGATAAAATCTTTTTTCTGAGTTGCAATCTGAACTGTATCGCCGGTCAGAGAATCCTTTTCCAAAACTATGTTAAACCCTGAATATTCTTCCTTCAGATTGTAAGGAAAAATATCGTAGTCTATTTTAAGATTGTAAATCTGAAATGTATCGAGATCATATTTCTTAAAAAGATCTTTGTCTAATTTAATTATTCCGTTACGGTGATCCAGAACGTAATCGCTGAGGGGTATCAGTATTTTGCTTTGTAGCGTGAGAATTTCGGAGAACTGAATGAGAAATTTATCATCAAGATTTACAAGTGTGTCCCTGTTTCCTATCTTTGCTGTATATGTTTTATAATTCGGACTTTCCTGCTGTGAGAACACAGCAGAGCTGAAGACCATTATTAAATAAAAAATATATATAAAACTTCTGACAGCCATCCCTGATTTTAAGAAAGTTATTTATCGTTTATACTGCATTCAATACTATTCAACGCCATGCGAAGAGTATAGTTTGCAGCTACTTATAAAAAGGTATTTGTAAAATCAAAGAATGTGTGTTTTTTTAAAAAATTTTTAATATATGCCTGATTCGTTTTCAGGACCTGATGAATGAACAGATGATTTATCGGATTTTCTGATCATCAGACTAACCGATTGTGTCCTGAGTCCGTCTTCTTCATACTGAACTTCGACAGGAATTTCTTCTGTAAGTTTTACTTTTGCTCCGGGAGTCGTTGTATTCTTTGAATAAATAAAACTCAGATCACCGGTAAGAGATTTCTTTATCACTCCGAGCTCTCCGGACATATTGTGCGAAACTGAATATGAGGACATTCCTCCGAGACATATATCCTGTTCATTCGAATTATCCGTGATGAGAGTAAAACATCTCTTCTTCAGCAGTAAATAAATTAATGCTGCGACTATTCCCAGCATTAATGCTATAAGTCCGATAAGTACAAAAAGTCTCCATGGACCGTATTTCATTCTTATCTCAAGAGGGATTTTAGTAACAATTTTTTTATCTTTTAAAACCGGCTGAAAGATTTCCGGAACTGACTGCAGAGCGAATAACTCGCGGAAATTATTTACATAACTCTGATCAAGCAGTATATCCACATCACTCACATCCAGCACCAGATCACCGCCAATCGTAAAATCTTCCTTGAAAATCGTATTGAAAGAAAAATTCGGAGTGATCTCAGGAAGATTGAATATTACGGAAAATCCCGTAACCTCTCCTTCGGGAGATACATTGCTCACAGTGGACGGGGAAATAGTCTGCGTCCCTAAAGACTTTACCGAATAATCCGATGAAGTGAATTTCTCCAGCCCGACATTGAGTTTAGCGCTTCTGATAATGTATGGATACAGATTTGATTTGAGAGAAAGATCGTTAAACGTTTCCTTCACTTTTTCACCTTCTTCAAATCCATAACCTCGAAGCATCGACCCGTCATAAAATAATTTTCCTTCGGTGATCCTGCTTTGAGTGATCTTAGGTTTAAGAACTATCGTACCGATATCAAGCGGCTTAAGAGTGATCGCCTTTTGTCTGATACCAACTCCTCTTAAGACTCCGTCATAATATTCGAGATCCTGCTGTGATAAATTATTTTTTGAATAAACAATGCCGTAAGCCATATAACCTTTGGAAGTATCTGTTCCGTCTGTCAGCACTTCCGGTATCGGAAATAAAAGTATTTTCTGAATCCTGCTGTCTGTCCTGAGTTTTTTATAATACTCGAGTGTATTCATATAAGAAGAATCGCCGCTTCCGGAATTGTCATTTATGTTGTCCGTTATAAGCCAGATGATTCCGGTGTTTCCTTTTATCGCGGCTATTCCTTTATCAATCGCTTCAATTAGGTCGGTCGTTCCTGTCCTGTCGTCATTGCCTGTCATCAGATTAAATTTATTCATTATCTCTTCCGGAATCAGAGCATCGGCATTTCCGCTAAAAAGAACCTTCGGTGAAGTTATTCCTCTTTTCGGATCCGTTTTTGTAAAAAGCATTACATCGGCTTTGTCATCTTTTTTAACTGAGTTTTTTATAAGTGTCTTGCAAAACAGTCTGAATGTGCTTTGCGGCTGACGGTAATATGACCACATGCTTCCGGAATTATCAAAAAGAAATACAAACTGATTTTCCTTCTGCGCAAAGACTTCAGATACAAACAGAATTATTAGTATTACCGTAAATTTTTTCATTATCTATTTAAACTTTTAAAATACTTTTACCGCTGAAATTTTTCCGTAATATTTCATTGGGATTGTCAGATATGAATGTTTAATTTGTCGTTTGTAAAAGCTTCAAGTATTCCGTTTTTTGTAATAACATATATTTCATTTCCTGAAATAAAAGCTGAAATGATCTCCGTCTGCCCGTCATTCTTTTCCGATGAAATCACATAACTTTCCGCTTCCTGAAATCTGTTGAGATTGCAGAAGATGATCTTATTCTTCTGAGAAACGACTATGACATTTCTGCTGATACACTCTATCCTGTTCTCATATTCATCTTCGTAATTATATACCGGCAGACCGCTTGATTTATAATACTTCCAGCCGTCGAGCGTTCCTATGAATATATTATCGTCAAATCCGCCGATCGAGTTAATATAATTGCACCTGATCCCCGAAAAAGAAAACTTGCCGCTTATCCTGGGAAGATCAAGATAATAAATCTCGCTTAAATGTGATGTAATAAAAAGTCTGTAATTAAGATAAAATATAAATGAGCTTTCATCTGTCTTTAATCCGGATCTTTTATCCGTTGAAATAATTTCTCCCTTCATCTTGTCTATGTCATACATCAATACTTCCGAATCAAAAAGCGCATAAGCGACGTTACCGGCTATGCAGATCTTATCACTCACGAAATCATTCACAGTGAATTTGTATTCGCTTACTTCATTATCTTTTCCGGTGTCAATAATCTTTAAAGCTGCCTGCCCGCTGTTACGGTTATATTCGGTAAACACAAGACTGTCTTTGCATCTGCTGAGATTGCTCCAGATCAAAAAATTATTGCCTGAACTGTAAATTTCGCTTTTTGTCTCTCCGTCTTCGCTGATCCTGTAAATTTTATTGAGTGAATTTATGTAAATAACATTGTCATAAACGAGCCCCGTCTTTTCAAATGACTCATGCTCTATAAAAATCTTGTCTTTTACTTTGCCTGTAAACCTGTCTATTTTATAAATGTTTCCTTTACCCGATGTCAAAATTACAAAGCGGTTGTTCACAAGTATTTTATTAAAGAATTCGTCTTTTAAATTCAGACTGAATCTCTTCCTGAAACTGTTTTCTATGCCTTCGGGAAATTTTATTCCGCTTTCATAAAAGTAATTTAAATACGGACTGCCGAGACAGAATGAATTAAACTTTGTTTTCAGGGTTTTCTCTTCGTAACTCTCCGCGATCTCTTCCACTTCGATAGTTTCTTCGACTTCTTTATTTTCAATATCATCCTCAAATTCAATTAAAATCCTGTCTTCCGGCTTTACTGCCTTTTCTTCTTTTTTATCTTTCTCATCGTCAAACTCTATTATTATTCTTTCGCTCATTTATTCCGTAATCCTGATTTTACTGTTTATAATTTTGATCTTTCCGGAACTTGCTCTTTCAAGTCTGTCGTTAATTGCAGCTCCGATACCTTCGCCGTCTGTTTTCTCAGCAATGATCATTTCGAATTTCATTTCATCCAGATGTCTCAATTCAGAAAACAAATTTAATGCAATTTCTCTTTTATCTGCAAACTTTTTCAGATCCAGAACCGCAGCTCTTTCTTTCAATACATTCTTTATCTCATCAGCATCTTCCGTAATATACAACGGCGTAAACGGCGCATAATGAATTTTCATTTGTCCGGGAGAAATAATTTTGCCGTTCTTAATTATATTTATTTTTCCCGTAACCTTCTCAATATCTTCCCTTGTAATATAACCGTGCCTCAAAATACTTATTTCATTTTCAAGAAAACTTACAACCGTAGATTCAATTCCGATTTTACATTTACCTCCGTCGAGAATGAAGTCTATCTTTCCGTCAAGCTCTTTCAATACATCTGCCGCTGTAGTCGGAGAGATCTTTCCCGATCTGTTGGCTGAAGGCGCAGAAACCGGAACTCCGGATAATTTAATTACTTCCCGGAACATTTCATGAGAAGGTATTCTCAATCCCACGCTGTCGTTTCCTGATGTTACAATGTCAGGAATAATTCTTTTTTTCTTTACAATATAAGTGATCGGTCCCGGTGAAAATTTTTCAGCAAGTTTATAAACTTCGTCCGGAATATCTTTTCCGTATTTTTCAAATTCATCTGTATCGTGAACATGCACAATCAGAGGATTGAACACAGGTCTTTGCTTCGCTTCAAATATCTTTACAACAGCATTTTCATTCAATGCATTTGCTCCGAGTCCGTAAACCGTTTCCGTCGGTAATGCAACTATGTTACCTTCCGTGATCTCTCTTACAGCCGTATCAATATCAATTATGATTTTTGTCATTCTGAAATAATTTCTGTCTGCTTTCAGTACTCACGCACATAATTTTTCGCAAAAACAATCTCCTCAAGTTTTCTTACTCTTTTTCTGAGTTCGGAACCTCTGTACGCAAGGTGAAATATCACTGCGAATGAAAGCATCAGAAACGAAATAAAAATTAATCCTGTCCTGAATATAACGTTAAACAATCCTATCAGCGGATTATAAAAAGTTTTTTCAAGCAAAGAAGTTCTTTCCCTGCTGGATTTGCTTTCATCAAGTTTTTCCGAAGAGAAAAAATTCTTTATCTTCTCGATCTGTAGTTCGATCTGCCTGGATTTATAAACAAGATCATCTATCCTATCATCTGCAGACTGAAAATAACTTTTTTTAAATCCGGCTGTTTCCATTGTCCGTTCGGAAATCCTGTTAAACACAGGTTCCGTAAGCGATGAACCGAGAATCGCAGTCAGAAACATAATTCCGCTGAGACAATAAAGTAATACATAAATGATTTTCATTGATTAAAATAACCTTTCTCTTAAAAAAAATATATGTGATAAGTAAAGTTTTTAATTTAAACAAATTGTCAGTGTTTAATTATTAAATAATGTATGCTAAAGACAGTCTTAAACTAATTTCTCCCCTTTTATAGTTTTTGCATTTACTTATATTTATCCAACTAATACAAACGATGTCAAAAGTTAAAACTAAATATGTTTGTCAGAACTGCGGTTACTCTACTCTGAGATGGAGCGGCAAATGTCCCGATTGCGATACCTGGAGTTCTCTTGTAGAAGAAATAGTTACTAATGACAAAAAGAGATCTTCCGGCAGCGGATCTCTGAAAGTAAATGAAGGCAGTTACAAATTAATTTCGGAAATATCATCAGTAAATGAATCCAGAACACAGACTCATATTTCCGAACTCGACAGGGTTCTCGGAGGAGGAATAGTCGGAGGATCTGTAATTCTTATCGGAGGCGATCCCGGAATCGGCAAGTCCACTCTTATGCTTCAGTTAGCCGAACAAATAAAAGATAAAAAAATTCTTTATGTAAGCGGTGAAGAGTCCGCAAGTCAGATAAAGCTCCGTGCTGACAGACTAAATTATCATCTCGGAAATTTTTACATATTGTCAGAGACAAATATGGAGATAATAGAAGCTGTCATAGAAAAAGAATCTCCCGATATTGTAGTCGTTGATTCCATTCAGACTGTTTACCGTCCAGAGATTGAAAGCGCTCCCGGAACTGTTTCCCAGCTCAGAGAATCTTCAGCGCTTCTGATGCACATTGCAAAGAAAAATAACGTTGCGGTTTTTATTGTCGGTCATATAACCAAAGACGGAATGATCGCCGGACCGAAAGTCCTTGAACACATGGTGGATGTCGTACTGCAGTTTGAGGGTGAGAGGACGCATTCATACAGAATTCTAAGAGGAATTAAAAACCGTTTCGGATCAACGAATGAGATTGGTATTTTTGAAATGACGGATATGGGACTGAAGGAAGTCCTTAATCCGAGCGAAGTTTTTCTTTCTCAGAGAAACTACGGAGCTTCGGGATGTGTGATATCAGCTTCGATCGAAGGTACCAGACCTATACTTATAGAAGTGCAGGCATTGGTGACGTCTTCAAATTTCGGCATTCCTCAGAGAACTTCCATGGGATTTGATTACAAAAAACTCAGCATAATAATTGCGGTCATTGAAAAAAAACTCGGAGTGGTACTAAGTAAGTCCGATATATTTATCAATATTGCAGGCGGAATAAAAATAGACGAGCCGGCGATTGATCTAGCTGTAGCGATGAGCATTTATTCATCCTTCAGGGATATACCTGTTGATTCTGAGACTGTCGTACTCGGTGAGATCGGATTGTCAGGAGAGATAAGGACGATATCTTACATTGACCGGAGGATCACGGAAGCAGCCAAGCTCGGATTTAAAAGAATAATTATTCCTAAAGGCAATATGAAAAATCTTAATACTAAAAAGTATAAAGCTGAAGTAACCGGTGTTGAAAAAATAAGAGAAGCAATTGAAAAACTGGTTTAGATATCTTTTCTTTTTTCATAACCCGGAAAAACATTTCAGTTAAAACCGGATTTTTAATTATTGGGAATTTTAATTTTAATAAAATCCGCTGAGAGTTTTTTAATATAATCCAGCCAGGTGCTGATAGCTTCTTCTGCCTTTTTTTGTTTACAGAGATTAAGAAACTTTTTATGCGGTGAGAGATCATAAACTCTCTGATTTTTCATGTCGTAGAGGTCATTCAGAATCCTGATATTGTGCATATACAATTCATCCATAAGCGCGAGCATAAATTTATGCGTGGACGGACTATAAATTACTTTCGCAAAATCCCATAGCAGAAATCCGATCTTACTCATATCCCTGCATTTTTCTATATTGTCGAGGATTTTCTCAGCTTTCCTGTATGTAGTATCTTTATACTTTGGAATTGCGCTCCTGAGAAGTTCAGGTGAAATAAAGAGATAGATTTTTAAAATTTCATGAATATATTCAAGCGAGATTCTTTTTACAAAACTTCCTTTGTTTGGAAACATATCAAGGTACCCTTCACTGTGAAGAATTCTTAATGCTTCTCTCACAGGTACACGGCTGATCCTGAAAAACTGCGCGAGCTTGTTTTCCTTAAGGTGATCTCCTGGTTTAAGATTTCCTGAAATTATTTCTTTTCTTAAATAACCGGCGATCTTATTTACATTTGTGTCTTTCATAATAATTTGATTTCAGATTTTGAGGTTCAGTATAATCAATTTCAAATCTGTTCAAGATAGCTGTTTAAAATTAAGTATCAAGGATATAAAAGAGAAACTTTGAACACTTATTGAACGCATCAAGCAATGACATTGTAATTTCTGATAAGCAAAAAGTCATTGTTTTCCTGCTATGAAACTTCCCTTCTGCAAACTTTTATGTGTTTTATAATTATCGCATTGTGATTAGATTTATACTGACTGAAAAAATGAACCGGTCAAATATTAAAACTTATAAAATATTATTTCAACAAAAGAAAAAGAGTTTTGCGGGATCTGCGAAAGCATTGAGCTTATTGGTAAAAATAAGCATAGGTTTTTTGTGGCTGAATTGGAAACCGGATATATAATCCTCGGAGACAGGCAGTATTTCAGAGGTTATACTGTTTTTCTATGCAAAAAACATGTTACCGAACTTCATCTGCTTGAAAAGAATTTCAGGGAAAAGTATTTTAAGGAGTTATGTTTTGTTTCAGAGGCGGTGTACAACTGTTTCCTTCCTCATAAGCTTAATTACGAAATTCTCGGCAACATTTACCCCCATCTGCATTGTCATATTTTTCCGAGATATCCGGATGACCCTGGTTTTAAAGATCCTGTATGGTTCAAAGTAAGCGAACTTGCAAAATCTGATAAACACATTCCCGGCGAAGATGAGTTACAGTTTCTGAAAAATAGTCTGCTGACTGAATTAGAAAAAACAAAAGGCATTTATATTGTTAATAAAGTCCGGTTTTAATTAAGAGATAAAATATCTGAACTTAATTTAATTTGTCTGCTTATGAAATTTGTTTTTTAAAATTATTCAGCACTATATCCTGCAAAATCTTGCGGACACATAAGGAAGAATTTTATCAAATACAAATATTAAATCAGGAACAGAATTATGTTGAAACAAAAATTAAACGGAGAAAAAATTTATTTAAAAAGATCAGACTGCCGGACATGGATAAATGCAAGAGATGACAGATATTCAAAAGAAGCGTTTGAATACGATCCCGGAATGCCTCATAAATCAATAGAAGAAGAAATTACTTTTTACGAAGAGTTTGTCAGAAAAAACTTGTATCTGATATACGGAATTTACAAAACAGAGAGTAATGAGTTAATAGGATTTATTGTCGCTTTTGAGTTCATGAAAACAAACTCAGATATCATCGAACCGTTCGCTTATAACCCCGAAGGCGGCACCTGCGAAACCGGAATAGGAATATTTAGAGCTGAAAATTTCGGAAAAGGATACGGAAGCGGGACATATAAAATATTTTTAAAAATGCTTAAAGATAAATACAATATAAATTCGACAACGATATTAACAAATCCGGATAACATAAGAGCTAAGAGGATGTATCTCAGATTAGGTTTTAAGGATTGCGGGATAATTAAAGAGCAGCAGGATGAATTTTTAAAAATGAAATATGACATTATATCAGAAAATCAAAATGAGTAACTTTAACTATTATAAAACTTATGAAAACCATAAAACTATTTTTAATTTTCTTCCTCGTTTTAATATTTAACCGGAACGGCATTTCACAGGAAATACATCCCGCATTAACAGATATCCGAAATCTTTCTTCTGAATTGAAGCATCAGGGGAATATTGTTAAAGCGTTTTTGTGGAATGAAAATCTGTCGGAAAATTATATTCTGTATTGCGAAACGGATGTGTATAATTCAGGCCGGGATATACCTGACGGAAAAAATAAAGATTTTTATATTTATTATTATATCGTTCAGAATGGTGAGACCAAACTTATGTGGAAGATCAATGATTTTGTCAAAGACTGCGAATTTGACCTTGAAACTCATTTCATTAACGAAGCTCTTACAGTGACAGATCTGGATGCGAACGGAGTAAACGAGATATGGACAATGTACAGATTCGGCTGTAAAAGCGACGTAAGTCCCTGGCCGCTTAAGCTTATTATGTATGAAGGTAATGAAAAATATGCGATCAGGGGAGAGACAAGAGATTATTCGCAAAGTTATAACAAAGAAGAAGACAGTCCGAAGAAAATTGATAATAAATTTAAAAATGCCGGCACCGGAATACTTGAATACGCAATATACTTATGGAAAATTAATAATATTCCTGTTTCAGATTAACTTTTAAATTATTAATTCATACCTTTTTATAAAAACCGTTTATTGTTATATTTATACGACTAAGAAAGATTAAAAATGTCTTAAATATTTCAATTTAACTCAATATAATACTGCAATATGTCTTTTAAAGCGCTGAAATTTACAAACAACAGAAATGCCGATATTATGGGAACGCTAAGGATAAGAATAAAAGAATATTTTGATTCTAAGAAAATTGCCAGATACGGTGATTCTTCGATGGTTCGCAAAACCGTCATAATGCTTTCCATGTACTTAATTCCTTACATACTTATGATTTCGGGATTAGTCACCGGCACGTGGATTATTTTCGGATTATGGATCCTGATGGGATTTGGAATGGCAGGGGTCGGATTTTCCGTAATGCATGATGCAAATCACGGCTCATATTCAAAAAACGAAAAAGTAAACAAATATCTCGGATATCTTATTAATCTCATAGGCGGCAGTTCTGTTAACTGGAAGATACAGCACAATGTCCTTCATCATTCGTTTACAAACATTGAAGGTTATGATGAAGACATAAGCATTGGAAAGTTAATGAGGTTTTCTCCTCATCAGAAAAGATACTGGATTCACAGACTTCAGCATTACTATGCCTGGTTCTTTTATTGTTTTCTGACGATGAACTGGATCACGAGCAAGGATTTTCTTCAGCTTTTCAGATACAATAAAATGGGTCTGATAAAAGGTCAGAACAGATCTTTTGGATCTTTACTTACCGAACTTGTTTTTTCAAAAATTCTATACCTTACCTTGTTTATAGTTTTGCCGGCTATCTTACTTCCTATTCCGTGGTGGCAAACGCTTGTCTTTTTCTTTGTAATGCACGGAGTGGCAAGTCTGATCATCAGTCTTATTTTTCAGTGCGCTCATGTCATGCCGACATCAGATTATCCGCTTCCTGATGACGCAGGAAACATTGAAAATAATTTTACACTTCATCAGCTTCTTACAACGGCAAATTTTTCCCCGAAAAGCAGATTGTTCTCATGGTTCATCGGCGGACTTAATTATCAGATAGAGCATCACCTGTTCCCGAACATCTGTCATATTCATTATGGAAAAATTTCTTCTATAGTCAAAAAAACTGCTGATGAATTCGGGATTCCTTATAATGTCCATTCTAATTTTTATAAAGCTGTTAAAAATCATATTATCATGCTCCGTGATCTTGGCAGATATGACGATCTTTCGAAATGCTAAAATAAATGATCTGAAAGTTTGTTTGATCTGTATATTTGATTGTGATACTTGAATGTTTTGGTGGTATTAATAATCTGTTTACAAAGTCTTAGACTTTTGAATCTTCACAATTGATTCCGCAGTTTAGTTTTTCATATAGAATAAATTATACATTAATTTAAATTTATCATCATGATCAACAGGGACTTTTTCTTCTTCAATTCAAAAAAAATTTTATTCAATGGAAAGTTCAGGCAGTCTCAGGTGGACGGACTGAATGCCATTCTCAATGAATGGGAAAAAAACTATTCGTCCAAAGATGACAGATGGCTGGCTTACATGCTCGCTACTGCCCATCATGAGACAGACAGGAGAATACAGCCGATAGAAGAATATGGAAAGGGCAAAGGCAGACCTTACGGGAAGAATATAAAAATGAACGGGACGAGATATAATGATACGGCAAATTTATTTTACGGAAGAGGATTCGTACAGCTTACATGGTATGAAAATTATCAGAAAGCCGGCGCTAAACTCGGATTAAATCTGATAAAGAATCCGGAAAAAACACTCGAACTTCCGGTTGCGACGAAAATTATGTTTCTCGGAATGATGGAAGGATGGTTTACAGGCAAAAAACTTTCACAATATTTTAATTCGACAACCGAAGATGTTTATAATGCAAGAAGAATTATAAACGGTACAGACAAAGCAAACCTGATAGCTGATTATGCCTATGATTATTACAGTTGTATCAGCTATACTACATAAATATTAAATAATACAAAAACATGACTTACTGCGGTTATATAAATTCGCTTAAAGCAGATGAATATAATGTTCACAGGGAGTATCACGATACTCAGTACGGATTTCCCATTAACAGCGACAATGAACTTTTCGAAAGATTAATACTTGAAATCAATCAGGCAGGACTTAGCTGGACAACCATTCTTAAAAAACAGGAATCATTCCGGAAAGCATACAATAATTTTGATATAAAAAAAGTAGCTTCTTACAAAGAAAAAGAATTTAACCGGCTGATGAATGATGCGGGTATTATAAGGAACAGACTTAAGATTAACGCAGCAATAGAAAATGCGAAATCCATTCTGAAAATTCAGAAGGAATACGGTTCGTTCAAAATATGGCTTGACCAGCATCATCCGAAAAGCAGGGAAGAATGGACTAAACTTTTTAGAATGACTTTCAGATTTACAGGAGGGGAAATAGTAAATGAGTTCCTCGTAAGTTCGGGATATCTTCCGGATGCTCACGAAAAGGAATGTAAAATTTATAAGAAGATTTTAAAACTTAAGCCGAAATGGGCTGAAGCATGACAAGATATTATACAGGCGTGTAATATGTTGTGATCGTATGAATTACGCCGGGATCTTTTCTGCATAAAGACCCGACGCACTGCTACCGGAGCGAAGAACATCACGGAAACTCCGCATCCGGCACTTTTAATTAAACTTTATATACTTATCAAAAAAAGTAAAATTGATCCTGAAATTTTAAAATCAATATTGTATTAAAAATAACTTCACAAAAATCCTCAAATTATCAAAACGAATATCCCAGACCGGTATAAATCCTGAATCTGTTTTCAGGTTGATCACCTATAAGATTTTCGCTTACAGGCAATTGTAATGTCAAATCAAGTGAAAACTCTTTAAAATATATATCAAGTCCGCCTGTTGCGAATAAAACATTTCCTCCTGAACCTTCTGCAATCTCACCCTTGTATTTATCTTCCTTTGCGGTTTCAAAGTAAATTCCTGCATGAGGAAGAAAAGCAAAATTACCGGCATCAGCTTCATAAAAAAGTGCCGAAGTAATATTGAACCTGTTTGCGAACCTGTAATCATTCTTATTTTCTGTGTTGATAGTATAAACAACGTCACTGCTCCATCCCAGATCGTATTCAAGAAGTTTAGAAATATAAGATCCGGTAAATATAAAATCAAAAGCTCCTGTACCCGGCTGAAAATGCGGCTCTACAACGCCGTAGGCCAGAGATTTATTATATACACCTGTTGGAAGTTTAATTCCTCCGCCGAGAAATATTCTCTGCCAGTATTTTGTTTTCCCGTTCATGTCGGTATTATAAATCTGATACTGCGCAAGAAGTTTTGCATCGCCGAATCCGTTAAGCATTTTTCCGTCAATGTTATTCCTGGAAAAAGGTATACTGAATAAAACTTTAATCTTCGGGGTAATATAATATCTTCCGAATAGTTCCAGATTGTTGTAATACTCAGTGGACTGCGTACCAGTATGATCAGGATGATCAGATTGTATAAGTGACTCAGAGTTATGAGACTCTGTTACAAATTTAAACGTATGAAATCTGAAACCGACAAGATTCAAATGATAATTCGGATCAATCCCCATGTAACATCCGCACAGATCACAGCCGATATCTGATATACTTACGATATCGGATAGATTTTTTGGATTTTTAAGAAGTTTAAGTTCGTCATTATCCTTTGAATGGGCAGATGTTATGAAACTTAAAAAAATAATTATAAATAACAATTTTTTCATAAAATTTAGCTTTAGATTAATTCTGTTTATTCAAAATATAACAAAATATATTTTCATATTTTAATAGTCTTAAAATCTATTTTCCGTTTTATAAAAAATAGTCTAAGGATGATAAAAATTGATTTAAATAAATAAGCTGTTGCTGGATTTATGATATTAGGAAAACAGAATTTTGTAATTGTAATACTTTTAAGACATATCAGTCTTAAAACAATTTAACCCGCAATTCTGATATATTGGTTATGCCTTTGGCGGATGATAAATTTTGCTTGGATAATTCCGGACAGGTAAAAAATTTTCAGGATTAATAAATTTTCCAACTTCCGAAGGAACCATAATTTTCATATCTTCCTTCAGTTCGTACTCTGTTATTTTGATTTTTATTTCCAAAGTCTGCTGCTTGCTGTTTTTTTCTTCATCCTGTTCGCTTATAATTTTATCAAGATAACAATGAGCATTGCAGCACGATTTCTTTTTTTCGCAAAAATTTTCAGTAAGACTTGCGGTATTTATTGAATAAAGAACATAGTAAAACACAAGATAGTTAGCATGAATCAGTAAAATTCCTGCTAAAGAAATACAAATAAATGTTTTAAATGCTTTTTTCAAAATCTTATTCTGTTATTTCAGGTCAAACTAATATTTCTAAAATTGTAAAACAATAAAATTTATAAAATGGTGTAATATTTATTATTCTTTAGGAGGATGTATAATTTCAAGATCTATAAGTTCCTGTTCTTCTCTGCTTACAGAGCCGTATCCCCATATCCCGCCTGATGCTTTTGCAACCTGCGTTGAAAGACTCAGAATACTTTTATAAAACTCCATAGCGAACTTTTTATCCAGCTTCGGCAATATTTCATTTATTTTCGCGAGTCTTGAGTTAATCTTTTCTGTTCTGTCATGAACATCATGAGGAATCATTACTATGTATTCTTTTAGAGATTCATCAAAAGTCTTATCCACTTCCTTATAATAATTCTGCAGAATGGAATCTTTATCTTCCGCTCTGAAGTGTGCAATTTTTGCTCCCCAGTCAATTTCTTTTTCTTCTATGTTTCCTTCAGCTCCGGCTATAAGAAGAGTTATGAGAGCAGGCGCACTTAGCATTATATGGATTTCATGATCGTTAAGATTTTTAAATTCTGGTATCATGTTTGATTTTTTAGTTTTATTTTCTGTGTTGGATATAAAAAACAAAATTTACATTTAAGTATAAAGGAAAAATTTAAATCCTTGTTATTAAGCTTTAATAATTTTTCCTGTTTTGCATTATATTCTGTATTTCAATAAATACCTTTAATTATAATATTGTTTAAAAAAGAATTAAATCAACAGTAAAAAACCAAAATTTTTATGCTAAGATTAATTGAAAACAATAATATTACTGATCCTTTTGTTAATCTATCCCTTGAAGAATATTGTGTAAGAAAACTTGATATGAAAGATGATTATCTTCTCTTTTATATTAATGAACCTTCTATTATAATAGGAAAGCATCAGAATACAATCGAAGAAATAAATACAAAATATGTAAATGAAAATAATATTAATGTTGTAAGAAGAATTTCAGGCGGGGGAACTGTTTATCATGATAAAGGAAATCTTAATTTCAGTTTCATGACAAAACACTCACAGAAAAGTATTCATAATTTCAAATTGTTTACAGACCCGGTAATTAAGGTTTTAAATCAACTGGGTGTGAATGCAAAGTTAAACGGCAGAAACGATATTACTGTTGAAGAAAGAAAAATTTCCGGAAATGCACAGTTTACCGATACTAAATCTATGTTCAGTCACGGTACGCTTCTTTTCAATTCTGATATTGAAAGCGTTGTAAATGCGCTGAATGTAAAAGCAGAAAAGATAGAGAGCAAAGGAATAAAATCGGTTAGAAGCAGGGTTGCTAATATTAAGGAGTTTTTACAACAGGATATTTCAACGGAAGAATTCAGGGAAATACTGAAGAAAAATATATTCAACAGCGCAGTATCAATACCTGTTTACAAATTATCCGATGAAGAGTGGAAAAAAGTATATGAACTTTCAGAATCAAAATACAGAACATGGGAATGGAATTACGGACGATCTCCTGAATTTAATATCCAAAAAGTAAGAAGATTTGCATTCGGACAAATAGACGTAAGGATGTTTGTAAAAGACGGAATAATTGAGCAGATGAAAATATATGGAGATTTTCTTGGTATATCTGAGTTATCTGAACTGGAAAATTTAATTAATGGAAATAAATACAGTGAAGTGTGTTTATCAAAAACTCTGAAAGATACCGACTTAAAAAAATATTTCGGAGAAATAAATATACCTGAATTTATCTCTTTTTTATTTGAATAAATTTTATTTATTTGGTATACAATTTTTCGGGAACTTATTAGTACCATGAAAAGTTGTACATATCGACTTGACACAGTTCAAGTTATTGTTCTTTCATATTTTGTTCTTCCTTTAATTTAATCTTCACACAGTCTTTTTTGTAATTTATTATGATTAAGAATTTGTGTGAAGATTTTTTTTTAATGTTTTGCTATTAATTCCAAAGCGCTTTGTATTGATGCATTTGTTACTTTTTCACCGCTGATAAGTTTTGCCACTTCTTCTACCTTTTCCTTTTCACTTAAACTCTTTATTTCAGCAAAATTATATCCGTTTAATTCATTTTTACTTACTCTGAAGTGTCTTTCACTCATTGCAGCAATCTGAGGAAGGTGTGTAATACAGATTATCTGATGTGATTTTGATAATAAATTAAGAATTTTCCCGACTTTCTGTGCAATTCTTCCGCTTATTCCGGCATCTATTTCATCAAAAACAAGTATGGGAATTTCATCTTTTTCAGATATCACATTCTTAATTGCAAGCATTATTCTCGAAATTTCTCCCCCTGAAGCAGATTTTCTCAAAGGTGAAAAATCAGTACCTTTATTTATCTTAATTAAAAATTCTATATCATTTAAACCCTTTTCATTAATTTTTATAAATTCTTTCCCGCTTTTAAAAGATAACAAATCATCTTCCTTTCCCGGAATATTTCTGAATTCAGTTTTAAATTCCGCTGATTCCAGTCCTACTTCCTTAAAAAGTAAATTAATTCCTTTTTCAAGTTCTTTTGATCTCTTAATTCTTATTAATGATAAATTTTTCGCTAGTTTATAGACCTCTTCTCTTTTTAAACTTATTTTGTTTAAAAGCTTATCTGTTTCAAAATCAAAATTTTCAGCTAATTTTAACTCCTCTGATAACTTTTCAGATCTTCTTATCAGTTCATCAACTGTCATACCATATTTTCTTTTCAAATGATTTATTGAACTTAGTCTTTCTCTTATCTGATCTGTTCTGTCACTGCTGAAATTTAGCTCTGTCCTGTAGTTTATTAATGATTCCGAACTCTCTTTTATAAGTATGTATGAACTTTCAAGATCTTCAATAATTTTTTCAATGTTTTTATCAAAATGCACTATTTTTTTCAATTCCTTAATTGCCAGACTTACCGTTGAAAGAGCATTTGATTCATTTTCAAACAACAAATTAACTGAATTTTCTAATGAAGTTGAAATATCCTCTACATTTTCAAGTTTATTCAGATCAGTTTCAAGATTAGTATCTTCTTCATAACTTAAATTCAGATTATTTATTTCCTTTAACTCAAAATCAAGAAAAGTTTTCTTTGAAATGATATCATTTTTTTTTTGAGATAACTCCTGAAAATTTTGGATTAATGATTTTAGTTCATTCAGTATTGATAAATATCCGGAAAGCAAATCTTTATTAGCGGCAAAACTGTCCAGAATTCCTAAATGCGTTTCTTTATTAAGCAACGACTGATGTTCATTCTGAGAATGTATATCAACAATACTATTCCCTAGTTTTTTCATATCAGAAATATTTACAGGATTATCATTTATAAAATTTCTGCTCACTCCCTTTTTCAGTAGTTCTCTTCTTATTATAATTACTCCGTTACTGAAATCATCTTCAGGAAGAATTTCCTGAACAACAGAAACAATATTTTTATTAAAACTAAAATCAAAGTGTCCTTCAATAATTAGTTTATCCTGATCTTTCTTAATTATTGAATAGTCCGCTCTTTCACCAAGAAGCATTGAAAGGGCATCAAGTATAATTGATTTTCCGGCGCCTGTTTCCCCTGTAAGTATATTGAGACCTCTGGAAAAATCTATCTCAGCTTCTTTTATAATCAGATAATTTTTAATAAAAAGCTTCTCTATCATTATTATTAATTTATATAAAAAATTAGTAGCAGTAGTAGTGTTGTTAGTTATGTCAGTAAGCAGGAATATTAATACAGCGCTGACAAAACAGTCTTGATAACATGTTAACAAAAACAACTTAATTAAAAAATACTAACATTTAAAGACAAGTGATTTTGAATAATTATAAATAAATGTTAGTAAAGGTAAGTTATTAAGAAATTACTGATAAGTTTCTTACAGACTTTAAAAGGGCGGATTTTTCCTGTCTGTGAATTATATTAAAGATTTTTCAGGATTTCTTTTATCTCGGATATCTGATTAAAAACATTATTGTCTTTTTTTGACAGAGCGGTAATTGTATTATAAGAGTATAGTACAGTGGCATGATCTTTTCCTCCGAAATTAAGCCCTATTGATTCAAGGGTTAGTGTTGTGAGATCTTTAGCAAGGAACATCGCTATCTGTCTTGCCTGCGCAATCTCTTTTGTTCTTTTTCTGGAGAGTATCTGGTTTTCGGAAATTTTGTAGTAACCGGCAACAGTGTATATTATATTTTCGATTGAAATATTCTTAGCTCTTCTTACATTTCCAATAACTCTTCCTATTACATTTTCTGCGATCTCAAGATTAATTTCACCTTTATATCTTAAAACACTATCTGCTATAATTCCTACAATGCATCCTTCAATCGTTCTTATGCTGTCTTTTATATTTGTAGCTATGAAGTGAACTACTTCTTCCGGAACATCAATATTGGATTCATCAAATTTGTTCTGAATTATAGCGACCCTCATTTCCCAGTTAGGCGGCTGTATATCAGTAGTAATTCCCCATTGAAATCTTGAGATAAGTCTTTCCTCAATTCCTTTTATCTGACTAACAGGTTTATCACTTGAAAAAATTATATGTTTTTTCTGATTATATAATGTATTGAAAATCTGATACATAAAATCCTGCGTTTTTTCCTTTCCGCTTAAATACTGAATATCGTCTAAAATAAGAACATCAAGTGATTTATAGAAAGAGTCGAGCTTTTTAGTTCCGTATTTATTTGAGGAAAAATCAATTCTGCTCTGAGCTATATTATTTGTAAACTGTGTAGTAAAATCAGGAGCAGTAGTATAATAAACTTTTTTCCCGGGAAATTTTTTCAGAATTTCATTACCTATTGCCTGAATGAGATGAGTTTTGCCGAGTCCGACTCCTCCATAGATAAAGAAAGGATTATAGGTCTTGCCCGGATTATTGGTTATTGCATACGCGGCGGCAATTGCAAGCTCATTACTATCGCCTTTTACAAAATTATCAAAGACATGCTTCTGATTAAGATTGCAGTTAAACTCCTCTTCCCCTGAATCATCTTTTATTGCAGCAGCGCCTGTATAATTGTTTCCAAATAAAAAATTATCCCGGATATTATTATCAGGATAATTTTTTTTATTTACAGCGGGATCAGTTTTTTCATCTTGTTTTTCATCCAGGGAAATTTCTTCATTAATATCAATTGAATCAAACAATCCCATCTGAGAAATTTCATAATTGAGTTTTCCCTCAGGTCCGAGAAGTGTTTCAACTATTTTCGAAATCGAAGAATTATAACGGCTTTCAATAAGACTGTAATAATCTTCACTCGGTACTTTTATGGTCAGTACATTATTCTCCAGGCTCTTCGGAGTAATTACAGAGAACCATGTATTTATTTCGTTTGGCTTTAATGTATCAGAGAGGAGCTCAATAAATTTTTGCCAGAGAGTTTGAGCTTTTATTTCTGTTTCCTGTTTATTGTTTAGAGTTTCAGTATTATGTGAATGCGGGTCTACATTTTTATCTAAAACTATCGTATAGTTTTTTGGCACGCTAAGAGTTTTAAAAAATTATTAACAAATGAAAGTGAGTTAATATTTTACTTTATATTCATCCTTAAAAAAACAAAAAATATATTTAGAAATTAAGATTTTTCTTACAATTCCCGGACATATTAAGCGCTATGTTTTATTGGTGGTTACAGAGCCCTTGATTAGTTATTAACAAACACTGTTAATAATTATGATTCCGTAATAACAATAAGAGAACAGAGGTAAATCGAATTAAAAGTTATTAACAAGTACTTAACAGAAAAATACTTAAAAATTTTACTTAATAATATTACTTATAATGTTTCATATAGTCAAGTTTGATTTTAAATATTTTTGTAAAAATCCGTTATGCATATTAAAATAAATCAAAAAGATAAATTAATAAATTCTTTTTGGTAAAAAGATTTTTTAATTTTAAAAATGAATTTTAATTCAGGCGGAAAAAGAGTAAATGACACATTTGCGGAAATAAATTTAAGCGAATTAAAAAGAAACTTTAACATTATAAAAAAGCTCGCCGGCAAAAGAAATAAAAACGGCGTTAAAATCTGTTCGATTGTTAAAGCAAATGCTTATGGTCATGGAATGAATGAAACGGGAAAAGCGCTTGCCGGATACGGAACCGAATATCTTGCCACAGCAGATTATTCCGAATCTATAATTCTCCGCAATTATTTAAAAAAATTTTCAGTGAACATTCCTGTTCTTTGTCTGGGTATTCTGACAGAAAACAAAAAGTATTTTGAAGACATAGCCGGAGGAGATATTGATGTTACGATCACAGATTATAAAATCGCATTTTATCTGAATAATTTTGCAAAAAGCAGGAATAAAAAAATTAACATTCAGATACAGATGGATTCGGGAATTAACAGAATCGGATTTGATTTTAAGGATGGATATGAAGCGATAAAAAAGTTATCCGGTCTTGAAAATTTAAAAATAAAAGGTATATATTCCCACTATGCAACAAGCGAAATACCGCGTAATTCCTATGCTTTAAGACAATTGAATGATTTTAAAAATTTTGTAAAAGAGGTAGAGCATAATCTTACAAAAATAGAATTGAAGCATATAAGTAATTCAGGCGGAATATTAAACTACAACGATCCTTTTTTCAATATGGCGAGACCGGGCATTTCTCTTTACGGATATTATCCCGACAGAAAAAAAGCCGTCAAAGATATAGGAATAAATCCGGTAATGACGCTTAAGTCAAAAGTCAGTTTTATCAAAGACCTGGATAAAAATCAGAGCATTTCTTACGGAAGAAAATATTTCACAAAGAAAAAAACTAAAATCGCCTCGATTCCCATCGGTTACGGAGACGGATATCCGAGACAGTTAACCAATAAATCAAAAGTGCTTATTAACGGGAAATATTACAAAACCGTCGGAACAGTTTGTATGGACTGGATCATGGCTGATATAGGAACCAACTCAGGCGTAAATGTAAATGATGAAGTTATTTTGTTCGGCAAAAATTATCCGGCTGACAAGCTGTCTGATATAACAGGAACGATCCCCTATGAGATTACATGTAATATTTCATCAAGAGTTCAGAGAATTTATGTAAACCGGTAAAGAAAATTATCAGCACGATGAACGAGTTCAAAAAAAACGAATATCTGAAATTCCTTTTTCTCAGGGCAAAATCAGATATGACAGTGTACGAGCTTGGAAGTTCGCAAAAAGAACTTATCAACAATTTATTCGGCAGATTATCCACTTCGGAAAACCTGCTGAAAGACCTTTTTATCCTTTCTCAGATCAAAGATCTTCACAATATAGGCAAGTATCTCATTTTTATTGTCAAAAAGATCGAAGACGAGGTTATTACATTCGACAATTTTACTCAAAATTTAAACTCAGACAGCGAATATTTAGAAAAAGAACTTCTTAGCTACTTTTCAAATCCAAAAGTAAAAATTAAAGCTGTTTTCCGGAACAAAGAAGATGTTAATTCTGAAATTTCCATTCATAAGCCGTCTGAGACTTTTAAAAGATCAGAATATAGTGAGAACAAGGATGAATACGAATTGACTGATAATGCTGAAACGAAAAGTGATATTGAAGATGAAGAGGAAATTTTACAATTCAAGAAAAATTATCTTGAACTGATACAAACGGGTGAATCGGATGAAGAAATCGTGTATGAACTTCCAAAGAATTCAGATGAAAACAAAAACATCCCTGAAGCTTTAACAGATGAAGAGTCCTCAGAAACAGATAATTCAGAAACTATATCTGAACAGACTGAAGAGGAAATCAGCGGCGGGATTACCGGAGGGAAAGGAAGTGCGTTTGAGCTTCCGGAAGAAGTAAAAGTTACAAAAAATTTCAAAGAGGAAATTTCATTCAGAAAAGATGATGATATAACCGGAACAGAATTGCCTGATGAAATGGAAGGAACATTCAGAATCAAGAAGATAATCAAATCGGCTGAACAGGACTCAGACAAAAAAGAGGTTACATTTGAAAACACAGAAACTTCCGGTGACAGTCATCAGAAAGAAACTTTGCTTTCTGATAATGAAGAGAGGATAAAATTAAGCAAAGATATTCAGGACGAACTGAATTTATTCACAGAAGAGGGAGAGCAGGAAAGTGATGAAGATGCTGATAACGGTGAAGCTTATATAACAGAACAGGAGCCGGAGCCGACAAATACCGAATTTATAAGCTTCGAACAGGAAATTAAGAAGAAGAATGATGAATTAGATAAAGAGTTTGATATTATGATTTATCTTGTGAATGCAAAACCCGGAGATGAAGATGAGAGAAATTCAATAATAAGAAATATAATTGAATTATCAGAATATCTTGAAAACATTTCAAGAAAAATGTCACTGGAAATTATTTCAAATATTTATCAGACTGTAACACTTAGTTTTGAAAAAATTTCAGACGGAAAATATGATATATCGGAAAGTACACTTAACTTATTTAAAAAAGGTCTGTTACTTATTGTCAGTCTGATCAAAGGAGATGATTACTATGGTTACAAAGACATACTGAAATCAATTGAGAACATAAGGAATTCTCTGATTGAAGAAAAAGCAAAGATGGAAATATACAAGCAGCAGCAGAGAGAAAAGCTGGAGATAGAAAAGCAGATAAATCAGAGATTTCCTGATGATTTACAAAAGGAAAAACTGACAATGATCAGACAGTTAATTTTAGAAACAGAAGAAAACTTTAATTCGCTGGAAAGAATAACCGGAGAATACCGTATTTATGAAGCGCTGAGAAATCTTACAGGCAATCTGAATAATTTAAAGGACATGGTTAAGCTTTCAAAAGAGCTTGAAATGAAAAAGACGGTACAGATTTCGGAAGCAAGTTACATCTTCATTAAGTTTTTGCAGAATTACAGGATTGATCCTTTGACTGATGATATCAGGGATATATTCAGATACATAATTTTCAATATGAAATCTTCTGTAATTAACAGGCACGTTGAGGATTTTGAAGTTTTCATTTCATACCTCAATGATCCGGTAAAAATTTTTTCGAAAGCAGGAAAGAAAAAACCTTAAAACAATAAAATGAATAATTATGCAGTAATAATGGCCGGAGGAGTTGGGGCAAGATTCTGGCCAAAAGGAACATCCAAACTTCCCAAACAGTTTATCAGAATAGCGGATGAGAATCATACACTTCTTCAGCAGGCGTACAAGAGACTTGAGGGAGTATTTCATGACACAAAAATTTTTATTGTAACAAATGTTATTTACAAAAACGAAGTAAGAAAACAGCTTCCTAAAATTCCCGAAGAAAATATCATCTGTGAACCGATTGGCAGGAATACTGCGCCGTGCATAGGTCTTGCATGCCTGTTCATAAATCAGTTCAAATCCGAAGCTAACGTTCTCGTTGTTGCCGCGGATCATATTATTAACGATGAAAACGAATTTCACAGAGTCATTAAAAGCGGACTGAAGTTCGTCGGAGACAACGGAGGAATAGTCACGCTCGGCATTCATCCGACAAAGCCGGAAACCGGATTCGGATACATTCAGTATGATGCGGATAAAGTAACAGAAATCGAAATAGAATCAAAAGACGGAAATACTTTTGAAAAAATTTATAAAGTAAAAACATTTGCAGAGAAACCGAATGCAGATATGGCTAAAACATTTCTCGAAAGCGGTGACTTTTTGTGGAACAGCGGCATGTTTATTTTCAGGACGGACACAATGATGGAAGAAATCAGGAATTTCATGCCTGAACTTTTCGAAGCGCTGGAAAAACTGAAACACAGTCTTCTTTCAAATGATTTTGATAAAGTTCTTGAAACAGAGTACTCGAAGCTCAAGAGCGTTTCCATTGATTACGGAGTAATGGAAAAAGCAAAAGATGTGTATATCATCAGAAGTCATTTCGGATGGAATGATGTCGGAGCATGGGATGAGGTTTACAACATAAAGGAAAAAGACAGCAACGGAAATGTGAATCAGGGAAGGACAGTTTCGATCAATACAAAAAACTGTCTGATAATTAATGATCAGAAGATGGTGGCGACAATAGGAGTGGAGGACCTGCTGATAATTAATACGGACAACGGACTTCTGATATGTAAAAGAGGCGAGGCGCAGACTGTGAAGGAAGTCGTTGATTATCTGAGAAGAAAAGGAATGGAGCAGTTTTTGTAAACTGCTGATTTGTATAATTTAAAAAATTTAAAAACAGAATCATGAATTTAGCACATATAGGAATAGCTGTGAAATCGCTTGATGTTTCCGCTGCAGTATTTGAAAAAATTTTCAATACAAAAGCTTCAGAAAAGGAATTTGTAGAAGAACAGAAAGTGAATGTAAGAAAGATAAGTCTTGATAACTGCGACATAGAATTACTTGAAGGCACAGATCCGGAATCTCCTATCTCAAAGTTTATTGAAAAGAAAGGCGAAGGGATTCATCATGTTTCATTCGGAGTAAAGGACATACAGGGTTCTCTTGACAGAGTCAGGGCAGGAGGAATCCAGCTTATCAATGAGACTCCGAGGACAGGAGCTGATGATATGCTGGTGGCGTTTCTTCATCCGAAGTCAACAGGTGGAGTACTGATGGAATTCACTGAGCCGAAGCAATAGATATTTATCAATAAATTTTTAAGGAAAGTATTTTTAGTTTAAATTACAGATACAATTTCTTTATCCAGCCATTATGCAGACAGAAAATCTAAATATAGAAGTAAATTCAGATAATAAACTTTCTGCAACATTAAAAGAGAAGCTGCAAAATCTTCCATTGACTCCCGGAGTTTATCAGTTCAAAGACATTAACGGAAAAGTACTGTATGTAGGCAAGGCAAAGTTACTTCGCAACAGAGTCAGACAGTATTTTCAGTCCAAGCCGCAGTCAGGAATTCTAAATGTAATGATCTCCAAAATCGCCGACCTGGAAATGATATCCACAGACAACGAAGTCGAAGCGCTCATACTTGAGCAGAATCTGATAAAAAGCCTTAAGCCAAGATACAACATTAATCTCAAGGATGACAAATCCTATCCTTACATAGTAATTACAAATGAACAGTTTCCCGCGAGTATTTCCAACCAGAACAAAGCGTTCCGACGGTTCAAGATATTTCGGACCTTATACAGATGTAAAGAATATGCGGTTTGCTCTTAAAACGGTCAGGGATATTTTTATGATAAGGTCATGCAGTCTGAATCTGACAGAAGAAACAATTGCTCAGGATAAATTCAAGCTTTGTCTGGATTATCATATTCACAAATGCGAAGGGCCGTGCGTAGGATATCTGATCAGAAAGAATTACAATGAAACCATAGATCATGTAGCAAAGCTTCTGAACGGGAAGACAAAGACATTGTTAAAAGATATGACAGACAGGATGAATTTACATTCAGAGAAAATGGAATTTGAGCAAGCGGCGCAGCTGCGGGACAAGATCGAAGCAGTGGAAGTTTATTCATCGAGACAGAAAATGGCGGACGATGAGATTGTTGACCGTGATGTTTTTGCATTTGATAAAATTGACAATGACTGCTGCGGAATGATATTAAAGATCAGGGACGGCAAGGTAATAGGAAAGACTCATTATTTTCTTAACAACACGGCAGACAAGACAGATTCTGAAATTCTTGAACATCTTATTACGGGTCATTACGCAAATGCAGATTTTATTCCGGATGAAATATTTCTTATTAATGAAATAGAGAACGAGGATGCCGTAAAGCAATGGTTAGAAAACAGGAAACAGGGAAAGATCGAATTTTCTGTTCCGAAAATAGGAGAGAAGTATAAAATTGTTTTTATGGTGAAGAAGAATGCAAGACTCCTGCTTGATGAGCTTATCCTTACAAAGCTCAAGAGAGAATTCATTCCGCCATCGCTTGAAATGCTGAAGAGGGATCTTCATCTGAAAAGTCTTCCGAAAAGAATAGAATGTTTTGACATTTCTCATATTCAGGGAACAGATACTGTTGCGTCAATGGTAGTATTTACGGACGGTAAACCAAAGAAATCAGATTACAGAAAATTCAGAATAAATTCATTGCCAGATGAGACAGGAAAGCCGGATGATTTTCTTTCAATGAGAGAAGTAATTTACAGACGGTTCAGAAAACTGATCAGACCTGACCATTATCTTAACGGTGAAAAAATAATTAATGAAAATGAAGGTGGAGATGATCCGAGTTTTTCATCAAAGCCAGATCTGCTGATAATAGACGGAGGAAAAGGGCAGCTTTCATCGGCAGTAAAAGTCCTGGATGATCTGCAGATAAAGGATCAGAACATAATCGGTCTGGCTAAGAGACTTGAGGAAGTTTATTTTCCCGGCGAATCCGATCCTCAGAACATACCTAAAACATCTGCAGGTTTAAAACTACTTCAGCGAATAAGGGATGAAGCGCACAGATTTGCCGTAACTTATCACAGGAGTCTCAGGGACAAAAGGACATTTGCAACAGAGCTTACAGAAGTAGAAGGGATAGGTGAGAAGACAGCGCAGAAACTTCTGACGGAATTCGGTTCGGTTGAGAATATAAAAGAAATACTTAAAAACAATTTCGGGATAATTGAAAAGTCGGCAGGAAAAAAAACTGCTGTCAGACTGAAGGATTGGTTTGAGATATAAAATTCAACAAACATTACATTTATGTCTAAACTTAACGGCAACATTGTAACATCCCGAACCATACTACGGAAATATACAGATCAGGACAGGGAAGCATTTGCATTATTATTCACGGATAAAGAGGTTAATTTTTACATGGGAGGCGAGCATTGCGACACACCGGAAGACGCTTATAAATTATTTGACAAGTGTTTTGAAATTTACGCCGGAAAATTTCCGGAAAGATATTTTGAGATTTGGGCTGTGGAATTTGAAAATAAAATAATAGGACATGCAGAGCTTAAGCAGACGAACAATACAACAGGTAATGAACTGGAAGTAGTGTATCTGCTTGATAAGAATTATCAGGGAAAAGGTTTTATGACAGAAATTTTAGAAGAGTTAAATGAATATGCAAAGAGGTCGGGTAAACAAATGATTGCAACAGTAAATCCTGAAAACGAAAAATCAGTCAGAGTACTTGTAAAAACAGGAATTGAAAAAGAGGGATGGGTTACTGAAGGCGAAGATAAATTTTATAAAATCTGGATAAAGTAAAATACAATGACTAACCCGGAATTCAGAAAATATGCTCATAAGCTGGCAGACTGGATGGCGGATTATATGGAGAATATAAAAAACTTTCCCGTCAAACCTGATCTGAAGCCGGGAGATATAAAGTCGCTCCTTCCGGCATCACCTTCGGAAGAAGGGGAAGAATTCAAAAATATTTTTGAAGATTTTGAAAAAATAATTCTTCCGGGAATGACACACTGGCAGCATCCTCATTTCTTCGCGTATTTTCCGACCGGAGCAAGCGAGCCGTCTGTACTGGCTGAAATGCTTTCTGCAACACTCGGAGCGCAGTGCATGATCTGGCTTACTTCACCTGCTGCAGAGGAACTTGAAGAAAGAATGATGGAATGGCTTCGCGGGATGATCGGACTTCCTCATAATTTTACAGGAGTGATACAGGACAGCAGTTCATCTGCGACTCTTGTATCTTTGCTGACAGCCAGGGAAAAGAAAACCGGTTACAAAATAAATCAGACAGGATTTGACGGATCAGAAAAATTCAGAATTTATACTTCTTCACAAGCGCATTCATCAGTTGACAAGGATGTAAAAATAGCGGGATTCGGCATTGAAAATCTGGTGAAGATCGAAACGGATGAATAATTATGCTATGATCCCGTCTGTACTTGAAGAAGCGATCCGAAGCGATACAGAAAAAGGTTTTACGCCTTTGTGTGTAGTTTCCACGATTGGCACTACGAGTTCAACTGCAGTGGATCCTGTAGACATCATAAGTGACATTTGTATGAAATATAATTGCTGGCATCATATTGATGCGTCTTATTCCGGAACGGCACTGATCCTGCCTGAACAGAGATGGATGAGCAAAGGCGCGGAAAAAGCTGACAGTTTTGTATTCAATCCTCATAAATGGATGTTCACAAACTTTGACTGCTCTGCTTATTTTGTAAAAGATAAAGAAGCTCTCATCAATACATTTTCGATACTGCCTGAATATCTCAAGACTCCAGAGGACAAACTTGTAAATAATTACCGTGACTGGGGAATACCTCTTGGAAGAAAATTCAGAGCGTTAAAATTATGGTTTGTAATAAGGACATACGGGACGGAAGGAATCAGGAAGAAGATCAGAGATCATATTTCTTACGGACAGTGGTTCAAAGATCAGATCGTGTCAGAGCCGTTATTCGAGCTAATGGCACCAGTTCCTCTGAATCTCATTTGTTTCAGGATCAGACCGGAAGGTATCACTGATGAATCCCTTCTTGAAAACATTAACAAAGCGCTTTTAGCAAAACTGAACGACAGCGGAAAGATTTTACTAACGCAGACTAAGCTTAATGAAATGTTTGTGATAAGATTCGTTGCAGGTCAGACCAATACGACATTTGAAAATGTAAAAGAGGGCTGGGAGATGATCCTTGAAGCTTCGAAAGAGTTTATATGATATTGTTCCAAACATACATTTATTAATTTAAATTTATATAACTATGAAAAAGAACATGGGAAATGCGGACAGATTCATAAGAATATTTGTTGCAGTTATTTTTGCAATATTATATTTAACAAATACAATTACAGGTACACTCGGAATAGTGTTTCTTGCAATCGCAATAATTTTTCTGCTGACAAGTTTTATAAGTTTCTGCCCGTTGTACACAGTTATCGGAGTCAATACCTGCGGCAGAAAAAAATAGAACCAGTAACTGAAATATTATTGAATGAATTGAGTTAACACACAAATATGTTTAATTTCAATAAACATATTTTAAAACAAAATAAAACAGGATTATGAATATTGCCATTCTCGGTACAGGTATGGTTGGTGCAACTGTCGGGAAAAAACTAACCGATCTCGGGCACAAAGTAATGATGGGATCCCGGGCTTCAGGCAATGAAAAAGCTCTTGAGTGGGTAAAGAAATGCGGCGCAAATGCTTCTGCCGGAAAGTTCAGTGAAGCTGCCGCTTTCGGTGAAATTATTTTTCTCTGCACAAACGGAGCAGTAACAATAGAAGTTATCGGACTATCAGGTAAAGAAAATTTTAACGGTAAGACAGTAATAGACATAACCAATCCGCTCGATTTTTCAAAGGGAATGCCGCCGACACTGATACCCGGATTGTCAAATACAAATTCGCTCGGAGAGGAAGTTCAGAAAACTTTACCGGATGCAAAAGTGGTAAAAACACTCAACACAGTTAACTGTGAGATAATGATCGCACCGGATAAACTTTCAGAAGAAACATCAATTTACATTAGCGGTAATGAAGCTGCTGCAAAGGAAAAAGTTACGGAAATATTAAGATCATTCGGCTGGACGAGCATTATAGATCTCGGGGATATTTCGACTGCAAGGGGAACAGAAATGATGCTTCCGTTATGGATAAGACTCTGGGGAGCATTAAAGACCGGTCATTTTAATTTCAAACTAGTAAAATAAGAATGAGCAATAATTATCAAAACGAAGATAAAGACTGGAGTGATTTTTATAAGGCAATAAAAGACAGACCTCCGAGAGAAACTTTGCTCGAGGCATTGACATTTTTTGATAAAGACGAAGATCCCGGCAAGCAATATTATGCGATGGATATTGGTTGCGGAACCGGGATTGATACATTTGAGCTTCTCAGGCGGGGCTGGAAAGTATTTGCAACGGACAAAGAGCAGAAGGCGATAGATATTATAAGAGAGAATGTAACAGTTGATATGAAAGAAAATCTTGAAACTGCAGCAGTCGCATTTCACGAACTTAGTTTTAAGAGCTCTGATCTCATAAATGCAGGAATGAGTCTTCCTTTTTGTAATCCGGATAAATTTGATAAAGTGTGGGAGAATGTTGTTAATGCCATTAAAATTAACGGAAGGTTTTCCGGAAATTTTTTTGGAGAAAAAGATGAATGGGCAATTTATGATGACATGACATTTCATACCAAGGATAAGTTAAAATCTATGTTTACAAAATTTGAAATAGAATTTTTTCACGAAAGGGACGAAGACGGGGAAACAGCCACAGGAATCAAGAAACACTGGCATGTTTTTTCTGTTGTGGCAAGAAAAATCAGTAGTTAGAGATAAAATATTAAAGATAAAATTACATTGGAAACATTTAAATTTTAATACAAAACCCCACCCTGCCCTCCCCTTGCCAAGGGGAGGGTTTGGGAGGGGTAAACTTAGAAACTTAAATTATTATAGTGTTTAGATTCAAAATTGACAAGTTATTTGTTCATTACAAAAAGTTTTGGACAGCAATGTAATTTTATATAAGCGCAATTATTCCCGAACAGAAAACTTCAGAAAAATTTATAATATGAATAATAGCTCAAATAAAAAAATCATAGTAAAATTATTTCTTCTGGCTTTAATAGTTTTTGCAGCAGATTGCAAAAACGAAAAGTTAGATACAATAAATAAAACAGCCACAGAAAACTCAACTTCTGATAGAAGGAAAGACAGTTTAAAAACTATAAAAAGCGACACCGTAACAATGTTTGAGGGACTGTATATAATTAACAAGAATACAAATTCATTCCGCGACTGCAGATATCCTGATTCATTATACATGGTAAATGATGAAACAGGAAATCTTAAAAAATCTTATGAAAAAATATTTTCCGTTAAAAATGTTTACGGCTCTGTTTATGCCAGATTTAAAGGTGAAAAAAAGGCAACCGACGGAATAAATTCTGAAAAGTATCCTTCAACTCTTTATGTAAAGGAAGTATTACAGTTAGAAAAAAAGAATTTCAGAAACACTTGTATAAATTATGAATTCTGGGCTTTGGGAAATGAACCCAACTGGTCACTGCAGATATCAAAGAATGAAAACATAATCGAATTTTATGATATGGCAGAAAATAAAACTTACTATTATTTTTACGAAGAACACGTGGATGAAGACGGAGCCATAGTTTATGCGGCGCATAACAATATTCAGAGATACACCATTAAGATCAGGATCAGAAAAGAGAGATGTTCAGATACAATGTCCGATACCGGTTATGATTATTCTGCGGAAGTCGAATTAAGCAACGGAAAAAAATTTAAAGGATGCGCGATCAAAGGAAAAGAACAGTGAAAATAAAATTATATTCAGCGTTAATTCCTCAGAAACATTTTTTGATAAAATAAAATCCGGATCAGCTTCAGATCTTAAAAACTCCTTTTTTAATGATCTCTGTTTTACTGCCGCCCTTATCAAATCCCGTTACATTGATTTCATCTGAGCCGATCATAAAATCAGTATGAACAAGTGAATAATTACATCCGTTCTTTTTCATATCTCCGGGAGTTATCATTTCATCTTTGTTTACAAAGCACATTGTTATACCTCTGCCCAAAGCAATATGGCAAGCAGCATTTTCATCATACAGAATACTGTTAAAAATCAGACCGCTTTTAAAAACTTCTGAACTGCTGTCAACGAGAGCAACTTCACCAAGGAAAGAAGCGCCATCATCAGTTTTGAAATAGTTACTAAGGATTTCTTTTCCGGAGTCAGTACCGTAGTCAGTTACTTTGCCGTTTTTGAATTCGAACCAAATCCCTGTATGTAGATTTTCAAGAACCTTAACGGGTTTTGTAACTCTTACTTTTCCATTAGTTCTGTTAAAGTCCGGAGTTGTAAAAACCTCTTCGGTCGGAATATTGGGAATAAACATTCTTCCGTTTTGCGCTTTGACATTTCCGCCTCTCCAAATCGTGTTTTTGTTTAATCCTATCTCAAGCTCTGTTCCCGGACCTTCGAATAAAAGTTTATCAAATTTCATCTCAGTAAGGATCTTGCTGCGTTCCACTAATTTGTTTCCGTGAAGTCTCCATTCTTCTACAGGATCTTTTTTATCCAGTCTCAGAATCGGCACAAGTTTTTTCCAGAGATCGTCAGTGCTTTTTTCAGACAGATCAGGTTTATTAAAAACCTTTGAAGCCCACACAGGACCCGGAGCTGCAACAATTGTCCACGGATTTTTTGAGGAGCCGAATGCTTTTGACATGGATTTGAAAGCTTCCTGTTCTTTTTTTATCATCGTTCCGAATTTACCGGGATCAACTTCTTTAAGCACATCTATTTCCTCAAGGTTATCAACAGAAACAAAAGCCCAGTCATTTGCCAGCATTTCATTTGTTCTGGCGTGAAGATAGCTTGGAATATATTCAAGATCTTCGGGATTACTGTTATACTGAATTCTGTTTTTTGTAAGTATACTACTGCCTGTTTTAAAATCAACAAACTTCGCTCCTTTTTTATATGCTGTTTCGGCAAGGAGTAAGGCGAACTCGTAATTTTTAATACCGCAATTGATATTAAGGCATTGTTCCGGATAAAGATTTACACCTACTTCAATAATGAGTTCGCAATATTTCTTTAATTCTTCCTGATTCATTTTAATAAAGTTTAATCTTTTAATATTACACAAAGTTAATTAAATTGATTTTTATTTATAAGTCTTGAAATAAAATAAATCCGGAAATTTATTTTGACAGGAACAAATCATTTATTCATAATTTATGTATCGGATCAGAAAAGAAGCAGAGATTTTTATTCAGCTTTGTTTGATTCAAATCCTGTTCTTGATGAAACAGGAATGACAATCTTTCGGCTTCCGGGATCGGAAATACAACTCGGCATCATGCCGGAAAAAGGAATTGCGGAAATACTGGGTGACAAAGTTCCTGATCCGGGACTGCGTAACGGAATTCCGGGATGCGAGATATATTTATTTGTCAGCGATCCGGATAAATTTTTTTTAAAAGCTGTAATGCTTAACGCAGTCCCTGTCAGCGAAGGCAGTTCAAGAAACTGGGGAGATTATGCTGCTTATGTTTCAGATCCTGACGGACATATAATTGCATTTGCAAAAAAACTCACGGATGAAGAGAACAACTGAAATTACCGATACGGAAATTCTCGAAACTTTTTTCAGGAAAAATACAGCTCTAAATATTTATGCAATAGGAGACCTTGATGAATTTTTTCTTGCTTATACGAACTTTTATGCTCTGATAGCAGATGCGCAGATCCGTCAGGTTGTGTATATCTACAGAGGATCCGAACCCGCAGTATTACAGGGGATATGCGAAGAAGATGAAAAAGAAATAATGAAAGATCTTGTATCAGAAATTATTCCTGTTTTACCTGAAAAGTTTTATTCGCATTTAACACCCGGTATTGAGGATGTTTTCAAGGAAAAGTATTCATTGAAAAGCTATGGAAAATATTTTAAAATGTCATTACTGAAAAATAATTTCAAATTTATACCGGCAGATGAAACGGAAATTATAAAAAGAATTACCCCGGATGAGTTCGAATCTCTGAATGAATTTTACGACAGAGCATATCCCGGAAACTGGAAAGATGAAAGGATGTATGAAACAGGAAAGTACTTCGGTTATTTTAAGGGAGAAAAAATAATAGGAGTTGCCGGCATTCATGTATATTCGTCACTGTTTAGAGTTGCCGCGCTTGGAAACATCACGACGGATCCGGATTTTCGCGGACAGTCAGTTTGTAAAAAAGTAACTTCCGTATTATGCAGGGATCTTTTTGAAACAACAGATATTATAGGACTGAACGTTCATAAAGAAAATGTATCCGCAATCAGTTGTTACAAGAGTTTAGGATTTGAAATCAACGGGAACTTTGAAGAGTTTATGATCTGCAGGAAAGATAGTTTATAAAATAATTTTAAGAATTAAATTTTATTCTTCAAGGCGAACGATCTTTTGCGGAATGAAATAAATTACAGGGACGAGCAGAAAAATCGAAAGAGAAACATAAACGGAAATAAAAGCTGATATAATTGAAACAAAATAGACGACAGGTCCTATCACTCCTCTTTTGACGCTTTGATTCAGGACCTCATCCGAAACCGACTTAAGAAATAATTTTGCTTTAACAGCATGTCTCAGCATCAGATTAAAGCTCACGCCTGCGAAGAAAAGCACAGCTCCGTATAGCATAACAGGGATCATGCTTACCGGATGCTCGCCAATAAAAGCGGTAGGAAACGGAACAAATGAAAGCCAGAAAAGCAAAAGATTATTATACCAAAGCATGGCTCTGTCAGTTTTTTCCAGACTGTGAAAAAACTGATGATGATTTACCCAGAAGATAGCTACAATCACAAAGCTCATGGCGAAACTGAAAAACTTCGGGAAAAGGCGGAGCAATTCCTTCAGTACATCCTGAGTTGAAAAATTTTCAGGCAGGACCGGAACACGAAGTTCAAGTACAAGAAGCGTAACAACGATCGCAAAAACCCCGTCGCTGAAGGCTTCCATCCTGTTTGTTCCGGGAGTATATTCTTTTATTTTATTTTCCAAATTAATTTTTAAAAAAATAATTAATGCAAAACAAAAAAGTAATATAAAAACTTACTTCAGATTATTTTTATGAATTTAAATATGAATTCATAAGAGCCGCCGCCTTTTGATGATCAATTTAAATATTATACAAATTTAAATTTAACTGTTAAAAAAAAATCAATGTATTATCATAGGGAAAAATTATATTTTCATAAGTGTAATTGAATTACAGCAAATGTTTATTAAACCTTAAAAATTAAAAAAAGCAAAATGAAATTTGAATTCAGTCCTCACATTGCATTTCAGGTAAGGGATTATGAAAAGGCAAAAAAATTTTATGAAGATATACTAGGTATGGAAAACATAAAATCAACAGAGAAGGAGACACATTTTAAGAGCGGAAATATTAATTTTTATATGGAGAACAATGAAGGGGGGTTTACATTTTTTGAATTCAAAGTAGAAAGCATTAAAGAAGCGAAAGAACTGCTTGAGAAAGAAGGCTGTCATATCACAAAAGTATATGGAGAGAAGAGCATAATGTTTGCGGATCCTTACGGAATGAGGTTTCATATCTGGGAGGACTGAACATTAAATTATTCATTGACCACCTGTAAATTTATAGATTATAAATTTCAGAAAAGCTAAATTACTGCGCTTAACATAATCCCCGGAAAATCCGTAACATACGTTACAATTCCAATTAGTTAAATTAACATAAATCTAAATCAGCAATATGAACAATTCAGGTTATAAACGATTCCCGACTATTCACGATAATAATGTTGTCTTTGTTTGCGAAGACGATCTCTGGGAGGTGCCATCATCAGGAGGAGTAGCCAGGCGATTAACTTCAAACTCAGGAGAAGTAAGTAATCCGTATTATTCTCCGGACGGAAAACACATTGCGTTTTCGGGAAAAGAAGAAGGAGAAAAAGATGTATATGTAATTCCATCAGAAGGAGGCGCAAACAGAAGAGTTACTTTTATTGGAAAGAATACAAAAGTGATCGGATGGACACAGGACAGCAGTTACATTTTATTTTCAACAGATGCAAAATCACCTTTTATGGGAAGAAGCGAATTATACAAAGTTTCTATCAACGGAGGAATTTCGGAGAAGCTTACTTTCGGAGTAGCAAATAACATAGCTTTTGGTCCCGCAGGCGGTGTATTACTTGGAAAGAATACTCTGGATCCTGCAAGATGGAAAAGATACAAGGGAGGAACAGCGGGAGTATTCTGGATTGACAGAAAAGGAAACGGAAAATTCGAAAAATTTCTCAAAGACATAGGCGGAAATCTTGCAAGTCCGATGTGGATAAATGACAGGATATATTTTATAAGCGATCACGAAGGCATTGGTAAACTTTATTCATGTAATCTGAAAGGGTCCGGAATAAAGAGTCATTCTGAAAACAAGGAATACTATGTAAGAAACGCTTCTACGGACGGAAAGAAAATAGTTTATCATTCAGGCGCAGAGATTTATGTTTTTGATCCTTCAGCCGGAGAAGAAAATAAAATAAACATTCAATACCACAGTCCTCAGATACAGAGACAGAGAAAATTCATTGATGCCGAAAGATACCTTCAGGATTACAACATAAGTCCTGACGGGAATTCGATTACAGTTACAACAAGGGGAAAATCATTTTACTTTTCCGACTGGGAAGGACCTGTGATGCAGACAGGTAAACAGCACGGAGTCAGATACAGACAGACACAATGGCTGCATGATAAAGAAAGCTTAGTTACAATTTCAGATGAGGAAGGACATGAGTCTGTAGAAGTTCACACATTAACAGACGGCATGAATAAAGTAAAAAGAATAAAGAATCCTGATATAGGCATTATTGCCAGACTGAAAGTTTCACCGAAAGAAAATCTGATCGCTGTTTCAAACAACAGACATGAATTATTTATTATTGATCTTAAAAGCGAATCTCTTACTCTGATAGCAAAAAGTAATTTCGAGAGGATCGAAGATTTCTGTTTTTCACCGGACGGAAAACTCATAGCATACAGCATGTCTAATGCTCATTTTCTGTCATCTGTTTATCTTTATGATATAGATGCAAAGGAAAATCATCAGATAACATCATCGGGATTCAGGGATTATCAGCCGACATTTGATCCTGACGGCAGATTTATTTATTTTTTATCTGCGAGAGAATTTAATCCTGTTTATGACACCAGTTATTTTCAGCTCGGATTTCCTCTTGGAGTCCGTCCTTACCTTATTTCTCTCCGAAAAGATATTGTATCTCCATTTACACAGGAGTACAGCAGGATTTTTTCAAAGAACGGCAGTTATAAAAAAGACAAAGATTCCAAAAAACATGATGATAAAAAAATAAAAGTGGATTACGAAGATATACAGAACAGGATAATTTCATTTCCTCTTCCTGAAAAGAATTACTTTCAGATAATGGCAGTGAAAGACGGACTTGTTTACAGCCGTGAACCGATTAAGGGCGCGCTTCATCACTGGTACTGGGAAAAGCATCCTTCTGACGAAGCGCTTGAAAGATTTGATTTTAAAACACAGAAGACTGAGCATATAGCCAGGAAGGTAGTGAGTTTTAAAATATCAATGAACGGTAAATCACTTGTTTACAGAACCGAGAACAAATTATTTCTCAAATCAGATATATTTGATGATAATGGATACGATTCGGACGAAAAAGAATCTTCAAAAAGTAAAAGCGACTGGATAGATCTTTCAAGAGTGAAAGTAAATCTTGATCCGATGAGCGAATGGGAACAAATGTATAATGAAGCATGGAGACTTCAGAAGGAACATTTCTGGACTCCTGATATGTCAGGCATAGACTGGAATCTTGTTTATCACAGATACCTGCCTCTGCTTGAAAGCGTAGCTACAAGATCTGAATTTTCTGATCTGATCTGGGAAATGCAGGGTGAACTTGGAACTTCACATGCTTATGAATGGGGCGGTGATTACAAGCCGTCTCCGAACTACAGACTCGGCTCTCTCGGAGCGGATTATTTATTTGATGAAAAAGAAAAAGCTTACAGAATTACACACATAATAAACGGAGATTCATGGAAAAACAATTCTCCCCTGAGAAATCTCGGAGTTGAAATCAATGAAGGAGATTTTATTATTGCCATTAACGGAGAGGAACTGAATTCCAAAATCACTCCAAATGCTTTGCTTGTTAACAGGGCAAAAAGTTATGTGAATGTTACTATAAAATCCGCAACTACCGGTAAGACAAAGATATTCAATATTAAAACCAATGCGACTGATTTTGATGCAAGATACAGGGAATGGGTGGAAAACAAAAGAAAGTATGTTCATGAAAAGTCAAATGGAAAACTCGGATATGTACACATACCGGATATGGGACCGGACGGATTTTCTGAATTTCACAGATATTATCTGGATGAATCTTCGAGAGACGGACTTGTAGTGGATATAAGAGATAACGGAGGAGGACATGTTTCACAGCTAATACTTGAGTTGCTTTCAAGGAAACAGCTGGGATATGATCTTTCGAGATACGGCAGTACCGGAACTTATCCGAGTCATAGTGTTGCAGGCGCGATAGTCTGCATAACTGATGAATATGCCGGATCAGACGGAGACATTTTCAGTCATAATTTCAAACAGATGAAGCTTGGAACGCTTGTCGGCAAAAGGACATGGGGAGGAGTGATCGGAATAAATCCGCGTCTGGCGCTTGCAGACGGAACTCTGACCACACAGCCGGAATATGCAACTTACATGAACGATGTCGGATGGGGAGTGGAAAATTACGGGACTGATCCTGATATTGAAGTTGAAATTTCTCCGCAGGATTATGCAGAAGGAAAAGATCCTCAGCTTGACAAAGCAATATCAGTTGTAATGAATCAATTGAAAAAAAATCCCGTGAAAATCCCAAAGTTCGATAAAAAACCAAAACTGAATCTGCCGTTGTTTAACATCAGCACAAACGGAAACGGATCACACAAGAAAAAAGTCAGTAATAAGACAAATGTAAAACAGAAATCTTAAATTCAGAAAAAATAAATTTCTTAGTTAAACCGGAAACTAAAAGCTTCCGGTTTTTTTATTGCCAAAACCTGTTGCAAAGATATTTATTCACGCAAAGTAATTTACTCAAGTTGACCGCATTGATCTTTGAAGATTGTTTTCCGCCATGAATCACACGAATTCACACTAATTGTATAAAAATGAATTTTAAAATTTGTGTTAATTAGTGTAATCAGTGGCAATTTCTTGTTTTCAATCCAGTAGCAGTAAACATAATTAATTTGCTGATAATAATTTCTTAGTCAGTGGATACTTAATTATCAATTCTTTTACATTCAAATTTAAATCTTTATAATTTATATTCTTCAAACAAAAATCTAAATTAAGGAGTAATTTTTATGAAACAAATAATTCTAGTGTTAAGTATCATCATTTCAATATGCACTGATCTTGTATTTGCATCACCTAAGATCGGTCTGAATGAACTTCTGATACAATCCGAACTTAATCCGCAGAATGTGATCTCAGCAAGATCCGAAGCTGTAAGACAGCAGTTGCCGGTCAGCATTATAACCAAAAGTAAAATAAAGTACGATGTTATGTCTGTTGAAAACGGCCGGCCTGTTTATGCAGTAATAACAAACTTTGCTGATATATTTAAAGGCGGCTATACTTCATTTTATGAAGACATAAAATTTAATTCAGCTGACTCAAGAATAGATTACGGAAACGGAAATATAAAAGACAATACAAACGGATTTTTTAATCCCATAATATCCGATAATTTACCTGTTACAAAATATCTTATGATACCGGATATTACAACTGACAGAATTTATCTTTTCAATGCAGCAAACGGAGATCTTGTAGATACTGCATTTACACCGACATCAAGACCTCAGCTCTCAACACCCAAACATGCAATTTCTCATTTCAACGGAAAAGATATTCTTCTTGCCGATCAGATCACTGATCTTGTTCAGAGATTTAATTCCGATGGAACATATACCGGCTTCTTTGCGCCGGTTGGCGGAGTGAATAACAGTATTCTGGATAACATAAGAGGAATAAGATACAGAGCTAACAATAATTTATTTGTAACAGTCGGCAGCGGTCCGAATCAGAATACTATACAGGAATTCGATACAGCGGGAAATCATATAGGAACGTTTATCGGTACGACAAACCTCAACAGTCCTTTTGACATTCTTTTAAGGACAGGCGATATGCTGATTTCAAATTCTTCAGGGGCAAACAGAATCACGAGATTTGATCTCAGCGGAAATTTTCTGAGCGTGTTTTCTTCAAGCACAAGTTTTGCATTTCCTCAGCAAATGATAGAGCTGCCGAACGGAAATATTGTTGTAGCCGGATTCAGTATACCTTCAGGAATTGTTGTCTTAAATTCTTCAGGAACTTTTGTAAAACTACTTACAGGTATTACCGGTAACAGAGGAATTTATCTTCTTGGCAACGGGAATTATCTTACAACAAACGGCGCCGGCGTTCATGAAATTGATTCGGCATCGGGAAGTCTGGTACGTTCCGTACTGAATACAGGAAGCTTTCAGTATATCTCCGAATATCAAACAGCTGCTCTGAGACTGACACTAACTATTAACTTTGAAGCCTGCAACGAACAGGATTCCATTACGGTCGAATTAAGAAGCGCTGTTTCTCCTTATAATCTTATAGATTCAAGTAAAGGAATGGGCGGTAAAGGAATAAAGAGAAGGATAGATTTTTTTACGGCTGCAAACAGCACTCCGTATTACATCGTGGTGAAGCACAGGAATTCAATAGAAACATGGAGCAGCGCTACACCTTCTTTTACAAACGGAACATTGTATTATGATTTTACGCTTGCAAATACACAGGCATTCGGAAATAATTTGATAAACGCGGGAGGAAAATGGTCGCTTTATGTCGGAGATGTAAATCAGGATGGAATTGTAGATGCGTCAGATGTAAGTTTGGTAGATAATGATGCATTAAGCGGAGTATTCGGAAGCGCATTAACTGATCTTAACTGTGACGGAATAGTTGATGTTTCGGATTTGTCTGTAATTGATAATAATTCTACAAATTCTGTTTCTGTAATTTCCCCGTAGTTAAATGAAGAACCGGACAAAATTTTTTAAAATTTTTTTCCGTTACTCTGAAAATTTAAATACTAAAATTAAAAAAGGATCTGAGAAAAATCTCAGGTCCTTTTTTTATATTCTTAATAAAACATGATTTAATTCATATTTCTTTTTCCCGGTAAAATTCAGAATATTTAAATAAATCAGGTATTTAACAAATGCAGAAAATTGTATCATTAAGTCTTAATTTAAAAAAATTATATTGTATAAAAATTCAAATAAATAATTAATGAAAAAATTTTTAATTCTTATTTTACTTTCATTTGTAGTAAACAATCCGGCACAGATATTTTCCCAGAAGAAAGATTCTGTATATAAACCGGGATGGACTCCGAGAGGAGTCATCGGCTTTAACCTGAGTCAGGTAGCTTTAAGCAACTGGTCTCAGGGCGGAGAAAATATCTTATCGTTATCCGGACTTTCAAACTTCGGTCTTGATCATTATAAAAAACCATGGCTTTTTAAAAACTCACTGATTGCAACGCTCGGCTCTACCAAATCAGGAGGCGGAAGTTTTCAGACAAATGATAATATTGTTAGTTTTGAGAATGTCCTCATATACAAAGTAGGATGGGCTGTAGATCCTTTTATTGCAAATGAAATCAGAACCGGAATACTGAACGGATATGATTACAAACAGGATCCTGCAATTCAGACTGCATCTTTTTTTGATCCCGGATATGTGACTCAGAGTATCGGATTTACATTTGACAGACCGAATTTTTCTTCAAGGATCGGACTTGCATTCAAAGAAACATTTACAAACAAATTCAGACAGTATTCTGATGATGTGAATACACCTGACAAAACAGAAGCGTTCAAATTTCAGACAGGTGTGGAATCTGTTACGGAAGCTAAATACAATGTTGCTGAAAATCTTTTTTACACGAGTAAATTAAGATTGTTTTCGGCATTTGAAACTCTGGACGTATGGGATGTCGGCTGGGATAATACAATTACAGCTAAAGTTAATGATATCATCGCTGTTAATCTGAATGTTCTGCTGATCTATGAAAAAGCTCAGTCTCTGAAAACACAATTGAAAGAAGGATTAAATCTTGGAATTTCCTATACAGTATTTTAACAATAAAGATTTTGGAAGAAAAGAATAAACAGAATTCTGAGAAAAAACTTGCTGCCGAAAAAGCAGTTGAGTTTGTCAAAGACGGAATGATTGTCGGGATAGGCACCGGCTCTACAGTTTTTTATGCAATAAAAAAACTCGGCGAACTTGTACAAAACGGATTGAATATTTCCGCAGTGTCAACCTCGGATTCCACAACAAAACTTGCCGGAGCTGAAGGGATCAGACTAATCAATCTTGATAAAGCAGTCAGACCGGATATTAATATTGACGGAGCAGATGAAGCAGACAGAAATTTCAACGGTATCAAAGGCGGCGGCGGCGCTTTGCTGTTTGAAAAAATAGTTGCTCTCTCTTCGGTAAAAAATATCTGGATTTTGGATTCCTCAAAAAATGTGGAACAGCTTGGAAAATTTCCTTTGCCTGTTGAAGTTATCCCGTTTGGATATAAAAGAGTTCTGAATATTTTTAAGGAGATGAAATATTATCCTGAACTCAGAATTAAAAACAATAATCCATATTTAACTGACAGCGGAAATTACATTTTAGATCTTCATCTTGAAAAGATTGAAGATGCCGGAATTCTGGATAAGGAAATTAAACTGATAACAGGAGTTGTGGAAACGGGTTTATTTATTAATATCGCCGATGTAATAATTACAGGAAAAAATAATTCGGTTGAAATTTTAAGAAAGGAAAAATTATGAGAAACCAAAGCAGGGAATTTCTTGAGAAATATATTAACAATGCATCGCCCGTAGGTTATGAAACGTCAGGTCAGAAAATCTGGCTCGAATATGTTACACCTTACATTGACACTTATATTTCGGATACTTACGGAACAGTCGCAGGGGTAATAAATCCTGACGCTGAATACAAAGTGGTTATCGAAGCTCATGCTGATGAAATATCCTGGTATGTAAATTATATTTCGGATGACGGAAATATTTATGTTATAAGAAACGGTTTTACGGATAATCAGATAGCGCCTTCAAAAAGAGTAAATATTCACACTAAGAAAGGAATTGTCAAAGCGATTTTCGGCTGGCCTTCAATACAGATAAGAGATAAGAAGGGTGATCAGGAACCGAATCTGAAAAATTTAATCATTGACTGCGGCTGCAATTCAAAAAAGGAAGTTGAAGCACTTGGCATTCATGTCGGATGTGTAGTTACTTATGAAGACGAGCTCATGATGCTTAACAATAAATACTTTGTCGGAAGAGCTCTTGATAACAGAATAGGCGGATTTATGATTGCTGAAGTTGCAAGAATTTTAAAAGAGAAAAAGAAGAAACTTAACTTCGGACTTTATATAGTTAATGCAGTTCAGGAAGAGATTGGACTGCGTGGCGCGGAAATGATAGCTAAAAAAATTAAGCCGCATGTTGCCATTGTAACAGATGTCTGTCATGATACACAGTCACCCTTGTACAGTAAAACACTCGTTGGTGATGTCTGGTGCGGAAAAGGTCCCGTTCTATCATACGGACCGGCTATTCAGAATAATCTTCTGGAAATGATAATGAAAACTGCTAAAGCTGCGAAAATACCTTATCAGGTAAAAGCAGTATCTGAACATACAAATACTGATACGGAATCTTTTGCTTACTCAATGGAAGGAGTAGCGTCAGCTCTCATCTCGCTTCCTCTGAAATATATGCACACGACAGTCGAAACAGCTCATAAAGATGATATAGAAAACCTTATAAAACTTATGTACGAATTTTTAATACAACTGAAGCCCGGATATGACTTCAGATATATAAAATAATTAAACAAATAATTAATATTATGAAAATCAAAGATTCAGTAATTTTAATAACAGGCGGGAGTTCGGGAATCGGAAAAGCAGCCGCGAAACTTCTTGCAGACTCGGGAGCAAAAGTTGCCATTACGGGAAGAGATAAAGCGAAACTAATGAAAGTCGCGGAAGAGACAGGTTCGTTTGCCGTTCATGCAGATGTATCAAAAGCAGAGGACATTGAAATGACTTATAAAACAGTGCTTGATAAGTTCGGAAGACTTGATTGCCTGATCAACAATGCAGGAATAGGCGAGTTTCCGGCTCTTGAAGAACTTACCCTCGAATCATTTCAGAATGTATATTCGATTAATGTTTTCGGAGCAGCTATGATGGCAAAGAAAGCTGCTGAAATTTTCAGGAAACAAAACTCGGGAAACATTATTAACATTGCTTCAACGGCAGGTCTGAAAGGATTTGCAAGAGGAACAGTTTATTCATCATCCAAATTCGCTTTGAGAGGAATGACAGAATGCTGGCAGGCGGAACTCAGACCTTTCAATATAAGAGTTATGCTGATCAATCCGAGTGAAGTAACTACCGCATTTGCAAACAAGGAAAGATCTGAACGTCCTGAGACATCTAAGAAATTGAGAAGCGAAGAGATTGCTCATGCGATAAAGTCAGTTCTTGAAATGGATGACAGAGGATTTATTCCTGAACTCACTGTCTGGGCTACAAATCCGTGGGAGAAGAAATAATTTTTTGTAAATTTTAATTTAAGCATTAATTGATCTCAAAACTTCCGGATGTCGGAACGACAATTTTTTCCGTGATGTCTGCTCTTGCAAACGAACAGAAAGCAATAAACCTTTCTCAGGGATTTCCGGATTTTCCCGTTGATCCGGAATTGTCAGGGCTTATTTACGAAGCTTCTGAAAAAGGTCATAATCAGTATGCTCTTATGGCGGGCTCTTTGCATTTAAGGGAAGGCATTTCCGCTCTTGTAAAAAATATTTATAAAAGAGAAATTGATCCGGAAAAGGAAATCACAGTAACTTCAGGAGCTACTGAAGCTTTGTTTGCTGCCATCAGTGCAGTTGTAAATCCGGGTGATGAAGTAATTATGTTTGATCCTTCTTATGATTCTTACGAACCGGCCGTTTTGCTTAACAAGGGAATTCCGGTTCGCATTCCTCTTACTTTTCCTGAATATAGGATTGACTGGGACGCGGTTCATTCTGCAATTAATTCCAGGACGCGGCTGATAATAATAAATTCTCCGAACAATCCTTCCGGTTCTGTAATTTCAGAATCTGACATTGTGAATCTGAAATCAATTGTTATAGTAATGATGTTTACATTCTTAGCGACGAAGTGTATGAACATATAATTTTCGATGGAAAGAATCACAGGTCAATGCTTTCGGATGATGAACTTTTTAAAAGATCATTCATTATTTCTTCATTCGGAAAGACTTTTCACATAACGGGCTGGAAGGTCGGATACTGTATTGCTCCTCCGGATTTAACGAATGAGCTTAGAAAAATTCATCAGTTCCTAACTTTCTCTACATCAACACCTTCGCAGTATGCTCTTGCTGAATACATAAAGAATTTAAGGAGAATAGAAAATCTGAAAAATTTTTATCAGTCTAAGAGAGATCTGTTTCTGAAACTGATCTCCGGCACCGGCTTTAATCCTCTTGGCTGTGAAGGAACATATTTTCAACTTATGGATTATTCATCTCTGTCAGATGAAAATGATTTTGATTTCGCTGTACGTCTGACAAAGGATTGCAGGGTTGCGTCAATTCCCGTTTCAGTTTTTTACAAAGACAGGACAGACAATAAAGTCCTTCGATTTTGTTTTGCAAAGGAAGAGAAGACTCTTAAGGAAGCTGCCGAAAGACTGAAGAAGTTTAAATAAAAAGATGGACAAAAATAATTTCTTTACAAGTCTCCTGCATATCTTAACATATCTTTTCCCGGACCTGATTCAAGCAACTGATATTTCAATTTCAGTATCTGCCTCATGTGCAGAAAGTCGTGAGCAAGCCAGCAGCAGAGCATCTGATATGCTGTGAACTCTCCGAGCTTCGGATGAACGGCTTTAATATTCCAGTCATTGATATTCAGACTTTTAAGCCAGTCAACTGATCTCTTTCTTTCATCAAGAAATTTGTTCAGCATTTCAGTAAAATCTTTTTCCATGTAGTTTCTTGAAAGCACCCAGCCCTGCGGATCAATAGGATCCCAGTTATGATCTCCGTTAAGAATTTTTGCAAGTCTCGGTCTGAAATCTTCTTTTTCCTCGTCATACAGGTGACAGACAATTTCAAGCAGACACCATTTATTTTCGAAGGGTTTCCATTTGATCTCGCTTTCAGAATTTACTGAAAATAGAGTGTCAAATATTTTTAAATTATTATTAAGCTGAAATATTATTTCTGTGGTTTTCATAATTTAAAATTACTTAATTTCAATTGATTTATTCCCAGAAACTCCGCCGCATTCTTCCACAACAATTTCTCTCTCGACTCCGCACTCAACGAACTCAACGACTCAATCAGCTTTCCCGGTTCGTGTTCCCCAAGCGGAAACGGATAATCAGATCCAAGCACAATTCTTTCATCACCAACAAGATCAACCAAATATTTCAGCGCCATATCATCATGAACAAGCGAGTCAAGATAGAATTTACCGAGATAATCTCTTGGATTCACTTTATTATCTATGGCGACTAAATCTGGACGGACATTAAATCCGTGCTCGATCCTTCCGATTGTAAAAGGAAATGATCCTCCGCCGTGAGAAAAGCAAACTTTTAAATTTTTAAATTTTTCAAAAACTCCGCCGAAGATCATTGAGCATATTGCAAGTGAAGTTTCGGCAGGCATTCCTACAAGCCACGGAAGCCAGTATTTAGGCATCTTTTCTTTTCCCATCATGTCCCAGGGATGAACGAATATAGCGGCTCCTAATTCTTCTGCTGCTTCGTATACCGGAAATAAATTTTCATTGTCGAGATTCCAGTCGTTTACATGCGAGCCGATCTCAATTCCTGAAAGCTTCAGATCTTTAATACATCTTTCTAATTCTTTGACCGCAAGTTTTGAATCCTGCATCGGAAGAGTTCCAAGACCGAGAAATCTCCCGGGATAATCATTTACAATTCCTGCAATATGATCATTGAGAAATTTTGAAAGGTCAAGTGTGTCCAAAGGTTTTGCCCAGTAACTGAACATCACTGGAACAGTCGAAAGCACCTGAATATTTACATAATTATGATCACAATCTTTAATTCTTACATACGGATCCCAGCAGTTATCCTGTATCTCCCGGAAAAATTTTCCGTCAATCATCATCTTTGCGCAGCATGACTTGCCTGTCCCGCCGTTATGCTGATGTTCAAGATTTACAAATCCGCCATAGCCGTACTTCTCCCGCAGGTCAGGCCAGTTTTCGGGAAGGATGTGTGTGTGGATGTCTATTTTCATGTTTCAGTTTCAAGTTTCAAGTTACGAATTACGAGTTTCATTTTTTTTCTTTAATGTGATTTGGATTTTTCCGATGATTTTAAGTAATTCATTACAGTCTTTAATAAATGAATCGAACAATTTTTCGTTAATAATACCTGAGTCTTTCAACAATCTTAACCAATAATGTGTTTCCCTTGTTTCTTTATATGCAATAGAAATTTTATATAAAAAATCTTTATCTGTTTGCCCTCCTTGCGCTTCTTCGATATTAGCCCCAATAGAAGTACCGCTTCTTAGAATTTGCTTTGATAATTCGAATTCTTTCTTTTCTTTTGTTAAATGTAAATAGAGTTTTACAATCCTTAAAGCAAACTTATAACTTTTTGCCTGAACAATACTTTCTTTAATATATAATTAATTAATTTCTAATTTCAAAAACCATCCGTAATTCGTCACTCGTAACTTGAAACTAGCTTTAAGGTTTATGCATCACAAAACCACACTTCTTACACGTTCTCTTGCTCTCATCTCCCCAGTATTTTTCAAAGATGGGCGGAAGCTGTGTAACTATATTTGTTAATTTTACAAACTCCTCATAGAGTTTTTCACCGCAGTTTTCACAGTACCACTGAAAACCGTCAAGTTCTTTTTCGTCTCTTTTTCTTTCTATGACAAGCCCGACAGTATTTGCAGGTCTTTGCGGAGAGTGAGGAACATTCGGCGGAAGGTAAAACATTTCACCTTCTTTTATGTGAATGTCACGGGGTTTGCCGTCTTCGATTATCTTAACTGTAATATCGCCTTCCACCTGATAAAAAAATTCAGCACCATCTTCATAATGATAATCTTTCCTTGAATTCGGACCGCCGACTACCATTACTATTAAATCTCCGTCCACCATGCATTTGTTTCCGACCGGCGGTTTTAAAAGATGACGGTTCTCTTCTATCCATTTCTTGAAATTAAACGACTGTAGCATTTTTTCCTCCTGATAAAGTTTTGATTAACTTAATACAGATATATAAAAATGTCTATAAACTAATTTCTATACCGCTGTAAATTTTAAAGAAATACTGTTTAAATGGATTTATAAATAAAATCTAAAAAGGTAAATTGTAAACTTATAATCCCAAAAACTTATATGAAAAGCAATAATATATTAAACCCTGAATCCGGATATACATTCAGAGACCTGTTTGATCCTCTTAAATTAAAATTATTAACTGAAGATTTTTACAGTTACTTTGAGAAAAAGGACAAAGAAAATTTCGAAGAATTCAGAAGATATGAATCAGCAAAAGGCGAAGGATTTACAGGACTTCAGATCTCAAATGTACTGATAAATGCTTCAGTTGTACTTTCGGATTTTCTTGTAAAATTATTCCGGCTTGAAGCTGAACAGCAAAAGTTTTTTGACGAGATAAGTTATGAAAAAGACATTCTGACATTCAAAAAAGATTTTGTGCAGAGAAGGGTTTTTAAAAAATTTAAAAAGGAAGACCTTCATTCTTTTGATTTTGTTGAACTTGACGGATATGTGCAAAAGCTTAAGCAGACTGTATTTGCAGACTATGATTTTGCCGGAGACGAAGAAAAATATACGGCAATGTTTATTCTTGAGCTGACTGAACTTGAAAAAATTATAAATGGTTTTATGAAGGTGATAAATTCGCTCCGGAAAACTTTACCATTCCAGAATCAATACTGACCAGAACTAAATCTATTTTGTCAAATCTCAGATCGGTAAAAATTATAAAAGATGAACACACGACAGACGGGAAAGCTGATCTTCACAGTCTTAAACAGATCCTTCATGTCATTGAAAAATGGATCTTTGTAAAAAGATTCAGTGATAACAATACTAAGAAATGGTCATCTTATTTCGATCCTGAGAAAATTGATTTCAGTAATCTTGTAAGACACGAAAATCCTGATGAAAATTTTCCTGAACTGATACAGGCGCCATCAGACAGACACAGAGCCCGTAAAGGCTTTAAGCTTACCGATCCGAGAATGGGAAAAAGAGAGGTTCTCAATCATATAGATTACTGCATGTACTGCCACGACAGGGAAAAAGATTCCTGTTCAAAAGGTCTCAATGACAGATTCGGAGTCAGAAAGAAAAATCCTCTCGGTGTTGTGCTTGACGGATGTCCTTTGAATGAAAAAATTTCCGAAATGCATATTGTAAGAAAAAAAGGATTCCCTCTTGCTTCGCTGGCGCTTGTTGTTATTGACAATCCGAATGTCCCCGGAACCGGTCACCGTATCTGCAATGACTGTATGAAGAGCTGTATTTTTCAGACACAGGAACCTGTAAACATTCCTCAGGCGGAAACAAATATTCTAACGGATGTTTTTAAACTTCCATACGGTTATGAGATCTATTCTTTGCTGACGAGGTGGAATCCGCTGAATATTAAAAGACAATATGAACTTCCCTACAACGGAAAAAAAGTTCTTGTTGTCGGAATGGGACCTGCAGGTTACACGCTTTCACATTATCTGCTTAATGAAGGATTTGGCGTTGTGGGAATTGATGGTCTTAAAATTGAAAAAGTTCATGAAAAATATACAGGTGTAAAAGACGAAAACGGGTTTGTCAAATTCCCTGAGCCGGTAAAATATTTTTACGAAGAAGTAGAAGAAGATCTTGACAAAAGAGTGCTGCAGGGATTCGGAGGTGTTTCCGAATACGGGATTACAGTCAGATGGGATAAAAATTTTCTTACGGCTATTTATATAAATATTGCAAGAAGAGAAAATTTCAGATTGTATGACGGAGTAAGATTTGGCGGAACAATAACAGTTGATGATGCATGGGATCTCGGTTTTGATCACATTGCAATGGCTTCAGGCGCAGGCAAGCCGACTATTATCAGAATGAAGAATAACCTTATCCGCGGAATAAGAAAAGCATCTGATTTTCTTATGGCATTACAGCTTACAGGCGCTGCTAAAGATAACAATCTTGCAAATCTTCAGCTCCGGCTCCCTGCTGTTGTGATTGGAGGAGGACTGACGGCAATTGATACAGCTACAGAATCTCTGGCATATTATCCTGTTCAGGTATTGAAAGCTCTGAATAAATTCGAAAAAATTTCTTTTCAATACGGAGAAGATGAATTCTGGAAAATGTATGACGAGGAAGAAAAGGAAATCATGAAAACTTTTATTGAACACGGTAAGGAAATAAGATCTGAAAATGAAAACGCAAAAAAGGAAAAAAGAAAACCTGATCTGATCTCATTGCTGAATAAATGGGGCGGAGTAACAATAGCTTACAGAAAGCGGTTGGCAGATTCGCCGGCTTACAGACTTAACCATGAAGAGATAATTCACGGATTGGATGAAGGGATTAAGATTGCGGAAAGACTTTCTCCTGTTGAAGCTGTGAGAAATAAATACGGAGCAGTGGAAGAGATGATTTTTGAAATTCAGGATCAGATAACCGATCCCGAGTCAGGTAAAGACAGACTTGTTAACTCCGGAAGATTTGTAACACTGAAAGCTGCGTCTGTAATGGTAGCAGCGGGGACGTCACCGAACATAGTTTATGAAAAAGAATATCCCGGAACTTTCAGAGTGGATGAGACCAAATATTCATTCAAGCCATACACAGTTTCCATTAATGAAAAAGGACATTATCTGATGATACCTTCGGAAGACGGAGACGGCGCTTTTTTTACATCATATCAGAAAAACGGAAAACTGATTTCATATTACGGAGACAATCATCCTAAATATGCCGGCAATGTTGTGAAAGCGATGGCATCGGCAAAAGACGGATACGAGAAAATTTCAGAAATCTTTTCAAATGAACTCAAATCTATTGATAACAATCCGGCTTCAATTGAAGAAAGAAAAAATGAATACAGAAAATTTACGGGAAATTTAGATAAGGAATTTATTGCTACTGTAGAAGATGTTATAAGACTTACGCCGACAATAGTTGAAGTGATAGTAAAAGCTCCGCTCGCTGCAAAAAAATTCTGCCCCGGACAGTTTTACAGACTTCAGAATTATGAAACTACCGCAGACAGGAAAAATGGAATTAACATGACAATGGAAGGACTGGCAATGACAGGCGCATGGACTGATGTCGCAAAAGGATTGCTTTCAATGATAGTGCTGGAGATAGGTGTTACTTCAAGACTCGTAGCGCATCTGAAAAAAGGCGAGCGCGTTGTAGTGATGGGTCCGACAGGAACTCCGACGCATATTCCGAAGGGAGAGACTGTTCTGCTTGCAGGCGGAGGACTGGGCAATGCAGTGCTATTTTCTATTGCTGATGCAATGAAGAAAAACGGAAACAAAGTAATTTATTTTGCAGGATATAAAAATTCTTCCGATGTTTATAAAATGGATGAAGTGGAAGCGGGCACGGATCAGGTGATATGGAGCAATGACAACGGTGAAATGATAGAGCCAAGGAGAGAACAGGATCTTTCATTCAAAGGAAATATAGTTCAGTCTATGAAAGCTTATGCAGACGGAGAACTTGGAAATAAACTGATTGATTTCGGAGACGTGAACAGGATAATAGCAATCGGAAGCGACAGAATGATGAATGCAGTAAAAGAAGCCAGACATACGATTTTTAAAGATTACCTGAAAGAACATGTGGGCATCGGCAGTATAAATTCTACAATGCAGTGTATGATGAAAGAGATCTGCGCGCAGTGCCTTCAGAAACACATTGATCCTGTCACAGGAAAAGAAACATTTGTTTTTTCGTGTCTGAATCAGGATCAGTTATTGGATGAAGTTGATTTTAAAAATTTAAATGAGAGACTGAAGGCAAACTCCGTTCTGGAGAAATTAAGCAATGTGTTCCTTACATATCTGCTTTCTGAAGACGGCTCAGGCGGTAACGGAATTTATGTTACGGAAAAAACGGACAGTATTATGGAAGGACATTGAATGAAATTGGAATTTTGAATTTGGGAATTTGATTTTTTAAATATATACTTTTTTACGTATTTTTAGAAATTTTATTAACATTATTCTTCAGAATCTCACAGCAGTCTTGTAAATATATTTTTACACTATGAAAAATTAATTTATTAGAGCAATTTCATCGGAAATTAATTTATTAAAAAAAATTTTAATGTCTAAAATCACACATTTATTTAAAAATCAGAAACAAAAGATAAGAAACATAAAGTATCAAAAATATTGAACCTTCGACTTTGTTAATTTTCCTTCCTTTACCGGAAAAGATGAACAAAAAAAGTAAAACACTTGCAAAAATATTAATATAAATTTCCATGTAATTACCTGCTTCCACTAATACCGGATTAATAAATGCGGATATTCCGAGTATGAAAAAAATATTAAAAATATTGGAGCCCACAATATTTCCTATTGCAATATCAACATTTTTTTTCCTTGCCGCTACAACTGAAGTTGCAAGTTCCGGAAGAGATGTTCCTATTGAGACAATTGTAAGAGCAATAACTCTTTCTGAAATGCCGAATTGCTTTGCAATGTTTACAGCGCTTGATACAATGAATTCCCCTCCTGCAATCAAACCTGCAAAACCTAATAAAATATAAACAACGGATTTAAGTTTTGAAAAACTTTTAGTGTCATATACTTCCTGATCATCTGAAACACCTGATTTTGCAACCTGTAAACTATAAACCTGAAATATCAGAAAAAAGCAGAATAGAATAATGCCATCCGTCCTGCTGATTATATCAACTGATGAGTTATCAAGAAACATATCTTTAGAAACAATCAAAACTACAACTCCGGCTAACAATGCCAAAGGAATTTCAAGCCATGTTGTATTGCTTTTTACAGTAAGCGGATAAATAAAAGAGCAGATGCCCAGAATTCCAAGAACATTGAATATGTTACTTCCGATAACATTTCCGAGAACCATTTGAGTGCTGTTATTGAAAGAGGCTATCAGATTTACAACCAACTCGGGAGCAGAAGTACCGAATGCAACGACAGTGAGACCTATAACAATGTTTGGAATTCCAAATAACTTTGCAAGAGATGACGCACCATCTACGAGTTTACCTGCTCCCAGAATTAACAGTGCAAATCCGAGAATGAGAAAGACAATATCCAATTATTAGATTCTTAAGATTATTAAATTAAAAGATAATGCAAGTTAAAGGAATTAAAACCCTTCATCATTTCTGATTTCTAAATTAACATTCCCGTCTCTGTCAAAAGTTAATTTTATTTCCACCGGTCTGCAGCATACTTCACAGTCATGAATAAATTCCTGTGTGTTTCCTGCGCTGATGTCAATATCGGTAATATTCTCTTCCCCACAGTAAGGACAGAAAAAACGGATTTCATCAGACATGTTATAAATTAAAATGACTTAATAAAATTTTTACTGCTCCGTTTACAAGTATAAGCGTGGAAATAAATCCACCCAAAGCGCCTCCAAGATGAGCCTCGTGTCCTATATTCCCTAGTTTGCTTCTCATACCGTAAACAGAAAAACCGATCCACAGAAAAGCAAATAAATAAGCCGGCATCGGAATAAAAAATACATACAGCATGCTTGACGGAAAGAATATTATGTAGGAAAAAACAATTCCTGATACGGCTCCTGAAGCTCCTACTGCCACATAATTAGGATCATTGTAATGAAATGCAACAGTCAGAAAAGATCCGCAAAGTAAACTAATAAAGTAAATCAGAAAGAAGTATAGACTGCCCAAAAAACTTCCGAAATTTTCCACAAAGAATCCTTCAAGAAAAACTCCGAATGTGAACAGCGCAAACATATTAAAAAACAGGTGCATAAAATTTGCATGAAGAAACGCGGAAGTTACTATCTGATAATATTTATTTTCATGAATGATCTCATAAGGCCATTCCGAAAATTTGTGCATGTAAACAGGATTTCCGTAAAATGCCCAGAGAGAAATTGCAATATTTGCAAAAAGCAGCGTGAGTGTTACGGGTGTATCTGTAAGTGAATACAAATTAATTATTTTTGTTTAAAATTTTTTTAATCAAAGAAGGTCCTTCGTAAATGAATCCGGTATATACCTGAACAAGCGAAGCACCGTTATTTATTTTGTCATCGAAATCCTTCTTTGAAAATACGCCTCCTGCTCCTATCAGTATTAATGGATTCAAAAGATTTTTTTTGTTAAGCTCGTTTAGTTTTTTCAATACTTTGTCAGACATTGATTTCAGGGGCTTTCCGCTGAGACCTCCCTGTTCATCAAGGTCAGATTTAATTTTAGGTCTCTGAACAGTTGTGTTTGTAGCGACAATTCCGCTGATGTTGTTTTTAACAGCAGTCCTGTAAACACTTTCAATCATTTCATTGTTTATATCAGGAGCTATTTTCAGAAATATACATTTTACATCCGAAGATTTTAAATCAGAAATATGATGATTAAGTTTCTGTAATTCAGATAAAAGCGTGTCAAGATATTGTTCTTCATGAAGCAATCTGAGTCCTTCAGTATTCGGAGATGAAATGTTTATAGTAAAGTAATCCGCTTCATCATATAATTTTTCAAAACATATCTTATAATCTTCAAGAGCATTTTTAATCGAAGTGTCTTTATTTTTTCCGATATTGACTCCAACAATAAAATCATTTCCTGTGAATTTTCTGGCTTCAATAATGTTTTTCTTTAATTCATCAGCTCCTTTATTGTTGAATCCAAGCCTGTTTATCAGTGCATTTTCTTTTTTTAATCTGAATATTCTCGGTTTTTCATTACCGGGCTGTGGCAACGGAGTTACAGTTCCGACTTCAACATGAGAAAACCCTAAAGATTCCCAGAATCTTAATGCTATACCGTTCTTATCAAATCCCGCAGAAAGCCCTAATCTGTTCTTAAATTTTAAATCTGAAATTAAAACCGAATTTATATCTCCCGGAGAATAAAATATCCTGAAGACTGGATACAGCAAAGAATGTTTCGAAACAATATTCAGAATATAATTATGAATGACTTCAGGATCAAATAGGAATAATAACGGTCTGATTAATATTTTGTAAAACAATTATGTTACTCTTTATAATAAATAATAAATTTAAAAATGATTTTACTTTGACTTTGTAAGATTATTAATGTTAATCAAAAAAAAAGTCCCTGAATCAGCTTCAAGGACTTATTTTTGAACTTTATACATTCAATTTTAAATAATTTGTCGGAACGGCAGGATTCGAACCTGCGGCCTCCAGTTCCCAAAACTGGCGCGATACCGGGCTACGCTACGCTCCGAATTTCTAATTTAATCATTATATTAGTTTTATTCAAACCCATTTATAGTAATTTCTTATTTTTTCGTCCTATGATTTCCGGAATTTTATAATAAACTTACTCAAATTGACTGATTAGATCTTTGAAGATTGTTTATTTCTATGAACTTCACAAATTCACACTAATTTTATTAAATTACATTTCAAATTCGTCTAAATTAGTAAAATTAGTGACAATTTCTTGTTTTCAATCTTAAAGCGGTCAACTTGTCTGACAAGTTGACAAATACAGATAATTATTTGATGTTTAAAATGAGCAGAAAAATTTTCTTTACAAACTGTGGAATTTATGGACTATTGAAATTTAAATACATAAAAATAGCTTATAAACAATAGAACCTGTGTTTGGTATGGAATTTGATATATAAATATATAAACAAAAACATCTAAAAACATCTTATGAAAAAAATCATTAATCTCAGTTTTTTAACAGTAATATTAGTTATTTACTTTTCTTCCTGCACCAAGGAAGTACCTAAGGAACTTCAAAACAAGAGCACTCAAGACAATTCAGAAAAAAAAATGCCCGATGATTCTATTCACAGAAATCTAAAATCTGCGGATCCTCACAGTACTTTATCAGAAAACAACTCTGGCACTAAAAATGAATCTGCCGGAGATAAAACAATTGATATAATATTAAAAGATGCTGATGAAGCGAATGCCAGATACATCAAAACCAAATCTGAAGCAGATAAGGAAGCATGTATTGAAAAACAAATGCTTGCAGCTAATTTTCTGATGTTTGAAGCAGATCTTCCTCCAAAAGAGAAGTATAAACCGGCTTTGGTAAGATACAGAAGAATTCTTGAGATAGATCCTTCTAACAAAGAAGCGGCAGCAAATAAAAAGCAGATCGAAGATATTTATGAATCTATGGGTAAACCAATTCCTAATTAATTCAGAAATTAAAAAAATAAATATAAAAATATTATGAAAAAGACCACAATAATCGGAATCGTAACAATAGTAGTTTTTCTGGTAGTTGGATTTTTTGCTTTCAGTGAAAGTAAAATTGAATACTCCAATTTTCAGAACGCTTCTGAAAACCATAAAACTTGTCAGGTAAAGGGCAGCTGGCAGAAAGATAAAGAAGCAAAATTCGATGCAACTACAAATCAGTTCATATTTTATATGAAAGATGAAAATAATTCAGAAATGAAAGTTGTTCTCGACGGAGCAAGACCGAATAATTTTGAAATGGCTGAATCAGTAGTTGCAAAAGGAAAATTTAAAGACGGATATTTCCATGCAAAAGAAGTTTTGACTAAATGTCCTTCAAAGTATGAAGGCAAAGGCGAAAATCTAAAGCAATCAGGAATATAAATTTATTAATCTAAAAACATCTTAAATGGGCTCTATATTAATACAATCTGGATTTGCTGCGGCTATTGTATCTGCGATATTGTATCTTCTTGCAAGTACCGGAAAAGAAAAATATTTAAAATACGGAAGACTGTTTTTTCATTTATCGGTAACAGCAACTATTGCGTCGGCAGCATATTTAGTATATCTGATAATTTCACATCAGTTTCAATATACTTATGTGTGGAATTACAGTTCGAAAAGTCTTCCTGTCAATTTGCTTGTTTCCACATTTTATGCAGGTCAGGAAGGAAGTTTTCATCTATGGGCTTTTTTCATGGCAGTGCTTGGAATATTCTTACTTCAGTTTCTTTTAAAAAGAGATTCCTCAGGTAATCACAATTCTAATATTGAGAGAAACGATAAATATGAACCTCTTGTGATGTTCACATTTACTTTAATTCACGCATTTGTATTATTTATACTTGTTATTAAGTCACCTTATCTGTTTGTTTGGGAATCATTTCCTAAAGATGCTGCAGTAGGATTTATTCCGGAGGATGGAAGAGGATTGAATCCTCTGCTTCAGAATTTCTGGATGACAATTCATCCCCCGATTTTGTTTGCGGGTTTTTCTGCATTAGCAATACCGTTTTGTTTTGCAATTGCAGCGCTTGTCAAAAACAGATACTCCGAATGGATGAAACTTGCTCTTCCATGGACCTTGTTTGCAGGAATGATTTTAGGTCTTGGAATAATGCTTGGAGGTTACTGGGCTTACGGAGTTCTCGGCTGGGGCGGTTACTGGGCATGGGATCCTGTAGAAAATTCTTCTTTAGTTCCATGGATAATTATAGTCGCTGCAATACATACTATGCTGGCGGAAGAAAAAACTTCAGGTTATAAAAAGTCAAGTTTGATACTTTGTATTATGGCATTTGTGATGGTGCTTTATTCTACTTTTCTAACGAGAAGCGGAATTCTCGGTGATTCATCTGTGCACTCGTTTGTGGATCCGGGACAGGAAGTATATTTGTTTCTTGTTGTATTTCTTTCATTATTCGGACTGAGCGGAATCGGTTTGATTTTTTTCAGACTAAAAAGCTTAAAGACAAAAAAAGCCGATACTTCCGAAGTTCTTTCAAGAGAATCTGCGTTGTTCACCGGAGCAGTTGTTCTCAGCGCAGCAGCACTTGTAATAGCTGTCGGAACAAGCTGGCCAATTATTTCTAAAGGAACAATTGACGCTGCGTTTTATAATAAAATGAATCTTCCTCTTGCAATATTTATTGGCGTAATAAATGGTTTCAGCATAATGCTTGCATGGAAGCATTCAGAAGAAAAGAGATTCCTGAGAAGTCTTATAGTTCCTGCGGCATTGGCTATCGCCGGAACAATTATTCTGGCAGTATTTGCTGTAAGGGATGTATTGATTGCTATTTTTATCGCCACATCTTTATTTTCACTTTTCATCAATTCTCGTATTGCATATAAAATTTTCATAAACAATAAAACTAAAGCAGGCGCTTACCTTGCTCATATCGGCGTAATGATATTGTTTCTCGGAGTTATCGGTTCGTCAAAATATTCAGAAGAAGTAAATATTTCCCTTCCTTTGAACGAACCTAAAGAAGCGCTCGGTTATAAAATGACTTATAAAGGTTCAACACCTTTCCTGGATATGAATGAAGAAAAATACCATTTCAATGTAGTTGTTGAAAAAGACGGACAAGGATTTTTACTGCAGCCGATTATGTATTACAGTGAATATTCAGAGGGAATATTAAAAAATCCCGATATTGCAAATTTAATTACAAAAGATGTCTACCTTTCTCCAATGGCTCTTGAGACCCCAAAAGAATATTCTGAAAATGATATAGTTACTATTAAAAAAGGTGAAGCCATAGAAGTCAAAGGAATGAAGGTAAAGTTTATTGACTTTGACAGATCAAAATTCAGTCAGGAATCGATGCAGGAAGGAAAAGATAATATCATGGGAGCTGAACTTGAGATCACTTCAGGATATGAAAAAGAAAAAATCATTGCAGAGCAGAAGATTTCTGATGGAGAAACAGAAAATATTCCTGTTAAACTAAAAAGCAATGAGAGATATACTTTCTTTCTTTCAAACGTAACAGTTACCGGAGAATCTTCCATTGAACTGGGAATTGTAGATGCTCAGGAAATAAAGGATCCCCAAGCCCCGGAAATGCTGGTTCTTACTGCAAGTATTAAACCTTTCATTAATCTGGTCTGGGGGGGTACGGTTATTATGGTACTCGGATTTTTCTTCTCACTATACAGCAGATACAAAAAGTTTGATAATGAAAAAAGAAAATCATCAAAAATAATCTATAACAACGGTCATCAGAATGGTCATCAGAAAAACGGTCATCATAAAACGCATAACGAAAAGCAACTTAAATAATACCGTTCTTAAATTTAAATAAAAAATAACCACTACCGGAGTTTCCGAGATGTTCTCCGGTAATGGTCTCTACTGCGCCGGAGTTTCAATTACACACTAATTAAATAACCCCGGCGTATGTTTTTTATAAATAATTTTTTCTTTAAATATAAATTATTTTTTTATAAAAAGATTTAGTTAAATAAATAGACAGTCATTTTATTCCTTCAGCATTTTAATATAAGTTTAAGATGATTGGCCTTACCTCTTAAAACACAGTTTCACTTTCCATAACTTCGCAATCAGAATTTAAAGGTTCAGTTTAATAATTTTATAAAAAAATCCGGAACTCAAAGTAACTGGTTCCGGATTAAATTTAAATAGTATTTCCTTCTAACTATCTGCTGTTAAAATTAACAACTCCGTTTACATGTTTTTCAGGATCTATGATAGTGCCGTCAGGATTAATTACCAGACCATGACATTGATAACAGGTATTGATTGTAAAATTAGAGAAGTGCGGATGGAAAAAGTTTCCGTTTGGCAAAGGATTCGGATTTCCTGTCACAGGATCGCCGTGACACGAACCGCATTTAACGCTTTCCCTGTCTGTCCATTTAGGTGCAGAGTTTAAATTCCCATCCTTAAAATTTCCATGACAATATGAATTCGAACAGGTTGCTGTACCTCTGTCCCACACAGGATCAGGTTCAAATTGACCTCCTTCAAAGACTGTTATTGTCTTTGCAAGCGGACCGAAATTGATTTCTGCAATTCCGTCTGGAGTATTTCCAATATGATTTGGACTGCTGAAACCATCCGACAAAGGAGTATGACATTCGCTGCATTCTACCATCGCAGAATATTTTACAGAATCCATGTGATAAGCATGAACTCCGACACCGAGTGAACTTACACTTGTTTCACCGTTTAACGCCTTTGGCGGATAACTGCGACCTGAAGTTCCTCCATGACATAAACGGCAGTTCTGTGGTCCGCCTGATCCGGTATGACAGTCATAACAACTTGCGCCGGTATTCCCGCCTCTGTAATCTGATCCATGACAAGTCTTGCATTCATTCAGATTCCATGCTTTGTTATTGAAAATATATTTTCCATGGAAACTGCCGGAAGTTGTGTCAGTCCAGCCGGAAGGATGAATACCAATCTGCGGAGCTGTAACTAAATTGTCTTTTATTTCGCTGCATCCCTGATATCCCAATGCAGAAATAATCAATAATGAAAACAGGATGTAGAAATAATTTATTTTTTTCATATTTTTAAAGTCTTGCTTAGTAAACAGAATTTATATTTAAGCTTATTGTTTTAAAATAATTTATTGAAACTAAGTATTAGAAATAATATTAATTTATCTTTCCTTAAAAATTTATTGAACGGATTTATTGCTCTCTGCCGTGACAATATCCGCAGAAACCTACTCCTGAAATTCCGTCAGGTTTAGCATTTGCATCTGTATGACAGGAATAACACACTGCTCCTTTTGTTTCATGCCAGATTCCTTTTTCATCACTTAAAAATCCCTTTTCATGAGTTTTCGGATTCGTACCTTTTACTCCGTCATTGTCATAGTGACATTTCAGGCAGGCAGGATCGCTTCCTTCCACATCATGGCATGACTGACAGGATTCAATGTCTTTCTTTGCAAGCGCGGAATGTAAACCGCCTCCTGTGTTAACTCCGAATGTTGTAAAGTTTGGCTGCTGATGGCTTTTGGGAGAAATACCGGTTACGAGTTCGCCCCCGTCCTGATGACATGAAGAGCAGAATGTTACAGGATCATGACATGATTTGCATTCAAAAGATTTCTGATTTGCGTCAAGTCCGTGAGTAAATCTGTAATTCAGTTCATGAGCTGTAGTAAGTTTCTGAAGTTTTCCTCTGTCAGTTCTTGTACCGTTTTCCTTTGTATAATACGGCGCAAAGAAATTATCTTTTGTGTTATTGCCGCTGTGTTCAAGAGGACTGTGACACGCCTGACAGAAATTATCGCTGTGACACATCATGCAATTATTCTTTTCGGAAACTCCGAATGCTGTCTTATGTTCATTTAGAAAGTTAGATTTCAGGTGATCCTTAGGTGTTAAATTTGTCAGATTATTATGACAGGACTCACAATTGTTCGGAGCTTTGTCATTGTTGTGACATGAGTAACAGCTTTCCATACTCGGAAATCCTGCAGCGCTTTCCTTTGAGAATTTAACTTTATCAAGTCCTTTGTGGCAGTCAGTACATTGCTTTCCCTGAATATGCTGCTTGTGTGAAAAATTAAGTTCATGGTCGGAAGATTTCAGCTTTTTGTACGGCTTTTCATAATGGCAAAGGTTGCATTGCTTTGTGTCCTTTACATCATGGCAGCCTTCACAATCCTTCTTTTTCGGATTTAAATTATCTTTTGATGAAACCGAGTTTTTTGCGGCTGTATGGCAATCTTCGCATTTTACTCCTGCATCTACAACGTGAAGCTTATGATCAAATTTAATTATTTTACTATTGTCATATTTTTTATCCGCGACATATAAACTTTTAATTTCCTTCAGATTAGAATCTCCCGGAAAATAAGCGGTTCCGTACAAAAAAATTATTACAACAGCAGCAAACAGAAAGTAAAATTTTGTAATTTTCATAAAATTATTTATGCTTTAATACTTTTTAAATAACCAGAAATTCAGTCCTAACAGAAATCTGGTGTCATATTTATAAATTTTATTTGTAATGAACTGACCCTGAAGATCAACGCTGAATCTTGGCGCCGGTCTGAATGTAAATCCGAGTGATCCGCTGAAAGCATTTTCTTTTTCAGAGGAGTAATCCCCGATATTATAACTCGAGTAGCTTATTCCGAGATTAGCGGACAATTTAGACCTCACAATTTCTCTGTAAAGATAACCATAAGCTCCGTCAGATTCTCCGGCATATCCGGTGTACTTTGTATAAGATAATCCGTAAGAAGGATGACTAAATCCAGCCTGAATTTTCAGAGAATTATCGTCGGTATAAATTACATCCGAAACCTTTCCGTAAAGATTTATTCCGTTTTTTAAAGTATAATCAAGACCACCGCCAACTTCCTGATACTGCTTGTGCGAAAAAGTCCAGAAAATAGTATTGTAACTTATCTGCGGCTCTCTGTATTCATAAAATGCTGTAAGTCTTAAATTATTTCTTAAGGAAATATTTGCATTTATTTCTCCTTTGTAAAATACATTGTTGTTAATGTCAAAATAAGCTTTACCATAAAAGAAATGCTTCTTTTTATGCGAATAATTAAAATCCACTCCGGCAAGCTGATCTGCAGGAGAAGCAATATCTATAATGACATTTTTAACAGCAAACAGACTGTCGTCAAATCTTTCAGCATTGTACGGTTCCGGCTTTCTGTGCTTATTCATATAACTTATAGAAGCGTTGAAATCACGAACCCCGTAATAAGAAAATATTCCTCCGAATATATAGTTATCGCTTAATGACGGATAATCTCTGATTTCATAATCTCCGGGAGTAAGAGCACCTCCATATCCGGAAAATTGAAATTCTTTATTCTTACCAGTCTTTAACTTTAAGTTCAAACCATCTATCGCACCTTTCCCGACTCCTGCAAATAAATACTGTCTGCCGAGTTTTAAATCCAGAACATTAAATAGATTTGTTCCTTTCAGGTAAAGGTTATAAAACCTGTAATTGAATCCTTTGTCAACTTTATTGATGACATCTTCTTCAGTCTGAATAAGAGTGTTAAAGCCCCACTTATTTTTTTGAACATCAAGTAAAAGGTTCTGATAACCTCTTATGTGAGCTGTCCGGGAATCTGTATTAATGCTGTCTGCTCTTTCCCAGCTGTAAAACTGAGTGCTGAATCTCATGTTTATTGATTGTGCATTTGCAAGAGCGGAAGCAAAAAGAATAAGTAAAAGAAATTTGTATTTAGTTTTCATAATATTGTTCTATTCTTTAAAAACTTTTGGTTTAGAGTGAGCTATTTGTTGCCACATTGGTTCATAATCAAATTGGAAAAAAGTCGGACTATCAGAGTTATGACACTGAATGCAGAATTTTTCCTTTTCGGTGTGAATTATCAATCCTTTCGACATTGCTGATTCCTTGTCTTTCATAACTGAGAGTTTAGAATAACCCGATCCGGGACCATGGCAGCTTTCACACTGCACTCCCTGGTTTTTGTCAAAAGAAGCCTTCAGTTCGCTTTCATCCACTTCAGTCCCGAAAGTATGACATTTAACGCAATGAGGAGTTTCTGCTGCAGGTGCGTTAAAACCTTTTGACAATGCAATACTGTCAGCTTCCGGAGTTTGAAGCGTCTGAAATGCTTTTGAATGATTAGACTCTTTCCATATATTAAACTGATTTCCCTGAGCTTCAGATTTATGACAGGCACCGACGCAGGTATTAACTCCTACATATTTATATTTAGATTGTGAATAAAAAGATTCAGGAAAAGTAAAAACGGCAGCAATCGCTATTAAACAAACGATTGCTGCCGTTGAATTTTTTTTATCTATTTTTAAATCTGATTTAGTCACAATAAATTTATATACTGTTTAGTGACAAATTATACTTCCAAAAATTAAATATTAATTAGCAGGTTTCGGGTGTTTTATTTTTTCCCATGCTTCATCATAATTGAATCCTTTGAAGTTTGGACTCTCCGAGTTATGACACTGAGTACAGAATGCTTCTTTTTCAGTATGAAGCATCAGACCATTAGCAACTGCTTTATCTTTATCTTTCATTACTGAAAGCTTCTTGTATTCAGACCCGGCACCGTGACAGCTTTCGCACTGAACACCCTGAGTTTTATCGAAAGTAGTTTCGAATTCACTTTCGTCCATATCTTTACCAAGAACATGGCATTTCAGACATTCTTTTGTTTCAGCAGCAGGAGTTGTAAATCCTTTTGTCTTAGCTATTTCGTCTGCAGCTGCAGTCTGAAGCGTAAGAAATGCCTGTGAGTGTTTTGAATCTTTCCAGATGTCAAGCTGTTTTCCCTGACCTTCTGTTTTGTGACATGCTCCGACGCAGGTATTAACTCCTACATACTTTGCAGCGGATTGTGATCTTGAATTTTCATTCTGAAGAAACAGTGAGGACGCAATAACAAAAATTGCAAGTCCTGTTACAACAATTTTCCTTTTCATGGCTTTGATTAATTTTTATAAAAATAACGATTTTAAAAATAAAATTCTTTGTTTTTTATTTTATCATTTCCTTTAACTTCTTTTTCTTTTCTGATAATACTGTGCTTATCAAATCATAATTATGTACATAAATGCTCGGATAAGCGTTAAACTGATTTACTATTTTCTTGATTTCATTTGCTTCGCTCCTTTGTTCGTTAGTCAATTCCATTCCCTGAACCTTATTAAGTAAATCCGAAATTTCGGATTTTGTTCCATTAAATTCCTTTTTCCAATCTGTCATAGATTCCTCATAACCTGCTTCGTGACATTTAAGACAGATTTTATTGTCAGGTTTGACTACTTTATCCGAAGAAATGTGACAGTCTATACATGTAGATCCTCCCTGTTTCATAAAGTCAGGTTGATTTTTATTCAGGAAGCTTCCGTTATAAACCTCGCTTTGAAACTTATGACATTTCGAACACGATTCGTCATTCTTGCTCTGAGAGTGATGACAACTGTTGCAGCTTTGTTTATTCAGAATGAGTTCACCATGTTTCTCTGAATTTGAATGGCACTTATCACAGCTTATCTTATTTTTTACAATATGAAGATTATGTGAAAAATCCATTCCGAATTTCTTTACAGTTACTTCCTGTATTCCGGAATGACAATTATAGCATTCGTTTGGTATAAACTCAGAACTTGACTTAAAGTCCGGCAGTCCGGCGGATGATCCGACCAGTGTGAGTGATTTTTTCATAAGACCGTAAGCTGATGTAAGAAGTTTGTCCGCAAAAAGAATATTATGAACGCTTTTTCCTGTTTCTACTATTCTGATGTTATGAAAAGCTTCTTCAAGAGTTTTCTCTGCTTCGGATTTGTTACTGCTTTTTGAATTCTTAACCTGGTTTGTTACAACTTTATAAATTGAATTGATTGTAAGAAGTCTTTGCTCAGAAGCAGTCTTCCATTGTTTCAGAAGATTATCATAACCGCTTCCATGACATTTTTCACAGGAAGATGATCCGGCTTTTGTAGTTTGCACATCATTTTTATCCTGTTCGTGAAATACATGACAGCCCTTGCAATTGATTCCGTTCATGTACATTACACTCGGAGTTTTTTCCACATCAAATCCGCCTTCACCTGTATATAAATTAACCTGACTTGAATGAGAGTTACTGTGACAGCTTATACAGTCAGAAGGTGAATTAGGATCTATTTTCTGAACCTTATGCTGTATCGGAGTATGACATACAAAGCATTTCATTGAATGCTTTTTTATATGAGTATTATGCATGAACTCAATGTCACCATACTTCTCGAGTTTTTCATTTTCAAAATGACACTGAAAACATCTTTCCTTTCCTACTTCGCCGTTTCCTAAAATTGTATTTGTATGACAGCTCGTGCAGGATATATCATTCTTTGCTACAAGAGTATGGTCATATCTGAAACTTGCCATTTCTTCTTTCGATTTGTTTTTCCAGCTATGACATGTATTACAATCTACAAGTTTGTCAAATTTGTGTTCGGGATCATCTGACTTTTTGAAGTGACAGTTAAAGCAGGTGGCTTCAGTTACTTCCATGTGAGTACCCTGAACGATCTGCGAATGGCAGCTTGTACATTTCAGTGTTTTACCCCTTCGTAATTCCTGAAGGTGATTTTTGTGATTGAACATCACGCCTTTAAAATTATATGTAGAATCCTGCAACGCCTGTTTTTCGTGACATCCTGATCTTGCGCATGTGTTATCAGGAATTTCAGCCCATGGTTTTCTTTTTTTATAAGACATTGAAACATAATTTACAATCTGCACAAGCCCGTTTAGTTTGCCCCGTATTGTTCCCGAAATCCCGGGTTCGAAATGGCATTCGACGCAGTCTACTTTGTTGTGTGCGGAAGTTCTCCAGCTTTGATAGAATGTTTCCATATAATGGCACGTAGGACAGAAACTGGGTCTGGAAGTATACTCAGCAGATACAGATAGTAAAAGCAGCAATCCAAAAATAGTAAGACCGGACATCAGTAAAAACCTTTTGAATCCTCTTACATTTTTAAAAAACCTTTTTTCTTTCAAAGGTTTCTTTTCATTTTTAATTTCTTCAGGAGAATTTTCTACCGGCGGATTTTTTTCGTTGTCATCCATTAAAAAATTTGTTTAAATAAAATATTAAGATTCATTAATATTTTTCTCTGAAATATTTTTATTCTCTTTTATCTCTAATTCGGTTAATTCAAGAGGGTGTTCTTTCTCCATCTCTTCCTTAGTAAGATAACCTTTTATCCAGGCTTTGTTCATAGGATATACATCAGGATTCAGAAAAATAAAATAAAAATGCCAAACAACTATTGCAAGACTTGCAAGTATAGCTTCATAGTAATGTATAGCTGCTGATATATCCATTCCCGTATTTGTTACATATTTCAGGAAAAAATTTTCAAACCATAAGATCACTCCTGTAACTCCCATTATAAATGTTCCCCAGACAACAGCCCAGTATTCCATTTTTTCTATATAACTGAATCTGCCGAACAATGGCTTTGTTTCTGATTTTCCAAACAGATATTTCATTGATTGTATAAAATCTGTAATATCCTGTTTCTTTGGAAGAAAATCTTTTAACAATTGCCTGCCCCTGGCAGTGAATAAAAGATAGAAGACATGGTAAACGGAAACAATCACAAGAACCACTGAAGCAACTCTGTGAACAATGCCTCTGGCTTCAAATGTATTTTGTCCGATAATTGCCGCTATCCCCTTTACCCAAAATGATTCAGGAAATTTTAATGCGAATCCTGTAATAACCAGCACGATAAAACTTGACAGCAGTAAAAAATGCTGTACTCTTTCATTCGCTGACATTCTTAAATATTTATCTTCAGTCTTCATTCGCTTTACTTAATTTTTTCTTTTTCTTCCAGTCAAGCACATTGTGAAGAACCATAAATCCGATCAATCCGAATATCATAATCAAATAAAACTTGGTTACAAAAAATACCCACGGAGAATCCTGCTGAACATCATTTATATGAATCTTTGAAGTAAATAAAACTTCAGCTGCTCCTTCGTGACACTTACCGCAGGTTTTCGGAAGATTCTTTTTATTAATAGTAGATGAAGTGTCGGATGAAGGTTTTATACTGTGATTTCCGTGACAGCTTTCACAATTGGCTACTTCGGCAGAGCCGCCTCTTGTAGCAAGTCCGTGAAAACTTTCATTATAAGTTTCACCTACTTTTGTAGGTAGATCATTTCTTTCTACAAGCTCAACCGATGAATGACAGTTGGAACAAAGTTTAATAAGACTTTTTGACTTTGCAAGTTTGTCATCGGATTTTTTTGTAAGTATAGAATGATTTCCGTGACAGTCATTACATGTCGGAGCATCTTTATTGTTCTCGGATACACCTTTCTGATGAACGCTTTCAAGGTAATCTTTTTTCTGATCCTGATGACAGCTTGACTGACCGCAGGTCAGAGCTACATTTTTTTTGCTAATCTTTGATTCAGGATTGTCTGCATTCTCCATTTCATGAGCTCCGTGACATTCTGAACATGTAGGAGCATTCAGATTGCCTTTCTTCAGGGCTTCATAGTGAACGCTGTTTCGGTATCCGCTTATAAGTTCTTCTTCCCCCTGATAACTCTTATGAGGTATCGTTCCGTCTTCGTGACATTTAAGACACTTTTCTACAATATTGACTTTTGAGAATTCATCTGATAAAAGTGTTGATTTAATATCATGTTCACCATGACAAGTAACGCATGATGGAGCTTTATCACTATTTTTTAAATATTCCGTACCGTGTTTTGACTTCTTGAATTTTTCTACAATTTCACCGTGACATTTACCGCAAGTTTCCAGCAAACGGGCTTTTGCTGTAGATGATGCCGGATTATCAGGACTTTGTATCATGTGATCTCCGTGACAATCCACACAGCCGGCAGCTTCATTGTCTCCCTTTTTCAGCAATCCATGAATACTTGTTTTGTACTGGGCAACAAATTTAGCAGAACCTTTTTCTTCTCCCGGAAATAATTTTTCGTTTAAATGGCAGTTAAGACATCCTTCTGACTCTATAGAAATTTTACTGGAAAGTATTTCATGCGAACCGTGGCAGTCAGTGCAGACCGGAGAGTTTTTATTTCCGCCTTTCATTACAGTATGATGAATACTGTTTTTAAAAGCCATTTTATTGTTGTTGTGACACTTTCCGCATACATTGTTTACTTCATCCTTGGAAATTTTTTCAGTCTGATGTCCGCCCTTATGACAATCTTCACATCCAACATCTTTCTTGGCATGTATGCTCGAAGAAAATTTTCTTATGTTTAAATTTTTATGACAATTAAGGCAGTTCTTTGTCTGATCTTCCCTGATAATTTTCGCAGATTTTATATCATGCTTGGAATGACAATCATAACAGTTTACTTTTTTATGAACGCTTTTTTCAATGCCTTTAAGATTGTCATGACAGGTATTGCAGTCTGCAAGTTCTTTATTCTTTGAGTGGGGGATTTCGTCCGGATTATAATTCAGATGGCAGTCAACGCATTCAGCCCCGGCATGAACAGACCCTTTGTAATGCTCAGGGTTGACAAATAATGAAATCTTTTTGCCGCCTTTATCCATTGTTAAATCCTTGTCTTCGTGACAGGATAAACAGGCATCTGTATCTTTAGATGTACTGAAAGTATTCCTGTCTGCAAATATTAATATCAGACCGATTAAGAATACCAGTGAAGAAATTATAATTATATTTTTTTTAATAGAGATCAACTTTTTTTATTATTAAAAACGCTTTCTACAGCTTCTGCAAGTTCGCTTAATTTTAATGGTTCGGATATATTTTTTATTCTGTTGCCATTGCCGCCATTATCAGACTCTAATGAAGGAAGACAAATAATGGATGCATTTACAAATTTTTCTTTGGCTTTATCTTTGATAATTTTATCTATTCCGGAATCTAATATCAGGCATTCGATTTTTTCATCTGAATGGAGAGAAACGAATTCATCAGGATTCTCACCATTCGAACATGTCACATTATAACCTGAATTCATCAACGTCTTTTTTATTAGAGAACAAATCTCCGGTTTTATGCATAATATGTGAATTCTTCTTTGTTCCATTTTGAATCATAAATTATAAACTGTTAATTAACAATATCTATGCCATTAAAAAATTTTCAAAAACAGTAAAATTAAGCAATAAACGATGTTTTGTAAAACCGGAAAAATTTGTTTGTAGATTAAATCTACATTAAAAGTGTTGAATAATAGAACTATTTGAGAAGTGACTTTAAGAAGCGTTTAAGGTAATCAAAAAATTCTGATAATATCTCTGATAAGATTTAAAAATAATAATGAAATGAAAATTATTCCATGAAAAGATATTTAATATTAGAAATGATTTATTCCAATCCGTAATCGCTGATCTTTTTGTATAAAGTTTTTCTGTCAATACCGAGTATCTGAGAAACTTTAAGTTTGTTCCAGCTATTCTCTTCAAGGATTTTTAAAATATAATATTTTTCCATCTGTTTTATATCTCCTGATACATTATCAAGATCAAACGGATTTTTCTGAATTATCACATCCTGAAGAAATTTAAAATTTTTCTTCGAAAGAATATCGGTTGTAGATGAAATAACAGCTCTTTCCAATACATTTTCAAGTTCGCGGATATTTCCTTTCCAGTCATTTTTAATAAGTATATCCAGTCCATTTGCATCAATCGAAAGAGTTCTTCCGAATTTAACGGAAAACTTGTTAAGAAGATAATTCACAAGTAAAGGTATGTCCTCTTTTCTTTCATTTAATGAAGGAAGATTAATACTGACTGTGGAAATTCTGAAGTAAAGATCCTCCCGGAATTTTTTCCTGGATATCATATCCCGGAGATTCTGATTAGTAGCGGAGATCAGTCTTACGTCAACATTCTTTGTTTTGTCGCTGCCAAGTGGTTTGATTTCCCAGTTCTCTATTACTCTCAGAAGTTTTGACTGAAGATTATACGGCATATCAGCAATTTCATCAAGCAGCAAAGTTCCTCCGTCCGCCTGCTCAAATACGCCAAGCTGAGTATCAACCGCTCCGGTAAAAGCTCCTTTAGTATGTCCGAATAGCTCGCTTTCAAGAAGATTATCAGGTATTGCGCTGCAGTTAATGGCTACAAACGGTCCTTCTTTGCGATTACTGTTAAAGTGTATCGCTCTGGATACAAGCTCTTTGCCGGTACCGCTCTCTCCTTCAATAAGTACATTCACTTTAGCTTTTGCAACTTTTTCAATCAACTCAAATATATTCTGCATTTTTCTGCTCTTGCCTATAATATTGCTGAATGAATAATTTTCTTCAACCTGTGATCTGAGAGAATTTATCTGCTTATTGAGTTTGAAATGCTCTGTAGCTTTTCCGACTTTAAAAATAAACTCATCCATATTGAAAGGTTTGCTGATATAATCAAATGCACCGTTTTTCATAGATTCAACTGCGGAATCAATAGATCCGAAACCTGTAACAAGTATAAAAAGTATTTCATCCGGTTTGGCTTTCAGAAGATCAAGTCCGGTAAGCCCCGGCATCTGCATATCAGAAACTACAATATCAAAAATATTTTTCTGAATCAGTTCTTTTGCTTTCGTACTGTCGTTCTCTTCAGTGACAATGTAACCATTCTTAGAAAGTATTTTTTTCATAAGTTTGGTTGAATTTACTTCATCATCAACTACTAAAATTCTAATGCCTTCATTCATGGTTAAAAATATGAAAATTTAATTTTAATAATTAGTGATTTTAAATGCCAATTTGTTATAAGTTTTATTGTCTCTGATATTCAAATTTATAAAATAAAATCTACCGGACTGTTGATAATCTCTACACAGAATTTAGATCAGTTATAAAATATCTCAAAAATAACACTGTTTTTCTCTGGCACAATAAATGCAGTATAAAAAAGCAAAACTATTTTTTAATTAACAATTATAAAATGAAAACTCCAAACAGTAAGTACTTTCTTACATTTTTATTGGCAATTATTTTTACCGCAAGTGTATTTCTTTATGCAGATCCTGACGGAAGAACCGGAAGAACACGAAAAACTTCAACATCGGGCTGCGGCGGATGTCACGGTTCATCTGCAAATACAGGTGTCACAGTAACTGTTAACGGACCTGATTCCGTCAATACCGGGCAAACCGTACAGTATTCACTGACAATTACCAGATCAACTCAGTTAGGCGCAGGACTTGACATTGCTGTCAGAAGAGGTACATTAAGCCCAGTTTCTTCAACAATACACCTTGCAAGCGGTGAATTAACACACAACGCCGACATACCAATGACAAGCGGTACGGTTACGGTTCTGTTTAATTATATTGCACCGGCAACGATTGGTACAGACACTATCTGGGCTACGGGACTTGCATCAAACAGTAACGGCGGCTCAAGCGGTGATGAGTGGAACTGGTCACCAAGCAAAAGGGTCATTGTAAAACTTCCTACCGGAATAGAAAATATTTCTACTGTTTCTGATTTCAGTCTGAGCCAGAATTATCCGAATCCGTTTAATCCGCTTACAAGTATTAAACTTGAATTGTCAAAACCTATGGATATTAAAGTCCGGATTTTTGACAACACCGGAAATGAAATAGAAGTGCTTCATGATGGAAAACTGAATGCAGGACAGCATTTGTTTAAATGGGATGCAGCAAAGTATCCGAGCGGAGTTTATTATTACAAAACAGAAGGAAATGATTTCAGTACAACGAAGAAGATGATGTTAGTAAAATAAAATTACAAATTTTTAAAAATAATGAAAGCCCGGAATTAATTTTCCCGGGCTTTTTTTATTTCAAGATAAATAATTATTTTTACGACTCAATAAAGAATCAATCAGCAGGCAATGTTAAAGTGAAGGTTGTTCCTTTGCCGGGATTCGATTTAACTTTTATATCGCCGTTATGTTCTTTCAGGGCTTTTTTTGCAATGGATAAACCGAGTCCTGTACCTTTTCCGTATTCTTTAGATGAGAAAAACGGTAAAAATATTTTTGCCTGATTTTCTTTTGAGATACCCTGTCCGTCATCGGAAATATCAACTTTAACAATACCTCCGTTTGATGAAGTTCTTATTCCTATTTCTCCTGTTTTGTGAATTGCCTGAACAGCGTTTGTTACTATATTCATAATACTTTCTTCAATCTGCGCATAGTCAAATTTTACCTTAGGAAGATCCTTCTGAAGACTTTTTCTTAACTTAATATCTTTATTGTCTTTCAGAAACTTAATTTGTTTTGAAATTTTATTTATGAGTTCGTTAATATCGTTTTCAGTTCGGTTTATTTTTACGGGTCGGGAAAAGTTAAGTAAATGTCTTATGGATTTTGTTATTCTGGTAGTTTCATCGAGAATGGTTTTGAGCTCTTCATATTCGTCACTTGTACTTTTTTTATTTAAAAGAAGAAAATCAGCATTTCCGGAAATAATATTAAGAGGATTGGAAAGACTGTGAGCGATACTTGACACAACTTCCCCGATAAGCGCTAAATTTTCCTTTTCTCTTAACTCCTTTTCCAGTTTTTTTACAAGAGTTATATCCCTGATAATTCCTACTGATCCTATAGGTTCATTCTTTTCATTATTAACTGCAAATCTTGAGATGCTGACATTAATTAATTCTCCGGATTTTGTGATTCTTTCCGTTTCGTGATTGGCAAGAAATCCTTTTGACTTAACTTCATCTATCAGAAATTCCTTTTCACCTTTTTCTAAAAGATACTGAGGGATAAGAAAAGAAAAATCTTTTCCCATAACCTCAAATTTTTTATACCCGAAAATATTTTCCGCACCTCTGTTCCACAAAAAAATATTATATTCATTATCAAAACCGACTATTGCGTCAATCGAGTTTAGAATTATATCAGAGAAAAATTTTTCATGGGCGGATTTGCCCTCTTTCATAAGCTGAATCATCTGAAACAATACAGTTTCGGCTGTGTCTGCTATGCTGTCAATATCAGCTTCAGGTATATTGTATTTTGAACGAAGTTCGTTTTTCAGAAACTCTTTTTGTTTCTCAAACTCCGATGTTACCATATTTTCCATATCAAGATGTTTTTATTTCAAAGCCGGGGAATGAATAAATATATAATCCGGCAATGCCCGAAAACTCATTTAAGAAATTTTAATCATGAACAACCCGTAAACTCATTTTATTTTTTAAAATTTTTTTTACCAGGTGATCATGTCGGTAAAAATATAATAGTAAATATATATTTTTTAAGAAGTAACGAAATAAATCTCAGTTTCTTGACTTGGTGCACGACAAAAATATTTTCTCGCAGATATTCGCAGAAAAAATTCGCAGATTTACTCAAATAATCTATTTAAATCTTGTATCTGCGAAATTCTGCGTGAAAATTCTGCGGTCATCTGCGAGAAATTCTCTCCAGAAAATTTTTTCATGTCAGAGTTTGCTTGATATCTCTTACAATTTAATTAACTTGTATGGCTTAAATGAAAATTATAATATGAATAATTATTAAGTAACTAAACTATGAAACTTAATATTTTCAAAAGAATTTCGGCAGTAATATTTATTTTACTTTCATTATCCGTTTCATTTAACATTTCGAAAAGCAGCATAAGTATTGCTGACACATCTGAAAATATTCCCGAAGGATTAAATAAACTGCTTCGGGCTTATCCCGATTTTCTTGATTCAGCAGGAGAAAACACGCTGTACTGGAAAGACGGAACTGAGATGGTTTATAATGACGGAATAGAAAATAAATCTCACGATGAAAAACTTGATAATCCTGATCTTGAAGATATGATGTCACAGGAATATGCTCTGGGTGATTTATTGAAAGAGCCCGAAGAAAATTTTGAACCGGGGAGAATAAGGTATGAACCGTTTTTCAGGAAAATGTACGGTGACAATGCGTCAGAGGTGAAACAAAATATTGAAAATGTGAAATGGGTTGACGGATCAGTGATACAGTTCAGCAGAGTTAACGGCGCTTCAGATAAATTAAGATTGGTTGCGGAAGAGCTTTCACAGCTTCCGGCTGAATATCAGAAATATTTAAGGAACATTGGCGGAACATTTGTCTGGCGGAACATTGCCGGAACAAACCGTCTGAGTAATCATTCCTTCGGCACTGCCATTGATATTAACACAAAGTTTTCCGACTACTGGCAGTGGAATAAGAATATGACTTACTCGAACAGAATTCCTTTTGAGATAGTGGAAGTTTTTGAAAAATACGGATTCATCTGGGGAGGCAAATGGTATCATTACGACACTATGCATTTTGAATACAGACCGGAGTTACTTGAAAATAAAAAGAGGCTGCCGTAAAATATTACAGCAACCTCTTAAATTAATTTTAAGATTAATTCTATTTCCTTAATTTTATTTTATCAGAAACATTTTCTTGGTTTCTATGAAACCATTTGTTACTAATTTATAAAAATATGAACCGCTTGAAAAATTGGAAGCATCGAAAGAAACTTCATATGTTCCTGCATTTTGTTTTTCGTTTACTAAAGTTTTTACTTCATTTCCCAAAACATCATATACTTTCAGCAACACGTAATTCGTAACTCGTAATTCGTAACTGATTTTTGTACTCGGATTAAAAGGATTCGGATAATTTTGTGACAAGCTGAATTGTTCAGGAACGCCTGAAGATATTTGTCTTATCCCCACCGATTGTGTGTATTTTATAGTGCAAAAATCTTCACTTATGTTTTGTGTACTGGCTCCGGTGACAAATATATTTCCTGTGTTATCTAACACCAATGCTTTAGGTAAATCATATGCTGAAATTCCTGATCCGTTATCATAAACTATTTTCCAAATCTGATCACCGTTTGAATTGTATTTAATTGTAACATAATCAAGGCTTGTTCCATTTCCTGAACTGTAACCTGTTACATAAATATTGCCCGTAGCATCAACACCAAGTGAAGTCGCTCCATCTCCTGATCCTCCCGCAGAGTTGTATCTTTTTACCCATTGCTGTTCTCCTGATGAATTGTACTTGATAGTTGCAAAATCTTCACCTGTACCGCTGCCGTCGCTTCTGCCTGTGACATAAACATTACCGGAACCGTCCGCTTTGATTCCATAAGGAAAATCTAAATAATTTCCCGTACCGTTATATCTTGCAGCCCATTGCTGAACGCCTGCAGAATTGTATTTGATTGTAGCGTAATCGAAATTTGTTCCGGTGCCCAAACTCCTTCCTGTAATGTAAATATTGTGATATTGATCAATATCACTCATAACAGTTATTTCACCATTTTGAGAAAATTCCGGTCCGTTATATACCGAAGTCCATTTCAAAACTCCTTCAGAGTCATATTTCACAGTTACGAATTTCCCCCCCCAAGAAATACCCGTTACATAAACATTATTTGAATCATCCAGATGAATTGAAGTTGCAAACTCATCACTGTTTGTAAATGGGTTACATCTTCTTACCCAGAGTGTATCACCGATTGAATTATATTTTATAGTGGCATAATCTTGTCCGGTACCACTACCAACACTGGTTGCTGCTACATATACATTTCCTAAGTTATCCGCTGCAATTGAATTTCCCGCATCAAATGCGTCTGAACCATATCTTTTTACCCAAACTGAATCACCGTTAGAATTGTATTTTATGGTCACGCAATCTCCATTCAATGTATTATAACTTAAACCGGTAACATAAACATTACCTGAACCATCAACGGCAATTGCACGGGATTCATCATCTTTATTAGCCGGACCGTTATATTTTGCAGACCATAGTAATGCACCTGCCGGATTAATTTTTATAGTAGTATAATCAGTAAATGTTCCGATCCAGCTTCTTCCTGTTACATATATGTTTCCCGAATTATCCAAAACCATTGCTACCGGCTGATCGGCTGTATTTCCGGCTCCGTTGTATCTCGAAACCCACTGCTGTGTTACCTGTGAAAAGGATTGTTCAGAAATTAATAATGTTAAAATTGCGATTAAAAAAGTATTAATGGAAATTGCCTTTTTCATAATAAATTCTCCTTAGACTGTTAAATTTTTTAACTTACAAATATCTATATTTGCAAGTTAAAATTTAAGTCAAATTGTATACTATTACATAGCAATGTAACATAGACAGGCAGAACTCTGATTGAATTTGGGGAAGTTATAATTCCCCTTTAAAATAAAAAGAGAGATTACCGTTTCCGGTAACCTCTCTGCAAAAATATTATTTTCCCGAAAATTATTTTATCAGGAACATTTTTTTAGTTTCAATATATCCGTTTGATTCTAACTTATAAAAATAAGCTCCGCTTGAGAAGTTTGATGCATCGAATAATACTTCATACGTACCTGCCTGAATATTTGAGTTCAGGAGATTAGAGATTTCCTTTCCTGAAATATCATAAACTTTCAGACTCGTGAATCCTGAAGTCGGTAATGCAAATTTTATTTTTGTAGCAGGATTAAAAGGATTCGGATAATTCTGTAATAAACTGTAACTGTCAGGAATTTCCGAATTATAATTTACTACCGAAAGCAAAAGATTATATTTGTTCTTTGCCGCTATAGCATTAGTCTTAAGATCATTCAGATTATCTCCTGCAATCAATGCAAAAGAAACAGTTATCTCTCCGTTAGCCGGAATATTGTAAGGACCGCTTCCGACCACATTTGCTACATCTCTCCCTGCAGTAACACCGGCTTGCGTTCTGCCGATTCCTGAAGAAAGTGAAGTGAATTTTTCCTGATCTGTGAATCCGTCATATATTCCCCATGGATTTCCTGCAACTGTATTATCATTGTCAATAGCCCAGTAAGAGGGATTATTGGATGAAAGCAATGACACTCCGACATAAGTACCGGGATTGTTATCTGACCTCCAGATATATCCCATTTGATTTGCAGCATCCCAGTCCGCCTTGTTAAGATCTCCGTTTGCACCGATATCCCAGTCAGCAAATAATCCTGTATAGAAATTACTGATTGCGCTCGCAGTGGTATTTTTGATTTTGTATTTCATAATGACATAGTCTTCATCCGGAATACTGACAAATTCATAGCTGCTCAAGTTAATTTCAATTCCGATCTTAGTAGCACCCGCGCCATCGTCATTGAATTTTGCATTACCGTCCTGATTTGAAATTATTCCCGGCTGTGTGATCTGAAAAGGAATTATACTTGTGAAATCTGCATTCTGTACCGCCTGATCACTGCCTCTTACTACATCAGAAACTTTTGTATTTGAAACTGCGCATATAAGTCCGCCTTCAAATATCAGACTGGCTCCGTTATTGTATTTGAAACCTATTCCCTGAGTATTTGTGGAATAATTATTGTATCCGAAATTTCCGCGGCTGTTGATTGTCGTTGTAATCTTGTTCGCATTCATGTCAAAGTAACTCGGATTTATCACAACCGAAAAATATTCAAAATCAGAATATGATCCGTCTGTATAAGTTATCTTAAATTCAACAATAGAGTTTGTCGCTGCGGTGCCGGTAACTTTTACTTTAAATGGATTTGAACTGTTGCTTACTGTTCCAAGTGTTGGAATTGCACCGAGAGTTGATGAACCATTCAGTAAAGTTACTGCAGCGGAAGATGTTGTGATCACAGCAGAGACGTTTGTCGTAGCATCGAGATAATTTTTGAAAACTCCGACGATGTTAAGAGTATCATTCGGCTGAGGAACATTGTTGTTGCCGTCTGTAACTGTATAAGAATTAAGTCTGACGGAAGGGGAATTAATAGTAAGGGCTCTTAACATATTGATCCTTCCCTTGCCTAATTTACCTGCATAAGTTGGATTGCTGCCGTCAATATTATCGCATGTAACTCTGACTTTTTCTCCTACCTGCAAAGCGTTGTAAGATGGAAACTGTGATTTTACAATTGCGCAGGTTCCTGCTGCAATCGGGGAAGCCATTGACGTTCCGTCGAATGATGCATAAGAGTTATTCCATAAAGTGCTGTAGATACTTGAACCCGGAGCGCAGACATCAATTGCACTTCCGAAATTAGAAAAAGAAGATCTTATATCCGATGAATTGGTGGAAGCTACGCTAAGGACATATTTGTAACCTGCCGGGTAGAAAGTTTCGCTGGAACTGTTATTTCCCGCTGCACAGACTACAAGTGAATTTTTGTTTATGGTAGCATAAGTGATCACATCCTGTTCGAACTGTCCTCCGCCGCCGCCGCCCCATGAGCAGTTAATAACAGCGCATCCTTTATCAGCTGCATATTTGATTCCTTCGTATCCGGTAATAATGTAACCTGTTCCTCCAGCTCCTCTTGTGTCATTATCAGCTGCGCATTTCACTCCCATTATTTTGCATTTAAATCCCGCGCCTGCTACACCTGTACCGTTATTTGTAACAGCAGAAGCATCGCCTGAAACATGTGATCCGTGATTGTTGTTGCTTCCCATTATCATAGGGTTATTATCCGCTACTACATTATTGTAATCAGCTCCTCCAAGATCCCAACCTCTGAAATTATCAACATAACCGTCACCGTCGTCATCTGTTCCGTTTATTGGATCAGCGTAATTGATTTTTATATTTGCAGCAAGATCGGGATGATCCCAGTCTGTACCAGAATCAACAATGCCAATGACGACATTAGTATCTCCCTGCTGAATATCCCAGCCGGCCGGTGCCTGAATTTTATTTATGTAATACTGTGAACCGAGTGAAGGATCATTTGGTGTAAATGAAACCTGCTGAATGTATTTCGGCTGTGCATATTCCACTTCACCTGAATTATAAATTAAGTTTACAGCTTCTTCTATGGTTTTAGACGAACTGTATTTTACAATATAGATCAGTGAAAGGTCTGACATTTTTTCACCGCCCGCAGAAAATTCCTGCAATGGTTTCACTGCATCAGTAAACATCTTGTTCAGTCCTGCATTAAGTTCATTCAAAGAACTGTTCAATGCATCGTTGCTGATTGCATTAATACCTGCAACATTCCTGTTTCTTTCTTTCAGTTTGAAAATCACTGTATTAGACATAAAATCTTTTTCAGTGAGACCTTCCGCCAGTTTGAAATAATTGTTATTTCCTTTAACAGGTTTATTGTCTTCACGGTTTTTAAAAGAGAAGAATACAGCGGATATTAAAAACAGAAAAAGAAAATAATTTGTAAACTTAATTTTTTCCTTCATTTAGGTTTTTTTAAATTAATTAATATATGTTAAAATAATTTTTTAGCTTAATTCGCTTTCTGCAAAAAAGAATGCAACTTCATTTCTTCCGTTCTCTTCAGAGTCAGAGCCATGAACTGCATTTTCTGATTTAGAATCGGCATAAAGTTTTCTAATAGTGCCTTCAGCAGCTTCCGCCGGGTCTGTAGCGCCGATAAGAGTTCTGTAATCAGCAACTGCATTTTCTTTTTCAAGAGCTATTGTAACTACAGGACCTGATGTCATAAAAGAACACAACTCTTTATAAAACGGTCTTTCTTTATGTACTTCATAAAATTTTCCTGCTGTAGCATTTGCAAGATTCAGCATTTTCATTCCAAGTATTTTAAATCCGCTGTCGGAAATCTTCTGAATAATGTTTCCCTGTAAATTTTTTTTAACTGCATCCGGTTTTATGATGCATAGAGTTCTCTGAATCAATTAAATAATTCCTTTCTGAAAATAGTTTAAAAAATATAGTTTGTTAAAAAATTAATATCCTACGCTTTCCTTAGGAGGTTCCTGTGTTTCCACAGATGTTTCTGCGGGAGCTGAATAATGAAAAACATTGCACTTCTTCTGATTGAATTTCTTTATTACCAGATCTGTGACCGAAGGACATGTCCCGTTGCTCTTAAGACCTGATACTGTGCAAACGCTGGTCTCTTCGACTCCGTCGGGCATTAGAAAATATGCAACCGGAAAATCAAAATCGTCATCTGAATACAAAAGCTGCATGAATTTTCCCCAGATCGGAGCTGCAGCTTTTCCGCCTTGTCCGTAGCCGCCTCCGAACTTTATTCTCGCATCATCAAATCCAAGCCAGACACCTGCAGCAAACTGAGGTGTGAATCCTACAAACCATGCATCAGTATAATTCTGTGTAGTTCCTGTTTTGCCCGCTGCAGGTCTGTGAAAATACCGTCTGATGGATTCAGCAGTACCGTAATCAATTACATCCTCCATCATGTCACTCATAATGTAAGCGGTTTCTTCGCTTAAAACTTCCTTTGTTTCAGGATGAAAATCTTCTATGATGTTTCCGTTTCTGTCTTCAATTTTTAAAATTGATGTCGGCTCGACCCATATTCCTTCGTTTGCAAAAGTTCCGAATGCATTTGTCATTTCAAGCGGAGTTACTTCGCCTGCTCCCAGTGCAAGAGAAAGTACGTTCGGCAATTCAGATTTGACACCCATACTGTGCGCAAGTTCAATCACCTTATCCATTGGCGCAAGATCCATAGCAGTCCTTACAGCGATTACATTAACTGAATTCGCAATACCGTCTCTCATTGTCATCGAACCGCCGGTCCCTCCGCCTTTAGGAGACCAGACCTGACCTCCTGTATTTACTGTAATCGGATCATTTGAAATCATATATCCGGGTGAGTATCCGTTGTTTATTGCTGTAGCATAGACAAAAGGTTTGAATGAAGAGCCGGGCTGCCTTTTAATCTGAGTTACGTGATTGAGTCCGTATTTAAATGTGGTATTTGGATTTGCACCAATCATAGCTTTGATCTCGCCTGTCTTCGGATTCATGACTACAAAGCCCACCTGAACAGTTGATGTTATGGTTTTTACAGAATCAACAAATGATTTATCCGATTTCAGCTTGTCAAATATTTTTTTGCGCTCCTGCTCAGTTTTTGCTTTTTTATAATTTTCAGACTGCTTTATGTTTTTTTCAATTGCATCATTAAGAATGTCCTTGTTTGCGTTCCAGTTCCAGTAACCGTTAAATGATTTCTGAAAAGGACCGAGCAGCGTTTTTACTGCATCCACAGCGTGTTTCTGAAATCTTGTATCGAGTGAAGTATAGACTTTTAGTCCGTCTCTGTAAAGATCAAACCCGTACTTTTCAGCTTTCTTCTCGAGAATCTGTCTTATGTATTCTGTAAACTGCGGTGCAGGGGAATTAAAGTTTGCATAATCTTTTTTCAGATTGATCTTGAGAGGATCGTTAACTGAAAGATCAAGATTTTCTTTTGTAATGAATTTTTCCTCATACATTTCATTCAATACAAGATTTCTTCTCTTCAGAGAAGCTTCGGGATTATCTACAGGATCATAATTGCTCGGAGATTTCAACGTTGCAACAAGTACAGCGCATTCATCTAGTGTAAGATCTTTCGCATTTTTTTCAAAATATGTCTGAGCCGCTGCTTCCACGCCGTATGCGCCTTTGCCGAAATAAACAGTATTCAGATAATAAGCCAGTATCTCTTCTTTTGTATAAGTCCTTTCTATCTGAACAGCCGTAAGCGCTTCCCGGATTTTTCTGTTTAGAGAAATTTCATTTCCGATGTCCTTGTAAAGATTTCTCGCAAGCTGCTGCGTAATAGTGGACGCTCCTTCTTTTGTCAGACTTCCTTTAAGAATATTTTTAAAGAACGCCTTAAAAATCCTGTTTACATCCACTCCCCAGTGGTCATAGAATTTCTGATCCTCTGTAGCTATCAATGCCTGAATCATATCCTTGGGAATATTGTCAAGCGTAACCTTGGTTCTGTTTTTAAGAAAAAATTTATCTATGAGCTCCCCGTCCGATGAATAAATTTTCGTGGCTTCTTCAAGCTTTGGATTTTCCAGTTCGGCAAGAGACGGAAGAGTTTTCGAAAGGTAAAAGATATATACAGCTAAAACAATTATTCCTGCAAATGCCATCAGTAAAATTGTTTTGATAAAATTACCAGAATTGCTTTTACTCTTTGATTTTTTCTGACGGAAATTTTTATCTGAAAAATATTTATTTAATTCTTCGTCGTTATATTTTTTTTTATTACTCAAATTATTTTTTAAATCTCTTATTTAACTCTGATTTTCTGATTTTTAAAATCGTAAAATGTCTTTAGTTCGAATCTGCCGTTTTTAAATACTCCGTATGAAAAATGATTTATCCAGTCGCCAAGATTTATATAAAAACCGTTTTCAAAAGGTACCGCCTGGGGTTTGTGCCTGTGTCCCATGATCACATAGTCAAATCCTTCGCTGATTTTTTTAAAACCGCTTTCCCTCATTCCGTCGAATAAGGAATAATCTTTTTCCCCTGTATGCTTTCTGGATGTTGAGGAAGTTCCTTTTGCAAGACTTATGCCTATATCCGGATGTATCAATGAATATAATTTCTGTGTAAATTTGTTTCTTAAAATCTTTTTTAAAATTCTGTAGCCCTTATCATTGTATGCAAATCCGTCCCCGTGATGAATAAAAAACTTCTTTCCTTCTATTTCTCTCTCAATGTGCGTATGGCAGATATCTATCCCGAATTCTTTTCTGAAATAATCTCCTTTCCAGAAATCATGATTTCCAGCAATGTAATTAATTTTTATTCCGCTCTCAGAGATTTCCGAAATCTTCGTAAACAGTCTGTAAAATCCCTTTGGAACAGTCTGCTTATACTCTATCCAGCAATCAAAAAGATCTCCAACAATAAATATTTCCCGGGCGTCAGACTGTATTTCATTCAGAAATTCTATTAACTTCGTTTCTTTTAATTTCTCTTTATCTTCAGATTCCAAACCAAGATGTACATCGGAAAAAAAATAATATGCATTGCCCATTAATATTAATTCGACTGATTATTTTCTGTCTTACTTTATTTTTGCTTTTACCGAAAAGTTCTTTGTTGCTAACTTGCAGACACCATCTGAAGTTGTACAAAATCCGAATTTAACGCTTCCTGAAACTGTAATATAGGATCCGCTCGCTGCTGATGAATTTACCGTGAAGTTATATTTTACTTTTGAATTGCTGATGTAATCGCCTTCGCCTTCGCTGTAATCCTGTAAACCCTGACCTTCTATATCATTCGTCGTTAGAGTAAGATCTATTCCCGGCTCTTTTGGAATTTTTACTTTAGAACTGGTCTTGAAGCTTAATGTCAAAACTCCGGACTCTCCCTGACTGAATGATTTTTTATTTAATGATGCTGATAAAGACGGAGCGTTCTGAGCTTTGGAAATATTGGAAACGGATAAGACGATACTTAAAAAAATAATTGTAAAAATAGCTGAAAAACGAATGTTGTTAGTCATTTTTTCTTTGAGATTTCTTTAAATTTTTATTGTAAAATATACTTAATTTGAATTTTTATACAAAGATAAATTTATATGTCGCTTAATTCAATCATTTAAACGCCAAAAAATACTTAAGTCAGAGTTACCATGAATCAAGTCTCAGTTATATTAACAAACATTAACTGATTATGTTCGCAATATAAAAAATGTTTGTTTTAGACTTTGAAATTAGTTTGATTAAAATTTAAAAATGTAAAACGCTGATTAATAAGGTTTCTGAGTATATCTCCGGAAAAATCTGACGGGTGCAAAATAAATTTACCTGAAATAAAAAATATCCGGATAACAATTTATCCGGATACTTTTTCAAAATTAACCGCTTAATATCTGTTTATCATATAATCATTTGATTTTCCATTGGTAAGCGCTGTATGAGACTCAATATGAGCATAAGCGTTATGATTATGTATGCTTTCAAAGTTTTCCGCTTCGACACTAAACCACGAAATGTTTTTATTTTCCTTTATTTTCAGTACGACATTTCTTACAAGATCTTCCACAAATACAGGGTTTTCGTAAGCTCTCTCTGTAACAAACTTTTCGTCCTCCCTTTTAAGAAGTGAATATAGTTCGGAACTGGCGCTGCTTTCAACAATTGTAATAATATCCTCTATCCAGACTGTGTCATTAAACCTTACTGAAACAGTTACTTCTCCTCTCTGATTATGAGCTCCGTACTTTGAAATATTTTTTGAACACGGACAAAGAGTTGTCACTGGTACATAAACCGTCAGTATAAAATCTTTTTTATCATGATTTCTGACTGCGTGAAACTTTACCATGTAATCGAGCAATGAAGGTTTCCCGGTTACAGGCGCTTTCTTTTCCCTGAAATAAGGAAATTTAATTTCAATATGCGAAGTCGAAGCATTAAGCTTTTTCTGCATTTCCACAAGTATCGAATCAATGGAATCTACATGTATTTCCCTGTCTTCGCACTGTAATATTTCTACGAATCTGCTCATATGCGTTCCCTTGAATTCTTTCGGGAGATCAACTGTCATTGATATTGTCGCTATTGTGTGCTGTAATTCTTTTTCTCTGTCCTTTACAGCTATCGGATACCTGAGATTTTTTACTCCGACTCTGTCAATCGGAATCTGTCTTATATCTTTTTGATTCTGTGTATCAGGAAGTGTTTCTTTGATTGTAGATGTGTTTTCCAAATTTATTCCTTTTAATGTTTGTTAATTGTATGATCTAACTTCTTTAAATATTAAAAAATTTCAGTCAATATATTTTTTATTTCAGGATATCCGGAGCAATCAAGAGAATCAATGAAGATTTTTTCTTCATTTAAAATTTTATCCCAGATGAAAAATTTGTCCGTTAAGGGAATATTATGCTCCGGCAAATTATAAGGATGAATAAAGCTGAATGCACCTTCATCGCATTCGGGCGGAAGGTCGTTAATCAATTTTATGTATTCCATCAGAAAGATCATAATATTCCCGGCTTCCGGAAAATTCTTCTCTGTTATAATCCCCCGGAGATGCCAGTCTTTTTCACAAGATCTAATTCGGCACTCTTCATAAGCTTCTCTTACGGCGCATGCAGTAGGGGATTCAGCTTTTTCTGTATCAAGTTTCCCTCCCGGAGGTGACATCAATCCTTTATTTGGATCTCTGCGCCTTTCCATAAGCAGATACTCGCCTTTGCTGTTCCTGATGTATAATAATGTCGCTAATTTCATTAAACTTTTTTGTTAGTGTCTTCTTCCCCGAATCCGAATTTAAGTTTTTCTTTCCGGATTACCGGCTCTGCTATGTTTTCCTTTTCTTTTTCCTGATTAATTTCTTCTACGTTTTCAGGAATACTTTTTGCATCTGTCTTGTGTCCTTTAAGATTATCAGCGTCGGACGCACCTTTTGAATATGTATGTACTGAAATCTCCTGAGATTCATTTTTATCCAGGAAATCCACGCCATCTTCCAGTGAACTTATTTCCTCTATATTGTTTGTTTCATCAATAACTGCCTTACCGCGACTCTGTTCAAATTCTTCCTGTTTCCTGCCCACTATTATAAACTCACCTTCACCCATATACTCGCTTTCTGTTTCTGTTATATCAACATATATTTCTTCGGACTTTTTCTCCTGTCTGTCGGCTTTAATTTTGTCAACTCTCCCTCTCATAAGATATTTTTCCTTGTACTCGAAATATTTTCCTTCCGAATAAATTCTCGCGGAGATCTCTTCTGACTTTTTTCTGAGTAATGACGAATCTTCTGCCATCAGCTTTTTGTCCCGTACTAAAACCCTGCCTCTTAATATTACATCGCTGATATCTTTTGCAGATAAATTTCTTATAATAAAATCTGCCAGAATTTCGCTTTCTGTCTCCGGCACTGCAGGTACATTTCTTATGTCTTCAAGTGATAAAATTATCATGTCTGCGGATTTATTTCTTTCAATGCTTCCTGTGATATTGGAAATGCCGAAAAGCTGAGACGGATTCCGTATGGCTGTCTTTAAAAGTTCTTCCGAACTGATGACATTCTTTGAGATTAGAGATGAAAGGATTTTTAACTCAGCAAAAATATTATCGCCTGTATAACCGGTTCCGGTAATGATGTTCAGCCCCGATAAAAATATTTCATCAAGATCCGTTTTTTTATCCTGAAAATTCAGATAATCAGAAGGCGACAGCAGTATCGTTGCTCCCTTCTTACATAAAATATCCAGCTCAATCTGATTCAGATGTGTCGGATTTGAAATTACAGTTCCCTGCGAAAGCAGCTCCATCTCTGAAAGTACAGTGATGAAAGGTTTTCCAAAATCTTTCTTTACTGACTCGAATGTTCCTTGTGAAAGAGATGCATCAATGAAAAGACGGAGTTTGTTTCCCGATAAAACTTTTTTCATTGAGGCGAGAGAATAATTATTTATATCCTCATCTGTTCTGAAACCAAGTGAAATATTTTTTTCCTGACCTGTAATGTCTGTAAGCAGACCGTAATCATATACAGTCAGATTGAAATACTGCTTTATCTGATCAGAGTCTTTAAAATATTTGTCAAAAAATTCTTTCGATATTGTACTGCTGCTTTCACTGATGAATAATTCTCCGTTCAAAAGAGATCTTGCATGAGATATTCCGAATAATTCATAATTGAGATCCGAATTATCCTTTGCGGTAAGAAACCTTTCTGTCAGCTTAAGCGATAACCATGAATTTAAATTTTCGTAAGTGCATTTTTTGAAAAAATATTTGTTGAGCGAATAAGATGAGATAAGTTTCGAATTGAAAAATCCCGGCATAATAATCCTGTCAGCAGCATCAATTATTAATGTATCAGGATATTTTGAAATAAATTCTTTTTCATTGAATTTATTTTCATTATCAATATGATAAATTTTTCCGTTCCTGACAAGAATGTTGAAATATCCCGCCGTCCCTTTCCTGTCAAGGGTTAATACTAAACCGTTTTTTATTAAAATGAAATCTTCCATTTTGGCTTTACAGATCTTCTATAATAAATTTTTCATTAACAAAATACTGACTGTCGTGCAATTTGTTCCCGCTGTCATTGTAAAGCGCATACTGAAATCCTTCGCGTACACTGTATGCACCGTATTCTCCTTTTACATTCAGCGCAATGAATCCCACCTGATAAATGTGATCCCTGTTAATGTCCGATAGTTTGTTAAGTCTGTAAACTCTCTCGCATGCCAGCCTGCATGCTTCCATCGGCGTCCTGCCGTTACGCATTAATTCGACTATCAAAAAACTTCCGCACGCTCTTATGCACTCTTCTCCTCTTCCGGTTGATGCTGCGCCTCCTATCTCTCCGTCCACATATAATCCCGAACCGATGATCGGACTGTCACCGACCCTTCCGTGAAGCTTCCATGCCATTCCGCTTGTAGTGCAGGATGCGGAAACATGACCTTCGCTGTCAATTGCTACCATCCCGATCGTATCATGATTTCCGTCTTCGTTTATCCTGGAAAGATTTTCCTTCTGTAATGTAAAATCATCCGTATGCATTTCCTCCGCTTTCTTTTTACCCGATGCTTTCCATTCACGGAATCTTTTAATAGACTCTTCAGTGAGAAGGTTCTCCGGAATGAAATCGTTTTTTAATGCAAAATCATAAGCGCCTCCGGCTGCAAGAACAGTATGCTCGGTGTCTTCAAGAACAAGCCGCGCAAGACTTATCGGGTTGTGAATGTTTTCCACGCAGATGACAGAGCCGATCCGCGCCCGCCAGTCCATAATGGCTGCATCAAGTGTTACCACGCCTCTCTCGTCCGGCAATCCTCCGTATCCGACGCTCAGTACAGACGGATCATCTTCCGATACTCTTACACCAAATTCAACCGCATCAAGAGAGTTTCCGCCTTTGTCTAATATTTTGTACGCTGCTTCATTTGCGTCAAGTCCGTGCTTCCATGTGGAAATTACTACTGGTTTCATTTCTGTTAAATTTTTATTTTGAATTTAAATTTTCCGTGAAAAAAATATAATTGTAATTTAAGATTTATCTGTATTCAATAAATTCCGAAATCACATCAAATGATCTGTCATACCTGTACTGTATATTCATGTGACCGGCTTTGAATTCTTCATGAATGAATTTAATGTTTTTTTTCTTCAATTTATTGCAAAAAATTCTCGCTCCAATGTGAAGATTGTATTCATCAAAAATTCCCGCATCAAGATAAATGAGTTTTAACTTCTTAAGATTGGAAACATAACTCTCTGCAAGTCTTACCGGATCGTGCCTGAGCCATTTATCAAAAACTTTTTTATCAAGTTCACCCGTCTCAAGATCAAACGGCATTTCAAAATTATATCCCTTTGTCTTAAATCCGCCCGGATCAGGTGAATAACAACTTGCCATTCCAATGTCATTTATGATCTCGTGAAAATATTTCGGCTTGGGCTGACGGAAGTTAACTTCCTTCCGGATGAAATTCGCAATCGCCTTATGTCCCTTTCCGTAATTTTCTATGTTTGTTATGAACTTTGGAAAAAAGGGCTGATAACAGTATTCGAAATACATATCTCCGGCTGTAGAACACATTAAACCGAATACATCCGGATTCCTCATCGAAAGAATTACCGCGCCGTATCCTCCGCTGGACTTTCCGCAAACTGCACGGCTGCTGCTTTCCGGAATCGTTCTGTATTTTAAATCAATGTAAGGGACTAATTCCTTTATCAGATAATCTTCATATTTTCCGGTTGCAGTTGAGTTTATAAACTGACTTCCTCCGTACTTCGTTATGCAGTCAGGCATCACTACAATCATTTCTCTCATCTTCTTTTCCGCTATCAGTCTGTCCAAACGCTGATGTATATTCTCCGAAAGGTAACTTACATTAAGATTCATTATTCCTTTCCCTGTGAATCCGGAGATAAGATATACAACAGGAAATCTGCTTGCTGCTTTGCTGAAATATGACGGCGGAAGATATACCGGAAAGTCTCTCACGGAAGGATCCCCGAGAGGATTCTTCTTCAGAATACGGCTGTCGAAAGTTTCTAATACTACTGAACCTGTGCGTTTCATTTTTTTATGTGATTTATTTGTTGAATAATTTAATTTTGCAAAATTACAAATCAGCTTTCAGTGTAATTTTAATATTTGTCTTTTCACCTTCTATTACTTTCACTTTATATCCTGAATATTCCGCAAGGGATGATTCATCTGTTCCGTTAAAATTATCCTTGTAAGCTTTTTCAAATGACTTTTTGAGAATATCATATCTGAATGCCTGCGGAGTCTGTATTGACCAGATATTTTTCCGGTCAATGGTTTCTTTGACATAATTTTTTTTATCAATCTTCTTCAGAGTCTCACAAACAGGCAGACCCAGGATAACGCAATTGTGTTTTTTTACTTCCTTAATTAGTTCAAGAATTTTATCCCTGCTTATAAAAGGTCTCACGGCATCATGGACAAGTATGAAATCATTTTCACTGCAGTCAAGATTCATAAGCGCTCTGTACACAGAATCCTGGCGCATTTTTCCGCCTTCTACAATTCTGCTGATTTTAAAAAAATTATTCTTTCTGATAATCAGCTTTATTTTCTCAAAGTACTCCTGCTTTGTGGCTATTATGATTTCATCTATTGATCTGATCTGATGAAAAGCCGAGATCGCGTGAGCAAGAATTTCCTTTCCTTCGATCTTCAGGAACTGTTTCGGAATATTCCCGCCGAATCTCGTTCCGCTGCCGGATGCAGGTATGATAACTTTTATGCTCATAAATTTTCTTTCTGTCTGAATCTGTTAAAGTATAAAATTAAAAAAGTCCAAACAAAATTTATTTGGACTTTATACAACTCTGTTTTCCGTTAATAATGTTAAGTGAGATCAGACTATCATCATTGCGTCACCGTAACTGTAAAATCTGTATTTTTCCTTGACAGCTTTTTTATATGCTTTCATAATAAAGTCTCTTTCGGACATTGCGCAGGCAAGCATCAGCAATGTGCTCTGCGGCATGTGAAAATTTGTTATCAGTCTGTCAACGATCCTAAGCTTTTGAGGCGGATGTATGAATCTGTCTGTCCATCCTTTTCCCCATCTTACCTGACGGCTCGTGATTACATTCGTTTCAAGCACTCTGGCAACGGAAGTTCCGACCGCTATTACTTTTTTTCTCTTTGCAATGGATGCATTTATAATATCAGCTGATTCCTTCGTCATCTCATAATATTCCGAATCCATTCTGTGTTTTGAAAGATCTTCCACTTCGACAAGTCTGAAAGTTCCGAGTCCGATATGAAGAGTCAGATAAACGATCTTTACGCCCTTCGCTTCGACTTTCTTCAGAAGCTCTTTTGTAAAATGCAGACCTGCTGTAGGCGCAGCTACTGATCCTACGTGATCTGCGTCAGCATAAACTGTCTGATAATCTTCCTTGTCCTTTTCTGTGGATTCTCTTTTGATATATGGAGGCAAAGGAGTTTTGCCGAGCTTTTCAATGTACTTTGAAAAATCTCCCTGATAATTGAAACGGACAATTCTGCCTCTTGAAGTTGTGTTGTCAATGACTTCGCAGAAAAGATTCTTAGTGAAAAATATTCTGTTACCGATTCTCACCTTTCTTGCAGGATCCACAACTACGTCCCAGATGTTCTCTTCAGTTGAAAGTTGTCTCAGTAAAAAAACCTCGATCTTTGCTTTTGTCTTTTCCTTTGTCCCGTATAATCTTGCGTTAAAAACCTTTGAGTCGTTTAAAACCAATACATCACCTTCATTCATATAATCAAGTACATCCTTGAATTTCTTTGTTTCAAGTTCACCGGTTTCTTTGTCTAATACCATAAGTTTGCACTGATCTCTCGGGGTTTTCGGAACTTTAGCTATGAGGTTTTTTGGAATCGGATATTTAAATTGAGAAAGTTTCATTTGTAAAATTTAATTAAAAAAAATACAGCAAATAAATTAATAACTGCTGCTATGATGAACAGTACTTCTATTTAATACAATAAAACGCTTTGAGTCCCGGATAAACAGCCGCAGATCCAAGCTGCTCTTCGATCCTTAAAAGCTGATTATATTTTGCAACTCTGTCAGTTCTGGAAAGCGAACCTGTTTTTATCTGACCGGCGTTTGTTGCAACCGCAATATCGGCAATTGTTGTGTCCTCTGTTTCACCGCTTCTGTGACTGATTACGCAGGTATAATTATTTGTCTTTGCAAGCTCTATAGTATCAAGAGTCTCTGTAAGAGTTCCTATCTGGTTTACTTTCACAAGAATTGAATTTGCAATTTTTTTGTCAATTCCTTTCTGAAGAATCTCAGTATTGGTAACAAAAACATCATCGCCTACGATCTGTATTTTCTTTCCAAGCGCATCTGTAAGCATCTTCCATCCGTTCCAGTCATTTTCCGCCATTCCGTCTTCTATGCTGATGATCGGATAATCCTTGACGAGTTTTTCATAAAGCTTTACCATTTGATCCGAAGTCTTATCCGGAATATGCGATTTATAAAATTCATATTTGCCGTTTTTCCACATCTCGCTTGATGCCACATCAAGTCCGAGAAAAACTTCTTTGCCGATTTTATATCCGGATTTATCAACAGCTTCGATTATAACTTCAAGAGCTTCTTCATTTGATTTCAGGTTAGGAGCAAATCCGCCTTCGTCACCTACATTCGTATTGTAATTTTTTTTGTGAAGAACATTTCTGAGAGAATGAAAAACTTCAGCGCCGCATCTCAAAGCTTCTGCAAAACTTTTTGCGCCAGCCGGTATTATCATAAATTCCTGAAAATCAACTGTGTTATCCGCGTGCTTGCCTCCGTTTATAATATTCATCATTGGTACAGGCAGGGTTTTTGCATTAACGCCGCCGATATATTTGTACAAAGGAATCTCAAGATATTTTGCCGAAGCATTTGCTATTGCCATTGAAACGCCGAGAAGAGCATTCGCGCCGAGCTTTGATTTGTTTTTCGTTCCGTCAAGGTCAATGAGAATTTTATCAATTCCGCACTGATCAAAACTGTTCATTGCGTTTATTTTCTTTGCAATAATACTGTTAACATTGTTAACAGCTTTTCTTACACCTTTACCGAGATATCGTTTTTTGTCGCCGTCACGAAGCTCTACTGCTTCACGCTCTCCGGTAGATGCGCCTGACGGGACAGCTGCTCTTCCCAGGATTCCTCCTTCGAGTGTTACTTCCGCTTCTAATGTTGGATTACCTCTTGAATCTAATATTTCCCTCGCATGGACTTTTTGAATTAAAGGCATGTAATTTGTCAGTAGTTTTTTAAAAAAGTTTTACAAAATAACCGATTATTGAGCGGAAAGCAATTCAGTTTCACAGATATACGCAAGAAAAATCCTCATTCAATATAAAATAGCTGAACAATATTCTGTTTAATTTTTTTATTCGTTCAATATTCAAAAATAACACTTAATTTAAGGAAGTTTTACTGACTAAATTGCTTTTAATTATAATATTGATCATTTAATTATTATTGAAATGAAGACTTAAAGAATTTTGGTAAAAGAAAGGACTGTTATAAATATTTTCAAAACTTAAACGTACATTTTATAATCATGAAAATCAGAAGAGCAGAATTGAAAGATACAGATCAGATAAGTCAATTATTTTATGACACAGTTACAAATATTAACATCAAAGATTATGACACTGCTCAGATATCAGTTTGGGCTTCAGGTTACAATGACATTAAAAAATGGCCATCTAAAATACAGGAACAGAATTTCTTTGTCGCAGAGCAGGATAATAAGATAACAGGATTCGGTTCGATCACTTCAGAAGGATATCTGGATTATATGTATGTTCATAAAGATCATCAGGGAAAGGGCATAGCTTCCGAACTTCTGAAATATCTGGTGCAAATTGCCTTTGATCATGATCTGAGGGAGATACGCGCTGAGGTCAGCATCACCGCGAGACCTTTTTTCAGAAGCAAAGGATTTGAAATTACAAAAACATTTATTACGCGGTTAGGAGAAGTTGAATTCGAGGACTGCGAGATGACGAAATTTTTATGTAAGAAATGAATTAATCAGAACTGATTACCCGCAAACCTGTTTAAATACCCTCAGAAAATTTCCCCCGAGAATTTTTTTTATCTCTTCTTCTGTATAACCTTTTTCAACAAGTTTTTTTGTGAGTTCAGGATAACAGCTTGCGTCATAGAGTTCATTAGGTGGAGTAATGCCTCCGTCAAAATCGGATCCGATGCCTATGTAATCTGCTCCAACCAGATTTTTTATGTAATCAATGTGTTCGATCACTTTGTCTATGCTTGTTCCGGCTGCAATGTTCTTCTCCTGAAGGAATTTATTTCTTTCCTCGTTGAATTTAATCAGATCATCTCCGTATTTTTCGTTCAATGCATTCAGTTCGTCAGAGTATTTTTCATAAGCATTCATTGTCCTGTTTTTATCCGCATCCATTTCAAGAAAAGTATCATAGAAATTTATCCCAATGTATCCTCCGCTATTTGCTATAGCTTTAATCTGATCATCTTTAAGATTTCTGAAATGCTGAGCGATTGAATAACAGTTGGAATGAGAAGCTATGACAGGAGAAGCGGAATTATTGATCACATCCCAGAATCCTGCCTCGCTCAGATGAGAAACATCTATTAGCATTCCGGTCTCATTCATTCTTTTTATAACTTCAATTCCAAATCCTGACAAACCGCCGGGTTTACCATTTTCGGTTTCATCTTTTGCTGAAGTCGAGATGAAATTTGTATTGTTCCATGTCAGACCGATGTATCTTACGCCGAGATCAAAGAAAGTGTTTATGTTGTCAAGATTTTTTTCAATGGCTGTGCCGCCTTCTATTCCTATAAGACCGCAAAGTTTTTTCTCCGAAGTTATTCTGATGATGTCGTCATAAGTCTTAGCAAATTCAAATTCCTGGAAATATTCAGTTTCAAAACTTTTAAGCCTGCTTATTTGCGATGCCGCAAACCCGTATGACTTTTTTACTTTATTCATCGGTATCCATACTGCGAATATCTGTACATCCACTCCGCCCGCCTTGAATCTCGGCAGATCGGACTGAGTGAAATCATTTTTCTGTCCGAACACGGCTCCTTTGTCAAATACTTTCCAGATAAAATCATTATGCGTATCTACAAGCAAAGCATCGAAATGTAGTTTCAGATAATCAATTTTTGCGGTACTGTCTGTAGTTTTCAAATTGTTATTTGTTAAAATAATTTTTTCCGGGTTTCCTGCTGAAACAGTTTTAATTTCTGCAGAAACAAATCCTGACCCGGTTAATAAATAATCTTTTGTAAATAAATTATTCCTCTCTGAAAAGAAAAATATTAATACTACAATGCAAAGCGGGATTATTATTAAAATTTTTGTTTTCATTCTCAAAATCAGTATTCAAGATCTTCATCCAGCAGAGAAGATTTATCAGTATTGATGGCGACTTTTGCAATTTCCGCATCGCTTTCTTTTACAAAAAATTTTATCGGTCTCTTCAAAGCTATCCTTCCAAGCTGAGTGTTAAAGGTTTCCATAGAAACCGAAATATTATAATCACCGGTAACATTAAAAAAGATTTCTTCATCGGTCAGCTTTGCGCGGACAAGACTTGCCTCCATCGGATCATAAGTTTCATATACTTCGACTAATTTGTTTTCCATAAATTATTTAGCAAGCTGATTAAAGTTAAGCATTGGAACAAGTTTCTGATCATAAGGCGCAATTACAAATGAATTGTTCGGCGAATTCACAAGTTCCTTCAGAGTTTCTATATACTTCCACTGAAGATACGAATTACTGATTGTGCTGTTAATTATTCTCTGCGCTTCTGCAACTCCGGTAGCTTCGACCTGTTTCCTTTCCGCTTCCTGTCTTTCTTTCTGAAGTACATAAACCATCTGCTGAGCTCTCTGTTCCGCTGCAATCTTTTCGTCAATAGCTTCTCTTACTTTCTGAGGAAGCTCTACGTTTCTCAGCAAAACTTTTTCAAGAATTATTCCTCTGCCCTCAAAAGAGTTTTCTAATTTCTTCGCAACATCATTTACATAATCATCTCTCTTCGAAGAATAAATATCCGTTGCCACAAAATTCACCGCTATATCTCTTATAGCCGTCCTGATAGCCGGAAGGACGATCTTCGATTCGTAATCTACTCCGATGGTCCTGATAAGATTCGGAGCATCATCTGCGCTTAGTCTGTACCAGACTGTAACATCAAGCAGCAGCGTCAGACCGTCTGAAGACAATGTCTGAATAGGATCGCTTCTGTTGCTCTTTACGTCATTTACATCCTGATCATTTGCGCCGCTCATCGTATATGCCTGAGTCTTGATGTCAATCTTCTGAACTTCCATCAGAGGATTTACTAAATTCAAACCGCTTCTGAGAATACTTTCCTGAACATTTCCGAACAGGTTCTGAACTCCCACTTCTCCCGGTCCGATCTGAACAATAGAGGCGAACAATACTGTCAAAAGTATTCCTACCCCTGCAACAACCCTCAGCATGTCTGTTACTTTTTCCAGCTGCAGATTAGCTTTCAGCTGACCTTTGACTACAGTTAAAACTATTATTGCGATTATCAGAAAAATTATTATACCTGTCATAATATTTTAGTTAATGTTATTAAAATTAATTTATATTTCTATTAGATCCCTGTTTATCTGGGCAAGTTCAATTGCTTTGTTAATGTCATTATTTAAAACAGTTATGTGTCCCATCTTTCTTCCGATGCTTGTTTCCGTCTTTCCGTAAATGTGCAAATATACATTTTCGGATTTTAATAACTCTCCTGCATTTTTAAGCTCTGCCTTTCCGTTCCTCTTCCCGAGAATATTTATCATAACTGCATTGTCGCAGACCATATCCGTACTTCCGGGAGTGTAGTTAAGTATTGCTCTTATGTGATTTTCGAACTGTGATGTCTTACATGCTTCGATCGTATAATGTCCCGAGTTATGCACTCTCGGCGCAAGTTCATTAACAAGTATTTCTTCTCCGTTAAGAAACATTTCAATTCCCATCACACCTTTATAATTAAGACCTTCCGTTATTTGTCCGGCAATTTTTTCAGCTTTGCTTTTTACATTTTCAAATTGTCCGGCGGAAGAAATAACCTGATTGCAGATATGATCTTTCTGAATGGTTTCAACTACTTTGTAGACCTTCATTTCACCCGAACTGTTTCTTACAACCTGTGTTGCAATTTCCTTTTCAAATTTCACAAAACTTTCGCACATAAGTCTGCCCCGTTTTGAAAGAACATTAAACGCTTCTTCTATCTGATCTTCTCTTTCAATTGTAAAATTTCCCTTGCCGTCATATCCCATAGTCCTGGATTTCAGAATCACTGGATAAAGATGAGCGGATACAAAATCATAAATATCTTCCTTCGAATCTGCTTTTGCAAAATCCGCAACAGGAATTCCGGATTTTCTAAGATATTCTTTCTGAAATAATTTATCCTGAACAAGCTTTATTATTTCTGAAGACGGATAAACCTGCATTCCTCTTTCTTCAAGAAATCTTATCTTATGATGATCAATGAATTCATTTTCAAGCGTAATTAAATCGCACTTCTCTGAAAATCTGAGCAGAGTATCTTCATCGTTCCAGTCTCCATTGTATTCAAACTTTGTGATCATTCCTGCCGGCGAGTTTTCTTCTTTGGAAAGTATGTGAAATTCAAATCCGTATTTATAACACTCTTCCATTATCATCCTTGCAAGCTGACCGCCGCCGAGTATTCCTATCTTCACTTTAAAATAATATTTGTTTTAAATTTTATTTCATGATTTTAATTCCGGATAAAAATATTTTTACATTTTGCCAAGCAGTTTATTGTATTCGGATTTATCCTTAAGAAGATTAATCCCTTTCTGAAGCTGTATGTCAAAAGGAAATGCAGCTTCGATCTGCTCTGACTCGCTGATGATCCTCTTGTTTATTTCATTTGCAATGCTGAGTGAAATTTCATTCTTTGCTTTATCTATTTCCGAAGTTTCTTCTGATTCCGCCGCTGATTCTAATTTATCAATAGTATTCTGAAAATCGGATTTGAAATTTTTTGCAGAAGCTAAATCTTTGATCTCCTTAAGTTTCTTTTCTATCTGTGAATCATAGGAAAAATTATTCTCCGCAAGAAATGTCTTAAAACTGCTGAAGAGCCGTTCATCAGGGATAACAGTTTTCACTCCCGGATTTTTTTCTATGTAATAATTTGCAAACTTAAAGAACATATCCTTGGAAAGCAGTCCCTGATAAATCTCGCTTTCTGCTTCGATTGCGACTTCCGCATCCGGTTCGATCCCGCCGTAAGCTTTAACAGTCCTTCCGTCGAGAGTTTTAAAATCTGTCTGATCATATCTGTTTTTATCTACAAAGACTCCGTATTTATTTTCCTTGAAATAATTTTTTTCCTGTATCCATCTTCCGGAAGGAGTAAAATATCTTGATCCTGTGATCTTTATCTGAGCTTTCTTATCGAGATCTTTTATTTGCTGGACAAGCCCTTTGCCGAAAGATTTTGTTCCGACTATTACGCCTCTGTCAAGATCCTGCACAGCGCCGGAAACAATTTCCGATGCAGATGCCGTCTTATTATTTATCAGTACGGCAAGAGCTACATCCGGAGAGATCATCGGCTCTTCTTTTGAAAAATACTTTTTTTCAGAATCGGCTCTCTTGCCTTTTGTAATCAGAAGCAGACTGTTCCTGGGAACGAGTTTATTCAGTATTCCTGTCGCAGCATCAAGCAGTCCTCCTCCGTTATCCCGGAGATCGAGTATCAGACCTTTGAGCTCGCCGCCTGATTTCAGTGACTTAATTGCATTTTCAACTTCACTTTCCGAAATGCTGGTAAATCTGTCAAGCTTAATGTATCCGATCCCGTCGCTTTTCGGATCAAGATATCCGAAGTAAGAAACATTTTTCAAAATAATTTCCTGGCGCATCAGCACGAAAGGAATTTCCTCGCCGTCTCTTTCTATTCTGATATTAACTTCAGTTCCTACCGGACCTCTCACAAGATTTCTCATGTTTTCAGCTTTCTGATTCCTTAAATTTACTCCGTCAATATCAATGATCTTATCACCCACTCTTAAACCCTTTTTCTGCGCTTCATAGCCGTTCATGATCTCTGTAATAACAATAGAGCTGTCACGGAAACTGATGGAAATCCCGATTCCTCCGTATTTGCCCATGGTAATAAGATCCATCTGATCCCTGCTTTTTTCGTCAATGTAATTTGTATATGGATCAAGAGTGGAAAGCATTCCTTCGATTCCTGCTGTCATGAATTTATCCGCATCAATCTCATCTACATAATTAAGAGCAACCTCTTTATATACCTGTCCGAAAAGATCCATGTTCCTGTTTATCTTTTCGTAAATGTCATCATCTCCGGAGAAAGTAACACCCAGAAACATTACGACTGTAAATATAAAAATAAGTGGAGATGCTCCGGAAATTTTTTTCTTTAACATAAGTTATTATTATTTTTTACTTTTTGATTTCTTGCTGAAATTTTTAATTGAAAGTATGATCATGCTTCTGATCTCTTCTTTTGACAATGTGCCGTCTATAACAACGAACCTGTCTTTATCGTTTTTTGCAATCTTAAGATAACCATCTGTTACCTTATTAAAATAGGAAATAGTTTTCCGTTCGATCCTGTCCTCATTCTTTTTAATGAGTTTCTTCCTTCTTATGCTTTCCTCAATACTGATATGAATCAGAAAAGTTAAATCAGGTACGAGATGTCCGGTTGCAGTTTTGTTTATGCTTTTAATTATTTTCAAATCCACTTTCCCGCCGTAACCCTGATATGCAGTGGATGAATCATAGTATCTGTCGCAGAGAACAATGAAATTTTTTCTGAGATGAGGAATAATTATTTCTTCCGTAAGCTGCTGTCTTGAAGCTGAAAACAGGAGAAACTCAGTCAGGTCTTTCATCTTAAGATGTTTCTTATCAAGCAAAATATCTCTTATCTTTTCAGATATGACCGTTCCTCCCGGCTCTCTTACTGAAATTACCTTTTTCTTTTCCGATTCAAAGTATTCTTTGAGAAGTCTTATTTGCGTGGATTTGCCGCTGAGATCAATTCCTTCAAATGTTATAAACATAAAAATTTTTAAATCAAATTAAATATTTCACCATCCAATTTCAAAATAATTAAAAATAGCAGACGTTTAATGATTAATGATTAATGACTAATGATCAATGATTAATTTGTATATTAAGCAGAAGTGTTTAGAATTTTTTCATTGAGAGACTTCAGATAAACCCTTATTGTCATCCCCGCCCGCCTTGCCGCGAGGCAGGCGTGCTTTTAGCGGGGATCCAATCACAAAGAATTTGAATTGGAATAAAGCTTTATTGAATGGAAGACCCAAAGGGTGCCCCCGCCGGGAGCATGCCTGACTCGCGGTTTACCTCGCTGAAAGCGGGCAAGGCCGTCACGAATTTTATAACTTAAACGATATATTTTGAATTACCTGCGGTAAGAAATGATGTCACTTTATTTTATACTATTGTATTCGAACATTCAGAAAATTATATTTGCAATGTGAAAAAATACTTATCAAAAATATTCGCGGTTTATTTTCTAATACTTGCGCTGACTCCTTGTTCGGATAATTGTTCATCTGGTATCTGTCTTACGGATAAAGAAGTTCATGTAGAAAGCACAGGTGAAGACAGCCATTCGGATATTTGCACGCCTCTATGTGTTTGTTTATGCTGCAATAATGTCACATCAGTCCCGGATAATTTTGATTTACTTCACTTTCAGATTCATTCAAAATTAGATCAGCCGGAAAACATAAATTTCTCTTTCCATTTCTCAGATTCCTCCTCTCCGCCTCCAAAATCATAATTTAATTTACTGAAATAATTTTCTTTTACTGTTATTGCATAACAGTACGCATTTTTTTATTAAATTTAATTTATGATTAACAAGATAATTGCTTTTTCAATAAAGCAAAAACCTGTTATCGGAATGTTAGTAATAATATTGATACTCGCAGGAGTGTATTATTCTATAAAGCTTCCTATAGATGCCGTTCCTGATATTACAAATAATCAGATCCAGATAATAACATCAAGCCCTGCATTGTCAGCAGCAGAAGTCGAAAGATTCATTACTTATCCTGTTGAAATTGCAATGAAGAATCTTCCTGATTTGACTGAACTTCGTTCGATCTCTAAATTCGGCATTTCTGTAGTAACAGTCGTCTTTGATGATAATGTAGAAATATATTTTGCCAGAAATCTTGTGTTTCAGAAACTCAAAGAAGCTGAAGAAAATATTCCGGAAGGATTAGGCAAGCCGGAGTTAGCGCCTGTCAGTACGGGACTCGGGGAAATATATCAGTACATTGTCAGACCCGAAAACCGGAATGATACTTCATACAGCGATATGGAACTCCGGACAATTCAGGACTGGATAGTAAAAAAACAATTGCTGGGAACGGAAGGCGTAGCTGAAGTAAACAGTTTCGGCGGCTATGAACAGCAGTATCATGTTCTTATAAATCCTGATGCTCTGAAAAGTTACGATCTTACTCTAAGGGAGATTTATGATGCTGTTTTAAAAAACAACAGCAATGTCGGCGGAGGATATATAGTAAAAAATTCAGATCAGTATTCTGTCAGAGGAATAGGATTATTAGAGAAGATCGAAGATCTGCAGAGAATTGTAGTGAAAAGCAATCATGGGATCCCGGTATATCTTGAACAGATCGCTGATATTGAATACGGTAAAGGATTAAGAGTGGGAGGCGTGACTCAGGACGGTTACGGCGAAGTAGTTTCCGGAATAGTAATGATGCTCAAAGGAGCAAATTCAAGAGAAGTCGCACAGAGAGTTCATAATAAGATCGAAGAAATAAAACCTTCTTTACCGCCCGGAGTGACCATTGATGAATTTTATAACAGGGATGATTTGATTGGCAATACAATTAATACTGTTAAAACCAATCTGCTGGAAGGGGGATTAATTGTAATAGCCGTGCTTGTTTTGCTTCTGGGAAATTTCAGAGCGGGATTTATAGTGGCATCGGTAATTCCTTTGTCCATGCTGTTTGCTGTAATAATGATGAATCTTTTTAAAGTATCAGGAAACCTTATGTCGCTCGGAGCCATTGATTTCGGGCTAATAGTAGACGGAGCTGTTATAATAGTTGAATCAGTGATAGTTGCGATTTCAGCAAAGATCCGTTTGAATAAAAATTCATTGTCTAAGGAAGAGTTTGATGAAACGGTTTACACTTCTACCTCTGAAATAATAAAATCTGCAATTTTCGGTGTCCTGATAATCATAGTGGTTTATCTTCCGATCTTTTCGCTTGGCGGAATAGAAGGAAAAATGTTTAAGCCCATGGCATTTACGGTTGGATTCGCGCTTACCGGAGCATTGCTTCTTTCCGTAACTTATGTTCCGATGATGTGTTCTTTAATACTTAAAAGAGATCTGAAGGAAAAGGAAACACTCTCAGACAGGATCATGAATTTTTTTAAAAAGATTTATCTGCCTTTGCTTGAATTTGTCCTGAGAAAAAAAGTACTTACGGTTAGCATAGCATTGATTTTTTTAATTATAAGTTTAATATCATTTACACGGCTTGGCGGGGAATTCATACCTAAGCTTGATGAAGGTGATCTTGCATATCAGATAGTCAGGCTTCCCGGAATATCACTTGCCGAATCAATAAACATAGGAACGGAGTTAGAGAAGATACTTAAGAAAAAGTTTCCGGAAGTAAAGACAGTCGTTACTAAAACCGGAGCTCCCGAACTCGCAACTGATCCGATGGGTACGGAATTCAGCGATGTAATAGTCATTTTAAAACCTAAAGAAGAATGGACTTCCGCAGAAACCAAGGAAGAGCTTGTAGAGAAAATTCACAACGCTCTCTCTGTAGTTCCGGGGATAGGTCTGTCATTTACACAGCCGATAGAATTGAGATTCAATGAACTCATTGCCGGCGCAAGAGGCGACATTGCAGTAAAGATCTTCGGCGATGACCTGAATATTCTGACGGAGAAGGGAAATGAAATTGCGTCTTTAATGAATTCAGTAGAAGGGTCGGAAGATATTTCAGTACAGCAGGTTACAGGACTGCCTCAGCTTCAGATAAAGATTAACAGGGAAAAGATTTCTAAATACGGTATCAATGTGGAAGATGTAAACAGTGTTATTGAGACTGCCATTGCAGGAAAATCATCCGGTGTGGTTTTCGAAGGAGATAAAAAATTTGATATCGTATTAAAGTACCGCAATGAATATGCAAACAGTTCAGAGGCGATAAGGAACATCCTTATTTCATCTTCAGATAACATTAAGATACCTTTGTCAGAACTTGCGGAAATTGAAATTAAGGAAGGACCTGCTGAAATATCCCGTGACAATGGTAAAAGAAGAATAGTGGTTCAGGGAAATGTGAGAGGCAGGGACATAGAAAGTTATGTGAAAGAATTAAGCTCCGGAATAAATACAGAAATCAAATTACCCCCGGGTTATTTTATTGAATACGGAGGACAGTTCAAAAATCTTGAAAGCGCAAGAAAAAGATTAAACATAGCAGTACCCGTTTCATTGTTTTTTATTTTTGCTCTGCTGTTCATAACATTTAATTCCGTAAAGCAGAGTCTGCTTGTTTTCTCAGGAATTCCTTTTGCGATAGTAGGCGGAATATTCGCACTGGTGATCAGGGGTTTGCCGTTCAGTATATCTGCAGGCGTTGGATTCATCGCTTTATTCGGAGTTGCGGTGCTGAATGGAATTGTAATGATCGCATATTTCAACCGGCTTGAAGAAAACGGAGTATCAGATGTTCACAGCAGGATCATTACAGGAACTTCATCAAGACTGAGACCTATACTGATGACAGCATTGGTTGCATCGCTTGGATTTATTCCGATGGCATTGTCAGAGGGCTCGGGAGCTGAAGTACAGAGACCTCTTGCTACGGTAGTCATAGGAGGATTAATTTCTTCTACGCTTCTTACACTGATAGTACTGCCTGTGCTTTACGGAATTTTCAACAAGCACACTAATCCGGAATACTCTTTTAATAAACATAAAAATACATAGTATAAATTAAATTTCAAGATCATGGAAGAATTCTTAAAAAGAAATAAATTCAAATTTTTAACTGTTTTAGTTGTAATACTTTTTTCCGCTTACATTATTAACGGGATCAATGAACACACTACTATACCGGATCATATACATTCAATAGATGATAAAGCTGAAAATGAAAGAACCGATGAAGATAATATTACAATTTTACAACGGACTCTGCAAAAAGATCCGCGCAATGTGGAAGTTCTGATTCAGCTGACTGATCTTTACATTAAAACAAACAATGAAAAAGAAGCGAAAAAGACGCTTAAAGAAATTTTAGATATCGATCCTTATAACAAAGAAGCCAATGAGCGTATTAAAAAGTTAGATAATTGATGCTGTTTAGTTAAGTATTCTGATTATCAGTTCCCAACAAAGCAATTGCAATGAATAAGACGCGAACAATCACTTCCGGAAGATCTGTCGTGAGTGATATTATTTAATGGATGAAATTAAAGATGACAGCGCAACCGTTTAAGATAAATACAATATTTGCGATTGTAACTAAGTTCATATTTATTTTTCCGGCTGTGTTCGGTCTGAGTAATTTAGTCATGGAAATGTTTTCAGATGCCGGGGTTACAATTTTTATAATACTGAATAGTCTTAGACTTTTAAATTATAAATAAAACAATTTAATATGAAAGTAATAAAATTAGTTTTCATTACTGCCTGCTTATTATTTTTTGAAAAGGAAGCAGTATCACAAAGCAAAATGAAGCTGGAGGATGTAATTAAAATCTCTATAGAGAACAACCAGTCAATAAAATCATCCACATATAATATTGAAAAAGAAAAAGCAATTAACCTTAAATCATTTAACATTCCGAAGCCGGAACTTTTCATTGAATATGAAGGAGTTCAGGGAAGCCTGAGTAATGCAGACAGCAGGAAAATCGGCATAACACAGATGATAGAATTTCCGTCAAATTATTTTTTACGATCGGATGTTCAGGAATCGCAGATCAAAGTTGCAGAGGAAGAGCTGAATAGTTCTGTCAATTCATTAAGAACAAATGTTAAACTGAATTATTATAACCTGCTTTTATTAAATGAACTTCTCATAATTTCCAAAGATAATTATAAAATATATGAAGAATTCCTGTTTACGGCTGAGAAAAAATACGAAGCAGGAGAATCTTCGAATCTTGAAGTACTTGGAGCGAGAGTGAATAAAATCAAATTTGAAAATGAAATTAAAAATCTGGAATCGAAAATTAAATCATCGCAGTCTGAAATAAGGACTTTGATGAATGTTGATTATGATATTACACCTGTTGAAGAAATATCATATACGGAAGTAAGACTTAATAAAACAGAACTATTAACGAAAGCGATCAATAATAACCCTGAATTAAAAATGCTGAATTTTCAAAAAGAAAAATCTTCAAACAAGATCTCTTTGTCAAAAGGCGAGCTGCTTCCGGATATAAGCTTCAAATATTTCAGACAAAAAATTTCAGGAGATAACAATTTCTGGGGGATGGAAGTCGGACTGGGAGTGCCGCTTTGGTTTTGGTGGGAACAATCAGGGAATATTAAAGAGTCGAATTATGAATTTAAGATAGCTTCAAGTGAAGAAATTAGTTTCAGAAAGTCTTTAGAGAATGAAATTAATAAAACTTTTGAAGAGTATGAAAACAGTTTAAGACAGATGAAGTTTTTTAATGAACAGGCAATGAAAGAAGCCGATGAAATACTCAGGCAGTCTAAAAAAAGTTATGACGAAGGTGTAATAGGATATGTGGAATATCTGAATGCGCTGAATCTTACTTATGACACAAAAACACAATATCTGAATTCAATATACAATTACAATCAATCAATTATAAACATGGAAAAACTCACAGCAGGAGAATTAAAATGAAAAATCAACTCAATAAAAACACTGTACTTTCTCTCATATTAAATCTGTTACTTTTAATCACTGTCTCAGGATGTAACAATGAAAAAGAGATCAGGAATGAAAACAAAGAGGAACATAATATTAAAGAAGCCGGACTCAATGAGGATGCAGAAAATCATACAGATGAAGTTACATTAAGTGAAGAGCAGATAAAACTGATGGGAATTGAATTTTCAAAGATCGGATCGCAGAATATCAACGGTTACATAGTAGCCAGCGGCGAGATCATGATAGACTCTGACAATGAATCCAAAGTCGGAGGTATCATTCCCGGAAGAATCAAAAAAATTTATGTGAAGGAAGGTTCATTTGTAAGAGCCGGACAGACATTAGCGGTAATTGAAAATCCTGATATAATTAATGTACAGGTTGAATACATTAACTCAAGGAATGACTATGAATTTGCAAAGCAGGAATACAACAGGCAGCAGAAGTTAAGCAGCGATAACATTGGTTCGAAGAAAAACCTCGCTGAGCTTGAATCAATTTACAGGAAAGCTCTTGCAAATTATAAAACGAATGAAGAAAAGCTTGAAGGTTATAAGATATCAAAAGACAGATTTGATAAAATTTATCAGGACACAGCCGCAAATCTGCAGAAAACATATTCCATTACTGCTCCGATCTCAGGTTATGTAGTTTCAAGAATGGTAACTGCAGGTCAGTATGTGGAGCCGTCAACGGATATGTTCCACATAGTAAATAATTCGACTGTATTTGTTGATTTAAATATTTACGAAAAAGATCTTCAGTACATTAAACAGGGACAGAAAGCTGTAATAGAATCCGGAGCAAGGCAAAATAACATCTATGAAGGAAAGATCTCTTTTATCAATAAAGTTTTTGATGACTTAAAGAGAACTGTAAAAGTAAGGATCTCGATAGATAACAGATCACAGGAACTTTATCCGTTCATGTTTGTAACTGCGAAGATCTATGTGAGCGACGGGAATGTTACGGCAGTTCCGGTTTCGGCAATTGAAACCGAAGGTGATAATAAGTATATATTCGTAAAAACAAATGAGATGAAATTAATTGAAAATCACGATGATCATAAAAGCGAAGAAGAGTCTGAAGAAGGAAAAGATCATAATGAAAAGACAGGCATTGTTTTCAGAAAATATCAGATCAGAACAGGTATTTCAGACGATAGATACATTGAAATTTTTCCTTTGCAGGAATTGAATGATGGAGACGAAGTAGTTTCAAAAGGAACATTCTACTTAAAATCCGAACTGAAGAAAGAAGAATTAGGCGAGCATGAACATTAAGATTTCGTCAGGATGTTTATTCTAAGGAATGCAGTATAAAATAAAATTATCTTTTAGCCAGTTCGCTGCAAACCTTTTTACAGTTCTTTGATGCATTTTCTAAAATAATATGTGATTCGTCAAGAATTTCTTTTTTGTAATTTTCATCATCAATTGCCGGAAGATTGATCTCTACATTTTTAAAAGCTCCCCAGATGCCTGTCTCCAGGGACTTTGCGCCGACCTCCAGATCGCTCTTTGACGAAATGTTTCCGTGCTTAGCCATTTTTATCATCCACTCCCAGCAGGAATCGGAAATTCTCATTACTGACAGCGGAATCATTACCGCCTTCTTAAGTCCTTCCTGCATTTTTTCTTTTCTTATATTCTGCTCTTCATCTGTTTTCTTCGGAAGTTTCATCGCCGTCATGTAATCATTGAATGCATTTGTGTCAGCGTCTATCATCGGAATCAGCTGTTTCATTTTTTCATGAAGAGGCGGAATAAGTTTTCTCATTGTGCTGTCAAGATGCTCGAATTTTTTATTTCCGTAACTCATCCATCCTACCATTGCTCCAAGTGCAGCGCCGAGAGATGCAATAAGAGCCGAAACACTTCCTCCTCCCGGTGCAGATGTCCTCGCGCCGACAAGTTCGACAAAGCTCCTCACACTCAGTGACGCAAGCGGTTCGTTTGATTTTTCACTTATCATATATTCTATGATCCTTTTTTCAGGAATGAATGCTGATATGGATGAAAGTCCGAGTCTGTCAATCACGAGTCTGATCTTCTGCATTTCATCAAGTATGAATAAATTTTCTTTCTGAATATAATATTCAGCAGCCATAAGCATAGCTTCAAGAGGAATAAGACCTACAAGTTCGCTCCCGCAGACAGCAAGGTTCATTTCACGTGCATCTATTGCGCATTCTTCAAATGCAATGTGAGGAGGTGAGATCTTGTAATTATCCAGATTCATAGAGACCTGAGCCATGTTGTATTCATTCACATACCAGCCGATACCCTTGACCGCCTTCAGTCTCCCGGGAGAATCCTCGCTTCTTCCCTGTTCGCGGACGTTCAAAGCTATTTTATGAGCCTGCTCTTTTGTTCCGAGTATGTTCACATTATATGCTACAAGAAAAAATCTCGAACCTGTAACAGTCGCTCCTGACTTTTCAACAAATTCCTGCGGACCGAAATCAGGTTTCCATTCAGGTTTGAAGATTTTATTTTTTATGCCTTCATATTCACCGGATCTGATCTGTCTCAGCATTTTCCTTTCAGGATTCACCGATGCTTCTTCATAAAGATAAACCGGTACACCAAGTTCTTCGCCAACTCTCTTTCCGTATTTCTTTGAACATTCCACGCATTCTTCCGTCGTAACATTAGCAACGGGTACAAAAGGCACTACATCAACGGCTCCCATCCGCGGATGCTCTCCGGAATGTTTTGACATGTCAATGAGTTCATAAGCAGTTTTAGAAAACTGAAATGCCGCCTCAACGACTGATACCGGATCTCCGACAAAAGTAAACACTGTTCTGTTGGTTGATTTCCCCGGATCAATATCAAGCAGTGTTACGCCGTCAACTTTTCTCACAGCATCAGCGCATGCATTGATGATCTTTTCATCTCTTCCTTCCGAAATATTCGGAACGCATTCTACTATTTTTTTCATAAGTGATATCTGATTTTCTTTATTACTGTTTCAATAAGTTTTATTTTTTTCTGCAGATAAAATACAATCTTTCGGAATTGCGGCTCATTCTTTTGCCTGTCTCTTCTTCAATTTTAATAATTCTGAAATACTTTGAAAGCTCTTCCTTTATTCTTGATATCTCAAAAGAAGATTCCCTGATATCGGTTTCAGTGAGTTTGAAATTTCTTCCACCTGTGTTTTCAAATACTTTCAGATTCCAGTTAAAAACATTTGCGTTTAACTTTTTCACATTTACTATCAGATAACTATTATCAAACTTGTTCATTACAGGTGAAACGGAAGCAATGAATTCAAGCTTATGAAGAGTATTAATGTCAAAGATAAAAAGCCCGTTCTTATTGAGATGCGAGTTAACATTTCCGAAAATTCTTTTCCAGTCGCTGAATAAAGTAATATGGTTTATGGTATCATACAGACAAAGAATAAGATCGAATTTTTTTTTCAGATCAAATTTCCTGAAATCTTTTCTGTGAAACACAGATTCCGGAAGTTTGCGTTGTGCGATCTTAAGCATTCCTGCTGAAGAATCAATTCCGGTAAGCCCGAACTTATTTTTCAGAAATAAAAGATTATTGCCTGTCCCGCATCCAAGTTCAAGCGCTTCGGGCTTGCTTTGATGATCACTTTTAAAAAGTTCTTTAACTTTATTTAAAATATATTTTTCAGTTTCACGGGAATCGCCGAGCACACTGTCATAAAACCCTGCAATGTTATCATACCCGTTTTTTAAACCTGTCATTTAATATTGTCATAAAACATTTTCAGAAAATTCCCGACACCGTCATCTTCGTTAGACAGGTCACTGACATAATCAGCCATTTCCTTTAAATCATCTACAGCATTTTCCAGTGCGATATTTGTACCGCCGAACTGAAATAAATCTCTGTCATTATACCAGTCCCCGAAGACCATCACATTATCTTTTTTCAAATCAAGATATTTTGCAAGCTTTTTCAAAGCTGTTTTTTTGCTGACGCCTTTCCGGATTATTTCAATATTATACACTCCGTGAAAAGATTGTGATCTGTAATATTTTACCTTAAGACGCAGTCCGAAAGGAAGCGTCATCTTGCTCTGAATGTTTTTAGTTACTTTTCTGTCGTTTCCGGACATGATTATTTCCAGGACATTATCAGTGTAATTATCATAACTGTCAACAAGAGAATAAGTAGTCCCGAGTCTTGACATAAAATCTCTCAGTACGGAATTATCTTCAGTGTAAACTATTTTATCGTTGTAGCACAGCGCAATTTTTATGTAATTTTTTTCAGCAAGGTCTATCGCCTTTTCCACATACTTTTTGTCAATGAGAGATTTATTAAGGATTACCTTTCCTTTGCTGTCCTGAATAAGCGAGCCGTTAAGCGATGCGAACGGTATCTGAATGTCAAGCTCATTCGCAAGCGGGACAATGGATGAGTGAACTCTCTGAGAAGCCAGAGAGAATAAAATATTCTTTTGTTTTAATTTTTTTACAAGATCAACTGTGAGACTGCTTATTTCATTGGCGTCGTTTACAAGCGTACCGTCAATATCAGATACAATCAGCTTAATATTCTTAAATCTTTTCTTTAGCTCGTTATTTGTTAAACTCAATTTTAGTATTCCCGGTATTTACTTAATATTAAAACCGAATTTCTGTGGGGCTCAGAATGGTCCGTGATAAATTTTTGTAAATGTAAGTGTTTAATGTTTTTCAAAAATAAGTTCAATTTATTTATAACCGTGATTATTCTTTTTCAAAGCTGTCAAAGGATCAGGTACAAAATGGTGAAGTCCGCCCGCAAGTTCATCATTAAAAGTAACAGGAATATTTCCCGCTTCAGTTCTGTCTTTCCATGTTTCATACTTCTTCCCGTCATCTTTTCTTATCATTGTAATACAGCTTTCTACAGGACATACAAGGGAACACAGATTACAGCCTACACAGTTTTCCTCTATGATGTAAGGAACTCTCGTACCGTTATCTGAAAGTCCGATCGCCTGATGAGCGCCGTCTTCGCAGGCAATATAACAAAGTTCGCAGCCGATGCATTTATCTTTATTGATCTCTGCTATGATCTTATAATCAAGATTCAGATTTTCCCAGTTCGTAATATTCCTGAGAGCTTTTCCCTTCATCTCATCAATTGTGTTAAATCCTTTTTCAGTCATATAATTTTCCAGCCCCGGGATCATCTCTCTGATGATGCCGAATCCATAGTGCATTACAGCTGTGCAAACCTGAACTGTACTTGCGCCGAGAAGAATAAATTCAACTGCATCCTTCCAGTTCTCAATGCCTCCGATCCCTGATATGGGAAGATTCACATCCGGATGCTGCGCACAGTTCTTGAGCATGTTCAGAGCGATCGGCTTCACAGCCGGACCGCAATATCCGCCGTTAGTGCTCTTTCCGTCAACTACAGGGTAAGCAACAAAATTATCTATATCCACGCCTACGATGCTCTGAATTGTATTAATGAGCGATATTGCATCACCGCCACCCTGTCTTGCAGCGATTGCCGCATCAGTAATATCTGAAATATTCGGAGTAAGTTTTACTATGACAGGTTTGGTCGCAACTTCCTTCACCCAGCTTACGATCAGTTTCAGTACTTCAGGTTCCTGACCTACAGCCGAGCCCATTCCTCTTTCACACATTCCGTGCGGGCAGCCGAAATTCAGTTCAAGTCCGTCTGCTCCTGCATTCTCAGCATCTTTTACAATCTGATGCCATTGCTCTCTCGTCTCTACCATGAGCGAAGCAATTACAGCATGATCCGGAAAATATTTTTTTACTTCTTCAATTTCTCTAAGATTATCTTTAAGAGGACGGTCGGTGATAAGTTCAATGTTATTAAATCCCATCATTCTTGTATTCCTGTAATTCACGCTTCCGTATCTGCTTGATACATTGACAATCGGCACGCCGAGAGTTTTCCATACAGCGCCTCCCCATCCTGCATCAAACGCTTTCATTATCTGATAGCCGGAATTTGTCGGCGGAGCTGAAGCCAGCCAGAAAGGATTCGGAGATCTTATCCCCGCAAAGTTAACTGAAATATCCGGCATAGAAATTTTTATGTTAATTAATAATTTTTACTGATCTGAATAAACGTTTACATTAATTCTCTCTGCAAGTACCGGCTTAACTCCGTCGGTCGAAATTAATTTTACATTTTCAATTGTATTTTCGAGAGAGTCCGTATCTTTTACTTTTACTCTGATGTAATTCGTTGTCAGTCCTTCCGTAAAGTCATCATTCTTAACTGATTCGAATAAAACATCCTGATATGTTCCTTTGAACCCCGAATAAAATTCAAATCTTTTTTTATCGGACAGATTTCTGAGCAGTTCGCTTCTCCTTCTTCTTTCCCTGACATCCACTTTACCCTGAAGCATAACAGCATCAGTATTTTTCCTTTCAGAGTAACTGAAGACATGAAGATATGAAACGGGAAGAGATTCAATGAATTCAAAAGTATTTTCAAACTGCTTTTCCGTCTCACCGGGAAAACCTGTGATCACATCAGCTCCGATTCCGACATCTTTTATTTCATCATTAAGTTTATAAATCAGTTCGCGGTAATGTTCATTGTTATATCTTCTTCTCATTGCTTTGAGAATTTCCGGATCACCGCTCTGCATGGGAACATGAAAATGATTGCAGAATTTTGAAGAAGATTTAACAAGAGCAATAATTTCATCGTTAAGAAGATTTGGTTCGATCGAACTAATTCTGATCCTTTCAATATTCAGCTTATCAAGTTCAGTCATTACATCAATCAATCTGAAACTGACATCACCGGATTTATATTCATAATCTCCTGTATTAACTCCTGTCAAAACGATTTCTTTATACCCCGAATCAATAATTCTTTTTGCATTATCCGTTACTTTGCTGATGTCAAGACTTCTTGAACTGCCTCTTGCCTGCGGGATTGTACAGAATGAACATTTGTAATTGCAGCCGTCCTGAATTTTCAGAAACGCTCTTGTTCTGAGATCAGAATCTGCGGAAAACGCTTCATCGAAATCCCTTATCTCATTTACAGGCGATCTGTAAATGCATGAATAATCTTTTTTATCAAAGTTGTGTATATAATCGAAGAGTTTAAATTTCTCACCTGCACCGAGTATAAGATCCACACCTTCAATGCCGGCAATTTCTTCCGGCTGAAGCTGAGCATAACATCCGGTTACTATAACATAAGTTTCAGGATTGCTTCTTATTACGCTTCTTACGATCTGCCTGCATTCCTTGTCGGCATTTTCAGTAACCGAACATGTATTAAGAACAAACACATCTGACGCTTCTCCGTAATTTTTAAGAATAAATCCTTTTGACGAAAATTCACCTGCAATAGCGGAAGTCTCGCTGTAATTGAGCTTACAGCCGAGAGTATGTAATGAGACACTTTTCATTATTTTAATTTAAACATTTCTAAGTGAAATTTGAATGAGAAAAAAATACTTTAAGTAAAATTTTCCCTGCAACTGTCAAAAATGATTCAGGCTAGATAAAGAAATTTAATTTTGAATACAATTTTAAACTGATATCCCGGGCTTTTCAAAACTATCTCAGTCTCTCACAGATGTCACAGATTTTCACAGATACTCACTTATACTCTTTAGATGAGTGTTCAAAAACTGAAAGAAAAATGCAGAGTCTAATCTATGTTAATCTGTGTTAATCTGAGTAATCTGTGAGAAACAGGACTTTTGATTTTACTATATTTTTTGGTTTGAGACAGCCCATTGTTAAAGTAGGAGGAGTAAAATGTTTTGGACAGAAGTATCTTAAAAAAAACATTCAAAGCGAAAAAGGAAGTCAGAGAGCAATCGGAGATATTGTTTGACCATAAGAAAAAGTGAAGCGGTCATTGAAAAAAGTGAAGCGGTCATTGAAAAAAGTGAAGCGGTCATTGAAAAAAGTGAAGCGGTCATTGAAAAAAGTGAAGCGGTCTTGAAAGGTATTGAAAAAGTGAGAAGGTCATTGGAAAAAGTGAGAAGGTCATTGGAAAAAGTGAAGCGGTCATTGGAAAAGGAAAGCGGTCATTGGAAAAAGTGGAAGGGTCATGGAAAAAGTGAGAAGGTCATTGAAAAAAGTGAGAAGGTCATTGGAAAAAGTGAGAAGGTCATTGAAAAAAGTGAGAAGGTCATTGAAAAAAGTGCGCAGGTCATTGGAAAAAGTGAGCAGGTCATTGGAAAAAGTGAGCACGCCATTGAAAAAAGTGAGCAGGTCATTGGAAAAAGTGAACACGCCATTGAAAAAAGTGTGCAGGTCATTGAAAAAAGTGAGGCGGTCATTGGAAAAAGTGAGTGAGGAACAAGAAAATTAGATGGCTTAAAAATTTCCGATAATAATACAATGTGACACCAAAACTAGGTCTGTAAAAATAGTTTCCTCCCTCGCGACAAGGCGGGCGGGGATGACAAATTGTAAAAGTTTTTTAACAGAATTCTCAAAACAATTAATTAAGATACCTCGCTGCTTGAGGCGAGGTTCTTCATTTCACTATTATCTGAAATGAAACCTTTAACTTCTGCTTCTCCTTTCTCTGTATCAAACTCAGTATTAAGGATCTCTTTCGAAATTATTTCTGCGTCTACGTATGCATCCTGAAAATTTATTATGTTATCAGCAAATGTATCCCTTTCATAAACATTATTCCTGAATGTAATTTTTTCATGCAGAATGAATTTACTGAATTCCTTATCCCATCTCTTTTCAAAAAGAGCATGTATGAAGTCATCAACAGAACTTTTCAGATCAAATTCGTGATTCGGATGAAATTCTTCATAGATAAAGCAATGTCTCATTCCTTCAATTCGAATGTTGTTTGTTTCTTCCCGGAATAATTCTTCCGTAATGAACTTATAAATAACCTCATCTTCATAATCACATAAAGTATCCAGCACAATTCCGTTTTCGTCCATTATTTTGAACAGACGGTCAAGCTCAGAAGATATTTCTTCTTTATTCAGTTTATCAATCGTTTTGAATTCGGGTTTATTTATGAATTCATAAACACTTATGCTGCCTGCATCCTTGCTCATTGTCTCAAAGTTATAAATATAATTCAGCCATTGATTTTCTATTTCATCATCAAGTGCAGATTCAGTTTTACTCATTCCGAATTCCGCTGAAAGCTTTGCCTTCAGGATATCATTATCCATTTTTAATTTTTCTCCCGGACTGAGTTCAGGGAATTTTTCATTAACATTCATATCATTATTTGTTTAAGTTTAACAATATTAAAATCCTTACAATACACTAAATCAGAATAGAATCAGAACATAATTATATTATATTCTGTGAAACTTATTGTGTTAAATTGAAATTATATGCTGAAATTTTTAAATCATTTTCATTTTCAGAAACTGATTTGATATAAATTAATAATACTTATAAATTAATGCATTCCAGTGAGAACTAATTTCCTCATTAAAATTATTAATTCATGATTATCGAAAGAAGGGATAAGGGCGTCTAACCAGAATTTTTGCATACCGGAAAAGATTATAACTCTTCAAAATTATGTGATTTCGGGCAACCCAATCTTCCATTGTGGTCACTCCTCCCCCTGTTTTGATTAAAGAATAAAAATTATAGCCAATTTAAAAATTTAACACTCTAAATATCTTTCATTAAACAGAAGTTTTTTTGTTTGATTATTGGTAAATCGGGTGGGCAGTTTTCAGGCGAAAAAACAGCGGTCAATTCTCAATCTCACTCTTGACTCGCTTCAGCGGGAGGGTTCGAATTTTCAATTACAAATTACGAATTACAAATTACGAATTATATTTACTCCTCAGCAAATGCAAAATCCCCGCTCTGTGAGCGCAATCCCAAACATAAATCAAAATATCCCACACCTGCCTCCGAAGGCGGGAGGGTTCGATTCAAACAAAATTCATTGCCGTTGGTTTTAACCAACGGCATGGATCGAACCCGGAGCCTGCAAATAATTCCGGAAAATATTTAATTACATAAACGGCAACTTAATTCTGTTTTGCAGGTATAACTTGTAAGTTTGCAAATTAAAATCACGCCTCTAAACATTTTTTACTGCTGAGAATATATTACCTGGTTACATTTATTTACAATTAAGTGAGATAAAAAGCATTGAATGACTTTTTAAAAAGTCCTTTTATTGTTATGTTATAATCAACTATTGAAAACAAAAATAAAACGCTGATATGAAGTAGTTTTTACTTTTTTCATTAAGTAAAATAGAAAGGAATGTATTATGCAAAATCAAAATGCAGATTTTATTACAAAAGACAAAAACAACATCCTCTGGGTTGACGATGAGATTGAATCACTTAAATCCAATATCCTTTTTCTCAAACAAAAAGGTTACAATGTCAAGGAAGCCACTAACGGCGAAGACGGTATAAACCTTATCAGAGATAATGAATTCGATCTTGTCTTTCTCGATGAAATGATGACGGGAATGGGAGGGCTTCAGACATTGCTCGAGATAAAAGACATTAAGCCGAGTCTGCCCGTTGTCATGGTCACAAAGAACGAAACCGAAACTCTGATGGAAGACGCCATCGGAAATAAGATCTCAGATTATCTCATCAAACCCGTAAATCCCACACAGCTTCTTCTTGTCTGTAAGAAAATGCTTGAATCAAAACGCCTGAAAGGAAGTCAGGTCTCTAAAGACTATATTCAGGAGTTCAATCAGATCTCAATGGCAATGCTCGAAAACCCCGACTGGAAAGAATGGATAGACATTCATCTGAAAATGACGGGCTGGGAACTTGAACTTGACGAGCATCCCGATCTCGGACTTAAACAAACAATTCTCACTCAGAAGAGAGACTGCAATACGGAATTTTCAAAATATGTTGAGAAAAATTATCTAAACTGGGTCAACTCTAAAGAAGACAGACCAATACTATCTACTGAGATTGTTGATAAATTCGTTATTCCCGAACTTGATGAAAACAAATCTGTATTTCTCTTTGTGATTGACTGCATGAGGATGGATCAGTGGATGATCATGGAAAAATATTTGTATGAATATTTCAAGATCACAAAGGATTATCATTATTCAATATTGCCGACAGCGACTCCATACAGCAGGAATGCTATTTTCTCGGGATTGTTTCCTTCTGAAATCGAACAGCATTATCCGGAACTCTGGAAGAAGAATGATGATGATGAGAACAGCAAGAACAATTTTGAAAAGGAATTTCTGATGAAACTTCTTGAAAGGCGAAGGATCAAACTGAAAAATGAAGTCAAGTATACAAAAATAATGGATTCGAATTTCGGCAGAGGCATTGAAAGCAAAATAATGTCTTACTGCAATAATCAGCTTAATGCGATTGTAATAAACTTCGTCGACATGATAGCTCATTCAAGAAGCGATAATGCAATACTAAAGGAAATTGCTCCTGATGAATCTGCATACAGATCACTTACAGAATCATGGTTCGAACATTCGTCTTTCTTCGGAATGCTCAGACAGCTGTCCACAAGGAAAGACGTTAAGATCATTATCACTTCGGATCACGGAAGCATCAGATGTCTGCACGGAGTGAAAGCGATGGGAGACAAGGAAACTTCAACGAATTTACGGTATAAATGCGGCAAGAATGTTAAAGCAGATTCAAGACACGCTTTGTTTATCAGGAATCCTCTTGAATACAAGCTACCTAAAAGAAACGGCATCATAAATTATGTTATAGCTAAGGAAGACTTTTATTTTGTCTATCCGACGGATTATCATAAATATCTGAATCAATACAACGATACTTTTCAGCACGGCGGAATATCCATTGATGAAATGATATTGCCGGTAGTAACACTCGAACCGAAGGCGTGACTGAAGCAAAAGAAATAATTTCATATTCAGCGGAAGATACTTATGAGCTTGGAAAAATCTATGCGAAGTCTTTAGGAAGGAATTCGGTTACAGGACTTTTCGGTGATCTCGGATCGGGCAAGACAGGATTTGTAAAAGGCATTTGCAGTTATTTTAATGTAAGAGATACTGTCAGCAGTCCTACTTTTATTATTGTCAATGAATACAAGGGTTATTCAGAAAATGACAGATCAGAAATTAATATTTATCACTTTGATCTTTACCGTCTGAAAAATTTAAAAGAACTTTCAGAGATCGGTTTTGAAAATTATCTGAATAATGATTCGGTTTGTCTTATCGAATGGGCTGATCTTGCAAAGCAATATCTCAGAGGCGGGATCGCGGAAGTTCATTTCGGTTACGGTAAAAATGAAAACGAAAGAATAATAAAATATTTGTAGATTTGGGAATATTGTTAATGGACACTTCTGCAAAAACCTCAGAATTCGGATTTGCAGTTAACGGTGAGCTGATCTTTGCTGAGAGGACGGATCCCGGAGTGAATGCAGACAAGCTTACTTTTTATATTAAAACTTCATTTGAAAAACACGGAATAAAATTCAGTGAAATTGAATATATAAGCTTATCAAACGGACCGGGTTCGTTTACCGGACTGAGAATAGGTTCGGCAATAGCTAAAGGAATTTGTTTTGCAACAGGATGCAGACTGACAGAGATCAATACTCTGGATATAATTGCAAATAAATTCAGGTCTTCTGGTAAAGTAACTTCTCTGATTTTTTCAAATACAAGAAATTCTGAATTCTACTATTGCAAATATGTAAAGAATGCAGAAGATTTAAAACGGGTTTCGGATTATCAAAAAGGAACAGAGGAAGAAATATTCACTGATGGAGATGAACATTTCGTAATTAACGCTTCAGACCCGGATTCAATAAAAGAAGATATCAGAAAGAGAATTACGGATGTGTCGGAATACTCTTCAATCGAATCACAACTGAAATTAACGTTAAAAGAAATATCGGAAAATAAATTCAGCGATTATAAAACATCACAGCCATTCTATATGAACGAGTTCATTCCTAAAATTTGAATTTATTTTAGAGTTGATGTTATTTATTTTCAAAATAATATAAAAGACTATGGCCTGGTTCAAACGTTCAAAAGATAATATAGCGTCTGATACACAAAAGAGGGATGTCCCGGACGGCACCTGGATAAAATGTCCCGAGTGCAGCGAGATGATGCATAAAATGCAGTGGGAATCGAATATGTACCTTTGCACAAAATGCGGTCATCATTTCAGAATTGGAAGTGAAGAATATTTTAAGATCCTGCTTGATGAGGATTCTTTTAAAGAGATGGATAAGAAACTCAGGTCAGTTGACCCTTTGAATTTTGAAGATACCAAACCTTACAAGACACGGATAAACGATACGATGAAAAGCACAGATCTCAGCGATGCAATCCGTACCGGTACAGGAAAAATTAATTCTATTGATGTAGTGATTTGCTGTATGGACTTCGGATTTATCGGAGGAAGCATGGGAAGCGTAGTAGGTGAAAAGATCAGCAGGGCGATTGACAAAGCTATTAAGACTAAATATCCTCTTTTAATAATTTCTTCAAGCGGCGGCGCGAGAATGATGGAAGGCGCAATATCACTGATGCAGCTTGCCAAGACAAGTACAAAGCTTGCAAAGCTCAACGAAGAAAAAATCCCTTACATATCAATTTTAACAAATCCAACTACCGGAGGATCCACAGCTTCATTTTCAATGCTTGGCGATCTGAATATTGCAGAGCCCAAAGCGCTGATTGCTTTTGCAGGACCGCGCGTTGTTAAGCAGGCGACCGGCAAGGATCTGCCTCCCGGTTTTCAGCGAGCTGAATTTCTGCTTGAGCACGGATTCATTGATTTTATAGTAAACCGGAAGGACATGAAGGATAAACTTACTCAGCTGCTCAAACTAATCTGCAATTAATGAAAGTAATAAAGGAAATTTCGGCTATACAGGATATTTCGGATTATTACAGATACACAGGAAAGAAAACGGCGTTAGTTCCAACCATGGGATTTCTTCATCAGGGTCACACATCTTTAATGATCAGGGCAAAAGATGAAAATGATATTGTCATTGTCAGTATATTTGTAAATCCAACCCAGTTCGGCAAAAACGAAGACTTCGGAAAATATCCACGCGACTTTGAAAGAGATTATCACATCTGTGAAAAAGCAGGTGTTGATTATATTTTCTATCCGGAAGTTAAGGAGATGTATGGAGAAAATAATCTTACGTCAGTTAATGTATCAGTAATCACTGACAGACTTGAAGGTGAGATCAGACCGGGACATTTTACAGGAGTTGCAACTGTAGTAATTAAACTGCTGAATGCAGTCAAACCTCATCATTTATACTTAGGACAGAAAGATGCGCAGCAGAATGCTGTTATCGGGAAAATGATTTCTGATCTTAACATTGATGTGGGTTTAAAGATCTGCGAAACTATGAGAGAAGCTAACGGACTTGCCATGAGTTCGAGAAATACTTACCTGACCGAAGAGCAGAAAATTAAATCTTCAGTGCTGTATTTTTTGCTTGAAGAAGGTAAGAGAATGATATTGGAAGAAAAGAATTTTAATACAGCTGATATAAAAGAAAATATTTTCAAATTGTTTAAGCAGATGACTCCCGATTATGAGCTGCAGTATTATGATATTGCCGATAATAAATTGTTGACTCCTCTTGAAGATCTCGGATCGTTTGAAGGGGAGATTTTAATTTCACTTGCAGCAAAAGTCGGGACCACGAGACTTATTGATAATGTCATTTTTAATTCCGTTTTGTTATGCGGTTTTTCCCCTTTCCCGTGGTTGGTGGTTGGAAAAAAAAAGGGGAAAACCCCTCGTGTCAAAAACTCAAAAAAAAAAATTTTTAAAAAAAATTTCTTAGTTTAAGACGGGTTTACTCTTAAATTCGTTTTCGGAAAATCTGTTGCAGGGATGAGAAACTTTTTAATATAAAATTTATATGAATAAAAACATTGCTGCTGTAATAATGGCTGCCGGACAGGGCAAGCGTATGAAGAATCCTGATAAATCGAAAGTCATGCACGAACTGAAAGAAAAACCGTTGATACAGTATGTGATAGATCTTTCTCTCGAAATTAATTCCGAAAAAATAATTCCTGTTGTAGGTCATCAGAAAAACGCAGTTATAGATTTTATCAAAAACACTTTTAAGGATAACGAAGACTTATTTCAGTTCGCTCATCAGGATGAGCAGCTTGGAACAGGTCATGCGGTAATGCAGTCTGAAAAATTTCTCAGCGGCTTTGAAGGTGACACGCTTATTCTGTCCGGAGATGTGCCTCTTCTCAGGGCGTCAACAGTTCAGTCTTTTATAGACTTTCACAGGAAAAATAATTTTGACGCAAGTCTTATATCTGCAGTATTCAATGATCCTCACGGTTACGGCAGAGTTCTCAGAGATGCTTCGGGAAATTTTTATGATATACGTGAAGAGAAAGACTGCACTGATGAGGAAAAAAAATGCAAAGAGATCAATTCGGGAATTTATTTTGTAAACAACAAACTTCTCTTCGATGCTTTAAAAACTCTGAAAACGGATAATGCTCAGGGAGAATATTATTTAACGGATATCTTCAGATACTTTAAGAAAAAGGGAATGAAGATCGGAGCGTTTCCGGTCAAGGACAATATTGAAATTACAGGGATCAACACTATCGAACAGCTTGAAGAACTCGAAAAAGAAGCAACTATAAATTAAAATTTTAAAATACGTGTCGGAAATAATCGCATCAGTTTCAGGGATAAGGGGAATCATCGGAGATAATCTTACTCCTTCAAATATTACAAAATTTGTTTCAGCTTTTGCTGAGTATTGCAAAAAGGAACATAAGGGAAAAAAGATCAGAATAGCTGTCGGTAGAGACGGCAGGTCACGGGGTGAGATCATTTCAGGTATAGTTATAAATAATTTATTGCTGTCAGGATTTGAAGTGACTGATATCGGTATTGCGCCTACGCCGACTGTGCAGTTAGCCACGGAAGAATTAAAATGCGCCGGAGGAATTTCCATTACGGCTTCTCATAATCCTCAGATCTGGAACGGATTAAAATTCCTTAACAGTGACGGGACTTTTCTCGATGAACATCAGGTAGGTGAATTTTTAAAAATCGCGGACAAAGGTAATTTCCGTTTTGCAGAAATAGACAAGCTTAAATCACTGATCAGTGATGATACATGGATCAATAAACACATTGATAAAGTTTTAGAGTTAAAGATCATTGATGTTGTTAAGATCAGAAAAAGAAAATTCAAAGTAGTAGTTGATGCCGTGAACTCTTCCGGATCTGTGATAGTGCCTTTGCTTCTGGAAAAGCTCGGCTGCAAAGTGATAAAACTTTTTTGCGACGGAAGCGGAATTTTTCCTCATACTCCTGAGCCCATACCCGAAAATCTGAAACTCTTATCAAACGCCGTTAAGAAACATAAAGCTGATCTTGGAATTTCCGTAGATCCGGATGCTGACAGATTAGTTATGATAACGGATAAAGGCGAACCTTTCAGCGAGGAAAATACAATCACGGCAGTAGTAAAATATGTTCTGCGAAAAACTTCCAAAGGAAAAAATGTTACAGTAAACTTATCAACCACCAGAGCTGTTGACGATGTCGCCGCTGAATTCGGTTCAAAAGTTTACCGCAGTCCTGTCGGTGAGATCAATGTAGTAAAAGAGATGATGAGAAATAAATCTGTGATCGGAGGAGAAGGAAGCGGAGGAGTTATTTATCCTGAGCTTCATTACGGTAGGGATTCGATTATCGGGATTGCACTTGCGTTAAGTGAATTTGCAGACTTTGGCGGAACTGTAAGCGAATACAAGAGATCTCTGCCTGCTTATTTCATTACAAAAGCAAAGATAGAAAATGTAAAAGATCCTGAAAAAGTTTTGAGTAAGATCGAAAAACAATTTTCATCCGAAAAAGATGTTATAAAGATCCGGAAGACAGACGGAATTAAAATTGATTTCAAAGACTACTGGGTGCATCTGAGAAAATCCAATACTGAGCCAATCATAAGGATCATTACTGAAGCAAAAGATATTGCAGAAGCTGACAAAGTGCAGACGTATTTTCTGAAATTGATCAGAAAACTTCTGAAGCAAAAGTAATTCCTTTTCTGAGAAGTAACTATTCAGTAAAAGTAATTTAATAAATCTGTGTGAATCTGTGGAATCTGTGAGAGCTAAAAGGCTTTACTTGCTGAACAGGGTTTTGAATTTTTTCAATTCAACTATTTTCAATTTATCAACAGCAGTCAGGAATAAAACAAGCAAAGCAAGATTAATGATAAAGCCGGTCGGACTGCCGGCAAAAGCATTGTTCACAAAAACATATCCCGCAACGAAGACAATTCCGCTCATCAGCAAAAGCTTTCTGATTTTTACCCAGTCATAATCTATATTATAAATTTTCTGTGAATAGAGATACATTATTAAAGACATAAGTCCGTAAGTTATAAGCGTTGCAATTGCAGCTCCCGTTATTTCATATTTTGGAATCAGCAAAAAATTAAACAACACATTCAGAATAAGTCCTGACAATGAGAAGGCAAACAGTGAGCCGGTTTTGTTTGTAAAGAACGGAGCCGCATTGAGGATGGAAAACAGTCCTGAGAAAATATACGCAAGCATAATAAACGGTATGATGCCGGTTCCTGATCTGTAACTTACATCGAGCAGACTGTAGCCGGCAAAAGATATTTCTACAATATTATTTATGAACAGGCATAATATCAGAAAAAGAAACATTCCGGCAAAAATAAAATAAGTAAAGATATTCGAAATGATCTTTTTATTATCGGGATTTGCAGTCAGGTTAAGAAAATAAGGAGTCCAGGAAAATCTGAAAGCCGCAATGACAAGACTCATAATAGTTGCCAGCCGGTAATTAGCCCAGTAAATACCTACTACGCTTTCATCAAAATAATATTTAAGGAAAAATTTATCAGACATATCTATGAGAATCATGAACAGTCCGATATAGATGAATTTATTTCCGTAGGCGAAAAGTTTTTTTATTTTTTCAAATGAGATGTTAAAGGAAAGATACTTTCCCGTATAGATCAAACCTATGATAAGAGTAACTAAAGTGGAGATTATGTAACAGTAAAAAATTGATTCTACACCGAATTTAAAAACGATGATAAACAAAACATTGCAGATTATGTTTACAATGAAAGTGATAAGGTTGATCCAGGCATAAGTAACGGTCTTAAGTTCAGCCCTGAAAAGAAGCAGCGGAAATCTGTACAGTGTATCAACGAACATAAGGATACACAGAATCTTTATCATAAAACTGCTTTCACCGAAATTATCGAAATTGAAAAGGAGAGAAATATTTCCTGACTGTGAAAAGATCAGAAGTGACAACAGAAATGAAGTAAAAAACAATGATATCAGCGCGGAGGAATATATTTCAGCTTTGGACTTAACATTATCAGATTCAATGAAATATTTCATGAAAGATGTTTCTATACCAAAAGTATAGATCACTCCGAGAAAAAGCGACAGAGACTGCACCAGCGTAAATAATCCTATCTGTTCGGGAGGGAAATATTTTGTATAGACAGGAAGAAGAATAAAATTCACAGACTTATTAAGCACGATACCGAGACCATAGATCAGCGTATGGGAAAACAATTCCTTTGCATGAGATTTTTTCAGTGTCATATTATTTTATTCGTTTCATAATACTGCATAAGCATATCATTGACTGCACTGAACGAATGATATTTCTCCGCCCACTTCCTACCCTTTTCGGAAACAGAAATTCTCAGTGATTCATTATCAGTCATACTGATAATATTTTCTTCAAGCGTATCAATTGTAGAATGTATGAACGGATTATCCTGAATGAATTTCAGATAATCCCCGGTAAACTCCGTGAATGTAGGAATTCCCATAGAAAGATTTTCAATCGAATTTTTGCCGTAGCCCGTGCCGCCGAGTTCACCGCCTACCTGATCAATTGCAAGATCGCATTCGCTTTTAATTTTCAGTACTTTTTCCCTGTCGGCATTTTCAAGAAGTATGAATTCAATGTTTCTTTTTTCAGATACTTTCCGGATCACTTCAATAATTTTATCCGTTCCTTTATATTTTCTGTTGGTCGGAGAATGAACGATCTTAATTTTACTGTTATTTTTTTTACTGACTCTGAACTGATTTACATCAAATGGAAAATAGATGTAGCTGATATTTTTATGCAGGGCGAGATGATCAAATTCGACTGTCAGATTAAGATCGCTCATTTCATCGAGTTCGCGGAATACACCCCGTGACCGCAGGTCGCTTCCGAAATAGCAGCAGACAATTTTTTTATTTCTTTTCTTTAATTCCTTTGCAAACCGTAAATCTCTGAAAAGATCCATACCGCCGTCGAAATGGTAAATATCAAAATCATACATATTAAAATCTTTTATGGCTTTGACAATTTTACCGCTGTTGATCCTATCACGGAGACCGAAGTAAAATTTTTCCAAAATATTTTTCGGGGAAGCGTATTTAAGTTCAGTAACTGCTTTTGCATCTGTCTTTTTATCACGCCAGAATTTCGCGCTTTTACCGGAAGGCAGACTGAATCCCAGGCATATATCCTCAGGAAAATTCATGCCGCTTTTGTATAAAGTTACAAGGCGTGACTCTGCTCCGAATTCTTTATGCATCTTTACAAAATCATAAGGCATTCCGGCGAAATTCTGCGGAGCTATGTGTAATATTTTTAATGGCAAATATCTCTGTAATTGAATTCTAAATTATTTAAATAGAATGACAGATAAAATATAAAAGTAATTGAAGATTTTGTACAAAACGTAGTGCTTTCAATTTTTCCTCATTCCCAAGCCCCAGAGGCTGTGTGAAAACAAAAAATTATACATTTCCCGAAGATAGATTCACTCATTTACGCACTGGATTCCCGCATTCGCGGGAATGACAATTGCGTTAGTTGACATTTTCACACAGCCTCCCCAGTTTGGGAATGAGGAGTTTTGGCTTGCTAAGCTAGGGCTTAGCAAGCAGGAAAAAATTTTTTAAACGCAGAGACACAGAGAAGCAGAGACTATAAGCAAAAATTAAACTCTCTGCGCTGAAAAGAATTGTTATGTTTAGAGACAGACTTGAAAAAGGGAGATTTTGGGAAGGTTATTAAAAATTCATTCAACATTTTAATTTTTTAAATGATAAATGTATTTTAATATCGTTTTGGACGAATGTGCAGTCCATAGTAAAAGCAAAAGATAATTTTGTTTGCATATTAAAAACAGTATGCGTATTTTTAAAATGTGATAAACAAGATATCAAAATATTTTTCTTTAATTCTCCTGCTGGTTTTAGTCAATTCTAATTTTAGTTTTGCTATTACTCAGATGATGTGCACCATGAGCAAAATGCAGGATGCCTGTGAGTGCGGGAATAGTGATGGAGCAAAAGATATACAATTCAGTTCAGCAGAATCCGCTTGCTGTAAGATTAATATAAAAGAGATCAACAATTCAAATTTACTTCAAAATACAATTTCGAAAGAAACAAAGAGCACAGTTTCTCAGAATATAGTTTATTATCAGAATTTATATACCAGGCCTGAAACACACACATATTTTGTGTTTATAAATAAGAACTTTAAACCGCCTAAAGACATACCTATTTTATATTCCTCACTTCTGATCTGAACAATTTCATTTAATAAAAATCTTTATACAGCATTGTAAATCACTTTGCTGATTTATTATTTTTTAATAAAAGATTTTAAAATGAAATTAATCTTATTCATATTATTAAACATTATTCTTTACACTGGAAATATTTCTGCTCAGCAGGATTCTTCGGGTAATTATTATAATCCCGGTCTGAATGATCTTGTCAATTCAGCATTAAATTCAAATTCAAAACTGCTGCCGATTGAATATGAGAAGAAGATATTATCCGCCAATATCTCATCTGTTAATAAACAGTCATCGCCGATGCTGCAGTTTATGGTTGATCTCTTACCGGTTGATTTCAGTAATGCCGGAGAGTATTCTGTTACATATTCACAGCCGCTGAAATTATTCGGAAAGTTAGATGAACAGGAGAGATTAGCAAGAATAAAATCAGGCAAGCCATTGCTTGAAAAAAGAGAACTGGAAATTGAACTGGTCAGATCTGTCAAGGAAAATTATTTTATGCTTTCATTAAATGAAAAGCTGTCCGAATTCAATAAGGAATTTCAAAAAATAATGAAAAGCATTTCAAGTTCAATTGAAATTCAGTATTCAACAGGAAAAGGGAATCAGTATGAGATACTTAAAAGCAACAATGAACTTCAGAAATTACTGCTGGAAGAGATAGATCTCAGAAACATCAGAAAAATATTCATTAATAATCTGAGCACACTTTCCAATGAACAGCTATCCGAAAATTTCAAAACCAAAAATATTGACATACTATTGAAGATAGATCCTCCGGTTCTGGATTCCGCTGTTCTTATAAAAGACATGAACTCAAACAATATTGAATTTCAATATCTGGAACAATTGAATAAAGAAAACATTTCAGAAAAAAACATCGCAGAGCTGGAAAGAAAACCTGATCTTGAATTAATGTCAGGGTATAAATACATGTCTGATTCTAAAGAAAACTTTCTGCTGTTTTCAGTTCTTATAGATCTTCCTTTCATGCCGTGGAACAGTAAAAGAATAGATGCCATGCTGACTGAGAAGCTTCTGATGGAGAAAAAGATAAGTGCAGAATACAGATCACTGGAAACGAATCTCGGCAACGAATTAAGGAATAATATTGTAAAAATAAATTCTTCTCTTGAAAAGATAAATTATATAAGAAGCATTCTTATTCCCCAGACAGAGCAGGTATTTAAGTCTTCGCTGATTTCATACGAAACATCTTCGGCAGGATTCATTGATCTTTTAGATACTTACAGAGAGTTAAGAGAAAATAATCAAATGCTGTTTAAGGAAGAAATAGAATATCTGATATCTGTCAGTGAACTCGAAAAACTTACAGGCAAACAAATTTTAACAATCAACTAATATGAAGAAAGCATTAATCATAATTTCCGGAATTGTAATTTTAGCTGTATCTGTATTCGGCGTCTATAAATTGTTTAACGGAAAAGATCAGGATATGACGGTTAAGAAATCCTCTGAGCTGTATATATGTCCGATGCATCCTCAGATACAAAGTGATCATCCCGGAGTATGCCCGATCTGTCACATGGATCTCGTTCTTAAAGATATTGGAAATAATCAGAAAGAGTTTGATTCTCTTAAAAATAAATCCAAAGAATCCGGAGATGTGATATTAACCCATGAGCAGCAGGTCCTTGCAAATGTTCAGACCGAAAAGGTTTCCATAAAAGAATACAGAAACAATCTGACTTTCAACGGATACATTAAAACAGGAGAAAATAACATGAGGCACATTTCGACTCCTGTATCTGGAAAGTTAATCAGGATGTATGTTAATTATGAAGGTCAGATGGTAACAAAAGGTCAGGCAGTATTTGAGATGTATTCACCTGAAATTTATTCAACAGAGAAAGAATATATTCTTGCATTGCAGAATTATGAAAATGCAAAGAACAGCAGTTATGATCTTGTGACTGAGCAGGCAGAAGATCTTATTGCTTCTACAAAGACAAGACTGAGATTGTGGGAAGTAACTCCGGCACAGATAGAAGAACTTGAAAGAACAAAAGAAGCCAGGGATCACATAACAGTCTATTCCAAATACAGCGGCGTAATTACAAAAAAGATAGTTCACGAAGGACACTGGGCTGCTGCAGGTGAGGATATTTACGACATTGTTGATATGTCCGTATTATGGGTGATGGCAAGTGTTCCCGAGGCAGATATAAAAGCAATAAAACCCGGACAGCAGGCTGACATTAGGGCTGTATCTTATCCGGATGAATTATTTAAAGCTAAAGTCAATTTCATAAGTCCGATGTTAAATCCCGAAACCAGGACACTTGAAGTAAGATTAGATGTGACAAACAGGAATTACAGATTAAAGCCGGATATGTTTGTAAAGGTAGAGATCGGATCGGCAGGATATGAATGGAATATTATTGTTCCGCGAAATGCAGTTATAAGAACAGGCAAAATGGATATTGTTTACATTAAGAAAGACAATAATGTATTTTCGCCTGTCATGGTAACAATCGGAGGAGAGCAGGATGGAAAATATTTAATTACATCCGGACTTTCCGAAGGAGATGAAATAGTGACAAGCGCAGGATTTCTGATTGACAGCGAAAGTCAGATACAAACAGGAAACGGTTCTCAAAACATGGAAGCTATGGATTTGAAAACAAATGAAGAGCCGGAATTTAATAAGGATCAGGATGTGATGAAAGATATGAAGAGATAGAGTGTTTAGAGTGTGTGGAGTGTGTCGAGTGTGTAGAGTGTGTGGAGTGTGTGGAGTGTGTGGAGTGTGTGGAGTGTGTGGAGTGTGTGGAGTGTGTGGAGTGTGTGGAGTGTTTTTGGAAAACAATGACCAGAGTTTTATAAACAAAATCAAAAAATAAAAATCTGCATTTGCAGAACAGGAGAAAAAATGAAATACATTAATTTTAAAAAAATCTTTTTACCGTTGCTGATTATTCTGATAATATCAGTTGCGGGATGCGGAAAGAAGGAATCATCTGATGTTACTGAGAACAAAAATAAATCAGAAACTTCAGGGGAAAAAAGTGATATGAAGCAGACTGATAACATGTCTGACAAAAACGGTTCGGATCATATCATGGTCAATCTGCCAACGATGCAGTGCAGTACATGCAAAAAGAATATCGAAACAGCTGTAAAAAAAATGGACGGAATTGAAAGCATCAATGTAGTTGTAAAAGAGAAAGTTGCACACATAAATTTTGATAAATCCAAAACTGACTTAGCTAAAATTGAAAGTACAATAACAGCAGCCGGTTATGATGCGAATGACAAAAAGGCGGATCCGGAAGCTTATAAGGAATTGGATGACTGCTGTAAAAAACCTGAAGATCAGAAAGAAAAATCTAATCACTGACTGAAATTTAATAATTCTGTTAATAATCGATAGTACAGATGTTTGTAATAAACATTTAATTTAAATTGAATTAAAACCAAAATGACAAACAAATATAAAGTTACAGGTATGACCTGCAGCCATTGTGTTGCAATGGTTCAGAAAACCCTTTCAGGAATTGAGGGTTTAGAAAGCGTTATAGTTACTCTTGATCCGCCTGAAGCGGAAATAAAAATGAATCATCATATTGAAATAAGCATATTGAATTCGATTCTGGAAAAAGCAGGGAATTATAAATTAGAAGAATCGGAAAATTCAAATTCATAAAAGAGTGTGATGATTAAAAAACTCTCTTAAGCAGACTGAATAAACACTTATAAACTTTTAGTTACTGTACTGCCAATATTTTATTATGATAGAAAAAATAATTGATTTCTCCGTAAATAACCGGTTCATAATTTTAATAATTTATCTGGGTATAGCCGGTTACGGAATATACTCCATGATAAATACACCTGTAGATGCGATTCCTGATCTTTCGGAAAATCAGGTGATCATCTGGACAGAATGGATGGGAAGAAGTCCGCAGATAATCGAAGATCAGATCTCATATCCGCTTACAACATCACTGCAGGGAATGCCGAAAGTAAAAGCTGTCAGAAGCACTTCAATGTTCGGAATGAGTTTTATTTATGTCATCTTCGAAGATAATACTGATATCTACTGGGCAAGAAGCAGAGTGCTGGAAAAATTGTCACAGGTACAGTCAACTCTTCCGGACGGAGTGAAACCTGTAATCGGTCCTGACGGAACAGGCGTAGGGCATGTATTCTGGTATCATTTAAAAAGCGATAAATATGATCTCGGCGAGTTAAGAGCTTTGCAGGATTATTATTTTAAATTAGGATTGCAGTCTGTTGAGGGTGTTGCTGAAGTTGCTTCAGTCGGAGGTTTTGTAAAACAATATCAGATAGATGTTGATCCAAACCGGCTTTCGGCGTATGGTCTGACCATGAATGAAATTGTGATGGCAGTTCAGAAAAGCAATAAGGATGTAGGCGGAAGAAATATTGAATCTTCGGACATTGAATATTTTGTAAGAGGAAAAGGATATATCAGGGATTCCCGTGATATTGAAGAAATAAATCTTATGACAGGGAAAAATGGAAATCCTGTAAAAATCAAAGATATTGGTTCGGTTCAGATTGGAGGTGACATAAGAAGGGGAATGCTCGACTTCAACGGTGAAGGCGAAGTTGTAGGCGGGATCATTGTCATGAGATACGGCGAGAATGCACAAACTGTAATTGACAGAGTGAAAGGAAAGCTCTCCGAACTTGAAAAAGGTTTGCCGGAAGGAGTTACTGTTCAGGTCGATTATGACAGAAGTGATCTGATCTCGAAAGCAATAAAAACTTTACGGGATGCTATCATAGAAGAATCGTTGATAGTAAGTCTGATAGTTTTAATTTTTCTCTTTCATTTCAGAAGCGCAGTCAGAATACTGATAGAAATTCCGGTGGCATTGCTGATCTCATTTATTTTAATGCGGCAGTTTGGAATAACATCAAACATAATGAGTCTTGGAGGTCTCATTATTTCAATTGGGATTCTGGTAGATGCTTCAATTGTAATGGTGGAAAACGCTTACAGGAATATTGCTCTTGCTCAGGAAAAGGGACTTAAGATAGATTATAAAGAGATCTCCGCGCGTTCTGCGAAACAGGTAGGCAGGGCAATATTTTTTTCTGAAGCGATAATTGTTGTTTCATTTCTGCCAGTGTTTATGCTTGAAGGTCAGGAAGGAAAATTATTTCATCCGCTTGCATTTACAAAGACTTTTGCGATCGCAGGATCAGCTTTGATAACAATTACGCTTGTTCCGATGCTGATGACATTATTTATGAAAGGAAAGTTTTACAAAGAGGGACAGAATCCGGTGACAAGATTTTTCAGCAGATTGTATGATCCGGTTTTGAGATTAGCTTTAAAATACAGGAAGACCACACTTGCAATAAATGTGTTAGCGTTGCTTATAACCATTCCTCTGATCATGAGAACAGGAAGCGAGTTCATGCCGCCTTTGGATGAAGGAAGCTTATTATTCATGCCGACAATGCTGCCGAATGTATCAATTAGTGAAGCAAAAAGAATTGTGGAAGTTCAGGACAGAATTATAAAAAGCATTCCTGAGGTGGAAACAGTTCTCGGAAAAGCAGGCAGAGCGGAGTCTCCAACTGATCCTGCCCCTGTAAGCATGATTGAAACAATAATTATACTCAAAGATAAATCTGAATGGAGACAGGGAATTGTTAAAGGTGACATTGTAAAAGAACTGAATTCCAAATTGCAGATTCCCGGAGTAAGTAACGGCTGGACGCAGCCGATCATTAACAGGATAAATATGCTTTCTACGGGAATCAGAACAGATCTGGGAATAAAAATATTCGGAGATAATCTTGATACACTGGAAATGCTTGCAATAGAAGCAGAGAGACTTGTTAAAAACATTCCCGGCGCAGCAGATGTTTATGCAGAGCGGACGCAGGGCGGATCATACATTGACATAGATATCAATCGTGAAGCCATTTCGAGATACGGGCTGAATGTTTCAGACGTTCAGGATGTGATTGAAATCTCAATTGGCGGAGAGAATATTTCCAAAACTGTAGAAGGCAGAAGAAGATTTCCGATCAGAGTAAGATACATGAAAGATTACAGATCTGATGTTGAAGCTTTGAAAAAAGTCTGGGTAAATTTACCAGGCGGAACTGTAAGCTCAATGGGGGGAACAGGAAATGAAACTTCAGCTAATTTAAATTCAGCTCAGAATAAAAAAACACAAATCCCGCTTGGAGAATTAGCAGATATAAAAATCACTTCCGGTCCTCCGATGATTTCTTCTGAAGATGCACTACTCCGGTCAGTGGTATTTCTGAATGTAAGAGACAGGGACATGGGTAGCTTTGTAAATGAAGCCAAAGAAGTGCTTGATAAAGATTTTACTCCTTCATTGCCGAAAGGATATTTTTATACTTGGAGCGGTCAGTGGGAAAATCAGATCCGCGCAAAGAAAAGATTAGAGATCATCATTCCGATAGTTTTTATTATAATTTTTGTAATGCTTTATTTTACATTTAAAAATTTTCTGGAAGCAGGGCTTGTGATGCTGTCAGTTCCGTTTGCATTAATTGGCGGAATATATTATATGTCAATACTTAATCTGAATTTTTCCGTAGCGATCTGGGTAGGATTCATTGCGCTTTACGGAGTTGCGGTAGAGACGGGAGTGATAATGGTTATCTATTTACATGAAGCTCTGGATAAAAAATTAATTGAGAAAGGTGATAATATATCTGCACAGGATTTAGTTGATGCAACAGAAGAAGGCGCAATATTAAGATTACGTCCTAAGCTGATGACTGTAGCGGTGGCAATGCTCGGACTGATTCCTGTCATGTGGGCAACAGGTACCGGAGCTGATCTTGCAAAGCCGCTTGCTGTTCCAATGATAGGAGGCATACTTACTTCTGCAATTCACGTTCTGTTTGTTACGCCGGTGATATTTGTAATGATAAAAGAATATTTCAGAAAAAAAGGAAAGCTGAAGAAATCGGAGATGGCAAAGTTTATGGTGCATTAAAGAATTTCAGATCTATCCGTCCAAAGCAATTGAATGGAAATTTTGAAATAAACTTCTTCAATGGTTTCCACCTCCTTATAATGTAGGTTATGTTAAATGGAGTTGTATGACCTCCCCCTGCCCGCCTTCAGCGGGCTTCCCCCTCCTTGCAAAGGAGGGGGATTAAGGGGGTGGTCGTAATTTTTTGAGACAAAGTATTTGAATGAGAAAGTTAGGGAGAGGTTAAGATTAAAATCTTCGATATTATTGTATTTAGATGTAAAATTAAAAAGTTATTTGTTCATTACAAAATGTTTTGGACGGCACTAACTTTATTTAAATTCCGTTTCAAAAAACCATAATACATAGAATCTGAAAGTTATAAGAATTAAATTGATATAATAATTATGAGTAAAAATAAATCGGAATATTTTCTCAATCGTGAATTAAGCTGGATTGAATTCAATAAACGCGTGCTTGAAGAAGCTGAAGATAAATCACAGCCGGTACTTGAAAGACTGAAGTTTCTTTCTATTTTCAGTACCAATCTTGATGAGTTTTTCATGATACGTGTTGCAGGTTTAAAGCGTCAGGTAAGAAGCGATGTAAATGAACTTACTTCAGATAAAATGACAGCGCAGGAACAAAGGGACAGCATTTATGAAATTCTTACACCTTTGGTAGAGAAGCAATACAAAGTATTTAACGAAGAGATCCTGCCGGAGCTTGAAGAACATAAGATAAATTTTATTAAATATACTGAGCTTAATGAAAGTGATAAAAAGACAGTTGATGATTATTTTGAAGATGAAATCTTCCCGGTTCTGACACCGCTGGCAATTGACAATGTTCATCCTTTTCCTAATCTCATAAACAGAAGTCTTGCGCTTGCAATAATTCTTGATGATCCTGATACTGCTGAAGTTGAAGAAAAGGTCTGCGTAATACAGATACCGAGTAATATTTCCAGATTTTATTCAATAGAATCAGGCAACCGCGACAGTATAATACTTCTTGAGGAAATCATTAAAGCCAATGCTGAGAAACTTTTTTTCAGGGATGAGATCTATAGACTGCTTTGCATTCAGGATAACAAGAAACGCTGATCTTGAACTCGAAGAAGAAGAAGCTGCGGATCTGCTGACGCTTATAGAAGAAGAAGTTAAAAAAGACGTCTCGGGATCTTAGTGAGACTGGAAGTTGACAGAAAAATGCCTGATAAGCTTCTGCAGTTTCTGGTGAACATACTTGAAGTGGAAAACAATGAGATATACAAAATTGACGGACCACTGAATCTGGGCGATATGATGTCATTGTATAAAATTGATAAACGCGAACTGAAGTATGAAGGATTTACTCCGAGGATCTCATCTTATTTCAGGGATCAGGAAAATTTCTTCAAAGAAATATCCGAGCAGGATGTATTCCTTCATCATCCTTTTTATTCTTTTTCATCTGTGAGTGAATTTATTGCACAGTCTGCAGAAGATGCAAAAGTTTATGCAATAAAACTGACCTTATACAGAACCAGCGGCGATTCACCGATCATTAAATCTCTTATTGAAGCTGCTGAAAACGGAAAGCAGGTTACGGCAGTTGTCGAACTTAAAGCCAGATTCGATGAAGAAAATAATATTATCTGGGCGAGAGCTCTTGAGAATGCAGGGGTTCATGTCGTTTATGGTATTGCAGGACTTAAGACACATTGTAAGATCGCGCTTGTAGTCAGGAAAGAAGAAAAAGGAATGAAAAGATATATTCATTTAAGCACCGGAAATTACAATGCTGTAACTTCAAAACTTTATACAGACTTCGGACTCTTTACCGCAAATCAGGAATTCTGCAAAGATGCTTCGAATCTGTTCAATTATCTTACCGGATATTCAAAGCACAGCAGTTACAAAAAACTTCTTGTAGCTCCTCTGAATCTGAGAAGGAAAATGCTTAAGATGATAGACGATGAAATAAAATCGCAGAAGGAAAACGGCAACGGATACATTCTGTTCAAAGTAAATTCAATGGTAGACGAAGAAGTGATAATGCGTCTGTATCAGGCATCCAAAACAGGAGTTAAGGTTGATCTTATCACAAGAGGAATGTGCAGACTGAGACCTAAAGTAAAAGGTCTGAGTGATTATATAAATGTTTACAGTATTGTAGGAAGATTTCTTGAACACAGCAGGGCATATTATTTTTTCAATAACGGACAGCCGAAACTTTATCTCGGAAGCGCTGATGTTATGCAGAGAAATTTTGACAGAAGGATCGAAGTGCTTTTTCCTATTGATGACAAAAGGATCAAGGATGATATAACTGAAATACTGAAACTTTATCTGAAGGATACTGCGAAGACCAGAGTGATGATGAGCGACGGTACATATATTAAGAAGGAAGAGCTGCTAAAGGAAAGTTCTGAACCGTTTGAGAGTCTTAACATACAGGAATATTTTGTTAAAAAAGTGATCAAGAAATATGAAAAAGAACTCAAGCAGGAAATGAGGAAGAAGATCACACAGAACGGCACTCACAAAAAATCCAAAGTTTAATTAAATCATTAAACTGATTTTGTCATTAATACACCCCGAAAATTTAAATGCCGAAAAGAACAGATATAAAAACAATACTGATAATTGGAAGCGGACCGATAGTAATCGGTCAGGCGTGTGAATTTGATTACTCAGGAACTCAGGCGGTAAAAGCTCTCAAGGAAGAAGGATACAGAGTAGTACTCATCAACTCAAACCCTGCCACGATAATGACCGATCCTGAAATTGCAGACGCCACATATATCGAACCTATAACAAGTAAATTCATTGAAAAGATAATTGAAAAGGAAAGACCTGAAGCCATACTGCCGACAATGGGTGGTCAGACAGCACTGAATGCTGCGATGGATCTTCATGAAAAAGGAATTCTTAAAAAATATAATGTAGAGCTCATTGGTGCAAAAGTTGAAGCAATAAGAAAAGCTGAATCACGTGAAGAGTTTCATGATGCAATGAAGAAGATCGGACTTGAAGTAGCGAAGGGAAAATTCATTAAGGATTTCAGTGAAGCAAAAAACTTCGCAGAGGAAACGGGATTTCCGATAATTATCAGACCTTCGTTTACTCTCGGCGGAACGGGCGGAGGTATTGCATACAATGTGGAAGAGTTTGAAACACTTGTAACAAGAGGACTCGAAGCTTCTCCGACAAATGAAGTTTTAATAGAGGAATCTCTCATCGGGTGGAAAGAATTTGAACTTGAAGTAATGAGAGACATCAATGATAATTTCGTAGTGATCTGTACAATAGAAAATTTCGATCCGATGGGAGTTCATACCGGCGACTCTATCACAGTTGCTCCGTCGCAGACACTTAACGACAAACAGTATCAGATTCTTCGTGATGCAGCGAAGAAAGTAATTTCAGAGATCGGCGTTGAAACCGGCGGATCGAATATTCAGTTCGCCGTAAATCCTGAAACCGGAAGAGTGATAGTGATAGAGATGAATCCCAGAGTATCAAGGAGTTCTGCGCTGGCATCCAAGGCGACGGGATTTCCCATTGCGAAGATAGCTGCCAAGCTTGCAGTCGGATATACGCTTGACGAAATTCCTAATGACATAACAAAGACCACACCTTCCTGCTTCGAACCTGTAATAGATTATGTAGTATTGAAAATTCCGAGGTGGGATTTCGATAAGTTCAGGTCGTCAAATCCTGAAAGCGATGTACTCGGCATTCAGATGAAATCAGTAGGCGAAGTAATGTCCTTCGGAAGAAATTTCAGGGAGGCACTGCAGAAAGCGCTGAGATCTCTGGAAACAGGTAGATCAGGTTTGGGCTCTGACGGAAAGGATAAATTCAGTTTTGAATATCTGACAAACTTAAAAGATGAAGAAAAGTCAAATTTAAAATTAAGAATTCTCAGTAAACTGAAAACTCCGAGAAGCGATAATATATTTTACATCCGTTATGCAATGCTGACAGGAGCAAGCATGGATGAGATTCATAATTCCACAAAGATTGATAAATGGTTTTTAAATCAGATACAGCAGATTGTAGAGATGGAAAGAGAGCTGCATGAGTATGAGGTACAGGATTTTCAAAATTAAGTATGACAAGTCCGGGGATATGCTGTGCTTGATATTCATCTCTCACAGATGACACAGATTTTCACAGATACACACTTATACTCTAACACAAGAGTTAAAAAATTGAAAGAAAAATACAGAGTCTGATCTGTGTTAATCTGTGAGAAACAAAAAAAGACCTCACTGAACTATACATCCAGTGAGGTCTGTTTAAAAATTTACTTATTACTTCCCCTTATCAAGCAACAGCAGGGGATTGTTAAAACTTATTTTATCAGAACCATTCTCTTTATATCCCTGAAATCACCTGACTCCATTCTCACAAAATAAACTCCGCTCGCAAATTTGCTTCCGTTAAAAGTCGCTTTGTAAATTCCGGGTGAAAGTTCTTCATTGACCAATACTGTAACTTCCTTTCCAAGTAAATCATATACTTTCAATGATACAAATCCCAATTCCGAAATTCCAAATTCCAATTGCGTGACCGGATTGAACGGATTCGGATAGTTCTGTGAAAGAGAATAAACTTCAGGAACAGAGTTAACTGTATTTTGTATGCCTGTCGGAATTTCATCTACAAATTTCATTGCGCCGTTGATGAATCTGTAAACAGGCGAACCGGCAGGTGAATTTGCCGAAGGTCTAACAGATTCCAGATCTACTCCCATAACTGCCACGTTGAAATTTGTTCCGATCCTTCCGACTGCGCTCATTGAATCTGCATATAATCTGAACTTGTAAAGATTGAATGTCTGTGAAGACGGTACCGAAGCTGATCTTTTTAAAACATCAGGCCACGTTCCGATCGTGCTGTCGGTTAATCCCGGATTGATTGTTACTCCCGTAAGTCCGTGCGCTGCAACTCCCGGTCTGTCAGCCATAAACTGAAATCCGAGTGTGCTTCTTGCAAAAGCTGAATCTATGTATGTCGAACCGGTTCTGTCAAGATGATATCCGACATCTTCACCGATAATTATAAGCTTTGATTTTGTCGGAACTGTATTCCCGCCTGAAGCAAGATAAGACTTGATGGAATCTTTTACCACATTAGACATTATGGAAGTTCCTTCACCGAGCAAAATAACTTTTTTGTAACCCCTGAAGGAAATGGAAGCGGTTCCTGTATTTCCATTTCTGTTATATGTATCAAATGTAGCTCCCATGTTGCTGAGATTATTGATCACGGAGTCTCTCGAAGTTCTGCATAATGCAATTGTAGAATCATAAACAATTATAACGTCTCCGCGTGACTGTCTTTTTAATGTCATGGAATATGTCTGCGCAGCTTTTGAAGAATCACTGCCGTTGTATGCCCAGACTGACCATTGTCCGGCAAGTGAATCCCCCGGATTAAGTCCCAGTCCCATCAGTGTTCCGTCAAGTGCGTTATTTACAAATGAAAGAGCAGTATCATAACCTGAATTATTCGACGCATAAGATAATCTTACATTTGAAAGAGTCGGGCTTCCGAATTTCCATTTGTAAGAAACTCCCTGTCCTGATCTTGTCCAGTTTATATTTACATTTGAAGTATTAAAAGGTGATGTTGTGATCGTAGTTCCGTTTGGAGGAGCGTTTAAATTAAATGCTGACAACTGCGGAATTCCTCTTTTCATTGTAATTGATCTCGGACCGTTGTTTGATTTCAATGAATCATTAAGCGGAAGAAATCTGTAAGTCCAAGCATCCCATTGACCGACAAGTGAATCACCGGGATTTAATCCGAGTCCGGCAAGAATAATATCCAGCTGTCCTGATGTTAATGTTATTGAGTTTGTACCCGCAGGTATTGAGATCTTTCTCGGCGAAGTCGTAGGACTTCCGAATACAAATCTGTATGTCGCTCCTGTAGCTGATGTATCCCAGGTAATATTGTATTGCGTCGTTCCGAAAGGAAGAGAAGTCAGTGTAGTTCCTGCTAAAGGAGTTCTTAGAGAAAACGGATTCAGAACAGGAACATTGGAAACTCTAACCTTCTGAAGCATTTTTGAAACGTTAAGTCTTCCGTTTGAAACTGTAATTCCGGCAAGCGAAGGAAGTGTGTCCACGCTTGACAATATGAACTGTTTGAATAACAATGCAGCCGAATCAGGATTAGTCTTTGAAAGCTGAATGAATAAACTGCTTGCGCCTGCATACATAAGTCCGACTGCGCCTGCAACCTGCGGCGTAGCCATTGATGTACCTGTCAGCAGTCCGTAACTGTTTGTGGGAACTGTTGAAAGTATGCTTGTTCCCGGAGCGCCGAGATCCATGTTGATCACACCATATCCCGCGCCGCTGTTCTTTGCATCAGTGTTTGTTGTATTTGTCACTGCTATCATAAAGTTACTCGGACAGGTTGTAGGCATGTCACCGACCACATCAATGTTGACATTATTATTCGGACCTGCGCCTGCGCTTAGTATTCCTGCTTTGCCAAGCGAATCATAAAATGCACACCATAAAGGATAATTAGACGGCTGACCGTTGTCAATTCCCCACGAGGAATTTGTAGAAACTACAAAAGCTCCCTGTGTTCCGTTTGAAGAGTTATAGATCTTTCTTTGCTTAAGGACGTAACCGTATGCCTTGACAGAATTAGCTTCAGTCGCCGAACCGTAAACCACCCGGCATTGTCTTTACATTCCAGTTGACTCCAGCAACGCCGAGATTATTATTTCCTTTTGCTCCTGCAATCCCTGCGCAGTGTGTACCGTGCTGATTGGCAGGAATTGTTCCGTTGTTGCTTCCGGCATTCCAGCCGTTGATATCATCTATGTATCCGTTATTGTCGTCGTCAATTCCGTTTGCAGGAATCTCAGCCCAGTTCCTCCAGGTATTCAGATCCTGATGATCTATCTGCTGACCTCCGTCAACGATCGCAACAACTATCGTATCACCGAAAACTGTTGTGCCGCCTGTGGAAATGTCCCACGCTTCAGGAGCATCTATGTCAGCGTCAGGAGTTCCTCCCGTCTGACCGGTGTTGTTCTTGTCCCACTGCTCCGCGAATCTTGTGTCGTTAGGGATCACGACTCTTTCTTTAAAGTAGTGATTGAACTGTGCAATGGCAACTTTATCGCTTCGCATTACTGACAGCAATGCATCTACAGAATTGGATTTTTGAATGTCATATTGAAAAAGATATATGTTCATATCTTTTACAAGTTCTTCTTTCACGGAAAGATTTATAGAACTGTAATTCCGTGTAAAAGAAACGGCATCTTCCGGAGATTTAAACATGACGATAATTTCGCCCTCTTTGTAATCCGTGTCTTCAGAAAAGTTGGATAAGTTGTTACGGCTTGTAATGGAATCATTTGATAATAATAAAACAATGACTATTACTGCCGCGCAGATAAAGGTATAAATAGTTTTCACTTTATTGGTTTTAAATTAATAAAAAACTTTATTATGAAATTATTTTTTCATTTTCTGTGAAAAAGTACCGTCTTCATTGCTTTGAATGCTGCCATCCGCTTCCCATCCCTGCTCGATCATTTCACTTATAACTTTTTTAAGGTCTTCCGCAGTTTCAGCGGATACAATTGTGTTTTCTTCTTTTGACATAAGTATTATATAAGTTTGATTAATAATTTAATTTACGCAAATGTAAGTTTTTCATTTCAAGATTCGCTCAAGCGGGAGACTCCAAAAAGGGCAAGCAGCGAGGACAGATACACTCCACCCACTCCACCCACTCCACACACTCTATACACTCCACACCTATACACCCACACTCTACACACGCCACACACTCCACACACTCCACACACTCTACACACTCCACACACCCACTCCACTGTTATTTTACTAGCATCATCAGTCTCGTCTCATTGTAATCTGCTGTTTCAATTTTATAAAAATACGCTCCGCTCGGCAGCGATTGTCCGTCGAATAAAACTTCGTAATCACCTGTCTTTTGATTTTCGTTAACGAGTATCTGAATTAATTTTCCGGTTATATCAAACACACTTAGTTTAACATTCACGCTGTTCTTTAACGCATACTTTATCCTGGTTTCAGGGTTAAAAGGATTCGGATAATTCTGAAAGAGTCTGACGCTTACAGGCGTATTTATTATTCCTGGATCATTAACTCCTGAAATAATTCCGGTTTCATTGAAAACCGCCAGTCCTCCGTTTGTTCCTATCCATAGGTTGCCGTTTGAGTCAAGTGAAAGAGCGTTTACTGCATAACTTGGCATTGGCGAATTGTCAGGGGTATAATTTACTAATCCTGTATCATTGTAAAATTTATACAGCCCGCCTCCCGTTGATCCCATCCATTTAATATTCTGACTATCATCTATTAAAGAACACGTTATAAATCCCGGATTAAAATAGACTGTCCAGATACTGTCAATACTATTAAACTTATTTAACCCCCCTCCGGATGTAGAAATCCATTTATTATTTTCTCTGTCTATATCTATATCTGTTATCAGGTCATAGGATAATCCTGAATTCGTAGAATTATATATAGTCCATGATGTATCGTTAAATCTTCCAATACCTTTTGAATCCGTTCCGATCCATTTGATGTGGTTCTCAGAGTTTATGGCTCGTATTCTCCTTTCAGGTATTCCGGAATTTTGGTCATCGTAAATTGTCCAGGTCGTATCTTCAAGCTTAACTAACCCTCGGTTAAGTGTTCCTATCCATTTTATATCTGATTCATCTATATGTATTACCCAAACAAACTGTGTCCTTAATGGCGAATTACTTGTATCGAATATAGTCCAGTTTATACCGTCAAATTTAATCATACCACCACTTACTGAGCCTATCCATTTTGTATTATGACTGTCTATTGCGATAGTCTTATAAGAACTATAAGGTAAAGGTGAGTTAGATGTATCATACACTACCCAGTTTAACCAGTCAAATTTTATAAACGTATAAAATGAACTCATCCATATACAATGTTCTCTTTCATCATACGCCAGGCTTGATACTGGATGTCCCGGCAATCCCGAATTATGTTTTGTAAACACCCTCCACTGCTGTCCTCTTGCGACTGAGAGCGAAGCAAATAAAATAATTATGATTAGTATTGTTTTCATTGTGTTTTTTGTTTTTACAATTTCAGATATTTATGAAATTATAATTATTTACTAAATTTTTGCAAATGTCAGTTTTTCAGTTTAAGACCACTCCCAACCCCCTCCTTGCAAAGGAGGGGGCAGGGGGAGGTCGATAACTTAGCTTACTTCTGAAACAAGTTTTACAAGTTATACTTAATTTATTTAACAAGCATCATCGTTTTTGTTTCAGAAAAATTATCGGAAACAAGTTTGACAAAATATACTCCTGTTGCAAAGTTATCGGCTTTCCATTCTGTTTCATAAGTTCCTTCATTCAGATAACCGTTGATCAGATTCTGAACTTCCCTTCCGTTCGAATCATAAACTGTCAGATTTATTTTTGACTGATAACCGTTTGTGCTTATCACATCGAATTTTATCTTCGTTGAAGGATTGAAAGGATTCGGATAATTATCGTAAAGTTTGAATGACATCGGACTGACCGAACTCACAGGAGTTACTTCAGTTACAAAATCTACTATAGCAGTATAAAGACTCAGTGTTGAATTATCCAGTCTCGTCCATATCGGTCTTACTTTTCCGTTGTGCGCAGTTATATTCGAGTAATCTCCGAAGAAGCTGGAGGAGTTCGGCGTAAATGGAGTTGCGCTTACTTTGAAATTATTAAATGTCTCGCCGCCGTCTGTTGATCTTGCCATAAAAACATCAGTCTGAGTATTCGAATAATTTCTTCTGTCATAAAATACAAAGTAAAGGTAACCTGTCGCCTGATCTATCGTCATCCATGTAAAGAACTGCTGCCTTCCTGCCGGATCATCATTTACTCTTTTTACATTGCTCCAGGTATTTCCTCCGTCGGTTGATTTGATTAGCCATACATCAGTATCCGTTGTTCCGTTTCTCTGGTCAGACCAGTTGATGTATATCGTGCCTCTGTTCGGACCGTTTGAAAGATCGCAGGAAGTAATTGGCAATCCGTTTGCTCTGTAAATTCCTTCAATACCGAAGTCCCATCCTCCCGGCTGTGTCGTTACAAATTTATCACCGCTTAACCATGTCACACCTCTGTCTGTGGATTTGTCAAAAACAATTCCAAGCGGTCCTGACCATGCAGTATAAATTTCACCGTTAGGTCCCACGCACGGAACAGCTCCTTCAACAGTATTGTCCTCATCAATGCAGTCTCCGGCTTTTTTATTTATTCTTAACGCAGTGCTCCAGGATGTTCCGGCATCAGTGGATTTTGAAAATAAAATTATCGAACTGTCATTTGAATTTCCGCTGCCGTAACTGTCGAACTGTGTCCATGTCATGTAAAGATTATTATTCGCCGGATCAACGCACAGCCATTCTTTATCCTGCTGTTTCGGAGGAATGTAACCGGCGAACGAGCCGTTATTCCAGTTAACACCGCCGTTAGTTGATTTCTGCACAACTATCCTGTCAATGAAATAACCTCCGGAAGGATTTGTAAGATGTCCGTAATAAAAATTTCCAGCCGTGTCAACAGTTATAGAAGGATCTCCCCAGACACTGTAAGTCGAAGAAAGAGTCTGCTTTGTCCAGTTCAGTCCGCTGTTTGAGGAATAAAAATAAAAGTTAAGATTCGAACCGGCTACTACTATGTTAGTATTTTTCGGATTGATGCAGATCGAAGGTTCGTTTGGAGAGCCGGTGTTAGTTATCAGTACATTTGTATACTGCGAATATGATCTTCCTGAAATTAAAACCAGCATAAGGAAAATCTGAATAAAGTTTTTCATGATATTGATTTGATATTAATTTTTGAGAATTGATCTATTAAGTTTAATAAGTTTAAAATTATTATTCGTATTAATTTATTTCGTCAGCAAGCCATTTCAATAGAACTTTCTCCTGTGCTGAAGTTTTATTTTCCAATGCTTCGATCTTATATTTCGGAAGAGGATGTAACAGCTCTGAAATAATTTCTTCTGTAAGTCCTTTTCTGCTGACAAGGAATTTTACTTTATCTCCTTTTTTCTTTCCTTTAAAAAAATTGTTCAATAACTCTTCATTCATACGAATTCCGTCTATTGCAATTATCTCATCATTAAAATTAAGTCCGGATTCATAAGCAAAAGTACCGGCATGAATTTTTGTGATCATAAGTTTTCCTTCTATAAGCTTGACTTCAAAATCCGGCAATATGGAATCAGTTTCAATCTCGTTCACTAACTTCAATCCTGCATAATCAAGATATTCATTTACTGGGAGTTCTTCCGTTCCGCGAATATATTTATTCCAGAAGTCATCAAGATTTTTTCCGCAGACTGTTTCCGCAACTTCTTTCACTCTCATATCTGAATAACCTTTTGAACTGTCTTTTTTATAATCTTCAAGCAGCATACGCAATGCATCATCCAGAGACTTTCCGCAGTCAGTGCTTTTTATGATTTCAAGATTAAGCATCATTGCAACAAGTGCGCCTTTTGTATAATAAGATATCTGTGTGTTATTGTAATTTTCATCTTTTCTGTAAAATCTGGTCCACGTATCGTAACTTGATTCTTCAACCGACTGATGAAACCTTCCTTCAAATCTCATGATGTCATTCAGTTCAACTGCGAGAAATTCATAATACTCTTCGTCAGTCAGAATACCGCATCTCCTCAGAATGAGATTATCATAAAAACTTGTCCAGCCCTCGGCAACCCACAGTCCTTTTGTATAATTCTCATTATCATAATCAAAAGGACCAAGCGCCTCGGGTCTGATCCTTTTCACATTCCACAAATGAAAGAACTCGTGTGAAACAAGTCCGAGAAATTTTTTATAAAGTTTCTCATTTGTAAAACCCCATCTCGGGAACTGCACTACAAAAGAATTCAGATGCTCAAGTCCGCCTCCGCCTTTCTCGACTAAATGAACAATATATGTGTAATCCTTGTATGGAATTTCCCCGCCTAAAAGTTTTATCTCTTCTTCAGCTATTGTTCTGAAATCTTTAATGAGAGTTTCTTCGTCATAGTTACCCTTTCCGGAAAGACAAATACAATGTTTGATTCCTTCAATATCGAATTCAAGTATGTGCTGATTACCGGCTTCAACAGGTGAATCAATGAACACATCATAATTTTCCGCAGAGTAAACATTATCAGACTCTTTAGTAAGTCCTGTTGATATATTTTTCCAGTCAGGCGGAAGGTTAATTTTAAGAATACACTTCCTGTTTTCAAATCCTCTGACAAACATGAAAACTCCGGCGCTGCTTAGGAAAGCATGTTCATTGTTGACCTCGCTTGTCCTTACCGTAAGTTCGTTGCAGTATACTTTGTATTTAAATCTAATATTTTTCTGATCTGAAGTATCTGCTTTCCAGGAGTTCTTGTTGATTTTTTCAACAGGAAGTTTTTCACCTGAGAAATTTTCTGCGTAAACTTCTTCAACATTTTTTGCAAATTCCCTTACAAGGTAAGAGCCGGGAGTCCATACCGGCATTGAAAAAATTATTGAATTCCGCTCAGCAGTGTTTAATGAAATTTCAACTTCACAGTAGTGAGTATGAGGTCTATTGAATGAAACCGAATAATTTATTTCGTCCAAGATTAACAGATTAATTTATAAATGTAATCAAAGAAATTTTATAACTGTTTGATTTAATACAAAAGTATACAAATGTTTTTGAACATTAAACTTAAAATTAACTGCTTTACTTCCCTGTTAAAGTAAATGGTAATTCCTCAGCACTGTTTTTATCTGAAACTGAATTTCAGTTAATCTGTTTTACACAGCGTATATGGCATCCGGCGGTCTTACATAGAAAATTATAGTTTATCAACTGATTCATGTGTTCGGATTCGTCATAAAATGCGCATGCCTCGTTATTTAGATTTTGTGTAGTTGACCACCAGTTTCCGTAATTATTAACTGCGGTATATTGGCATGCGGTTTTATGTTTTGTACCGTATTTAAAAAGTTCGAGCTCCTTGCTGACAACCAATCCATGTTCACACAAGTATTCACTGATTTTCAGCCAATCCTTTTCAGACGGAATGCGCCATCCTTTCGGAGCAATAATCCTCGGATCGTTAACTGCATACCAGTTGTAAAAAAGTATATTTATGTCAAAATTAATATGCAGTCCGTTGTTTTCAGAATAACAGTAATATTCTCCTTCACCGGTATCTTTCAGAGATTTATATTCTCCTTTGTAATCAATTAAACCTCCGAATAAAATCTCGTCCCCGTTTCTGTAATGAGTCACTTTCAGATCTTCAAGCATCCATTCCTGATCACCCGCCTTGAGAGTTCTGTATCTGTTTCCGTTGATATCTTCAACGCTGCCTCGTTCGAATGAACATAAATCCTGTTCGATAGGATATAAATGAGGATCAACCGGAAATGGTTTTTTATTATAATTAATCATGATAAATAAATTTAAAGTTAATAAAATTTATTGCATTTATGATTAGATGAATGTAAAAAATAAATTATTGGTTTGCACTTTACCTCCGTTATTAAATTTAAAAAAATCCAATTTCAGAAGGCAGTATCGGGAATTATCTCTGCAGATTTTTAACACGTGATCAGAGGGAAACTATATTGTGTTTGCGCAGAAAGTGTACAATTACTTTTATTCTCACTGCTTTCAGAGAAACGTAATGTGCTGATTTAAAAAATTAAATTCAGTAATTAATACCTTCATTTATTTTTCCGTAATGACAGACAAAACCGGTATATAAAACTTAAAACAGGCGGATGATTCAGAACAGACATGATATTACCACCACTCCCATAATTCCCCTCCTTGCTAAGGAGAGTGTTTCAAAACATATATTGTTACCACGAAGGCGCTAAGACTCAAAGGTAAAAACTTAAAAATAATATTCTTTGTGTCTTTGGGCTTTTGTAATAAAATCTATTTATGAGTTTTTTGATAGGGTTAACTTTTCAATGTCAACCCGGGTTTTGCTTATTTCATTTTGAAAGCATTTAAATTATTTTGTAACAATGTAAATTTAAGTAACGTAATCTTTCACAAATCACTTCTTCAAATATTAATCTTATAAATATTTTTAAGTATGAAAAAAATATACACCTCAGTATTCATTTTATTTGTTTTATCGGTTTTTTCTAATCTGATATACTCACAGACTTTAAGCAAAGAGACAACTCAATTCATAGATAATCTTTTGAATTCATCTTATCCCGAAAAAAATCCGGGAATATCAATTCTGATTTCAGAAAACGATGTTCCTGTTTACAAAAAAGCTTTCGGTATGTCGGATATGGAATCAGGAAGTAAATCAGACCCTGAAAATTTATATGCGATCGGAAGCATGACTAAACAGTTCACAGCGGTGGGTATTCTTTGTCTTGTGAATGAAGGGAAGATAAATCTTAAAGATGACATAAGAAAATATATTCCGGACTACAACACTCACGGTAAAACTATTACTATTGAAAACTGTCTGACTCACTCAAGCGGCATTCCCAGCTTCACTGAGTTAAAGGGATTTGACAAAATTTATGATAAGAAACTCTCTAAGGATGAAATTATAAAATATTTTCAGGATGAAGAACTCATGTTTGATCCCGGAACTGATTTCAGCTATTCAAATTCGGCTTTCTTCCTTCTTGGAATTGTTATAGAAAATGTAAGCGGCATGACTTACGAAGATTTTATACAAAAGAATATTTTTGATAAGGCGGGAATGAAGCATTCATATTTCGGTAATTGGGAAAAGAAAATTCCTCTGTTTACCACCGGATATGAATCGTCTGACAATAATTCTTACGCTAAAGCATCGTACTTCGACTGGTCATGGCCGTTTTCAGCGGGAAATATTATAAGTTCGACTTCTGATCTTCTTGAATGGAACAATGCTCTTGTGAATGAAAAATTAATTCCGGTATCTCTTCTGAAAAAAGCATGGTCGCCGTATATGCTGGCAGGCGGAGTTAATTCTAATTACGGTTACGGATGGAATGTTACTCAGTTAAACAATTACACCATTATCAAACATGGCGGAGCCATAAACGGATTTTTATCTGACGGAATTTATATTCCAGAAAAGAAAATTTATATCGCAGCGTTATCAAATAATTCCGGTAAGTCTCCGGATGAAGTGACAAATAAGATTCTTTTTAAAATTCTTAATACCAATGATGAAGATCCTGTTACAATAAATCTTGATAAAAGCGCTTTTGATGAATATACAGGAGCATTTGAAGTTAACAGAGGCGGTGGCAGACTTTTGAAAAATTATTCAGCAGAGAAACAATACCGTTTTATTTCAAACGGCGGGGACAGTCTTATAATGAGCAGGACAGGCGGCGGAAAATCCGGCTTTTTCCCATATGCAAAAGATAAATTCTTTCTGAAAAAATCGGGTAAGAGATTTGAATTCATCAGGAACAGCGAAGGAAAGATTACCGCTATGGAAGTATATGATTATCCTGTAACTCTTGGTCCGGCTGATATCTGTCAAAAAGTAAATATAGAACTGCCAACCGAAAGAAAAGAAATTACTCTCACGGCTGAGTCAATGAAAAAATTTGAAGGTGAATACGAACTTCAGCCGGGATTCATCCTGAAATTTTTTGTCGAAAACGGAAACTTATATGTTCAGCCGACCGGTCAGAAAACACTTCAGATGCATCCTGAAAGCGAGAACAAATTCTTTTTAAAAGAAGTAGATGCTCAGGCGGAGTTCGTTCAGGATGCTGACGGAAAAGTAAATAGTATGATATTTACGCAGGGACAGAAATTTGAATGTAAAAGAATTAAGTAAAATACAGAAGAAGGATTTGTTTATTTTGATCTTGTTCAGAATGCAAAATATATAAAAACATTCTGAACAGGATTTTCATTATACTTGTAAACTAAAAGAATTAAAGATCAATAAATCAAAGATCCAGATAATTCTGTTCTTCGTCTTTAAACATCTGTAAAACTTCCGAAGGACTTCCCGCTTCAGCAAGTTTATCCCTGAAATCATCTTTGTTCATAAGTCTTGAAATCCTGCTTAACAATTTTATATGCGCATTGAGCAGGCTTTCTTTTCCGATTATAAGAAAAATAAATTTCACCGGCTCAAGGTCTATGGAATCAAAATCTATAGGATTCTTTAAAATTGCAAATGCAGCTACTATATCCTTTATCTGCTCTGTCTTTCCGTGAGGAATCGCAAAACCTTTCCCGACTCCTGTAGAAACAAGTCCTTCCCTTTCAAATACGCACTTCCTTACGCTTTCAATGTCAAGCATTAATCCGGAATTGCTTGCAAGATCAATGACTTTGTTTATGGCATCGTCCTTGTCTATGCATTCCATATCGGTAGAAATAATTTTCTCGTTTAAAATCTCGCTGATTTTCATATACAAATATCTAAACTGTTAGTTTTGGGGATTATTTTTAATGTTAATTTTATTAAACTTCCTGTGATTTACTTTATACATTATTTGATCTTAACATAACTCTCTATCTTTTTCCTGAAATCTTTCATTAACTGCTGAGCTTTAGTCTTTGTGTTTGACTCCACATCTAAATGCACGAGATTCCTGTTTTTATCAGGAATGCAAAGCACGGTAGAATTTTTGTCAATGAATACTTTTACTCCGTCGATCAATTCCTGCTTGTACATGATCGTGTCCTCCATAAACTTTCTCATTATACTTCCTTTCTCTTCCTTGGAGCAGATTATGTTTTCCTTTATCATATAAAGCTTTACTGTTGACTTATCCATTTCCTCCATTGTCTGATTACTTCTCGCTATAAGATCCAGTATCTTAGCGACAGAAAACATACCGTCAGTAGAGTAAAGAAAATCCGGGAATAAAAATCCTCCTCTTACCCCGCCGACAAATTTTACGTTTGTGTCATCACAAGCCATCATCATCGAATAATGAGTGTCTTTCACTCTGACAACTTCCACACCGAATTCCTTTGCGACAATATCAACTTCTCTTGATACCTGAACCGGCACAGCAATTTTCTTTACATCTTTTGTTACTATTAAAAACAGTTTCATAACAAGTACGAGCAGTCTGTCGCCGCTTAATAATTTCCCGTTATTCAGCGAAAGCCAGATCTTCTCACCTCCTGAGTCCATCATGAATCCGATATCATAATGTAAGGATTTCACTACATAAGTAACATGGTCTAATAATTTTCTGTGCTCCTCTTCCGAACGGGTTATCTTTTCACTGTCCAGATGAGCTGACAGAGAAACTACTTCGCAGTTAAATTCACCGAGTATATTCGGAAATATTGTTGATGTTATTCCGTTTGAATAATCAATCACTATTTTGAATTTCCTTTTCCTGATTGCCTGAAGATCAAGACAGTCAAGAAAATGTTTCATGTATTTAGCATTTGTTCTTTCCTGAAATTTAATTGCTCCCACCTTGTCAAAATCCGCACGCTTATATTCTTCGCTGAAAAATAATCTTTCAATTGACTTGGTCTTATTGCTGGAAAGATCCCTTCCGTCTTTGTCAAAAAAAATAATGTCTGTTGACTTTTTGTCAAAAGGAGATTTTCTTACAAATACTCCCCCCGCGCCTTCACCGCTTTTCAGTTCCTGCCTTAATATAGGAATGGGAATGACCTGCGTGTCTATTATATTCACTCCGGCTGACAATATGCCGCTTGCTATTGACCGCTTTATCATATTCGATATATGATCACTGTCTCTGGCAATGATAACATTCTTGCCAAGACCGATTGACGATCCGTATACCGAGCCGAGTTTTGAACCGAACTCCGGATTGATCTGCAGATTTGAAAGTCCGGTGATCCTGGAATCAGTGAATAATTCACTGAAAAACCGGTCATCGTAGATCAGACTTCTGGTGACCTTTTCGTTGTTCTCAATTTGCTTGTTATCCCATATCTTTATGCTGGAGCTTATGAAAACATTATTTCCTATGTTGCAGTTATCTCCGATAAAAACATAATCATTTATTCTTGTACCTTTTCCGATGTTACAGTTATTACCTACTACATCAAATAAAAGCCGCGATCCTGAACTGATCTTTACATTGTTCCATACAACAGAATTTTTTATAACAGCATCTTTTTCTATAACCACATCATCGCCGATAATACTGTTATCTATTTCAGCTTTCCTGTCAATCTTCGCTTTGCGGCTGATACAGTTACCGCGTTTATCCGAAACATTAATGTATGACAATTTTCCTTTCAGAACATCCATGTTTGCTTCAATATACTCTTCCAGATTACCTACATCTCTCCAGTATCCTTTTGTTTTGTATCCGTAAATCGGCACGCCGTTTTTTAATAAAAGCGGAAAAAGATCCTGTGAAAAGTCATAGTTTTCTCCTTCAGGTATGTAGTTAAATATTTCCTTACTGAAAAAATAAATTCCTGTATTGATCGTATCGGAAAATACTTCTGATGAAGAGGGCTTCTCAAGAAATCTTACTATCCTGTCTTTCTTATCGGTAAGCACTATACCGAACTGAAGCGGGTTCTTTGAACTGTATAATGAAAGAGTTGCAACAGTGTTTTTCTTTTCATGAAAATCTTTTATTTCAGAAAGATTAAAATCTGTCAGCACGTCACCGCTTATGACTACAAATTTATCCTTAATATATTTTTCCGCAAGCTTTACAGCTCCGGCAGTTCCAAAATCCTGATCAGGAACCACATATCTTATCTTTACTCCGAATCTGCTGCCGTCGCCAAGATACTTCTTTATTGTTTCAGGCATATAATAAAGCAGTACGACATAATCATTAATTTTATGAGTCTTTAACAAATTAATGATATGCTCTAATATCGGCTTGTTGACTATCGGTACCATCGGCTTTGGAATGTTATTCGTAAGAGGTCTTAACCTCGTTCCGAATCCTCCCGCCATTATTACTGCCTGCAAAGCTTTATAATGATTAATGAATAATGATTAACGAATAATGATCACTTTCCTTCTTTCTTTTTAAAGTCAAAATTAACATCCGGGGCTTTTTCACTTCCGGTTACTGCTTTGAAGTATTCTTTTTCTTTGAACCCGAATATCTTTGCCATAATAAGAGAAGGGAAACTTTTTACTTCTGTATTATAAACCTGTACTGTTTCATTGAATCTTTTTCTTTCAACGCTTATCCTGTTTTCAGTGCCTTCAAGCTGTGACTGAAGCTGAAGAAAACTCTCGTTTGTTTTAAGCTGAGGATAGTTTTCTGAAACGACAAGAAGTCTTGACAATGCTGATGAAAGCTGATCCTGAGCTTTCTGAAACTGCTCGAATTTCTGCGGATCGCTCAGGTCTTCTGCGCTTAATTTCATCTGACCAACCCTGCTCCTTGCATCCGTAACTTCGGTCAGTACGCTTTTTTCAAAATCAGCAGCGCCCTGAACAGTCTTTACAAGATTCGGAATAAGATCGGATCTTCTCTGATACTGATTTTCTACCTGTGACCAGGCGGAAGTTACGCTCTCCTGCATTGTTACAAGAGTATTGTATCCGCAACCGTAAAAATTTGAAGAGAAAATAAAAACGATAAGTAAAAATATGATTTTTGTGATGTTTGTTCGCATATTGTTTGTTTTATTTTGAAATATTATTTTTCAAAAATAGTGTTATGGGTTTTTAAATACAATTCCTATTCTATTATGCTCTCCGGGCTTAATGTACACGACAAAACTTAAAAGACACAATCTAATTCAAATATTAAATTTTCAACGGAATTCAGGATTTTTGTAAAATGATCCAACCCTTTTCTGAAAGTACTTTTTTCTTTTCTTCCGTGGTTCTTTATTCTGATTTTAATTGAACTTTCTATCCAAAGTCCAATCAGATAGCACCATAGCATTGCAATGGTTAAAAGTGCAATTAGTTTTTTTAGTTTCTCATCATCTTTAATATGTGTATTCTCTAAATTAAAACCTTTTGTTTTCATATTTCCAAAAAGATTCTCTATTGTCCATCTTTGCTTGTACATCGCTATAGCCTCGTTGGGATTGCTGCTACTGGCTATTATTAAATAGTCATTACCTACAGTCTTCTTTCCGCTTAAATAAACTTCTTCATTATAGATGATTCTCTTTCCGGGTACAACCATATATTTGTGTAATTTCAAATGAGACAACATCGTTGTTACATCTGAGACTTTTGATTTATATTTCGTTATTATGGATGTCTTTTTTATTCTTATATGTAAATTTATTTCTGCTTTTTTCAGATATCTGAAAAATTTACCGCTTCCAAATTCACGGTCTGCTACTAAACATTTTATCCTTCCTTTTCCCAATATTGCCAATCCCCTTGACACTATTTCTTTCCTTTCCTCAAATGATGAATTTCCTCGCTTATTAAGCAACTCCCAGCAAAGTGGTATTGATATATTTTTATATACTAAAGCCAGCAGTAATATATTTATATCCTTTTTTCCAAATTGCCAGTTTGTCCTGTCTAACGTCAATATAAAATTTACATGTGGCAGTGATGATATCACTAACTTTGATATTTGTAAATAATCCATCATATAATTTTCAAAAAATCTCTGCATCCTTCTGTAATTTGATTCTGACTTAACTTTAGGATTAAATATTACCGATAAATTACTCAAAGTTACTGTGCGTGCTCGAACTAAACTTACTACAAAAGATGCTATAAATTTTAATCTTCGCTTATCGCATTTAAAATGCGGTTGTAAAATTTTCTGAATTTTATTAATATGTCTCAAATCTGACCCTTTCAATTTTATTTTTAAATAGTCGCTTATATAAAAATAATAATTCCGGGTCAGATTTTCATTTTTTATTTAAATTTTTGTCGTGTACATAGCAACTTAAGTACAATAAAATAAATAATTTTAAATTTACAAATATTTTTTACATATTGTATAAAGATTTTTCAAGTTCTTAATAATAGTAAAAAAAGGGGTGCTTTTTGTGCAAAAGGCTGAGATCATACCCATTGAACCTGCTACGGATAATGCCGGCGAAGGAAAGACAGAAATATTTTTAACGCTTAATACTTTTCCTTAAGGTTCGGAAAAGTTTTAAGCGTTTTTTATTTTTCAATATAATTATGAAAATGTTCATCATTCAGTTCCAGACACTTTTCTTTAGTTCTGATAAATTCAGAGCTTATGTTTCATTTGTAAAAACTTTTCTTATATCTCTGATTTTACTTTGTGTAAATAATGAATTTTTATTTTCACAGGATGAAGCGGATACGTCGGAATACAAAACAGAGTCTATTGAAGTTGATGCATTAAAAGGAAAGGAACGATCCACTCCTGTTACATTTCAGGATATTAAAAGATCTGAAATAGAAAGTAAATACTGGATGCAGGACCTGCCTATGTTTCTTAACGGAAACACAAGCATTAATTCTTATTCGGAATCAGGTGCATCGCTCGGATATTCTTATATGTCTCTGAGAGGATTTGATCAGAAAAGAATCTCTATTCTGATAAACGGAATTCCTCAGAACGATCCGGAAGATCATCAGGTTTACTGGGTGGATGTTTCCGACCTTACAGCTTCAGCAGAGGAAATGCAGATTCAGAGAGGCATTGGAACAGCGCTATACGGCTCATCTGCAATAGGCGGAGTAATTAATGTCAGGACAATAGATTATTTTAAAAGAAAGTTTTTAAATTTTTCCGGAGGTTATGGTAACTACAATTCAAAAAGATTTTCAGCAGAATACTCTTCAGGATTATTTAAAAACGGATTTGGATTATATGCAAAGATAGGGAAGATAAATACTGACGGCTACAGAGATCTGTCATGGTCTGATAACTGGAGCTATTTTATAAGCGCAGGTTTAATCACAGGAAAAAAATCCGTTATTAAAATGAATTTCTTCGGCAGTCCTATGAAAAATCACCTTGCTTATACAGGTGTTGACAAAGCTTATCTTGACGGAGAAGTAACAGGAGATAAATTAAAAGACAGAAAATATAATTACCTGACTTATCCTGATGAAACGGATAATTATTTTCAGCCGCATTACGAACTCGTATATAACTTTCAGCCCGGAAAAAATCTTTTATTATCGAATACATTCAGTTACATCAGAGGCGACGGATACTTCAATACTTCGTATCCGGTATTTTACGGATATGACTTTGATTATTTCAGAATGAAACCGTTTTTTGTTCAGGATACTGTTTCGTATAATTCTCTTTATTACAAAAGAAATGATGACGGAACATTTTATTTTGAAAAGGGAAAGGGGTATGAAATAGTAAGAAGTGATTTAGTTACAAGATTAAATGTAAACAACAATACATACGGCTGGTTTCCGAAAGTTCAGCTAAAACATAATAATGAAAAAGGAACACTCATCGTTGGAGGAGAAATAAGATATCATAAATCCGAGCACTTTGGCGAAGTGACATCAGGTGAATCATTGCCGCCGGGGACTCCGCAGGATTTTGTTTATTATTTTTATAACGGAGGAAAAAGAACTTACTCTGCTTATGTAAATGAGTTATACAGAATCACAGAAAAACTTGACGCTATGATCGGACTTCAGTATGTTTATCACAGATATAATTTATCGAATGACAGATTCAAGCCGTATGATTTTAGTTTAAATTATAATTTCTTTACTCCAAGGACAGGCATAAATTATAATTTTAATGATAAGTTAAATGCTTTCATAAATTTTTCTATTGCAAAAAGAGAGCCAAGACTGAAGGATATTTATGATGCGGAAAATCCGGATTCAAAACCAAGCTTCAGAATTATTGATACATTAAAAGGAATATACGATGATCCGCTTATTAAGCCGGAGGAAATGAAGGATTATGAATTCGGAATCTCATACAACTCATATAAAATTAAAGCTGAACTGAATTTTTACTTTATGGATTTCAAAAACGAAATCGTAAATAACGGACAGCTTGATAATGTAGGTCAGCCGATTTCTGGTAACGCAGGAAAATCCATACACAAAGGCATTGAACTCGGTTTTAAGATTAGTCCGTTCAGTCAAATTAATTTTAAAGGACTGACAATATCCGGAAATCTGAATCTTTCAGATAACTATTTTACGGATTACAGGGAAGTATCAGGAGCGGATTCTTCAGGTAATATTATTTACGGAAACGATTATACGGATAATAAAATCCTTCTGACTCCGGGAGTTATAGGAAATCTGACTTTGAACTATTCTGATGATCACGGAATAAACGCTTATTTATCTCTGCAGCATATCGGTAAACAGTATCTTGACAATTCTGAAAATGAAAGAAAAAATCCTGAGATAAGAAATCAGAACGGATACGTTGAAAAAATTATAAAACCATATACTGTATTCAATGCGGGTCTGTCCCTGAATATTTTATCATTAACAAAAACCGGGAAGTCTTTGAAAGTTTTAAAGAATGTGAAAATAGATTTTAAAGCCAATAACATATTCGATGCGCTGTATGAAACATCCGGAAGTATAAGCGGGGGAATTCCATACTGGATTCCTGCAGCTACAAGAAATTTTTATGCTGAACTAAAAATCGGATTTTAAGATAATGTTATTAAACAAAAACAGAGTTTGGAATTTTAAATTTTAATGGAGTAATCAGAGTTAGAGTTTATATTCAAAATACAAATACACTTTTTACTTTATGAAATTAAAATCAGTTTTAACAATGACTTATTTAATTAGTTTAATATTTTTATTTTCAAATTGTTCATTCACATCCAAAACAGAACCAAAAATTACAAACAAACAAATCATAAATAAACAAATGTCAGAAAAAACAGATACTGCAATATTCGGAGCCGGATGTTTCTGGTGCGTCGAAGCAATTTTCCAGCGGCTGAAGGGTGTTGAATCAATTGAATCCGGTTATACAGGCGGCACAGTAGAAAATCCTACATATAAACAGGTTTGCACGGGGGAAACAGGTCATGCTGAAGTAACGAAAATAATATTTAATCCTGATGTTATTTCCTTTAACGATCTGCTCGAAGTATTCTGGACAACTCACGATCCTACAACTTTGAATCAGCAGGGAGCGGATATAGGCACACAATACAGATCCGCAGTATTTTATCTGAATGATGAGCAAAAGATGCAGGCGGAAAAATCAAAATCCGAAATTGCCACACAAATTTGGGATGGTACGATAGTTACAGAAATTACTCCTCTGAAAAAATATTATAAAGCTGAAGACTATCATCAGAATTACTTCAATCAGAATTCCGATCAGAGTTACTGCAGATTTGTCATTAACCCTAAACTTGAAAAGTTCAGAAAAAAATTCAGGGATAAGATTAAGGATGAATAATTAATAAAAAAGCAGAGTTGAATTTATCCGGCTCTGCTTTTTTAAATTAAGTCTGCAAGATCAGTTCACCTTGAACTTTATACTCAATCCGGCTGAGACCTTTGTTGCTGTTTTCCTGTTGAAAACACTTGTAAAATTATAAGTACCGAGGTCTATTAAAACAGGTCCTGTATCAATTCCTAATCCGAAATTCAGAGCAAATTTTTCATTACCACCCAGTATGAGACCTATTCTCGGTGATAATACATTTGTTACATTATACTCGCCGCCTATTCCAACGGAAGGTTTTTTTGATGATCCGAAGTAGTCATTGAATCCCTGAATGTATTCAAAAGATAAATTTGCAGTTTCGTTATCATTGTTTTTAAAAACTTCAGCGACAGGTTTTGAAAATATTTTATAAGTTAAACCGATTCTTAAATTCATCGGAAGTGCAGTAGTAAAAGCTGGAACAATAACTTTAGTTCCTTTGACAATTTTGTTAAGTGAATCAAGCTGTGCCGGATCAGTTATATCAGTTACAATGTAATTTCCGTTATACTGATAGCGGTTTGTATTTTTTGTCCATTTAATATAACCCACATCATTCAGACTAAGACCAATATTCATTTGACCGTTTCTCGAAATATTTTTGATACCGGCATTAATTCCGAAATCAAAACCAAAACCGAATCCTGCCGGAGAAAGGGACATTTTGATTGTATTGTCCTCTGATGTTCCTGAAAAGAGAAAATCTATCTGACCGGTACCACGCACTTCAAAATTGTTATTTGTAGTTATCGTAAGATCGTTCCTGTCAGTATCTGCAAAGTACTGACCGAACTGAGGCTTCACAGAGATTCCGAATGAAAGATCACTAAACAATTTACTTTTCTTTGGCTTTATGTTTTTTGCATAAGTTATGTTTAACTGTCTTACCCATGTTCCTTTGTAACCCGTTCCGGAAAAATTATATATTCTGTTGATTTCATTTCCGTACAATCCCAGCTCAAGAGGATCTTTGCTTACTTTAAAATTTCCGGTGAATCTTTCATCAAGTGATATTCCTAACGAACCAAAATTTTTGATGTTAAAAACAAGGGCAAGTTCTTTTAAAAGAACGGAAATATTAACCGGCTCATCGCTAGCGTTATTTACAATGTATTCCTTGTCTGAATTAGACAGAAATATTGGATTAGTTTCTGAATTACTTGTGAAATATTTATCATAGAAGTCGTAGGAAAAATATTCGCTGTTAATGTGAAAGTTGAAGTTTGTAAAAATACTGAAATAAGCTGAAGAGTTGTTATTTGTTCTCTGCTTGAGAATGTTTGCAGGATTGTTATTCAGAGCATCTATATCATAAGAATTTGAAACACCCGTATTTCCCATTGATAAACTTCTGACATCATAAATATTCTGCGGAAATGATACTGTTGAAAAAAACGCTGTAAATAAAAAAAGTAAGCAAATTGTTTTCATGATTTTTATTTTTAAAAGTTTGTTCTGTATTTTATTTTACCGGAGCTTAAAATTTTTATAAAATTAGCTCCTGTGATTTTGACAGTTGTAAGAGGAGGAGGTATGAGATCAGGATCTGTGTAAAGTTTGTAATCATAAATAATTTTTCCCATGTGTTTTAAAGAGCTGATCTGTAAACTGTCAAGCGTTGCGCTGAATAAAGAAGTCCTTGCATTTATTACAGTTCCATCCTGACCAACTGGAGCGGCATTTACAATAACAGTTGAATCTTCGTTATTACCGGCAATCCTTGATATAGCAAGCAAAGGAACAAATGCCGAATCAAGTATAAGTATTCTTGCCACTGTCTTTAGAGGAAAATGATTTTCAGCCCAGATATTGAAACTCATGCTGCTTACAAAATCCATCTGCTTCCTCTGCTCTTCATCACTGATACCTGCATCAGCCGTATCAGAAAAAACAATCGGTTTTGTAATGCTTATATCCAGAGGAACCTGGATTAAAAGTTTAATTGATATGCTGTCAGTGTTCCTTACTGAACCTTCTTTGTATCCGGAATTCAAAACATCATATCTTGTCATCCTTATTACTTTGGGAATATTATTAATAAATTCCAGTATGTTGCTGTTACTTTCGTTAATGGCATACGCAACCGAATCTTTATCCGAATCTAAGGAAAGAGTAAAAACCGAGTCAACAGGATCTCCGGGATTTCCGTTTCTGAGATATTTAAGTCTCACTTTGTTTCCGTTTTTATTTTCTCCGGTTATTGAGATATTGGAAAAATCTACATTATACATATCATTAAATTTCTTTAAGATCAGAAAATTCTTATCCGGCGTTATGTGAGCGAAATTTAACTCGCCCTGCGGCACATCTGATCCGAATGGATCTGTAACTTCATCAGATGTAATTCCGGTTCTTAAAGGTTTAAGTTTCCCTTCAATATATTTTACTGAATACTCTGACAGACTGTAGCTGAAATTTACCGGAACAGGATTAGCCGAATTAAAAATGATTTTCAGTTTCAGTCTGTTATCCGGGATACTGTTAAGTAAAAAATAATCCTGCAGATTTATATTTACTGTCTGCTGCGAACCTGATCCTACACTTGTCTGAATCCTTGCTGTGTCATCACCGGAAACGGCGAACAGATTTTTTAAAACTGCATTTACATTATAATTCTCATTCGTATTGTTGTAAAATGTGAAGCTCAGGACGCCGTTTATAAATTCAGCTTTACTTATAAAGGTCGAATCATCAATAGCAACAGCAGTGTCAATCTGAAAAGTGCTTACAGCTTTTACATTTGTCAAAGGATATCCGTCAAAGCGTATGTCATCTCCGAATTTTCTTGAGTAAGCGGATTCTCCGAACAGGAATACAGTTTCATTTTCTGATGAATCAAAACCAATATTACCGCTTCTCTTTAAAATGTCAAAAATATTAAAACTCTTCTGTGAGAATGGCAGGTTAATATCTAAATTCCAGTCAGGTGCAGTTGGTTCTTTGATCTCACAACCTGATAACATAAATGATAGAATTACATAAATCAAAACTCCGGACACAAAATGCCTTTTCAATATACAAATGATTTTTTAAGATTAGGTTTACGTAAATTATTAAAACCCGAATTAAAAAGAAGTATAAATTTCGATTAAAATTATTTTACCCAAATTAATTTTATAAGTTTATACGACAAAATTCATTTCCCGAAGATTTATAAAGAGATAAGTCTCGGATCAGTGCGTATAAAAATTGATTCGTTTTTAAAAAATCATAGCTTACTTAAAATGTTTGTGCGAAAGAATGTTTATAAAGTCAATTTGATTATATGGTAATTTGATTTGAAGTTTTATATTTTCAAGTGTGATCCCTAACCCTCATCCGATATTTATTTTTAATTTTAAATTGTCAGATCAGAATAAATCCGTTAATAATTTACGGGAGCATGAAAAAGTACTCTACAATATTTCTGGTTTTAATAATATTTTTTATTTCATCTGAAAATGCGAAATCACAATTCGTTAATTTCGGAAGAAATAAAGTTCAGTATTCTGATTTCGAATGGAATATTCTGCAAACGGAACACTTTCAGATTTATTATTATAAAGAAGCGCGGGAGCTCGCGGAAATCGGCGCTAACTATGCCGAAGAAAGCTATACGGTCCTTCAGCAGAAATTTAATCACTCTCTTGGCGATACGGTTCCGATAATTTTTTACTCTTCTCCTCTTCATTTCAAACAGACAAATACTACACCCGGCTTTATACCTGACGGTGTCGGAGGATTTTTTGAATTCATCAAAGGCAGAGTAGTCATTCCTTTTGAAGGATCGCTCTTTCAGTTTAAGCATGTAATAAGGCATGAGCTTACGCATGTTTTTATGACAAGTAAGATTAGCAATTTAATGCGGCTTCACAGAAAATCAACGGAAAGTTTTCCGCCTTTGTGGTTTACAGAAGGACTTGCCGAAGTGTTTTCCGCAAAGTGGGATACTCAGGCGGAAATGGTACTCAAAGATGCTGTACTAAACGGATACATTGCCGGGCTTGATAACTGGGAAAGATTTTACGGGACATATTTCATGTATAAATTAGGACAGAATGTACTTGAGTATATTTCTGAAAAATACGGTGAAGATAAAATTCTGCAGCTTGTTGAAAATTTCTGGATTGATGACAATTTTTCCAATGTAATGAAAGCAACTATAGGGAAAGACTATGCCCAGTTTGATAATGAATATCTTTACCATCTTGAAAAGAAATATTTTCCACAGTTAAAAGATTATGACAGCCCGTCAAGGATCACTAAGGATTTATATTCCGAAACTTTTGCTCATAAACCGGTTTATACCGATTTCAACGGAAAGAAAGAAGTATATTTCATAGGAAATAAAACCGGATTCACGAGTATCTTTAAACTCAATCTGAAATCAAAATCACAACCGGAACTGGTAGTGGAAGGGGAAGCAAGTGATGAATTCGAGCAGTTTCATTTTTTCAGAACCGGGTTGGATGTTTCTAAATCAGGCAAGCTTGCTTTTGTCACACAAAAAGGAAATTCCGATGCCATACACATTCTTGACACTAAGACAGGTGAACTTATTTCCAACTATTCTTTCAAAGACATAGTAAGCATTGGCTCTCCTTCCTGGAGCAGTGATGATAAATTCATAGTGTTTTCTGCTTCGGACTTCAGCGGAAGTATGGATCTGTATATACTTGAGCTTGCCTCTGATAAGTTAAGAAGGCTGACTAATGATTATTATGATGACAGAGATCCGGATATTTCGCCGGACGGAAAGTATATTGTTTTTTCTTCAGACAGAACCACATTTGGCAATGAAAGCAGTTACAATCTTTTTCTGTTGAACCTTACTACCGGAAATATTGACTATATAACTATCGGAAAGCAGACGGATTACTCGCCGCATTTCTCTGCGGACGGTTCAAAAATTATATTTACATCAACAGCAGATGGTCCTCAGAATATCTGGATGATCAATTTAAAAAACAGGTTAACAAAAAAATCAGTTAGCCAGGGAATAAGTTCTGTATCAAATGATTTCGGAATAGACTACGACAGTCTTGAAATGAGAAAGATTACAAATTTCACTACAGCCGGATATGATCCTGACTGGGCAGGAGATGATAAAATTATTTTTTCAATATTTGAAAGGTCTGCAATTGGCATTAAAATGCTGAATGGAATCAATGAAAAATTTGACAGCAGTAAATCTGTCAGAAAAATTGATATGAATATAAAAGGCGAAAACTGGTCATCTGATAAAATCAAAAGCACGCCCAAAAAAAATTCTCTTAAATATGAAAAAAGATTTTCACTTGATGTAGCGACTACGGCATTAACTGTTGATCCTGTTTTCGGAGCGAATACCGGAGGAATAATAACTTTAAGCGATCTGCTGGGAAACGAGAAGTATTTTTTCCTTGTATTCAATAATTCAAACGGCGATTCCGAATTCTGGAAAAGTTTTAATATTGCGATATCAAAATACTCCGTAGAAAAAAGACTAAATTATGCTTACGGAATTTATCATCTGTCCGGAAGAAGGTATGATCTCAGTGATGATGATCAGTCTTTTTTCGAGAGACTTTACGGCGGATACTTAAGTATGGCTTATCCTCTGTCTTTTTTCAGGAGAATTGAAATGACAGTAAGTCTTGCTCAGTCTGCTAGGAGTTATGACTTTCTGGATAATACCAGATCTCTTCTGCTTTCAAATTATATAAGTTACGTAAGGGATAATTCATTATGGGCATGGACAGGACCACTTGACGGAGAAAGACTGAATCTCACATTGGGTTATACGACTGACATTGTAAATTCAAACATAAATTATTTTTCATTCTTCTTTGATTACAGGAAGTATCTCAGAATCGCCGGTCCCTCAGCACTTGCATTAAGAGCGCAGTTTTTTATGAATGAAGGTAAAGAGGCGAGAAGATTTTTTATGGGAGGGAGCTGGTCACTGCGCGGCTGGCCCCTGAATTCTATCAGAGGAAGTAAAATGTGGCAGACAAATGCTGAGCTGAGATTTCCTTTATTAAATGTAGTTGCACTGCGGTTTCCGCTTGGCATTGGTTTTGATTTTCCGGGAATTCGCGGAGCTTTATTCTTTGATGCGGGAAATGCCTGGGACAATAAACAAAATTACGTGATAACAAGAGGCAGTATAGGAGCAGGTATAAGAATGAATTTTCTCGGAGCAATAGTCTTAAGATACGATATGGGAAAAAGAATTGAAAATAATTTTAAAACTCTTCAGGGAAATTTATTTCATAATTTTTATTTCGGATTTGATTTCTGAATAATACAGTTTTAAAAACTTTTTTAAGCTAACGGAGCATTATTACTGCTTAGCAAGTCCAGGACTTTTCCTGCAATGTGATCAGCAAGGTCATTGAAGTCTCTTGGATTGTATTCGAAACTGGGCATTGCAGGAACTATCTTTCCGCCTGCATCAAGTATTTTCAGCATATTGCCGAGATGAATTTTGTTCAGAGGAGTTTCCCGCGGTACTATCACAAGAGGTTTTGAATATGAAAAAGCGTAATCCGCAGATTTTTCTATAAGATTTTTACATTCACCGTTTGCTATTCCCCCTACAAAACCCATAGAACATGGACTGATAATCATCCCGTAACAAACATAGTCATTAGTAAATATTTCAGATTTGAGATCAAGATTATTGTAAAATGTTACAGTTGATTTCAGAAGAATTATTTCAGGAAACAGAGTTGTAAGGTTTGATGGATTTAATTCCACTCCGCATTCTTTGTAAAGCGTATATGCCGCATACTCCGATAAAATAAGGTCAACATTGAAATCATTCAATAGCAAAGCTCTCAGCATTCTTAAACCGTAAATTGCCCCGCTGGTGCCTGTCATTGCTAAAATAATGTTTCTTCCTTCACCGTCACAATTTTTAATCAGAGATGAAGTTTCAGTCTGCAGGAGCGAAGAAGATTTTTCGTTTGGCATAATCTTAAATTAATTTTTATTTATCAGATAAGAAAGTATTAGCAGTAAAACAACAGATACTGATACAAATATAATGTTTTGGAAAACAAAAATCTGAATTAAAAAAAGAGCTACTCCGATTATCAAGGCTATAAAAATTTCTATAAATTTCGAAGCAGAGTTGAATTTTGTGCTTTCAAGAGTAAACGGATAAACCCTGTCAAACAGGAGACTAACCGAATTGATAAAATAAACAGAGGCGGATATAAAAAAAATATTAAGCGAGACAGTTACTATATCAGCCATAAAGCAAAGCATAATATAAATCAGAATCACGACAGGCAAAAGATAATTTATGTAAATAAATTTGTTAGCTCCTTTAATCGCTGCACTTTTTTCTTTCACAGGAAGGGAATCGTATATCCATTCCGTCCCGGCTGTGTTTTCATCCATGATCTTTGTATTCGAAATTAAAAGTCTTGAGCTCATAAGAAGTGTCAAGGTTATTGAAGGGCTTAAAAGCATGTAAGCAGTGTTGAAGAATGAATTCGGTTCTTCCATTTTACTGAAAAAAAGGAGCTGTGGCAGCCCGGATACTATACCTACGATTACCAGTACCAGAGGCATAAATGCAAGCGGAAAATATTTCAGCTTCAGGAATCTTGAATTATGTATCTGGTTTTTTGCGAGATTGTATGAAGCTATTTCATAATTACCGGATAAAAGATATTTCTCAGCGGCATTTTTTAAAAAAGTAAATTTGAATCCGGAAAGTTTAATCTTTTTTTTCCTGTCCAATGCAAGAGAGTTCTCGGCAAGCGAAGCATAACTGCCCGAAACAGTATAGTAAAGAAGTAAGATCAGAGATATAAATATCATGAGACAAGCAATAAAATACACTTCGCTGTAAACAGCTTTTGAAAAAAAGGTCTGCGGCAGATATCCCGCAAATCCTTTGTCAGCAATATTTATTTTTTCAGGTTTCATACCGGGAACGATCGATCTGCCTGATGATAGCGAAGTCGAGTAAAAGATAAAAATAAAGAAGATGATCTGAATGAAGTTGAGCATCAGATTGGCTTTACCCGGAAAATGTTTCAGTATAACGATATAAAAAAGTATAAGAATGCTTAACACAGAGAAACAGAACATCAGGTTTGTAAATGCATACTGAATTGCGCTGATTAAATTGTGTTCGAAAAAATAAAAAATAATTGTCTGTGGCGCTGCAGAACAAACAGTAAAAAATAAAATATAAATAACTGCTGATAGAAATTTCGAAATGAAAAGATTTTTGCTTCTGACCGGAAGAGTATTTAAAACTTCAAAGCTCCTGTTTGCCAGAAAAAGATTTTCGAAGTCATTCAGAACAATAAAAGCAGACATAAAGAGACAGGAAGTAAAAGTAAGTATCACATAACTTTTTTCATCAAAAATAAAATGAAAATTATAAGACAGTATGGAATTTGAAAACAAATAGGCTATCATTATACCGGCCATCTTTTTCTTTCCGGAATTATTCTTATCCCTGTAATCAAGTTTGCTGAAAAGAGAAAACAAAGTCTTAATCTGATTCATCTTTTGAAACTTTTATTTTTTCTTATTGCTGTCATTTTTCAATTTAGCTCTGTATTCCTTTACTGCTTCCAGATGCTGCTGATAATTTTCAGAAAATTTATGACCGCCATCGCCTGTTGCAACGAAAAAAATATAATTATGAGTATCAGGATTTAAGACGGCTTTGATAGCGTCTGTTCCGGGATTATTTATCGGACCGGGAGGAAGACCTTTAACAAGATAAGTATTATAAGGTGAATTTATTTTGAGATCATCATAAAATAATCTTCTTGGACCGTCAGGAAGAATATACTGAATCGTAGGATCGGCTTCGAGCTTCATTCCTTTTTTCAGACGGTTATTATAAACGCCTGAAATTACGGGCATTTCTTCTTCGAGACGTGTTTCACCCTGAACTATGGAAGCAAGTGTAATGATTTTTAATAAGTTCGTATCACGGTTTCCAGCATCAGAGTCAATCAGATTATTTTCAATTACTTTTTTTCTGAATTCATTAAACAGAAGAAAAACAAGTTTCCTTTCATCAAAAGCTGTCTGAACTTCGTAAGTATCAGGAAATAGAAATCCTTCAAGATCTTTTATTTTTCCTTTCAGACCGATCATATTTATAAGAGAATCATTTTTTGTTTCTCTGTAAAATTTTTCTGCTGAAAGGGAAAGTTTTTTTTCAATCAGCTTTCCAATCTGTCTGATTGTATATCCTTCGGGGATTGTAAGCTTGGTGAACTGCGTGAGATTTTTGTCTGTCAGAAGATCTATTAGCTGAAGACTGCTGAGTCCGTTTTTAAACAGATAACTTTTTGAAATTATCTGACCTTCTTTGCCGGAAAATTTTACAGCAGTTTTAAACAAAAATTTATCCGGGATTATATCGGCTTTGTATAATTCGTCAATGATTTCATCAAGATTTTTCCCCTGCTCTACTGTAAATTTTTTTTCATCATTGCTTTTCCTGTAATATTTAGAATAAAAAAGCTGATAAATTATAAAAGCAAGAAGAATAACATTAATTATAACAAAGTATCCGTAATATTTTTTGATTTCATAAAAAGAAAACTGCACATGGAATAATTGAAATGTAAAAAAAATATTTACCTGATCTGCTTACTTAGCAAGGAAGTTTTGATTTTGTCTTGCCTGAAGAGAATCATTCACCACTCTCAGAAAACCTGTTGCCATTTTATTGTCAGGAACAAGCTGAAGATATTTTGTCAGCTGAATCTGAGACTCTTCGAACCTTCTTTCGTTTTTATAAAATTCACCCAGATAATATAATGGATCAGTATAGTTCGGATAAATTTCATTGGCTTTCAAAAGATCTTTTTCAAAACCGACATTATCTTTCAGATACATACTTGCAAAACCCCGAAGGTAATACGCCTGAGCGCAGTTTGGATCCAAAGCAAGCAATCTGTTCAGAACATAAATCATCTGCTGTCCGTCTTTTCTTCCTACGAGCATTTGCGCTTTCATTAAAAGGGAATTCACTTCCCTTGAAAGTATTTTGGTTTTTCCCGGTTCGAATTTATAAACCTCCATAATTTCCGGAGGTAAAAGTCCGGCAGTAGTGAACAGAGCTTCCTGATTAGCAACGCGATACCATTCACGGAGAAACGCAAGATAGGTTACTCCGTTCTTACTCATATAATCGCTCATATAATTAACGTAATCAATATCATTGATTTTTTTTATAAGTTCGGGAGTAACAAGTCCCGCCACATCAACAATTTTTCTGTTACTGTAATACCCTATTGCTCCCACATCGTGAGTGGCGATCACATCATTTTCATTAGTATTATCTTTTATCCAGTTAGCCGCTTTGACCTGTCTGTCATAAATATACTTGCTCTGAACTACATACAATTCCCTGGTGTCATCATAATCCTTAATACCCTGGAAAAAAGTAATCCCTATGAAAATATAAAAGACGCTTTTAGCAAAAAGAGCATTATCAGTAAACCTGTTTAGCAGTCTGGCTATATCTCTGAATCCGATAGTTGCGACAAGAATATAGAATGGGATTAAAGGCATCATATATCTTCCGAATCTGTGAGCATAAGGAAGTTTGAGAAAGTAAACAAATACAAGTCCTAAGATAAACAAAATATATATAGTATTCTGATTATATGTTTTTTTATATAAATCATAAATAAGTTTGGCTATCGAAAACAGGAAACCGACCATCATAAGATTTATGAGAAAATACTCGAATGAAAATTTTGAATCTCTTGTGAAGTATTTCCACACTTCATCTCTTAAAAATTCATATCTGCTTCTGAATTCAGGCGAATAGTAAGTAAGCTTGGCATTGTAAGTATTAGGCAAAACAGATCCGGAAAGTAACAGATTCATTACAAAATAAAGTCCCAGAATTCCGGTAAATATTAAAGCGATTTTTTTAAGTTCAGTGTCTGAAAACAATCTGAGATATATTTCTTCTTTGGAGTAAATTCTTACAAGCATATAATCAATAATGACTGCAATAATAAATACTACACCGTCAGGTCTTGTCCACATTATAAGACCAAGCATTACAGCAAAAGGCACAGCTTTTCTTTCGCGGTAAAAATAAGCGCAGAGAATAAGTATGAAAATAAACATTGTAGTTTCCATTCCTGAAACCGATATAAAATTCATCCACTTGTCTATTACAAATATTCCCGTGCAAAGCATTGCAAATGCATTTTCTTTAATGAACTCAACTGAAGCGAGCCAGTAAAAAGCAATTGCAGCAAGCACGAAAAAAAGAATTCCTATCACATAACTTAAAATCATCTCATTGCCGGTAACAAAAAAACCAATCGCAAGGAGAATTGTATATAGAGGTGAAGTGGATCCGGCTGTTACCATCTCGTTCTTAAAATATGAAAAACTGAAATACTCGGAAAGGTTTTTTGCAAATGTCAGATGAATCCAGGGATCATCAAGAGGGAAACTAAATACATGGTTGATCTTTAAAGATGAGCGTAAATAAAGATAAGCCAGAAAAACGGGTAATAAGATTAATAAAACATAAAAAATTGTTTTTACAACTTTGCTGGGTTTATAAGGATTATTAAATGCAAACTTGCCCTGATCAACTTTACCGGTTCGCTTCTTTTTTATGGGGTATTTTATTTTTTTCATATGCTCAAAATAATTATTTGAACACGTAAATTCAATTTTAAAGTTCTAAAATCTATTTTAGTCATCAGAAGAGAAAATATTGTTCCTTATGATCTTGTGCATTGTTTATGTAAATACTTTAATTTCAAAATTAAATTCTAAATTCACGCAAATACAAAATAACATTGAAGTTCATTCTTCATATTTTTAAGTTTACAAAATTAATCTAATTTCAAAAATATGATCAGACATCCGGAAAAATTTATGCTTGAAGCAATTTCTCTGTCAAAAGAAAATATTAAGAACGCTACCGGAGGTCCCTTCGGCGCAGTAATAGTAAAAGGAGGAGAAATCATTTCCGGCGGATCAAATCAGGTAACAACTCACAATGATCCGACAGCTCATGCTGAGATTGAAGCTATAAGAGCGGCTTGTAAAAAGTTAAACTCATTCTCTCTTGAAGGCTGTGAAATATACACAAGCTGTGAACCATGTCCGATGTGTCTCTCGGCGATTTACTGGGCAAGAATTGATAAGATTTATTTTGCAAACTCAAGGGAAGACGCAGCAGAGCTGGATTTTGATGATGAATTTCTGTACCGGGAAATCAACAAAGAAAATCATAACAGAAAAATTCCTATGGTGCAGATGCTCAGGGAAGAAGCAATAAAGGTCTTTAATGACTGGAAACACAAAGAAGATAAAATTCATTATTAACATACCATGAAAACTTTATTTGTTAACGGTAAAGTATTCTTAGGCAATAATAAATTTGCGGACGCTGTCGGATTTGATGATGAAACGGGAAAAATAATTTTTACCGGAATATCAGAGCAGTCTGATCTGATTAAAAATGAATACTCCGAAGTTATAGACGTAAAAAATAAATTAGTTCTTCCCTCCTTTACTGACGGACATTGTCATTTTATAGAAGGTTCCTTTCTGAATTCCCGGCTAAATCTCAGAAATGCAGCTACAAAGAATGATTTTAAAGAAGGTATAAAAAAATACAGAAGTATTAACAATAACCAATGGATCTTCGGAGGATATTTCTCTGAATCAAACTTTCTTGAAAAAATTCAACTGGATAAATTCTTTCTGGATGAAATTTGTGATGACATTCCTTTAATAATTTCCAGATTTGATACTCATTCTGCTTTCGCAAATTCAAAAGCGCTGGAAATGTCCGGAATAGTAAACAGCCGGAGCGAATTTACATCTTTCGAACTTATACAGGATGAAAATGGATTTACAGGCGAGCTAAAGGAAAGAGCAATGAATTTTGTTCTGGATAAAATTCCTGCCGCTTCTTTGTCCGAAAGGACTGCAGTAGTTTTAAAGGAGTTGTCAAATCTTCATTCTCTCGGGATTACTGCGATCTCAGATATTACGCGTTCCGATGACCTTGAAATTTATAAAGAGCTGATTAAGAAAAATAAACTGCTGCTGAAAGTGGATTCAAGACTTCCGTTTTCCGAATTCCATAACATGGAAAAGGTTAAAGAAGAGTTTTCGGAATTTACAGATCTCATAAAATTTAATTCCTTAAAAGCTTTCTACGACGGTTCTCTTTCAAGCAGAACAGCTTATATGCATTCAAATTATAAAAACAGCAATCATAACGGAATAAGAACTGAATTTGTAAACAGCGGTGAATTTGAAAAAGCTGCATTTGAAATTGACAAAGCCGGTTATCAAATGTCCGTGCACGCTATCGGCGACAAAGCTGTTACAGAACTGCTTGACCTGAACGAAGAGCTTATCAGAATAAACGGAGTGCGGGACAGAAGATTCAGGATTGAACATGCGCAGCATATCGCAGAAAAAGATTTTGAAAGATTTAAAAAATTAAATGTAATAGCTTCGGTTCAGCCGTCACATTTATTCAGCGATGCAAAGACATCATCTGAAATTCTGAATGATTTCACTTCAGAGCACAATTATAAAAAGCTATTTGATATTGGAGCAAGAGTTTGTTTCGGAACTGATTTTCCAATCGTCGGTGTAAGTCCTTTTGAAACTATATATTATGCTGTGACAAGAAAAGCAACTGCTTTTCCGGAGGGATTCATGACAGAGAACTGTATATCTGCTGAAGAAAGTATAACTGCATATACAGAAGCAAACGCATACGCATCTTTTGACGAAAATGAGAGGGGAAACATTCAGCCTGGTAAATCCGCAGACCTGATTGTTATGGAAGATGATATTTTAAATATTAATACAGATGAAACTATTAATGCAAAAGTTAGCATGACATATTTCAACGGAAAAAGAATTTTCTGATATTTTTAATTTTACATTCCTGTTACTTCGCCTGCTCTTTTGAAAGCATTGATAAGATCAATCACTCCTCCCGATTTTGACAGATCCGAAAATAATACTTTTACGGGATTTCTTCTGAGTTTTACTTTTAATCCTTCGTATTGTCTTGCTGATGAAACAATCACATCTTTTAACTGAGATGCGCTGAGCTGAGGAAAATATGACTTAAGTATTGCCGCAACTCCTGACACTACAGGAGCAGCCATGCTTGTACCGCTTAATTTTTTATAGCCGGCGCCCGGAACTGTGGAATTGATATCAGCTCCCGGAGCAAAAATATCTATAACTTCATCAGAATAATTACTGAAAGGCGCAGCAAGATCATATTTTGAATTCAGATTTTCCGGATCTTTTTCAATGTTCCATTGCTTCATCCACGAACTTGCACCGACAACTATCATATTTGTAAAATATTTTTTCGATCCGTTTTCTTCTGTAAATTTTTTCGGATAAGTTACTATTTGTGAAATATCAACTCCTTCGTTACCGCCTGAAATAACAAACAGCACGCCTTTCTCTTCTGCATACTTTATCGCATCTACAACAAATTCAGGAAAACGTGAAAAATATTTTCCGGCTGACATATTTATAATGTCCGCTCCATTATCTACCGCATATCTTATTGCATTCCCTATGTCCTTATCTCTTTCATCACCTTCATTCGGAACAGCTCTGAGGCACATTATCTTTGCAAACGGATCCTGTCCGGTTTTTTGAGATGCGATTATTCCCGATACATGAGTTCCGTGCTCCTCTTTGTTTTCAGATACATTATTGTTTCCGTAATTTTTTTCGAGTAATGTTTCAGAGAATTCTTCAGATACATAAGTTGAATCAAACAAAACTTTTACTTTAGTCCTGTATTGTTTTTCAAGTTTTGAAAGATTTTCCTTGTCAGTTCCGTAAAGCATATAAATTCCAAGTATCATAGACGCCGCATCCTGGTATTTTCCTTTTAAAGTTGTAGAAATTTCCATCAGCTTTTTAGGATCCGTCGTAATATTTTTTCCTTTAATACATTTTCAGCATTTACATATTCATTCAGAGTTTCGCTTATGCCGGTCAATGTGGAAGTGTTTTCATCTTTTTTATCTTCATAAGTTTCTTTCACCTTGATAAAATAAGGATCTGTTTCAGGAGTGTTCAGTCTTTTCAGACGGAAATATTCCCTTGTCGCTTCAAGAGGAAGAGCTTTGGAATCTCCGAGAAAATTCCATCCGTGAAAATCATCCACATAACCGTTATTATCATCATCAATATTTTCGACGCCGTTAATTTCTTTTTCATTAATCCAGATATTGTCTTTCAGGTCAGGATGATCAATATCGAAACCCGAGTCTATTACAGCTACTATTACATCTTTTCTATCGGGTACATTCGAAAGAGTTTTCAGATATTTATAAAACTCATTTGTTCTTACTCCTTCGTATCCGTCTTCAGGAGAAAGCAAAGCCCAGTCGGGAAGATCTCCTTCTCCCGAATTTGAAATAAAATCAATGTAAGTATTGCCGGCAGGTAATTGTTTTCCTTTTGTATCAAAACTTAACAGAGCAAAGCTGAAAGTAAAAAACAGAAAAGTTAAAACCGTTCTGTTTATGGCATTATGTAATTTCATATAACTAAAAACTTTAATTTTATATATTGAGGACAAAGATATTTATTAGTGCCAACATAAAGAAGTCTCAAAAAATTACAACATCAACACTACCACATAAAATGGATAATCATTCAGGTATTTACTCTCAGTACAAAAAGAAAATAGATGAAATTTTAGCTCAGCAGATCACCCGGGAATTTCCGGTAACTTTGTACGAACCATTGAAATATCTGCTTTCGGGCGGAGGCAAAAGAATAAGACCGGTGCTTATGATTTTCTGCTGTGAAGCTGCAGGAGGTAAAATGGAAGATGCACTTTATGCTTCCGTTGCGATAGAGCTTCTGCACAACTTTACGCTTGTTCATGATGATATAATGGATAATGCTGATACAAGAAGAGGAAGAGAGACATTGCATAAAAAATGGAATGACAATGTTGCCATTTTATCCGGAGATCATCTTATCGGCATGGCTTATATGAATTTAATTAAAACGAATTCCGGAAGAATAAATGAAATTATTTCAAGCTTTACAGAAGGTATTCTCGAAGTATGCGAGGGTCAGAGTTATGATAAGGAATTTGAGATAAGAAAAGATGTTACTCTGAATGAATATTTGATGATGATTGGAAAAAAAACAGCTAGGATGCTTGAAACTTCTGCTGAGGTCGGCGCTCTGATCGGGAACGGCAGTAAAGACAGGGTTTACAATCTTAAAAGTTACGCTTCAAATCTCGGGATTGCTTTTCAGATACTGGATGATCTTCTTGATATAAGCGCTTCAGAAGAAGAACTCGGTAAAAAAATTGGCGGGGATCTTCTGGAAGGAAAGAAGACATTTTTAATACTAAAAGCGCTTGAACTTGTAAAAGACAGTAATGATCTGAAGAAAATAAAAAGCGTAATTGATAACAACGGGCTTAAGTCTGGAGATGAAAATGAAATCCTTGAGATAAAAAATATTTATGAAAGATCCGGAGTAATAGAATTTGCAAAGAATGAAATAGAAAAGTATACTTCCAGGGCGGATAAAAATCTCAATTCAATTCCTGACGGTGATTTAAAAGAAAGACTGAAATGGTTTTCTTCTATGCTGATGAGCAGAAAATTCTGATGTGATAATAAAATAAATTTTCTTCCGGCAGTGACCGGAAACTTTACGTATTTTTAATAGTAATGATAGAAAAAGAAATTGAAATTGTAAACAAAGCGGGAATGCATACCAGACCTGCATCTGCGATTGTAAGATTGGCAGCAAAATATAAAGCTGATTTTTTTATATCGAAGAACGGGTTTGAGGTTAACGGTAAAAGCATAATCGGAGTTATGACACTGGCGGCGGAGCAGGGTTCGAAACTCACGCTTAAGTTTTTCGGAGAAGACGAATCCGAACTTTCTGCGGAAATGATAAAGTTTTTTGAAGACGGATTCGGAGAGCCAAGATAATGTCGGAAAGTATTCAGCATCTGAGATCAGTAATCACATCATCTGAAATTTTCACAACATTTAAAAAATCTCTCAGGCACCATAATATTCTTGCAAAAAATCTCAGCGGATCTCTCCTTTCCTTTTTAATTGAAAACTGCTATTCGGATTTAAACAAAAAAATAGTCGTGATCTCCCATGACAGCGACAGACTTCTGAAAATTAAAGGAGACATTGAACTGCTGAATGAGAACGTAAATACTTCAATATATTCTTCAAAGCTTTCTGACAGTGAATCAGTATCAAAGATCCTTTTGGATCTTACGGAGGCGGAGGAATTCATAATTTTTGCAAATGCAGAAGATCTGAAAAAAAAGACAATTGCACAGGATAAATTCCGCAGCTCGCTCATCACTCTGGAAAAAAACACAGCCTGCAGTTTTGATTCATTAATCGGAAGTCTGAATAAATACGGTTTCACAAGAAAAGATTTTGTGGATGAAGAAGGGGATTATTCTGTCCGCGGAGGTATTATAGATCTGTTTTCCGAAAACATGGAAAGTCCCGTCAGGATTGAATTTTTCGGAGATACTATTGAATCCGTCCGTGAATTTGATATCAATTCACAGAGATCAGTACGAGAAGTAGATTCAGTAAAAGTAGGAATTAATTTATCTTCAGAAGAAGGAAGGGAAAATTTTTCAGATGAAAACATAACGGATTTTTTTCCTGAAGGATTACTCTTATTTGTGGATGAGCCGGAGATCAGTCTGAATCTTATTGATGAGATAAAAATTTCAGAACGTATGTCCGGATTTAAAACTGTCTATATTCCTGCATTCGCAAATTCTTCCTTAACACAAACGGACAATGATATTTTTTCAGGAGCTGAGGAAATCAATTTTGATTCAAAGCCTCAGCCGGAGTTTTATTCTAATTTAAGAAATCTTTATCTGAATCTGCTCGAAAATCTAAAGCTCGGGAATAAAATTTATATTCTCGCTTCAGATGAATATCAGTCAAAGAGGATACGGGAACTTATAGAAGATTTTGAAGATGAGACAGTATTTGAAAAAGATGAGATCATACACAATGAAATCGAGACTGATAAAGGATTTCCGGAGATCTCGAACGATTTAAAACTCTCGGGGAATTTTTCGGTGATGAATGAATCCGTTCATTCGGGTTTTATTTACGGGAATATTAAAACTGCAGTTTATACAGAACATCAGATATTCGGAAGATATTTCAAGCAGATAAAGAAACGCAAACAAAAATTCAAAGGTCTTTCGTTTTCAGAACTGAAGGAACTTCAGTACGGTGATTATATCGTTCACAGGGATTTTGGAATAGGAATATATTCCGGATTAAAAAAAATTACTGTCGGAAATAATCAGCAGGAAGTGGCTGTACTTTCTTATCAGGGGAGTGATACTCTTTTCCTTAATCTGAACAATATTAATCTGATAAAAAAATATTCCGGAACAGAAGGTCATAAGCCCGCTCTCACGAAATTAGGCGGTGGAGACTGGGACAGGATAAAGGCAAGAGCCAAAAAGCAGGTAAAAGACATTGCAAGGGATCTGATTATACTTTATGCAAAAAGAAAATCCGAGACCGGTTACAAGTTTTCCGGGGATACGCACTGGCAGAAAGAACTTGAAGCTAATTTTATGTATGAAGATACTCCCGATCAGTACAGTTCAACACTTGACACAAAGCAGGATATGGAAAGCGAAAATCCCATGGACAGACTTATATGCGGTGATGTTGGTTTCGGAAAGACAGAAGTAGCAGTAAGGGCGGCATTCAAAGCGGTGATGGACAACAAGCAGGTTGCTGTACTTGTACCAACAACAATATTGGCAGTACAGCATTATAATACATTCAGAGACAGACTTGCTCCGTTTGCTGTGGAAGTCGATAATATAACAAGACTCAAGTCTTCAAAGGAACAAAAGAAAATCCTTGAAAAGCTGGAAAACGGCAAACTGAATATTTTAATCGGCACTCACAGAATCTTATCGAAGGATATTAAATTCAAAGACATCGGGCTTTTGATCATTGACGAAGAGCAAAGGTTCGGAGTAAAGGCAAAGGAAAAACTAAGAAGCATTAAGCCGAACGTTGACACACTGACTCTTACAGCTACGCCAATTCCGAGGACATTAAACTTTTCCCTTTTGGGTGCAAGAGATTTGTCTGTAATCAATACTCCGCCCAAAAACAGAAAGCCCATCATAACTGAAATAATGAAACTTGACTGGAACAACATTGCAATTATTATAAGAAATGAATTAAAACATAACGGGCAGGTATATTTTGTAAACGATAAAATAAAAAATCTGCATTTACTTGCCGATACTATAAAAAATTATGTTCCGGAATCAAAAATAGGAATAGCACACGGTCAGATGGACGGAAAGGAGCTGGAGAATGTAGTGATCAGCTTCATTGAAAAAAAAATAAATGTTCTTTTATGTACAAAAATTATTGAATCAGGTCTTGACATTCCTAATGTAAACACGATTATAATCAATAATGCTGATATGTACGGATTAGCCGAGCTTTATCAGTTGAGAGGAAGAGTCGGAAGAAGCGAAGTACAGGCATTTGCATACTTAATAGCTCCGCCAGACGGAAAGCTTACAAAGACAGCGGTCAGAAGGCTTCAGGCAATAGAAGAATTTACAGAACTTGGATCTGGTTTTAATCTTGCGATGCGTGATATGGAAATACGCGGAGTTGGAAATCTTCTTGGAAAAGAACAAAGCGGATTTGTACAGGAAATAGGATTTGACATGTTCATTAATATTATAGAAGAAGCTGTATTGGAATTAAAAGACAATGAGTTCAAAGATTTATTTAAAAATGAAAAATCACTTGTAAAATTAAATGAAACCATCAGGAAAAAATCAGAAGAGAAGAGTACAATTATAGAAAATGATCTGAATGCTATCATTCAAAAAGATTACATTCAGAATGATACAGAAAGACTGAATATTTACAGGAGATTATTTGAATTAAAAAGCGAAGAAGAATTAGAACAAATCTCAGTCGAACTAAAAGACCGTTTTGGCGAATTTCTGGATGATGTGCAGAATTTATTAAGGATCATTAAAATTAAAATCAGAGCGACTGAACTCGGACTCGAAAAAATTTCGGTTAACGGCAGAAATTTTTCGTTACACTTTCCTTCAGATAAGGAACACAAAATATTTAATGACAGATTTTTTAAGGAACTCATTGAGAAAATTTCTTCTGACAGAACAGGCAAGTTTAACATTGCGGGAGATAAAGAAAGACTTGTAACCGAGATACGGCTGAATAACTCAGATGATGAAAAAAGACTTGCCGAGATTGAAAATTTTTTTAATTGACCGGATAGTATTGTTCAGATAATGATATTTATTTCTCAACAATAAAATCGTATTTTTATAGCAATAAGATCAGTAATTACCTGGTTCAAAAAATAATTTTGATAAGTAAAGACTATATTTATCCTTTACAAACAATAATTTATAAATTCAAATTAAAAAATTATGGCAGCTTTAAGATTAGGAGACACTGCTCCGAATTTCAGTGCAATGACCACTGAAGGTCAGATTATGTTTCATGAATGGCTTGGGGACAAATGGGGGATTTTATTTTCGCATCCCGCGGATTTCACGCCTGTTTGTACAACAGAACTCGGAATGGTTTCAAAGCTCAAAGATGAATTTGACAAAAGAAATACCAGAGTTATTGGGTTAAGCGTTGATCCTGTTGAATCTCACCACGAATGGATAAATGACATTAATGAAACTCAGAATACAACTGTAAATTTTCCGATGATCGCAGATGAGAATAAGTATGTGTCTTCGCTTTATGATATGATACATCCTAATGCAGATGATAAATTAACTGTCAGATCTGTATTTATAGTAGGTCCGGATAAAAAAATAAAACTTACTCTGACTTATCCTGCTTCCACCGGCAGAGATTTCAATGAGATACTAAGGGCTCTTGATTCTCTTCAGCTCACTACATCTTTCGGAGTGGCTACACCTGTAAACTGGAACGACGGAGATGACTGCATTATCGTTAATTCGATTAATGATGAAGATGCCGCAAAGAAATTCCCGAAAGGATTTAAAAAAATAAAGCCTTATCTCAGGATAACTCCTCAGCCGAATAAATAAAATTTCGTTTATACAGCGGATTAATTTTATATTTATAATTAATCTGCTGTATGAAATTATTCAGTAACAAACTTCAGTAAATTTTTATAAATATTAAATTCGCCTGAAACAATAATCGCTTTATGTCGTTTGAATAATCAGAATCAGGTCCTTCCATAAAAAAGTTCTTTTCTCAAAATTATTTCATAAATCTATAAACTAAAATACCATGATAAAAAAATTAATGCTTTTGGTATTTGCATTATTTTTGATTACAAATGGAAATTTATTGTCGCAGACTCAAAGTGTAAAAATAGAGACTCCGGCTGTTGACGGGAGTTTAAAAAATTCAGAATGGACTGGAGCAAAAGTTTTTACTGATTTTTATAAGTTTATTCCTAAAAGCAGCGACAAAAATTACGATAGTACAGTTGTTTACATAAAGCAGACAAAGGATGCTTTGTATTTCGGCTTTGATTATTTCCCCAGAGGAAAAGTCATATCAAAATCCATAACAAGAGACAGAAGCACTGAGGATGAAAACGAATTTTTCATAATGCTCGATCTTGAAAATAAAAACCAGAACGGATATTTCTTTTCATTCAGTTTTCTGAATAATCAGAGAGATGCAGTAGTTTATAATCAGAGGAATCAGTCAAACGAATGGGACTGGGTATGGGAAGTGAAATCAAAAATTCTGAGCGAAGCAAAGGACGGTAAACCCGGACATATTCAGACTGAAGTGAAAATCCCCGTTGACAAACTGCAGAATAAAAACAGGAAACAGATAGGTGTGGATGTGCAGATGTTTGCTTATAAAGAAGACGGAAATTATTATTATTATTCATTGATACCTGACAGCGAACTTCTTTCACTCAAGAATACTTACAAACTTGATCTTACTACTCCTTTCGAAGAAAAATTAAATCTTAACTTCAGCGCGATCCCTTTTGCAGTCGGGCAGAGTTTTAATGGTAAATCAGATACGCTCGTTTACGGCGGAGACTTTAATGTAACCCTCGACAAGCATAAGCTTAAAGCGACTTACAATCCGGATGAATCCACACTGGAAGCGGATCCGTTCAGATTCTCGCTTTATGCAAGACCGATTTTCCTCCAGGAGAAAAGACCTTTCTTCAGCAAAGACCTTGATATTTTCAGGACACCGATAAATCTGTTTTATACACGAGCGATTGAAGACATAAATTACGGTGCTAATTATACTTACAGAAGTGATAAGCTCAAAGCCGGAGCTGTATTTGTTAATGACAGGGATCAGGATGGAAACAAAAGAGATTTTTTTATTGCAAGACCTAACTTTAACGGTAAGGATTTCACACTCGGTTCTCTTTTTATTCATTCAAATAATGACGGCTTAAAATATAACGAAGACATTTTAAGTTTTGACGGACTGTACAGGTTTCCAGAAAATCCTGTCAGATTTCAGTTCCAGTATGCAAACAGCTGGAATAAAACCGGCGACGTCAAACAGGAAGGAGCTGCTTATCAGCTTTACAGTTATTATCAGTCCAATGATGCAGGAGGACCTTTTGCAGATGCAAGTTATAAAAGAGTAAGTAAAGGATTTAATGCAACTACTTCTTTCAACAATCAGATAGGATTGCCGGATAATTATGATGAGATCAGCGCTTCAGGAGGTTATAAATTTATTTTTGACAGAAAATATTTCAGCGATATTAATGTTAACGGCGGTTTCTACAGGGGAAGGATTCTGGAGGATAACGGATCGTTACCAGCGGATTTTAAATTACAGAATAATGTTTATGTTAATACAAATTATAAAGTCGCGGAATGGCTGAGATTCAATCAGTATTTTGAATACAACACGCCAAATGATTTTGATCAGAACGGTGAGCTTATAGCAAGAAAAAACATGGCTCAGGAATATACTGCAAACTTTTTTCTTGGAAATAATTTTCTGAGCGTAGGATATTTTTTCGGTCCTTATTTCGGTTCATTCATAAAAAATCCATATTTAAGCGGCAATGTATTCCTTTTTGATAAACTCGCTCTCAGCGCAAGCTTAAGCTATTATGATCTGTTTGATACAAAGAGAACTATTATAAATACAAGACTTGACTGGAAAGTAATGAATAAATTATTTCTGAGATCATATTTTCAGAGAGATAATTATTCAAAACAGGCATTATGGAATTCGATTCTTCAGTATGAATTTTTTGCAGGAAGCAATGTCTACCTGGTTCTTAATCTGAACGGAGACAAACTTCAGAACACCGCAAAATATTTTAAAGTGGGATACGAGATTAATTTTTGATTTGATTACATAAGAAATATTTTTCTTAACAACCGTCTGACTTTGCATTAAGCCGGACGGTTTTTGTTTTTTGAAATTTAGTGTGAGAATATTACTTTGAATATTTTTTAACTTATTAAGTTCTTATTTTAAAAAAAGTCCTGTAAATGAAAATTACGTTTTACATAATAACGCTTTTACTTTGTTCGGAGATCGCTCTCAGTCAGTCAGACGGCATTAATAAAAACTCATCTCCGTTTAAAATTGCCCGTTTAAAATATTCAGGCGGCGGCGACTGGTATAATGATCCCTCTGCGGAAATAAACATGATGGACTATCTGAAAAAAAACACGACTATTGATGTGGATGAACCTGCATTTTATTCAGTTGACATATCGTCTGATGATATTTTTAATTATCCGTTTCTGTTGATTACCGGACACGGGAATATTGAATTTTCGCAGAACGATGTTGTGAGATTGCGGAAATACTGCGAGTCAGGAGGATTTCTTTATGCGGATGATGATTACGGGATGAACGAATCATTCAGAAGAGAGATCAAAAAAGTTTTCCCCGGAGAGGATTTAAAAGAGCTGCCGTTCGACCATAAAATTTATAAATCTCAATATACTTTTCCTAACGGACTTCCTAAAATTCATGAACACGATGCAAAACCTCCGCAGGGATTCGGCATATATATAAATAACAGACTTTGTGTTTATTATACTTACGAAACAAATATTTCCGATGGATGGGCTGATACCAAAGAACATCAGGACCCGCCGGAAAAGAAAGAAGAAGCTTTTAAGATGGGAACGAATATTATTGTTTATGCTTTAATGAATTGAAACAAAAAAATAAAAATTTTAATGATACAAATAAAAACAGGAATGAAAAAAATATTTTTTCTTATAGCAGTAAATATTTTATTTGTTGCAGGCTGCAATTCTAAAAGCTCCGAAACAAAAGACGGATTTACTCTGAATGAAGTGATAAATCAAAATTCTAATCAAACAACTAATCAAATGGAAGATATTCAGAAAAAAGAAAACCCGTATTATTCACGAACTGATACCGCAAAACTTAACGTTCCGGATTCAGAATGGAAAAAAATTTTACCTGAAGAAGTATATGACGTAGCAAGAGAAAAAGGAACTGAAAGAGCGTTCACCGGAAAGTACTGGAACACAGAAGGAATCGGCTCATACTACTGCGCAGTGTGCGGAAATGCTTTATTCCGCTCGGATGAAAAATTCGCCAGCGCTTGCGGATGGCCGAGTTTTTTTGAAACCATAAGAAAGAACAGTGTTGTTTACGAAGAGGATAATTCTTACGGTATGAACAGGACTGAGGTACTATGCGGAAGGTGTGACTCGCATCTCGGACATTTGTTTGATGACGGACCTCCTCCGACAGGAAAAAGATATTGCATGAACTCTATTGTTCTGGATTTTGAAGTCGGAGATAAATAAATCTCAGGAAATAAATTTTTTAATCCCGGATATTAATTATAAAATTATCAGACAAATATCTGTAATTTATATTTGTGCATCCAGATTTTCTTTTTTAATTTTGCATTTGAAAATAATAATTTAGTACACTACAGTTACTTCATTGAAAAAAACCATTTATAAAATTTTTACATTGTCTGTAAAAGAGCTTTCAGAAAGCGGTAAGCTTTCAGGGATGCTCCTTCTGTTGTTTACTATAATATCAATCGGGATTACAAATACATTCGGCGGCGAGTCGTATATAAATTTTTTTCAGAAAAAATTAGGATTTGATTTTTTCTCAAAGACGATTGAACACTGGGTAAATGACGGACTGATGGCTGTATTTTTCTTTCTTATCGGTCTTGAAATAAAAAGAGAAATTCTCGTTGGAGAGCTTTCAAATGTAAAGAGCGCAATGCTTCCCGTTATAGCAGCAATAGGAGGAGTGCTGTTTCCTGCAATGATTTTCTATTCATTTAACAGTGGCACAGAATATATTAACGGTTGGGCAATTCCCACAGCAACAGATATTGCTTTCTCGCTGGGAATACTTGCATTACTCGGTGATAAGGTTCCGTATTCGCTTAAAATATTTCTCACAGCTTTAGCGATTATCGATGATCTGATAGCAATTTTAATTATTGCTTTCATTTACACAAGTTCATTAAATATGATGTACCTTTATTCAGCATTGCTGATCTTTTCGGTGCTGATTTTGTTAAGCAAATATAAAGTTAAAAATTTAAATATTTATTATCTGCTGGGAGTAGTCCTGTGGTTTTTGATTTTAAAATCAGGTGTTCATGCTACTATTGCCGGAGTTATGCTGGCTTTAACAATCCCATTAAATTCAATCGAAAAAATTGAACACTCTATCCATAAGCCGGTAAATTATTTTATACTTCCTATCTTTGCTCTTGTGAACACAGCTATACTCATTGATTCTGCTGCAATAAAAGAATTAAGCTCATCACTCAGCCTGGGAATTATACTCGGGCTTTTCATAGGTAAAGCCGCAGGTATTACGCTATTTTCATTTCTTGCAGATAAACTGAAAATAGGAAAGATACCCGAAGATGTTAAAATTTTACAGTTACTGTCCGTAGGATTTGTAGCGGGGATCGGATTTACAATGTCAATTTTCATTACCAATCTTTCTTTTGATAATTCTCTTTTTATTAATGAATCAAAGCTTGCCGTATTGTTAGGTTCGCTGATCTCAGCTTTAACGGGAGCTTTGTTGTTTCTTGCTAAAAGCGGGAAAAGACACATTAATAATTAGCGCAGACCCTTGTAAGTTAGTTTGAAGAAAATTGGAGTGTATAGTGTGCAGTTTTAATGCGTGAGTCAGGGTCTGCGTTAAAAAACTACATTGTTTTAAAAGAGCTTGTGTGACTCTCTGTTCTTAAGCAAACTTAAAATGATTAGCAGTTTAAGTCAAATGGTAAAAAAACAGATTTGTGAAAAATTTTTTTGATTAAGTTTTGGCAGGATTTATTAAATGCATTACTCCGGGAAAATTAAACTCCGGCAAGAAAGTTTTTTAAAATTTAAGAATGTTATTAACTGCTTTTTTAAATTCAGACTTGCTCATTATACTGTCACAACCGGCTTTATATGTTTCATCTTTATCCGCCTTATCAGAATAGACAGAAATGATTTTTTTAATTTTGGAATCTCCGTTGCTGCGAATATCCTTTATCAGGATTAAGGGATCAAATTTTTTTTCATCAAGGTCTATTATTATCAAATCCAGATTTACAACTCCCGATTCTTTTAAAGCTGTTTCCTGAACAGCTGTTTCTGTAATGCTAACCTGACAGTTGAGCTTTGTCAATGTAAGCGCTGAAATCTTTATTATTCCGTTCAGTTCCGTATCTGATGATACAACTAGTATTTTTCTTGTGTTCATAAAACATGCATTATTTTTGGTAAGTTAAAAATCTGTATTGATATTTCAGAATAATAATTATTTAAAATTCATTTATCAGTTCAATACTTTTTATTATTTACAATGACAGATCCGGCAATATTGTTCTGAATTGATAAACGAAAAAATTAGTATTAATTTGAAATTCAAATTTTACGGAAATTATTTAATATGTCCAAAATTACCATAGATAGCCGGGAAGTCGAGTTCATTCCCGGACAAACTATAATTCAGGCCGCTCTCAATGCAGGCATTGAAATTGCTCATTTCTGTTACCACCCTTCTTTATCTGTAGCAGGGAACTGCAGAATTTGTTTAGTAGAAATTGAAAAAATGCCTAAACTTTCTATCGCATGTTCGACTCCGGCAACCGAAGGAATGATTATTCATACCAAATCCGGGAAAGTGATACATGCACAAAATGCAGTGATGGAGTTTCTTCTGATCAATCATCCTCTCGATTGTCCGATATGCGATGAAGCGGGTGAATGCAAGCTTCAGGATTATGCTTATCAGTACGGTGTAGGGATTTCAAGATTCGATGAAATGAAGAATGAAAAAGACAAAAGAGTTTCTCTCGGACCAAATGTAATGTTTGATCAGGAAAGATGCATAAGTTGTTCAAGGTGTATCAGATTCTGCGATGAGATCGCAAAAGATCCTCAGCTTACTTTTGTTCAGAGAGGCGATCATGTAACTATAGAAACTTTTCCGGGCGAAGAGCTGGATAATCCGTACTCCATGAATGTAATTGAGATTTGCCCTGTTGGCGCTCTGACTTCAAAAGAATTCAGATTTAAATCAAGAGTCTGGGAAATGTCGTTCACTGATTCTGTCTGTCCCGGCTGTTCAAGAGGGTGTAATTCCATTATTGGCGTAAGAAATAATCAGATACTGCGAATCGAACCGAGAGAAAATACCGGAGTCAATGATTACTGGCTCTGCGACTGGGGAAGATTAAATACGATAAAGGACATCAATGATGATAAGATAAGATTTAATTCACCGAAAATTAAACTTCACGAAGATTCGCTTGATAAAGAGGAGCAGATAGATGTTAACTGGGATGAAGCAACTTCGAAAGCGGCTTCCCATCTAAAGAAATATGACAGCTCTGAAATTATGTTTGTTGCGTCTGCTTTTTCAACTCTTGAAGACAATTACTCTCTGAAGAAATTTGCAAAAGAAATTTTCAACAGCGATAATATTTTTTATATCCCGTCCATTGATGAATCATTCGGAGATGATATTTTAAGAAGATCGGATAAGACTCCGAATTCAAACGGTTTGAAGCTGCTCGGCATTAAAGAATATTCACAGCAAATATTTGAGATGCTCTCATCAGGAAAGATAAAGTTACTTTACATTTTAAATGAAGACATTTCAAGACTGAATGATTCCGCTTCATTTTTTAAAAATATTCAATCAAGCGTTCAGCAAATCACTTATACTAATGAGTATTCATCAAATGCAAATGTGATTTTTCCTGTTTCCTCCTATGCTGAAATTAACGGAACGTTTGTAAATTTTCAAAACAGAATACAGCGGGTGCGTCCTGCCGTTACTACTCTCGAGCAGGAAAGACTTATCGGCGAATTTCAGCTATCAAGATGGGATAAGATGGGAGCTCATAATGACAGATGGACACACGGCACTAAATTCAATGCCAGACCGGGATGGAAGATAATCAGTCAGCTTGCAAAAGTTATGGGACATGAATTTAAATTTGAAAATACTGAAGAAGTTTTTGTTGAACTTTGCTCCACTGTCCCTGAGCTGAACGGCTATGATTATGATGCGGTAGGCAGCAAAGGAATTGTTGCCGGAGAAAAAATCTTAATTGATTCGGAATAAAACATAAGCAGTCATAAAATTGATTAAAGTTAAACTCATTGCATTGACTGCAATGAGTTTTTTCTTTTTGATGAAAAAATTACTGTTAAGCTTATTAAATGACAAATCTGAAATGCTGAAAATTAAAAATCTTAAAAAGTCGTTTACAAATTCCAAAAAGGAAAAATTCAGTATAATTAATATTCATGAATTCTCTGTTAATGATTGTGATCAGCTTGCAGTCAGCGGTGAAAGCGGTTCAGGCAAATCTACATTTCTTAATCTGATATCCGGAATTCTCAGACCTGACGAAGGTGAAATATTGTTCGGGGATACAGATATAGCAAAATTGCCGGAATCACGGAGAGATCTTTTCAGAGCCCGGAATATCGGATATATATTTCAGACTTTTAATCTTCTTCAGGCCTTCACTTCACTGGAAAATGTCATGTTGGGAATGATGTTTACAGGCAGGACTGACAAATTAAGATGTATCGAAGCGCTGGATAAAGTCGGATTGTCGGACAGATTGAACAGCAAGCCGTCCGAGCTTTCTGTCGGCGAGCAGCAAAGGGTTGCAATTGCAAGAGCGATTGTAAATTCTCCTGCTCTGCTCCTGGCGGATGAACCCACAGCTAACCTTGATAAAAAAAATTCAGGCATTGTAATTGACCTGATTAAAAATCTTTGCCATGAAAATAAAATTATTCTTCTTCTTGTTTCTCATGAAAAGGAAGTTGTAGAGGAGTTTAAGTTGCAGAGATATTTTTCTGATATAAATAAATCAGAGGTACTTCAGAGTAATTAAAATATGAATACACTCAGGATTGTTTATAAAAACATAAAGCAAAGAAGTTTATCTTCAATGCTTACAATTTTATCCGTCCTTCTTGGAGTCGGGCTGGTAACAGCTATTTTAATATTAAAAAATGAAAGCGAAGAAGCATTTAATCAGGCAGCTACAGGTTACGAGATTATTGTCGGTCCCAAAGGAAGTTCTCTGCAGCTTACACTCAGCACGGTTTATCAGATCGGATTACCGATTCAGAACATGCCAATAAAAGTATATGATCTGCTGAAAAATGATAAAAGAGTCAGACTGGCAATTCCTTATGTCTTTGGTGATAACTATAAAAACTTCAGAATAACCGGCACTGTATCCGAACTCTTTTCTGAGTTTGAATATAAAAAAGGCATCAGGTATAAAATAGATGAAGGGAGTTTTTTTTCAAATGATTTTGAAGCAGTGATCGGAAAAGAAGTTGCGGATAAAACAGGATTAAAAACCGGAGATACTTTTTCGGGCTCGCACGGAATTGAATCATATGAAGGAGCGTCAGAGCATTCTGAGAAAAAATTTAAAGTCACAGGAATTTTAAGCAGGACATTTACGCCTTCGGACAGAATAATATTTGTTTCAATGAATTCAGTTTGGGAACTGCATAATCATGAAAATGAAAATAACGGAAGTGAAGATCATCATATAATTTCTGACAGCATGAAAACCATTTCCGCTGTTTTGCTGAAACTGAAAAGTCCTGTATTCTTTGATCTATTAAGAAGACAGATTAACGAAAATAAATATGAAGGAATCAATGCGCAGGCGGTGCTGCCTCTTTTTGAAATTAAGCAATTGTTTGATATCATCGGCAACATTAATTCCGTAATACTCGTGATAGCTTATCTTGTCATATTTACCGCAGCAGTTTCAATTTTAGTTTCTATTTATAATTCGATGAACGAGAGAATGCGTGAAATAGCTATTATGCGCTCTCTCGGAGCAAGAAGGTTTTTAATTATGAAAATCATTATTTTTGAAGGAATGTTTCTTAGTGCAGCAGGAGCTTTGCTTGGATGTATCGCAGGGCATGCTGCAGTTTTTTTTCTTCAAGAAAAAATCTCAGGGCTATCAGGGATTAAGATTTCAGGATTTGTTTTTAGTATGTTTGAAGTTTATTTAATAACCGGAACAATTATTCTCGGTATAATTGTAAGCATTATTCCTGCTGTAAAAGCGTACAGGACAGATGTTTCAAAGAATCTGAATTCCGGCACATGATTTTGAAAAACGAATATTATAATTCTTTTCAGAAGCAGCGGCAAATAATTTAATAATGAAAAAAAACTTAACTGTCTCAGATAAAAAAGAACCCGGTTTATTGCTAAGCGCTGTTTTGGTTTTTATATGGCCTTTGATGTATTGTTATAAGTATGTTTTTTCTGACAGCAGTTTTTCTTTAACTATGGGAAATGATTTTCCCGTTATATATACTTACAAACTCATACTCCTGGACAAACTAAGCAATTTCAGTTTTCCTTTATGGTCGCCTTCAGAGGCATGCGGTTATCCTTTTTTCTCAAATCCTTTTGTACAGGCGTTTTATCCTTTAAATATTTTACTTGCTGCAGTTTACAAAATAAACGGCGGATATTCTTATGCTGATCATCAGATCTTCACAGTGCTCGGGTTGTCAGTATTTGCAGCAGGGTTGTTACTCTGGCTGCGGTCTCTGAAGATTAATCCTTTATTTGTATTAATAGCTGTGATGATCGTAAGCGTTAGTTCAAGGATGACGGAGATCCTCAGATTTACAAATGCAGTTCATACGATTGCCTGGTTACCTTTCATATTATACGGACTGACTCTCGCTGCTTCCAGCGCTAAAAAAATTAAAGCCGGAATAATAATTTTTGTTTCCTTCATAATGATGATCACAGCCGGTTATGCTTATTATGTTTATTACTCTGTATTTATTATTATTCCGTATATTGCAATTTTAATTTATGCAGTTCATAAGAAGTATATTTTCAGCGAAAGTAAATTCAGTCTTAAGGAATATTCTGCAACAATAATTATTTCTCTTTCGGCAGCTGCATTGGTTTGCTATCCATATCTGAATTCAGTCAGGCAGTTAATGGATCAGACTGATCTGAGAGTAGGCGGCAGTTTTGAATTTTCTACGCTACACAAATTCACTTTCAAGAACACTCTGGGATCTCTTTTCTATCCCTCAGCTTCTCATATTGAAGGGTGGTATTATTTCGGACTGGCAAGCGTAATGCTTGTCGCAGCAATGTATCTTTATGTAATTATAAATAAATCCCGGTTTAAAAATCAGTTCCTTCTGCTTTCGGTAATACTGATATGGTATATAATAATCTCTTATATTACTTATGGCGAAAGTTCATATCTGTTCAGAATTCTCTGGGATTATTTCCCGGGTTTTTCAAGGTTAAGAATTTGGGGAAGAATGAATATAATATTCGTCCCTGTCTTTGCTTTTCTTCTTGCAAGCTCCTTTGAAACAATTAACGGATTAATAAAAACGGGAAAAGAAAATAAAAGCGATGCGAAGTATAAATATTTTTTGATATCATTTGCAGTATTATTTGCAGTGATATTATCCGTACAGATATATTTTTATTACAACAAAGTATTTTTCAAAGATTCTGTAAGTTACGCAAAGGATTTTTCCGGAGAGTTTGATGAAAAGGTTTTTGTAATATATAATGTAGTTTCATTTATTCTGATATTTTTATTACTTGCCGGAAGAAAGTTTTTAAATAACCAAAAGCTTGTGTATTTATTTTTACTTTTAGTATTTTCGGTTAACATTCTGGATCTGTACGCATCGGGCGGCAGGCAGTGGGCTTTGTCTAAACGCCCGGATCATACAAGAAAAATAATCCGTACTGATGAAATGAATTACAAATCACTTTCGGTTCCGCGCGAATACAGAAGCGGTATGATTTCGGTCTCTCCTAACTTTTCGGTAGGATTTGTAGATGAATGGTATTTTGACAGATATCATACTTTCCTGAAAAAATACGAAGAAGATTTAAATAATGACGCTGAAGGAAAGCTTACTGAAGCGTTTAATTTTTTACTCGGTATTAACGACGGCAGGAGGATCTTCTGTTCACGGGAAATTAGTACAGAAAGTATTACTGATTTTGTTTCGGATGCAAAAAAATCCGACTCGGCAAATATTGACAGCATTCAAACAGAAAAATACAATGGAGATGAGATGGTCTGTATAATTGAGACTAAGGAAGATTGCTATTGCTCATTCATAGATAACTGGGACAATAACTGGGAAGCTTTTGTAAACGGAAACAAAGTAAATATCGAGAAACTGTTCGGGACTTTTAAATCTGTAAAATTAGAAAAAGGCAGAAATACAGTTGTCTTCAGATACAATCCTGCTTTGTTCGGCTTATTCTGAAAAATTGCTGAATGTTTTTTAATTTATTTTACGGATATTTTATAAAAATCAATTTATTTAAATGCTTATTATGATCAGCGATAATACTCCGGAAAGAAATTTTAAAACAGGTATGGGAATACTTGTAATGACTGTATTTGTTTTATTGTTTTCAAATTTCCGGCATGACGGAAACGCTGCTGTTTATAACATTGACGGCGAAAGAAAAGACATCGCGGAAATTAATTATAATCATACGGACAAGTCTGGAAAAGACACAATTAAAAATAAAGGTTCGCTTGACGGAGATCAGAAAATCATTTCACCTGACCTGAGCGGCAAACCTTTTGATCCGAACGCACCATTTACTAAACTGACATTCAGAATGCTCCGGACATACATTCCCGGCAAAGCTCTGCCGGAAGATCTTAAGAAACTTAACGGAACAAATGTGGAAATACTCGGGTTCATGGTACCACTTGTAGCTTTAGAGAATATGGATGAATTTTTACTGACTTCAGCTCCGCCGCTGAGCTGTTACTGCGCTCCGCCTGTTTTTATTAATGAGATCATTTATGTAAAGATGATGAACAGCAAGACTGATTTTAAAACCGGAGCAATAAAAATCAGAGGGCAGTTCAGTATAAATCTTGATATCAAAGACGAGTATTCAGATGTTATTTACAGCATTTCTGCGGTGAACATAGAATAAAAATTCATCTCACCGGTTTCTTTAAATAATTTTTAAATGTCAAAAAAGAAAAAAGTTACAGTTGAAATAATTCTCAAAGCAAAGAAGAACGGGTTTTCGGACAGACAGCTTGCTCAGATATTCGGGACATCCGAAGAATTCATCCGCGACTTCAGATTTAAAAATGAAATTTTCCCCGTTTACAAAACCGTTGATACATGCGCGGCGGAATTTGAAGCAGGCACACCCTATCATTATTCGACATACGAAAAATTTAACGAAGTAATTTCGTCAGATAAGGAAAAAATCATAATTCTCGGAGGAGGTCCTAACAGGATCGGTCAGGGAATAGAGTTTGATTACTGCTGTGTCAGATGCGTGAAAGCTCTGAGAGAGGAAGGTTATGAAACCATAATGATCAACTGCAATCCGGAAACTGTTTCTACTGATTATGATATTACCGACAAACTGTATTTTGAACCGCTTACAACTGAAGACGTTCTGAATATTTGTCATTACGAAAAAAACATTAAAGGAATTGTAGTAAGTTTTGGAGGTCAGACCCCGTTGAGAATTTCCAAAGAGCTTGAAAGGAACGGACTGAAAATATTAGGCACTTCATCAAAAAACATTGACATAGCGGAAGACAGGAAGAAATTCGGAAAGCTTCTTGACAGTCTTGAGATACCAAAGCCCGAGTACGGAACTGCAAACGACTCTGTTTCATCCGTAAAGATAGCGCGTAAGATTGGCTATCCCGTTTTGCTCAGACCATCCTATGTACTCGGAGGGAGAGCGATGCAGATAGTTTACAATGACGCTCAGGTGGAAAAGTTTTTCAGAGATGAAGCTGATCTTTCAAAAGATCATCCGGTGCTGATAGATAAATTCCTTGAAGAGGCGAGAGAGATAGATGTGGATGCAGTCTGCGACAGTGAGGAAGTTTACATTGCGGGAATAATGCAGCACATTGAAGAAGCCGGAATTCATTCCGGAGACAGTACATCAATACTTCCTCCGATCTCTATAAGCAAAAAAAATCTGATACAGATCAAAGAATATACAGTCAGAATAGCTCTGGCTCTTAAAGTAAAAGGTCTTCTCAACATTCAATTTGCAGTGAAGGACAATATTGTTTATGTGCTTGAAGCCAATCCGAGAGCGTCGAGGACAATTCCTTTTGTCAGCAAGACAACGGGAGTTCCCGTAGTATCAGTAGCCGCTAAAATTATTGCCGGAAGGAAGCTTAAAGAATTCAAACTGAAAAATTATGAAGATCTCGGATACATAGGAGTTAAGGAATCCATATTTCCGTTTCAGAAATTTCCGAAAGTAAAAATGTTTCTCGGTCCGGAGATGAGATCAACCGGTGAAGTGATGGGTATAGCTCAGACCTTCGGCGAAGCAATGGCAAAGGCGCAGGAATCAACCGGATCAGGTATGCCGGTAAAGGGTAATATTTTTGTAAGCGTAAATGAAAATGATAAGAGAAAGAAAACAATAGATATAATTGAGAAGTATGTAAAATTAGGATTCGGCATAGTGGCTACAGCCGGCACTTCAAAATTTCTGAATGAAAACGGTATAGAATCAGAAACAGTATTTAAAGTAAACGAGGGAAGACCAAATGTAGTTGACAGAATAAAAAACGGAGACATTCAGATAGTTATAAATACTCCGCTCGGCTCTGAATCCAGATATGATGAATATGCAATAGGATGGGAAGCTGTGCAGAGCAAGATACCATTTATTACAACTCTGTCTGCTGCAAGTTCTTTTGCAGAAGGCATAGCTTATATTAAGACAGGAAATATTGAAGTGAAAAGTCTTCAGGATTATTATAAACAGTAATTGTCCGGATATGTTTTATTTATTAATGCTTAGTAATAAATATTTTATATTATTATTTTTAATAAAGAAAATATGGATTTAGAAAAAGTAAAACAAAATTACAAATGGGATCCGTCGAGAGGTGATTACTCTAAAAGTTTTGTATCTTATGAAAGAAGAGTTCAGAAAAAGAAACATATAAAAAATGCGATTCTAACAGCACTTTATGTAGCTTTGCTTATAGCCGGTATAGTCATGATTTACCTGAAATTCAAATAGATAAAAATTTTAAATCACCTCAGTTAGTTTTTATACGGAATCAAAGTTTTTTTAAAACTGAATACTGATCCCGCCTACAGGAAAAAAAGCCCACTGATAAATCGTCCCGGGTTTTTTGTTATCTTCATTCCAGTAATAAGAATAAATATTTTCCCTGTCAAAAGATTCTGAAGTTCGATGTAACACACAAGACTCGCTTTGCTGAAATCAAACTTCTTATCAACCCTCATATCAATCCTCATATAATAAGGATACCTTGCGCTGTTAAAATCATCGGTTGCATAAACTTCTCTGTTAACTCTTTTGGAAGCGTCATAATCAAGCGGCGTGTAAGGTCTGCCTCCGGAGTATTTAAATTTCAATCCGGCAAGCCATCCGCTGCTGAACTGATATCCTGCTATTAAAGTAAACTGATGTCCCGGATCAAAAGCCCCCGGCTTTTCTCCTCCAGTAAGAGCTGTAAACCCTGTGTTAATGTATGAGTAATTAATAATGCCGTAAAGTCCTTTCTGAGAAGAAAGTTTTTTCTGCAATGAAACATCAATTCCTTTGACATATCCCGTGCCTGCGCTGACCGCTTCTCCGACTATATTAGGACCGAATTCGGTTCCTCCGTCTATCAGGATGTATGTAGGAATATCTTTCCATACAGGATAATCCTTGTAGTTTTTATAGAATAATTCTACAGTCGCTTTCAGATCTCCTGAAAAGAAATGGTCAAGACCGAGAATATAATGATCGCTTCTGATGCTGTTGAGATTTTTATTATCCGGATGCGAACTAAGCCAGATATATTCCGGCGACTGATAATATATTCCCGCTGCAGCATTGAGAGAAGTTACAGGAGTGATTTTATATGATGCTCCGATTCTCGGAGAGAAATAAGTTTTAAGTCTTATGTAGTCAAAGTAATCAAGTCTTACTCCTGTATTTACTACAAGCCGGTCTTTCAGAAATTTTGAAGTAAGATTGGCATGCCCGAAAAGTTTTACAGCATTAAATTTAGAATCTGCATTGATAGTGTCAAAGACAAATCCGGCTGCGTTTGTATCTCCTTTTAAAAATAAATAATTTTTTATACCGGCATACTTTCCGCCAATACCCGTATTCAGCGAAAGGTTTGATGACAACTGATAATTAAGATCCGATTTTAAAATTATTTCATTGTTGTTCGCTTTGTTCTCGAATTTTATCAAAGCTGTCTGACCGTCTATCTGAACAATGTAATTATCGGTATATGAATCAGACAGTACGGTCTGAATAAAACCTTTTTTAAAAAGTTTTTTATAATTGATGCCTGCTGCAAATGTTTTCTGATCATCCTGTGAATTTCCATACGGATTGTTTTCTGCGGATTCCTCAGAGAAATCAATTTTGTCAAGTCCTAATAATCCGATCAGTGTGATCTTGTCTTTCGGAGAAATTTCATAATCAGCTTTAAGATTAAAATCCCAGTAATTCGGAACTGAAGTAAGACGGATGGAATTTTTTATGAGTTCAAGATAACTTCTTCTTACTGAAAACAAATACGAACCTTTTTCCGATAAAGGTCCCTCAAATATACCTCCGAATCCTGCGATAGAAAGATTTATATCGCTGTAAAATTTCTTTTTACTGCCTTCCCGGAAATTAATATCAATTACACTTGATAACTTATCTCCGAATGTTGTGGGAAAACCTCCCGTAAGAATGCCTGTCTCCTGTATAAATTTTACATTGATAAATCCTATAGCTCCGCTTGTAGACCCATCAGTACCAAAATGATTTATATTCGGGATCTCAATACCGTCAATTAAAATTAAATTTTCCGCCGGCGAACCTCCGCGGACAATAATGTCATTTCTCTGATCATTTCCGATAGAGACTCCGGGAATTGTCTGAATCATTCTTGAAATATCTTCAGTAGCGCCGGGAGCCCGTCTTATCTCCTCAAAGTCAAGATTGAGCGAACTGATATTTACATCGCTGCTCTTTTGAAAATAATTCGCCTCTACATCTATCTGATCTGTGATTATTCCCTTCGAATTCAGTTTGATAATTAATTCAAGCGGCTTGCTTGCATAAACGATCAGATCTGATTTAATAAGGGGATCATAACCTGTTCCGGAAATTTTTATCAGATAGGAATCGTATTTCAGATTTTGGAAAAAAAAATTGCCGGTGCTGTCAGTGGTTGTTTTATTTCCTGTGTTCAGAATTTCAATCACAGCATCTTCAACCGGTGACTGAGTCTCGGCGTCAATGATTGTTCCAAGGATGATCCCGTCATAACTCTTCTGTGAAAAAACAGCGGTAGGCGCAATCAGCAAAAGCAGCAGCAGAAGATAAATTGATTTAAGCATTTAATAACTTACAGATTTCAAATTGTATGAAAATTAAGTTTAATATATCTGTTGTTAAAGTTAATTTTATTTAAAAAATAGAATTGCAAATTTTGTTAAATTGAATATTTCAAAATTAGCAGAGTTATTTTATTAAGACCATTTTTCTTGCAAATGTAAATTTGCCGGCAGAGATCGTACAAAAGTAAATCCCGCTAGTAAGATTTGATCCGTCAAATGTTACAGAATATGTTCCAGCATTTTGTTTTTCATTTACTAATGTGGTTACCTCTTTCCCTGAAATATCATAAACTTTCAGCAAAACATTACTGCGTGCTTTAATCTGATAACTTATTACCGTACTGGGGTTAAACGGATTGGGAAAATTCTGATCTAATTCGAATTTATCCGGCGCAGCAGAACTAATTTGTGATATCCCGATTGTATTTAAATTAATTGCAGCAGCCCATATCTGATACACTCCCGTATGATCATCCATCCATAAAGCCCAGAGTTTATTATTATTATAAATCACGCCAATGTTGTCGCCCTGATTACCAGAACCGCCTGAACCGGAAACAGTTTTCGGTCTGAATCTGTGTTCATTGATCCTGTAATCATTCCATTTAAATCCTCCGTCAGTTGATCTTGATAAATATACATCCATTGAATCCGAAGAAATATTTCTGTTATCATAATAAATTATATTAATACCGCCGTTATCATCAACGGAAACTGCCGGGAAATACTGTACCTTTCCATTATCCAGAAGATCCTGATTAACTCTAACTCCTGATGACCAGGTATTGCCTCCGTCAGATGATCTATGGAAAACTATATCCGGGTCTGTTCCTGCAGGAACTAAATTTTTTTCACCTGTTACTATATATATCCAGCCGTTTCTTGATCCGCCGGATCTGTCAATATCAATATGCGGATAACCGTTTATCCTGATATTCCATGGAAGGAAGGAAGAGGTTTTTACACCGTTCATATTAAATACATTCTCAGAAGTAATCCAGTTATCCCCGCCGTTACTTGATTTTGCAAATCCGCAAAATTTTTCATTCTGCGGTGAAGATGTAAGAGAACCCGCCCAGCACACATAAACAGTTCCGTCATAATTAATTTTAATATCTGCTCCTGTTGAAATAAATCCTGATGGAGTTGTGTTGATCTGATTAGCAGGAGTCCAGTTTACTCCGCCGTTTGTAGTATAGGAAGAAACTATTGGAAACGGCGATACAAATCTCGTCCATACAAGATATGTCCTTCCGTAATAATTACTTGAGGCAATGTCATCATTTCCCGGTGTGCCTTTATCCTGATCACCGGAAGATATAAGCTGATTAGAGCTCCAGTTAGTCCCGAAATTTGTAGAATAATTTGAAAACATTCCCGTGATGAATCCGCCCTGATGAGTTAAAATAAATCTGCCGTCTTTATCAATTACAGGTCCCGGATCGCCACCGTGATTATTGGATGAAGAGCCGCTGTTGCAGGTGTCGGATCCAAACCAGCTTATTCCGCCATTCGTTGTGAAATAAACTCCTTCGCTTCTGAATGCGCCGCTGATAGTATATGCGCTAGCAAACATAATCAGAGGATTAGCCGGATGCTTTGCAATTGAAGGTTCGATCTGAGCTACACCCGAAGGATATATTCTGAAGTTGGTAATCTGAGAAAAGGAGTTACTATAATAAGTAATAAATAAAAGTAATATAAAATATTTAAGAGTGCTCATATTAAATAAAAATGAATCTGTTTTAAATGTAATGTTTGCTTAAAATATTAAATGTGATTATGGGTTAGAATGTGTATCCGAGATTAATTCCTAAATAGTAGCTTCTTGGTTCACCCGGCTCAAAGTATCGCCTTGCGCTTTCAGGAAGTTCCGGATTTGCGTTAATATTTATAAATCCGACATACTTTCTGTCAAATATATTATTCATTCCTCCTGATACGAGTACATTGAATTTATCAAAAACAGCATTAGCTCCGATTAAAAAATTTGCATAATAATAATCTGATACACTCTGTGAATTTTTATCATCAACAAACATGCTTCCTACATAATCCATATCTGCGAGGAGCAGTCCGGTGAAATTTTTGTTTAACTTAACTTCATAATTCAGAATGAAATTAACAAGATGTTTAGGAACAGATGGTACGGCATTTCCGGAATAATTCTCATTAATTGTATCGCCTCCCGAGGAATAACTTACGGCATTATATTTATCATAATTAAAATTTGCAAAAGTATAATTTGCCTGAACTTCAAGTCCTTCAAACATTTCAATTTTTACTCCTGTCTCAACGCCTGTCCTGGTTGTTGTCGCAGCATTTCTGAAATAAGTTTTATCATTTATTACAAAAGGCACGATCTCATCATCTACTATTGTATTAAAAAGAGTAACCTCAAAAAACGCTTTCTCAAGTTCAATCTTCCTGTCGGAAAAGTTTCCTTTTATTCCAAGTTCAAAGTTTTTTGACTTTTGTGGATTTAAGTCAGGATTCAAAGTTGTCAGTCCGTTATTAGAACTGTAGGGATAATTTTCAAGCTCGGCTGCAGCGGGAGTATCAAAGGCATATCCGTATGAAGTATATAAAGCAATTAACGGAGTAAGCTTATAATTCAGTGCAATCTTTGGAGTAAACCGGTTAAACTTTCTTTGAGAATTCTGCAGTCCGAAAAGCATATTATCATTTTGATATTTCATATTATCATATCTGCCTGCAAAGAAGATTGCGGATTTATCTTTGTAGATATAAAACTGATCCTGAATATATATTCCGAAATTAGTAAGGGCTTCCTTATTCTGCTGCTGAAGGTCATCTCCTTTTTTGCCGTTAATATTTGCATAGGATGAAATCGGACCGTTAGCAAATGCATAATCTATACCGGTAGAAAATTGATTTTTCCTTGAGAAGATTGAAGATTTATTTACAAATTTAATAAATGCGCCGTAAACATTTTTATCGCTGTAAGTGTATAGAGTATTTGTAGTTGCCTGAAGATTATAAACTTTTCCATAACCTGTCAGCTCAAAATCGTTTTCATTTTTATTTCCAAATGAAGTATTATATCTGACTGCAATTCTTCCTTTTTGAAGATCTCTTTTAAAGTCGCTTGAGACAGCGGTTGCATAAGCTTTATAAGGATCATTCTCATATTCTTCACGCGTAAGCGCACCGGGAAGTTTTATCAGTCCGGAAGCGAAATTTCCCAGAACGGAAAAAGTTGTACGCGCATCGGGATAAATCTGAAATACTGAGTTTACCAGATTTATATATTCATTGCTGTGATTTCTGAATCCGTTAAAATTTCTGTAACTGTAAGAAAGGAAAAACCTGTAATTCTTTTTTATAAGACCTGTCTTTAATCCGTTTTGTCTTAACTGATATGATCCGAACTCATTTGTAAGCTTCAAAAAATTATTTTTAAAACCAAGATCCGTTATAAAATTTATCACGCCGCCCGGAGCATTTGCATAAAGAGATGAAAGATTTCCTTTTGCAACTTCCACAGCTTCAAGTGATGTGTAATCTATAGCATCAATATTGGTCTCGCCGTCAGGATCTGTTTCCGGAATTCCGTCGAGAAGCATTCGGATACCCCTGATTCCGGAGTTTGACCTTGAGCCGTAACCTCTTATAGAAATTCTTACATCATGACTGCCGTATCTGGATTGTAAAAACAATCCCGGAACATCATTTAGTATATCTTTTACGCTAACATTTCTAGCATATTTCATTTCCTTCTTATCTGTTTTGAAAACAGAATAAGGAATATCTACTATTTTTTCAGGATTCCTTGTACCGCTTATTACTACATCTTCGGTTTCATAATGTACTTTTTCCTTTTCCCGGTCTTCTGTTTTCAGACTGTCCGTCTCCTGTGAAAGAATAATTCCCGGCAGAAAAAAAAAGTAAATGTATAATCCGGTTAACAAAAATTTTAAAAACACAGGGAACCGATATTTAAATTTTACATTCATATCATTTTTTGTCAGATTTAAATTTAATTATTAAATAAAAGTGAAAAAATTTAGTTTTGCATAGCTTTTCAAACAAAAGACAAATTTCCGGCATACGATAAATTATTAATCTTACTTTAAAATAATTTTTTTCCTAATTTTGCTCGTTCAGTTTCAGACCAGTTAACATTCTGTTCTGATTAAGTTAAATAAATTAAAGGGGAATCGTTTCCGACTCCCCTGATCGCAGAAACAATCTACGGGAAAGGGGTCCGTAAATTATCACTCGCTTTAATTTTTAACGGGGAATCGTTTCCGATTCCCCTGATTGCAGTAATAACTCACGGGAAAGGGGTCCGTAAATTATCACTCGCTTTAATTTTTAACGGGGAATTTTTCATTCCCCGTTTTTATATAGTCTGACTAACATTTATTTTGTTAAAAATTTCCTCTCAGGGTCAGTACTGAACTGATACCCGAAGCATTTATTCCAGAAGCAAATACTCTGTAATTTTTATCAAGCAGATTGTTGACATCAAGCTGCAATTGTAAATTTTTATTGAACTGATAAGCTGTTTTAAAATTTAATGTAAACCAGCTTGGAGATCCGTCCGGAGTTGCATAAGCGAAATTATCTTCTCCGTTCAGATTGAAATCCTTTTTCAGTTTCCATGCGTTATACATAACATTACATTCTGCTCTGAATTTATTCACGTTTACTACAACTCCCGATTTACCGAATAATGGCGCAATGTGATCAAGCGGATAATCTGTTGAGTCAGTCTTAACTCTTCCGTAAGTATAGTTAACTGTATTTATCAGTGATACATTTTCGGTAATGTCAGCGTTAAGATTTACGCCTACTCCGTATATATATCCCGAATTCAAATTCTGATTTGCCATTACCCTTGACCTGACTCCGTCATAGGTAATAGAATCCTGACCATTAAATTTAAATGGAGCCGTCACAATTATATCACTGATGGAAGTGTAATAACCAATACCTTCAATTCTTATTCTGTCAGAAATAATTTTTGAAATTCCGAGTTCTCCGCCCAAAGTGTATTCCGGTCCGAGGTCAGGATTTGGAACAACCACATCTCCCGGTGCCGGATCAAAAACTTTTGCCAGGTCGTCAACATTTGGAGCTCTGAAACCTGATGATCCGTTTAAATATATTCTCCAGTCTCCTTTTGGTAAAAATGCAAATCCGAGATTTCCGCTGAATGCACTGTTTGTCTGATCAATTTCTTTAACTTCATTTGCAAGAAAAGGAAAGAATGTAGAATCTTTGAATTCCGAATGCAGCCCTACATAATTATATCTTACTCCCGCATTAGCTGAAACCATATCATTTAATTTATAAAGATCCTGAACATAAACAGCAAATGATTTCATATTGCTTCCGCCGTCGGGATACCTTGTAGACTGTGGCGTTTCCACTCCTGTGTTAATATTTTTCCTGAAAGCTGTAGAAGTTACATCATTATAAATTCCCTCCAGACCGTAACTCAAATTGTGATTTTTAATCATTTTGTTGAAATCTGCATTCAAAGAATACACTTTCACTTCTTCATTTCTTGATGTAAGATTTGAACTGTTCAGATTTCTGTTGTTTCTGCTTTCTTCAATGTCCTGATAAGCAAGAAGAATTTTCGAATCATTATAGAAACCTGTTTTTGATTTCAAGCCAAGTTTATATGTTCCCATTAATCTCTTTTCGGGTCCGTAATACCATTCAGCGCTTGTACCTACTTCATTTAATCTGTCATAACGCGGAATATCATTTGTATTTGAGAATTGAAAATTAAAAGTGTGTGTTACATTCGGGCTTTGACTGAAAAGCACTTTACCTAATATATCAAACTGATGATATCCGGAAGGAGCCTGCAAAAATTTATCGTTACTGGCAATAGCTGTATCCCTGCCGTTTATTCTCTGAATAGTAAAATTTCTTAACCATTTATCATTTTTTATATCCTGAGTTCCCATTCTCAGATCACCAAAATCTGAATAAGTAAAACTTCCCAAGAATCCGACTTTTTTAGAAGCAAGGTTCATATCAAAGTGCCCTGTCTTTTCCATATCCGATGATGAATATCTGAAAAAAGCATTTCCTGAAGAATACATTTTATTATTTAAACTTAGAACAGGATCTTTGCTGTAAAAACTCATTACACCGCCCAGCGCGTCACTTCCGTAAATTGTAGAACCTGAACCATAAAGAACTTCTGTTCTGCTGAGTATATTTTCATCAATTCTCAGAACATTCTGAAGGTGTCCTCCTCTGAAAATCGCGTTGTTTATTCGTACTCCGTCTATCATTATTAAGACCTTATTAGCTTCGAATCCTCTGATAATAGGACTTCCCCCGCCAAGCTGACTTTTCTGAACAAGAACATTTCCAGTGTTTGACAAAAGATCAGCCGCATTCTGACTATTGCCGAATTTGATATCTTCCGAATTTAAAACTTCCACTTGTCGGGGAAGGTACTTCGAGTTTATATCAAATTTGTTTGCAGAAATAATTATCTCATCAGTTCTGTAACTCTTGTCAGTAAGCTGAATAGTAAAATTCAGCGCTTCTATTGTTGAATAACTCAGGGTCTGTTTGTAATAATCAACAGATGTAATTACTATTTTATCCGAACCTTTGAAGTCACTAATATCCGCCTGTCCAAGTGAGTTGGTGGTAACAGACTTACTGTCTGATATTATGTTAGCTCCCGAAACAGGGCGTAAAGATGATTTATCAATTACTGTTATTGTCTGCGCAAAACTGCACACAGATGTAAAGATAAACACTAAAATAAGTGTAAATTTTTTCATTTTTTACTTTTTTGATTAAAAAATAATTTTTTGTTTGTATTTAATAATAGGTTTTACCCGAAACTCCAAAATGTAATAGTTTCTATATATTAATCCGAATAGAAATAATTTAAACAATCGTATTAAGACTGTTTATTTCATCTATTGAAATAAAATATTAAAGCAATCATAAGTTTTTCTCCGATATAAACCTTTTAAATCTCTATTTCAAACAAAGATTTTAAAAGTATAAATACATATACAACAATGAGAAATTACTTTTTGAAAGATTAATAATTCTAATCTAAAAGTATTTCAATGTGAATCAAATAAAATAAATCCGGAAATGGAATTACAGGTTAAGAAAGGGGAGGAGATCTTCCGCTGTTAAAATCATAGGAAATTTGTTTTGAAAAGCTGGTATTTTGTATTTGAAGAAATGTAATTAATTCTGGTGAATAGACAGGAAGTCCGATTGTGTTAAAATTTAAAAAGTCAACGGATTCTGTAAGAGTTGCAGAAATAAAACTTATTTCATCCTTTTCCTTTGCCATCTCGCTGCCGAGATCCTCAGCAAGAACAATGAAAAAAATTATAGAAAGGATAAAGATCAGATTTGCTTTGAAGTCATTGTTTTCAAAGAAAGGCGTCTGTAAAATTGAATTATAATATTTCTGAATTATACTCTTCAATTAAATCGGGAAATAAGTAGTGTTTTATTTTTTACAAATATATTTATTTAATTTATAAATTCATATCTATTTTAAATTGTTTGAAAACTTTATTGCGGCATAGTAAAAATAATTTTAATTGAAGAGTATGAATAATTGCTTTGAAAAAGAGTACAGACTCAGTTATCTTTGAACAAGTTTAATATTGATTTGTATTATGAAATGCTGTTTCACATATTTTTCAAAACCTTTAGTAGCAATTGTTTTAATATCCTTCATATCATCTTTCCTTTCTTTAAATATATTAGCAGTAAATACTTGCAAAGCTGAAAGTTCTGATTGCTGTTGCAAAAAGCACAGTGAAACTTTCAGTTTAAATTTAACTAAAAAATGCTGTTGTGAAATTAAAGTAGCAACTGAACGACAGGACGAATTCATTCTTTACAAGACCGATACTTATAATAAGCTTAATTCATATTCAGTAAAGACCACAGTCGAAACAAATATAAATTCTTATTCACTGTACTCGTTATCCGGGAAAATTATATCTTTTCATTCTCCTCCCAGAGAGGACATTTGCATTTTCAATTCAACGTTTAGAATTTAGATTAATAAAAATATATTCTGTTTAGAAGGATATGAGTATAAAAATGTAATCCTCTGAACAGCAGAAAATCTTTTTAAATATTTTTATTAATTTTAAATTAAATTCAAAATGAAAACAATATATTTAACAGCAATCAGTGTCATAGCTTTTATTTTCGCAATAGCTTTTTATTCAAACACTTACAGCAGCATAAATGATAGCAACTGCAAATGCTGCGATACCAAATGTACGGAAGCCAATTGCTGCACGGAAAAAACAGGTACAGCTCAGGGTGAAATGACTAACTGCTGTACAGACAAATGTACCACCGCAGAATGCAAAGAATGCTGCGCCGCAGGGGGATGTAAAATGTCTGATAATATGGAAATGAAATCGGATGTAAATCAAAGCAATACTGATAACACTGCAAAATCATGCTGTATGGATAAAACCGGATCAAACATGAAAAATTGTGTAAAGTAATATTTATATTTCCGGAGCATTTAATTCAATGCTCCGGATTTTTTAACATAAATTTTTTTAGATGTCAAAAACAATAATTGCTCTGTTTATAACCTTATTGTCCGCAGTAAATTTAAATGCGCAGATAACGAAATTAATAATCGGTGTTGACGGCTTTACCTGCTCTCTTTGCGCAAAAGGCATTGAGGAACAGTTTAAGTCGCTGGATTTTGTGAAATCAGTCAAAACTGATTTGAAAAAAACAGAATTTGCTTTAACCTTTAAATCAAATCCCGGAATAGAGCTTTCAAAGATCAGAGATGCAGTTAATGACGGCGGATTTTCCGTGAGAGATATAAAAATAGAAGCTAAAGGATACATCAGAGGAAGTCCGGGCTCAGGTTTTTATCTTGTAACACCGAATACTGCTGAATTTCAGTTGAAAAACATAAATGACAAAATCATTGATGGTGATAAAGTATTAATTAAAGGAAAAGTAAATTCGGGGATAGACCTTATTGATATAGTTTCATTAAAAAAACTGTAAACAACAAATTATTATTAAATAAAAAAGACACTGATTATTTCAGTGTCTTTTTTATTTACGGCAGAGTTTACTGATTTGGAATTAAATTTTTACAAAAAGTCATTAATTTTCATAAATTCCCTGCAGCATATGAAGGATCACATTTCCGAAATAAGACAGATTTTATCCGCTGATACCAGACTACTCAGACATCAGGTACTCCGTCCAAATCAGAGTCCTGAAGAATTAATTTATCCGGGTGATGACAGTAATGACAGCGTTCATTTCGGATTGTTTTACAAAGGAGCTTTACACGGAATAGCATCAATTTATAAAGAACCTATGGAAAACGAAATCAATGATCATTCATGGAGATTAAGAGGAATGGCTACATCAGAAGAAACGAGAGGAATGGGATTCGGAAGGGAATTAATGAATGCCTGCATTGAGCATATCAGATCAAAAAAAGGAAAAGTATTCTGGTGCAATGCAAGGACTACGGCTGAAAAATTTTATGAAAAATTCGGAATGAAAAGAACAGGAGAAGTTTTCTATCCCGAAGGACTCGGAGAACATATAGTTATGAGAATGGATTTATAAAAATTATAAATAATTTTAATGATTAAAAACAAAATAAACAAAGTTTCACTTAAAATTAAAAACAAAACCGGCGATGATCTGATCACTGATTTCAGATTTCCTGAATCCGGAACGGAAAAACTTCCGCTTGTGATATTATGTCACGGTTTTAAAGGATTCAAGGACTGGGGATGTTTTCCGTATATGATGGAAAGAATAGCTGAAGAGGGCAACTTTGCAGTCTCATTTAATTTTTCATATAATGGTACGGGAGAAAATGATTTTGATCAGAGTGATTTCACACGACTGGATCTTTTCGCAGAGAATACATTCTCAAGAGAACTTGATGATCTCGGGAGTATCATAGATCACCTTTTTGAAAACAAGGATAAGTATAATTATGATAAAGGTAATATTACATTAACAGGTCATTCACGCGGAGGTGGGATTGCAATACTCAAAACCGCAGAAGATAAAAGGATAAGTAAACTTGTTGTATTATCATCAGTCTGCAATTTTGACAGATACAGCGATACATTAAAGAAGAAGTGGAAAGAGGTCGGATATTTTGAGGTGATCAATTCAAGGACAAACCAGATGATGAGATTGAATTATACATTGATAGAAGATCTTATTAAGAATAAAGAAAGACTTGACATTCAAAAAGCGATTTCGGAAATAACTGTACCGGTTATGATAATTCACGGCGCACAGGACATAACTGTGGATTACTCAAACGCAGAAGATTTATACAGCAGAAGCGACAAAGAAAAAACGAAACTTTTTCTGATTGAAAATACAGGACATACTTTCGGAGCAGTACAACCTTTTGAAGGAACAACAAAAGCTCTTGAAGAAGTATTAACTCTGATAGAAGATTTTCTAAGTAAGTAGGTTTTTTGTGTTAATTTTATAATTTAAGTTCTGATTCTTTAAGAATAAATTTTGATTTATGAAAAAAATATTTTTTATTACAATATTTATAATCGCTGTAATTTATATTTATTACAGATTAAGCGGAAATGAATTAAATAATTACAGAAGCATATCTGAATTTAAAAAAGGATCTGTACCTGCTGAAGAATGGTTTGAATCGCAGAGAGCATTTCCTTTTAATGAAATTCCAAATGAAGAATATATAAAATCAGTTGAGTATGTAAAAAAGAATTTTACTCTAAATCCAAAAGATAATTCTTCTGCATGGACGCTTTCCGGACCCAAAAACATTGAAGGCAGAATCACAACAATTGCAATACATCCGTTAAATCCTCACATTGTATATACCGGAACTGCAAACGGCGGAGTCTGGAAATCAACTGACTTTTGTCAAAGCTGGATTAGTGTTTTTGATGATCAGATAACTTCATCTGTCGGCTCAATCGCTATTGATCCTTTAAATCCGGAAATTATATATTGCGGGACAGGGGAAGCAAATTCATTAAGAAGTTATTATGCGGGAACAGGAATATACAAATCCACTAACGGAGGCGCTTCGTGGATAAAGGCAGGTCTTGACAGTTCATACAGCATTGGAAACATAGCGATAAATCCTGTTAATCCATTGATACTGTATGCGGCAGCGGGCGGTTGGACAAGAAGAAAAAACAATGATAGGGGAATTTACAAATCCACGGACGGAGGATCAAGCTGGTCACGAAAATTATTCATAGCTGATTCAGTTGCTGCTATTGATGTAGCAATTGATCAGTCCAATCCTACAAAATTAATTGCAGCAATGTGGGAAAGACAGAGACGGGAAGATTATATAAAATATGGAGGTCCGAAATCCGGATTATTTGTTTCGACAGATTCAGGTGAGAGCTGGACACAGGCAGGAGGCGGATTCCCTGTAAACGATAATACACTAGGAAGAATCTCCATAGATATTTCAAAATCAAATTCACAGATAATTTACGCACTCACTGCTGCAACAAGCGGAGTTACAAAAGGATTATACAGATCCACTAATGGAGGTTCTAACTGGACGAATGTAAATGCATCTGCAGCCGCTTCATCTAATTACGCATGGTTCAACAGAGTCTGCAAAATAAATCCTGAAAATCCAAATGTCCTTTTTTGCGGAGGACTTGATATGGAATATTCCAATAACGGAGGAGTAACATTATCTTCAATTAACAATTCGCATGTTGATCAGCATGCTGTTGCATTTGCCGCATCGAACCCGAATTATATTGTTACAGGAAATGACGGAGGGATAGATTATACTACAAACGGCGGGAGTTCATGGTCTGCCAGCACAACACTTCCCGTTACGCAATTTTACGCCGGTGATATTGATTATACAAACCCGAATATAATTTTCGGAGGAACTCAGGATAACGGAACTGTAAGGACTACGGGAGATATTTCAACATGGAATTCAATATATGGCGGCGACGGATTTTACTGTCTTTCCGATTACTCAAACCCGATGAATGTTTATGCTTCATCTCAGAATGGCAGTTTAGGAAGATCAACAGACGGCGGGAACTCTTTCTCCGGCGCTACATCCGGACTTGACCTGCAATATACAAACTGGATGACACCGTTTGTAATGGATAAAAATAATCCGGAAATCCTTTACTGCGGAACCTATAAAATATTTAAAACTACAAACAGAATGCAGTCCTGGACTGCGATCAGTCCGGATCTTGCCAATGCTCACATAAGAAATCTCGGAACAATTACGACCGTAGATGTCTCAAAATCAAATCCTGATGTGATATACTGCGGTACAGATGATGCTAATGTTTGGGTAACAACAAACGGAGGATCAAACTGGAATAAGATCAACAGCGGTTTACCTTACAGATGGGTTACAAGAGTTACAATTCATCCGGATTCCGCTAATGTTTGTTATGTAACTTTGTCAGGATATAAAGTAGATTCCACAGGGTCTCATATTTTCAGGACAACAAACTACGGAGCTAACTGGACATCAATAAAAGGTAATTTACCTGATGCTCCTGTAAATGACGTGTTATTGGATCCTTTAAATACAAACACGCTTTATATAGCAACGGATATTACAGTTATGGTTACAACAAATCTCGGAGCTCAATGGAATATATTAGCAACAGGAATACCTTCAAATGTACCATGTCACGATATCACTATTCATGCACCTACAAGGACGATGGTTGTATGGACACACGGAAGAAGTTCATTTAAAATAAATCTTCCCCCTGTTACCGGCATACAAAACAGCATTGAGCAGAAAATATCAGACTTCAGATTATTACAAAATTATCCTAACCCGTTTAATCCGGTTACGAATTTAGAATTTGGAATATCCAAATTGGGATTTGTGTCATTGAAGGTTTATGATTTATTAGGAAAGGAAGTAGCTGTATTATTCAATGAAAAACTTTCCCCCGGAATTTACAAAGCGACTTTCAACGGAAGTAACTTTGCAAGCGGAGTTTATTTTTACAGACTTATGGTGAGCTCTTCGAATCCAATGGAAGCAGGAGAGTTCACAGATGTTAAGCGAATGGTTCTGGTGAAGTGATATTTATCAAAACGGGCAGAATTTAAAAATCACCGGATTTTTATTTTTAAAATGTATCCTGAGCACCGTCGCCCTCTTTCTTTGTAAACTCACCGAGATCCCTGCCTTCGGTCTCGACGAACTTTTTGATCACATCAATATTCTCAAGTATCAGTTTCGCTTTTGCAAGTCCGAATGAAAAGGAAAACTTGCTTTCGGGATTGAGGTTCAGTGTTTTGTTTCCTTTGTACTCCTGTATTTCAGCCATGATATTTTAATTTGTTAATTTACTGTATTTATAATTTATGGGATCTGAAATGTATTTGTAATTTTCATAAACTATTCTTTTCAGATCCTCTTTTATTTTTTTCTTATCTTTGCATTTGTAATGACTGTCAAAAAACTTCCAGCCCTCGCTTTCCTGTCCGAGAATTTTCTTTTGTGTAATATACGCTTCGTAATAAACCTGTATCTGACTTTCTTCCGAACATACATCTGTTTCAGATTCGTATCCTTCAATCTGTTCGAGTATGTCTCTTTCGTTCAAATCAAGACTCTTTAAAACTTTGCTTTCGGACGGATCAGTTTCCAGGATCATTTTACCGTCTTCATACTTTAATGAATATGCATAACCTGCTCCGAGATAATTCGGACTTAATCTTACTTCACTTTCTATTTTCGGTTGTTCGTCAATGCCGTTAACAAGCTGCGCATTGTGAATCTCAAACGGCTCAATATGTTTTTTACTCAGATCAAAAATAAGGAACATATTATAATCATACATTGTAGCGCCTGTACTGAGGTCAAGTATAAGTTCTCTGCTTCCGTCAGCGTTCAGATCAATAACCGTATCACTGTTATAATGTGTATAAAAACTGTCGGCATAGAATACGGAATTGTTATACCTGTCAAATATCTCCGCACTTCCGGTAAAAAAAGAATTATCATTATATGTTAAAAATATCCTGTAACTATCTGCGGTAATTTCTTTTTCAATAATGTGATCCTGAGCATAAACACACTCAATGCTGATAACAAATATCTGAAAGAAGCTTAAAAAACAAACAACCTTATTCTTCATCAGCATTTATAACTTAATTTAAAATTACACTTAACTCCACACACTCCACACACTCTATACACTCCACACACTCTATACACTCCACACACTCTATCCACACACTCTATACACTCCACACACTCTATACACTCAATCCAGAGTATAATAATCCGCTCCCTGATAAAATCCGGTTCTCTGTTTGTCAATCTGCATCAGTATATCATTCAGCACTGAACTTGCTCCGAGCCTGAAAAGATCTGGCGTTAGCCATTCGTCTCCCAGTGTTTCCTTTACCAAAACCAAATATGCAATAGCGTCTTTCGCAGTCTTGATTCCTCCTGCAGGTTTCATTCCGATCCTGACACCTGTCTCATTATAAAAATCTCTTATAGCTTCAAGCATTACAAGAGTCACGGGCAATGTAGCAGCCGGCTGAACTTTCCCTGTAGAAGTTTTAATAAAATCCCCGCCCGCCATCATGCCGATAAAACTTGCCTTGCGGACATTATCGTAAGTTTCGAGTTCGCCCGTTTCCAGAATTACCTTAAGATGAACATCACGCTTCACATTATGTTTATTGCTGTATTCTATTGATGAATTAACGCAGCATTCCTTAATTTGTCTTATCTCGTCAAAGACAAATTCATAATCTCCTGACAGAAATTCTCCCCGGGAAATAACCATATCAATTTCATCCGCTCCGTCCGCAACGCACCTTTTCACGTCTTCAAGCTTTAACTTTAACGGATACTGACCAGACGGAAAGGCAGTTGCAACTGATGCAATGTGAACTCCGGAATCCCTTATAGCTTCTTTTGAAAATTTTATCATGTTCGGATAAACACAAACTGCAGCAACATGAGGAATAGAATCGTCACCCGGCTTTGGATAGATCGCCTTCTGACACATTGCGTGAACTTTCCCTTCTGAATCTTTTCCTTCAAGTGTTGTCAGATCAATCATTGAAATAGCAGTCTTTAACGCCTGCATCTTGCTTTCTGTCTTAATACTTCTCGAAGCCAGCATTCCTGCTCTTTCCTTTGCGCCGATCTCATCAACTGAAAGATTGAAGTTATTAAGAAAATTTTTGGAGTAATTCATAATTTATGAAAATGCTTTTGTAATTTTTTTTCGTTTGAAGTTAAATATGCTTTTATATTTTCTTTGTGGTTCCGCCTGCTAAATAAAAAGTGTCCGAAATTTCCCTGATTTCTGATAACTTTTTCAGAACATCGAGTTGCTCATCTCTGATTGTTTCGTGAAACATAAAATTTCATTCTTATTAATTCCGTAATGTAAAGACCAGTAATTTGCAGTCCTGCGGTCAATTATTCTTGAACTTTTAACAGCATCTGTAATATCATTTTCTGAAAAGTTTTTGAGCATCCAGCTTACATGTTCAGTCATTCCGTACTGCAGTATTCTTTCAATAACATATTTTTTATGACTATCAAAATCTGATTTATCAATTTTATCAATGTCTATTTCCCAGAATACCGGCGAAAGCAAATCCTTTTCTTCCTGAGTAAGTGTTCTCATTTTATTACTTTATTAGTATATAAAAATGCAAATTCATTCAACAGCAATAAAATAATGCTTTTACAGCTATACTTAAAGGACTTTAATACTTTGTCAGAACTTCTTTAAACTGTTTACTATCTCTTTTATCTTCATCTCCATTTCATCTTCGGTAAGTTCAATTTTTTTAACGGGATTTATAATAACAGTTTCTGCCTCTGAATCTGGTTTAACATTAGTTTCTTCTTCCATATTAATCTGATCGGAAATTATATCTTCAGCTTCTGTCTTCAGATTTTCTTCCGCTGACATTTCAGAGTTTTCCGAATTGTCAGTTTTTGATTTTTTATCATCCTCACTTAATATTAACTCTGTTTCAGATTCAATCTTTTCAATTACTGATTCAGATTCATTTGATGATTCGGAAATTTCTGATCCGGGTGTTTGATCTGCATCTTTATCTTCAGTATCTGATTCATTAATTTCTTTTAGTAAAACTGTTACTTCTTTGTTTTCGGAAATTTCTGCCGTAAATTTATACACATTCACAGCTAATGGCGGTAAAGTTACTCTGATAGAATTCTGAAATTCAAATCTCGGAATGTCATCAGATCGAATTCCGCCGAGATTCCCGATACCGCTGCCGCCGAATTCTTTTGCGTTGCTGTTAAGTATTTCTTTGTAAAATCCTTTTTCCGGCACGCCGAACATATAATTCTCTCTCGTTACAGGTGTCATGTTAAATGTAAAGAGAAGCTTTTCTTTTTTATCTGAACTATATCTGACAAACCCGATCACACTGTTATCCGAATCAGAAAAATCCAGCCACTGAAATCCTCTGCTGTCAAAATCAACTTCATGCATTGCAGGATAATCTTTGTAAATTCTGTTAAGCTCACGGAAGTAATCGTGGAATTTTCTGTTCAGGTCATTATCCAGAACTTCCCATTCAAGAGAACTTTCTGAATTCCATTCACCATACTGAGCAATATCATTTCCCATGAAATTAAGTTTCTTACCCGGATGACTGAACATAAATCCGAACAGCAGTCTTAAGTTTGCAAACTTCTGCCATTCAGCGCTGAATTCAGTTGACTGAGTGGCAGGCATTTTTCCAAAAACTGATTTCTTAAGATGAACTACTTCATCATGAGACAAAGGCAAAAGAAAATTTTCATTAAAAGCATACCATATAGAAAACGTCAGCTTGCCGTGATGAAATTTTCTGAAGATCGGATCCATTGAAAAATATGCCAGTATATCGTGCATCCATCCCATGTTCCATTTCATGTCAAAGCCGAGACCTCCGAGATGAATCGCTCTTGTAACTCCCTGCCAGGAAGATGATTCTTCCGCTATCATCATTATTCCTTTATTGTTTTTATGAACGGTCTCGTTAAGCAGTTTCAGAAAAGATATAGCTTCAAGATTTTCATTTCCTCCGTAAATATTCGCTTCCCATTCTCCGTCTTCTCTGGAATAATTAAGGTAAAGCATTGATGCAACAGCATCAACCCTAAGACCGTCTATATGATATTTTTCAAACCAGAACAATGCATTCGAAATCAGAAAATTTCTTACTTCATTCCTTCCGTAATCAAATACAAATGTTCCCCAGTCTTTATGAAATCCTTTCTTTAAATTTTTATAAGCGTATATCTGCTCGCCGTCAAATGAAGCAAGCCCGTGAGCATCTGTCGGAAAATGAGAAGGCACCCAGTCTAAGATCACGCCGATTTCGTTCCGGTGGCAATGATCAACAAAATACATAAAGTCTTCAGGAGACCCGTATCTGCTTGTCGGAGCGAAATAATTTATAACCTGATATCCCCATGAAATATCAAGGGGATGTTCCATTACGGGAAGAAGCTCGATGTGCGTGTAATTCATTTCTTTCGCATACTCTACAAGTTCATGCGCAAGCTGTCTGTAATTTTTATAACCCCATTCGTTTGGTCTGTCAGCGCCGGAGGAATTATTTTCGTAATCCTTTTTCCATGATCCCGGATGAACTTCATAAATTGACACAGGAGTTTTTTTGAATGCAGGATTTGCTACAGAAGATTTTTTTCTTTCTGACATCCACTGCCTGTCATTCCATTTATGTTTTTTTAGTGAAACTGCAACAGATGCATTACTCGGTCTGATCTCAGCTTTGAAAGCATAAGGATCTGATTTAAAAACTACTTCCCCTGAATTACTTTTCACTGCATATTTATAAACAGTCCCTTCATTCAATCCCGGAATAAATAATCCCCAGTATCCTGAATTTTCTATCTTCTGCATGGGATGAGAATTCTGTTTCCAGTAATTGAATTCGCCTGATACGCTGACTGCTTTTGCATTCGGCGACCACACTGCAAAGTGAATCCCTCTGATTTTATTAATGGAGCAAAGTCTTGCCCCGAGCTTGTCATAACTTTTATAATGATTGCCTTCTCCGAGAAGATGCAGATCCAGATCGCTTAGCTGCAGCGGAAACGAGTAAGGATCATAAATCTGATTATGTTCTTTTTTCTCATTACTATAAATAATTTTGTATGGAAACAATTCATCGAATCCGTCAAGCGTTATCTGAAAGATTCCATCTTCATTCAGTTTCTGCATTTCATATTTCTTTCTGTCTCCTTTGATTTTTATGCGTGCATTCAAAGCCTGAGGAAGAAAAGCATTGATCACAACTCTCGTGCTGTCAGCCTGTAAATGCGGTCCGAGAATATCAAAAGGTCTGCTTTCACTGAAATTAATTATTTTGTGAAAAGCATTTCCCGGTATATTATTTGCGCCTGTTTGTATTTTTTCTTTATTCTTTTTCATGGTTCAAAATCATAAAAAGAATTCACAAATAAAATTCAATTTATGTTTAAATATTTCCGTATGGATAAATTTATTAATGCAGGTTTTAAGAAACTCAAGTTAAGTTCTGAAATAAAAAAGTCCCGGTGTTTCCGGGACTTATAAAATTATAATTCAATATTCTAAAAATATTTTACTTTGCACCGCTCTTCTTAAGCTCCATTAAATATTTCGCTATAAGCGCTTCATAATCTTCCGTAAATCCTTCTTTCTGAAGATTAAGAAAGTCTTCCTTAAGTTCGTTAAATGAATTCGGTCCTCTGAGTACGATTTCCGGAGGCGAAGTTCTCACAACATTTTCACCCGGTCTGGATTCTCTCTTTGGCTCAAAATCCTTTTCTCTCTGCGAAAGCTGTGCATCAAGCATTCTCGAAAGTATTCTGTTTTGCTTTTCAATTAACTTGTCATCATATCTGTTCTCTTCCAGTTCTTTGACAATTTCTTTCATCTCTTTCTGAACTTCATCCAGATCCCCGAGAATTTTTTCACCGCTTCTCTCCTTTTCCTTTTTCAATTCCTCATTAAGCTGTTCAAGTGATTTCTGAATTTGCTGCTGTTCTAAACTAAGTTTCTGATTTTCAATTCTCTGTTCCGGTGACATATTATCCGGAGAATTTCCTTTTCCGTTATTTCCTTTCTGACCGTTTTCTCCGAATTTACCTGTCTTTCCGTTAAGTCCCATCTGCTGTGAAATTATTTCCCCGAGTCTCGACATAAGCTGTCCCATGTCTCCCTGCCCCGGCTTGTCACCGCCCTTTCCCTTCTTCCCGTCCTTACCGTCTTTCCCGTCCTTTCCCTGCTGTCCCATTTTGCCTATCATATCACCGAGCATCTTCGATGCATTGTCTAATGACTCTTTCGCTTTTCCCTGATCTGAAGATGCGTTTGCTTTTTGCTTTTCACCGAGTTCTTTTTCCGCCTTATCCATTTTATTGTATGCATTGCCGAGTTCCTTGCCCATCTCTGGTGTCATCATTGCTCCCATCTTTGAAGCATTCATAAGATCTTCAATTGTCTGTGAGAGTTCGCTCTGCAGCGACTTCTGCTTTTTCTGGTTTTTTTCGAATTCCTCTTTATCCGACTCATTGAGTTCATCTGTTTTATCTTTTAATTCCTGCTGCTTCCTGCTGAGTTCATCAAGCTGTTTTTTGATGTCCTTCAGCTTATCCAGTAATTTCTTCTGCATATCCTGCGAATCCATCATGTCAGAAAGAGCTTCCTTCATCTGCTGATTCATCTCATTCAGATCGTTCATTATGTCTTCCTGTGTCTGTTCGGAATTACTTTTATCCGACTTCTGAAGCTGATCAGAAGACTTCTGCATTTTATTTTCTGTATTTCTCTGCTCCATTTTTTTCTTAAGCTTCTCAAGATCTTCAGCGCTCATCTGTTCTTTCATTTTGTTTATCTCATCAATTAGTTTTTTCAGCTCATCCGTAAAATCCTTTGTCTGATCTTTGATGTTTTTCTGCTTGTCTGAAAGTTCATTCATTTTGTTCTTATCATTCTTGTCAGACTTTTCCGTTTCTTTTTTCAGGTCTTCCTGCTTCTTTGCAATGTCATCAAGTTTCTGTGTCAGCTCGCCGAACTTCTGCATGTTCTCGATTTTCTTTAGCAGTTCCATTGCCTTCTCCATGTATTTCTTAAACGCTTCTTCATCAAATTTAAAATTTTTCAGAGCTTCCTTTAACTCCTCGGGATTATTTTTTTTCAATGCTTCTCTTAATTTTTCCAGCATCTTCTGAAGTTCGGGTGTGTTTATTTTATTGAACATTTTCTGAAGCTCCATATACTGCTCAAGTGTTTTCTCGCTCAGCATATTCTTCTGCTGCATCTCGTTCATGCTCTCTTCGAGTTTTTTCTGAGCTGAATTCAGATTCTTCTGAAAGTTATCTACTTTACTCTGCATCTGTTTTTTCTGATCTTCGTTAAGACCAAGCTCTTCATTTTTATTCATTTCTTTTTTCAGATCCTGAATTTCCTTCTGCATCTCCTGCGCCTGTTCTAATACTGATTTAAGATCGGTCTTCAGATCTTTTGTCATCTCCTCACTCTTTTTCAGCATATCGGAAAGCGATCTGAATTTAATTGTTCTGATATCGGACCGGACTGTTTTACCTGAATTATCAGTAACTTCCATAAAATACTCCGCAGACTCGCCTGACCTAAGATTTAATTTTGCGATGACCCATATATAAGGAACTTCAATTGAAGTTGCATTCGGATTTTGTATGGTTACATTCTCAAATGTAAAAGGAGGAGCTCCTGCATCACCGGCAAGAGATTTTAATTTTCTGTATCCGAGCGAAAGTTTTGAAAATCCGTAATCATCCGAAATTCGTGCTCTGAGAAGAAGTTCATTCTCGCCCTTCAATTCATAATTTGACTGTTCAGGTTCAGTTATAATTATTTCCGGCGCTTTATCAGGCAATACCTTTATATTGTAATTATTCTGATTTTTGCTGTCTGTTCCGTTCTCATCTTTTAATGCAAAATTATAAACACCGTTTTCCTTTGCAGTAAAAGAACCTCTTGCAGATTCTCCGCTGACTTCGAAATCTACCGGATTATTATTAAACTTTATTCCGGCATAAGAAAGATTTTTGTTAGACTTAATTTCAAAATAAATCCTGCTTCCTTCCGGACAGAATACATCTCCTTCATTTTCTTCCAGAGTCTTGGAAGGAATGCCCGTAAAATCCGGAGGATATACTGAAACTGTAAAACTTTTTACAACCGGATAATCGGAAACTTTTATTTTAAATTCTTCCGACTTAATGTTTTTATATTCAGCAAAATAGATCAGATTGCTGTTAATATTTTCAATAATGGTTTTAAAACTTCCGTCTGATTCGGGCTTAAGCTCAACCGGATCAGACAGCAGTTCATAATTATCCGCGGTGATCTGCTTTGTGAAAAATTTGATCTCATCGGGAATGAATCCCTGCTTTGTTGAATTCACTCTGATGCTTACAGAAACTTTCTCTCCTTTTGCTATCTCCGCATTTCCCGGTGATACTGCAAATGAAATTCCGAGACCATTTTCATAATAACTGAAATTATAATTAACGATCCTTTTCAAAGCTCCGGACATATCCGAAGGAAATACTGCAAATGCCAGCCCGTAAAGCAAAACAGCTGACAGAAAAACATAGAATGGTTTTTTTAAATCCGAAAATGAAATGACGGAAGTCAGATCCACTTCTTCCGTTAGTCTGTTAGTCTCATCAATGTCAGCTTTAATAAGATCACCGGAAAAAACAGTTGAAGATCCCTGATTATTATAAGATTGAAAAAGTGAAAGTGAATTCGACAGTCTGTCTTTTATATTTTCAAAATTATTTCCGACTTTTTTTGAATATGAAATAAGATCAGGAGGTTTAATGATGCCTGATCTTTTTAAAATGTAATTTGAAATGAAATAAACAAGAGTTGTAACCGAAACAGATAAAAATCCCCAGTAGAATATTTTCCTTACCGGAGAATCAAAATTAAAAATTAATTCTAGCAATACCAGAACAAATCCAATCAGCATAAATATTATAAATGTATATAGCAGACCTTTGGCAAGTTTATACAAAAGCTCCTTGCTGTTGACCTGGTACAGCTTTTTTTCAAATGTCTGATATGCGGAAAGAGTTGTTCCGGAAATATTCATGTAGTGTTTTTAAATAATATAACCTGTGAAATCTTTTTTTGTTCCGTAATTAACATAAAGAACTCATTGAATGTTATCAATGAAAATAGAGTTCTGAAAAATTCTTATTTGTAATTTAAAACAATCATTATACTGCCCATTTACATGTTCAAATATTTCTTAATTTAGAATTAAAAATTAAATCTATATTTCCTAATTTAATCAAACCATCAGCTAAACCTTTTTTAACCGGCCGACATCTAATAAATGTGAAGGAATTAAATATGAGCTCATCATCCGTTTCATTAAATCTTATTGTAAAAAATCCTGACGAGGAGTTTAAGCTAGTAGAACAGGCAGTCAAAGGAAACAACGACGCATTCAAAGAACTTTTTACAAAAAATGTGCAGCGTATTCACTCTTTGTGCCTGAAGATTTCAGCAGATGTGAATCTTGCCGAAGATCTGACGCAGGAAGTTTTCATAAAAGCATGGGAAAAACTGAACACATTTAAATTTGAATGTAAATTTTATACCTGGCTTCACAGCATCGCCGTTAATCAGTTCATGATGCATCTGAGAAGCAGCAAGAGGAAGTCAGACAAGGAAGATGAATTTGAAAGAGAAATCAAACAGGAAGGTTCAAAATATACCGCCGATTCAAGGATAGATCTTCAGAAGGCGATAGAAAAACTTCCTGATCAGGCGAGAATGGTGCTGATACTTCATGATATTGAAGGATATAAACATAATGAGATTTCTGAAATGATGGACATACAAACCGGAACATCCAAAGCTCATCTTCACAGGGCAAGAAAAATTTTAAGAGAGGAGTTATCAAAATGATCAACGGGAAAATTCAAAATACGGATCTGTGCGCTGAAACAGAACAGCTTATAGATGAATACCTTGAAGGAATGATATCGCTTAAAGATAAGGAAATGATGGACCAACATTTAGCTGTTTGCAGCCGCTGTGAGGATTATCTTAAAGAAACTTCAGCACTTGTCAAAGATATTAACTCTTTAACCGCTGATGAAGTAATTGTTTCTTCAAAGAAAAAAGATGAGATTTGGAACAAGGTCGAATCGGGGATCAATAAAGACAAATATAAAATTCTGAATTCAGAAAAAAATTCACGGACTGAAACTGAAAATTCCGAAAACTTTTTCTCAAGATACAAATATGTTTTATCCGGAATTGCAGCCATGCTGGCTCTGGCTTTCATTGTGATTGGTGTAAAGAATATGAAGCTCACCAATGACAGAATGTCCGAGCAAAATACATTCGGACTTGCAAGCTACTGGAAGGTCTCAAATCTTCAGGGTAATTCGCTGATCGGAGATGCAGCGATGAGCAGTAATGACAGCATCAAAGAAGGTCAGTTCATTCAGACAAATAATATTTCAATAGCTGAGCTTTTAATCGCCGACATTGGTAAGATCATAATTGAGCCGAATACAAAAGTTGTCTTTGTAAAAAGTTCGGACGGTAACAACAGAATTAATGTAGAATACGGAACAATCAATGCCGATATGAATAAGAACGGAAAGACATTTTTTGTCGAAATGCCTTCGGCGGTTGCAAACGACGACAGAGGCAAATATACTCTTACAATTGATTCTGCCGGAGACGGACTTGTATTCGTGAAATCGGGTAAAGTGGACGTCGAATCTACAAACAGAATTGCAGTTGTGCCTGCAGGAAATATCGTGCTTACAAAAAAGAATATCGGAGTCGGAACTCCTTTCAACGAGAACTCTTCGCCTAAATTCAGAAACGCATTGTTCAGTTATGACTTCGGCAAATGCAACGATGCCTGTGTAAATACTCTTCTGAATGCAGCAAAGATATCCGATGCAGTTTCGCTGGTTAATCTGATGCCGAATGTCGAAAAAGAATATTCGGATAAGGTCTATGCAAAACTTGCGAATTTTGTTGCTCCGCCATCAAACATTCACTCTGACAGTATTGCTTTTTTTGACGAGAAAAAATTAAATGACTGGATAGATAAGATTCAGGTGGAAGTGCAGGTCAATTTGGAAAAAAGTTTAAAGAATGTAGAGAAAAGTCTTGAGAATCTGAAAGACGTTGAAAACATTGATCCGCAGACAATTCAGGGACTCGAAGAATTGGCGAAGAACTGGAAATTTGAGATAAAAACTTCTCCGGAAGGAACTTACGAATGGAAAGAAGATTCAGTTGCTTTTGACAAAGAAGAGTTCAGAAAAGACATGGAAGAAATGAAGAAAGACTTAAAAGAAAATTCTGAAATAAATAAAGATGAGCTAAAGCAGAACATGGATCAGCTTAAGAAAGATCTTCTTGAAATGAATAAAGATCTTAAAGAAAATCTGAATTTTAACAGCGAAGAGCTAAAAAAGCAAATTGAAAAAGCCAATGAAGAGATAAGAAAAGCATTGAAAGAAACTGAGAAAATTCATTCAAACGATTCGGCAAAATACAGATACAAATTTAAGATTGATCACAAGGATGGATTTGAGAATGATGAACCTGTTGAAACGCCGGATAATCCTGAATCACCTGAAAAATTACCTGAAGAAAGTAAATAAAACTTCTTTTCCCGTTTTGAACAGCACCGGTGAGATATAGAGTATATCAGAACTAAGATTTTTACCACTAAGACTCCAAGACACTAAGAAGAAAAATTTAAAAACAGCAATCTTTGTGCCTTCGCTCGCTCGCCTTGCGGAGCAGGCCTCGCGAACAGGGAGTCTTAGTGGTAAATTTTAATTTTCGGTTTTGACAGATGTGAAACTTAATCCGTCTCTTTAAAGATCTTCAGTTTATTTTTCTTAATAAATCCGTCAACAAGTTTTTTATGTCTCTTTGACAGAAATCTGAGTGTAGATATCACAGCCCTTCTCACAACAATATCCTGATCACCGGAAAGAGTCTTCAGAACATCCAGCGCAAGTTCAGGATTTCTGTTCCCGAAACTGTTATTAAAAGCCATTGCAATATTCCAGCGGACATTCTCATCACGGATCTTACTCCATTTTTTCAGCCGGCTGACAGTCTCTTCCGGAAACTTATTCGCAAAGTATGAGCCAAGAATGAACGGACCGAGATTCTTTCTTACATATTTCGAATCGTCAAAAAGCAGCGGTTCAAATAATGCAAAAGCTTTTGCAAGATTTTTTTTATCTCTCAGTCCAATGGCTGAAAACACTACTGCCCTTCTGACATTTTCAGAATGATGCTTTGTACATTTCATTACAGTCTCATAAAATTCCTCATTATGAAATATCGTATGTGCAAAAGCCGATCCGGCGTACTCCCTTACTTCCCAGTTGTCATCATCGGCAATTTTAAGTAGGATGCTTTCCGTTTTATCCGTGTTGTATTTATAAGCTCTCCATATCAGCATAACTCCTATTTCTTTTGCGGTATCTTCCTTTCTTTTGCAGAAAAAACTTCCTGCGGTAAAGAAATCCTTTTCAGGATTTGCAGAAGTGTCAATTATATGCCTTACGATCTCGCTTATTACAAATCTCTTATCCTTTGTTTTCGGCGTTCCGGCGTGACCTGTTTTTATCTTTTCAAGCAAGTTCAGAATATCTGCATAATTTTTTTCTTTGATGTATTTTAATATATCTCTTTTATTTTTTTCCGTGAGCAATGAGTCTTTCATAACCGTTTTTTAATTTAAATTAATCAAAATCATGCTTCATTTTAATCCAAATATTTGCATTGTATCAGAAACAGTGTATAATTAATTTTCAAAAAAAGGGGGTGTTATGAAACACAATACTCTGCTGAGATTTTTTCTCTTCACTGTCTTAACAGCAATAACAATTTTCTCTGCAATAAAAATATCATTATCACAACCTTCTGAATGGCAACCCGCTCAGAAATTTACTTCCGGCTTCGTTGATAAAAATCCTTCATTCGGTAATCCTGAGTTAATGTTTTTCAATACTTACAGCTGGGAATTTATGGTATTCGAAAGAGGAGGTTTTTTACTGAACAACCGGATTTGTGTTATGAAAATCGGACTGAATGGTTCGATAGATACTGTTACCTATCTTACCGACAGCAATTCCCTGAATTATCATCCTTCGGTTTCTTATGACATACAGTACTCTCCGGGAGGTCAGATAAGCATTGCGCTTGCATTGTGGGAAACTTACAGGAACGGAAAATACGATATTTACGGAAGTTATTACAATCCCGGTAACGGATGGAGCAGCCCGTTTCCTGTTGATACTGGCGCCTACAATAAATCAATGCCACGAAGCGCATATCTTAATAATTCCATCTTTGCTGTAGTATATGAAAAAAATAGCGATATAATTTACAGACATTTTAATCCTGTTACACAAACTGTATCTTACGATACGAATCTGACTGCAGGTGATACTTCTGTCTGCAAAAATCCTTTCATAGGACATCATCCGTTTGGAGGTTTAAAATATTCCGTAAGTTATGAAATGAAAAAAACTGACAATAAGAATGCTGTTTACTTCAGATCAACAGCCGATATTCCAGTATGGACAAATCAAGACACACTTGCTTTCCAGGGAAACAATGTTAACTCCGGATTTATTTATGCAAATTTCGGAAATTATCTCACCGGTATTTTCAATTCTGACAGAGCAGGTAATTACAGAGTTTACGCAACTTCAGTAAACAGTTCAGGCGGCGCGAATTTTCAGGATCGAGTCATAACCGATGAAGGTTCTGATAACAGCAATTTTCATGCTGTAATATTTCCGATCATCACAGAAAATTTACCGCATAATTCATCGGGAATTAATTCCATTAATTTTCAGGCTGCTGCTCATGTTAAGAAAAGCAATGATTCCGTAAGGGTAAAGTTTCATACTTCTAATTTTTCATACCCGTCTGACAGTACGACTGCAGGAAATTCTACTGCAAATGTCAGCATTGCAATGAACAGAGGAATTAAATTCGGTAATTTGGATGCAAGAGTCTGGGTAATTTACAACAAAGACAGTTCATCTTATTCAATGCTTTACGGAAGATATATCAACATTATCATTTCCGGAATAGTAAAGACAGAGTTACCTGTTCCGCAGAATTTTATTCTGCATCAGAATTATCCCAATCCGTTTAACCCCGTAACTAAGATCCGGTTCGGAATTCCGGATAATTCATTTGTAAAGATCGCAGTTTATGATGCATTAGGTAAGAGTATTGAAACTCTTGTGAATGAAAATCTGAGTGCAGGCAGTTATGAAGTTCAGTTTGACGGTAGCAAATTTGCCGGCGGTGTTTATTATTGCAGACTGACAAGTGAAGGATTTTCTGATGTAAAAAAATTAATTTTATTAAAATAATTGGAATTACGCCGGTTGAAAGTGAGCCCTTTTAGTTAATTTACCGACGGAAATGTTATAGATCTAATTGTATATCAATAAAAAATTTATGGTTTGTCTTTACATCAGTCCTGATCTCTAATACTGAAAGTATATAGTCCGGACAAAATTCCTGACCGTTCGGAAATCCAAATGTTTGCATCAAAAGTCTATAATTAGTTTTTCAAAAAAAGGGGGAGTTATGAAACACTCTAATACTCTGCTGAGATTTTTTCTCTTCACTGTCTTAACAGCAATATCAGTTTTCTCTGCCATAAAAATATCAGTATCACAACCTTTTGAGTGGCAACCCGCTCAGAAATTTACTTCCGGTTTCGTTGATAAAAATCCTTCATTCGGCAATCCTGAAATATTCATTTTCACAACTTATTACAGCTGGGAATTTATGATTTTTGAAAGGGGAAGCTTTTTACTGAACAACCGGATTTGCGTTATGAAGGTCGGGCTGAATGGTCCGGTTGATACCGTTTCTTATCTTACCGATAACATGTCCCTGAATTATCATCCTTCGGTTTCTTATGATATATCGAGTTCATCAGGAGGTCAGATAAACATTGCGCTTGCATTGTGGGAAACTTACAGGAACGGGAAATACGATATTTACGGAAGTTATTACAATGCCGTTAACGGTTGGAGCAGCCCGTTTCCTGTTGATACAGGAGTTTACAATAAATCAATGCCCCGAAGCGCATATCTTAATAATTCCGTCTTTGCCGTGGTATATGAAAAAAATAGTGATATAATTTACAGACAATTTAATCCTGTTACTCAAACTGTATCTTACGATACGAATCTGACTGCAGATGATACTTCTGTCTGTAAAAATCCTTTTATAGGACATCATCCGTATGGCGGTTCCGGATATTCCGTAAGTTATGAAAAGAAAAAATCTGACAATAAGAATGCTGTTTATGTAAGATCAACAACCGGGATTCCGGCTTGGACTTCTCCCGATACCCTTGCTTATCTTGGAAACAATGTTAACTCCGGATTTGTTTATTCGAATTTCGGAAATTTTTTAAGCGGTGTTTTTAACTCTAATAGAGATGGTAATTACAGAATATACGCAACTTCAGTTTACAGTTCGAACGGTTCGAGGTTTCAGGATCGCGTCATAAACGATGCAGGCTCCGATAACAGCAATTTTCATTCAATAATATTCCCGACCATCACAGAAAATTTACAGGAAAATTCTTCCGGACTTAATTCCATTTATTTTCTGGCTGCTGCACATGTTAAGAAAAGCAATGATTCCGTAAGAGTAAAGTTTCATTCTTATAATTTTTTAGACCCGTCTGACAGTACGACTGCGGGAAATTCTGCAGCAAATGTAAGTCTTGCAATGAACAGAGGAATTAAATTCGGTTATTGGGATGCAAGGGTTTGGGCAATATACAACAAGGACAGCGCTTCATATTCAATGCTTTACGGAAGATATATCAACATTATAATTACAGGAATAGTTAAGACAGAGTTACCTGTTCCGCAGAATTTTATTCTCCATCAGAATTATCCCAATCCTTTTAATCCTGTAACAAAGATCCGTTTCGGAGTTCCGGAAAATTCTCTTGTTAAGATTTCAGTTTATGATGCATTAGGTAAGAGTATTGAAACTCTTGTGAATGAAAATCTGAGTTCCGGCAGTTATGAAGTTCAGTTTGACGGTAGCAAATTTGCCGCCGGAGTATATTATTGCAGAATGACAAGCGCAGGATTTTCTGATGTAAAAAAATTAATTTTATTAAAATAATTGGAATTACAAATTTATTTTATAAATCATATATTGAGAAAATTCTGAAATAAAATAATATATGAAATTTGATTTAGAAACTGTTCTGTTCTTCTCTCTTGCAGTATTAGCCGTAGGTTCTGCTATTATGATGATTACAAGAAGAAGCCCGATCTCAAGCGCATTATTTTTAATTCTTAATTTTTTTACTGTATCAGGTCTTTATCTGCTTCTGAAAGCGCAGTTCATTGCAATTATACAGGTTTTGGTTTATATGGGCGCTATTATGGTGCTGTTCCTTTTTGTAATCATGCTTTTAAATCTTCATGATGAAGGCAAACTTAAGGAAAAATATACTTACAGAAAATTAACCGCTGTACTGCTTTCTATTTTTCTTTTCTGTCTTCTTGGATTTACTGTTTATTTCGGATTTGAAGGTAAGTTTAAAGTTATGTCTGAAAAAGCTCTGACAATGGGAACTGCCGAATCTCTCGGTGTGGAATTGTTTTCAAATTATTCTTTTCCTTTTGAGCTTGCATCCTTTCTTCTTCTCGCTGCAATTGTCGGCGCAGTAGTTCTGGCAAAGAAGAAATTCGAATAAATTATCTGAATCAGATAATATCAAATCCGGTGTAGCTTCTCAGTATTTCAGGAACGATTATATTCCCTTCTTTTGTCTGATAAGCTTCCATAAGCGCTACCATTAGTCTCGAAGTTGCAAGACCCGAGCCATTCAGAGCGTGAACAAATTCTGTTTTGGTTTTATTGTTATCAAGTACTTTTTTATATCTCACCATTGCTCTCCTTGTCTGAAAATCAGTGCAGTTGCTCACTGAAGACGCTTCAAGCCATTTGTTCTCCGCATAGGACCAGACTTCAATATCGTAACATTTGCTTGCTGAAAATCCAATATCTGCTGTGCAAAGCTCTATAACTCTGTAATGTATATTTAATTTTTTTAGAATTCCGGTAGCATCATCAAGCATCTTTTCCAGTTCAATGTAAGAGTCTTCAGGTCTGCAAAAATTAATAAGCTCGACTTTATTAAACTGATGCACTCTCAGAAATCCTTTTGTATCCTTTCCGTAACTTCCGGCTTCTCTTCTGAAACAATTTGTAAATCCGCAGTATTTGAGAGGAAGATCATCCTGTTTCAAAATTTCATCCCGGTGAATATTCAGTATCGGAACTTCCGCAGTCGGTATCGCAAACAGATCATCTTTTTCTATATGATACATGTCTTCTTCAAATTTCGGAATCTTTTCTGCAGCTTCCATTGAAGCTCTGTTAACAAGCACAGGCGTCATCACTTCTTTGTATCCGTTCTTCGACTGTTCATCCAGCATAAAATTAATAAGAGCTCTTTCGAGCTTTGCGCCTTTTCCTTTATACAAAGGGAAACCGCTTCCGGAAATCTTGGTACCGCGTTCAAAGTCAAGTATATCAAGCGCTTTTCCAAGTTCAATGTGATCCTTAACATCAAAATCAAAACTATTTTTCTCTCCCCATTTCAGTATCTCTGCGTTATCTTTTTCTGAATTTCCCAGAGGCACGGAATCATCGGGAAGATTAGGCACATATCTGAGCTGCATGTCTAAATCTGCATCAACTTTTCTCAGTTCTTCATCATAAGCTTTTATTTCATCTGAAACTTTTTTCATCTCTGCGATTTTATCCGAAGCATCCTGTTTGTTTTTTTTCATCACGGCAATTTCATCAGAAACTGAATTTCTGAGTTCTTTTAGAGTTTCTGATTTGGAAATTAAAATGAGTCTTTGCCCGTCAGTATCAAGTATTTTATCTATTACGGAAACTTCTTCTTTTCTCAGTCTGAGTTTGTTTTTTACTGATTCGGGATTATCTCTGATTAATTTTATGTCTAACATTGAATAAGAAAATTAAAATTTATTAATAGCCGAGCTGAATTTTCAGAAGTCTGAGTCCTTCAAGCGAATCCATCGGCTTAAAACCAAGTTCGGATTCCATTTTATATGTTGTCAGTCCTGATCTCAAAGGTCTCGGAGCTGCCTGATTCAGACTCGCTGTAATTATTGGTCTGACAAGTTCTTTGTTGTAACCGAATACCTCACAGACTTTCATTGCAAAATCAAACCTGGAAAGAATGTCTGATCCTGCGATATTATAAATACCTTTCAAATTCTTTTCGGTTATTTTTAACGCTCCGTAAGCAAGATCATCTATCATAGTTACATTGCTGATCTGATCAGTTACAATCGTAACCGGTTCATTGTTTCTGAGCTTTTCTATAAGCCATAAAGCGAAATTCGGTTTAACGTCATTGCCAATACCGTAAAGCACCAGAGTTCTTACTATTGCAAAACTAATATCGCTGGTAATGCAGGCGTTTTCGCTGGCAAGCTTTTCCCTTCCGTAAAAGGATACTGGATTCGGAATGGACTCTTCAGTATATGGACCATTCTTTCCGTCGAAAATATAGTCAGTGGAAAAATGTATTAATCTCGAATTGTTTCTTCTTGCTGCTATGATAATGTTTTTTACGCCGTCAACATTTATTCTCCAGGAAAGCTCTCTTTCTGTTTCGCATTTATCCACATCTGTAAATGCAGCGCAGTTGATGATTACATCAGGCGCATAGAAATCTGTTAATCTCTTTACATCTTCTTTTAAAGTTATATCAAGTGTTTCATATATGTGCCCGAAAGAAAGATATGAATGATCTTCAAATGAGGTTTGTATCAGTTCGTAATCAGATTCCCTTGTAAAAATTGAAGTGATTGCCTGTCCGAGAAGCCCGTTAGATCCGGTTATTAAAATTTTCATTCAGTCCTGTTAAATAATTATCTTAGTTTGTCCAGTTCTTTTACTCCTTCAAGTGAAGAATTAAATGAAGCCATCCTGTTTGCAAAATGAAGACTCTTTATAAAATCTCTGTTAACCGAATAATCAATTGTAAATGCTGATGCAAAAACATCCCCGCATCCTGTGGAATCCTTAAAGTGCGGATTTTCTATAGAAGCGACGTTGACATGATCAAGATCATTGAATTTTTCTTTTCCGTAAGATTTTTCCTTTCTTACAAATCCCGTTACTCCGATCTTTCCGCGTGTAACTATCAAACCTTTGACTTCATAATTTCTGTTGTAAAGAATCTCTTCCGCTATTCTGTACTCTGAAAGCTTGTCGCGGCTTAATGTCGCTATTTCAAATTCATTCATCTGAACGGTATCTGAGTTTGTGCACCATTCATACCAGTTTTCCACCGGTTTGTGTATTCTGCTCCCGTCTTCCTTTGTATGCATTACAATGTTATGTATGTCAATGTGAATGTATCCGCTGAAATTTTTTCTTATGTTCTTCAAAGTATGCAGTGTAATATCAACTCCTGAGATCATATTTATAAGTATAGAATCGGCAATTTTAAAAAAACTTTCGCACTGCTTGTAATCAAGAGTATATGTCGGCTCTGTTGATTTCTCTAATCTTGCGCTTTTGTCTGTATTATACAAATTATAGTAAAGATTTACTTTCCTTGTCGGATGCTTTACTTTGTTTATGCCGTCTGTCCTGATCTTTGGATATTTTTTGAATATGGAAATAATGTTATCAAATTCATCTTCTCCCAGATTCATAACAGGAATTATGCTGTCATTCGCTCCAGAAAGCACTGCCATGCTGATTAATGAATAAAGTATCCCGCCGTAACTGTTTACAGTTTCGCCGTTCGCTTTATGAATAACATCTACGCATGGTTCTCCGATTACTAAATAATTCATTTTACGGATTTAAATATTTTTTCAATTTCGGTTAAAATTTCTTCTGTAAGTTCTGTTTCAGAAGCTTTGATGTTTTCTTTTAACTGTGATTCTTTTGTTGCCGAAGTGATTGCGCTTGATACTGTCTCATCTCTAAGGCACCATGCCAAAGCCAGATTGGAAACACTTATGCCAGTTTTTTCGGAAAGCTTTATGAGTTCTCCTACTTTATTCAGATTTTCATCGTTTACAAAGTTCTTTACGAAAGTATTATTTTTTTTATCTTTTAATCTCGAATCGTTTTCAATTTTTTTCTTATTATACTTTCCGGTTAAGACTCCCTGCGCAAGCGGCGACCAGACTACAAGCCCGATTCCATTTTCCCTGCAGATATCCTGAACTCCGTTGCTTTCTATATCTCTCGAAAAAAGACTGTATTGCGGCTGATTGCTTACTGGTTTGTGAAGATTATATTTTTCACATATTTCAAGCGCATTCTTAATTTCATCTTTGCTCCATTCGCTGACTCCCCAGTAAAGAATTTTTCCCTGCTCGATCATTGTATTAAAAGCTCTGCATGTTTCCTCAAGTGTTGTATCCGGATCATAACGGTGACATTGATAAAGATCGATGTAATCTGTTTTCAGATTTTTAAGAGATTTATGTACCGATTCAAAAATATGTTTTCTTGAAAGTCCTTTATCGTTTGGTTCATCTGACATTTTACCGAAACATTTTGAGGCAATGAACAGATCCTGTCTTCTGAAATCTTTGAGCGATTTGCCAAGCGTGATTTCAGCCATTCCGTAATTATATACATCCGCAGTATCAAAGAAATTTATTCCTTTCTCAAAACCAAGTTTGATCAGATTTCCGCTCCTTTTATTATCAACAGTTCCGCCAATAGTAAGCCAGCTTCCGAGACTTATAACGCTGACCTTTGCTCCGCACTTACCAAGATTCCTGTATTTCATTTTTATTAATTTAAAATATTAATTTAGAAAAGCTTTTTTGAGCTGTTCTTTAGCATGGATTCTTGACTTATCGCCTCCGAAATTAAAAGTTACAGTTCCCTGATTTGTAATCCCAAGGTCCCTGTAATTATAGATCGCATAATCTATCTGAAAAGTTTTATAGTAAATACTTATCCCGCCGGAAAAAGCAGTCGGCTCTGTTCCAATCCCGGCTCGTATGTCAATATAATCATTAACGGAATATTCCATTCCCCCTCTTACTGAAAGCGGATACTTAACATCTTTTTCTATTTCAAGAATCAGATTCAGATCATTTCTCGGCTGAACGTTCAAACCTGTTCTGTAAACCTGAGCGAGTTTTTCTTCCGAACTTCCGATCTTCGCGCCTGTTATATTTTTTGCAAAGAATCCCCATCTGAGAAAATCGGTTATGTAAGCCATTGCTCCGATGTCTGCTCCGAAAGAAGAAGCTGAGTTATAATTTTGAATATTAAGATTATAGTAATTTAAATTTAATCCGTAAAAAATCTTTCCCCTGAAATTATTTCCGTAAGATATAATTGCATTTGTTTCTCTGTAAAGATCAAAACCGTAAGTTCTGATCCCGAATCCGAGAGTTCCGAATTTTAAAGGTTCAGCATAAGTTAATGCTGCTGTGGAAATATCGCTGATTCCAAAAGGTGACGGAGAATAAAAAACTGACACTTCCCTGTATCTAAGCTGCCCAAGTCCTGAAGGATTATAAAAAATTGCAAGAGAATTATTTGACAAGGAAGTAAATGCCCCGTTTAATCCTGCAGCTCTTGCGCCAATGTCGGAGTTTTCGAACTGAGCGATTGAACTTTTAAAACAGAGCAATAAAAATATTGCTGTTATAATACTTTTCATTAATCTAATTTAAATAAATGTATTGATTCTTTAAATCAGTATTTTAAATTTCACAAATAAATTAACCGAAAGAGATAGAAAATGCAAAGTCAAATTAAATGGTTTTTAATTATCGTAATTATTTCTTTAACAAATGTATCAAATATATATTCACAGATTGATCTTAAGACGGAAGTTACAATAGATGTAACGCAGCTTCCTCAGAGTTCTCAGGAGAAATTAGTAAATTTCAAACAGAAGGTGGAAGATTATCTGAATAAGAATAAATATCATAACGATAAAATACCTCCTATCAGGGTTCAGATGCAGTTCAATTTTACAGCTGTAAATACTACGACGCTGACTTATGATGCAAAACTTTTCATTGCAAGTCAGAGAGAAGTTTTCAATCCTTTTAAAAACGGTAACGATAAATTTTCTGTTGCCTTCAGATTTCTGGATGAAAGATGTCAGTTTGTTTATAATGAAAATATTCCATTCATAAAAAATGATCAGCGGTTCGATTCGTTTCTGAGTCTTCTTGATTATTACGCATACATGATTGTCGGATATGATGAAGACTCATACATTGCATTTGCAGGGAATAAATATTTTCAGAAGGCTGTGGATATCTGCAATAAGGTTACTTTGAGCACTTCCGGATGGAATGAAACAGGAGGCGGTTCGAAGCCGTCAAGACTTCAGCTTGTGCAGGAACTTCTTAATGTAAGATTTGATAATTTCAGGAAAGGATACTTTGAATACATGTACTTCGGTCTTGACTCATTGACTCTTAAAAAGAAAACCGCTCAGAACAATATGTTAATCGCACTTGAAGCAATAAGTAATATAAAAAAGAAAGAAGTGAAATCATTTAATATTGACATATTTTTTGATTCCAAAGCTACGGAAATAGCAGATGTATTTTTAGATTACGGAGACAGGAGTGTTTATGATAAGCTTATTAATTTCGATAAAGCCCATCAGACTATTTATGATGAAGCCCGGAAAAAAGCCCGTTGAGACTGAATACTTAGAAACTTCTGAAAAAACCTTACTGTCATTCCCGCCCGCCTTGCCGCGAGGCAGGAATGCTTTTATCGGGGGGTACCCTCTGGGTCACCCAATCATTGAAAACTGACTTAAAATGGATGACCCGTGGTGCCCCCCTGACAGGAGCAGACTGTCCGAAACTAATTTAAGAGAAAAACCTCGAAGCCTCGAAGCCTCAATGAATCCTGCTTTGAAAGTATTTAACTTAGAGTCTTAGAGACTTCGATGTGATTCCTTTGTTTTCAGACAGTCTGGAGCACTCCTGCCTCGCGAAAATGAGGGCGGGAATGACAATTTGAGGAGAGTTGGTTTTTCAGAAGTTACCACTTAATTAAATTCTGAAGTCTGATTTATAAAAAATTAAACATTATAAGATTTTTTACTGCAATTTCATTTATATTTTATTATTTTGCATCCATCGAAAACTAAACTTTGGAGGCAAATTTGAAACAAAAATACTATTTAGCATTAACCATTCTGTTTTTATTATCCGTTTCAGCAAATGCACAGTTCAAGAACTATAACGTCAAAGCGGGAATTCAATATAATCAGCTTATGCCATTTTCGGAATTTGATGCATCGACTTCATTTCTCGGAAGAGCATTTCTCGGATTTGAGATAAATGAAACCATTTCATTTGAAATAGGCGGCGGATACGGAAAATATAAAACAAATGATAACTTAAATGCTCACTCAAATACTGATCCTGACCATTATGTTAAAACAGACATAATGCCGATCGATGCGCGTTTAAAGATTGCCCCGTTTACTTCTGAGAACTGGAATCCTTACATTTATGTAGGCGCCGGAGTAATGAAATATTCAGTAAAGGAAGTTCCTTCCTCAGTTAACATTCCAGATTATAACAAGATGGAAGACGGATGGACGGGAATTATCCCTGCCGGTATCGGTACGGAAATTAAACTTTCAAAGAATGTTATACTTGACTTAAATCTTGGAGCTACTTACTCATTTACAGATCTTTTAAACAATTTTGTGATTACTGATTTCAAAGATGGTTATGGTCAGCTCGGTATCGGACTTTCATTTGTAAGCGGAGATGACTGCAATACTGATATTGATAAAGACGGTTTAACAAAATGCCGTGAAGAACAGATCGGTACAGATCCTGAGATTGCAGACACAGACGGTGACGGCTGCAAAGACGGTGATGAAGTAAATATTTACAAAACAAATCCTCTGAATAAAGATACTGACGGAGATACACTTATTGATTGTGACGAGATAAATAGATACAATACGAATCCACTGAGCAAGGACACAGATTCAGATAAATTAATGGACAATGAGGAAGTTAACAACTATATGACGCTTCCTACAGACAGTGATACAGACGATGACGGATTAATTGACGGCGATGAAGTTCTTACTTATAAAACCAATCCTAAAATGGTTGATACTGACCTTGGCTCTATTGGTGACGGAGTTGAAGTAGGAAGAGGTACTGATCCGTTAAATGCTAACGATGATCTGCCGCCTGCACCCCCTAAGGAAGAAGTAAAGATCGGAACGGTCATTGTACTTGAAGGTATTAACTTCGCAAGCGGAAGTTCTGAAATTTCACCGGGATCAGAAACGATTCTTGAAACAGCTTTAAGCTCCATGAAAAACAATCCTGCAATTGTAGTGGAAATCAGCGGTCATACGGACAGCAGAGGAACAAGAGCAAGAAACATGACTCTTTCCAAGGACAGAGCAGAATCAGTAAAATCATGGCTTGTCAGTAACGGAATTGAATCTTCAAGGATTGAAACAGAAGGTTACGGTCCGGATAAACCTATAGATACAAATGATACTGATGAAGGAAGATTAAGAAACAGAAGAATAGAATTCAAAAGGATCAGATAATATTTTTGTATGTAATTTTATTAAGCTGTATCTGTGAAAACGGATGCAGCTTTTTTATTTAAACAAACAGTTTATTCCGAAAATGAAATTTGACTGGCACAAAGATAAACTTTTTCTCACAACTGTTATTGACAAGAACTATAAGAACACTCAGAATGTAAGAAGATTTTTTACTTCTGAAATCGGAGATCATTTTCATTTTGACAGGGAATTTATGAAATGGCTAAAGGAAAATCAGGGAAAGACTTTGCTCGATGCCGTCCGGCACCGGAAAAAAATGTATGAGAGAAATCCGGGTTAGTTATTTACTAATGAAAATGATAGATAAATTGCCATCAAAGAAAGTAAATTCCATATTAAGTTAAAAAGTATTTAAATATATTCATCAGGTTTTTAAAATTAATTAAAATTAATCAAATAAATAACATGTCAGACGACAGATCAGCAAAACAGAAATCACTTGATATAGCTCTTGAGCAGATTCAGAAGGATCACGGAAAAGGTGCTATTATGAAACTCGGGGACAAGCCAATAATGAAATTAGCGTCAGTTTCAACAGGATCAATCTCACTTGATGCAGCGCTTGGAATTGGCGGAGTACCGAGAGGAAGAATAATCGAAATTTACGGGCCGGAATCATCCGGAAAAACAACTTTGAGTCTTCATATCATAGCTGAAGCTCAAAAAACAGGCGGACTTGCAGCTTTTATTGACACTGAGCACGCACTTGATACAGGTTATGCGCAGAAACTTGGAGTTGACGTTAATAATCTGCTTATCTCTCAGCCGGAATACGGAGAGCAGGCGCTTGAGATCTGCGAAACTCTCGTTAGAAGCAATTCGCTTGATGTCATTGTTGTGGATTCAGTTGCAGCGCTTACTCCAAGAGCAGAAATAGAAGGAGAAATGGGAGACTCGGTAATGGGAATGCAGGCGCGGCTTATGTCGCAGGCTTTAAGAAAACTTACTGCTGCAGTTTCAAAATCAAATGTGGTGCTGATATTTACAAATCAGCTGAGAGAAAAAATCGGAGTTATGTTCGGAAGTCCTGAAACAACTACCGGCGGTAAAGCGCTGAAATTTTATGCTTCGATCAGAATGGATATCAGAAGGATCGCTGCGATTAAAGACGGTACGGAAGTTATCGGTAACAGGACAAAAGTAAAAATTGTAAAAAACAAAGTAGCTCCGCCGTTCAAGGAAGTTGAATTTGATATCATGTACAATGAAGGCATATCAAAACTCGGAGACCTTGTTGACCTTGCGGTGAATAAAGAGATCATAAAAAAAGCTGGTGCATGGTTTCAGTACGGCGAGAACAGAATGCAGGGAAGAGAAGGCGTTAAGAAATTACTGACGGACGATAAAGAACTTCTGAAAAAACTGTTTAAGGAAGTCAAAGCCGCTGTCGGTATGACTGCTGACGAACAGGATAATGCAGCTGAAGATAAAGAATCCAAAAAAGATGAATCAGTTTCAAAGAAAAAATAAATTGAAATTATTACTGATAATAAAAACTGCTGATGTTAATACACCGGCAGTTTTTTTATTTTATATGCTGAAATGAAAATTACCGGAATTCAGAAACAGAAAAAACAAAAGAAAAGGTATAATCTTTTTCTTGACGGTGATTTTGCTTTCGGTCTTTATGACGACACTATTCTAAAATACGGTCTCAGAACCAATGACGAACTTTCCGAAGATAAAATTAAGGAAATAAGGGAGTATGACGAATTCAGTTTCGGAAAATATATCGCCTATGCTTTCCTTGCTTATAAAGCCAGAAGCAGGAAGGAGATCATTAAGAAGCTGAAGGAAAGGAAAATTTCTGAAAACATTATTGAGGATATTCTTAAACTCCTGACTGAGCAAAAGTATCTTGATGACATTTCGTATGCAAAACTGTATCTTGAAAATATTGTATCATCCAAACCGGCAGGACGGAGACTTATAAAATTAAAACTCGGCGAAAAGGGAATTGACAAAGAAACCGCTGATAAGATAATAGAAGAAAATTATGATGAAGAATCCGAATATACCGCCGCAAGAAAGCTTCTTAAAAAATATTCGGTAAGATTAAAAAATAAACCCGGTCCCGAAAAGAAAAGGAAATCATTCAGCTACCTTATCTCAAGAGGATTTGATTTTGATCTTGCGAATAAAATCATAAACGAAACTGAGGAATAAAAAAAACCTGCCGTGATAAAAAATCCCGGCAGGTTATTATAAAATGTTTTAAATGATTTTTATTTTATTAAAAGCATCTTCCTGGTATCTGAATAATCACCGCTTTCAAGCCTGTAATAATACAGTCCGCTTGACAGATTGCTACCGTCAAAATTCAGTGAATATGTTCCCGGATTCTGCTTCTCATTAACAAGAGTCGCAACTTCTTTTCCCAGTATATCAAATACCCTCAGCGTAACCTGTCCGTCCAGAGCAATTGTATAATTTATCTGTGTATTCGGATTGAAAGGATTCGGATAATTCTGTGATAAAGAAAACTTCGCCGGGATTTCATTGCCTGAAATGATTCCGGTTGGAACTGCATTGTAACCTGTCAATTTAATATTGTCTATGTAGATGCCGTCAGCAACCACACTTCCGTTGCTTATCATTGAAAATCTTAATTTCAGATTTGCCGAACCGGCTGCTAATGATGATATATCAAGTACTTCTCTTGTCCACGCGCCGACAGTTTTATTATAAAATTTCGCCGACTGCCATGTTGCGCCGTTATCATTTGATACATCTGCATAAGCATTATCAAGCGTATCAATTGTATGTTTGTACCAGAAACTTAATATGACTACAGGTGTTGCTGTTACATTTATTGCAGTGGTAAGAGTAAGTGTTCTTGTAGTATTATTTGCATAATTACCCGTCGGACTGTCTGCAAATGAATTTGAAGGAGAATAAGACTGAGAAGTAGTCAGTCCCCAACCGCCGACAGCTGTCCATCTTGAAATTCCGTTTTCAGCGCTGTCCAAAAGCAGGACATTTCCACCTCCTACTGTTACATAAACATCCTGAATATAAACTGTGTTCGTATCATTATGCTTTATCTTCAGAGTTGTTTTTATTGCTGAGTTTAAAACAGCATTAGCAGCAACAGTAAAATTGAACTGCGCACTGTCCGAAGCAAATGTATTTACATTCGGATATGAAAAAGAATTTGTCTGTATGCTTACCAAAGGACTTTGTGATGTAAGTTCTATTTTTACATTTGAAGCATTCAGAAGTCCTTTATTTTTAAAATTGACTTTGAAACTTCCTGATTCTCCAGGCAGATAATTTTCCTTGCTAAGCGAAGTTTTTGAAGGAGCTACATAAGCTCCGCATGCCAGAGCAAAATAAATATTCTGAGAAACTGTTGATTTTGCAAGCGGAAGTATCCTTGACTGCAAAGGCCAGAATCCGTCTGTGCCTGTTCCGACTTCCGGCGTCATTGCTATCATCTTTGCATGAGCGGAATCAAAATAATACCAGTCATCAGTAACTCCTCTTACTCCGTAATTTACAGTCTGATTTGATCTTCCAAGAGTGAAGTGATTGTTAAGAACCATATCCTGTGAAAAACTTTGAAAAATATTTTCATCCGGAGAAGGAGCGTCAACATATCCCCACGGTCTGATCAGATAATTTCCGTAAGTGTGATAACTCAATGCGCCTTTAAAGTTTCTGGAAATTACGAAGTCTCTTGCATTCTGAGTTTCAGGTTCGGAGAAAGGAGACAATCCCCTGTAAGTATCGCTTGAAGGAACAGTGGAAGAACCGTTGTTTGTTGAGTTCCAGAATGCATAAGTCCCGAAGTTCCTGTTCAGGTCAATTCCGTAAGTCGTACCTGAATTCAGCTTTCTGTTCTTTCTCCACATTCCGCCTCCTGTGGGATCTGTGCTTCTGTTATATTCATATCCGTCAGGATTAAAGACCGGAGTGAAATAAAGTTCTCTGTTTCTGAGAATATAAGTAGCGATCGGATCAATATTATAATTTTCCATCAGCCAGTACATAAAATAAAGACTCTGCTCCATGCTCATCGGCTCTCTAGCATGAATGAGCGCATGAAACCATACTTCCGGTCTTCCGGTCGGAGCATTCGGACTGTTGGATACTCTGACTGTCCACATCGCTCTGTTTTCAACGCTGTTGCCTATAGAGAATTTTTCCGAAATCAGATTCGGATATTCAATTCTCATTGAATCAAGTTTATTCACTACTTCACTGAATATCAGGTATCCGCCCATGCTTCCGTAAATCGAATGACTTACATTATATTCATCAATAGAATTCTGTATGGCATCACTTATCTCCTGCGCAGTCATTTTCGGAAGATTATTATAATATCTCATCCAGTCATCAATGGTTATCTGATATGGAATTCCGGATTTGTTTAACATTTTTATTTCAGATTCCGAAAGCCATGTTTCAATATATTCGCCTGCGATCACTTCAGCATGATCAAAAAATAATCCGCTGTCATTAATCTTCTTTATGTCAGATCCGATACCTGCAAATATTTTTACTTTTGAATATTTTTCCGGAGAGTCAGAAGGATTAGAATTTTTTCCTGCAAATGCATTTACTGAGGCAGATAATGCAAACAGAAGTATTAGAAACAGCAAAGTTTTAATTACATTGTTCATTTTAGGGGAGTTTTAATTTCTTATTAAAATGAACTTAACCATTTTCATTTTTGAAATCAATTCTTATTTGGCTTTGTGTATACAATGTTTCTCGCATCAGTCCAATACGTTGATTATAGTTCACGAAACTAAAACTATATAGAGACTTCTGAAAAACTAACTCTACTTGGATTGTCATTCCCGCATGCTCCTGGCGGGAATCCATTTTTAAGATAGTTTTCAATGATTGGATCCCCGCTAAAAGCACGCCTGCCTCGCGGCAAGGCGGGCGGGGATGACAGTAAGAGTTTTTCAGAAGTCTCTATATAGTAAATCAAAAGTCCTGTTTCTCACAGATTACTCAGATTAACACAGATTATCCTATGCATTTTTCTTTCATTTTTGAAAACTATGAAAAGAGTATAAGTGTGTATCTGTGAAAATCTGTGCCATCTGTGAGAGAAAAACTTTGTTTTAAATATTTATTTGATTGGATAATTTTGAAATGCCCGGGAAGTCAGTTTAAAATTGTATTCATAATTAACTTTTTTTATCTAACCTGAAACGTTTTGGACAGTTGTGATTTCCTTGTCTAAAAATTTTTCTTTGTAATTTCAATTTCAGATGATAATATTTAACTTCATTACAATGAATAAAAGCAGCGGAAGTTATTACATAGGCATTGATTCCGGCGGGACAAAGTGCGAACTTGTTATTTCATCTCCGGATAAGAAAATTATTTTTCAGAAAAAATACAAAGGAATTCATTATTCTGTTGCAGGCGCTGAAATTTACAGTGAAACAGTTTCAGGATTTATAACTGATGCAGCTGCGAAATGCAGACTCGATCTGAAGCACTGCCAGGGAATTTGTTTTGGAATTGCCGGCGCAAGAGAAAAGAAAGACAGAAACAGTTTAAGAAAACTTTTTTCGCAAAAGCTGGAAGTAAAGAATATTATCATTACTTCAGATGCTATGACAGCTTTGTTCGGTGCATTCGGTGGAGATGAAGGTATAATCCTCATCAGCGGAACGGGCTCGGTGCTTTACGGATACACTGATAATAAGATCATCCGGGTAGGCGGCTGGGGCAGGATATTTGCAGATGAGGGCAGCGGTTACTGGATAGGCAAAAGAGCTTTAAATCTCGTTACGAAGGAATATGATGAGATGAATGACAGAAAAAAGCCGGGCATATTGTCAGGAAGTCTATTTAAAAATTTCGGCATAACAAAAAAAAATCTTAATGAAAAAATATTCCGCAGCAATTTTCTGATACAGAATATTGCGCCTCTTGTAATAGAAAGCGCAGGAAAGGATTGTCCGCTGAGCAAAAAAATAGTAGATGAAACTGTTGAAGCCCTGATTGAACATATAAGATCATTTCTGAGAATTTCCGGCAGGAAGAAAAAAATAAAAATTGCATTTATCGGAAGCATTATAGAGAACAGGAATTTGGTTTCGGACAAACTAAAAAATGAAATTGAAAAACTTAAAAAAGTTGAAGTGGTTACAAAAGAGCATCCGCCTGCATTCGGCGCTGTCCTGCTGGCAATGGAAAATTCAGATTTGCCGTCTAAATTATAAAAACTCAATTTGAAAAAAACAGATCTCGTACTTATACTTGACTTCGGTTCACAATATACTCAGCTCATTGCAAGAAGGACCCGCGAACTGAAGGTCTATTCCGAAATTCATCCTTACAATCTTAATTTAAAAAAATACTTCCGGGAAAAGTCAAAGGATTACAACATAAAAGGAGTAATTCTTTCAGGAGGACCGGCAAGCGTATTGTCAAAAGAATCTCCTAAAATCTCAAAAGCGGATATTGATTTTATTACCGGAAATAAAGTGCCGGTGCTGGGAATATGCTACGGGCTGCAGTTGATTTGTCATCTTTTCAAAGGAAAGCTGAAGTCATCCGAACAGAGACAGTACGGACGGACAAAGATTTATATGTTCAGAGATTCGGAGTTATTCAGGGGAATCAGCAATCAGCTGAATGTATGGATGAGTCACGGAGATTCCATAGACACGCTTCCCGATAAATTCATTTCTACTTCGAAGAGCATTAACAGCGTGATATGCAGTATTGAAAATGTGAAGCAGAATATTTACGGACTGCAGTTCCATCCGGAAGTCAATCACACTGAATCGGGTAGCAGCATACTTCATAATTACCTTTTCAGCATCTGCAAAATTAAAAATCTTTTTGAGCCGGAATCTTTCATTGAATCAAAAACAGAGCAGATCAAGAAACTTGCAGGCAAGAACAAAGTTATCTGCGCACTCAGCGGCGGAGTTGATTCTTCCGTTGCAGCAATACTTGTCAGCAAAGCGATCGGAGATAATCTGATCTGCATTCACATTGACAACGGATTAATGAGAAAGAACGAGAGCAGAAAAGTGATCGAGCTTTTTAAAAAGCATTATAAACTTAATCTGATTTTTACGGATGCTTCAGAGCTGTTCCTTAAAAGACTACAGAAAATTTATGATCCTGAGCAGAAGAGAAAGATAATCGGAAAGACATTCATAGAAGTTTTTGAAAAGGAAGCGAAGAAGATAAAGGACGCAAAGTTCCTTGTGCAGGGAACGCTTTACCCTGATGTAATAGAGTCGGTTTCATTCAGGGGACCTTCATCCACGATCAAGACGCATCACAATGTGGGCGGACTGCCTGAGAAAATGAAACTGAAACTAATAGAGCCGTTCAGGGAATTATTCAAGGACGAAGTTAGGGAGATCGGGATTAAATTAGGACTGCCCGCACATTTTATTTTAAGACATCCTTTCCCGGGACCGGGACTTGCGATCAGGATATTAAGCGATGTGACAAAGGAGAAACTTGACATACTGAAGGAAGTGGATGACATATACATAAGCGAGCTTAAAAAAAATAATCTTTACGACAAAATCTGGCAGGCATTTTCGGTATTGCTGCCGGTGCAGACTGTCGGTGTCATGGGTGATGAGAGAAGTTACGAAAATGTAATAGCTCTGAGAGCCGTTACATCAACGGACGGAATGACTGCGGATTTTTACGGCTTTGAAAAAGAATTTCTTTCGAATATCTCAAATAAAATAATTAATTCAGTAAAAGGCGTTAACAGAGTTGTATATGACATCAGCTCAAAGCCGCCTGCAACAATAGAATGGGAATGAAAAAAACTTTTAAAAAGAAAATATTTATTTTACTGTTATTAATTTTACCGGGGATAAACTTATCTTATTCACAGGTAAAAATCGGAGTAGCAATTCCTTTGATGACAAATTCATCTGATGCTTCGGAAAAGAAAACGGGAGAGCAGATGCTCCGAGGTATAAATGATGCGCTTGAAGAATACAAAAAAAACAAACCCGCCATAACGGTAACCATTACTGCAGAAGATACAAAAAAAGACCAGTCGGCAACACTTGACATACTTAACAGATTCGGATCGGACAATACAGTTATAGCAGTTCTCGGACCAATATTCAGCAGCGAACTTATTAACAATGCCGGAGCTGCGGTATTTCATAAAATGCCTGTCATCTCTCCAACGGCTACTGTTAATTTTCTTGCACAGAATAATCCGTATGTATTTCAGCTTAACCCTACTTATGATATCAGAGGAAGAGTTATGGCAAAATTTGCAATGAAAGAAATGGGGATGAAGAACTTTATTATACTTTCGGAAGATACATACGGAAAAAATTATGCTGAGAGTTTTAAAAATGAAGTAGAAAAAAACAAAGGAACAATAGAAGGAACAGAATTTTATATAAAGGATTCATTTCCGCTAACTGCTCAATTCGAAAGCATAAAGAGCACAATATTCTCGAAAGACAAATTTATAGATTTCGGAAATCTCACAGCAAACCAAAGCGATAAATTAAAGAAATCGGTTTTAAGATTTTCAAATTTTGATTCTCTTTTTACTGGAAAACTTATTGTAAGCATATACAAATTATTCGGCAAAAATGCTGACACAGTAATGGATTCGCTTAAAATTTTCCCGTCTCCGGTTTTAAGCAATAGCAGCAGTATAATTCCGGGTTACATTGACGCATTGTATATAACCGTTTCAAACTACAATGACATATCGAAGATTTGCGAAGAATACTATTCTTCAGGAATAAATCTTCCTTTGCTTGGATCGAGCGACTGGAACAATGAAAAAACGCTTACAGATAATAAGAAATTTATAAGAGAGTTATATTTTGATTCGGACTTTTATCTGGCGGACAAGGATGATAAGACCGGACTAAGCGAATCAGATATAAGGAATTATTATTTCGGATACGACGGAATGAAATTAATTTTAGACAAGATATCAGAAAAGAATATTACGAGGGAAGATATAAATGAGTCGCTGGAAAATTTAAGGAATTATACTGCGATGCATAACAGGATTGATATGAAAGAAAGGACTAATCAGAATCTTCAGATTATGTCTTTCAGGGACGGAAAATTAAGCAAGCTCAGGGACTATGAAACTGAATAAAGTCATAGTATTCTGAATCCTACACTTGAAGGAATACATTAGTTTGATTTTAGAATGTAATTTCTTTATTTTGTATACACAAAAAAAATTGTAAAAAATATAAATATACTTTCATGGAAGAATCTGTTGATCAAATGTCACCAAAAGTTTCTGAAAACGCCAACGGATTTGTTGATTACGAATCCATAAAAAAGCATGATCTGGAGCTTTCGAGTATCAAGGATGAAATAATCAGGAAGAACATAGGAAAGATTAATGAAGATAGTTACAAGACAATTTTAAAAGCGGGAATACCATCATTTATTCTTGTATTACTTTCATTTTTCATAGGAGTCGCTGATGTTCCATTCATAGGAAATATATTCAACTCAATATCAGCATTTGTGAGTCCGGGACAGCCGGTAACGGGTTCTGATATACATCCTATTGCATTGTGGTGGTTTCCGTTTCTGGTATTCATAGTTTTCATAATTTGCGCAGTAAGGGCTAATGCTTCCATTATGAAAGAAATGCAGTTAAACGGCGCATCTGAAGCATCAATTACAAGGATCATAGACAGATACAGCGGCATTGTAGACGGAATAGGAACAGCGCTTCCGCTTTTAGGAGCTGCAATACTTCTTATATCAATAGAAAAAGGACCAGCAATATTTCTGGGATTCGCAGTGCCATTTGAAATCAAATCAATAATAATACTTGCTATAGCAAAATTATTTGATTCTGTATTTGATGCGCTGGCATTGAAGTATCAGGAAGTTCAGGAAGAGATCAAAAATGCCGAAAGAGTATATTATTATCAGAAACAGGCAACTCTCCAGAAAAGCATAATAGAGAGAATGATTCCCAAAAATTATTCACAGGGACCAATTGAAATAAAATCAACCGTATCTGAAGAGCATTTGAAAAACATTTATGAAACAATGAAATCAACTGAGCAGATGAGCATAAGCATTAGAAATCTGATCGGAGAGATAAACAACTTAAAATTGCCTGATGAAAAGATACTGAAAGAACTTGAAAGCACCTCGAAAATTATAAGTGAAACAGTGGGAAGTTTAAAAGATAACAATGTTCTTAAAAGTCTTGAAAATCTGGTTTATATCTCGGGAAAGCGTTAAAACTTTTTTAATCTTCAAAAAAATAAATTATGATTACAAGAAAAAACAGGGATGTTAAATTTATTATATATCAGTCACTGTATATATTTGTAATTTCTGTGCTTGCTTTAAAAGGAGCAAACCTTGATCTGACAGAAGTGGTATCAAAAGAGAAAGTTGTAGAGAAGACATATACTGATTCACTTAAGATAATGATTGATTCACTGCTTGCACGTGGTTACATACCTGAGATTAAATTTGATACAACGCAGAAATTCACAAATCCGGAAGAAATGAAGAAAAAGCTGCAGGAAGCGCAGCAGCAGCTTGCGGTTTTGAAAATGAATTCACCTTCAATTACAGTAAACACCACATCTCCCGGCATACAGTTACAGCAGACAAACATTACCGAAGAAAAAGAAAAAATTCAGGATAAACCAAAAGAGGAAAAGATTGAAGAAAAAGAAGGCAAAGAACTTGACTTCAAAATTCCTCAGACATTTACACAATATACATCAAACTCTATAAGTAATCCCAGCAGTGTAACGATTGAAATATACGGCAGCGACGGTTCAATGATCGCAACAGTTCCTCCCGGAGGCTCGAGAAGTTTTCAGCTTGGAGGTCAAAACAGTCTTACATTCAAAGGAGGCGGAGTATCAAAAACTGTTTCTACGAAAGAAAATTTAAAACCAAAGGTCACTATGCAAAGACTTGTATCGGCAGGAGAAGATGTATCAGTAAGAAATCTTCAGTCAACTGTCGGTTACAGAGTAACAATATCCGATGATTATCCGGGACAGCTTGATGTAAAATTTTCCGGTCCGGTATCAGTAAAGCAGTCCGGTCCGTTAGTGTATGATGTAACACTTAATTTTCTGAATTCCAAATCTGCTTATGATAATTTTACTGAAAACAGGGAAGCTCCTTTTTCAGTAAGCTTTCAGATCTCAGTAAAAGACCGAATAGCAACACAGCATAATGTGTCCCAATCAGGAGTATTTCAGTTTGGAGAATGGTAAAAAATTATTCAATTAAAATAAAATCAATATGGTAATAAATTTAAAATCTTTTTTTGCAGTTATCTTTATTTTTTTCACAGGACTGTTTTTATTTCAGCAAAATTCGTTAAATGCGCAGACTGAAAAGGAAGACGACCCGAGAACATGGAAATATTTTAAGATATTTGCCAGAGCTCAGGACGACAGTGTTTTTATAAAACTTCAGAACGAACTGAATATAGATCCCAAGTTAGAGTCTTATGTTTTCATTGCAAATATAATGGATCCTTCGCTAATCAACCAATATGTAGTGATTGGAGACGAAACTTCTCCTGATGCAAGCAGATTTCTATGGTCAGATCTTTCTGCGGATGTACAGAAAGCTCTGTTAAACTGGGTTGGTTCTAATAAGGAGAATTTAAACAAAAAAAAGCTGAACTTTACATCAGTGTTCTTTGATGTTTTCAAAAAGATAAAAGTTAAGGAAGTGATCGCTCCGCCTGCAAGGGAAAGAGATATTTTAAGCACTACAGCATACATAAGTCCATATTTCCAGATATTTGGGGGAGACCCTTTAGGAATACCCATAAAAAAATCCGTAGGATTTGATTTTCAGCTTGGAACGCCATATTCAGGACCTATGGAAACAGACATAATCGGTACATCATTTCATATTCTTGGATTCAAAGTCGGAGTAACGTCCAGAATACAGGAACTGGTATTCGGATCATTACCTGATACTGATGTCACAACTTCACCTGACAACCTTGCTTACTATAATAATCTATTTGCACCAGATCTGGGTCTTGCATTCAGTTATGTTCTGCCTTTCGGAAACTTCTTTGAGATCGGATTTTTTACTACACTTGATACAGGAAATTTTTATCCAAAACCTGTAAAAGTTAAAAACGAAGCTACAGGACAATTTATGCCAAACAATATTATCAGAGGAAACTATACCAATTTCGAATTCAGATATCCGTTCAGAGCATTTGGCTCGACAAGATCAAAAATTTACTTTGCTCAGAGTTTCGGAGAAAAGCATATAGGATTTGCAGGAAGGGAGTTAAGATTTGCCGGCTCACAGTTTGATTTCAGAGTGGATGCTACTTTATCCGGAAAAAGAAATTTTCAGATTCTTGTGGAACCGTTGATATCAAGTATAGGCGAAGGATTTGCGCTTAGTTCGTTTGCAATAGGTCCTTCATTCAGATTCGGAAGAAAGCCGGATAATAATTTTGGTCTTATGACGGTACTTGTGAACATGAGACTTAAAATCGGAGACTTCTTTGAAGAGCGCGGAGACAGATAATTCCTCTGTATAGTTTTTTGTACAGTATTTTTTATTAATTAAAAACAGACACTATTAAGATAAATAGTGTCTGTTTTTTTGGAATATGACTTGACATATAAAAATATATAGATTAACTTTGCAATGTAAATTAACCCTATTTAATAAAATGCCAAATAAAAATCAGGAGGTTTTAAAAATGGCAAAATTGAAAAACTTGTTTTTCATCCTGCTCACAGTAGCAACACTCGGCGGATCAACTTTCTTAGTTGGTTGCGGTGGCGGTGTAGATGAAGAGCAGATTCAACAGTTAAATGACTTGAAAGCTGCAGTAGATGCACTTCAATCACAAGTCAATGCAAAAAATGACGAAAAGTCAGGACTGCAAAAGCAAATTGCTGACCAAGAAGCAAAAATTAAAGAATGGCAGGGAATGGCGGATCAAATGAGAAAAAATTGTCCGTAATAACTTTCCAAAAGATTTTATTTTCAAAAAATTATTTTTTTAAAAAAATTTTAAAAACTAAGTTTAAAAAAGGAGACTTAAAAAATGAAATTTCATAAATTGTTAGTATTTATGATGGTTTTCTCCTTGGCAGTATTTGCAAAAGCCAGTTTTGCACAGGATGATGATGATGATGACGCAGAAGCAGAAGAAGTGGAAATGGATGAGGATATGTGGCAAGCGCAAATGGATGAATACACAGCCAAGCAGACAGATCTAACAAATCAACTCAATTCAATTGGAACTGAGATTGACGGTTTAAAAAAGACTTTGGATGAAAAAACACAAGTTGCAAATAATGCAGTAAGTGCATTATGGGCAGGTGTTGGTTCCAAATCAGATTATGATGCATACAAAATCAAATTTGCAGATGCAGAAAAAAGAGTTAATGCTTGCAAAGGACCAGAAGATGCAGCAGATATAGAAAAAAATATGTGGCCTTATCTGACCGATGCAGGACAAATGGGAAGAATGAAATGTCTTCCTGAGTTCTGGGACAGATATAACACAATGAAGAAAAAAATCACAGAATGCAAAGGTAAAACCGGAGATGTTTCAGGTTATACAGTTGTAAAAGGTGATTGTTTATACAAAATTGCCGGTATGAAAAATATCTATGGTAATTCAAAATTATGGCCTGCAATCTGGGAAGCTAACAAGAATGGCGTAGTAAGCGCTCCGCCTAAAGTTGCTAAAACAATCCCAAATCCAAATCTTATTTATCCGGGACAAGTTTTAAAAATCCCAGCTTTAACAGAAGCTCAGAAGACCGAAGCAATGAAAAAAGCTAACTCTTACAGAAGCACCAAGAAAGTAAGAAAGATGAAAACAGATACAGGTGATACAATGAAAAAAGATGAAAAGAAAGAAGTCAAGAAAACAGAAATGAAAAAAGATACTACCAAAAAGAAATAAGTTATTTGTTTTGGTAATAAATAAAATTTAGTTCAAACCCTTATATCTGAAAATGGTATAAGGGTTTTTTAATTTTAATCAAAATCTATTGAATATTATAGAAAAAAGAATTTCACTTACAGGAGTAGACCTGATTAATTTTTCCGGAATAAATGATGAAAATCTTAATCTGATCAAAGATAATTTTGATTCAACTATTGTCTTCAGAGGTGATACAATTTATCTGAAAGGAGAAGAATCAGAAATTGAAACTATCGGGAAGTTATTCAATGAATTAATATTTTTACAAAAAAGACATGGCGGTATATATCCCAGAGATGTGAAACTTGTAATGGAATTGATTGATTCCGGAGAGGATAAAACTGATAAGCTAAAGGAAAAACTCGGATTTTCTCAGAACGAGATAAAGGATGTGATTCTTTTTAAAAAAAATGATTTTATAAAACCGAGAACTCCAAATCAGTTAGAGTATTTAAAGAAGGTAAGAGATAACGATATTGTCTTTGCAATCGGACCGGCAGGAACAGGTAAAACTTATCTTGCTGTGGCTTTTGCGCTTGCTGCTCTTAAAAATAAAGAAGTAAGCAGAATTGTCCTTACCAGACCTGCAGTCGAAGCGGGTGAAAGTCTTGGATTTCTTCCCGGTAACTTGTCCGAAAAAGTTGACCCTTATCTGAGACCGCTTTATGACGCTCTTGAAGAGATGATTCCGTTTGAAAAACTTGAAACGTATATTGAAAAAAAAGTTGTCGAAGTAATACCTTTAGCATATATGATAGGAAGAACCATCAACAATGCTTTTGTAATTTTAGATGAAGCTCAGAATTCGACATCTCTTCAGATGAAAATGTTTCTGACTCGGCTGGGTCCCAGTTCCAAAGCAATTGTAACCGGCGACGTAACTCAGATTGATCTTCCGAAAAGAGATCAGTCCGGCCTGGTTCAGATTCAGGAGATATTAAAAAATGTTGAGGATATTTCATTTCTTTATTTTGAAAAAGCGGACGTAGTGAGACATAAGCTTGTAAAAGATATTATCAATGCTTACGAAAAATTTCAGGGACAGTAAATTTTTATTTTCTTCTTGTAAGTCTCGCAGAAAAAGCTCCGTCAGTATTGTGAATATGAGGAAACAGTTCAATGCAGCCATCTTTGTTCACAACTTTTTCCGGAACAAAATCAGCAGCATTTTCGATTGAAAATTCGGGGTGAGCATTCAGAAAGTTTTCAATAACATTCATATTCTCTTCTGTCTCAGTGGTACATGTACTGTATATAATTTTCCCTTCAGGTTTGAGATATTTCAGCGCGTTCTCAAGAATTTCAATCTGAAGTTTCTGGAGCTGAACAATATCGTCAGGTTCGCGTTTCCACTTGATATCAGGTTTCTTGGAAAGCACTCCTAGTCCTGAACAAGGTGCATCCACAAGAACTTTATCGGCTTTACCTATCAATAAATCTTTTAATTCCGCTGTTCTGGGATCGCTGATATCATCATGAATGACCTTTGCATTTTTTACTCCGAGCCGTTCAAAATTTTTCTGCATTACTTCTATTCTTGATAAATATTTATCTACCGCAATTATCTGTCCCTGATTATTCATCATTTCAGAAATGTAAGAAGTTTTTCCACCAGGTGCTGAGCATACATCAATAATAAGTTCGTCTTTTTCAGGTGAAAGCAGCTTTGCGGCAAGTCCCGCACTTTCATCCTGAATTGAAAAGAATCCCTGTTTAAAATAATCATCAGTATAAATTTTCGACATTGTTTTGGTTGTAAAAAAATTATCGAGATAATTCCCGTTTTTGTAGTATAAATTTTTTGTCTTCAGATATTCTTCAAAATCAGAAGTTGATATTTTTATAGTGTTAACTCTGAGAGCCATTACAGGCCTTTTGTTATTTTCTTCGCACAATTTTACCGCTTCGTCAAAGCCGAATCTTTTTATCCATCTGTTTACCATCCAGTTTGGATGTGACTGTATTATGCCGAGATAATTCACTTCATCTATTTCTCTCGTCGGCCATACTAAATTCTCAAGAGTCCTGATAATAGTCCTTAGTAATCCGTTAACAACTCCTGCATGTTTTTCACCATGAATTCTTTTGATGAATTCTACAGCTTCATTTACTGCCGCGGAATAAGGAATTTTGTTAAGAAACAGTATCTGATAAAGAGCGACTCTCATTGCATTGCGAACTTCCGGGAGACATTTTTCGTAATTGCCTCTGTAAAATCCGTTAAGAAACCAGTCTAACCTTCTCATCCATCTGATAACACCGTGAGATATTTCATTCAGCAACGCTTTATCAAAATCATTTAACGTATCATTTTTTAATTCTGCATCTATTAACTTTTCGAGGTAAGAATCCGTCCGCTCACATCTGCAAAGAATCTTTACGGCGCATGATCTGGCGTCTTCATATAAATTTTTAGAGTATTCCGTTCCTTTTTTACGGGATCCGTTTTCCTGATTGCTGGGAGTAAAAGACTGAGTTTTTTGATTTTCCATATTTTATAAGGTGCTTATGATTCTAAAATTTTCTTTTTAAAAATAACTAATTGAAATTACAGTTAAAATGAAATATAAATGATTTTGCAAATATAGCTTTCAATATTAAAAAAATATCTGAAAGTAATATTAAAAGTCAGATTCAATACAATACTTTAACTTTGTTTATTTAACAATGAATCATTCTACTATTTCCACTTCGCACTCTTCTATTGAACTAAAAAAATATTTTCCATAAGGTTTCGTAATTATTCTGCTGTCAAGAATCGCAATAATCCCTTTGTCTGTTTTATGACGGATAAGTCTGCCGATTCCCTGCCTGAATTTTAATATTGCTTCCGGCAATGAGTAATCTAAAAAACTGTTTCCTCCGTTTTTTTCTATGAATTCCATTTTTGCCTGAACCACCGGATGAGACGGAACCTGAAAAGGCAAACGGGTTATTATCAGATTACTGAGTGATTCTCCCGGTACATCCACTCCCATCCAGAAGCTGTCAAGTCCGAACAAAACCGAATTGATTTCCTGTTTGAAATTTTTGAGCAGTGTGCTTCTTGATGTTCCTGTTCCCTGCATGTAAAGATTTATGTTTTCTTCCGATAGTATCTCGCTTAGTTCTTTACCGATACTTTTAAGCAAAAGGGAATTTGTAAAAAGCACAAGGGCTTTTCCTTTTGTGACCCGGATAAAATATAAAATCCATTCTTTTAATTTTTCATTATAAACTTCTGTATTGAATTTTAATGGCTCCGGAATATTTTTCGGAATGTAAATCTTGACCTGATTATGAAAATCAAACGGAGATTCAAGTTTTAATACTTCAGCTTTTTCTCCGCCTATCCTTTTTTTAAAATAATTAAATTCATTGTTGATAGTTATAGATGCGCTTGTAAATACAGATGAGTTGTTTTCTCTGAAAATATTTTTCCTGAAAAAATCCGAAACATCAACAGGTGCGGAGCAAACGCTTACATTGGATTCAGGTTTATTTGAAGCGATCTCAGCCCAGTAAACAAAGTCGTTTCCCTTTTCATTATTTTTCTGATTCAGAAATTCATCAAGTACATAATTGAATTCCGTGAACCTTATAATGAATTCGTTCAGTTCATTTTCCTGGTCTTCATTTTTGCATGCAAACCTGAGCGCTTTAAGATTTTTCAGCAGATTATCGAGTTCGGGCTTTAATATGTTCTCTTCAATTTCCTTCTCATAAACCCTGGCAGTCAGACTTCCCGGCTTTTTTTCTTTTAAGGAAAAAAGATTATCCCTCAGTCTGAAAAAAAATTCCCGGTTAAGTTCTAATAGATTTTCAATGATCAGCTGAATGTGAAGAGAAGGCAGAGTAAGAAGAAATCCTTTCTTCTTCTGCTGATTATATAATTTAAGCAGATGATATTTAAGCATCTCCCTGGAAACCCTCGGCGCGATGTGGTCGGTAGCTACTGACTCTACTGTATGCGCCTCATCAAATATTATAAAATCATTTTTATAAAGAAAACCATCCTTGTCATCAGAAACTCCGTCAAACAAAGTAAAGAACAAATGATGATTGACAACAATAATATCAGAATCAACAAGTTCCTTCTTCGCTTTCTGGTAAAAACATTTCGTATCATCACCGCCGCAGGATTTGTTTGTGCAGATTCCTCTTTCGGAACAAACAGAATCCCATACATTCTCATTTATTGCAAAATTAATATCCGACCTTGTTCCGTCAACGGTTCTTTTTGACCACAGAAAAATTTTTTCAAGATTCAGCTGCTCTTCCGTTTCAAAAAGAGTATTTGAAGATTCCATCGCTCTTGCTAGTCTTTTGGGACAAAGATAATTATTCCTTCCTTTGAGAAGTTTTGCTTTGAACTTTACCGGAAGAGTTTTCTGAAGAAACGGAATATCTTTGCTGATAAGCTGTTCCTGCAGATTAATTGTGTAAGTGGAGATTATTACTTTCTTTTCATTTTTCTTAGCATAAAAAACCGAAGGGACAAGGTAAGCAAAACTTTTCCCTATGCCTGTCGGCGCTTCTATAATTATATGTGATTTTGATTCAAGGGAATTCAGTATTGAATCTGACATTTCTTCCTGCCCTTTTCGGAATTCATAATTTTAAAAATTCCTGGAAAGAATCCCCTCGGTTGAAAAAAAATTTTTTATTTCATCTGTGATGTTCGGTGTTTCAGACAAATTAATAATTGAATTGTTTATATTAATTAACTTTGAAATTTTAAATTTAATTTAAAAACATTACAATGATAAGTTATTCATAGAATAAATCATATAAAATGCGAAAACTTACACATTCTGAAATTGAAAATGACAGAAAGAAACCTGAATCCATCAATGAATACAAACGCAATCCTGTTTTCGCTCTTTGTGATAACATAAGGAGCATATTCAATGTGGGAGCCATATTCAGAACTTCCGACGCCGCTTTCATAGAAAAACTGTATCTTACCGGCTATACACCTTATCCTCCGAGAAAAGAGATCGAGAAAGTAGCGCTTGGCGCTACAGAAACTGTCCCGTGGGAATATTACAAGGATCCTCTGGAAGCTGTAACAAAAATTAAATCCGAAGGAATAAAAATTGCCGTTCTGGAAATAACCGACAAAAAAAATCTTATCTGGAATATAAGAAAGGAAGATTTCCCTGTATGTCTGATACTTGGTAATGAGATCTCAGGGGTATCAAAGGAAATAATTGATATTGCAGATACTTCATTTGAAATACCTATGATGGGAATGAAACAATCGTTGAATGTATCAGTTGCTTACGGTATAGCAGTTTATGAAATGATAAGAGAACTTAATTACAAAGACTAATATTCAAAATAAACTAAATCAGTATATTCGCAGAAAAATTTTCCGGATTTAAATGGTAATTTAATATTGACGCAAAACATCTCGCACAGTATTTATCATTGACATTTTTACTGTAAAAAAGGTATTTTGTATTAATAAAATACGACAAATGAAAAAAATTATTGCAATATTATTCACATTATTAATATTTTCAAATAATTCGTTTTCACAATTCAAAGGGAACGACGACAATAAACCCTCAATATTTAATAAGAGCTCCAATAATCTGATACTCGGATTTATTAATCCGAAAAATTTCTCGATGAGACATTCATTTAATGTCTCTATGTTAACTACAGGATACGGTAATGTTTCACTGACATCATACATCAGTTCAATGAATTATAAAATCTCAAATAAACTGGATGTAAGCGCTGATGTTAAGTTTCAGTATTCACCGTTTGCTTCGTCAGGATTAGGCTCTGAATATTCAAGTTCTCTGCAGAAAAATCTTTCCGGGGTTTATTTATCCAGAGCATCTTTGAATTACAGAATATCAGAGAATGCTTCAATAAATTTTCAGTACAGAAAGTATGATGAAAGCGATTATTTCGGAAATTTAAACAATCCTTTTTTTAACAATTCGGGCTATAACGGATTTTACGATTCCAGTTGGAGATAAAAATATTTTCATAAAATTTATTAAAACCGGAGGTAAAGCTTACTTTCGGTTTTTTTGTTTCAGCCGTAAATAATAACGATTGAAGAATAATTTACTTAATTATATTTTAAACGGAGCAATAATTTTATTTCTTATAGTTGTTGCTTACTTCGGATTTTCGCTCATCAATAATTCCCTTAAATCTGATAAAAGCATAAAGGAAATTACTGATACATCAAAATCACTGACTCATCAGCCAAATCTTACAATACAGCTTGATGTTCAAAACGGATCCGGAGAAAACGGAGTAGCCACGAAAATAACTGAATATCTCAGAAAGAATAATCTTGATGTAGTGGAAATAGGAAATTATAAATCTCAGAATGTTGAGAGAACTCTTATTCTTGACAGAAGCGGAGATATGAACAAGGCAAAGAAGGTCGCAATGATACTCGGAGTGAACGAAAGAAACATTATACCACAGTCAAATAACAGTCTTTACCTTGATGTAACTATAGTTATCGGAAAGGATTTCAAAGAATTAAAACCATTTCTGGAAAAGAAGAAATAAAAAATTATGAATTCAAAAGAACTAGCGTTTACAATAGCGGATTATATTTTACAAAAAAAAGGTTCGCACATTGTGGTTATGGATCTGAAAAAGCTGACTACGGTCACGGATTTTTTTGTGATCTGCTCAGTAACATCGGATACACAGGTAAAAGCGATCTCAGATTATGTAAAAGAGCAGACAAAACTAATTGATGAGCGACCATGGCATAATGAAGGTTATGCAAATCTAAGCTGGGTATTGCTTGATTTCGTGGATGTTGTTGTTCATATTTTTCTCGAAGACACGCGGAAATTTTATAATCTTGAAGGACTCTGGGCGGATGCAGAGATCACGGAAGTTAAGGACGAATAAGAAATGTCCCGCAAGCGGCCTAAAATACTTCTTACAAACGGAGATCCGAACGGAATCGGTCCTGAAATAATTCTTAAGATATTTTCACAAGGATCAATTGCTAATAAGTTTAATCTGAAAGTTGCAGGTTCAAAGAAAATCCTCGATCATTATTCCTCATTACTTAACTTACCGGAAATAGATCAAAACAGTATTACAGAAATTCCTCTTCCCGGAAACTTTAAAATAAATCCCGGGAAGATAAACAAGCTTGCAGGAAAATTTTCGGGGGATTCTGTAAGAAAGACAGCTGAACTTTGCATGAAGAATGAATATGACGCAATGGTGACTCTGCCTGTTTCGAAGGAAGCTTTTAATCTTGGCGGCTATAATTTTCCCGGTCATACTGAAATGCTTGCAAAAGTTACTGCTTCCAATGATACAGTTATGATTTTGCATTCGGATAAATTCTCTGTTGCACTTGTAACCGGTCACATAGCTGTAAAGGAAGTAAGCAGAAGACTTACTGAGAATTTGCTTTTTTCAAAAATACTGACAGCAAACAATTCACTTGTAAAGGACTTCGGGATTAATCACCCTAAGATAGCCGTATTATCGCTGAATCCACATGCAGGCGATGGCGGTCTGATAGGAAAGGAAGAAATTAATGTAATAAATCCATTGATTGAAAAAATGAATTCTGCGGGATTCAATATCAGAGGTCCGTATTCATCAGACGGATATTTTGCAGGAAAGACATACACGAAGTTTGATATTACTATCGCTTTGTATCACGATCAGGGTCTTATTCCTTTTAAGATGATTTCTTTTGAAAGAGGAGTGAACTTTACAGCCGGTTTAAATATAATCAGAACTTCCCCTGATCACGGGACTGGTTTTGACATTGCAGGAATTGGAAAGGCAAATCCGTCCAGTACAATTTCAGCTATTAAGCTTGCTGCAAAATTAGCAGAAAGAAAATCCGGAAAACTTAGTAGATAAACTTATAGGATTTGTAAGAAAACCATATTCGAATAAGCGAATAAAGTATTTATCTGTCCATAAGGAATTTCAATATTCTTTTCCAGTCATTCGTAAAATTGTATTCAAATCTATCTTCAGGATTAAGACAGAAAGCTTTTTCAAGCATTTCAATTCCAGTATCAATATCCTCCTTAATAAAACTTATTTTTGACTTTTCGTAGTAAGGTTCAGCCCAGTCAGGATTGTATTTGATAACTTTATCAAAAGATTTTAAAGCCTGATCATATAACTTTGCATCAAGTAATGCACATCCGTAATCATACCAGGCGTCATAATTAGACGGTTCTAATTTTACAACCATCTCATAACTTTTAATTGAGTCGGAATATTTTCCTATTGCATGTTCGGAATCTGCTTTTAGATACCATATTTCGGAATAGTCTTTGCAGAGAATCAGAGCTGAATTGAAATCATCAATCGCCTTTTCATATTTTTTCATACTGAAATAGCAATTACCTCTTCCGTAATAGGATTCATAATTATGAGAATCTATCTTGATTGCATCGGTAAAATAACTGATCGCTTTTTCAAAATCTCCAAGTTCCTCATAAGCGTTACCCATATTATGCAGAGTGTATGAATCATTTTTCTTCAGTTTAATTGAGGTTTCATAACATTCAATTGCTTTATACAATCTTCCGATAGATGCATAAGCATTTCCGCAATTATACCATGCTGAAGAAAAATTATTTTTTAACGCGATACAAATCTCATAGCTTTCTATAGCTTTGAGAAATTTTCCGGTTCTGTTTAAGACGATACCTCTGTTATACCAGGCAGTATAATTCATTGGAGAAAAAGTCAGGTGTTTGTCGTATGAGATGACAGATTCCATCAGCATGTCCAGAAAATCATAACAATATCCAAGTTCGTAATAAGCGTCTTTGTGAGAATCATCAATTTTCAAAACATTCTTAAAACATTCGGCTGCTTCGACAAATTTTTCCATTTTCTCATAGGTAAGACCCATATTAAAAATAGCATCAGTATTTCCGGGCTCCATTTCCATAGCGGTTGAAAAACAGTCCAGCGCAAGTTCAAATTTGTCTGAATTGTCAAGAGTGATACCTTTATTTATGAAAACTTCCGTATCGGTAGGATCGAGCAGAATTGCCTTATCAAAATATTCTATTGCTTCGTCAAATTTACCCAGACTGTCCAGAATGAGAGCTTTTTTGTGCCAGGCATCTGTAGAGTACGGATATATATCAAGAAGAACATTTACATAACTTAAAGCTTTTTCAAATTCACCGTTATCATAATAAAAGTTTATTATCTGTTCAAGATTCTCAGCATCAAAACTTTTTTTGGTTTCTTCTTCCAGCTTTAGTATTTTTTCAAGCTCCTCATTCTTTCTGTTACGCTTTTCACCCCGGTTAGAATCCTCTTCTCCAAAAAAATCCAGGCTTTCAAAATCATTCATATTTAACTCCTTTTGTTATTATCCGAAATTCTTTTTATGAAATTATATAAAAGTCTGTATTAAGTCAAGTAATTATTGATAAGAGCAAAAATTTTTGGATACAACGAAATAATCCTGTATTTTAATCACTATCTCTTCAATAAATCTCAGGTTTGATTTCCTGACACATTAAATTGAACAGTTCCCATAAATAGAATTGTTTGAATATACACTATTTAATTTTTACAATGAATGATTCATGTCATTTTTAATAATAAATATTAAGATTAACTTTGTAATATTATTAATTAAAAACGAAGACATGAAGACAATAACATTACTATCGGTATTTTTTCTAGTTATAACTGCAAATTCATTTTTATATTCACAGGACAAAGATGAATTTAAACCGAGTTATTCACTTGGGGGAGTGGTTTTTTCAGGATGGCATTATAATATTGACAATGCAGATTTCATTTCAAAGTTAGATACTTCAGCCGCGGGAATTGACAACAACTCTGCTTATGGTTATAAACCAACGGCAAATCAGTTCGAAATCAGCAAAAACACATTTTACATTGACAGAGCTTATATTGATTTAAAAGCCATCCTTTCTCCACAGATCAAAGCAAGACTGACGCCGGACTTTTATTCTTTTACAGACGGAAGCGGTAAAACACAGTACGCTTATCAGATTAAATTTGCTTACGCAGAGTATACTCCCCTTTCATCAGAAAACGGGACATCTTTATCTTTTACACTGGGAGTTTCTCCAAATCAATGGGCGCCGAATATTGATAAATACTGGGGATACAGATTTGTGGCAAGAACACTTACAGATTATCCGTGGGTAAGTGCTGCAGTAAAATCCGGAAATACAGTTACAAAGACAACCTCAACTTACTTTTCAACAGCGGATCTTGGATTAACTGCGAAGTTTACATTACCGGATAAATACGCTGATTTATATGTTGCTGTTGTAAACGGAAACGGTTTCAGAAATCTTAACTTTGATAACAGATTCAAAGATGTACAGGTAACCGCTTACATTTATCCATTGTCAAAATATCTTACAAAAAAAACTGAGAAATATAAAAAAGCAGGAAAATTAAGATTAGACGGAATATCTGATTTAACTTTAGGCGGATTTTATTATTCAGGCAAGCTCGATAAAGGCGAAAACTATGCCGGAGCTCAATATCAAAGAAACAGATTCGGCGGAATGCTCAGCGCAAAATATAATTTTAAAAAAGCAGGATTTGTAAAATTAGGAGGTGAATTCAGCGTTCAGAAGAATGAAGATCCTGCAACGCTTACGTCCTATACTTCCATCACTACTGATGCAAGAGGTGTTTCAGCTTTTATGGAGTTTAATCCTCCTGTCGAAAGTCTGAAAGAAAAATTATCCTTTATAGCCAGGTATGATGTTTTTGATCCTAACACAACAGATGACGCAATGTCTTCTTCAAAAGGATTTAACAACAGAAATGATCAGCAGACACTTCTGATTCTTGGTTCATTTTACAGACCGTCAAAAGTTCTCGGATTCGGTCTGAGTTACCAGATCACAAAGTTCGATGGTGATTTTATTGTAAAGTATGATGGAACAACTTCGAATACTCTGAACAGGTTATATTTTAATACAGTACTTGAATTCTAAATTTATATTAAACCGGAGTATATCATAGATTAACCGGCATTTTTAAAAATTAAATTTCTTTAAATGTTAAATAATTTAATCAGCATTGACAAATACAGGATCAAGCCCGGAACTGATATTTCGCTGAAAGATTTTGATACGGAATACAAAGAAGACATAATTAATAAAGAGGAAGGTGAAAAATTACTTGAAGAAAGCAAACGGAAACTCTCGGAAATGCAGGATAAACTTTATGCTCATGATCAATACAGCGTACTGATAATTTTCCAGGCAATGGATGCAGCAGGAAAAGACGGAGCGGTGAAACACATAATGTCCGGTATAAATCCTTCCGGAGTTAAGGTTAACAGTTTTAAAACACCTTCTTCAACAGAGCTCGATCATGATTATTTATGGAGACATTATATCGCTTTACCGGCACGGGGTGAGATAGGTATTTTCAACCGCTCGCATTATGAAAATGTTCTTGTAACAAGAGTTCATCCGGAATATATTTTAAAGGAAAATCTTCCTGATATAAATTCAGTTGAAGATATTAAAGACGAGTTCTGGAAAAAAAGATTCAAACAGATTAACAGATTTGAAAAAAATATTTACCAGAACGGTACAATAGTATTGAAATTTTTTCTTCATATTTCAAAGAAAGAACAAAAGAAAAGATTCATCGGCAGAATAGATGATCCGGCTAAAAACTGGAAATTTTCTCCGGTTGACATAGCAGAAAGAAAATTCTGGAAAGATTATCAGAAAGCGTACGAAGAAGCTATCAGCAATACTTCAACGGAGTATGCCCCCTGGTTTATTATTCCTGCTGACAATAAGTGGTTTACAAGATTAGCAATTACACATATTATTTACAAGCAGTTCGAATCATTGAATCTTGAGTATCCTGTTGTAAAACCTGAAATCTCGGAAGAGCTTCAGAAAATTAAGCAGCAGTTGATTTCTGAAAATGGTAACGGAAACTGATCAGTTCATAAGTATTTAAATAAATAAAAGTAATGACTTGACTAAATAAATAAACTTAGTCATTATAACATAACCCCAAAGAAAAAATAATTTATTAAATTACTCAGGGGAGTTATAGATTTTGCTTAAAGTTCTGACCTTTTTTTTCATCTCGATAATATTTATTTCATTCACTGCCGAAAGCGAAAAATCATCATTTATAAATCCTGAATCTCTTGACACCGAAACTATCAGCTGGCTTGAAAGAGTCGATTCTGCAGGAGGTTCCGTTTCTGACAGTATCATATCCGCTGTTGATGATTATATAAAAGAAGTAAAAGGATTAAAATTTCAGACAATGAATATCAGATCTCTGCTTTTAAGAGAGAACTGGTTTTGCGGAGATTTTAACGCTTCTTTTGTTCCTGTATTTGTTAACGGTAATGGAAACTCAGTTCCATATGGGTCAGGACATGATGTTAACCACAATTACTCTTCATCTGAATATTCAGAGACAGGACTGGAAAGCGGCTTAAAAGGAAACGGAGTTAACAGATATATTGAAACAGGTTTTAATCCTTATTTTATTGATGAGATGGGTTTGAATGATGCACATTTGATGATTTACAGTATGTCGGACACTACTGATGCAGGAAGATTCGGATGCAGAAAAAATTCTGACGGATTTTACTTTTACCCGAAATATCATAACGGTAATACTTATTTTTCTGTTAATTCTGATACTGAAAATTCGTTAATCATTCCATCTTCAAGAAATTATATTCTTGTTCAGAGAAATTCTTCCCAGTCAGTTAATGCATTTTACAGAGACAATCAGTTACTTAATAGCCAAAACAGTTCTGTCCGTGAACCGAACATGAGTATTGCAATAGGCGCTTTTAATAATACAGGTGTTATTTCAAATTATTCTGCACTAAGACTCGGTGGTTATTCAATCGGAAGAAGTTTCAGCGCTCCTCAGCAGCTTGTTCATTACAATGCAGTAATGAGACTGATGTCGAGACTTGGAAGAGAACTGCCACAGGGATTACAGGCTGATTTTAAATCAAAACTTTTTACTTTTACAGGGAATAAACTTGTAATTAATTATCAGACCGGTACTAACGGCAGTATTGCATTTGAGCTTCAGGATCAGGACGGAATTCCTTTAAATGATTATACTATTGATAATTGCATACCCGCAACAGACAACAGTCTGTCTCACATTGTTACCTGGAATAGCGGAAATGATCTTTCGTCTCTGGTAAATACTCCAGTTTATCTCAAGATAAGAATGACAAATGCAGATCTCTATTCATTGCAGTTTCAAAACAGTATTTCAAACATTGACAGTTCATTCAGCGGATTTAAAGCCGGAGCTTATAAACAATTTTTTGCAGACACGCTTATGTTTGCAAATTCAATCCCGGTACAAAGAAAAATGCATAATCCGGTTAAAAACCCCGAACCCGTAATTTCGCCGACAGAACCCTGGGAAGGTAACTTTATAATCACAACTTACAGCAACATCGCATATTCCAAAAGTATTATGTCATATAAAATGTGGCTGTCTGTAAGTAACAGTCTTGGCGGCTTTCCCGCTTACTATGAATCTCCGGACGGAATAAACTGGACCAGACCCAATCTTGAATCATTCAAGTACAACGGTAATATGAACAATAATATTATGACTGACGCTATTCCAAGGGGTGTAGTGACCGTAGTAGATGATTCATTATACAATCAGACAGATTCGACCAGAAGGTATAAATCTGTTTATAATACTCATACAACCTCAACCAACAGCAGATTAAATGTTTCGTTTTCTTATGACGGACTTCTGTGGATTCCCTATGAAGGAAACCCTGTAAGACACGGCGGTGAAGATTTATCGAGTTCCGGATGGAATCCTGTTATAGGGAAATATCTCGGTTACTTCAGAGATTCTCTTGGAATCAGAAAGGTTGGAAGATATATAAGCAATGACTGGATCAACTGGACATATACCGGTACAGTTGTTAAACCGGAAGCGTACGATATAAAGACAACTCAAATATACAATATGACAGTTCTGTTTAAAGACAGTGTTTACTGGGGATTTGCAGGTATTTTGAGATTAAATGAATCCGGAAATGAGAATCCGCCGAATCCGTCAAGAACTGACAATACAAATTTTATAGCTCTTTTGTTTTCAAGAGACGGAATAAATTTTGTGCGGTGCGGGAATACTATGCCTTTTGTCAGTTATGGTGAAGAAGGAAGCTGGGATGATCAGATGGTTTATACAATTGGAGTTCCTGTTCATGTTGGAAATGAATACTATATTTATTACAACGGATTCAATTTCAAACATTTCAATAACGGTAATCCGCCGCCGCCATTGAACGGCGGTCCTCAAAAAAGTCAGATTGGTCTTGCAAAAATCGGTCTTGACAGATTTGTATCTCTGTCAAATTATTGAAAACATTTTATAATTTTTTACCGGCTATATTTACAATAACCGGAGAGAAAAAGATCATATCCGGATTATTTTTATGATCATTCAGGTCTTTAAGTAATTCGTTACACTTATCGCGGCTGATCAGATTTTTGTCTGCCATCAGCGGAAGATGAACTTTGAAAAATCTGTACGCCCATTCAAATACATCACTGTCATTTCCTCCCGCCTTGCTCACAGGAGAAAATTCCATTAACTCAATTTTATTTTTTCTGAATATTGCAGGGATTTTTGTTGTAAAATAAAGGTCACCTCCTCCGGCTCCATAGTAATTCCTGACAATCTCTGTTATATTATCAAAAGCTCCTCCTTTCGGAAAAAGAGCAATTCCTTCATAAGAATAATCCTGAATTCCAATGATCCCTCCTTTTTTCAGACTGTCCGTTAATTTCAAAAGAAATTTTTCAGGTTCATTAACGAAATCAATTACCCATCTCAAAAAGATAAAGTCATAATATTCTTTTTCAAGATCCGTATCTTCAACATTTCCCTGAATAAACTTAATGTTATCCCAGTTCTTATTACTGCAGTAATTCCTGAAATGATCAAGATAAATTTGCGAAGGTTCAAGCGCTGTTACTTCTCCTGAATCTCCGACAAGGTTTCTCAGATTTGCGGAAACAAATCCCGGACCGGCTCCGGCATCCAGACATTTCCAGTTCTTTTCGATTTTAATTCTTTCAAGAAAATCATCAGTCATTTTTTTCCAGACATTATTCTGAAATTCAAGTCTTTCAAGTTCGGTCTGATTTATGCCAAGAATATAATCCTGATTTGAGCTCATAACTTTTAATTATTTTAATTTATATTTTCAAAATGTTACTCCCTGAAAATTTTTATTGAAACAGGCAGAGAAATTGCTATTAATCCGGTAGTCATTCCCGCTAATGCTCCTGCGGCAATATCTGCAGGATAATGGAAACCCAGTATTACTCTGGAAAGAGAAACTAATATTGCCCAGATAAGCGGAAACAAAGTTAAGTATTTTTTTTCTTTCTTAAAAATTTTAAAAAATACATAGCTGAATATCACAGCGAAATAAAATGAAGTCTGAGCATGTCCGGACGGAAATGAAAATCCGGAATTATATATCCAGTTATTCAGAACAGGTAAATATATTTCATTTATCAGCTCAGGATTTTTACGGGTTATGTCATCAAGGAATTTACTTTTTTCTTTTCCTGGCATGGAAAAGAATTGTTCTCCTTTGTTTATTAAAATTCCTTTCCCAACAAAATATAATTGATAAGGTCTGGGTTTTTTGAAATAATCTTTCAGATAAAATTGAGAGAAACCCATTGAAAAAACAAAAATCAGAAATACAATTGAAAGAAAATAATTCAGATCAGAAATTTTTCTGTAACTAATTTTAAAATGCCTGACAAGAATTAAAATCAATATGAGTAAAAGAATTATTCCTGCTGAGAATCCTCCCGTTTCGGTAATTAAATTCCAGAAAGGCGCCCATGCATCGGAATTCCTGTATGAACTTAATTCCAGTGGAAAAAGAATTACAATCAAACTCATAAGAATGAATGCAATTAAAGAATATAAATATATAAATGAATTAGAAAAATTTTTTCTGAGAGGTGTAAACATTTAATTGAATTTGTTTTTTCGAATCAGAATAATGATGTCTGAATGACTTCTGCTACAGGACTTACCAGATAATACTTTTTACTTTCAATCTCCGTGCACTTGAATCTTTTCTTGATCTTTTCTCCTTTTATGAATGATCTTCCGTTTCTGAGACGGAAAATACTTTTTTCAGGGATGTCTTCAAGATGAACATAATCCGAATAGCTGTCATATTTTTTCAGAACTTTCATCAAAGCTGTATCTGTACAGGAGGATGCTTTTGGATTCAAGGAATATTTTTCAAGACATTCATATATCTCTGAAGGAAAAATTTTTAGTTTTATCAGAGGCATGAGAAGTATTTTGAATTCGTCTTTCCATTCCTGTCCGTGAGGAGAAATCTTCCCGCGGTATTTATTCCATGCTTTCAGATGAGCTATTTCATGAACGAGAGTTATTAAAAAGGAATAAGGATTCAGATTCTCATTAATTGTGATCTCATGAGGTTTTCCTTTGTAGGGGTGTCTGTAATCACCGAGTTTGGTTAATCTCGACTTTTTTATTTTAAGATTAAAATCAAAATAGTAAATCCAGAAACAAACAATCTGCCGGGATTCTGCAGGAATGTAATTGTGTAATAAATTTCTATAGTTATTAATGATATGAATAGAAATTAAAAATTATTTGATTAATCTGAGGAAGATTTATTCCACCCGGCCATTCTGATCAGCATAAACATTTGTCCTCTTGTGTGAGCTTCGTGCTCAATTATATGATATATAATCCATTTCTTTGGGATACTTACATCACCGTCTCTTCTCTTAGTGATCACATTCTCATCAAGATCAGAATCAATAAGTGATGAAACATAATCAAGAAATATTTTCCTGGTCGCTTCGATAGTCTTAAAATATTCTTCATATTCGGGAGCTTCATTCGGAGGATTGAAATCGGGACCGCTGTCAAACCAGCAATTATAATAACTTCTTTTTTTTATATCGTCAGATGCTTTTTCACCGGATAATGTTTCGTACCATCCAAGATCAACTTCAGCCAGATGCATAATATACGAACCAATGCAAAATTCATTTTCAACAGGAGGAGTAAAAAGTTGCTCTTTCGTAAGATGCTTTACTCCTTCGAGAGTGACTTTCCTTAAATCTTCTAGCATCCATTTAAGCAGATTGATTTGATCTGCGGAATTTTTAACCGGCATTTTTTGAGATTAAAATTTAAACATAAATAAAAATCAGGATAACTGAGATAATGCTGTTCTTAAATTTATAATTATGCGTTCTATCTCATCAACGCTGCAGGTCCCTACAGAGATTCTGTACCAAACCGAATCATTCGATGCGCCGAAAGAAGAAAATGGTACCAGGGCAAGCATAGCATCATCTATTAGAAAATTTGTAATATCTTTAGTTGTACTGATGATTTTTCCGTCTGCTTTTTTCTTTCCGATAAGGTTTATGTAAACAGTCATGAATATGGATGCCTGTGGCTCTATAGCATCTACGTTAAATCCTTCATCCTTAAGTTTCTTAAATCCTTTGTAAAATCCGTTGAGACGTTTGATAATCTCGCCTTTGAAATTACCGAGATATGAATCTACGAGTTCGTCATTTCCAAGATATCTGGAGATTGCCACCTGCTCTGCTTTCGGAGCCCAGGCTCCCATGTGTGAAGTTATTGATTTCATTTTGTCAATAATACTCTTCGGTCCGTATCCCCATCCAACTCTGACTCCCGTACCTGCAAATGCTTTTGACATTCCGTCAACGAATACAGTATAATTTCTCATCTCCGGACATAAAACGACAGGATTGAAATGCTGTGTCTCTCCGAGTGTAAGTAACCAGTAAATCTGATCAAACAAAAGATAAACGGGTTTTTCATTTTCGCTTCTTCTGCAGTTCTCATTTAAAATAAGATCGCAGATATCCGTTATTTCATTTTGCTTAAATACTGTTCCTGTAGGATTAAGAGGAGAACAAAGTGAAATAAGATTTGCTTTTTTAATGTGGGGTTCCAGATCCGATGCCGTTGGCATAAAATTGTTTTCCGGTTTTGTTTCGACTGTAATGGATTTAGCCCTTGTCAGATGAGTGTAATGATTGTTGTTCCATGACGGAACGGGAAAAATCACAGTTTCATTTAAATCCACTATTGTGTTATATGCAGCAAATATAATGGGTCTTGCGCCGCTGGTAATAAGTATTTCATCCATGCCGTATTCAAGTCCGAGTCTTTTATACAGAAATGAAGATATAACTCTTCTTAATTCGTGAGTGCCGTCAGCCGGAGGGTAATTAGTTTGATTTTCATCGTAAGCTTTTTTTATTTCTTCTTTAAGCTCTTTTGGAATGGTGAATATTTCAGGGTCAAAATCACCGATTGTAAGGTTTGATATCTTCTTACCTTTTGCTATCATTTCATTTATCTGCCATGCAAGAGTAATGATTTCTGAGCCGATAAGATTCTCAGCCATCTTTGAAACTTTCAGCTTCCTCTCTTTAACTTCTAATATTTCTTCGCTCATAAACAATAATTTTTTATGTTTGAAATTACATCAATATAATTATTTGAATTTTGAAAATAGACAGAATAATTTGGTAATATATTTATGATTTAGCACACGACAAAACATTTTAAATAAGTTCAGATTTCATAGAACAGATTAAATATTTATAATTTCCATCTTTAATCTAGAATGTCTAAACCATTTGAACAATTCTCAACACAGGGTCACAAAGTCACAGAGAGTTTTATTCTCAAGGTATAATTCCTCTGCGTCTTTGATTCCCTGCGTTAAAATTTAGTTTTGAGATTCTCTCATAAAGGCAGGGTTAAATTAATCAGAATTATTAAATAATTGATAATAATTTTATGGCTTCGCACAAAAATTTTTCTGACAGATATTTGCACAAAAAATTTTTATTACTCAGGTTAACAGCTTTGAACTTTGAAGATTGTTTTAAGTATCGAATTAAACGAAGTTCACACTATTGTATAATAAATTAATTTTCAAATTCGTGTTAATTAGTGAAATTAGTGGAAATTTTTTGTTTTCAATTCTGAAGCGGTCAACTTAATTAACAACTCATAATTTTAAGTTTCAGTCAAATATTTTGACAAAATTTTAAATTAACATATTTATGTGAACATGCAGAACTTAGATTCTGTTATTTTGAAAGTTATAAAAAAAATCTCCTTTCCTGAAATTGTCAGAAAAGGAGATAATAAAAAACCGTTTATTAACTTTTTAATTGATCACTTACCCAGCCATGCTGTTTTTAATTTCATCTGCTGTTCAGATAATTCTTTTTCTACTATCACTTCACTGTCAAAGGCAGTCTTTACTTTCGAAACAACAGCTTTAAGGGTTTCCATTTTTTCTGTACCGCTTTCGTCATTCCTTGCAACTACCATTTCAAAATTATCTCCTTCTTTGATTTTATTTTTCAATGATCCGAAAATATCCCTCATAGTCATAAAATTAATCTCCTTTCCGTTTATTGAAACAAGTTCATCTCCGCTTTTAACGCCCAGGTCTTTTACAAAAGAATTATCCTCAGCAATTTGACGTATAACTAACCTGTAAGTTTTTTGATTGAATCCCATTTGAATACCACCCATGTCAATTTTATTGTATGGGATGCTTTTTACTTTGATTCCTACTTTACTGAATATCTCTGAATATGGAATCCTTTGATCTCCTGCTACATATTTTTGAAAAAATTCACCGATCTTAGGAGACGTAAGCGCAACTATTTCATCAAACAGATCTTCATCCTTAAATGATTTATCCTTACCGTATTTCTGAAGCATTATATTTATTACATCCTGCAAACCCATGCTGCCATTACTCTCTTCCCTTATAAGAATATCCAGACTTAATCCGATTAATGCGCCTTTCTGATATACGTTGAAATATTGTTCCTCATATTTACCCAGCGCTTCAAGACTCATTTCGGTGAAAGGAAGAGAGTCATTAAACATCATTGATCCGGAGATTTTTCTTTCAATATTTTTACCGTATTCCTTTAAATCAACAAGTCCTTCTCTAAGCTGAATGTAATCAGCAAAGTATTCCGTAACTCCTTCGTAAAGCCACAGATGCTTGCTCATTTTGGGATCATTAAAATCAAAATTTCCTATTTCTTCGGAATGAAGGTTTAAAGGAGTTACAGTATGATAAAATTCATGAGCGGAGGTTGACTGTAGCTGGTTTATCATATATGGCGCAGACTCTTTTGGCACATCAGGCATGAAATAAAGCGAGGAATAATTATGTTCGAGCGCACCAAATGATCCGGAACCTTCTTTATTTGTAAAATAGAATAAGAAAGTATATCTGTCTGCTGATAATTTACCTCCGAGAAAATTTCTGATTGCAGTAAGTAAGACTTTTAGCTTTGCTGATAAATCCGCTGAACTAATTCCTTTGCCGGGTGAATACACAGAAATCATCACACTTGTTTCATCAAAATTTATAGTCGTTGTATCCGGTAGACAAAACATTATCGGGTTATCTACTACGAACTGATAATCTGGAGCGGTAAATACTTCAAGATTATTACTTCTTAATGTATTGATAAGACTGGAAGTTCCGTAAAATCCTTCCGGCTTTGTAAAATTTAAAACATATTCATTTTTCAAATTCTCTTTGAAATATCCGAAGAATCCGTGATTGTTAAATATGAAAACCGTATCTTTTTCAATACTTGTTCCTGCAGGTTCGAAAACTTTGTTATCAGAAGTATCATCAAATGAATCATCAACAAAATATTTCAGTCTGTATAATTTATCCGCACTTGATATCTCCCAGGAATCAACATCCTTTTTTTCTGTCTTTAATTCATTGCCGGAGTTATCAAATGCCTTCAGACCGGAAATGAATCTTCCGAAGTTATATACTTTATAAGTCCCCGGCACCATCGCCGGAAGTTTAAACTCTGCTGTTGCAGTGCTTATAACCGGCGTTATCAATTCAATCTCAAGCTGATCATTATCTGCTTTATTCAAATCAACAAAGTACTGATAGGTATCATTTTGAAGGATTTGTGAACTGGAGATATTGAAAGATAATAAAATTAAAGTTAATGCAGAAATTACTAATTTCATGAAGGTATTTGTTTATTAGTTAATATTGAAAAATGGATTTTAAAATTTTTATTTGTCTCTGAATTACAGGCAAGTGGATAGAACAAGTTACGACCGGATAACAAAAAAGTTTAATGTCATTCACTTAAGTTTTCCTGGTCACATTCATATCTTTTTTTGCTTTCAAAGAAAACAAAAGCGGTATATCACTGTCAAATCTGTAGTATCCGTCCTCGCTTTTCTTCATCCACGAAAACTGCTGCCATACAGTAAAATTATGTTCGTGAAAAAATTCTATCTTAAAACCTGTGTTTAAAAGAGACATGAATATTTCTGAAAGACTGTGCTGCCATTCATATGTGATATTGTTGACAGTTCTGGCATTTTTATCAGCGTAAGTTCCTTCCGTCTCAAACATCACGGGTTCTGACTTTTCAAAATACGGATAAGTTACTTTCAGAATTTTATCTTCATCTGAATTGCCGGAGTTATCAAAGATCATAGATGCAGGATGAACTTCTGCCATATAAAAAAATCCGTCATCTTTTAAAAAATGATTTATTACTTCAGCCCATTTCTTCAAATCAGGAAGCCAGATCAATACACCGTAAGATGTATAAACAATGTCAAATTTTTTAAAAAGTTTTTCCGGCAGGGAATAAACATCCGATAAAACAAATTCAGATCTCATGTTCAATTCATCACGAAGTTCGCATGCTGCACTTACAGCTTCTTCAGAATAATCAATACCTGTAGCTTCAGCTCCCAGCATTTCAAGGGAAAGTGTGTCCATACCAAAATGACACTGCAGGTGAAGTATTGATTTTCCTTTTACATCCCCGAGTTCATCTCTTTCAAGCTGATGAAGTTTGTTTTTCCCTTTTTTAAAATTTTCAAGTCCGTATAATTCGGAAGTTTTGTGAATTGAAACTCTTTCATTCCAGTTTGCTTTGTTAATATTTAAATATTCTTCCGTTTTCAATTTTAAATTAATTTCATTTTATATTTTCAAATCAGTGAATTCAAATTTCTTTCCGTCGAATAATCCCTTGTCACTTAATTTGAGCTGAGGTATTACCAGCAATGCCATAAAGGACAATGTCATGAACGGAGCATTGAGACCTGAGCCCAGCTCTTTTGCAAGTTTATCAATTTCAGTATACTTATCTGCAACCAGATAGCCGTCTTCATTGCTCATAATTCCCGCAACAGGCAAAGGAAGCGCTTCAGTGTTTCCGTCAAAAGAAACTGAGATTCCTCCTTTGTTTTCTATGACAGCATTCACTGCATTGCAAATGTCCTGATCTGTAACTCCGACTGCGATTATGTTATGTGAGTCATGAGCTACGCAGGAAGCAATGGCTCCTTTTTTTAATCCGAAATTTTTAATGAATCCGACCGAAGGCTTGCTGTTATTATATCTTTCCGTTACTGTTAGTTTTAAAACATCATTTGAAATATCGGATTCAATTTTACCGTTTATAATATTGGCAGGAAAATGAAGCTCTCCGGTTATAAGCTGTCCTTCATACGCTTCTATCACCCTTATATTGCTTTCATTGCTTTTTAATTCAAAGTCAGCAGGTTTTTTATACGAAGTATTAAAGTTATTAACAATTTTTTCATCAATTTTTTTGATCAGTGAATTTCCGTTTTCAGCAACAAGTTCGCCGTTTATAAACGTCTTTATATTTTTAAATTCTTTTAAATTATTTACAACTATAAAATCAGCCGGGTCATCTTTTTTCAGCAGACCTACTTCTAAATTATAATGATAAACAGGATTAACACAGGCGCATTTCAAAACATCAAAAACATCATATCCTTTTGATACAGATCTGGCTGCTGTCTCATTTATATGACCGGCGACAAGATCATTCGGATGCTTGTCATCACTGCAAAACATAACTTTATCAGGAAAATTTTTTATGAGACTGTGAAGCGCTTCATAATTTTTTGCTGCTGATCCTTCGCGGATAAGAATTTTCATACCGTTTCGGATTTTAAATAAAGCTTCATCAAGTTCAAAGCATTCGTGATCAGTGGAAATTCCTGCGGAAATATATTTCAACGCATCTTTCCCTGTTAATCCCGGCGCATGTCCGTCGACAGGTCTTTTAAGTGAATGCGCAATTTCTATTTTCTTCATCACATCAGTATTGTCAAAAAGTACACCGGGATAATTCATCATCTCACTTAAATAATGCAATCCGTCTTTTTCAAATAATTCTTTAATTTCATCTGCTCCGATTTCTGCACCTGCAGTTTCAAATGAAGTTGCAGGAACGCAGGAAGGAGCTCCGAAATAGAATTTAAAATGTACCTTCTTTCCGTTTTCAATCATATATCTTACACCGCTGATCCCAAGAACATTTCCTATTTCGTGCGGATCGGAAACAGTTGCTACAGTGCCGTGAACGACAGCAAGTCTCGCAAATTCAGACGGTATCAGCATTGAACTTTCAATATGAACATGCGAATCTACAAATCCCGGAAGGATGAATGTGTCGTAAGTCTCATTGCTTTCAGAAATATCCGAAATCCTGGAATCTGCAACAGTTATTATTCCGGGAAAAATTTTCCTGTTTTGGATATCAACTATATTGCCTGATATCTTAAATGTATTTTGCGTCATAATTAAAGTAATTTGTTAAAATTTTTTAACCGACTTTTATAAAATTTTTTGTATGCATCATTTGGCTTTTACCACATCCTGAAACTTTTTTTTATAAATTTTACTTTTTATCCATGAATTCAGATCAAAATATTCCGATGCTTTAATTTCATTATAGTCTTCCTCAACAGACAAAAATTCTTTATCCCATTCCCTGAAAATATAATTTTTGTCTTCTTCATTCTTTGAATTAATAAGTTTGCGAATGTAATTAAGTATGAGCGACTCAAATTTATTAAGACTGTTTTTACTTGAGAGATATCTTTTGGTTGATTTAATGATATACTCAATCAGATTATAATTTTTCAGTTCGTAATGAACCAGCAAATTCAGAATTCTTGCGAAACATTGAATGTCTTCCCTGATCTTTAAATCGGAATCATTAATAATTTTATTAAGCCATTTCAATGAATTATTGTAATCATCGGTACCGAAATACAGATAAGCAATATTATATTCAAAAAGAACTTCGGATTCTTTATTTATCTTGTCCCTGTACTTTTTTAATCCGTCTTCTATGTCTTTAACAAGCGAAATTCCTTTTTCAAAATCACCCGTCCTCAGATAGAGATTGATTTCCGTATCATAAGATGTGACAAATATTTTAGTAAGTACTGTCGGAGATTTGGAATCAATCTTTCTCAGTTTAATAATTGTCAAAAGCGCATCATTATATTTTTTTAGTTCTATCTGCACTAATAGAAGATTGTAAAGTGAAGATATATAGTTGTCTTCTTTTTTTAAAAGCGGATTTGATTCCATAAGTCTGACAAGTTTTATACAATACACTAAAAGCTTTTTATAATCCTTGTTAGTATGGTAGTACAGTCCTTTGATATTGAAATAAAATGTTTTGGAAAGAAAGGAAGTGGCTTTTTCTTCTGACTGCAGTAATGGAAGCTTAATGATTTCATTGAACTTTTTCAGTTCGTTTTTGTCCCTGATATTTCCCTGAATTTTTTTCAGAAAGAATGCTTTCATCGTAAGATTCCAGTATTCGTTTATATTGTTCAGATTTTCGGTAGCTTTCTTATGTTCACTGTAATATTTCATAAGTTCCTTTTCTTCAATTCCGGCATAAGCGCTTGTTCTTGCAAGAATTTTTTCCCAGTCAAGTATGGCGAGTATCTGTGCATGTTTTTCATAAGTATAGGCGATTTTTTTAGCTCTTTCCAAGTGCTTTCTGCACTGTTTGAATAAAGATTTATCAAATAAAATCTGTACATCCCGGAGCAAATCCATCAGTTCATTTACTTTTGACTTTTCAGAATAATACAATCTTAAACTTTTTAATATTGTATTGTACAGATAGTTTTTTGCAACATGAAGCTGATTAAGAAACTTTTCCTTTGGAAACTGTTTTCTTATCTGATTTTCATCATACTCAGACTGACTGTCAATTGCATCAAAAAGCTTTACATACTTATTGCTTTCAACATCTTTTATGTGCATCGTCGCAAATACTTTGAAATATCTTTTTTCGGACTGATCCAGTGATTTTATTAACTGGAAGAGATCATCTGTAACTTTCATAATGCTGATTGTGGATTTTGAAAAAGAATTATTCTCATTAATATTAAAATAAATTAATTTAATTACAACTCTCTTATTGAAATCAGAATCCTACGAATAAGAAATTTATTGCTTGGACTTTGACAGACATTAAGTATATTTTTGAATCAACAAATTAATTGTATCAATCAAATTCAAATAATTTATTTCTTTCAAGGAGAAAATAATAATTATGAAAAATTTCTTATTAATAACTATAGTTTTGATTTTATCATTTAACTATTCAGTTGCACAGACAATAAACGCTCCTACAGAACTTGAAGCTCAAAATGAAAATCCATTTTATATTAAAGTAAAATGGAATGATAATTCAAACAATGAAAACGGCTTTTATGTTGAGAGAGCAACTTCATTAGATACAGCAAACTGGGAAGTTCTTGGCGGCGTGGGACAAAATGTCAGAACATTCAACGATTACTGGATAACTTTAAATAAAAGATATTTTTACAGAGCATACGCTTATAATGAATCCGGCAGATCAGATTATTCCAATATTGACACAATTATTGCTGTAGGAGATACTGCAAATTTTCCCGGAGCTCCATCCGAATTAAGGATTACTAATATTACAATGACAAGCATTACAATAAACTGGAATGATAATTCAAATAATGAAGCCGGATTTATAATTGCCAGAAGAAGACAGGGTGAAGTACAGTTTGAATACATTGATACTGTCCAGACTGACGTACTGACTTATCAGGAAGTTGGTCTTACTCCTGATAATATATATTTTTACAAAGTATGTTCTTACAACTTGGCCGGAACTTCTGATTTTACAAATACAGTTTCAGGGACAACCAAATCAAATACAATCCTTGTAAACAACAGTTCCGCACTTTCAGATGGATATTTTCTTTCAAACAATTTTCCGAATCCATTCAATCCGGCGACGACTATAAAATTCGGTTTACCTTCAAAAGCTTATGTAACTATTAAAATTTATAATGCTGCAGGAAAAGAAGTGGAATCTCTTATCAACTCATATTTCAATCCGGGAATTTATTCAATAGTGTGGAATGCATCGGGTTTTCCAAGCTCCGCATATTTTTATAAAATAGAAACTGAAAACTTCACAGAAGTTAAAAAAATGATCTTAACTAAATAAAAAATATCCGAAATGAAAAACAAAAAAACTTTTAAAAACTTCTGCATTGCGATTATCTCGATTTCTTCTTTTTTGTATTCAGCATGCGGGGAAAATAATGTTTCGTCAGGCAATTCTTTTCAGGAAAATAATAATCTTTCTATCAGCATAATGCCTGAAAATAATCAGGACAACAATGAAATAATTATAGATGAAATAAAAGCACTGATATCTGAAGTAGAATTTGAGTCCGAACCATCGGGACAGAGCCAGTATGTAAGTATGGATCCGTTTGTTTTAAGGTTTAATGAAGGAATATTTTCACAAATTTTAACTAATAAAATTCCGTTTGGAAATTACAGTAAATTAAAGTTCAAAGTTCATAAACCTGAAGATAATGAAACACCTCCCGATCCTGAGTTTAAAGAAGGTAACAGCGGAAATCAAAGATATTCTTTTATAATCAAAGGAAGTTACAATGGTTCGGCTTTTACGTATAAATCAAAAAAATCCGCCTCTGTTATTCTGAATTTTCCGAGTAACGTAAATTTTCAGGAATCTTCTAAAAACATTACCATTTCAGTTAATACTTCCGGGATATTTAAAAACGGAATTGAAATTATAGACCCTGCAAATCCTGAATATCAGGATTTAATTGATGACAATATAAGAGCTTCATTCAGAAAAGCGTTTATTGATCTCGATAAAAACGGTTTGCCGGACTAATTTAAAATTAAAAATAATTTATAAATATAAAAAACAAACACAATGAAAATAACAAAAACTCTAACTATTCTTCACGCAATTGTTCTTTCGGTTTTTATGATAAGTTCTTTAACTTATTCAAGAACAATTATAATTAATGTTTCAAATTTCAGTTTCAATCCTGTTTCTGTAACAAACGCAGTCGTCGGAGATACTATTCAATGGAATAGAGTTGAAGGATCTCACACCAGCACCTGTAACGGCACCAACGGAACTATACGACCAGCCGGTGCAGCACCTTGGGATGCGCCATTAAATTCAAATAATGTGACATTTAAATACAGAATCCAGGTTGCGGGAATATATAATTACGTTTGCACTCCACATGCGCCTGATATGGCAGGAACTATAAATGCAACAGTTTCTTCAATCTCACAGACTAATGAAATTGTAAGAGGGTATAAACTCTCTCAAAATTTTCCTAACCCATTTAATCCTTCAACTAAAATAAGTTTTTCCATTCCTGTAAATTCACTTGTTTTGCTGAAAGTATATAACAATATGGGAAAGGAAGTTGAAACACTTTTAAATGAAAATTTAAATGCATCAACTTATGAAGTTGAATGGAATGCTGAAAATCAGAGCAGCGGAATTTATTACTACAAAATACATTCAGGAAATTTTACTGAAGTGAAAAAAATGATTTTGATAAGATAAAGACATTTGTATGTTTAGTAAGTTATCGGAAATGAATTTTATTAAAGTTATTTTAATTAAACTTAACAATTATAAAAATAAAAAATCGTATGAGCAAAGAAAATTTTAACAGAAGAGACTTTTTGAAATCATCTTTCAAAACAATTGTTGCCGGTTCAGTAGTATTAAGCGCAATTGATGTAAAAAAACTATTGGCAGAAGCGGATGGAATTTCGGAAAATTCATTCACAAATGCCAAAGTAATCAATCTGAATGACTATCCGGATTTAACAAATGTGGGAGGCAATACTACCATTGGCAAAGCTTTTGTAATGAGAACCGGAAGTTCTAAATTTCTTGCTTTGAGCACATTGTGTACACATAAAAAATGCGATGTGGATTTTACAGGAGATGGATTTGAATGTCCCTGCCACGGATCTACTTATGACAAATCGGGTAAAGTTACCAACGGACCTGCTAAAAAGAACCTGAAAAGTTATAAAACTACTTTTAACAGTGAAGAAAACACACTAACAATTAACATGTGATATTGTAAAGTAAATATTATTTATTTTACTCCTTGAGAAATCCGGATTGTCTAATAGTCCGGATTTTTTTTTCAATTTTACGACAAGTATTTCAATTATTGCTAATTTTTCAGAAATATGACATTTTGGTCATTGAAAATAAGAAGGAAAAGCTATAAAATATAACAATTATGCATATATTGATTGGCACAGTTATTGTTAAAGTTATAGTGAAATTAAAAATCTAAAAATAAGGAGAAAAAAATGAATATTGTAAAATTCAAAAAAGACTCGGACTTAATAGCTGACACATTTAAATCTATTATAAACAGTCCGGTTTTTGGAAACTGGGAAAACTTAACTTCAGCAACAAATTACATTCCTAAAGTAAGAATCAGTGAAGATAAAGATAATTTCTTCATAAATATGGAATTACCGGGAATGACAAAGGAAGATGTAAAGATATCAATTGAAAATAATGTATTATCTGTAAATGGTATCAAGAAGCAGGAAAAAAAGACAGAGGAAACAAATTTAATCGTTAATGAAATTTATTTCGGCGAATTCAGCAGAACTTTCAATCTTTCAAATGACATAAAAATAGATTCCATAGATGCTGAATACAAAGACGGAATACTGAACATTACTCTTCCAAAGGTTGAAGAAGCAAAACCAATAGTAAAAGAAATCAGCATTAAATAATTTAGCTTCAAATTTTAATTTATAAGGGTGAGTAAAACTCACCCTTTATTTTGTAAATCAGATGCATAATAAAACTAATTGCATCATTTTGAGAAAGGAAAAATAAATGGGTAAAATAATAGGAATTGATCTTGGTACAACAAACTCCTGTGTCTCTGTTATGGAAGGAAATGATCCTGTAGTAATTCCTAATTCTGAAGGAGCCAGGACAACTCCATCTGTTGTTGCATTTTCTAAAAGCGGAGACAGACTGGTAGGTGATCCTGCAAAAAGACAAGCAGTTACCAATCCGCAAAATACAATTTTTTCAATAAAGAGATTTATGGGAAGAAGATATGATGAAGTAACCGAAGAATTAAAGAAAGTTCCTTATAAAGTAATTAAAGGTGAAAATGATACAGTGAGGATTGAGGTTGATGATAAAGGTCAGAACAGAATATATTCCCCGCCTGAAATTTCTGCTATGGTCTTACAGAAAATGAAGAAAACAGCGGAAGATTATCTGGGACAAACTGTCACTGAAGCTGTCATAACAGTCCCGGCTTATTTTAATGATTCTCAAAGACAAGCTACTAAGGATGCCGGTAAGATAGCAGGATTAGATGTAAAAAGAATTATCAATGAACCAACAGCTGCTGCATTAGCTTACGGATTAGATAAGAAGAAAGCAAATGAAAAAGTTGCTGTTTATGATCTTGGAGGAGGAACGTTTGATATTTCAATTCTTGAATTGGGTGATGGTGTTTTTGAAGTAAAATCTACAAACGGTGACACACATCTTGGTGGTGATGATTTAGACCACAGACTTATAGATTTCCTTGCTGATGAATTCAAGAAAAAAGAAGGAATAGATTTACGAAACGACCCGATGGCTTTGCAGAGACTTAAAGAAGCAGCTGAAAATGCAAAAAAAGCGCTCTCTTCAAGTTCTCAAACAGAAGTAAATCTTCCTTATATTACAGCAACTGCTGAGGGTCCTAAGTTCCTGCTTGAAACAATTACCAGAGCTAAGTTTGAATCTTTAATCGGAGACTTAGTGGAAAAAACTGTAGGTCCTTGTAAAAAAGCAATCGAAGATTCAGGTTACAATTTAAATGAAATTGATGAAGTAATACTTGTTGGTGGTTCCACCCGAATTCCATTAGTACAGGAAACTGTAAAGAAATTATTCGGAAAAGAACCGAATAAAAGCGTTAACCCTGATGAAGTTGTAGCTATCGGCGCAGGGATTCAGGGAGGTGTACTTGCAGGAGATGTTCACGATGTATTATTACTTGATGTTACACCACTATCTCTTGGAATTGAAACTCTTGGCGGAGTTATGACAAAACTCATAGAATCAAATTCTACTATTCCAACGAAGAAATCGCAGGTATTTTCTACCGCTTCTGATAATCAGCCGTCTGTGGAAATTCATGTATTGCAGGGTGAAAGACCTTTGGCAACAGATAACAGAACTTTGGGAAGATTCCATCTTGACGGTATCCCTCCGGCACCACGAGGAATGCCTCAGGTTGAAGTAACTTTTGACATTGATGCGAATGGTATTTTAAATGTTTCTGCTCAGGATAAAGGAACAGGGAAACAACAGCAAATAAAAATAACTCACTCTTCAGGACTTTCAGAAGCTGAAATTGAAAAGATGAAAAAAGATGCCAAGGAACACGAGGCTGAAGATTCAAAAAGAAAAGAAACAATTGAATTGAAGAATCAGGCTGACTCAATGGTGTTTCAGGGCGAGAAACAGATGAAGGAATTTGAAGCAAAACTTAATCCTGAAACTAGATCAAAAATTCAGACTGCAATTGACAGATTAAAAGATGCCATTAAAGCCGATAATTCCGCAACAATTAAGACTGCTATGGACGAATATAATACAGTCTGGAATGAAGCTTCATCTCAAATGTATTCTCAATCTACCGGAGCTGAAGGTCAAGCTCCGCCTCAGGGTGAAGCAGGTTCACAACCCGGAGGAGAGAAAAAATCTGCTGATGAAAATGTTGAGAATGCGGATTTTGAAGTTGTTGATGATAAAGACAAGAAATAGTTTTTTAAAATCGATAGGTAATAAATCAATAATAATATTTATTTAAAAAAAACCACCTGTTTCTATTCAGGTGGTTTTTTGTTTATATGATTTGATTAAAAATACACAAAGTTTTATTTTAATCAATGAAGCAATCAAACAATTCTGAAACTGATTCATTTGATCCTACACAAAATCTTACATCCCTTTGGGCATTCTCAGAAGGATTTCTCGGAGGAATTTTCAGCGCAGCTAAAATACCTTTCAAAGGTTTGCTTCTGGGAAATATTTCCGTATCCGTCATTATACTTATTGCAAATTTCAATAGTAAGAAAGGAGCCATTCTTAAAGCCGGAACAATTACGACAATCATTAAAGCTATAATAAGTCCATACTCTACTCTACCAGCCTACTTAGCCGTGTTCACACAAACGCTTCTGGGTGAACTGCTTTTTCTTAAAAGAAATTTTATGCAGTTGTCAGGAATAATTCTTGGAGTAGTTACATCTGTTATATCTTCATTGCAGAGGATCATTGTGTTAACCCTTTTATTTGGAAATTCTTTCTGGGAAACTGTTGACAGTTTTGCAGCATACATTTACAACGAGTTTTCAGGAGGTCATGTTATTCCATCCGGATTCAGATTCAGTAACTGGTTAATAGGTACTTATGTAATTATTCATGCTGTAATCGGATTTGTTACGGGCTATTTTGTTTCAGGATATGCAAGAAGAATCCGTCATAATGAAATTTTCGGGAAAGAATTTCTGGCTGACTTCAGTAAAGATAATTCAATTTTGAAAGAGGGTGATTTAATAAAAACAAAGAAGCGAAAGAATAAATATCTTAAGTTTTCAAAAATAGCATTATTCGTTTTTCTGTTAACGGTTCTTATATTATCTTATGTACTAAATGACACGCAGAATAAATCTTTTTTCGACTCAAAATCTGTATGGCTGATGCTATTAAGATCAATAACAATAATGATCTTATGGCTCAAAGTAATCGGACCTTTTCTAAATTCACTTATTAAATCAAGATTATTAAAAAACAGAAGTAAATATTCAGAAGAGATTCATTACACTTTGAAAATGCTTCCTTCTGTCAAACTATTGCTTTTATACAGCTGGAAAAGTTCCGGCGGTAAAGGATTCAGCAAAATATCAAAATTCATTTCTGTTTTTATACCTGTGCTTCTCGGATATAAAGCTGAAGATTAACAGAAAATTTATTTTGCAAGAAAATTCATGACATCTTCGATTGAATGCTGATCACTAATTTCCATAAAAGTGTTTCGGTCTTTATTCAGAGCCAGCCAGTTTGATATAACTTTTATTTCGTCCTTTTCTGTCGGATTGAATTTATGCTGGACAAATTTACTCAGGGAAAAGAACAGATATTCGGTTGTTTCTGTGAGTTCCTCCAGTATATTTCTCTGATCATATCCGTTATCCGGAGACATCTGATATGTTTTCACAAGTTTACCGTTCTGAATAAAAAAAATTTCCTTTCCGGCATCATTCACACATTTTATAATAATTTTTTTACCGTTTATGGCTGAAGTAATTACTTTCTGATAACTCAGCACTTTCTTCAGGTCCTGAAGTCTGTCTCTTATAAATGCAGCGCGTTCGTAATCCGTATTTTCGGAAAACTCATTCATTCTGATCTCATATAAATTCTGCGCCGAATGTTTTGCCGATGATGTAATAAATCCGTGAACTCTTTCCACTTCTTCAGCATAATCTTTTTGTGACTGATTGAAATTACAGGGAGCATTGCATTTTCCCATTTCAAGATACATGCAGGCGGAATTATCAGCAGAAGGTTTAATAATTTTCTGTTCACATTTTCTTAATTTGAATTCATCTTTAATGTCTGTTAAAAGTTTGTTCACTGTTTGTCCGCTTCTGAACGGACCATAATAATTCGCACCGTCATTCTCGATTTCATAAACTTTTTCGACTTTAGGAAAACTGTTTTGCACATCAATCTTTAAAAACGGGTGGAAGCGAAACCTTTTTATAGCTGAGTTAAATCTCGGTTTGTGTTTTTTAATTAAATTTGACTCAAGGATCAAAGCCGAGAGTTCGGAATTTGTAGTTTCAAACTCAATAGTTCTGACATATTTCAGAAGTTTTTTAATCTTATCGGAATGTTCTGAATTGTAACCTACATAAGAAGAAATTCTTTCCCGCAGACTTTTTGCTTTCCCGATGTATAATATTTCACCATTCCTCGATTTCATAAAATAAACTCCCGGCAGCAGAGGAAAGTCTTTGATAGTCATTTTAATATTTTTTAAAACAGGTGATTTATTCTCTTCATTGTAAATTTTTTTATTTTGAAATCCAAGAATTTCATCAATGGAATCATATTCGTATTCCCCGCACAGAACATCAAGAAAATTATTTAATATTTTGTATGTAGCGAGAGAATCATCGAAAGCTCTGTGCTGCCTTTCCATTTTAATTTTATAATAAGAAGCAACATTCAGAAGTGACTTACTCCTTAGATTCTTTAACAATCGTCTGGCGAGCTTACATGTGCATAAGGTTTTGAGGTTAATTTGAATACCTTCTCTTTCAAACGAGTGAAACAAAAATTTATAATCAAATGAAACATTATGTCCGGTAAATACAACTGTGTTTTCGCCGCAATCAAGAAAAGATAAAATTTTTTGACTAAGAACACCAAATGAAGGTTTATTCATAACATCTTCATTGGCAATTCCGGTTAAGCGGGTTATCTCTCCGGGAATATGCTGTTGAGGGTTTATCAGTGATGAGTATTTATCTATTATCTCGCCGTTCTGAACTTTTATAAGTGAAATTTCCGTTATCCTGTTGTAAACGGGAGATAATCCTGTTGTTTCCACATCACAGACAACAAATATTACATCCTGTATATTTACGGGTTCATTTTTTTTCATAAGAAGACTAATATAAAAATCAGAAAGGAATCATTCTATACTAAACTAAAGTAAGCTGATCGCTTCAAGATTGCACACAAAAAATTGCCACTAATTTTACTAATTGACACGAATTCGAAAATGCATTTTTAATACAAAACCCATACCTAATCTTTCCTTTTTAAAGTTGGGAATAATTAAACATCAGATAATTTCTTAGAGTTTTACAGCAGCGGACTAAGAGTAAATTTTATCAGCAAAATGCCTTTATATTGAAAAGTGATTTAAGTATTATTATTGCTTATAAATAAAGTAAAATCAAACAAAATAATGACAAAACAAAAAAATGTACTGAAAATATTTTCATTTCTATCAATTATACTTCTTGTAGTAATAGTAGCATGTTCATCCAAAAAAAAGCAGATTGTTGCTGAAATAGGTGATGAGAAAATATATATGGAAGATTATGAAAAGCAGTATTTAAAGACTGTTAATAATCTTGATACAGCAAAAAATTCAAACATGGAAAAGAGGAAGGAATTTCTGGATCTTCTTGTTAAATTCCGTTTAAAAGTTAAGGATGCAAGAGAAAGAGATCTTTTGAAATCAGAGGACATTCAAAGTGATTTGAAACAGTATCAGGAAAATTTTCTGACATCTTTCCTTATGGATAAAGAGATTGTCGAGCCAAAGATTAAAAGTCTTTACGATATGAAAGAATATGAAGTAAGAGCATCGCATATTCTGATTAATCTGCCGCAGCAGAGTTTTTCGCCTGAAGATTCCATAAAGGCGTATCAGAAAGCGGCTGAAGTAATAAACAGACTTAAGAACGGTGAAGATTTTTCAAAAGTGGCTATGGAAATGTCAGATGATCAGTCGGCAAAGCAAAATGGCGGCGACTTGTATTATTTCACTGCCGGAATGACAGTGCCTGAATTTGAGGAAGCGATTTACAAAATGAAAGTCGGGGATTATACTAAAGAACCGATAAGAACTATGTTCGGACTGCATATTGTAAAATTAGCCGACAAAAGAAAAAGAAATGAAGGAATAAGAGCTTCCCATATTTTAATTCAGGATGTAAAAGACAGCACAGGAATTGTAAAAGACTCTATCGCAACATACAACAAGGCAAAGGAAGTTCTCGCAAGAATCAAGAATGGAGAAGATTTTGCAAAAGTAGCTCAGGAAGTTTCTCAGGATCCCGGATCAAAAGACAAAGGCGGTGATCTTGGATTTTTTGACAGAAGAAGAATGGTACAGTCATTTGACAGTGTTGCGTTTTTGCTTAAGGCAGGAGAGATATCAAATCTTGTTAGAACTCCTTTCGGATGGCATGTGATAAAAGTAACTGAAATTAAACCTTACCTTCCTTTTGAAAAACAAAAAGAAAATTTAAAAGGCGAGTTTAAAAAAGGACCACAGTTCAAATCCGAATACACAAAATATCTTGAAAAAGCGAAAAGCGATTTAAAGTTTGAAATTAAAGCAGACGGAGTATCGTATCTATATTCCAAACTTGATACAACAAAGACATTATCAGCGCAAAACATTGACAGTATATTTGCAGCGGAAGACAAAAACAGAGTGATTGCAACTTACAAAGACGGAGAAATAAAAGTAGTAGACATTATTAATTATCTTCAGAAGAACAAAGACTTTTCTGCTAATATTGCCGGAATGGAAGTACTGAGAAAGATCATTTCCGGTACTGCCGATTCTCCTATATTATACAAGACTGCAATGAAGAAAGGAATTGAAAAAGATCCTGAATATATTGCGCAACTGACAGAATATGAAAACGGTTTGTTGAGTTTCAAAGTTGATCAGGAAGAATTATGGAGAAAGATTAAAATCACAGCCGAAGATATGCAGAAATATTATGAAATAAACAAAACCAAATACGAATTTATGGACAGTAATAAAGTTAAAACGAGACCATTTGATGAAGTAAAATCTGAAATTTCAAATACTCTGCAGCAGCAAAAGTTTAAAGATATGGAAAAGGAGTATGTTGATAACTTAAAGAAAAAATATCCCGTAAAAGTCAACGAAGCGATTCTAATAGAAGCATTTAAAGAATAACACTTGAAAAAAATCAAATTTATAATAACGGCAATAATTTTCATTTTAAATTCTGTCGCCTTTTCTCAAACTGAGGGCGACAGAGTTTTAGCTATAGCGGGCAATTATATTATTACAGAGTCCGATTTTCAAAATCAGTTGCAAATGTACGCAAAACAGAATCAGCTTAATGAAATCTCACCATACATTGCCCAGCAACTGTTTCAATCAATTCTTACGAATAAAATACTTCTTGCAAAAGCAGATCAGGACAGCATAGAGGTTACTGAAGATGAAATAACAAGAGAGTACGAGAACAGAATAAAATCACTTATTGATCAGGTTGGTTCACAGCAAAGATTAGAGGAGCTTTACGGAATGCCTATGAACAGGATAAAATCCACATTAAAAGAAGAGCTGAAGAAAAATCTTAAAGTGGAAAAACTAAAAAGAAAAAAGTTTTCTGGAGGCGTAAATGTAAGCGAGAGGGAAGTAAACGAATTTTACACGACATACAAAGACAGCTTACCGGAAGTAAGCGAAGAATTTGAAATTGCTCATATATTCATGGAAAGAAAAATCAGTGATGCAGAAAAAAGCGAAGCAAAGAGAATTGCTGAATTAATTCTTGACAGTATAAAAAGCGGCGGTAATTTTTCCGAACTTGCGAAAAGGAATTCGGCGGATTCAATGTCAGCTATACAGGGCGGCGATCTAGGATTTGCGAAGAAAGGAACCTTTGTAAAAGAATTTGAGGAAACAGTATTTAATCTTAAAGAGGGTGAAGTTTCGGAAATAGTAGAAACACAATTCGGTTATCATATAATCAAACTAACAGAAAGACAGGGCGATAAAGTCAGAAGCAGTCATATTCTTGTAAGATATCCGAAGTTTGAATCATCGGATTTTGAAACAATAAATTTTCTGAAAGACCTTAAATCCAGTATAGAAAAAGGCGAAACAACTTTTGAAGAAGCTGCAAAGAAATATTCTCTGGATAACGACACAAAGCAAAAAAGCGGTTATATCGGGAGAGTTCCTGAAGAGCAAATTGACAGTAATTCCTTATCGGCATTTAAAAATCTTTCTCCGGGACAAATTACAGAACCGATCAGAACTGGCGGAGATGATAATTACGGATATGAAATTTACAAACTTATTAAAGTTTTTCCTGCACACAAGATTAACTTAACCGAAGATTATGATAAGATAAAAAGGTTTGCTGAAAACTTAAAAGAAAGCAGAGAAATGGAACAATGGATCAATAAGATCAAAGAATCCGTTTATGTGGATATAAAAATTAATTAGATAAGTTTCAGGGATTTAAAATTTCGTTTGCCATACAGATACCGCTTTTCTGTTTCAGATAATCAGATAAACTTTCCTTGATATTTGATGAACAATTAATCTAATCGAAGTATAAAATGGACCTTTCATTCAGGACAGATTACAATATCTTTTTTATACTTTTACTGTTAGTTATATCTGCAGCCGTTACATTTTTTTATTACAAACATACAAAACTCGAAGCAACACCCAAAAAAATTTTTACATTTCTAAGATTTCTTTCAGTTTTTTTTATTCTTCTTTTATTACTATCTCCGGCTTTATCCTATATAAAAAACATTACGGCAGCTCCGGTAAATGTATTTCTCATTGATAACTCTCTAAGCATGACAATAGATAACCGTCAGGACATGATAAAAAAAATCATTGAAGAAAAAACAGCAGATGCAGAATCAGGAAATGCAGAGAACAGATATTTTTTCTTTTCGGAAGATATTATAAAAGAGATCAAAAGCGGTGAGTTTGATTCGCTTGATTTTTCCGGAAGCCGTATTTTTAAAACCAATATCAGTTCTGCATTAAACTCTGTCAGGGAAAAATTTCAAAACAAAAATCTTTCAACAGTGACTGTAATTTCTGACGGAATTGTTAATGAAGGAGGCAATTCTCTGACTGCGGTAAAATCTTTGAATGTACCTTTCAATTATATACTCATCGGCGATACTGTTCAGAAAAAGGATGTATCAGTTAAAAATATTTATTACAACAAGAGCGCATTTATAGAAAGCAACGTTCCTGTTAAAGCTGAAATAAATTCTTATAATTACGATAAAGATTTAACGGTTAATTTATTTGAAGACAACAAGCTTATTGACACAAAAAACGTTTTGTTAAACAGCAATAAAGTCAATTACGATGTATCGTTCAGCGTAAGTTATTTTGAAGAAGCGATAAAAAAATACAGAATAGAGTTAAAAGGTTCAGATGATGAAATAACATTAAAAAATAATTACAGTGAGTTTTTTATAAAATATACTGACAACAAATTCAGGATACTTGTATTATCAGGAGGACCCGGTCCCGATTTTGCATTTCTGAAAGAGGAACTTTCACAGATTAAAAATTTTGAGACTTCCTTCCTTACTCAAAAATCACAAACGGAATTTTACGAACCAATTCCTGCAGACCTCGGTGCATTTGACTCATATATATTAATAGGTTATCCTACAGTTGTTTCTAACATTTCCATTTTAAATGATATATCGGATAAGATAAAAAAAAATAATTCTTCGGTAATTTTTTTTAACTCAAGGAACATTGATTTCAAAAAATTATCTCTGATAGAAGACAGATTGCCGTTCAGGACAGTAAGGATTTCTGACTCCGAACTGGAAACAGGCATTAAGAGCGTTGTTAATCTTAACCCTGAGGTTTTCAGAAACTCAGAACTAATTTCTTCTGTAAACAGTTTTCCTGATATATTCACGACTGCTTCAGAGTTTTCAATTAATCCGAATGCTGAAACTTATCTTGTAATGAACAGAAATTCTGAACCTGCATTCATTATGGAAAATTCGGACAAGAACAAATCTTCTGCATTTCTGGCTTACGGGTTTTACAAATGGAGATTAAACAGCAGAAGCAATAAGTCGGGGGAACTGCTCCGGTATCTGATTTCAAATTCAGTTATTTCTCTGACAGGCAAGGAATCAGGAAACAAATTTAATATTGAAACAAGCGAACCCGTATATTCTGAAACTGAGGATATTAAGTTTGAAGCGGTTATCACTAATTTCGAAATTAAGGGAGATGAAAAGATCCTGCTGAAAATTTCAGGCAACAAATACGACAGCAGTTTTTATTTATCGAAAATCAGAGGTAAGTTTTATTCCGGAGAAATTAATATTCCTGTAAAGGGTGATTATGAATTTACGGCTGAATTATTATCAAACAATATATCCCAGCAGACTTTAAAAGGAAGATTTACTGTTGATGTAAATAATTATGAATTTAATAGCACAAGATCTGACAATACATTTCTATCACTGCTTTCTAATGATACAAAAGGATACAATCTTTCAAATAAGGAAAGCGGGGAGATAAAGAATTTATTTAATGAAATGAACAGCAAATCAATAAATGAATTTAAAGCCCGAAGTAATTTTGAGTTTGATATAAATCCTTATTATCTGACTATTCTTATTTTCCTTTTATGTCTGGAATGGTTTTTAAGAAAAAGAAATAATCTGCCTTAATATTTAAAAGAATCAAAACAGATTTTTATGAAAAGTGTAACGCAATACTTAATTATAATAAATATAGCATTCAGTTTTTTATTAAAAAACGGATACTCTCAGCAGCATTGGGTTAAGCAACCTATTTTAACTTCAAAGAATCTTACAAATATAATTTTTACTGATACCCTGAATGGCTGGATAGGGGGAGATTCGGGTATCATTATTCACACTTCTGACAATGGACAGAACTGGACAATTCAGAATTCCGGAGTGACCGGATCAATAGAATCAATTTATTTTGTAAACAGCAATACAGGATATGCTTTATCATGGGAATTTGATAATACTCCGCCAAATTATTTCGGAACAAGAATTTTATCAACGACAAATGCAGGAAACAACTGGTCAAATTATTTGTACAGGGATACAAATTTATTTTTAAACTGCATTTATTTTTTTGATCAGCAAAACGGATATATGGCAGGTTCCGAAGGAAAAATTTTTTATACAAGCAATTCAGGATTAAACTGGGACAGAGCGCTCATTGATTCGGCTCTAATTACAACATTTCCTGTAGAGAAAATTCAATTCTACAACAGTCTTTCCGGCTATGCAGTCGGCGGAGCTTTTGACATTGCAGGAATGGTATGGAAAACCACAAACGGAGGACGGAACTGGAAGACTGAAGTTGTTGGAGCCGAGCCCTTAAATGATATACACATTTTTAATTCATCCGAAGCGATCTGTGTAGGCGGAGATTTTGAATTTGGTGTGAGCAGAATAACCACAACAAACAGCGGTGTCAACTGGAATTATATGGAATTCGGATTTTTTGGAATTGGCAGATCTGTTGATTACAGAATTCCGGAAGAAGGATGGATATCGCTCGGAATAGTTGACAGCTTTATTGTAACCACAAACAGCGGGGCTTCATGGCTTTTGAGAGGTACACCGGCGGGTACGCAGATATTTGATTTAATATTTACAAATTCAAATAACGGATGGGCTGTTGGTCATAACGGCGCAATCCTGAAGTATTCTTCTACTGTCGTAAATATTACCGAAAACAATGAACTTAATCCTGAAACTGCTATCCTGTATCAGAACTACCCCAATCCTTTTAATCCGGAAACTAAAATAACATATAAAATAAACGGCGGTAATAATAATGGCGGTTTAAAGGTAAAACTTTCTGTTTATGATATTCTTGGAAATGAAATTTCGAAATTAGTTGACGACAGACAGACAGCAGGAATGCATACAGTAAAATTTCATGCAGCGGATCTTCCAAGCGGAATATACTTTGTTAAACTTTTTACCGGGGATATTTATATTAACAACAATTCATCATTGTTAACAAGAAAAATTTTATTATTGAAATGACAAAAAATATAAATCAACTGATATCAGTATTTTCTTTAATAATTTTATTTTCATTAATTTTATTTACTGATCCGTTAAACGCTCAGACTATAAAAGGCAGAATTTCCGGAGTGGTTGTTGATAATGCAACAGGTAATCCTGTAGAATCTTCTGATGTCAGATTATTGAGCGCAGCTGATTCTTCTTTTGTAACGGGAACAGCTACAAATGCCGCAGGAAATTTTTTATTGGAAGTAATAAAGCCGGGAAGATACATTCTTAATGTGAGAATGATCGGGTACAGTAGTTTTTCGGTTAATGAAATTATTCTTAACAAAAGAAACAGCGAAATTAATCTCGATACTATCAGAATCAGATCCGGAAATGAAATACAAACTGATGAAATAGAAGTAGAAACGCAAAAATCTCCGATAGAATTTTCTGCTGATAAGAAAATTTTTAATGTAAGCGATGATATAACAATTACAGGAGGGAATGCGCTTGATGTTTTGAAGAATGTACCTTCTGTACAAGTGGATGTTGACGGAAATGTTACATTAAGAGGAAGCCAGAACGTAAAAATACTTGTTGACGGAAAACCATTCGGACTGGAAGGTTCAAACCGGAATGCGATATTGCAACAGATTCCTGCCAATTCCGTCGAATCGGTCGAGCTAATGACAAATCCTTCTGCAAAATATAATCCCGAAGGCACAACCGGCATATTAAATATAGTACTTAAAAAGAAGACCGATACCGGATACAACGGGAGCATTTCATTAAATGCCGGGACTGATGATAAATACAGCGGCTCTGTAAATCTGAATAATAAAAAGAACAATGTTAATTTTTCCGGGAGCTATAATTATTCCAACCAAAGGAACATCATTACAGGATCGAGTTTAAGACAGAATTTCTTTCCGGGAACCGCTGAATTTATTGATCAGTTAAATTCCGGTAACGTAAAAAGATTAAGTCATCTGATAAAAGCCGGAGTGGATTTTGAAATTGACAGGAAACAATCTATTGGATTTAATCTGAATTACAGTCCCAGAAACTCAAACCGTCAGGAGAAAAATGAAAACAAATATTACGACAGTCTGCAGAATTTAAATCCGTACTTCCTGACGAATACTTCGGAAGATGATGCAGGGAAAAATTTTGATGCTTCATTAAATTATAACCTTAAATTTAAAAATCCAAAGAACACACTTTACGGAGAAGTTTCATATTCAAAAGAAACAGATGAAGAGACTTCATTTACAGAAGAAGTTTATATTTTTCCCATAAATAATACTCCCGATAAATACATTACTTTTCAGAATGAAAATAACAATCAGATAAACCTGCAGCTTGATTATGTGAATTCACCTGAAAAAAAATTAAAAATTGAAACCGGTTATAAAAGCATATTCAGGAAAAACGATGATGACATAAATTTTTTAAATTATGATTACACAACTAATTCATACATCAACAATATAAACATATCGAACAATTTTATTTATAAGGAAAACATCCATGCATTGTATGCGATTTTTACGGATAAGATTAAGGATTTTGGATTTTCATTTGGAGGCAGAATAGAGCAGACATACACTAACGGCGAACTTCTGACAGGAAGTAAAAATTTCGATAAAAATTATTTCGGGATTTTTCCAAGCGCAAGTATTTCGCAGAAACTTTCTTTAAGTCAGGAATTACAACTAACATACAGCAGAAGGATTAACAGACCCAACAGCAGAAACCTCAATCCTTTTCCTGACATTTCAGATCCATTGAACATAAGAATCGGGAATCCTGATCTGAAACCTGAATACACTAATTCTTTTGAACTGAGTTACATTAACTATTTTAAATTTGCGACTATTACACCATCTGTGTTTTACAGAAAGACGGATGATGAAATTTCACGTTACAGAATTGTTACAGACAGCAATGTTTCTATAACCACTTTTGAAAATCTCAATTCTTCAAAGTCATACGGAATAGATTTTATTGTTAATTCACAGATATTGAAATGGTGGAATGTCAACGGCAATCTTAGTTTCTACCGCTCAGAGGTTAATGCTGCAAATATTTCCGAAGGTCTTACAAACGAAACTGATTCCTGGAGCGCAAGAGTATCATCGGGAATGAGTATTCCTGATATCTTTGATTTACAGCTGACATATTTTTATTCAGGCAAGAGGATCTCAGCAAACGGCTCTGTAGAGCCAATTCAGTCTCTTGATGCTGCTGTTAAAAAAGAATTTCTTGACAGAAGGGCAAGTATAGGATTCAGGATTAGTGATATTTTTAATACATTGAAATTCAAGATCAGAACCGGTGATGAAAGATATACGCAGGAATCTGTACGAAGAAGAAACTCCAGAACGGCTTTTCTGACATTCACATATAATATCGGCAGCTCTGAAAAAGGAAAAGACAGAAGAAGCAAAAGAAATGAAAGAAAGGACAGAGATCCGGGACCGGACGAAGATTTTTAAATTTATTTTTTAAATAACTGAAGCTACGCAAGAGTCATTTTTTCAATTCAGGACCACCCCCCCAACCCCCTCCTTGCCAAGCTCGCCTTGCAATGCGGGGAGGGGGCTGTCTGCTTAAATTGTTTTATATAAAGACATAAGTTTTTATTTCAGCAATATCATTTGCTTTGTCAGAATAAAATTTTCACCTTCTAACTTATAAAAATATATTCCGCTGGATAAGTTGCTTCCGTCAAATTCCGATTTATAAATTCCGGGAGACAGCCTTTCATTAACCAATGTAACAACTTCTTTACCGAGAACATCAAACACTTTCAATGAAACAAATCCCCCGTCTGAATTATAATTTTCCCAACTGCTATTATTTCGGGCAGGCAAATTCGAAATTCCGAATTCAATATTCGTAACCGGATTGAAAGGATTGGGAAAATTCTGTCTGAGATAGAAATTATCCGGAATATTTCCCTGAACTGATCCGTTGCCAATGCCTACTGTAGTATTGGCGATAACACTGCTGTGCTGTCCGCCATAAGCTCCCATATCATTTCTTAATCCGCCTCTTGCCGGCCATTTTGCATTTGATGGATTATTCGGATCGGCAGGATCATTGTATTCCAGACTACTGTCTCCTTTGTCAACGCAGGGGGAAGTAATCTTTATGTAATAATTCGTGGAGTCGAACTGCGGATCTAAATTTATATTCCCCGCTCCGGCGTATCCATTCTGAACGTTACAGTATCTTACAGTAAATCCGTTCCCGGAAATTTGTGTATTAGTAGGAGATGTATTATTCCAGATAATATTATTTCTGATAATTGCTGATGTTCCGCTGAATCCAAATATGCCGGGAGTTCCATTGATCGCAGTATTGGAGACTATAGTATTATTTTCAATGATTCTCGGACGGGAGTAATTGCTGTTCAACCAAATAGAAGTGCCGGCACCATAATCAACCGAACCCGAATTTTTAAAGATGACATTATTTTTATACTCTCCGCCCGCATAATTCAGAACAACTCCTGCGCCGTATCTTGCGGTGTTGTTTGAAATGATATTATTGTAAAGTCTGCAGAAGCAATCGCCTATTCTCAGCCCGCCGCCGCCAGTGCTGGTAACACCTCCCAGATCACAATGATTTCCTGTTATAATATTATGCTGAATCACAGGATTTGAATAAGCTATAAGCACTCCTCCTCCTTCCCTGAACAAACCTGCTCCGTGTTCGTCAGTCCATTTTGTACCTCCTCCGCCTGTAATAGTAAATCCCTGAAGCACAGTAGTGGAATCTTCGTGATTATTTATTATCACGCAGCTTGCGCTGTCAGGATGAGCAGGACTGCTGCCGTTGATAATGGTAGTCTGAATGAATGAATATTCATTACTCTGATAATAACGACTTGTAAGCACGATTTTTTTTCCTCTGAAATTAACATTCTCCAGGTAAGTGCCGGGCTGAACGAGAACAGTGTCGCCGTTTGATGAAGCGTTTATAGCTGATTGTATTGTCGGATACTGCGAGGGTACGTTTCGTATGAATGCATTTGCAGTTAAACTGAATGCAGACATTATCAGGAAAACAAATATTGATCTGTTCATGATTTTTGTGGGGTTAATAAATTATTGAAAAATTTCTTTTAATTACTTTGACACAGAAATCCGGTATGTGTGACAGAATAAAAATTATTATTCACAGGGTCTTTGTTTGAAAGTATCAGCTTTTAGTTAAGAAAATTAAAACGAAGTGACCCTATCTCAGAATCAGTTGAGATTAAAAATATTTTTAAATTCCCTGCTTGAAAGAATTTCATTCAGCGACTTTACAAAATCAGGAGATTGCTGAAAGGGATGTTCCCTGAAAAGCTTTACTGATCTTTCTTCAAGGAGTTCATCCATTTGTCCGGTCTTTTCCGGAGTAACTTTTTCTATGGAGTAAATATAATTTTTACTGAAGAGCAGATTGTCCGGATTCACGTGTCCGGCATTCATCATCAGTTTGGTTTTCTTTGCGCAGTGACAGGGATTGTTTTTATTCATAAGTCCGCATTTGCTGCTCATGAAATTGGAAAGTTGTTTCCGGGCTCTTGAGAGTTTCTGTCTGAAATTGTCTTTACTCATTTCAAGGATCTCTGCGCCGGTAGCATCGGTGACATTGAACATATTTCCCAGAATGAAGATAAGTCTCTGTTCCCTGTCGAGACACAAAAGCATTGCATTCATGCATCCGATCTTAGTTTCTTCGATAAGCAGATTTACATCCACCGAATAATCGCTCTGATCGGGAATTTCAGTGTCAGGAGAATTGAGAATGACTTCGCCGTAATTGTCAAAGGAAGTATACTGAAATTCCATTCTGCGCTTCTTCATATTGATCACATGATTAGCGGCTATCCTGTAAGCCCAGGTTCTGAAACTGCTTTCCTGTCTGAATGTTGAAAGTTTTGTAATAATCTTTATCAGGGTTTCCTGAGTTACATCTTCCGCATCAGCAGGATCCCATACCATTTTCAATGATATGTTATAGATCCACGCCTGATGTCTCATTATAAGCTGTTCAAGACTTTTTTTATCACCGGCAACTGCAGATTCCACAAGAACTCTGTCAGATGAATCAGTTTCGTTCTTTTCTATAAATGGGTTTGTCATAATGGTCTTTTTATTTACTTTGACACGGGAAATCAGGAACTGTGACAGTTGATCAAATTTAATTTATACTGATCAGATGTTCAATATTTTAACTGTTATATATTGAGCAATTAAATTAAATTGAAATAAAGGATCCATTTTCAAAAATTAACATCAAATAGAATAATCATGAATAAAAAGCAGCATGAAAAAGAAGACCACGAAAACCTCGTAACAGTTTATGCAACCGGAAACGAAGCGATTGTTTCGGTTGTGAAATCCGTTCTCGATGAAGCTCAGATAAGATATATCGCGCAGGGCGAAGGTGTTCAGGATCTTTTCGGAGTGGGAGTGATCGGTACAGGTTTTAATCCCATTACCGGACCCATTATTTTTAAGGTTATGCCTGAGGACGAGGAATATGCTAAAGAGCTTCTGAAAGACATATCAGAATAATATACATCCGCGAAATTGGAAAATGTATTCAAAGCGTATTATGAAAGCGAACCCGGTCTTATTGAAATAACAGCCGGTGAAAAGGGAATTATCTCTATTTATTTTACAAAGAAGAAAAGTAATCTGAATTCAGACAGCAAAAATTTTCCTTTTCATTTGAAAGATTGCATAAGACAGCTTGATGAATATTTCAAAGGAAAAAGAATGACATTTGATCTTCCTCTCATAATAAGCGGAACTGATTTTCAGAAGAAAGTCTGGAATGAACTTAAAAAGATACCTTTCGGAAAGACTGCATCTTATAAAGAAATCGCATTGAAAGCAGGAAATATTAAGGCAGTAAGAGCAATCGGAAATGCCAACAACAAAAATAAAATAGCTGTGATCATACCCTGTCACAGAGTTATAGGAAGCGACGGGAAACTTTCAGGATATGCGGGCGGTGTAAAAAGAAAAAAGTGGCTGCTTGAACATGAAAGGAATTTTTTGATAAACAATTAATCAAACGGAAATATAGATTATCTGCAGTTTTCAGATAACTAATATACTCTTCAGATAAACATTAGAATTTATAATTTATCTTTTTTATATGACAGAACTGAAATACGGAATGTTCACTTCATTTATACTTTTTGTATGGATGATTATTGAATATACTCTTATCGTTCCAAATTTTCACGAGACCGGAACATACATTGGAATAGTAGCGATCCTGATACCTGTGATCGGAATTTTTTTAGGAATAAGAGAAAGAAGAGAAAAAACAAATTTCGGTTATATCACATTCAGTGAAGCATTCAGAACGGGAATAGTTATAACATTTATAGTTGCAGTTATGATAGTGTTGTTTACATATGCTTATTATCAATTCATGAATCCGAATTATGTAAATTATCTTGCTGCTGAAACTGAGAAAGCTCTGATAAAGCAGAATGCCGGAAGAGAAGAAATTAATGCTGCTGTAACTATAATAAGGTATCAGTTCAGTTTTAATGTTCAGATAATACAGCAACTGCTTTTTATACTTCTCGGCGGTACAGCTATTACATTTATTGTTTCAATGATCCTGAAAAAAGAAAGAAGAACCAAACCTGTTTAAAAATTAAAAATATTGTGATGAAAAGTGTTTGTGTGTTCTGCGGATCATCTTCCGGGAAAGGAGTGAAGCATCTTCTTGCCGCGCAGAAACTCGGAGAGACACTTGTAAAAGAAGGTCTGTCCCTTGTTTACGGCGGAGGAAATGTCGGCATAATGGGAGAGTTAGCGAATACAGTATTGAAGTATAACGGCAGAGTTACCGGAGTCATTCCGGAAAATCTTGTAAAGCGAGAATCTGCGCTGAAGGAAGTTACGGAGCTGATAGTTGTAAGATCAATGCATGAAAGAAAAGCCAGGATGTCAGAACTTTCGGACGGCTTTATCGCTATGTCAGGGGGCATAGGAACACTTGAGGAATTTTTTGAAGTTTGGACGTGGGCGCAGCTTGGCATTCATTCAAAGCCAATCGGCATACTTAATACTGATAATTATTACACAAAGCTGTTGGATTTTATTGATCAGACTGTTGAAGATGGTTTTGTCAATAAAAATAATCTTGATATGATAACAGTTGATACTGATCCTGAAAATCTGATTAAAAAGATGAAAGACTACCAGCCGGCTGATGTCAGAAAATGGATTGATGAAAATGAAATCTGACAACTCTCTGATAAGGTAACATACAAATGAACATTGAACAGTTACAACAATATTGCTTAACAAAAAAAGGAGCTATTGAAGATTATCCTTTTGATGAAGTAACACTTTGTTTCAAAGTTGCGGGAAAAATATTTGCAATCACATCATTAAACATTCCGCTTAGTATAAATCTTAAATGCGATCCCGAACTTGCAGCAGACCTTCGCGAGAGATATGATGATGTACAGCCGGGTTATCACATGAACAAGAAACACTGGAATACTGTGATAACTGACGGCGGAATTCCTGACCGTGAAATAATGAAAATGATAGATCATTCATACGAACTTATAGTCCAGGGACTCAGTAAAAAGCAAAGAGAACTTCTGGAAAACTCAGATTAACCAAAAATTATTTTTTCACATAAAAAGTGAACAGTAAACATTATGATAAAAAGAACAGAGCTTTCGCTTTCTCCGGAAGAAGCTTCAGATGAAAGTGTCATCAGCGTAATTGTAAAAAACGAACTGAGAATAAAAGACACTGATGAATTTGAAATTGTAAAATTAAAACGCTCCATAGACGCACGGAGCAGGTATCCTTTCATTAACCTTCTCATAGATGTTTATATAAACGAACATCCTTCGCCTGAACCATCAATAAAAGATAATTACAAAATTTCAGATAAAAATAAATCAGTTATAATAATCGGCGCAGGACCTGCGGGATATTTTGCTGCGCTGGAGCTGATCGAACTCGGATTGAAACCAATAATTTTTGACAGGGGAAAGGATGTAAGAAGCCGCAGATTTGATCTCAAGGCGATTCAGCAGTTCAGCATTGTTAATCCGGAATCCAATTACTGTTTTGGAGAAGGAGGTGCAGGCACTTATTCAGACGGAAAACTTTATACAAGGTCACACAAGCGCGGTGATATACAGAAAGCTCTGAAAATTTTTGTCGAGCATGGAGCGAAATCTGATATAATGATTGACGCACATCCTCACATTGGGTCAAATAAACTTCCATTGGTAGTGCAGAATATCCGTGAAACAATACTTCATTACGGAGGAGAAGTAAATTTTAATTCAAGGTTAACGGATTTTATCATCAGAGATAATGTAATGAAGGGAATAATTATAAATGATTCGGAGGAATTTTTTGCAGACGCATTCATACTTTCGACGGGACATTCGGCACGGGATATTTTTTATTTACTGAAGAAAAAAAATATCCGGATAGAATCAAAGCCGTTCGCAATGGGTGTTCGCATAGAGCATCCTCAGGCATTGATTGATGAAATACAGTACAAGCAAAATCCCCGTGATAAATTTCTTCCTGCATCAAGTTATAAGCTGACAGCTCAGGTTAACGGACGGGGAGTATTTTCATTTTGCATGTGTCCGGGAGGGCTGATAGTTCCGGCGGCAACTGCTCCGGGAGAATTAGTTGTAAACGGAATGTCAATGTCGCGAAGAGATTCAATGTTTGCAAATTCAGGAATAGTCGTATCAGTAGAAAAAGAAGATTTGGTTGAATATGAACATCATAATGAACTTGCAGGACTTGAATTTCAGAAAGAGACGGAATCAAACTTCTTTAAAGCAGGTGACGGCTCGCAGAGAGCGCCTGCTCAGAGAATGACTGATTATGTAAAAGGAAAAATTTCCGGAACAATCGGAAAGACATCATACATTCCGGGTGTTTACAGTCATATCATAAGCGAACTGCTTCCTGATTTCATTTCAGAAAGATTAAAATATGCACTGGGACATTTCGGGAATAAAATGAAAGGTTATTTTACGGAAGAAGCATACATAGTCGGTCCTGAATCCAGAACGAGTTCTCCGGTAAGAATTCCCAGAGACCGTGAGACTCACGAACACACGGAAATAAAGAACTTATTCCCGTGCGGCGAAGGCGCAGGTTATGCAGGAGGGATAATTTCCGCTGCTTTGGATGGTCAGAATGCAGCAAAGGCAATTTATAAAAAATTAATAAATTAATTCTGAACAATGATAATTAAAAAAGCGTTTAAAGAAGATCTGGAAACAGCAGCATATCTTTTTGACCTTTACAGACAATTCTATGATCAGAGATCTGATATTGAATCGGCAAAAGAATTTCTGTCGGAAAGAATGGAAAACAATGAGTCTGAAATATTTCTGGTATTGAGCGAAGATGACAATTTGAAAAATAAAGGAATGGGATTTGTACAGTTGTACCCTTCATTTACATCAGTAGGAATGAAAAGGATCTGGATATTGAATGACCTGTTTGTTCATGAAAATTTCAGGAAACAGGGAGTAGCGGAAGCTCTGATCGCGAGATCAAAAGATCTTGCAATTGAAACAAATGCAAAAGGAATAATTCTCGAGACTCATTTTTCAAATACTGCAGCGCAGAAACTTTATGACAAGATTGGTTTTGAAAAAGATGGTGAACATTTTTATTATTATCTGAAGGCGTAAATAAGCAAAATATTTTTTTTAAAGTATAGAAAATTTAACTCATGTTTTCAGCAATGTAAAATTATTCAGCGGGGAAATTATAAAAGTAATTATTTAGAAAGGTATTTTAACTGATTAAAATGAAAATACTTCTGACAGGATCCACCGGATACATAGGAAAACGACTGCTGCCTGTTCTGACTGAGCAGGGACATCATGTGATTTGCTGTGTAAGGGATAAGAACCGATTTGAAAAGAAGGAATATTATAATGATAATATAAGTTTGTTTGAAGTTGATTTTTTAAAAGAGATTAATCCGGAAAATATTCCTGCCGAATTTGATGTTGCGTTTTATCTGATACATTCAATGTCTTCTTCGATAAGCGAGTTTAGTGAATTCGAGTCAGATTGTGCAAATAATTTCGTCAGTTTTATAAAAAAGACTAATTGCAGGCAGATCATATATCTGAGCGGAATAGCAAATGCACCTGAACTTTCGGAGCATCTGTTATCGAGAAAAAATGTTGAAGAGATACTTAAGAGAAGCAGCATTCCGGTAACAATTTTAAGAGCGGGAATAATCGTAGGTTCAGGCAGCGCATCATTTGAGATCATACGTGATCTTGTCGAAAAACTTCCTGTAATGATTACACCGAAATGGTTGAATACAAAATGCCAGCCGATAGCTATCAGGGATGTGATAAAATTTCTCACAGGAGTTATGTTAAATGATAAATGTTTCGGAGGAACATTTGATATCGGCGGTCCTGAAATTCTTTCTTACAGGGAAGTGCTGCTCGGATATGCAGAAGTCAGAAAACTAAAAAGATTTATAATAACTCTTCCGGTGATGAGTCCGAGACTTTCTTCTTACTGGCTGTATTTTGTAACTTCGACATCATACAAGCTTGCTGTAAATCTTGTAGAAAGCATGAAGATAGAAGTTGTATGCAGGAACAACGATCTTCAGAAAATGCTAAACATAGAAACGATAGGGTACAAAAAGTCTGTGGAACTTGCATTTGAAAAGATTGAGCAGAATATGGTCCTTTCAAGCTGGAAGGATTCGCTTATAACAAGTTCTGCTTACGGTTCAATATCAGAAAACATACAGGTCCCGGAATTCGGATGTTTTAAAGACAGAAAAGAAATTGAAATTAAAAATGATCCTGAACAGGTACTTGACAATGTATGGAGCATAGGCGGAGAAAGAGGATGGTATTACGGCAACACACTCTGGCGAATACGCGGTTATCTGGATAAACTTTCAGGAGGAGTCGGACTCAGAAGAGGAAGGACTAATTTAAACAGGCTGGCTTCGGGAGATGTACTTGATTTCTGGCGGGTGATAGTTGCTGACAGGGATGAGCAGAGACTTCTTCTTTACGCTGAAATGAAACTTCCGGGAGAAGCATGGCTTGAATTTAAAATTATACAAAAAGGGAAAAAACAATTTCTGACACAAACAGCTACATTCAGACCAAGCGGATTACCCGGAAGAATTTACTGGTATTTACTTTTGCCATTTCATTTTTTTATTTTTGACGGGATGATAAATAATATAGAGAAACATAAAATTAAAACCGGATAGTGATATTTAAAACAAATTTAGTAAAGTATAAGATGATACTTACACAGCAAAATTCACCTGAAAATTCCCATTCACCAGATTTCACTCTTCGAAGAAATTTAAAGAAAAAATGAAATAAAGGTGTTGTAATTAAAAATATATATGCCTAAATTGAATACGTAAAAAAACAGTACAGCGTTTTTGTCCCGTCAAGGCGGGATTGTTCTACCAAAATAAGAAAGTAGCAACAAGCTTTTAAGATTTTGCTGATGTAACGTAACATCCTTTTTAAGGTGCAAGTCGCAGCAAATATATCAGGAACGGAATTAATATCCGGCCGGGTAGAAAAAGATTTAAGAGCCAAAATTTGCAAGCGTACATTTTCAAAACACCAAAAAAAAGGAAAACCGTAATGGAAAAAGGAACTGTAAAATGGTTCAACGTTACAAAAGGTTATGGATTCATAACCAGAAGCAACGGACAAGATGTATTCGTCCACTTCAAAGCAATCAACGCTGAAGGTTACAAGAAATTAGACGAAGGCGATGAAGTTGAATTTGAAGTCGAAGAAGGAGCAAAAGGTCCTCAGGCTGCAAATGTAACCAAAGTTGGATAAATAAAAAAAGCCCGTGACCTTAAATCACGGGCTTTCTGTTTTTATACCAAAGTTTTAATTCCCTGCCTTTATTTATTCAGATTCTCCAGCATTTTTCTTGCATTATCATTTTTAGGATTCAGCTCAAGCGATTTATTATAATTACTCGCGGCAAGTTCCTTGTTTCCGTCTATCATATATGCTTCACCCAGACTGTCATAAACATTTGCAGAGTTCGGATATACTTCTGCATTTAACTGCAATATTACAATTGCATCTTTATTCTTTCCAATCTGAAGAAGCTGATATCCAAGCATATTAAGCTGATTTTCCTTGAAGTTATACATATCTCCTCCGGAAGATTTCAGTTCCCTATATTGATCCACGGCAGCATTAACATCTTTTTGAATACACGTAAGCATCAGCATATCAGAGATTGGAGTTTTCGGTTCGTTAACGCTTATAAGCTCCACATCAAATACCAAAGTAGCATCAGGAGGAATGACATTTCCTGAACCGTTTTTTCCGTAAGCAAGATCAGGAGGAATTATAAGACGCAGTTTATCGCCAGTATTCATGAGTGATATTGCTTCAACCCATCCTTTTATAATCGGATCTTTGCCGAGGACAAATTCTATCGGCTCATTTCTGTCTATCGAGGAATCGAAAACTTTTCCGTCAAGCAGATATCCTGTGTAGTGAACTTCAACGGCTTTTCCTTCTTCGGCTTTTACTCCGTCCTTCTTTTCAATTACAATATATTTAAGTCCGCTTGGAGTCGTAACTGTATCGTTTTGCGCTCTGACAAAATTAAAGGAAGTCAGTATTAAAAAAATTAATGTTAATAGTTTTTTCATTTTGTATGTAAATTATTTAAGTTTATTTATAAAAATATCTATTTCAATGTTAATCTTTGATTTTTAATATTTCATCAAGAGCATCATTTACCTCTTCCCTGCTTAAATTTCCCGATTCAAGTTCTTCATCAGTTCTGTGCAGAAGTTTTTTGTAAAATGAAACTGATCTGTCAATAATGTCTTTGTTATTGTTTTCAATTAATTCAAATATCATATCTTCCGCTTTTGAGTACTGTCCGGAAAATTCATAGTAATCAATGATTTTAAAATTCAGGTCATCCTGTAAATCAGACTCAGCAATAAATGAAATCAGTTCATTGATCTTACTATAATACTTTTCAGGTTCCGGCAGTTCTTTAGAGAGTATCGCTTCGATATACAGGTTCAGGGATTTCAGAATAATGCTGCTGTTATCCTTACCGTTTAATTCATGAACATCTGCATATTCTTTCAGAAGTTCGGCTGAAACAAGGCATCTGCCTGCATACAGATCTGAAGTCTTCATAAGCTGAATAATATCTTGCGGATTGAGAATGTTAATGATCCTGAGATCCAGACCGACTATGGTTTTTGCAGCAGTCTCAATTTCTTTTTCGGCTTCTTCGTAGTTTTTGATTTCCTTATTGAACATCACTTTAGCGATGACAGCTGTAAGCATTTCCGTCATTCTCATCAAATAATCTCTTTGCAGCATAGTATTTTTTTGTTAAAAAATTTAAGATAAGAATTAATATCTAAATTAATAAATTGCCTTTAAGCACCGTAACAGCTTTACCTGTAAGCAATACTCTGTCACCGGCGAGTTTCACTTTAATCATTCCTCCGCGAGCGGAAGCCTGATAAGCATTCATTTCTGATTTACCGAGTTTTTTACTCCAGTAAGGCGTGAGTGAACAATGAGCCGAACCTGTAACCGGATCTTCATTGATTCCATGAGCCGGTGTAAAATATCTTGAAACAAAATCATAATCATTGCTTTCAGATAATGCGGTAACAATTATTCCTGATTTCGGAAGTTTTGAAAGCAAACTGAAATCAGGTTTAAGTTCTCTTACCTCCTTTTCAGAATCGAGTTCAACAATGTGATTTTTTTCTTCTTTTCCGCTGACACCTGAATACTTTGGTTTAATTCCAAGTGCGGATTCAAGTTCAGGATAAGAATCACAATCATTCACTGAAATGCATGGAAAATCCAGTGTTATTTCGTCACCATTCTTTACTGCTTTAAGTATTCCGCTGAAACGTGTATGAAAGACAGCGTCTTCATCATGTTTAAGGTAACCATTTTGCCAAAGTATATGAGAAGAAGCCAGAGTTGCATGACCGCAAAGCTCCACTTCAGTAACAGGTGTGAACCATCTCAGACTAAATCCGTCTTTTTCCTTTTTCACAAAAGCTGTTTCAGACAGATTCATTTCCGCAGCCAGGTCAGACATCCATTTATCGCTTTTATTTTCTTCTAGAATGCAGACAGCAGCAGGATTTCCTGCAAAAGGCGCAGAAGTAAATGCATCCGCTATAAATATTTTAGTCATTTAATTCTTTTCGGTTATATATGATTATGAATGCAATACATACTAATAATTTACAAATGAACTTTCAGTGTAAATGTTAAGCACTTATAGTTTAACATTTATGTGAAATTAATAACCCCGCCGTCAAGGATCAGACTTTCCGAAAACAAAGAATTACCTCAAAGACTCTAAGACTTTAAGTTTTCAATAAAAAAACAAATTGTATACCAATAAAACCGGCTTTCGCCTGCAAAGCGTTGCCAGCACTGCATTTTGCCGCTGTTTGTTTAATTCACTGCAAAATTTTTTAACCGGATGTGTTTGTAAATTTATTATTCTGTTAACTTAAATTTAAAAATTTGTTTAAGCTGAAACGGATTCTTTTCTTAAAACCATTGCATTTTTAACGAAAATATTTTTGCAATAAAAAATAATTTAAAATCAATAGAGAAATTTTCTTAAAAAGTTTGCATTTGAAAAACAGTTGTAGTAATTTTACACATAAAATAATTCACATTCCTACCACAAAATATTTTAAAAAGTTTTTTATTTTTTAATTTATATAATTTTTATGTAAATGAAAATCAACAGGTTATTAGTAAGCAAAGGCAGTTCAGCTTTTGACACAATTGAGTTTGACACTCGTACTTCCGTAATAAGAAATCCCGACGGTTCTATAGTATTTGAAATGAACGATGTAAGAGTTCCGTCCCACTGGTCACAAGTCGCAACCGACATTATAGCACAAAAATATTTTCGTAAAGCAGGTGTTCCGGTTTACCTTAAAAAAGTAGAAGAGAAAGGTGTTCCCGAATGGCTTCAGAGATCCGAGGCTGATCTTGATAAGATGAAAGATTTTCCTGAAGTGGAAAGATATACATCAGAAAAAGATTCGACTCAGGTATTTAACCGGCTGGCCGGATGCTGGACGTACTGGGGATGGAAGCATAAATATTTTAATAAGGAAGCGGATGCAAAGAATTTTTATGAGGAACTTTGCTACATGCTTGCAATGCAGTATGCAGCGCCGAATTCCCCGCAATGGTTTAATACAGGACTGAACTGGGCTTACGGCATCAGCGGTCCTTCGCAGGGACATTTTTACGTAGATCCCAAATCCGGAAAATTAGTTTCATCAGAAGATGCATATACTCATCCACAGCCGCATGCCTGCGCAAAAGGCGACACAAAGATCTTTACAGACAAAGGAATTTACACGATTGAAGAAATTGTTGAAAAAAAATTAACGGATCTGAAAGTCTTTGACGGTCAGGAATATGTCAGGCTTATTGCTGTAAAGAATAACGGTATTAAAAGTGTTTACAGGGCAAAGATCAAAAACGGAAATTTTATAGAATTCACGGATGACCATTTGGTTTACTCTTCCGATAAAAGATTAAAAGACGGCGGGGATTACGGATGGAATGAATTTAAAACATTATTGGGAAAGAAAGTTCAGCAATATTCCATAAAACAGGATCTGCTTAATGAAGAATTAATGGAAACAGTTTTAGCAGAAGGAATTAATGGAGAAAGTAAAATTAAAACTTCCCTCAAAAAAACCCTTTCAAATCTTGGAGTAGAGACTGGTTCAGAATTTCCGGAAGAAAACATTGAAGATAATAAAATCGAATTGTCAAAAGCCGCTCTGGCAGGCTGGATATTAGGTGACGGATATTACGGGAAATATAACAGGAATAAAAAGACTACTATATTTGGTGCAATTACAATAAATGAAGATGAATATAATTATGTGACAGGATTATTTGAAAATATATTCGGTACATATAAGACTGTTACAAGAAAAAATATAAATGATCTTTACAGGATCGTAAAACATGATTCCAAGAATGTTGATGATTTTGTAAATGAATATGAACTTAATGTCAGTTCATATACAGCAAGAGTACCGGAAGTAATTTTTAAATCCGGAAAGAATGAAAAAATTCATTTCTTAAGGAGTTTATTTCAGGCAGACGGTTGCGTCAGAGTGAGGAATGAAGACGGAAGAAATTCCGGTGATATAGTTTTAAGCACAATTTCAGAAGAACTTGCGCATGATGTACAGATTCTTCTTTTAAGTCTTGGAATATACTCAAATATTTCAGAGTGTAATGATTCAAGAGATAACAGGAAAATGCTTTATATGCTGAGTATTTCATATTTCTCCGAACGCAAAAAATTTGAATCTTTGATCAACTTTGTTTCTTCTGATAAAATTGAAAAATTAAGACTTCTTAATGAATCAGTTTCAGGGAAATCAAAAAGTGAGTTATCAGAAGAGACTGTAGTTTCTATAGATTATATTGGTGATGGAGAAGTTTACGACATTCAGACGGGTTCGGGAAAATTTTCTGCGAATGGAATTGTGGTACATAATTGTTTTATTCAGTCTTTATCAGATGATCTGGTCAATGAAGGCGGGATAATGGATTTATGGGTAAGGGAAGCAAGATTGTTTAAATACGGTTCGGGTACTGGTTCAAACTTTTCAAATATAAGAGGAATAAACGAACCTTTAAGCGGCGGCGGAAAATCTTCGGGTCTGATGTCTTTTTTAAAAATCGGAGACAGAAGCGCCGGAGCGATAAAATCAGGCGGCACAACAAGGAGAGCTGCCAAGATGGTAACGCTTGATCTTGATCATCCGGATATAGAGGAATTTATAAACTGGAAAGTTGTCGAAGAAGAGAAAGTAGCTTCATTAGTCGCAGGTTCGAAATTACTTAATCGCCATCTGAATAAGATAATAAGCGCCTGTCATTCTGTTCATCCTGAAAACGACGGATTTGACAGAAAGACAAACAGACTTCTCGCACAGGCAATTTCGGAGGCTAGAAAAGTAATGACTCCGGAAAATTATATTGAGCGGGTTATACAGCTTGCGAAGCTTGGATTTAAGGAAATTGAATTTGCTGAATATGATACTGACTGGACTTCAGAAGCTTATCTGACTGTATCGGGACAGAATTCGAACAACAGTATCCGCGCAAAAAATGAATTTATGCAGGCGGTAATAGAGGATAAAGACTGGAATTTATATTTCAGAACTGAATTAAAAAAATCCGAAAAGGAAAAGAGAGAACCTAAGCCGTGCAAGACTTTAAAAGCGAGAGATCTCTGGGAACAGATTTCTTACAGCGCATGGTCAAGCGCTGATCCTGGAATACAGTTTCATACAACTATAAACGAATGGCATACATGTCCGAACGGCGGAAGTATCAAGGCGTCAAATCCATGTTCCGAATATATGTTTCTCGATGATACCGCATGCAATCTGGCTTCATTGAATCTTATGAAGTTTTTTGATCAGGAAAATAATAAGTTTGAGATCGAAAAATACAGACATGCATCAAGATTATGGACGATCGTTCTGGAAATTAGCGTACTAATGGCTCAGTTCCCAAGTAAGAACATCGCACAGCTTTCTTATGAATACAGAACTCTGGGACTTGGATATGCAAATCTCGGCGCAATGCTTATGGTACAGGGAATTTCTTATGATTCTCCCGAAGCGCTTGCCATGACCGGTGCATTGACCTGCATTCTTCACATGACATCTTATGCGACTTCAGCAGAAATGTCGAAGGAGCTCGGATCATTTCCGCGTTACAGGGAAAATGAAAAAGAAATGCTGAGGGTCATCCGCAATCACAGAAGAGCTGCTTATAATATTGCTGACAGTGAATTTGAAGAATTATCAATTGCTCCGATGGGAATAAATAAAAACTATTGTCCTGAAGATCTGCTGATAGCAGCAAGAGAAGATGCCGACAATGCGCTTGAGACCGGAGAAAAATACGGATTCAGAAATGCACAGGTAACTGTAATTGCTCCCACGGGAACGATCGGTCTTCTTATGGATTGCGATACAACCGGAGTCGAGCCGGATTTTGCTCTTGTGAAATTTAAAAAGCTCGCCGGCGGAGGTTATTTTAAAATTATTAATGAATCAGTTCCTCCTGCGCTTAAAAACCTGGGATATTCAGAAAAAGAAATTAATGAAATAATAAAATACACAAAGGGACACGGTTCAATTATCGGATGTCCTTACATTAACGCTCAGACACTTACTGAAAAAGGATTTACAAAAGAGATACTTACAAAGATCGAGAAATCGCTTCCATCGGTTTTTGATATTAACTTTACTTTCAACAAATGGACTCTGGGAGTCGGCTTCTGTAAAAATGCTTTGGGATTTTCAGATGAACAGCTTGATGATCCGGGCTTTAATGTTTTGAAAGAACTTGGTTATACAAAGGAGCAGATAGAAGAAGCAAACGATTTTGTCTGCGGTACAATGACTGTTGAGGGAGCGCCTCATTTAAAAGAAGAGCATTATTCAATATTTGACTGCGCCAACAAATGCGGAAGGAAAGGCGTCCGTTACATTTCCGCTGATGCGCACATAAAGATCATGGCGGCTGCACAGCCGTTCATTTCAGGAGCGATTTCCAAGACAATAAATCTTCCTAATCATGCTACCATAGATGACATGAAAAACGCTTATTTAACTTCCTGGAAACTCGGAGTAAAGGCGAACGCTTTATACAGGGACGGATCGAAGCTTTCACAGCCGCTAAATTCCGTAAGTGATGACGAAGCTGTTGGTATTGAAAGCAGTGATGATATTTCCAGAGAAGTTTCTAGAACAAATGACATTGTAAAAGTCGCCGAGAGAATTATTCACAGATACATTGCAAAGAGAAGGAAACTTCCTTTCAGAAGAAAAGGATATACACAAAAAGCAAAGATCGGAACGCATTCCGTTTATCTCAGAACGGGTGAATACGAGAATGGTCAGCTTGGAGAAATATTCATTGATATGCACAAAGAAGGCGCAGCTTTCAGAAGTCTTATGAACTGTTTCGCGATCGCGATCTCACTCGGTCTTCAGCACGGAGTTCCTTTGGATGAATTCGTTGATGCATTCGTTTATACAAGATTTGAGCCGAACGGGATTGTAGTTGGAAATCCGAATATTAAGATGAGCACTTCAATCATAGATTATATTTTCCGTGAGCTTGCAGTAACATATCTTGGCAGAACAGATCTCGCTCATATTGAAAATGTAGCAGAGTATCAGAAATCACCGATTGACGCTTTGTCAAAATTAGAAGGAGATAATGATTTTGACGAAGAAGAGATTTACAGTGAGAGAATAATTGAAGAGCATACTGCAGATAAAGTTACAGGTGATACTTCAATAAAGTTAGCGGTAAAACCCGGGATTAATACTCCGATAATCGAAAAAATTAAAGAAGCAAAACTTAAGGGTTATACAGGAGATATTTGTTCATCCTGCGGCAGCGTTACGATGGTAAGGAATGGTACCTGTCTGAAGTGCATTACCTGCGGCGATACGAGCGGGTGCAGTTAAATCAGTTACGAGTTACGAGTTACGAGTTACGAGTTACGAATTACGAGTTACGAGTTAGGAATTACGAATTACGAGTTACGGATTACGAGTTACGGATTACGAGTTAGGAATACAGAAATGTACAGCCGGTTACTGAAAAGTACCGGCTTTTTTTGTGAACTGTAATGCCGGGTAAATTAAATTTCAATTTTTTAAATTATAACTTTTAATTTTAAAGACATAATATTTTAAAAGTCTGTTAACGGAAGGTGATTGGCTTTTTAATAGTATGTAAGGAAGATTTTTTTAATATTTGCAGACAATTTTTAAAACTATTCAACGCGGATGATAACTTCTGAAAAGATAAACGAAACTATTTTTAATGCACTGGATGAAATTAATCAGCTTCTTCCTGATGAAAACAAAATTGAAAAAAAGGAAGACACGGTTTTATACGGAGCATACAGCCGTCTTGACTCCCTGGGACTCGTAAATTTAATTGTTACTGTAGAGCAGAGAGTTCAGGACGAACTTGGCCGAAGTATTGATCTGACTGATGAAAAAGCACTTTCCCGGAAGAACAGTCCTTTTCTGACAGTAAAGACTCTTTCTGATTATATCGCCTCACTATTGAATAATGAATAATGAATAATGAATAATGAATAATGAATAATGAATGAATTAATATACAATGATAAATAAATTTTTTGATTAGTCCTGTGAACATAAAAAACCAAAAAATTATACTCATTACGGGAACAAGCAAAGGTATCGGAAAATATCTCGCAGAATATTACTGCGGGAAAGGTCATGTTGTGACCGGGTGCAGCAGAAATGATTCAGAAATAAAAAATGATAATTACACTCACTTCTTGCTTGATGTTACTGATGAAAAAAAAGTTAAGGAATTATTTCTTCATATAAGAAAAAATTACGACCGGCTTGATGTGCTGATCAATAATGCAGGAATCGCCTCTATGAATCATGTAATGTTGACTCCTTCTGAGACAGTGAATAAGATATTTGAGACTAACTTTACAGGTACATTTTTATTCTGCAGGGAAGCCGCTAAATTAATGAGCAAAAACAAATCAGGAAGAATAATAAATTTCTCTTCTGTTGCAGCAGATCTGGCTATAGAAGGAGAAGCTATATATGCAGCTTCAAAATCAGCAGTTGAAACATTTACAAAAATACTTTCAAAAGAACTTTCAGCTTTCGGAATTACCGCAAACACTATTGGACTTACGCCTGTTAAGACTGACCTTATTAAAAATGTTCCTGTTGTCAAAATCAATAATCTTCTGGAAAAACTTACGGTGAAAAGATTTGCTGAATTTACGGATATCAGCAATGTCACTGACTTCTTTATAAGGGAAGAGAGCAACTTCATTACGGGACAGAATATTAATCTCGGCGGAGTCTGATGCATATTGATTTTCTGGTTTCCGGATTTGAAAAAAGCCGGGATAAGACAGCGCTGATATGTAACGACAGGAAGTATACTTTCGGAAATCTTATTGATAATATATATTTTTTTAAGAAAGAATTATCAGCTAAACAAAATATTCCTTCAGGAAGCACAGTGTTGCTTGAAGGTGATTTTACATTTAACACGATCTCTCTATTTCTGGCATTGACAGAGAACAACTGTATAATAGTGCCGCTGAACTCTTCTTCAAAATCTGACAGGACTGAACTCGCAAACATTTCCGAAAGCGAATATGTTATTTCGGTAAATGGTTCAGATGAAGCAGAATTTAAAAAAACAGGAATTAAGTCATCACACGAATTTATAAATAAAATAAGAGACAGAAAAAATCCGGGTCTTATATTATTCTCTTCCGGAACTTCGGGAAAGCCAAAAGCTGCAGTACACGACTTTTCCGGGTTGTTAAAAAAATTCAGGACAAAGAGAGAAGCGCTTATCACACTGAACTTTTTACTTTTTGATCACTGGGGCGGACTGAATACTTTGTTTCATACGCTTTCAAATTCCGGTACAACAGTTGCAACAGCAGACAGATCACCAGATAATATCTGTCGTCTTATTGAAGAGTACAAAATAGAACTATTGCCTTCATCGCCGACTTTTTTAAATCTGCTGCTTATAAGCGAGGCATACAAAAGATATGATCTGAAAAGTCTCAAAATTATAAGTTACGGAACTGAGTCAATGTCTCCGGTGACTTTAAGAAAATTAAATTCGGAATTTCCTTTTGTAAAATTCCGGCAGACTTACGGGCTTATTGAAACAGGAGTGCTGAGGACAAAATCTAAGGACGACAATTCTTTATGGCTGAAACTAGGAGGTGAAGGTTTTGATGTAAGAGTGAGGGACAGCATTCTTCAGATAAAATCAGAATCAAACATTCTGGGATATATGAATTATCCTTCGCCATTCACGGAAGACGGTTATTTTATAACGGGAGATGAAGTGGAAACTGACGGTGAATATTACAGAATACTCGGGAGAAAGTCAGAGCAGATTAATATAGGCGGTGAAAAAGTTTATCCGGCTGAAATAGAAAACGTAATCAGGGAGCTTGATAATGTCGCGGATGCTATTGTTTATGGTGAAAAGAATCCTGTTACTGGTAACATAATCTGTGCGGATGTGAGACTAATCAAAGATGAAAATGCTTCGGATTTCAGAGTAAGGTTAAAGAAATTTTGCATGACAAAATTAAGAGCATTTAAAATTCCATCAAGAGTAAAAATTCTGGAAGAGATTAAATTCAGCGAAAGGTTTAAGAAGACATCAAACAAATCATGACATCGAATGAGTTAAGAAGAGAATTCGTAAACCTTCTTGCGGAGAAAACCCGTGACAATCCTGCATTCATACATCTTGATATGCTTGGGCTGGCTAAATTAGAAAGCAGTAACGATAAAAGACTGCGGGAGTTTGAAAAAATAATTACAGATACTGTCAGATCCGGCGGGAATATCTGCATCCCGTCTTATTCGCTCAGTTATACCAGAAACGAGGAATACAATATGTTATTAACTCCTTGTGTTAATGTAGGTGCAGTATCGGAATACATAAGAGAAAACAATGTCAGGAAGAGGACGGTTGACGCTTTATTTTCTTATATAATTCCGGGAAATAAAATATCCGGAAAACATTTTGAAGCTGGAGATTACGAATCGTTTGGCGGAAGTTCAGTCATAGAAGAAGTATTTAACCTGGACGGATATGTATGCGCTATAGGAGGTGTATTTAAAAATTCTACAGAGATACATTTTATAGAAAAGCTGCTGGAGGTGAATTACAGACACAATAAAAATTTCACCGGTCAAATTACAGATCTTAACGGATATAAATCAGATCAGCAGGTAACTTATTTCTGCAAGAAATTTGATTACAATCTCTGGTATGATTTCAAGGAACTTGAAAATGATCTCAGGGATGACGGATTAATGGAGACAATTAAAGTTGATGGATTTCCGCTTTTTATAACCGCGGTCAGATTCAGATTATTATATGATTACATTGAGCAAAAGATCAGAAAGGATATAAAATATTTCATAAAAGATCTGAAAGATAAAAGAGATATCAGAAAAATTGAAAGCTGAAAGTAAGCAGGATTAACATTGTAATTAAAATGCAATGTGAGTAATTTGTAAAATTCCAAAAGAAAAGCACAATAATTTATATGAGCGGAAAGACTCACCTTACAGAAACATACAAAAACATATTAGTATCTGAAATTGAAAATCCGAAGGGATTAAAAGTTGGATTAATTCAGCTTAACAGACCTGAGGCATTGAATGCTCTGAACAATGAACTCATGTCCGAAGTAGTAAGCGTACTTGAAGCATTTGATAAAAACAATGAAACGGGTTGTACAGTGCTTACCGGAAACGCAAAAGCTTTTGCAGCAGGCGCTGATATAAAAGAGATGGCGGATGCGACGAGTATTGAAATGCTGATAAGAGATCAGTTCGCAAGATGGGACAGGATAAGAAAATTAAAAAAACCTGTAATCGCCGCAGTCAGCGGATTTGCTCTTGGAGGCGGATGCGAGCTTGCAATGACATGCGATATGATAGTCGCGGCAGAAGGAGCTAAATTCGGTCAGCCCGAAATAAATCTCGGTGTGATCCCGGGTGCGGGAGGAACTCAGCGTCTTACCAAAGCTATCGGAAAGGCAAAATCCATGGAGATGATATTAACAGGAAAAATGTACACAGCAAAAGAAATGTACAGCGCCGGACTTGTAAATAAGATAGCGGACAATGACATATATCTTGATGAAGCGATAGAACTTGCAAAAGATATAGCATCAAAGCCGACAATAGCAGTACAGCTTGCCAAAGAAAGCATACTAAAATCCTTTGACTCAACTATTGAATCGGGGCTGGAGTTTGAAAGAAAGAATTTCTATCTGCTTTTTTCCACAGAAGATAAATTTGAGGGAATGAAAGCATTTGTAGAGAAAAGGAAAGCTGAGTGGAAAGGGAAATAGAGTGAGTAGAGTGTGTGGAGTGTGTAGAGTGTGTGGAGTGTGTAGAGTGTGTGGAGTGTGTAAAATTAATTTAAAAATAATTTTTAGTTAAGTGTTGAATGGCGTATAATTTTTTGAAGAAACACATATTGTTTGCTTTATTATTAATGAGTTTATATGCAAACCTTTCTTTTTCCCAGACAAATTCAGATAAAGAGACAACTAATGTATCCGGATTTAATGATGATCTGAATGCCGAACAGATCATTGACAAATATAAATCTGCCTTAATATCAATCTGGTATAACGATAAAAATTATTATTCAACCAGTTCATATACTACAGTAGATACAACTGTACTGAACGGAAGCGGATTTATATTTTCAGAAGAAGGACTGGTAGGGACAAATTACCATGTTGTGGAAAAGATTGACAGTCTGCTTGTAAAAACCAGCGAAGGTATTTTTTATAATGCCGAACTTCTTCTTACAGATGAGTTAAATGATTTTGCAATAATAAAATTAATTAATACAGACGGGAAGAAATTTCCTGTAATAAATTTCGGTAACTCTGACAATGTAAAGGCAGGACAGCAGGTTTTTGCAATAGGAAGTCCGCTTGGATTTGAATATACGATCTCTTCCGGTATCATTGCAGCGGTAAGAGATAATGAAAAAGTAAGTTTCAGCGATCCGGAAACTTATGCTATGAAGGAGAAGACATTTGACAGAGTATTGCAGATTACAGCGGCGATATCACCCGGCAACAGCGGAGGAGCGCTGTTTAATTCGAAAGGTGAAGTTATAGGAATTACAACTTATACCTACATTGGTTACGGGAATCTGAATTTTGCTTCAGCCATAAACACATTCAGGAATCTTGTAAAACTTGAAGCTACAAAAGAATACGCAGACAACTCAAATCTTAAGATTAAAAAAGAAGAAAGTCAGTTTAATACGAATTATAAACTTGCGACCGATATAAAATCCCAGCTTGCTTACGACTGGTCTTATTATTCAAAACCCAAAGATGCACTAATTACACCTGATTCATTTACAATAATGCAGGATTCTCTTAACAGGGTGAAGCTCGATAAAGCGGAGAAATATTATGAGAAATGTATTGAGCTTAAACCTGATACTTTTATTGTCTATCAGGATTTGCTTGATCTGTATGTCATCACGGACAATTTTCAGAAAGCGGAAAATCTTTACAAAGGTATAAGGGAAAAATTTCATTCTGACAGTCTGCTAAACCTTCTTTCATCGAATCTGGCGACAGCTTACAAAACCACAAAAGAGTATGACAAGGCGATCGTATTTTACAATAAGATGCTGAAGGAAGATGAATCACAATATTTTATCCGTTATCAGATAGCGAATATTTATCAGGAAAAAAAAGATTACAGGAGAGCAATAGATGAATATAAAAATCTACTTAAGATAGATTCTAATTATAATGATGCAAATATTCAGCTTGGAATTATTTATTATTCAAAGTACAGAAATACAGATCAGGCGAAAAAATATTTACAGAAAGCTTATGAAAAAGAATTACTGATGACAGGGAGTACGCCTTATAATCTGAATCTTTTATATTATCTGGGAATGATTGCCGTTAAAGAGGGAAGGAAGTTTGATGCAATACTGGCTTATATGGATCTTAAAAGTATATACAGTTACAGTGCGGAAGAATCTGAAAAGAAGGCGACTTTGTACAGGGAAATTGTAAAAATGGAAGAATAGGTTTTATTAATAATTCAGAATAAGTAATTTAACTATGTAATTTATCACAGAACGAAAAACCAAGTAACTTACAAAAATAAAATGATCAAAACATACGATGTAGTAATTATCGGAGCCGGCGGAGCCGGACTTCGTGCAGCAGTGGAAATACCAAAGGAATATTCCTGCGCCGTGATTTCAAAAGTATATCCTCCGCGATCCCATACAGGCACAGCTCAGGGCGGTGTTTGCGCAGCGCTTTCAAATATGGAAGAGGACAGCTGGGAAAATCATGCCTTTGATACAGTTAAAGGAAGCGATTATCTCGGAGATCAGGATTCGATCGAAGTAATGTGCAGAGATGCTATCCGGGCTATTATTGAACTTGAGCACATGGGAATGCCATTCTCGAGAAATGATCAGGGATTGATCGCTCAGAGATTTTTTGGAGGGCACACAAAACCTGAAGACAAAAATGATCCTTACGGAAAAAGAGTTCCGGTTAAAAGATCATGTTATTCGGCTGACAGGACAGGTCATGTAATGCTTCAGACTTTATTTGAAAATTCAATCAAGAATCAGGTAACATTTTATTCGGAGTATTTTGTAACAGACCTTATTGTGGAAGACGGAGTTTGCAAAGGCGTAGTGGCATTTGATATTGCTAATTCTGAAGTTCAGATCTTTCAGGCAAAAGCTGTATTATTTGCAACAGGAGGTTACGGAAGAGTATTCAGGATTACATCTAATGCACATGCAGGGACAGGCGACGGATCATCTCTTGTTTATAACGCCGGACTTCCGCTTGAAGATATGGAGTTTTTTCAGTTCCATCCGACAGGATTATGGAAACTCGGGATTCTCGTAAGTGAAGCCGCAAGAGGCGAAGGCGGGATTCTCAAAAACAAAGATGGTGAAAGATTTATGGCAAGATACGCTCCCTCAGTAATGGATCTTGCGCCGAGGGATATGGTTTCGCGGGCAATTGTTACAGAGATAAGGGAAGGCAGAGGAATAAGAGGAAGTGACGGTACCGATTATGTTCTTCTTGATCTTACACATCTTGGAAAGGAAGTGATAGATGAAAAGCTTCCTGAAATTACCGGTTTTGCAAGGACATATCTCGGAGTAGAGCCGACAACCGAACCGATCCCGATTCAGCCGACAGCGCATTATGCTATGGGAGGAATTCCGACAAATACAAACTGTGAAGTTCTTTTGAATGAAAAAGGAGAGACTGTAAAAGGATTGTATGCAGCGGGAGAATGCGCATGTGTTTCGGTTCACGGAGCCAACAGATTAGGAACCAACTCACTGCTTGACCTTGTGGTATTCGGCAGAAGAGGCGGGAAGGCAATTTCCGAATACCTGAAAAACACGGCGTTTTCGGATGTAAGCGAGAAAGCTGATGTGAAGACAAAAGAACTGATAGAAAGTCTGCTTTCTTCAAACGGAAATGAAAAAGTTGTTAATATCAGGACCGAACTTCAAAACAGCATGATGGAAGATTGCGGAGTATTCAGGTCAGAAGAAGGTCTTAAGAAAATGATTGTAAAATTAGAAGAGCTGAAAGAAAGGTACAAACATATTTCGATAATGGACAAGAGCAGAATTTTTAATACTGAACTTGTGGAAGCGATTGAGCTTAATAATCTTTTGAATAATGCTGAAGCAACTGTTTACGGTGCTTATAACAGAACGGAAAGCCGCGGAGCTCATTCACGCGAAGATTTTCCAAAGAGAGATGATCAGGACTGGATGAAGCATTCGTTTGCATTCAAAAAAGATTCGGGATCACCTGAAATAAAATATAAGCCGGTTGTTGTAACCCGTTATCAGCCGATGGAAAGAAAGTATTAAGAGTTTTGGAATGATAAAATTTTATTTTGTAATACTGATACCGGTTTTGATTTTTACAGATTTAAGTAAAGTTGCTTATGCTCAGTTTGAAGATATAAAATTTATTTACGGCGATTATACTTTTATTACAAAATATGATACCGCCATGTTTACTACCCGGTTAAGAATCAAAAAGGAAGATAAATCAATATTCAGTAAAATCTTTTACGAAAGAATCGGAAGCATAAAAGATTTTGATCTTGATAATGACGGTAAAAAAGAAATACTGATCGAAATGTACAGCGGAGGAGCTCATTGCTGTACAAGTCTTTATGCCGGTGAAATTACAAACAGCAGGTTTGTTTTTACAGATTCGGTAATGTGGGGAAATTCGTTTTATGAAATTGAAGATATAAATAATGACGGTAAGTATGAAATCTCCGGTGTCAATGATATGTTCGCTTACGCATTTACAAATTATGCGGAGTCTAAGTTCAGTTTGTTGATTTACGGTTTTGAAAATAATAAATTTGTAAATGTTACAAAAGACTTCCCTTCAAGGTTAACTGATAACATAAACTGGTTAGGGGAAGATCTCAAATCATATACTGATACGGGATTTAAATGTGAAGAAATAAATGATGACACATTCAATACGGAATCAGGAGCAGTAAAAGCAATACTTGCAGCCATTGTTGCGGATTACAGCTCTATGAATGAAGTTTATAAAGGATATGAACTTGTGGATTCGGTTTATAACTGTCCTGATAAAGAAAGTTTCAAGCTAACTTTAAAAAATGATTTTCATCTTAAATAAAAGAATTAAAATTATTATAAATGGATATTCAATTAAAAATTTTAAGATTCAATCCTGAGAGAGACAAGCAGCCATATTTTCAGGACTTCAATGTAAAGAATGTAAGCGATGATTGGCGCTTGCTGGATGTTCTGCACGAGATAAAAGGAAATTACGACGGTTCGCTTACTTTCAGGCGTTCCTGCGCTCACGGTATCTGCGGCAGTGACGGAATGAAAGTTAACGGCAAGAATAAACTCGCATGCGCTCTTCTGCTGAAAGATATTAACACAAAAAAAACAATAGTCATAGAGCCGCTGCCGTCATTGCCGATCATTAAAGATCTTGTGGTGGATATGTCATCGTTCTTTTCAAAATATGAAGTCGTAAAACCTTATCTGATCACAAATTCGCCGCCGCCGCCGAATCACGAAAGGATTCAGTCAAACGAAGATGCCGAGAAATTATTCGAATCGGCAAAATGCATTCTTTGCGCATGCTGCACGACTAGCTGCCCTTCTACATGGACAAATGATAATTACATAGGTCCGGCTGCAATGCTGAGAGCATACAGATATATAAACGATACCAGAGATGAAGGCGGAGATGAACGGCTTGATATACTTGACACACCTGACGGAATCTGGAGATGTCATACGATTTTTAACTGTATTGAAGCGTGTCCTAAAGAGATCAATATTACCTGGCATATTTCTCAGCTTAAGAAAAAATTATCTTCGAGAGAAATGTAATGCTTTTGTATTATCAAATAATTTCTGAAGACTTTTTAAATATAAAAGAGTCTGAATACAAAATCCGTATTCAGACTCTTTTCTTATCTTTCAAATATTGTGTTGATTTTTATTTTACAAGCATCATTTTCTTAACATCACTGAAGCCTTCTGTCTTAATCGAATAGAAATAAATTCCGCTTGGCAAACCGGATGCATTAAAGTTAATTTCTTTAACACCTGCGGTCTGATATTCGTTAACAAGAGATTTTACTTCACGTCCGAGAATATCCATCACCTTTAAACTTACAAACCCGTTCTTCACAAGATTGTAAGAAATTTTTGTAGAAGGGTTAAATGGATTCGGATAATTCTGAAGCAACTGGTAGCTCTGAAGATCAATTTCGTTATTTGAAATACCAATAATATTTGCCTGTGATATTTTTCTGTAAATCAGGAAATTTCTGCTTAACGGAGCGCTTCCGCCGAATGATGTAGGACCGACTCCCGGATCTTTCATATAAGTAATGTTCAGATCATAAGAAACACCTGAGCTTCCTTTATTCCAGTTGGAAACTGACGGATAACATTCGTCTATGTTTGGTGTATTTGTTATCTGAACCGGTGTTCCCCATGTAAGTCCGTCATCGGTTGATCTTTGATAATAAACATCTCTTGAATTATATCCGCTTGTGCCGAGATCCGGTTTTACAACTGAGTAAACGCAGTATAAAACAGTTCCGTCATCTGACCATCCCATTGCAGGCTGATCAAGATTAAATACAAATGACATTGTCTGAGCAAAACTTATTGTAGCTCCCACTGCTGCTGCTGTTGTAATTACTGATCTCACACCGTCGCTTCGGATTAAATAAATTCTGGCTCCTTCATATGTATTGTTTGATGTTGCGGCAACGGAATACATCCATAAATTAGAATTAGGTTTATATACAAGATCACTTCCCCCTGCGATAGCAATTGTATCAACACCATTTTCCATAAAAGGTGTGAATGCTATGGTAAGAGGTCCCCAGGTGACTCCGTTGTCAGTGGAAGTTCTGCTCCACGCTTTGCTGTTTCCGAGTGTATCGTCTTCAAGTACGCCGTTAAAAACCTGAGTGATTCTTCCGGCTCCATTCTGTGCAATATTAAATCTTGCGTTACTTCCGACAGTTCCGGTGTAAGGCGGAGTTGTTTCATAGGCAACACTTTTAGGACCGAGAGAAGTGCCATCCCATGTCTGATAAAAAACAGTATCAAAATCTGATCCGGTAGGATGCTGAGGTCGTGATAACATACCTACATTGCCGTTGCTGAGAACTTCGATCTGAGGCCAGATAGAGAAGGGAAGTGTTGCGTTATATTGTGTGAAGCCTCCGCCCTGAGGAAGTACATCAATATATAAATTGGAATTCACTACTCCCGTTGCGGCGCTGTGATTTGCGATTACAGCGCTTCCGTTTCTTAACTTTAATGCAGGGTAACCTGATCGAATGTCAGGAACAATTCCTAACTCTCCCCAAGTCAATCCGCCGTCTGATGAAATCGCATACTGCGTTCTTCTTGTTGTAGCTCCTGTAGGATCGGAAGTATCAGCTATTACATCTATTGCGTGAAGCTGTAAGGGATTGCCAGGATAGACCTGTACGTAATGATTTGCTTCTCCGTTGGTTTTGTAATCGTAAAATCCTGATATTGATGTTGAAATTTCAGGTCCTATTGTATAAGAATCTGTAGAAAAACCAGGGTCAAGTCTTAAAACAAAAATCGAAGGATCCGGTGTAATATTGTAAGGGATGTAATTAATTATTTCTGAACCGTTTGGTTCTCCCCATGAAGATTTATCTGATCTGTATAATTTATCATCATTTGCTTTGATAATTAATGTGAATAAAAGTACAAATGATAAAGCCAAAAAGTGTTTCAGATTCATAGCTGCTCCTTTTAGTTAATTTATTATTGTAAAAAAATTTAATTAGTATAACTTATGTAACCTTATATTTACTTTCAACAAAATAATGTTTGCTGAAGATTTTAGAAATTCCGTAATTATTACTGTGAAAATTATTTCAGCAGGATCATTCTCTTAACATCTGTAAAATCTCCTGCTTCCATTGGATTCGACGAGCTCACCACAAGTCTGTAAAAATAAACTCCGCTTGCAAAGTTACTTCCGTTGAAAGTCTCTTTGTAAATTCCGGGAGAAAGTTTTTCATTGACCAATACAGCTACTTCCTTTCCTAATAAATTATAAACCTTCAATGACACAAATCCCAATTCCGGAATTCCAAATTCCAAATTCGTTACCGGATTGAACGGGTTCGGATAATTCTGATAAAGATAAAATGTAACAGGATCATTCGTATTAGCTTTTATGTCGGTGAGTATTTCTGATAAAGGTATTTTCCAAATGCCGCTTCCTCTTGTGCCTGCAAATAAATAAGATGCGTCGGAGATAATGGAAGTGATATAAAGATTAGTCAAACCATTATTGAGCGGATGCCAGTTCGATCCGTTATTGGTTGTAACAAACACTCCACCCTGTGTTCCCGCAAATACTTTATTTGAATTTGTATAAAGCGCACGGATTTTTTTATTTGTAAGTCCGTTATTAATTAGTGTCCATGATGTTGCAAGACTATCTGTTCTGTAAATGCCGCTGTCTCCATGTCCAACAAATAAATACCGCTGGTATGATGTCAAAGCATTTACTTCACTGTAAAACCACGGATTAATCAATTCAACCCAAAACACACCAAAGTTTGGCGAAAGGAAAAGTCGATTCGAATTTACAGAATAAATGTAATTTCCAATTTGTGTGAAATCTTTTATTTTACCGCCTCCGCTTATAAATCCGGAACTTGCAGGAAACCATAACTGACCATAGTCAGTGGACTTATAAGGAATATATTCTCCCGCCAAAATCATGCCGCTGTTTGATATAAATGCAGTAGAAGCCCCGGATAATCCTAAATTTGATAGGATCCAATTTGTTCCGTAATTCGTGGATTTATAATTACCTCCGTAAGTTCCGATAAATAAAACAGAATCACAACTTCCAATTGAAATGACCGTTGGCGAACTTAAATCCTGATTTACATCTGTCCAGTTACTACCGTTATTATTTGTATAAGAAATCCCGTTTTCGTAAGAAGCCGCATAAATTCTGTTATTAAAATTATATAAAGCACTGATTGAAGATGCAATTATATTTGCAGAAGAATTAAACCATGTCTGTCCGGTATTTGTAGATTTATAAACTCCCTCGGGCAAAACGACAAATAAATTTGATGTGTTGAATAATACTGACAGCACGGATGTATAGTCTGTATTTGGAAGTCCGTCAGATGATGATTCCCAGTTATTCCCGTTATCAGTAGAAATATATAAATTAGATGAGTTACCGCCAATTCCGGCAAAAACTGTGGAACCGTTTACACCCAAAGAATATACAATCGAAGTGATAAAATTCAGGGATGTCCACGTTAATCCCAGATCCGTTGACCTCCTTATCCCGGTAAGTAGACCACAGGCAAAAATATTTGAATCAGAAGAAACTATAGTTTTAAATATTCCGGTAGAAGATTCTAAAACATGATCCCAGTTATCCCCGTCATCAGTCGAACGAAAGATTCCTGTATAAGTGCCGGTAATAAATATTGTGTTTAAAGATGAAGTTATGGATGAAAAACCATATCCGCTTGTATTATTATTCACTGATGTCCAGCTGAATCCGGAATTTGTTGATCTGGAAATACCGCTGTCATTTGCAGCAAAAATCTTTGTGCCGTTTACTGCCAGTGATGAAATTCTCAGGTTTGTTAATCCGGAATTAACCGCAAACCAATTCAAACCTTCATTTGTAGATTTAAAAACTCCGCTGGTTCTTGTTCCTGCGTATATTGCATTTCCTTCTGAAGTAAAATCAGTAATATCAAGTTCAGGCAGTCCGTTATTTCTCAGCACAAATGAATTACCGTTATCATAAGATAAATAAATACCTGAAGAAGGAGTACCGACAAAAATTTTATTTTCATATGAGTACATTTTGTTAACAGTTCCGCCGAATATTCCATTAGTCTGTGTCCAGTCAGCTTTTGAATAAGCACAGAAAATAAAAATAATAATAATTAACATTTTGTTTTTCATAATTACCCCTTTGAATTATTTTAATAAAATCATTCTCCGCGTTTCCGAAAAATTTCCAGCTTCCAATTTATAAAAATATATTCCACTCGATAAACCGCTACCGTTGAATTCAAATTCATAATTTCCCGGGGAAAGTTTTTCATTGACCAATACAGCTACTTCCTTTCCTAGTACATCATATACCCGGAGCTTTACGTAATTCGTAACTCGTAATTCGTAATTGATTTGCGTAACCGGATTAAACGGGTTCGGATAATTCTGAAAAAGATAAAATGTAACAGGATCATTCGTATTAGCTTTTATATCAGTAAGTATTTCTGATAAAGGAATTTTCCAGATGCCGCTTCCTCTTGTGCCGGCGAATAAATAAGTTGCGTTGGAGATAATGGAAGTGATATAAAGATTAGTAAAACCATTATTGAGCGGATGCCAGTTCGATCCGTTATTGGTTGTAACGAATAATCCTGCTTCCGTTCCTGCGAATACTTTATTTGAATTTGTATGAAGAGCCCGGATTTTCCTGTTTGTTAGTCCGTTATTAATTCGTGTCCATGAACCTGCAAGGCTATCTGTTTTGTAAATGCCGCTGTCCAGAACACCGGCAAATAAATGCTGATCCTTTCCTGTCATGGAAGTAACATCAGCGGCGGACCAAACAGTCGGAAGTTCTATCCAGAATGTTCCGAAATTTGGTGAAAGAAAAATTCTGTATTCATTGGTTGTATAAGTGTAACTTCCAATTTTTGTAAAGCATGATCCGACTCCCTGGCTGGTATATCCTGCACCTGCGCTAAACCAGAACAAACCGTAATCAGTAGACTTCAGAGGTGCGTAACCCAATCCCATTATCTGACCATTCTCTGAAATGAAAGCCCTGGAACCATCTGTAAATCCTAAATTTGAAGTTATCCAGTTTAAACCGTAATTTGTTGATCTGTAATTGCCGCTGTAAGTGCCGGTGAAATAAACAGAATCACAGGTTCCAAATGAAAGAATGTTTCTGGAATTTATTCCATTGTTGATACTAGTCCATTCAGTGCCATTATCTGTTGTAAAAGAAATTCCCTGAGACGTTGTTCCGCAAAAAATATTATTGTTAACAGATTGCAAATCGCTTATTTCCGTTGCAATAATATTTCTGCTGGAAGATAACCAGTTTTGTCCGTTGTTTGTGGATTTGAAAAGACCATCGTCATCTCCTGATACTCCCGCATAAAAATCAGTTCCGATTATTGCAATTGAGTTTACTATAGAATATGAAGACGATGAAAAATACTGATTTACATTTCCGGAAGTCCAGTTGTATCCGCCGTTAGTTGTATAATAAAGATTAGCATTATTCAACCCGCTGCTTGCTCCCAGAATGATCTTTAAACTGGAAAGAGCTATAGTATTTACTTCAGGTAGTCCTGTGCTGAAATAAATTTGTGACCAGTTAAAAACAGGATTTGTTGCTTTATATAATTTTCCATGTGTACCACCGGCAAATATTGTTGATCCGTCCGAAGCAATTGAATTAAATTCTTCACTGGAACTTAATGTAAAGCTGCTTTGCCAGTTTGAACCGTTATTGGTTGAATAAACAATCCTGTCAATATAACTATTTGTATTATTACCGCAAATCAGTAATATTGTACTGTTTGAAACTGAGATATCTCTAATTTTCAGCTGGGAGAGACCATTATTTACATTAAACCAGTTCAATCCGGAATTTGTCGATTTAAAAATTCCGTTACTCTGTGTTCCTGCAAATATGTTCGAACCGTTAGAACCGACGCACAGTAATTTCATTCCCTGAAGCCCGTTGTTTGCTGATACCCAGTTCAACCCATTGTTTGAAGTTCTGAAAATCCCGCTGTCTTCACACATAACATATACATTATTGCCTTCAGAAGTGAATGAATTAATTTTAATATCTGTAAGTCCAGAATTTCTCAGGTTAAAACTGATGCCATTATCTGACGATACATAAACACCTCCGTACATTGTTCCGATAAAAATATTGCCGTTAACAGGGAATACTTTTTTTATAGATCCTCCGTACACGCCATTGGTCTGTGTCCAGTCAGCTTTTAATATTGAACAGAAAAAAAGAAATAACACTGTAATTATTAATTTCATTATTATATCCTCTTTTTAAAAATTCAGGAATGCAATTATGAAGATTATACTGAAGTGAGAATTGGAAGTAACAGCAGAGTTTAATCTTCAGTGTAAATTATAAAGCAAATATTCAGAACTATTCATAGAATCCATCATTGAAAATTCAGAAAAATACAGAATGAAATTTGTTTGATACAAAACACAAAAGAAACTTATGTAATATTATAACAAATATTTTCAAATTAATAATACAAAATTAAGCCGGGATTCCGGCACCGTTTTTTGATCAGTATAATTTTCTGTGAATAGAATTTTTAAAAGATTTTATAATTTGTAACTTATTAAATTAAAAGAAAAATCTCACTAAATCACAATGGTTATGAATTATTAACAGCTTCATTTAAGTCTTATAGACTAAAGCTGAAAGCTTTTTTGAATCAAACCACTAAAATAAAATAAAGAGAAATGAAAATCCAAGCCGGACATAAGCAGAAGATCTCTTCCAACGGAAATCTTCTTAAACCTAACACTAAAACCGACAGTTTAAAATCAAACGGAGTACTGAAAAAAACCGTTTGGGAATATTCGAAGTCCATTGAAGATTCCAAACACATTAAATTGAAAAGCGAATACGATCTTTTCATAGGAGGGAAATGGATAAAGACGAAAAAGTATTTTGAAACGATCAATCCGTCGAATGAAGAAGTGATAGCGAAAGTTGCTTATGCATCAAATGAAGATGTGAATAAAGCAGTGAATGCAGCAGAGAAAGCTTATGATAAAGTCTGGAGTAAAATTTCCGCAAAGGAACGGGGCAAATATATTTTCAGAATTGCAAGGATACTTCAGGAAAAAGCAAGAGAGTTCGCAGTGATCGAATCCATGGACGGAGGAAAGCCGATCAAGGAATCAAAGAGTGTTGACATTCCGCTTGCACTGGCGCACTTTTTTTATTACGCCGGATGGGCTGATAAACTTGAACTTGCATTTCCGGGAAGAAAAGTTTCTCCGATCGGAGTTGCGGGACAGATCATCCCGTGGAATTTTCCTTTATTGATGGCAGCATGGAAAATAGCGCCTGCGCTTGCCTGCGGAAATACTGTTGTTATAAAATCAGCAGAGACCACGCCTCTTACATTGTACAAACTTGCTGAAGTGATCGAAGAAGCGGAACTGCCGGAAGGAGTTGTGAATATAATTTCCGGTGACGGAGCAACGGGCGCTGCAATTGTCAACCATCCGAAAACAAAGAAGATTGCATTTACGGGTTCGACTGAAGTAGGTAAGCTCATAATGAAACAAACAGCCGGAACAGATAAAAAACTCACTCTTGAATTAGGCGGCAAAGCTGCGAATATAATATTTGAAGATGCACCGATTGATGCAGCGATTGAGGGAATTATAAACGGAATATATTTTAATCAGGGACATGTATGCTGCGCAGGTTCGAGACTTCTGGTTCAGGAAAGCATAAAGGATATTGTAATTAAAAAATTAAGGTACAGACTGAAATCTCTCAGAGTCGGAGATCCGCTTGACAAGAATACTGATGTCGGTTCAATTAATTCTATAATGCAGTTAGACAGGATAAAGGAACTTGTGAAATCAGGAATCAACGAAGGCGCAAAAATTTATCAGAGTGAATGCAGTCTTCCTCAGAGAGGATACTGGTTCAGACCGACATTCTTCAGCGATGTTGCACAGTCTCACAGAATTGCAAATGAAGAAATATTCGGACCGGTTCTGTCAATACTTACATTCAGAACTCCGGCTGAAGCAATTGAAAAAGCCAATAATACTTTTTACGGATTGTCTGCCGGTGTATGGACGGATAAAGGTTCAAAAATTTTTAAAACTCTAAGCAAACTCAGAGCCGGAGTTATCTGGTCGAATACATTCAACAAATTCAATCCTGCATCACCATTCGGCGGATACAAGGAAAGCGGATTCGGCAGGGAAGGCGGACGGCACGGGCTGGAAGCGTACGTTAAGTAAATTACGAATTACGAATTACGAGTTACGAATTACGAGTTATGAATTACGAGTTATGAATTACGAATTATGAGTTACGAATTGTTTTTTAGCTTACTAAAATCAAATTGAATTCCATAAAAATTTGGACAGTAAAATCATTCAGGTAAATGGTCTCGTCAAAAAATACGGAGATCTTACTGCAGTAAACGGGATAAGTTTTGATGTTTACAAAGGCGAGATATTCGGATTGCTCGGACCAAACGGAGCAGGGAAGACTACCACTCTTGAGATAATGGAAACTTTGCGGGACAAGACGAGCGGTGAAGTATTGATAGATGGTCTTTCAGTTGATAAGGATCAGAATCTTATAAAAAAAATCATCGGAGTTCAGCTTCAGGCAGCCGGATACTATCCCAATTTATATCTGAATGAACTTCTTGAATTGTTTGCCGGATTGTATAATGTCGATATAGATCCTGCTGAAATTTTAAAACTCGTTGATCTGAACGAAAAGACCAGATCAAAATTTAAAGAACTTTCAGGCGGACAAAAGCAAAGATTTTCAATCTGTACAACCATAATTAATAATCCGAAAGTAATTTTCCTTGATGAACCTACTACAGGTCTGGATCCGCAGGCAAGAAGAAACCTTTGGGAACTTATCAGGACTATCAGGGAAAAAGGAACTACGGTTATGCTTACGACTCACTATATGGACGAAGCGGAAATATTATGCGACAGGGTTGGCATTATAGATCATGGAAAGATACTTACAATTGACACTCCCGATAATCTCATTGACAAACTTCTTCACGAAGGATTTGAAAGAAAAAAACAAATAAGATCTGCATCTCTCGAAGATGTGTTTCTTAATCTCACAGGTCATGAATTGAGAGATGAATGATAAACTGAAAAATATTTAATCAAATATGCGAACAGAAGAAAATAAATACAGTCAGCTCAGAGCTATGCTGGCAATAACTAAGGCAAGTCTGAGATCTATTGTCAGGAATTCTTCGGCTGTAGTATTTAATCTGATATTCCCTCTTATATTCATAATTGTTTTTGGATTTATCAGTGGCGGCGGATTTAAGATAGATATTGCCGTAGATGAAAATTCAGATCGTGAAAACGCTGTTTACAAAGGACTTGATAGTATAAACACGATTAAACTTATGACCGATCTTAAGGGAGATGAAATTCAGTCCGAACTTGAGAAGGGAAGAATAGATGCTGTGATAAATATTCAGAAAAATGAAAGCGGCAATATAACAGTGATCCTTAAAACAACCAAAGCATCACCTGAAAGAGGAAGCATATTCAGGATGATGCTGAACGAAGTTATCTCAAAGCAGAATACAGCTCTTAACAGTTCAGGAATGCCCGTTACGGAGATAAGAGAGGAAGTTGTCGAAGGCAGAAAATTCAAAACAATAGATTTTATTCTTCCCGGACAGCTTGGTTTTTCACTGCTGAGCGCAGGTGTTTTCGGAACTGCATTCATTTTTATCAGTCTCAGGCAGACGCTTGTCATTAAAAGATTTTTTGCAACGCCGGTCAGCAAAAGTTTTATCCTTATTGGTGAATCTCTGAGCAGACTTATATTTTCAATATTCAGCGCAGTAATAATAATACTGATAGGAAATTTATTCTTCGGATTTACTCTTGTGAACGGAGTAATAACATTTCTCAATATGATGGTTCTGTCAGTAATTGCTCTGTCAGTATTTCTCGGATTCGGGTTTGTAGTTTCCGGAATTGCCAAAAATGAAAGCGCTGTACCTTCGATAGCTAATTTAATTACTCTGCCGCAGTTCCTTCTTGCAGGGACTTTTTTTCCTATTTCCAATTTCCCCGAATGGCTTCAGCCGGTAAGCAGAATACTTCCTCTGACCTATCTGAATGAAGCTTTAAGAAAGATTTCATTTGAAGGAGCGAGTATATTCGATGTATGGTATGATATTTTAATTCTGCTTATATGGGGTGTAATAGTTTATGCAGTTGCAGTGAAAGTATTCAGGTGGGAGTGAGTCTGATTTTGGATTTGAGATTTATGATTTTGGATTTGTACTTTAAGGTCTCTTCTCCCATGGCTCAACTTTCCCTATTATAAAAGTTTCTTCATCTTTTTTCAAAGCATCAGTGACTCCGTTGCTGATCTCAGTATTTGTAAGCCATCTTGATTTTTCATCTTCAATTACAAATCCCAGAATGATCTTTTTATAAATTATATTTTTAAATCTGTAAAATAGCTGTTCGAAGTCTTCATTGATCACTGACGGATCAGCATATTCGCTTCCGAGTACATGAAAATATTTTACCGGTATGTTTGCTTCATTTAATATTTCTGCAATTATGTGAGGAGCTTCAGGAGCGGTTGAATGAAGCCGGCAGACTGCAGTTTCTACAGGTCCGTAAATGTTAACTGCGTTGTTGAGTTTTAATCTGAGTTGTTCGTAGTCCGAATAATCAACTCTTACAGGATTAATGAATCCCGAACTTCCTTTTGACATGATAAGCTCTTCGAATTTTCTGTGATCCCTGCCGATAACAGAAACAGTCATTCCGTGAGATGCAAAATAAAGCGAAACATCTTTCAGCATCCCTGTTCCTCCGGCGACAAGTACATGAGACATTAAATGAAAATGTAAATTAGATTAAAAAGATTTGATAATTAATAGAAGTGCTGATGTTGAAATTTTTTAAAGATAATTTTCGAGTTCCTCTTCATCTGAAACAAGAACTTCCCTTGCATTCGAACCGTTCTTAGGTCCTACTATGCCGGCTTCTTCAAGCTGATCCACGATCCTTGCTGCTCTTGCATAACCGAGTTTTAATCTTCTCTGAAGAGTGGAAGTGGAGCATTGCTGAAGTTTGAATATAAGTCTCGCAGCATCACCGAAGAGTTCATCCCTGTCGTCAATATCTCCATACAAAGAATCTTTTCTCTTTTCAATAATTGAAGGAAGAAGATAAGGTTTTGTAAACCCCTGCTGATCTTCGATATACTCCGCAAGTCTTTCACATTCATCAGTAGAAATGAAAGCGTTCTGAATTCTTCTTGGTTTGGAGGAAGCGGAAGACAGATAAAGCATGTCACCGTTTCGAAGAAGCTGATCAGCTCCGCCCATATCGAGAATTGTCCTCGAATCTATTTTTGAAGCGACCTGATATGCGATCCTGACAGGAAAGTTTGCCTTGATAACGCCGGTGATCACATCTACCGAAGGACGCTGTGTTGCAACGATGAGATGAATTCCGACTGCTCTTGCCATCTGCGCTATTCTTGCAATGGGTTCTTCAATTTCCCTTTTGGCTGTGATCATGAGATCTGCAAGTTCATCTATTATTACAACTATGTACGGCATTTTTTTATGCCTGATAACATCATTATCCTTAAGTTTGCCATCTGCATATTTTTCATTATAAGCATCAATATTTCTCACGCCTGCATTTGCAAGTTTATCGTATCTGTTTTCCATTTCACATTCGACACTCTTAAGAACCGATACAGCGTTTGAAGGACTTGTAACTATGCTTTCGTTTATGTCAGTGGATGTTGCCAGATAATGTTTCTTCAATTTCGAATAAAGACTAAGCTCGATCTTCTTCGGGTCAATCATTACAAATTTCAGATCCGTAGGATGTTTCTTGTATAAAAGACTTGCAATGACTGTATTTATGCCGACGCTTTTTCCCGAGCCGGTAGCGCCTGCAATAAGCAGATGCGGCATCTTAGCCAGATCATCTATGAATATTTCTCCATCAATTGTCTTGCCGAATGCAACCGGAAGACTTAATGTACTTGCTTTGAATTTCTGAGAAGAAAGCAGACTTTTTATTCTGACAAGCTGCGCCTTTTTATTCGGAATCTCAACACCGACAGTTCCCTTGCCCGGAATAGGAATGATCATCCTGATTCCTTTCGCTTTCATTGCAAGAGCAATGTCGTCCTGAAGAGATTCTATTTTTGAAAGCTTAACATCTGCAGCGGGCACAAGTTCATACAAAGTTACAACAGGACCCGGAGTTGCAAATACCTTTTCCACTTCAATTCCGAATTTCAGGAGTTTTGCCTGAAGGAGTCTTCCGTTCTCTGTCAGTTCTTCGTTTGGAATAGTATCAAACTCTTCTTTGGTAGGTTCGATAAGCAATTCGACGCCCGGAAATTTATACTTCTCAAGTTTCTCTTCCACGAAATCATCTTCTTTGTTGCTTTTTAAACTGTCGACTTCATTTGAATTTTCGGGATTAACATCAATTTCACTTATGTTTGTTTTATCAGTAATATTACTTACAAGTTCAGGCGCTTTTTTAATTTCTCTCGGCTTTTTTTCTTTAATAATGATCTGCGCGGTTTCTTCCTGCTTAGGTCTGTTGATCTCGGTTACTTTAATCAGATCCTCTTCCTGCTGATTTTCCTCTGAAACTGATTTACCATATTTTTTTGAAAGTATTTTTTCACGCTCCTTCTTCATTGCTTCGACCAGAGCGATATCTTCATTATCCGGCTTTGCATCTGCTGCGGGCTTTTTGCCGGACTTCCCGAACTGTTTTAAATCCTTAATATCTGTAAGTTCCTCTTTTTCCTTATTAAAATTATCTTTAACTCTTTCGGCAAAAAGTTTAAACCTTGCAAACGATTTTATAATATTTCCGTCAATGAGAAGCAAAGTAAGAAGTAAAGCGGAGATTGCAAAAAACACAGATGCTCCGACGCTTCCGAGAGTCTGATAAAATACATTAGCCAGGAAATCTCCGGTCGTGCCGCTGAGATGCGATGAAATATTTTCCGGACCTGAAAATATTTTTATAAGACCGAAGGAAGAAGCCAGTACCATCATCAGCAGAATTGAATATATACTGAACTGAACTGTTGACGACAATGCTTTTTTTCTAATGAGATTTATTCCGAATGCAATAAATACAGCAGCAAAGAAGACAGAGAAATATCCGAACAGATTGTTTACAAAATAATCCGAAACATAAGCGCCGGCGATACCCAGCCAGTTTAAAGTTACGAATGCTTTTGAATATGATTCCTTTCTGAATATATCAATGAACTGAAGTCTTTCCAATGTAGACTGATCCTTATCCGAATATGAGATTACTGCCAAAGCAAGTAAAATCCCGAATACAGAAAATAAAAATCCAAGTATTTGTTTTTTTAATTCAGCGGAAATGCTGAAATCTTCTTCAGAAGATTTATATTTTTGGCGGGAAGAGCCAGAAGAAACGGTTTTTTTATTTAAGCGCGGTTGTTTGCTTTTTTTCATAAAAAAATTTAATGGAAAATTATGCTTCGCTTACTTTCTCTTTTCCTTCTTCTCTTTTATCTCCTATATTTACACGTTTCATTTTCGATCTCTTGTCAGATTCACCTTCAAAACTTTCCTTAAGCTTTATTACTCCGTTTCTGTAAATCGGAATACATGGATAAGAATCTATTCTTGAACAAATATCCAGATCTTTTTCAAAACCAATAGAAGTCAGATATTTCCCGTGTTCTGACAACTGAAACATCTTAAGAATTTTTTCCTGCGAAGGCACGTTCATCAGCATTGCAAGGTCATTGGATAAATTAGCTGCGGCAATTTCAGAATCTTTAAACTCAATATTCTTGCCTGAATTAAGTTTGTTAAGCAGCATACCTGCGCATACAGCATCTTCAAGACAGAAATCATTTAACTTGCCCGAACAGATGATCGTGAAATCTTCGTCAATTGAATTAACATAATCTACAATGGCGGACATATTTACAAAGCTGCACATAAGACAAAGCTTTGTGAATTTCGATTTCATGATCGCAAGAGTTCCGTTCGTTGTGCTGAATATCATGGATTTATCTTTAATAACTTCAGATGTATACTCAAGCGGGGAATTTCCCAGATTAAAACCATCAACAATCTTTCCGTTCCTTTCGCCGCAAAGAATGGAATTCTTGGAACCTTTGGCAACGCGAACGGCTGTTGCTATATTCTCTGTAGGAATAATCTCTTTAGCTCCGTTTGTTAAAGCTACGGCAATGGTAGATGTAGCTCTTAATACGTCAAGAATAATTACATTCTTGTCCTTTAAAGTAAGATCATCCTGCACTAAAGATTGTGTCAGTAATATATTAATACTTTTCATTTCGGGAAACTTTATCCTTTCGTTCTCTTTTTATTTTTATCAGAAAAAATCGTTTTAAATAAAAGGTGTTTTTGTAATTGTTGCTTTTATTTTTTTATCTCTGACCGCAATCTCCACAGGAGTTCCGGTCTTATTGAATCCTTTATCAATGTATGCAAGTCCGATGTTTTTGTTCAGCATCGGCGACATGCTTCCGCTTGTTACAACGCCGATTTTTTTATCACCGGAAAAAACTTCCTGGCCGTGTCTGGCTACCGATCTGTCTTCAACTATAAATCCTACAAGTTTTTTCTCCTGCGTTTCTTTAGCTTTTATAACTGCATCCTTACCATTGAAGTCACCCTTGTCAGCTTTTGTGATCCAGCCAAGTCCCGCTTCTATAGTATTGTTAGTCTCATCCATATCATTGCCGTAAAGTCTGAAAGCATGTTCAAGTCTTAAAGTATCTCTTGCGCCGAGTCCCGCCGGCTTTATTCCGAATTCCTTTCCTGCTTCAAAAATTGCATTCCAGAGATCTTCTGATTTTTTAATATCTGATGATGTATAAAGCTCAAAACATACTTTCTCTCCAGTATATCCTGTGTGTGAAATAATTGCATCCTGTCCGGCTATATTCCCGGTGACAAATTTGTAATATTCTATTTCAGATAAATTTATATCCGTAAGTTTCTGAAGAGTGGCAAGAGAATTTTTTCCCTGTACCGCAAGAAGAGAGGTCTCATCTGAAATATTTTTTAATGTCACATCACCGGATAAATTTTCCTGCATCCATTTGATGTCTTTGTCAATATTCGATGCATTAATTACCAGCATGTAATGATCCCCGCAGTTATAAACAAGAAGATCATCCACTATGCCGCCGTCTTTGAGACACATCGCTGAGTATTGAACATCGCCTGTCTCAAGCTTTGAAACATCATTTGTTGTTATCCTCTGAACGAAGTCAAATGCATCTTTGCCCCGGACTTCCACTTCACCCATGTGCGATACATCGAATACGCCAACTGATTCCCTAACGGCTTTATGTTCCGCGATTATGCCTTCATACTGCACAGGCATTTCATATCCCGCAAAATCAACAAGCTTTGCACCGAACTTTTTGTGAATGTTATTGAATGCTGTCTTTTTCAATTTATAATATTTTAAACTTCTAATATTTCACTTAATGATAATGATTTTGCTGCATATAAAAGACATGCTCTTATATCTTCTTTCTCCAAAATCGGATAATCTTCCATAATTTTATTTTCGGATTCACCGCCTGCAAGTTTTTCTAAAATTATTTCAACTGTTAAGCGGGTACCTCTGATTGTCGGCTTTCCAACCATTACTTTAGGGTTAATGGTAATTCTGTCTAATAAATTGTGTTCCATAAAATCTGATTAAAAATTTATAAATCTAATTTTGTTCCTGTTAGCGACTATGAATTTATCTTCTATTTTATCTTTATAATTAGATAATATATTTTCAATAATATTTATTTTTAATTCAATATCATTCTGTTCAATTCTCAGAAGAATAACGCTAAATATGTTTTTATTTTCTTTAAAAACCAATTCTCCAAAATCCTTATCATTAGTCAGTAAAACTCTTTTTTCATTAAATGAAATTAAGAGAATCTCTTCATCAGTTAGAAAAGGATCGTCTTCCATAATCCATCTGACATCATATCCTGAACTTCTTAAATATTTTACAATTACACTTTCAATATTAACATCTGCTAAAAACTTCATTCAGCCCAACTTCGGTTTTAATTTATTTTGTCTGAAAAGATATTAATCAACTATTTAGCTTTTCCCAGTCTTTCAGAAATGTATTTAGTCCGATATCCGTAAGCGGATGTTTTGCAAGCTGCTCTATGACTTTGAACGGCATCGTGGCGATATCCGCTCCGATGAGAGCGCTGTCCACAAAATGTATCGGGTGTCTGACAGAAGCGACAAGCACCTGTGTCTGATAATTATAATTTCCGTAGATCTGCACGATCTGCTGAATGAGCTCCATTCCGTTCTGTGAAATATCATCAAGCCGTCCTACAAACGGACTTATAATGTATGCTCCCGCTTTCGCAGCAAGCAATGCCTGCGATGCCGAAAAACACAGCGTCACATTAGTTCTGATCCCTTCTTCCGAAAATATTTTTACCGCTTTGAGACCTTCTTTTATGAGAGGAACTTTCACAACTATGTTCTTATGTATCTTTGCAAGTTCCCTTCCTTCTTTTAACATTGCATCGCATGTTACAGAAACCACTTCAGCGCTGATGTCGCCGTCTACAATTGCGCATATCTTTTCCAGCATTGATCTGAAATCTTTATGTCCTTCTTTTGAAACAAGTGATGGATTTGTTGTCACGCCATCAAGTATTCCCATATCCGCAGCATCTTTAATCTCATTAAGATTAGCTGTATCTATGAATATCTTCATATATGTAATTTAACTTTATAATAATTAATTAACTGATAGAAAAATAGGTATAATAAATATTTATATAAAGTGAGAATATTCTGAATAAAATATTATGACAGATGAGAATGATATATCAATTTCTGAGAGATATTTTACTGTTACTAAAATCATTATCCTGATTATCCGGCTGTTGCTTACTTTAAAATTTTTTACTTTGGTAATTAAATAAAAAATAATTCCTGATGAATTTTTTTTATATTTATTTAATGCTTGTAGAAGGTACTATTTCACCTCTGTGACAGGTAGTGCAGTTTATTGTCGCTTCTTTTGACTCGATTTCTTTTATGTCTTTGATCATAGATCTGATCTGACCTGACATCTTCATCATTTCACGAGAAATTTGCTTTTCCTTTTTCTCATTTGAAGCCCAGTCACCTGTGTTATGACAATGATCGCAGCCGACACCCAGCGCTTTGCTGAATCCTTTGCTCATAATGTTAGCGATCCTTCCCGCCGGCACCCCTTTCATTATCTGAATGTCACTGAAAACCGAATCGGCGGAAATTTCTTCTTTGCCTTTGATATTTTCGCTGACTTTATCCACAAAGTATTGCTTTGCCGCTTCAAGTGAATCCGAAAACTTATGGCTGCCTTCAAAAGAGTTTATGCTTGTAAGTCCATAAATTAAAAAGATTATTGCCGGTAAAACATAGATCAAAGAAGTTTTTTTCATGAAATGAATTTATGGTTTAAATTAAATTATTTGTTTTTTCAATTTAAGAAGTTACGGATAAATAAAAAATCTATTTAGAGTAACTTAAGCTGACTGCTTTAATTGTTGAAGATTGTTTCCGTCACGAATTACACCAATTAAATTTAAAATATATTTTCAAATTCGTGTCAATTAGAGAAATTAGTGGCAATATCTTGCTTTCAATATTGAAGCGGTCAACTTAAGTTAATTTTTTGAAATGTTTAATTTGTGTAAAATAGAAAACAAGAATGATATAATTATTCAATAAGAAAAATTATTACAGGTAAAAGTTTTTATCTTCTGAATAATATCTGGCACCCTATGGATTTTGTTTCTTTAACTTTTACTTCACTGCCTTTTAATAGCGCATCAACAGCATCAGCAGCGTATTTATTTATTACTTTATCAGGTTCTGCGCCATTGTCATCGATTGCTCCGTTATATTTTATAACCCACTCATTGTTTTCTTTCCAGATCACAAAAGCATGAGGAGTTTTCTGAGCTCCGAAATCTTTTGCAACAGTCTGTTCACCGTCAAACAAATAAGGGAAATTGAAATTCTCTGATTCGGATTTCTGTATCATTTTAATGTAAGAGTCTTCTTCAAACTCTGCCGTATCCGTCGAACTTATGGCAATAAGCGGAACACCTGAATCTCTGTATTTTATATTCAGCCCGTTCATTCTCTGAGGATAAAGTTTTGCAAAAGGACAGTGATTGCATGTAAAGATAATAATGAATCCTTTGGCATCCGGATAATCCGAAAGTGAGACAGTCTTTCCGTCAACATTCATCAGATTAAAATCTTTTACTGAATTTCCGGCCGGAGTTTCATTTTCATAATTGCTGAAACTCAAAAACAATACTGCCGCTATGATCAGAGTTAGTTTTGTAAATAGTTTAAAAATATTTATAAACATAAACCGGGATTAAATTTTTTTTTGAATTTATAAAATAAAATTTAATAACAAAAAAATTATCTGAACAAAATTATTAATTATTGTTTGATAAATTTAACAGTGCTTAACTTTTTTGTTCTTTCATCAGTCATTTGTAAAAAGTAAATGCCTGCTGATAAATTTGTGATATCAATGCCGTTTTGTATCTGCGGCTTCGGAAGCATATAAAGCATTTTTCCTGCAGAGTTAAAAATTCTTATGTAATAAATTCCGGAACTGAGGTCCGAAGCGTTTTGACCCTGGAAAGATATGTTTAATTTACTGCTTGCCGGATTCGGAAAAAGTGAAAATTCGGGAATGACCTCCGGAGCTTCATTTATCCCGCTGGTGCCGGTATTCTTAACTACGAACTGTCCCATCATTCCTTCGTCTTCGTGTAATGCAATATGACAATGATACATGAACGGGTGCAGCGTATCCGCAAAGTCGTCAAATCTCGTTATAAACCGGATCGTCTCTCCCGATTTAATAAATACAACATCTTTCCATCCTTTTTCATAAGCAGGCGGAGCAACTCCGTTCCTTGTCAATATGTTAAACTGAACATCGTGAATATGAAACGGATGTCCTAATCCTGAAGTACTTACTATCTTCCAGATCTCGGTATTATTAAGAGGAACATTATAGTTTATGTAATTTATATCAAACAATTTGTGATTGATCACAAATGAAATACCCGGATTTCCTGCTATGTTTGTATCTGATATAGTAAGATTTCTGGTAAGCTGTGCTGAAGCTTCATTGTAATAATTATTTGTTGTCAGTGCTGAAGGTATTGATGTAATTGGTGAAGGTGTCTGTGCTGTTACATTCAGTTTTAAAATGTTGAAATCAATCCGCGCTAAGCCATTATAAAAAGGATTACCCGGAGGAAATACATCACCGCCCGGAATATTCTGCGGAAGTACTGAATTAAATGCTTTAAGATTTACTGTCTGACCAAGTTGTCCTGTGAAGTTCACGAGTATTTCAATTCTTTCTCCGGCAGACAAAAGGTAACGCGTTACAGCTACCGGTGCGTCAAGAATTCCTCCGTCAGATGTGATCACATAAAAAGTTCTGTTGTCGCTGAATCCGAGATTGTAGCTTCTTTCCGGAGCTGCATTTAAAACTCTCAATCTGACGACCTGCGCAGGTACATTTTGCTGAGGACGAAGTACTCCGTTAACCATCATTGAGTCTCCGTAAGGAACATCCTGTATCTGGTTTGAAGTATTGAATCTTCTGTCGGTTAAAGCTAAAGGAATATCATCAACTCCGTAGGTTCTCGGAAGGGGAAGAGCGCTTTCGACAGCGTCACGAATGATTATCATTCCGCCTAATCCGTTGTTAAGCTGCTTCTGAGCCATCATGTGAAGATGCGGATGATACCAGTACAGACCTGCATTGTTTGTTACCTGCCAGTATGGCTGCCATACTGTTCCCGGAGGGATCGGCTGATGCGGACCTCCGTCCATGACTGCCGTCAGATGCATACCGTGCCAGTGAATTGTAGTAGTATCCTGTAATTTGTTGTTAACGTTTATGTGAACAATATCGCCTTTGTTCCAGATCATAGTCGGTCCCCACCAGTTGCCGTTTATTGCTTCGGTAATTGTCTGATTGCCCGGAATGATCTGTTTGAAAGTGTCACGGGCAGCAAGATTGAAATTTGTCCCGCTGAGTGTATCAGGTATCCAGAGAGTATTGTACTGAGCATTGGCTGTTAATGAAACTGACAGAAGTAACAGAGTGCAGATCTTTTTTAACATATTTAATTTTAAGTTTACTGATTAGACGCTGTAATTCATAAATACCTGCGCTCAATAAAATTTTTTATAACCTGTGTCATTATTTCCTTTGAATTAATAATAATATGTAACTATGTTACTGCCAATAAAAAATTTACAACCTGTGAACGGATATCTAAATGTAATTCATGAAGACTGACGAATCCGGACTTATAGAAAAGTTAAGACTTGGAGATGAGAAAGCTTTTCGGATTCTGTTTGATCTTTATAAAATCAATGTTTATAACACTGCTTCAGGATTTCTAACCAATGTGAATGATGCAGAAGATGTTACTCAGGAAGTATTTATTCAGGTATTCAAATCAATTGAACATTTTAAGGAAAATTCAAAACTGTCAACATGGATTTACAGAATCACTATTACAAAGTGTCTTGACCTGTTAAGGAAAAAGAAAACAAAGAAACGTTTTGCTTTTTTCGTTGATTTTTTTGAGAATGACGAAAAAGATAAAGAAGAAGTTTTTGTTAATTATGAACACCCGGGAATTCAGACGGATAAACTTGAATTATCTAAAATTCTTTTTAAAGAAATAGATAAGCTGCCTGACAATCAGAGGATTTCTTTTGTATTGAACAAAGTGGAAAAATTAGGGTATCAGGAAATCAGCGAGGTCATGGGAATATCAGTTCCTGCAGTAGAGTCTCTTATATTCAGAGCAAAGTCCGGTCTTAAAAAAAGATTAGAAAAATATTATAAATCCTGAGCGCAGGTTTTTTAAATTTTCAGCGTCTAAATAATTAAGCATCGAAAAATGTAATATTCTTAAAATGGAAACAAACAAAAAAGCTGAAGATATCTTAAACAGTATTGACGATATTAACAAATCTGTTCCGGATGATCTTTTGTTTAACAGAATTCTGAACGGTTATCTTGAAAATGATACAAGTTTTTTAAAAGATAATAATAATATTGGAAAGTTAGCATTAGCATTTGCTGTATTAGTCATCATAAATATTTTTACTTTTTTTAACATTGAAAGAAATTCTGACAACAAATCTTTGAACAGTAATAATAATTATTCAAAGGCGGCAAGTGAATTTGCAAAAACTTATTTTTCTGAAACGGATGAATACAATTACAATAAATAATGAATTACTTCGATAAAAATAAAATCCTTTCCGCTGCAGTTGTAATATTGTTAATGATAAATCTCGGCATACTCGGACTTTTATGGTTTGAAAGATCGCCAAAAATTCCGCCGGAAAGAATGAATCAGATGGACAGCAGGCATCCCCCGGAAAGAATGCCTCCTGACGGAGGACCGAAAGAATTTCTTATCCGCGAACTAAAGCTTAACGATAAGCAAACACAGGATTTCTTAAAATTGGTTGATGAACATCAGACCGATATGAAAAGATTGAGAGATAAAATAAGAAATGAAAAAACCCAACTCTGGGATAACATTTCTAAATCAAGCACTGAAGCTAGTAATTCTGAAACAATAGCTTCGGAGATAGCAAACGATCAGAAGCAGATTGAACTTGTTACATTCAGGCATTTTCAGAAAGTGAGGGAACTTTGTGATGATACGCAGAAGAAAAAATTCGACGAGGTGATAAAAGAAGCGCTTAATATGATGGGACCGAACAATCCGCCTCCGCCTCCGGGTCCGCGTTAACTAAAAATGGTTATGAAAAAAAGTTTAATAATTATTTTATTGTCATTTGTATTTTACTCCTGCGGAGGGAATGAACAAAGTGCGGACCATCCTGACATTTCACAGGCAAACAAGATAAAGTTTGATTTTAAATCCGACTTTGATGCCTCTGGTAAGATGACAATAACATCAACAGAAATTAATGATCTTAAAAGCGTCAGCACTATAAAAAATATTATCAGTTACGATCCGTTCACTTATGTCTACTGCGCTTCGACAGGTTCCATGAGTTTTTACAAAGACAGCACACTCATTGTTACTATGGTTTTTAACACACTTCCTGATCTGAAACACATTGCATTCAACTATAACGGAAAACTTATTGCCATGAGTCTTTCCGGAGAAAATGCAAAACTTCTTGAAAGCTTTAATAATTAATTTTAAAAATAAAATAACTCAAATTGAAAATTCTTCTTTTGGCATTCTTTGTCCTTACCGGAACATTTGTTAATGCGCAGATCACTCCCGAAATTTATTCATGGAAGCAAAACACTACCGGTGTTACGGGATACAACGGAATTCCAGCCGATGTTCAGCAGGTTTTTTATTCCGCAAATTACGCTTATGTGAAATGCACGGGCATTCCTTCTTATACTATCGGTCCGTGGGCTATGAATCCCAATACGCCAACAAATCAGAACTGGGTATTTAAGATAGCGAGATTTCCCGTTCCGGATCCGACTCCTTCTGTTGCAGGGAACGGACAGATAGGTGTTCTTATAAACGGAGTTGTCCTTTTTAACGGAGGCGACGCAATGTCATACAATAATCTGAATATCTGGCACAGACTGGCGCAGTATTTTGAATCTGTAAGTTTTGATACATCCGGAGGACACCCTTCGCCGCAAAGATCTTATCATTATCACATCAACATGAAAAAATTATATTCACCTGACTCTGCTGCGCACTCTCCGGTGCTCGGATATATGTTTGACGGATATCCTTTGTATGGACCCTACGGTTATTCAGCTACAAATGGAACAGGCGGCATAAGAAGAATGAAAACCGGATTTGTAAAAAGAAATATAACGACAAGAACAACTTTACCTGACGGAACAGTCCTGCCTTCAAATCAATGGGGACCTGCCGTGAGCTCTCAGTATCCTCTTGGATGTTTCACGGAAGATTACGAACCTGCCGTAAGTAATTTCGATCTTGATTCCCATAATGGAAGATTCTGCGTTACGCCTGAATATCCGTCCGGCACTTATGCTTATTTTATTACAATTGATACACAGGGAAATCCGGAATATCCTTACATAATAGGAAGCACTTACTATGGAGAAGTTGTCGCCGGTAATGCTCCTCCCGGAGGTCACGTTACCATTACCGAACCGGTAACTCAGTACATTATTACAGGCATTGAAAACAACAGCGAACCTGTTGGCTTAGATCTGTTTCAGAATTATCCTAATCCTTTTAATCCGGAAACAAACATTAAATTTAATATTGACAAACCGGGACTTACTACTCTCAAAGTTTATGATATTTCCGGAAAGGAGATTGCTTCTTTGATGAATGAGAAACTAATCGCCGGAACTTACATTGTGAAATTCAATGGAAACTCATTTGCTTCGGGAGTGTATTATTATTCTTTAACGACAAAGGATTTTAAGCAGACGAAGAAGATGTTGCTGATAAAATAGAGTGTGTGGAGTGTTTAGAGTGTGTAGAGTGTGTAGAGTGTGTAGAGTGTATAGAGTGTGTGGAGTTAATAGATAGTGCAGGTAAATATGAATTTGTTTTTAAATCTTATGAAAAGTTCGGGATGATGCAATAGATGATAAAGGCAAATTTAATGATGTTCGGAAATCTTTTCTTTTATAGATAAAAATATATATTATAAAATTATTCCCTGTTCTCACTATTTCCAAAACTGATCTTCAAAATCAAAATACTCCATCCACTCTACACACTCCATCCACTCCAAACACTCTACACACTCAAACAACACACTCTACACACTCTACACACTCTACACACTCTACACACTCTATTTCTTCCTGTTCCAGAAAAGATAAAACGGAATTCCACTCAGCACCAGCACTAGTCCGATTCCTGCATCTCTCGGATTTTGTATGATGGTCACAACTACAAGCGTGATGCAGAACAAAACAAAAATGAACGGAACCACCGGATATCCCATCGCTTTATAAGGTCTGTGAGCGTCTTTCATTTTTTTTCTGAGAATGAAAACGCCGAAGGCTCCCGCGCCGTAAAAAATAAATGAAGCGAAGATAAGCATGTCAGTAAGCTGATCGAATGTACCCGACAGTACAAGCACTGATGCCCACAATCCCTGCATGAGAAGAGAAGTATAAGGAGTTTTGAATTTGGGATGAACATTCCCTGCAGATTTAAAAAATAAATTGTCACGCGACATTGCAAAATAAATTCTCGATGAGGCAAGTATTGTTCCGTTCGTAGTTCCGAATGTTGAAATCATTATAAGAATTGAAATGAAAAAAGCTCCGCCGTTTCCGATGAACTTTCTCAAAACCTCCACTGCAATGATTGTGTTTTCCTTACTTGCAATTTCCATTATCTCGCTTACCGGCATTACATACAGATATACAAAATTTGTCAGAAGATATATTGCCATAACTACCCCGACTCCGGTGAATAATGCAAGCGGAATATTGCGTTTAGGATTTTTAATTTCTCCGCCGAGGTAACCGATGTTGTTCCATCCGTCATAAGCCCAGAAAGCTCCGAGCATTGCTGCGAACATTGCTCCGAATAATCCGAGAGAAGAACCGTAACTTGCTGTCGCGCTTTGTCCTATTGGCTCTATGTTAGAAGCTGAACCTCCGCTGATCGTTAAACCTAAAACTATAATGATCAGTATCCCGATCACTTTTAATGTCGTGAATAAATTACTAATGAATCCTCCGAATATCACTCCGAGATAATTTGCAGCAGTCAGGAAAATAATTGTAAGAATGGTAAGTGCTTTTACCCCGAAACTGTCTAACGGATAAAATATTCCGAATAAACTCATCTTCTCCATCGCATCGCTCAAATGCGGAAGCGGAATCACGGCATTCACGGACTCAGCAAAGACATAAGCAATTGATGCGATAGAAGCAGATTGTATAACGGAAAAGCATGACCATCCGTAAATAAACGCAAAAGCTTTGCCGTACATTTCCTTAAAGTAAACATACTGGCCGCCGGGTGCCGCTATCATTCCTGCGATCTCAGCGTTTGTCGCTGCGCCTATTAATGTTACAACTCCTGCTATGACCCAGCATAACAGAAGAAGTCCTCCGGATTGCAGATCTACTGCCATCGGAGCTGCTTTCTTGAAAATTCCGGATCCTATCATTGAGCTTATCACGATAAGTATAGCAGTATAAAGTCCGAGTTTTGTCAGCAGACCGCTGGAATGAACTTCGTGAGAATTTTTATCACTCATTTGTATTTTTTATTTTTTCAAAAATGATATTTCATATACCTGAATTATTTAAAAAATACCTGAGCAACTTTATAAATATCCAGATCAACTGTCTTAAGTTTGCTTATAGCTTTCTTAATTGTAATATCAGTAATTTCATTTCCCTGTATTGCGCACATTCTTCCGAATTTTCCGGAGTTGATCATTTCAACTGAATAAACACCAAGCCGTGTCCCGAGTATCCTGTCAAATGAAGATGGTACTCCGCCTCTCTGCACATATCCCAGAATAGTAGACCTCGTTTCAAATCCCGTGCGTTTTTCTATTTCCTCCGAAAGATAAGTGCTTATGCCTCCAAGCCGCTCTCTTCCGAAATCATCAAGCTTCTTTCCTGTGGATGTTTTTGATATTTCGAGTTCCTCAAAAGATGCGCCTTCTGCAATCACAATTATCGAAAATAGTTTACCTCTTTTATAACGGCTTTTTAAAACTTCAAGTACATTATCTACCTTTATTTTTTTTTCGGGAATGATTACAACATCCGCACCGCCTGCAATCCCGCTGTAAAGCGCTATCCAGCCTGCATGCCTTCCCATTACTTCAAGTATCATAATCCTGTGATGTGATTCGGCTGTTGTATGAAGACGGTCAATGGCTTCCGTTGCAATTCCTACTGCCGTATCAAATCCAAAAGAATAATCCGTTCCGTAAATATCATTGTCTATTGTCTTCGGCACTCCAACTACATTTATTCCTGCTTCATGAGCCATCTGCGCAATGTGCATCGAACCTTCACCGCCGATTGCAATTAACGCATCAAATCCTTCTCTTGATATTTTATGAAGAAGTGTGTCTTTACCTTCTTTATCCTGAAATGGACTGAAGCGTGAAGTTCCTAATATTGTTCCGCCTCGGTTTATTATCCCTGCCACTGACGAAAGATTTAATGGTATATAACTCTCGTCAAAAATTCCCTTCCATCCGTTTTTGATTCCGATAGTTTCAAACTTCATCAGATAAGCTTTCCTCACAATAGCTCTTATTACTGCATTAAGTCCCGGACAGTCTCCTCCGCTTGTTAATATTCCTATTTTCATTTAAATGTTTTGATTATAAAAACAATATTAATCAGGAAATCACTTCCTGATTTATAATATCCTTTACAGGCGGATCGTTAATGAGATATTTAAATTTCTTAATGAAGTCATCAGTTTTCATATTTCCAATAAGTGCTAATCTTGCTACATTTTTTATTTCTTCAAAGTCGCCGGCTTCAAGTCTTATCATATACTTTCTCGCTACCTGATAACTGTCTGAATCCACATCCACTTCTCTGGTGCTTATCCTGCCGTCTGCATTGATTATGTCTTCAAATCTTACAGGAATAAGATGTCCTTTATCCACAGTAACTATTGCGCCGGAATTTCCGTCAAGCAGATATCTTACAGCCGCATAACCCAAATCCTGCGTGTACTCGCAGTCAAAAGGAATAGGCGAAGCGCATCTGAGTTCGTATCCGATGTCTTTGTTTACTATAGTTACATTGATTCCTCTTTCACGGAGTCTTCTTCTGACTTCATCCTTTGTGATCCTGCCGATATCAACTTCAGATAATCTTATGTTCCCGTGCAGATCCTTTTCAAGATTTACATACGGATGCTTCATCAGATCTTCCTGATCTATTCTTGTGATAATTCCTTCTGCAAGAATAGCCACGCCGTAAGGATTTCCCTGAGCCATTCTTTTTATAATTGATGCTTCGAGAATGTCGCATACAGTTTCAAAGCTTATAATCCTGTCTCTGAATTCTTCTCCTATAATAGTAAGAGTAGCTCCGGCTGCTTTTCCAATGCCGAGAGCGAGATGTCCGGCTTTGCGTCCCATTGATACAATGTAATACCAGCGCCGAGTCGTTGCCGCATCCATCATTATTGACTGTACGATCCTGAATCCGAAATCACGGGCTGTCTGATATCCGAATGTAGGCATGTTACCCGGAAGAGGAAGATCGTTGTCAATAGTTTTTGGAATGTGAGCAACCTGTATCTGTCCCTTTGCAAGCTGATCTATTTTGTATCCGCTCGTTGCTGTGTCATCGCCGCCGATAGTTACAAGATAATCAACGGACAACTGTGTCAGCGCTTTGAGTGTAGCTTCAAGCATTTCCTGGCTTTTTGCAGGATTGACTCTCGATGTGTGCAGTATGCTGCCGCCGTCGAAATGTATTCTCGATACGTCATCTATTCTCAGCTCTGTCGTATGACTCGAATCGCCTCTGCTTAAATATTCAAATCCGTCATAGATCCCGATCACATTCAGACCTGAGTTGACTGCTTCTATCGTAATTGATCTTATGACTCCGTTAATTCCCGGTGCAGGTCCGCCGCCGACAAGTATGGCAAGTGTTTTTTTGCGGTAATGTTCTTCTTTCATATATTTTTTAATTTAAAATTTTATTGCGCTGATATTTCAAATAACGTTTATTTTTCTGAATCTGTTTAATGCAAGCGCCATTGCAATAATATAAATGAATGCCGCTAAAATAAATACAAACTTAAAACCCATTATCATTGCAAGTATTATCGCCGAGACGGTTCCTATTACTGAAAAAAATCCGTTTACAGCCCATGCAAATGATGTGAATCTTTTTTCTCCGGGAAGTATCATGGAAATTCCAATGGGAAAAGGCATTCCGAGAAAAAACCCTAAAGGCAGTATTATCAGAACAGACAAAACTATTCTCCAGTGCAGATCCAGTCTCACAAAGTATTCATAGAGATACGGATGTAAAAATGCGATCGCAAGAATAAGCGCAGCGATTATTCCGAAAATTAGATAAAGTTTTTTGTTGCCGCTTCCGAATATTTTTCCGGAAAAGAAACTTCCGGCTCCAGAACTTACAAGCATTGTCGAAACTACCGTCAGCAGCGTAATTGACGGCTGTCCGAGAAATAATGTGAACTTCTGTACAAGACCTATCTGAAGAATAATGTATCCGAATCCAAGACATGCAAAATAAAATAAATACTTTCTGTCTGCTGAATATTCGCCCTGTGCTTTGCTGCTTTTGCCTTCCTTCCTGAAAAGTTTCAACGGCAAAAGAATAAATAATCCTGCGGCTAAAATGCACTGAATAAAAATAGCGATAAGCGTAGTCTCCGCTACCGGCTTATCCTTCAATGCCAGTATGGCTTTGTCATCCTGTGAGAAAGTTTCCTTAATTCCCTGAACAGTAAGATTTCCGAATCCGATATTCTGATCAAAGAACGGCTTGTCATCAGTTGCAGGTTTCACAGACGCATCGGTAGCGGAATAAATATCTGCCGGCTTATCTGATTCAGCAAGCTCTTTGTAAATGCTTTGCTGAGTCGAAAGCGGATCATAAAGAATTTCCATGTTAAGCGAACTTGCTTCATATCTTACATCAAGAATCTCTTTCTCCGTGAATCCGTTCTTTTTATAAATTACTCCCGAAAGAAAACTTTTGCTTCCCTCGAATTCATTCGGAGGTCTTCTGAATACAATAAAGTTTTTTCTGCTGTCTTCAATTCCCTTGCTGTTTTCAAGACGGGCTTGCTTCAGTGTGTTAATCAGTTTAGGGATCTGTGTCTCAGGTCTTGATATAAAAAGTATTCCGTCCTTTTCAAGATGATTCAGATATTCTTTTACGGCTTCCTTTGTCAGAATGTAATTTTCCACCATGCTCATAGCGCCGCTTGATACAGCGGATGATGAGATAGTGTGCGCGGATACAATAACATCATAAGTGATCCTCTTAGACGAGAGTACAGATCGCGCATCGTCGGTAATAAGTTTTACTCTTTTATTATCATTTACCAGAGGTCCTGTCCAGTAAGAAAGATCTCTTTTAATAAGATCATTCAGAATGCCGTTAATTTCTACTGCCGTTATGTTCTTCGCATTGTGATAAAGTCCCGTAAGTATTTCGCCTCCGCCTGCTGATCCGATGATAAATACTTTCTCCGCCGAGTCTTTAAGCGCAAAAGCAAGATTAGATGCATCCGCAGGTTTAGTAAGAAGAGGAAATGATTTTACGTTCGGAATGTTTGTAGTTGCATTTCCCGCATCAATGACTGCAAGATAAATATCATAACCGTCAGCAGCTTTATCCTCATCCTTCATTACATCTATCTTTGAAAAAGTGTTCCAGTCGGTGCGGACTTTCAGATCAGGTCTGTCTTTTATGTAATTTCCGTAAATTTTATTTGCAGTAACATTTACAGGAAACCTGTTATCCCTGTCTATCATGTAAGTAAAGCTCACACCGCACAGTACTGCTGACACAATCACCAGGTTTTTATATTTCTCAAATCCGAAAACCATTGCAGCGAGGAATCCGAATGCAGCCACGAAAATTATTCCGCCGTTGCCGCCGGCTGCGGGAATTATCAAAACGAAAGCAAGACAGGCAAGTCCCGCTCCCGTAAGATCAAAGAAATAAAGTTTTGAAACGCTGTTTTTAAATACCGAAAGGAGAATTGTTATTATTAATCCCGCAAAGAAAAACGGAATGGTGATGAGCAGATAATATAAGGGCAGATAAACAAACTGTACCGGATCCGTCAGAAGACTGAACGGATCAAAAGGTATTTTATTCATCAGCAGAAAGCATACCATCACGCTTGTTCCGTAAAGCAATGATAAAATCGTAAGCAGTTTGTCTGTTTCAATTGCATTCAGTTTTTTGCTCAATGAATATACAACTCCGCTAATCCCGAATCCGAGAAGCGCAACGCTGATTATCATAAAGGCAAAGTGATACCAAAGAGCCACAGACAGAACTCTTGTCAGCGTGAACTCCAGCAGCAGCGTTGAAAGCGCAATTAAAAAAATCCCGGCGTAATGTGAAGATTTTATTTTTTCGGAATAAACTGGATTGGTGGTTTTTAATATCATTAATATTTTTTTGTAAAAAATTTCTGTTTTAAATTTATATACTGTTTTACTTTTCCTGACAATTAAATATATAAAGTCAACTTACGCAATTCCGAATTTGCAGCAAACGAAGGTAAAAAAATTGATAATGCAATTACTATAATTAAATTTGGATATTTATTTCCTGAATTCATTAAATTTTATTTTTAATTTCAAACCCATATTTCAGGATTTCGTTAACTATCGGATTTGTATAATTAAAATCAATTTCTTTAAAAGGATGAGGCTCTATTCTGCTGTCAATATTCCTTCTCAGTCTCATTAATTCAAGTTGCATATTAATAGAATCACTATAATCACTAAATACCACGGCTATATCAATATCACTATTTTCTGTACCCGTTCCTTTTGCGAAAGATCCAAACAAAATTAGATTTTTATAATCATATTTATTTTTTACTGCTTCCGCAAACTTCTCAACAACCTTTATAACATCTGATTTATCCATGATCTTAATGTTTTAATTTTTTCAATCCATTCCTCAGTAAAATCTTTTGTACATTTGTTATAAAATTCTTTCTTGAAATCGTTATATCTTGCATTAATATTGAAAGAAGTAATTTCGTCAAGCCAATCAGAGATTTCCAGTGGTATTTCTATTTTACATTTTTCTGCTAATCGGTAGAGATTATGTGAGTATGGTGCATGTTCGGAATTAATTTTTACATATAACGCTTTAATTAATTTTTCCAATACAATATGTCCGATAAACAAGGACCAGTTATAAGATTTTGAATTATATAAATTAAGCATTGTATTGAAATCTTCTTCAGATGATTTCTTATAATGCTCTATTATTTTATCAATATCGATTTTTGGTTTATCGCTTTCCATTTTTAAAATAGTTTGGGCAAAGTTATTTATATTTTTTAGTAATTTCAGTTATCTCTTTCAGCTGTTTCAGCAGCCCTTCCATCTTGTCTAACATAATCATGCTGCTCACACCTCTCAGTGCTTTTAGGTTCAGTATGCTTCTCTATATTGGCGGTTTGATTTATATCGTCTTACTTTTTAATGTTAAAGAAAGAGGCTTTTGTCTTTGCAACTCGCTGACTTTTAAAATTGAGAAACCTAATATGATTCCTTCATTATCGACTTTTTCCATTATTGCATCATCATCAGTCCCTTTAAAAAATCCCGGTTTGATATCAAATAACACTTCAAGAAAATCACCTTCTTTATCATACCTGATTTTTAATTCTTTTTACTCAGTATATATTTTAAAAAATATTTCCTTCGTACAAATCCCAAACAGGAAAACACATTTCATAATCCCCCCAAATTAAATCTCCGTATTCAACCTTAAATTTTTTAAAGCTATTTTTGTTTAAATATTTTCGGGTCATAGGATTTTTTGATTTTTTTAAAAAATTGTTCAAATCAATTACTCTTTTCTTTCCATCATTAAATAATAATTCAATCTTGTAATTATTCAGGTATTGAGCTTTGTTAATTCCAATAATACTTGTACTCACTTTATTCTCCTTGTAATTGTTTTAGATTGAATTGGTTTATTAAAAACGAAAAAATCTATCCAGCTTTTAACTATATATTCAGAATGTTTTTTAACAATAATTTTAAAATCATCTAATTTAGTTTTTGTTAAGGGTTTCTTTCCTTTTACATTCTTAAAACTTATTTTAATTATTTTTCCGTTTACAATTTCTATTTCTGCCTTGCATTCTTTGTCCTGAAATTTTCCATGAACATGAATAGGATCATGTTCATTAGAATAAAACAGAACGATTAAACCAAAATATTCAAATAATTTAGGCAATCAGATTATATTTTTTTGAAATATTAAAAGTTTCTTTCAGCTGTTTCAGCAGCTCTTCCATCTTGTCTAACTTTATCATGCTGCTCGCATCGCTCAGCGCTTTTTTAGGCTCGGGATGCGTCTCTATAAAAAATCCGTCAACTCCTACAGCTGCCGCAGCCCTTGCAAGGGAAGGTATAAACTCCGGAGTACCGCCGCTTACTCCTTTATCCTTTGAGGGCATCTGTATCGAATGTGTCGCATCAAATATAACAGGATAACCGAATCTCCGCATTATTACAAGCCCTCTCATGTCCACTACAAGGTTATTGTATCCGAAAGTTGAACCTCTCTCTGTTAAAAATATTTTTCTGTTGCCCGTTGCCGCAACTTTCTCCGCCTGATATTTCATGTCTTCAGGAGCAAGGAACTGTCCTTTCTTTATATTCACTATCTTTCCGCTTTCTCCTGCTGCTTCAAGAAGTTCTGTCTGTCTCGAGAGAAATGCAGGGATCTGAAGCACGTCCGCGACTTCCGCTGCGATCTCAACTTCAATCTCCGAATGTATGTCAGTCAGTATCGGCACTCCGAATTCTTTTTTAATATCTGAAAGTATTTGCAGAGACTTTTCAATCCCTATCGTCCTGAAAGATCCCGATGATGTCCTGTTGGCTTTTATGTATGATGATTTGTAGATAAAAGGAATTTTCAGTTTATCAGTAATTTCCTTCAGCGTTTCACATGTCCTGAATGCTATGGATCTCGTCTCGACAACACAGGGACCTGAGATAAGCAGGAAGTTTGAAAGATTTTTTAACTTTAATTCTTTATGAAGATATGATGGAAGCATTTTATTTGTTTGAGTAAATTTTAAGTTTATCTTTCAATTCTGTTTTTGAGTAACTGCTCTTATTATACATTCCTTTCAGCTCTCTCTGTCTCAATGCCTCATAAATACAAACCGCAACCGATACCGATACATTCAGCGACTGAACCATACCATACATCGGAATTGTAAAAGTCTTATCGCTAAGACCTAATGCCTCTTCTGAAACACCCGTGTGTTCGTTTCCAAAAACAAGAGCGGTTCTTTTTGCAAGATCGAGTTCATAAAGAGATCTGTTCTTTTTTTCTTCGCCGATATGTGAAGAATATATTCTGTATTTATGTTTCTTCAGTTCTTTAAAACAATCAGCTGCATTCGAAAATCTTACCAGTTCGATCCATTTCTTTGCGCTTCCCGAAGAGATCCTGCCGATCTTTGGAAATTTGTTCGTGTTATAAATCAGATAAACTTTATCAATCCCTGTGGCATCTGCGCTTCGCAAAATTGCGCTGACATTGTGAGGATCGTGAATGTTTTCAAGAACTATAGTAAGATATTTCTGCCTTTTTGAAACTACACCGGCGATCTTATGCAATCTTTTCGGAGTCAAGCGAGTTTGGAATTTTAAATCAAAAATTAATTATTTAACTTTCATTAAACAATTAACAAATAAGACTATTATGAAAAAACCAATTCTTTCGCTTCTGTTAATTCTGCTAATTATAATTTCATTTTCTCATCAATCATTTTCACAGATAAAAGATGCTAAAAATAAAAAAGAAACAAGAAATAACTGGGGTCTTGGATTTGTTTATTCAGAAAATGGTTTTGGATTTTCATCCGGCTTGTATGCTCCTGTTAGCAGGAGTATTGACTTTTATCTTAATCTTCATTTCTCCGGTGTTTCTGATTCGAGGGAAATTCAAAGATATGATATTTACGGAAACTCTGTAACGTTGGGAAAAGTCAACAGGGTTTATATGATGCCTCTCAGCATTGGTCTTAACAAAGAACTTTTCAAAGGTGAAATAGAAGGGAATTTCAGACCTTCGATCAGTTTCGGAGTTGCTCCGACTTTAGTCATGTATAATCCTTATGACAGAAGTTTTTTCAATGCAATTGCTTACACAAAGACAAAGTTTGCATTCGGACCTTTTGCGGGAATTGGAATTAATTATAAGCAAAGCAAAAGCACTTCTCTTAATATTAATTTAAGTTATTACTATCTCCCGATTACAGGTGGAGGAGTGGAAAGCATTGAAAACAGTGAAATAAAAGATGTCGGAGGACTGCAGCTTACCTTCGGACTGAATTTTATGAAGTGATTCACATAAAAAGATTTAAAATTACTTAAGTAAGGAAACGTTAATCTTTAGATTATTTTCCACAACGATTTATGCTAATTGTTAAATCTTGTAATGATTTGTTTTAATGCAAAAGTGATAAGAAAATTTAATTAAACTGTTAAGAAGGTTGGTAGTTGCAATTAACAGACATACCTTTAACCTTCGAAAAAATCACTTGATTTGCCTGTTGAGGGAAATGTTACTTTAAAAGTATTCAATATAGGAATGCTGTTTTGTGAATGAACAAGATCAGCAGGTTATTACTCTGTGAATTTTAATGCTTAAACCTTTCAAGCGGAGTCTGTTTTTACAGACTTGAAGCTGCCGGAATTACAGACACAAAAAGAATGATACTGGCAAAATTAAATAATTACAGGGTTTGAATATTAGTCATTATTAAAACGAAATGACTTTGCCGTATATCAATTTACTCACACCAGCATCTTTTTTTTAAAATTTGATTTGCATAAATTACTTAAATTATTTTTTTGTTAAACTCATTTTTCTCAAATATGAAACGAAAATTATTTTACATTCTTATTCCAATCCTTCTGATCTTTAGTCAGAATTCCTATTCCCAGTTCAATCAGGATTCACTGCAGATTAAAATCAACAGAATTGTAAGGTCTTATGTAGATACAAATAAAGCTGCGCTTGTTATCGGAATTATCAGGAAAGAAGGTACAGATTATTTTTCAAAAAGATATTCGTTCGGGCATTTAAGGAGCGATACTGCTTCTCCGAGACCTGACAGTCTGAGTATCTTTCATATTGGTTCTGTTACAAAGTCATATACAGCAACTATACTTTCAATGCTTATTCAGCAGGGCGGTCCGTTGAATCTCAATGATCTTGTCGAAGATCACATTCCTCTTAATATTGTAAGAGCTCCTGTATTTGTGAATACTTCCGGCGACACAATTAAAATGAGAATTATTGATCTTGCGACTCACTATTCAGCTCTGCCTGACGATCCGATCTTACCTGTTAATGATTCTACTTCTTATCAGATGATGTATCATTATCTGAATAATCACAGACTTTCGCGCGAGCCGGGACATTGTTTTTTGTATTCAAATCTCGGGATATCTTTTCTCGGAGTAGTCGTAACTCATACACTCGGTGGAATTATTGATTCGCTCATAATTCAAAAAATCAGTAATCCTCTGAATATGCCTGATACAAGGATCACTCTTAATACTGAGCAGGAAAATCGCCGCGCAACAGGATATGACGCAAATGGTGATTCTGTCGGATATTTCAAAAACAGCTGGCCTGCTTTTTATGCAGCGGGAGGTCTTTATACAACCATAAAAGATTTTACAAAATATCTTGAATTCAATATGGGTTTATCAAATGCAGGAATGCAGAATGTTCTGGACTCAGCTCATAAGATAAGAAGAGTTACAAATGATACTTGTTTTGAACCTGATGCAAAAGGCAGAGTAGGTCTTGTATGGCAGATGCAGATTCTGAATGCTCAGAAAGATTCTTCTTTTTATTACACCTGGAAAAACGGCGGAGTGCCCGGATTTACAAGCTTTATCGGCTTTGCTGATGACAGCGTTTCTGATCTTAAAACTGGAATAGTTATGATTTCAAATCAAAGCATACCATGCGATAAAATGGCAGTGGAAATTTTAAGATATCTGAACGAAGGAAATACATCAAGTATTATACAAACTTCACGGAACATTCCGGAAAGTATTAAGCTATATCAAAATTATCCAAACCCGTTTAACCCGGGAACAAATATTAATTACGATTTACCGGATAATAATTATGTATCGCTTAAAGTCTTTGATGCATTGGGAAAGGAAGTTGCGACATTAGTAAATGAAAAGCAAAGCGCCGGAAGCTACAGTGTGGATTTTAACGGTGAAGGATTTCCGAGCGGAGTTTATTTTTGTAAGCTGTCGGCTGGGGAAAACTCTGTAATAAAGCGAATGGTTCTGATAAAGTAATAAGCAAACACTTCTTACAACCAACTTTCAGCTTCAGAAAATCTTTGTGACTTTGTGACTTGGTGGTAATTCATTTAATTGTTTTGAGACTTTTCAGGCAGGGAAGTACAAGTCAGATAAAAACGTGCGTGTCTAATAAAATCATTTTAATAATTCCCAATCATTATAACTAATAGCAGAATCAAATGGATCGTCATATTTATAAATAGTCCCCCAAAGTGGATATATAGAATTAGTTCCTTCTTCAATTTTATATATTGAGACTTCTGAAAAACTAACACGGTTTGTCATTCCCGCTTGCTCCTGGCGGGGGGCACCCTCAGGGTCATCCATTCAATAAAGCTTTATTCTAATTCAAACTCATTGTGATTGGATCCCCGCTAAAAGCATGCGGGAATGACAGTAAGGGTTTTTCAGAAGTCTCTATATTGTAATTAAAACTGTATCGCCATCTTTAAATGGAACGTCATCTATTTGAACTTTATGATTGTTTTTGACTTTAGCTTTTGTTTTAAATGTATCCATAAATTTTTTATAAACATATAAATTTTCTCACTAAAACTAAATGCTATTCTATTTTGATTATATGGTAAAATCAAAAAATTGCATCTCTGCGCATTCCGGGAAAAAGATAAGTTTGACTTTTTGGAATTTATACAGAAGTGCTGAATAAAGTTAATCTCTCCTTCCCTTCCTCAGTGCGGGCAGGACGCTGGCATTCAGAAATAATTTCCCGGGAAACCAGTAAAATTTAAAAACAAAGTGTTCCCCATTTTAACTGATATTCAGGCAGAAAAAATTTAAAATGTTTAAATATTTTACTTTCAACTCATATTAAGATATTTTATTATGTTTCAAATTTTTATTTCATCTCCGTATTGCCGTAAGTCAAAAATTATTTATGAATCATATTCTGTTTCTGCAGGACTTAGCAATTGTAATGATAGTAGCTGCTATAGCTACGATCCTCTTCAGACAGTTCAAACAGCCGGTAGTGCTCGGATACATTGTAGCAGGCGTAATAATCGGTCCCTATACACCTCTTTTTGATCTGATCTCTGATAAATCGAACATTAATACTCTTGCCGAACTTGGCGTTATATTCCTGATGTTTTCACTGGGACTTGAATTCAGTCTCAGAAAGCTCAGGGAAGTCGGGTATACCGCTTTTATTGCAGCCTCTATTGAAATTATAATAATGATTTGGGCGGGATATGAACTCGGACAGCTGTTCGGCTGGAATCAGATGGACTCAATTTTTCTCGGCGCAATAATATCTATATCTTCAACTACAATTATAATCAAAACTCTGGAAAGTCAGGGGAAAATAAAAGAGAAGTTTGCTCAGCTCATCTTCGGAATTCTAATCATTGAAGACATTCTTGCAATTCTTATTATAGCTTTGCTTTCAGGATTTGCAACGACGGGAAAAATAGTCGTGAAAGACATCGGGTTGATCGTTTTAAACCTGAGCGTATTCATGGGAATTCTGCTGCTCACAGGACTGATAGCAGTTCCCCGGCTTCTGAACTATGTGGCAAAATTCAAAAGCAATGAGATGCTTCTCATAACAGTAGTTGGTCTTTGTTTCGGTGTGTCTCTCATTACTGTCAAACTCGGTTACAGTGTTGCTCTCGGAGCTTTTCTTATCGGAGCTATTGTAGCCGAAGCCCGGCAGATAACAAAGATCGGGACACTTATGTTTCCTGTGCGCGATCTGTTCAGCGCGGTATTCTTTGTCTCTATCGGACTTCTGATCAATCCTGCTTTGATATCGGAATACATTTTTCCCGTTCTGATAATTTCAGCAGTTGTGATCATCGGACAGGTAAATTCCGCAGCGCTTGGCTGTTTCATATCGGGAAAGGACATGAGAACTTCTGTGAAAGTTGGAATGGGACTTGGTCAGATAGGTGAGTTTTCTTTTATAATTGCCTCACTCGGCTTAAGTCTCAGCGTAACAAGCGATTTTTTATATCCCATTGTCGTTGCTGTTTCGGCGCTTACGACTTTTTCAACACCTTACCTGATAAGGAATTCCGATAAAGGATATGACCTGTTGGATAAAATAACTCCGAGTCCGTTACGCAGGACGATGGAAGTTTATAGTGCATGGATCAACGAACCTTCCAGGGTCAGTCATAACAGGATAGGAAGAAAGATACTGCGCAAGATCTCTGTACAGATCGGAATTAATCTTCTCATCGTAACAGGAATTTTCATTTCATTCGGTTTTCTTCATGAAAATATAAGTTCGATCCTGCAGAAATATCTCGGCGGAATTGAAGTAACAAAAGCTCTGTTATGGATCGCCGCAATCATAATGAGCTTTCCTTCTCTAATAGCTATCTGGAGAAAAATGCAGGCAGCGGGAATGGTAGTTGCTGAATTAAGCACTTCGGAATTGAAAGAGCCAAGGAAAACCATAATCAAAAATGTTATTTCAAAAACTTTTTTTGCAGTAGGCACTGTCATTTTAATTGTAATCATTATTTTATTAAGTTCAGCTTTACTGCCTTCTGCAAATATTCTGCTCCTTGCGATTATCCTGATAGTCATTACCGGGGTTTTCATTTACAGCAGTTCTGTGAATATCTACGCTCATGCGCAGTCAGCATTAAAAGAAACATTTCTTCAGCCTGCTGATCCTGATCCAAAAGCTGATCAGGCAATACTGCATCATCCTTTGCTGAAGGATTTAAAACTTGAATCAGTAAACATAAATCCTGAATCTTTTGCAGCACATAAACTGATATCAGAACTCCGTCTCAGATCAATTACAGGCGCTACAATAATCGGAATAGAAAGAGATGGCAAAAGCATTGTCAATCCGGAAGCTGATGAAGAACTTGCTGCAGGGGACAAACTTCTGCTTCTTGGATATGATAAACAGATAAATGCTGCAAAGGAGTTTTTGAATACTATTCAGAAAAAAAAGTAATGTCCTGGATTTCAATGACTTTGCATAACCCCTGTTAATAATTAATACATTTATAATAAAACTTTTTAATCTCAAATTTGTTCGAATGAGATATAAAAATAATTATTTGAAAAAGGTCAGTTTAAAGATATTAATCATAATGATGCTTCTTCTGCATCACCGGCTTTATTCCCAGACAAGTGACGGAGAAGAAAGAATTACAGATGCAGAAAATAAATCCGCAAGGAATATTTCCTGGATACTAATGCAGCTGCTGCCTTCGCCGGTGTGGCTTGATGACAGGAATCAGCAAACAGGCAGCTCTTCGCTCAATTTTGCTTTCAGGTGGCAGATCACACCAATAAATATTTCTTTCAGCACAAATAAATATGTATCGCCGGTTCAGTTCTTTTTTGTAAATCCTATGAGAAGATATACCGGGTCTGTCGAGTTTTTTATTCAGCCCGAACTCGCAACTGCAACCATGAGTAATTCCGGATACAACAAAACAGGTATAGGTATTGGCAGCAGAATCAACATTCCCGTTAAAAATTACGGAGAGCATTTGTACGTTTCGCTGGGTGGAAAATATAATTTCAGAAAAAGTAACATTGAAAATAAAAACGGGTATTACGGAATAGAAGGCGGAGTATATGCGCTTTTCGGGATACTCGGCTTTCAGTTTAATTATAACTTTGATAAAAACTCTGAATACAATTTCGGACTATACATAAAATACTGGTAATAAATTTTTTAAGTAATGAATCCGGATAAAAAATATGATAAACAGATTTAAAATACTTATTTCTTCGATATTGATTTTTACAGCATCAGGCTGCGGTTTGATGTTCATTGGTCTGGAAAACTTCAGCAATACAGTTTTTTCTTCAGCCGAAGATGCAAAGATCATCATTAAAGATCCTGTCAGAAAAAACATAAAGCTTTCTGCATACCGTATAGGTCATTCTTCAACCCTGATACAGATCTATGATAAAGTGTTTTTATTTGACCCGGTTTTTAATGACGTAATCAGCGGTGTAATGCTCAGAAAGCAAAAAGCCGCAATAGATATTGATTCATTGTCCCGGCTTGACATGATTTTAATTTCTCACTCGCATCCTGATCATCTCAGCATTTCAACACTTTCAGATCTGGATAAAAGATTTCCTCATGCGAAACTTATTTTTCCAAAAGGTGATGAGGAATATATGCCGGACTATGATTTTGAATTTGTAAGAATGCGCACCGGGAATTCATCCAAAATGAATTATACAGGTGAAACAAAAACAATTGACAGTGTAAAGATCACGGCAGTTTATACTTTACATTACGGCGGGAGATACTGGGTGGACAGTTTTACCTGGCAAAAACCGGGCTGTACCGGATATATCATTGAGTATAAAGGCATGACCGTTTTCTATGCCGGTGATACTGCATATAATGACAAAGCATATAAAACTCTCGGTAAGAAATTCAATATTGATCTCGCTTTGATACCCATCGGTCCCTGCAGGGACTGTGAGGAACTGGATAATTTCCGTCATGTTACATCACTCGGAGCTTTGCAGATTTTCGAAGACTTAAAAGCGAAGTACATGATCCCGGTGCATTACGGTGCACTGACATACGGACGTGATCCTGATTATCCGCTGACTGTTTTAAAAGAACTTATTGAGAAAAAAAATAATTCTTTAACCGCTGGTGATGATAAAGTTATGTACAAAGACAGAATTAAAATACTTGATGAAGGAGAGCAGATCGTTTTTGATTAGATGTACTGATGAGGTATTATATGGGATGTGCGTATTTATTAAACTAAAAATCTGTAATCTGTTAAATCTAAAATCACAAATCCAAAATCTAAAATCCAAATAGACTCTCAGGACGTTCACGCAGGGCGTTAACAATCTTTCAGGAATCATACTGCAATGAAAAATTCATTTATTCTTAAAAGATTATAATATAGATTTAGTTGTCAGAATAAAGAAGTAGATATGTTTTTGAATCTGTCTTCTGTCTCTGACTTAAACTTTGATGTGGGGGTATTATGAAATTAGTATCCAATATTGAAGACTGGGCTGATGCCCACCATCCAAAATGGCTCGACATCATCCGAATTCTTCTCGGGCTTGTTCTGATAGCAAAAGGAATTTCATTCATCCGGGACACAGACTTAATGTCTGCATTGCTACTTGATAGTTCCGCACAGCTCCGTTCCATGGCGTTTGCACATTACGTCATCGGAGTGCAGCTCGTAGCCGGATTCATGTTAACTTTCGGACTGCTGACAAGAGTTGCTGCCTTTTTCCAAATCCCGATTCTTGTAACAGCAGTATTCTATATGGATGTGACGAAAGAATTTTTTGTTATCAGTTCTGAATTACCGTATCTGATCCTTGTGCTTTCTCTTGTTGTTTTCTTTTTCATATACGGCTCAGGTCCTCTATCTATTGATAATTACATCAGGAAGCATGATGCTGATCAAACGTAAATTTTAATACTCAGCTCATGTTTCAGGAAGTGATGCAGTGAACTTGAAGAATCTCAGGCACTTGAGGTATGGACTTTTTATGCCGTTGTTAGTCGTCTGAAAAGTTTGCTTATACAACTTTAAATTTTGAGCTCGCTTTTTTACAAAATTTGTAGTGACCAACAACAGGGGTCAGCAGTTCATAAGTGATTTCCTGAATGTATTGCCGTTGGCTTAATCCAACGGTAATGAAATTATATTAATGCCAAAACGAATATCCCCAAGGAAAGAAATAAATTATAAAGACATAGCAATGTTTATCCCTCATACTCTGATGTCTTCAATCTCTATTCCGAAATCTCAAATTCAGCAAAGCTCTAAAAGTAATACTCACTAAAAAGAAAAAGTCCATTGGAATTTCTTTAGGCGGAGTGTTAGCGGTTGGTGGATGGAGCAACCCGCTAAAGCGCTTGCCTCGCGAAGCGGGAGGCAGGCACCAACCGCGGCGAAAAAATGCTCTGAGTGTAATACTCACTAAAAAGAAAAAATCCATTGGTATTTCTTTAAGCTGGGGGATGGCGGTTGGTGGATAGAGCAACACCAACCGCGGCGAAAGTCTTTCCTGCCGTTGTTGGTCATCAGAAAAGTTTGCTTATTGCCGTTGGCTTAAGCCAACGGTAATGAAATTTTATTATTTAAATAAATTCCTGACGATGTTGGACTTCTAAAAAGTTTACTTATTGCCGTTGGCTTAAGCCAACGGTAATGAAATTATATTATTTAAATAAATTCCTGACGATGTTGGACTTCTAAAAAGTTTACTTATTGCCGTTGGCTTAAGCCACAATTTTAAAAGGGGGAATAATTTTATTCATTCTCAAAAGAATAACCAATAGGTTTAAAGGAATAATTATTCGACATTTCAGCAGAGCATGCAGTCAGTCCAACTATTAAATCCATGTGAGCTTTTAAAACCACATAGTCACCCGCTTTGCTTTTTGGGGGCAGGACAGAGATCTTTCCCGTTTCACCATTAACATCTACATTCATAAATATATTAAAGGAAACAGGAATTTCATCCCGGCTTATGCCGTACTCCGCTAAAGCTGATACTAAATTCCCAAGGCATCCGGCATGTGGATGAGTGTGTCCGTAAATAATCCGAAAAGTTTCAGCGCTGCAAGGAGTCAGTAAAAAATCATGTTTACCAACTGTGTCTTCTGTTAATTCAAACATGACATTACTGCGGTTTGAATAAAATGAATGACCTGCAGTCAGCCGTATGGTTTCTGCATAATCAATGGTTCTTCCGGAAGAAAGATATTCTGCTTTGTCATGGTAGTTGTAACATATAAGATCAGACACCTGCTCTCCAAAAATATCCGTGATTTTAAGAAGCTCATTTTTCTTCAAGACGAATGAAACACCGGAACGCGGCTGAATAATTTTCATAACTATGAATTTCTAATTTTAAGCGGACACTTCCATTTTTTATCATGATCAGCTCCGCTGTACTGTGTTGCTTCAGAAACTTTTGCAAAATCATTCAGCATTGGATTAACTGAACCTGAATAAGCAATATCCCGTCGTCTGATAATTTTTTTCATTTTATCATAACGATTGAATTTCCGGAGCTTTGTAAATTGTTCATGGGGATTAAATATTAAAACCGGATATTTAAATTTTCTGGAAGTTCTGCTGCTCGCAGGGTTCATTCCTATTACGAAAAAGGCTTCTTTTTTAAGACTAAAAGAGAAGTCAGGTGATAAGGGCTGGGCACTAACTCTGTTATCATAATCAAATTTCCCTGAATCCAGAACCGCAAGCGCCTGAAGACGCTGCCATAACAAATTTTCAAAAACTCCTTCTTTACAGATATCAGGGCTGCGGAAAATTACTGCAGCGCTGAAAAAATCCTCATCAGATTTACGGTAAATATCAGTAAACTCATAAATGAATTTCAATATGCCCTGATCATCTTTTGGGCAGGCCATATTATCCGCCATATAAATCATTATCTGCTCCCTTTTCAAAGCAGCTATTGCCGCTACACATGGGAAATTTTTATTGTGTATAAAATTCTCAAACTCAATTTTTATGTTTGAATCTTCTTTGTACATGTTAGTATGTTTTATAAAATTTATCGTTTCAATAATCCGTATCCAATCTTTTTTCCCGACTCAATAAAAATCAATTCTATATCTTCATAAGTTTTGTTGCAATAATCTTAAATTTGAAATCTGTTTTCCTATCAAAATTTTTGTTTATCATTCACCGGTTTCAAAATGGGGCGCATCAACCGGCTTTGACTGAGGTGAGCCAATTTCCCTTAAATATATTGACAGAAAAATTATAGCAAAGACTGACAGAAATTCGCTCTGCCAGTTTTGAAAAGATTCAAACCACAATCTGCTGTTACTTAAATAACTGAGCATACTCTCCGCTGCTTTGCCTTCTGTCCTCTGTATTTCATTAAAATCTTTGTTGCTTCCGTACCAGTGTAAAACAAAAGATATCAGAAACAATAGCACCAGTGAAAGTGACAAAGAATGTTTGTACAGTTTCAGGATCCAGCCGCCTTTTCTCACGGGCCATGGCGCGTCAGGATGATTCTTTGGCTGCTTGTCAACTTCTTCTTTACCGGTGAGCTGCTTTGATTCGGATGATCCTTTCTGCCGCAGAAAAACTGTAAACCATACAAACAAAGCCATTTGAAAAAATTCACTTTCCCAGTTCTCGAATGTTGCCTGTAAGAAATGTCCTGTGCTGAGATAAGCAATCAATGATGCCGCTGTTTTATTATGATCCTTCAGAAATTCGTTGTACTGAACCCACCCTGTTACAGTCTGTCCTCCGATAGCAAGAACTGCCAGTAGCAAAAAGGCAATTGTAAGACTATTATTATAAATGAAGGATTTGTTTAGCGACCTCATTATGATTATTGTAAATTTTAAATGTTGTAATATATCTCAACTTAAAAGAATGTTTAAAAATAAAAAGACCTGTGCAAGTTTCACATAGGTCTTTTTAAATGATTAATAAACGAGCCGGAATTTAAACTTCCTCTTCCTGACTGGCCTGAACATTAACAACTGAAACTGCTACTTCAGTTAATTTCATATCTGCTGCTTTTTCTTCTTCTAATGTTGCTTCAAGCAGTTCAACTGCCTCTTCCAAACCAAGTGTTTCTGCGAACTGTCTCAACGTACCATAAGATGCGATTTCATAATGCTCGATTTTTTGTCCGGCAGCAATGATTCCGGCGTCACACATTGGTCCTTCTTCGCATTCTTTCATTATTTCTTCTCCCTCTTTCATCAGTCCATCCATAGCTTCGCATTTTTTTGCAGTTGCTTTCTTGTCGATTGATTTAAATACATCTTCGCAACGCGTAACCTGTTCGTGTGTTTCTTCAAGGTGGTTTTCAAGTGCTTCAATGAGCTCTTCTGAAGTTGCGTTTTTGATCATTTTAGGAATAGCTTTTGTTAAAGCTTTCTCTGCCCAGTAAATGTCTTTAAGTGAATCCTCAAATAATTTCATAAGTTGTGAAGATTCCATACCTGTTTTAGTTTCTTCCATCATTGAATCAGAAGATTTTTTTTTGCCTGCAGCACTGCCATTGCTGCTGCCATTTTTTTTTGCGTTTATCATTTTTTGTTTTTTTATATTAATAAATTAGTGGATTAAATTTTTAAGGATGATCCGGTCAATATATTTTTGTACAATTGGGACTGAATGATAAATCTTTAATTCTTATTCGAATGAGTTTTCTTTTCCATTCATTGCTGAGCCATTCTTCGTCAGCTTAGTTTTGAATTCTGTCAGCGCATCTGCCATTTCCTGTAGTTCTTTATCAAGACCCGGTGCAAACTCTTCAGGACGTTCCGGTGCTGAAGGAATCTCATAACCTTCCTTTGGCTTATCCATTGTTGTTAATTAAATTTCGATTGGATTGATGAGTTCTTTTACATGATAAAAAATAAAAAATTTTTTAAGTTAATGAATTAATTGATTGAATTTTTTAAGTCGTATTGTTAAAGAATTCTTTATCCTTAGAATCTCATGGAACAATTAGTATGCCAAACAAAATCAACAATGAAAACTTTTTACTTATGTTAAATAACTTGTCTTAAAGGATACTTTTCAATTCCTGTTTCAATAAATATCATATTTTGAAAGAATAATTTTGACAAAGTTGGCAAAGCATTTGTCAAACCTGTCGCTTAAAATCGTAATAGAATTTCCGGAAATGTTTTAATTCATCCATTTATAAATTTAATATCAGTAATTACTGTGGCATAATACTTGTATAAACAATGGAGTGTTTCACAATAATTAATTAATTAATGGAAGAAAAAATCAGAGGAAATAATGTATATGTAGTTCAAACCGCTTAATACTTGATATATATAGAGTGTACAAAAAAGTATAAATTAAATTTAACCGTCTTTCACGGAGAATGCCACACAGTTCATTACAATTAGCATCTTCAAACAAGCTAAGATTTATCCCGAATATTTCAATCAATTTTATTTGAAAGAATCAAACAATTTTATTTAACTTAATAATGTATCAATGGATCTGGTATGTTTCTCCCACTTAAGATGGGATTTTGTTTTCCAAAGACCTCAACACCTTCTGACTAAGTTCTCATCGGTTTACCGAATCTTTTATATTGAAGAACCAATATGCAATTCTCCTGATGAAAAATTTTCATTAATCCCGGACGGAAAAGGAATCTGGATAGTGAAGACCTATCTGAAAGGAGATTATAATGAGACCGACTGTTACATCCGCCAAAGAAAATTACTCAAAACTTTATTTGCAACAATGAATATCCACAGATACATGCTATGGTTTTATACGCCTATGGCATTACCTTTAACTGAGGATATGTCTGCGGATCTGATTATTTATGATTGTATGGATGAACTTGCAAATTTTAAATTTGCACCGGCGGGTCTCCCTCAGTTGGAAGAGTCTTTAATTTCAAGATCAGATCTTATATTCACCGGAGGTAAAAGTCTGTACAACAAGAAAAAAGATATGCATCCTCATGTACATTGTTTTGCTAACAGTATTGATAAACATCATTTTGCAAAAGCTCAAAAATTTGAGCAAGATCCGGCTGATCAGAAAGAAATACCATATCCGCGGCTGGGGTTTTTTGGCGTATTAGATGAGCGGCTGGATATAGAATTATTAAAAAATATGTGTGAGGTTAGACCCGATTGGCATTTCATCATGATAGGTCCTGTAGTTAAAATATCAGAGGAACAGTTACCCCGTGCAGACAACATTCATTATCTTGGGTCAAAGAAATATGAAAATCTTCCCGAATATCTTGCGGGCTGGGATATTGCTTTGCTTCCTTTTGCTATTAATGAGTCAACTGCATTTATCAGTCCGACAAAAACTCCAGAATACCTTGCTGCCTTAAAGCCGGTCATATCATCACCTGTTAAGGATGTTGTTGATCCGTATGGAAATTCAGGACTTGTTGAAATCGCATCGACTGCTGAAGAGTTTATTAGCGCTGCAGAAATTCTATTAAATTCCGGTGAAAGAACTGCATGGAAGAATGACGTTAAGCAATGTCTTTCAAAAACATCCTGGGAAATGACTTTTCAGAACATGCTTAAATTAATTAATCAAAAGCTTACTGAAAAAAAATTCTTACAAAAGGAAGAGGAATTTGCTTAGTATTTATAAGAAAAATAAAGGTATCGACTTATGGGGTGGAGTGGAATGCACCATAAACAGGATCGGGAATACATATATGGATCAGCTGAAACTCTCCGGTTATTATACACGCAAAGGAGATCTTAACGAATTTGCAAAGCTGGGTATTACTGCATTAAGGTACCCTGTCTTATGGGAAACATATCAGCCCCATAAATATACGAAAGTTGATTTTGGCGAGCTGGCTACAGACTTATTTAAACTTAAACAAAACAATATTGAACCAATCGCCGGACTTTTACATCATGGCAGCGGTCCTGAATTTACAGACCTTTTAGATGAAAATTTTCCGCTTCTGTTTGCGGAATATGCTGCTGAGGTTGCGTCCGCATTTCCTTACCTCAAGTATTATACTCCTGTAAACGAACCGCTAACAACTGCACGGTTTTCAGGGCTTTACGGACACTGGTATCCGCATCATAAAACTGAAATCAGTTTTTTGAAAATACTTTTCAATCAGTTAAAAGGAACCGTGCTTGCTATGCAGGAGATCCGGAAGGTTAATCCGGATGCAAAATTAATTCAGACAGAAGATCTTGCAAAAGTTTTCAGCACGCAGCAAATGAAGTATCAGGCAGACTTTGAAAATATCCGCCGTTGGTTAACATATGATATACTGACAGGAAAGCTGACACGCAATCATCCGTTATTTTATTACATAATAGAATCCGGTATAAATGTAACGGACATAAATTTTTTTCAGGAGAATCCATGCATGCCCGATATTCTCGGAGCTAATTATTATGTCACGTCTGAGCGTTATTTAGATGAGAACGTTCATAAATACTTTGATGATAAGGATGAGAAAATTGACTCCGGAGAATATGTTGATGTCGAAGCTGTCAGGATATATAATAATGAAAAAACAGGATTGAAGTTACGTCTGAATGAGCTATGGCTAAGATACAGGATCCCTGTTGCTGTAACAGAATTACACATGAATTGTCATCGCGAAGAGCAGCTCAGATGGTTTCACGACGCATGGAATGACTGCAAAGAGTTAAAGAATGAAGGTGTCGATATAAAAGGATTAACCGCCTGGGCTTTACTTGGATCTTACGGATGGGATAAATTACTAACAGATAAAAATCATAAATATGAAACCGGTGTATTTGATATTACCTCAGGTAAGCTTCGCGAAACCTGCATCACCCGCTTGCTGCGCAAACTCTCTCAGGGTCAAAGTTATGAACATCCATTGTTAGAAACTCCCGGCTGGTGGAAAAGAAGCTCACGATTTATCAACAGTAATTTTTCCGATACAGATATTTGCAATTCGGATAAATTAATATTTATTATAAGTAAAAGAGGTGTGCTCGGAAGTATGTTCGCTAAGCACTGCGATGACAGAGCTATAAACTATTTACCTTTGGGCAGAAATGATTTTGATATATGCGATACAGAACAAATGAATAATATGATCAGACTATACAAACCGTGGGCAATAATAAATTGTGCAGGATATGTTAATATTGATCTGGCTGAAACAGAAATTACAAACTGTCTGAATTTAAATACTCGGGGGATAATAAAGCTTGCAGATATCTGTCAGAAAAACAACATCAAACTTGTTACATTTTCTTCTGATATGGTATTCAACGGGGAGAAAGGAAATTATTCAGAAGAAGATCAGACCGATCCTGTCAATATTTATGGTATGAGCAAAGTGCTTGCAGAAAATTTTGTGATGCTGCATAACCCAAATGCACTGATCATTCGAACATCATCTTTCTTTTCACCCTATGACCAGCACAATTTCTTAAGCATTGCACTGGATGAAATTTCAGAAGGGAGAAAGTTCACTGCTGAAGATGGTATTACAATATCTCCAACCTACGTTCCACATCTTGTAGATAAAACTCTCGACCTGCTGACGGATGATGAAAATGGTGTTGTACATTTAACCAATAAAGGATCCATAAGCTGGTATGAGTTTGCCTGTACTGCAGCGAAACAGGCAGGATTGAAAACTGAGTACATAAGTAAGCTGGATTCCAATATGAAGAATAAAAAAGTTCGCCGTCCTGCAAACAGCTCTATGACCAGCATCAAAGGTGATTTCATGCCAACTCTTGAAGAAGCCATTACCGATTATTTAAAAATGTACTTACCGACACTGACAATTAACAAAGAAATTTTAGAAAATAAATATTAGAAAGGATTACAAATGTACGATTATTTAATTGTTGGAGCTGGCTTTAAATAACTCAGAGAAACACATTTATAATGAAATTAAAAGAGTGTTCAATAAACTTGCATTGAAGTTTTAATTTTAAAATACATAATGGACATAATCGACATAAGGATTTTGCGGGGACCAAATTACTGGTCCAACTACAGAAAAAAGCTCATCCAAATGAAGCTTAATCTTGGCAATGCAGCAGATATACTAACAAATGAAATGCCCGGTTTTCCGGAACGGCTTGAGAAGATGATGCCAAGTCTCAACAGTCACCGGTGCAGCGATAGTGATGAAGGAGGTTTTTTTTACCGTGTCCGCACCGGTACCATGCTTGGACATGTTATTGAGCATGTTGCATTAGAAATCCAGACACTTGCCGGTATGGAGTGCGGATTCGGACGAACCCGATCTGCAAATGAAAAGTGTTGTTACCATGTAGTGTTTGATTATGAAATAGAGACTGCAGGAATATATGCCGGTAAAGCCGCGGTGCGAATTGTAGAAAGTATCAGACATGATCTGCCGTATGATCTTGAAGCTGATCTTAAAGAATTAACCGGGATTGCCCGGGATGAGGGTTTGGGTCCAAGCACACATGCGATAATAAAGGAAGCTAAAAAAAGAGATATTCCATACAAACGTCTTGATAACAGATCTTTAATAATGCTGGGACATGGATTTAATCAGAAAAAAATTCAGGCAACCATTGCATCAACAACAAGCTCTATTGCAGTTGAAACCGTATCGGACAAAGAACTCACACGCAAACTCTTATCCGATCAATGCATTCCATTCCCGAAAGGAGTCATATTAGAGAAAGAAGAAGATGTTAAAAGCGCAATTGATGAAATTGGATTTTCTGTTGTCATTAAACCTAATGACGGAAATCACGGGAGAGGAATTACCACTTGTGTGAATTCGCATGATGACGCGATTAAAGCTTTCAGAATTGCTAAAAAAATCTCGGATGAAGTTATAATGGAAAAACACATTGAAGGTTCAGATTACAGGTTTCTCTTAATCAATTACAAATTAGTTGCAATCTCAAAGCGCATCCCGGCAATGGTCACGGGTGATGGAGTTTCTTCTGTTCAGAAACTGATTGACAACATTAATAAGGATCCAAACCGTGGTCTTCATCATGAAAAAATTCTGACCAGAATCACTGTCGATGAAAATACAATGGATATTTTAAACAGAAAAAATTTAACACTGGATTCTGTGATTCCTGAAGGACAGAACTTATCCTTAAAAGATACAGCAAATTTAAGTTCCGGAGGGACAGCTATTGATGTAACCTGTAATGTTCATCCATACAATATTGCTTTAGCGGAAAGGATAGCAAGATTAATTGAACTTAATATTTGCGGACTGGATATTATTGCAGAAGACATTTCGGTTCCTATTAATGAAAATAACGGAGCATTACTTGAAATCAATGCTTCGCCGGGTTTGAGAATGCATTTGTGTCCATCCGAAGGTGAAAGCCGAAACGTTGCAGCACCGATCATCGAAATGCTTTTCCCTAATTATGATGACGGAAGAATACCAATCGTTGCTGTTACAGGAACAAACGGTAAGACAACAGTTACGCGGCTTATTGCATATATCGCTAAAGCCGCGGATTACGTTGTAGGTTATACAACTACTGATGGTATTTATATTGATGGTGAAGCGATAGGTCACGGAGACTGCAGCGGTCCTGAGAGTGCAGGTGTAATTCTTCGTGATACAAAAGTTGATTTTGCCGTTCTTGAATGTGCAAGAGGCGGCATTCTGCGTGCCGGTCTGGGATTTGACAAATGCAGTGTCAGCATTGTTACAAACATTTCTTCAGATCATTTGGGATTAAAGGATATTGAAACGCTTGAAGACCTTGCCCGTGTGAAAGCAGTTGTACCAAAAAGTACAACAGTAAATGGATATGCAATTCTCAACGCTGACGATGATCTGGTCTACAATATGAAGGAAGATCTTGATTGTAATGTGGCTTTGTTCAGTGTGAATCCGGATAATAAAAGAATCCGTGAACATTGCAGAAATGGAGGACTGGCAGCAATTACGGAAAACAATAATTTTGTAATTTGCAAAGGAAAATCAAAAATTAATATTGCAAAAATTAAGGAAGTGCCTCTTACATTTTCCGGAGATTCCGAAAGCAACATCAAAAATATTTTACCTGCAATTATTGCATCATTCGTCAACCACATTTCTCCGGCACTGATAAAGCATTGTCTCAAAACATTTATTCCCTCTCCGGAACTTACACCCGGCCGTATGAATCTTTTCAAATTTAAAAATTTCAAAATCCTGCTCGACTATGCTCATAACGAGGGAGCATATCTAGAATTAAAAAAATTTATGAGCCGCATTAAGGCAAGTGTTAAAGTGGGTGTTATATCCGTTCCCGGTGACAGGCGTGATGAGGATCTGCGAAAGCTGGGATTTTACGCAGCTGAGATATTTAACGAGATTATAATAAAACATGATGAAGCCAGAACCAGGAATAAACAACAGATAACGGATCTGCTTCTGGAAGGTATCAAAGAGGCAAATCCGGTACTTAAACCTTTGATTATAAGTGATGAGGAAGAAGCTGTAAAGTATGCTTTGGACAATGTAAAGAAAGACTCCTTTATATTTGTTTGTGCTAATGATGTAACTGGTGTAATAGAGCAGGTAAAAGAGGCTCAGAAAGAAGAGAAGAAAGCCGATGAGATACTTTCATTCAATAAGGTTCCTCTGACTAAAAGAACACTTGAGTCAGTTTTTTTTTAAATGGCGCACTTAAAATTGCAAAAGAGGAAAATCTGGAAGCGGAAGGTGATTCCTGTTTATTTCGGAATATCGGGAATGGAACGATGGGTACTTGGCAAAGGAATTAACTTAGAAAAAGTAATTAAAAATTTTAATGAAGAATAAAATTTTATACAAAAAGTGAAGTACAAAGAAAATATTCATACTGCTGCAAAAAGAAATCAGAGAAACATAGTTGGATGCAATTCAGAACATTCAATCTTTATCAGGAGATTAATAAACTAAAACAAACATTAAAATATATACCGCAAAAATAATTCGCCACAGACACAAGTATCATCATTATTTAAACGAAGATCTGAAGTCAGTTGAAGAGGAAACTCATTTTAAAATTGTTTTCTCACATCCGGATGAAATGCTTGCTTTTGAAAAATGGTGTAAACAAAACAAGGGGAAATATTTATATGATAAAGAAAACAGTTGTCAGAAAGGAGTATTTCCCGAAATAAAAATATTCAAGAAAGAAATATGCTGGTGCGATATAATGACTTACTATCTGATCCACATAGCAGAATATAAATATCATTCCTCCATTCATCCTTATAAAGGTGAAGTATATATCAGAGATACAGAATCCAAATTTAATATTAAAAATAAAATGTGAAATCTTTCAGAACGATTTATGAATTAATGAGTAAATTTATTTTTTGTATATTTTTATATAGAGCACTATTAACATTCAGGGATTAATTATTAAAAAGTTTCAATACCGAACCTAAGTTATCAATTTGTTATAAATAATTTCTCTTATGCAAAAGAAGAAAATTAAGTCCGTCACCTCCCGTAAATCCCCTCTTAATAAAAGGAATTCCGATAAGTCTTTTACAGTAGTTGGCATTGGCGGTTCAGCCGGCGGTCTGGAGGCATTCACAAAATTTATTGAAAATCTTTCACCGTCCCTCGGAATGGCGTATATATTCATTCCTCATCTCAGCCCGGATTTCAAAAGCATGATCCCGGAAATACTTGAAAATAAGACTTCAATGAAAATTTTCCAGGTGAAAAATAAAATGAAGATACTTCAGAATAATGTTTATGTAATTCCTCCCGGTAATTATATGAATCTTGTCAACGGGGTTTTTAAATTAATTCCGCGTATAAAAAGAAACGGTATATTTTATTCCATAGATTATTTTTTTTCATCTCTTGCCTCATCTTACCAAACTAAAGCAATCGGAATAATTTTATCAGGTACAGCCACCGACGGAACTCTCGGGCTTAAAGCAATAAAAGCAAACGGAGGAATTACTTTTGCACAGGATGAAACTGCAAAATATGAAGGAATGCCAAAGAGCGCAATTAACGCCGGCTATGTAGATTTTGTTTTACCTCCGGAAAAAATTGCAGCCGAACTTGCCAGCATACGCAAACATCCTTTTTCAAAAGGACAGACTCCCAATGTATTACTCGCAGATGACACCGGTGTGCTGAAACAAATAGAAGAACTTTTACTCCAGAAAAAAAGAATTGACTTTTCTCATTACAAGAAATCAACTATTCACAGAAGAATAATGAGAAGAATGCTTCTTAACAGCTGTAAAAATCTTAAGGAGTACAGCAAATATCTGAAGAAAAATGAAAATGAACTCGAATTACTTTATCAGGATCTCCTGATCCATGTCACAAGTTTTTTCCGGGATCCGTTAATGCTTAAAGTGCTGACCAGAAAAGTTTTCCCTGCAATTATAAAAAATAAAAAACCAGGAGATATAATAAGAGTATGGATTCCCGGATGCGCGACCGGAGAGGAAGCTTATTCACTCGCTATATGCTTAATGGAATATCTAAGCATTAAATCCGTTCACAATCTTTCCGTGCAGATATTTCCCACTGATCTGAATGAGGTCTCAATCGAAAAAGCCAGGGCAGGAATATTTTCCTCGAATGAGCTTAATAATATGTCACCAAAAAGATTGAAACACTTTTTTATTAAGAATGGCGCCGGATACCAGATTGTGAAATCTATAAGAGACATCTGTGTTTTTGCCACTCACAATCTTCTGAGAGACCCGCCTTTTTCCCAGATGGATATTATAAGCTGCCAGAATGTACTTATATATCTTGAACCAAATGCTCAATCCAGAATATTACAGTCATTTCACTATGGTTTGAAACCACACGGGTTCCTGCTTCTCGGAAAATCAGAGACTACCGGAAATTCGTCGGATCTCTTTTCAGTATTTGATAAAGGACATAATATTTATAATAAAAAAAATACTGATCATCCTGTACCCGTTAATTTTCAAGTGGAATCGTATTCCAATCCAAATTCCGGGATAATTAGTAAATTAAAAACACCTGTAAAGCATTACGCCGATTCAGATATAGACAGGGAAATTAATAAGATCCTGCTTTCTAAGTTTGTTCCTGCCTGCGTAGTGGTTAACAATTATCTTGAAATAATACAGTTCAGAGGTTCAACATCAAAATTTCTCAACCCATCCGCGGGAAGAGCAAGTCTGAATTTATTAAAAATGGTTACGGACGATATTGCCTATGACCTTGGTCAACTTATATCCAAAGCAAAAAAAGAAGGCAGGGCACAAAAGAAAGATGGATTGCAGATCCTGAGTAACGGCGGTTTGCAGCATGTAAACATTGTAGTGCAGCCGTTTAACATGCCATCAAACCAGAAGCACTATCTCATTGTTTTTAATGAAGCAGGTGAAGATTATAATCTTAAGACAAATAATTATATTACTCCTGCAAAACAAAACGAAAATATTACGGATAAAAAGATAATAGCTTTAGAGAAGCGAATTATAGAATCAAGGGATCAGGTAAAAATCCTCACTGAAGAATTTGAAGGCGCACGGGAAGAGCTCCAGTCATCAAATGAAGAGATCCTTTCATCGAATGAAGAACTGCAAAGCATTAATGAAGAACTGGAAACTTCCAAAGAAGAATTGCAGTCAAGCAATGAAGAGCTTACTACTACCAATGAAGAGCTTCAGAACAGAAATATTGAACTCAGGGAATCACGGGATTTTTCCCAGGCGATGGTCGAAACAATTCATGAATCTTTAATTGTGCTTAACCTTGATTTTCGTGTCGTAAAAGCTAACAGAACATTCTACAAGACATTTCATCTTAAACAGAGTGAGACAGAAGGGAATCTTTTTTATGAAATCGGGAACAGTATGTGGAATATTCCGGAGCTTAAAAAAAAATTCAAAGCTTTGCTTCCCAAGCATCCTCACAGCGCAAGCTTTGAACTCGAGCATTCCTTTCAGAGTATCGGACATAAAATATTAGTCTGGAATGTTTATCAGCTGAATCTCAAAGATGCAAACAGATCAATGATACTTTTAGCAATTGATGACATTACAGAACACAAACTTTTTCAATTGCAGCTTAAGGAGAGTGAAGAAAAATTTCGCACTATCACTCCCAATGCATTTGATATCATAACAATTTTAGAAAGTAGCGGGAAAATCTTATATCAAAGTCCTGCCCTGGAAACAAATTTAGGGTACAAGCCAAAGGAACGTATCGGAAAAAATATTTTGACGGATTCTATCACTCACCCGGAGGACAAACATCTGATTGAAAGTTTTTTTAATGAAATTCTTAAAAGCACGGAGAAACCTATTAATGCTGAATTCCGTCTGCAGCATAAAAACGGAAGCTATAAAATTATTGAGGCGCGCGGAATAAACCAACTTAATGACCCGAGGGTTCAGGGACTGATAATTACTTACAGGGATGTAACTTTGCAGAGAGTTCAGGATAAACAAAAAGATGAATTTATAAGCATTGCAAGTCACGAACTTAAAACTCCTGTTGCTACGATCAAAGCTTATACTGAAATTCTTATGAACTATTTTCAGAGGAACAATGATCCAAAGGCGAAGGAATATTTGAGCAAACTGGAATCACAGATTGATAAAATTACAAGTCTTATACATGAACTGCTGGATGTTACCATGATCACTGAAGGAAGAATTGAGTTCAAAAAAGAAAATTATGAGATTAACAAGCTGATTACAGAGGTGAGCGGTGATATGCAGAGCACTACAAAGAAACATAATTTGATTCTTAAGTTAGGCAAGGAAACCATATTGCATGGTGACCGCAACAGGACAGGTCAGGTTTTGACAAATCTATTATCAAACGCAATAAAATATTCACCGGATCATAATAAGATAATTATTAAAACATTTGTCTCAAAAAAAGAGATTAAAATTGGAATTATTGATTACGGAATAGGAATAGAAAAAATTATGAGGGAAAAGATATTTGAAAGATTTATAAGAATTACTTCCAATGATATTAATACTTACCCGGGAATAGGACTTGGGTTATTTATCGCTCACGAAATGGTGGAAAGACAGGGCGGAAGAATATGGGTTGAAGACAATAAAGAAAGAGGTTCTAAGTTTTATTTTACACTACCTATTAATTAAAACTAATTAAATTTAATTAAACTTTTTAATTTGATTCTTGCAGCATAACAATGGAAATGAAAAAAGTTTTAATAGCCGATGATAATAAATATATGCTTGATGCATTGCAGGAAATTATTCAGATCGGCGGATACCGGGCTGAAGTGGCAGACGTGGACAGACCATTTAAACTGAGTAACGAATTGCCCGATTTAATTTTAATGGATATAAAAATGTCCGGAAAAGACGGCAGGGTTATTTGCAGGGAGTTAAAATCAAAGTCGAGAACAAAAAATATTCCAATCATTCTTTTATCAGCTTCTCACCAGCTTCATGATTCTGCACTGGAAGCCGGTGCTGATGATTTCATGGCAAAACCTTTCAGCATGAATGAACTCCTGGAAAAAATAAATAATCTTTTGATAAAAAAATAAACCGGTCTCTGAAAATTAAAGATTCTCAATAAGAAACAGTAAGGGTTTTTCAGAAGTCTCCATGAATTAAATTATTTAATAAATTTAAACAAAAAAAATGATGAGTAAAATTAAAGTAAAAGATGGTACAGAAATTTTCTACAAAGATTGGGGAACAGGGCAGCCAATTTTTTTCATCATGGCTGGCCTTTATCCGGTGATGACTGGGATGCCCAAATGATTTTTTTTCTTGATCTGGGATTCAGAGTAATAGCGCATGATCGCAGAGGACATGGCAGATCCACTCAGACTGATAATGGAAATGACATGGATACTTATGCAGCGGATGTAGCTGAACTTACAAAAGCGCTTGATCTGAAGAATGCTGTTCATATCGGACATTCCACCGGTGGAGGCGAAGCTATTCGTTATGCAGCAAAACACGGTAAGGATCGTGTAGTAAAAGTTGTTCTCCTAAGCGCAGTTACTCCAATAATGGCAATTACTAAAAATAATCCGGAAGGTATCCCGCTGGCAGTATTCGATGAAATACGTGAAGGTACAGCAACAAAACGATCACAATTTTTTCAGGATACAACACTTCCCTTTTACGGATATAATCGTGAGGGTGCAAAAATATCACAGGGTGTCAGAGATAACTGGTGGCGTCAGGGAATGATGGGCGGAGTAAAAGCTCAATATGATTGCATTAAGGCATTTTCGGAAACAGATTTTACAGAAGACCTTAAAAGTGTGGATGTACCTGTACTTATAATGCACGGCGAAGATGATCAGATAGTTCCCTTCCCAAAGACCGGGGCAAAAGCTATAAAACTTCTGAAAAATGGAAAACTTATTTCATATCCCGGTTTTCCTCACGGGATGCCAACAACAGAAGCAGCAACAATAAATGCGGATCTGCTGGATTTTATAAAATCGTAATGGATGTAAAGTATCAATTGAGTAAAGTAATGAGAGATTTTGTTGTTAAGTTCATTGTAAACAATTTAATTTTATAATTTAAATGATCAAATCAAAATGACAAATTTTATATTAGTTTTAATTTTAATAATGAACTATTCCAATATTGCTTTTTGTGATCAGCCGGATTTATTTACCCCCAAAAATAATACGGAGCACAGATATCACATCATCCCGGATGTAATGAATAAAGTACAGGTTCTTGAAAACAACATAAATAAAACGGGAGCTAAAATATATGATGCTGATTCGCTGCCGGTATTCCCCGGATTTCCCAAGGTTATAAATGGCCAGTCAACTGAAGGCGGAATATATTGTCAGATGGATACAGACAGCGATATGGAAATAGTCTATGGAATTGGCACTACAATTCAGGCGTGGAATATTGACGGAAGTATCGTAACAGGATGGCCGAAAACTTTAACTTATAATACGCAGGGTGCTCCGGCTTACGGCGACATTGACGGAGACGGGGAAGCGGAGATCGTCATAGGAACTGCCAACGTCACCGGTGTTTTGGGAATTCTTTATGCTTTTGAAAAAAACGGAACACCTGTTACAGGATTTCCAATTAATAACGGCGGCTCTACACGATCTGTTGTACTTTGTGATCTTGATATGAACGGCAGTCTGGAAATTATTACCACAAAAAGGCTTTCTTCGGCAGGTGAGATTTATGTTTTCAAAGGAGACGGTACTGTGTATCCGGGCTGGCCAAAATCAATAAATCATGTTCCGGCTTCTGGTTCGGCTGCAGGTGATATTAACGGTGACGGTATTCCGGAAATAATATCGGAATCATACACGAGTCTTTATGCATGGGACAGAAACGGAAACCCAATAACCGGATTTCCATTTATTCTTCCAAACGGAGACGTAAATTCCTATTCTTCTCCTGTGCTTGCGGACGTTGACGGTGATAATATCAGGGAAATTATTTTCGGTTCACACCAGACAGGCGGCGCGGGACTGGGTTATCTATATATTTTAAAAAATGACGGAACAATATTGCCGAACTGGCCAAAGACTACAACATACTGGATTTATGGCCCGCCGGTTTTAGGTTATCTGAATGATGATAATGTAATAGACATAGTAGTCGGAGATCAGATCGGAGGCGCATTAGCTAATTTCGTTTACGCCTGGGATAAAAATGGAAATGTCCTGAGCGGATTTCCTGTCGGACCAATCAATGCTGTAAACAATCAGGTAGCTCTCGGCGATATTGACAATGACGGCAAACTTGAACTTTTGGTTGATGATAATACACAGGAAAACGGAATGGGAAAATATTCAGCATTTAATCACGACGGCACTCCTTTATCCGGCTGGCCTTTGCCGACTTCAGGAACAACAATGTTTAACATGCCTTGTCTCATTGATCTGAATAATGACGGAACGCTTGATATCGTCGGAGCGGGAATTACTTTATTCGGCAGCAATCAGACAAGCGTATATATCTGGAATGCAGGAGTAAGTTTTAATGTATCGAAAATAGTAAATCCTGTATTTCAGTTTAATGTAAGACACAACGGAGTGTACGGTGACAATAATCTTGTTTCAATTGGAAATCCGGATAATGAAATTGCATCAGGATTTATACTTCATCAGAATTTTCCTAATCCGTTTAACCCAACTACCAGTCTTGAATTTGTAATACCGGAAAAAGGATTTGTCACTTTAAAAGTATATGATATTCTCGGTAATGAAGTAACGGCTTTAATGAATCAAAACCTTTCGCCCGGAAGCTATCAGGTACAATGGAACGGAGAAGGTTTTGCAAGCGGTGTTTATTTTTATGAACTTTCAGTAACAGGTTTGTCAGCTAAATTCAAAGAAACAAAGAGAATGCTTTTAATAAAGTAAAGAAGATTTTTTTGAATGTGAAATGTAATGTGCAATCGCAATTCTTTTTCGTGAAACTTGAATAGTGCGAACTATTTCTTAATACAAAACACTCAATACCTGTCATCCATAAAAAAAACCGGAAGAATTTTTTCTCCCGGTTTTATTTCTTAAATGTAAAGTAACTTCTAACTACTAATTATTAATTACAAACTATTAATTACTAATTATTTCACCAGCATCATTTTCTTCGTCGCTGTAAAGTTTTCTGCAGATAATGTGTAGAAATAAACTCCGCTTGACATATTTGATGCATTGAAATTGACTGAGTAATAACCTGCTGATCTGACTTCATTTATAAGTATCATTACTTCTCTGCCGGTCATATCATAAAGCTTCAGGCTGACATTACCGTCTGCAGGTAAGTCGAAGTTGATGCTTGTTGAAGGATTGAACGGATTCGGATAGTTTTGTGCCAGATCAAATCTGGACGGAATACCAACATTAACTTCATTGCTAAGATTGAAGTATTCAAAGTTTCCGTTGAAGTCTATTTGTTTTAATCTGTAGTTATAGTTTCCTGAAGCTAAGTTTCTATCTGAGAAAGAATAACTGTTTGAAACAGTTGATGTTCCGTTCCCGGTAACATTTCCAACTTTTGACCAGGTTCCGTTTGATGATCTTTCGATATCAAATCCTGAATTATTTGTTTCTGTTGATGTAGTCCAGTTTAAAGTTACGTTGTTATTATTTATCACAGAAGCGAAACTTGCTAACTCTACAGGTAACACTCCATCTCCGTTAACCTCCAACGCGTCAATACCCATGTAATCACTGTTATCTCCAAGTGGACCGCCGCCAACCACTTTATATCTGATGGCAAATCTGGCGATGGTTCCGGCAGTCGGAGCTACAAATGATTTCAACTCCCATACTCCATCGGTGCTTGCTTTAAATTTACCGAGATCCACCCATCCTGCACTTTCAGGAGTTGTTCCGCCTGAAGCATTGTATGATACAGTTACAGAATCAGGAAACGAAGAACCTAATGGTCCGCGGCAGCGGAAGCTCATAACATCACCTGCTACAACAGTCAAATCAGGGAGTACAAGCCAGCTGTCTATATCATTGACATTAGTCACAACCTGAAAATTTGCAGCAACATAACTGGTTGCAGCGCCATTGAAGGCTGAAAAAACAGTTGAATTTCCCTGAAACCAGGTTGCCGCAGCCTGCGTTCCTGTTCCTCTGTAATAGACAAGATAACCTCTTGCTAACAGACCATTTGTATCGCTTGGCAGATCGAAATTATCAGAATAATATAACGCATCTGTCGGATCAGGATTACTGATCGGAACATATGTTTCTCCGTTTGAAGGACCGGAATAATTATAAGACATTTTCTTTGGATTATCGCTGTTAGAAAATCCCAGAAAAACTCCTAAAGCTAAAACTGTTAAAATTGATAAGTAGATCTTTCTCATTTTTTTGTTCCTTCTTTAATTTAAATTTTGAAATAAGGTTTATTAAAGTTACAAATTACTTTATACATGTAAACTAAAGTTGACCTCCTTTCGAAAAAGTTTTAATTTTATGCATTAAAAATTTATTTGTATTGTACAAACTTAATATTTATTCTAACAATATCCTAACAAATTTTTTTCGAAGAGTGAATCTTAAATCACATCCGTCCAAAACGTTAAATGGAAGTTTTGTGACAAACTTCTTCAATTGGTTTCCACATCTTTATAATCTAGTGTAATGTTAATTGAAGTTGTATGACCTCCCCCTGCTCGCCTATGGTATGAGGCGGAGCAAGCCCGCCTTCAGCGGGCTTGGGGCTGTCCAAAAAGTATGGATGGAGTTAAATTGAAAATATAAAAAGCCGATTTACATTCTGGATTCCCGCATTCGCGGGAATGACATATAGGTATTTATGACTTTTTAGACAGCCCCATTAAGGGGGTGGCCATTTTGTTTTAAGACAAACTATTTAAATGAGAAAGCTTGGGAGGGATTAAATTTTAAATCTTAGATATTATTGTTTTTATATGCAAAATTAAAAAGTTATTTGTTCATTACAAAACGTTTTGGACACCACTGTCTTGAATCACATCCGTCCAAAACGTTGAATATTTGTTCACGAAAATAAAACTATATTGTAAATCAAAAGGTTTGTTTCTCACAGATTACACCGATTAACACAGATTTGACTCTTTATATTTCTTTCAATTTCTGAACACTCGGGTAAAAGTATAAGTGAACATCTGCGAAAATTTGTGTTATCTGTGAGAGGAAAGCTTTGTTTGTATTTAAAATATTAGTTTAAACTTGATAATTTATATTTTACTTTAAGAGAATCATCCGTTTGGTTTCAAGAATAGTTTCTTCGGCTTTTATTCTGTAAAAATATATGCCGCTTGGGTGATCATTTGAATTCCATGTTATATTGTAATTTCCTGCAGTCTGATATGAGTTTACAAGAGTTGTAACTAACCGTCCGGTAACATCATAAACTGTTAACAAAACATTTGTATTTACAGGAAGTGAATAAATAATTCTGGTAGATGAGTTAAAAGGATTGGGATAATTCTGTTGCAGATAATAATTTTCTATGTTGACTTCCGTTGTCTGAAATACCGGAGTTAACAGGTCTGTATAGATAAGAATACCGTTGCCGTTAATCCCCCAGCCGGTATCCTGCGATGTAAAGTGAACATTAGAAAAGCCTGCGACTGTATTACTGTAATTCCAGTTAATCCCCCCGTTGATAGTCTTAAAAAGTCTGTTGCCGGCAGTAAACCATCCTGTCTGCTCTGAAAGAAAGTAAATACATGATGTGTAATAGTTATTAAATTGTTGATATGACCAGTTCAAACCGCCATTTGAAGTGCTGTACAATTTTCCGTAAGAATCAAAAATCCATCCTTTATCAGGCGATATGAAATGCATTACCGTGAAATAATTAAATGACGTATCCTGATTCATCCAGCTCAATCCTCCATCAGTTGTATTAATTATAAAAGATATTTCCCATCCTGTCACAGTAGCCCAGCCCTTATCCCGTGTGACAAAAAAAATATCATTTACATAAGTGTCATCATAAACCGTGCTCCAGCTGATTCCTCCGTCTGTCGTCCTTTGAATAACATAGTTTCCGGAAGACCATCCATAAAGAGAATCGACAAACGAAATGTTTCCTCCCATATCTGATACTAAAGTCCAGTTCACTCCTGAGTTGGTAGTTTTAAGAATATCTTCACCTGATGCCCAGCCGGTTTTTTCTGAAATAAAAATCAATGACCATAAATCAGCTGTACTATTTGTTGGGCGTAAAAACCAGTTCTTACCCGCGTTTGTAGTCCTGACTATAGTACCGTTTTCTCCCGCGCACCAGCCGGTCTTGGAATTAATAAAGTAAAGATCACTCAGACTATTTTCTGTTACGCTGTGATAAAGAGAAAACCAGTTTGATCCGGCATTTGTAGACTTTGCCATTACACCTTTTGAACCGGCAATGAATAATGTATTGGGTTCCACAAATGAGCTGTATAAGCCGAATATTCCCGTCCCGGTGCTGACAGATGTCCAGCTAATACCTCCGTTCGTAGTTCTTGCTAATGCGCCGTTTCCTATAAACAGACCTGTATCCGGAGAAATAAAGTGAATTGAACCATAACCACCCGATGAATTGCTGTCCCGCATTAGCTGCCAGTTATCACCGCCGTTTGTTGTTTTTAAAATATTATAAAAGGTGCCGGCAACCCAGCCGGTTAAAGCTGAAGTGAAATGGATCGCATATAAATATATATGAGTTGTACCTGGATCCTGAATTTGCCAGTTCAATCCGCCATTAGTTGTTTTCCTTATAACATCGTAGGCGCCGGAGACCCAGCCAGTATCCGGTGATACAAAGCATATTGAATGCAGTATATAATTCGTTTGACTGGACTGAGAGATCCAGTTATTTCCGGCGTTCGTAGTTTTTATTATTGTGCCTTCATATCCGATTGCCCAGCCTGTATTTGAATTTATGAAATACAATTTTTCCAAATGACTGGTAGTGTTGCTCTGCTGCCTGACCCAGTTCAGTCCTCCGTTTGTAGTTTTCAGAATCACACCGCCGATACCTGTTGCCCATCCGGTCATTGGCGATACAAAACAAACGATATAGATTATATTAGACGTATCGGAATAGATCCATGTCCAGTTGCTTCCCCCGTCTGTACTTTTGAGAATGATGGAGTTCTCTGCAACAGCATATCCTGTATTTTCATTTGCAAAAAATATTGATTGATAACTTCCACTGCCGGGAAGAGGGTGCTGCCACTGCCAATTGCTTTGAGAATACAGAGATGTGTTAAGCAGTATCAGAATTAATGTGAACAAAATTGATTTCATTCTTTTCTCCTGGTCTTTAACTTAAATTAGAAACTTTTGCGTTTATAATAATTAGTATAAGAACTAGTATTCATCAATTCATATCAAAATTAATTTTTGCTCCCGGAAGTATAAAGGATAAAATTAATATTCATCGTCTTAAAATTTATTGCTGTTGATTGGGCAGGAAACTCAGAGAAGACAGTAAGACTTTATGAAAATCGAAAAACAATTTTCGGTAAAATTTTCAAAATGTCACATATGTCAGAAAGCATGACTTGTATGTCAAGATTATATTTTTGAAAGTGTAAAAAAATTATAAAAAGATTCAAAACAAACAATAAAATCTCTGGCACATGATATGTATAAGTATATATGTAAATAGCAAACAATAAGGTTATAGCTGATTGTTAACTATTATTAAGTTTGTCAAAAAAGAATTATGGAAGAATACTGAATTCAAAAAATAAAATTCTTGATTCATAACTCAACCACAAGTTATTATTTTTAAATTAAAAAAAAATAAAAAATGGATAATGAACAAAACACAAAGCCGGGAGTATTGACCGGAATGTTCCGTGACAAGGAAAGCACTGAGCGTGCATATAACAATTTACGTGAACGCGGATACACAGATAAAGATATTAATTTGATTATGTCAAATGACACGAGGAATAAATATTTCAAAGATGACGATGGGGAAACAGAAGTCGGTACAAAAGCTATGGAAGGAGCAGGAACAGGGTCAGCAATTGGCGGCACTATCGGAGCTGTTGCCGGGTAATCGCAGCTTTAGGGACAAGCCTAATAATTCCCGGACTTGGTATTGTTTTAGCGGGACCTATTGCAGCAGGTCTTGCAGGTGCCGGCGCCGGAGGTATTACAGGAGGTTTGATCGGAGCTCTGATCGGTTCAGGTATTCCTGAGGAAAGAGCGAAAGTCTATGAATCAGGTGTAAAGGACGGCGGAATTGTCATGGGTGTTAATCCACGCAATAAGGAAGACGCCGAATTTTTCGAGAATGACTGGCGTAAAAACAAGGGTGAGGAAGTTTACAGTTAATTCTTTTCCTGATATTCAAATTTAGTATCCGTTTAATTATTAAAGATCATAAGAGGGTATTTTAAAAATACCCTCTATTTTTTATAAATTTTAATCAAGAACAATGAAAACATTAACTATAGTAATTACAGTAATCCTTTGTGTCGGATTTACATCCTGTGAAAAACAACAAAGGAAACTTCTAAAGTGCAGATACAATGGTTATAAAAAAGATACAGCGATTAAAAGAGCTGATACAACCGGTTTTGAGAAGAAATAAATTTTAGTTTATTATCTTAAATAACTTATAAATTTAAATACTATTCATCGGGCGTGAGATCGTTTGATTAGCAATTTTACAATATCATCACCAACCTGATGCTATTGTCAAACATCCTTATTCCGTAAGCGAAAGCTAATTGTGAAAGGGATGTTACATATAATATTGTCATTCTTAATCAATTGTAATGAAATAAAACCACAATTATTTCTTTTTAGCAAAAAATATTTAATCTTAAATACAATTCCATCCGGACTTCTTTCAGATTATCTCTCCAATATAACCAGACCATCACAAAACATTAGTAAATTATCACTAGACTCACAATCACACACTTGTATATTATTCGATCGTTACTCAAAAACATTTCCGTCCAAAACAATTGAATGGAAATTTTGATATAAACTTCTTCAATTGGTTTCCACCTCCTTATAATGTGGGGTAATGTTAAGTGGAGTTGTATGACCTCCCCGGCCAGCGGGCTTCGGGCTTCTAAAAGTTTGGATGGAGTTAAATTGGAAATATAAAAGCCAATTTATTCTGGATTCCGCATTCGCGGGAATGACATATAGATATTTATGACTTTTAGACAGCCCCGATTAATGGGGTGGTCGATTTTTAGGCAAAATATTTAATTCAGAAAGTTAGGAGGGGTTAAATTTAAAATCTTAGATATTATTGTATTTAGAGTAAAATTAAAAAGTTATTTGTTCATTACAAAACGTTTTGGACACCATTGACTCAAAATTGTGTATTATGTAGCTTTTTTCTTATTAAGAGAATAGATATTTTGCTGAAATAGAATATTTTTTTATTAGGTCATCTCATTTGAAATTCATTCCGGTGATCGAACATTCAGATTTAGCTGTCCGCAAAAAAAAGTTCGGTAAGCGGGCTTTTTTTATTTACAGGATTTTCATATTGTATAAATAAAGCAGAACTAATTTATGAAAGATACAAACTCCGGCTGCGTTTTTTGTAAAGTTGTAAGCGGTGAATTCCCTTCTTATAAAATATATGAAGATGACAAACACTTAGCTATTCTGGACCTTTATCCGAATGTAAAAGGAATGACGCTCATAATAACTAAAGAGCATTATGAATCTTATGCTGCGGATATGGATGATGAGAATTATTCGGAGTTTTTTCTATTCGCAAAAAAAGTAAGTAAATTATTAGATTTAAAACTTGGTGTAAAAAGGACTGCATTGGTGATGGAAGGGATGGGCATAAATCACGCGCATATTAAACTCTATCCTTTGCACGGACTTGGATCAGAGTTTCAGGAAATGTTGACTGAAGAAAAAATATTCTTTGATAAATATAAAGGTTACATAACCACAATATTAGGTCCTAAAGCAACGGAAGATGAATTAGAACAGGTAAGAAAACTTTTCATTTAATTCCTGATTATCTTTATTAATTCTCAGATACTGTTTTGTCCGGATACTTTTATCTTTATAAAATTAATGTTTGATAAAAAAGATTAATATCCGATCCATATTCAAATTTTAAATATAAATCCCCAAAATAAATTTAAAACAATTGAAATACGATTTTACTGAAATAGAAACCAAATGGCAGAAGTACTGGGAAGAAAATAAAACCTTCAAGACTCCCGTGCTTTCTTCTGTTTACAATGAAAAGCCGAAATATTATGCACTGGATATGTTCCCTTATCCGAGCGGAGACGGTCTGCATGTCGGTCATCCGGAAGGTTATACAGCAACTGATATAATTTCCCGTTATAAAAGAATGAGAGGATTTAATGTACTTCATCCTATGGGATGGGACGCTTTCGGATTATCGACGGAACAGTATGCGATGAAGAAAGGCATTCATCCTAAGATACGCACTGCAGAATGTGTTGAAAGATTTAAACAGCAATTAAAATCCATCGGATTTTCCTATGACTGGGAAAGAGAAGTAAATACTACTGATGAAAAATATTATAAATGGACTCAATGGATATTTCTGAAAATTTTTAATTCGTTTTATGATGATTCAGAAAATAAAGCAAAACCTGTTTCAGAACTTAAGATACCGGAAGGACTGAATGAAAGAGAAAATTCGATTTCATAAATTCTAAAAGACTAGCTTATCTGGCTGAAGTTCCCGTGAACTGGTGTCCTGATCTTGGTACAGTATTGTCAAATGAAGAAGTGCCGGAACAATTGGAAAAGGATTTAAAGTCATAAGAAGAAATATGAAGCAATGGAATTTAAGAATTACAAAATATGCTGACAGGATGCTCAAAGATCTTGATACACTTGACTGGCCGAATAACATAAAAGAACTCCAACGCAACTGGATAGGAAGAAGCGAAGGCGCAACCATAAAGTTTAAGATCAGAAGTTCAGTTTTAAAAGAAGAAAAATTTATAGAAGTATTTACAACAAGACCTGATACAATATTCGGCGCGACATACATTATACTTGCTCCCGAGCATAAACTCGTAAATGAAATAACCGAAAAGGACAATGAAGTAAAAATAATAAATTATCTTGAAACCGCAGGAAGAAAATCAGACCTTGAGAGAACAGAATTATCCAAGGAAAAAACAGGCGAATTTACCGGAGCTTATGCGCTTAATCCGGTCAATGGAGTAGAAGTTCCGGTTTTAATTGCAGATTATGTACTGGCAAGTTACGGAACAGGAGCGATTATGGGTGTTCCCGGACATGATGAAAGAGACAATGAATTCGCCAGGAAATTCGGACTGGAAATCAAACCGGTAGTTATTCCTTCTGAAATAAAAACTGAGGAAGAGATCACGGGTTTTTCAGAAAGGACAAAACGCGGCGAAGAGTGTTATTCAGGTGAAGGTTATTCCATAAACTCGGATTTTCTGAACGGCATGTCAACATCAGATGCAATTAAAGAAGTAAATTACCGTATCGAAAATAACGGCACAGGAAAAAAAAACCATAAGCTATAAACTCAGGGACTGGTTATTTTCAAGGAAGAGATTCTGGGGGGAACCATTCCCTGTTATTCATTTTGATGACGGAACTTTCAAAGCTCTTGATGAAAGCGAACTTCCTCTGACTCTTCCCGAAATTGATTCATATCAATCAAGCGGTACGGGAGAATCACCTCTGGCGACAATTGACAACTGGGTCAATACTACTGATAAGGAAACCGGAAGGAAAGCAGAAGGGAAACAAACACAATGCCGCAGTGGGCAGGTTCGTGCTGGTATTACCTGAGATTTCTTGATCCGGACAACGATAAAGTATTCTGCGATCCGGAAAAGGAAAAATTATGGATGCCTGTGGATCTTTATATCGGAGGTTCGGAACATTCCAGTGCTTCACCTTATATATGCAAGATTCTGGTATAAAATATTATTCGATCTCGGTTATGTTTCTCATACCGAACCGTTTAAAAAGTTATTCAATCAGGGAATGATACTCGGTGAAGACGGAGTTAAGATGAGCAAGTCAAGAGGAAATGTTATTAATCCGGATGATGTCATAAAGGAATTCGGAGCTGATTCTATGAGATTGTTTGAAATGTTCATGGGACCGCTTGAAGCTACAAAGCCCTGGAGTACAAAAGGAATTGAAGGACTGAGCCGTTTTCTTAACAGGGTCTGGAGATTAATAACTGATGAAAATACAGGACTGATAAAATCAGGAATTGTAAACGAGGTACCTGAAATAAAGGAGAAAAAGCTTCTGCATAAAACTATAAAAAAAGTTACGGAAGACATAGAAGACGGTGACATGAAATTCAACACGGCAATTTCTTACCTGATGGTGATGGTAAATGAAATGTATAAAATGGAAAAAATATGCAGGTCAACTATTGAACATTTCATCATACTGCTTTCCCCTTTCTCTCCTCACATCTGTGAAGAGCTTTGGGAAAAGCTCGGCAATACAAACAGCATACAGTTTGCTTCCTGGCCAGGTTATGAAACTCAGTATGTTATAGAAGACAGTGTAACTGTTGTATTTCAGGTTAACGGAAAAATCAGAGCGAAGATGGAAGTTGATTACGATACACCGGAAGATGTGCTCGAAGACCACGCGCTCTATAATGAAAATGTAATGAAACAGATTTTAGGAAAGCAGATCATAAAAGTGATCACAATTAAAAATAAAATGGTTAACATAGTCGTAAAATAATTTTCATTTTTTCTCATATTAAGAAGGCATTCCCTATATTCAGGAATGCCTTTTTATTTTTAAAGACAAAATAATTGTATCCGGCATTCGGAACGACCGGGAAAAATATTTTCTTTAGTCATAAAATAGATATTGACAAAATAAATTATTTAATGCAATATTGCATTAACACAAAAAGACAACAATATTGCAAACTGCGGAATTTTTAAATAAGCTTCAGCAAGTTGGATTTAAAGAACATGAATCAAAGATATTTCTTGTCCTGCTGAAAGGGTCTGCGTTAAGCGCTTCGGAGATAGCCGGAAAGGCGAATATAAGGAGAACATCTGTATATGAGGTGCTGAAGACATTTGCTTCACGTGGATTTTGCAATGAGATAGAGACGAACACAATACTGAAATATGAAATGATAGATCCGAGAGTTATCGCAGATAAAATAGAAAGGGAGATAAAGCGTAATAATCTGGAAAAAATTGAAAGCTTAAAAAGTACATTTTCTGAAATTGAAAAACTTCACAAATCTGAAGAATCAAACGCACTCAGCAATGTTAACATTGAGCTTATCAGAGGATTCAATAAACACCGTCAGGAAAAATTTATAGAACTTCTTAAATCCGCTAAGGAAGAAATATTGTTTATGATAAGATTAGAAGGTTATGTATCAGAAGAAATTGATGCGAACGCTAAGAATTTTATAAAGAACGGCGGAGTTATTAAATCAATATACAAGCAAATCTCAATTTTAAAATTATTAAGGACAATTCAAGGAAGGATGCAACTCTGGAAGATTTGCTGAGGATATGCGGCAAGTTTGAAAAGTACGGGAGAAGGTGAGAATATCTGAATCCGAACTTCCTAATATCACGATCTTTGACAAGAAAATTGTTTTTATAAATATACTCGACAAAACGGTTCCAAGACATAATAATGCAGATATAATTATCAACAATGAATCCTTTGCGAACAGAATGATGGATCTTTTTAATTATTACTGGAACAGTTCAAAACTGATCAGAGAACTGAAAAACACGAATGGTCATGTCAGCAACGATAAATTGAATTACAAAAAGACAATTAAACCTAAAAAATTATTAATGTATAAAAAGGGGACTATAAATGGCTAACTACAAAAAATATAATCTTTTATTGTTTTTTCTATTGACAGGAATGTTATTAATAACAGACTATTCCTTTTCAAACGAAAACAATTTAAAACCTGAATATTTTTATGGCAAAGTTGTATTTTCCGACAGCAACATTCCGGTAAATAACGGACAAGTAAGAATCATTTCAGTGAATAATACAGGTGAGACGCGAAATATCATTGCAGTATCTGAGATCAGTGAAAACGGAGAGTTCAGACTACCGCGAAGCTTAGTCCCTCAGACAGACGGGATGGAAATAATGGCTTATGCAAATGATCTTGATAACATTGAATTTCAGTATGAAACCAAGGTAACGGATTTTAAAGAAGCATTAGAAACTACTGACGGAAAATTTGATATTATTATTACAGTTAACAGAATAATGAAATCTGATTCAAAGGATTAAAAGAAGTGTAATAAATAAACGTCCTTGATAAGCAAGAGAGATTTAATGAGGGTTGGGTCTGCTTGTGAATTCCCCTCTTGGGAAAGGAGGGGATTCAAGGATGTTTTGTTATTTCAAACTTAACTATAATAATTTTTAAAATCTACAAATAATTTTCTATAATTTAAAAGTTTAACAAAGCAATTACAAAGGCATCCGGGATATTCCGGATGTCTTTTTTTATACCTTAATTAGAATATATAATTATAAAAATAAGTTATTTATTTTTGTATAAAATGAAAGCATAATGTATCACAGTAAACATTTCAGATTATCAGAAGCAAAAAGCATGATTCCGGAAATGAAGATCAGTATCTCAAAGATAGTTGATCTGAAAAATATTCTTGATGAAAAGGGGTACGATATCAGCAAGCATGAATATTTCGGAGGATTCGGTCCTAACGGAACAGGTAAGTATCCTAAGGAACTTGAAGAACTCATAGCTTTAATAAAAGATATTTCCGGAAAGGGAGTTGTTATCAAAGATATTGAAAGAGGTCTTATAGACTTTCCTCATTTCAGGGAAAACGGAGAAGAAGTTTATCTCTGCTTTCTTCTCGGTGAGGAAGACATTGAATTCTGGCACAGTGTAAAGGACGGTTTTGCCGGAAGAAAACATATCAGCGAATTATAAAAATTTATTTTTAACTGTTGTTTTAAAATTAAATCTTATGAACATTCTTAATAAAATACTTGTACCGGGTATTCAGATTATGCCCAGAGGAATAGTGGGAGTCTTTGCCAATAAATATATTGCCGGAGATAAGTTATCAGATGCTGTATCAACTGTGAAAGCACTGAACTCAAAAAAACTTATGGCAACTATGGATGTTCTCGGCGAAAGTATTAAAGACAGAAATGAAGCAATCAGATCCAAAGACGAGAACTTAGAAGTTCTTGAAGCTATAAGTAACAGCAAATTAGACTGTAATCTTTCCATTAAGCTTACAATGCTCGGGCTTAATATTGATTACGATCTTTGTCTCGGTCTTGTGAGAGAAATTCTTGACAAAGCAAAGAAGCTTAATATTTTTGTGAGAATAGATATGGAAGATTCTTCCGTAACTGATCTTACGATAAAAATTTATGAAACCGCAAGGAAAGAATATGATATTGTCGGAATTGTAATTCAGGCATATCTCAGAAGAAGTGAAAGATATTTTGAAATTAACTGAGTCGAAAGCGAATTTCAGAATCTGCAAGGGCATTTATGTCGAACCCGAAGAGATCGCATTTAAAGATGCCGATGAAATCAGAAAAATTTTCTGAAAATTCTGCGCATTGCATTTGAAAGAAAAGCATATTGCGGCATAGCTACACACGATGAATATCTTATCAAAGAATCCGTGAATATGATAAAGGAAATGGGTCTTAAGACAAACGAATATGAATTTCAGATGCTTCTCGGCGTGAGAGAAAATCTGCGGGACAGCGCTACTGAAAAAGGTCACAGGATGAGAGTTTATGTTCCGTTCGGCCAGAGATGGTATGAGTATTCGATCAGAAGGTTCAAGGAAAATCCGAATATCGCAGGTCAGGTACTTAAAAGTATTTTTTCATCAGAAAAAATAGACAGGGAATCAATCGGAAAATCAGTCAACTGATCACAGATCATTCCGAAAGGAAAACATATTCTGATATGTTACTCAGGCCATTTGGTTACTTTTGATAATGCGTCCGGTATCATAACTTTGAAGATGTCAGGATAGTATTTGTCCATATTTTCCATATCAAGAAGATTAAAAGTTACAGCATAAGTAACTCCGGTATTTCCGTTTCTGCTCATATAACTTCCAGATCCGTAAATGCCCCCGGCATGAATCCATTCTTCTCCGTTACCTTCAATATCCCAGGCCTTACCCTGACGAGCATTGAGATTGGGATAATCGGGCTTGATCATTTCCGCGACAGTTTCAGAGTTCAGTATCTTCGTTCCTTTTGTTTTCGGATCGGCTGAATTTATAAATTTCACAAGATCATCAGTAGTAGAAATCCAGCCCCCGTGACCGTCCATAAGTTCCATTACAAAATCCCCGCCATAGCTGTCTGTCACCTGAAGAGTATCATCATCAAATACAGACCATTTAAGATCATTGTCAGTAATGCCGTAATAAAATACTTCATCCGGTCTTAAATCTTTCTTCTTTGTTTTTCCAAGATGCATATCAGTAATTCCTGCCGGCTTCAGAATTTTTTCCTTAACATATTCTTCATACTTCATTCCTGAAATTCTTTCTATGATTCTTGAAAGAATATTATAACCGAGATTTGAATAAACATTTTTTGTTCCCGGAGTATAATCCAGCTTTTCTGACATAACTACTCTGATGATATCTTCCGGAATTCCGGGCCGGGGTTTGCCAAGTATATCAGCAGCGTATCTTGAATATTTATACTGTGGATCTCCGTTTTCCCATGTCCAGCCAGCTGTGTGTTCAAGCAGCATCCTGACGGTTATGTCATAAATTCTTTATCAATAACTGTTCTGCCAGGAGGCGGAGTGAGGTTTGAAAGAATGTCAAAAGCTTTATCATCGTATTTAAGTCTGCCTTCTTCTATCAGCTTTAGTATTGCAACGCCGGTAATGGGCTTAGAGTTTGATGCTATCCTCATTAAATCTGTTGTCTTTACCGGGATGCTTTTTTTCAAATCAGAATATCCGAATGCTCTTGAATAAACTATTTTACCGTTCTTCATTACAGACAACTGACCTCCCGGTATCTTATACTTCTTCATAAAACTTACCATTCCATTATCAAATGATGAAAGTTCTGGAACGTATGCACCGTCTGCCGGAACTACCATCTCATTATTCTGTGAATACAAATGTCCGCTTGACAGAAATAAAATAAATAAGAACAGAAAATAATTTTTCATATAAAGAATTGTTAACTTAATTAGGATTTCTTTTACTAAGAATAAAATTCAAAAAATTATTTCGTATTTACTTCAAACCATATCTTCGTTGTCTCGGGATAAATTTCGAGAATGAGTTCTTTCATCGCTTTTGCATAGAGCTGGATTTCCCACTGCGCAGTTGGTTCATCCCGCAGGTCAATGAAATTCATTATCGCCTGAAATGAAGCAGTCCAGTACACTTCGGTATATTGATTCAAAGGAAGTATCATCCTCGCCTGCTCTTTCGCAACGCCGAAATCGAGCATCTTCTGATATGAGTCAAGGACATATTTCATTACGGATTCAAAAGTCTCTTTCACGGCATTCTGATCTTCAACACTTCCCTGCGAAGCCTGTTTATTGTCTTCAGATTGTTTTCTCCAGTTATCCGGCGTATAAAAATCAGTTACGGGCACATATCTGCCGCTAATCTCATTCCATGCATGATCCTTTGCTGATGAAGATGATGTTGTCTCAATTCCTACAACATGCTTATACCATTGTCTCATTACAAACTCGGGAGCTTTAACATGAAATTGAACCAGCATGTGTCTGAACGGCGACCAGTGTTTATTCTTAGCAAGGTACTTTACTAATTTTCTGTCATTATCATCATACTTTTCCTTTCTTTTTCCGAAAGATACGCGGGCGGAATTTACAACTGTAAGATCGTCTCCCAGTTTGTCTATTACCTGTATGAATCCTTTATCGAGGATTTCAATTTTTGTTTGTTTCAATTGATATTTGTTTTGATTGGAATGTAATATACAAAATTTTAAAAGAAGATTGGATTTCAAAAAGTGATGTAAGTAATATCACAAACGAGCTCCTAATTTCCTTTCACTTCAAGCTTATAAAGCTGTTCCCCGTTATTGTTTGAAAAGACTTCGGTAAGCTTAACGTTTCTGAGATTATAATTTGACTGAATATTTTCCAGAAAGCTGTTATTGTATCCGGAATCCATTGTTTGAAACAAAACCGTTTTGCCTGATTTGAATTTATCAATAGCTTCAAATGAATCCGTAAGTGAAAAAAATCTTATCATTAAACATGTCATACGATGTTACATTTGGATACCTCGAGATTATTATTTTCTTATATACTTCCTTTACATGTTCAGCAGAATAAAAGTAAGCTAACAGAAGACCTGTGAATTCACCGGAAGCACCTGATGAAAGTATAATATCAGTTCCGGGATAATTTGCATTGATAAAATTGTTAAGCTTTACGGTTTCGTTTACCCGGGTCTTTGTTTTTGCCAGTATCTTCCTTGAATTGTAAACACCGAAAAATAAAGTGATCAGAAACAGAATTCCAAAAACAATATTTGCATTTATCTTTGACAAATATTTTTATATAATATTAACACGGAAATATAAAGTCCGGGTGCGGTAAGTATCAGCGCAGGAAACATGTATCTGTTTGAATAATGTTTTGCAACCAGCACTACATGCACTGACATTGAAAAAAATATTGCAAAAAGAAATTTTAATTCAAATGAATTACTGCTAACTTTTTCAGTGGACTTTTTATTCCATATCAGGGATAATGCAAGCACGGCAAGTATCAGAAAATAAACAACGGCAAAGAATCTCTCGTTGTTATAAATCTTTGCAATATTCTGAAGGAAAGATCCTGTGTTCAAAATTGCATCATCACCTTTGCCGTAGCGATCCTCATGAAGTATAAGTTTACCTACCCAGTCAATAAAATAATTTGTGTTTGAAACAGCAGGCAGTACAAAAATTAAAAACGAACCTGAAGCCGCTGCAATAAATAAAAGCTTTTTCTTAATACCGGGAAAAATCAAAAGCGGGATCAGAAGAATACATATAAAACTTATCTTGGCAGCCATTATCATTCCGCATAATACACCTGAAAGAATTAAAAAGCGATTATAGTTTTCCGGAGGATCATAGACAATTTTTACCATCAGAGCTAACAAAATTACAATAATAAAAAAAGCAAAGTTCTCTGGTTTGACAAGAGAGAACACTTCAAGCATATTTACAGAAACAAACGGAACAGTCTGAAAGAACATTGCCGTAAAATAATTTTTCCTTACATTGTAAATGATAATTCCCATTATAAAGAGACCTGCGGCGTTGAGAATTATTAAAGCAAAGTCTATTGCATTCATATAAACTTCGGGTCTGGCAAGAACATCTTCGGCAATATTATTTTTACCATTGCTGAAAGTATAAAATATTTTAACAACAACAGCGCCGGTGATCTGAAGAGGAGTACCCGGATGATCCACGTGACCGATATTGTATCCGTTCATCTGAGCAAGACTCAGCGAATTTATCAGATAGACATAAGAAGGATCAGCCAATCCATTATAATACGGACCTTCAGCAGATCTCAGAGAAAGCGAGAAAATAATAAAGCAGACTGGAAGTAAGAGTAAGAGTAAATATTGCTTTTTCATTAGAGTTGATTTTTCCTTTTAGTATTAAATAATACAAACCCGTAAGAAGTCTCTATTTAACAGATCATCTGAAAACAAAAATTACTTTGCAATTCTCAAAGCAATATCTTATCAAGATAAAAATCCACGATGGAAAATTCCTTTTGACTGCTTCGATCTCAGGAAGTTTACTTTCATCCTTATTCCTTTTCTTAACAGCCGTTATCATTGTATTTCTTGATGTATGCTCGGTGGAAATGAACTCAAACACCTTTGTATCATATCCGAAATATTCAAGCAACATTGCGCGCAATCCATCAGTCAGCATTACCGACATTCTCTCTTCATGAATACCGTGTCTGAAAATTCCTTTCATCACTTCCGGACAAACGAATTGCTTTCTCAGATACTTCTGACAGCAAGGCGCAAGTATGATCATTTCCGCTTCCGCCTTCAGCGCTTTCGCAATGGCGTCATCAGTAGCTGTATCGCAGGCATGAAGAGCGATAACGATATCAGTTTTTTCATCAGCAAATTCTTCTATGCTTCCTTTAATAAATCTTAATCCGCTGAATCCGCATTCCCCGGCAGAGTAATTGGAAAGCTTTACGAGCTCATCTCTCTGCTCTATGCCTTTCATTGTTACTTTTTTTCCTAATGTGTTTGTGAAATAATCATACACTGCAAATGAAAGATAACTTTTACCAGAACCCATGTCCAGAATTTTTATTTCATCTTTTGTATTAAGACCTGATGATCTGAACAGAGAATCCATAGTTTCGAGAAATTTATCCACCTGTCTGAACTTGTCATATTTATCCGCTTTTATTTTTCCGTCTGAAGTCGTAATCCCAAGCAGGCGCAGGTACTTTGCTTCAGCATTAACAAATCTTTGTTTGACCTTATTATGAGATTTAACTTCAGTCTCTGTAAATGAAGACTTCTTTGTGTGAAGTATAGGAATTCTTTTCTTTGAATAATCCAGAGTATAGTCGTTTTCAGAAGTGAATAATGTTCCGCTGAAAAAATCTTTTCCGAGAATTTCATTTACCAGTCTGATACCTGCTTCGTATTCATAGTTCTTTACAATGTCTTTTGTCGTATATCTGAATTTGAACGACAGCATGTCACCTTCTTTAGTATCTATCCTGTTTACAAATATATTTTTGAAATCCTTATCACCGCCTTTGTACTTTCCGAAAGTGATCTTTACAAATATTTCTTTATGAAGACTCTCTTTTAAAATCTCTATAAATTTTTCCTTTTCATTATCCATTATTATAATAAATTTTAAATTTATTCCGTTCTATGATCCGTTCCATAAATGGAACGGCAATTAATTTTATTATCCTTCTTTATTTCATTTTTTTATATCCGTTCCATAAATGGAACGGCAATGAATTAATTTATATTCTTTGTTCTGTTCAATTAATCCGTTCATAAATGGAACGGCAATATGATTTTAGCCATAACCGGATAAATGGAACGGCAATTAATTTATTTTGTCTTTTTTGTCCTGTTCCATTTAATCCGTTCCATAAATGGAACGGCAATGAAAATATTTTGAATTCATTTGTATTAATTGCCGTTGGCTTTAGCCAACGGATAAATGGAACGGCAATGAAAATATTTTGAATTCATTTGTATTAATTGCCGTTGGCTTTAGCCAACGGATAAATGGAACGGCAATGAAAATATTTTGAATTCATTTGTATTAATTGCCGTTGGCTTTAGCCAACGGATAAATGGAACTGCAATGAAAATATTTTGAATTCATCTGTATTAATTGCCGTTGGCTTTAGCCAACGGATAAATGGAACGGCAATGAGTTTTATTATTTATTTCCATTAACTTTGACACAGTCTGCAATATTTTTCACACGCTTTCTTATTTCATTAATGCCGGAATCTTTTTCATCCCATGTCAGAGCTACTCCCATTCTTCTGTACTCTCTGGCAGAAGGTTTTCCGAAAATCTTCACATCAGAGTTTTTAATTTTAAGAGCTTCTTCTATTCCTGTGTATTCCGGCTGAGATGATATTTCTTTTTCTGAAAGTATCACAGCGCTTGCTCCGGATCTTTCTAAAGTGATTTCATTTACAGGCAATCCTAAAATAGCTCTCAGATGCAGTTCGAACTGATTAAAATTCTGCGTTCCTGAAAGCGTTACCATTCCCGTATCGTGCGGTCTTGGAGAAAGTTCGGAGAAGTATACTTCCTTTTCCCCGAGAAAAAATTCAACTCCCCATATACCGTATCCTGTCAAAGAAGCCGTAACTTTTTTTGCCATGCTCTGTGCGGATAATAACTGTTCGTCACTTATCAAAGCCGGCTGCCAGCTTTCCTGATAATCTCCTCTTTCCTGTCTGTGGCCGATCGGCGGACAGAAAAGAGTTTTACCGTTCTTTTGTGTTAATGTCAGGAGTGTAATTTCACTTTCAAATTTTATAAACTCTTCAGCTATCACTTCTTCATAATCGCCTCTGCCTTTTGAAGAAGCATTACTCCATGCGAACTCTATTTCACTTTCAGATCTGATCATGGACTGACCTTTGCCCGAAGACGACATCAGCGGTTTGATAACACAGGGAAGTCCGATATTTTTAACTGAATCTTTAAGCTGCTGAAGTGAAGATGCATAAAAATAACCTGCGGTTTTGATTCCGAGTTCTTTCGATGCAAGATCCCGGATCGCTTTTCTGTTCATTGTAAAGTTAGCCGCTTTAGCACTCGGCACCACCTGTATTCCTTTTTGCTCATACTCATAAAGTCTCTCAGTCCTGATTGCTTCGATTTCCGGAACGATGATACCGGGCTTATGCTTTTCCACTATTCTGTCAAGAGAGTTCCCGTCAAGCATATTTATGACTTCTCTCTCATCTGTAACCTGCATAGCAGGAGCATCATTATATGAATCAACAGCAACAACACTCTGCCCTAAACGTTTTGCAGCAATCGTAAACTCTTTCCCGAGTTCTCCTGAACCAAGGAGCATTATTTTTCTTTTCAATATGCGCTGTAAATTTTATTTCAAAATATAAAATGAGTATTCAATTAGAAATGAACTATTGAAAACCAAAGCTGATTGTTTCAGATAATAAGCGAAACTTTTTTAAATTAATTACTTAAGTTGACCGCTTCAATATTGAAAAAAGAAATTGCCACTAATTTCACTAATTGACACGAATTTGAAAATGCATTTTTAATACAATTAGTGTTAATTCGTGTAATTCGTGGCGGAAAAAAATCTTCAAAGATTAAACCGGTCAACTTAAATTAATTGCTAAATATTTTTAGTCAATCTTGGTAAGTGTGTGAGTGAATCAATCCTTTTCTAATATTTAATGGAAGAAAATTAATTCGTGAAGATTAATTTGTGCTTTTATAATAATATCAAAATTCATAAATCATCTTATAAATAAGAAAAGCCCTTCGGTATAAATTTCTAATTCAGACAGGGCTATTGTAAAACGGAATGTTTATATGATTAAAATGATTTTCACTCATTATACTTTATTCTGTATCCCAATCTTCACGCCTTTAGGAGAGTCAGGCTGATTGGGGTACTATTTTCTTTTCAGAGATCTCTCTACCTTCCGTTCCCAATCGGGAGATTGGGAACGAGGGGTAATAAACCAATTCTGCTTTCCCCAAGCTGCCTGCCTCGCCGGCAAGGCGGGGGCTTGGGAAAGAGGTGAGTTTTGATACAGATTCCCTTGTTCCCATTCTCACCGCCTGAAGTCGAGTTAGGCTTATTGGGAACAAAACGAAATTCCACCTCCTTGTTCCCAATCTCCTGATTGGGAACAGAACTATGCACTACTAATCAGCCTGCCTCGTCTGCAGTCCGGGAGATTGGGAACGAGGGGTAAATAATGCGAACACAATTTACATTTACCGAATCCTGAAACATTTGTAACTTACTCAAATTTCTATTCTGAATTAAATACAGAAACAGTTTAAGATGAAAAAACTTCTATTGATTTTAACTGCAGTGTTAATATCACTGAATTCTTTTGCGCAGGATCTCCCGCATTATATGACAGAGAATGAAAGGGAAGTATATAAAACATATCAACCGCCGTTTGTAAATTCGGATGACATTAATCCACCGCCGACCAATGTCAGGACAATGGCGGAGTGGGAAGAAGTTCAGGGTATCATTATCGCATGGACTTCTTACACTTCTATCTTAAGACAGATTGTTGATTTTGCACAGGATGAAGGTCTCGTGTTTATTGTTTGCAGCGATTCAAATTCAGTAAAAACATATCTAACAAGCGGAGGCGTACCTTTAGTAAATCTGAAGTTCATTAAAACTTCTTTTAATTCAGTCTGGTGCAGGGATTACGGTCCGTGGGCTGTTTATTCGGGAATATCCGACAGTCTGAAAATAGTTGACTGGATTTACAACAGACCGAGACCTCTTGATGACGCTGTGCCGGTTGCATTTGCAAATTATAAAGGTCTTCCGATCTATCAGACTACATCCGCTCCCAATGATCTCACAGCAACAGGCGGTAATTTCATGGTGGACGGAAACGGGACAGGGTTTTCTTCAAATTTAATATTAAATGAAAACTCAGGAAAGACTGAAGCTCAGATAGATACGATTATGAGAAAGTTTATGGGAATAAAGCGTTACATTAAAATGACAACACTGCCTTATGATCAGATACATCACATTGACATGCATATAAAATTACTCGATGAAGAAACGCTTCTTGTCGGGCAATACCCTGCCGGAGTAGCTGACGGACCGCAGATTGAAAGCAATCTTCAGTATATCTTAAATAACTTTCAGACATGTTACGGAAGACCTTATAAAGTCATAAGAATTCCGATGCCTCCGAATGCAAGCGGACAGTATCCGGATAACGGAGCTAATTATTATACTTATACCAATTCGGTATTTGTAAATAAGACTGTCATTGTACCAATTTACGGATTGTCTCAGGACACAACAGCTCTGAGAATATACCGCGAGGCATTGCCGGGATACAGAATATCTCCGATAAACTGCGCTTCAATGATATCAGCGCTCGGAGCGATTCACTGCATTACAAAAGAGATAGGAGTTTCGGAACCAATATTCATTTCACATTCCAAACTTGTAAATACAAATAACACTTCAGCACCTTACGAAGTAAAAGCATACATTAAAACAAAAAGCGGAGTTGCAAACGCAAAAGTATACTGGACAACAGATACACTTCAGGCATTCACTCAGCTTGCAATGACAGCTTCACCGGGAGACACTTTCAGAGTTTCAATTCCGGCACAAACACCCGGGACAAAAATTTATTATTACATTTCCGCAGTTTCAAACAGCGGAAGGACAGTAACAAAACCTCTTACAGCTCCTTCGGGAAATTACAGATTCAGCATACTGAGCGTTCCGTCAGTAAATGTAAACATAAAATTACTATTCGAAGGAATGTACAATCCGTTAACAAATTTATTGAACAGAAAAGACTCAGTAACGGCATATCTGCATCTGAATATTTCTCCATACAGCAGAATAGATTCGTCTAGGTCGGTCATAGATTCAGTTACATTCACAGGTCATTTTAAATTCTCCAATGTTCCGGCAGGCACTTATTACATTGCAGTAAAACATTTCAATTCAATTGAGACCTGGAGCAAATCAGGCGGACTACTTTTGAACACAACAGACACTTCATTTTACGATTTTACAACAGCGCTTTCACAGGCATACGGAAGTAACTTAAAACTCAAAGGCGGCAAGAGCTGTATTTACGGAGGGAATGTTAACGGTGACGACATCATTGACGGAGCTGATCTGAGCGAAGCAGACAATGATTCATTCGCCGGACTGACAGGAAGCTATTTAAGATCTGATGTAAACGGAGACAGTATAGTTGATGCAGAAGATATAAGTCTGATTGATAATAATTCGTTTGATAATACAGGATTGGTAAGACCTTAGTGTGATTAGATATTGAGACAATTCATTATTGAAATAAATACTTACCACTAATTTCACTAATAGTATACGGGGCGGAAAACTATTTTACCACTAAGGCACAAAGACTCTAAGGAAAATTTTATAATAGTAATCTTTGTGTCTATGTGGCTTTGTGGTAAAATCTGTTTGAGAGTTTTGAGACATTTTCTTTAGGGAGGGAGGTTAAGACTATCTGATTAATCTTCTGTCTTAAAATTCAAATTAACCATTTACTATTTCTCCGCCGTTTGGATGTAACACCTGACCTGTCATAAAAGATGAATCGTCAGATGCCAGGAAGACAAAACACGGAGCTATTTCTTCAGGCTTAATTATAAATCTAAGAGTATCAAAATATTGTCCACAACATTTTGATTACCCTTATTATTTATTTTAGTACATGAAAATTAAATTACACTTTTATTTCTGTTGTAAGAATTTACGGACAGCTTATTCTTAAAAGTCATGTAACCATTTGAAATTGCCGATATAAAATTAACACCGTTATCCAGAAGATTCTTGCTGTGTAATTGAATATTTTCTAAAGTATTTACAACCGCCTGACCTTTAGATATGACATTTTCTGATACATCCTCAATCTTATTAAACTGAATTTTAGCTTTTTCTGCAATTTCTTTAAAATCTTCAGTTATAAATTTCATATCAGATATTACCGGAGCCATCTGACCTGAGATCTCTATGACTTCATTTTCTATTTTAGAAATGGAATCCAGGAATTTTTTCAATGAGATGATCAGATATACTGCAAGTACAGATAATGTGACAAAAAAGATTGCTTCTGCGATCCCTATTATTATATTTAAATCAGATTTATTCATATCTTAATAATTATTTTTGCTTATATTATTGTTTAGAATATTGCTGTGATTTTTTGATTTATCCCTGAGTTTATTTCTTTCATCATTATAGGAATCGACACCTGATTTTACTGCTTCTTTAATCACCGCAACTTCATTCTCCGCCATTTCCTTACCCTGAGTTAAATAATCTCCGGCCCCTTTTATAATTGAATCAACCTTTTCCTTGCCCTGATCAATCATTTCTCCGGCTCCTTTAGTCACTGATTCAACTTTCATTCTTGCTTCATCAATCATACTTTCGGCCATGGTTTTCGCATCAGCTATTATGTATGAAGCTTTTTCTTTTGCATTAGTTATAAGCTGATTTGCATCATCATATATTTCATTTCCTTTATCCGAAATATCCTGTCTGAATTCCTTACCGCTTTTAGGAGCGAACAGCAAAGCTGCAATTCCGCCTAACACACTTCCGGTAATTAATCCTGTTATAAATCTTCCTGTGTTATTTTCTTCTCTGTACATTTTTTCTTTCTCTTTATTATAGTTTATAAAAATTGATTAAATATTGAAGGGCAGAAGTATCCACTTCCGCTCTTCACAATTGCGAATTAAGTATTTAATTAAATTTCGAATCAGTCAAAGATCAAATTAAATAATTTCTTTAACCGGATTTTTAGTTTATTTCAAACTCAATAATGGAATAATGCATTTTCGGTGCCACCAACTAGAACGATGTTTAAAGTGTGTTTATTAACAGTTTATATTAAATGAACTAGCGGGTATCGTCATAAATGTCAGAAATTGTCAGGGAATTGTTCAGATCTAAAGAAATTTCTTCATTACAATATTCAACAGTGATTGTAAAAAATCAAAGCCGGTGGTTAAATATCAGATTAGTTGAATAGAATAACTTTCAATAATGAACTAACTAAAGAATCAACCAAATAAACCCTGATCGGCTTAATTTTCAGATTCTTTTTTTTGTCGTTACAAATATTATTAATGAAATTCCGGAACCGGGTAATGATTTGTCAATGAAACATTGGAAATCAGAGATGTGTCGTAAAAACTCAATCTATTATTGGAATTGAAATCAAAATTTATAAAACTTATTTTGACCCGCGACCTTAGCTCAGCTGGCAGAGCAAATGACTCTTAATCATTAGGTCGGGGGTTCGAGCCCCCCAGGTCGCACTCTTTAAATTCGCCGAGGTTGGTGCCTGCCTCCCGCTTCGCGAGGCAAGCGCTTTGGCGGGTTGCTCCTAACCACCAACCGCAATCACCCAGCATAAAGAAATTATTTTTTTTAATGAATATTAACCATAGAGCTTTGCTGAATTTAGGATTTAGGAGTATAGATTGAAGACATCTGAGTATGAGGGATAAATATTGCTATGTCTTTTATAATTTAATTCTTCCCTTGGAGATATTCGTTTTGGCATTAAATTAATTTCGCATTCCGGAACTCGCTTATGAACAGCAGACCCCTGTTTTGGTCACCAACTACAATTTTTCGGACATGTAAGTATCTTTATATAATATTGATAGATCCAATTTTTGAAATTATTTGAACCTGAATTATACCTGAACAATTAGTTTAGATTGCCTGAGTACTACTTGGAAATATAGAAATATTGAAATGTCTTCTTTGGAAAGAGTTTTACTGTTGGTGACCAAAAAGTTTGCACGAACAGTTTACTCAAATTCAAATGTAAGAAGCAAACTTTTTGGAAGACCAACAGTGGCGAGAAAATCTTAAGACAACACAACAATATTTACAGCTTATTGGATAAAATCGTATGCAAAAAATAAAAGGAGCATTAGCAAACACGCTAAGCTCCTTATTTTATTATGCGGAATCGACGAGACTTCCCGAGTTCTCGGGACGACCTTTTGAGTCAGATTATTTTATTTATGATTTTTTCCAGTACAGTTTTATTCTTTATTCTTTTCAGTGCATACTCTCTTTTCATAGCTTCTGATTTCGTACTGTATTCTTCTACATAAACTATCTCCCAGGTATATATGCCTTTGTTGAAATGCTGTTTCCATTGTTATGTTTTTCAATCTTTCCTCAAGATCAGAACAATGACCTATATAAAATCTGTCCTTAACTTTACTTTTTTAAAATATAAGTAAAATACATAAAATAATAAAAGCCCGGTTTTATCCGGGCTTTGTTTCGGAATCGACGGGACTTCCCGAGTACTCAGGACGACCTCCTGTTACAGGTCTTGCTTTCTTCTAGCGGAATCGACGAGACTCGAACTCGGGGGGGGGGGGCGGCCCCCCCCCCCCCCGGGGCCCCCCCCGGGGGGGGCGGGGGCGCCCCCCCCGCGCCCCCCCGACCTCCTGAGTGACAGTCAGGCGTTCTAACCAACTGAACTACGACTCAATTATTAAGTATGCAAAATAATGCAATTATATAACTTTTGCAATGACTATCAATGTCCGTTGTGATTTTTATTATTAATCTGCCGAATATTCTAAATTTCAAACTCTTATATCATCGTATATTTAAATTCTTATTCAGAAAGATTCCATGATTATCGTTTATAATTAATATGTTTGCTTCATTTATTATTCTGTAAATCATTAACATCCATGAGTATGAAATTTAAACACTCTGTAAAAAATTCTCAAAGAAAATATTCCACATATAAAATTAAATTAAGTGTCCATTTATTCCACAACATTATCTCTTAACGTCAAAATTAATTTAAAAACAAAATTAATATTGATGGCATGCTAATTGGCATATATAGAATTAAAATTAATTATCTTCTTTTAAATATTAATATAATAGTCATGAAAAAAATTACTTTACTTCTTGTTATTTTGGTTTTAAGTTCAGGAATGGTTTACTCAGCTCCAAGAGCAAAATTGTAAACCACGCTACAAATCCTGAAATGGTTACAAAAAATGCTGCCCTTATTCCGGATTCCTGCGTTGCCAGCGGTCTTGTTTCTGTTAGGAAAGGTCAGTATGTTTATCTTTCAGTTTTTAATTTTAGCGATACTACTGTCATTACAAATCAAACATGGACTTTTGTTTCTAAACCGACAGGATCAAATGCAACATTTGCTTCTATTCCCAGTCTCGGATGGTGGAAATTCAGAACAGACTCGATAGGAACTTATGAAGTAAAAGTTTCTATAACAACATCAGGCGGTACAAAAGATACTACAAAAAGATATATGCATCCAATTTTGTTGGAGTTGGAAATTATGCCGGTGTTCCTGCTACATATCCGAGGTGTATGACTTGTCACAGCGGAACTCCTGTTTTTGCAGATATCTTTAACAGATGGAAATCAAGCGGACATGCTACTATGTTTAAAAGATCAATTGACAGCGGCGCTGCTTATTATACTACAGCCTGCATGAAATGTCACACAACAGGTATGGATCACAATCTTGTAAATAACAATAATGGATTTGATGATGTAGCAAGAAATGTTGGCTGGACATGGACTCCTCCTCCTGCACCGGGAAAATGGGATAATCTTGTAACAAACTATCGGCACTTTCTCAGTTTGCAACTATTGGTTGCGAAAACTGTCACGGAGCAGGAAGTTCACATGCTTTAGGTGGCGGCGATACTTCCAAGATAGAAATAAGTTATGATGCAGGAATGTGCGGTAATTGTCACGGCGAACCATGGAGACACAGCAAATTCCAGCAATGGGAAAATTCATTACACTCAGAATCAGTATTTGAAGGACGTGTTGTCGCAGACAGTCTCAGAAATTCATATAGCGACTGTAACAGATGTCACGACGGTCAATCATATGTAGATTATACAAAGAGCAGAAAAGGTCCTTTAAATCTGACAAAAGCTGATCAGAAAATGTTAGTATGTCAGACTTGTCACGATCCTCATGGTAACAATAATCAGTATCAGTTAAGAACTACACCTCCGGGACAGGAAATTCTTGCAAACGGAACGAATTACAGCTTTACCGGAACAGGTAAAACATGTTTAAACTGTCATAAAGCACGAAGAGATAATTCGGTTTATATAACAGCAAGAGGATCTTTCTCCAGCACATGGGGACCTCACGAATCTACTCAGGGTGATGTTCTGCTTGGCTCAAATGCAGCAACATTCGGATTCCCTTATATTACAGGTTCGCATAAAAACATTGACAATGCCTGCGTAACATGTCACATGGCGGAAACAACCGATACAGGTACTGTAACAAGAGATAAAGTCGGCGGACACAGTATGAACCTTCATGATGCAGATTCTGATTATGACCATACAGCGGGATGTCAGAGTTGTCATGCCGGAGTTACATCGTTTGAAGATTTCTTAGCTCCTCAGGATTTTGACGGAAACGGAACTGCTGAAAGCTGGGAAAAAGAAGTTAGCGGATGTTTAACAAATTTAAGAATTGCATTGCCTCCTGCAGGAGTTGACTCAGTTGCATGGCAGTTAATAGCAAGAGATTCTAACAATGTTAATCTGAGAAAGGCATACTGGAATTATCTAATGATCGGAAATGACGGAAGTAAAGGAATGCACAATCCATTCTATACAATTCAGGTGCTTCTGACATCCAAAAATTACACAGTCGGAATTAAACAAATCTCCAATGAGGTTCCGGAAGTTTTCGAAATGTCACAGAACTATCCGAATCCTTTTAACCCGACAACAAAGATAGATCTCAGAATTCCGAACACAGCTCCTGTATCTGTCAAAATATATGATATTATGGGTAGAGAAGTTAAGACTCTCGTTAATAATCAGGTAATGCTTGCCGGTAAATATACTGTTGACTGGAATTCATTAGACAATAACGGAGCAAATGTTTCTACCGGTGCTTATTTCTATAGAATAGTTTCAGGTAATTCAGTCATCACAAAGAAAATGATGCTGATCAAATAATAAAATTGTTTTCCAAATTGTTTCTCCTTCTTCCGGGTGCTTTCACTTAAGCACCCGGTTTTTTTTTATGTCAATTTTACTATGTAACCTTTCTGATTTTCTAATACATTTCCTTAAAAACTGTAGATAAAATCTACACTGATGTGTAGATTTATTCCACACTGAAAATATTGTATACAATAATTAACCGTAATCGAATCTTTTATCAGGCATAAAAAATGTAATGATTATTAAGGCGGATAAATAATTATTTTTTAAAATTTTTTTATTAAAATAAAGGAGATAATATGGACCCAGCACATTCAGACACGCCTTTTTTGATCAGAAGGCGTTTATTGTTTACCCCAATTTGTAACAAATAATTTTTATATAAGAGAAAAGGAGAAAAAAATGAAGATGAAATGATACGATGATTATTTTTAAAATTTAAATTTTAAAGGAAAATATTATGAAAACTTTATCGAAAATATTGTTTGTTTTAACATTAGCAATAGTAGTATCGGCTTTCATTTCAAATACAGGCGCAAGCCAGGTTGCTAAAGATCTGTCAACTGCAAATACAAATTTCAATAATCCATTGGTTACTTACGGACCAATTCTTGATAATCCAATAGTTGTTTTAAATCAATCTTTCGAAAATACTACATTTCCGCCGGCAGGATGGTTAAAAATTAATCCCGACGGTGGTACAGGATGGAACAGACAAATTGCCGGAACTACCCCTATTCCCGGATGGACCGGCGGTACAATTACAACTCCTCCTGGAGGAGGAAATGCAGTCGCTTTTGCAACTTGGAATACAGGCGGAGCAGTCAGCAACAATCAATGGCTCGTTTCACCGCAGATTTCCAATTCTTTTCCGGATGATTCTTTGTTCTTCTGGTTAAGATTCTGGCCATCCAATTTTTATTCGGATACAGTAGATGTCAAAATTTCAACAACTACACCTACTGTCGCCGGATTTACAGTTGATGTTGCGACTATTGTTTTTTCCGAGAAATTCTGCTGATACTAACTGGACAGAATACAAGTATCATATCGGAAACCTGATGCCAATTCAATCTGATTATTATATTGCTTTCGTGGAAAGAGTATCGGATAACTTCAATGACGGTGCATCAGTTTCACTTGATCTTATTTCAGTTAATTCAATTGAATGCGATCCTGATGTTCCGTTTATGACAACACTTCCGCATCCGGATCCTGCAGCATTTGGGTTAGAAGGTAAGGTTACTTATCAATATCCCTGGAAAGCAAATTATTATCGTGACTTACACTGTGGAATCAATCCTTTTATGGAAGTAGATCCATGTAATCCATGGACTTTAGAATATTATGTAGCATTGTGGGAACAAGGGCAGGGTACAGGTGATTTAGTAAAATTTATGCCGCCGATGATTAATTGGGACACAACAACTTGTCAGTACATATTTTTTGATTATGTTCATCCTGCAGGTTATGTTCCGGGTACTTTTACAGATTCAATTGTTGTAAAAGTTACAATGAAACCACATGCAATTGTTGTTTGTCCGCCATCAGGACAGCCATTATATCAATGTGAAATGCCTCCTTATCAGTTCATTGATACAGCTGCACACTGCTGGAGAGATTGCATGAATGAAATGCTCACAATGGAAGGTCAGGATCAATGCAAACCCCCAACAGCGCTATTTGCAGAATTGAATGGGATAAACCTTTACCGGTTGAATTATCTTCATTTACATCTGCTGTAAAAGACAACACTGTTACATTGAACTGGACCACAGCAAGTGAAAAGAACAATGCAAGATTCCTTGTTGAAAGAATGGCGGAAGGTGTATGGACAGATATCGGAATGGTAGCCGGTAACGGTACTACAGGTAATCCGAACAGCTATACATTTACTGACAAGAATCTGAACAGCGGTATCTATAACTACAGACTGAAACAGGTTGATTACAACGGAAACTTTGAATATCTCAACCTCAGCAACGCTGTAGCAATAGGCGTACCGAACAAGTTCAGCTTAGCGCAGAATTATCCGAACCCGTTCAATCCGACAACAACAATACTCTACGGAGTACCGAATGACGGATTGGTAACGATGAAAGATATATGACATTAATGGAAAGGAAATTAAGACCTTAGTAAACGAACCTAAAACGGCAGGATACTATACTACAGTTTTCAATGCTTCAGGTTTGTCAAGCGGTGTTTACTTCTATAAACTCACAAGCGGTAATTTTGTAATTGCAAAGAAGATGGTAATAATGAAATAAATTATCATCATTTATAAATAACGAAATAGTAAAGTAGAGCAGGGGAGCATTGCTCCCTTGCTTTTTATTTACAAATTATAAGTTTCACCTTGTTAACAATTTCCGCGACTGTATGCGAGGATGTTGATTGAGGACAAACGAACGGAATATATTGATTAATTCCTGTTTGCTTAGTAAGTTAATGCATCGTTAAAATTAATCAAATGATATTTATCAAACCCCACTACCATGAAAAAAATATTTTTCCTGATATTAATCCTGAGTTCATCTGTAAACTTATCTTTCTCCCAGAATTACAACTGGATCACTCCCAATAAAAACTATCTTAAGCTCGCTGTGATCGAAGATGCAATGTACAGGATCACACGCACTGATTTTACGAATGCCGGTATTACCACAACAAGCATTGATCCCAGAACTGTAAAAGTTTACAATAAAGGAGCTGAAATACCTGTCTATTTTCAGGGAGAAAGCGACGGGGTTTTTGATGCAGCGGATTACATAGATTTTTTCGGAACAAGGACTTACGGTGGAATCCAAAAGACATATGATGTAAATAATAATGTTGTATATACTAAAGACGAATATTACAATTATTATTCCGACACTAATGTGTACTGGATTGGATGGGACGGAGCTAACGGTCTGAGATTAAGCGATTATAATTTTTCAAACCCGGTTCCTTACGGATTTAATTTCAGCTTTGAGAAACTTCAGTTTGAAAAAGATAAAGTATACACACAGGGTGAAAGATCAGGCGGAAATGATTTCAGGAATTTCAATAATGAACTATTTCAGGGAGAAGGCTGGTACTGGCTTAACATGTACACAAACGTAACAGCTCAGGATACTTTTTCTGCGCCGCTGCTTTCTCCTGTTGCGCAAAACTGCACTATGAAAGTATTTGCTTATCCGGCTGATATCAATACTACTCAAAACAATGAACATAATTTAGTTGTTAAAGTGAACGGTACTATTATTGCAAACATGTACAGAAATGATTTTAACAGATTTGATACTACAATTACTTTTCAAGTTCTCTGCTTTCAGGTACTTCAGTGAATACTGTCTCGTCTCAGTATTTTGCTGTAAATTATGACGGACATTTATTTTTTGATTTTATGCAGGTGCAGTATCCTAAGATATTTAAATTCAGAAATAATCAGTTAAGCTCGACTCTTTCGACGGATACAACTTCAAAACAATTCAAAGTAACAGGATACATTCCCGGGAATCCGCTCAGTCTTTACGATGTGAAAAATAACCTGAGAATTACAAATTTTACTAACAGTTCGGATACACTTATTTTCACAGGAAAAAGTAACGGCAGATATGAAATTATAAACAAAACTCTTACCAAAAAACCGTTCAGAATTTCCGTCAGACAGGTGCCGAATCTTGCTTCGAACACTAACGGCGCAGACTACCTGCTTGTCTATAATACTTTGTTTGAAGCGCAGGCAACGCAATTAAAAAATCACCGCGAATCCAATGATGATTTCAGGGTTATTAAAGCAGAGATGAAGGATATTTATGATATTTTTTATTACGGGCTTGAAGATCCTGTTGCAGTCAGAAATTTCACAAAATATGTTTACGAAAATTATCAGCTTCCTAAACTGAAATATCTATGCCTTCTCGGACGCGGTTCACTTGATCCTAAAAAAAATGCTGCTAACACTGTATACTATAAAAACTTTGTTCCCGTCATAGGTAATCCGACGACCGATAATTATTTCGGGAATTTTGCCATCGGGGCTTTTGCATTTGTTCAGCAGGTTGCAGTCGGAAGACTGCCTGCATATACTGCTTCGGAAGCGCAGATAATGGTTGATAACATTATTGCTTATGAAAATAATACTCCTGCATCGTGGTGGAAAAATTTCACCTTTATTGTAGGAGGCGGCACTTATGAAGAACAAAACTCCTTTCAGGTTCTTATAAATCCGTTTATTTCTAATTATATTAATCCTCCTCCTGTTTCAGGAAATGCCCATAAAATTTACAGGACAGATTATACAACGCAGGTAACATACAATTACAAGGATTCTATCAGAAGAGATATTGACAAAGGGGCTATGATAGTAAATTTCCTGGGACATGCAGGAAATGAAAACTGGGAAGACGGTATGCAGGATCCGGCAACTCTCAGCAATTATGGTAAGCTTCCTCTCGTACTAAGTATGACCTGCTATACCGGTAAAACTGCCGATCCCGTAAAAAGAATTTTCGGTGAACAATTTATGAGTCTGGCGAACAGGGGAGCAATGGGATTTATCGGTACTTCAGGATGGGGCTGGCAATATTCGGGAGTTACATTTCAGAACTGGATGCTGTACGGTGTCGCTCATGATACTTTGAGACGGATAGGAGATATTATTAAATTCGGTATGAGCAGTATATTATATGATTCAAACAGTTCATCCGTAAGACATACTATAAACTGTTACGGGTTAAGCGGAGATCCTGCGCTGGAGCTTGCAATGCCAAAATTCCTGAGTTTTCCATAACTTCTTCTGAGTATAAACTGTCAAATGACTTTCCGGTCGTTAATGAAAATGTAACAATGACGCTTTATCCGAAAAACTTCGGATTGTATGCTGATTCTGTCAAAATCAGATTCAATTTAAAAAAAGATAATGTTACAACTTCTTCCAGAGATACGGTTTTAAAAGCTTTTAAATATTCTGATTCGGTTTCATTTTCTTTTAAACTTGATTCTTTACAGAATTATTCTGTACAGGCGATTCTTGATAACAGTAACTGGTATCCTTATGAGAATAAAAATAATAACAGCATTAATGTTAATATTCCTCTTAAAAATATTTCATTTATTACTGTAAAGCCGGTTGATAATTCGGTTTTAAAAACTGACAGCGTTGAATTTGTCGGAGTAAATCCTTATGTAAAACAAAGCCTTGTAAATTCCAAAGTAATCGTTGAACTGGATACGACAAAATCTTTTAACTCTCCATTGAAAAAAACTTTGGTAAAGACAAATTTTACCGGAGTCGTTACTAAATTCAAAACTTCAATACCTATACTGAATCCTGCAGTTCTTTATTACTGGAGGACTAATGCAATAATTAACAATGACAGCTCCGGCTGGACTAAGGTGCAGTCGTTTTCATATAATGTTCCGGCTATTCTGCAGCCGGAAGTCAGCAGATACGGATATATTAACAGTCTGGCCGATTCGAATAATATTCTTATCTCAAAATTTAAAGGTAATCAGTTCCCTCAAAGTGATCTTAACAATACAAACTTCAGCGGCGGATTAAAACTTAATGAGTTTGCATTAAAACTTTCGGTAAGATCGTTCGGCAGTTCGGGCGCGGAAATATCTTATTTCAATGTTAATGATAAAGGTGTAAACTATGACGGAGGCAGATCCGGCGGATTAAATATGATGAAGGTGAAAAAGTTAACGGAAGTATAATTGATCTGAAAAATTTTAAAATGTTCGGTGCAAGTTCATCTGATTCTGTAGTAAATTTCCTTAATACTTTTGACTCTACTTATTATCTGATGGCTCTGAATTGTTCTTATGTGGATTACAATTTAGTTCAGCCGATGAGCGCAACCGCAAAAGCAAAGATAAGGACTTTCGGAAGCACTAAGATTGACAGCATATTTAAATTCGGTTATTTTGACACCTGGAGTTTTATCGGATCGTTAGGAGCAGGACCTTCGGATGTATCCGAACAATATTTTAAATATACTGTTTCACTCGGATGGCTGGAGTCTAATAGTTCGCTTACCAGGATTTATAAAAAGACTTACGGGACTGTCTCCAATATTATCGGACCGTCACAGGGCTGGAATAATTTTTCCTGGACGCAGACACTGAATCCGCAGAGTTCTGTTTTATTTGATGTTATCGGAATTGACAGAAACGGCAGTCAGACTACTCTGCAGACAAATCTTAATACTAATGCTCTTGTTGATTTGAGTTCCGTAAATTCCTATCAGTATCCTTATCTGAATTTGCTTTCAAAAATCTCCATTGATACTGTCACAGGGAATCTTTCTTCTGTTATGAATTCTTTGAATGTAAATTATATCGCTCCCTGCGAACTTGTTTCAGATAAAAATTCTCTCAAAACTTCCGATACTCTTCTTTCCGCAGGAAATGAATTTAAATTTAAGTTTAATATTCATAATGCAGGTTACTCTTCAATTCCGGGAATGATAGTGAATACTTATAAAGTTTCTTCTTCTCCGTCAAATCTGATTGTATCTGATACTATTAATTCTATTTTAAGAGTAGACAGTATGTATGTTTATTACGGTAAATTCATTGTGCCGAATTATGTAACATCTTCGGACAATAAAATGCCGGTGTATGTGGATGTGATTCCCAAAGGTGAAAACAATGACATCAATACTTATAACAATCCTGTAACTTTTAATCTCACTTTAAAGCGCAGTTCTTCTCTTTCAAAAGTGGAGATTATAAGCGATGGAGTTTTGATCAAAAGCGGTGAGATTGTCAGAAAGAAACCTGAAATGAAAATAAATGTCTCGGTTTTAAATAAGGAAGTTTTGCTTAAGTCAGGTCAGGATACAAGCCGTCTCATTTTATTGCTTAATGAAAAATATATTCCGTATTCAATGAACGGGAATCTGAACGACCGGTTTAAGTTTTATGAAAATTTACTTTCCGATAATAATGCTGAATCGGTTATGTCTTATATTTTCTTACCTGAATTTACCGAAGGAACTAACCGGCTATCATTGATCTTAAAAAACGGAAGTGATAATCCTGATACGGTTAATTATGATTTTACCGTAAGTAATTTTCTTACTGTAAAAGACTTCTACAATTTTCCGAATCCCATGAAAACAGAAACAGACTTTGTCTTCAATCTGTTGGGCGATTCCAATCCCCTGAATTCAAAAATAAAAATTTATACTACTGCAGGCAGATTGATAAAAGAAATTAATTTTAATGCAGTGATCGGATTTAATAAAATATTCTGGGACGGAAAAGATGATGACGGTGATGCTCCGGCAAACGGAACTTACCTTTATAAGATTGTTACTGAAGGCGAATCTAAGTCTGAAACCGGAATACAGAAACTTGTCATACTCAGATAAATGAAATCTTAAAGTTTAAGGATTTAAATAAGTACCTTTAAAAAAACTCCTCCCCTCTTTTTTCCTTCCTGCCGCGCGGTTTCCCCCGCAGGGGGGGGGGGGGGGGGGAGGGGGAGAGTATGGGGTTAAGTTTATATAACTGACTTTAGTGATTTTTATTTTTCGTAATAAGCTATGCTTGATCCGACCCATGATTTTTCTTTGTTGAAATCTACACCCATCATTTTTCCTTTGCTGAGGCGGACAAGATTATTAACAAGTACCGGCTTGTCATCCCACACATAAAGAAGCCGCAGCTCTGCTTTTGCGGGATCATCCGGAGTGAGTATAACCGGCTCGTAATTTATTTTTCTCTGCAGAATATAATTATGTCTTTCATTTTCGGGTATTGACTCAAGATCAGAACTTTTCAGATCAAATTTCACTCCTGCACCTGCAAAAAGAATACAAGGGCTTCAATACATAATTTTCAGTATCTTCGGGATAAGCTTCATATTCATTCAGGAATTTTGTTTCAGGTACATATTTATTTTTAAAAAAAGGCAGGGAAAATTTACTGATCTTAAAAAACCAGTTTGGATGCGCGATCCATTTTAAATCAAGTTCGTCCCTGAAATCAAAATCATATTTTATGTCAGTCCTCTTTTCAAGTTCATCGTTGATAACCCTGTTGTATATCCTCTCTATCGGAATTTTCTTCCCGTCCTTTTTATAAAATAATTTATTTTTTTCCTTAATTATTTCAGTAATGCAAACCGGCTTTATGCCAAGATATTTTCCGTGCATAAAAAATCAATATACGTCTTCTGTTTTTCGGGCTCGATGTCCAGGAGGATTACATTTTCAGGATCGGAGTCTCCTGTAATAACTTCTTTGATTTTATCAATATAGGTTTCTTCATTAAGACCGCTGAAATAATTTGTAAGACCATCTTCTATATTGAAATGATTTCTGAAAGACATGTTGAGCAGATGCTGATAACAGTATAAAGTCGCAAAGCCCTGCAACTCTATTAGCTGCGGCGTAAAATTTCCTTCATTGTCTTTGCATATTGCATAATCAAGGGAAAGCAGTGTTGGGTTTCTGTCTTCATTTGGTACTCGGAATTTTTCCGGAAGAGCTTTCTCCGAATATTCCCGGAAATCTTTCGAGTCAAGCGTTGATAATATTTCATCAGAAGCTTTGAGTATTTCTTTCAGAAAATCTTTTGATAGAAAAATTGGTGTCTCTGCTACCCTGAAATCAACATGGTAGTTAAATTCAGAATCTAAATGCTTAAGAAATGAATTGTATTTTTCTTCAGTGAAACCGGAATTGAATTTGTTTCTTAAGTGAGAAATCAAAATTTATAGAATTATGATATTGTGTATAACTGAAATAATAAACAGAAAATAAATCAAACCCGTCCGGAAAATCAAATGAGAAATTTTCCGTTCTCCATTACTTTGTCGTCCTCAAGCCAGATATCAAAATTAATTCCGACACAATCTATATGAGTAGTGGAAACCCAGTTTGCGCCGGTATGCTCAGAATAAGGATGTCCGAACGCCACGTGTATGCTCGGAAGCTTTTCATCCTGAAGAATGTGTCCGATTACTTTTGATATTGCTATGTTTGTACCAATAGCAAACTCACCTACTCTGTTACTGTTTTCATCTGTCATTGTATAAGCAGTCATTTCTTCAAGCAGATAAGTGTTGTGACAGTTTATTTCTTTTATTCTGGAATCTTCTATCTCAATGTAAAGAGGTGTGTCTTTCAGATCGCCGTATTTCTGACAAAGATAATCGCCAACGACACCGTCACAAACAAACATTCCTTCAACATTCAAAGGAGAGGTGAAGATTTCGCCGCCGGGCAGATTTCCCCATTTATCAACAGAGATAATTCCGCTTGTCTTCAGCCAGTTTAGTTTTGGAGAAAATTCCGCAATTATATCCGTACCGCCTTTGGATTTGCATTTGATATACCTCGCCTTTCTTGCTTTCTCTATAAGCTTCTGACTTAGTTCGTCCACTTTCTGATAATCCGCCCGCATTGCTTCCTTCATGATCTGCTTGTTTATATTCACCATGTGCCCGTGACGCATTTTGTTGGAGTTTACTACCGATGTCATCTGTATTCTCGAACTAAGTTCTCCGGTCTGCGCCTGAGCGCAGAAAATACTCACCTGTGATTTCAGCATATCTTCCAGAATTTCCTTAGGCATATTAGGAGTTGGTCTCACGACATAATCTTCTATGACCATAAGACTGTATTCCGATCCTACTTTATTGATCTCGCTTATAAGCGAAGCTGCAATCTCTATGGAATCATTGTCTGTAATAATAGTGATCCTCTCTTCAGGTTTCAATCGCAGACAAGCATTAATGGCATTGTGCGCACCCTGTACCAATTCTTTGTCAAAATCAATTTCTGTAATAAAAGTGTTTTTCATTTTAATATAGTTTGTTTTGTATTTGAATTATTCTCATTTGATTTTTTAACAATTGTGGGTTTGTATTCAATACCTGTATTTGTTTCTTCGATTATGTAATCAACTAACTTTTTGAAATCGTTTCCGGATTCATTCCATACTTTAAGCTGTCTGTCTGCGCCTGTGCCTTTCTCCATCATTTTAAAAATGTAATTAATCTCTTCCCTGCTTTCAAGCTCATCTACAACATCGTCTATAAATTCAAGAAGCTCTCTTGCCAGTGAAGTAAATGGTACTTCCTCCTGCTTTCCGAAATCAATTAATTTCCCCTGTATTCCGTATCTTGCAGCTCTCCATTTATTTTCCATCATGAGCGCTCTTTCGTAAATTCTGAATCCGAGATTCTGCTGTATAAGCTTATGAAGCTTAACAACGACCGCCTGTATCAACGCTGCCAGAGCGATTGTTTCGTTTATTGTCATCTGCACATCGCATATCCTGAATTCAAGCGTATTAAAAAAGGATGAGCCCTGATGTCCCACCATATTTTTTTCGCATTGTCTATGCAGTTGGTTTTAATCAGCAGATTAATGAAACTGTCATACTCTGCAAGACTTATAAAATAATCCGGAATCCCTGTCCTCGGGAATTTGTCAAATACTTTTACTCTGTATGATTTAAATCCTGTATTCCGCCCCAGCCAGAAAGGTGAATTTGTAGATAAAGCAAATATGTGAGGGAGAAAATATCTTGCTGCATTCATGATCTGAATGCCAATCTCCCTGTTTGCTATTCCTACATGGACATGCATACCAAAAATAAGATTGGCTCTTGCTGTCTCCTGCATTTCATTAATGATTTCTACGTAACGGGGATGATCAGTGATCTTCTGCTCTCTCCAGTCCGAAAACGGATGTGTACCGGCTGCTGCAATCCTTAGTCCGTGCTGATCAGCAAGCATTGCTAGAGAGTTACGAAGAGCGGTAACTTCCTGTCTGGCTTCCTGAATATTGCTGCATATATTTGTGCCTGTCTCTATAACAGATGCATGCATCTCCGGTTTGAAATTTTCTTTCAGAAGCAGTTTTCCTTCTTCAAAAATCGCCTGAATGTGGGACTGAAGCTCTCTAGTAACTGGATCTACTATCTGAAATTCTTCTTCAATTCCTAAAGTATATTTTTCACTACTCATAAATTAAGTTCTCCGGATTTTATAATGCAGGTTTATTTTTTCTTCTTTGATCCGGATTTTCCGGATTTAGTCTTTTTTTTTCAGATGAACCGTTTGTAAGTAATTCATGGTTAGCCGATGATTTTATAAAATTACCCCATGTCATATTGTTTACTCCTGCATGATGTTCCGATGCTTTTCTTATTGCCATATTTGCAGCAGCTTCCACTACCCAGTCAAAATTTTTCTGTCCGACTGAATTTACATCCGCATCAGGAGCAGGATTGCAGAAATCAATTGCATAAGGAACTCCGTCCCTGATTGCAAATTCTACTGTATTAAAATCATATCCCAGCGCAATATTAAGTCTTAAAACATAATCCTTTATAAGATCAAGAAGATTCTGATCCACCGGATAATCTTCCACTACATATCTCAGATGATGCGGGTTTCTCGGCTCATAAGGCATTATAAGTACATCTTTTCTGTCAATGCAGTAACATCTGAAGTACTGATCAAACGTGATCTCTTCCTGAAGCATCATTACAAGCTGCTCAGTCTCATTATATTTTTCAAAAAAATCCGCTGCATCCGTTACTTTATATACGCTTTTCCATCCGCCGCCGGAAAATGGCTTGAAGTATGCAGGAAATCCTATATATTCGAATATTGCTTCCCAGTCAAGCGGGAATGAAAGATTTCTGAATGAATTTGAATTAGTATCCGGAGGATTCTGATTTGAAGGAAGTAAAACTGTTTTCGGTACAGGCACTCCTACTTTCAGAGCAAGAGCGTTATTAAAAAATTTATCATCCGCTGACCACCAGAATGGATTGTTTATCACAGCAGTACCGGCTATAGATGCATTCTTCAGAAAACCTTTGTAAAATGGTACATCCTGTGAAATTCTGTCAAATATAACATCGTATCCGCAAAACTCTCCCTGTATTACTTTGTCAATTGTTACAAACTCTGCCGTTATTCCGTCTGTATTCTTTTCATTAATCTTATCTACAAGCGCCTGTGGAAATGTGTTTTCCTGTCCGAATAAAATTCCGATTTTTTTCATTAAAATTTTTTTGCTCCTTTATTAAACTGCTTTTTAAAATTATTAAATAAATTGTTTTCTTAAATATGAACCCGAATTATAAATTTAAATAAAATGTTTGGTTTGATTTCAAAAATAACAAATTATTAGTTAAAATTATATGAATAATTTCTACAATTTTTGAACACCTTGGTAAGATTAAAACATATGAATTATTTTGTAAAATGGCATAAGGTTTAATATGTCAGTTATGAAATAATTGAAAGGAAAATCTGCCCGTGGAATATTAAAATGAGAAAAGTGCTTTAATTCTGAAAGTAAAATTATTTTCAGATACTCCTTATTAAATCCTTGATATTACATTCTAATGAGATTATATTTGAACAGAAATGAATAAAATAAAACTACACATAAAATTTGTTTTGTTGTTTTTAATAACTTCAGGACTTCTCTACGGAGCTGTTACTCTACAGTATTTTACTGCAAGAGATGCTGCTAATGGAGTTCTGGTAGAATGGAAAACTGGTGAAGAAGGCGGAACGTCGAAATTTGATATTGAAAGAAGCGCTGATACTCCGGATAATTTTATATTTATAGATTATAAAAATGCTACCGGAAATAATTCGTATTATTCCTTTCAGGATAATTCAGTGGAGTTTGGCAATGATGTAACTTCATCAATTTATTTTTACAGACTGAAGTGTCTGGATCAAAACGGTAATTACACATACACAAATCATATATCCGTATCTCACACAGTATCAGGCATAAGAAGCACCTGGGGCAGTATTAAAGCAATATTCAGATAGATATTTAAACAGTCATCTCTAAACAAATTATAATCCGAAGGGAGAATTTAAATGTCAGAGTCTACAAGAAATATAAACGTCACACCCGAAGAGATCCAGCAAGGCAAAACCATGGCCATCATTTCCTATTTTATTTTCTTTATTCCTTTGTTAATGGATGATATGAGAAAGAATAAATTTGTGATGTTTCACACTGAACAATCAATTGTAGTATTAATTTGCTATGTAATTTCAAGTATTATTGCAAGTATAACCTGTGGAATAGGAATAATTCTCTGGATTCCGTGTGTTATATTGCTCATCATGGGAATAATGAATGCAGCTAATGGTGAAATGAAGCCTTTGCCTGTTGTCGGTCAATACGGTGAAAAGTTCAATCTCGTAAAATAGGTTTTAATAATTTTATATTTCAAGCAATCTGCTCTGTTAATAAAGAGCGGATTGCTTTTTTAATGTTTTTATCAGACTTGTAAATGAGTTAATTAGTTGAATTCAAAGGCGAACTATTGAAAGTTTATTTCGTAACAACAAATAAAATTTCAAATTAAAATCAGATTATGAATACAATGCCTACAGAATTACAAACTGCAAAAACATTTTTTTTAGTATCTGCAATAATAAACATACTCGGTTTTCTCGGATGGGGGGGCTCAACAATAATAGGAGGAATAGCGTCATGCGGTATCGGCTGTCTCCTTGGGTTTCTTCCCGTAGTAAATATTATAAGTTCTGTAATGGATTTCATCGCTTACAATAAACTCAATAATCTCAATCAGAAAGGCACTTTCAGTACAATTCAGACTGCGGCTGTATTTCAGATAGTGACGATTATCACAGGTAATATCGTAAGTTTTATCTTCGGAATAATTATAATGTCTTATCTTAATAAAGATGAGGTAAAAAATTATTTGCATGAAAAAGAAATATTTTAAGTTTTAACTATCAACCAAATCAAATGTTCGATAAACTAGAAAAAGTCAAATCCAGATATAATCAGATAGCTGAGCTTCTTATGAATCCTGAAATCACTAATGATCAGAATGAATTCAGAAAATTAAGGAAAGAATATTCAGATCTTGAGGATGTAGTGAATAATTATGATGTTTACCTGAAGACAAAAAAAGAAATTGAGGAAAACAAACAGTTGATCTACGACACAAATGAAAGTGAGATGAGAGAGCTTGCCAGAGAAGAGCAGGAAAGACTTGAAAATAAATTATCTTCTGTCGAAAGCGTTATTAAAGAACTTCTGATTCCGAAAGATCCTGTTGATGATAAGAATGCTATATTTGAAATACGTGCCGGTACAGGCGGAGAAGAAGCATCTATTTTCGCTCATGATCTTTACAGAATGTACACAAGATATTTCGAACTAAAGAGATGGAAAGTCGAAACAATTGAATTCAGTGAATCATCAAATCCCGGCGGGATAAAAGAAGCTGTTCTGAATGTAAGCGGAAAAAGTATTTACGGAGATCTGAAATATGAAAGCGGAGTTCACAGGGTTCAGAGAATTCCTGAAACTGAAACTAAAGGAAGAGTTCATACTTCAGCAGCTTCAGTGGCGGTTTTTCCGGAAGCTGAGGATTTCGACTTAATTATAAATGATAATGACCTGAAAATAGATGTGTTCAGATCAGGCGGAGCAGGCGGACAGAATGTAAACAAAGTGGAAACAGCGATCCGGATTACTCACCTTCCTACAAATACAGTCGTACAGTGTCAGGACGAACGCTCACAGTTAAAAAATAAACTCAAAGCAATGAAAGTGCTGAGGTCAAGACTTTATGAACTTGAACTTGAGAAAAGAGACAAAGAACTTATTTCACAGCGAAAAAATATGGTAAAGTCAGGCGACAGAAGTGATAAGATCCGCACTTATAACTTTCCGCAAAACCGGCTCACCGATCACAGAATCGGACTTACACTTTATAATCTCTCTGATGTAATGGAAGGCGATCTTGATGAAATAATAGATAAGCTGAAAACTGCTGACAGAGCTGAGCGGCTTGGTGAGGTTAATTGATTTTGGAATATTTACAATTATAAATTTTTGATTATTTCCAGGAAATCTTTTGGTTCGATATTTAAAGTCTTTAAATTTGTTTGAATATGTAACGGTGGAATTTCTTTTTCCCGTCCTATAAAAGTAACAGGTCTTTGTAATGACCCACATGATCTCCTTTGGTTCTTTTGTATTCTAAGCCAATGCTTTTTAAAAACTTAATAAATTTTCTTGTTGGAATTGGTTTCACAGGATAATGTTAAGCTGGAATTGGTAAATACAGAGTTTCTTTTGTAATTCTTCTATAATTGCTCTTAAACAATCTGCTCATAGAATCAATGTTATACCTTGGCGGCTGATAATTTGCATAAGAAGATAATTCCATAGCAGGGCAATATGCTACATAAAATTTTCCTTCTTTTAAAATTATAAGTTCTACATCAACTGCAAAAGAATAATTGTTATGATTGATGGATTGTTTTTTCTTATTCATGATTCATTTTAAACTAGTTTAAAAAGAGCCGGTACAATGTTCAATATAGAAGAAATTACTTTTAATATGAATTATTTTTTCTTTGAACAGGAGTTTATATCTTTTTGAAGTATTTAATATTTCTTTGCATTTGCAATTTCCCATAATAAACCAGAGTATCGTATTCCATTGCAATTTCTCCGTTCACATTATACTTCTCAAACATATTTTTTAAATCTCTAATCATTTTATCATGATTTTCACCTTCCAGCGGAATGTAAGATGAAGAAAGCAATCTGCCTTCAAGCCCTTTGTAATCAAGCGATTGCCGGTAATAAAAAATCTTCTTATTGAAACCATAAGGTGAGTAAAATTTATCAATAACGATATCGTCTGTATTTGTAGAATGATTTACTTTCTCATAATCGGTTCCGTATATTTTTAATAAATCATAATAAGATTTCATAAAATCATTTGATTCAGTTTTTTCATTCCAGAAAAGAATTACATATCCTTCCTGTTTAATAATTCGTTTGAATTCTGATTTACATTCCTGCTTATCAAACCAATGGAATGCCTGTCCGGAAATTATCATATCAACACTATTACTTTCGAGAGTTGTATTCTCGGCAGTTCCGTTAATGCTGATAAACTCCGGATATTCTTTGAGAAAATTTTCTGCAGCTTCACGCATCTCTTTATTAGGCTCTACTCCGTAAACAATATTTCCATTGTTCAGGAATAATTTTGCAGAGATACCTGTTCCTGATCCTATGTCTGCAATAATTGTTTTGCCGGAAAGAGCACATTCATTTTTCAGAAAATCAATTATCTCCAAAGGATAACCGGGTCTGTATTTAACATAGTTTTCAACACGGTTAGAAAATCTCCTGGTATTGTCTGAGTTATTCATTTTGACAAGATAAGTTTTAATTTTAAATACTTTCAGATATTTTTTCTTACTGAGACAGCGGTTTTTATGAAATGGAACGCATAATTTAAGTTAATTTCAGTCTCCGGAATTCAGATAAAAACAGTCATTGTAAAAAATTCTCAAATTTAGTATTTTGAAAGTTCCAATTTTACGGGCAGTTAGCTCAGTTGGTTAGAGCGCTACGTTGACATCGTAGAGGTCATTGGTTCGAGTCCATTACCGCCCACAAGACAATTTCGAATTACGAATTAAAAATTACGAATTATTTAATTCTTATCGAAAAATTGGAAGTAGCTAAAAAATAAGTAAAAGAATTTTAATATATATTGAGCGAAAAAATTAAAATAACGTTTCCGGATAAAAGCATAAAAGAATTTGAAAAAGGCATAAATTCTTATGATATAGCTGCGTCTATCAGTAAAAAACTGGCAGATGATATTCTTGTTGCCGAAGTTAACGGGAAGATGAAAGATCTCTCTGCTCCTGTAAGCGAAGATTCTGATATAATTTTTCATAAATTCGATTCTGAAAAAGGAAAAGAAGTTTACTGGCACACTACTTCTCACATAATGGCACAGGCAATTGAAGAGTTATTTCCCGGTGCAAAATTTGGCGTTGGACCTCCGATTGAAAGCGGATTTTATTATGATATAGATTCTGAAAAAAAGTTTTCCGATGAAGATCTCGTGAAAATAGAATCTAAAATGCTTGAAATTTCAAAGAGAGACCTTAGACCGGCAAGAATAGATATGAAAAGAACCGATGCGATAAATTATTTTATTTCAGAAAGAAAAGATCCTTATAAAGTAGAGATCCTTGAAACAATCGCAAAGGATGAGGAAAGTGTTTCGCTGTATAGTCAGGGTGAGTTTACAGATCTTTGCAGGGGACCGCATTTGCCTTCTACTTCAAAAGTTAAAGCCGTTAAACTGCTTTCAGTTTCAGGATCATACTGGAGAGGTGATGAAAAGAGACAAATGCTTCAGAGGATATACGGGATTTCCTTTCCAAAGCAAAAGGAGCTTGATGAATATTTAAAAAATCTGGAAGAAGCGAAGAAACGGGATCACAGGAAATTAGGAAAAGAACTTGAACTCTTTTCATTCCATGAAGAAGGTCCGGGTTTTCCTTTCTGGCATAATAACGGAATGATCCTGCTTAACAACCTGAAGGAATATCTCAGGGGGAAATTAGCTGAACTAGATTATCAGGAAATCAATACCCCTATCATACTTAATCAGAAACTGTGGCTACAGTCGGGTCATTATGAGAATTACAAAGAGAACATGTATTTTACTGAAATAGATGAAAGGGATTTTGCAGTTAAGCCGATGAATTGTCCGGGAAGTACAATGGTATACAGGACATCAATGAAGTCATACAGGGATCTGCCCCTCAGATTATTTGAATTCGGACTGGTTCACAGACATGAATTGTCAGGAGTTTTATCCGGACTTTTCAGAGTGAGAAGTTTTACTCAGGATGATGCTCATATTTTTTGTACTCCTGATCAGATCGAGGAAGAAATCAGCATTCTTATTAAACTGATATTTGATGTTTACAATACATTTGGATTTAACGATGTACAGGTTTATCTTTCTACCAGGCCGGAGAAATATATCGGGTCTCTTGAAGTATGGAACGCTTCCGAAAAATCTCTGGCTTCAGCGCTTGAAATGGCCGGAGTTAAATATAAGATAAACGAAGGTGACGGCGCTTTTTACGGAGCAAAAATAGACTTTGTAGTAAAGGACAGTTTGAGAAGGGACTGGCAGCTTGGGACAATACAGCTTGATTTTTCAATGCCGGAAAGATTCGGACTGGAATATATCGGAGCCGACAGTAAAATTCACAGACCTGTAATGATACACAGAGCTATATTTGGTTCCTTTGAAAGATTTGTAGGCGTTCTGACAGAACATTATGCAGGATATTTTCCATTATGGCTGACGCCCGTACAGGTGAATATACTTCCGATAACAGATTCGCATAAAGAGTATGCAAAAAAGATAAATGATGATTTGAGAAAGGAAGGATTCAGAGTGAATGTTGACAACAGAAATGAGAAGATAGGATTTAAGATAAGAGAATCTGAGAATAAAAAAATTCCATACATGATAGTAATCGGCGATAAGGAAGTGGAAAGCAATAATATTTCAGTCAGACAGCATTTAAAAGGAGATATCGGAAAATTTGAATTGAATGAGTTTAAGGAAAAGATTAAATTACAGTCTTCTAAAAGAGAAGATTACAATTAAATAAAACAAAACATAGATTATTAAAGGCAAACAGCAAAAGGAACGCACAAACAGTCAGATACGTGCGCCTCAGGTCAGAGTGGTAGATGAAGACGGAAATGCACTCGGAGTCATGTCAAGTTATGAAGCGTTGCAGATAGCTACAGCAAGGGGACTGGATCTGGTTGAGATTTCTGCTACTTCTAAACCGCCGGTATGTAAGATAGTAGATTACGGCAAATTTAATTACGAGAGGCAGAAGAAAGAGAAGTTAGCTAAGAAAAATCAGCATGTCATGCATATTAAGGAGATCAGATTTAATCCTAATACTGACACACATGACATAGATTTTAAGACAAAACATTTAAGACAATTCCTTATAGAAGGTCATAAGGTAAAAGCTTATGTAATGTTTAAAGGAAGGATGATCACGCATCCTGAGATAGGAAGGAAACTAATGAGTGATATTGTAGAAAAGTTAAATGACATAGCAAAACTCGAATCTCCTCCTAGAATGGAAGGAAAACAATTGTTCGCTTATTTTTTACCGGATAAAAATAAAATACAGCTTCATAAGGATAATGTATCCAAAGAGAAAAAACAGCTTGCTAAAACTGCTGAAAAAAAAGAAACATCAAATCCAATTACAGAAGAAAATAAAACTATAGAAAAAGAAGATGCCTAAAATGAAATCAAACAGAGCCGCTAAGAAAAGATTTAAAGTTACCGGCACTGGAAAAGTAAAAAGAGAAAAAGCCTACAGAAGTCACATTCTCACAAAAAAATCCAACAAGAGAAAAAGACAGTTAGGAAAAGCAACATTGGTTTCCGTTGCGGAAACCAGAACAGTTAAAAGGCTTATTCAAGCATAATTATAAATTTTTTTAAGGAGAAAAAATGCCTCGTTCAAAAAATAAAGTAGCATCGCACAAAAGAAGAAAGAGAATACTCGAAGAAGCAAAAGGATACGTTGGTGCCAGGAGTAAATTATATACTGTTGCGAAAAATTCCGTTGAAAAAGGTCTTACTCACGCTTACAGAGACAGAAGACTGAAAAAGAGAGAGTATAAAAGCCTTTGGGTAACAAGAATAAATGCAGCAGCAAGATTAAATGACACTACGTATTCGAAACTGATAAACGCTCTGAACAAAAAAAATATTGATATAAACAGAAAGATCCTTGCTGAACTTGCATACAGTAATTCTGAAGCTTTCAGCGAGATTGTAAAATTTGCTTTGAAATAATTTTTATTTTTTGTCAGATATTAAAAATAAGGCGGATATGATTATTCGCCTTGTTTTGTTTTCAACTGTAAACCGAATCTATGCTTGATAAAATCGAATCAATAAAATCAGAAGCTAAATCCGAATTTGCTTTAATAAAAGATGATAAATCTCTTGAAGATTATCGTCTGAAATTTCTCAGCAGAAACGGGATTCTTAATTCTTTGTTTGAAGAGTTTAAGGAAGTAAGCAAGGAATCAAAAGGGAAAGTCGGGAAAACGCTGAACGAACTTAAGGTTTACCTGCATAAAATTTACGATGAAAAAAAAGATAGTCTTGAATCCCTCGCAGGAAACAGTATTGACTCTGCGGACATTTCTCTGCCTGGTTTAAAATACAATAAAGGAACGAAGCATCTTTTAAATACTGCAATAGATGAAATTCTTGAAATTTTCGGAAGGATTGGATTCAGTATTTACGAAAGCGATGAAATAGAAGATGAATATCATAATTTTGACGCTCTAAATACTCCTGACTATCACCCTTCAAGAGATATGCAGGATACTTTTTATATTGACAGTAAAGGCAAGGACAAACAATACCTTCTCAGAACTCATACATCACCCGGTCAGATAAGAGTTATGGAAAAAAATACTCCGCCGATCAGAGTAATCGTTCCGGGAAAATGTTACAGAAACGAAGCCATAAGCTCAAGATCACTTGCGTTCTTTCATCAGTTTGAAGTTTTATATGTTGACAAAAATGTAACTTTCAGAGAATTGAAAGGAACTTTGAATTATTTCGCAAAGGAATTTTTCGGTGAACAACTAAAGACAAGATTGAGACCATCTTTTTTCCCGTTTACCGAACCTTCCGCCGAGTTTGATGTAGAATGTTTTCTGTGCAAAGGTAAAGGATGCAGAGTTTGCAAATATACCGGCTGGCTCGAGATAGGAGGAGCGGGAATGGTTGATCCGAATGTATTTAAAATTATCGGGTATGATCCGGAAGTCTATTCGGGTTATGCTTTCGGAATGGGACTTGAAAGAACTCTTATGATAAAATACGGAATTCCTGACATACGGCTTTTTTATGAAAATGATGTCAGATTTCTAAAGCAATTTTAGATAAGAATAATTTCATATAATTCCGGTAATGTATATACAGCATTAAATAAATTATTAAACAAATTCAAAAGGAGAAGTAAATGTTAAGAAAAAAAATAACGGCGATGTTTACCATAGTAATCATTTCCGCTTTACTTGCAGGTTGCGGGGAAAAGAAAGAAACTTCGACAACTGATACTAAATCTACAGAGAGTAAAACAACAGACACCAAAACCACAACAACAATTACAAAAACCGATACAGTAAAATCAATTCAAACTCAAACATCAGAAAAAAAGGACAGTTCAATGGAAAACAATAAATCAGTAGAAAAAACAGAACAGACAAAGTCTTCGAACGGTGACATTGTCAAGATGGAAACAACAATGGGCACTATAAAAATAAAATTGTTTTCAGATAAAGCTCCAATTACTACAGCAAATATTAAAAAACTTGTAAACCAGGGATTCTATAACGGAATAATTTTTCACAGAGTCATTGACGGATTTATGATTCAGGGCGGAGATCCTACAGGCACAGGAACAGGCGGATCAAAAGAAGTTGTTCAGGATGAATTTGCACCTGGTCTGAAACACTCTAAAGCGGGTATGCTCTCTATGGCAAACAGAGGTCCGAATACCGGTACTTCACAGTTCTTTATAACTCTGGCTGCTACTCCCTGGCTTGACGGAAAGCACGCAATTTTCGGTGAAGTGGTAGAAGGTATGGATGTTGTAAATAAAATCGGAAAAGTAAAAACCGGACCAAATGACAAACCTGCTACAGATGTTAAGATGACAAAAGTTACTTTAACAGATAAATAAACGAAAAAAGATTTTCTTATCAAAGCTGTTTCGGAAAATTTTCTGAAACAGCTTTTTATTTATACTCTACATTTTAATTTTCCATGCTTTCAATTCATCAAGAAGACTGTAATCAGTTAAATCGTAATGCACCGGAGTAACTGAAATATAATTCTCGCCTAATGCAGTCTGATCGAATTCAAGATCATTATCCAGAATATTCATTTTACCCGTCAGCCAGAAGTATTCCCTGTTATTCGGATCATGCCTGGATTCATATTGATCATCCCAGACGGATTTTCCCTGCTTGGTTATCAAAACTCCTTTAATTTCCTTTCTGCTTACGGCAGGTATGTTGACATTCAGTAATGTTCCTTTTGGCAAACCTTTTTTCAGAACTGTTCTGGCAATCTTTGAAGCGAATGAAGAGGCAACTGAAAAATCTTTATACGTAAAACTTGCAAGAGATATAGCAACAGACGGTATGCCGAGTATTGTACCTTCTGTAGCGGCTGAAACTGTTCCGGAGTAAATAATATTAATCGCAGTATTTGCTCCGTGATTAATTCCCGAGATCAGCATATCTATCTTTTTATTTTTCAGAATATTTCTGACTGCAAGTTTAACGGAATCAGCAGGAGAACCTTCCACAGCGTATCCGTAATAATTTTTATCTATCAGATTTTTTCTGTATCTGATTGGATTAGCCACTGTTATTGAATGTCCGACTGCGCTTTGCTGAGTATTTGGAGCTACAACGATTACTTCAGCGAATTTTTTAATTGATCTCCATAATGCTTTTATACCGTCTGACTCAATCCCGTCATCATTGGAAATTAATATTACTGGTTTTTTCAAATTTGTAAAGTTTATATTTTTGTTACGCAATTTTATTGCTGATAAAATAATTAAAAATTTATTCTGATGATTCTTTAGCTTTCTGAAGTAAATTCCAGATCATTGTTTTCAGCTCATCCAGATTTTCCCCGCTTACAGATGAAATAATAATCTTCTGTTCTTTGGTTTTCATTCTTGTAAGTTTCTTTTTTAGTTCATCTGATATTGCGTCAGCTTTTGTGAAACATATTATCCCCGGCTTGTCAATAAGATGCGCTTCGTAAGTTTTCAATTCCTTTAAAAGTATTCCATAGTCTTTCAGAAATTCCTTCCGGGTTTTTGTCTCATCAAGGTTTGTCGCATCTATCAAAAAAAGAAGTATTCGTGTTCTTTCAATATGTCTTAAAAACTGAAACCCTAAACCTTTGCCGCTTGAAGCTCCTTCTATAATACCAGGAATGTCCGCCACTACAAATGAATCATACTCTTTGTATCTTACTATTCCAAGATTAGGAGCGAGTGTCGTAAACGCATAATTCGCGATCTTTGGTTTTGCAGATGAAATTTTAGAAATTAAAGTTGACTTGCCTGCATTTGGAAATCCGACAAGTCCCGCATCGGCAATAAGCTTTAACTCAATCTGTAATGTTTTTTCCTGACCCGCCTCACCCGGCTGTGCTTTTCTCGGCGCCTGATTAGTGGAATTTTTAAAATGTGTGTTTCCTTTTCCTCCTCTTCCACCCTTTAAAATAATTTTCTCCTCGCCGTCTTTAAGCAGTTCATATAAAACATTACCGGTATCGAAATCTTTTATTATACTTCCGCAGGGAACTTTGATTAAAATATCTTTACCGTTTTTACCGGTCTTTAAAGCTCCCTCTCCATGATGTCCTCTTTCAGCTTTGTAATGAGCTTTGTATCTGAAGTCAATTAATGTAGAAAGTTGCGAAGAAGCTCTGAATATAACATCCCCGCCTTTGCCGCCGTCGCCTCCGTTAGGTCCTCCTTTTGGGACGAACTTTTCTCTGCGGAAACTCACACATCCGTTTCCGCCGTCTCCGGATTTCGCATAAATCTTTGCATGGTCTAAAAACAATTTTTACTCCTGTTTTTTAAAGTACTCATTTAATGTGTTTACAAATTTCACTACTTCTTTATTGTAAATATCAACATCGTTTGAAAGGAATATTTCCTTCAGATGATTCGATGCCTCAAACCATGTTTTGAAACTGCTTAATTTTTCATAAGACCTTTCTCTCTTTAATATGTCAGAGCTATAAATCCTGTCAAGAATCTTTTCACTCTGCTTATCCTCAAATAAATCCTTTATATTTTTTATCTGGAATGAAATATTATTCTCGGATTCTGCATCTGTTTCATGACTTTCCTTTTGCGCTTGTGAAAGTTCTCTGGAATAAATTGGTATCTCTAACTTTGCCTTTGATACTTCAGCAGGCAATTCAACTTCAACTTGTTCCTCTGTTTTTATTATTTCTCCTGTTACTTTCTCTTTTCCGGTAAAGTCCGGAACAATTCCGTAATTTTCAGGAGATGAAGTTTCTTCCTTTGTTGCGGAACTATACTTATCAGTAAGAATTTTTATTATGTCTTTTAAACTTATTTCATCATCTTCGGAAAAATCTCTTATACCTGTGAATTTATCTGTAAGCTGATTATATGACTTATCTTCCAGAAAAATTTTTATAAATGAATACGGAACAGAAGATTCGAGATTATAATTAATTTCAGATTCATACTTCAGCAAAAATATCTGAAGGAAAAAATTTTTGATCTTAATATTAGAGATATCATTTGTCAGTTTACCGTAAATCGCATTATTAGTATTATCAATAATCGAACTCAGTTCAGTCTTTGTGACAAATATTGGCGAACTCTCATTTATAAAACTCTGAATTGAATCCGAATAAAATTTATAAAATGGAAAATAGTTAAGCTTATTTAATAAATCGTTTGGAGGACGTGATTCAAAATTTTTAAAAAGAAATGTCTGAAGAGTCCATTTCGGACGTATTGTATAGTTGAAATAAAGTTTGTTTGATTTGGAAATCAGCTCAGCTATTTCATCTCTGCCTGAATGCGAATCGAACTCAATTAAAAAATAATTTTTTGTGAAATCGGATATATCGCTTTTAACGATCTGTTCCTTTGTGATCTCGCTGAGATTAAATACAGTCCCGGTTTCGCGGTCTATTTTATTTTTTACAAATTCTTCAAACATATTTGTTAAATAGTAAATAAGTATTTAATAAATAAAAATATCTGATATTAATATTTTAGTTTATAATAATTTTTCTAATCTATTATTTATAAGCTTTTCAGCTTTACCGTAGTCTATACTTTCTCTGCTGTCAGCTTCGGCGCATAATTCTTTTAATATTTCTTCCTGTATTTTACCACGCTGCAATGCAACTGAATAAGGAATTCTGCTGAAAGTTACCATTGAATACTTCGGAATAAATGTATCGGGATACTTTTTGTAAAGTTCTGTTTCTATTTTTTTTCTGAATAAAAATTCTTTATCCGAAACAAGATCTCTCATTTCAATAAAGTTTTCCTGAGCAAGATCTGCTATGGCGTCCGAATTTATCTTTCGCTGTTTCTGATATTCGTTAAATACTTTCTTCCAGTCAGTTCCGTATTTGTCAATACAATCGTTAAGACAGGTGCAGTCTTCAAACGCTGCATTCATTCCCTGTCCGAAAAAAGGAACAATCGCATGGCAGGCATCACCGAGTAATGCAATTCTGTCTTCATAGATCCACGGAAAACATTTGACCGTCATTAGTGTTCCTGTCGGATTATTAAAAAATTCTTTTTTGAATTCAGGGATCATTTTATAAGCATCAGGAAATTGTTTTTTGAAAAAAGTATCGGCTCTTTCTTCTGTATTAAGATATTCGAAACTGTTTTCTTCTCCAAGTGAATGATCATAAGCCAGAAATAATGTGCATGTATAGCTTCCGTCAGGATTCGGCAAAGCAATAAGCATAAATGATCCTCTTGGCCAGATGTGAAGCGCATTTTTTTCCATAAGAAAACTTCCGTCCTCTCCTGAAGGGATTATCAGCTCTTTGTATCCGTAATTTTCGTAATGCTGCGCAAAATTAAATCTCGGTATCTTCTGCATTTCCATTCTGACAGCAGATGTAGCGCCGTCAGTTGCAATTACAATATCAGATTTAACAAGCGTAGTCTCTCCGGTCAGTTCATTATGAAAATTTATTTCACTGTTTTTAAAATCAATTCCGCTGCATCGTTCATTGAAATGTATTTTAACACCCGGATTCCGCTCGGCAAGTTCCATAAGAGATATATTCAGATCAGCTCTCGAAACCGCATTGATATATTCCGAATCGTCTTTTCCGTATCTTTGAAATGACAAGTCGCCTTCCACAGGATGGATCATTCTTCCGTACATCGGGATTGCAATTTTCTTAATTTCATCATACAGTCCGACTTCTTTCAAAGCATGAATGCCGCGTGTGGAAAGAGCAAGGTTGATTGACTTGCCGCCGCCTTTCGAAGATTTGCGCATGTCAGATCTTCTTTCATAAACATTTACCTCAAAACCTTTCTTTGCAAGATAAACTGACAGCAATGAACCCGCAAGACCTGCGCCGACAATGGTTATTTTTTTCAATAAAATAAAAATTGTTTGTTAATAAAAATAATGGTTTATTTTTTTTCAAAAATTTATCAGGGAACACGAATCTGAAATCAACTTATTTATTGTTATCAAAAAAGATTTCAGAAAACTTCCGCACATCTTCAAAACTGTTATATAAAGGAACCGGCGCAACTCTTATAACATCAGGTTCTCTCCAGTCGCAAATCACACCTTCATTTATCAGTCTGTTATATAAATCTTTGCCACCGTATTTCACTCTTAAAGAAAGCTGACATCCTCTTTCATTAATTTCCGGAGGAGTAATAATATCTATGTCAGAGTTATTATTTTCTTTAAGAAGAAATTCAAGGTAAGCTGTAAGTTTTTCACTTTTGATCCTTAAGTTTTCAATTCCCGCTTCTTCGAAAATATCAAGCGATGCATTCAGTGCAGCAAGCTGAAAGATAGGCGGATTGCTGACTTGCCAGCTTTCAGCAGTGGGAATCGGAATATATTTATGATCCATAAGAAATCTTGTTTTCTTGTCGTGCCCCCACCATCCGAGAAATTTCGGAAGAGAACTGTCATTCAGATGTTTCTCATGAACAAAAGCTCCGCCGATTGCTCCTGGACCGCCGTTTAGATATTTATAGTTGCACCAGACTGCAAAATCAACATTCCAGTCGTGAAGTTTGAGCAGCATATTCCCAGCTGAGTGCGCAAGATCAAATCCTGCAATACACCCATTCTTATGAGCTGCCGCAGTAATTCTTTCTATGTCAAATGCCTGACCTGAATAATAATTTACTCCTGCAAACCAAATAAGCGCGATCGAATCTCCTTCTCTGTAAATCAGCTCTTCAATGTCTTCCGTTCTTATCTTATCTTCTCCGGAGCGGGGTTTCATTTCAATCAGAGCATCCTTCACATCAAAATGTTTTTTACCTGCAAGCTCAGCATGAAAATTAATCTGTGACTGAACAGCATAATGGTCTGAAGGAAAAGCGTTGGATTCAATTAAAATTTTATAACGAGAACTGTCAGGACGGTAAAAGGAAACAAAAAGAAAATGAAGATTTGCAGTAAGAGTATTCATATTGATTACTTCCTCCGGCAGTGCGCCAACTATCCGCGCAGTTTTGGCGGTAAGTAATTCATGATAAGGCATCCATGGATTCTTTGCATGAGTATGACCTTCAACGGCAAGAGTTTCCCAGTCTTTCAGTTCCTGCTCAATATATGATCTGACTGTATCCGGCTGAAGTCCGAGAGAGTTTCCCGCAAGGTAAATTACTTTTTCTCCGTTGGATTTATGCGGGATCAAAAATCTGTCACGGTAGATTTTTCAAAGGATCCTTTAAATCCGATTCGATTGCAAACTGTTTGTCTGAGCTGAATTCTTTCAAAAATACTTATTAATATTGATTTAAAAATTAAACCTTATAACCTCTGAGAAACTTTCCCATTTTTACCGGATTACATGATGAACTTAGAAATGCATCATTTACTTCCTCAAAAGTTTTCTGCCTGTTGTAAATGAGTTCATTGATCAGCTCGTAAGTATCTTCGTAACTGATAAATTTATTATAATAAGAATGTACGATCTCGCTTGCAAGCTTTGCCCTGTTATCAAATATTTCAATAAATCTTTTATCCGGCTCATCTTCCTTTGCATCAAAAATAATAATGTTAAAATATCCTCCGACACCCATATTGTATTTAGCTGCTGCAATCGTTGCCCTCAAAAGCTGTATCATTCCTTCTACCCTGTCAATGCTGTTCCTTCTTTCATCAAGAGTTTTGCTGCTTACATAATCCGAAAATATTATCTGCGCTGAATCCGAGCCGGATCCTACGGTTTCAAAAATCGAACCGGCCATCTCCATGTTCATTTCGGTTTTCAGAGAAAGTTTGCAGATCTTAAATTCTTCGTTTGCATCAAATCCGCAGATGATAGCTGCATTCAGAAATACCGAATCTACCTCTTCTGCATTTCTCCAGTTCATCAGGTCATAAACTTTTTCTTTAAGATCTTTCTGAGTAATATCTATTTTCTCATCTTTGTTTTTCTGATAAAATCCCTGAGTATAGTCATTAGTGTCAAAATTAAAATAACCTTTTACTATATCGTTAATATGTTTGTGTTTCACAGAAAGCATAGACTCAAATCCCATTCTGCAAATTTCATCAATGGTCTTAAAATTTTTTGACATTTCCGAAGATTTGTTCTGCATGATTTCAAATTCCTTAAGAAGTTTCTGCTTAATGGATTTTCTTATTTCATCACCTATTGCAGTTGTACCCGTTCCGCCATAAACAGCTTCAAGTTTGACATTTTCACGGATCACTTTAGGAATTATTTTCTGGATCTTGTCCGATGACATCATTATCCTCACTGAGCCGATGGTTGTCTGCTCATCGCAGCACATAGCTCCTGAGTGTGAATTAAATTTTATAGCATTTACAACAGTCATGATTGTATTTTAAATAATTTATTTAGTTAGAAAATTATACTTTGTATCCTCTTAAAAACAAATTTAGTTTTCCTGTATCGGAGGCATTACTGAAAAAAGCGGCTTCCGCTTCATTGAAGTTGAATTCGGATTTACTGTACACGATCTTCTCCGCAAGGTCATGACAGACATCTTTCTGTATAAGATTATGATCGTAAGCGCCTACTATCTCTTTCAGCAGTTGAGTCTTCTCACCGTTAATATCGAAGAATCTGTCGTTGTGATTTTTCCCGTTACCGTCAAGGTATATAATATCATAGTAACCGCCAATCTCGCTGTTTTTAATCGCCGACTGATTTGTAATTCTGACAAGCTCGACAAGTCCGAGTATTTTATCTATGCCGTTCCTTCTCTGATCAAGTTCAAGGGAATTTATCATGTTTGCAAAATCAAGTGAAGTGCTTGTAGAGCCGGCTCCTACAGAATTATAAAGACTTGTCGAAAGATACAGATGCGTCATGCCTCCGTAAAAATCAAATGCATTGAATCCTGATTCGGTATCAGTTCCTATGATTATTGCTTCTACTTCCTGAATGTCTTTCATGTGCGAAGCTTTCATCATAATTATTTCCATTGCCTTGGCAACAATTTTATCATCCTTTATCTCGATCTTTTTTCCTTCCGAAAAATAAAAACCTCTGTTAAAGTCATCTAATGTGAATCCGAGAAGTCCGTAAAGTTTTTTGCTGACTTTTTCGTGAGAGATTTCCTGAAAGACTCTTAATGCAATTCTTGCTACATCCTCAACAGTTTTGAAAACCGGGCTGTCACTTCCTCTCCTCCTGTATTCCGCATATTCAGACTGAAGTTTTGATTTAATCATACAAATTACATCTTTGACAACAGAGAGATTCCCCGCTCCGCCGAATACCGCTTCCAATCCGAATTCATTGCTCATCTCTTCTGTGATAAGCGACTGCAGATTATCGGCTGTATGAACTCTCCTTCTTCCGCCGATAAAAAATTCCTCATCTGTGATTATTGCTCCGGATTTGTAACTGAATTTTAATGAATTTACCAGACCCATTTCATTTCATTATTTAATTAATAAATTTTATTTTTTTTAATTTTAAATCTGAGCTTAAAATATTTCAATTAATCTCATAAATAAAAACTCTGCTCGGCGCTGCATCAGAAACAAAATCAGGTATCTGAATATTCATCAGATACAATCCGTCTTCGACTTCATCCGGCGCATAGATCATTTCAGTAATTGTATTCATCGAATGATCATGAATATCAGCTTCTTTTGAATCCATAGGAATGTCCCAGAATATATGATGTGTCGAAAGCTTGCCATCGTCAAACGCTCTGTCAACAGAAGGAATGTCCATAAGAAGATGCTTTACGTTCAGCTTTCTGATATATTCCATTGCATCAATTGAAAAAAAAGGCGGAAGGTAATCCATATATCTTCTGTATTTCTTCGAATCACTATTGGGCAATGTCCTTATTATAAGTCCTTCCAGAAAATCCCTGTCAGCAAATTCAAGCTTTTCGCTGAGTATGAATTTTGTGATCATCATATCTTCCTCACTCTTTTCCGGAATGTAAATGTCATTTGTATCAAATGCTTTTTCAGGATTTACTGTAATAAGAGTAGAAGGAATGAATGACTCTTTCAAAATTGAATTGACGGCTATTCTTTCCAATGAAATATGACCTACACATTCAGTATGCGTTCCGTTACAGTGAGGTATAAGACGGTATTCCTCGAAATTACATCCTCCTCCCTGTCTTGTGTCACCGATGAACTCTCCGGTTGAATATGCTTTTGCAGAAGCTCTTGCAACATTGTAAGTGTTCGGCTGTTCCTGATTGAACAATAGCGGAATTGATAAATCTATAGGTCTGAATGTGTTGCAGTTATATTCCCTGTTGTTTAATTCAAATTTTATTTTCATGGCAGTATAATTCTATTTTTCATTAGGATTCTTATGATTATAAGATTATAAGATTATAAGATTAGAAGATTGTAAAATCCTATTATCCCCAAATCCTAAAAATCCTCAAATCCTAATAATCCTAATAGTGATATTTAAAATAAGAATTGACAATTAATATCAGTCTGTTAATTTTACAAAAAAACAATTTATGTGCAGACAATTCATTACAGCGGGTAAAATGTCCGGCTTAAGCAAATTACTAAAATCCATTTACAATGAGGATATAAAAATTAAGCTACTTGATGAGATCCGTAAAGAAGAAGAAAATCTCGAAGAGGAAATTGAAAAAGAGATCGAAGAGCAGAAGAAGCATAAAAAAGATTCAGAAGTATATGATGCCGTACTTACGCATAATATTCCGGTCATAGCTTATGATGAAGGAGGGAAGTTCATTACGGAAATGAAGTGGGGAATAATGTTTGACCCGGCAAAGAAGACTCCGCTTATATTCAATTCAAGAGATGATACAATCGGAATGAAGCCGTTCTGGAAAAATTTGTTTGACAAAAACAGAATACTAATTCCTATGACAGGATTCTATGAATGGAAAGACATTGGTCAGAAAAAGAAGCTTAAAATAAAAATTGTTCTGAAGAGAAAGGAGATATTTTTTGTTCCGGGACTTTACAGGAGGAACAAGGAAGGCAAACTTGAATTTTCTCTTGTTACCACTTCACCCAGCAGTTTCCTGAAAGAGATACATAACAGAATGCCCGTCATTCTCGATGATGATTCAGTATTGAATTATTTTACGGATTCGCTGGAAGAAAATCTGGCAAAGCTGAAACCATCGCAGGAGGAAATAATTACAGAAGAATTGCTGAGCTGAATTTAAAGCTTTAGTCTTCTCAACTTTGGAAACGCAAAGGTAACAACAGTAACAATGAGTATCGTCATTACTCCGCCGAAAATCACGGACGGAACAGTTCCGAGCAGCTTAGCCGCAACTCCCGATTCAAACGCCCCGATCTCATTTGATGATCCAATAAAAATACTGTTCACCGCAGAAACTCTTCCTTTCATATTGTCAGGCGTCATAAGCTGAATTATAGTAGCCCTGATCACTACGCTCACGCTGTCAAACGCTCCGCTCAATGCAAGAATTATCAGCGAGAGATAAAAGTTTTTTGAAATTGCGAATAAAATAATGCACAGTCCGAATCCGAAAACACTTATGATAAGATTCTTTCCGGCGTTTTTTGTAAACGGTCGTCGTGTCATAGTAACAGCCATTATAACTGCGCCGATAGAAGGCGCTGCTCTCAGTATTCCAAGACCTTCCGGACCTGCGAAAAGAATTTCACCTGCAAATATAGGAAGCAAAGCAACTGCTCCGCCGAACAGCACCGCAAACAGATCCAGAGATATCGCGCCGAGAACGATCTTCCTTTCAAAAACAAATTTAAGTCCGGCTGTTAGTTTTTCTTTTAAACTCTGAATGCCGATTATCACGGGTACAGGTTTATTTTTTATAGGAAGGATCATAAAAACAGAAATGATCCAGAAAATAACAATTGTAATGAATGTATTTGTAGCGCCGATGAATCCGTAAAGCAGACCTCCTATTGCGGGACCTGTAACTGCTCCTGTCTGCCAGGTTGTAGTGTTCCAGGTAATCGCATTGGGAAGAATTTCTTTTGGAACAAGCTGTGAAACGAACGCAAAGAATGAAGGTGCGGAAAATCCTCTGCCGATACCGCTAAGAAAAATTACAGAATAGATCAGAATTAATTTATTTGTGCTGAGAGAATGAATTAGGTCAGATGTAATAAGCAAAAGCATCAGAGAGCAGAAACTCATCAGCAATACCGAATAAAGAACTATCTTCTTTCTGTCGCTGATATCGGTAATATGCCCTGCAAACAGCAGAACAGAAATAGAAGGAATTGCTTCAGCAAGTCCTATTAGTCCGAGTGAAAAAGGATCTTTTGTGATTTCATAAATCTGCCATCCGACTATAACCGCCTGCATCTGTGAAGCTATTGTTATGCACAGTCTCGCAATAGTGAAATTTCTGAATTCCCAGAAGCGAAGAGCTGCATAAGGATCCGGTTTTTCTATTGATTCAGAAGTGTTATCCAAATAAAAAATTTTATCTGCAATCTGCTTTATTAAGAAGGATTATTCAAGTTTGTATTTTGTGGATACTGTGTAGTTTTTACAGGCATATTCCGGAAAAATTATTTCATAAAAATTTTTTTATAATTTTTATTACTATCTATGATCTCCATTAATAAAAAATTTACCTGTATGACCTAATGTCCAAGCAGTAAAACGGAAGTTTTGTGACAAACTTATTCTATAGGATTCCAATTCCTATAAAATTGAGTACGTATGACCTCCCCCTACCCGCCTTCAGCGGGCTTCCCCCTCCTTGCGAAGGAGGGGGATTAAGGGGGTGGTCGTTATGTTTTGAGAAAAACTCTTGAAAGGAGAAAATCAAATGTCCGGATAAGGTAATCAAATTAACTTAGTACTTAATTAGTAAGTATTAATTTAACTCTAAATAATTTATTTTGTATTAAATAAAAAAATCATAATTACAATAACTGCTTTTAATTAAGACAGAAAACAATTAACAGAGAAATTTGTCTTTATGAAAATGAATTAAATGAGATAATGATTCTTTAAATTCCAATGACTTTCACTACTTCCATTATTAAATCATCACAGAAAACTTCACTATCAAAGAATACCAATTCAATTATTTATAAAATTATCAAACTTTATCATGGCAACTAAATACGTTTACTACTTTGGCAAAGGAAAAGCCGAAGGCAAGGCGGATATGAAATCACTTCTAGGAGGCAAGGGAGCGAATCTCGCAGAAATGACAAACATTAAACTTCCCGTACCTCCAGGATTTACAATTACAACGGAAGTATGCAACGCATATTACGCTAATAAGAAAAAATTTCCAAAAGAACTTAAGAAACAGCTCGAAGATGCACTAAAGAAAGTGGAAAAAGATATGGGCTGCAAATTCGGTGATCCTCTGAACCCGCTGCTACTGAGCGTTCGCTCCGGCGCAAGAGCCTCAATGCCAGGCATGATGGATACTGTACTTAATCTCGGACTGAATGACACGACAGTTAAAGGTCTTATTGCTAAAACAGGAAATGAAAGATTCGTGTATGATTCCTACAGAAGATTCGTACAGATGTACGGAGATGTTGTAATGGATCTCAAGCCCAAGGACAAACATCAGATAGATCCTTTTGAAGAGATCATTGAAGCAAAAAAGAAGAAAAGAAAAATTGAAAGCGATATTGATTTCAGTGCGCAGGATTTGAAAGAACTTGCAGAGGAATTCAAACTGGAAATTAAGAAAGAGACAGGCATGAATTTTCCTGATGATCCGATGGAGCAGCTATGGGGATCAGTCGGAGCCGTCTTCAGATCATGGATGAATGACAGGGCGATAGTATACAGAAAGCTGAATAACATTCCGGTGGAATGGGGAACAGCCGTAAATGTTCAGTCAATGGTTTTTGGAAATCTCGGTGATACTTCCGGAACGGGAGTTGCTTTCACAAGAAATCCTTCCAACGGTGAAAACGAATTCTACGGTGAATATCTTATGAACGCGCAGGGAGAAGATGTCGTTGCCGGAACAAGAACTCCGCTTCCTATGTCCGAATTAAAGAAAGCGAAACCGAAAATTTACAAACAGCTTGAGCAGGTAAGAAAAAATCTTGAGAAGCATTATCACGATATGATGGATATTGAATTCACTATGCAGGATGAAGTTTTGTATATGCTTCAGTGCAGGGCAGGGAAGAGAACAGGTTATGCTTCCGTAAGAATTGCCGTTGATATGGTAAAGGAAAAACTCATCAGTGAGAAAGAAGCTGTGCTGAGAGTTGATCCCGAACAACTGAATCAGCTTCTCAGACCTATATTCAGCTTAACTGAAAAGCAGGAAGCTGTAAGAAGCGGCAAGCTGCTTGCTACAGGACTTAATGCCGGACCGGGCGCTGCCTGCGGAAAAGTTTATTTTAATTCATTCGATGCAGTTAACGCTCACGCAAGGGGAGAGACTGTTATACTTGTGAGAATTGAAACTTCTCCGGAAGACATAAGGGGAATGAGCGCATCCGAAGGAATACTTACTTCACGCGGAGGTATGACGTCACACGCCGCTCTTGTTGCGAGACAAATGGGAAAAGTCTGTGTCGCAGGATGCGGACAGCTTGACATTGACTATCTGCTTAAAACGATCAAAGTAAAAGGCAAACCGCACATTATAAAAGAAGGAGATTTTTTATCAATTGACGGATCAACAGGTGAAGTAATTGTAGGAAAGCTTCAGGCGAAACCATCGGAAATACTTCAGGTGCTTGTTGACAAAACGCTTAAACCGGAAAAATCAAAATCTTATAGTTATTATTCGACATTCATGAAATGGGTGGATAAATACAGAAGACTTAAGATCAGAACAAATGCAGATCAGCCCGATCAATGTGAAAATGCAATTGCTTTCGGAGCTGAAGGAATAGGACTTTGCAGGACTGAACACATGTTTTTCGGAGGCGACAGAATAAATGCAGTAAGAGAAATGATACTTGCATACAGCACCGAAGGAAGGAAAAAAGCTCTTGCAAAAATATTGCCTTATCAGAGAAAAGATTTTACGGAAATTTTCAGAGTAATGAAAGGTCTCCCTGTTACTATCAGGACGCTTGATCCGCCTTTGCATGAATTTCTTCCGCATACTGAAAATGAGATCACGAAACTTGCCGAGCTTATCGGAACAAATGTAGATGAAATAAAATATAAGCTGAATGCCCTGCATGAATTCAATCCGATGCTCGGTCACAGAGGATGCAGACTCGGAATATCTTTTCCGGAAATAACAGAGATGCAGTCAAGAGCGATTTTCGAAGCTGCTGCTGCCGTTATAAAGGAAGGAAAGAAAGTTTATCCTGAAATTATGATACCGCTTATCGGAAATGAAAAAGAATTCATAGAGCAGGAAACAATTATAAGAAGAACAGCTGAAGAAGTAATGAAAGAAAAAAAGATCAGATTCAAATACAAAGTAGGAACTATGATCGAGATACCAAGAGCAGCGATCGTTGCTGATAAGATAGCAAAGTATGCAGAGTTCTTTTCATTCGGAACAAATGACCTCACACAGATGACATTCGGAATTTCAAGAGATGATGCAGCTTCATTTATGCCTGACTACAGGGAAAAGGAATTATTGAACAGGGATCCTTTCGAATCCATAGATACAGAAGGTGTGGGAATGCTTATGGAATGGGCTGTCAGAAAAGGCAGAGAAACAAGACCTGACATAAAACTCGGTATTTGCGGCGAGCACGGCGGCGAACCGGATTCCATAACTTTCTGTGATCAGCTCGGTCTTGAATATGTAAGCTGTTCGCCTTTCAGAGTTCCTGTTGCGAGACTTGCAGCTGCCAGAGCAAGTTTGAACAAAGCTAAGAAATAGTAATTATGTTTTTTAATTAATTACCGAAGTTTCGCATTATGTCTCTGAAATAAATTTATTTGAATCGTTTGGATAAATACAAAAAATGATACAGGATTTCCTCATGTAGTAGAGACGCCCAAATTGGGCGTCTCTACTGCTTTATCAGGTGTATTAAAAGAAATTATTCAGAAAATTAAATTCAGGTTTAAGAAGAAAATCAAATGACACTCTTAACTGTTTCAGATTTCGAAAAACTCGCCAAAGAAAAACTTACCCAAGCCGCTTATGATTATTATTCCAGCGGAGCTAATGAAGAAATTACTTTAAGAGAAAATTGCGATGCTTATAAAAGAATTTTTTTGAAATACAGAGTGCTCTCAGATGTTAGCAAAAGACAACTTTCAACTGAAGTACTTAGTCAGAAGATCTCAATGCCTTTAATGATCGCGCCAACTGCTTTTCATAAAATGGCAAATGAATTTGGGGAAGTTGCAGTTGCAAAAGCTGCAACAAAAGCCGGTACAATAATGATACTGAGTACTCTTTCAAATTCATCAGTCGAAGAAGTTACAGCGGCGTCTGAAGGAAATATCTGGTTTCAGCTTTACGTTTTCAAAGACAGAGAAGTCACAATAAATCTTATAAAAAGAGTTGAGAATGCCGGCTGCAAAGCATTAGTTCTAACAGTAGACGCACCTTTACTGGGATTACGTGAAAGAGATGTCAGAAATAAATTTACACTGCCTGAAGGATTTACAGTAAAAAATTTAGAGCCGTATTACAAAGAAAAACTTTCTGTAAAAACCGATTCCGGAATAGCCGGATATTTTTCTGAGAATCTGGATCCTTCGCTTAACTGGAAAGATATCGAATGGCTGAAGTCAAATACAAATTTACCAATTGTAATAAAAGGAATTGGCTGCAAAGAAGACGCTTTGCTGGCTGTACAATACGGAGCTGATGCAATTGTAGTCTCTAATCACGGAGGAAGACAACTTGATACATGCCGTGCGACTATAGATGTACTGCCTGAAGTTGCAGATGCTGTAAGTGGTAAAATTGAAATTCTTCTTGACGGAGGAATCAGAAGAGGCACGGATATTTTAAAAGCTCTTGCTTTCGGCGCAAAAGCCGTTCTTACCGGGAGACCTGTCCTGTGGGGACTTGCCGCTGACGGTGAAAAAGGTGTAAGCTCAGTGCTGGATATTTTCAGAAATGAATTTGATCTCGCAATGACACTGTGCGGATGTGATTCTGTAAATAAGATCAGTAAAGATATGATTGCAAAGTAAAAACTCCCCGCAAAATTATTGACTCTGAGTTTGTTTTCTGAAATGAATATGATTTGGAATTCAGAAAAAACAAATTGAGAATAATTCACAAATCTTTTTTAGCTTTTATAAGATTTCTTTTCCATCCGTTATATTTTGTCCTTCTGACAGGAGTTCCTTCAAAGATTTTATTGAATTCATCTTCTGAAAGATTCAGAAGCTCATCATAAGTTTTATTTTTTATTTGTGATTTTGGAAGGAAGTTAATGTCAGTTGTAAATTTATTTTTCCCGTTGAACGGACAAACATCCTGACAGATATCGCAACCGAATATCCATCCGTTAAGATTTATCTCATCAGGAATGTCATTTCTGTTTTCAATTGTCTGATATGATATGCAAAGATTTGCATCAAGCTTATATTCTTCATACAAAGCTCCCGTCGGACAGGCATTAATGCAGAGATTGCAGCTTTTGCAAAGGTCTTCAACCGGTGTGCCGTAATCGAGCTCTGCATTGATAAGTATCTCCGCAAGGAAAAAGAAACTTCCAGTATCAGGATCAATCACATTTGTATTTTTTCCCATCCAGCCGATGCCCGATCTTACAGCCCAGGCTTTGTCCATTACCGGACCGTCATCAACATAAGCTCTTGTTTTAATTTCCGGCGAAAGTGAATTTATGACGTTACACAGATTTTTCAGTTTCTTCTTAATTATTTTATGATAGTCACGCTCTCCCCAGGCATAACGGGAAATTTTAGGAATGTTTCTGTTCTCAGAATGCGCTACGGGAGTGTCGTATAAATAAGAGAGTGAAATTACTGATCTGATGTCTTCCATTATTTCCGAAGGATCAGTTCTCTTTTCAAAATTATTTGCCATCCATTGCATGTCAGCATTTCGCTTTTCATCAAGCCACTCTCTGAGATACAACGCTTCGGAATAAGTTTTTTCCGCTCTGGTGAAACCAACTTTGAAAAATCCTGCTTCAATGCATTTGCTTTTTATTATTTCACCAAGGCGGGTTTTATTCATCAGAATTTAAAATCAAATCTTTTTTCCGAGGGCTTCTTTACATATACAATTTCATTCTCGATCTTTACTACAAAAGTACGCAGCCTGCATCCTTCCTTTGTCGGCTGCTCCCCTGTCTCCAGGTGAAACTGAAACCCGTGAACGGGACATGCAATATACATATTCTCAATATAGCCGTCATACATCTGCGCAGTATGATTATGCGGGCAGATATTATCAATTGCATAGATATTGCCGTCTGCTTTGAACAGCGCTATTTCATTTTCGTCATCCAATTGAAATCTCCTGCCCTTGCGGCTGTATACTTCAGAGACCTTGCATACTTTTACAAATTCATTTTTCATATTTATAAAATAAAAAACTTAATGCCAATATTAACTGATAATTTAAGGCATGTTAATTTTCAGAAGTGTTTTTTTTTAAATAAATTTTAAAAAAATCATACGTCTAAACATGCTAAAAATATAAACTGTGTGAAACTTTACGATTACGGTAGATCATCTGGAATTTTCATTTCCTGCTTCGCAAGCGAATATTTGGATTGGGAAGTAAATATTAATCCGCAACATTATTGCAATGTTTTTAATGTATAAACAAAAAACTTCTTACCAAAATTAATGATAAGAAGTTTCTTAAATATTAACTGAATGTTTACAGATACATAATTTTACTTTATTTCAAAGACCCTGTCTAATCTCGCTATCTTCATCAGATCTCTTACGTTCGCATTTACATTCTTAATTATGAGCTTTTTGTTCTTCTCCCTTTCGAGTCTTTCTGAAAAAAGAAGCACTGACAATCCCGAACTGTCGCATTTGGTCACATCGCCGAGGTCTATGATGAACTGATTTTCAGTTTCCTTCTGAAGAAAAACCAGTTCTGCTTTCAAAGCTGCGGCTATGTTGTGATCAAGAGACTTTGTCTCAAGCTTGAATATGGTCTTGTCTGTCTGTTTATCAATTTCAAATTTCATTATGCATCTGTTTTAGGTTTGGCCGTTTCTTTCGGCAGCAATACTTTCCTGCTTAGTTTTAATTTTCCCGAATCATCTATTCCCATTAGTTTTACCTGAATCGCCTGACCGAATTTCAGCACGTCTTCCACTTTCACCACTCTCTTATTATCTATTTCGGAAATGTGAAGAAGTCCTTCCTTGCCCGGAAGTATTTCCACAAATGCTCCGAAGTCCTTTATTCCTTTTACAACGCCGTCGTAAATCTTGCCGATCTCCGGAACTTCCGTCAGACCTGCTATCATCTTTCTTGCGATCTCCGCCTGTGTCTTGTCAACTGCGGCTATCGTTACCTTTCCTTCATCATCAATATCTATCTCGGCTCCGCTCTCTGAAATAATATGTCTGATAGTCTTTCCTCCCGGTCCGATAACAGCTCCTATCATTTCCCTCGGCACCATCATTGAATATAAATGCGGCGCATACTTTGAGATCGAATCTCTCGGGGCTGTCATTGTTTTACTCATCTCTCCGAGTATGTGAAGTCTTCCGTCTTTTGCCTGCGCAAGAGCTGTCTCCATTATGTCAAATGAAATTCCTCTGATTTTAATATCCATCTGAATAGCGGTTATACCTTCTGCGGTACCCGCAACCTTGAAATCCATATCTCCGAAATGATCCTCGTCTCCGAGTATGTCGGAAATTACGGCAACTTTATCTCCTTCTTTGATGAGTCCCATTGCAATACCCGCAACAGGTTTCTTCAGTTTTACTCCTGCATCCATTAACGCAAGCGAACCTGCGCAAACTGTCGCCATTGAAGATGAACCGTTCGATTCAAGTATGTCTGATACTATTCTTATTGTGTATGGAAAATCTTCGTCGTTTGGTAAAAGATTCTTCAAAGATCTTTCAGCAAGATTTCCGTGACCTATTTCTCTTCTTCCCGGTCCCGGTCTGCCGCCTACTTCCCCGGTACTGAACGGAGGAAAGTTGTAATGAAGAATAAATTTTTTATAACTCAGTTCTTTAAGTCCTTCTATCATTTGCTCATCTCTCTTTGTTCCTAGAGTAACTGTCGTAAGACTCTGCGTCTGTCCTCTTGTAAACAAAGCCGAACCGTGAGCTCTCGGCAGTACGCCTGTTTCACTCGCTATGTCTCTTATCTCCGTAAATCCGCGTCCGTCAAGTCTTTTCTTATCGTCTAGAACCATTGATCTCATCACATCATACTGTATGTCATGAATAATTGTACCGATCTTCTTTTCCTGATCGGGATATTTTTCCGATAATGCTGCAACTGCTTTGTCAAAAATTTCCCTGTTCTTTAATTTCCTGTCTTCTTTTGATAAAACAGTGGAAGTTACTGACTTAATGTCAGCTTCACAAACCGCTTTTACATCTGCAGTTATTTCTGAAATATCTTCCTTAGAAAATAATTCTCTTTTCTGCTTTCCCGCTTCCTTTGCAAATTCCTTCTGGAAATCGCAGAGTATGGCTATATGCTTATGAGCAAATTTAATTGCATCAAGAAATTCTGCTTCTGAGATTTCCTTAGCTTCTCCTTCTACCATCATTATCGAATCCGAAGTTCCTGCAACACTGATATCGAAATCACCTGTTTCTAGCTGTTCGTGCGAGGGATTAACTATCAGTTCTCCGTTAATTCTGCTTACTCTTACTTCTGATATCGGCTCGTCAAAAGGAATATCTGAAATCAGCAAAGCTGCTGAAGCGCCGATCGCAGCTACCACATCAGTATCATAAGCTCCGTCTGACGAATAAACAGAACACAATACCTGTACTTCATTAAAAAATCCTTCCGGAAACATCGGTCTTATAGGTCTGTCAATGAGTCTTGATGAAAGAATTTCCTTTTCGGTCGGTCTTGCTTCTCTTTTGAAAAAGCCGCCCGGAATTTTTCCTACAGACGCTGTCTTTTCCCTGTAATCTACCGTCAGCGGGAAAAAATCCTGACCCGGTTTTGCTTCGTCCGAAGCTGTTACTGTGCAGAGAACAATGTTCTCGTCAAGTGAAATAAGCACTGCTCCGTTCGCCTGTTTTGCTAATTTACCTGTTTCAAGCGTTAATTTCTTACCGCCTATTTCTATGCTTTTTGTAAATGGCATTTAATCTCTTTCGTTTAAATTATTTTCTTATGTCTAATTCTTTTATGATCTTTCTGTATCTTGCTACGTCTTTGTTCTCAAGATATCTGAGAAGCTTTCTTCTTTTTCCTACCAGCATAAGAAGTCCTCTTCTTGAGTGATGATCTTTTTTGAAATTGCTGAAATGCAAAGCTGACAGATCATTTATTCTTTTTGTCAGTATTGCAACCTGGACTTCCGGCTTTCCTGAATCTTCTTCATTGTCGCCGTCTTTTTTAACGATTTCCTGTTTCTGTTCTGTTGTTAATGGCATTTTGCTTATTTTATTATTTATTTAATATTTCTAAAGAAATTTTTTTGTCTGAATGTAACTGTGTTCTCAGTTTGTCAATGTTCTCGAATTTAATTTCCTCTCTTATCCTGTCAATGAAACCTATCTTAATTTTCTCTCCGTAAATATCGTCATTGAAATCAAAAATATTCACTTCTAATTTAATTGATTTATCATCAGTGACTGTCGGGTTCCTTCCTATGCTCATCATTCCAAAGTAAGTGTTGCCGTTTAAAATCACTTCAACTGCATAAATTCCGATAGCCGGGATCAGTTTGAATTCATCCGGGATTTTTATGTTCGCTGTCGGATATCCGAGTTCCCGTCCGAGTTTCTTTCCTTCAACCACAGTGCCTTCAATCGAATAATTTCTTCCGAGTATTATCGCAGCTTTTTTTACATTTCCTTCTGTCGAAAGTAATTCCCTCAGTACTGAACTGCTAATATGAAAATCATCCGGCTTGTATTCATCCACTCTGTCAACTGTAAACTCATACTTCGCTGAAAGCTCTTTTAATGTATCGTAATTTCCTTCACGGTTCTTTCCGAACATATGATCATATCCGAGGACAAGATCGTTCAGACCAATCTTATCAATCAGATAATTTCTGTAAAAATCATCCGCCGTCGTATTGGCAAAGTCTTTCGTGAAATTTATCACATATGTAATATCAATGCTGAGCTGACTGAATATTTCAAGCTTTTCTTCAAGTGTAGAAAGTATTCTGATGTCTTTCGCCCTGTTTTTAAGAACGATCTGAGGATGCGGATCAAACGTGATTAAAACGCTTCGCAATCCTTTTGAATCCCTGACTGAATTTAATTTATCAATAATCTTCCTGTGACCTGAATGAACTCCGTCAAATGTACCGACTGATACTGCTGTTTTTTTATCGTATTCAATCTCCCGTATATTCCTTATTACTTTCATCAGCTTATTGGATTTCCAACGGGAATACAAAAACCAATTTTAATACTGTAATTAAACAGGAATATTTCATCTGATGTTTTCATTCTGCTCTGCCTTATTATTCGCTACCGGCAATTTAATTTTATTGATCAGAGACTTTTAACAGCATCTTTGATCTTGTCAAAATTAACCTGAACACCCGGATTCTCAGTGATTTCTTTATACTTTACAATTCCATCTTTACCTATTACAAATACACATCTTTTTGCAACATTCTTCATTCCGTGAGCAAATGTATCTTGAACCACATCATATTTATTTATGACTTCCCTGTTAAAATCGCTGAGCAGAGGATATTTGATACCGTTGCTTTTTGCAAAAGCTTTTTGTACGAATGTTCCGTCAACGCTTACTCCGAGTATTTCTGCATTAAATCCTTCAAAATCATTGAAACTTTCATTTAATGTGCATATTTGTTCAGTACAGACACCGGTAAATGCCTGCGGGAAGAATAAAAGAACCACATTTTTCTCACCAAGATATGAACTTAAAGTTATGTCAGTGGGCTCTGCTGATGGTGTAAATGATACTAATGTAAAATCGGGGGCTTTATCGCCTGTATTTATAGCCATTTTTTTAATTTTTAGTGTTTGACAAGCACAAAATATAATCATTTAAGATTTTATTAACAATCCGATTCACTATACGATCAAGGTTTACAATTTACATTGTATGTTCCTTACAAATGAGACTGCTTTGAATCTCTTATTTTTTATTTAAATCATTTTGGCAAATCAGGCTGATTTTGCTTTAATCATCTTTATTTCAATTGGTTTGTTATTACAGTCCGCAGAAATTATTTTTGCTGTATGAAATTTGTTGTCAAAAGTAAAAAAGTCTTAACAGGCGGTGCATTAAAGAACGCTTCTGTTCTGATAGATAATGGGAAAATTGCAGATGTATTTGAATATGAAAAAAAAACTGATTGGATAACGGAAGATTTTGGCGAACTTATATTAATGCCGGGACTTACGGATACTCATGTTCATATCAATGAGCCGGGAAGGACGGATTGGGAAGGATTTGAAACGGCTACGAAAGCTGCTGTTGCTGGAGGAATTACGATGTTAGTTGACATGCCGCTCAACAGTTCGCCGGTTACAACCACCTCTGATTCCTTTGATCAGAAAATTCAATCTGCTGAAAATAAACTCTATGCAGATTCAGGATTTTACGGAGGATTGATACCGGGTAATGCAGAAAAGCTTGAACCCCTGATAAAGAGAGGTGTATTGGGATTGAAAGCATTTATGATAGATTCAGGTATAGACGAATTTCCATTTGTGAATGAAAATGATCTCAGGAGAGCATTGAGTTCATCTGCGCTGAGAAATGCGCCGGAACTTCCTCTGCTTGTTCACGCAGAGACAGACTGCGGATTTATCAGACCGGATAAATATTCTCCGAATTCTTTCAGATCATTTCTTGATACAAGACCTGCAGAGTGGGAACATGAGGCTGTAAAATTTTTAATAAAGCTTTGCCGTGAATTCAGGCATCACATTCATATTGTTCATTTGTCATCTGCAGGTTCACTTGAAATGATAAGAGAAGCAAAAAAAGAAGGATTGCCTTTGACAGTTGAGACCTGTCCGCATTATTTGTATTTTTCCTCAGAAGATATTCCCGACAATGATACAAGATTCAAATGCACTCCGCCAATCAGAGACAGCATTAACAGGGAAAAACTCTGGGAAGCAGTCATTGACGGAACGATAGATTTTATTGTAAGCGATCATTCACCTTGTGATCCGGGTCTGAAGTATATGACTGAAGGGAATTTTGAAAAAGCCTGGGGAGGGATCGCAGGTCTGCAGTTCAGTCTGCCTGTATTCTTGACAGCAGCAAAAGAAAGAAGGATCTCTGTTGAAAAGGTATCTGAGTTAATGAGCAGACGCACAGCTGAATTTCTGGGACTTGGAAATAAAAAGGGAAAAATAGAGAAAGGATTTGATGCTGATATAGTTGTCTTTGATCCGGATAAAAAGTTTACAGTTGAAGACAAAAATATTTTTCACAGGCATAAAACAACTCCATATTCAGGCAGAGATTTATTCGGAGTTACAGAGACTGTTTATTTAAGAGGTAAGAAAGTTTTTGACAAAGGAAAAATAGTTTCGGCAGCTGTAGGGGAAATAGTCCTGAAAAATAAATTTTATTAATTAAGTAACATTCGTTATAAATGGAACAACAAAATTACGCATCTGTTTTTGCCGGTCTTACAGATCTTGCATCGGAAAAGAACGGAGGCAAAGCGATTGCAGCGAGTGATGAATTTTTTGCGGGAAAGGAAAATCTGCTGAAGGAAGGAAGAGGAATATTTATTCCCGGGAAGTTCACGGATAATGGAAAATGGATGGACGGCTGGGAGTCAAGAAGGAAGCGGGTTCCCGGTTATGACTGGTGCATAATTAAACTCGGAGCAAAGGGAATGGTCAAAGGTCTGGATATAGATACAAATCATTTTCTCGGAAATCATCCGCCTTATGCATCCGTTGAAGCCTGCATTTTGAATGAAGGACAGAAATTTAATCCGGATAAAATTATATGGACAGAAATTCTGCAGAAGTCTCCTCTCAATCCCGGTTCGCAAAATCTTTTTGCTGTTATTGACAGCGGAATTTATAACCATGTCAGACTGAATATTTATCCTGACGGCGGAGTCGCAAGATTCAGGGTTTACGGAGATGTCGTTCCTGACTGGAAGAACGTACCGGATGAACTGACAGATCTTGCAGCATTAATGAACGGAGGAAAAGTACTTGTTTGCAATGATATGTTTTTCGGATCAAAAGATAATCTCATATCTCCCGGACGGAGCAGCAATATGGGTGACGGCTGGGAAACAAAACGGAAAAGGATTCCCGGATACGACTGGACAATCATCAAACTTGCCTGTGCGGGAGAAATAAAGAAGATCATAGTTGACACAAATTTTTTTAAAGGAAATTATCCGGACAGATGTTCTGTAGAAGGTTGCTTTGCTCCGGAAGCGGCTGATGATGCAATAACTTCAGAAGAAATTGCATGGAAAGAAATTCTTCCTCAGACAAAATTAAATGGACACATTGAGAATACATTTGAAAATGAAATCACAAAGGCAGGAACAGTAACTCATGTCCGTTTGAATATATTTCCTGACGGCGGAGTCAGCAGACTAAGATTATTCGGAAATCCGGATCCTGAGTTTATTTGATCTTTTGAATATGACAGATAAAATTTCAGACAGAGAGAATATAATTAAAGAATTGTCAGATTGCTGCGGTTCGGGAAAATGGGTCAGTGGTATGTATGAACATTATCCATTTAAAACAGAAGAAAAATTATTTTATGAAGCAGAAAGAATCTGGTTAAGTCTGAATGAATCCGACTGGCTGGAAGCATTTCTTCATCATCCGAAGATCGGGGACATTAATTCACTCAGGGAAAAATTTTCTTCATCAAAGCATTTAGCGGAGAATGAACAGGCAGGTGTCAATGATGCATCACCCGAAACACTTCACGAACTTGCAAGATTCAATGAAGAGTATGAAAAAAAATTCGGATACATTTTTATTGTCTGCGCAACTGGAAAATCAGCGGAAGAAATGCTTGATATTATAAGATCAAGAATTGGAAATGAAAAGGAAAATGAAATTTTAACTGCAATGAAAGAGCAAAGTAAAATCACACAGATCAGATTGAATAAAATAAAAGATAAATTGCTATGAGCAGGATAACTTCACACATACTCGATACTTCAGCAGGAAGACCTGCCGAAGGAATTTATGCAGAGTTATCTGTCATGAGTAACAGCGGTGAATGGGAACATCTTACATCCGGTAAATCTGACAGAGACGGAAGAATTAAAGATCTTCTGAACGATAACATTAAGATTCAGAACGGAATATATAAAATGAAATTCATTACAAAAGATTACTTCAAAAATAACAAGATCAGATGTTTTTATCCTTTTGTGGAAATTGTTTTCGAAATTGACACCGAAGAACATTATCATATTCCATTGCTTCTGAGTCCTTTCGGATATTCTACTTACAGAGGAAGCTGAAGTTTTCCTGCAGCAGTCACGGAGCTATTTTCAAATATTTTAACTTCTTCTAACTATGAGAGAAATATCTTTCGCATTAAAAGATAGACATCCCAGGAAAGAATCCGTAGTATCTTACTGTCTTAATGTGATCAGGGTGTAATTCTGACTATATTTAAATCCACATTATTTGAAACTATTGACATGTCACTCACATCAGTTATAAGATCTCCGTTAACATCAGACAAAACATATCCCGACAGAGAATTGAAAGCATCGTTATCTACAATGCTGATATCCCCGACATCAATTATATTATCTTTATTAATATCTCCCGAATATATACAGTATTTACTTCCCTCAAGTACGAGATTGTTTCCGTATGCCTGTGAAACAGAAGAAGATATATTATAACTCGCAGCATTGTCATTGAATGAAACTGTATTACTGCTCCAGATTTCAATTGAGTTTCTGTGTCTGATATCTAAATAGTAATTTATTCCGTTTTGAGCTTTTTTAAAATAGAAGTAACTGTTACCGTTAACACCAATGAAAGATTTAGCTGAATCTACAACTGCATAAGGAGCATAATTATTTCTGAGATAAACTCTGAATGTATCCTGAACAGTTGTATTGCTTACAGGATCATACAAACCCTGAGTATAAGCCGTCAGGTTAAGTGTCTGATACAAATCGGAATTATCATTAACAAGAATTTTTGAAGAATACTGAGGAAGAGTGATACTTCCTGTAACAGAGTTCCCGTCAAGATCTTTATAAGCAATCCCGTTCAGAGAAAACATTTTGGAAATATCGGTTTCATTTACAAATAATTTAGATTTAAGCGATGAATCTATTTTACTTACATTGACCCTGAAATAATTTACATTATCTAAATAGAAAAGTGAATCAGGCAGTATCAGGTCAAAAGAAAGTCTTGCAGCAGTAAGATCTGTTGTATCAGCTTTTGATACAATAGAGTATTCTTTTCTTGTATTACTGTAGCTGAAATAGTTTTTAGGAAAAAACTTCGGGAAGAATTGAATCCCTGCGCCCATTCCCCAAACACTGAATGTACCGTTCTGATCTCCTGCACAACTGAAACTCAGAAGATAATAGTTACCTTGTGTAATTGACATATTGTTGCTCATTGTAAAACTTTCATTGTTTCCTACACCTGTCCATCTGATCTTCATGCTGCCCGCATCAAGAAGTGGATTATTTACATGGCTTATGTAAGAACCGGAAGGATAAGTAGTCCAGTTGTTAACATTGTTATTAAAATTTGAATTGATGACAAGATTACTGCTGAGAGTATCTGTTACACCATACTGACTGAAGGAAACAAGGCTGCTTTTTGAATTAAGATCTTCATTGAAATTACTTTTCCAGTAGCTGAGATTATAATTATTTGTTGAGTAAGTTCCGTAAACCATTGTCTTGTTAATTACATATTCGCTGTAAGGATTGCAGAAATAATTGCTGTCGAAATTTCCGAAGTCACTGAATGAGGAGTTCCTGAACATAATGTGCGACATACAAATCTGAGTGGACTGAAGACAATAAAAAATATTCCCTTTTACAATTGTGTTATAGGAGGGAACAAATACAGAACTTGACCAGTCTGAGAATCTGATCTGTTCGGCAAAATTATTATACAGCAGGTTATTTCTTATCACATTACCGGAAGAAGGATATTTCATATCTATTATGATACCTACAAATCTGCATGCATAAATACTATTTCTCTGAATTACTGTATTATTAAGTACAGACTCGTTAACATAAATTCCGCTTGCATAAGAAACCGGATTTGCACTGGATTCAGTATTGCCGATTGAATTACTGATAATGTTGTCACTGATTTCAAGACCGTCGGAAGTTCCAACTGAAATACCGCCGCCGTCATTTAATGTAAGCAAAGAATAACTTATATTATTTTTTCTTACTACAGCGCTTGTAGAAATGCTTATCCCACCATAACCTGTACTGTCAATTGTATTGCCTTCTATGATAGTTCCGATAGCATTCCAGATTAGCATTCCGTAATATCCGTATCCGTCTTCGCCGTAACCTGCTACCAGCCCTGTTCTGTTTATAAAGTTGCCGCTTATTTCACCCTGAGTAAAAACTCCGGTTATTGCAGTGTTGAGCACATCTTCGATAACATTGTCAAAGATACTGTTGTCTATACCGTTAAATCTGATTCCGTATCTTTCTATTCTGCTGATGTTACATCTTTGAACGGTAAAATTATTTCCTGTGTAACCGTCAACACCGGATTCCCTGAAACCTTTTATCTTCAGATCCTGAATGGTAATGCTTGCTACGTTGATGTTCAAATATATTCCGTTCAATTTAGTCACAGCTTCCACATTCAGAGTCCCGGGGTTAACCCCTCCGGGAGCATAAAGATAAAGTTTGCCTGCAGCCTTGTCATAGAACCATTCGCCTTCAGTATCCAGCAAACTCAGTTTATTGTCAAAATAATAACCATAATTAGCCAGGATAGGATTCATTGAAGAAGTAGAAAAAGTAACATTTCCTCCGGAAAACGAAGACACTGTTTTTTTCTCATATATCCAGTTTATGGTTCTTACCTTGCAAACGGATCCGTTAAAGTAACCTGAGGACTGATTAAGCGCAGCATCATAAAACCCGGTGTTTCCGTTGCCTGCATCAATTTTTAAAAATCCTGTATTCGGATACCGTGCGATCGTCATTAACTTTTCACTGATCATAACCTGTGAAACCGTATCGCTGACAGACGCTTTATAAATATTTCCCGAATGTACTGACCAGCCGGTAATGCTTTTTATTCCGGTGATCTCCGGCAGTGCTCCGCTTCCGTAACTTCCGAATATAATATTGGAAGTTGTGGTTCCTGATTTCGAAACTTTAATTTCACCATAAAACTTATCTCCTCTTCTGAACAGAATCAGGTCTCCAGGATTGAAAGTGCTCATCGAGGAATTAACTTTTGAGATTGTTTTCCAGGGAGATGAGGAGCTCAATCCGTTATTTCCGTCATTGCCGTTTGAAGCAACATAATAATTTGCTGAAAAGACAGGTAATGAAATTAACAGCATAAGAATCAATTCTCCGAATGCAATAGCATTCAGTTTTTTACAGGTAAAGATTTTCATTAAAGACTCCTTCTTGAACTAAGTTTAGAAATAATAATGTTTATTAAAACTATTTGGGGTAGATTTATGGTGTAAATTGGGGTGTGTAAAAGTAAGGTATAAATTTTTTTTCAGCAAGTTATAAAAATTTTATCCGAATCTCTTCTTCCAATCTGTATTTACAAAAGAGAAACAGGTTATCTGCCTGTTTCCCTCCCGTAAAAGCTAAAATTTCTTATCTTTTATTTTAGCAGAATCATTTTCCTGGTTTGCTTAAATTCTCCTGCAACAAGAGTGTAAAAGTATATTCCGCTTGAAAGACTGTTTCCGTCTAATTTTACTTTATAACTTCCTGCAGGTTTGTTTTCATTCACAAGTTTTACAATTTCTTTTCCGAGATTGTTATAGACCACAAGTCTTACGTTTGACATCCTTTCATTTATGTCTGCAGGTATTGTATAACTTATCACTGTAACAGGATTGAAAGGATTGGGATAATTTTGTCTTAGAATGAATTTATCCGGAGTTCCGATCTGAACCAATGATGAGAGGTTATGATATGAAAAGTTACCGTTGAGATCAAGTTGTTTCAATCTGTAACTATACTTACCTGGACTTAATTCCATGTCTTTGAATGAATAATAATTAGGGGCAGAACTTGTTCCGTATCCTGTTACATTTCCTGCGGTGATCCATTGGTCTGAGGAAGTTCTTCTTTCTATACTGAAGCCTGAATTGTCTGTTTCTGATGAAGTAGACCAGTATAAAGTTACGTCATTTCCGTTTAATGAATAAGTAAACGATGAGAGTTCAACAGGCAATGCGCCTCCGTCTTCAGTTCTGAGTATTGTTCCTCTTGTACCAACTACTATACTTACTCCAATAGAAGGTGATGAAATTCCATTAAGCCGTGTTTTTAAACCGCTTGATAATTTTGCCCAGGTGCTTCCTTCATCTTCTGATTTTAAAATGATTCCGTTTTCTCCGATTGCCGTATATGAAAGCAGTAAATCAATTTTTGCAGATACATCATATAAATTTTTTGTTGTCAGGCTTCTTAGTCCGGAAGTATCTAGATACCATGTTTCACCTTTATTGGTCGTATATAAAACTGTCGCGCTGTCTCCCACGCAAATTCCGTTATCTGCATCTGCAAAAGATAATGATCTTAAAGCTCCTCCAACGGCACCGGATACGACTGTTGCCCAGGAAGTTCCTCCGTTTGTTGTGCGAATGATCTTCCCGCTGTCACCGCAGGCTACGGCTATGTCTTCAGAGAACGTTACAACAGAATGCATATTTGCTGTTGTTAAAGGTATTGATACTGACCAGTTAAAACCTCCGTTTGTTGTTTTATACAAAAATCCTCCGTCAGTCGCGCACCATCCGATTTTATGAAGTCCGAAAAAACCTGTCAATGGAAATTTTCCAATGTTAATGTCATTTACTGAATTTGAAATCGGAAGTGACTGGGAAGTCCAGTTTGCACCGCCATTGCTTGTATATTGTATCATTCCGCTTTGTCCGCAAACCCACCCTGTATCATTATCAAGAAAGTGAACTGAATTAATTGTGTTAAATGATGAAGTCAGAACTGAAGTCCATTTATTACCTCCGTCAGTGGTTTTATTTATTATACCGCTGTAACCTCCCGCCCATCCCGTATTGCTGTTTATAAAAAATGTTGAGTTTAATGCATACAAAGGATCAGATGGTGAAACAAACGCATGAAGATTAGTACTCCAGTTCGATCCTCCGTTAGTCGTGGACAGGACAGTCCCTTTATCTCCGACTGTAATTCCGTCAGTACCGGAAATTGCAGATACTGATCGCAGTATGTTTGAAGTTCCGCTCGACTGACCTGACCAGTTAGTTCCGGCATTGGTAGTTCTCCTGATTGAAGAATTTCCTCCGATAGTTTCAATACTGCCGACACTCCATCCGCTGGAGACATCTGAAAAATGTATCCCGAACAAAGTGCTGAATCCCGCACCAGTTGTTTGAGAAGTCCAGCTTGTTCCTGCGTTTGTAGTGTATCTTACTGGTCCGCTTCCAGATGTCCATCCTGTATTTGAATTTAGAAAGAAAAGGGAATTGTATGAACCTGTCAGTATTGTTGAAGTCCAGCCCGATCCGCCGTTTGTTGTTTTAAAAATGTTTGAAGAGTTTACATAAAATCCTGTATTAGCAGAAACGAAAAAAGAGGAGTTAGCCGACAACGTTAATCCGTAATCCGTCCAGCCTGCCCCTCCGTTAGTGCTTCGGAGTTCTTTCTCTCCCGTAGCATATCCTGTATCAATTGTCGGAAAATGAACCGAAGTTATGTTCCAGGTAACTCCGGTTGAAAGCACAGTCCAGTTATTTCCGCCATCAATTGTTTTTAATATTGTTCCGTTATTTCCTGCAGCCCAGCCGGTAAATTCATTTTTAAAATAAACTGAATTCAGTTTATAAAATGTTTTGCTATCCAGTCCTGACCAGTTCACTCCTCCGTCGTAAGTTGCATAAGCTAATCCTGAATCTCCGACCATCCAGCCCAAAGATGGATTTATAAAGAATACTGAATTAATATTTGTTCCGGTTGATTTTAGGATCCATCCGGTTTGTGAATATGAAATATTGTTTTGTCCAGAGATAAGAATTAAAATGAACATTAAACTGAAGTAAGTTTTTAGATTTTTCATTTGATGATTCTCCTTTTTAATTTAAAATTTTGTGGCAGCATGACTTACAGTTGCAGGCTGTATTTCTAATGTTTCAGAACGAGTCCGGATCTCATATCTAACATCGAGTGACGCTGCCATTTATTATGTAATTGTTTTGTTGTTCAAAATTAAATTTATTCTTTTCCTGTTGCAAAGAAAGATTTTTCTGTTTGCAAATCAAAACCTGGCGAACATACACTCCGATTCGGAAAAAAGTTGTAATTATTAACACAAAAAGCTATTTTTATTGTAACCCCGCAGGATATTTTGCAGAATTTTTAAGCCGGAAATTTATGCTTAATTCAAAGTTAATTGATATTCTTAAAAGCTTTTCTAAGGAAGAAATCAAGAAGTTCTCGGAATTTCTCGCTTCTCCTTTTCATAATAAGAATAAAAAAGCAATTCTGCTTTTTGAGATCCTCTCAAAACATCATCCGCATTACGAACATAAAAATCTTACAAAAGAAAATTTATTCATAAGTATTTTCACAGATTCTGATAAAACATCTGCATTCAATGATGCCTCAATAAGGAATCTTCTTTCCGATCTGATGATACTTGCGGAAAAATTTCTGGGGCATACAGAAGCAGAAAAAGACAGATTCTTCTTCAATGAAAAGATACTGAAAGGACTGGAAAACAGAAATCTTGCCGGTGTTTTTGAAAAGAGAATTAAAACGGCTGAAGATGTTTTAAATAATAATTTATTCGAAGGCGAGGAGGATTTTTACAAAAAATTCATTCTCGAGGAATTGAAATCAAACAACAGTCAGTATTATGATAATCTTAAACTTTACAAAAGTGATTTCATTTTAAAAGCATCCGATTATCTTACATATTACTATCTCATCAGAACTTTTAAGATGATAAACTTTTTCGAATGGCAGAAGCAGTATAACATTGATCAATCTTCCGGTATCGCAGTTGAAATACTCAAAGGAGTGAATCTGGATGAGATTGCTGAAAAAACAAAAGCAAGGTCATCCGAAGATCATGAAATATTATCTGTTTACATAAAAATGTATTATGCGCTTACTGATCCCGGTAACGATGAAAGATATTACAGTTACAAAAAAATTCTGACTGAACATGACAGCCTGTTCTCTTCACTTGAAAAATACGGACTTTATATATGTCTCGCTAACTGCTGTGTCCAGAAAATTGATATAGGAAATGAAAAATTTAATAAGGAATGTTTTGAAGTATATAAGCTCATGTTCGGAAAAAAAGTTTTTGACGCTTATCCGGGTTATTTTTCCATGACAACATATACCGCAATACTTCATACTGGCCTGTCTTCTGAAAATTACGAAGAAGTTGAAAAATTCATTGAAAAATATTCAGGAAAACTTAATCCTGAACACAGTGAAGATGCTTTAAATTATAGTTATGCTCAGCTTAATTTTTACAAAAAACAATTCGGCAGATCACTTGAATACATAAGCAGGACAGACACGGAATTTTCAAATTTTAAATATCATCTGAAAGTCCTTGTTTTGAAAATTTATTATGAGACAGAGGATTATGATTCTATGTATTATGCGGCGGATTCATTTTCACATTTTTTAAATAAAAATAAAATGGTGAGAGGGAGATACAGGGAAGAATTCAGTAATTTTATTAAGACTCTTGATCTTCTTGTAAAATACAGGCTTGGAAAAGATGAGAAGCTGCTTTTCAGAATCAGAAAATTAACTGATGGTTCAAATACTGCAAGCAGAAACTGGTTAAAGAAAAAATTTGAGGAAATTAAATAATATTTATTGTTCCTGAAATTTCTTATTCACGGAACAATTTTAATTACATTATTCAAACTATTATTATCCGCTATTGACATATCACCGGCATCAGTGATATAATCTCCGTTAAGATCTGAGTCCAGATAACCTGATAATGAAAGAATGACATCATTGTCAATAATGCTTATATCGGAAGCGTCAATTATCCCGTCCTGATCCGTATCTCCGCTGTAAGTACAGTATTTCATTCCTTTGGGAACGAGATTGTTTCCATAAGCCTGTGATGCTGAGGAAGTAAGATCATAATTCATGAGAGAATTCATCGTAAAAACTATCCCGCCGGACTTACTCCAGGTCTCAATGCTGTTTCTGTGTTTAAGTGAAATGTAATAAGTCCCTGAAGGCGCATTTTTGAAAGCAAAATATCCTGTTAAAGAAACAGAATCAATTAATGCCATTGATGAATCTACAATATTATATGGTGAATAAATATTTCTAAGACAGACTCGGAATGTATCATTTATATTTAGTCTGTTTACATTCTCATTATAAAATCCCTGAGGAGCAGCAGTCAGATTTAACTTACTGTAAAGTGTAGGAAGATCTGCGCATTGCAGCCGGAAAGGATTCTTTCCGTAACCTGTATTCCAGTAATCATAATTTTCTTTAATATTTTTCCACTGAATCCTTCCCTGAGAAACATAAACTCCGACAGAATCTATGAACTGTTTCATCTTATTCAGCTGACTTGTATTGAACTGTCCCACACTCATAAAAACAGTTGAAGTATAATATCCTGAATCCGGAATTAAATTATATTTTATTGCATCTATTAAAAATCTAACCCTGTTAAGAGCGGTTGTAACTGAAGTAGTATCAAAAATTTTATTTGTACATCCGTTACCGATCAGAGTCAGATGTTTTGTAGAATCATGAAAATAATAATTTGCCATGCTCTGAGGTTTCCAGATGCCGTAGTTCTGCGGATCATCGAGATGATTCCGGGTTCCTCCGCCCCATAAAATATCCGGTTTCCAGAAATATGAAGTAAAAACTCTTCCGTAAATTCCTGATTCAAGATTTTCCCAGTTGTTTCCGCCTACTATAGTATCATAAAGAAATCCGCCTACGATTTTTGCAGGTGTGATTCCTAATTGAGTATGCAGATAAGCTACATCAGCATAGTTGTACTGACTTTCGTGAGCGTGAGGATCACAACTTACGCCTTTATCTTCGACAAGCCACTTTAATAAATTTTTTCCGTTCGTATTGAGAATTACACTTCCCGTGTCAAAGTTTTTTACGGCAACTAAAAATTTCCAGTCGGACTGAAAATCCCACTTAACTCCTTTGAGCTGAACATACTCCGCAAGCTGAACGATTATGTTTCTTCTTAAAATATAGTAATTAAAATTTGTGTAATTTTCATTTTCTTCATTGTGTGTCACAAATGTAATGCTGGCAGGAGTTGATGATTTGGATTCTTTGGGATTGATAACCGAATGGAAGAGAATTACAAAACAAATGAAAATTTTAATTGCAAATATATTTATTTTTAAAAGAAAAAAAGATTTGTTCATAAGAGATTGGATTATATTAATTTTCAAAAATAGTTTTTCAATTTTGACAAAATCTATTCTGAATAGTTTAAAGAGTACTGATTTTATAAAACTAAAAAACCGGCTGAAAATTTTCTGCCGGTTTTAATTTAACAAAAGAGTATGAATGAAAATATTTATTTCACCAATATCATTCTTTTTGTTTCAGAAAATTCTTTTGTATCAAGTGTATAAAAATAAATTCCGCTTGATAAAGAATAACCTGAAGAATTAAAAATCTGTTCATAGAATCCGGCAGTATAAAATTTATTACTGATCAGGGCAGCAACAAGTCTTCCGTTAACATCATAAATCTTAAGAGTAACGTAACTTTCTTTTGGCAAAGCAAACCTTATGACAGTTGTCGGGTTAAAAGGATTCGGAAAATTCTGGTCAAGATCAAATGCAGAAGGAGCTTCGGATGAATTGAGTTCTCTGTCAAGACAGTGCGCCTGACTATATCTTAATCTGATCGTATCTCCCGGCAGCGGACCGAAGCCAAGTGAAAGATTAATTCCGCCCCCCTGATTTGCAGGCCATAAATGACAGTAACTCATTATTGTTCCCACACGGGCTCTCGGAGTCGTAAAGCAGTTTCCTTCCGCATTGTAACAGGAATCAATCGCTTTAATCGTTCCGCCGATTGGCCATACGCAGGAGTGAGTGTGTCTGGATCCGAGACTGTGTCCCATTTCATGAGTTACGACATTCACTGTCCAGGAATAAGTTGGAAGATTATTATATGTCGGATCAATGTTACTGAATGCATATCTGCCGGAAAAATCCTGCTGATTATATTCAGCGCAGAGCGTTCTTATCCATGCAATTCCTCCGAGTCCGGCATTCCTTGTGGAAAGCAGATGAGCCAGATTACCCTGAAAGTCATCCTGTGTCCTTTCTCCGAATGCCCGAAGCACATCGTATGAATCAGTAAGATTAGCATACGGATCCGTAACTGTCCATACTCCAATAGAGGAAATCACAGTCGGAATGCTTTCATTCTGATAGATAGAAAGAACTGAATTAAACATTCCTGAAATGAAATTGGCAACATTCTGAGTGCTGTTCTGATTGTCCTGATACATCTTGTAATCCGCTTCGAAATAAACTTTGACAGGAAGAGTTGAAGTGTTGTCATATAAATTAATTTTATCTGTATTTATTACAGCATCTTTTACTGCTTTTATAAAATGTTCTTCATTACCATCAACGCCGCATTTGAAATCATTTTTTACTTTAAGATCTGCATCGTTATAAAATATATAATCATCGGAGTATGAATTGTCATGGTTCTTAATGCATCCGAGAATATAATTTCCGCTTTCATCTGATACAATTCCCATGACGAAATCTTCAAAGATACTTACGGAAGCGATCGAGTTATCTTTATCTTTTATTCTACCGTTGTAGTGCAATCCGGAAGTAAATGACTCAGTCCGTTTCCCGGAGTTGTCAATGCCGGATAGAATGAAATCATTGCTGAGAGGATAAGACTTTGTCAGTTCGAGTTCGGTATAATTATTTTCAGAATCCGGAATCCGGAATGCTATATTTTCTTTTGAATCATGAAGTAAAAGGTTAAGCTTAACTTTATCTAATTTCATTAATGTTGCCGAACTTATTACTGATTCTGCATTATCATTCTCACCAGAATTCTTTTCAAATGAAAAAATATTTACAGGACTAAAATGCTTGTTGAGTTTCTTATCATTTATCATTCTGCTTATATTGCGAACCGGCTTTGACTCACTGTAAGAAGATCCGTGTGTAAATTCAGATGAAGTGTATTGATTTGATGATCCTAAGAAAGCAGAGAAGAAAGCAAGCGCAGTTAGAAAACTTATTTTAATTTTCATTATTGTTCTCCTTCACTGCTTTATCTGATGAATTAGAAGAATTAGTATTTGCATCTCCCGGTATATTCATTTCATCAGCGGAAATTTTCAGATACAGGAGATTCCTCGAAACATTCTGACCGAGCAGATATAGCGTATCATTGTTCAGAGTTTGTATCTTGTATGAAACGGAGGACTGCGTGTACTGAAGAGAATTATTCTGCACAGTGAAATTTCTCGTTATAGTAGCAGAGTTAGGGCAGGTAAGCTGAGCTATGCCCGTAAGCTGAAAATTCACAGTTTCATTCTGACAGATATCCTGCAAAGCGCCTGTTTGCAATGCGAGTTTCCAGTTGCCCTCAATTTCCTGAGGGATATTTCCGTTTTCCTGAAGTATCTTTTCACATTCGCTTCCTGATATTGAAAGGAAGATTAGTAACATAGTTATAAAGATATTGTATCTCTTAAAGTAATCTGATCTCATTGACATTAATTTTTTACAAATTAAAGATACTCTTTCAAAATATCAATATTCAATTGCAAAGAGTTTTAAGATCAAAATAAACTAATTATCACAGACTCCACAGATATTGAAATTTCAGATAAAAGTATCTGTCAGTTTCAGTATACTTCCCGAATCCGTTATTGTCCGAGATCTCGCTGATGTCATGTGAAGATCCGAGAAATAAAATCGTGTATGGATTCCATTTATAACTCAGCAAAGGATCAACAGTAAAATTCCTGCTGAAGAGATCGTACTGAAGCAGCACTCTCAGAAAAAAGTTTTTATTGAACTGATATGAAATTTTATCGCTAACTACATAACCCGCAAAAAGTTTTTCTCCTCCGGCGGATTTTGAGAGTTCGGAATAACTGTAGTTTATGTCGTTCCTTAAACGGTCAAACGGTTTAATAGTCGCCCAGATATCAAGATTGTGTCCAAAACCCACATAGGTAGGATCTTCAAATCTTACAATGAATTTTCCACCTTCATAATAAAATCCTCCGGATATAAATTTGCTTAAGTTGTTTGCTTCCATATTGAAATGCCAGCGGTTGATATTTTTATGAAATATTCCTCCGTAGTCTTCATTGTTCACCGGCAAATATCCTGCGGCAAACCATAGTCCGTTTGTCCAGTCGGTAACGAGATTCAGTTCAACGAACTGTTCCTTGAGTTTTCCTGTTGCGTCATATCTTATTTCCATATTAAGCTCAGGATTCACCCTTCTTAATACTTTCCCTTCGGGATAAAAATTATATTCCTGCTGCATAAAAAGCTGATGGAAATTATTTCTCTGAATGAAACCGTTATCTCTCCTTACAGTCGGCGCCTGAAAAAAATATTCAGAATAAAAACTCCAGTTCCTTGCGTTCCTGTTAAAAGAAAGGTAAACATTCGAGCCGCTGTAACTTTCGCCGTCTAACAAAGCAGTGTATTTGTTATCATCGAATCTGAAATTTTTCAAAGAGTTGTATTTGAAATTCGTATCATTTATTTCTTTTGTATTATTCTGAAGGATCTGAAATGTAAGATAATAGTTTGATGCAAAATTAAATTTTCCGTCAAAGCCGTAATTTCTGTTAAATCCCGTAAACCCGAATGCTTTCGAACTGTCAGCGCTTTCCTCTCTGTCAGAAAATATAAATCCCAGATAATTCTCGCCGCCCATATCGTATTTCATTCTGAGAATATTTGAAACTGAATTTTTATTACTGGACAGGAAAAAGCTTCTCTCTGTTAATGGAATAATGTAAGGAGTATTCTCATCATAAGCTGAAATAAAACCTATGTCAAGCTTATTTATTTTTCCGGAAAGTTTTGCTGCAAACAACGGATTGTTTATTGATCTTGTATATGAAACATTAATCGGCGTAGCAAAATGATCTATGCCTTCAAGAAAGAACGGTCTTTTTTCAGGATAAAATAATGCGAATGGCGAATTGATATTGATCTGGGGAGCATCAGCTTCGACCTGACTGAAATCGGGATTGTAAGTTGCATCAAGTGTCAGCGTCGAACTTAAACCGTATTTAGCGCTCAGGCCGATTTCGCCTTCCAATTTTCCGTGAGTAAACTTAGAATTCGGATCGGAAAAATCTTCAAGCGTACTGTTTTGTGTACCAAGAATATAAGGAAGTATCTGAATGTCCCTTCCGCGTTTCACATCTTTTATTCCATACAGAGTTCCGGACTGACCCATAAAATTCGGATTGTCCCTTGATACTGAAGCCCAGTAAATTTCCTGACGCGCGCCTCTGGGTCTGTTCCTTAAAAGATGAATTCTCCATTTCTGTTCTTTCCTGTCAGGAAAGCGCAGACTTTTAAAAGGGATTCTCATTTCTGCAGTCCATTTATCCTTGTACATCTTTGCTTCAGAATCGTATATAATGTCATAATTAGAATCCTCACTATTTGAAGTCCAGAGAAGATCTCCCTGTATGCCTTTGGGATTAACATACATCTCAAACCCCTGCTTGAGATCGGAATAAGTATCGATGAACGGACCAACCCAGTCATCTCCATACATCCTGTCCCTGTCAGAAAGCGAAGCTCTTACGCTTTCCATGTCTTTTTCATAACATGTGTAACCGAAATAAATATAATCATCATCATAAAATATTTTGACTTTCGTTTCTACTTCCGGTTTTACATTATCACCGGGACTTATCTCGGTGAAGTTCTCAGCCGTTACGGCATTACTCCAGACATCTTCATTAAGCACACCGTCAATATTCATATTACCTGCATTAAGCTTAGGGACATTTAATCCCGGCAGTATGTTCGGTTTGAAAGAAACTCCTGCTGTGTCTATCTTTTCTGAAGTGTCCTTGTATTCTGTTGTCTGTGAAAAGCAATCAGTAATCAGAAATGTTAATATTGCAAGAGATAGCAGAGTAATGGTTTTATTCATGTATGAATTTTGATTTTAAATGTTTTGACGGATAAGTAAATCCATAGTTACATTTTGAAAGATAAGAATTTTATTTTTGAGAAAAAATTTTTTATTGAACAAATTAAATATTCTAAAGTTTAATTTTAAATATTAATCTTCCCATTAAGAATATCCGTTTCTTAAGGCAAAGCATTCGGAGAGATTGAAAACCGGAATTAAATCTAAAATTAAATCTAAAATCTAAAATCATTTATCTTTCTCCAATTCTTTTATCTTTTCAAGTATCCAGTATTTATTAATGAAATCTTTTTTTGTTACCTGCGCTTCAAGTTCGTCAAGTTTGTGATACTTCATCAGTTCTTTTATCTTCAGGAGTTTACCTGTGAAGCTGAGAAAGAGTGTATGAGAGCTTATGTCTTTAATATTCAAAGCTCTGTTTTTGGAAAGGTACATCCTGTATGAATTTATAAAGTCATTCAGAATTTCATAACTGTCCGTTTCGTAATAGATCCTTGCCGTAAGATTCCTTACTTCAAGATTGTAGTAATTATCTTCATACCTGACCCGTGAAGCAAAGGAAAGCGCTTTACCAAAATCTTTTTTTTCAAAATGCAGATAAGCATAAGAAAGTTCTGTAGTGCTTTCCCTGTATTTTTCGGTAAGCAGACTACCGTAATTCTTAATGAAGTTTTCCACCCAGCCGGATTTGCCGAGCTTCAGTCCTGACTTTACAACATTCAGAAAGAACATGTTCGTAATAAAATTTTCAGTAAACAGATTCTTTTCTATAATGTCTTTCCTGAGTTCGAAAATCTCTGAAGTGGTTTTCAGATCATCCTTAGGACGAGTTCTCTTTATATAGTCAATCATATCAGCATACATATTGTAATGCTTTTCCTTCTCTATCAGGTCGCCGTGTCTGAAAAGAAGTTCTTTCAGATTATTATAATATGTTTCCTTATTTGTCTGTTCGAGCTTCAGCGCATTGTAATAGATCTTAATCTGCGGAAGCTGTTTGATTTCGGAAGGAATGTTCTTCAGAATGCTTTCGAGAAAGTTATCATTCAGGTAAAGCGAATTATCAAGCCCGAGGATCCTGCATTCATATAAAATATAATTCTGTATCTCCATTATCTTCGTAATGAAAAATATCACGAGATTTTTTTCTGCAATGATAATGTCTTCCTTTGAGAACCTGTTAATAAAACTGTTGTAAATATCCTTCTGCAGGAACATATTGTAATTCCTGAAAAAATATTCTATGTCCCTGTGCTTTTCAGATTCAAGTAATTTTCCTGATTCTTCAAAGTGCTTTTCAAAAACAGGAAGAAGACTTCTGAAATTGATCTCTGACAGCAGATGTTTTTTTACCGTAACCGGATTTCCGGAATAATTGAGATAAGAAAGAAAATCCTCAGCGTGTTTCAGCAGGATTGAATTAAGATTTCTGAAAACTTCGTCATTATAACTCTTTCCGTCAGAAATCTTTCTGAAGACCTTTTCCTTTGTAAGACTATTATCGCTGAAACCGGGATGATACTTTTTATAGATATTAAAAAGATTCAGGATCACTTCTCTTTTATTGAACAGAGGCGATGCAAGATAGTCGCTGAATTTTTTAATGTCCTCTTTTGAAAATGTGCGGAGTATGTCTATTACTTTTGATCTTATCATTATTTTATTGTTGATGCAAATTTAACTCTAAAAACAGCAACAAAAATCACATTTATTTTAATACAAATCAAAACGCAAAATCCTTTAATTCCTGCATAAAAACAAAACAATATCAGATATAAAAATAAAATACTTCAAAACAATCCTGTTACATTTTTAAAATTTTATATTTGATTGCCCGTACGAATGATGAGTAATTTTGTACAGAAATTATTTTAAACAACTAATTTAAAAAACAAAAACAAAAAGGAGCACTAAAATGAAAAACCAGAATTTAAAATTAAAAGCGATCAGAGTTTTAGCAGTGATCTTAGTTTCAATCTTCAGTTACATCAACTTATCAGCTCAGCATTACATCAATGAATATGATACAAGATGCGGAGCGGTTTCAGGAACAGATTACGGAAGATCAATAATCAACAGAGTTGACAGCGGTTATGCAATTGGCGGATATTCTTATGCATCTGCCTGCGGAATAGGACCTTACGACTGGATGTTTATAAAAGTAAAACCCGACGGTAATCACAATCTTCTTAGACTCATTGGCACAGCGTCTGACGATAAATGCTTTTCACTTATTCAATCGTCAAAAGATTCAGGATATGTCATGGCAGGTTATATGTATCATCAGGCAACATCAATGAAAAGGGCTACATTAGTAAAGCTAGATAAATCAGGCAATCTTCAATATTCAAAAATTATTTATGACTCTCTTAACAGCGCTTATTCACAGGTAATCAATGATCCTTCAAATACAAGAGGACTGACCGGCTGGGATGAAAACAACATCAACGGCAAGCGCAGAAACAAGATACTTGTCTCACAGTATGATGGTTTAGGAAATAAGAACTGGGCTTACAGATATGATTCTTATGTTACAGCAACTAACATAAGCGGTTCAATAGAAGAAGCTAATTCAATCTGCTTTCAGCCGATAGGAGGAGGAAATTACGGAGTAGCGGCAAGGACAACATTTTTTTCAGGGCTTTCAAGCAAGTATGATATCTTAGTTATGAAACTCAGCTATACAGGAGCTATCATCTGGAAAAAAGTTTACAGATTCAATATTGCAAATCCTGTCAATTATCCATCTGCAGAACCAAAGAAAATAATCCCGATGACAGACGGAGGATTTGTAATAGTCGGTTCGACAAATGCTTACGCAAATACAGAAAGCGACATAATAGTATTCAGAGTCAATGCAAGCGGCGGACTTATGTGGTCTTACACTTACGGAAATACAGGAGTAAAGGAATTCGGAAATTCTATAATCACTGATGCAGGCAGTCTGGTAATAGCAGGTTACAAAACAAATACGGTCGGAACCACTGATGCATTGCTTATGAAAATTCCTTTAGCAGGAGGAGCGGCAACATGGACAAGATTATGGGATCCGGCTGCCGGTTCTGAAGCAGGATATGATCTTGTTAATTCGAATATCGGTGTCACAGGCGGATATGCAATAACAGGTGATGCAAGTGCAAATGCAAACAATGCATTCCTCTGGAGAACAGATGTAAACGGTCAGGTCACCGGCGGTAACTGCAATAATAATTATATCATAAATTACAGACCAAATGACATAAAATTAGATTCGTTCATCATTCAAAGAAGAAGTCTTGACGATAAGAGTTTTAATCCGACAATTCTTTCACCGAATATGGTTACAAGCAGGATCTGTTCAGGAACTGCTGATAATATGCAGGGAATGGAAGAGGATAATATAAATGCAGGTGAAGTTACAGACTTTAAACTTGATCAGAACTATCCGAACCCTTTCAATCCGTCAACATCAATTAAATTTGATATTCCGGTCTCAGGATTTGTATCAATAAAAGTATTCGATGTTTCAGGAAAAGAAGTCTACTCACTTGTTAATGAAGTCAGGTCAGCGGGAAGACACGAAGTAACGTTTAATGCTTCAGGTCTGTCATCAGGAGTTTATTATTACAGGATCGCATCAGGAAACTTCAATGACATAAAGAAAATGATTCTTGTCAAATAAAGATATCAGTAATCAGGACTAAAAGGCGGACCGGATGCGGTTCGCCTTTATCCGTTTGAAAAAATGTTATTTACTTTTTTCAGAAAATTAATAAAACTAAATTAACTAAAAATATTTCTAAATCTGTTCATTCGGAAAATTCAATCCGGAATAATTTAAATCAACTGACATAATTCCATGGGGGGAATATGAAACAAAATTATTTTTTAAAATTACTAATTATAAATCTTCTGCTTCTAAGCTGTCAAAATTCTTATTCATTCATGTTCTGGAATCAGGCATGCGGGTTTTCCGGAACTGCTTCAAGCTATGTATCAGTGCCGCATTCAGCAAGTCTTAATTTAACAGGAAGCTTTTCGGCTGAAGCATGGATCTCTCCCGTCAATTCATTAACACCGGCTGCTCAGATCATTCTTGAAAAAAGAGCAGGAGTTTCTTCGAACGGATATACATTCTTTCTGAATAATGGGAAAGTTGCAATAAGAACAAACTCGACAGTGAGACTGACAGGGAATACTGTAATTCAGAATAATGTCTGGACTCATATAACCGGTACTTATAATAGTGTATCAAATACATTCAGCATTTACATTGATGGGATACTTGACACAAGCGCAGTTGTGTCTAATTCAGATCCTGTAACAAATACAGATTCTGTCCGCATCGGCAAAGGCAACGGCGGAAGTCCATTTAACGGAATGATAGACGAACTGAGATTATGGAATAAAGCTCTTACCGGCGCTGAAGTTTCCAGATTCAGAAGGACGACTCTCGGTTCCGGAACGGGAAATTATTCCGGACTGATAATGTCGTTTACATTTCAGGATAACGAATCAGCGGGAACAGACTTCAGTCTGAACGACTGGTCAGGAAATTCAAACAACGGAAAGAATGCCGGAGGTACTGCAATTGATCTCAGCAACAGACCTTCAAATACAATAGCGCTTAACGAATGCCTTGAACTTGACGGTGTAAATGATCACGCATCCGGAGCGGACAACCCTGCAGTCAGTCCGGTAAGCGCTGTAACAATGGAAACTTGGATTTTCCCTCAGAGTTTTTCCGGTTCAAGAACATTGATTCATAAAGGACCTGTATCAGGAAGTACTATCAATTACGGACTCAGACTTAACGGAAACGTTCTGAATGCTGTCATTAACAATAATGTCTCATTCAATGCATCATCACCTGTAGTTTTAAATATGTGGACACATGTTGCCTTTACTTATGACGGCAGCAACGGAAAATATAATTTTTACATTAACGGAAGGAAGGCTGGGGAAGGAGTGCTTACGCTCGGTACAATTGTAAACGGAACAGACAGCTTATACATCGGCGGACTGGGAACTTCAGGCAGCGGTTTTGACGGATTCATGGACGAAGTAAGAATTTCAAATTATGTCAAATCCCAGGCAATGATAAACAGATTTCTTTATCAGTCAATTGATCTGGCTAACGTACCAAATACCGGTTTTATAAATGTAGTATATAATCTTGACGGATATGCTTCGGATAATGCAGATACTGGTCCGGTGCTGAATTTGGTTGCAGGCGCTGACTTCAGTCATTCCGGAGCAGTTGACAATCAGCCGGTATCTCCTTTAAACAGGGCTGATAACATGAATTTTCAGCAGGGGTTCATGCTAAAGACTTCCAATAAAAGAATTCCCGAAACAGGAATAACGGGTTATATGACTGATTCAATAGAGATTTGTTTTGATACTCTGATAACAGATGTCAATTTGTTTGTTGCGCTTAATCATACAGATGAAGAAGAACTTAAAATGTATCTAGTAGCGCCTAACGGAGATTCCGTGGCTTTGTTTGCAAATCAGTCATTAGTTGCAAACGCCGACAACATTGTAACGATCTTTAACGATCAGGCGGACAGCAGCGTGTCCAATAATTTCAGGTATGTTTCATATTCACCCGTTATAAAACCCAGGAATGCGATGAACTCTGTATTTAACGGAAAGTTTTCTGCAGGAACCTGGAAACTCAGGATAAAAGATGAAACGGGATCCGGCACGGGAAGACTGTGTGCCTGGGGATTGCAATTCAATAACCTGCCAATGAATATATCAAGTTTATGCCTCAGAGTTTTTATGGAAGGATTTTACAGATCTGTTGATTCATGTGTTGTTGATACGATTAAAGTTCATCTCCATGAAAGTACATCGCCTTATCCCGATGTTGGAGTAAAAGGAGAAACACCTGATGACAACACTTACATCGGCAACTATTCATTTGCTTCAGCTTCGATAGGAAGTGAATATTATATTGAAGTCGAGCACAGAAATTCCATCGAGACCTGGAGTGCGCATACTGTGTATTTTGATTTTCTGAGCAGCGGACTTGAATATGATTTTACTTTGAGTAAAGACTCGGCTTACGGTTCGAATGAGATACAGGTGGAAACCGTTCCCGTGCGGTATGCAATGTATGGCGGAGATACAAACCGTGACGGAATAACAGATGCTTCCGATGTCGGAGCAGTTGACAATGATGCATCAGTGTCATTAGCAGGTTATGTCGTAACCGATCTTACAGGAGATGATTTTGTAGATGCTGTTGACATTTCGATTGTGGATAACAATTCATCTGTACCGGTTATTTCTATAACGCCTCCTTAAAACAATACAATTTCCCCCTGCAATACAAAAGAGCGGAGCATTGATGTTTCGCTCTTTTTTGTTAATCAAGCAAAAATAATTGTGAATTGATTTTTGTTATTAATAAATGAATATAAATGCCGGAATAACATTTGCGCAGAGAGTCTCCAGTCGAAGTTAATTTTGAATCAGATATGTATTTAATTGTCTCGAAAATTTATTTAACAAATAAATATTTTCTCTTTCAAACTTATTGGAATTCTATTTTTCAAACTCCGACCTTACGAATCTGTCTCAACAATAGTGAAAATATTTACCACTAAGACAAGTGGACAAAGAGGTTTACATATTTAAACTTTTTCCCTTAGTGGCCTGGTGTCTTGGTGGTAAAAACAGGTGTTGCGAAACAGTCTTCAAAGCAGAGATTAGTGTGGTTCATCACTATTTCACAAAATAATTCAGCATCTTATAAATCAGCTTTGCTGTCATAAAATCCGGAAAGTGATTTCCCTTTACAGGTGATAACTCCACTACATCAAATCCCACAACATTTTTCTTTTCACTCAGAAGTTTCAGGAGTTTCATTGTTTCATCCCAGAAGAATCCGTTTGGCTCCGGTGTGCCTGTTGACGGCATTATTGACGGATCAAAATAATCCACATCGAAAGTTATGTAAACATTTTCCTTAAGCGAATCCACGATCTTCTTTATCCAGTCAAAGCCGTGTATTCCGCCGCGAATCTCATAAGCATAAAATGTTTTGATTTTTTTTCCTTTATAAAATCATATTCAGCTTTGCACTGTGCCCTGATCCCTACCTGCGTGATGTCAGTGGTGAACTCAGCAACTCTCGCTGCAAATGATGCATGTGAATATTTCGAACCTTCATATTCCTCACGCAAATCAGAATGCGCATCAAAGTGCAGTACAGATAAATTTTTATATGAATCATAATGCGCTTTGACAGGCGCAGTTGAAATAGAATGTTCGCCGCCGAGAGTTACAACAAATTTTTTATTGTCAATGTGTTTCTTAACATTTTCATAAATCAGATCAAGAGCTTTCTTACCCTTTTTACCCTTGAACTCTACCGGATGGAGTGAGCAAATCCCGTTCCCTTTTTCAAAACAAAGCTCCCTGTTCAGTTCCTCATCAAAGAATTCCACGTAATGAGATGCATCAAGTATTGCCTTAGGACCGGCGGCTGTGCCTTTTCCGTAGGATGTAGTATCTTCAAACGGAACAGGCAGTAAAACAATTTTAGAATTTTTGTAATCGGAAAATTCTTTTTCTATAGCAAGAAAATTGTTTTTGATTGTATAATATCTGATCTTGTTTTTCAAAATTTATTAATTGATTTTATATTCTTCAGTATCGAAAAGTTCTTTCAGTTTTGAAATAATATCACTGCTGTTTTCCGGCTTGCCGGTTTTATCATTATTAACAGGAATACTTTGCGGAGCTTCGGTAATTGATTTTACTTCTGCTTTCTTTTCCTCTTTTACAGTGTCATTTAAATTCTGATCAGTTATTCCCGAAGGACTTTTTATTTCAGCAGGGGCTGAAGGTTCAGTTAAGGATTTTTTTTTTACTGCTTTAATCTCCGATAATATTTCTGATAAGTCCAGAACTTCAGTATTCACACGGCTCAATTCCACTAATATAGCTTCAAGCAGTATCTTCTGATTTGAAGAATACTTAAATCTGTTCTCCGCTTCAAAAAGTACTTTCATAAGTCTTGATATCTGATCAGCGGAAAATAATTTCGCTTCAGAGGAATATTTTTCTTTTATCGAATCTGATTCATCGAGCAGTTCCGTCTTACCGGTAGAATTCACGATCATCAGATCCCTGAAATGTTCCGTTATTCCGTTAAAAAAAGTCTGCAGGTCAAATCCGTGATCATTAAGTTCGCTGAAATAATTCAGTATCTCCTTTGCATTGCCTTCCCTGATATATTCCGAGATCTTAAAATAAATTTCTTTATCAGGAATGTTTAGAAAATGTTTTAGCTCTTTATACTTAATGTCTTCGCCGCAGAATGAAACCGACAGGTCAAAAATTCCCTGCGCATCTCTCAAAGCGCCGTCACCAAGCTTTGCAATGAGGAACAGAGAGTCATTATCAATTTTTATCTTTTCCTCTTTTGCTATCTGTTTAATGCTGTTTATTATTTCTGCGATCTTTATTCTCTGCAGCGGAAATCTCTGACATCTGCTGACAATTGTTGCAGGGATCTTTTCAGGATTAGTTGTTGCAAGAATAAATATCAGATAAGAAGGAGGTTCCTCTAATATTTTCAGCAAAGCATTGAACGCCTGCTGGGTCAGCATGTGAACTTCATCAACTATAAAAAACTTAAACCTTCCTTTTATCGGGAAAAATTTTGCAGCATCCTGTATTGCGCGGACATCGTCAATGCCGCGGTTTGATGCAGCATCGAGTTCGAACACATCCGGATGAACTCCCCCCGTGATCTCGCTGCATGAATCGCAGTTATTACACGGCTCGCCGTCTTTGGAATTCGGACAATTAAGAGCTTTTGCGTAGATCCTTGCGATAGTGGTTTTCCCCACTCCCCGCGGACCGCTGAAAAGATATGAATGAGCTATCTTCTTTGTGAGAATGGCATTCTTAAGTGTCTGTGTCACAAATTCCTGAGAAGATACATCAGAGAATTTCTGCGGTCTGTATTTCCGGGCTGAGACTTTGTAGGTTGACAATCTTTTTTATTTTAATTGATCAGCTGAATTAATCTTTGAATGCAAATAATTACTTCCTGAAAACTACTTTCTTCTCTTTAAAAACATATTTTATTCCGTCCTCAACTTTTTCTATCGGAACTATCGTAAGCTTATCAAGTATTTCCTCCTGTATCTCGGCAAGATCTTTTTCATTATCCATTGGTATCAGTACAGTTTTAATTCCGCTGCGCACTGCGGCGAGAAGTTTTTCATTCAGTCCTCCGATAGGAAGCACATGACCTCTGAGTGTAATTTCTCCTGTCATTGCCACATCAGTTCTTACAGGACATTTTGTTATTGCCGACAGCATTGCCATTATCATTGTTATTCCTGCAGAAGGTCCGTCCTTTGGGATCGCGCCCTCAGGCAGGTGAATGTGAATTTCCTTCTCTTTAAAAAATGATTCCGGGATCTTAAATAAACCAGCATTTGATTTGATATAAGAAAATCCCGCCTGCGCAGATTCTTTCATAATGTCACCGAGCTTTCCTGTGAGTATGAATTTATTCGCGCCTTTCATGATCGTAACATCCACGTTCAGTATGTCTCCTCCCATAGAAGTCCACGCAAGTCCTACTACCGAGCCAATTTTATTTTTATCCTTATCATCGGCTAACTTCTGTTTGTATTTCTGAACTCCCAGAAATTTCTCCACCAAATCATCAGAGACAACAATGTTTACTTTTTTCTTCTTCCCTGTATTCTCAACAATCTCTCTCGTTGTCTTTCTGATAATGGAAGATATTTCCCTTTCAAGACTTCTGACTCCGGCTTCACGTGTATATTCCTGGATTATTTTAAGCAATACTTCATCCGGGAAACTTATCATATCAGTAGTCAAACCGTGTTCGAGAATTTCTTTTGGAATTATATGTCTTTTTGCAATCTGAACTTTTTCAAAATCAAGATAACTGCTCATTTCTATGATCTCCATCCTGTCAAGCAATGGAAGGGGAATATTGTAATAAACATTTGCAGTTGTAATAAACAAAACTCCCGATAGATCATAATCCACATCGAGATAGTGATCATTGAAAGTTGCATTCTGTTCAGGATCAAGAACTTCAAGCATTGCGCTTGACGGATCTCCCCTGAAATCGCTGCTCATTTTATCTATCTCGTCTATCAGTATGACCGGATTTGTGCTTCCTGCTTTTTTCATTGCCTGAATGATCTTACCGGGCATCGAACCGATGTACGTTCTTCTGTGACCGCGAATCTCAGCTTCATCTCTTACACCTCCGACAGATATCCTGACAAAATTTCTGCTCAGCGCTCTTGCAATGGACTTGCCGAGAGATGTCTTGCCAACTCCGGGAGGACCCACAAAACAAAGTATCTGCCCCTTGGGAGATTTCTTTATGTTCTTTTCCCTGAGAAGTTTCAGCACTGCTATGAGTTCGAGTATCCTGTCCTTCGCTTTATCAAGTCCGTAATGATCTTCATCAAGTATTTTTTTAGCATGCTTAAGATTAAAATTATCCTGAGTGACTTTATTCCAGGGCACGCTTACCATCCAGTCAAGAAAATTTCTGATTACAGAATAGTCAGGCGACATTGACGGCATTTTTTTAAGCTTGCCGAATTCATCAAGAGCTTTCTTCATTACAGGCTCAGGCATTCCGCTGCTGTCAATCTGATCCTTCAGTTTTATTAATTCCGGATCAGACTCCATACCTTCCCCAAGCTCATCCTGAAGAATTCTTATCTGCTCCTGAACAATGAACTTCCTCTGATTCTTCTGCATAGTCTGATATATCTTCGCATCAATTTCCTTTTCTACATTTAAAACTTCCATTTCCGAACCCAGCATATAAAGTATTTCATAATACTGCTTGTGAAGATCGGTTATCTCAAGCACCTTTTGCTTTTTGTGAACATCCGCGCTTATGGTAGAAGCAATATAGTAAAGTTTTCTGTCCGGTTCTTTTATGTTTTCATAAGCGACAAGCGTTTCCTGAGGAATAGTCCTGTTAGTCTGTACATAATCAGTGAATAATTTAGTCGCCTGTTTTATCAAAGCTTTGAGTTCTGTATCCTCCTTGAATGGAACATTCCTGATTTTAATATCTGCCGTTATGTATTTTTCGGAATAAAACTTTTCTACCTTTGCTGTAACAAGTCCGTCTACAAGCACCTTTATCAGTCCGTTAGGAAGTCTCAACACCTGGAGTATCTTGGCAACCGTTCCGGTCTTATAAAGATTTTCAAAAGTCGGCTCTTCGATTTTTTCATCAAGCTGTGTTACTAAAAGTATGAATTTATCTTTTTCCACAGATTTGTTGATAGCGGCAATAGTTGATTCTCTTCCTGCAAGAATCGGAAAAATCATATACGGAAACAACACGATATCTTTTAAAGGAAGAACAGGAAGTAAAGAAGGTATTGTTTTGTTCGCATCAGGTATCTGAGATGGCGTATCGTAAATTACTTCAGTTGCGTTTTCACCGTCTTCATTATTCTGCTGTAATGCTTTGCTTTTTATTGCTTTGTCTTTTGCCATTTATGTTTTTACTACTTTTTTTTGAATAAATATAAATCTACTCTTATATAGTTTCAATCCATTACTAATAGCGTTGCGATACTTTAATCAATTTTGTCCGGATAACTTGTCAGAAAATGCTGATGCAGGAAAGGAAGGATAGAAATATTTATTGAGAAGATTTTGTATCGACAAAACTATCCCGGCTGAATTAAATTTTAAATATAAATCAAGATCCTAATTCATTCCATATTCTCAGCAATCCTTCTTCATCGAACTTTCGTCCCATTACCTGTATCCCGAATGGCAGTCCGTTTCTGTCTTTGCCGGAAGGAATTGATATGGCGGGTATTCCCGCAAGGTTTACTGAAGCTGTATAAATATCGTTCAGATACATCGAAAGCGGATCTTCGATCTTTTCGCCAAGTCGGAAAGCTGTATCCGGGGTTGTGGGTGAAATTATAAAATCAACTTCATTAAAAGCGTTTTCAAAATCATTCATAATAAGTCTCCTTACTTTTTGCGCTTTTCTGTAATATGCATCGTAATATCCCGCTGACAATACGTATGTTCCAAGCATTATCCTTCTCTTTACTTCCTCTCCGAATCCTTCCGATCTTGAATTTACATACATATCCTCTAGTACAGCAGATTCATCAGACCTGTATCCGTAACGCACACCGTCAAACCTGGACAAATTGCTCGATGCCTCAGCCGATGTGAGAATGTAATATGTCTGTATAACGTATTTTGTATGAGGAAGGGAAATCTCCTTAATTTTAAATCCTTTGTTTCTGAGAACTTCGATCTTAGCCAGCACTCCTGTTTTAATTTCTTCATTAAGTCCTTCTTCAAAATATTCCTTCGCAAATCCTATGGTTGTTTTTACTGCTTCTAATTTATTTTGTGACTGAACAGAATAATTCCCGACTTCTGTTTCCGATGAAGTGCTGTCCCTGTCGTCATGACCTGCAATTACTTCAAGCATTAATCCAATATCAGAATTATTATTTCCGAAGATCCCGATTGAATCAAATGAAGAAGCGAATGCAACAAGTCCGAACCGTGATATTCTTCCGTAAGTAACTTTCAGTCCTGTTATTCCGCAAAAAGAAGCCGGCTGTCTGATCGATCCGCCTGTTTCCGAACCGAGTGACATCAGGCACATATTTGCAGCTACCGATACTGCGCTTGCTCCTGAAGATCCGCCGGGCACTCTTGTCTTATCTATTGGATTTTTTACAGGACCGAAAAATGAATTTTCATTTGATGAACCCATTGCAAATTCATCACAGTTAACCTTGCCTATGATTATGGCATCCTCTTTAAGCAGTCTGTTAATGACTGTTGCAGAATAAACCGTCGTAAAATTACTCAGCATTTTCGATCCGCAAGTAAGAAGTTTATCTTTTACTGAAATTACATCCTTGACTGTGATCACCGCGCCTGCAAGCTTTCCCGCAGTACCGTTCTTAATTTTTTCATCTATCTCTGAAGCTCTTTCACGGGCTTCATTGTCAAACAGACTTATGAAAACATTCAGATCCTTCTGCTCTTCTATATTCTGCAGATACTGATCCACAAGCTTTGCGCAGCTCAGACTTCCGGAAACGATCGCTGATTTAATTTCTATTAAACTTTTCGGTATGTTGTTCATAAATTTTGTTCATTAATTAATTTGCCACTGGTCTCAGGAATTGTTCCTGCTGAAGATCTTTTAATTACAGGAATAATCCGTAAAACAAGTGGCATGTATTAAATGGCTTTTTGTTTTCAAAAGCCGTCTGATGTATTTTTTAATTCCTTAATTTACTTTTTTGTCTTTATCGTCTGTGGTAGAAAGATCTTTTTCTATATCCGAAGAAGCTTTCTTGAATTCTTTAATACCTTTGCCGAGTCCCTGCATGAGATCTGGGATCTTCTTGGCTCCGAAAAGTACAAGAATTACAATTGCTATCAGTATAATTTCAGGTGTGCCTAAACCAAACATTTTTTTCTCCTTTCCGCACCAGCGGATTTTTAATTAAAACTTATAAAACGCTTTCTATTACACTTTCAAATAATCTTCTGCCGTCTGTGTTCCCGAGAATTTCATCAGATGCCCTTTCAGGATGCGGCATCATGCCGAGAACATTTCTTTTTAAATTCTGAATTCCCGCAATATTGTTCAGCGATCCGTTAGGATTATCCGTGTATGTAAAAAGTATCTGATTGTTTCCTATAAGACCGGTCAGCGTTTCATCATCACAGTAATAATTTCCTTCACCGTGTGCGACAGGTATCCGGATCTCTTCCTTGATCCTGTATTCTCCGGTAAAAATACTTTTATTATTTTCTACTTTCAATGTAACAGTTCTGCAAATGAATTTTAAGTTATCATTTCTCATCAGCACTCCCGGCAGTAATCCCGCTTCGCAAAGAACCTGAAATCCGTTGCAGATGCCGATCACTATGCCACCGTTATCAGCAAATCTTACAATCTCCTTCATCAGATTCGACTGCCTTGCAATCGCTCCGCAACGCAGATAATCTCCGTAAGAAAATCCTCCGGGAAGTATGATTATGTTTCTGTCTCCGATGCTCCCGTCCTTATGCCACAGAAATTCAGTGTTCGTGTCAAGAATATTTTTAAAAACATTGTATGCGTCGTGATCACAGTTGGAACCCGGAAACACTACTATGCCTGCTCTCGCTTTTGACATTAATTCACCTCTTCTGTTTCAATTACAAAATCTTCCATTACAGGATTCGCAAGAAGTCTCCTGCATGCCTCCATTGAAATCTTTTCCGCTTCTTCCTTTGAGCCGGTGTCTATCATAAGTTCGATATATTTCCCGATCCTTGTATCAATTACCGAATCAAATCCGTGAGACTTTAATGAATGCTCCACTGCCTTGCCCTGCGGATCAAGAATTGTCTTTCTGATTGTAATGTTTATCTTTGATCTGTACAAATTTTTTATACTTATAATTTGAAAATTTATTTTACTTTTTGTCAATTTTTTCTTTAAGCTGTCAAGATTCTTCTTGTTCAGTACTTTAAGCTTTTCCCTGACGTTCATTTTTAACGGCTCATCGGATTTCTCCAGCGCATCCATCGAACTTCTTCCGGTCTGCTCATCTGTTGTTTGTTTCAGGAACCGTTGTTTTCGATTTCATAACTCCTGAATTTACTTCTTCATCAGCATTCTTATTTTTTACCGGGTTATCTTTATCCACGCCTCCTCCGGTATCTTCTTTTTTTATAAATGATGATTTTTCCTCAATTACAGGAGAAGGTGCTTCCGTAGATATTTCTGTTTTTTTAAAATTATTAGTTTCAGGTTCTGATGCAGATGGTGGATTTAACTCTGTCCCGGTCTGCTTTTTTGGATATTGTCTCAAATTGGAATTTTCTTTAACTGTGTTACTTTCCATAGAGGAAGGATTGATATCAGAAGGTTTTTCTTCGGGCTTTTTATTGACTTCAGGATTTTGCATCCCCGGATTTTTATCCTGCTGAATGCTTTCCTGTTTTGTTTCGTTGAAAGTTTCGTGTCTGTTAAACTGCGTTACATACAAAGCTATAAAAGCAAAGATAAGAATTCCCATAGCTGGCGCAAGCCATGGATTTTTTATCCACATTGAAATTTTATCGAGAATACCTTCTTTCTCTTTTTCATAATGTTTTTTCGTGACATAAGTTCTTTCAGATTCAGCTTCAGCAATTCTGCTTTCAAGCTTTGACATAAATCCATCTGAAGCTTTTAACTTTGGAAGTCTCTTTAGCTTTTCACTTATATCTGTATATTTCTCGTCTTCTGTCAAAATATTATTTCAATTGAATATTATTTGTTTTTGCTTTTCGCTCTGTAAATGCTGTCAAGAGAAACTTTAAGAGATTCCCTTGCGCGGTTGATCCTCGATCTTACTGTTCCAAGAGGTATATCCAGTGTCTTTGCAATCTCTTCGTAATCAAGTTCCTCTATGTCCCTTAATACTATTATCTCTCTGTGTATTTCATTTAAAGAATTTATGGCTTTTTGTATGTAAAACGATTCTGTCTCTGCATTTGCATCTTCTTCAGGATTGTAATCATCCGATCTGATCTGATAATCATTGTGATTGTCTTCATAAAAATCATTTATCGAAACAGCAGAATGTTTCTTTTCTTTTCTGAAATTTGATCTGGCTTCGTTTAGTGCGATTGTGTAAAGCCATGTAGAGAACTTTGCTATTTCTGAATACTTATCTTTGTTTTTGTAAAGTTTCAAAAATGTTTCCTGCGAAATATCTTCGGCGGTTTCTCTGTTACCTGTAAATCTGTAGAGAAAGTTTACTAACCTGTCTTTATATCGCATAACAATTTCAACGTATGCTCCTTTATCTTCATTCTGAAACTGAAGTATAAGCTGCTCATCTGTAAAGGGTTTATAATCAGTTTTACTTTTTTCCTGCATCGAAGCCGTTATTTTAACTGTTTATTTCTGTTTTTGTTCCAAAATTTTATGAACCGCATATATTGTTTATCAGACTTGTCATAATTGATCTTTTATCCCTGCCGGAAGATTTCAGCAGTTTGTCCGACTGATAAATATTCTCGAATATAAATTTCATTTTTCCGTAATCAAGACTGTTTCTGAATTTTCTGTAATAAGGAAGAAGCTGTTCCTGCTCATCCGGCCATAACTTCAGCTCTCTTTTTAATTGCCATCCCTGAAACTTTGAAACTCCCGGATCATACAGTTTATTTATTATCACAAACGCCGCATTCAAAAGGAAAACAAGAAACACTTCCACATCTTTCTTTAAAGATATCTTTTCATAGATCATCAGCGCTTTTTCATTGTCTCTTTCTATAACCGCTCTGATGAAATCAGTCTCCTTGAAGTCCTTTGCTATTCCGTTGCAAAGGTTCACTGCTTCCATTGTTACTTCCTTTGAGAGAAAGCAATAAGTCTTCAGCTTTTCTATCTCGGACATTATTTCATCAAATGAATGATTTGAATACTGCACCATTCCGGCTATTGTATCACTGCTGATTTTATAATCCCCGAACTTTTCCTTAATCCAGTTGATTAATTCATCTTCGGTAAATCCTCCGATCTCAAATATCTTCACGGAACTTTCCACGATCTTCTTTACTTCCGCACTGTTCTCATTTTCCAGCTTTGAATCATAACTGAATACTTTTCCGGGACTGAATTCTTCTGCAGCAGAAACCATTACGAACACCGTATCGGGATTGGGTCTTTTAAAATAATCAGTATAAGATTGCTTGTCGTCTTTTGAAAACTTCTTTACATTCTTCAGGATTACAACCTTCTTATCCGAAAAAAGCCCGGTATTGCTGCATTCATTCAGGACGTTTTCGGTTTGTTTATCATCAGCATTAAAAGAAATAAGATTATTGACAGGATCAAAATCTTTTCCGATAAATTTACCGCAGATCGCTTTTACTATATCATCAAGAAGAATTTTTTCTTTAAGCGACAGAAGAATGATGTCTGGAATATTTTCCTTTTCAAGCTTACCAAGAAAATTCCTGTATGTAATTATATATTTGTTATCCGCTTTTGCCAACTGATTATTTTATCACAAAATACTTATTCTATTTCAATAATTGAATAATAAAAAAACCTTCCGGTGAATATAACCGGAAGGTTTTATATTTATTTAAATTTTATATTGTGTCAGATTTCAGTCTGCTTTTTTATCCAGTCGGTTGTAACTGATTTCGGTCTGATAATCGCTGCGTTCATTGCTCTTGCAAGTATAAGCTGTGCGGAATATCCCATTACTCTTGAAACACCGAACAGAACTGTATAATATTCATATTCGACTAAACCGTGATGATACAGCAGCGAACCGCTAGCTGCGTCCACATTAGGCCATGGGTCTTTTGCTTTGCCGTGCAGAACTAAAAGAACAGGAACAATTTCAAATAGCTGTTTAACAATTCTGAATATATCATCATCAGGCATGTACTTAGTTCCGAATTCAAGGAAAGCAATAAATCTCGGATCAGTAATTCTTAACACAGGATGTCCGTATCCTGAAACCACTCTGTTATTGTCAAGAAGATCCTGACAATAAGCTTTTACTTCTTCGTCAGTCGGAGAATGTCCTATTTTCTCTCTCATATTTACAATGAATCTCAGGCATTCCTGATTTGCAAGTCCGTGAAGCGGACCGGCAAGTGCGTTCAATGCTCCGCTGATAGAATAATATCCGTCGGAAAGAGTTGAACCGATAACTAAGTTCGCAAATGCGCTTGCATTTCCGCCTTCGTGATCAATGTGAAGAACCATGTAAAGTCTCATCAGCTTTGCAAATGTGCCGTCCTTATCCTCAAGACCCAGCATCTTTGCAAAATTTCCGGCCCAGTCTGAGCTTTTGTCAGGACCGATCATATCACCCTTTTTAAATTTCTTTCTGTAAATGAATGCTGCAATCTGAGGAACTCTGGCAATTATATTCAGACAGTCTTCATACATTGCTTCCCATAACTTATCTTTGCCCGTTCCCTTATCGTAAAGTTTTCTGAACTCTGATTCTTTTTCCATACTTAGAATTGCAGAGCTTAACATTACCATCGGATGCGAATCTTCCGGCATTGCATTTAAAACATTCCAGACGTATGAAGGAACTTCTTCTCTGTTTTGCAGATCTGTCTGAAGATCTTTCAATGCTGCCTCATCAGGAAGTTCGCCAGTAAGGAGCAGATAAAATACTTCCTCCGGAAGTTTTTCGGTAAGTTCTAATATCGGTATGCCCCTGATTATAAGTCCCGTATCGAGTCCGACCGATGATGTATCGCAGATCAATCCTTTGATCCCTCTCATTCCGCCATAAAGCTGGTCAATTGTAACATGGTCAATCTCTTTCTTGCCGTGAATTTTTACAATTGATTTTGCTTCATCTCTTAATCCCGGTATCTGAGAAGAAAGTTTTTCTTTAAGTAATTTTGACATTTTTGTATGTAGTTTATTGATTTGGTAAGCAATATAAATTATTTCATTTTAAGTAAAAAGTTACGAATTAATATATTAATTAGAAACTTCTGAAAAACCCATACTGTCATCCCCGCCTGCCTTGCCGCGAGGCAGGCATGCTTTTAGCGGGGATCCAATCACACATTATTTAAATTATAATTAAGCTTTAATGAGTTGATTCCGCCCAGTAGCATGCGGGAATAACAAACTGAGTTAGTTTTTCAGAAGTCTCTAATTACAAAGCAGACCGTTTCAAGATTGAAAACAAGAACTTGCCACTAATTTCACTAATTGACACAAATTTGAAAAGCATTTTTAGTAAAATGTGAATTTGTGTAATTCGTGGCAGTAACAATCTTCAAAGGTCAAAAATAAAAATTAACCCCTTCCAAAATCATCCGATATTCTTCTTATATCATCTTCATCAGATGGGTTATACGGAAACTTATGTATCCATATCTCAGCGACAATTCCCCAGTCATCCATTCCGGCAAGTCTGTGCCTTGTCCCGAGTTTCATCTCTATCATGTCGTTGTCAGAGTAAACTCCCATTTCATCCGGCTGTACATCAGTCGGACTCGTAAAAATTCCGACAGGACCTCTAACAACTCTCCATAATTCCGATCTTCTTTCATGCGACTGCCAGGATAGTTTTTTACCCGGAGCTACGACAAGTATCTTCGGACTTACATTCAGCTTTTTAACATCGAACGGCATTTCAACTCCGGAGAAATAAATCGAAAGAAAATCATCCAGACTTCCGTTGTCAATTTTAAAAAATCCTCCCCACGGTCTGTCAAAATCCTCACCGGATATTTTAATCTTTTTATTTTCAATGTCTTTTCTTACCTCAGATGAAATTTGGTCTTTTGTCAGCATAAATAATTCATTAATTAATTTTTAAAAAAACTTTTTCGGAAATTGTTTTCCCTATTGAGAAAGCTGAAGTTGCAGCAGGCGAAGGCGCGTTGCAGACATTTATCACTCTTTCATTTTCAATAAATAAAAAATCATCCGTAAGATTTCCGTTTACATCACATGCCTGTGCCCTCACGCCCGAACCTCCTTTAGAAATATCACTTTCCTTAATATCAGGTATGAGTTTCTGCAGAGATTTTACAAATTCTTTTTTTGAAAAAGATCTTCTGAATTCATAAAACCCGGTTTTCCAGAATTTGGCTGCCACTTTATGAAAACCTTTGTATGAAAGTGTTTCGATGAATTCATTTGTATTAAAATCGCTTTTTTCATAGCCCTCCTTTTTGAATGCAAGCACTGCGTTAGGACCGGCTTCGATCATTCCGTCTATCCTTCTTGTAAAATGAACTCCGAGAAAAGGGAACTCCGGATCAGGAACAGGATAAATAAGATTTTTCACAAGATGTTTTGCAGATTCATTAAGCTTGTAATACTCTCCCCTGAAAGGAATTATTCTGAAATTAATTTTATCGTTTGTCATCGCTGCTATCTTATCGGAATAAAGTCCTGCGCATGCAACGACGACCTTTGATGAGTATCTGTTAGTTTTTGTGGTTACATAAACTTCATTTCCGTTTGCCTTTACTGACTGTACTTCTTCATTGAATTTAATTTCAGCACTCTTAAGTGATATTATCCCGGCAATTTTTTCGGATACCGCTTTATAGTCTACTATTCCGGTCTGCGGAACGAGTATGCCTTTTATTCCTTTTGCATAAGGTTCAGTCTCTTTTATTTCATCTGCTGAAATGTATTTTACGCCATCAAGACCATTAGACTGTCCTCTTTCAAAAAGTGTCTGAAGTGGTTTGAGTTCCTTTTCTGTTGTCGCAACAATAATTTTACCGCAAATATCATAAGCAATATTATTTTCATCGCAAAAATCTAAAAGCATTCTGTATCCGGTAATACAGTTTTCCGCCTTAAGACTTCCGGGTTTGTAATATATGCCTGAATGAATTACGCCGCTATTATGTCCGGTCTGATGCGCTGCAACTCTTTCTTCTTTTTCAATTATGCAAATCCTGAGTGAAGAGTCTTTTTCCAGAAGTTTATAAGCGGTTCCCAATCCTACAATACCTGCTCCGATAACCGTTACATCGTAATTATTCATTTGCATTCAAAATACACAACCTGATTTTAAAAAAATATAATCTAAGTATTCAGAAAGTCTGTCAGGATTGAGAATGGTACAGTAGCATATGGCTGTTTATTTTCACGCAGATGTTCGCAGATTTTTTCACGCAGATGTTCGCGGATATTTTCACGCAGATGTCCACAGATTTTTTCACGCAGATGTACGCGGATATTTTCACGCAGATGTCCGCAGATTTTTTCACGCAGATGTTCGCGGATATTTTCACGCAGATGTCCACAGATTTTTTCACGCAGATGCTCGCAGAATTTTTCACGCAGATGTTCGCAGAGATAATTTTAACAGAATTATATTGAGTTTCAGACTGAATTAAAAGTTTCATTAATGAAAAAACTTTTATAATTTGATTTCTCTAAATAAGTCTATCTTTAATTAACCAAAATTTATAGTTTTATAAGTTTGGATTTTATAAATTAAAAACTAATCATGCCGGATTATAATGACGAATCCCTTCTTCCGAAAAACAGAATAGAAGCCCTTAGCGACGGAATATTTGCAATTGCTATGACGTTGATAATTCTCGACCTTAAGACTCCGGAAAATATTCCCTTAAATCTTGAATATGAGGAACTTCCTCTGACACTTCTGAATATACTTCCTGACGTGGAAGCTTATGCAGTAAGCTTTCTTGTCCTCGCAGTATTCTGGCTCAGACATCAGCTTCAGTTCAGATATCTGAAATTCGCAAACAGAAAAATAATTGTGCTCAGTATATTTTTTTTAATGCTGATCGGATTCGTACCTTTTTCTGTCGGGCTTGTGATGAGATATAACGACATTCAGCTTCCTACTCTCATATATATTATAAATCTTCTGTTGATATCAGTTATTCTGTCAATTCAGGGATGGTATATTTCAAAGAATAAAAAAATCAGATTCGAAGAAATTGAACCTGAAATTCTGAAAAAATATTATGTTTTTTCCATTGTACCGATCGTTATATTTTCTGTATCCCTGATCGTTTCATTTTTTAATCTGAGATTGGCTTTCCTTCTTATTTATCTGGATCCTGCTTTTTACAGTATTTACAGAATTGTAAAAAAACGGACATCAGCCGTTAGATATAAACTTAAGAATTAAAATCAGTTTGATTATATTTTCATTAATTCAAAGAAAGTAACACTAATTATTCCTGATCTAATTGATTTCCTTAATTCAATTTTAAAATTAATGTTCATATGAAAACAATTAAAATTTTTTCACTATTATTAATTACATTTTTAACAATAAGCGGTCTTAACGCTCAGTTCAGTAAAAACCCTCTTGAATCATACAGTCTTGTTAAAATCAGTATAAATTCAAATGAAGATATAATGAAACTTCAGATGAATGACATTACTGTTGAGCATTACAGAGGAAATTTAAAATCCGGAATTGAACTGGTTATTAATCAGGAAGAGATCAGCCGTCTTGCAAACACCGGATTAAATTATGAAATAAAAATAAAAGATCTTGATTCATATTATCAGAACAGGAGCGGATCTTCTCCGGCTGAATTACAAAAAAGCATTAACATTTTAAACCAGGATAACATCAGCGGCTTTTCTTACGGAAGCATGGGCGGATATTTTACTTATGATGAAATGGTGGAGAAGCTTGATTCAATGAGAATAATTTATCCGAATTTGATTTCAGTAAAACAGAATCTGGGATTTTCAAATGAAGGCAGAGCGATATGGGCTGTCAGAATATCTGACAATCCGGGAATAAACGAATCCGAGACCGAAGCTCCTATTTATTTCGATGCGCTTCATCATGCACGTGAACCGCAGGCAATGGCTTGTCTCATGTATTATATGTACTGGCTGTTGGACAATTACGGTACAGATCCGGAAGCTACATATCTTGTTAATAACCGTCAAATTTATTTTGTACCCATTGCAAATCCTGACGGTTACGAATACAATAATTTTACAAATCCAGAAGGCGGCGGCATGTGGAGAAAGAACAGAAAGAACAATGGCACATGTTTCGGTGTGGATCTTAACAGGAATTACAATTACGGATGGGGAGTTAACAGCGGCTCCAGCAATGATCCGTGCTCGGAAACATACAGAGGACTTTCAGCAGGTTCCGAACCCGAAACTCAGGCGATAAAAACTTTTGTTCAGACTATTCATCCGAAAATTTCTTTTTCAATGCATTCAGTTGCCGGAAGATATCTGAATCCTTACGGCTATAATGACACAGCCGTAAACTATGATATTTATTCTGAATTCTCTTCTGATTTTGCCGCGAGTAATAATTATTATTATGGTACTGTCATAGAGATGCTTTCATATTATTCAAGCGGAACGACACGGGATTATCTGCATTCAATCGGTACTTACAGCTGGACTCCGGAAGTCGGCGGAAGTGATTTCTGGCCAACTCAATCCGAGATCATTCCGGTCGCAAATGAAAATCTTTACGGGTTGAAGTATCTCACCTGGGTTGGAGGAGCTTTTGCGGATTATGTAAATTACAATGTAACCGGTAACGGATTTGTTAATGCAAACGATACCCTTAATCTTCAGCTAACATTGAAGAACAGAGGACTTTCTATGACATCAAAAAATGTAACTGCTGAAGTAACTTCTCTTTATTCAAATGCAACTCCGCTGAATTCGTCTGTTAATTTTGACAGTATTCAGGTAAGACAGTTTAAAAATAATTCCGGTAATTTTTTTAAGTTCAAACTTTCTTCTGCAGCGGCTTATATGGATGAAATGAAATTTGTTGTGTCAGTTAAACAGGAAGGCGTTGAAACATCACGGGATACGATCAGGATAAATGTCGGAAAACCAATTGTCCTTTTCTCTGATAACGGATTGAACGGTATTTCAAAATGGACTCGAGCAGGAACCGGCTTGCTCTGGGATACTACATTCATTGATCCTTTTTACGGCAGCAAGAATTTTGCTGATTCAAGATTCGGGAATTCGAAGAACAGTTCGAATAATACTTTTACACTGTCCGACACTATCAATCTGATTAACACAAACAATCCCCGGATCGAATTTTCGGCAAAGTGGGCTGAAGAAACAAACTTTGATTACACAAGAATTCAGGTCAGTACTAATTTCGGATCCACATGGACAAGTCTTCCTGGCAGACATACGACTTTGATTTCCGGCACTCCTTCTTATACTTCCATAAAGCGATGGGTAAATGAGCAGATAAATCTTAATTCGTACATCGGTCAGAAAATCAGGATAAGATTCAATCTTGTGACCGATAACGGAGTTCCCGGTGACGGATTTTATTTTAACAATTTCAAAGTTGTAAATTATAAAGACGAAGGCACATCCGTAGTGCTGACAAATTTAAATGTTCCTGCCGAATATAAACTACATCAGAATTATCCAAATCCGTTTAACCCTGTAACTCATTTGGAATTTGGAATACCTTCTTTCCGGGGAGAATCGGAATTGGTATCATTGAAAGTATATGATCTTCTTGGAAAAGAAGTTGCTGTATTAGTAAATGAAAAACTTTCACCGGGAAATTATATATATGAATTCGACGGAAGTAAAATTCCAAGCGGAACATACATTTACAAATTAGAGTCCGGAAATTTCAGTGCGGTAAGAAAGATGATACTGTTAAAATAAGGACATTTGTCCTATCAGATTAGTGCGATAATTTGATTATGATATGAATATTAATTTTATAGAACATCCTGTTTGTGTCAATTAGTGAAATTAGAGGCAATCTCTTGTTTCCAATATTGAAGCGGTAAACTTAAGTAACTAATTTACATACTTAGAATTTAAACAGATATCATTTACATGAATTCAGAAAATGGATATACATCCGGAACGCAGGAAGAGAAGATGCCTGAACCCTGTATTATGGTGATCTTCGGTGCAAGCGGGGATCTGACAAAGCGTATGCTAATACCTTCACTTTACGAACTCTTCCTCGATGATCTGCTTCCTGAAAATTTTACGGTTGTGGGATTTTCAAGAAAGGAAATGGATACTGATGCTTTTCAGGAAATGCTTAAAGAGGGAATAAAAGAATTCGGTACTGAAGGAAGTTTTAATGAAGAGAAATGGGACAAGTTCAAGAAAAATATTTATTACATTATTTCGGATTATGATGAAATAAATTCGTTCAGGAATCTGAAGGAAGAACTTGATAAGATAGATGCTGAAAAGAATATCGGGGGCAACAGATTATTATACATGGCTGTTCCGCCTGATGCTCTCCTGGGCATTATTGAAAACACCGGTAAGAGCGGACTGAATAAAAATAATTCTGAAGATTCCTGGACAAGAATAATTCTCGAGAAACCTTTCGGGCATGATCTCGAATCTGCGGTAAAGCTGAACAAAAAAGTAAACAGATATTTTTCTGAAAAACAGATCTACAGAATTGATCATTATCTCGGAAAGGAATCTGTGCAGAATATACTTGTTACCCGTTTTGCAAACGGAATATTCGAGCCGCTATGGAACAGGAATTATATAGATCATGTGGAAATAACTTCTTCAGAAAGCATCGGCATTGAAAACCGCGGAAGTTATTATGACAATTCAGGAGCGCTGAGAGACATGGTGCAGAATCATCTTCTTCAGCTTCTCGGATATGTGGCAATGGAACCGCCGTCTTTGTTTGAATCGAATTCTATCAGAGACGAATCGTTAAAAGTTTTTCAGTCTCTCCGGCAGATAAAAAAAGAGGATGTAAATAACTGCGTTATAAGAGGACAATATACAGCATCTCATGTCAGGGGAAAGAGTGTTGCCGGTTACAGGGAAGAAAAGGATGTTAATCCAGATTCAAGAACTGAGACTTATGTTGCGATGAAGTTTTATGTGGACAATTGGAGGTGGGGAGGCGTACCGTTTTATATCAGAACCGGTAAAAGACTTCCTACCCGTGTTACTGAAATCGTAATTCATTTCAAACCGACTCCTCATCATTTGTTTAAAAGACGGACAGATACAGCTCAGTCTTATAATATGCTTGTAATAAGAATTCAGCCGGATGAAGGTATACTGATAAAATTCGGCATGAAAGTTCCCGGCGGGGGATTTCAGGTTCAAAATGTTAATATGGATTTTCATTACTCAGATCTTAAGAATAATAATCTTCACAGCGCTTATGAAAAACTTATACTTGACTGTATGCTCGGGGATTCTACATTATTCATCAGAGCCGATGCAGTGGAGGCCTGCTGGAAATTTATTCAGCCGATACTTGACGAGTGGAACGAAAATCCGGATATTAAGATCTATGGTTATCCTGCCGGAACCTGGGGTCCGGAATGCGCTGATGATCTTATTGCAGGGAAAGATTTTATGTGGCGGTATCCGTGTAAGAATCTTGCGGATGACGGAACTTACTGCGAACTGTGAAATTTTCTATGTCGTCATTCAAGTTAAAGATGCTTTTATAATTGTTAAAAATAAATAACACGGAAATTTTTTCTTTATGGGGCTGTCAAAACAAAGACATTCACGGGGCTTGGAAAGAGAAGGGTTTTCAGATACTTTCGTAATGTGAATGTATTGAATTTTAATAATGCCTCAAATTTATAAAGACATATACAATATATTTGAAACACCGGTCATTCTTGCAAAAGCTTTTGCAGCGGAATTTAAAAAAATCACAGACGAATTTATTTCTTCAAAAGGAAATATAAACATTGCGCTGTCAGGCGGAAATACGCCGAAGCTTTTATTTTCAGTATTAGCTGAAGAATACATGGATAAAACACTGTGGAGCAAAGTTAATTTTTACTGGGCTGATGAAAGATGCGTTCCGCCTGAAAGCAGTGAAAGCAATTTTGGAGAAGCGGACAGAATATTATTCAGTAAAATAAATCTTTATGAAAATCTTCACAGAATAATCGGAGAGAATGATCCTTCTGCAGAAGCTGAAAGATATTCTGCGTTGCTGAAACAAAATCTGCCGTTTGAAAATGATTTGCCTAAGTTCGATCTTATGCTGCTCGGAATGGGTGATGACGGTCATACCGCTTCAATATTTCCTGACAGAATGGATCTACTGAAATCTGAAAAATACTGTGAAACCGCTGTTCATCCTGCAAGCAATCAGAAAAGAATTACTTTAACAGGAAAAGTAATTAACAATTCAGACAGAATTTATTTTCTCGTTACAGGGAAAAACAAAGAACATGTTGTAAAAATTATTTCAGAAAGAAAAGAAGACAGTCTGATTTATCCTGCTGGAAACATTAAACAGAAGAACGGAGATGTTAATTGGTTTCTGGATCAGGATGCAGCGGGTTTAATAAGATGAAGTTTGATAAAACGATATGATTTAAGTATCAGTATTAATTTTCAATTCAATTGAAAATTTATATAAAATGAATAATTCAATAGTCCCGCACAAACTCAGAGACAAACTATACTTTTACAGATTCAAGCTGCTGTTTATAACACTTGTGCTTAATTTTTTTTCTCCTCAGTTTAACGATTATTCGCTTACGATAATAATCTTCAAGATCTTTATCGTAACACTTTTACTTTTATCAGGTGCGAACTTCATTCCGAAAGACAAGAAAATTTTAAGGGATTCATGGTTTATTTTCGGATTTATTAATATTGGCTTTTCATTATTACAGAGTCTCAATTTCGAAATTGCAGGTTTGGATTATGTTCGATATTTGCTGCTGCTTATATTCTTTTTCGTGATTACTGTTAATGTGCTTCAGCAAATATTTTTCATTAATGAAGTTACCTGGGATGTCATTATCGGCTCATTTTGCGGATATCTTTTAATAGGCATGATAAGTTTTTATTTATTTGCTCTGATTGATATTTCAATTCCTGATTCATATTCCGGTTTGAGTTATAATTACAATTTAAGAGTATCGCAGCTGTTTTATTTTACATTTGCATGCATTACCACTCTTGGGATTGGCGATATACATCCTCTGAATATTATAAATCAGAAACTGTCAGTTTTCATTGCTGCCGTAGGACAGTTTTATATAGCCATAGTAGTTGCAATTCTGGTCAGCAGGTATATGCGAAGCAAAAGAAAACATGAAATACAATAATTTATTTAATACAAAATGATCTTATCCGGAGATGCAGGTGCCACAAAGACTGAACTGGCGCTGTATGAAAAAAAACACAATGAATTAAAACTTATAACATCGGAAAAATTTCCAAGCAGTGAATTCAGCAATCCTGAAGAAATGATAAGAGAGTTTCTCAAAGGAAAAAATGAAGTCATTGATTCTGCATGCCTGGGAATTCCCGGTCCTGTTGAAAACGGAAAAGTAAAATCAACTAATCTTCCCTGGCAGCTTTGCGAAAAAGAACTTTCTGAAAAGCTTAACATACCTTTATTTAAACTCGCAAACGATCTCGAATGTCTTGCAACTGCTGTAAATTTTCTTTCAGAAAAAGATCTGATAAAAATCAGTTCGGATAAAACAAAAATCAGCGATAATCAAAACAAAGTTGTCCTTGCTCCCGGTACGGGACTCGGACAGGCAGCGCTCATTTTTACTGACAGCGGATATAAGGTTGTCGCAACCGAAGGCGGACATGCGGATTTTGCGTCTTCGGATGAAACAGAAGATGAGTTATTGAAATATCTGAGAAAAAAGTTCGGTCATGTAAGTTATGAAAGAATTGCATCCGGAAGCGGAATCCTTAACATTTTTGAATTTCTGAAATCAGAAAAAAAATACACTGTCAGCATTGAATTAAATCAAAAGATAAATTCAGGAGATGCTGCCGCTGTCATTTCAGAGGAAGGAATTTCGGGAGGAAGCGGAATATGCGGTAAGACGATGGATATTTTTATTTCAGTTCTCGGAGCGCAGGCGGGAAATATGGTTCTGAATTATAAAGCTACAGGCGGTGTATATCTCGGAGGAGGAATACCATTCAAGGTAATTGATAAACTTAAGGATGGCAAATTTATGAAAGCCTTTCTGAACAAGGGCAGACTTAGTTATCTGCCTGAAGCAGCGCCGGTATATGTAATTAAAAACGAGTCTGCCGGAACATACGGAGCTGCTGTAATCGCTTCTGCTTTATAAATATTTAAACAACATTGTCTTTAACATTATCATAAAAAAAAGTAGTAAATAAAATTAAAAGCAAGCTTAGTAATCGACCTCCCCCTGCCCCCTCCTTGGCAAGGAGAGGGTTTAGGGGTGGTCTTGAATTGTAAAACTTACATTTACATAACTTCAGTTATATAATATCAAAAATTTTTTAATCATTTCTTAAATCCGGTTATTGCAATGACAGCAGGGCGGGGAATATCACTTCCGTAATCCGGCCAGCGGCTTGTGGGTTTGTCTAATGACACTGTATTCTCGCCGGGATGCTGAACTGCCAGAAACATTGTTGACTCATCAGGTGTAAAATTCCCGCCGCACATTTCGCAGTCGGCCGGACCTGAAGCGAACTGAAATGCTTTTCCCTTGTTCTCTCCGGAAGTTGGTATCATGAAAAGAGAATTATTTTTGAATGACTTGTAAATATCTTTGTTAAGCTTGGAGTTTGAAATGTCGCATAAAACCCAGAGGTTTCCTTTACTGTCAAATGTGAGATTATCAGGGCAGGAAAATCCCGAAGCGGTTCCTCCGGTTGCAAAAACTTCCCATTCAAATTCAAGACTTTCGGAATCATTATTGCGTTCAATGATCCTTACAATGCTTCCGAAATTATCTTTTTTCTTTGAATTATTTGTGAATGCAATGAAGACAGAATTATCAACAGGATTTATTTCAATGTCTTCGGGTCTGTTGCATTCTGTTCCTCCGACAAACTTTGCAGCTTTGTCGCAGTTTATAAGCACATCTGCCTGAGACCTGAAATTTTTCTTAAGTTCTTCTCTTTTTTCAAAATCAATCAGCTGCCATTTATTATTTTCAAAGTCTGCAACATACAGATCGCCCTTATCGAGTATGTCAAAATTATTTTCACGATTAGTTTTGTCATAATTCTTTTCAGAGATAAATTTATAAACGCATTCATTTATTTTGTCATCGCCCATGTATGCGACAACTTTATTATCCGCAGAAATATTTACAGCAACATTTTCATGCCTGAATCTGCCAAGAGAAGTTCTTTTCTTTGGTTCGGAATTTTTATCAAACGGATCAAGCTCGACCACCCATCCGTAATTTTCCACAATGAAATCCTTATCAGCATCATTCCATCTGTATTCCCATAAATTTTCCGAAGTAAAGTAATCCTGAAAATTCTCTTCTCCGCTAAGCAACGTTCCCCATGGTGTAATTCCCCCGCTGCAGTTTGCAATAGTCCCTGCTGAATATTCCGAGAACTTCAGTTCTTCGCTTCCAGCTGCTTTCCCGCAAAGTTTAACAGGAGTTAATGCATCAATTCTTCTGTTAAATTTATCATCTTCAGCAAACCTCCACTCTCCATTAACTTTCTTTACTCTGAAAACTGAAATCCCAACGCTTCTTTTTTCAGCATCCACTTCTTCCTTTGTTTTTATCCTGTTATTTCTGAAATCGTCGTCAGTATATCCGTTGATAAACAATGGCGAAGGGAATTCATGATTGACTACAAGAAGTCCGTCTTCTGAATTGTTTCCACCCTCTAAAAAATCTATCGGCAGGTAAGCCGTATAGTCGTTATTGTAACCAAAGTCTTCTGATGCGCTTATCCTGTCACCCCATTTTCTGATAACATTATAACTAAATCCTTCCGGTATAATAAATTTATCTTCATCAGACGGCACAATAGGTTTAAAAAATATATCAGAACTATTATTTATTTTCTCTTTTAAAAATGGAATATTAAAAAACTCCGAAGGCAGGACTGAACTTACAGCAAGGAACGCCGAAGCTTTTCCTGCATCTTTAAGCATTTTCCGTCTGGATATTTTTCTGTTTATCAGTACTTCTAATCTGCTTTTCATTTTTTATAATTTATGTAAAATACATTTTTAAAAATCATTCTGCTTAAATTCTTTGTTAATGAATTGTGAATTTTCATTTTTTATTAGGTCTGCAAGATGTAAGTTTAAAAAAACCTTAAATTATTTCCATGATAAAACTTTTCATATTTATAATTGCAATTACATGTCTTGCAATAAATGCAGACAGTTCTTTTTCACAGAATGTTCCTTATTACATTAATCTTGATACTACACTGACCAATAAGACTGACAGCGCTTCATTTTATGTGAAGAATCCAACAAATCAAATGCTTCATATTACTTCTGTCAGAACGCTCACTCCGCAGTTCTTTACAAGGGTAAATTCATTTAACGTAAATCCCTCTGACAGCGCGATTGTCTGGGTTTATTTCAGGACAAATCAGAATATTACTTACTATGATTTTATAATATTCGAAAGCAGCGAACTGAATTATCCAATTATAAATTATCTTATCGCAACTGCGAAGTATCCCGATGCATTGTACAGTTTCACGCAGGGACTTACAGACGAAGCTTTGAAGATCGCATTGAAAAATTTCTGTTCGACGAATACAAACAACAACTATACAACTTCACGCACTGCGATGTTTTCCACGATAGACGATTACAATAATAATGATACGATCGAATGCGTTTACACCGGAAGGAAAGTTTATACCACAGGTATCCCGAGCGTCAATCCCCCTCAAAGCATGAACACCGAGCATACTTTCCCTCAGGGATTTTTTAATCAGGATGAACCGATGAGAAGCGATATTCATCATCTTTATCCGTCTGATGAAGTAGCCAATAACAGGAGAAACAATTACGATTTCGGATATGTAGTTTCGAATATCACCTGGGAAAACGCCGGCTCTAAGCTCGGTCAGGATTTCGAAAATCAGATTGTATTCGAAGCCAGGGATCAGCATAAGGGAAATATAGCAAGGTGTCTTTTTTATTTTCTCATAAGATATCAGAATTACGGGGGCTTTATGGATGCAAAGCAGGAGAGGGTTCTGAGAGCATGGAATCTTTCCGATACAGTAGATGCCCGTGAAAGGATCCGTGAAAACGGGATTCAGGCCTTTCAGAATAACAGAAGTCCGTTCGTGGATCATCCTGAACTTATAGACAGAATAAAGAGCACTTTTTCAGTCATTCCCGTGATTGCAAAACCTGAGATATCCGCTTCTCCTTTTAATGTTACATTTGATACGCTCGCAGTAAATGATACAGCAAGTTATTATGTGTCTTTGTTTAATTACGGAACAGGCAATCTAAACATTAATTCCGTTACTTCATCTTCACCGCAATTCATTATAGAAAATTTTCCTACTGCCGTGCCTCAGAGAGAGTTCAGATATGTGAAAGTAAAGTTCAGACCAAATCAGCTCAATCAGACTTTCACATCCGCAATATCAATTGACAATAACGACAGTCTTATTACTGTTAACCTGACCGGATACAGCAATAACACCATCGGCGTTTCAACAATAACGCAGCAGCTTCCATTTGAATATTCATTATCTCAGAATTATCCGAATCCGTTTAATCCTGCAACTAAAATTAATTACGAATTACGAGTTACGAATTACGTGTCTATTATTGTTTATGATATTTTGGGAAATAAAATTTCTGATTTAATAAGTAAAAAACAAAATGCAGGAAGACATTCAGTCAATTTTAATGCGTCGGATTTTCCGAGCGGGGTTTATTATTATAAAATTATTTCCGGTGATTTTACTGAGACAAAGAAGATGATGCTTTTGAAGTAAAATTCAGGAATAAAAAGATTCATACAGATGGATGAAAAATATTTTTTGCCGGATATGAAGCAGGACTTAGAAATTTAATCCGTCAGTATTAAATAGATTTAACTTAAACTTTCAAATCACTAAATTTACATATTCAAATAAATTTTACAAACCAAAGAAAGGAAAAAATAATGTCAAAATTAATGAAGAAATTTTATTTAATGTTAATGATATTTGCTGTATCAGCTACTATCGCAACAGCTCAGAATGACAGCAAAGAAGGTAAGATGGATATGAAGTCAGATGAGCCGGTTGGAGTAAAAGTCGCTGACGGAATGCTTTACGGAAAAGATTATGACCGTTCATTTACCGTAACTGAGTTTACTGATCTTATGAAAGAACCATCAGCTAATTATGATAAAACTGTTATGGTAAAAGGAAATGTAGCTGAAGTCTGTCAGTCAATGGGTTGCTGGATGACAATGACTGAAGGTAACAACACAGTAAGAATAAAGACCCAACATGAATTCTTTCTCCCGAAAGATATTGCAGGAAAAAAAGCAGTAGTAAGCGGAGTATTTAAAGTCACTGAGTTGTCAGAAGAAGAAGCAAGACATTATCTTGAAGAATCAAAAAATCCAACAATGAAACCTGAGGATATAAAAGGTCCGCAGACAGCTTATATAATCGAAGCAACAGGAATTACAATTCTGGATTAAGTTCTATTGAATTTAAAAGTTATTTCAATCTTAAGAAAAACAGACAGGACCCGCAACTCAGCGGGTTTTGTTTTTTAATATTATAAATTTATGGCTGAAGAAAAATTCTGGAAAGTGCTGGACACAAAGAAAGGATTTGCGGGAAACTGGGTGGACATAGACCTGGATAAAGTTGAGCTTCCCGACAAATCTCTGATAGAATTCGAGGCAATTAATTTTCACAGGAACGGTACAGGCGTAGTTGCCGAAAACAGCGAAGGCAAAGTCATACTTGTAAAGAATTACAGATACATAAATGATTATTACAGCTGGGAAGTGCCTGCGGGGACGATTCCGCCTGATATGGATCATTCGGATTGCATAATCGAAGAACTTAAGGAAGAAGCTGGTTGCGAAGTAAGAAGGGATAATCTCAGATATCTGGGAAATTTTTATCCTTCGATCGGTTCCAGCAGTCAGATTTTTCACTGCTATTATGCTTCGGATGTTAAAAAGATAACTCACGATATAGACGCTAATGAGATCATTGAAGCTAAATGGTTTTCAAGAGAAGAAATAATACAAATGATAAGCGACGGGACGATTAAGGACGGATTCAGTCTTTATTTGCTTTTCAGATGGCTGTATCTTTTGAATTAATTTAATCCTTTTGATCTGAAGGATCAGGAGCATTTTTTAATTTTTCAAAATACTCTTCAGAAGGAAAATTCATTATCATTCCCGCGACAGAAATAATAACACCAATAGTGGCGTAAGTAATATTTCCGTTCACATAAAGATTCGTCGTAAGACAGAAAAGCGCGCCGAGATCAAGTATTGCAAACGGAATCACATGAGCATTAAAATATTTGTCGGCGATATTTGACAGATTAACTTTCCGCAGCATTTGTTTCCTCAGAAAAATAGCAATCATAAAAAAAAAGAGAAGCAGAACCAGGCTGAATAGATTAACTGTCTCAAAATTTTCCCTGTGATTATTATTTGCAACCAGCAGACCTGAAAGATATATCACTATAATCCCGGTAGTTATTGCGATGCCGAGAAGCTTAATTCTTCTGACGACTACTATAAACTCTATCTGTCTGACCATTGAAGGATCTTTGCTCATGACTTCCAATCAGTATTTATATTTTATAAAATTGTAACTGTTCAAAATTAACATTATTTTTACACAATGAAAAGTAATGAAAAGATTAATCCGGCTGTATTGACAGAGGAAGATGCTCAGGATACAGATTTTATTTCGCTTATTAGACCGAGAAGATTCAGCGAGTTCGTCGGACAGGATAAGGTCAAAGAAAATCTCCGGGTATTCATTGAAAGCGCAAAGATACTGAATGAATCTCTGGATCATGTTCTTTTTACAGGTCCTCCCGGTCTCGGGAAGACAACACTTGCAAATATTATTGCAAATGAATTCGATACGAATATTATTTCCACTTCGGGACCGATAATTGAGAAACCCGGTGACCTTGCAGGTATGCTTACCAAACTAAAAAACAACGAAATACTTTTCATTGATGAGATACACAGAATTCCGAAAGTAGTAGAAGAGTTTCTTTATTCAGCAATGGAGGAATATAAACTTGATATAATGATAGATCAGGGACCGGCTGCAAGAAGCATTCCTATAAAGTTAGAAAGATTTACTCTGATCGGCGCTACTACAAGGCAGGGACTTTTATCTTCGCCGATGCTTGACAGATTCGGGATCAACTGCCGTCTGGATTATTATATCACCGATAATCTTGTGGAGATTGTAAAAAGATCTTCAAGAATAATGAACATTAAAATTACAGATGACGGAGCAAGGGAAATTGCAAAGCGAAGCAGAGCGACTCCGAGAATAGCTAACAGATTATTAAGAAGAACGCGTGATTTTGCAATTGTAAAAAGCGACGGAAATATTAACAGGGAAATTGCCGATATAGCCCTGACATCGCTTGAGGTAGATGAATACGGTCTGGAGAAAACGGATAAGAAGATACTTGAAACAATTATTTCAAAATACGGAGGCGGTCCTGTAGGACTTTCTACTATAGCAGCATCAATCGGAGAAGACCCCGGAACGATTGAAGATGTGTATGAACCTTTTCTCTTAATAGAAGGTTTTATCAAACGCACTCCGAAAGGACGCGAAGCTACAAACTTAGCATACAAACATCTCGGACTTACTCCGAAAAAAAATATTAAGACAGAAAAAAACTTATTTGAACTATAGAAATCAATTTATATGAAAAGAAGTCTCTTAAAAGAAATTATAATCATTGTCTCTGTCAGCGTCTTTCTCGGATTTACAATGAATATTATCAGTCCGAATAAAATACCTCTTATACAGGATTACAGCAGCAGACACCAGATTGACAGTGTATCATCTGATAAACAGAAACCTGTCAGACAATATACTAAAGAAGGATTTGTTAAACCTGTGAATGTGAAAATTCAGGATGTGAAGAAAATGTTCGATGAAGGAGCAGTCTTTATTGACGGAAGACCTCCGGAAGAATTTGCAACAGGTCATATTAAAGGCGCGGTTAACATTCCGTATAAAGAATTTAAGGATAAAACTGTAGAGCAAAAGCTTGAGATTCTTAAAGCTTATGACAAAGAAAAACCGATAGTCTCCTATTGCGGCGGTACAGAATGTGAAATCAGTATTGACAATGCCTATGAAATGGCAAAAGCAGGTTACAATGAATTAAAAATTTATCTCGGCGGTTACAAAGAATGGAATGAACTCGGATATCCTACTGAAAAATAAATTAAAACATGAACTTTCTGTCAAATAAATATTTTTTATTAATTCTAAGACTTATCGTCGGAGGCACTTTTATTTATGCCTGCGCCGGGAAATTGCTTAATCAGGAATTGTTTGCAAGAGCTATATATAATTATAAGTTTCTGCCTGATGTATTCATTAATATTTTTGCAATTGTAATGCCTTATCTTGAACTTGTGACAGCAGTATTTTTAATACTCGGAATATTTAAAAGAGGAAGTGCATTTATGATAATTGTAATGCTGATAGTTTTTATAATATCTTTGACACAGGCATATGCAAGAGGACTCGATATCAGCTGCGGATGTTTTTCACTTGAAACAGTAAGTGAAAAAAGTGATATTTTATTAAGAATAATAGAAGACATATTCCTTCTAGTGGCAACATTCATAATTTTTATTAAATCAAAACCAATAATCAAACAGGAGATACAACAATGAACAGATTCATCCAGTCAAAAACAGCAAAAGCAGGATTCTTTGTTTTTGGAATGCTGGTAATTTCAGCAGTGATGTTCTTTTTAATGAACAATTCCAAAATCGCAGCTTCCATCAGCTCTGCAAAATTAGTATTCGAAGAAGAATATCACGACTTCGGAAAGATCCCGCAGGGACCTCAGGTTGAGTATTCATTCAAATTCACAAACAAAGGGAAATCACCTTTGATAATTGAGAAAGTTCAGCCGTCCTGCGGATGCACAGGCGCTACAACAGGCGGAAAGAATGAATATGCAAAAGGCGAAAGCGGAGAGATCAAAATTACTTTCAATACACAGGGAAGAGAAGGAAGACAGGAAAAACATATAATGGTATTCACAAATGATCCTGATTTCCCTCAGAAAGACCTTAAGTTTTCCTGCGATATAGATACGGAAATGAAATAAGAAATCGCAATTAAAATTTTATCAAAGCAGGGACTGAATTTATTTGGTTCCTGTTTTTTTATTTAATCATTATTTAAACAATAAAAATGAAATCAATATTAATAATTGTTGCCTGCCTTTTTATCAGTACAGGCATTTATTCAAAAAGCAAAAGCGATGATCTGTTTCAGATTAATGCTGCTAAAACAAATGATCCTTCTGCTGATTACAGAAATTCAGTATATGAAGGAGTAATTTTAAATATCAGTAAAGATGTTTACAGTTCACTTACTGATAATCGTGATCAGAATTTAGAAATGAAAATTCCTGTTAGTAACAATAATTTTCTGAACATTGAGCTTGAAAGATTTGAGATTCTGAGTCCCGATGCTAAAATTACTGAAAGAGCGTTACTCGGAGAAACGCAGCTTGACCTTAGAAATATTGTATTATCTTACAAAGGTAAAGTTAAGGGTGAAGGGAATTCGCTTGTTTCAATTTCGCTGTTCAATGGTAAGGTCTTAGGTCTGATAAAGTCAGGTAATGAAACTTATGTTATCGGCGCTTTGAAAGATAAAAACAATAATGAAACTGGTGATCATATTTTATACAAAGAAAGCAAACTGAAATTTCAAAAGAGATTTGAATGCGGCTCGGATGTGTTTGATGTCCCTGCAGAAGTGCTGAAATCAATGAGAGATACTTACGGTAAAAATTCAGATAATATGAGTACAAATCTCCTCGAAGCGAAGGTTGCAATTGATGTTGATTTCTTTACATATAATACTTACGGAAGTTCAGTCCCAAATGCAACTGCTTACGCTCTTGCTCTGATGTCCGCCTCATCCGCTGTCTATATGAAAGATATGAATATTAAATTAACTGTGGGATATCTGAGAGTCTGGACAGTTCAGGATCCTTATACTTCAACTGACGGTTCAACGCTTCTTAATCAGTTCAGATCCGACTGGAGCATAAATCAGGGTGGAGTCGAAAGGGTGATCGCACATCTTCTGACCAGAAGAAGCAGTATCAATGTCGGAGGCATTGCATATCTTGATGCGCTTTGCAATATGACATACGGATACGGATTAAGCGTACTTACTGGTACAATAAATCAGCTGCCTTTGTATTCTTATGATGTAGTGGTGGTTACGCACGAAATAGGACACAACTTCGGTTCGCCTCATACACATAACTGTTCATGGGTCGGAGGTCCGATAGATACCTGTTACACAATTGAAGGAGGATGTTATTCAGGTCCTTCACATCCTGCTGTCGGAACGATAATGAGTTACTGCGATACTGAAGGCGGAACGGTCGTTATGAATTTCGGACCTCAGCCCGGAGCTCTTATCAGGAACAGGGCGGAAAGCGTTTCATGTTTAACCATTGTTGCAAGACCTGTACTGGTAGCATATCCAAACGGCGGAGAGACATTCAGAACTCTTTCTTCCGCAGTCGTTTACTGGGGAACATCTCTTACGGGAAATGTAAATCTAGATTACACAACCAATAACGGAACTTCGTGGATTGCAATTCAGAACAATGTTCCTGCGCAACAACGAGAGTTTCAGTGGACGGTTCCTTACATAGCTTATACAAATCAGGCAAAGGTAAGAATTCTCAATTCTTCCAATTCTTCAGAGGGAGATACAAGCGACGCTTCCTTCAGAGTACTTCTTACATATAATCCGTTCAATGTGCTTTCACCGCCGAGCACTACAAGAATAGAAACTTCAGCAAACAATACTTCTTTGCAGCAGTTCAGCTGGAGCAGCGCGGGAAGTCAGCCATCATTAAGATACAAATTCAAAATCAGAAAGGTTGGCGGCGGAGCGGTTGATTATTCATACAGCAGCAATAACGGCGGGACTGATACGGTAATAAGTATCAGAAAAAGTTTTCTTGATTCGCTGGCTCTGCTTATAGGCACTACCGGCGATTCCCTGCGCTGTACATGGAAATCCTGGTCATACAACGGTTACGATTCAGCATCGTCGTCTAATACATTTTTAGTTACTCTTGTAAGGACAAATGTAGGAATAAACGTTATATCAACCGAAGTTCCGGAAAATCCCGGTCTTTATTACAACTATCCAAATCCATTCAATCCTTCAACAGTAATTAAATTCGATGTGTCAAAGCAGCAAAATGTAAGCATTGAAATTTATGATATGCTTGGCAGAAAAACAGAAAGTCTTGTAAACGAAAAACTCCAGCCGGGAAAATATGAAGTAACATTTAACGGTACAGGTTATCCGAGCGGAATTTATTATTACAGAATGCAGGCGGGAGATTATTCCGAGACAAGAAAAATGCTGATGGTAAAGTAAATAAACAAAAAATAATTTTTATCAATTTAGAGGCGGTCAGAAATGGCTGCCTTTTTTTGTTTGACTTATTCTTTCAATTGCGGCCGGGACTTTCGGGGGAAATTGATTTTGTTCTAGTCTTCGCTGAGTCTCCCGTTTAAACGAAACTTGAAGCTGTTCTGTAATTAGTGCGGGGACTCAGCGAAAAAGCAGTAGTGGATTTTATGAAGTGAAATTACTAGACCGCCCGTTGAGTCCCCGCATTTAATTTTATCAAAATTTAAATATGTTCTTGCGGGAGACTCATCTGGAACAAGAATTGCGGCCGGGACTTTCGGGGGAATTTAATTTTGTTGAACGTATGATACTGAAAAAAAAATTTTTTCTTTTTTATTTTTCAGAAATTACTTCAAGCATCTGATCATGTATCAGACCGTTCGTAGCAAGAATCTGTTTTCCGTAAACGGAATATTTACTTCCTTGGAAATCTGTAACCTTTCCACCAGCTTCAGTAAGTATCAGATATCCCGCAGCTACATCCCATGCATTCAAATTGTATTCCCAGAATCCCTCGAATCTTCCGCAAGCAGTCCAGCAAAGATCAAGCGCAGCCGAGCCAAGTCTTCTTATCGGAACGTCAAGCATAAGGAATTTTTTAAAAATAATAAATGGATCGGGCTTAAAACTGCTTGAGTCGTAAGGAAAACCTGTAACTACCAGAGACTTTCTGAGATCATCAGCTTTTGAAACAGAAATATTTACATCATTGAGAAACGATCCTTTGCCTTTTTCGGAAAAGAAAAACTCTCCCGATATCGGATTGAAAACAACTCCCATAATTATTTCACTGTTCTTTTCCAGAGCAATCGAAACACAGGTGAGAGGAATGGAGTGAGCGTAATTGACAGTTCCGTCTATCGGGTCTATAATCCATTTGTATTCTGATTCCTGGTACAAAGCGCCGGCTTCTTCCGAAACAATGTCATGACCGGGAAATGATGATTTAATTACTTCAATAATTTTGTCTTCGGACTTTTTGTCAATTTCAGTTACAAGATTGGATACAACATCTTTGCTTGAGATTTTAAAATTCCCTTCAAAGTTTTCCTTGAGAATCTTTCCTGCTTCGAGAGAAGCTTTTATAAGTGTATTTTTCATTTAAATGTTAAACTCCAGACCATCGTAAGCCAGTTCGATCCTTTTCGGAAGAGTGGAATTAATTTTATCGTGCAGAATGTCATGCGTTAAATGCGTAAAAAAAGTTCTTTTTGGTTTGACTCTTTTGGAAATCTCAATCGCCTCCTGCAGATTGAAATGAGTCGGATGCGGTCTTATGCGCAAAGCATTAATGACAAGGACTTTCAGCCCTTCGAGTTTTTTCAGTTCATTATCCGAAATAGCGCTGCAGTCTGTGATGTAAGCGAAATTATTTATCCTGTAACCGAAGATCTTTAAATTACCGTGCATGCATTCAACAGGAATTATATCAACATTCTTAATTCTCAGCATTTCATTTTTAATTACATGAAAGTTCACAAGCGGAACGGATTTATACTTTATAAGTTCTTCATTAAAAACATACCGGAAGGATATCTTCATTTCTTCAACAGTTGTTTCATTTGCATACAGGTCAATAAACTTATCATACCTCTGCGTAATCTGCCTCAGATCATCCATGCCGTTAATGTGATCCACATGATGATGAGTATAAAGCACGGCGTCAAGATTATCTATTTTATTTTTAAGCATCTGCTGTCTGAAATCAATGGAAGTATCTATTAATAGTTTTACACCTTCATTTGTCTCAATGTAAGCTGAAGTTCTTAATCTTTTATCTTTTGGGTTTGAAGATGAGCAAGTTTCACATTTGCAGCCGATGACAGGAACGCCCTGGGAAGTGCCTGAACCGAGAATGATAACTTTCATTTAAAATTTATTATTAAAAAATTACAGTAACTTTTCATTTCCTTTTTCCCTGTCAACAAGTTCACGTATATTCGGTTTTAAAAAAATATTATCCGAATCGGATTCGGCAATATTTTTTACGAGAATACTTATTTTCTTTTCCTGTTCCAGATTTTTATTAAGCAAAAAGACCTTCTGTTCGCGCAGCAGACAGAATCCTCCTTTGAAAATTCCTTTTTCAACTCTGACAGTGAAGTCAAGCTTTTCAAGAACTTCTATCAGGTCCTGAATAAGAAGTTCCTTTTTATCATCGTAAACCGGTTTCGAAGATTTTTTGATTAACTTTGCCAAGAAGCGTATAAATTATAAAATATTAAAGCGGTACTATATTAATCCTGTTTTTCTAAAATAAGATCGTCTTCTTCGTGAAAAATATATTTGTAGCCATGAACTTCATCAATCCTTTTCTCATCTTCTTCAATCTCGGCAATTGATTTTTTCAAAGGTCTGAAAACAGCAAGCCATACAATAGTATAATAACTCATTACAGCGATCCATGGAACGCCTCTGAGAAATCCGATACGTTCGCCGAAAAGTTCAAGAAGTCTGTCATGATTTGCAGGTCTCTGAGCAAACAGAGTTATGAATTTCAGATCTATATAGGAAGTATAAAGTTCGACCGGGACAAATGCAAAAAACAATAATGCAGACATAAGAAGCCAGGGATTCTCTCTCAGATTTATTTTACAACTCTTAATAAATACAATCGCAGAAATCAGTACAAACGGATAGATCACCATAATCATTAATGAAGCGTCAGCTACCATTTTGAATATCTGATTTTCCTCATCGGGAGGAATGCTTGTTCTGAAATTAAATTCGTCATAATTCAAAAGCTGATTTCCTATAAAAAATCTGACGTTGATAGCGCCCAGCCAGAAAATCGCTCCGACTATCAGAATAAACAAAGATATCCTGGCTTTTTTGTTTAAGTACAAATTTGTATTTAATTTAAAATGAGGGATTAATTTAATCAAAATTAAATTTCTTATTAATGGAAAATTTTTCCACAGAAAACGGGATGTAACGATCGCATTCATTCAGAAAACATTTTGTTTTAATCAAATTTTTAACTTTACAATATTAAAGTTAAAATTAATTTCATTTACCCATACTTTTATATTTAGTAATTTGAACTAAATTAAAATTATGTCTCAGGAAAAAATAATAGAAATACTTTCAAATATTAATGAACCGGTTCTGAATACGGATTATGTCACTCTGGATTTTGTAAAGGGTATTTCGCTGAACGGGAAAAATCTGACGCTTACGCTCGGAATATCTGAAATTAACGATGAGATCATCAGTCAGGCATCTGATGAGATTAAAAAAGAATTCAGTAAATTGATGCCGGATCTTAATATTAAAGAATTAAAATTTGTCATTGGCGTAACCGAACACAAAGATGAAAAGAAAAATTCAGTGATGCCGGGTATAAAGAATACTATAGCAGTAGCTTCCGGAAAAGGCGGAGTAGGGAAATCAACAATAGCTGTAAATCTTGCAGTAGCTCTTGCAAAGGAAGGTGCTAAGGTAGGACTTATTGATGCTGATATTTACGGACCGTCAATTCCTCTGATGTTCGGGATAAATAAAAAGCCGGGAGTAACGAAAGTTGGTGAGAAGAGCATGCTTGTTCCGCTCGAGAGATACGGCGTAAAAGTTATGTCAATTGGTTTTCTGATTGAAGAAAAATCTGCGGTAGTATGGAGAGGTCCGATGGCATCTAGCGCTTTGAAACAGTTTATAGGCGATGTTGTCTGGGATGATCTCGATTATTTGCTTTTTGACATGCCTCCGGGAACAGGTGACATACAGCTTACATTAAGTCAGACAATACCGCTTACCTGTGCAATAATTGTAACTACACCACAGGATATTTCTCTTGCAGATGCAAGGAAGGGATATGTAATGTTTGAAAGGGTAAATGTGCCGACGATGGGAATAATAGAGAACATGAGTTATTATAAGAATCCTGACGGAAGCCGGGAATATATTTTTGGCAAAGGCGGAGGGAAAAAGATGAGTGAAGAGTTTAATGTGAAACTACTCGGCGAAATTCCGCTGAATATGAAAATCAGAGAAGGCGGAGACAGCGGATCGCCTGTTGCTGACGGCGGACAGGATACAGAGCTTACGGAGATTTTCAGAAAAATGGCAAAGGATACAATAAGGGAAATAAATCTTATGAACATAAAGAGTTCAGCAGATCCCGGACTTGTCATAGAAATATAAACTCACGTATTTTTTCATTAAAGATCATTCAATATGAAAAACTTAATATTAGCATCAGTTTTTTTTCTGATAATAAATTCAGGATGCGGACCCACAGGCGGTTCGGATTCACCGGCAAATTCAATTAAGGACTTTGTAGCAGCATTAAAGGAACAAAATCCGGGAAAGGCATGGAATTATTTGTCAAAGGGTTCACAGAAAATGTATGATGATCTGGCAAAAAACAGGAATCAGAGCGGAAAGGAATATTTTGAAAAAAGCGTTTCGAATGTGAGTTCTCTCGGACTTATGGGAATGGATTTTGAAGTTATAAATGAAATTAAAGAAGGCGATAAGGCGACCATTGAAATCAGGTCAAAGGATCAGAGCACATCAGAGTTATATTCTATAAAAGAAGACGGAGTATGGAAACTTGACTATGCGAGATCTATAGAAGAAAGTATGAAAAAGGTTGAATAAAATTATTAAACTATCGGGAATATAAACGCAATGTCAGAACTGACTATAGAAAACGTAGAGGAAGTCCTTAAAAAAGTAAGACCTTATTTACAGCTTGACGGCGGGGATGTGGAAGTGATAAGCATACTCGAAGGCGGAAAAGTGGAGGTCAGACTTCTCGGAAACTGCAAGGGCTGTCCTTTAAGCATGATGACTCTGAGAGCGGGGATTGAGCGCGCGCTCATGCAGGAAATTCCTTCAGTTAAAAGAATTGAAGCGGTAAATTAAATTTACCGGACCTTTACTGAAGATTTTCTTTCTTTCCAAGGTCCTTAAAAACGCTGGTGCCGGAATCATAACCAGTCACAAATTCTCTTCCGCCTGAACTGATTGCATCAAAATAAAGATCAAGTATATTACTAAACTTTACTTCATACCTTTTTAAGAAAATTCTTTTTGAGATAACATGAATACCGTTGAATGCATAAAGATCATCCGGAGAAGATGAATTATTTTCTCTTCCTTTGAGCAGCATACCTTTATCAAACTCAAGATATTTTTTGGATTTTCTTTTCTGCACAGCGAGTGTAGCAAATGAGTCTGTCAAAGAGTGATGTTTTATCAGATCTGTTAAATTTATATCAGTATCAATATCAGCATTTATTACAAGAAAAGAATCTTCATTGTAAAAATATTTTTCAGCATTCAGAATCCCTCCTCCTGTTCCGAGAATATCTTTTTCAATAATCACATTTATCTTTACGCCAAAATCGTTTTTGAAAAAATAATCAGAGATCTTCTCATGAAGGTGATGGGCATTGACAGTGATCTCAGTTATGTTTGCGTTCTTCAGTCTTTCGATCTGTTGATCTATCATCGGCGAACCTTTGTATTTTATCAGAGCTTTCGGAGTGTCATTTGTAAGCGGCTTCAGTCTTGTTCCGAAACCGGCTGAGAGTATCATAGCTTTCATGATGCAAAATATTGATTATATCTCAGATAATTAATTCAAAAGTAGTCATGCAGTGAAAATATTCTGTCAGAAGAGTAATTAATACTGAAACAGCTTTATAACTTGTCTTTATGCTATATTATAATTTTATTTGAAAGAAAATTAACAGAATTATTTGAGCATAAAGAAAAGTATAATAAGTTTATCGCGGAATTTTGCAAAGAAATACGGATACGAAATCGTAAAAATTCAGAATAAAAAAAAGATTGATTTTAAAGCCGAAGCTCATCCTGCTTATATGAAAGATGCAGCTGACGCCGGATTGGACATCAATGATTATCAGGAGATCAGACTTGGATTTGTGGAGTCACTTCCTCTTCTTAATGAGATAGTGTTTCCTGTAATTGACAAATTAAAAGAGCCGTTGATAATTGAGCTTGGTCCGGGGTCAGGCAGGTGGTCAAGACATATAATTAATAGAGTTAAGGATAACGGCGGTGGCGGGATCATACTTGTTGATCATTCGGAATGGATCGTGGATTTTCTAAGAGATTATTTCAGGAATGCTTCTGATGATAAAGTGAGCTTAACTTTTTTTAAATGTGACGGTTTCAAACTTCCCGAAAATACAAAAAACTTATCCGCTGATCTTATCTTTGCTTCCAATACATTTGTAGCACTCGGAATTTATTTTTACTATACTTACTCTCATGATTTCTTCAGAGTTCTCAAAAGCGGAGGTTACTGTATCTTTGATTACATTGATCTTAACACTGAAGGCGGATGGAGTTTTCTGAAACAGAAAACAAAAGAGGGACTGAATTACTATGCTTATTATACATTTGAAGCGGTTGATAAAGTATTCAGAGATGCCGGATTTGAATACATAAGCAGGCACAATTACGGAAAAAGCACATACCTGATTTACAGAAAACCATAGCACTGAGTTTTAATAAAAAATTATATCGTACAAATTTTTAAATGGCAATAATAAAGAGATTAAGAGATTACAAAGAGCGCCGTAACACTTTAAAATACAGACTCTATAAATTTCTCCGGAAGAATTCAAAAGTAACGCCGGAATCTCCGGTGGTGATAATCTGGGATTTCGGAGGATACGGAGATATTCTAAAGAAGAATGCAATCATTTCGGCAGCATTGAATGTAAGAGGTTACAGGACTCATTTTTTAGTTTGCGACGGAACTCCTGAGGCTTGCATTCAGAGAGGGGTGGAAAAGAATGAGCGTATTGAGGACTGGAAAAATGTATGCGCAAAATGTCTCCACAGAATGAAGTTCACAGCGAATCAATACAATGCCGAATATTCCCTTGCAGGAGATTACATAAGCGCAGAGAAGAAAAACGAATTCAGAGAAATTTCCGAATCAATAAATATTGATGAAATATATGATTATAAATATAAGCAGATAGATGCAGGTATGCTTGCCTGGAGTTCACTTGTAAGATATATGAAAGGATTTGTAATAGAGAGAAAAGATCTGAAGAAAGAAGATGAGATAATTTACAGAAAATATTTTTACGCAGGTCTTGTAAATATTTATATATCGGAGAAAGTTTTAGACAAATTCCTTCCGGTCAGCATATTCAGTTCTCATGGAGTTTATGTAGACTATTCTCCTGTTGTATTGCTGGCGTATTTAAGAAAGATAAGCGCAGTATGCTGGTCAAGCGGTTACAAGGATTTTCTGCATTATTTCACAATTCCCAAAAAAGCAAACAAACTTGAATTCCGCGGAATAACAGAAGCCGAATGGAATAAGCGTCTTGATAAACCATTAACAGAAGATGAAAATAAAATTCTGGACAGATATATTTATGACAGATATAACAGGGGAAATAAATTTGATTTTCTTAATATATCCCTTCCGGAAACAAAAGAAGAATTAAAAAGAAAGATCGGAATTGATAATGATAACAAAACCGTATGTATGTTTTGTCATGTTGCATGGGATCTTTCATTTGATCTTTCGGAGATGATTTTTGACAGCGCTAATGACTGGTTCAATGAGACATTCAGAATTATGTGCGAAGTAAAGGATGTTAACTGGATCATCAGGGTTCATCCCGGAGAAAAAGGTTCGGGAAGTTTATATACATTAGATGATTATATAAAAGAGAATTTCAAAAATATTCCGGATCATGTAAAGATACTCTGGTCGGATTCAGGTATTAATTCATTCGGAATGTATCAGCTTATAGATGCGGGAATAACATTATTCGGGACCACTGGAGCAGAGCTGCCTTTATTCGGAAAGAATGTAATATCAGGAGGAGAGGCGTATTTTTCTAACAAAGGATTTTCGCTGGATACTTCATCAAAAGACGAGTATGAAAAACTATTAAGGAATATCAATTCGGTCAAGCCATTGACGAAAACTCAGATAGAGACTGCGCGCAAGTATGCATTTTCATATTTCATACAAAGGCAGATACCTATAAATGTCACAAAAAAATCAGAGGGACATTTTGGCAATCTTGATCTGAATAAAACTGATGATCTTCTGCCCGGAAATGATATCATCATTGATGCAATCTGTGAAAGCATTATTCAGGGTAAAGATGTAATACTTAATGAAGAAATGATAATGAAAGTCGAATCGGAAGCAGAGCACAGATTTCTTCCGCTGTAAATTGACTTTCAGATTTAAATAAACAGTCAGGTCTTATAATAATTTTTTTATCTCTGTAAACGACAAAATTTTCTGGAGAGTATTTCTCGCAGATGACCGCAGAATTTTCACACAGAATTTCACAGAAACAAGATTATTAAATAAATTATATGCGTAAATCTGCGAATTTTGTCTGCGAATATCTGCGAGAATATATTTTTGTCGTGTACCAAGTTTTTTTATCATACCAAAAATAGTAGCATTTAAACTTCATTTATTTTTGTTATGTTTGCAACAAATTTAAATAACGATGAGTCAAGCCCATAGGACTGTTTCAATAATAATACCTACTTACAACAGATCGGACTTTTTAAGCTTTACGCTTGAGAGTTGCATCAATCAGACATATTCAAAGGATCACTACGAAATAATAGTGGCGGATAACAATTCGACTGATAATACAAAAGCAGTGGTGGAAGAATGGAAAGCAAAATCCGGGGTACCAATCAAGTATGTATTAGAGACGAGGCAGGGGGCTCATTATGCACGGAATACATCTGCGAAACTTTCACAAAGCGAAATACTTTATTTCACGGACGATGATATGATAGCTGACAAAAATCTTCTTAAGAATATAGTAAAGATATTTGATCTTGATTATAACATAGCTGTCGTGGGAGGAAAAGTTTTGCCGAAATGGGAATTTGATCCGCCTGAATGGCTTGAGAAATATTTTAAAAACGGAGCTCTGAGTTTAATAGAAAAATCAGAGAAGCTGATCATTGCGTCTTATGATATTGGAATATACAGTTGTCATCAGGCAATGCTGAGAAGTGTTCTGATCGAATGCGGAGGATTTAATCCGGATATAGAAAAAGACAAGCTGATAGGAAACGGGGAGACCGGATTAAACATTAAGATACTGGATGCGGGATATAATTTTGCATATACAGATGAAGCGGTATCACATCACGTAATACCAAAGACAAGGATGACACAGAAGTATCTTAATCACAGGTTTGGAAATCAGGCGAACTCTGACAGCTTTACTACTTTCAGACGCAATGAGAACTCTAAAAAAGTTCTTCTGAAGCTTATTCTGTTTTCCCACATACCTAATTTCTTTAAATATCTGACAAATTCGGTTTATAAGAAAATGACGAATAAAGATATGTGGAGACTTGACAGGGTATATTCGTATTATTTTTTCAACAAAATTAAAGCTGACTATAAGTTTGCAACTGATGAAAGTCTCAGAATGCATGCAGTGAAATACAGTTACATGGATTAAGCTTTTAACTTCCTGAAAGAAACTAAAAAATAAATTACCGTTGCTATAGTTCCTGCTGATGAGAATGCAAACATTATCTCAGGACCGAAACTATACCACAGAAATCCTGCAAGTACACTGGCGATCAGAGAAAAGATACTGTTGAAACCGTTATAAAACCCAAGGGCAGTTGCTGTTTTACTCTTCTCCGAAATGTTTGTAATCCAAGCTTTTGAAATCCCTTCCGTTGATGCGGCGTAAATTCCATAACAGAAAAAAAGAAAGAAGACAGTTTCGATCCCCGGATTTAAAGCCATGCCTCCGTAAACAATTGCAAAAATAATCAGACCGGCAATATAGTTATTTTTCAAACCAATTTTGTCAGCAAGAATTCCAACAGGTAACGAAGCAAGCGCATAAACAAGATTATAAAAAATATAAACCATTATAACTTTCTGATCACTGAATCCGAGATTCTTTACCATAAGCAGTAAAAAAATATCCGAACTGTTTAAAAGCGTAAAGATAAATAATCCTGTAACTAACTTTTTATACTCCGGATTTGATTCTTTCCAGTGTCCTGTAAAAGAAAAAAACTTAACTTTTTCTTTTACAGGTAACGTATCAGTTTTTTTATCCTTTAAAAGAAATGTGAATGAAACTGCAGCAATTGCAGGAATAAATGCAAATAAGAACAAAGTCCTGTAATTTTCCGGATAGAAATCCAGATAGATCAGAGCAGCGACCGGTCCTAAAACTGCTCCAAGAGTATCCATTCCTCTGTGAAAGCCGAAAATTTTTCCTTTGTTCTCAGGAGTGGACTCTTCAGAAAGAATAGCGTCTCTGGCGGAAGTTCTGAGTCCTTTCCCGAATCTGTCAATGGTTCTTGCAAAAAATATCCACAGAGGATAAACGAACATTGCCAGCATAGGTTTTGAAACAGAACTCATAAGATATCCGAGCCGGACAAAAGGAACTCTTTTACCCGTCACATCCGACAGTTTACCGAAATAACCTTTACTTAATCCTGCAATAGCTTCAGCTAATCCTTCCAGCAAGCCGATCAGCAATACTGAAAATCCTATGCTTTTCAGATACACAGGCATTACGGGATAAAGCATCTCACTTGAAATATCCGTCAGAAGACTTACGATAGAAACTATCCAGACAGCTCTTGTAAATATTTTCCGGTTCATATTTTAAAACAAGTTCATTGAAAGTACAAATTACTATTTTAACATTGCAAATTACATTCAGATACTCTGTACCCGACAAAATTTTCTGAAGTGATTTTCTCGCAGATGACCGCAGAATTTTCACGCAGAATTACGCAGAAGCAAGATTGTTAAATATTTTGTTTGCGTAAATCTGCGAAATTTTTTCTGCGAATATCTGCGAGAAAATATTTTTGTCGTGTAACAAGAAATAAAATAGTTTATCAAATAAAAATTAATATTATTATTTTACAGCATGAATAACATTACAGAAATAAAAGAGTCGCGGATATCAAATCCTTTTAATCCGGGATCAATAGACTACACTCTTGATCTCGAATCCGAAATAAAAAAGCTTAAGAAGGAAATGAATGCAGTGATCCTTGCTCATTATTATCAGGAGTCTGAGATTCAGGACCTAGCTGATTTTATAGGAGACAGTCTGCAGCTTTCTCAGGAAGCGGCAAAAACAGACGCCGATGTAATAGTGTTTGCAGGAGTTCATTTTATGGCTGAGACCGCCAAAATACTGAATCCTGATAAACTTGTACTCCTTCCGGATCTCAATGCCGGCTGTTCGCTGGCAGAAGGATGTCCCGCACCATTGCTGAAAAAATTCATGGAGCGGTATCCGGATCATTTGCTTATAAGTTATATAAACTGTTCGGCTGAAGTTAAAGCGTTGTCAGACATAATATGTACATCTTCAAATGCAGTAAAAATTGTCAATCAGCTTCCGCCGGAACAAAAAATCATATTCGCTCCGGATAAAAATCTCGGAAAGTATGTAATGAAAAAATCCGGAAGAGACATGGTACTTTGGCAGGGATCATGTATCGTTCACGAAACATTCAGCGATAAAAAAATTACAAAATTAAAATTTGAACATCCGGATGCGTTACTGATCGCTCATCCTGAATGCGAGGAATCGGTATTAAGTAAAGCTGATTATATAGGTTCTACAAGCGGTCTTCTAAAGTTTGTTACAGAGTCGGAGAAGAATAAATTTATAGTTGCGACCGAACCCGGCATCATCCATCAGATGCTTCTTAAAAGCAAAGGAAAAATATTTATTCCGGCTCCTCCGGAATCAAACTGTAACTGCAATGAATGTCCCTACATGAAATTAAACACCCTTGAGAAATTATATCTTTGTATGCGCGACAGGAAACCTGAAATTACGATGGACAATGAAATCATGAAGAAAGCACTGAAACCCCTTCAGAGGATGCTTGATATGAGCAAATAAAATCTCTATTCAATTCTGTAAGCCGGATTCTGTTTCTTTCCGCAAAGCGAAAAGACGACAATCATTTATCTTAGCATGTCATTGCTGACTGGCTTTTTGCGACCTACCCCGGGAATGTTACAAGCGGGCAGAACTTAAATTCCCTGTACATGGTCTTGCTCCGGAAGAGGTTTGTCAATCTCAGAAATCACTTTCTGAATGGTAGGCTCTTACCCTGCCTTTTCACCCTTACCTGCGCATTAAGCGAGGCGGTTTGCTTTTCTGTGACACTTTCTATTCTTTAAACTTGCGTTTAAAAAATCCGGGAATTTCTCCCGGCATCCCTGCCCGATTCGGAGTCCGGACTTTCCTCACATTCTTTTCCGCAAGCGGAAAAGAGCAGCGCGATTGTCTGAAATTGAATAGAGATATAATATTAATACTAATTTTTAATGCCGGAAATTTTACAGAATAAAATAATGATATAGTATGAATTTAAAACTGAAATTCGTTAAGAATTTTTTTCATCAATTGCTTCATTTGCGAGTTTATCGGCGGTTTTGTTTTTTTCACGCGGAATATGATAAATGGAAAAATTTTTATTAAGCAATTTTATCTCTTTCCAGAATTCAAGTGAAAGCTTAATAAGATCTGCATGTTTAATTTTATATTCTCCCCTGATCTGCTTAACCACAAGCTCACTGTCAAGATAAAAATTTACATGGGTGTAATTTAATTCTGAGTTTCTTAAAATCTTTACACTTTCAATCAATGCTAAATATTCAGCTGAATTATTTGTAAACTTCCCCAGAAACTTCTTGTGAGTTTCCAATATTTCATTTCCATCATCACAGAAGACGATACCAATTCCTGCCAGTCCCGGATTTCCTCTTGAAGCGCCGTCAGTATAAACTCTTATTATGTCAGACAATTATTTGAAATTAAGAAGCTGTAAATTCTTCTGAAATAAGAATTCTTCCGCATGACTGACAGGTATAAATTTTTTCCGCTGATTTTATTTCTATGACTCTCTGGGGCGGAATAGAATTATAACAGCCCGAGCAATTTCCTTTCCTTACAATTGCAGTTGCTTCGCCTTTATGCATCTTGTTGATTCTTTCATACAATGACTTGCTTTCTTCATCAAGCTTATTGCTCAGCTCATTTCTTTTGCCTGTAAGGACTATCTCTTCCTGCTTATACTCTTCATTCAGCTCATCAAGTAACGCCTGTTTCTCTTTCAGTTCGGATTGAAGTTCGTTATACTTGCTTTCAAGTTCTGATACTTCTGCGGATATTTTTTCAGTCTCCGCGCTGATGACGACAATTCTGCTTTCGTTTTTCTGAACTTCTTCGAAAAGGGATTCTATTGTTTTTACAATCTCATCATATTCCTTATTGCTTCTTACATCATACTTCTGTTCATCGTATTTATTTATCCTTTCTTCATAAGACTTATCTGTCTCCAGAAGTTCGGATTTTTCCTTTTCCAGAGATAATAAATCGGCTTTCCTCGAGTTCAGTTTCGAATCAATCGCTTCCGACTTTGATTTTATAATATCAATGTCTTCAGGAAGATCACCTTTCTCTTCATCTATTTCGGCAAGTTCGCTGTCAATGTTTTTCAGTTCGAGAAATGTATTAAGAATGTCTGTTAATTTCGGACCTTCGGATTCTACTGCTTCAGAAAAATAAACCTGAAAGCGGTCACCCGGTAAATCGTCATCCGGATTTACCTCAGCAGTAACCGGATCTTCAGTGATATCGGATTTAATCTCTTCATTTCTTAAATCCGGATTTTCATTTATTGTATTTTCATTCATGCTTATAATTTAAAGAGTTTATTAATCTTTTTAGAAAATAACAGCAAACAATCGCTGCCTGTAAGTTTTGCTGAGTTAATAATATTTTCCGTAACTTCAGTTTCAGTAATTACAATTTTCTTAAAATAATCTTTGCCTGTAACGTTATCGCAATCTATTTTTCTGTTCAATCTTTTAATCAATTCATTGTAACTTAATCTCTTATTCAAATTGATGCAGAACCCGGAAGGTTCTTCAGCTCTTTTTGTAAATGAATAGATTTCATACACAACTTCTTCATAAGGATGGTTCTTCAGTAAAGAATTCAAAATATGGTTAAGATCGTAATCATCGCATTCCATTTCCAGCTTTACTTCATTTTCAAATGACAGTTTGTTCTTAATGCCTGAAAACGGATCGGCTTTTTTTCCCGGCAAAAATGTACCCACACCATTTGTCCGGAAAGAGCACATGCTGTAATTGCCTATTGATCCTGCTCCGGCTTTGCTTAACGCCTTCGTGAGCTTTTCAGTAAAATTATCCGGAACAAATACTATTAATTTTTTCTTATCAAGGAACGAATAAAAATTTTCAACGGATGAAATCTCTTTATACACTTTTAATATCTGCAGAAAATCTGCTATGTCTGGTCGAACTTAATCTTTTTAAATACTGGTAAAAAATAAAATTGCTAAATAAAATCATTTGTATAAAATATAAACGATATGCAGTAAAATCAAGATATTAAACTTACATTTTCAATCTTTCGAATAGTTTTTGAATTGGTTTTGCATTCTGCATAATATAAAAATGCAATGACGGAATTCCTTCGTTCAGCAATTCCTCGCATTGCTTTGCAGTCCATTCTACACCTATATCCACTACATGTTCCGGCTTAGCTTCGGAGATTTCAGAAGAAAGTCCTTCAGGAATTTCCACATAAAATGTTTTAGGAATTGAATTCAATTGTTTCTTACCTGTTAAAATCTTCAGACCGGGTATAATTGGCACTGTTATTCCGTCTTCCCTGCATTTTTTTAAAAATTCAAAATAATACCGGTTGTCATAAAACATCTGAGTTACGATGTAATCCGCGCCTGCATTTACTTTTTCTTTTGCGAGTTTTATATCGCTTTTGAGATTCGGCGATTCAAAATGTTTTTCAGGATATCCTCCGACTCCAATGCAGAAATTTGTCGGCGCTGCATCCAGCAAATCCTCTTCAAGATATTTTCCTTTATTCATATCAACAACCTGTTTTACAAGATCGAGAGCATAAATATTCGAAGTCCTTCCTTCGGGCACAGGTTTTTTGTAACCAATATCATCGCCTCTTACGGCAAGTACGTTTTCTATGCCGAGATAATTCAGCTCTATAAGAGCATCTTCCGTTTCCTCACGAGTAAATCCGTTGCACAAAATGTGCGGTACTGTATCAACATTGTACTTATTTTTTATGGCAACGCTTATGCCAATCGTTCCGGGTCTTTTTCTTTTTACTTTTTTTCTGATTCCGTTAGGTGTTTCTTCAAAATGAACCTCCGAAGAGTGTGAAGTTACATCTATAAAAGGCGGATTAAACTTCATAAGCACATCCACTATGTTAAACAGCAGGTTTATGTCACCTCCTCTTTGCAGGGGAATAATTTCAAAACTTATTAACGGATCTTTTGCATTATTTAAATGTTCTGTAACTTTCATTATGTGTTATTCTTTTTATCTGAGAAAAATTATGTTTTCAGTTAAATTTGAATATTTAATTAAATTTAATTCTGAATACAGGGGTGAAGATTAAATCCTCCGGTTGCGATAATATTTATATCACCTGATTTTATATCGGCAATTCCAATTCCGGACTGTGTATCAGATCCTGAGTCAAATATTATTTTATTGTTATCTATCCACTGATATGTTCCTATGTTCCCTGAAACTTTGACTTCTTTTTTGTTACTGCCGTCAGAATCCATTACAAAAAGAGAAACATCGTTACTTCCAATAACAGCAAAAGCAATCTTTTTACCGTCAGGAGAAAGTCTGGGAACATTGGAGCTTTCCATGCCTTTGGTTAGTATTGTTTCCTGTCCGTTTTCAAAAATCCTTATAGAACCTTTCAGATTGTTGTCAAAACTTGCGTACACAATTTTTGTTCCGTCTGAAGAAATATCAGGTTCAAGGTTAGCATCTTTATTCAAACTGATTTGGGAAATATAATTTTCTGTAGTATCGTTCAGATCTGCCATCATAATTGATTTCGATTCTCCGCTGAAAGCTGAGAAGACAAGCTTGTTACCATCTCCTGAAAGTACCTGCATATTGGAATATGATCCGTCCGACATTATCTGCGGCTCTGCGCCGAAAGAAGCGGTGTCTATTGTAAGAATGGATAAAACATTGTCCTGCTCAAAGTTAAACATTATCTGATCGCCATCCGGTAAAAAGGAAGGGTAATATCCGTTCCATACATAAAACGGAACCGAAGATTTATTTGTAATATAAATGTCTCTGATGAGATAAACCATTCCGCGGTCGGAATAAAATACGATTTGTTTTCCATCCGGTGAAAATTTAGGTTTATAACAGTTTTCCTGCAGATCTGTTAATTGTGTCTTACCAGAACCGTCTTCATTCATCATAAAGATCTGTAAAAATCCGGAGGAGCCCTGATTAGAAGAGTAAGCTATTTTTTTATTCTGAGCAAAAACAAAATTTGAACTTATAATAAGTATGACAGTTAGAAATATTTTTATTTTTTTCATTAATTTTTATTTTTTTAATCGGAAAAAATACTGAAGTTAAAATTCTTATTAAAGAGATTAATTAATATTGTTATAGTTTTATTACACATCCGTCCAAAACGTTTTAAAATATGGTTATATAATTATTTAATATAGTTAATTTTCATTGAAAACATACTGATTTTCTACAAAACCCCTCCCACACCCACCCCTTTCAGAGAGTGTCTCAAATTCCTTTTTCCTGCTTTCTAAGCCCCAGCTTAGCAAGCCAAAACTTGACATTCCCAAGCTGGGGCTTGGGAATGAGGAAGGTTTTAAAAATTCTTATTAAAGAGATTAATTAATATTGTTACAGTTTTATTAATTTATGTGATGTTTTCTTCTTTATACTGAAGCTGATAGAGTTTATAATACAGACCGTTATTTTCAAGCAATTCCTGATGAGTACCCATTTCTTTTATTTCACCTTTATGCATTACGATTATTTTATCGCATTTCTGAATTGTGGAAAGTCTGTGAGCTATAATAATTGAAGTCCTTCCCTCAATTAGTTTTCTTATGGCATCCTGAATAAGCATTTCAGTATTTGTGTCAACACTTGATGTTGCCTCGTCAAGTATAAGTATTTTCGGATCAATAACAAGCGCTCTCGCAAATGAAATGAGCTGTTTTTGTCCGACTGATAATGTAGAACCTCTTTCGTTAACAGGATGATCAAGTTTATCAGGAAGCGAATTTATAAACCTGCTTAATCCCACATTATCAATAGCTGTTAAGACCGACTGCTCGCTGATGTCCTTATTGCCGAGTGTAATATTGGATCTTATACTTCCGGAAAACAGGAATACATCCTGTAAAACTATTGCGATGTATTTTCTTAATTCTTTCTGCTTTATTTTTTTTATATCTGTTCCGTCAATAGATATCATACCGCTGTTTATCTCATAAAATCTGGAAAGCAGATTAATAATTGTGGACTTGCCTGCTCCTGTTGCTCCGACAAAGGCAACTTTTTCTCCGTCATTAATTTTGAAAGAAACATTCTTCAGTACAAAGTCATCATTATTATATGCAAAGAAAACATTTTTAAATTCTATAGATCCGTTTTTTATAACTGCTTTTTCATTAACATCAGAATCCTTAATTTCGGGCTTTTCATCAAGCAGTGAGAAAATTCTTTCGCTCGAAGCCATAGCAGTCTGAAGTATATTATACTTTTCAGAAAGGTCCCTGATAGGACGAAAAAACATTTCAGTGAACTGAATGAAAGAAATTATAACACCTATCGAAACTGCTCCCTGCACCACCTGACCGCCTCCGTACCAGATTATAAGCCCGGCTGATACAGCTCCGATAAGCTCAACAATAGGGAAGAATACTGCATAATAAAAAACGCTTTTATTGTTTTGATCCGTATGATCCCTGTTGATAGTTTCAAACTCTGCAATAGTTCTTTTCTCTTTTCCGAAATACTGAACAATAAGAATACCTGTTACATGTTCCTGTATGTATGCATTCAGCTTCGCTACGAGAATTCTTATTCTTCTGTAAGAATCACGGACTCTTTTCCTGAATACGGAGGTCGCATAGATTAATACCGGCAATACCGATAGAGTCACAAGAGCAAGTTTGTAATCAAGAGTGAACATGAAGTAAAGCACCCACAGTATGAGAAAAATATCTCCGAATGCCGTCACAAGACCCGATGAAAAAACTTCAAACAGAACTTCAACATCCCCTGTGACTCTGGTAACAACTCTGCCAATCGGATTCCTGTCAAAGAATTTCAGATCCAATTTCAGAATATGATCAAATATTTTTTTCCTGAGATCATAAATTATCTTTTGTCCGATCCAGCTTGTCAGATAGGTCATCCCGTATTGTATAATTCCCTGAAGTATAAGCGTACCGAGCATTATCAGCACGATGGTTTGAAGTCCTGGGAAATCTTTGTTCATTATCTTATCATCTATTGCTACTGCCGTAAGTCTCGGTCGGATTGCTGCAAGAGCAGAAATAGTAATTGTCAGAATCGTTGCAATGATAATATGTTTGTAATAAGGTTTGAAGTAAGACAGCAGCCGTTTCATTATCTGTGAATCAATGGCTTTGCCAAGAACCTCGTCTTCAGACTTATTTATTTTTTGATCTGACAATTCTATTCTATCTTAAATTCTATTTTTTTCAAAAATCCTTTATCTCTTCTTCAAGCAGCTGCTTCTTATAAATATCGCAGTAAATCCCTCCAAGAGAAACCAGTTCATTATGCGTACCTTCCTCTTTGATCACTGAATTGCTCAGGACAATAATATTATTTGCATTCTTGATCGTTGAAATCCTGTGAGCTATAATTATGCTTGTTCTGTTGTTCATGATTTTTTTTAATTCCTGCAGAATCTCTTCCTCAGTGTTTGTATCAACGGCAGAGAGCGAATCATCAAGTATCAGTATTTCAGGTTTTTTATAAATTGCTCTTGCTATTGAAGTCCTTTGTTTCTGTCCGCCTGACAGCGTAATGCCCCGTTCGCCGAGAACAGTATCGAATTTATCCGGAAAGTTATTTACATCTTTATAAAGTCCGGCGATCTTTGAATTTGCAATTACTTCATCTCTGTTAATTTCGGAAGAAGTTCCCGCTGAGTATGAAATATTCCTTTCAATTGTATCGGAAAATAAGAATGATTCCTGCGGAACAATTCCTACTGAATTTCTTAAGACATTAAGAGGAATTTTTTTGATATCATATCCGTCAATGAAAATACTTCCTTCCGTTGCATCCCAAATTCTCGGAATAAGATTTATGAGCGTGCTTTTGCCTGAACCTGTCTGCCCGATTATGCCGAGAGTTGTTCCTTTCCTTATTTTAAGATTAATGTTTTTCAGAACAAAATTATTTGACATTGGATATTTGAATGAAACATTTCTGAATTCTATGTCTCCTTTAATATCAATTTCCTTAATGCCTGAATCTGTAAACTCATTATCTGCAATGTCAGACTTAATATTTGTAATGTTCAGCAGTCTCTGCATTGACGGCGCAGCCCTCTGAACAAGATTGATTATCCATCCGAATGCAATCATAGGCCATGTTAGCTGGCCGAGATAAATTACGAAAGAAGAAACATTACCAATCGTTAAACTTCCTTCCATAACTTTATTGCCTCCGTAATAAATGACAATGATTATCGAAAGACTTGTCAGCAGGAACATCATTGGAAAAGAGAAGGACTGTACTTTCGCAAGATTCAGATTTTTTTTCTGATAATCAAAAGAAATTTTGTCAAACATATTTGTCTCGTGATCTTCCCGGACATAAGATTTAACCACTCTGATTCCGGAAAATATTTCCTGTGATTTTGAAGTCATGTCTGAAAAAATTTCATAAACCTTTCTAGATCTGCTGAAAGTAAGCTTGCCTACCTTATAGACGATGTAACTCATAAACGGTAACGGAACCAGAGCGAGCAATGTAACAGAAGGACTTAATGAAAACAAAATAAACAATGTCATAACTGTTCTGGTGAAAGTCTGAAAGGAATACATAATTCCCGGACCTACAAAATTCCGTACATTGCTGATATCATTAGTGGCATGCGCCATAATATCTCCTGTAGAGCGGGTATTGTAAAATGATCTTGATAAATACTGAAGATGTGAAAAAAAATCGTGTCTCAGATCGTTTTCAATTTCCCTTGATACGACAATAATATTTTGCCGGATAAGAAAAAGAAAAGTCCCGCTGAAAATTATCAGACCGATTCCTGTCAAAGCATAAGTAATCAGACTGTATCTGTGTGAGCCGGTAGTCAGATCATCAATTGCAGCGCCGATGACAAGAGGATACAAACTGTTGGCTCCGATCGAGAAAAGTATAAAGACAAATCCAAGCAGTAGCTTTTTTTTGTATTTTTTAAAGTAAGGAATTAAGGATAAGAGTGATCTCATGTGAAATTTTCAACTAAATATAAGTTATAAAAAATCCAATTATTAGTTTCTTTTTAATGTATCTGTATCAGTAAATTAAAATTATACTTAGACTATAATTTCTCAAAGGAAAAATTGCAGATACTGAATTAACATATTAAAAATTATAATAATGAATAACTGAAGTTACGCAGTTGTTAGTTTTTCAATTCAAGACCACCCCCCAACCCCCTCCTTGCCAAGGAGGGGGCAGGGGGAGGTTTTTGATTTTAAAATTTAAAATCGGGAAATAATAGTCTTTTGCATAACTTCAATCAACCATATCATTCGTGAAAATTAAATCTGACTTTCAGTTTTTTTTGAAACTGTATTTAATATTAAGATCAAAGCAACGATAGCTGATATAATTCCTGTTATAAAGACCCATCTGAATCCTTCAAGCATCAGATCAGATGATACACCGGACTTTACAGGATCGGCGACCGGTACGAAGAAAACAAACACTGAACTGAACAGCAGCGCTCCGAATGATGAGCCGAGTCTTATTGAAGTGGTCATAAATCCTGAAACACTTCCTCTGCTTTGAGAAGGTGCGCCGGACATTATATTGTTTGTATTTGCAGGAATGAAAAATCCGACAGACGCTCCGTAAAAAGCAAGAGTAAAAATTATAAAATAAACCGGACTTGAAGCAGAAAGAAATATATGAAAGATAAGAGATACCATTATAAAAATTATTCCCGCCGAACAGATTTTTTTTATACTGTTTTCATCGGAAAATTTACCGGAAAGAAATCCGAAAATTACCTGCATCACGGAAGGAATTGCCATGAGCAATCCTGTTTCCTTAATTGAAATTAATTTGATCCACTGAAGATAAAACGGTACTATGTATATCATGCCGTTTGTAATAATGTAAATAAAAACAAATGCTCCGACGGAATATGAGATATTCTTATTTTTAAATATTTTCAAATCTAAGACCGGAGAGTCTGATCTGATCTGCCTTAAAATAAATAAGGATAAAAATAAAACTGATAGCACAATTGAGAAAATCACCGGCGATGAAGTCCACCCCCACTGATTACCCGTGTTCAGGAATAGCATCAGAAGGAATAATCCGGAAGATACAAGAACACCGCTGAGTACATCAAATCTGTTCTTTATGTCAGAGATTAAATTATCCGGAAGAAATTTATAGATAAGATATAATGAAATCAAACCGGTCGGAATATTCAGATAAAAAATGGAATTCCATCCGTATTCCGAAATGATAAAACCGCTGGCAGCTCTTCCGATTATACCGCCTAAAGCAGTGAATGAATAATTGAGTCCGAAGATCTTTCCCCGTGATTTTTCAGGAAAGTAAAGTGCTATGACAGCCGGAGTAAGTGAAAAAAGAACCGCTGCGCCTACTGCCTGAATTACTCTTGAGAATATCAGGAAATTAAAACTTAACGGTATTGAAGCTAAAGCTGATCCGGAAATAAACACTATTATTCCTGCAGTATAAATTTTTCTGAATCCTTTTATATCTCCGATCCTGCCGAAAATCAGCATCAGACCTGTCAGTACAAGGAAATATATCCAGATTACTCTTGTAACAATGCCGGCGTTTATACTGAAATAGGATGAGATTGAAGGACATGATACGCTGACTATGTTTATATCAAGTCCAAGCAGAAAATGTATCAGACATAAACTGACCAGTAATCTCGATCTGTTTTTATTTGAAATTTCCTGAACTGTCATTTGTAAAAATATGATTAATGATTATTTTTAAAAAGTCATATAATGCAAATCTTAAAGTCCGTTATTTGTAAATTGTATCTGTTTTTCTGTCAGACTAATTTTGTTTGTTAAATATAAATTATTTGCTATGTCATGAATATAAATATGGTCTCAATAATCTTATTAGTTTTAAGCTTCGCTAATATGAAAGTTTATTCGCAGTCAGTCTCAGGAAAAGTTATTGATTACAATTCGGAAATGCCTGTAGAAGGAGCGCTGATAAGCATCGGCGATGAATACAAAAATATTACGACAGATGATAAAGGATTCTTTAAAATTGAAAGTATCGCATCAGGCAGATATGAAATAAATATCAGTATGACAGGATACAAATCCGAAATTTTAAAATTAATAATTGCTCAGGATCAGAACAAAGTATTAACTGTTAAATTGATTCCATCGGAAATTACTACAGGTGAAATAAAAGTTACAAGCGTTAGATATGAAACAATACTGAAAGAAGTAGCTTTGCCGATGGAAGTGATTTCGTCAGATGAAATATTAAGAAGACCTGTCAATAATATTTCAGAGGCGTTAAATAACAGACCCGGAATATCACTGACAAGAGACGGGATATGGTCAACAGATATCAGCATAAGGGGATTGAGTAAATCTTCAATCGTGATGCTGATAGACGGTAACAGAGTTGAAACAGCAAACGACTTATCGGCGCGGCTTTCGATGGTTGAAGTTTCTGATATTGACAGGATTGAAGTGATCAAAGGAGGAGTTTCTTCATTATTCGGTACAGGCGCTATAGGCGGAGTAATTAATATTTTTACTAAAGGAGGAAATTACAGCGGGAAAAATTTTCTTAACAGTTCATTTATTAGCGGATATAATTCTGTAAACAATAACGGGAATATCTGGCTGTCAGTAAATGCCGGATCTCAAAAATGGTTTGCAAAATTAACCGGCAGTTTAAGAAAAGCTTCTGACATTAACACTCCGGCAGGAGAACTCTTAAACAGCAGTTTTAAAGATAATAATATTTCCGCAAGTTTAGGATATAAACCATTTAAAAAACACGAAATAAATCTGTCGTATCAGAATTATAATGCGACAGAAGTAGGAATTCCCGGCGGCTATCCTCTCTTTCCGGATAATGCGCTTGTATCTTATCCAACTGAAAAAAGAAATATGATCTCTGCAAAATATTCAATTAATAATCTGTCAGATGTTTTTAAACAAATCTCCGGAAAATATTTTTATCAGTATATTTTCAGAGATGTGGAAAACATTCCTTATACTGTTCAGATAAAACCGGCAGGCAATGGTCAGCCAAAGCAGAGAATTTCAGTGTTGAAAATAAATCCGGAAGGAAAGCATTATACGACAGGAGTTCAGATTCAATCAGACTTTTCATTCGGAAAGAATAACATATTTATTTCAGGAATAGATGCATGGCAGAGAAATCTTGTCAGCAACAGGGAGAGAGATCTTAAGACGGAAACATTTGATTCAACGGGAACAGTTGTGATCAGCACTGTTTATAAAACCATAGGAGAGAAGCCCCTGCCAGATGCGAGTTACAGAAGCACAGGAGTTTATGCGCAGAATGAAAATAAATTTTTTAAAAATAAAATCCGCTTAACAATCGGAGCGAGAGCTGACAGGATTGATGTTTCGAATACGGTCACTGTGCAGCCGTACTATGAGATTATAAACGGCATCATAAATTATTCACCTGCAGGTCAGAGAATAATCTGGAATGCCGGAAATGAAAATGATATTTCATGGAGCGCTAATCTTGGACTCATTTATTCATTTAGAAAAGAAATTGATTTTACTCTTAATGCTTCAAGGTCATTCAGATCGCCTTCACTTGAAGAGCGGTATCAGTATATAGATCTGGGAAGTTTACTCAGGATAGGAAATCCTGATCTCTCGCCGGAAAAGGGATTGTTTTTTGATGCAGGAATAAGATTATGGTATCCTGAGTTTTCATTTTCAGGAAATGTATTTTATAATTCTTTTAGCGATCTTGTCGCTGAAGTTTCCGGAACTTATGAAGGAAGATCAGCTCTTGTAAAAACCAATATAGGAGAAGCGAGACTCTACGGATATGATCTGAGCTTCATGTATAATTTTTATAAAAGTTTTGTTGCTTACGGAAATTTGTCTTATGTAAGAGGCGAGGATACGAAAAACAATGTTAATCTTCCTCAGATTTCTCCTTTGAACGGAAGTCTTGGGCTGAAGCTCTCGTTACTAAAATATTTAAATGCAGATGTTAATTCAGTTGTAAGCGAGTCGCAGAATAATACCGCTTCCGGGGAAATTACAACTGCCGGTTACGCTATACTTAATGCCGGATTATACTCTGTGCCTTTCATTCTGAATAAAAGCGGGAATTTAAGATTAACTGTCTTCGCCGGAGCAGAAAATATTTTTAACAAAGATTACAGAAACTTTCTGTCAACAGTCCGGGGAAATGTTACGACAGAGCCGGGAAGGAATTTTTATCTTAAACTTAAATTTGATATCTGAAACCGGTAAGAATTTTTTGAGAAGAAAAATAAAACTTAATCAGCAGAGAGTGAGGGATTCGAACCCTCGTAGCGCTTTAGACGTTTACACACTTTCCAGGCGTGCTCCTTCAACCACTCGGACAACTCTCTAATTATTGAATGCAATTTACACAATGGAAGGAACTCATTCAACGCAATTATTGCAATCAGATAAGTTTTTAATCATCAAAGTGGATTGTTCAGAGCTAAACTTTTTGTAAACTCCGGGTTGGAACGCCCGGGAGAAAGCTTTGTTTTTTAAATATAAAAACATATGCTTTTTCAAGCACTCAGAAAAATCACTCTAAACATTTAACAGAATTTCTTAAACTGTTCCGCTCAGTTTCATAAACTCATTCCAGTATTCTTCAGGCACTTCAAGAACAGATTTTCTCGCTTCTTTAACAAGCGCGAAGTCTTTATATTTCTTATCGGCTTTTATCTGCGACAATGTTACAGGAGTCTTTAATCTTTTCAACGGCTTAATGTCAAAAACAACAAGCTTAGGATTATCTTCTTTAGGATCCGGATAAGGTTCGGAAATAATTTCACCAATACCGGTCATCTGTCTTTCATCGCCTGTATGATAAATTATTGCCAGATCGCCTTTGCGGGCGTTTCTGATGCAGATCAAAGCTGCATTATTAGCGACACCGTCCCAAACGGTTTTCTTGTCTTTCAGAAGATCATCAAAACTGTAAACCGAGGGCTCGGTTTTTAAAAGCCAGTATTTCATTTAAATTAAATTTTATCTTTTGAAAATATTAAAAAACTATAAATCCTTTATCGTCATCTTTGCATACTTTAAAATTATTTTCTTAAGACCAATGTCTTCAAAATAAATTTCAGCTTTCTTATCAAGTCCTTTTCCTGTAATCGAGAGCACAGTCCCGGTGCCAAAAGTATTATGAACTACCGAAACACCTTTCTGTATATCAGGGAATTTATCTGTCGAAGGATCGTCAGTTTCCGTTGAATGATTCTTCGCCTTATGATTTGAATAGTATTCATACCTGATGGAATTTCCGGAATTAGAACTCTTTTCCTGCTTTGGCTTCCTGCTGCTGAACTGTTTTATTCCCTCATAAATAAAATGCTCTTTGATAATTTCTTCCGGTATCTCTTTCAGAAATCTGGACTTAAGCTGATATGACTGCAAACCGAATTTATATCTCTGATTTGCGTAAGAAATATAAAGCTTGGTTTGAGCTCTTGTAACCGCAACATAAAAAAGCCTTCTTTCTTCTTCGAGTTCGTCTTCATACATAGTCGAGCTGCTTACCGGAAATAATCCTTCTTCCAGTCCGGTAATAAACACGACCGGAAATTCAAGACCTTTTGCGGAATGAATCGTCATAAGCGTTACCGCATTCTTCTGATTATCCAGATCATCAATATCCGCAACAAGCGAGACCTGCTGAAGGAAAGATTCTAAAGTCGGTTCATCTGCATTATCCGAAAATTCCGCAATGGCAGAGAGAAATTCCTGTATGTTGTTTATTCTTTCTTCCGATTCGACTGTGTTTTCAAGTCTGAGAGCTTTCAGAATTCCCATTTCATCAAGGACTCCGCGCGCAAGTTCGGATAAAGACATCTCGTCTTTGAGATACTGGTATTTATAAATGTAATTTAAAATTTCCGTCAGAATATTTTTCGCCTTTGCGCTGAACTCTTTACGCTGGTTAATCAGCTTCAGCGTTTCAAAGATCTGTAAATTTTCACTCTCGGCTATTGAAGTAATTTTATCAATTGAAGTCTTTCCGATTCCGGGTTTCAGATTGATTACACGAAGCAGAGCTTCATTATCCTGAGGATTAATAATAATTTTTAAGTGAGAGAGAATATCCTTAATCTCTTTTCTCTGATAAAATCTTATTCCTCCTATTATGAGATAAGCAATATTATTCTGCCTCAGAGCGTCTTCGAGAATTCTTGACTGTGCATTCGTTCTGTACAGAATTACAAAATCCTTGAAGTTAAGTTTTTTCTTCTGCATCTCGTCATAAATATATCTGCATATTCTGTGCGCTTCATCCCTGTCAGTAAGATTCTCGATCAGATGAATATGTTCGCCTTCATCATTATCCGTCCAGAGATTTTTTTCAAGCTGCTTCTTGTTTTTTTTAATGACATGATCTGCAAGGAAAAGAATTTTGCGGGTTGAACGGTAATTCTGCTCGAGTTTGAAAATTTTACATTCTTTAAAGTCGTCCTGAAAATCGAAAATGTTCTGTATCTCAGCGCCGCGCCATTTATAAATAGACTGTGCGTCGTCTCCGACGATTGAGATGTTACCGTATTTACCGGCAAGCATTTTTACAATTATGTATTGCGCTTTGTTTGTATCCTGATATTCATCTACAAGAATGAATTTAAATCTTTCCTGATATTTTTCAAGTATCTGAGGATTCCTTTTAAACAACTCAATTGGCTTGATAAGCAGATCATCGAAATCCATTGAATTGTTTTTTAAAAGCGCTTTCTGATATTCTTCATATATGATCTCAACTTTTTTATCAAAAGGAGTCTTGGAAATGGATGCGAATTCCTGAGGAAAAATAAGTTTGTTTTTTAATTTACTGATGCTGCTGTGAATGGCTTTAGGAGTCGGATTATCTGTCGGAATATTATTCTGAGTCATTAGCTGTCTGATGAGACTGACTGAATCATCGCTGTCGTAAATAGTAAAATTTCTCGTAAAGCCGATATATTCGGATTCTATCCGGAGCAATCTCGCAAATATCGAATGGAATGTTCCCATCCATATTCTTTCAAAATCACGCTCTATAAGTTTTGAAATTCTTTCTTTCATTTCCTTTGCCGCCTTATTGGTGAATGTAAGGGAAAGTATTTCAAAAGGACTTATTCCGGAATCAACAAGATATGCTATTTTGTAAGTCAGTACGCGGGTTTTACCGCTGCCTGCGCCTGCAATGATCATGCTAGGTCCTTCAATCTCTTCTACCGCTTTTCTCTGTTCGTCATTTAATAAGCTCAGGTCTATTGACATCTGTAATTTTTTTGGGAAACTAAAATATGTAATTTACATTTGATTGTAAATTACATATTCAAATCTTGAAATATTTTTTAATTAAAATGAATGAAGTTTCAGGAAAAATGAAATTTAACTTCTACAGATCAGAATCATTTTCTTTCATAGCGTCCTCAATTTCCGTTACTTCCTTTATCATGTCCTCAGTCAGGTTCAGACATCCGTTTCTTGTTACAAGAATATCATCTTCAATCCTTACTCCAGTTCCTCTCAGCTTTAATGGAATTTCTTTCATATTTTTTGTAAAATATAAACCCGGTTCGATGGTAATCACATTGCCTTCCTTTAAAGTGTCAAAGTCAGAAACTCCTGTTTTTGCGGAAGGTACTGCGTCATGAGTATCAAGACCTATATGATGTCCGACACCGTGCAGTGAATATTTTTTAATATTTTTTTTGTCTTTTAAAATACCTGCATCAAATAATCCGTCGGCAAGAACTTTCTCACTCAGCTGATTGATATATGAAAACTTCACTCCCGGTCTGATTTTCTTTATACATTCTTTGTTTGCTTTAAGCACGATTTCATAAATCAACTTTTGCTCATCTGTAAATTTACCGTTAACCGGAAATGTGCGTGTGATATCCGAACAATAATAATTGTATTCCGATGCAGAATCTATAAGCAGAAGATCTCCGTTTTCAAGATGCTGATCATTATTTTGATAATGCAGGATGCAGGCATTTTCACCTGCTGCTACGATCGGATGATAAGCAATGTCATCACCGCCGTGAAATCTGTAGTAGAATTCCAAAACAGACTGCACATTAAATTCATTCATTCCCGGGTATATGCTATTCAGTGTTTCATAATATGCGCTTGTGGACACATCCGCTGCATTTTTGATTTTTTTTATTTCAAAAGGAGTCTTGACGAATCTCATAGTTCCGAGAAGATATGAAGCATCTATTATTTCCACATGCGGCGCTGTTATGTTCAGCATATTCAGAAACGGAGTGATGATAGTTTCCATGTCACCGGATAGTTTCAGCATCTCACCGAGATTAACATATAATTTTCTGAAACGGGAAAGAAATTTTGAATTTAAATAGAAACTCAGATCTTTGTTTTCACGGGCATTTTCTATCCCGAGTTCGTTCTTCACGTTTTGGTAACCGACTCTCTTACCATTCCAGGTTTCCATCATCTGATCTTTTTTCTGAACGAACAAAATTTCGTTTGCAGTTATATCATTCTTTTCAGACTTAAGCTTAATGCCTCCCGGAGCAAGCATCAATGCTGAATTTGCTTCTTCAAAACCCGTCAGATAATAGAAGTTTTTGTACTGCTTGAATTTATAGTCACCGTCATAGGATTTATTCCTGTGAGTGCTTCCGAAAATTAATGCAATAGAATCCCTGCCAATAAGCCGTGAGAACTCTTTTCTTCTTGATCCGTGAAATGATTTTTGTTCTTTGTTCATATTTTTTATTTGTAAAAATTAATTTTGAAATAAATATCATATTTTGTTTTGCAAAAGAAACTTAATCATCAAACTGATCCTTCTTCATATCTTCAAGTCCTTCTACAGGGATAGGGTAATTTTTTGTAAAGCAGGCGGTACAGTAATCGGTTTTTTCATTATTAAAAGGAACTGAATTCAGAAGATTTTCTGTGGTGAGATAAGCCAGACTTGTTACTCCGAGTTCATTCCTGATATCTTCAATATTCTGGTTATGCTGATTTGCAATAAGCTCTTCCGAAGAAGGAAAGTCCATTCCGTAAAAGCACGGAGAAATAATCGGAGGTGAAGTTATTTTAAGATGAATTTCTTCGGGTCCTGCTTTTTTTATAAGATCAACCAGAAGTTTGGAAGTTGTCCCTCTGACAATTGAATCATCCACAATAACAAGCTTCCTTCCGTTTATTACGCCTTTGACAGTATTGAATTTTGTTTTTACTTTCATCTTCCTTTTATCCTGCCCCGGCTGAATAAAAGTTCTGCCGACATAATGACTTCTGATCAAGCCAATTTCATGTTTTACATCCTTATTGGTCTTTACAATTTCATTGAAATAACCGAGAGTAGCTGTGTTTGATGAATCAGGTACATTTATAACAGCTATTTTCTTGTCTTCGATATTTGTTTTTTCCGGAGACGGACTCTGAATCGCAAGATTCTTTCCTATCTTCCTTCTTACTTTATCGACCTTCTCTCCGAACACTTCGCTGTCCGGTCTTGAAAAATAAATATATTCAAATATACAATGTTTGTATTTCTTTGCTTCGCCTGTCGAGTAACTTTTCTCTTTTCCGTTTTTCACAACTTCATGATCAATCATAATGATTTCTCCGGGATTTACATCACGAATATATTCTGCATTTACTATATCCAGAGCGCAAGTTTCTGATGCGAAAACATAACTGTCATCTAACCTGCCGAAACAAAATGGTCTTACTCCGTAAGGATCACGGATTGCAAAAAGTTTATCATCAGTAAGAATGCAAATAGAATACGCTCCTTCCACCTGTGAAAATGCATCAAGAATTTTATCTGTAATATCCTGTTCTTTGCTTTTTGCTATTAAGTGAAGGACAAGTTCGCTGTCAGTAGATGTCTGAAATATAGTGCCTTCATTCTGAAGCTTATCCCTCAGGAATCTTGTATTCGTAAGATTTCCGTTATGAGAAAGCGCGAGATTACCGTCTTTATAATTTACTTTGAACGGCTGAATGTTATTGGTATTGTCACCCGAACCTGTAGTGGAATATCTTGTATGTCCGATTGCAGAATTTCCTTTGAGTACATTTGTAAGAATTTTATCGTCAGAAAACACACTCAGTACAAGCCCCAGATCTTTATGAATGTTAAATCTGCCTTTACCTGTTTCACTGTTATAGTCCGAAGTAACAATCCCGGCTGCTTCCTGTCCGCGGTGCTGCAGCGCATGAAGTCCGTAATAGGTCATGACCGAAGCGTCAGGGTTGTTGAAAATTCCGAATACGCCGCAGTTAGAGTGTATGGATTTCGTGCTTAAAAATTTTTTTGGTTTGAGTTTTTTTACCTTCATTGGTTATTGATTCAAATTAAATCATTGTATCAAAAGAATAAAGGTAAAGAGCAGATCAGATGCAGATTTATTTTCAATGCTGTTCAATATTATTTGAAAAACACCAACAACTTTTAATTTTGTAACTAAAGAATACATAAACTTCTGAATTTACTAAATATCTATGGCAGGAGTCTGACTCAAATCTAATGTTTTATTTAACACAGAGAAGCAGAGACACAGAGGATTTTAATTTTTGCTGATTTCTCGCTGTGTCTCTGTGACTCTGTGTTGATTTAAGTTTTCTTCATTATCGCAATTGGAGGGTTACACGCTTTTATCCAGGTGAAATTTATTTTGACAACATAAAAAAATTATCATAGGTATTTAAAAAAAGACATTAAGAATGATCAGACAACTCTTATATGATTTGAAAATATCCAGCCCTTTCCGTTTTTCCATGCTTCGATTCTGTATGAACCTTTTTCGTTAGTATCCCAGATGCAGTCAAGTCCTTTGAGCTCATCAATGCATTTGCCGTTATGAATAAGTTTAATCTGAGCTTCGGAAGGCAGCATGGTTCTGAGTATGATCTTTTTACTTTTAGATTTATCTGGTACGATTTCATCACCCAAAGTATAATTCGAACCGTTATATTCTGCAAAAAATCTGAAGCCGTTTCCCTTGCCGTAATAATTATTGACGATAAAACTTCTTCCTTTACCGAGTGCTTCTATTACCTGATCTCTGTCTGTCTCATAAGATTTCTGATGACCTTTTCTGAACTCTTTCTCCACTAAAACATGAGTACGGATAGACTTGAATAAAATTTTGTACCCGAAAATCTCAAATTCAAATCCCATTACATTGTGTTTATGAGCGTGAGCGTCAATGCCTCCTATAGCAACAACCTTTCTTTTTTTGTTAAGCTCATCCCATTTACGAAGAGTCTCTTCCTGCGGAGCGATAATGGATTTTAAAGGATGAAGAAATCTCTGAAGTTTGTTTGATTCATCCACTCCTTCAGCCCATTCGCTCATGTGATTCCAGATTTCGATTCCGGTAAAATCCTCAGATTCCCATGCAGTCCACGGATATGCTTTTAATTGAGGAAGTTTATTTCTTTTTTCATGAGGATGAGCAAGAAATCCGATCCCCCCGCTGTTTTTTATTTCTTTAACATATTCAGCGGCTGACATTTTATTTCCGGAGTCGCCGTCCTGAAGTTTTTCGAAAGTACCGGTAACTTTATCAGTACCTAAAACAAGATAGTGATTTCTGTTTTTCATGTCATTTACTTCATACCCGACAATAAGCATAGTCTGTTTGTACCATTTTTCATAACCTTTATCTTTTGCTTTTAAGGTATTATGATCAGTGAGAATAATAAAGTCGAGGTCAGATTCAGTAGCATATTTTGCTATTTCCTCTACAGTGCCGGAGCCGTCGGAAAATTTAGAATGTATATGCAAAGAGCCCGAATATTCAAACATATTAAAATTGTTTTATTTTTTATTTGACAACTAAAGAATTAAACTTATGAGTTCCTATTTATTAAAAGAATTAAATCAGTGATGTCCGAAATAAACATTCAGTATCCAGATTGTCAGAAGAGCAATTATAAAAACTAATAAAGTGAATCTGTTAAATTTTAATACAAACTTGTAATTTAAAAAACTCAATACAAAAATAGTCAAACAGAAAATTCCGGAAAATGTAAAGAAGAGTACCGATGACGGATTGTAGTACATGCTTTTTGAAAAATCCAGATGAAGGAACTCTGCGAAAGCTCTTGACATTCCGCAGAAAGGGCAGGGGATACCTGTAACATTAAGCATTATACATGAACTGTCTTCCCTGAACAATCCCGGAAAAAAATGATTCAGCATATCAAGCGGATAATACTTTGCAGTTATCAGACTGAGGGCAATACTTGCAATCAGGATCAGTCTTATCCTTCCGGATTCTTCAGGTGATGTTTTTCTGAGAGAAATAAAATTCAAATCCGGGATTTTGTTTTATTTTTATTTAAAACGGAAACACCTATCAAAGCGCCTATTGATCCGAAAAGCGGATAAAGTATAATATTGCTGACAAAAGAAATTATAGTAATTGTCGGAGAAAATCCATGTTGGTTGAATTCCTGCGAAAACTTTTCTATATAGCTCAGCATTTCGGGAGGCATGTCAAAACCCATACCGTCCAGAGAATTCATAATATCGAGCATAGGATTCACGTCCGAGAATAAACTTATCAGAAGTCCGAAACCGGTGACAAATACCGCTGCGAGAATCCCGCTCAGAATACCAATCATACCGGCGTCTTTTATTTCAGGAAATTGTCCTGACGGCTCAAGTTGTTTTTTGTATGAGTAAACTCCTGCAAACCCTCCTGCCATTATACCTGCGCAGCAGAAAACGTTTATCAGATTTAAAACCGGCAAAACGGCAATAGCCGTCATTATGAGAGTTCCTGTAATTACCGGCTTTATTTTGTTAGCTGTATGTAAATTGTTTTCGGTATCCATTTTAATTTTTATAACTGATTTTGTTTCTAAGAAAAGAATTAACTTCATAAAAAAATTTCACAAATCCCGGTATTATAAAAAAAGGAAGAACAAATCCGGTCAGCAAACCTGTTGCAGATCTTGAAAAGAAAGAATTTTTTACAACTCCGGCAATATCCAGCAGGACATCAAGAAATAAAAGTATTGCAGGGATAAAAAGATAAATTACAGAAGGCGAATCAAAATTGCTTATTTTATTTTTAAGCGGATAGATAACTACTCCCAGAAAAAATCCCGCATATATCCACAAACATCTGGAGCATACTGCGAGCTTTAATCCGAATAAATGGAATGATCTTAAATCATCCTGATGGCATACTTTGGAAAAAAATAAATAAATAAACCCTGAAATGCTTTCGTAATTACCGCCCAGTGTTTCAAGGTACGGTGCTGCAAAGATCAACAGAAACCATAAGATATTAACAGAAAGAATTGTAAAATAAACTTTGCCTGCGAGTTTATTGATATCGGAATAAGCGTCGGAATTATTTTGCATGATTCAAAATATTACATTAACTTGAATAAATCAATTTGAATATTTTATTTTTTTGCAAAATATTCAGAACTCCTTGTTGATAAAATTGATAAAAGATTTTTCCGGATAATTTTTATTACTAACTATTCAAAATTTTAATTTGCAAATCAAATAAATCATTATGCAAAAAGTAAATGCTTATACTGGTATTTTGTGTTTAACAATATTCTTCATTTCATGCGGGAGACAGCAAAATACAAATACACAAAGCGGCAGCAATTCAGCATTTCAAATAACAGAACTTGCTCCTCCTGACATTACAGGAGCGGAAAACGGAGACTGGATAATCAAGCAGGAAATGTCTGATGCAGAGAAACTCAATCCTACAGTGACAAATGACGCTACTGCTCAGGGAATTTATCTTTACATTTTTGAAAGTCTGCTTAGTGTTGACAGGACTACTTACGGGTTAAAGCCGTTGATTGCAAAATCATTACCTGTAATAAGCGACGATCATTTGTCATATATTTTTGATCTTAAAGAAAATATAATATTTTCTGACGGAGTGCCGCTTACAGGAGAGGATGTGATTTTTACAATGAAGACCATTAAGAATCCATTTACAGATGCTCAGGCGACAAGGAATTATTTTGCGGATTTAAAAAGCGTCGAACTTGTAGACGGCAATAAATACAAAGTGAGATTCAATATGAGTAAGCCATACTTCAGAGCGGTTTTTTCCATTGGAGATATGAGCATTACCCCAAGGCATATTTTAGATAAAGACGGAATGAATGATAAATTCACCTGGGAAGATATTGAATCAGCACAGAAATCATTTGATGCAAAGAAATTCCCTGAAATGCAGAAGTATGCGGATTTTCTGAATTCTGAAGAAGTATCCCGCGAAAAAAAATATGTTATTGGAAGCGGTCCTTATATTCTGGACAAATGGACAACAGGACAGTCCATTGCTTTAAGCAGGAGTAACAATTACTGGAATAAATCCGAAATTCCGAATTATCCTGACAAGCTGATTTTTAAAACAATAAAAGATCAGAATGCAGCAGTAGTAGCTGCAAAAAATAAAGAGACAGATTATATGGAAGTGATTCAGCCGATTGATTTTGTAGAAAACGTAAAGAATCCCGAGCAATTCAATTTAAGAAAAGCACTGGTAACCGAACCGGCTTATAACTACATTGCCTGGAATAATCAGCATCCGATTTTTTCAGATAAAAAAGTAAGATGGGCGATGGCGTATGCAATTGACAGAAAGTCTATTATAGACAAGATCGTTTACGGAATGGGAACTCCTATTCAGTCGCATATTTTTATAAAAAGCAGATTTCATAATTCAGATCTTCCTGAAATTCCTTACGATATGAATAAAGCAAAACAAATGCTGCTGGAAGCCGGATGGAAAGATACGGACGGAGACGGAATTATTGATAAAGTAATTGAAGGTAAAAAAACTGATTTCAGATTTACATTTACAAACAATACTAATCCAAAAAGAAAGAAAGTCATACTCATACTTATCGAGCAGCTTAAGCAGCTTGGCATCGAAGCAAATATACAGGAATACGAATGGTCTGTGTTTCTTGAAAAAATAAAGAAACATCAGTTCGATGCATGTTTCGCCGGATGGCAGCTTACAGTAACGCCGGATGATCCTTATCAGATTTGGCATTCATCTCAGGCGACGGGAGAAGGAAGCAATCACTTCAGTTACATAAATCCCGAAAGCGATAAATTACTTGAAGAGAACAGAATGGAATTTGATGACAATAAAAGGATGGAGATTCTTAAGAAATGGCAAAAAATTATTTACGATGATCAGCCGGTAACTTTTCTGTGGTCTGAGCCGTCGAGATATCTGTACAGCGACAGATACAGAAATACGAGGTGGTATTCATATCCTGATTCACCTTTGATGAACGAATGGTGGGTACAAAGTTCTAAACAAATGTATAAAAACTGATGATCTGAAACGTGATGCAATTGCAAATTTAATATTCGCATTTTTATCATAGATCAATAAAAGCAAGAATGTTATAGTAAATTTATAGTTGAATTTAATCATATAGTTTAGCATATTCGCAAAAATCAACTTACATTTATAAACTTAATCCCAGTTGACATGATCAAAACCAACATCACATCGAGGCATTTCAAATCCCACGAGACATTGAATGAAATGATTCAAAACGGAATTGACAATTTAAGCAAATATAATGAAGATATATTGTATGCTGATGTAATACTTTCTTTTGAAAAAACAATTAACAGCATCAAGATTTGTGAAATAAGCATTAAGCTCAGGGATAAGATCCTTACTTCCAAGGAAAGTTCGGATGATTTCGGGAAATCAATTGACAAAGCTCTGAATAAAATAGAGACTCAGTTGCTCAAATACAAAGATAAAAATAAAAAAGACAAGAGAGATTTGAAAAAAGATATAATAAAATCAATATAAGTTGTCTCACAGATTCGAGAATATAAAGGAGCTGAAAAAAGATTTTATCAGCGTAGATTTTTTTTTCAATGAATGCAAAGAGAGATTCAAATTTGAAAAAATCACAAAGCATGAAATAAACAGCGAAACGATAATCTCAGAAAAAGATATTCACAGACCGGGGCTTGCTCTGGCAGGTTATGTGGATCTTTTTACTTTCAACAGGGTGCAGGTATTCGGAAATACTGAAATACTTTACCTTAAACAATTAAGCGAAACCGAAAGACAAAAGACTTTAGAAAGATTTTTTTCCTTTAAGGTCCCGTGTATTATTATTACTAACAATAATGAAGTACCGGAAGAATTAATATTATTAGCTGAAAAAAATGAAATTACAGTATTCAGAACTCCGTATCCGACAACCCGTCTTGCATATTTTATAAGTGATTTTCTCGATGATCAGTTTTCAACACAGATAGTGATTCACGGATCATTCGTGGATGTCTACGGAGTGGGGCTTATGTTTACGGGAAAATCCGGAATAGGGAAAAGCGAAATTGCACTTGATCTTATAGAAAGAGGGCACAGACTTGTAACTGATGATGTAGTAATTGTAACAAAGAAAGGTGAGGGAGTACTGATGGGTTCAGGCACTTCTTTGAATGAACATTTTATGGAAATCAGAGGACTGGGGATAATAGATGTAAGCACAATATTCGGAATAAGATCAATAAGATATCAAAAGAGAGTGGAAGTAATCGTAGAACTCGAAGACTGGAATAAAGACAAAGCGTATGACAGAACTGGTCTTGACAGCACAACAATCAGTCTGCTGGATGTTGACGCGGAATTAATTAAGCTTCCTATTTTTCCGGGAAAAAACATTACAGTTATAGCGGAAGTAATCGCGTTGAATTATTTATGCAAGCATTACGGTTACAATGCGGCGGAAGCATTTAAGAAAAAAATTAACGATAAGATCAACGAGAAATCATTAAGGAACAAGAAATTCACCTGGAATGAGAATTACGAAAGGTCAACAGAATACTTTGAACATGATTTTGAATAAATATCAAAACAAAATCATTGTGTTTTAAGTAAATTCAACTGTATAAAAATTTAAATAACCCAATCATGAAAAAAATAAATTATCTTACCATTGTCTTTTTTATTATGATCAGTATCATTGCCGGATCATGCGGAAGAAAAAAAGACACCACAACTTCAAATGAAAATGCAAAATTTTCACTTACAGATCTAGCTCCTTCAGATGTTAAAGACGCTCAGACAGGAGACTGGATAATCAAACAGGAAATGTCAGATGCAGATAAACTAAATCCTACTGTTACAAATGATGCTACAGCAACCGGAATTTACACATATATTTTCGAGCCGCTTTTGGATGTTGACAGAGTTAGTTATGAATTAAAACCGGTTATTGCAAAGTCAGTGCCTGTGGTCAGCGATGATCATCTGACATACACTTTTGACCTACGCGAAGATGTCACATTCTCAGACGGAAAACCTCTGACAGGTGAGGATGTGATTTTCACTATTAAAACGGTTATAAATCCTTTTACTGATGCACAGGCATTGAGAAATTATTTTGCTGATTTTAAAAGCGCTGAACTCGTAAACGGCAACAAATACAAGATAAGCATCACTATGTCAAAGCCGTATTTTAAAACCGTTTATACAATTGGAAATGTCGCTATCACACCAAAACATATACTCGACCCGGATAATATGAATGATAAATTCAGCTGGGAAGATTTACTTGCTGCACAAAAAAATCTTGATTCTAAAAAATATCCTGAAATGCAGAAGTATGCTGATTTTCTGAATTCACAGGAAGTATCCAGAGATTCTAAATATGTCGTCGGAAGCGGACCTTATAAACTTGATAAGTGGATAACAGGTCAGTCAATCACCCTTTCAAGAAATGACAAATACTGGAATAAAAAAGAGATTCCTAATTTCCCGAATAAATTAGTATTCAAAACTATACAGGATCAGAATGCAGCAGTCGTAGCGGCAAAAAACAAAGAGACAGATTATATGTTTGTAATTCAGCCGATTGACTTTGTGGAAAATGTAAAAAATCCTGAACAGTTTAATTTAAAAAAATCATTAGTAACAGAACCCACATATACTTTTATAGCATGGAACAATAAAAATCCTCTCTTTGCCGATAAAAAAGTCAGATGGGCTTTGAGTTATGCCATTGACAGACAGTCTATTATTAATAACATTATATACGGAATGGGAACAGCCGTTCAGTCCCCTGTTTTTATAAAAAGCAAATATTACAATAATGATCTGAAGGTAATTCCTTATGATCCTGAGAAAGCCAGACAGCTTCTTACCGAGGCCGGCTGGAAAGATACTGACGGAGACGGAATACTGGATAAGGTTATTGACGGAAAGAAAACAGATTTCAAATTTACTTTTATAAATAATAACAATCCTAAAAGAAAAAAAGTAATGCTTATAGTTATTGAGAATCTGAAACAGCTTGGCATTCAGGCAGATCTTCAGGAATATGAATGGTCTGTATTTCTTGACAAAACAAAAAAACATCAGTTTGACGCCTGCTATTCGGCATGGCAGCTTTCTGTAACACCTGAGGATCCTTATCAGATATGGCATTCTTCACAGTCGCAGGGAGAAGGAAGTAACTTTATAAGCTATATCAATCCCGAAAGCGATAAACTTCTGGAGCAGAACAGAGTGGAGTTTGATGACAATAAAAGAATTGAATTACTGAAACAGTGGCAGAAGATCATTTATGACGATCAGCCGACTACATTTTTATGGAGCGAGCCGTCAAGATATCTTTACAGTGACAGATTTAAAAATACAAGATGGTATGCTTACCCTGATTCACCATTGCTTAATGAATGGTGGACGCCTGTAGCATCTCAACGCTATAGAAATTAAATTTTATGCATAAGAATTGTAAACTTAAAAATGTAAATTGGGTTCGCGTAATTATTTTTCTTTAAACTTTATTTGTCATAAATGAAAGATTATGTAATAAAAAGGCTTCTGCTTTTCATACCTACTCTTATTATAATTACAATGATCACTTTTCTTGTATGCCGTCTTGCTCCGGGTGATCCGACGGAAATGAAAATTGGTCAGACAGGAGAGGCTCAGAAAACTGACGCAAAGAATCTGATGAATGAACAGGCGAAAGAATTTTATAAAAAGAAATTCGGACTCGATAAACCGCTGCCAACGCAATATGTCTTATGGATGGGTAATATGCTTAAAGGTGATTTCGGTAATTCGTTTAAGGATAACAGACCTGTAATCGAAAAAATAATTGAAAGACTTCCAATTACTGTTACTATAAGTTTCCTGTCTTTTATGCTGATTTATATGATCGCTATTCCAATTGGCATTTACAGTGCGGCGAGACAGTATTCGATTCTTGACAGGACTACTACCGTTATTCTGTTTGTATTATATTCGCTGCCGAATTTCTGGGTAGCGACACTTGCAATTGTTTTTTTATGCAATGTAGAATATTTAAAAATATTTCCTACTTCAGGAATAAAATCCGAAGATTTTCAGTCATTGACATCATTCGGTAAATTTCAGGATCTTTTTATGCACTTCTTTTTGCCTGTCATAATATCAAGTCTTGCAAGTTTTGCATTCCTTTCAAGACAAATGAGAAGTTCAATGCTCGAAGTAATTAGACAGGACTATATCAGAACTGCAAGAGCAAAGGGACTATCGGAAAGAAAAGTGGTACTGAAGCATGCTTTAAGGAATTCACTTATACCTATAATAACTTTAGTCGGAGGACTTCTTCCTGCAATGATCGGGGGAAGTGTTATCATGGAAACAATTTTTTCTATTCCCGGGATCGGACAGCTGGCATTTCAGGCTATACTCGACAGGGATTACCCGATGATAATGGCTGAGCTTGTACTGGCTTCCGTATTAACTGTAGTAGGAATTTTGCTAGTTGACATACTTTACTCTTTTGTAGATCCAAGAATTGCATTCACAAAAAAAGCCGCTTAATAATTTATGGAACAAAAAGAAATAATTAAAAGAGAAACTGATTATACTGAATCAAACGGTCTTACTAAATCACAGCTGGAATCTCAGAAAGAAGTCGGGGTTTCATACTGGTCATTGGTAAAGCATCAGTTCAGGAAAAATAAACTGGCAATGATCTCTATGTACATAGTTATTTTCCTTGTCTTTCTTGCGGTGACAGCTGACTTTCTCGCAAACAGTAAACCGTTGTACGCTGTCTATAAAGGAGAGACTTATTTTCCGGTTATAAAAGATTATCTGAATTCGACTGGTATCAGTAAATGGAGTTCGGATATGATTAATGCAAACTGGAAGGAACTTGATAATCAGGGTAAACTTGAAAGCGTCATCTGGACTCCGGTTCCTTACGGCTCAAGAGAAATAGATCTTGTAAACAGTCTGAGTCCGCCTCAGGGTGATCATTATCTTGGGACAGACGGCATAGGCAGAGATCTTATGGCAGGACTTATACACGGATCAAGAGTTTCTTTATCCGTCGGATTTATTGCTGCTGGAATAGCTTTGATAATAGGAATCTGTCTCGGCTCCATTGCAGGATTTTACGGCGGGAAAATAGATCTGCTTATTATGAGATTTGTAGAAATAATGGTAACTCTTCCTACATTTTTTCTTATAATTACAATCGTAGCTATTTACGGCTCAAGTATCTGGTACATAATGGCTGCAATAGGCTTTACCTCCTGGACAGGCGATGCCAAATTAATCAGAGGAGAAGTTTTAAAAGTAAGAAATATGGAATACATTACTGCCGCAAACTCAATAGGTTTGCCTAACAGACAGATAATTTTCAGACATGTGATTCCGAATGCGATTGCTCCGGTTCTTGTATCAGGAGCATTTGCAATTGCTGGCGCTATTCTTACTGAAGCAGCTTTGAGTTTTCTCGGATTCGGAGTAAGCGCTACTACCGTAACCTGGGGATCACTTCTGAATGAAGCAAGAGGAGCGTCCAGTGCATGGTGGCTGGCTATCTTTCCGGGATTTATGATCTTCATCGCAGTTGTAACTTATAATCTGATCGGTGAAGGACTCAGAGATGCTTTAGACCCCCGATTAAGAGATTGACTTTAAGGAAAGTGATATATAATATTGCAAAAACTAAATAAAAGTTTTTTTAAAAATATAAACGAGGAGGTATTTATATGGTTTGGACATTAGAACTGGCGTCTTATCTTGATGATGCACCGTGGCCGGCAAATAAATCGGAATTAATTGACTATGCCACAAGAACAGGTGCGCCTAAGGAAGTTATTAATAATCTTGATGACTTGGAAGATACAGAGGAACCATTTGAAAGCATAGAAGAAATCTGGTTGGACTATCCGACTGATGAAGATTTCTTTTATGATGAAGAAAACAAGGATTTCTAAATTCAGTTAATCGGATTTTAACCCAATAATTTACAGTTATTGGGTTTTTTTATTTACAAACATTGATCTTATACAAAAAAAAATATTTTTTTACTTTAATAGTGTTTCTTTCCCTGGTCATTTCTTCCCATTCACAGGATAAAGCCGAAAACAAGGTCTTTGAAATTGACGAAATAAATATCAGTTTCACATCACAGAATATATTTGATCCTGAAGATGTTTCATTGCTGCTTGCATCAAAAGAAGGAGATAATTTTGATATAGAAATCTATCTGCAGGATGTAGAACGCATAAAAAAATACTATTTTGATAATGGATTTTTTAATGTGATTGTTGATACCGGTCTTGTTTTTAATATGGCTGATGATGAAGTTATCGAAAAATTTATTATTACTGAAAACATCAGGTACAGATACAATAATATCAAATATTCCGGAATTGAAAATACAGATGATATTGTAAAAAATAAAATTTTCAAATCCTCCGATAAATTATTGTTCGGAGGAAGGTTTTATTCCAAAGACACTATAAATCAGGAAGTGAACAGAGTGCTTAATATTCTTTTTAATAACGGATATGCTACCGCTTTATCAGGCAAACCCGAAATTCTGAAATATGAAACTAATGAGGAAAAATTTAAAAATAAAGTTGATATCACACTAATTTTTATCCCCAAAATAAAATACAGATTCGGAAAAACAAATGTTACATTTACCGATAAGAGATATAATGTCTCTAAAGAAGATATTTTCAGAGAGCTTACTTTCAGTGAAGATCAGACATATGATAAATCCGAAGTAATAAACAGTGAAATAAATCTTTCAAAAATTTCTCTTATTGAAAATCCAAGAATCAATATTGAAGAAATAGACAGCATCAATAATAAAGTTAATTTCAGCATAGATGCGCTGATAAGAAGTAAATATGATTTCACTCCTGAACTCTTTGGTTATTATTTTCAACAGGTCTTTTATCTCGGAGCGGGTATTTCTTTTACGGATAAAAATTTTTTCGGAGGCGGAAGAGTGCTTACTTCCAGTCTGAGATTTTATTTTCATTCCTTTGATGATAACAGACTGGAATTTGTAAATTCCATTTACCAGCCCTTTTTATTCAGAAACAGAAATATTTCAGGAACATGGAATATAGGCGCTGAATACAGGTTAAATGAAATCTCCAATCTTACTCTGATTAAAAACTCATTTGGAGTAACATACAGTCTTCCCGATTATACTTATATTAACAAACTAACATCTAAATGGGAAATAAATAATGTAAGGATTAAGCTTAAACAACCTCCTCCGCTTGTTATCAATTATTTCACTTCTACACTGAGTTTCGGAGCAATTCATAATTCTACTAATAATATTCAGTTTCCATTTAAAGGAAATTATCAATCTTATGAAATTGAAGAAAGCGGGCTTCTCAGCGGTATTGTAAAAAAATGGTTTAATACTGCGACTCTCAGTTATGTGAAATTTACAAATTTTAATTCTGCTTATTATAATCTTACAAATGATAATGTAAAAGTTTCTTCAGCCCTTGCATTTAAATTTTCCACAGGCGTGATATTTGAATATGGAGATAATACTTTTACGGTAAATGATGAAGAGATTCAGTCGGACAGGGTTCCAAATGATAAAAAATTTGTTTGCGGCGGAGGTTCGAGTGTAAGAGGATGGGGCGCTAAGCAGCTTGGCATTGTAAAAGATAAAAACATTGGAGGTGATTTTATTCTCGAAAGCTCAGTCGAACACCGTCTGAGACCTTTCATGGATTCAAAAAATACTTATATCAGAGATCTCGGATTTGCAGCATTCATAGATGCGGGAAATGCCTGGTCTGAAATAGGAAAATTTAAGCTGAATGAAATAGCAATTGCAGCAGGAGGCGGAATCAGGTACTATACTATTATCGGCGCCATAAGATTTGATGTCGGGTTTAAGATTTATGATCCTCAGCCGGGAGATATTGGAGGATCAAACTGGATCTTCGGATCCGGAAGCAATCTGAATGACAAGTACAATTTCCAGTTTGGCATTGGAAATACATTTTAATTATTTTTTATGTGGGCAAATATTATTGGTCAGGATAGAGTAAAGGAAATTCTCGGAAATATTTTTAAAAGCGAAAAGATCTCTCACTCTTATATTTTTTACGGGAACGAAGGTACAGGCAAAGATGCCGCAGCAATTGAGTTTGCGAAATTACTCAACTGTGATAAACCTGTTAATGGCAGCGAAGCATGTGACAAATGCAAAAACTGTATGGAGATTAATACTTTTAAATCTCCTTTATTTAAATTTGTCATTGCTCTTCCGACCGCAAAAAGCGAATCTGATGAAGATCTGAATCCTCTCGAAAAACTTGATAAAGAAGATTTTATGAATTATCTGGCGGAAATGGAATATAAAACTCTTGACAAGTATCACAAAATTTCCATTCCGAAAGCAAATGATATAAGGATCTCAAGCATCAGGCAGATTAAAAAGGAAATTTATCTTACAGGTAAAACAGGTAAGAAAAAAGTATTTGTCATTTCAAAATGTGATATGATGAATCCTAACAGCGCTAATTCGCTTCTGAAAATTCTTGAGGAACCTCCTAAAGATTCAATCCTTATCCTGACAACTTCCCGTCTGAATTCGCTACTGCCGACTATTATCGGCAGATGTCAGAAAATTAAATTTGACAATATAGAAAAATCTCTCATAAGGAATTACATTGACAGAAGAAATGAGAGTCTTTCAAAAGAAGAAATGGATTTTTTTGCAGAGTTATCTGAAGGAAGCATAATTAAATGCAATGAAATCCTCGATAATAATTTTCTCGATCTCCGTGAAAAAGTTACGGATATTCTTGCAAGCATTATTACCAATCAAAATCTGAAGCTGGGTTCCGAAATTGATTTTATTACCGCTAAGAAAGATAAAGAACGGATGAAACAGTTTCTGATACTAATGGGAATATGGTTTCGCGATATTTCAGCATACTCTTCAGGCAATACTGAACTGATAATAAATAAAGATAAAAAGGAGAGAATAAAAAAATTCGCCGTAAATTTCAATTCCGACAATTACAAAATCATAAATAAGATCGAAGAGGCAATTAAAGATGTTGACAGTAATATTTTTCCTGAACTTATACTTTACCACCTTTCTTTCCACATAAAATCTCTTATTGAAAAAAGAAATTAATATTCTATAAAAATATTGTCAGTATTCCATCCGCTTTTTACTTTGATCTCCTTATCGTAAATCCGGAATACCTCCGGACGAAGAAACGGCTCAACGCTTCCTCTGTCATAAACACCGTTATCGTTTTCATCTGCGAACGAAAATACAATGTAAGCGCCTTCATAGACTTCATCGAATCTGAAATCTGCCGAATCGGAAAGTTTCCTGCTGTATGAAATGAATTTATTATCTTTGTTGATAAGGAATATGTAAACGGGGAAATCATGAATGTTTTCTTTTAATATTTTTCCTGATACAATACCGGAACTGTTTTTAGCTGCAGTTTTTAATTTTTTAAAATAGTTTAAAATCTTCATTCTGCCCGTAAGATTTATTCTGATTTGCAGTTCGGATGAGTAAGAAAATTTTTCATTGGAAAAAACTTCAAGCAGTGAATCATTTATCCAGTTAAATATAGTCTTGTAAACTTTACCTTTTACTGAATCCGTTATTGAAAAATTATTAATAATTTCCGGTTTGGTATATTGGTTATTTTTGAAATAAAAATAAAATCTGTAATCACAGGGGATGACTTCATCTTTACCGAATATATTTGAAAAAATATATCCGGATGTATCTGCTTCGAGTTCTTTCAGAAAATCAATTCCGGATCTGTTCATTACCGGATTTCTGAAAAGAAAATTGGCATCTGAATATAATGCAGAATCATCTTGAATTTTTATTGAGCTTTTAAGTATAGATATTGATTCAAAATCTTTGCTGAATAAATTATTCCTGTCTTCATCAGTAACAGCAAACAGTTCAAATTCTTCTGACGGCAGGTTTGTAAATATGTAATATCCGTTATCATCGGTTTGTGTAATGTAATCAGCAGTTTGAATAGCCGGATTTATTTCTGTACCGGTTTTTACATTTCTTATGTAAGCAAGTATTTTAATTCTGTCATACTTGTCAGCATAAACTCTTCCCGATATTTTACCTTTGTCAAGTTTGCCGCCGGTGGAGAAAGCGATTGAATAAGATGAACCTGTAGAATTGCTTCCTCTTACATCTTTCAGTTCTTTACCGACAGTGATTACATACGTCCTGCCATTTGCAAATTTACCTTCAAATCTCACTTCAACTTCCTTACCGCTCCACTCAAAAATTATTTCGCCTTTAGGTTTTGGTGAAATATAAAATGATTCTTCAAAACTTCTCCTGTCAACATATTCATCAAATCTGAAAGTAACAGCATCTCCTTTGAAATTAAGTCTGCCGGGTTCAGGGAATACATAAATAATTTTCGGAGGAATCTTATCGTCAGCACCGCCTGATGGAGGAATCTGATTGGCGCATGAAAAAAATAGTAACTGCAAAATAAAAACAGCAGATATTGAAAATTTCTTTTTCAAATTAATTAGAAATTTGATTAAGCGTAAAAGGAATAAATATTATGGTAATCTTAGTTCCCGAACCCGGATCACTTTGAAAAATAATTTCAGCTTTCATATCATCAAGAGATTTTTTTACAATTGAAAGACCCAGTCCCATGCCTGTTGATTTTGTTGAAAAATTCGGCTCAAATAAATTATTGATAAGCGAAGAATCTATTCCGCATCCGTTATCTGAAATTTCTGCGAATATGGAATTGTCTTTTTCAAAAGTTCTGATTCTGATTATTCCCTGACCGGTAATCGCCTGAATTGAATTTTTCACAATATTCTGAAATACCCTGTTGAGCTCCTGTCTGTCTGCATAAATCCTGCAAATGTTTAAATCATATTGCTCTTCAAAATGTATCTCGGGAGCGGGTTTGTACAAAGAAACCACTTCGCCGATAATTTCATTCAGATCTGTTTCTTCATAATTTTTGCCGGACAATTTTGCAAAGTTGGAAAACTCTGTTGCGATTTTGTTAAGTTTATCAATCTCATTAATTATTATGTTTCTTGTTTTCTTCAGCACTTCGGAAAATTTATCTGCATTCGTTTTGTCATAGCTGTCATACAAATGTTCGATAGATAGTTTCATAGGTGTCAGAGGGTTTTTAATTTCGTGAGCGACTCTTCTTGCAATATCTCTCCATGCCGCCTCCCTCTCTGCTTTTTTTAATTTTTCCTTGGAGCTTTCAAGTTCTCTTGTCATTTTATTGAATGATTCCACAAGATTTCCAATCTCATCTTTGCGGTTGTTTTTCAGCTCAATGTAGCTCTCGCCCTGCGCAATTCTTTCAGTAGCGTACTTTAGTCTTAATATAGGTTTTGATATTCTGTCTGTAATAAATATTACAAAGAAAAGCAGAATTATTATCACTATCAGATATATTCCGAATAAAAAAGTCAGGATTTCTGTAAGCTCCTCTTTGAATTCATTTTGCCTGTAAACAGACTGGGATGACATCAGACCGATCACGTTATTTTTTGAATCGAAAAAAGGTTTGTATCCGACAATAAAAGAATACACGCCGATTTCTTCTGTCTTTGAAAAAAAATCTTTTCTCAGATAGACAATATTATAATATGCGTCAGCATCAACTCTTGTATCAAGCAGGTCTGATTTGTATAATTCTTCATTGGTTGTGGAAACAAGTTTTGTCTTAAGGAACAGGTTAAAATTCTTATCTGTGTTTGACAAAGCTTTTGTAAGATATTTATTCTTTTCTTTGCCGAGAGTATCAAGAGAGTTAAGATTAATCTGAATGCCTTTTACTGACTGGGAAGCTAAGTTCAGATCCGAAATAATCTGATTCTGAAAATTATTATCATATTTGTTTTTGATAAAACTTCTTGTATAAAACGCAAGCAGGACAATAGGTATTACCGAAACTATAAAAAATGATGCAAACAGCTTTTCACGGAAATTCATTCTGAAATTTTTGACCATGGAAATCAGAAAAGATGACATAATAAGCATTGTCAGCAGATAAACAAAAACAGCAAATAAGATAAATTTAAGATAAAAGAAAGTAGTAAGTTTGAAGTCATTTCTTTTCAGACTAATAGAATAAATCCGTTCAATAATCGATCCATCTGATGGAGATGCAAGAATATAGTAAGTCCTGTATTTTTCATTATTAATAAGTTCATACCGCCAGTTATTTTTTTCATTTTTAGTCTTTACGGATTCTCTGAATGCGTCAAGTGAAAGTGTATTCGCCTTTGAGAGGTCTTTGTTGTTTGAACTGATTATCTCGCCTCCGATATATTCCGTAATTATCGGATCCGAAATTAACTTCTCAAATAAATTATCTTTCGTATAATTCTTAAACAACTGAATTGAAGACTGGAAAAGCAAATTCTTGGATTCATACTGAACTGCAATCATAAGATAACCGAGATTCGTTGCAAATGTAGTATTTTTCAGATCAGCTTTTTCCACCGGAACAATGCCAAGATAATATTTATCCTCTTTATTGTCTAAAATAATGATATTGTCGGTAGCAGAAAAATTATCAGAACCGGCTGAATTTGTATTGCTGAAAAATTCATCTTCTTCGTCAAGAATATCCTCATCCTGTTCAAGAGAGTCAGTATTCAAAAGTGAATCTGTGACAACAGCTGGATTTTTTTTCTTTCTGAACAGGTTTGCATTTGCAAATTTTAATATAGAATCTGAATTTAAAACCTGGGAGTTAAAAATAAAGTCGCTCAGAATTTTTTTGCCTGTATCCAGTATAATAAATGCTGTGTTAAAATTTTCTTCGCTGAATTTGCTGTCAGCCCATACAGAGAATGCAAGTTCGTTAAGCTTGTCTTTGTTTCTAAGATCGTTTTCAATCCTTTTGTTTTCAGAAAGATTTGACAATTCGGTCATTAGCAGGAATTTTATCTTATCATCGTCTTTTTCCGAAATGCTTTTGCCAATAAGCTCGACGAATTTGGTTTCCTGAGAAGTAATATTTTCGAGAAGTATACCCGGAATAATAATTGTGCACAGCAGGATTATTACCGATATATTTTTAGCGGAAAATATCCTGAAGTTTTTTGTAATGAAAAATCTGATTCCGAAATATAAGCCGAGTCCGAAGCTGAAACAAATTATCATCAATCTGTTTATAAGATCAATTTTGAAATTATCAACAAAAGGCGCAATTGCTTCGCTGATAAAGATCAGAATTAAAAGAAGCAATGAGAAAGAATATTTCCTGTAACTTTTTTCTCTGAAAAAATTCTGCAAAGAATTTTTCAGAATAAGAATTATTATTGATGAAAGAAAAATAAAAAGTGAGAATGATAAAATCAGAATTATAAGTTGTATGCTGAATATCTCAAAACTCGGAACAATATTCGTCTTATCAAAAAACTTCATGTTAGAATCGAAAATAATGCTTTGCGAAACAGAGCCGTAAAAGAAAATCATCAGAAAGAATAAAAATACGAGCACAGCATTTAAAGGTAAGGATATAATTCCGGACGGCGGATTTTTTTCTGAAGAAATCTGAAAGCGGCTGATACGTATAAGAATTATACCGTAAACCGAAATAGCCAAAATAAACAAGGAAGTAATAAGAAGTTCTCCAATTGATTTCGCAATACCGAAGCCGAACAGCGAAGCATAGGAAAGCGGAGAAAATATTTCCAGATCAATTGTTTTGGAAGGGAAATGAAACTCCAGCCAGCTGTATCTGATGCCGGTCATCATTAAAACAAACAAACCGAATTTTATAAAAGGAGAATGTATCTTTGAAAGAATTAACAGTGTAATTAAAAAATAATTACCGTAAAAGCAAAAACAAGAACTGATTTAATCTTAACTGCAAGCGAAGAAATATTTTTGTCGTGAATCATCCGGCTGTATTTCGGAAAAAGAAGTAAGCCTATAACTTTTCCGTCAATTCCGTTAAGCTCCACTTCCACATTTTCCGAAAGACTTGCAGAATCAAAATTTATTTTTCCTGTAATTACATTTGCAGGTATAATGACGGGAATAAAATCCAGAGAGCTCTTAATATCATAAAGCAACCCTGAATTCTGAAAGAATTTATTGCTGATCTGATATTTAATATCAATCAGTCTGGAAGTCAGGATTATTCCTGTAATCTTTGAAGTTTCCTTATTATCGTAAACAGGCGAATAATCCAAAAGGAATGTATAAAATCCTATTTCCTTTAGTACAGTAAACTTTTGTCCGTTAAGTGCTCGTTGAAGAGTATAAATATCGGAATCAAGTTTTCTTCCTTTAAATGCGAGAAGTTCAAGTCTGGTATTATAGATCTCAATCTGATATTTATCATCCGGATTAATTTGTATAAGTTCTTCAAAAAGTTTTTTCGAATCGCTTTTCTGAACAAGTTTCTGTATATCAGCTGAAGCTGATAATCTTTCAGACAAACGGCTTATATCAGAAAGATAAGTGTTGTAGTGAAAAATTATTATTTCCTTTTGCTGCCGGATTTTATCATTTGAAACAGCTTCCCAGTTTTTATCAATATCAGAACTTAAAATAGCCGGAACAAACTGAATCAAAATAATCCAGATAAAAATAAAACAAGCGATCAAAATCAAAATCTTTAACCGCCTGTTCGAAGATCTGTCTGAATCAGATTTTATATGTTGATTGATGTCCAATTTATACTGAAAATCATTTTACGGTTTTTATATTTCTTTTGAAAAATTTATTTATTGCTTCATTAAAATAAGAGAGAGGAAAAATTTACAGAGACAGAAAACAAATTATTGTCAGTAAATTGTTATCTGATCAATAAACCATCTGTTATCATAATACTTCAGGGAAACAGTAACTGCAAGGTCAAGCTTCTTCTGACCAATCCTGTATGTGTATATTCCGTTGACGAATGCATAAGAATTGTATTTGTTTGACCTGGTATATCTGAAACTTTCCAAAGTGAAGTAATCCATGAAATCGGAGAGAATATACTCCGCCTGACTGGAACTGTAGTATCCTTTTTCGTTACTTATGACGTTGAGATAGATCTGTGAATCGAAATATGGATTGATCAGATTTACATTTCCATACATAAACCCGTTTCCAATGTCCTTAAAAGTCCTCTTACAGAGATCATGTTTCTGCCGGGCGGCTTCATTCTTATATCTTTTTTCTTTCCACCATTTATCCTGAGAAAAAGAAGTATTATTTGACAGTATTAAGAATACAAATGCAGATGACAGCAGAAGTAATATTTTTCTTTTCATTAAGATTAAGTTAGAACAAATTATCAAAAATACATTCTTAAAGCAATTTAAAGAAATAAGCAGATTTCTTAATTAAATTAAAAATTCGCAGGATGATTCACTTGATTAAACAATAATTCCAGATCACGAAAAAATGATTAACTTATGTATTGAATAAAATTTTCATTAAGCGTAACTTAATAATTATCAAAAGCCGGGATAGCTCAGCTGGTTAGAGCGTCGGAATCATAATCCGTAGGTCGGGGGTTCAAGTCCCTCTCCCGGTACCAAATCCAGTCAAATTTATTTCAAAATTAATTGTTCTGAATTAATTAATAACCGCACATACCGGATTTATTAATAATTCGATTGATTAATTTTTTTTAATAAGCTATTTTTGTAGTTTACTATTTAAATCTTAATAAAATGTCAGAAATAACCTTAAATGCCAAAAAAAGAGAGGATTACAAAGAGTCTACTCTTAATCAAATGAGAAAAAAAGGAGTCATACCGGGAATTTATTATGGTCACGGTGTAGATAATTTAGAAATTGCTGCTAATGAGCTTGAATTAAGACCAATCATTTATACAACCGAATCCCACATTGTAAATCTGAAATTCGACGAAAATAAATCATTAAGTTGTATTTTAAAAGATGTTCAGTTCCACCCTGTTACTGATAAACCGCTTCATTTTGATCTTTTTGCTTTGAAAGAAGGGGAAGTTATTGCAATAGAGGTATCAGTTCAGCTCATAGGTAATGCTATAGGAATCAGAGAAGGTGGAATTTTGCAGCATATTTTACATAAGCTGGATATCGAATGTCTCCCGTCAAATATTCCTTCACACTTTGATATTGATATATCACAGTTAAATATCGGTGATTCCATTAAAGTAAGCGATGTTAAGATTGATTCGGTGAAAATATTGAATGACGATAACGCTTCAATTGTAGCAGTTGTTGCGCCTTCAGTTGAAAAAGAACCGGTAGCAGTGGATTCAGAAACTCCGGCAGAACCAGAAGTTATTACCAAATCCAAGAAAGAAGACGAAGAGTAATTCATTTTCAAATTAATTTTCATTCTTGAAATTAATAGTCGGATTAGGTAATCCGGGATCAAAATACGAAACTACAAGGCACAATGCAGGATTTATTGTACTTGATCATTTTGCAGAGCTCTTTAAAATAAAATTTTCAGAATCAACAGGCGACTGGCTTGAAGGCAGACTTAATTTAAACAATGAGGAAGTAATTCTTTTAAAGCCCATGACCTATATGAATAACAGCGGCATTGCCATAAAGGAATTTATGGAAAGAAACAATGAACAGACAGGTTCAGTAGAGTTAAAATCTGCAAGTTACAATAATATGCTTGTGATCGTTGATGATTTTCAAATAGGTCTTGGAAGTATAAGAGTAAGAAAGAAAGGCAGTGACGGAGGTCACAACGGACTGTCGAGTATAATTTATCATCTTAATACGGATGAATTTCCAAGGATGAGAATAGGAATAGGAAAAGAGAACGAAATTACAAAGAACGAATTTATAGATTTTGTTCTCGGAAAGTTTACAGAAGGCGAATCTAAGATTCTGAAAGAATTGATGCCAAAGTATTCAGAATGCATAATGAGTTTTATAAATGACGGAATTGCAAAAACAATGAACACTTTCAACAGATCCTTTATTGATTTAAAACCTGAAAAAGAGAAATCACCTGATATTGCAAAAGATAAATAGAAAAATTATTCCATAACTGTCCCGATAATACTGAGTTATTGGGATTTTTTATAAAAATATTCAGTAAATTAAAACAATAAAATGCGGAAATATTTATTAAGTATCCTTCTTGTTATCATAGCTCCGGTTATGACCTTTGCAAGCGAGGCAAATCTAAAAATTCCCGAACTGAACAAAGACCAGAATCAACTTTTGATCTATGGTATTTTTGTTTGCTTACTCGGGGTATTATTCGGAGTGTATCAATACATGGCGGTAAAAAAATTACCTGCGCACAAATCAATGCTTGAAGTTTCACAGGTTATTTTTGAAACATGTAAAACTTATCTTCTTCAGCAGGGAAAGTTCCTGTTCATTTTGTTCTTATTTATCGGAGCATGTATAGCATTTTACTTCGGAATATTACAGGGTGAGTCATTCGGGGGAGTCGCTTTAATTCTGATGTGGACAGTAGTCGGAATACTTGGATCATACGGAGTAGCATGGTTTGGAATAAGAATGAATACTCTTGCAAACAGCAGAATGGCTTTTGCATCACTTGAGAGAAAGCCGCTGAAACTCCTTACCATTCCTCTCAATGCAGGGATGAGCATAGGTGTTCTTCTTATCTGCGTTGAGCTGATAATGATGCTTATAATTTTTCTATTCGTTCCCCGGGAATATGCAGGGGCGAGTTTTATTGGATTTGCAATCGGAGAATCACTCGGCGCTTCTGCACTCAGAATTGCCGGGGGTATATTTACAAAGATTGCCGATATCGGTTCGGATCTGATGAAAGTTGTTTTTAAAATTAAAGAAGACGATCCGAGAAATCCCGGTGTTATCGCAGACTGTACCGGTGACAATGCAGGTGATTCAGTCGGACCAACAGCTGACGGATTTGAAACATACGGAGTTACAGGCGTTGCACTTATCAGCTTTATCGTTCTGGCAGTAACAGGCGTAGAATTACAGGCAACTCTTCTTGTGTGGATCTTTGTAATGAGAATCATGATGATCATTACTTCCATTACTGCATTCTACATCAACGGCGCAATTTCAAAAGCAAAATATACGGGGAAAGACAAATTAGATTTTGAAGCTCCTCTTACTTTACTGGTCTGGATCACATCCATACTTTCTATAGTAGTTACCTTCATCGTAAGTTATTTCTTAATAAGAGATCTTCCTGATAATCTATGGGTAACACTTTCAATTATCATCAGCTTTGGTACTCTGGGAGCTGCTCTTATTCCTGAATTCACAAAGATTTTTACATCACCAAAATCCAAACACGTAAATGAAGTTGTGACCGCATCAAGAGAAGGCGGTGCATCTTTAACTATTCTTTCCGGACTTGTTGCCGGAAATTTCAGCGCTTTCTGGATGGGAATGGTTTTCTTCGGTTTAATGTACGGTGCTTATGTAACTTCGGGTATGATTCCAACCGCAATGATGGAGTATCATACGATATTTGCATTTGGTCTTGTAGCTTTCGGTATGCTTGGAATGGGACCTGTAACGATTGCCGTTGACTCTTATGGACCTGTTACTGACAATGCACAGTCAATTTATGAATTGTCGCTGATCGAAGAAAATAAAGAACAGAAAGAAAAAGAAATCGAAAAAGATTTCGGATTCAAACCTGACTGGGAAAGAGCTAAGTTATACCTTGAAGAAAATGACGGTGCAGGAAATACTTTTAAAGCAACTGCCAAGCCGGTTCTTATAGGAACAGCTGTAGTTGGCGCTACTACAATGATATTCTCTCTGATTCTTGTATTGAAAAATGTACTTGGAGTCGAACCGGAAACCGTTCTGAATTTACTGAATCCGTATTCTATTTTAGGATTCCTTTGCGGAGGCGCAGTTATTTATTGGTTTACAGGCGCTTCTACTCAGGCAGTTACTACCGGCGCATACAGTGCAGTTGAATATATTAAGAAAAACATTAACCTGGATGAAAACGCTTCCTTAAGCGCTTCGACTGAACAGTCAAAGAAAGTTGTAGAGATTTGTACAAAATATGCTCAGAAAGGAATGTTCAATATCTTCATCGCAGTATTTTCATTTGCAATAGCATTTGCATTCATGTCAGCTCCTTCGAATGGAAATAATGCTCCGGCATGTTTCTTTATAAGTTACCTAATTTCGATTGCAGTGTTCGGATTGTTCCAGGCGATATTTATGGCAAATGCTGGAGGCGCATGGGATAATGCAAAGAAAGTTGTAGAAGTTGATCTAAGAGAAAAGGGTACACCTCTTCACGATGCGACAGTAGTGGGCGATACGGTAGGAGATCCGTTTAAAGATACATCATCCGTTGCTTTGAACCCCATCATTAAATTCACGACATTGTTCGGATTACTTGCTATGGAGATTGCAATAACTGAAGCATTCAGAGATTCCGCTCCTGTAGTCGGATTAGTTTTCTTATTTATTGCTTTATACTTTGTCTGGAGATCATTCTATAAAATGAGGATAGTCAAGGATCTGGTTTAGTTAAGAAGTTAAATTGAAATAAAATAACATAAAGGTGTCCGTTTACCGGACACCTTTTTTTATTATATTAAAAATCATTTATCAATCCGAAATTTATTTTTCCGTCTAAAATTCCGTCATCTTTTCCGAGAGCATAACTAACGCCGATTATTCCAAGAGAAGATTCAAGTCTGATCCCGAATCCGTATCCGTAAAGAAATCCGCTCTGAGACGAATAATTATTAATCAGGTCTTCAGGACGGAAGAAATATCCGGCATCAAAAAATCCGAAAAGAAATCCCTTCCTTGAAATTGAATATCTGAGTTCAGCATTTCCTGAAGCAATTCTTGAAGCCAGGAATTGTTCGTTTCTGTATCCGCGGATAAATTTGTTACCGCCTATACGGAAAAAATCAGAATCTTCAAGCTTATCGGATCTCACTTCCCCTCCAAAAAGTTTTAACAGCGCTGTCTGCCGTTTCAGGAATGAAGAGTAAAAATCCAGTTCGATGTAATATCTCTGCATGGAATAATTTTCACTGTAACCGGAATTTTGAAGACTGGAAATATTGAAAATTCTTTTATTTCCGTAAGAGTAAAATGATTTATATAAAAAACCTTTTGACGGAACAAATATATTGTCCCGGCTGTCATATCTTAATTCGACTCCGGATGAAAATGTCCGTGAATCCGCTATCAGAAAAGAAGGGTTTGCTATATCAGAAGGAATAACCCTGTTATATCCGGCAATAAGTGAAACGGTAAATTTATCAGAAAAAAGAAAATCGCCTTTCAGATCTAAATTCCTGAGCGTATAGGTAGTATCCTGAATTCTCTGCAGAAAACCAAAATTCAGATTCAGCGGGAAATTAAAAAAATAAGGTTCGAGATATTTAAATTCCAGTTCCTGAGTTTCCTTTACTTCCTGCTGATATTTCGCATCAATCCTTCTGCCCGTTCCGAATAAATTCCTGAATGATACATTGACCAGACCGGTAAAATATCCATTATCATTTTCACCGGAAGGAGGATTGTATCCGATGATCCCGTCGAATGTATTTGTATTGCCTTCTTTAACCTCTATGAGCAGACCCGATCCGGTTTTATTTCTTTCGGAATAAATTTTCGGATCGTCTATAAACTCAAATATATTAAGTCTGTCAAGGCGCTCTTTCATTTCCTGAAAAGATTTTGAAGTAATGAATTTATTCTTGTCCAGATGAAGTTCGCGCAGTATAACGTTTTCTTCTGTTGTTTCATTGCCTTTGATCTTAACCTGATCAATTTTGACTCTGGAATTCTCAGTTACAAAAAGTTCTAATTTTAGTTTATTCTTTTCTCCAGATTTATATACTGAAATATCCTTTACGCTGATTTTAGCAAAAGGAAGTTCTTTAGCTTCATAAGTTTTCAGAAGCTCCAGTAAATCATCATTAAGAATCGCTTCATTCAGCACGTCGCCTTGTTTTGTTATAAATAAATTCAGAATTTCATTATCATTTAAAACTGTATTTCCGTCAATTAGAATTTCTCCGATAACAACTTTTTCTCCTTCATTAATTTTCAGAGTAATATCCGCAAAAGAAGAGTCTTCACTATAAAAAACGCTTTCTTCTTCAAACTTTGTAAAAAGAAAACCGGAAGACTTATATTTATCCCGAATAGTTTTAAGATCAATCCTGAACTGCTCTTCTTTAAAATTACCATCTTTTTTGGAAAGCATAAGTTCAAGTATGTTACCCTTTGTAAGATATTCATTACCGCTAATTTCGATAGATGAGATCTTAGTCTGTGCATTTAAGCAGAATAAGGGAATAAGAATAAAAAATAATATTGGAGGAAATTTAATCATGATCTGTAGTATAATCTAATTCAAATGAAAGAAAATTAAAACTTAATTAAAATATGACTTTGAAATTATTTCCCACTTATACTTCCGGGATACATTTTCTCATTCTCAGAAAGGTCAGATGTTAGATTAACTACAAGTGTTAAGTAAAAGTTTAAATATTTAAGTTTTACTTACATATAAAATACATAACTGTTTTCACTTAAAAATATTTCCTGCTTAAAAATTCAGAAATAAGCTGCAGAACCTCTGTCAATCTTTTATCTTGAAACTGAACATTAAAATTACGATTTTGAATTCAGTTTAAAAGAAATCAATCAATACCAGACACTTTTAATCTTTTTTAAGCTATAGAGTAACTAATTTTATCAGGTAAAGGTCTTATTATTAAGTTTTATTGCATGACAGCTTTCCGGAGCAATTACCGCTAAAAATTATCCACTTCGGTTATTCATAATTATACTGTTATAAGCAATACTGAAAATTTCAGATTACATAATATTGCTGATTTTAAAATTATTTTTTAAAAATAAACTGATACTGTAAATTTTTGCAGATGACAAACAAAGTTAATCAGAACTAACACATTAAGCTTATATGGAAAAAATTATCGTTGCCATTGACGGACCTTCGGGGACAGGCAAAAGCACTACAGCAAGACTTCTTGCGGAAAAATTAGGTTTTTTATATATAGACAGCGGGGCAATGTACAGAGCAATAACTTATGAACTGCTGGCAAATGATGTCAAACCGACAGATATAAAAAAGATCCTTCAGCTTACACAAAATTCAAAAATGTCTTTTGAAGGCGAAGAGTTTATTCTCAACGGCAAAAATATTACCAAAGAGATCCGTTCTCTTGAAGTAACTAATAAGGTCAGCAGCGTAAGCGCAATAAAGGAAATCAGGAAAGTGCTGGTGGATAAACAGAGAGAATTTGCAAAGGACACGAGTGTAGTTATGGACGGAAGGGATATTGGAACTGTTGTTTTCCCCGACGCTAATTTTAAGTTTTTTCTTGTTTGTGACCTTAAAACAAGAGCTGCCAGAAGAAGACAGGATTTTATAGACCACGGTTTGAGGATACCTATAGAAAAAATCATGGTGGAACTCAGTAAAAGAGATAAAATAGATTCTTCAAGAAAGGAAAGTCCGCTAAAAAAAGCGAAGGATGCGATTGAAGTAAATACGACAAATATGATCATTGAAGAGCAGGTGAATTATTTATTAAGAAAAGTAAAAGGTCTGGACTAAGAAATTCAGTCTGATATTATATAAATTTTTTTAACAAAGCCCGTTACCGGGAATTAACTAACTTAAACCCTTCTGAAATGATTTACTAAAATTCAGAAGATAAAAATCAATCTCCGGAAAAGTCCGGCGATGAGAAGGAAATAATAAAAAATGGCAGAAACAGAAACAGAAAAAATTCTGGTTGAAGAAAAGGTGATTGCTCCAACCGATAAAATCGCAGCAAATCCAAAAGAAGATAAGGACAAGATTAAAATTCTTGTAAGCGATTATGATGAGGATGAATATACGAAAATGCTTGCTCTTTATGAAAGAACATTTAATGTCATAAAGGAAAATGAACTCGTGAAAGGCAGAATCGTCGCAATCAACGGCGAGGATGTTCTTATAGACATTGGTTCAAAATCAGACGGAAGAGTTTCCGTAAATGAATTCAGCGATGCAAGTGAAATTGCAGTCGGAAATGAAATAGAAGTTTTCCTTGAGAAGATAGAAGACAGGGAAGGACAGCTTGTACTTTCAAAGAAGAAAGCGGATTCGATGAAGATGTGGGACAGAATAGTGGATGCGCAGAAAGACGGAACAGTTGTAAAAGGAAAATGTATCAGAAGGATCAAAGGCGGATTTGTAGTGGACCTTAGCGGATTGTCAGCATTCCTTCCCGGTTCGCAAATTGATACAAAACCAATCAGGGATTACGATGAATATGTAGGAAAGACAATGGACTTTAAGGTTATAAAGGTCAATAATCAGAACGAGAATATAATTATTTCACACAAGGTCCTGATTGAGGAATCAATGGCTGGACAGAGAGAAGATCTTCTGAAGACTATTCAGAAAGGAATGACTCTGAAGGCAGTTGTAAAAGCAATTACAGACTTCGGTGTGTTCGTAGATCTTGGCGGACTCGACGGATTAGTTCATATTACTGATCTTTCATGGGGAAGAATAAATCATCCGAGCGATGTAGTAAAGCTTGATCAGAATATTGAAGTTTTTGTGCTTGAGTTCGATCCTGAAAAACAAAGAGTATATCTTGGCTTGAAACAATTGCAGAAACATCCATGGGATGATGTACAGAATAAATATCACATCGGAGATAAAGTTTCAGGTAAGGTAGTTTCTCTGACAGAATACGGAGCATTCATTGAAATCGAAAAAGGCATAGAAGGTCTTATTCATATCAGTGAAATGTCATGGACACAGCATATTACCAATCCGACACAGATGGTTTCAATGGGACAGGTAGTCGAGGCGCAGATACTTACGATTGATTCTGACAATAAGAAACTTTCTCTCGGAATGAAGCAGCTTACTCCGAATCCGTGGCAGAGTCTTTTAGATAAATTTCCGGTTGGTACGAAACATAAAGGAAAGGTCTGCAATATTACCAACTTCGGTATATTTGTCGAACTTGAAGAAGGCGTTGATGGTCTTGTACATATTTCAGATATGTCATGGACAAAAAAGATATTCGATATAGGCGATTTTGTAAAAGTAGGAGACGATCTCGAAGTAGTAATCCTCGGAGTGGATGTAGCAAATCAAAGGATCTCACTTGGAAGAAAACAGCTTCTCGAAAATCCATGGGATTCGCTTGAAGATAAATACAAAGCCGGAACTGAAGCTGAATGCAAAGTGATTAAACCTATTGAAAAGGGAATCATTGTCGAACTTCCTGATCAGGTGGATTCATTTATTCCAGCATCGCAGTTGTCAACAACTCCTGTAAAGAACTTTGGTGAGTTATTTAAAGTCGGGGATAAGCTTAAAGCAGAAGTGATCGAATTTGACAAGACAAATAAGAAGGTTGTACTTTCAGTTATTGAATATCTGAAAGATAAAGATGATAAAGAGATAGATGATTACATTAACAGATTCAAACTTCCGAAAAAATTCTCTACTAAAGATATTCAGGAGAAGACAAGAAGTTTCGAATCCGAGCAGATAGATTTTAAGATCGAAGATATAATAGGTGAAGATGTTCCTGAAATAAATCATCCTCCTGTTACGGAAGTTACTGCTGAAGCCAATGCTGAAGTTAAATCTGAATCAACGGTTAAAGAAAATCCTGCAGCAGCGACTGTGTCTGAAGATAAGAAAAACGAAGCAACGGTCTAAAAAGAATAAGATCATAAAGATTCAAAAAGCTCTGAAAAGAAATTTTCAGGGCTTTTTTTGTTTTAATGGCTGTACAGTATCTGACTTGCTGACCTAATTGCGCCGGATAGATTTTTAGATATGAAATTTATTAATATTGTTTTTGAATTGTTCAGTTTACATACTGTGCAATTTTTTTTAATACATCAGATTGTCTGTAAATAAGTCTCAGGACCGAAAAATTTTTTCACATCTGAAAGATTAAAGGAAACAGAAATTAGGAAATTAAAATATTAATCTATTTCCAAAAGGACTTTAACGATAACACAGAGAAAGCCCTTATGAAATCAACAAGTACTCCGATTATATGAATCTATACTCAATTCTGATGATGAATATCCCTGATGCATCTTACTGACAATCCGCAGTCAAACTGCATGGAAGAAAAATCCGCTTTATCCGATTCAAAGCTCAGAGTTAAGAATGCAGGAAATTTATGTCCATTAAGATCAGGTTCATATAAATCCTTACTCCACCAGAAACCATAAGTATGCATATACTGAAACAATTTATCCGAGCATATCCAGCCACCTGGAAGAGCTTTGAAATGACTGCTGTCATCAGCATCAAGATTAGGAGATGCCCAGTGAGTCGCCTTATTTTCTTTTAATTTGCCACCAGCTTCATCAGGTCCTCCAAGAAAATCAATAAGATCTAACCATTCTTTATTATCAGGTATATGCCAACCTTCAGGAGCTAATTCTCTCTGGTCAGTTACTGCAGCCCTGTTGTATAATTTACCATAAACTCTGCCGTTGCAATGATTAAAATTGTAATAACAATAGTGTGGTCCTTCAGATTTCCAGTCTTCGAAAGTCAATGCTTCGGGAATTAAATCTCCGTTCCGGAATTTATTTACATTTAGATTCTTTGGCATCCAGCACTGAGTTCCGATTTTTACATAAAGAAGCGGAGCTAAATCAATATCCATTTTCTTTTCCTGTTCTAATGAAATTTTTTGCATGATATTAAAATTTGAATTAATGAAATCAGTTAATTTAAACTAACATTTTTTTAATTATCTTTGCGGATTTTTTTCCAGGGTATTGAGGAAAGAAATGTATGAATTGCGGATAAAAAGAGATATAAAAATTTCGAACACATCTTTCCCATCATTAATATTCCGCATTGCGTTTCATGTTATCAACAGTATAACATACTCATTACAGTGTCAAAATAATATCCATTATTTTGTATACAATTTGCTTTTTGATAAACGCGGATTGATTATCTTTAACTAACGAAAATTTAATCTAACTGGTCAGGTATATGGTTTATGAGAAATCATACAATACAATAATCTAAGGAAATGATGCTTTTAGAAAATATTTTTGCAGATATTTCTGCAATTACTGTTTAATTATAATTTTGTATTATTGCCATTCTGACTAAAACAATATTCGGGTAAGCAATATGTCATACGAAGTAAATACTACTAACGCATACACTTTGATTTTAATACACAAAAAAATTTATGAATGAATCCGTACAAAAAAGATACGGATCAGCTATGGCAATTGCTTCAGCTTTAGCAGGTTTTTTATTTCTTGCATTTGTAAGTGTGCTTATAAAACTCGAAGAAAAAGGTTCTGCTTCAATTGAATGGATCGTATTCATACAATATTCTACATGCCTGACAATAATAACTGTTATTTCATTAAAAACTAAATTCCGGTCTTTAAGAACTGAACATCTAAAGTATCATATCATAAGAGGAATTACAGGTGTTCTGGCTTTTACATTTTATGTAATTGCCATTACAAAAATCCCTCTCGTAAATGCCACTCTGCTTAACAATACTACGCCTTTATTTATACCGGTAATTACACTGATATGGCTTAAGAAAAGAATTGATAAAAATATATGGTGGGGAATTTCAACAGGTCTGATTGGAATAATAATAATTTTAAAACCCAGTGTTAGTTTATTGTTAAAACCCGGAGATCTCTACGGACTTGCTTCCGGAATAATACTCGCAATTTCTTATGTTGCTCTGAGAATACTTACCAAAACGGAATCATTCGCGACTATCATATTTTATTATTCATTAGTTGCTTCCGTTTTGTCACTTCCTTTTGCTATTAATAACTGGACTAATCCAAGTCTGCATATCTGGATTTACGGAATATTATCGGGAGTATTCTTTATGAGTTACCTTTATCTTTTACAATATGCATACAGATTAATTGAACCTGTAAAACTCTCGCCTTTCAACTACACTGTTGTAGTTTATACAGGTGTGCTGGACTGGATACTGTTTAATTATGTTCCTGATTTATCTTCAATTATCGGAATAATATTAGTAACTGCCGGAGGAATATTTGCAATAACGCTTCATGAAAAAGACCATAAGGAAATGAAACATCCTTGAATAATACATTTTTTTCCTAAGATTTTTCGTTGAGATTTTTTGTTGTTGATAGTATTACAAGATGAATCTAAGTATTAAATTTTTTTGAACAAACAAATTTAAACAAGTATTTATTAATGTCGCTTAAAGTAATCGGAACGGGTCTTGGACGAACAGGTACTTACTCTCTCAAACTGGCGCTCGAACTTCTCGGGTTTGGAAAATGCTATCACATGACTGAGTTATTTCAAAACCCTGAAGGATTAAAACATTTTCTTCAGGCGGAAAAAGGTGAGAAGGTAAGATGGGATGAACTTTTTCAGGGATACAAATCAGCCGTTGATTATCCGGCGGCCAGATATTATAAACAAATAACCGTACAATATCCTGAAGCAAAAGTAATTCATACTCACAGAGATCCCGATGAATGGTATGATAGCGCATTGAAGACTATATTCCTGGCTCGTAATCTTACAATAAGCCGGTTAATCAAATTTGGTTTGAAGTATCCTGTCTCAAGAGTTGTACAAAAGAGATTTCATGTTTTCAGATACAACAGGAAACTAATGACGCTTGAATTCGGGAATGACCTCTTCGATAGAAGAAAAGTATTAAAAGCATTTGAACAGCATACAGAAAATGTTGTTAAGAGAATTCCTTCAGACCGCTTACTTATATTCAAAGCATCCGATGGATGGGAACCGCTTTGCAGGTTTCTGAATGTAACGGTTCCGAAAGATGAATTTCCTTATTCAAATACCAGGGATGAGTTTTTGAAAAGAATTGATATTATAGGAAGAGGAGATTTCTTACAGGATTATAAAGCATAAAAGCGATCTGAGCATTATAGGTTACTGATATTCGATTGAGATGCTCTGTCAGTTACCGAAAATTTTTTTGTTAATTACTTTTGTTTATGATGTTTAAAAATCTTGATTCCACAAATTACATATTGAATATTAAAACCCTATTCATACAGCAGAATTCTACATTAAGCCCTAATCGGTGCTTGGATTTAGAATTATTATTTGCTAAATTATTTTTATAAAAACAGAATGGATAATCTCAAAAACAATATTCTAAAAACGCTGTTGTATTATGATATCTTCAGACATCCTCTGAAGTCTGATGAAATATTTTCTCTCCTTCCGCAAAATTCAGTTACTAAAAATGACATCAGCAATGTACTGAAACAGATATCAAAAGAGAATCAAACTGTTTATTCAAAGGATGATTATTATTTCATAGGAAAAAATGAAAATTATATTGAATTGAGAAGATCCAGAGAGATGTATTCTAAAAAAAGCTGGAAGACAGCAAGGTTTATAACTCATATTATTAAAAGATTTCCTTTTGTGCGGGCTGTATTTATTACAGGTTCGCTTTCCAAAAACAGTTCAATCCCCGACAGCGACCTTGATTTTATGGTAGTAACAGAGAAAAACCGTCTATGGATCAGCAGAACTTTGTTAATGCTGTTCAAAAAAATTCTTCTTTTTAACAGTCATAAATACTTCTGTATAAATTATTTTGTTTCTGAGGATTCTCTCGTCATCAGTGAAAAAAACATATTCATTGCGACGGAGATAGCACACATAAAATCCACATTTAATTCCGGCATGATGTTTAAATTCCTTGAAGCGAATTCATGGATAAAAGAATTTTTTCCGAATTACAGAACCGGAGATCCTTATTTTAATTCATCCGGTTTCAAGGTCAATAACAGGAAAAGTTATTTTCAGAGTATTGCGGAAATTATCTTTATGGGAAAGACAGGTGATAAACTTGATGTTAATTTCAGAGAGAAAACTATTAAGCACTGGAATAAAAAGTATTCGAATTATGACAAGGAAGAAAGAGAACGGCTTTTTACTTCAACTTCAGGCGTTTCAAAGACACATCCCGGGAATATGCAGAAAGTGATTTTAAACAATTACAGGGAAAGACTAAAAAGATTTAATCTGGAATGGAATGAATAAAATCCTTCTTGCAAGTTCTTACTTTCTTAAACATGACCCTAAGGAATACAATGCAATGAATCTGTATGCTCCTTTAGGCACACTATACGCCGCCTCATATCTGAAGCAGAAGGGATATAAAGTTAATCTTTTTGATACAATGCTTGCAGATTCCGAAACTGATTTAATTAGAGAGCTGAAAATTCACAAGCCGGATATTTTTGTGATATATGATGACGGATTTAATTATCTGACAAAAATGTGTCTTACCCGAATGAGAGAAGCTGCTTTCAAAATGAGTAAGATAGCGGCTGAATCCGGTTGTAAAGTAATTATATCCGGCTCGGATGCTACTGATCATCTTGATAAATATTTTAAGCAAAAAGCTGATTACATCATCTGCGGAGAAGGAGAAATTACACTTGGCGAGATCGCAGATTATCTTAACAGTGCATCTGATAAAGATCTCACTGAAATTGATGGTCTTGCTTTTATAAAAAATAATGAGATATATAAAACAGGTAAAAGAACTGTTATTAAAAATCCTGATCTGCTTCCGTTTCCGGACAGAAGTCTGATAGATACTGAAAGATACAAAGACCTTTGGTACAGGCATCACGGATATTTTTCAATGAATGTAGTGACGACAAGAGGGTGCCCGTATCACTGCAACTGGTGCGCAAAGCCGATTTACGGACAGGTATATAATTCAAGAAGTCCGGAGAATGTAGCAGCAGAACTGAAATTTCTGAAGGAAACTTATTCACCTGATCATATCTGGTTTTGCGATGATATTTTCGGATTAAAACCAAACTGGATAAATAAGTTCGATGAAATTGTAAATAAAGAAAACGCTAAAATTAAATTTAAATGTTTATCAAGAGCTGATCTGCTTTTAAAGGAAAACAACATTTCGCATCTTGCCGGCGCCGGATGCGATTCTGTCTGGATTGGCGCGGAGTCAGGTTCACAGAAAATACTTGATGCAATGGATAAAGGTACAAAAGTCGAACAGATTTATGAATCCAGAAAGCTTCTTAAGAAAAATAATATAAAGACTTGCTTCTTTCTTCAGTTCGGATATTCAGGAGAGACAAAAGAAGAAATTGAAATGACAATCAAAATGGTAAAGGACCTGATGCCTGATGATATTGGAATATCAGTGTCTTACCCTTTGCCCGGCACAAAGTTTTACGACAGGGTTTTGACGCAGATGAAAAGTAAGCAAAACTGGGAAAGGTCTGATGATTTTGAAATGATGTTTGAAGGTGAATACACAACGGGTTATTATAAAATACTTCATCAGAAAATTCATAAGGAATTCCGGGCGCTTCAAATCATCAAAGAACCTGTTAAAAGGATGAGCTCTCTCTGGAAGCTGCCGTTTTATTTAGCGGGCTGGTTTTGGAATTCAGTTAAGCTGAAGAAATCAGAGCATGTAGAAAAAAGTAATAAGAATATTTTGAAACTAAAGGAAGCGGTTAGTTAAAAAAGTGGAAGAATATTTAATTCATACAAAAGATTCATTTAACAGAATCGCTGATGCGTTTGATGAAGAAGATCAGGAAAACGGTATTCTCCAGTGGATGCGGAACAGTGTTTACGAAATTTACTTGTCGAACTTTAAAAAAGGAGATAAGCTTCTTGAGCTCAATGCAGGTACCGGAATTGACGCTGTTTATCTTGCTTCAAAAGAAATCAATGTCTTTGCAACTGATATTTCCGATGAAATGATTTCTAAAATCAAAGTAAAGATCAGTGAAAAGAATTTACAGGAAATGGTAAGAGCGGAAAATTATTCTTTTGATGATTTAGATAAAATAAATGAAAAAGATTTTGACGGAGCTGTATCAAACTTCGGAGGATTAAACTGTATCAACGATTTTGACCGGCTCTCTGAATCACTGGGAGAGCGGATCAAACCGGGCGGAAAGTTTATTGCTGTTGTTATGAATTCATTTTGTCCATGGGAGATTTTTTATTATTTGCTTAAATCAGATACATCGAATGCATTCAGAAGATTTAACAAAGAAGGGATTGAAGCTAATCTGAGTGAATTTAAAATTAAAACTTTTTATTTCTCGCCTGCAGATTTTGGAGACAGGTTCGGGAAATACTTTGAAACCGAAAAAATATATTCGCATGGACTTTTTACGCCTCCACCGTATTTGTACGGAATTTATAACAGGGCGAGGCCTGTAATCAAAGCTTTTATGAAACTGGATAATATTACAAAAGGCATATATCCTCTGAACAGGATCGGTGATCATTTTGTGATTATCCTGAAGCGGAAACAAAACTGATTAAAGATGACCGGTATTTTCAACAACAGATCTTATCACGCTATTCTGTTTTTTATCCTGCTTGCATTATTTTTTAGTTTTGTTTTTTTTCCTTCCTTAAAAAAGATCAATACAGATTTTCCGAATTACTATGTATCAGCGAATATGCTTCTCGACGGAGCAGATCTCAAACTCGCTTATGATAATGTTGAGTTTAACAAACAGGTTCTTTTTTACGGAATAGAAAATCAGATAGTGTCATTTGTACCTTATCCGCCTGTAAACTCATTGCTTATGCTGCCTGTTGCCAGGCTTGATCCGCTTACCGCTAAACTGATCTGGAACAGTCTGAATTTATTGTTTTTTCTTCTTAGTGTTTTTTTTATTTCTAAAATATCCGGTCTGAATATATTTCTGACAGGAATATTGTTCTTCATATCAGGTTATGCATTTGTAAATAATTTTTTCTTCGGACAGGCGTATCTGCTTGTTCTGTTATTCTTCTCAGCTTCACTCTATTTCTTATTTAAGGAAAAAGACTTATTGTCCGCTTTCCTGTTTTCCTTGAGCGTACTTTTAAAATTCTATACAATATTTTTCCTTATTCTGTTTTTGTGCAGAAAAAAATTCAAGTTCGTTTTTGCTTCCGTTGTTTTTATTCTTCTTCTTAATTTATTAGTGATTATCATAACAGGATGGGACATAAACATTTATTATTATTCAACAATACTGCCGCGTATCAGCGACGGATGGATAGGTACAGTATATGCTCCGGAGTTTCAGTCAGTAACATCATTGCTTCATACATTGTTTTACCGTGAACTATCACTGAATCCGAGTCCCGTGGCAGAAAGCCCTGAGCTTTACTTTATTTTTAAATATATATTTTATTTCGGAATCGTTCTCACTTCGGTTATTGCAGTTATGAATACCGGAGCGGGTAAAGATGAAAATTCCTTTAAAATGCTGATCCCAGTATTTTCTTTTGTCTGTATGCTGCTTCTCCCAGTAAATGCTTCTTATCAGTATGTGATCTTAATTCCTGCAATTGCCATTCTTGTCCGTCATTACATCACTGAAAAAAAATATATTCAGACGTTATTATTATTGAGTCTGTTTTTTATTATGAACAGTCCGTTATCAGTTTATATCATTAACATCACCAAAAACAAACCTTACTTTTTATTAGGGTACATAAAGCTGTTCATACTGATAATTTTCTGGATCACCGGATTATATTTAAGCGTTAAATCATTTATGAATAATATTTCAAAAACGACTCTGCTTAGATATACTTATGTTTATGTATTTCTGATTCTCATCTTTACTAAAATATCAATTTCGCAGATTAGCGATGATAATGACGGCGCTGAAAATATACTTATCAATTCAAATTACCTTATCTCAATGCCAACTGTTAAAAACGAATACATTATTTTTACTGAATGCAGGAATGAGAAATTCATTCTGAACTCTAACTTCGGATTTAAATCAGAAAGTGATAATTATTTTAATCCCAATTTTGTAAATAACAATGAAATAGAATATACGACTTTCGGCAAGGGCAAAACTATTTACAAAAGATTTTCCTTACATACTTTTGATAATACTCAAACAGCAAAGCCGACTGATACAGATCCAGCAAGGTATTCCGCTGATAAAACGATGAAATGTTATTCAGCTAACGGACATATATTCCTTGAGAGAATCAATGAAAATAAAATTGAGCAGATAACTTCCGGGAGTTCGTTCAATTATTTTCCGGTATTCAATGGCGATGATTCCGGGATAATATTTTGTTCGGACAGAGGAAGAGGAGTCGGATTTACAGCTTTGTATGAAATTAAAATTATAAAATAATTATAGATAAGAATAATGTCCATTTCTTTAATGAAAATTATTGATGAGTATGCTGGCAGAATAATAATGTATTTTATTTCCGTTTTTAAAAATATTAACGGAAACAATATCATTAATACTGATATCAGCCACAAAAATATACTTTTCATAAAATTCTGGGGAATAGGCAGCATTATACTTACAACAGCCGCTGTAAGAAAAGTTAAAGCAACTTACCCTGATGCAAAAATCTTTTTTCTTACTCTCAATACTAACATGGAGATATGCAAAGAAATCAAATGCGCGGATGAAATAATATCAATAAATATTTCAAATCCCTTTAATTTTATAACTGATTTTTACAAAAAGACTTTCGATTTGAGAAAGAATAATTTTGATATTATTTATGACTTTGAATTTTACACATATTTTTCCGCAATTATTGTTTCTTTGATGAAATGCAAAAAAAGTTTCGGGTTTGATAATTTAAAAAATAACCGCAAAATAGTCTTCACACAAACCATACCTTTCGAAGACAAAATACATACAAAAGATAATTTTATTCATCTTGTAAATACTGATGAGTCTGTTCTTTCAGGAAATTATGTTAATGATGAACTTCCTTCGCTGAGCGCAATTACTTCTAATGCAAACGGCGGAATGAAAATCACAATCAATGTTAATGCAAGCAAGCTTGCATACGAGAGACGGCTTCCGGGAGAATACTATGTTAAGATGACGGACTTTATTGCAGAGCATTTCAGTTGCAAAGTTATTCTGACAGGATCTGATGATGAAGCTGAATACGTTGAAAATATTTACAGACAAGTTAAAGAGAAAAACCATGTTGATAATCTTTGCGGGAAAACATCCGTTAAGGAACTAATCTCCGTGATTAAATCATCCGCATGTCTGATAACAAACGACAGCGGACCTTTGCACATTGCATCCGCTCTGAATATTCCGGTTATTGCTTTCTTCGGACCGGAATCTCCTCAAAGATATGGTCCGCTTAGCTGTAAAAGTTTAGTTTTCTATAAGCATCTTGAATGCAGTCCATGCATGAGCGTCAGCAATTCAAAAACTGTAAACTGCATTTACGATTCGCCGAAATGCATGGAACAGTTTGATATAACTGACGTGATCAGAAAAGTAAATAAATTTATAAGAGAGCTGAAAGTTCCAGAGAAGATTAAAGAAACAAAAATACAGAATCTTAAACGAAACCAATTGTAAATTATGCAAAATCATCCTTTGAAATACATTGATAAAATAAAAAATAAGTTTAAAAAGAAAAAACCTGTCCGTAAACTTTCATCCCGTGAAGCATACCGGTTATGGTCTTCATTTTATGATGATCAGCCCGATAATGCGGTACTTTTTCTTGAAGAAAAATTGTTTACAGAAATGATATCTGCTATAACATTTAAAGATAAAAAAATACTCGACATTGGCTGCGGCACAGGGAGGCACTGGAAAGAATTATTAAGCTTTGATCCGGCAGGAGTGACCGGAGTTGACAGTTCGGGTGAAATGCTCAGTAAACTATTAAGTAAATTCCCGGGATCTACGGTTTATGTTTCAGATAACAATTCACTTGAATCTCTGAAAGACTGTTCGTTTGATATTGTGATATCAACACTTACAATAGGACATATAAAAGAAATCGAAAAATATTTTTATGAATGGAATAAAAAACTCAGGCCAGGAGGTGAAATAATTATAACTGATTTTCATCCTGATGCATTTTCATCAGGTATGAAAAGAAGTTTTCCTTTGAAAAACGAAGTGATAGAAGTTGAAAACTATTTATATGATATCGCATTTCTGAATAAAATATTTTCAGAATTAAAGTGGGATGTGATTTCGCTTTATCAAAAAGCAATTGACAACGATGTCAGACATTTATTCGAGAAGCAAAACTTTACTTCCGCATTCAGTAAATATTTCGGAACTCCGCTGATCACAGGTATTCATCTGAAAAAAAAGTGATATTAAAAAATCTGCATATTGTAGGCAAAGACAGTGATAGTATGGATATACATATTAAAGGCGATACTATTGTAAGTATAAGAAATTCCACAGATAAAGATATTTTTAATGATGATATAAAACTAAATTTTGAAAACTGTATTGCATTTCCCGGACTCATAAATTCACATGATCATCTGGAATATAATCTGTATCCCCGCCTTGGTCATAAAATTTACAGGGATTATGTAGAATGGGGAAATGACATACACATAAAGGATAAAGAATTAATAAATTCAATCGAGTCCGTTCCGGCAGAACTGAGATTACAATACGGAGTAATTAAAAATTTAATTTGCGGTGTTACGTCCGTTGCGCATCACGGTTCGTATAATCCTGCATTGAATTATTCGCCTGTCACAATTATAAGAAAAGGTACATGCATTCATTCAGTCCGTCTTGGCGGCAGATGGAAATATAAAATTAATTTACCAAAAAGCGGAGAGCCGTACACCATACATACCGGAGAGGGAACGAATACTGAATCCTCAAGGGAGATCGACCAGCTCATACGATGGAATTTATTCAACAGAAGACTGATAGGCATACACGGAATAGCGATGACAGAAGAGCAGAGTAAAAATTTTTCAGCAGTAATATGGTGTCCTGATTCAAATATATTTTTATTTGGCAAGACTGCCGATATAATTTCATTAAAAAAGAATACAGCGATATTGTTTGGGACTGATTCTACGCTTACAGCTGACGGAAACATTTTCGAGAACTTAAGAACTGCAAGGAAACTGAATTTGCTTAGCGACACGGAACTTTTCCATTCTTTAACTAAGACAGCCGCAGAAGTCTGGGGTTTAAATAACTGCGGCAGCATTGAAGAAGGAAAAATTACGGACATAGTTATAGCCAGGCAAAATTCGGACAATATTTATGAGTCATTCTACAATACCAATCCTGAGGACATACTATTAATTTTAAAAAACGGAGAAGTTGTTCTATTTGACCGGACAATAAAAGAATCCCTAAGAGGAGTGATGAAGCATACAAAGAGTTTTAATGAAATTAATATCAAAGGACATATTAAATATGCAGATTATCCAGTCGGAGAAATAATAAAAAAACTCAAAGCGCTGAAAACAGGAACAGAAATTCATTTAAATGATAATTTTATTTAATATTGTAAACACGAAATGTATAGATGCCCAAATTAGGCGTCACTATGTAAAAACTTTTTGAATCTGTAAAATTTTCAGATGACTTTTTTGTACTCGGTGAAATCTTTTTTAATCCTGTCTCTGTAAAAATAGACCAGCACGCCGAAAAGGAATACGATGAAAGCTCCCGTTCTGATTGCAAAACCGGTTCCCATATTTTCGGAGAGAAGTCCTACCTCGAAATTTCCCAGAGGAGTCAGTCCCATGAACATAAAGATATAAATACTAAGTACGCGTCCGCGGAATTCACTCTTAACGAGTCTTTGAATGGTAGTGTTTATCATTGCGAACTGTGAAAGCAATCCGAATCCTGCAAAGAAAAGCAGAACCAGAGCTAATGTGAGATTTGTCGTAAAGCTGAATAATATTATGCAGACCGAAAAAAGTGTGTTCCCTCCGAGTATGAAATAAACTGAAGAAACTTTCTTTGAGAACAAGCCGATGAGAAGCGTAGCGCTCAATGCTCCGAGACCTCCGGCAGCATACATATAACCAAGTCCGGCAGCATCAAGATAAAATTCATTAGCTGCGATCAAAGGCATTACGGTAGAGTAAGACCATCCGAATACGGATGAAACTGCCGTGAATATTATCAGCATTCTTATTATCGGATGTGAAAACGAATAGACAAGACCTTCCTTTATAGCAGTAAGAGTCCCTGTTTTCTTTTCTGCGATTATACTTTCAATGTTCATAGACCACAGAGCGGCAATTACAGCAATATAGCTTAAACCATTGATCAGAAAAGCTCCGCCTGTACCAATCCATGCAATGAGTAATCCTGCAATACCCGGACCGATGACACGCGCTGCATTGAATGTTGCTGAGTTAAGAGCAATAGCGGAAGGGATCTGATCTTTGAATACAAGTTCGGCTACGAATGCCTGCCTTGCGGGAATATCTATCGCTGCGACAGTTCCCATTAAAAAAGCAATTATCGCTATTTCCCAGATATTGATCACATTGAATACAGTCAGAATGCCGAGAGTTATTGCAAGTATCATTGCGGATCCCTGTGTGATAAAAAGTATCTTCTTTTTCGGAAATCTGTCAACGATAACGCCTCCGAATAAAGTAAAGAATAATGAAGGAAGCGAGCCAAGAGCAGTTATAAGTCCTATCAGAAAAGCTGAGTTGGTCATTTTCAAAACAAGCCATCCGAGCGCAACTATCTGCAGCCATGTTCCTATGAGAGAAATCAGTTGTCCGCTGAAATATAATTTATAATTTCTGCTTTTGAAAGCTGGGAAAGCTGTTATTAATATATTTGTTAACTTAGAATTATCCGGCATAAAATTATCGCAGAATTTTATTGATATGAAATTAATGTATCAGATTAAAATTTCATTTGCAAAAGAATTTAACGATAGGTGAGACTAATTTCTAATTAAATATTTTGGGAAAGTTGTGAAATGATTCAATACTGTACCGAACTTAATTTTAACGCCGAGACTCTCGCTTAGCGAGGCAAGCAGAGACGCAGAGGCTCTCATTGTCTCTGTGTCACTGTGTTGAAAATGATTAATTGTTTTGAGACACTCTCTTCAGGCGTAGAGATTGGAACGAGAAGTAATAATTAATAATTTTAAAAATCATATACATATCACTTCACATATACCATTTTTCCGGTCTTTGAAAAAAGTAAATTAGTTTCTTCATAATCCATTGCTTCAATAGAGTATAAATATATTCCTGATGATAGACCTGCAGGAATAAATTCAGTTCTGTGGTCGCCTTCTCTCTGTTTTTCATTTATCAGAACTGTTATCTCTTTCCCCAGAAGATCATAAATTCTGATCTTTACAAACGAAGGTTTGCCGAGCTGATAAGATATAGTAGTGGAAGGATTGAAAGGATTCGGATAATTCTGATATAAAATAAAATTCACAGGTAGTATATTTTCACCGCGTACATCTTTAAGGATATAATTGTATGGATCTATTTTAAAATTTACTGGTCTGCTGCTGAGATCAAAATCAAATATCTGAAACTGCGAATTATTGAATACAGTAAAAATCGTATCACCTGTCAGAGTCATAATTTTAATTTTCATTGGCATTGAAAAGAAAGAAGGACTGGAGTTTACATCCTGAAGTATTTCAATAGAAGCTCTGTACTGAGCTGTCCCTGTGTTTGTAACGGTCCAGCTAACATTGTACTTCGGATAATTCTCGCCGTAAATCCATTCATTGAAAAAATAACTCAGATCGGATCCGTAAACACTTTCCGCAACATTCTGAAAATCTTCCGTGACTGCAGTTTTGTATGCAAGAGAAGTATCGGACACATAATTTCTAATGATACTGAAAAAAACCGAATCTCCTGTAATGCCTCTTAACATGTGAAGGACAGAGCATCCTTTGGCATAACTTCTGTTACCGCTGAATATTTGTTCTATAGAATTTACATCCTGAACATAAACAGATCCCGTGGCGAGCTTTGAATCTGAAAATCTGAATTTAATAAACTCATCATAGGCAGATGCACCGAATGTATTTTCCTGATAGATCGCTTCGCCGTAAGTTGCAAAGCCCTCATTGAGCCAGATATTTTCCCAGTTGCGGCAGGTTATCTTATCACCGAACCACTGGTGCGCAAGTTCGTGAGCAATAATATTGTCAAAGAAAGCACCCATCGAAGAAATTGTCTGATGCTCCATTCCGGCATTCCTGCCAAATTCAGCATGTCCGTATTTTTCACTTATAAAAGGATACAAGCCGAATTTTAAGGAAAACAATTCAAGCATGTAATTTGTTTTATCAAGCTGAGGTTTGAGTGATTCCAGGTTTTCGGGATAAATATAATTCACAACTGGCATTGAATCACTGAGCGAATATCTGAAGAAAGAGTTATACTGCTCATAATTAGAAATGGCAAGAGAGATAAGATAATTAGCGATAGGGTATGAATTATGCCATTTGAAAGTATGCGTACCGTCGGAATTATTTTCAACGTTTTTCAATATTCCGTTTGAAACAGCAGTCAGATCGTCTGCGCATCTCAGCCAAACATCAGAAGAATCAGCTTTATCAGAAGGAACATTTTTGCAGGGAAACCAGTCGCTCGAACCGAAGGGTTCGCTAAGATTCCAAACCGAAGGTTCATTATTATGTGAGCCGAAAATAAAACTTCCGAATCCTGTAGGAACAGGCACGCCTCTGTAGTAAATTGTCACCTGGATATCGTCTCCTGAATTCACGGAAGAAGCAAGACTTATATTCACTCTGTCCATCAGATGAGAAAATAAAAGTCTTTGATTTCCTGAGATAACGGAATCTATTGTAAGATTATTACTGAGATCATAAAAAACTTCGGAAAGATTATTTACAAGAGATATGCTGTTTATAGAAACTTCACCTGTTAAGTAATCAGGGTTATTAGTAATTTTAAGATAAAGTTTATAATAAATTACATTAACGTTAGTATCGCTTTTGTAATCAGATCTTAAGCGCTTAACTTGTTCAGAATGAATGTCTCTTTCAATATCTGACACTGATATTTCATTTGTCTGAGACAGTGAAACTGAGACGGAAAGAATAATGAATACTGACAAATATAAAATACTCTTAGCCATATCAGAAAATTTTTTATAGGAAGAACAGATATCTGAAGCTGAACAGCAAGCCAGTAGATCTTTTGCCTATCTGAGTTTCAGCATACTCATTGGAATGCACCGGGATTTTATAAGAGAGTTCAGTCATAATTGACGAAAGGAAAATCGCCTGAATTCCGAGATATGTATCAACTCTGAAACCACCGGAGTTAGCAATTTCATCACCGAGAAATTTATTTTTATAAAAGTAGTAAGCTTTAGATTCCGAGTAAACATTTATATTAACATCATTATAGCTTTTATATTGTTTCGGAAGGACAAGGTATCCTAAAGCTAAAGACCAGTCGAAATAATTTCCGAATTTAAAATCGCTTTTGGGAATATTTATATTGAATCCCATTTCACCTGTAATAGCAAGTTTTTTTATGAGATTTGTAACGATGATATCATTTTTAAAAGTATAATTATCAGTAGTGTGGAAATCAACTGAAGGAACTGTGATATCATTAATGAAATTATAAAACTTCACCTTGTGTCCGGGATGCAGTTCATATTCCAGCTGATCTCCTACGATCGGTTTTGCATTCACGGGGATAACAGCGCCGGTCTGAGCTGCAAATCTCAGGTGATAGTTCTTCTTATCAATATCATGAATCCTGTATCGTACAGCTCCTTCATAATTACCAATAAATTTATAATCGTTTTCAAGAGTATAGAATACACTGTTGTAAAGAGTAAGATTCCCGAGAATGCCATAATTTATTTCAAATGAATTATGGAAATATTTAAAATTATCATAACTCATTACATTATTCCTGAATTCAATTCTGTGTCTGGATAAATTCGCTGCCGGGTGACTCATTATATACAGCTCCTGTGAAAAAACGGTATTGCATAAAAGGAACAGGAAAATCAGTAGATGACCTTTCATTGACATAAATTTTTTTTCTTAAATTACGAATATATTTTTTGTAATACACTAATAAATTTTTTCAATACCGGGAAAATGATTTAATACGTTTTAGTAAGACCTAAGTGATTAAAATTAGGGATGTATTTTGAATTATTGCATGTCAAGGAAAGCATTCACCATTAGCAGAAGAAAATGGACTGAATATAATTTTATAATAGTCTAAATTCTTTGTTAATAATATTTTTACAATTGGCGAAGAGAATTTCAAAAAAAGAAAAAGCTGTTAACGAAGAATTCAAAGATCCGAAAAAATATATAATAGTAAGAGGCGTTCGGGTTCATAATCTCAAGAATGTAAACCTTGATATTCCCAAGAACAAACTGACAGTCTTTACGGGAGTAAGCGGATCCGGAAAATCGTCGCTTGTTTTTGATACTATTTATGCAGAAGGACAGCGAAGATATGTGGAAAGTCTTTCTTCGTATGCGAGGCAGTTTCTCGAAAGGATAAACAAGCCGGATGTTGATTTTATGGCGGGACTTGCTCCTTCAATGGCAATCGAACAAAAGACACAGATCAAGAATCCGAGATCTACAGTCGGGACAACGACAGAGATATACGATTATCTAAGACTTCTTTTTGCAAGAATCGGAAAAATATATTCACCGGTCAGTAATACCGTAGTAACCAAAGACTCTCCCGAAAGCATTATAAATGAACTTTCATCAATAGCCGGAGCCGGAAAAGTAAAAATATATATTCTCATCGAACTTAATTTTATCAGCGCTGATGATTTCCGTCAGAAGGCAAAGGAACTGCTTTCAAAAGGATTTTACAGAATTATTTCGGACAATAATATTATTGATCTGAATGATTCTGATGATGCAAGTTTCAAAGATACAGAAGCATCAATTCTGAAAGCAAAAGAAAATGGCGTACTTACTGACAGGATAAGTTTTGATCCTAAAGATGATGAGTCAGTCACGAGACTTAATGATTCGATCGAACTTGCATACAATGAAAGCGAAGGATTTGTAACTGTCAGAGTATTTAAGGAAGATAAACATTATGACCTGAAGTTCAGCAGATATCTTGAAAAAGACGGAATCAAATTCGAAGAACCTTCTCCGCGACTTTTTTCATTCAATAATCCTTACGGAGCCTGTGAGAAATGCCAGGGTTTCGGAAAGACAATGGATATAGATATGGAACTTGTAATTCCTGACAGAAAGAAAACTGTTTTCAACGGAGCGATAGCCATATTCACAACTCCAAAACATTCCGAGAATTTAACTGATCTAATAGCGGAAGCCGAAGATTACGGATTTGATATTCATTGTCCTGTTAACAAACTTAATGAAAAGCAGATGGAATTCCTTTTAAACGGAGGAAAGAAATATAAAGGACTGAATAAATTTTTTAAGATCATAGAAAGGGAAGCATCCTACAAGCTTCATTACAGGGTGTTACTCAACAGATACAGGGCATATACAACGTGCAGCGAGTGCGGGGGTTCGAGACTCAGAAAGGAAGCTTTATATGTAAGGATAAATGAAAAGACGATTTTTAATATTGTTAAGATGAAAATAAATGAAGCTTATGAATTTTTTCAGAAAATTAGTCTTAGCGAATACGACAGAAAAATTTCGGAAAGAATACTTGAAGAAATAATTACGCGTCTGAAATATCTTAACGATGTCGGATTAAGTTACCTCTCACTTGACAGATTATCAAATTCACTGTCGGGAGGCGAATCACAGAGAATAAACCTTTCGACCTCGCTCGGATCTTCACTTGTAGGTTCGATCTATGTACTCGATGAACCATCTATAGGACTTCATCCGAGGGACAATCACAAGCTGATAAACATTATGAAATCACTCAGAGATCTGGGGAATACAGTGCTTGTAGTAGAGCACGACAGTGAGATGATGAAAGAAGCAGATGAGATTGTTGACATGGGACCATTTGCAGGAGAAAAAGGAGGAGAGGTTACATTTCAGGGAAGCTATGATAAAATACTGAGGGATTCAAAATCACTCACGGGTAAATATTTAAGCGGCAAGATGAAGATAGAATATCCTGAAGCAAGAAGATTACTGCATAAAAACACAAAGTATCTTTGTATAAAAGGAGCAAGAGAAAACAATCTGAAGGATATTGATGTGAAGATACCGCTCGGAATGTTTGTATGTGTAACGGGAGTAAGCGGTTCAGGCAAATCAACACTTGTAAACAATATTCTGTACGGCGATCTTAAACGAAAGCTGGAAGGAAGTTATAATCACAGAATCGGCGAGCATGATGCGCTAACAGGATATGAATATTTAGATTCTGTGGAAATGATAGATCAGAATCCGATCGGCAAAACGCCAAGAAGCAATCCTGTTACATACATAAAGGCGTTTGATATAATCAGGGATACATTTGCCGGTGTATCTGAATCCAAAAAGAGAAACCTGTATTCGGGATATTTTTCATTTAACGTTCCGGGCGGACGATGCGAGACCTGCGAAGGCACAGGTGTGATAAGGATTGAAATGCAGTTTATGGCTGACATAATGCTTGAATGCGAAACATGTTTCGGCAAAAGATATAAGCAGGAAGTCCTGGACATTAAGCTGAAAGGCAACGAAGGAATTCACAGGAATATAAGCGAAGTCCTTGAAATGACTGTTCTGGAAGCAGTGGATTTTTTTAAACCGTATCCTAAGATAGTTAGTAAGCTGAAAGTTCTTGATAATGTCGGACTTGGATATTTAAGAGTCGGACAGTCAGCGACTACATTATCCGGAGGCGAGTCTCAGAGAGTAAAGCTTGCATATCATCTTACATTTCAGGAAGAGGGGAGACATACACTTTTTGTATTTGACGAGCCGACTACGGGACTGCATTTTTATGATGTATCAAAGCTTCTGAAATGTTTTGAAGAGCTTATCAGGAACGGTAACTCCGTATTAGTGATTGAACATAATCTTGAAGTGATAAAATGCGCTGATTATATTATAGACCTCGGTCCTGAAAGCGGTGATGAAGGAGGTTATGTTGTCGCATCAGGAACTCCTGAAGAGATCATAAAAGAAAAAAGTTCTTATACCGGAAAATATCTTAAGAATGTTTTATAAATTAATTTTAAATTTACTATGAAGAATCTGAAAATTCTTTTAATCGCAGCAGCAATATTATTTATTACACAAAATTTTTCTTTTGCGCAGTCAATTGAGGATTCCTATGAGAAAGGTAAAAAGGCGTTTTATTCAGACGACTTTGAAACGGCAAACAAACTATTATCAGAGATTCTGAATATGAATGACAACGATTATGAAGTTTGCTATTACAAAGGTTTGATTTACTTCATGTATTTTGATTTTGATAAAGCGATACTTTCTTTAACGAAATCAATTGAATTGAATGACGGATTTGATAAGGCATATTTCAACAGGGGAGTTATATATGAAAGAAAGGAAAACATTCCGTCTGCAATAAACGATTATACAAAGGCTATAAAGATCAACAGTAATTATGCAGATGCCTATTACAACAGGGCTACGCTTTATCAGACATCCGGTAACAATGACAAAGCCATTAGGGATTATTCGCATGTCATAAAAATGAATCCTAAAGATGACATTGCATATTACAACAGAGGTTTGCTTTTTGAAAAGACAGGTCAGAAAGAAAAAGCTATCAGGGATTTTGAGACTGCGATAAAGTTAGATGGGATATGGAAGAACGAACTGAATAAGAAAATAGAAGAAATCAAAAAGTCAGTGAAGTAATTATTTTTTCTTAAGTTCGTCGCTCAGATACTTTGCTGTATAGCTGACGCCGGAAAATTTTTCCACTATATGTTCAGGAGTGCCTTCTGCGATTATTTTACCGCCGGCATTTCCGCCTTCCGGACCAAGATCAATTATCCAGTCAGCAGATTTTATTACATCCATATTATGTTCGATCACAATCACAGTATTTCCTTTGTCAGTGAGTTTATTCAAAACGTTAAGCAGCATATTGATGTCTTCAAAATGCAGACCGGTTGTCGGTTCATCAAGAATATACAGAGTTCTTCCAGTCTGAACTTTTGAAAGCTCGGTAGACAATTTCACTCTCTGCGCTTCACCTCCGGATAAAGTGGTCGCCTGCTGACCGAGACGGATATAACCCAAACCTACATCATAAAGTGTCTGAAGTTTTCTGTTAAGAGAAGGAACAGCTTCAAAAAAAACAACAGCTTCTTCAACAGTCATTTCAAGAACCTGCGCAATGGATTTTGATTTATATTTTACTTCAAGAGTTTCACGGTTGTATCTTTTGCCTCTGCAGACATCACAGGTTACATATACATCAGGAAGGAAGTTCATCTCGATTCTCTGAAGACCTCCGCCTTCGCACGCATCGCATCTTCCTCCTTTTACATTGAAAGAAAATCTTCCCGGCTTATAGCCGCGAATTTTTGATTCGGGAAGATTCGCATAAATATCTCTTACAAAAGTAAACAAACCTGTATAGGTAGCGGGATTGCTCCTCGGAGTCCTGCCGATAGGAGTCTGATCAATTTCAATAATCTTATCAATTATCTTCTCGGTATATTTTTCTCCTTTCTTTGAAAGTCCTTCAATTGAAGAATATTCCAGCGGAGGTTCGGGAGTTTTGTAAAACTTGCGTGACAATATTCTGTACAGAGTTTCAGTGATAAGAGTTGATTTTCCTGATCCGCTGACACCTGTAATGCAAATAAATTTCCCAAGGGGAATTTTAAGATTTACATTTTTTAAATTATTTCCCTTTGCTCCTTTTAATGTGATAAATCTTCCGGTTCCGTCTCTTCGCGAATCAGGAACTGAGATTGCTCTTTTTCCGGAAAGATATTCGCCTGTGATTGAAGAGCCGTTTAAACCTGACGGATGACCCGAAGCCACTACTTCGCCTCCGTGCTCACCGGCACCGGGACCGAGATCAACAACATAATCACATGACTCGATCATTTCCTTGTCGTGCTCTACTACGATCAGTGAATTGCCGACATCACGCAGATGTTTTAAGGATTCTATTAATTTGATATTGTCTCTCTGATGAAGTCCGATTGAAGGTTCATCCAGAATATACAGAACCCCCGTAAGCTGAGATCCTATCTGTGTCGCAAGGCGTATCCTCTGCGCTTCTCCTCCGGACAGAGTTCTTGCGCTTCTGTCAAGAGTAAGATAATCAAGTCCCACATTAAGCAGAAAATCAAGTCGTGACTTAATTTCCTTAATAATCTGACTTGCAATGATTTGCTTTCTTTCATCGAGTTTCAGTTTTTCAAAAAACTCCCTGCATTGCTTTATGGATAACTGTGTGATATATGCGATATTTACATTATCAACTTTAACAAAGAGGGAATCTTCTTTCAGTCTTCCTCCCTGGCATTTGCCGCATTTAGTGATAGTCATAAAACTTTCAGCCCAGTTTCTTATAGTCTCCGATGAAGTATCATCTGCATATCTTTTGATATAACTGTAAAGCCCTTCGAATTTGTGTCTGTAAGAATTTACCTTTCCCATCGAATTTTTATGATCGTATCGAATTTTTTCTTTCGTACCGTTCAGAATAACATCCATTGCTTCATTGCTGAATTTCTTTAAAGGTGTGTCAAAATCATATCCGAGTTCCTTAACTACAGCTATAAAAATGGAATAGACCCATGTGCTTCGCGGTTTACCGAGAGGTATTACACCTCCGTCATTAATTGAAAGTTTCTTATCGGGAAAAATTTTATCATTATCTATCTGCTTCTTCTCTCCGAGTCCGTAACAGTCTTTGCACCAGCCATAAGGAGAGTTGAATGAGAAAGAGTTCGGAGCTGGTTCTGAAAAGCTTCGTCCGGTTTCAACATCTGACAGCTTCTCATTAAACAGCTTGTCTTCTTTTCCGTCATTGATAATTACTAATCCCTGACCGTGTCTTAAAGCTGTTTCAATTGAATCCTTTATTCTGAGACGTGATTTATCATTCACCACAACTCTGTCAATTACAATTTCAATATCGTGAATCTTAAATCGTTCGATCTTCATTTCAGGAATTATTTCCATAACTTCTCCGTCAACTCTGACTTTTGTATATCCGTCTGAACTAATTTCCTCAAACAACTCCCTGTAATGTCCTTTGCGTCCTTTTATAACCGGAGCAAGAATTGAAATCTTTGTTCCCTCTTTAAATCTTCCTACATTATCTAATATCTGATCTATGTTTTGCCTTGTGACAGCTTTGCCGGAATCAGGCGAATACTGAGTTCCGCATCGTGCAAATAAAAGTCTGAGAAAATCATAGATCTCAGTTACAGTCCCGACAGTAGATCTCGGATTCTGTGAAATGGTTTTCTGTTCGATGGAAATCGAAGGAGAAAGTCCTTCAATCTTGTCAACATCCGGTCTTTCAATTCCTCCTATGAACTGTCTCGCATAAGCTGAAAGAGTTTCCATAAATCTCCTCTGACCTTCCGCATAAATTGTATCGAAAGCCAGTGAAGACTTGCCTGAGCCGGAAAGTCCTGTGAATACTACAAGACTATCTCTTGGAATTTCAATATCAATGTTCTTAAGATTATGAACTCTTGCTCCTTTGACGATTATCTTATCCGATTTATTTGTAGGTGTATTTGCCATAAAAATCTGTAAGCAGGAAAATTAAGTCAGGTACTTTCATTATACAATCCAATAATAAGTGCGGATGTGGAAAATTTCTCAGTGTTTATCTGAACTGCATTCACGCAGGAAATTTATAAATAGAAAGGAAAAACATTTTAAAAATAATTAAAGACCCAGTTGAGGAACTGATCCCCCTGATATCTCTGAGAGAAAAAAACCTGCAAGCCGTTTCTCATAAGCATTCTGTAAATATCAGTGCTGGATTTATTTACAATCTTATTATAATCAGTATCCGGAAACATTGCTATGATGGTGCCGAGATCGTAGCTTTTTACGAGAGTGTCTTTAATTACCTTAATGTTTTTCTTTACTACGACTTTCACAGTATCAATGCTTTTTATCTTTGCCGTATCTGAACGGACAGTCGTGTCCGGCTTAAACAAACTGTCTCCTCTGAATAAAAGCAAATCTCTTTTTGATTTGTTGTCAATCAGTCTTAATTCTAATTTATAAACTCCACCTTCAAACGGAGACCTTCCGTACTTTTTTGAATAATTAAGTATTGCAAACGGCTTTAACACAATAATATTTCTTACACTATTGTCAGTGATGAGATCTTCTACATTCCTGTCTGAAAATATTTTTGTAAAAGTTGTATAGACGACAGAGTCTGTTTCCGAAGATCTGATGTCAATTGCGGAAGTATATCTTTCATAATCCAGATTCTCATAGTCAATGCTGTCTATAATGCTGTTGCTCACAGCGCCCCAGTTCAGTATTACGGTTTGCGGATTCAGACCAAAGTTTGTATTGTCAATCGAATAGTTTTTTAAAGCAAGGAGTTTATTAAAATTTATAAGTTCCTGATTCTCTTCAAGCTTTAAAATGTTTTCAGAGAAAAGTGATATAGAAGAATCATTTACGTTTGATGTTTTATCCTGAAGATAAAATATTTTATAATCGCCGATCTCTTCATTTCTTAAACTAAGTTTTTTTAACTTGTCATTGTAACTGTCGCTTTTCACAACAGCTATTTTTATATTATTTTTTTCAAGATAACTCTTTAGTTCGAGTATATTAAGCTCATCTTCAGACTGACTTTTCTTTCCCTTTTTATTTTTCTTCTCTTCCGATTTTATAGTCGGGAAATCTCCGAGAATAAATCTCGAAGGGTCATTGGACAATGCCTGAACAGCGAAAATGTCGAAGTAACCCTGCACTTCCTCAAAATATATCTTTCCCGTTTCGCTTATTTCATTTTTCTTCTGAATATTTTTTAATAGATTACCGACCTCGAATGTATCCTCTCTGAATGGCTGCGGATAATAAAAACTCCAGATGATATTCACAATAAGTATAAATGCAATCAGTATCACAGACACTATTTTTCTGAACTCAAATATCTGCTGCAATGCAAACGGAATCAGAAGCATGGCATTGATAACTATGTATCTTGAGATCATGTTTGTTCCGCCCGTTCCCAGTATCGCCTGTAAGGTAAGAAGAGAAAGTTCGAGTACATTGAAAAGCAGAAATATCTTTGCTTTGCTGATACCGGGATTCCGGAGAGTTTCAAAACAGACTTTAAGCGAAAAGAATGTTGTCACCGGAGCAATAAAAAAAATAAATGTAGGATACTGTACAAGTCTTTGAAGGAACCCTGCAGAATTAAATTCCTTGAATATTTTTGTAGTCTCCTCTGCAAAGAAAAACATATTCTGATGATCAGCATAGTTCTGTAACAGCCACCAGATGATCGTTGTAAATGAAATCAATGATATCAAAACATTTCTGATGATCCTTTGTGAAAGTCTTCTTTCTCTGAGCAGATCAATAAGCACAAGCATAACTAAAACTGCGCTGAACAGCCATCCTTCATAACGGAATCCGTTTGACAATGCAAATGAAACCGCACTCAGGAACAGATTAATTGAATTCTCTCCGTAAAATTTCCATCTGATGAAATAATAAATTCCGGCAACAATAAAGAAAAAAAATACCGATTCCGGAAGACCTGAAATGCTCAGCCACACCTGAAACGGAAAAAAGCAAAAGATCAGAGCTGAATAAAATGCGACGGGCATATTGAATGTCAGTCTGATTACGCTGTAAAAATAAATCAGAGTCAGTCCCGAAAATATTATATTCGTTATGGTAGCCGCAGCAAAAAGATCTTTCACAAAAATCATCACAAAACCATTTATCCAGAAATGAGGAGTCAGCCATACTCCTGAGTCTATCACCGGTCTCTGAAGCCATTCAAATGATTTTACGGTTCTGCAGTAGTCATCTGCAGAAAGCCATCTGTAACCTGAATTAAGTATCAGAAGCTGAAACAGAATTTTTAAAAACAGAAGTGTAATTATCTGAAATGAATAACTTGAAATAAAATTATCCCTCAGAATGACAAACTGTCTTAAAAAATTCTGTGTTTTGTTATTTGAAATTAGATCCAACTGATATATGCGACTGAATATTATGCCTGATTTTTATTGAGCTTTATTCTGAATGTTGTTCCTTTTCCTGAATTTGATTCAAGAAGCAAAAGCTTTCCTTTATGGTAATCCTCTATAATCCTTTTAGACAAGCTGAGTCCGAGACCCCATCCTCTTGTCTTTGTAGAATATCCCGGTCTGAAAATATCTTTTTTATATTTAGAATCAATTCCTTTTCCGTTGTCTGATACGTCAATATTAACTTCATCGTCAGTATCGGAAATGTTAAAAATTATTCTGCCGCTTGATTTATTCATTGCATCAAGAGCATTCTTCATCAGATTTTCGATCACCCATTCAAAAAGATCTTTGTTAATTTCAGCTTCGGGGTTTTTACTGCTTTTTATGTCAATCTTTACTTTCTTGGTTGCTATTCCGTCAGCACTGACGAGCGTTGGAATTCTCTTTTCAAAATAACCGGCGACTTTTTCAATAAGAGCATTTATATTTTCTTTATCTAATTTAGGTTTGGAACCGATTTTGGAAAATCTTCCTGCGATTTTTTTTAGCTTGTCAAGATCATTATCAATTTCACCAGTGATCTCTTTCAGATCCTCAGTCTGAGGTGAAATATTCTTAAGCATTTCAGCCCAGCCCATGAGAGATGTAAGCGGCGTTCCGAGCTGATGAGCTGTCTCTCTGGATAATCCCACCCATATATTGCTCTGTTCGTTTTTCTTTATATATGAAAATCCGATATATCCGAGAAAGACAAAAAGTCCGGCGATCAATACTTCAAACAAAGGAAGAAGCTTAAGCTCTGTTACAAGATTTGACTGCCCGTAATGGATGTAATTCAATATGATCGAGTCTTTATAAGAGACGACAATAGGCGGATTTATTTTATCCATTTCATTTGCTTTCTTAAAAAGAATTTCCTTCTTTTTACTTTCGGAAAGCGTAGAATCATAATCAACATTTTTTGTAAGAATGACTTCCTTCTTTTCCCTGTCAGTAGCAATGATAGGAAAGTCTATCTGAGGTATGATCTGATCAAATATAAATCCGTATTCTCCTGAAGAGTTTTCATCATTTGCCAGATACTCCATAGACTTTGCATACAACTCCGCAATATCCTTTTCGCGTTTCTGAATCTTCTGAGCAAGAGTCTGTGTGTAATACAGAACTACAAGCGCAATCAGAACTCCGCTTATGATAAAAGCAATCTTTATATTTAATGAGCCAAATTTATTCATTATGCTATGTATTTCGATTTAATATATTGTATATAAATGCTTATTTAAATTTATTTATTATTGTCCAAAAAAATTACCATAATATTTTCTTTATTCTTAATTCTTGCAGTTACGTTTTTTATTTCAATTTCTATCGGAAGTGTTTCGGTATCTCTGAAGGAGATTCTTAATTTATTCTCTCCGGAGAATGAAGCTTTGAGAAAAATAATAATAGACATAAGACTTCCGAGACTGCTGAATGCAATGCTTGTCGGAGCAGCGCTTTCATGCTCGGGGATTGTGCTTCAGTCTTTACTGAACAATAATCTTGCCGAGCCCGGCTTACTCGGAATTTCTTCTGGTGCCGGTCTCGGAGCAATACTTATTTTCATACTTCCGGTTTCGCTGCCGTTTATTTTCATTACGCCGGTTTCATTTGTCTTTGCGCTGGCTTCGACTCTTTTAATAATATTTATAGCAAGAGGTATCGGTGGCGGACATACAGATCACATTTCATCCAATAAAATAATTCTTACCGGAATTGCCATCAGCGCTTTTATTTCTTCAGTTAACGGCTTACTTATGCTGATATCGGGAAGCAGCGTTATTCAGATACTTTACTGGCTTAACGGAGGATTTTCTGGAAGAGGATGGAATGAATTTTCTGTAAGCGTTTTCTTTATCCTGACGGGACTTTTTATTTCTGTTCTGATTTCTAAAGACTTAAATGTCTTAAGTCTCGGAGAGGAATTCTCATCTTCTCTCGGTCTGAATCTGAAAAGAATGCAGAGAGTTGCGATTTTTGCCGCGTCACTGCTTGCCGCCAGCGCTGTTTCTGTTGCTGGAATAATAAGCTTTGTCGGACTGGTAATTCCGAATTTATCCAGACTTCTTATCGGTAATGATCACAGATACTCTGTCGTATGCTCGATCCTGCTCGGCGCAATATTTATGCTTTTGTCGGATACCATTGCAAGAATTGTAATAGCTCCGTCTGAACTGCCTGTCGGTATCATTACATCTTTTATAGGAGCACCTGTTTTTGTGTGGCTTATTTTAAAAAAGAAAAGATCATTCAATGAAAAATAATTTATACGATACAATAGCCGCTATCTCAACTCCTGCAGGAGAAGGAGGAATTTCAGTTCTGAGATTGTCAGGTGAAAATGCTTTTTCTTTGACAGAAAAAGTTTTTAGCAAAGACAATTCAGGAATTAAGAAAATTGATTTTCAGAAAACAGCATCGCATACAATTCACTTTGGTTATATTTTTGACAATGCAGATATTACAGAACTTATTGACGAAGTTCTAATTTCTGTTTTTAAAGGTCCTAATTCTTACACAGGTGAAAATGTAGTCGAAATTTCATCTCACGGAGGATTTTACATTGCGCAAAAAATATTATCAGTTTTAATAAATACCGGCGCAAGGCATGCTGAGCCGGGTGAATTTACAAAAAGAGCTTTTCTTAACGGAAGGATTGATCTGTCACAGGCGGAAGCAGTTGCTGACCTGATAAAAGCAAAGACTGACTCTGCTCATTCATCATCCATTAAACAGCTTGAAGGCGCTCTGTCAGAATTTGCACATAAGACAAGACAGGAAATTATTAACATCACTTCGCTTGTCGAGCTCGAACTTGATTTTGCAGAAGAAGGTCTGGAATTTGTAAAAGCGGATGATATTAAGGCAATGATAACGAACCTTAACAGTAAGCTAAGAAGGATCTCAGAGTCATACATTGCAGGAAAAGTGATAAGGGACGGAGTGAATCTTGTAATTGCCGGAAAACCCAACAGCGGAAAATCGTCTCTTTTCAATTATCTCCTGAATAAGAACCGCGCGATCGTAAGCTCTGTTGCGGGAACTACACGGGATTATATAGAAGAGAATATCATTATCAACGGCGTGTTGTTTAATCTTACAGATACGGCGGGGCTTAGAAGTTCGGATGATGAGATCGAAAGCGAAGGCATCAGAAGAAGTTTCAGCAAGATAGATGAAGCTGATATGATACTTTATCTAACGGATTCTTCAGAGGATGAAAAATTTATAGAAGATGATATTGCAAATTTTGAAAATAATTTTGATAAGGAAAGATCAGTTCTGGTGTTTTCAAAATGCGATCTTAAGAAAGTATCATCTGATAAAGGTACTGGCGTATCGCTTTTGAATGAAGAGACTTTAGAAAATCTGAAAAGATTAATGTCAGACAAAGTGAAGTCTGCATTTATACCATTTTCAAAAGATGAAATCGTATTAACAAACATACGGCATAAGTTCTGTCTGGAAAATGTAATCAGATCTCTTGAAGAAGCGATAACTTCTGTTGAAAACAAAATGAGCGGTGAATTTATATCAGTAGACTTGCGGAATGCCCTGAATCATCTAGGCGAGATCACCGGTGAAGTAACAAATGACACTATACTGAATAATATTTTTATGAATTTCTGCATCGGAAAATAAAACTGCAGGTAACAGGATCTATAAGAAATGATTGAATTGATTTTTTTGATTCCTCTCTTAAAAAGAATACTTCTATAATAACTTTTAACATGAGCAGTAAACTAAGAATCAATAAACTTTACTCAAAGTCCTGACAGGAAAATGTATTAATTTAAATTCCGCACATCCAGAAAATTATCAGAGCAAAACTTTCTTTAAGATAATAATTCATATTGCCTTCAGTAGAATAGGACTTATCTGTTGCGATGCAGTCTGCTTTAATGTCATTGAAACTGCAGATCTCCTTTGACCTCATAAGATGAAAGTTATCCGAAATAATAACGATCTTTTTCCAGTTCCTTTTTTTATAAAGCTTATCTCTGACAAAATGAATCTGTTCGACGGTTGAATTTGATTCATTCTCAACAATAAGATTTTGCGAATCAACACCGTATTTAATGAGTGCATTTTTGGAGACTTCCGCTTCAGTCATTTCATTCGGAGAGCCGCCGCCTGTGATCACGAGCTTTGGCACTGCGCCTTTAATATAAATGTCATAACCCTTATTTATTCTGTCCCTGAGAACGGGCGAAGGACGGTTGCCGCCCCATACAGCAGCGCCGAGTATTACTCCTGCGTCGGCTTTGCCATCACCGGTGATGTATGTTTCCGAATCATCAGAGAAACTAAGGACACATATAAATATATAAGTCATTCCAGCAAAAAACATAATAACAAATACTAACAGACTTTTAAGAAAAACAGCTTTCAGATTTGATGAAAAAGTTATTACGGCAAACGCTGAAAAAAGAAAAACATTTGTAATGATAAAAACGCTTGATAAAACTATTCTTATTTCTTTCTGAATTAAAAATCCTGCGGCGGTTAATGCAAAGGAAGCTGCAATTGAAACAAACAGTATAAACCATAAATAAGAAACGGAGATTTTCCTCGAACTGAATATATTTACAATAACCATCAAAGAAATAAGCAGATATAAGACAGCGGAAACAATGTTTCCTGTTTTATTCTCAAAACCCGTCAGCGCTAAGTTTTGATTTTTATATCTGAAATAATAAAGAAGGGAAAAAGAGATCAGCTCAGATATTAAGATCAGAAATAATAGAATCCTGTTTTTGATAATATGAATTTTTGGTTTCACTGAAATCATAATTAACATAACAGAATTTATTTTTTCTTAAAAGTATATTTGCAGTCTTTGGGAATTTATACTGATTCAGATCAATCAGTAATCTCAATCATAAGTGCACAAGCTTAATATCCTGATTCCAAAAACCTTTCGCAGAAAGATTACATAACGAAAGAACAATTATTTCTGAATTCCTTTTTGTTTAATAGGTTTTATTTACTTGAAACAATTGCTTAATTAAATTAATTTGAATCCACTTAAACAAGGAGCAATGTAATGTCTGTACTACTCGAAGTAAAGAATCTGAAAACTTATTTTTATACTGACGACGGTGTAGCAAAGGCGGTTGATGATGTGAGTTTTTCAATTGATAAAGGCGAGACTCTCGGACTCGTAGGTGAATCCGGCTGCGGTAAAAGCGTTTCCGCATTATCCATTATGAGACTTATACCTGATCCGCCCGGAAAGATTGCCGGAGGCGAAATATTTTTCAAGGGCAGAGATATTCTGAAAGTTCCTGAAAAGGAAATGCAGGATATCAGAGGTAATGACATCGGAATGATTTTTCAGGAACCTATGACTTCTCTTAATCCTGTTTTTACATGCGGAGATCAGATCGAAGAAGCGGTGATACTTCATCAGAAGCTTTCAAAGGAAGAGGCTAAGAAAAAAGCTATTGAGATGCTTAATCTTGTCGGCATACCTGCCCCTGAACAAAGATACAACGAATATCCGCATCAGCTCTCGGGAGGAATGAGACAAAGAATAATGATCGCCATGGCGCTTTCCTGCAATCCGGAACTGCTGATTGCAGACGAACCAACGACCGCTCTTGATGTGACAGTGCAGGCGCAGATACTTGAACTCATAAACAAACTTCAGCGCGAACTCGGAATGGGTGTAATAATGATAACTCACGATCTCGGGGTGATTGCAGAAGTTTCTACAAAGGTTGCCGTAATGTACGCTTCAAAAGTCGCGGAGTATGGTAACGTCGATCAGATCTTTTATAACCCTAAACATCCATACACTATAGGTCTGCTGAATTCTATTCCTAAGCTTAATAAAAGCAAAGCCAGACTGGCTACTATTGAAGGCAATGTACCGCCGCCTACTGCTTATCCTAAAGGCTGCCATTTCTGCACAAGATGTATCTTTGCAATTGATAAATGCTGGACTGAAGAGCCGCCTGTAGTGCAGGTCGAAGCTAATCATATTGCAGCTTGCTGGCGAACTTCTGAAATTGATAAGCTTAAGGAAATGTATTTACAGACTGCGCTTTAAAATAGATTTAAGGAAAGTTTTTGTATCCCCGAATTTCATTTATGAAATTTGGGGTTTGCTTTTTAAATTACTTCACAGATATGGCTATTCTTATTAAAGATATTAAACAAATAGTTACCTGCAGCAATAATACTTCTCTCCCCCGATGCGGTACAGATCAGTCCGAGTCAGGCATTATTGAGAACGGAAATATATTTATTGACAAAGGAAGAATCGCATTTACAGGTAATAAACGTCAACTGAAAAAATTCCTTTCGAAAAATAATTTTAAGAAATATAAGATCATTGACGGCAGGAATAAAGTTGTAACTCCGGGTTTTGTGGATTCGCATACTCATTTTGTGTTCGCAGGTTCAAGGGAAAATGAATATGAGATGCGCCTTGCCGGAAAGTCTTATCAGGAGATTGCGGAATCAGGAGGAGGAATCATCTCGACGGTTGATTCAGTCAGAAAAACTTCAAAGAAAGAATTAAAGAAAATTGCAGAAAAAAGACTTGAGAAGTTTGTTCGCTACGGAACTACAACAGTTGAAGGGAAGTCCGGTTACGGATTAGATGTCAAGAATGAGATAAAGATACTGGAAGTTCTTAACAAGCTGAATGAAAAAAATAAATTCGGACTGGATATTGTTCCCACATTTCTCGGCGCTCATTCAGTTCCGAAAGGCAAAACAAAAACCGAATATGTTAAAGAAATTTGCGAACTGATGATCCCTGAAATTGCCGGAAGGAAACTTGCGAAATTTACCGACATATTCATTGAAGAAAATTATTTTGATACTGTTGATGCGGATATGATATTTTCAAAAGGACTGGAATACGGACTCATTCCGAAACTGCATACGGATCAGTTTACATCAATTGGAGGAATTGACACTGCAATAAAATATAAAGCGGCTTCAGTTGATCATCTGGAAGTATTGGGAACTGAAGATATATTGAAACTGTCCGAATACAACGGTCAGCATAATAATAGGAAAATAATCGCTACGCTTCTTCCCGGAGTTTCATATTTTCTTAACATAAGTTATCAGCCGGCACGTGAACTGATTAATAACAATATCCCTGTTGCACTTGCAACCGACTTTAATCCCGGAAGCTGTATGACGGAAAATATTCAGATGATAATGTCTCTTGCTTCGCTTAAACTTAAAATGAATGCGGAAGAAATACTGAATGCAGTTACCATTAATGCAGCTTTTGCTCTGAACATGGAAAAAATAATCGGAAGCATTGAAACAGGCAAGCAGGCGGATCTGAATATTTTTGACATACCTTCTTATAAATACATAGTTTATAATTTCGGTGTGAATAATATTGAAATGGTTTTGAAAAAAGGGAAAATTATTTATGAGGCAAATTAAAATTAAAATCAAGTTTATGTTACAGTCAGAAAAAATATCCTCGATTCGCTGTTTAGTTACAACAGTATTATTACTTTTGAATATAAACATTCTTTCCTGCAAACAGCCAGCTGTAAAGGAAGTAAATAAAATAAGCGAACTTCAAAATCAGATTAAAGAAAATGATTCTTCAGCTTATGTTGTTGAGTTAGTAGCTGATAATTTATTTGTGCCGTGGAGTATTGTATTTACTGCTCCCGAAAGAATGTTATTTACCGAAAGGAATGGCAGTCTCAGAATTATTAAAGACGGAAAGCTTATCGCTAAACCTTTGAAAGTTTTTGAAGAAGTTTCATCCAAAGGCGAAGAAGGTCTGATGGGACTTGCATTGGATCCGGATTACAAAAACAATAAGTATATTTATCTGAGCTATGCATATCCGGAGGATGATGATCTGAAAGTAAAGGTAGTCAGATATAAAGACAATGATACTGAACTTACTGATGAAAAAATTATTATAGACGGATTGCCTGCTGAGAGATATCATGCGGGATGCAGAATCAAGTTCGGTCCTGACGGGAAAATATATATTACCACAGGTGATGCGGGAAAAAGGGAATTAGCGCAGGTTAAAAATTCACTTTACGGGAAGATACTCAGATTAAATTCAGACGGAACAGTTCCTTCGGATAATCCATTTCCGGGAAATCCTGTATGGAGTTACGGTCACAGGAATTCGCAGGGTATTGACTGGTATCCGGGAACGGACATTATGTATTCTACAGAACACGGACCATCCGGGTTTGACGGTCCTGGAGGCGGAGATGAAGTCAACATTATTGTGAAAGGCGGAAATTACGGTTGGCCTGTTGTCTCTCATAAAGAAAGCGAGGAAGGAATGATCTCACCCGCACTTGAATTTACTCCTGCCATTGCTCCTGCTGCAGGATTATTTTACAGATCAGACAGTATAAAGCAGTTCAAAAATAATTTCTTTTTCGGATGTCTCAGAGGAAGCGGTATCATGAGGGTTATTGTTGATGAAAAAGATCCTGTAAAAATTATTTCATATAAAAAATTAAATGATGTAAATTACGGAAGGATAAGAGAGGTTACTGAAGGACCGGACGGAGCAATTTATTTTTCCACAAGCAACCGTGACGGGAGAGGAACTGTCAGGGAAGGTGATGACAAAATTTACAGAATAAGAGCAGAATAAATTACCTTATTTTTTTAAACTCAGAGTTCCCGGCATTAAAATCATATATAAGATCCGGTTTGTCAGACTGATTAATTGTTTCTTTGAAAAGGAAATCAATTTTTCTGTCCGGATAGTTGTAATCCCAGTTTGACTGAAAATTAAATACACTCAGAAAAAAAATTCCGAATTGCTTCGGAGGAATATTTTCAAAAAATATCTTTGAACCCGATTTAACATCTCCGGTCTTGTTGTAAAGATCTCTCATAACTCTTTCCGAATACTCCGCCGCCTGTCTGTGTCTGTAAGCCCTGAAGATTAATGACGCAGAATGAATAAATATAAACAGCAGAAGAATGACTAATGCCGTTCGCTTAAAATTTAACTTTTGAAAAAAAAGCGCCAGCAGAATGGAAAGTCCGGCAGATGGAAGATACAGGAATCTTTCGGCAGTATTGAAGGAGAATAAATAAACAGCGAGAGAAATCAGAATAAGCATCACCGGAAAAACAATTTCCTTCTTAAGTGTCCGGATAAAAAAATAAAAAAGCGAAAAGCAAATTAAAGAAACTGTGAATGCCAAAGTAAGAAACACCGGAAGGTTTTCAGTTGGATTGCGGAAAGCTTTTATGAGAAACTCAAGAGTGCCGTAACCTGCGAATTCGAAAAGCATCTTTACCGGAAAAATCATGCTAATGAAGTAGTGTAATAACTTGTAAACAACTTTAGCAGGATTCAAATCCAGACTTTCCATTATGGGAATAATATTGCTCTCTCCGAAATAAGTCTCGGAAAATATTCTGAATGATAAATAAAGCATTAAAGGAACAAAAGAAATGACAAGAACTTCCTTCAGACTTCTTTTCACTGATTTATAATTTATCAGCAGCAGCATAGGAAAAAAGCACACTGCGCTTTCCCTTGACATCAAAGCAAGCAGGAAAGAAACAATTATAACTACATCAATTTTTACTGATCTGAATTCACAAAACAAATAAAGTCCTGTGAGAATGAAGAAGGCGGAGAAAAGTTCGTTTATGCAGTTAATAAAAAACAGAGTTTCTGAATGACACGATAAGACAGAAAATATAATCGCTGCAATGAATGCTGTTTCCTTGCTGTACTTGAGAGCTGATGATAATTTAAATAAAAGAATTGCACATAAAACATGCATAAGTACGACAGCAATCCTGAAGAAAATAAAATCAGAATTAAATAAACTTCCGAATACAAGAAAGAATAATTTAGGCAGCGGTCTGAAATAATCAAAAGGCGCAGGCAGACAAATGAATTTAATAAAGGAAAATTCTTTCAGCTCCTGAGATTGCAGCAGCCATGCAAAGTCGTCACCGAAAAAAGGAATGTTAAAAGATGGAAGTAACAGGCAAACATTCAGCAGAGCGATAACAGAATAAACTGCTTTGCTGTTGTGACTTATTGTCCTGAAAATATTTAGATTGGAAGTTTTGATCTTATATTTTGAAGAGATGAGAAATCATACTTCAGGAAGTTCGAGAGAAGCGTCTTTTGATTCCATGTCTCTCCATATTCTCTGGCAGGGAAACTGATTTTCATACAACGCCCTTGAGATCATAACAGAGTCAATACCCAGATGCTCAATTTCAATTATTTTTTTCAGATCGCTGTAACTGGAAATTCCTCCAGCAGAAGTTATTTTCATATTTGTGCTGGCGGCAATTTCCAATAGTCTTGGAATATGCGGACCGGATAAATTACCAACTCTTGTTACATCCTGATAAATAATTCTTTTAATTCCGATGGCTTCCATTTGCTTTGCAAAATCAAGCGGAGTAATATTTGCATAATTTATCCAGCCGTCTATTACGACATTATTCAGCTTTTCGTCAATGCATACAACAATTTTGCTTGACGAATAATCATCAAGAATTCTTTTAATAAAATCAGGATCTGTAAGAGCTGCAGTACCGATTACTATTCTGTAAACGCCGAGATCTTTCAGAATCTTTTTTGCAATATCATAATTCCTGATTCCTCCTCCGAGCTGAATAGGTATATCAACGGATAATGCAATTTCTCTTATGAGTTCAAAATTTTTCATATTGCCGTGAATAGCGCCGTCCATATCAGTGATGTGAATGCACTTGAAGTTTTCTTTTCGGAAAAGTTTTGCAATGTTCTTAGGGCTTTCGGAATAAAATTCGGTTTTATCAGATAATCCCTGAACCACCCTGACACACTGACCGTCTTTAATATCTATTACAGGTATTACAAACATAACTTTTAAATGGTAATTTATTTTCTAACTACTGCAACTTTGCCTTTGCCTGCTTTACTGCCGTCTTTATTGTAAGCAACTACAATATAAATTCCTGTTGGCACGAGTTCATTATTTGTATTCAATCCGTTCCATACAGCTATTCTGCCTCCGGGCGAATCAAATTCAGTTATGATTTCTCCGGAAACATTTATAATTTTTACAATTGAATTCTCAATCAATCCGTCAATTTTGAGATTAACATCAGAAGGAATCAGATAAGGATTTGGGGAGAAAGTTATTTCTCCAAACTCTGCTACAGGTTCGATAGCATTTGTCAGATAAGATGAAAGACCGCTGTTTGTTCCGAAATAAGCTCTGCCTGTTTTATTGCTGACGGCAATTGTTTTAATCTGATTCTGAAGGAGCGGAGTTTTGTTTGAATTGAATTGTTCAATCAGAGTAGATCCGTCCGAAGAAAGATGAAACACACCGTTGGTTTCAGTACCAATCCATTTATCATTTAAAATATCATTTGTCAGAGAAATACAATTTTCCGTAAACGGAACTTTCAAATTTCCTGAGATGATCCCAAGTTTAATTGCGGGCGGTTTCTGACTCGGATTTTGAATTGCTCCGTAAGGATTATTGATAATAAAAATGCCGTTATTAGTTGCGATCCAGACTTCATTATTCTTATCAACTATAACATCATATATATTTGTAATTTCGGAACCGAAATCGGAATTACTGTAAAATCCGCTAATGTCATCAGATGAATTATTCAGAGTTGTATTTTCATTAAAATAATAAACACCCGATCTTGATCCTCCCGAAGTGATCCATTTTGTATTATAGGAATCTATTGCAACTTCAGACAGAGTTGCGGAAGTAATTGTTGACGGATTCTGAAATGCTATCCAGTTATTATTTCCGGTGTAAGCGTAAAGAGAACTTCCGGAATTCGTACCGAAAAAAGAAAGCCACAAGACTCCGTTCTGATCATAAGCGCCGCCGTAAGGGACGCAGAACAAAGGATTGTTTGAAATTCCGGGAAGTATTGAATTTGAAGGATTAAAATTTGTAATGTTATTTCCGTTTATTACAGTCGGACCTCCACCGAAACCAAGCGCCCAGACATTTCCATTACCAGAGACAATTTTCTGAAACCAGTTTGAATTTCCGATTTCAGGATGAGTAGATAAATTATAATTCTCCCATTCTGATCCGTTGTATTTATAAAATCCGTTGTTAGCCAGTCCTCCGGCAGCCCAGACATTGTTATCACTGTCTATGGAAAGATGATTGAAAACATTTGAAAAGGGACTATTGGGAAATATATATGCAGATGGATTCAAAGACGAAATAATTATTCCGTTATCGGATAATCCGGCGACTGGTACGGAATTATTATAAGACCCTAAAACAGAATAATTATTCTGAGAAAGAAACTCAGATACATCTGATAAAGTATTTACATTAGCTGTATAAATTTTTGTGTCGGAAATGAAGTAAATATTATTGCTGATTACTTTAATTGATTTTGTAATAGCAGAAGCAATTACAGGATTTGGATAAGGAAGCCAGTCGTTACCATCGAAGTATCTGCATCCTCCGGTTGACCCTGCGAAAATTTTATCACCGGCAGATTCAATAGTTTTTACATCTGCATTCATAGGAACAGCGGAATAATTTGACCATGATCCCGGATCATTTAAATTTGAAGTAACAAAATTTGCATAAGCTATTCCTGTTTTTGTTGCGGCATAAAGAACATTATTGCTGGCAGTAAGAGCGTAAACGATTGTATTGATAGGAAATACACCGAGTTTGTAATAAGGCGCATCAACAAAACTGAAATTGCTGACCGAAATCTTCTGAATTCCATATCCGGTCGCTACATACATAAAATTTCCCGACAGGAACAGATAATTAATTGATTTAATAGATTCGTTGGAATTCTTTATGTCAAAAATATATTTCCATGACCCGTTTGACAGATCAAGTACAGATATAGATCCATCGCTTGCTCCCACCCACAGTCTTCTTTTATTGTCAACTGTCAGAGAGGTCAGATCATTACTGATCAGACCGTCAAGATTTGTATATTTCTTAATGACCTTTCCCGTTATTGCGTCTACAGAAAATAATCCTCCTTTTGAAGCGCAGAAAATTAAGTGCGAATCCGTATCTGCTGTAACAGATGTTATTATCTTCAGATCCGTATAATTTTCCCAATTTTTATTCTGAGAGAATGAATAAGAATTAAAAAGTATGATTGCTGAGAATATGCGAATTAGATTTCCGGACATAATATTTAGAAGTTTAAGGTTTTATAAAACAAATCAGTAGAAATATTAATCAGCTAAATATTATTTTGAGGGTTAAGAAGTTTTTATAAAAGATACAGCTATTTGAATTTGTCAATTGAATTTCCTGTGTGTAAAATTTTTTTTGGAAAAAATTAATTCAAAAAATTACTTTTATAGTTCAATATTAAAGAATTAGATTTTAAAATCAATTGCAATTTTAATTGAATTCAGGAGTCAAGTTCACTATTGTTCAAAACTATTTAAAAGACCCGAAGGCACAAGATTATTGTTTTTAAATTTTCTACTTAGTGTCTTGGAGCCTTTGAGGTAAAAATTTTAGTTTTAAGACACTCTCTTGCCTAATAATTAACGCTTCAGAAATTAAAATGAAAGTTCCACTGAAACTCATTATTCTTAATCTCAGGTTCTTCAGATACAAATCTTACCATCACTTCAGTTTCAAATCCAAAGAAAGGGAATGCAGCAAATCCTGCGCTGATCCTTTTTACTTCTTTACCTTCTGTATCCCTGTCTTTATTATAAATTTCATACTGACCTCTGAGTTCAAGTCCCTTAATTAAAATTACATCCAGTTCTGCAAATCCGTTAAAGGATTTTTTTGCAGGAAAATCAGTCTTTACTTCCCCGAAATCTATTTCACCGAGCAAGGCAACTCTGTTCAAAAATCCAATTCTGCTGAAAACGCCGTAAGATTGTTTAAGCGCGCTTATTGTTCCAGTGAATGCGCTGTCATTTGTGTTGTAGGGATTATTCAGAAATGAACCTCCGAAGCATAAATTTATATTTTCATTTACTGTGAAATTAATATCTGCAGATGCTGTGAACATTTTATGCGGATCCAGTCCCAGAAAATCAAGATTCATAGGATTATACAGACCAATATTCAGATTGAACCATTCGGGAGAAATTCCCAGTTCAAATCCGGTATTGGCATCATAAGGCGTGTTGAGCAGATATTTTCTCTGATAAGCTCTGTGTTCGACAATTCTCAATCCAAAATCAGGTTTGAATCTTCCAATCTTCAGATAAAGATTTGCGGGAAGATTTGAAATCATTCCGTAAACTTCATACTTTGTTTCTGCAGAAGGTATCTGAATTCCTGAAGTTGCATATACATTCAGTATTTTATTCAGCTTTGCATTAAAGTAGATGTCACCCTGCATTGCAAGGAAGGAGTTGAAATTTGTGACACCTTCTCTGATCTCGTTGTCAACCTGCGCAACTCTCACATCGCCTCCGATGGAAATATTTTTCGACAGTTTAGGAGAGAACTGAGTTTTACCTGCAAGTTTCTGGAATATGTCCATGCTTAGATTTTTTTCACCATATACAATGCCACCTCCGTTTCTCATTGCTCCGCCGGTCGGGTTAACATGGCAGTCTATGCACTTATTACCTGTGTATGCTGCAAATCTCGGATATGAATATGTTTTTTCTGAAAAAAACTGTGAAAGAAAAATAATAATTAAAAGCAGTAAAAGTTTGCAGGTTGTTTTCATAAATTTATAAAAGATTTATTTAATAAAAATTTATAATGCTAAGAGGATATAAATTACTTTGTAATACTTATAAGTCCGCCCTGCGATCTGCCTCTGAAAACAGAATAATTCCAGCCGCCGGAAAGTTTGTTGTTTTTAATCTTCATATTCCAGAAGACGTTGGAATCAGCTATTCGCGGATTCGTATTTATAAAAACCCTTTTATCTTTCTGATTTAAATCGCCGCTGAATTCACCGTTCATTGATGAAAATCCTTCAAAACTTTTATCCGAAATTTCTGTGAATTCATAAGTTCCGGAAAATTTATCATTCTCATAACTTATCACATTAAGAGTGCCTCTTAAAAGTTCTGTACCCGAACTGTCAGTCATTGTGAATTTATATTTTCCTTTTCCGAATTTAAAAGGCGTGCTTATGTTTCCTGATGAACAGCCGGCAATAATCAGACCGCATATTGCAAGAAAAAGAATAAAATGTTTATTCATAAATTATTTTATTTGTGTGAAAATATTATTTAAGAAGTACCATTCTCTTTGTCTGAACAAAATTATCAGCTTCAAGCTTGTAAAAATAAACTCCGCTGGCAAAGTTACTTCCGTTGAAAGTTGATTTATATATTCCGGGAGAAAGCTTTTCATTGACCAGCACAGATACTTCCTTACCAAGCAAGTCATAAACTTTCAAAGAAACAAATCCAGGTTCTGAAATTCCAAATTCCAAATTCGTAACCGGATTAAACGGATTCGGATAATTCTGTTCAAGCCGGAAATCACCTGGAACATTGCTGCTGATCTGACTGATGCTGACTGAATTAAGATCTATCGGTGCAGTCCATATCTGATAAACTCCTGTGTAGTCATCCATCCAGACTGGCCAGAGTTTATTGTTAGTATAAGTTAATCCTAAATTATCACCTTGATTTCCTGAACCCGCTCCTGATATGCTCTTCGGTAAAAATTTATGATCGCTGACAAGATAATCAGCCCAGTTACTTCCGCCGTTTGTTGATCTGGAAAGATAAATCTGTGCGGAATCAGCGCTGTTCCTGCCGTCAAAATAAATTACATTGATACCTCCAAACCCGTCTACGGTTATCGCAGGGAGAATCTGATTTTTTCCGTTGTTTAGAGGATCCTGATTTACTCTTACGCCGGCAGACCATGTATTGCCTCCGTCAGAAGAACTGTGAAATACGATATCCGGATCAGTTCCCGCAGGTGAAAGATTTTTTTCAGCGGTAACGATATAAATCCATCCGTTACGTGTCCCTCCGGTTTTATCAATATCTATTTGCGGGTAACCGTTAACTCTCACTCCCCACGGAGCAAGCGAAGAAGATTTGATCCCGTTGCAGTCATAAGCGCATTCCGTAACGCTCCAGTTTAATCCGCCGTTAGAGGACACTGCAAATCCTATGCAGTCTTCATTGAAAGGTGAAGAAAGCAATGCAGAAGCCCAGGTTACATAGTTTTTTCCGTCAGGACCTACAGCCATCATTGGTCCAACAGACTGCCGGGAAGACAGAGAATTATTTATCTGAATTACTCCTGACCAGTTTGAACCTGAATTAGTTGTATAAGACAGAACAACCGGGTATGGGTTTGTAAACCTTGTCCAGACAAGATAAGTCCTTCCGTAGAACTGACTCGAAGCAATGTTGTCCGTTGCAGGACTTCCTTTATCCTGATCATTGCCGGCTATCTGATAATTTGAAGACCAGGTCTGTCCCATATTTGTGGAATAATTTGAATACATTCCTAAAATAAATCCGCCCTGATGTGTCAGAATCAAATTCCCGTTTTTGTCAATGATCGGACCTGGATCTCCTCCGTGATTTGAAATGGGTGAGCCGTTGCATGTATCAGTCCCGAACCAGTTTACTCCTCCGTTAGTAGTGAGATAAATCCCTTCGCTTCTGAAAGATAATCTGATCGTAAATGCGCTTGCAAACATAATGTCAGGATTCGTAGGGTGAACGACAATTGAAGGTTCGATCTGATTGCTCGTAGAAGGATATATCCTGTAATTCGGATACTGACCGAAAACTAAACTGCTATGCGTTACCAGCATTAAAAGCATTATGTTCAGGAATAATTTTATTTTCATTTTTTTACTTTAATAAGAAAAAAGAAGTTTATGATTCGGTATTAATAAAATATTTGTCAAAGTGTTTTGTTACAGTTCTGCCTTTTCTAAAAAATCAATACTTTCTCATTTCCGGCTCTGAAGTTCATGTTCCATTACCGGAAAATGAGAAAGTTTCAGAAAATATTATCTGATAACAAATAATGCAATTGTAATGCTTATCACTTTATTTGCTGAATAAATATGAAATATTCAGACCGCAGAAAAAATTTCTTCTGGGACCTGATTCATAAAATTCCTGTCTGTCGGAATTTACCTGAATGAAAGCGACATATTTTTTATCAAAAATATTGTTCAGTCCGACAAATGCAAGTACCCTGAAGTTTTTAAATGTCAGATCCCCGCCTAACTGTACACCTGTCAGTAAAAAATCTTCAGTCTTCAGACTGTCAACATTCTTATCATCGGCATACATTTCACCTGAATAAAGCGTATTTCCTTTTATGAATAAGGACTGATCATTACCAAGACTATAGCTGTAAGACAGTTCTGATGTAAAATAGTTATCGGGATTTGAAGGTTCTTTATTTCCGGAATAATCTTCTTCCGTGATCTGTCCTTCACCGTCAATGCTTCTTGCTTTGTATGTATCATACTTGAAATCGGAATAAGTATAAGCTGCCTTAAAATCCAGTCCTCGTGCGATATTCGAATTCAGTCCGAACTCAAGTCCTGTTCTTTTAACTGTTGCTGCATTTCTGTAATAAACATTTCCGTCAACTGTAAAAGGTATTATGGCGTCATCTATCTTTGTATTGAACATTGTCAGTTCGATGAATGTCCTTTTGAAAACATTGCTTTTATTATTTAATATTTCACCCTTATATCCTAATTCAAAATTTACAGAACTCTGAGGATTAAGATCAGGATTTATAAGTTTTAATCCGCCGTCTGAAGAGAAAGGATAATTATCCAGCTCATTGTTTGCTGGAGTATCAAAACCAAGACCAAATGAACCGTAAATTGACATTCTCGGAGTCAATTTAAAATTCAGAGCAAACTTCGGAGCGAACTTATCAAATAATCTGCTTGTATCCTTAAAACCTGCTATCAGGTCCTGCGCTGATGTTACAACTCTGTCATATCTTCCTGTTACAAGGAATGCAAGCTTCTTTTTAACTATAGGTATCTGATCAAGAAAATAAAAACCTACATTGCTCAGAGTTTCATCCGTAAGTGTCTGCAGTTCGTCTCCTTTTTTTCCTCCTATGTTATTGAACTCGCTTATAGGTCCAGTCTGATAATACAGATCTCCTCCGAGAGAGAACTCGTTTTCCCTGTCTCCTATGACGGATTTATTTATAAACCTGAACGAACTCCCCACTCCGTATCTTGTAAATATTCTGTATGTCGCAGCAGTTCTCTCAAGGTCTTTAATTGTTCCGTAAGCTGTCAGCTCGATTAAATTGTTTTTTGTTTTTCCGAAGCTTGTATTGTAAGTGATGCCTAACCTTCCTTTATTGCTGATCCTCTTTGTATCCCTGCTGACATCCCTGCTGTTTGCAGCAAGATCATCTTTGTTATACTGAGCAAGGGTCAAAGATCCCGGAAGCTTTATCAGACCATTTACATAATATCCATAGATGGCAAGTTTTGAATACTTATTCAGATCGGTTTCAAAAACTGAATTTAACCTTGTCTGATATGTTTCACTGTGCTGTCTGTATCCCTTGTAATTTTCATAGCTGTATGTGGTCATGAATCTCTGATAACCGGAATTCACTCCGAATTTTAATCCGTTCTTTCTGAGATTATACTCTCCGAATTCATTATCGGACATAACGAACGATGTCGGGAAATATTTATCCGTGAAAAAATTAATCACCCCTCCCGGTGCATTTGTGTAAAGCGAACTCAGATTTCCCTTTGCAACTTCAATTTTACTTATTGCCGTGAAATCAAGCGCTTCGACTCTTGTCTGTCCGTCAGGTTCTGATTCCGGAATTCCGTCCAGTAAAATCCTTATGCCTCTTATTCCTGTGTTTGATCTTGTCCCGAATCCTCTGATAGAGACCCTTACATCATGATTTCCGTATCTCGGCTGCAGCATGAGTCCGGGAATGTTTGTAAGGACATCGTTCATCCCCATCTTTCTGCTGGATTTCCATTCTGTCTTATCCACTCTCTGAACTGAAAAAGGAATATCAATTACCTTTTGCTCTGTACGGGTAGCAGAAATTATTACTTCATCGGTTTGATAAACCGTTGTATCTTCTTCCTGTGAATACGCAGGATTATAAACAGAATTAAAAAGAATAATATTATATATAAATGTTTGCACATAATAATTTAGTTTTAAATTTTTTATAATAAAATAATTCATCTGAAAGAAATTATGACTCTGTAAAACTATTGAATATATAGTTGTAATAGTTTACACAAGGTGGCGCTCTTTCTTGAGTAAGAATTGTCAGTAGGTTTTCCTGAAAGGAATTTTCATTTAATATTATGAATCGTGAAATTTCATGAAATATAAGAGTTATGGAAAGTGTGAAATCACTTAAGCTGATATATTTTTCTGATACGGCGATTATGAAATCTATTTCATTTTTTTCAACTGAAAACTCCTTACCGAGATCTTCAGCTATCACAAAAAATAAACAAATGCCCAGAATAAAGATAAGATTTGCTGTCAGATCATTATGCCTGAAAAATGAAAGGTTTTTAATGAAGTCTAAATATTTTCCGAAAGATTTGTTCAAGTTTGTGGTATTATAAAATCTTTAATTAAAAATATTCTCGTTAAATATAGAACAATAATTCTGCAATTTAAACTTCATATTTTACACTAAATATTAAGCAAATTCAGATAAGACAACCATGAATAATATTATTCTCTTCCTTTCGGGATATATTGAAATTGCCGCATGATGTTACTTTTAAAGTGAATATTCTTTGGAATTATTTATGTTTAAATTCTTTACGGAAATATTGTTATGCATACTGTTTTTACCTCAATGTAAATTTTTTTAAAAATTTGATTGAAAGGAGATAAAAATGAAACACTATTCTAAAAATATAATTTCCATATTCAGTTTCTCCTTGTTTATTTCTCTTTACATTGTTTCACCTCATTATGCAAGTGCTTATTATATTCACTTCAGTGATGCAACATATACTAACGGATCACATACAGAAACATTTCCATTGCACTGCGGGGATATTGTACAATTACCGCCGGGCGGAACAATAACATTCCTTGTTAGTGCCACCAGTGACATAATGAATTATAATGAACTTTGTATTCAGTCCTTACCCGAAGGAGCTGCTTTCCAGTGTGTGAGCGGACCCGGTCCGACAGTCAGCAGTGTTTTTACTTGGACTCCGTCAGGTCCTTTCTCCGGTTCTGTTGTCTTTGTTGCAACACCGGAATTTCAGGATTGCAGTCTGTATTTTGACTGGCCGTTACCGGTCGAATTATCCTCATTCACATATTCAATCAACGGGAATGATGTAATACTAAACTGGCAGACAAGTTCAGAAATCAATAATTCAGTTTTTGTAATTGAAAGAGCAGATATTGTCAGCGGTAATATACAGAACTGGATTCAGGCAGGTTCGGTTCGCGGTAATGGTACTGTATCAACTTTGTCATATTACGCTTTTACGGACAAAGGTTTAAAGTCAGGACTATATCAGTTCAGACTAAAGCAGATAGATTACAACGGGAATTTCGAATATTATTATCTTAACAATAATGTTCAGATCGGAGAGCCGGTAAGATTTGAAGTATCTCAGAATTATCCCAATCCTTTTAACCCAACAACTATTATAAATTATAATTTAACAAATGCAGATCATGTTTCACTGAAAGTTTATAATTCTTCCGGAACAGAGGTTAAGACTATTGTAGATGAATTTAAGAATGCCGGATATTATTCGGTCATCTTTGACGGGAAAAATCTTGCAAGCGGTATTTATTATTACAAACTTCTTTCGAAAAATTTTATATCTGTAAAAAAGATGATCCTTTTGAAATAATTTTCCTTTGGACTGTTTTAAAATTTTTCCGGAGTGAAAAGCGCTCAGTGCAATTCTGAAGTTCGTTAAACATAAATCAGAAGAGCAGATCACGGAATAAATTAGAATTTTGTAACAACAAAAGCTTCCGGTTTCTTAAAGACTCCGGAAGTATTTGTTATTGAATCTATATTTTCTTTATTTTACAAGGATCATCTTCTTCACCTGTTCAAAGTTTGTTGTCTGCCCGGAACTGACTTTTAATCTGTAATAATAAACTCCCGAAGCAAGCGAAGCACCGTCAAATGTCGCTTCATACATTCCTGCATTCTGAAACTGATTCACGACTGCGCTGATTTCCTTTCCGCTGATATCATATACTTTCAGCGACACAAAACTTCTTTCAGGTATAACATAATTTATCCTTGTCGAAGGATTAAAAGGATTCGGATAATTCTGATTAAGTTTGAATTCCGTCGGAATAACACTTGATATCTGATTAACGGAAATTAAATTTTCTGTAAAATGATTCGATGAAGCTGTAATTTCTGTGTTGAGAGTACCGACATAAGCGAATAATTTTGTAAATGGATTCCCTGCTGATAAATTTCTCCACTCAAGATTAAGTCCTTCTCCCGCAGCGAATGTTGCTGCTGAAGTTCTCAGGCTCATTCTGACAATAAGTGTTCCCGGAGAATTGTTTGATATTGCCGGACCGTTACCTGCTCCAAGAACTGAATTTGTAACGAGCCTTAACTGATTATTAAAAATAGTTGGATTTCTCGGTACTGCAGCAGAAGGCAATTCAGAACTGATAATTTTGTAAGTCAGGTTTCCTCCGTTAGCAATATTCGTATTGAAATTAAAATAATACTGCCCCAGAGCGTATTCAAAATTCGTCGAACCGGAATTTGTATGAAGCAGATATATGTCAAATACTATGGAATCAGAAGAAGAGAAAGTGAAATTTTTCTTAGCAGTCAGAGTGTAAGTCGGGTTAGTCTGAGCATTTGGTGAATCTGTTAAAAATAAAAAAAGAAATAAAACTAAGCTGAGTTTTAAAAAACCTATCTTCATAAATAATTATTTTAAAATTAATAAAATATCAAAACAGGACACTTGTGTCCTGCTTTGACTAAATTGAATATTTTTCTTACTGATTAAGGTCTCGCAGTAAAAACAGATAATAATGAATTATTGTCAGTGATACTGAGATCTCCGCTGTCAACAAAATCATCGCCTGTAACATCAGAAGGATAATAACCGCTGAGAGAATTTAAAGCGTCATTGTCTATTGCGCTTAAATCCGCTGCATCAATTGATCCGTCCTGATAATTGTATATCTCGCCGCTGCTGATTCCGCCTGCAACATCACCACCGTACATGCAATATTTGCTTCCCGAAAGAATCTGATTACTACCGTATGCCTGTGAACTTGATGTTGTAAAGTTATAAGAATTTACTGAACCGGCTGTATATGATTCTCCGCCTGATTTACTCCAGGTTTCAAGATGATTTCTTTGTCTTACCTGAAGGTAATATGTTCCGGAAGGAGCATAATTGAAACAGAATGTTCCGGTGAAAGTAGTTGCATTAATTACCGCAGCAGCAGAATCAACAACGCTGTATGGAGCAGTATTATTTCTTAAATAAACTCTTACAGTGTCTGCCTTATTTAATGTAGCGCCGTTATAAAATCCCTGCGCAATGACAGTAATGTTATAATCAGTCGGAACAGGTAAAGTATAGTTTTTCGGATTGAATTGTGCCCAGTTACTTGTCCAGTTGTTTGTTCCGAAAGCTCCTCTGTATGAAACATTTTCAAATCCTGATAGATTAGCATTTGTAAAATCTGCTCCGCTTAATGCAGGAGATCCGCCTGCCGGAATCCAGTTTGTAATATTATTGCCGGACGGATCAGGATAAATGTTAAAAGGATTAGTCAGCTGAACCGAAGTATTGGCTGCATATGAAGTGTTGAAATTATTTATGAATGTTACCGGATCAGGTGTAATGGTTCCGCCTGTCTGATCAGCAAGAGTAACATTTCCGGAGAATATGTTTGTTCTGAGTTGTACTGTTCCGCCGTTAGCATCATTAATCACTCCGGAACCATCGAATCTTATTCCAGCTCTCCAGCCCATTATAATAGAATTGTAAATACAAGCCTGCATATTTCTTCTTAAATGTCCGCCTCTCTGAAACAAAGGATTAACTACAGTACCTGTTGTTTCAAATGGTCCTACAACTGTCATATTTGAAAAGAAAGGTCTTGTTCTTGGATTGTTTGTATTTGAAGGCGAGTTTACGTTATTGTCAATTTCAAATCCGTTTGAAGAACTGACATCAGCTATATCCTTATCTCTTACGCTAAGTCCGTACTGTATTTTTCCCTGAAATCCGTTATCACAATCCCAGTCATCATCAAGACCTTTGTAAGCGATAAGATATTTAGGGTTTACTCTGCCTCCAAACCATTCAAAAGAATCATCGCCGCTGTAACTTACCTGTACGTATTCAATTGTAGTACCGCTTCCTACGCCACCCATAGTAAGACCGTTTATTTCATTTCCTGAAACGCCTGTTAAATTTACTCCAGGAAATTCGAGTCTTACATATCTGAATACACCGGAATTGTCATTATTAACGACCGGCTGACCTCCGTAAACAGGACCGAGACCCGCACCGAATCCTTCTATTTCTGCTGAATCAACGCCGGTTGCTGTATTTATTGCGGCTCTTCCTAAAATTATAATTCCGCCCCAGTCACCTGTATTTCTCTGACCTGCAGGTTTTTCACTTGTAAAAACTATCGGGCAGTCTGCTGTACCTGATGCAAAGATCTGTGCGCCTCTTTTTATTATGAGAGTTCCTTTTGTTTCGAAATCTCCTTTTATAACTGTTCCGGCAGGAATTGTAATTGATCCGCCGTTTTCTATGTAGTTAAAACCTTTCATCAGATATGTAGTAGTTCTTGTTAACACTACATTTCCTGATATGCTTGATGAGTTTAATGTTGTTGAATCAACCGTCTGAGCTGAAGTAATTCCTGATACGGTTAAAATCATTGCAATGCAAATGATTGAGAATATAATTCTCATTGTGTTTATCTCCTTTTTGGTTTAATTGAAATTTCTTTATGCAAATTTCGGAAAAGAATGTTTAGAAATTATAACGGGCGGGTTAATAATGTTACTGTAGTATTATTCTAATGTAAAGTTTTATGATACCATTTTAAAATTGCTGACTTCAATGAATTCATTTATCCGTATGTTTCCAGAAAAATCAATTGTTAAGTATGAAGATGGGATGTCTGTCCAGCATCCAGTATTGTAATATTCAGCGCCTGAGACTTTTTTGAAAAGTGACTGATGTGTATGTCCGCAGATAATAACATCTGCATTCTGACGCCGGCAGTGTTCTATAGCTCTGTCAGCTATTTTAAGGGATAATCTGAGCCAGCCTTTGCTTTTTTTCTTTATGAATCTGGAAATTGTCTGATTCTCTCTGTCATATTTCTGAATTTTATTGTAAATGAAAGATGATACAGCGCTGACTATTATATTCTCGTTGAGGAATCTGTCAAACTGATGCCCGTGTATCGCAAGAAATTTTCTGTTCCTGTAAATCCAACTGAACTCCTTATACGCTTTCACTCCCATCAGATGTGACATTATATCTATCAGTCCTTCATCATGATTTCCTTCCACCCAGATCACTTCTGTATTTCTGTCCGGATTTGAAAGTTTTCTTATAAATGAAAGCAGGTTCCAGTGTTCTTTTTTTAATCTCCTGAAATTCAGATCATCAAATATATCCCCTAGAAGAATAAGCCTGTTGAATTTATAACTCTGAAGCATGTCTATAACCTGTGACGGTCTTGATACTTCTGATCCGAGATGAATGTCCGATACGATTATTGTATCAATGTGAATTTTATTCTGATCTTCTGTTCTCATGTTTTATGCTTTAATTTTCCTGCACAAATTTAAGGACAGAATGTTTCCGCCTTGTAAACTAAATGTTATGAAATAAAAAAGGCGAGTCATATCTGACTCACCTTACTTTCTTTTGCAGCTTACAACTTCAAAATTGAAAAAGGAAATTACTATAAACAATTAATATGAATCAGAGTAATCCTTCAAGCAATATCGTCTATGTAATATAAGTATGCATGAATTATAAAAATAAATCAAAAATCCAAGATCTAAAATCTAAAATCAATCTACGCTTCCTTCTCGCCATAAACCGTTATACTGTAAATTCCCGCACCGCTTTCTTTGTAATTCTCTATTTCCTCTTTTGATAAATATTTTGACAATATGTCATCGGGAATAAGTATAGTTTTCTCTTTCTGAATCGTGACATTTTTAAATCCTGCTTTTTTCACAATTCCAATGTATTCATCTTTCTGCACTGCTCCGGATACACAGCCTGCATACATCTCACCGGCTTTGCGGATATTGGCAGGCAGATCTCCTTTCAGCACAATGTCTGAAACACTGAAATGTCCGCCCGGTTTCATTACTCTCATTATTTCACCAAAAGCTTTTTCTTTATCAGGAACAAGATTAAGCACACAGTTACTTACTATTACATCGGCAGTACCATCATTTACAGGAAGGTTTTCTATGTCACCGTAAATAAATTCCACATTATCAAATCCGAATTTCTTCGCATTGGCGTTTGCTTTTTCGATCATTGCTTCTGTAAAGTCAATGCCGATTACTTTCCCCTTTTCCCCGGTTTCAGCTCTTGCAACAAAGCAGTCATTTCCGGCGCCGGATCCAAGGTCAATAACAGTATCTCCTTCTTTTATTTTTGCGAACTGTATCGGAAGACCGCAGCCGAGTCCCAGATCTGCTTCGGGATTATATCCTTTAATATCTTTATATTCGTCATTCATGATGTTGTATGTTTCGTCCGAACAGCAGCCCGAGCCGCAACATGATGTCTCGTTTGTTTCTTTACTTTGCAATGCTATTTCACTGTACTTCTCTTTCACAGTTTGTTTAAGTTCTTCTGAAGTTTTCATTTTTTTTTATTTTAATTTAATTTTACAAATTTTTTCTATTGTTAAATATTCAGCAGCACTTTGCCTTGCTGTTTTCAGCTTTTGTCTTGGCTTTATTGAAGAAGCTGTTGAAACCTGAAGCGAATTTATCGAATATCTTCCAGTTGATGCAGTAGCAGGATTTTGTTCCGTCAATACTTCCCTGAATAAGTCCTGCATTTACGAGTTCCTTCAGGTGCTGCGAGACAGTTGACTGCGCCAGCGGCAGCACTTCCACTATCTCTCCGCAAATACACATGTCTTTTGCGGCTATTGCTTTCAGTATCGCCACTCTCGCCGGATGGCTGATCGCTTTTGCAAAATCCGCAAGTTCTATTTCAGTTTTTTTGAATTCCTCTTTTTTGTTTTGAGCCATGTTAGATTGTTTGTTAATCTTTTATCGTAAAAATACGATTAATGTCTGTAAAGTCAAATGCAAAATTAAATCTCTCGGCCTTTATGATTTTTTATAAACAATTGAATTCAAACAGACCAGCACTTCTTTGTATAAATAAACAATTTTGACGGATGTAAAATATCAGAAATCTCTATACACAACAAATTTTTCTGGAGAGAATTCTCGCAGATGACCGCAGAATTTTCACGCAGAATTTCGCAGAAACAAGATTATTAAAAAGATTATTTGCGTAAATCAGCGAATTTTTTCTGCGGATATCTGCGAGAAAATATTTTTGCCGTGTATCAAGATCAGAAATATATACTTGTACAAATGTATAGATTAAAATTAATAAACAGTATATTTTTGTAAAAATCTACTTCCATGAATGAAGTTGTAATTTTTTTATCACGTCTCCAGTTCGCTCTGACAAATATATTTCATTATTTCTATCCTCCTTTTTCTATTGGTCTCGGATTATTTCTTGTAATTTCAGAAGGCATTTATTTAAAAACAAAGAATCTTTTATGGCTGCAGGTTAGCCGTTTCTGGACAAAGATTTTCGCTTTGACTTTTACGATTGGCGTAGCGACAGGCATTCCTATGGAGTTCCAGTTCGGAACCAACTGGGCTGACTATTCTCGTTTTGTCGGAGATGTATTCGGAAGCGCTCTGGCTGCAGAAGGAATTTTTGCATTTTTCCTTGAATCGGGGTTTCTTGCAATACTTCTCTTCGGATCAGGAAGGGTTTCTCCGAAATTCCATTTCTTCAGCACAATAATGGTATGTCTCGGCGCTCATTTCAGCGCGGTATGGATAGTAATAGCAAATTCCTGGATGCAGACTCCTGCCGGATTTGAAATTGTAATGGGACCTAACGGCATGAGAGCAGAGATAACCGATTTCTGGACTATGGTTTTCAATCCTTCATCAATGATAAGATTGATTCACACATTAATGGGCTGCTGGTTAGCGGGATCATTTTTTGTTTTAAGCGTAAGCGCCTGGTATCTTTTGAAAAAGAAACATATTGCTTTTGCCTCTGCATCAATGAAAGTCTCTTTAATTATTGCAGTTGTAATCTCACTCGCGCAATTGGTCTTATCAGGAGATAAAAGCGCTAAGATAGTTCATGAATATCAGCCGGTGAAATTCGCTGCAATGGAAGGTCACTGGAAAAGCGGTCCTGCCGGTTTAACAATTTTAGGATATATTGATGAAAGTAATAAGAAGACAACAGGAATTACTATTCCGGCAATTACAAGTATTCTAATCGGTCTTGATCCGGCTTATCCGATAACAGGACTTGATTCGATCCCGGTAAATGAGAGACCTCCATTACAGTTAACATTTCAGAGTTATCATATTATGATCGCAATAGGCGTAACTTTAATTTTTCTTTCCCTTCTCGGATGTTTTCTCTGGTGGAAAGGAAAGCTTTTTAATTCAAGATATGTACTTTGGATGTTTGTATTCTCTGTTTTTCTTCCGGTCATTGCCAATACTGCCGGATGGGTAACTGCTGAAGTTGGCCGTCAGCCGTGGATAGTTTACGGACTGATGAAAACTGCTGAAGGAGTCTCACCGACTTTGTCTTCAGGACAATTGTATTTTTCAAATATTTTGTTTTTCATTTTATATCTGATGCTTTTCATTGTTTTTATTTATGTGCTGAATAATAAGATCATGCACGGTCCTGAATCTGCGGAAACTATTGATACTGAAGCTTCATTAGTAAAGCTTCCTCAGAAGATAAGAGATGTTTTAGATTCAAAACGAAAAGATTAAAATTCAAATTATGGATCTCAATATAATCTGGTTTATTTTAATAGTGATCATACTTACCGGTTATGCAATACTCGACGGATTTGATTTCGGCGTCGGCATACTTCATTTGTTTCACAAAAGTGACAGTGACAAAAGAATATCCATTAACAGCATAGGTCCGCTGTGGGACGGGAATGAAGTCTGGCTTGTTGTCGGCGGCGGCGCTTTGTTCGCTGCATTTCCGGAAGTATATGCAACAGTCTTTTCGGGATTTTACAATGCATTCATACTTCTGCTGATGATGCTTTTATTCAGGGGAGTTGCAATAGAATTCAGAAGCAAAAGAGAAAATCCGAAATGGAGAAAAAGCTGGGATATATGTTTCAGCGCCGGAAGTCTGGGTGCTGCATTGATTTTTGGCATTGCTCTCGGAAACCTTGCGAGGGGAATTCCCCTCGATGAGAAAAAAAATGTACTCAGCGGTTTCACTGATCTTTTGAATCCTTATTCAGTATTGGTCGGACTGACTGCCGTTTCTCTGCTGACGCTGCACGGTGCAATATTTCTGATTATGAAAACCGAAGGGGAAATGAGAGAAAATATCAGCGGCATTGTTAAGAAGTTAATTTATATTTTTATTTCCCTATATGCAATTACAACTATTTCAACTTTCATTTATCAGCCTCATTTACTCGAAGTCTTTTTCAAATACATCTGGCTTGGAATAATTCCTGTCATGACTTTACTTCTCGTTCTCAATATTCCGAGAGAGATACATTTCGGCAGAGAGTTAAATGCTTTCCTTTCCTCCTCCGGTACAATTGCACTGCTGATATCATTAGTGGCGGTTGGTATCTTTCCGAATCTTGTGATATCGGATCCCGTTCCGCAAAACAGTCTTAACATTTACAACTCTGCTTCTTCAAAAAACACGCTCACAACTATGCTTATAATTGCCTGCATAGGCGCGCCGCTTGTAGTGAGTTATACTATTGCCGTTTACTGGATATTCAGAGGAAAGGTGAAGATTGACAAGAACAGTTATTAATTTTAGTGATCTTATTGCCTTAGCCGAAATTGGTTCTATATTGAAACTTTTGGAAAACCTTACTGTCATTCCCGAACGCTTTTGTCGGGAATTCAATCATTGAAAACTATCTTAAAAATGGATTCCCGATAGGAGCACTCGGGAATGACAGTCGTTGGAGAGTTAGTTTTTCAGAAGTCTCTACTGATTAAGTTTCCGTATTGATTCTTCAGCCCTTTTATTCCCAGGTCTTATCTTCAACGCCTGTTCATAACATTTTCTCGCTTTATCTTTATCGCTTTTGAGTAAATATGCGTCTCCCAAATCATTCCATGCGACAACTATATCCGGAAATTCCTTTGTATAAACAGTGTAAAGAGCTATCGCATTATCCGCATCATTCTCTCTTAAAAATTCCCTGCCTGCAAATAGCAGTATCATATCATTTTCAGGATCAACTCCTGCTGCTGAAAGTTCTTCTTTGTAATTTACAATAAAATTATCCGCGCCTTTTTCTTTTATGATATCATAAATGACCTTTGCGGGAGGAGGACTGAATGGTTTTATTTCCCGATCATTCAGCACAGCCGATAATCTCTGAGATACTTCTTCAGCCGATCCTTGATCAAAGTTTGAAAGCACGATCATCACATAATTCTTTTCCATATTGATCCCGAAAACCGCGCTTATTCCGGGAGCGCCGCCTGCTATTGCAAATCTTCCGTTTCTCTTGAATTCATCCCAGTTCTGATACTGAACAGGAAACAGAGGAGAGTTGAAAAGTCTGACCTTACTTTCATCTGAAAGCAGACGGTTATCATTGATCAGAGACTGCGCAAACTTGTTCATGTCTCCTGTTGTTGAATATATTCCTCCTGCTCCGGCTCCGATAATATTCATATCTGAATTATTTTCCTTCGGTCCTAACTGTCCGGAAAGATATCCTTTTGCTTTTCCATCAGCTTCCGTATTCACAACCTTAAATCCGGTATTGTCCATTCCCGTCTTATTAAAAATCCTTTCCTTAAGTATCTCTTCCAGAATCTTCCCTTCAATTTTTTCAATTATGGCTGCCAGAATGACATAACCCGAATTTGAATACTGTACCTGGATGCCGGGAGGGAAGTTCAGCTTTTCATTCCTTATCACAGTCAATACATCGCTTATGTTTTTTAGATTACGCAGTTCATCCGGATTCATTGCTTCCCTCAAAAAATCGCCGAAACCGGATGTGTGATCAGTGAGCTGTTGTATTGTAACATTACCTGATATATCTGATGAAAATCCTGTCAGGTATTTGCCTATGTTATCCGACATGCTGATTTTATTTTCATCTGCAAGCTGATGTATAAGAGTTTTCACGAAGAACTTTGTAATAGATCCGGTCTGAAATTTTGTACCGGAAGTATTCGGAATATTTTTATCGTAATCTGCATTTCCGATTGAAGTTTCGAAAGCAACCTTGCCGTCACTTACGATCAGGACATTACCGGAATACACTCCTTTTGAATATGCTTCATTTATTATTTCACTGAATTTACTTTCATTAGTATTTTCACTGTTCTGCGCTGAAAGCGCAGCTGGTAAAATTAAAAACAAAGTAGTTATAATATTAGCTTTAAATTTTTTCATAAAGTTTATAGTTATTTCTTTTTAATGTTAATAAAAATCCGGCGCAGGATTTTTCCCGTGCCGGATATTAGTGATGAATGTTACAGTTTATTTCTTATCTGATTTTAATTCCATCATGCTTTCTTCTTCTTTTCCTGATTTCTTCACATTGACTTTTGCTTTTACTTTATCACCTTCCCTGATAATCTCAATCTCATCGTCTTTGATATCCGGATTTCCAATATCTTCCTTTATCATCTTTCTGATCTCATCATCGGTTTTTCCTTTGAACCTGTCCGGATCTCCCGAACCTGTTTTTCTGATTTCCTTCATCTTTGTTATATTTTCCCCGTCTTTGATTGTCATATCAAATCCGCCTTCCTTATTGAGCTGACCTTCAGGAATACCGACTTTAATTATTCTGCGTCCTTCATTATCGCTTTTAAAGTCAACTGTTACCGCTTCTATTCCGGCATTCTTCAGCTGTGCAGTAATTTCTTTTTCAAGTTCAGCATCGCTCATGTTAGAAGCATTGATGTCAATTTTAAACAGATCATTCAGCAAAGCTGCATACACCGGTCTCTTTACAGTCTCATTAAGCGGAATTAATTTTATATCACTAACGCCGTTGATCGCTTCAAGACGGCTTTTATACCCGGAAACACCGGCATGATTTTCCTTTGGTATGACAAGATTATAGCTGACGACATCTTTCCCGTTAATGTTTTCTTCGTTAATGTTATACTCACCCGATTTAAACCAGTCTTCCTTTTCAATTTTACTTATTGCTTCAGTATTGTCTTTACTGACTGACCATTGCAATACATCTCCTGCCGATTCCTGCTGTGTAACGGGGTAGTTACAAGCAGCCACAATAAATGCCAGCATCAGAAAGGCATAAGCCAGTCTGGCTTTATGCGCTGTAAAATAATTTTTAAACTTCATTATGATATTCCTTTCAGATTTTTTTTTGTTTGATAAATTTTCATTGGCGGTTCTCAGCCATGCTTCGGTAACCGGAAAAGAGTTATCGTAATTTTCATTTCTTAATTCATCGAAGTATTTACTTTCCTTCGATCTCTGCGATGATTCTGATTGTTTCATTATTTATATCTCCTGTGATAATTGAACTTTTATTTTTTGAATTTGAAATATTTAATTCTTCATCTTCGATAATCTTTCTTAGTTTTTCCCGTGCGCGGCTGAGTCTTGATTTAACTGCCGAGAGACTCCTCTCATTTTGTATTTCCTTTATTTCTTCCAGATCAAATCCGCCTAATTCAAAAAGCAGCAAAGCTGATCTTTCCTTATAAGATATTTTTGAAAGTGCTTTATTGAGTGTTAATTTTTTTTCGTCATTCTCATTCCGGCTGAAGATCTCGGGAATTTCAGCAACCGATGTTAAACTGTCAGAAGGCAGAAATTTTTTCCAGAAATCATTTCTTACGGAATTGTAGAATTCACGTGTGATTATCGTAAAGAACCATGATCTGAACTTTGACTTTTCATTCAGACTGTCAAAGTTTTCGAGAGCTTTCAGCAGTGACTGCTGCAGAACGTCTTCCGCATCATCCTGTGAACGCTTTACGCATAATGCCCTGCAGTACTTCAGTGCATCACTGTAACATGGTTTTAACAGTATCAGAAACCGGTTTGTGTCCTTACACATTTGTTATAATTATAACTTAAACGTTTTGTTAATAATCAGACGTTTTGAATATCATAAAAGTCGCAATTAGTGAATAGGCAATAGTGAATAGGCAATAGGCAATAGTGAATAGGCAATAGGCAATGGTGAATAGGCAATGGTCAATAGTTAATGGTTAATTAGACTCATTCGATGCTATTTAATATGAGTACATTTGTCCTGTGACCCGGTAAGCAATCTTGACAATTTAGTTGTCAACATTGCAAACTCAATTAGATTTTGAATCAAATCCCGTAGGGATTTTATATTGGTAGAAAATTAATCCCACAAAAATCTAATCCCGTAGGGATTGAATTTAATCCAGCCGGCAATCCATTTCGTCCTTATGGGACTATTATGTATTGCATTTATTGCTACCAATATTTCATCCCTGCGGGATGTTTTATAAAATCAATATTCATATCATAATCAAATTATCGCACTAACCAGCTTGGACAAATGTCGTTACTTCAGCAGCATCATTTTTTTGTCTGAATTCTATTTCTATTTACAAACATTGTATAAAAATAAACTCCGCCCGCTTTGCCGGCGAGGCAGGCTTGGAAGATTAGATCCGTTTAAATTAACTTTCAAAACCTTCCTCATTCCCAAGCCCCAGCTTGGGAATGTCGAGTTTTGGCTTGCTAAACTGCTCGCTCGCCTTGCGGAGCAGGCCTCGCGGAGCGGGGGTCTTAGAAAAGCAGAGTTGTTAAGTTTATTCGATACTACTTCACCAGCATCATCTTCTTTGTCTGAATTCTATTTCCATTTACAAACATTGTATAAAAATAAACTCCAGTTGGAAGATTAGATCCGTTAAAATTAACTTTGTAATTTCCGGTGTTCTGAATTTTATTAACTAATTCTGTCTGCTTTTTACCCTGAATATTATATACACTCAGGTTTATAAAACCTTTTGAAGAGATCTCATATTCAATTGTTGTTACCGGATTAAAAGGATTTGGATAATTTTGATAAAGTGAAAACACATCAGAAATGTTTACGCTATTGTTTGATATTCCGGTATATATTGTTACAGTATCTCCTCCGTTTACTGTGTGAACTCCTGTATATATATTATATGACCAACCTATTTTTGCATTTATGAAATCAGAATAATAGAATTGTGGAATATTAAAACTTGTGTCTGGTAATTGATATCCCCAGACAGCACCTCCATTAGTGGTTTTGTAAATAATTCCCCGGGTTCCATGTCCTGAATAAAATTTATATCCTCCAACTCCCCAGATTGTATCAGAATTCACATTTGAAAATTTTTTCATAGATACAGTTGATGTAACAGGAAGTGTTTGTTCCTGCCAGGTTAATCCGCCGTCAGTTGTTTTCCTCATATTCGCAAATGCTTTCCATCCTGTCAAACTGTCTGAAAAAAAATATCAAAGTATCCAATTTCATTAGGAATTATTGTCCAGTTAAAACCACCGTTTGTTGTTTTTGCTAAATAAGAACCATCGCTAAGTGTTGCAAATCCTACTAACCCGTTGAGCATATATATTTTGTTTACTACTCTATCATCCTGTCTTACCCAGCTTATTCCTCCGTTAATTGTTCTGTATAACCCACCAAATCCACCGCCTACAGGCGAGGTCACCCAGATCGTGTCTTCACTTAATACAAACATATCCTGAAACGATCCTCCGAACGGTGTACTTAAAACATTCCAGTTTAATCCAGAGTCTGTAGTTTTTGTCAGATATCCGCCTATCTGATTCAGACCACCGCAAACAAAACCGGTATTTGTATTAATAAAATTTACTTTTGTTAAGTCCTGATATATGCTGTCGACTACAAACCAGTTATCCCCGCCGTTAGTTGTCTTGATAACATAGTTTGTTACATTTGCAGTATGATCACCGGTAATTCCGAATCCTGTCAGACTATCCACGAAAGTAATATCAGACAACGGTCTGTTATTCAGAAATGGCAAAAACTGCTGCTGCCACCCGCTTACAGGAGGATTATCTGAAAAGTTAAAGGCGATGATAAATGAAATGATGCTTGTATAAAAGAGGATGCCTGAAAGTCTCTTGAGATTTAATATTTCCAGTAGTGTTTTCATAAATCATAATTTTATGAAACGTTATTATTGCAGATTCACATTAAAAGAACTGACTGTAATGTTATTTGCAAGTCTGATTAAATTTAAGCGGAATTAATTGCTTTTGAAATGAAGAAAGAATTCTTGCAGACTCTCAACGCGGACTCAACGCAGAGACACAGAGACGCAGAGAAATATAAGCAAAAATGAAACTCTGCGACTCTGCGACTCTTCGTTTAAATTTAGTTTTGAGACACTCTCTTTATCGGGAGCTTGGGAATAAGGGGAAAAGTTGGATAATTGATTTGGACGGATGTGTAAAGATTTAAAATTTTATCTCCCTTTTAACGTTTTCTATTAATCTTAAAAAATATATTTTTGAAATATAAATTAACTCAGGTAATTGAAAAAAAAATCTTCGGTCACAGAAATATTAATTCCTTTGCTAACGGTGCTCTCAGATGCAGCTGCTATATTCGCAGCATTTGAACTGTCATACTATATCAGATTTTTTTCCTCATTCCAGAATATCATTCCGGCAACAAAAGGCATTCCCGATATTTACGGGTACAATATATTTGCACTGATGGTTATTCCTATCTGGCTGATCATATTTCAGGCGAGGAAATTATACAGACTCAAAAGAACTGTTTTCATTCTCGATGAATTGTTTGCAATAATTAAATGTGTGTCAATAGGAATTCTGTTTGCAATGAGTCTTGTGTTCATTCTCAAGGGTGATTTCCCTTATTCAAGATTAGTCTTCCTTCTGATTTGGATAAACTCTGTCTTGCTGATTACTATCGGCAGATACCTGATATTAAAACTCGAGAAAAATTTATACAATAAAAACATTGGCGTGAGTACCGTTGCCATTGTCGGGAATAATGAAATGGCTGAAAAGATTTACGACAAATTCTTCGCTGATAAATTTGCAGGGTTCAATGTCGTCGGTTATTTTTCCGTAAAGGATGATACCGGCGCCGGTAAAACTGATCTGCTTAAAGAAAGGAATTATCTCGGTAATTATAATCTGATACCGGAAAAAATAAAAGAACTCGGACTCGAGAAGATACTAATTTCTCTTCCTTCTCAAGAACACGAAATTCTTTATGATCTCTTCAAGATATGCGAAGGAATAAACATTGAGTTTATGTATGCTCCCGATTTTGTGGATATGATGACAAGCAGACTGAGGATTGAGGAAGTAAACGGAATTCCTTTCATTAAACTGAAATCTTTCCCGATGAATGTATGGAACAGGATGATAAAAAGAACTTTCGATCTTGTCGTATCTTCATTTCTTCTGCTGATACTCTCTCCGGTAATGATATTTATTTCTGTTCTTGTTAAGATTACTTCTCACGGACCATTATTTTATAAGCAGGAAAGGGTCGGATTAGACGGACAGAAATTCCTTATGCTGAAATTCAGATCAATGAAAGTGGATGCTGAACAACAAGGACCGCAGATGACCACAAGGGACGATGACAGATACACTCCGCTTGGAAAGTCGCTCAGAAAATACAGTCTGGACGAACTTCCGCAGTTCATCAATGTACTCATCGGCAATATGAGCATAGTTGGTCCGAGACCTGAAAGGGAATTTTTCATTAACACAATGAAAGACTCCATTCAGAAGTATCTCGAAAGACACAGGGTGAAATGCGGTATCACGGGATGGGCTCAGGTCAACGGATTAAGAGGCACTGATACTTCCCTGCAGACAAGAATAGATTATGATATTTATTACATTGAAAATTGGTCAATCGCTTTCGATATTAAAATAATTTTTAAAACAATTAAGGAAGTTCTCTTTTCCAAAGAAGCTTTCTGATAAAATGAACTGATTGTAAAAATGATAATCGCAGTTATATATTTTATTCATGTAATTTTTGCAGTGTATGCTTTCTCCAGATCTTACCAGGGCGACGGCTGGCTTCAGGCGTTTCTTAATCTGGGATTCATTATTACAATATTTGCAGTTTCCCTGACGGTATGCGAACTGTTTGTGGGACTCTTCATACTGGATACCGGATATAAAATGACACTTCCGGCTAATCAGATACTTCTGTTCTTTCTGAAAATTTCGGGATTTTATGCTCAGAGCGGAACAGTAATTACACTCACTCCGAAAGACAGCATTACTCTTATATTTGTTACTATTCTTGAAACAATGTTCTACAGATTTTATTTTAAAAACACAAAGGTTGCAAAAGCTGTTTAGCATTATCCCCAAAATAATCATTTATGAAAAAGCTTTTAATTATCATATTCGTTTTTATAACAGGTGTATCAGCTCTGATATCATTTTCCGGAATTAATTTAACAAATGAAAACACTGATGTAGGTGCAGCTTCCGGCAGGGAAATAGTGCTTCAGTTTGTAACTTATAACGGCTACGGAAATAATTTATTTATAGACAACATACTTACAGGCATTCAGCCCGAAACTGATGTTACAGTAACTTCGATAGTAAATATTCCTTATGATACCACTTATTCTGTTTTTCAAAACGGCACGGATACTGTAAGCCCTGTTGTATCTGTTGCAAATATCGGGAGGTCCTTTGTTGATACTGTCAGAGTTCATCTGATTTTAAACTCAGGTCAATATTCGGCCGATACTCTGATAACATCTCTTTTTTCCGGCACTACAGTAAATATAACTTTCAATCAACTCACTTATACTATCGGGACTCCTCTTTATTTTAAAGCATACACTTCTGTAAACACTGATTCTGTCAGATCAAATGATACTTTAAATCAGTATTCAATAATACTTCCCGGCTTTAAGAGGAATGTTTTGTTTGAAGAGTTTACTTCCAACGCAAGTCCTTCCTGCGCAAACAATAATGAAGAGCTTGACAGATTTATTAATACAAATATACAATCCGTAACCGCCATCAAATATCATTTCCCGCTCGGTGTGTCCGGCAGAGATACTTTTTATTCAGCAAATCCTCAGCAGAATTCCGAAAGGTCAAGATATTATTACGGACAAAGTTTTCCGACTACCATCATTGACGGAAGATTATTTGCAGTGATACCTTATGGCGACAGTCTGAATCTTTACGGTCCGTACTTTAACAGACTGAACAAAGGATCGCCTTTGTCTATGAGTGTTTCTGATGAAAGAGTAAACGGTGATTCAATCAGAACTACTGTGAATGTCAATATTCTGATAACGCTTCAGCAGGGAAATTACAGACTGCGAATCAATGCCGTTGAAAGATATATCCGGGATACAATTTCCGCTTCGAACGGCGAAACAAATTTTTATGATGTGTTCAGAAGATTATATCCGGATTCAAACGGAATTTCAGTTCCTGCAACAGCCGGAAATTATAATTTCACATACACTTATTATCGTGAGCCAAGCTGGACTGATTCGATGATATACACTGCCGCCTTCATTCAGAATGACAATACCAAGGAAGTTCTGAACTGCGCTAAAGGCAGGAATATTGTTTTTAACATGATTAAGCATCCTGTAAAAATCAGCAAAGGTAAATCAGATATTTCGCAGAATGGCGGCATCAATCCGCTGAACCGTCAGGTTTTATTCTCTTCCGACAGCATTCAGACAAGTCTTAACATTGAACTCTTTGAATCTTTTTTCCCACCTGCCGGATGGAAAATTTATAATCAGGACGGTTACATAACTTTTGATCAGTACAGCGGAGCTAACGGTCCTACATTCGGCGGTTCGAGATCAGTCATTATGGATTTCTTCGATTACAACATTCCCGGTCAGAAGGATTCAATGTACTCAAAAATATATTCAGGACTTCTTAGCAGTGATACTTTGAGATTTGATTACGCTTATGCGCAGTATAACTCTGTCAACATTGACAGTCTGATTGTAAAAATTTCAACTGACGGAGGTCTGACTTTTCCAACTGAAGTTTTCAGGAAAGGCGGACTTGCTTTGGCAACTGCGCCTCAGACGACTGGTTTCTTTTATCCTCTGAATAATTCACAATGGAGATCATTTAAGTTTTCTCTTTCGGGGATTGTAGGTGTAAACGGACTTTCGGAAAATCTGCCTTCCGGATATAAACTCATGCAGAATTATCCGAACCCTTTTAATCCTTCAACAAAAATTAAATATGAAATTCCTGTTAACTCAAATGTAACCATTAAAATCTATGATGTTAAAGGAAGCATTGTTGATATTCCCGTAAATAAAAAACAGAATGCAGGAGTTTATGAAATTGAATTCAGGGCAAATGATCTTTCAAGCGGAGTATATTTCTATCAGTTGATCACAGAAGGTTTCACTGAAACTAAAAAAATGATGTTGATAAGATAGTATGTTTGTGTACTTTATTCTGAAGTTTAAACTAATAAATAAAATTCAACATAATGGAAAAAGATAAAATAAAATCTGAATTTCATAAACTGATAGACAGTATCGAAGACGAAAAATTACTTGAGAATTTTTATGATGTGATTTCTGCTTATGGAAATCAAAATAAAGATACGGATATTATTGATGAACTTACTGAAAAGCAAAAAGCAAGATTGATGAATTCTATTGAACAGGTAAGTGAAAGTGATACAATCAATAATGAAATTATGAATGAACAAATAAGGAAATGGCTTACCGAATAATCTGGACAAAAAATGCCGGTTTGTCATTCCCGCAAATGTGGGAATCTACTTCGTATTTTCGTATTAATGTTCCCGAATTGTCTGAAGACTCTATAAATTTCCATTCCTGCAATTACTAGTTTCATAGGTATAGTCATAATTATTGATTGATTTTAGCTTGATA
>JADJMZ010000002.1 GCA_016709315.1 Ignavibacteria bacterium
ATTATTTATAATATGCGGCACGTGCAGCATCATGCAGGACAACTGAATTTACTGCTTCGTCAAAACGGAAATGAACCACCGGACTGGGTTTCGCAGACTAAAGCGGAAATGGAGTAAATAGTGATTACACTTTACAAACAACCTTCAAGGATAATGGCTTGAGTTAAGCAAATTAGCTTTGCCCGAGTTTATGATAAAGATCGAACTTGAAGTTCATAAGAGTAAGAAATAATTTGACATCTTTTGGGGATTTTGAGATAAAAATCTTTGCCACTAATTTCACTGATTTTCACGAATTAGAAACTTAAGGAAATAACTTATTTCCAGTTTAAACAAAATGTAAGAATTGTTTTGGACAGAACTGTATGACCTTAAACCAAACGACTGAATTATGAACGGAATTATTCACCACATAGAAATATATGTTTCGGATTTAAAGGAACTATTTTATTCTGGGAGTGGCTGCTTACGAAGAAGTTTACTTATGAAATATTTCAAAAATGGGACAGCGGATCAGTTTTAAACTCGGAGAAACGTACATCGTATTTGTTCAGACTGAAAAAATACTTAGTAATCCATACAACAGAAAAAAACACCGGATTAAATCATCTTGCATTTCACTGCAGCTCCAAAGAATTTGTTGATACTCTGACAAAAGAACTAAAAGAAAAAAGCATACACATACTTTATTCTGACAGACATCCTTATGCAGGTGGAGAAAAATATTATGCAGTATTTTTTGAAGATCCGGACAGGATCAAAGTTGAGGTAGTAGCGGATGAAGAATAAAATGAAAAAGATATTCTATTTTTCAAATATAAAAAACGCTGTTTCCTTATCGGAATGAATTAGTTTTTTATTAAATACATTCATCCCTAATTCATTTATATTTTTTATAAATGAAAAATGATGATTTTGCTTCATTCATAATTATTTATAAGTAAATTCATTCCATCTCTTTTTTCCATAAATATAATTTAGTATACATAAAAAAAATTTGAGAGAAACTACAGTGATCTATAAAATATATTCGGACAATTTTGTCCTTTATTAATTTAAATTTATTAACTATCTTTGATGCATAAATTACAAAAGTATGTTTTCAAAAGCGTGCGAATACGGTATCAGAGCATCGGTTTTTATTACAATTAAATCCAGGCAAGGGGTCAGAGTAAGTCTGAATGAAATTGCCCTCGGAACAGATTCACCGGTTTCATTTACAGCTAAAATATTGCAGATACTTGTTAAAAGTAAGATAATTGATTCTCTAAAGGTCCGACAGGTGGCTTTGAAATTAAAATTCCAAAGCCGGAGAGATCAAACTCAATCAGGTTGTATATGCTATTGACGGAGACTCAATATATAAGAGTTGCGGACTGGGATTTAAAAACTGCAATGAAATCAAACCATGTCCCCTTCATTATAAATTTAAAACCATAAGAGAAGATTTAAGACTAATGCTTGAAGAAACATCTTTGCTTGATTTATCAAATGATATAAATAACGGACTTACGGGGAATAAAGGATCGCAAATGCCATCCCATTTCAGCACAAAGGAAGCAATAATTATTGTTTTAAAAGGTGAAGCACTGCTGAAATTTCAAGATAAGGAAATAAACTTAATACCGGATGATTCAGCGATAATTCCGGCTTCAGAATCACATAGCTTATTTATAAAAGAAAACTTTGAGGCAAATGTGATCATGGCAATTGATTCAGAAATAAAATTTAATAACAATTAAAATAAAAATAAAAATGGAAACCACAAAATCACCCAGTATAGGTTCATTCGTAGCCAATGACTATCGTACCGCAGCCGTATTTCAAAAATACGGAATAGACTTTTGCTGTAAGGGATGCAAATCAATTGAAGAGGTTTGCGAAAACAAGAAAATAAATGCAGGTCAGCTTCTGACTGAATTAGCCGAAGTTACCGGTCAGCCGGACAATCAGTTAACAGATTTTCAATCTTGGCCACTCGATCTTCTTGCAGATTATATTGAAAAAAAACATCACAGATATATTGAAGAGACTACTCCTTCTTTAAAGCAGTTTCTTGATAAGCTGTGTAAGGTTCACGGCAGTAATCATCCCGAACTGTTTGAAATCACAAAAGAATTTAACGTTTCGGCAGAGGAACTGGCTGCACACATGAAAAAAGAAGAGGTGGTATTATTTCCTTATATACGGCAAATGATAAACTCCGGAAACAATAAAGAACAATTTTCAAAACAGGGGTTTGGAACAGTGCGGAATCCTATTCAAATGATGATGCAGGAACATGATGCAGAAGGACAAAGATTCAGAAAAATTTCTGAACTAAGCAATAACTACAATCCGCCGGATGACGGGTGCACCACATACAGAGTCGCCTTTTCGATGTTAAAAGAGTTTGAAACTGATTTACATCTGCATATACATTTAGAAAACAATATTTTATTTCCGGGATCTATTGAAATGGAAAAAGAATTTATCTGAGATAAATTTAAATAATAATGTGAAAAATTTTTAAGATTCTGATCAAAATGAAATATTGAACAATTAAAAATATTTATGAATACAGATAAGCCAATTCAAAGATCCGAGTATTTAAAACCCCTGAGCAGAGAGCATCATCAGGGTTATTGCTTTGCTGGAAAATCAAAACAGGTTTTTCAAAAGGGTAGCACTAAAGAGAATCAAATCATATTCTGACTGGTTTTATAAAACGCATTTGATTCCTCATTTTGAGACAGAGGAGAAATATGTCTTCCCGGTCTTAGGAAATGATAATAAATTAATCAAACAGGCGATTGAAGAACACAGGCAACTTTCAAAATTGTTTGAAGATAAATCCGATACCGAAGCTTCATTAAAGCAAATTCAGACAGAGCTGGAAAAACACATACGTTTTGAAGAAAGAACTTTATTTGATCAGATTCAGAATACCGCAACTCAGGAACAATTAACTGAGTTTAAGCTGATTCACACAGAAGAAAAATTTATAGACAATTGCAGTGATGAATTTTGGAAATGTGATTATACAGATTAAATCAATGACTTTTTTCGGTTTTGAGTTTAATCTGTGATTTATTAATGACTCTTACAAACTGTATTACTTAGTTAGCCGGGAATTCATGAGACTTTGTTATTAGTGAAATATGGTATTGTAATTTTAATTAACTATGAAAAGAAAGATCTGTTTTCAGTGAATTTATAACATATTTGTGAAATTGTTTAAATAAAATAATAGTTTGTCAGTAAAAAAAAATTCATAATTGAAAACAACTTCCCCGCACAAATTTAGTAACTTACTCTTTCCCTAAGAATCCGTATTTTTAAAAGAATAAACTTAAATTAGTAAAAATCATTTATGAGCAATACCGAAGATGTAAAAAAGATAAGAGAGACTGAAAACAAAGAATGGATTGAATCTCTTGACTATATTTATCAAAGTCAGGGTTCTGAAAGAGTTACGGAAATGCTGAGAAAACTTCAGATCAGAGCTCAGGAACTCGGCATTAATATTCCCTTTACAGCAAATACTCCTTATATAAATACAATTCCTCTGATAAAGCAGCCGGTTTATCCAGGCAGCCGTGAGATAGAAAGAAGGATCAAGAGCATTCTCAGATGGAATGCAATGGCTATGGTAGTTCGTGCTAACAGGGAACTCAGCGGCATCGGTGGTCATATTTCCACTTACGCTTCGGCTGCTACACTTCTTGAAGTGGCTTTCAATCATTTTTTTCGCGGAAAGGATGATCCCAGCGGCGGTGATATAATTTATTTTCAGGGACATGCAGCGCCGGGAATTTATGCAAGAGCAATGCTTGAAGGAAGGATCACGGAAGATGACCTTAAGAATTTCCGCAGAGAACTCTCTTCCAATAAAAGAGGTCTTTCATCTTATCCGCATCCGTGGCTTATGCCGAGATTCTGGGAATTTCCTACCGTGTCAATGGGACTTGGTCCGATAATGGCAATTTATCAGGCGCGATTCAACAGGTATCTCGAAGACAGAAATATTATGAAAACCTCTGATCAGAAAAATATGGGCTTTTCTCGGTGACGGTGAAACAGACGAACCGGAAACTCTCGGCGCTATAACTCTTGCTTCAAGAGAAAACTTGATAATCTGATTTTTGTAATCAATTGTAATCTTCAGCGGCTTGACGGTCCTGTCAGAGGTAACGGAAAAATTATTCAGGAACTCGAGGCGATATTTAAAGGCGCAGGCTGGAATGTGATAAAAGTGATCTGGGGTAGCGACTGGGATCCGCTGCTTGAAAAAGATAAAGACGGATTGTTAAAAGACAGAATGGATGAAATTGTTGACGGACAGTTCCAGAAATATACAGTTTCAAGCGGGGATTATATCAGAAAAGATTTCTTCGGAACAGATCCGCGTCTGCTTGAGATAGTAAGTAAATATACGGATCACCAGCTTCAGAAACTCAATCGCGGAGGACACGATCCTGCAAAAGTTTATGCAGCTTATAAAAATGCGGTTGATAATGTCGGTTCACCTACTGTTATCCTTGCTCATACGATCAAAGGATACGGGCTTGGTGAAGCGGGTGAAGGAAAAAATATTACTCACTCTCAGAAAAATTAAATGAACAGGAGTTAAGAGAATTCAGAAGCCGTTTCGGCATTCCGATTTCTGATGAGGATATAGCCGAAACACCTTTTACAGACCTTCTCCTGAAAGCGAGGAAATAAAGTATTTGACCGAGCGAAGAAAGTCCTCGGCGGTTTCATTCCGAAAAGAGATGTGAAATCCGCTCCGCTGAAATTCAATTCGGATGAACTGTTTAAAGAATTTTATGAAGGAAACGGCGACAGGGAAGTTGCTACTACTATGGCTTTTGTTCATCTGCTTTCTAAATTACTGAAAGACAAGGAGATCGGCAAATACATTGTTCCTATTGTTCCTGATGAAGCCAGAACTTTCGGGATGGAATCATTATTCAGACAAGTAGGAATTTATTCTCACGTCGGACAGATCTATGAACCTGTGGACAAAGGCAGTCTGCTTTATTACAAGGAAGAAGAAAGCGGTCAGATATTAGAAGAAGGGATTACTGAAGCGGGATCCATGTCTTCATTCATAGCTGCCGGAACTTCCTATGCGACACACGGAATTAACATGATTCCGTTTTTTATTTTTTATTCAATGTTCGGGTTTCAGAGGATAGGTGATTTAATCTGGGCAGCAGCAGATTCCAGAACAAGGGGTTTTCTGATCGGAGGAACAGCCGGACGAACAACTTTAAGCGGCGAAGGTCTTCAGCATCAGGACGGCAACAGTCATATTCTCGCTTTGCCGGTACCGAATCTGAAATGCTATGATCCTGCATTTGCATACGAACTCGCAGTCATTATCAAAGACGGAATGCACAGGATGTATGAAAATCAGGAAGATATTTTTATTATCTGACAGTAATGAATGAATTTTATCTTATGCCTCCGATGCCTGAAGGTTCGGAAGAAGGCATACTTAAAGGCATTTACAGATATTCAAAATCCAAAATGAAATCAACCAAACTTAAAGCACATCTTTTCGGCAGCGGAACGATACTTAACGAAGTTATCAAAGCTCAGAAAATTCTTGAAGAAAAATATAAAGTATCTGCAGATGTCTGGAGTGTTACAAGTTACAAAGAACTTTACATGGATGCCACTGACACTGAAAGGCAAAACATGCTGAATCCTGAAAAGGAACAAACGAAGCCATACATTACAAAAGTTTTGGAAAATGAAACAGGTGTTTTCATCGCTGCATCTGATTATATTAAAGCTTTGCCGGCTATAATAAAGAAATGGATTCCGGGTGAATTCAGTATCCTCGGAACGGACGGTTTCGGCAGAAGCGACGGTAGGCAAGAGCTGAGAGACTTCTTTGAAGTGGATCACAGATATATAACTATCGCAGCGCTTAATTCTCTCGCAAAGGAAAAAAAAATAGATCCCAGTGAAGTGAATAAAGCAATTAAAGAATTCGGACTGGATCAGAATAAACCAAATCCGGTAAAAGTTTAAATAAAATATTTTATGATAAAAGAAGTAAAACTTCCTGAAGTTTCGGACAATGTCGAAACAGGAGATGTAGTAAAAATCCTTGTTTCAATTGGCGATAAAATAAAAATAGATCAGCCGGTAATAGAGCTTGAGACTGATAAAGCTATGTTTGAAGTTCCCTCAACTGAAGAAGGAACAGTGAAAGAAATCAATGTAAAGGAAGGGCAAAGCATTCAGATTGGCAGCGTTATTTTAAAGCTTGAAACTAACGGAGCTGAAAATGTTAAAGACAATAAAGCTGATGCTAAAGCTGAAGTTAAGAAACAGGATGAACCTATCAAGGAAAAGAAAGATGAAGATGTATTAAATAAAATTGAAGATAAAAATATTACTTATACAGAAAAAGAAGCTGCAATAACTATAGTCAGATCAGAAGATACTGTTCCTTATAATGTGAAACGCGAATCTGCACCTGCTACTCCCTCTGTGAGAAGACTCGCAAGAGAGCTCGGAGTGGACATTGACAGAGTTTCAGGATCAGGACAGGGAGGAAGGATCATGGAGGAAGATGTTAAGAACTTTGTCAAAATTAAATTGACCTCTACTGATGCGGGAAATCCCGTTTCACAAAAGCAATTACCTGATTTTAAAAAATGGGGAGATGTGGAAATTCAGTCAATGAACAAGGTCAGAGTCATTACAGCTGAAGCGATGACATATGCCTGGTCAACAATTCCAATGGTTACTCAGTCAGATAAAGCCGACATAACCGAACTTGAAGAATTCAGAAAAAAATATTCCAAATCAGTAGAAGAAAAAGGCGGACATCTGACTCTTACTTCAATGCTTGTAAAAGTATGCTCTGCAGCTTTGAATAAATTTCCTCAGTTCAACTCCAGCATTGACCTGAACAAAAAAGAAATTATCTTTAAAAAATATTTTAACATCGGAATTGCAGTTGATACTGACAGAGGATTGTTAGTTCCTGTTATAAAAAATACGGATAAAAAAAGTATCACGGAGATCTCAGTGGAGCTTAACGAACTCGCGGAAAAAGCCCGCACAAAAAAGATAACTCCTGATGAAATGGACGGCGGTAATTTTACTATCTCAAACCTCGGAGGAATTGGCGGAACACATTTCAATCCGATTGTTTATTCTCCTCAGGTTGCTATACTTGGAGTTTCAAGAGGAAGCAAGGAAGCTGTATATATTGACGGAATTTTCGAGCCACGACTTATGCTGCCAGTTTCATTAACTTATGATCACAGAATAATTGACGGAGCTGATGCGGCGAGATTTCTCAGATGGATAGCTGAAGCATTGGAAAATCCGATGATGATGAATTTGTGATTGGAAAGTTTATGCTTTCAACACAGTTTATTCTTTCAACTCAGAGGCACAGGGACACAGAGAATGTAACAATTTTAGATTTTAGATTTTAGATTTTAGATTTTAGATTTTAGATTTTAGATTTTAGATTTTAGATTTAATTAAAATCAATTTATTATTCTATTAAAACACCTAAATAATTGCAGAACATTAAAATTAATCAGTAAACAATTTAAACACTTTTCAAAAATATCAACAGAGATATTGTTATCTTAGATTAAAAAATTTCTGTGTCTCCGTGACTCTGTGTTTAACTTTATCCCTTTTAATCTGAAAAATCTTTATCCGTCAATTTTCTCATAACTTTTTTTACTGAAGTTTTCTTTTTTGTTTCAATTCTTTTTACTTTTGAAGAAACAGAAGGTTTGGTCTTCTTTCTTACTTTTTCTTTTTTCAATGCGTTTTCAATCAATTCATAAAATCTTTTCTGTGCTTTCAGCTTATTCATTAGTTGAGAACGCTCGGTCTGAGCAATGATCTGCAGTATTCCGTTTTTATCAATTCTGTTCTGAAGTTTCAATAATATTCTTTTTTTTTCATCATCATTAAGAATAAGAGAATTTTCAACATCAAAATTAAGTTCGATCTTAGTTTCTACTTTATTAACATTCTGCCCGCCTTTCCCGCCGCTTCTGGATGTTTTAAATTCAAATTCACTTTCGAAATTTCTGTCTTCTGCTTTCATAATTTTACTTTCTACATACTTTAAGAATCAATTCGTAACTTGAAACTCGTAACTTGAAACTATTTTTTCGGTCTGTAAATATGCGTACTTTGTCCGAAAAACACTTCGGCAGCTTCCATAACAGTTTCGGAAAGCGTCGGGTGAGGATGGATCGTAAGCTTTAAGTCGGTTGCGTTAGCGCCCATTTCAATAGCAAGTACTCCTTCAGCGATCAGATCACCTGCTCCGGGTCCGGCAATACCAACTCCCAGAATTCTTTCAGTTGCAGGATCAATAATAAGCTTAGTTAGTCCGTCGGTATTTCCGATTGTCATAGCTCTTCCTGATGCAGCCCAGGGAAATTTCGCAACTGTAATAATCTTATTCTGCAGCTTTGCATCCTTCTCTGTCAATCCGCACCATGCGATTTCGGGATCGGTAAATACGACTGCGGGTATTGCCTTCGGCTCAAAAACAGATTTATGACCGGCTATCACTTCAACTGCAGTTCGTCCTTCATGCGATGCTTTATGAGCAAGCATCGGTTCACCGGCAACATCACCGATAGCAAAAATATTTTTTTCTGAAGTTCGCAGCTGATTATCAACTTTTATAAATCCTTTCTCATCAATTTCAACTTTTGTGTTTTCGAGACCTATATTTTTTGAATTCGGCTTTCTTCCGACGGCGATTAGGACTTTGTCAAATATCTTTTCACTTCTGTTCTTATTTTTATCTTCTAATGTGACCTTAATTCCTTTACCTGATACCTTTGTCTCCATAACCTTTGTACTAAGTAACACTTCTTCAAACATTTTCTTTATGTTTTTGCTTAATACTGCAGCAAGATCATTATCCGCTCCTGAAAGTATTTCCGGCAACATTTCCGCAACCGTAACCTTAGAGCCGAGAGCAGCATAAACAGTGCCTATCTCAAGTCCAATATAACCGCCTCCTATTACTAAAAGTGTTTTTGGTATATCCTCAATATTCAGTGCGGAAGTGGAATCCATGAATCCTGGGGATTCAATATTCATTCCCGGAATAATAAAAGGATGGGAACCCGTGGCAATTATCAGATTTTCAAAATTCAGTATCTCCTTATCACCGTTCTCTTTTATGAGTTCAATGCTTTCATTGTTAAGGATTTTAGCTTTACCCTGAAGATAGTTCACTTTTCGCTGTTTGCAAAGCTGCCCGAGTCCGCCCGTAAGTTTATTAACAGTGTTATCCTTCCATTCGCGCAGTTTATTAAGGTTAATTTCCGGTTTCTGAAATTCAATGCCGAATTCTTTTGCTTTTTCAGATTCCGAAATTACTTTAGCAGAATGAAGTAGCGCTTTTGAAGGAATGCAGCCCCTGTAAAGACAAACTCCACCGGGATTTTTTTCACTATCAATTAAAGTAGTGTCAATTCCAAGATCAGCCGCAAGAAATGCTGCCGCATATCCACCCGGACCGGCACCGATAACAATTAGTTTTTTTTTAAGCAATTTAATTTTGTGTTATTAAAGTTTTTATGAGAGAAATACAGGTTAATGATTAACATAATTTCAATCAATTAAAAGCAATTTTGCAAAAATTTGCAAGACATAAATTTTTTTTTATAAACTTAACTTTTTACATTAAGTTTTTAATGAAAATTATTTATATTGCTCATATTTAAAAATTAATTTGAAAGGGCAACAAATGAAAATTCTAAAATACATTTTTCTATTCTTGATTATCTCGTCAGTTGGATATTCACAGAATGTAAAGATCACAGATTTTGATATTCCTGTAAGTTCAGCAAGAAAATTTCTTATTAACGGATTTTACAGTTGGGCTGAGACAGATCCTGATGATACAGCCGCAGCAAAATCAGTAACAAGTAACGGAAGATTAGAAGCTATATATTCACAGTTCTATTCTTCACCCGGAATGAAATGGAATCTTGATTTCACCGGTGGATTAAATACACTGAGAGGTGATACAACAAGATATAATTATATTCTTGCTACAGATTACAGCAAATATTTCAGCAATACCAAAGGATTTTTTGCTAATGGTGAGTTACAATCTAATTATACAAGAAAAAGAGAATTCGGTAAAGACAACAGACCTGAAGTAAATTTATTTGCTGGTTTGGGTTACGGAAGACAGGTTGAAGCAACTTCACTTGCAAAAGCAATCAGAATTGATCAGGATCTTAAAAAAGGCGGAATCACATCTTCTTATATGCCAAAATCAACAATGCTTAAAATTGCTCAGATAATTGACAGAGAAAGTGAATACAGAGATAAATATAAAGCTTTGTATGAATCTAAAATTATTGAAGACATTCAAAAGGAAATAGAGAATTCAGGTGTATCAAAAACTCAAACCCTCTCTGCATTAGGATTTATGAGAGTAAGAGACGTTCTTTATGGTACTAATCAGTTCATCCAACCAAGATTGTATGGCGGAGATATAAGATTAGGAGTTGGTTATACTGTTCTGACAAGAAATGAAGAAATAAAAAGTCCGTCACCAACAGCTGATCTGAGAGCAAGATACGCTTACCCGATCGGAATTGAACATCAAATCACTACTTTTGCTAATTTGAGCTCTCCTATGGATAGCAATTTTGCTAAACTGGTTACAGGAAATGCAGGTTTAAATTATTATTACAATCTGACAAACAGAATAACTTTTAATGCAGGATACAGAGCGCAGTTAAATCAGCTTTATGCAGGCGGTGGTACAACTGGTCTGGATAAATCTGCTGTAGATCACTTTTTCTCAACCGGATTTACATTCTATATTGAAAACTATATTTCTTTCAATATCAACGGCGGAATTGAAAAAAGACACGCTCTTGACACAAGGTACTTTACAAATGCTTCAGTAGGATTCATCATATTCTAATAACAGATTTAATTGTTCAAATAAAAAAAGGTGTCTTTTCAGACACCTTTTTTTTTATACTTCGGAATACTATTGAGTTGAACTTTGACTTAAATTCTTACAGCATTTCCTGTAAGATACATTTTCTTTAGCTTTCTGTTTTCTATATCAAAACTCACATTCAGATATTCTCCTGATCTTGTAAGAACTTTCACTTCATCCTTCTGATTTCTTAGTATAAAATAGATCAGCGCAGATGACAATGCTCCTGTCCCGCATGCAAGAGTCTCGCCTTCCACTCCCCTTTCATAACTTCGGATTTCTATTTCGTTTTCATCTTTCGACTTTTCTTTTACAAAATTCACATTCGCTCCTTCAGGCATCAGGTCTTTATGCATCCTTATGTTTCTTCCCCATTCCATTATATTTACTTCTTCCAGATTATTTACCTTAGGTTTTTCAATTTCATCAATGAACACAACTATATGCGGCGATCCACAGTCAACATAAGAGCAGTTAAGCAGTTCCCACCACTCCTGAAAATGAACCTTTAGCTTAAAATTAGTTTTCACTTTTTCCGGCGGAGGGAAAGAAACTGTAATCCTTCCGTCGGGTAATTTTATGCATTCAAAAATTTCCGAAACAGCTTCTATCTTAAGTTCTGTCTTGTCTGAAATCTTATTTTCGTTTATAAATTTTACCGTGCATCTTAATCCGTTCCCGCAAAGAGCGTTTCCGGTTCCGTCCCTGTTGTAATAATTCATTTTGAAATCCGAATTGTCAGAGTTCTCAACATATATCACTCCGTCAATTTCATTGTTGTCTTCAGACGAACAAAGTTCAACTGTCTTTTTCTCACGATCGGAAATCTCATTTTTAAGATTATCTATAATGATAAACTTATTTCCTGCGCCGGAATATTTCTGCATTGTCTAATATACTCCTCTTGAATTTGTCTTTTTGGAAACTTTAATGTCCCTGAGCTGCGGAGCTTTTATCCTTATCTCAAGTGAAAATCCCCTGTAAGTCCCTGCAGGATACCAGTTGAAATTAAGCTCCCAGGAATTCAGATCCCTGTAAGCAGTTAAATACGGAGCTGTAAACTGACTGTTTACTATATCATAGCTTGTAGCAAATGAAAATCTCCATTTCTCCGTAAGATTGAAAGCAACGTTGCCGGACAGATTAGAGCTCCTGTTTGTAACATTATTCCCGGGCTTCGATTCGGAATAATTAAATCCGAACCCGCCGCTGAAAGGAATATCAAAATTTATTTCATCAATTTTATTCTTTCTGACATCCTTATACTGCCCCCTTCCCTTAAGCGAATCATACAAAACGATTGTATCTTTATTAACCGAGTTATCTTTATTTGATATTCCGAAATTAAAACTGGTTGACATGCTGAAGTTGAAATTAGTCAGGTCAGCTAACTTACCTTCCGAACTGAGAAGAAACTGATTCAATCTTGAATTTGATAACTCATCATATTTATAAAGATTAAAATTTGCGCTTCCGGAAATGTTAAGAAAGCTTCCGATATTTGTCCTGAAGCTTGTAAACAGTTCGGAGAATCCCAGAGAATCTGCAGCGAAATTGTAATTGATTCCTGCATCAAAATTAAGAAGCTGAAATTTATTTTCCGTAGTGTCATTCAACCTTGTCTTCATTTCAAATACATTTCCTACCGAAAAAGAAAGCGACTGTGACTTTCCCGAAGGCGCGCTGCCGAAAACTTCTTTTTCAAATATGGAATATTTTATTTCCTGACCTGATGCATTTGTATAAGACTTGTAATAACCCCATTGAGGTTCGGAAAAATCCGGCTGATATGAAAAAGTTACAGCAGGCGTAATAGTATGCCGTATTCCTCTGACATTAAATATCTTAGGATTAAATATTCCGACAAATCTTGTTGAAAGACTTATTCCCGTATTGAAATATCTGAGCGCTTTCAATCCTTTTTCATCTTTTGTAACGACAGTACTGTCAGCAGTATTAAAATTTTTGCTGATATATTTATTGTACCAGATTTCATTGTAAGAAAAGAAAGGTGTCAAAGTAATAAAATCAAACCTCGGAGTCAGACCGAGATTTAAAATATGCCTTATGCCTGAACGAATATCATCAAAAGTGCTGTCTGTATTCTGCAAAGATTTCAATGTTCGCTTAATTCTGTTATTCAAAAAACTTCCGTTGTACGAATAATTAAAATATTCATAGAATTTTTTATTATAAGAATCAGAAATATTTGATTCAAAAGGATAAGTCTGGGATATTGAAAAATTTACAAATGGAATTCTTTCAGTTACATCATTTGTCTGAAGATTCTGATCCCTGAAATAATTTGCGCTTAGTGAAAAAGGAGTGCCTTCCCAGAATTTCGTATATGTAAGATTCGAAAGTACATTCTGCAGAAGCAGTTCTGAAAGCGAATTCGTCGTTACATTGTAATAATTCTTACTGCTGACAAAGGCAAGACTTGCATCAATGCGGGAAGTAGGATTGATCTGCTGATTGTGCGCGATATTTAATCCCCAGGCATCAGACTGCTGATTACCGACATCAGTGCTTTCTCCGAGTCTTAATCTGGAGTAACCTCCGTTTATGTTTCCGGAAAAATTATATTTCAGTGCATATCTGAACTGTCCGTAAATATCGGTTCTTCCTTTTGTAAAATAACTTCCTGTCAGCCCAAGATCTGTATAATCATTTATTGCCCAGAAGTAACCAAGCCTTGAGATATACTTTCCGTATGTACCGTCATCTCCGAATGTAGGCGGTATAAGACCTGATGACCTGCCCGACCTGTTGGGGAACACTCCGAAAGGAATCCAGAAAACAGGAACTCCTTCAATATAAAGAAAAACAGACTGGGCAATTACTTTATCATTCGGTATCACCTTCATTTTCGGAGAAAGAAAATAATATTCCGGATCTTCCCTGTCAGTCGAAGTGGTATAAATTCCGTTTTTAATAAAAAGCACTTCGCTTGTTACTTTCTTTATCTTATCACCGAAATAATATCCGACCTCAGCTTCACTGAATCCCATTGAAACATTCCCCTGCTGCGATTTAAAGTTATATGACAATCTTGCGCCTTCGTATTTATCATTTCCCTGAAACATCAGCGGAGTCTGTATGAACTTTCCCGTCCGGGTTGTATCGGGTATTCCGTATGCTTCAAGAGTCTGCGATTCTTCATTTACATTAATTCTTCCTGCATCGAGTTTAAGGTCTTTGTAAATTAGCTGCGCTTCATTATAAAGAAATACTTTTTTATTTTTCAGATCGTAAATGAGAGAATCTTTTGCTGTGTAACGGATCGGCGCGTCAACATCTGATTTTGCGATACGGGAAGTATCAGTGATATCCGGCAGAGGTATTGAGAGGGAATCATTACTTTTAAACACCGCCAGTGTATCCTGACGCTGCTGCGGAAAGCATCTGACGCAGTAAAGCAATATAGTAAATATTAGGACAAATCTGTTCATCGTAAGTCATTTTAAACAAATCTGTTCATTAATTAAATATACTAAATGAGTTTACCGGCAATTGCCCGGCTCAGGTATAATTTTTTCTGTTCATGATTATTTTATCATCTGTAAAACTCATCTTCGTATCCGCCGAAACTGCTTCCGCCCTGTGTGAACATACTTCCGACAAGATCTTTATATACTATTACAGAATCAACTTCATCTCTTGCTATCTTGGAATTCTGATGCAGACCGTCAAGCACAAATTCCATCAGCGATGCAAGTTCGTTTTCGCTTTCATAAAACTGCGGATATTTTTTGACAAACTTCTCGAGTCCGTCAACTTTCCTTAACTCGCTTAAGTATTCTTTGAATGTCATATCATCTTTAATATTAACTTTGCCACCGTACTGAAACCATTCCACAATTTCAGAATAAGGATCCTTGACTTCTTTACCTGACTCTGTTTTTTTCTTCTTCATCAAAGGATCAGGAAAATACTTTCTGAAAATTTCCCTTACAGACTTTGACAAAAGCGCTTTTGCAACTTTGATCGATCCTTCCTGCTCGCCTTCAAATACGAGCTCGACTTTTCCCGTAATTCCCGGAATGATAGATAGCAGGTCGCACATCCTCGGCATTATAATGTCGTCATTATTCATTATAGCCCTGCGCTCGGCATTACTGATCAGATTTTCTGTTGATGAAATTGTAAGTCTTGCGCTCACACCTGATTTCTGATCAACGAATTCGCTTAACCTCGCCATTACAGCCGTCATCTCAATAATCTCCCTGAAATAATAAGGAATGATCACCTTCTTTTTAGGATTCCTTTCCGTCCAGGAATATGTCTCTGTGATCTTTATTCCGTCTTCAAGTGCTTTCGGATAATGAGTAATTATCTGCGAGTCTATCCTGTCTTTCAGAGGAGTGATAATGTTTCCTCTGTTAGTGTAATCTTCAGGATTTGCCGTGAAGACCATCAGTACATCCAGAGGAATTCTGATATTGAATCCTCTTATCTGAATGTCTTTCTCCTGCATGATGTTCAGCAATCCGACCTGTATGCGCGGCTGAAGATCCGGCAGCTCATTAATGACGAATATACCTCTGTTCGTCCTGGGAATAATTCCGAAATGAATCGCTCCTTCATGAGAATAATGAAGCCGCTGATTTGCAGCTTTTATCGGATCTATATCGCCGATGAGATCTGCAATGTTAACATCAGGTGTCGCCAGCTTTTCACTGTAGCGCTGATCGCGAGATATCCACTCAATCTCCGTATCGTCACCTTTTTCGCTGATAATATCTGTCGCGAATTTTGAAATCGGGTGAAAAGGATTGTCATTAATCTCCGAACCTTTAACTATTGGAATGAACTCGTCGAGAAGATCAGGAAGCATTCTTGCAATTTTTGTTTTTGCCTGACCTCTGAGTCCGAGAAGGATTATGTCATGTTTTGCAAGAAGCGAATTTACAATTGAAGGAATGACAGTGTTCTCATAACCAACGATTCCTTCAAAAATAGTTTCCTTGTTTGCAACTTTTTTGGTAAGATTATTTCTTATTTCATCTTTGACAGACAAAGTCTTATAACCCGAGCGTTTAAGTTCTCCGAGAGTTTTTATTTCTGTTAAATTCATGTTCGCTTTAAATTTATTATTAGGTTAGAAAAGACAACAATTCTTTATCCGTGAAAATTCAAATTCAATTATTTTTTATAAATAATAGTTTCTGTTAAAAAAACATCTTCCGGTCAAATGAAATTAACAATACAATTTATAATGTCAGATAATTATTTTTTAACCGCTGAACTGAATATACGAATTCAATAGTTCGATCTTCTCATCTTTCTGTGTATTGTCATAAAGCATCAGGTCTCTCATTGAAATTATTCCAATGAGATCCTGCTTTTCGATTACAGGAATGTGTCTTATTTTTTCCTGCTTCATTATCTGCAGGCAGTATTCCGGCGTATCGTGAGACTCGATCAGAATAATATCTCTGGTCATTACATCATCTATTTTAATAACCGTAAGGTCCAGATCTTTTGCAATGCATCTGCGGAGAAGATCCCTTTCGGAAAAAATTCCCTTCAGCGTGAGTTTATCCGACTGCTCGAGTACAGGAACCGCCCCGATATTGTGCATCCCCATGAACTTTGCAACATCTATCACATACATTCCTGTTCTTACAAAATGCAAAGGTCTGTTGTTTAAAAATTCTTTCAGAGTTTTCATTGCCTGCCCCCCGTAATTGTTTAAAGAAAATATACATTAAATTTGCAATTATAACAATAAACAGATTAATATTGAGCGCATCAATTCTATAAAAGAATTTGAATTTTGTTTAGAGACTTCTGAAAAACCCTTACTGTCATTCCCGTCCGCCCTGGAGTCTGTCTCAAAAACTTCCTCCTTCCCAAGCCCCCCGCTCCGCGAGGCGAGCCAGCTTGGAAAGGTCGAGTTTTGGCTTGCTAAGCTGCTCGCTCGCCTTGCGGAGCAGGCTTCGCGGAGCGGGGGGCTTAGCAAGCAGGAAAAAATAAATCTGTGAATACAATTCACATCATTTGGACAAAGTTGATTAAAATAATTTGAAGTCCTTACTTTTGCTTAGAAATTCAAGATGAATTAATATATTTTGCAGTTACTTTTACAAACATTATGAAAATAATCATTATCGGTACGGCGTATCCTCTGAGAGGCGCTATGGCGCAGCTTAACGGGATACTGGCGAATTATCTTTCGGAAGATAATGATGTGGAAATATTTTCATTCAAAAGACAATATCCCAAACTTTTATTTCCCGGAAAGAGTCAGGAAGATACCAGCGGCAATGATATCATCAAAAAGGAAATCCCGAATACTCAGATCATTGATTCAATAAATCCGTTTAACTGGCGAAGTACGGCAAGGAAGATCGCAAAAAAAAATCCTGACCTGCTTATTCTAAGATTCTGGATTCCTTTTTTTGCTCCTGCATTTTATACGATATGCAGATTTGTAAAAAAGAAAACCGGCGGGAAGGTTTTATTTATCTGTGATAATGTGATACCTCACGAACACAGACCGGGTGACAATTTTCTCATAAAGCTGATCTTCAAAGCAGGTGATTACTTTATTATACATTCAAAAAGCGTTGAAGAAGATCTGAAAAAATTCGTTAACGGCAAACCGTACAAACTTACTCCGCATCCTATTTACAATATTTTCGGGGAAGCAGCCGGAAAGGAAGAATCGAAACGATTTCTTAAAAATGATTTTAACATTGACGTGGAAAATGAGAAAGTGATTTTGTTTTTGGTTATGTAAGAAAATACAAAGGACTGAATTATCTGATCGAAGCAATGCCGGATATTCTGAAAAAAAATAAAGTCAGACTTCTGATAGTAGGTGAATTTTATGAAGACGAATCAGTTACGAAAGACAGGATCAGAGATCTTAAGCTTGAAAAAATATTTCCGTAGTTTCGGATTACGTTCCGAATGAGAAGGTGAAATATTTTTTCTGCGCTTCTGATTGTGTTGTTCTTCCATACATAGACGCTACACAGAGCGGAATCACTCAGATCGCATATTACTATGACAAGCCCGTTATTGCGACAGATGTAGGCGGGTTGTCTGAAGTGGTACTTAATAATAAGACAGGGTTTATTATTGAACCAAAAAATTCCAGAGCAATTGCTGACAGCGTTATAAGATTTTATGAAGATGATCTTGAAGAAAAATTTTCCCGGAATGCAGGCGAAGAGAAGAAAAATTATTCCTGGGAAACTTTTACTGATGCAATTAAAAATTTAGTAAAACACTGAACTAAACAGGAAACAAATTCTGAAAGATTTATTCATTACTCATTATTCATTACTCATTAATCATTAATTATTAATTCACTTGAAGTACGATCCTGTAAAAAAAGTTTTCGGCGACATAGTTTCCAACAATGCTTTTCTGAGAAAAGTATTCTACTTCCTGCTTGACCTTATGTTTCTCCGATCCTGGCATGTAAGAAAGAAGATAAAGCAGTATTTTCCGAAAAACACCGTTATGAAAATTTTTGATGCAGGAATGGGTTTCGGGCAGTACTTATTTCATGGCAAAAGATTTCCGGATTCCGACATTCTTGCGATAGATGTAAAGAGGAGCAGGTAAACGATTGCAGAAATTTCTTTTCGAAGACAGGTTATGACAAAGTTAAATTTGAGATCGGAGACCTGACAAAGATAGAATACAAAGAACAGTTTGATTTCATACTTTGCGTGGATGTCATGGAGCATATTTTTGAAGACGAACTTGTATTCAGGAATTTTGCTAATGCCCTGAAGAAAGGCGGAAGACTATTAGTGAATACACCGTCAAATCTCGGCGAAGCGATGCGCATTCGGAAGATGATGACAGCTTTATTGAAGAGCATGCACGTCTTGGTTATTCGAAGAAGACATCACTGACAAAGTAAGCAGAGCGGGACTTAGTTGGATTTTTCCTATGCATACGGAAAGTACGGAACTGTGTCGTGGAGATTCGGCATTAAGTATCCCATACTTATCGCCGGAGCTCAAATTTTTTATTCTGCTCTTCCTTTTTATTATCTGTTCACACTCTGGTTTGTGCTGATATTAATGTGGCTTGATCTGAATACAGACAACAAAGAAGGCACGGGTGTATTGCTTGTTGCAGAGAAAAATAATTTTATCACTTTGTCTCATTAATATTTAACTAAATGTACATTCCGCCTCATTCACTGATCGAAGACATTCAGGAGATACATAGTTTCATTGAGAAGAACTCTTTTGCCATACTTGTCACCAATAACAACGGAACAATAAACGCAACTCACATTCCCGTATTGATCGAAAAGAACGAAGGGAGTTACGGAACTCTTTACTGTCACATTGCAAAAGCAAATATGCAGTGGAAAGATTTTGACAAAGATGTTCTTGTGATATTTCCCGGAGCCCATCATTATATTTCATCATCCTGGTATGAAACGGATCAGAGCGTTCCGACATGGAATTACCTTTCCGTGCATGCTTACGGAGAGATGGAAATTGTAAATGACCGCGATGATAAGAAAGGATCGTAAATGAACTTGTGAAATATTTCGAAAGTGAAGGAAGCACTTACAGCACAGACAATCTGCGAGAAAGTTATTTTGAAGGATTGCTGAAAGGGATTGTTGCATTCAGAATTGGCATTACAAAGCCTGAAGGCAAGCAGAAACTTTCTCAAAACCGTTCGAAGGAAAGTCAGAAGAGAGTGATAAGCGAACTTGAAAAAGCAGGCAATGACGATGCAAAACAAATAGCGGAATTAATGAAGAAAAATCTTAGCAGTAAAGAATAGAAAAATAATTTTTAATCAGGCAGTTTGAAAAAGTTTTAGTGATTACATACTACTGGCCGCCGAGGAGGCGCAGGAGTTCAGAGAGCTTTAAAATTCGTAAAGTATCTTACGGAATTCGGAGTACAGCCGTATGTACTAACTGTTGATGAAAATAAAGCAAGTTATCCTTTTACTGATAACACTCTTGCAGACGAAATTCCTGCTTCAGTAAAAGTCCACAGAACAGATACTTCAGAGCCGTTCGGAATTTATTCCAGACTGACAGGCAAAAAGCATTCCCACCGGTTTTTCAAATGAGAGTAATCCCGGACTCATTCAAAAGTCATCCAGATTTATAAGAGGGAAATTTTTCATTCCCGATGCCAGACGCGGTTGGGTTAAGTTTGCTTTGAAAGAAGCAAAAAAAATATTAGACAATGAAAACATTGATACAGTCATCACTACCAGCCCTCCTCACTCAGCGCAGTTAATCGGGCTTGAATTAAAAAGATTTTACAAAGACAGAGTCAGATGGATAGCAGATCTCCGTGATCCCTGGACTGATATTTATTATTACAATGAGTTCCATCATTTATATTTTGCAAAGAAAAGAGACCTGCAATATAGAGCGATGTTCTTAGCAAAGCGGATTTTGTTGTTACAGTAAGTAATGAACTTAAAGAATTATTTAAAACGAAAACTTCCGGTAAAAAAAATATTTATGTAATACCTAACGGTTATGATGAAGAAGATTTTAAGGACAGCTTTACAGAGGAAAAATCTTCCGGAAAGAGTTTCATCATTTCATACACAGGCACACTTGCTGACAGTTACAATCCTAATATTTTTTTTCATGCTTTGAAAAAAGTTACAGCAGCATTTCCGGAAACAGACATAAAGCTGCGGTTTGTCGGAAATCCTTCTTCATCACTGATCAAATATGCAAAGAGTATTTCTTTAAGCAAAAACATAGAACTGATACCGACTGTTTCACACGATGAGTCGGTAAAGTTTCTTCTGAAAAGCGATGCGCTGCTTCTTGTGATCCCTGAGATAAAAAATGATAAAGGAATACTGACAGGAAAATTATTCTAGTATCTTGCGTCAAGAAAGCCCGTTATCTGCATCGGACCTCCTGACGGCGAAGCAGCTTCGATACTGAATGAATGCGAAGCAGGGAAAACATTGTAGGAATATGGAAACAGAGCTGACTCAGCATCTATCAGAACTGATAATTAAACGGAAAGAAGGAACTGACCTTAATATCAATATCAAGAACGATCTTTATAAGAAATATTCAAGAAAGAAGAAGTCAGGGGAATTAGCAAAGATAATTACAAATCCGGATTAATGAATATGAAAGGCGTAAGTTTAAAATAAAAACTTTCAAATAGTTTTTCATTCCATTGACAGTACCCGCTAATATCAAATTTTACTTAGAAAGTTATTTTGTTTTAAAGTATCTTTACCGAAATTTTAAATTAATATTTCAGAAATAATTTTTTACAGATGGCTAAACAGATCTCAAAGCAAAAACCGGTATTAAAAAATCCTTCTTCTCTTTCAGGGAGCAGAATTGCTGACAGTAACAGTACATTCTTCAAGTATGAAAATTTCATATACATTGGCATCATCCTGCTTTCCGTTCTGATATTTTTCAAAGAAGGGGTTTTCAGCGGGAAAGTCTTTGCAACGGGTGACATACTCGCTTCAGATTCATTCAGGACATTTCTTGATGATGCAAAGAAAAGCGGAGTGTTCCCGCTGTGGGTTCCGTATATTTTCATGGGAATGCCGAACTTCCCGATCATTTCATATAATCCGAGATCTTATGATTTCTTTTATTTCATCTGGGGATTCTGTTTACGGCGCTATCACAAATTCTTCGACAAACGGAGTTCTTCCCGTCATTCTTTATTATGCGATATTCGGGATCGGATTTTATCTTTATTCCAATTACAAATTTAAAAATAAGCTGATAGCATTATACTGCGCTCTGACAGCGACATTTGCTACTGACTTCATTCAGCGGATAGTGGTCGGGCACAATACAAAAGTCCTTGCCCTTGCATTTTTTCCTCTGATACTTTTATTTCTTGATAAGCTGATTGATTCATTTGATGATAAAAGCAAATCAGTTTTTTCATTTCAGAATCTTATCAACCTTGCTTTGCTTGCGCTGATGCTTCATACAACTGAATTCAAATCACATTCAGATGATATTCTATGCATATCTGATGCTTGGAATTTATCTTCTGTATCTGATAATTTACAGAGTAGTAAAGAAGACACAAATCTCGGGAATAATTAAAAGTGGCATCTTCTTTGTGATAGCCGCGCTGCTGGCTGTTGCAATGAATGCTGACGTTATGATGACAATGAAAGAATACAACAAGTATTCAATGAGAGGCGAACCGGGGATAGAGGCGAAGATAGATAAAAAAGTTGCGGACGATCAGCCGCTTGATTATCAGTATGCGACGAACTGGTCTTTCAGTCCGGGTGAAGTAATTACATTCCTGCTTCCCTATTATTATGGCTTCGGCGATGTGGAGATACAGGGACAGAAAGCTAATCTTTACTGGGGTCAGATGCCGTTCACAACGAATCCGATGTACTTCGGGTGATAGTTCTGATACTTGCTGTCACGGGAATATTTTACAATTTCAGAAAAATCCGTTCGTGCAGGCGATGACGGTTATCTCAGGTTGTGTTTCTTTTTATGTCATTCGGGAGGAACTTCTCGTTATCTACGATCTGTTTTTAATTACTTCCCTTACTTCAGCAGCTTCCGTGCGCCTGTGATGATACATCATTTCATGAACATTGCAGTGTAATTCTTTCGGGATTCGGACTTAAATCTGTTATTGAAATTGTAAAGGCAAAACTGATTCAGAAGGTTAAAGAAATTATGTTATGTATTTTCGGAATTGCGGACTGATGTTTTTAATTTCATTGTCGGTTTTTCGAAGGTTCGTACACAGATTCAGTTTCCACAAGTTCGCTCGCTGAAAAACTGAAACACAGGGAGCGACTGCTCAGCAGATCAGTCAGTACATCAAACAGCAGATAATACCGAATGCCTATGCAAACTCTATCAGGATCTCCGGCTTCATGCATTTTCTTGCGCTTTAGCGGGGCTTGTTTTATGTAATGCAACAAATAAAGTATCAGTAAAAATATCTCCTTGGGAACAATTTTAATTGCTGTCATTGATCTCTGGAATGTAAATTTTAAAACGCTTCACTGAGATAATCCCGGTGAAACGAAGAATGACTTTGCTGGAAACGGATTTTACGAACTGGCTCCTGAAAACAAATCTGATACATATACTTACAGAGTTGCGGGTTCAATGGCGGGAGACTTACGACAGACAATACCATGGCTTGTTACAGACTTCATTCATTCAACGGCTATCACGGCGCAGATCCCGGAAGTTATCAGGGGATGTTGATAGCAGAGGTGAGAATCCCTGCTGCTGACGCTTGGCGGAGTGAAGTATACATATTTCGGATAAGCCGCTGCAGGATACTTCATTCGTTCAGGTTTTAGGGGAACGAAATTGGTTTACGAGAACAAGAACTTCATTCCCAAAGCATTCTTTGCTGACGGTTACAAAGTTGAAAAGACATTACGATACTGAACAATATCCGCGAAATGAATTTCGATCCGCGCAAAGTTGCATTCCTTGAAAAGACATCAATCAGAAAATTGATAAGCCCGGATTCTACCGCCAGCATGTTAAACTTGTAAAAGGCGACACACAGTCTTGGAATACGACGTGTAATGCGACAGGAAATAATCTTCTGGTATTCTCGAGACTCCATCTGCCGTTCAGGATGGAAGGCGTATATATTGACGGGTAAAAACGGAGATTCAAAACTGATTAAATTCTCAGATCTTGGTGTCCCGCAGAAAAGCACAAAGAAGAATTCAGATACGAGCCTAAGCAGTTTATTACACAGGGAAATCCGTCAGTATCGGAGCGAATGTTCTGCTGGGAATCATACTGATTGCGGGAGTTTTCGGGTATGCAATGAAAAAGAAAAGTGACAGCACAGGCAATGTTAAAAAAGATGAAATATTTAGAACAATAAATAATCAGATAAGAGATTTATATGTGCGGAATATTCAAGCGTATTAAATTTTAACGAAGTTAGTGCTTTGTTTCAAATCGCTGCAAAGCGGCTGTTAACATTATCAGTCACAGAGGTCGGATGATGAAGGTTATGCTGCAATATTCAATACTTACAAAAACAAATCCGAAGAAAGATGACACTTCGGCAATTAAAAGGAAGTCATATTCTTTCACTTCGGCTGATCATTCAATCTTGCATTCGGCTTCAGGCGGCTCTCAATTTTAGACCTTTCAGTAAGCGGTAATCAGCCATTCTTTAACCGGGACAAAAATATATGCATGATCTTTAACGGTGAAGTTTACAACTATGTAGAGATAAGGGAAGAACTTATTTCAAAGGTTACAGTTTCTTTACCGGGACTATTTTGGAATTAATAATGAATGCATACATTATGAATGGGGTGAAGACTGTCTCAACGGAATTAACGGCATGTTGAAGTGCGTTATACGATTTGAAAAAATCTTCTCTTCTGCTCACGCGACAGATTCGGAGTTAAGCCGTTTTATTATTTCAAAGATGAAAACAAGATTTGTCTTTGCATCCGAGCTCAAATCAATTATTGAATATTTTGGAAGCGACCCTTCATTCAGAAAGAACTCCAACAAAGAAAATGTATATAGTTACTTTGTTTACAATTTTACCCAGATCACACTGAAAATACTTTTATAAAAACATAAAACATCTTCTTCTTCCTTCTCATTTTATAAAAATTCAGGGAAGAGAATTTTCGGTTAAAATATTTTTCACTTGAAGTAAAACAAAGAACTTGGAACTTACGATGAAAGCAGATTTGAAAACATTAAAACTTAGTTTTCGGAACTGATATATGATTCCGTAAAACTCGGAGCTGAGATCGGATGTGCCTGTAGGAACATGTCTGAGCGGCAGTCTTGACTCCTCGACTGTTGTGACACTTATAGACAGAATGCCCGAAAACAACAACCCGCTTTCAAACAAATCAGACAAAGGCAGAAGACAGAATACGTTTTCAGCAGTTTACGATGATGCTTCGATAGATGAGAGAAACTTTGTGAAGAAATAGTAAAAAGTACGGAAAGCGAATTCTCATTATGTATTTTCCGGACAAGGCGGATTTTTAAAGATGCTGATGATTTTTATTTTTCAGCTTGACGGAAACCGTTCAGCGGAACCACCACTACCTTACAACTCAATGGAATGTAATGCGTCTTGCCAGAGAACAATGTTACTGTGCTTCTTGACGGACAAGGAGCGGATGAATTTCTCGGAGGGTGAAGTTTGGTTCAGTTTTCTTTATTCCAATCTTTTCAATAAAGGAAATTACGCCAGGTTATTTTTCAGAAGCTTATGAAAAACTTCAGGAAGGGATTTGAAAGCTATCGGTAAGAGGAATGAAATATTACATGAATTCAAAGAACAGAAATCTTAAAGTTCGTCGAAGCGGATGACCACAGCCTTGATTTTCTGAAAAGCCATACTGACAGGAACATTCTCGAATACCCAGGACAAAAGACAATCTGAATCAGAAATTATATGGGGTTGACTCGAGTACATACTTCCATCTTTGCTTAGATTTGAAGACAGAATGCAATGAAGTTTTCAATAGAATCGAAACACCATTTCTCGATTACAGGATCATAAAATTATTGTTGGATCAGAAGGCATTTACAAAATGCCCAACGGCTGGAAGTAAATGGATACTGAGGAATTAAACAAAAGAACTTGTTCCGTCAAATGTCGTCTGGAGGCGCGACAAGAAGGATTCCCGACTCCTGAAAATGGATGTGAGTGAAGATCAAGGAGGAGGATTTTCTGTTATCTGTGAAATGAAAGCAGAGATGAGCTTTCAGAATATCTACAGATTATAGATGAGATAATTAAAAATTATGACAGCATAGTTTCCAGATCCGGATATTAAATCTCATTTTATCTGGAAGATTTTATAATTTTCCAAATGGAAGAAAATGTTCCGGAAGCCATACTTCCTGAATATACTTCACGGAGTTACGTAAATTTTGTATTAATATTTTATCATACCTGATCTGTACATTCTGCACGACAATTACCGAATTTCCTTTTATTTAATATGCATTAAGCCCGGAGCTATGTACACGACAAAAATTTAAATAAAAATGAAAATCTGACCCGGAATTATTATTTTTATATAAGCGACTATTTAAAATAAAATTGAAAGATCCAGATTTGAGAAAATATTAATAAAATTCAGAAAATTTTACAACCGCATTTTAAATGCGATAAGCGAAGATTAAAATTTATAGCATCTTTTGTAGTAAAGTTTAGTTCGTGCACGCACAGTAACTTCAGGTAATTTATCGGTAATATTTAATCCTAAAGTTAAGTCAGAATCAAATTACAGAAGGA
>JADJMZ010000003.1 GCA_016709315.1 Ignavibacteria bacterium
GTGATACAGTTTCTTATCCTCTTACTTTAATTAAAAATTTAAAATTGAATATTCCAAAAAGTTTTAATTTATCTCAGAACTATCCAAACCCATTCAATCCAAGTACGAAAATAGAATATGAGTTACAAACTTCTGATTTTGTTTCAATAAAAATTTATGATTTACTGGGTAAAGAAATAAAATCTTATGTAAACAAAAAACAAACTGCAGGGAAATATCAAATTGATTTTGATGGTTCAGGTCTGTCAGGAGGAGTTTATTTTTATAGTTTATATTTAAATAATAATTTAACTGACACTAAAAAAATGTTAATGGTAAAATAAAAATAATTATTCCTATTAACGATATTAAATTAAACCCTGGGTTGAATAAAAAGCAAAGGAGAAATCAAATATTATTTATTTAAAATTTTAATTAAGGAATGTATAGATGAAAAACAAAATTCTTATTTCGGTTTTTTTAGTTTCAATATGTATCTTTTATTCCTTCAGAGATATGCTAAATTCAAATGAAAATAATGCAGTTAATTCTCCTGTACTATATCAGCAGGATTCTTTTATAATAGGAGCTATGCATAATTCCAGAGATGCAAATTATAACTATCTAAGGGATACTTTGAATTTCAATTTCTGGCATACTTACACTGCACCGAATCAGGAGTCGGAAGTCTTTGGTTGGCCGGAATTGAACAGTAATTTACCTTTAACAAACGACTGGCTTGAAAATCCTGTCAGCAACTATTCTTCGGATATCAGAGAGCGAATGGCTCTTAATAATACTAAAAATTTAAGAACTTTAATTGACAGACCAAAATTCCAGTATCTTGCTTTCGGACAAAGGTCGGATTATCAATGTGAGAAAGCAGATAAGGCAGATCCGGATTACTGGTTTTATACATATTACAACAGCGTAGATAACGGAAATTCAATAAAGGATATTCAGGACTTTACAAAAGGATCAGGTGAATATGTAAAACAATGTTTATATGACCGTACTAATCCCGGAACAAACGCTCAGATTTTATTTGATTCGTTGAAGGGGAATCTTGAACAGGTAAACAATTTCTGGCAGGCTCCCTGGGTAGGAGACGGTAAATATGAGTGGTATATTATGCCGAAGATAAGGATTGATTCCGCCTTCGCAAATAACCCTTTAAATCAAGAAGTAGAAGTGTGCAAAATTATTACCAGAAATCGAGTTGGTGATTCTTTAACTCAGATATTAAAAGTAAAGCATTTTAAGAAGGATTCTGCTGGGTCGAATTATCATGGAAATTATTTAGAAATATTCAATAATTATATCACTGATCCTTTGACAAACATGGTTATTCCTATAGGTAACTGGTTCAACAATGACCCTCAATATGGAATCAACGATACTCACAGCAAGGTTGATTTTAAAGTATTCTGGTTCGACAAGTGCGATATGTGGATAGACCGGATAAGGGTAGAGAATCAACCTGCTCACCTTATGATGACACTTAATGCTCCGTATATAGAAGAATGGATAAGAGCGGAAGTGGAAGATATTGCAATGGCAGAAGTTGGCGGTGGAAATAATTCGCCTTATAAATTTTACATTGAAGAATTTGAGATGAGTCATCTTCCTTGTATCGCTTATCTGAATAAAAAAATTATTAGTTATTCAAATGGAAGATTTAGTTTGATGGTAAATTATAATCATGATCTGTTAAAAGTATTCATACCAAACTCTTACGACACATTATTATCTGCAAGACAGATAAAGAAGTATTTAGTAGATTCTGCAGCTCTTAAAGAAGTCTTTACAGAATGTTACGGACTAGAGGGATGGAATAATTCTATTCATGGGGAGGCAGAGAATCGTATGTTCCGAATACACTTCCGGTATATTCATTTTTTCCTTCTTTAGAATATAGTCCTGCAAAAGGTATTCTTGCATTCAAGGAACCTCCGACAAATTCCAAACAATAAACAGATGAATCAAAATGAAGACAAACTAAATTGATTCACAAAAACGTTACAGCTAAGTTTCATAAAACTAAATCTGCTATGAAGAACCTAATAAAAATATTCAACCCCGAAAAACTCTCCTCTCTCATCTTCTACCTCAGCATCTTCACATTCATCATCGCCTTCAACTTCTCGGATAATCCTCCGGCAGGCGGGTGGTATCAGCAGTTTATGCCTCCTTCTTTGCCGGGTATTACTGATATAACTTTTACAGACAGTCTGACAGGATATGCTGTGACAGCAGCAGGTTCGGGTAGTTATATTATTAAAACAACGAATGGCGGTGACAACTGGAATATTAATTTTCAGGATAATCAGAGTAGAGAATTTACAAAAATAAAATTTATAAATGGTAGTATTGGATTTGCCTGTACTAAATGGGGATCCGGAAGTTCGAAATTGTATAAAACGACTAACTCAGGAGACAACTGGTTCACCTTAAATAATCCTACTTCAGGTTTTTCATATCTGGATCTGAGCGTGTTAAATGAAAATGAATTATGGACAGCCGATGATATTGCTTTCGACGGTGGAGTATTCAAAACAACAAACGGTGGAATGAACTGGCAAAGAATGTATTATGATATTTCACGTCCTTCTGATAGAGTTTATATGGTTAATTCCAGGATTGGATTTATTTCCAACGGAGCTTTGTCAAATGGCTTTCTAAGAAAAACTACAGACAGCGGAAATAGTTGGTTTTTATTGAATGACTACGGATTTTATAAAATGCAATTCGAAGATAGTCTGATAGGATATAAATCTGATGAAAATTTAAAAATGACTATTGATGGTGGATTTATTTGGGATACCATTTTAGCTGTTCAGAATGGTAACCCACCTCATGGAATAAGAGATTTTGCAATTTTGAATAATACAATTTGGGGAGTTCACCCAGATGCAAATATCCTATTTCCAAATTTACAATTTCGAGGAGTAATATTTAAAACAACTAATTCAGGAACAAATTGGGGTTACCAATTACCGGATACAACAATTAAGGCTATTTATTATTTTACTGATTTTGTTAACTCTGATAATGGATGGTGCTGGAAAAATCGCGTAAATGGTGTACATACTATGGATGGAGGTGATAGTATTACTTACATTCTTACTTCAATTAACAGTTCAAACTTGATAATTCCAAAACAATTTCAACTTTTTCAAAATCATCCAAACCCGTTCAATCCAAGAACAAAAATAGAATATGAGTTACAAACATCTGATTTTGTTTCAATAAAAATTTATGATTTGCTTGGTAAAGAAATAAAATCTTATGTAAACAAAAAACAAACTGCAGGGAAATATCAAATTGATTTTGATGGTTCAGGTCTGTCAGGAGGAGTTTATTTTTATAGTTTATATTTAAATAATAATTTAACTGACACTAAAAAAATGTTAATGGTAAAATAAAAATAATTATTCCTATTAACGATATTAAATTAAACCCTGGGTTGAATAAAAAGCAAAGGAGAAATCAAATATTATTTATTTAAAATTTTAATTAAGGAATGTATAGATGAAAAACAAAATTCTTATTTCGGTTTTTTTAGTTTCAATATGTATCTTTTATTCCTTCAGAGATATGCTAAATTCAAATGAAAATAATGCAGTTAATTCTCCTGTACTATATCAGCAGGATTCTTTTATAATAGGAGCTATGCATAATTCCAGAGATGCAAATTATAACTATCTAAGGGATACTTTGAATTTCAATTTCTGGCATACTTACACTGCACCGAATCAGGAGTCGGAAGTCTTTGGTTGGCCGGAATTGTACAGTAATTTACCTTTAACAAACGACTGGCTTGAAAATCCTGTCAGCAACTATTCTTCGGATATCAGAGAGCGAATGGCTCTTAATAATACTAAAAATTTAAGAACTTTAATTGACAGACCAAAATTCCAGTATCTTGCTTTCGGACAAAGGTCGGATTATCAATGTGAGAAAGAGGATAAAGTTGATCCCGATTATTGGTTTTATAGTTATTACAACAGTGTAGATAATGATAGTTCAATCAATGATATACAGGACTTCACAAAGGGCTCAGGTGAATATGTAAAACAATGTTTATACAACCATTCTACACCTGGAGCAAATGCACAAATGCTTTTCTATTCTCTGAAAGGAAATCTTGAACAGGTAAATAATTTCTGGCAGGCTCCCTGGGTTGGAGACGGTAAATATGAGTGGTATATTATGCCGAGAATCAGAATTGATACTGCCTTCGCAAATAATCCGTTAAATCAGGAAATTGAAGTGTGTAAAATAATAACTACAAATAGAGTCGGAGATTCCTTAATGCAGGTAATTAAAGTCAAGAATTTTAAAGCCAGTGATGATAGTATTTACAATGGAAAATATTTGGAGAATTTTTACTCAAGATTGGGAGCCAGTATAACAAATCTACAAGTTCCTGTTAGTAACTGGTTCAATGATAGCGCGAAATTTGGAATCAATGATACTCACAGTAAGGTTGATTTTAAAGTTTTTTGGTATGATAAGTGTGATATGTGGATAGACCGGATAAGGGTAGAAAATCAACCTGCTCACAGGATGATAACACTTCACGATTCTATAGTAGAAGAATGGATAAGAGCGGAAGTGGAAGATATTGCTATGGCAGAAGTAAATGCCGGCAATTCGTCACCATTCAAATTTTACATTGAAGAATTCGAGATGAATCATCTTCCTTGTATTGGATATCTGAATAAAAAAATTATAGATTATTCACGCGGAAGATTTAGTTTAATGGTAAATTACAATCATGATCTTTTAAAAGTATTTATACCAAACTCATACGATACATTATTTTCAGCAAGACAGATAAAGAAGTATTTAGTAGATTCTGCAGCTCTTAAAGAAGTCTTTACAGAATGTTACGGACTTGAAGGATGGAATAATACTATTCACGGGGGAGGCAGAGAATCGTATGTTCCGAATACACTATACAATGGAACGGATTATCAACCGGCTCAAGGATTGCTTGTATATAAGACTTCACCACAAAATTATGATACCTGGCTGCAGGAACATTTTGATAACTACAAAATAAAAGGAAATGAATACACTCATATATTTAAACTTTCAGATGAAATCTCAAAGTTAGCTGACATTCCGTTTTTAAATTTAGCTCAGGCGCATATGTGGAGATCGCCAGGTCATATTTTAAAAGAGCCAAGTAATGAAGAGATATCATTGATGAATAATCTAGCAATTAGCTATGGAGCAAGAGGAATATTATATTTTGCCTGGCCTTCATCTAATGAAAGTTTCGACACTTCGGAAGTTTATTCCCGTGGGATTACAAATACTGATGATTCTCCAAGAAGACAAAATGTTTATGGGCAGAATAAGTGGCAAGGAATAATTAATTATAATAAAGTACTAAAAAAATGGGGACCTTACATTATGAGTTTTGATAATGCAAGCAGAACGAGTTATATCTATCGCAATCCGACGGAAAGGAATTTAATGTCAGATAATACATTTATTGACAAACTTGAAGCATTTCCTGCGCGTGGGATGCGCCGGATCCGATTCCTGATTTTACCAATTCTGTCGCTGAAACAAATAATTCAGTTTACCTTCAGGCAGCATTTTTTGAAAAAGAATATGTAACAGAACAGTCTAAATATTTTATGATTGTAAACAGAAGATGTTCTCCGTTTATTGATTATACTTCGGTAAATAAAATCGGAGGAAGAAGATTAGTCACAATGAAAATTAATCCATCTTATCTTCCGGGATTCACTAATTGGAAGATATATAATCTGGAAACAGGTGATACGAGCCTTACATTCAGTAAGTATGATACAACTCACTTTGTATTTGTTGGCGACTTTCTCCCCGGTGAAGGAAAACTCTACAAACTCGCTCCTGTCATGCAGGAAGGCGGGACGCTAGTGGCTGATGAATCTGTGAGTAATGTTCAGTTTATCTGCAAAAGTACGGTCATGAATAACGATAAGAATATTACTATCGGAAGCGGAACAGAGATTTTCTTTCAAGAAGGCGCAGGAATAAATATGACAGGAGGTAATTTTATATGTGACGGAAGTCAGGGTAATGATAATATACTTCTTAAGGGAAATAACGCAGAACATTGGAACGGAATAAATCTGATTAACACTGGAAGTTCGACAAAGATAGAGGAAACAACTTTTGAAAACACTAAGTCACCGGTTGTAATAGATAACTCACAGTTCCATATTGCAAATTTAAGTTCAGAAGAATCTTTTCTACATTTCAGAAAGCGGAATTAATTCCGCTTAACGACTCTTATTGCAGCACTTAGCAAATTTCAACATCAAAGGCATTTATTTTTCAAATTATTCCGAATCCTTCCAAGGAATTACGTTGAGACAACTATTTTTTAACATTACAAACAATACTTTAAAAGAGCTTATTTGCCTGTTTTAATAAATGATCTAGAACCCTCATTCTTCTTTTTATAAGTATCATAATCAGTTTCATAATCGACCTTCAACTTCTCTGATAATCCTCCGGTAAGCGGATGGAAGCAGCAGTTTATGCCGTATTTGAACAATCAATATGTGAGTGATATTACATTTATTGATAGTCTTCTAGGTTTTGCAGTAACATTTAATGATACACCGGGTGATACCGGATATGTACTAAAGACCACTAACTCTGGTAATAATTGGTATATTGTTTTTCAGAACAGAGCTGATTTTAATCGAGTTATTTTTTTAAATGAATCCACAGGATTTGTTTGCGGAGGATCAGGTAGCGGCACTGAATATTTATACAAATCTACCAATGCAGGGAAAAATTGGTTTTTAATATCTACACCAAATGTAATTACATGGAATGATATGTTTATCGAAAATGAAGATACTATTTGGTTAGCAAACGAAAGTGGATTTGACGGTGGATTATTCAGAACTTCAAACGGAGGTATAAATTGGGAGTTAAAATTTTTTTCCACCTTATATAATCCTCTTAAAATATATATGTATAATAGCCGTATCGGATATATATGTGAAAGTGATTATTTATTTAAAACAACAAATTCCGGAGATAACTGGATCCTGCAGCCCGGTAAACAAGCTTTTCGGGATATCTACTTTGCGGATAGTTTACTGGGATGGAAAAGTAATTCTGCTGATTTAATAAACGACACTTTAGTAAAAACTACAAATGGAGGATTAAACTGGTTTAATATTGACGTACCACGGAGCGGAGCTATTTATGGAGGAAATATTTCTCGATTTAATGGAATGAGATATTTTTCACATATAAATAAAGATACAATCTGGGGCTCAGGTGGTGCAATTAGCTATCCCGGAAATGTTTACAGGGCAATTTTATTTAAGTCAAATAATGGAGGGCTAAACTGGCTGATTCAGATTCCTGACACTGCTTTTAGATTCTCTGGCTTTTTCTTTAATATTTTCTTAAATAAAAATCATGGATGGGCTTATCAAACGAATTACAAAGGAATTTACACAACAACAGGAGGTGATTCTACATTCTTTACAAGTATAGATGAAGCTGTTTTTAGCCAACCAGATAATTTCATTTTAAAACAAAACTATCCCAATCCTTTTAATCCTGTAACAACAATTGAATATGAGATCTCTTCAAAAGGTTTTATAAACCTGAGTGTATATAATATTCAGGGTAAAAAGCAGACAGAATTAGTTAATAAAATTCAGAACACAGGAAATTACAAAGTTAATTTAAACGGATCTAATCTTCCGAGCGGAGTTTATTTTTATACAATGTTTGTAAATGGAAATAGAATTCAGACAAAAAAAATGATGCTGTTGAAATAAATTTACGAAATGCATAAGGGTTTTGCATTTAGCAAAACCCTTTGTGTTAAAATTTATATTCTTCCAGGACACTATACTCCGCTCCCGAACTCTTCAATTCGCTTTTCATAAGACAGAAACTGTTTACTTTAAAACTAAGGTCAGAAGAAATAGAATCTCTGATACCGGTCAGATCAATTTTTCGGTCACGCTTAACTCTTCCGAGTGTAATGTGCGGATGAAATTTTTTATCGCTTATGAATCCGTGTTCTTTTAGAGCGGAATTAATAGTGTCAGATAACTCAAAGACTTTCCCGTCTTTGTTTGTCAGATCAAGTATCAGCACTCTGGGAAATTTAAGTTTGGGAAAAGCATCTGTTCCTTTGTAAGTGAATTCCATCTCTGAAATTTTAATTTCTTTTTCAAGAATGTTTAATCCGGATCTGATCTTATTCAGACCAGTCTCATTCACTTCCCCGATAAAAAATAAAGTCATGTGAAAATTAATTTCGGATTCCCATTTTACACAATCTAAAAAAGACTTGTTAATAGTTGAAATTTTTTCCTTAAGCCGGATTTGTATTTCAGAAATCTTTTTCTTTGTGTCAATGTCAGGGTTAAGTGAAATGAATGTTCTCATAGTAAGATTTAAAACAAATATACATAACTTACTTTAAATAGTCATTCCAGAGTTTTATTTTAAAAGAAAATTATAAACATGAAAAAACCTTATCCTCCTATTTACTATTCGGAATATCTTCATCTTGAAAAGCTTCTGACAAGTCAGTCCCCCAAGAGCGATGAATACGGACAGCCCGCTCACGATGAAATGCTTTTCATTATTATTCATCAGGCGTACGAACTGTGGTTTAAACAAATCCTTCATGAACTTGATTCTGTTCTTGAAATGTTCCTTGAGGATAATGTTGACGAAAAAAATATCGGGATTGCTGTTTCGCGTTTGAGAAGGATTACCACCATTCAGAAAGTTCTGATAGATCAGCTTAACATAATTGAAACAATGACACCGCTTGATTTCCTTGAGTTCAGGGACTTTCTTATTCCTGCTTCAGGATTTCAGAGTTATCAGTTCAGACTCATAGAGAATAAACTCGGTCTGAATCCTGAAAGCCGCGTCAAGCTTGACAATAAAAACTATTACACTCTTGTTTCAGACGAACATCAGAAGATGCTCATTGATTCGCAGAATACTATTTCCATTCTTGAAGGTGTGGACAAGTGGCTGTCGAGAATTCCTTTTTTAAAGACGGAAGGTTTTGACTTCTGGAATTATTATAAGGATGCTGTCGCTAAACTTATAGAAAATGAAAAAGAGATAATTACAAATAACCCCAGTCTGACGGATGAGAAAAGAGAAAAGCAATTGAAGGAGTTTGAGAATACAAAGGAGAAGTTTGAAGCGCTTCTTGATGAAGAGAAGCATTACGAACTCGTGAAAAAAGGACTGAAAAGATTTTCATACAGATCCACGCTTGCGGCTTTGTTCATAAATCTTTATCGTGACGAGCCGATACTTCATCTGCCGTTCAGATTTCTGACTTATCTTGTGGACATAGATGAACTTTTCACAACCTGGAGATACAAGCATTCGCTTATGGTTCATCGCATGATCGGCGCAAAGGTCGGCACAGGCGGTTCATCAGGACATCATTATCTGATGGAGACAGCGGAGAAGCACAAAGTGTTTAAGGATCTTTTTGATCTGTCAACATATCTTATTCCGCGTTCAGCGCTTCCGGCGCTTCCGGCGGAATTAAAGTTAAAACTCGGATTCAATTATACGGCGAATTTAAATTCTGAAAATATATAAATCATGAAAATAGATCTTACAGGAAAAAGAGCGGTTGTATGCGGGAGTTCGCAGGGAATCGGAAGGGCAGCGGCAATTCAGCTTGCATCCTGCGGCGCGAGCGTTGTTCTCATTGCAAGAAATGAAGAATCACTGAGAAAAGTTTTACGCGAATTACCGGCAACGAAAAAGCAGAATCATAATTTTATCGTTGCGGATTTTTCCGAGCCGGAAATACTGAAGGTGAAAATGCATAACTTTGTTTCGGAAAATCCACCTGTTCATATACTTGTAAACAATACAGGCGGACCGAAAGCGGGTGAAGCTATTTCAGCAGGAACGGAAGAATTCATTCAGACCTTCTCGAATCATCTGATCTGCAATCACATTCTTGTTCAGGCATTAGCAGAAGGAATGAAAAAAGAAAAGTACGGAAGAATAATCAACATAATTTCCACTTCCGTTAAGCAGCCGCTGAAAGGACTCGGAGTATCGAACACAATCCGCGGAGCAGTGGCGAACTGGGCAAAGACACTTGCGGGCGAACTCGGACAATTCGGAATTACAGTAAATAATGTTTTACCCGGCGCAACAAAGACAGAAAGATTATTTTCATTATTCAAAAACAAAGCGCAGGCGACAGGCAGAAGCGAGGAAGAAATTGAAAAAGAATGGCTTAAGGAAATTCCTGCAGGAAGATTTGCTGAACCGGAGGAACTGGCTTATGCAGTTGCATTCCTTGCTTCGGAATATGCGGGATTTATCAACGGAATAAATCTGCCGGTTGACGGCGGCAGGACTTCGTGTTTGTAAGAAATGCATACTCTGATCTGAGATTAAATTTACCGCTTATTCCCGGATTAATATGAATTAAATTATTTAGCGGAAAAAATCTTTGCCACTAATTTCACGAATTAGCACGAATTATAATTTTTGAAATTGTAAGTGATTTAATTTAAATTATGATTGAAAGAATTTGTATTGTAAAAATTAGTGAAAATTAGTGTAATTCGTGGCAAGGATCTTGGCCACTAATTTCACGAATTAACACGAATTTATTTATTGAATTTATGATTGAAATATTTTTCATTGATGAGTCAAAAAGATTTGTGTAAAACAATTAGTGATAATTAGTGTAATTCGTGGAAGAGGTTTTCGTGGCAGGGATCTTTGCCACTAATTTCACGAATTAACACGAATTATAATTTTGAATTTATGAATGAGTTAATTTTAAAAGAAGAGTCATATAGAATTATAGGTTGCTGCATGGAAGTTTATAACAATTTAGGTAAAGGATTTTTAGAAATTGTTTATAAAGATGCAATAGAGTATGAATTTATTAAATCAAATATTCCATATAAGAGAGAAAAAGAGTTTGAAATAAAATACAAGAATATTATTTTGAAACATAAATTTTATGCTGATTTTATTGTATTTGATAAAATTATATTAGAAGTGAAATCTAAAAAAATAATAATTGATGAATATGTTAAACAAACATTGAATTATTTAACTGTTACACAACTCAAATTAGGATTGATAGTTAATTATGGTGAAAATTCTTTTAAAAGTAAAAGAATTGTATTATAAAAATTAGTATAATTCGTGGCAGAGATCTTCGCCACTAATTTCACGAATTAACAAGAATTGAATTTTTTAATTTTGTATGTGAGAAAATTTTTAAAAGAAGATTAAGGGAATTACATTTTATAAATTAGTGAAAATTAGTGAAATTCGTGGCAGAGGTTTTCGCGGGAGAGATTATTTATGAATTAAATATTAAAAATACTTTATGATTCTTTACAATGTAACTGTTAACATTGATGACTCTGTTCACGATGAATGGCTTGAGTGGATGAGGTCAAAGCACATACCGGATGTACTCAGCACCGGATTGTTTACAGAAAGCAAATTATACAGGATCCGGACAGAGAATGAAGAAGAGGAGAATACTTATTCAATTCAGTATTTTCTGAGATCAATGGATGATTATAAAATATATCAGAAGGAATATGCAGAGAAACTGCAGTTCGAACACACGGAAAAATTCAAAGATAAATTTGTTGCATTCAGAACTATAATGGAACTTGTCGCATAGAGAACTTTAAAAAATCAAATTGGAAAAATTAAAGAACTACATAAACGGAATCTTAACCACTGCATATTCCAGTAATTACATTAACGATTACAATCCCGCAACCGGTGAAGTATTCACAATGATACCTGATTCTGATGCAGAAGATGTCGAGATTGCAGTTAAGTCCGCTGAAAAAGCTTTTGAATCTTGGTCCGAAACATCTGCTGAAGTTCGTTCAGGTTATTTGATGAAAATCGCAGCGCTGATAAAAAGAGATCTCGATAAGTTCGCACTCGCTGAAACCACCGACAGCGGGAAACCTCTGTGGCTTTCTAAAAGTGTTGACATTCCGAGAGCTGTAAAGAATCTGGAATTTTTTGCATCAGCCATCACGCATTTTTCAAGCGAATCTCATTTAACGGATAATGAAGCTCTGAATTATACGCTCAGACAGCCGCTTGGAATCGTAGGAGCAATTTCTCCCTGGAATCTTCCGCTTTATCTTTTCACATGGAAGATAGCGCCTGCGCTTGCGGCGGGAAACTGCGTGATTGCCAAACCTTCAGAGATAACGCCACTGACTGCATTCATGCTTTCAGAGATCTGCATTGAAGCGCAGCTGCCTGACGGAGTGCTTAACATTATTCACGGATACGGAAATAAAGTCGGTTCAGCGATAGTTTCTCATCCGAAAATCAAAGCGATTACATTTACAGGCGGAACGAATACAGGCAGGGAGATCGCTAAAGTCGCAGCGCCGATGTTTAAAAAACTTTCACTCGAACTCGGAGGCAAGAATCCGAATATCATATTCGCAGACTGTGATTATGAGAAGATGCTCGAGACGACTGTTCAGTCTTCATTCAGAAATCAGGGAGAGATCTGCCTTTGCGGTTCCAGGATTTTTGTAGAAAAAAGCATTTACGAAAAATTCAGGAAAGACTTTGTTGATAAGGTTAAGAAACTGAAAACAGGAGATCCTCTTGATGAAAATTCATTTCTCGGAGCGATTGTTTCAAAGCAGCATTATGAAAAGATACTTTATTACATAGATGTCGCAGTAAAAGAAGGCGGAAAGATATTATGCGGAGGAAGTAATATTAAAGGCAGAGGAAGATGTGAAGACGGCTGGTTCATTGAGCCGACTGTAATTGAAGGGCTTTCATACAACTGCAGGGCAAATCAGGAAGAAATTTTCGGACCGGTGGTAACGATAACTCCGTTTGAAAGTGAAGAGGAAGTTTTGATGATGGCAAACAGCACAGAATACGGACTTGCTTCGATCATCTGGACAGAGAATCTTACAAGGGCTCACAGACTTTCTTCAAAAATTAAATCCGGCATAGTTTGGATCAACTGCTGGATGCTTCGCGATCTGAGAACGCCTTTCGGAGGAGTGAAAAATTCCGGAGTCGGAAGGGAAGGCGGACTCGAAGCGCTCAGATTTTTTACAGAATCAAAGAATGTCTGCGTAAAACTAAAAAATTAAATTTTATATTAAATATTTTATTCCTTTAAACCCAAACTCACACATCTTCATATTTCCAGAGTCTGTTTCAAAACATAATATTTTTCATCACAGAGGAACAGAGACTCAGAGAGTTTTAATTTTTGCCTGATTCTCACTTTGTCCCGGTGCCTGTAAGTTGATTTTTTAGTTTTAAAACACTTTTCTTGGGAGGAGGTGTAAGTTATTTATATTATTTGTTGTTCCTTAAATTCATGGTAATGCTCTAATCCTGTGTTAATTATCATCAAACCCGTTTTGCCATTAAACCGTTTATTGCCATTAAACCACTGTCACTTGTCATTTAAGCCGTGTCACTTGTCATTTAAGCCGTGTCACTTGTCATTTAAGCCGTGTCACTTGTCATTTAAGCCGTGTCACTTGCCGTCAAACTCGTGTCACTTGCCGTCAAACCCGTGTCACTTGCCGTCAAACCCGTGTCACTTGTCATTAAACCCTGACACTCATCATTAAACCGTGTCACTTGTCATTTAAACCAGTGTCACTTGTCATTAAACCAGTGTCACTTGTCATTTAAGCCGTGTCACTTGTCATTTAAGCCGTGTCACTTGTCATTAAACCAGTGTAATTTGTCATTAAATCAGTGTAATTTGTCATTAAGCCAGTGTTTGAATACAATTTAAGTCAAATTTCCCCGGGCATTTCAAAAAACTATTCATTGATTTCAATCAAATATATAATTAATAAGAAACAAAGCTTTTCTCTCACAGATGGCATAGATTTTCACAGATACACATTTATAATCTTACAAATATTCAAAAATTGATAGAAAAAAGCAGAATCAAATCCGGGTATATGTGATAAAATTTTGAGAGACAAGCCTTCTGATATACATTATAGTTTTAATTCCGTGAACAAATATTCATCATTTTGGACGGATGTGAAAAAAGTTACAAATTATATAAGAAAATCAATTGACTAAAAAATATAAATTTAGTATTTTGAATGTTTCCGAATTAAGTAGTATAAAATTGCCAACAATAAATCAGTTAATCAGAAAAGGCCGAAAGAAGATCATCTCAAAGAGTAAAGCGCCGGCAATGGATTCATGCCCGCAAAAAAGAGGTGTCTGTACAAGAGTTTATACATCCACTCCAAAAAAGCCAAATTCGGCAATGAGAAAAGTTGCCAGAGTAAGACTCACTAACGGGATAGAAGTTACAGCGTACATTCCGGGTGAAGGCCATAATTTACAGGAGCACTCAATAGTTCTCATAAGGGGAGGAAGAGTCAAAGACCTTCCGGGTGTCAGATATCATATAATAAGAGGAGCATTAGACACAGCAGGAGTCGCAAACAGAAAGAAAGCCCGTTCCAAATACGGAGCGAAGAAGGCAAAAGAAGGTTCTAAATAAGAAATTCTAAACAAAATTATAAAAATCAGTATATAATATTCATTTAAATGAGAAGAAAAAGAGCCGAAAAAAGAATAAGAAGACCGGATCCAAAGTTCAATGATATATTGATAGGAAGATTTGTGAACAGCATTATGATGGACGGAAAGAAGCAAACAGCGCAAAGAATAATGTACGATGCATTCGGAATAATAGCAGAAAAGACTAAAGGAGAGCCGTTAGATGTATTCAGAAAGGCAGTAAACAATGTTCAGCCGGCAATTGAGGTAAGATCAAGAAGGGTTGGAGGTTCTACTTATCAGGTTCCGTCAGAAGTAAGACCGGACAGAAGGATAGCTTTAGCAATAAAATGGATTTTAACATACTGCAGGGCAAGAAATGAAAAGTCAATGTCACTGAAACTTGCGAACGAATTAATGGCTGCTGCTCTTGGAGAAGGAAGTTCAGTTAAGAAAAAAGAAGACGTACATAAAATGGCTGAAGCAAATAAAGCTTTTGCGCACTTTAAGTGGTAAAGCTGAATTAAAGAATTCTGTAAAATTTATTAAAACAAACAAAGAATAGAGTAATTATAAAATGGCAAGATTAGTATCATTAGATAAAACACGAAACATTGGTATCATGGCTCACATTGATGCCGGAAAGACCACAACTACGGAAAGAATACTATATTATACCGGCAGACTTCACAGAATCGGAGAGGTTCATGAAGGTGCTGCGACTATGGACTGGATGGAACAGGAAAAAGAGAGAGGAATAACTATCACTTCGGCTGCTACTACCTGCTCATGGAATGACCACAGAATCAATATTATAGACACTCCCGGGCACGTTGATTTTACTGCTGAAGTAGAAAGATCCTTAAGGGTTCTTGACGGCGCAGTTGCTTTGTTCTGCTCTGTTGGCGGGGTCGAACCTCAGTCCGAAACGGTTTGGAGACAAGCGGATAAGTACAAAGTCCCGAGAATTGCATTTGTGAATAAGATGGACAGGATCGGAGCTGATTTTTTTCATGCGATAGGAATGATGAAAGACAGACTTAAGGCGAATGCTGTTCCAATTCAGCTTCCTATTGGTCAGGGTGATTTATTTAATGGAATAATAGACCTGATCACTATGAGAGCCAGAATGTTCAACGAAGAAACTCTGGGGGCGACATTTGAAGATGTTGATGTACCGCCTTCATTGATGGATCAGGCGAACGAATACAGGCATAAACTGCTTGAGGCGGTTGCAGATGTTGATGATACTTTGCTTGAAAAGTTTTTGAACGGTCAGGAAATAAGTGAAAAGGAAATTTTAGCAGTTTTAAGAAAAGCCACAATTGAAGTAAAAATAATTCCGGTATTATGCGGATCTTCTTTTAAAAATAAAGGTGTACAGAATCTACTTGATAAAGTTGTTGATCTTTTACCGGCTCCGTCAGACGTGAGTGATGTAGAAGGTCATCATTACCATACAGATGACAAAGTAACAAGAAGACATGATGATGATGAAAAGTTTACAGCTCTGGCATTTAAGATAATGACAGATCCTTTTGTAGGAAAGCTGACATTCTTCAGAGTTTATGCCGGAAAAGCCCTTGCAGGAAGTTATGTTTACAATTCAATTGCAGGAAAGAAAGAAAGATTCAGCAGATTGCTTCAGATGCATGCTAACAGCCGTGAGGATATAAAGGAAGTTTATTGCGGAGATATAGCTGCAGCAGTAGGACTAAAATTTACAAGAACCGGAGATACGCTTTGCGATGAAAGCGATCCGATTGTATTGGAAAGAATTACATTCCCGGAACCGGTAATTTCAATAGCTATCGAGCCAAAGACAAAGGCGGATCAGGATAAATTAGGAGAATCGCTTGCGAAGCTTTCTGATGAAGATCCAACATTCAGAGTGAGAACAGACGATGAAACCGGACAGACTCTTATTTCAGGAATGGGTGAACTTCATCTTGACATTATTGTGGACAGATTAAAGAGAGAATTTAAAGTTGATGCAAACGTTGGAAATCCGCAGGTTGCTTATAAAGAAACTATCAAGAAAAAAGTAATACAGGAAGGTAAGTTTGTAAGACAGTCAGGTGGCCGCGGACAGTTCGGGCATGTATGGATTGAGCTTGAGCCGAATGAAAAAGGCAAGGGATATGTATTTGAAAATGGAATTGTCGGAGGTTCTATTCCGAAAGAATATATAAATCCTGTTTCAGACGGAATAGAAGAAGCCATGAAGAACGGCGTATTAGCCGGTTACCCTGTTGAGGATATAAAGGTAAAATTATTTGACGGATCATTCCACGATGTGGATTCATCCGAGATGGCATTTAAGATTGCAGGTTCGATGGCATTTAAAGAAGGAGCAAGAAAAGCAAATCCTATTTTGCTGGAGCCGATTATGGAAGTCGAAGTAGTAACTCCGGAAGATTATATGGGTGATGTTATGGGTGATCTTAGTTCAAGAAGAGGAAGAATAGAAGGTATGTCACAAAGAAGCGATGCTCATGTCATAAAAGCATTGGTTCCATTATCAGAAATGTTTGGTTATGCAACTACAATGAGATCAATGACGCAGGGAAGGGCTATTTATACAATGCAGTTTTCGCATTATGATGAAGCTCCGAAGAGTGTATCTGAGCAGATAATTGAGAAAGTAAAAGGCAAAGAAAAAGTTTCGTAAATAGTTTAAGTTCTTTTAAATAAGTTTAGGGTCAGTTCCGGAAATCCGGAATATAACTCGTAGATCAGACACTTCAAGTCGCTCTATAAAAAAAATCTTAATCTGAAGATTATTCAACGATTAAGATCATTTTCCATCAAGGGTCAGTAGCTCAGATGGTTAGAGCGCGTGCCTTATAAGCACGAGGTGGGAGGTTCAATTCCTCCCTGACCCACTATTTTTAAAAATTTTCCGGATTCAGATTCCGGACATTTGAAATTACATTACATCTGAATTAAAATTAATTAATATTTAAAAAATAAATTGCTTTAAGGAGAAATCATAAATGGCAAAAGAAAAATATAGTGCTAGTAAACCCCACGTTAACATAGGAACAATTGGTCACGTTGATCACGGAAAAACTACACTCACAGCAGCTATCACAATGGCATTGGGAAAAAAGGGATATTCCAAAGTCAGAGCATTTGATTCAATTGACAAAGCTCCCGAAGAAAGAGCCAGAGGAATTACGATTGCAACAGCTCACGTAGAATACGAAACCTTAAAAAGACATTACGCTCACGTTGACTGTCCGGGTCACGCGGATTACATCAAAAACATGATTACCGGTGCAGCTCAGATGGACGGTGCGATTCTTGTTGTTGCAGCTACAGACGGAGCAATGCCTCAGACAAAAGAACACATTTTGCTTGCAAGACAGGTTGGTGTTCCGGCAATTGTAGTATTTTTAAATAAAGTTGATATAATTTATCAGCAGGAAAAAACACCTGAAGACGCTGAACTGCTTCTTGAAGTTGTAGAATCTGAATTGAGAGACATCCTCAACGGATATAATTATCCCGGTGATGATATTCCAATTGTAAGAGGAAGCGCCTTAAAAGCTATGGAAGCCGGTCTTGATCCTGCATGCGCAGTTGATGACGAAAGATTAAAGCCGATATTTGATCTTATGGATGCAGTAGATGCATACATACCTGAGCCGCAGAGAGACATTGATAAAACATTCCTTATGCCTGTTGAAGATGTATTTTCAATTACAGGAAGAGGAACTGTAGCAACAGGAAGAATAGAAAGAGGTAAAGTTAAAGTCGGAGAGGAAGTTGAATTAATAGGACTTGGCGCAAAAAAGAAAACAGTAGTTACAGGCGCAGAAATGTTTAATAAAGAACTTGACGAAGCAGTAGCAGGATTTAACTGCGGACTTTTGTTAAGAGGTGTTGATAAGAATGAAATAGAAAGAGGAATGGTTCTTGCAAAAGCAGGTTCAATTACACCTCACAAAAAATTCGAAGCTCAGGTTTATATTCTTGCAAAAGAAGAAGGCGGAAGACATACGCCATTCAGTACAAACTACAGACCTCAGTTTTATTTCAGAACGACAGACGTAACAGGCGTAGTTCATTTGCCTGAGACAATACAGATGGTTATGCCGGGTGATAATGTTGAGAAACTTGTTATAGAACTCATAGCTCCGATTGCAATGGAAGACGGATTGAAATTTGCTATCAGAGAAGGCGGAAGAACAGTAGGAGCAGGTGTTGTAACAAAGATATTAGAATAAGAGAAAGAAAATACAAAACCAGGATTAATTTAAGAATAAATAAAATTTAATTAAGTTGGCATCACAAAAAATCAGAATTAAGTTAAAGTCATATGATCATACTTTACTTGACAAATGGACAGAAAAGATCATCAAGACAATCAAGACAACAGGCGCGATTGTAAGCGGACCGATTCCACTTCCTACCAAGAAAAATGTTTATACGGTATTGAGGTCTCCTCACGTGGACAAAAAATCAAGAGAGCAGTTTGAAACACGTTCTCACAAAAGACTGATTGATATCCTTAATTCATCAAGCAAGACAATAGATGCTTTAACCAAGTTAGATCCTCCCGGCGGCGTAGATATTGAGATTAAAGTATAACTAAATTTGTAAAGCACAAACATAATTAAAAATATGATAGGCATTTTAGGCAAAAAAATAGGCATGACAACCATTTTTGAGAATGATGGTAATGCTGTTCCCTGTACAGTAATAGAAGCAGGTCCTTGTTATATCACACAGATAAAGAAAAAAGACAAAGACGGTTATGAATCCGTTCAGCTTGGCTTTGAGGAGAAGAAAGAAAAAAACTCTACCAAGCCATTGATCGGAAAATTCAAGAAAATCAAAACTCCTGTTTTAAGACATTTAAAAGAAGTAAGAGATTTTAACTCTGAAGAATTAAAAGAAGGCGATCAGATTAAAGTTGATATTTTTAAAGAAGGGGATATTGTAAAAGTAACCGGAGTATCAAAAGGAAAAGGATTTCAGGGTGTGGTAAAGAGACACGGATTTGGCGGAGGTCAGAGGACGCATGGACAGAGCGACAGGCAAAGGGCTCCGGGATCTATCGGAGGAAGTTCTTATCCTTCAAGAGTATTCAAAGGTCAGAGAATGGCCGGAAGAATGGGAGGCGACAGAGTTTCCGTCCGGAATTTAAGAATTGTAAAAATATTTGTTGATTCAAATCTGATATTAATAAAGGGTGCAATCCCGGGTACAAAGACAGGATTAGTAGAAATTTATAAAAATTAAAAAATGGAATTAAAAGTATATAAACTTGACGGCTCGGAATCAGGACAGACAGTAAATCTTCCTGATGAAGTTTTTCAAATAGAGCCAAATCAGCACCTGATATATCAGTCAGTCAGAACTTATCTGTCCAATCAAAGACAGGGAACACATAAGACAAAGGGCAGAAGTGAAGTCAGAGGAGGCGGAAAAAAACCTTTCAAACAAAAAGGAACAGGTAATGCAAGACGCGGAACGAGCAGGTCGCCTTTAATGGTTGGCGGCGGAAATATTTTCGGTCCGATACCTCATACGTACAAGCTGAAACTGCCTAAGAAAGCTGCACGGCTTGCCAGAAAAAGCGCTCTCAGTTTCAAGGCAAAGGAAAATGAAATTATGATAATAGAAGATTTTACATTTGATTCGCCTAAGACAAAAGATCTTTCAAGTATTCTTAAATCTCTGAAAATTGAAGATAAGAAAACACTGCTGCTTGTTTCCGAAAAAAATGACAATGTCTATAAATCCGGAAGAAATCTTGAAAGACTTAATGTGATGATTTCTGATAAAGCAGCTACTTATGATCTTTTAAACAATAAACTAATCTTATTGCAGAAGTCAGCTGTTGATACACTTTGTAAAAGTTTAATAAATTAATCTCAGGCATTTTATCATAATGAAAACAATTTTAGTAAAACCGCTTATAACCGAAAAAAATACTGCGATTCAGGAACTCCTGAATCAATATTCATTTGAGGTGAGCAGGAGCTGTAATAAAATAGAGATTGCAAAAGCTGTTGAAAAGAAATTCAATGTAAGAGTGACAAATGTGAACACTCTTGTATTGAAAGGAAAAAGAAAGTCTCAGATGACAAAAAAAGGCAGATTCGAGGGATACAGATCTGACAGAAAAAAAGCAATTGTAACGTTGCATAAGGAAGATAAGATAGATTTTCTGGGTAACGTGGAATAAACTCTATTCTGTATTTTCTTACTGACTTTAAATAAGTCCTCACATGCCCGAAAAATGTTTGACAGTCCCTGACAGCCGCGAAATATCAAAAAAAGATTTACATAAGATTTTAAAAGAAAAACTAAAGCTCGATAAAAATATTATCGGGCTTTTAGTCAATTCTGAAGGTTCTATCAAGAGTAAATCGTTCTTTGAAAAAGTATCAGATAAAATATCAGGCAAATGAAAAGCAGGTTTGAAATATTTCTTGATACTGATATTTATTTAGACCATCTTTGCAAAAGTAAAAAGAAAGAAGGATCACTTCTCTTAAAAAGCCTGACGCTATTTAATTGTTACAGTTCAGTAATAAATGCATCTGAAATTTTTTACGGCTGCACAAATGAAATTCAGCTTGAAAAGGCAAAGCATTCTTTTTACGGAACAGGGGTACTCGGAATTCCTTATAAATACTCTTTGTCAATTGCTGAAGTATCAAGGACAATTAATTCTGCTAAACTTATCAATTCTTTTAGAGATGCTGTTGTCACTGCAATTTGCAAAGAAACCAGACTGCCGCTGTTTACGTTAAATACAAACAGATATATAGAATTATTCAGGATATATGGTGTGAAATTGATTAGCAAAGAATTAATAGAGAAAAATAATTCATCTGAAATTATTTTTAAAAAAGCTAAAATTTTATAAAATGAAATTAGGAAAACAGTACACATCCAGAGAAAATCAATCCACTGACATTTATCTTAAGGAGATCAGTAAAACAACTCCGCTGACTGTAGTACAGGAAATTGATTGCGCTAAAAGAATTAAAAAGGGTGATAAGAAAGCTCTGGATCTTCTTGTCAAAGCTAATTTAAGATTTGTTGTCAGTGTTGCCAAGCAATATCAGAATCAGGGATTGTCTCTGAATGATCTGATTAATGAAGGAAATCTTGGACTCATAAAAGCTGCAAAGAAATTTGACGAGACGAGAGGATTTAAATTTATTTCCTATGCAGTATGGTGGATCAGACAATCAATTTTACAGGCATTGGCAGAGCAGTCGAGAGTTGTCAGATTACCTTTAAATATAGTACAGCAGAAGAGCAAGATCGCAAAGACAATGAGCGAGCTTGAGCAGAAGAACGAGAGAATTCCGAATGTTCTGGAAATCGCAGAAAAGTTAGACATGAGTGTTTACGAAGTACAGGAAACTCTGAAGAATTCCGGCGGTCATGTTTCAATGGATGCACCGAGTATCCACGGTGAGGATACCAAGCTTATTGACATTATGCCGGACAAACAGATGAAAATGCCTGACATGCAGTTGCTGAAAGACTCGCTCAGGATTGAAATTGAGAGAGCTCTTGATACATTATCACAAAGAGAAAAGGAAGTAGTGAAGTTATATTACGGACTGGAAAAAGAAAATCCGCTGACACTTGAAGAGATAGGTGATAAATATAAACTGACACGTGAAAGAGTAAGACAGATCAAGGAAAAGGCAATCAGAAGATTAAGACAGGCATCCAGAAGCAAAGCTCTGAAAGCTTATTTAGGACAGTAAACCAAAAGAAATAAAGTTTAATAATACCCGCAGATTATTTTTCATCTGCGGGTATTATTTTAATAAAATATTGTTGATTGAAACAGAATCTATTTCATGACCTCCTTCAAATTTCACATCATTAAATTCAATATTATTTTTTTTCAGAAGATCAGTACTTTCTGAAAATCTTTTAGCGCTGATAATTCTGTCATTTATACCGCACAGGAAATGCATCGCAGCGGATTTTAATTTAGTGTTTAATAAATCAAAATTAATATCAGCAGGAAAATCAGAAGAGCAAAGTATCAAATGATTAAACCGTGTTTTAGAATTAAGGAAAAATCTTACTGCCGTATGAACTCCCTGTGAAAATCCAAGTAGATACTTTTTGGATTCTGAAATATTATAAGTGCTTTTTATTTCATCCGTAACTTTTTCCAGAAAATTAACATAATCATTTATTTCGATTAATCTGTCTTCTCTGGTCATCCAGGAAGCACCTGCATTGTTCTTAGAATAAAACTTAGATAAACCTTCCGGTGCAATTATCAAAGTATTTCCATCATCCAGAAAATCGAATTCTTTAATAAAATCAGAAGCAAGCTGACCATATCCATGAATTACAAAACAAATATTTTTTACTTCACGGCTCTTTGGCTCATTCGAATAATATCTTGCATTTTTTTCAATTTTTATATGAGACTCATTTATAATCATTTATTGACCTTTAAATTTTAACCTTTAAAATTTAACTTACAGCTAATCAGTCCCGCTAAGCTAATGGATAAACTGGGTGACTACGAATCACCTCTTAGAGGTTCGAATCCTCTGCGGGGCACTAAGTAATATTAAAAATAAATTAGCAGCTTAACAGATAATTCCTGAATTCCTGTAGTGCTTTAGACCTGTGAGAAATTTTATTTTTTTCAGTGTCTGATAATTCCGCAAATGTTTTTTCATATCCTTCAGGTACGAATACCGGATCATAACCGAAACCATTCTTTCCTCGTGGTTCATTTATTATCTTACCCTTACATATTCCTCTGAATAATTTATTATCAGGATAAAAACATATCACTGTCTCAAACCGTGCAGTTCTGTTTTCAGGAGGAATGTCATTTAAATTCATAAGAAGCTTACTGCAATTATCTGAATAAGATGCTGATACTCCTGCATATCTGGCAGAATGAACACCCGGTTCACCCTTAAGAGCATCAACAAAAAGTCCCGTATCATCTGATACAGCCGGTATTCTGAAAATATTATAAATACTCTGGGCTTTTTTATATGCATTTTCTTCAATTGTATTCTTATCTTCAACAATCTCAGGTGCAATGCCAAAGTAATGAACGGAAAGAATCTGTAAACCGGGAATATCTTTCAGAATAGAATTTATCTCAGATATTTTATTTTTGTTATTGGTAGCTAAAAGAATTTTATTCATAATGGTGAAATTATAAAGTTGATCTGTTTAAAGATAGTTTCACTTTTGAAAATAAGAAAGTAATAAATTGTCTTATGTTTATTTAAAAATTTCAATGAAATAAATAAATATATTTATTATATTAGAAACAGTAATCACTAATCTTAAAGACAGAATTATAAAAAATGAAGTATAATTGACGCTAAAGGATTTTCCTTTTTTAAAAAACAATTAAATCGGAATAAATTTTTATAAATTTTTTTTTAATAAAAACATTTCAAAAATTAAAAAACATCTCAATGAAAAAATTCCTAAAAATTTCCGGAATTATTTTTGCAATAATTCTTCTTTTATTTTTTGTAGGTTATACATATATAATGACACAATATCCTAAAGTCCCGCCTGCGCCTGATATAAAGATTACATCCACTCCTGAGATGATAGAAAGAGGGAAATATCTTGCTACAGGTTTTGCAGCCTGCATAGATTGCCATTCGAAAAGAGATTTCAGTAAATATGCGGGACCATTAATTACTGGCACTGAAGGTATGGGAGGAGAAGATTTTGGAGAAGGGGCGGGATATATTCCTGCAAAAAATATAACTTCAGATAAGGAGACCGGGTTAGGCAACTGGACTGACGGTGAAATATTCAGAGCGATTACGATGGGTGTAGATAAAAACGGAGAACCGCTTGGTCCTATGATGCCATATATGTATTACAGAAACATGGACGAAAATGATGTCAAATCAATTATTGCATATATAAGAACTCTGCCTCCGGTTAACAATAAAATAGAAGATCATAAATTGAATTTTCCTGTTAATTTAATTTTCAGAACATTGCCCTCAGAACCGCAATTTAAAAACCTTCCTTCTGCAGATAATAAAATAGCTTTGGGCGAATATTATGCCGGTGCCTGTATTGCCTGTCATAGTCCGATGGAAAAAGGTGAATTTATAAAAGATAAGTTTCTTGGAGGAGGAGTCGAATATCCCGGTCCGAAAGGAGGCACAATAAGGAGTGCTAACATTTCGCCTGACAAAGAAACAGGAATAGGAGGCTGGACAAAGGAACAGTTTATTAAAAAGTTTAAAAGTTATACAATGCCTGAAGGTCAGAATATTCCGGTAAAAGACGGAGAGTTTAATACAGTAATGCCCTGGACATTTTTAGGACAGGCATCAGAAGATGATCTGGGGGCAATTTATGATTATATCATGACACAGAAACCTGTAAGTAACAATGTTGTCAAATTTACGCCCTGAGTTGATAAGCCGGTATTTAATATTGTAATAATGAAAGAGTATTCAGATAAGAGTAATCTTTGTAATTTCGGGCTTACAGTTGAATCTGATCGGTAATCCGACACTGCCGATTCCTCTGGACACATACATACTTGAATTCCCGAATTCATATAATCCGCTGATATATTTGCTTACAGCGCCTGCAAAGGACAGATTTATATTTCCAAATTTGGCAAGGACAACCTGACCACCATGGGTATGTCCGCTAAGAATAAGATCGGGATTTCTTTTATTCATCTCTTCAAAAAAATACGGCTTATGAAATAAAACAAGTTTAGGAAGATTATTAAAATCTAAATTTTTTTCTTTTGCTTTTATTTCAGCTTCATTAAATGTATTATTAAAATATTTCATTAATACAGGGTCAGATGAAGAGTTACTTTGCCGTGTATCTTCGCAGCCGATTATGATTAAATCCTTTCCATTTATATTAATAAATTCCGAATTATTTCTAAGCAATTTAACCGGTGTTTCATTTGAAACAACACTGGCAATATATTCAGCATCTGAAAAATAGTCGTGATTGCCCAATGAACCGAAAATCCCTTTTGACGCATTAAGATTTCTAAATGCGTTTGCGAGAGGGTGAACTTCCAGCTTATTAGAGTTTGTTAAATCCCCGGGGATTACGATAATATCTGATTTAAGATCATTTATGACATCTGTATATTCTCTCATCAAATTAATATCCATGTAAGGACCTGAATGAATATCGCTTATCAAAGTTAATGTAGTTCCCCTTAATTCATGCGGAAGGTCTTTAATTTTTATTTCAACATTTTCAATTTCATAATCATTTTTGTCAAGGACTCCGAGAGTAGCGCCTGCAAAGGCATAACCGGAAACGAAAGTTGCTGATGTCCGGATAAAAGCTCTGCGTGAGGAGTCTATCTTTTTCACAGGTTCGCTGCCGAAAAACTTTTTAAGTGATTCCTTAGTAACACTGAATTTATTTAAAATCCAAATTGACAGAGAAAATGGCGATTTAATAATCTTGCCTATTAACAGATAAAGTCCAATAAAAACGGTTGCGCTCTGAAAAATATAAAACGGAGGAAACAGAAATCTGCTTACCCATTCCGGAGTATCGGCTGAAAATATGCGGTTAATAATAAAGTATAAAAAAGGCAGATTAAAAATAATAAAAGGATAAACAGTTAATGCGATCCTGAGTTTATTATTTAAATTTTTTGTTTGAATGAAATTTCTAAAAGTAGAGTAAACCAAAAATTGAAGACCGAAGAGTATTAGAAAAATTACAGTAATAAATAAAACCATTCTCATATTTTACATTTTATAAGTCTAACTGAAATATGAATCAAATTGTTTCAGAATTTTTAAAATTAAATAAAGTAATTTAATTATTAGGTTAATACAATTAAATGTAACTATTAATCTTATCTTCTGACGATTTTAATAAATCTGCAAAACAATCCGGAAATAAAATAGAGAAAGAATTAAATTTGGGTTGAAATTATTTTTAAGTATGCCTAAATTAAACTTAAACTAAGCTTAAAAATGAATAAAAGTCTGGAAGACTATCTGAAGAATATATATTCAATCCAGAGTTTAACGGGAAAGGTCACAAATACTGCATTAGCAGAGAAGCTATGCATTTCACCTGCTGCAGTAAGCGAAATGATTTCAAAGCTGTCAAAGACAGGACACATAGAAAATATTCCTTACAAAGGTTTCAAACTTACACTAAAAGGAGAAACAGTTGCAATAAACCTTGTCAGAAAGCACAGGATATGGGAAGTATTTCTGACAGAATATTTAAAATATCCCTGGGACAAAGTTCATAATGAAGCGGAGAACCTTGAGCACTCTTCATCGGATGAGCTAATCATAAAACTAGAAACTTTTCTGAATTTTCCAAAGTACGATCCTCACGGACATCCAATCCCTGATAAACACGGAAAGATATATAAGGAAAAACTTGTACCATTATCTGAAATCAACATTAACGAAAAAGCTCTGATTAAGCAGGTATCAGATGAAAGTTCGGAAGTATTGATCTATCTTTCAAAAGTCGGTTTAAAACTGAATGATGAGATAGAGATCATTGACAAGATAAACTTTGACAATTCTCTGCAGATACATTTCCGTTCCAGAAATTTATTTTTAAGCGAAAAATTATCAAAGAATATATACGTAAGTAAAAAAATTTAGAATAAAAATCTGTTAATTTAATTACAGGGTTTAATGGAAGAAAAATTTATCAGTGAAAAAACAAATCTTCTCAATACCGGATGGCGCAGGGCAATAACTGCAAATTCACTGCCGGAAGTATTCGGAAGTATTAAAATTCCGACAGGGGGATCATTCTGGCAGAAGCTTTTCGCATTTGCAGGACCTGGTCTGATGGTAGCTGTAGGATATATGGATCCGGGTAACTGGGCTACGGATATTGCAGGTGGAGCGAAGTTTGGATATGCACTGATCTCTGTTATATTCATTTCAAATATTTTTGCAATATTTTTGCAGCATTTATCTTTAAAGTTAGGTATTGTTACCGGCAGGGATCTTGCTCAGGCGTGTAAAGATCATTACTCAAAGCCCGTTTCTTTTATTTTATGGATATTATGTGAAATTGCAATTGCAGCATGTGATCTTGCGGAAGTGATCGGTTCGGCAATAGCTTTAAATCTTCTGTTTGGAATTCCAATAATTGCCGGAGTTGTGATTACAGTTCTGGATGTACTGATCATATTATTTTTTCAATACAAAGGATTCCGTTATATTGAAAGCATAGTTGCCGGTTTGATATTTATAATTCTTTCATGCTTCGTATATGAAATAGCAGTATCGAATCCGGAGTTAGTTCCGGTTTTGAGCGGACTAATTCCTACGCCGCAGATAATTTTCAATCCGGAAATGCTTTACATAGCGATTGGAATACTCGGAGCGACTGTAATGCCTCATAATCTTTATCTTCATTCAAGCATTGTTCAGACAAGAAATTTCGACAAAACAGAAAAAGGAAAATCAGAAGCAATTAAATTCGCAACAATAGATTCGACAGTAGCTTTGCTTCTTGCTTTTTTTATAAATGCAGCAATACTGATAGTTGCTGCAGCAACATTTCATACAACAGGATATCAGGATATTGCAGACATTACAGATGCATATAAATTATTAACGCCTCTGCTCGGAGCTTCATTTGCCAGCATAGTATTTGCTGTAGCTCTGTTAGCTTCAGGACAAAATTCAACTCTGACCGGAACTCTTGCAGGACAGATAGTGATGGAAGGTTTTTTAAACATAAGACTGAATCCCTGGATGCGAAGACTAATCACAAGACTTATTGCAGTAATACCCGCTTTCTTAGTTACACTTTATTACGGTGAAAAAGGAGTTACAAGTCTGCTGATACTCAGCCAGGTAATTTTATCACTGCAACTAAGCTTTGCTGTAGTGCCGCTTGTAATGTTTACCAGCGAAAAGAAAAAAATGGGAAAATTCACGAACAAGTTATGGATAAAAATTACCGCATGGATAGTCAGTACGATAATTATCGGGCTGAATGCATTTCTTCTTTATGAGACATTCACAGAATGGTTTTCCTAAGGTTTAAAAATTACTTCTTATATATTTTAAGATCTCTGAATTTGAAAAACGAAAAGCCGGGTGAACTGCTCGTAGTAATCTGATATTGACAAAAAGCATTAATTCCCGGAGATGCAATTGTAATATCTTTAAACTGTTCTGTTGTTGAAGGATTAAGATTATCGAAGTAATAAATAATTACTCCGTCAGTAGTATTGATGAAAAAAGGAATTAATGCGTTATTGTTTTCTCCGGAATAATAAAAAGTAAATCTTGCGCTGTCTCTGTCAGTAAAATTAAGAGAACTTCCGGTTATACTATTTGAACGGTTTGCTAAGCCCGATGCTACTCCGATCGAATCCCCGGAAACTTCTGCAAGCAATACTTCTCCTGTCACCGGCGGTGTTACAACTTCATCACCTGAACATCCGGTAAGCAATAAAAAGAAACACAGAACAATAGAATAATAAAGTTTATTCATGATTAATTAATTTTAATTTGATGTAATGTAATAATTTTCATTATTATTTAAAACATAAGGATGAGAAATTTGAACAATTCTTTTGATATGGAATTCAGAAGTGAAATGCACACATCATTTTCGGCATTAATGGCATGCTGAGTCTAAACAAACAGTATTTAATAAAATAAATCAGAGATCTTTTCTGAACATTTCCATTATCTTCTCAGGTTCTTTTAAAGAAGTAAAACCAAATTTTTCATATAATCCGTGAGCATCTTTTGTTGCAAGAAACCATCTTCTCAAATCATGAAGCTCTTTGCAGTTCATAATAACCTCCATCAGCCATTTCGATAATCCTCTGCCCCGGTATTCTTCGATAACAAAGACATCGGCAAGATATGCAAATGTAGCATAATCCGTAATTACCCTTGCAAATCCTATCTGAGATTTATTTTTATAAATACCGAAGCAGAAAGAATTTTTAATTGAGCGTTTAGTAACTTCAGGCTGCCGTTTATTTGCCCAGTAAGAGCTGCTGAGAAAACCATGGATTACTTTGAAATCAAGTTTGGATTTGTCGGTACTTATGACAAAATTACCTTTTCTGAAATTCTTTTTCATAAACTGATTTTTGAAAAATACTTAAAACTGATATAAATTAAAATTTAACTTTCAATAAATACATTGATTAATTATTTTCTATTCCGTGATAACATACATCAAAGCATTTTTCATATCCATTCACTGTGTAATCATAGCCATACTAACGATATTAGTATCTCCATTTGACAGAAAAGGAAAAGTCACACATTACCTTTCGAAAATATTCGGAGGGGTGATATTATTCATTGCCGGAGTAAAAGTCATAGCGGAAGGGAAAGAATTACTTGACAAGAATGAGAATTATATTTTCATTTCAAATCATGCCAGTTATTTTGACATACCCATATTAATGAAAGCGATACCAAACAATGTAAGATTTATTTACAAAGACACACTGACCAAAATCCCTGTCCTGGGCTGGGGGATGTATCTTGGCGGATATATACCAATCAACAGGGATAATGTGAGAGAGGCGATGAAATCTTTAAAGACTGCAGCAAAGAAAATAGAGAAGGGAATTTCTGTTGTGATATTTCCGGAAGGTACAAGGAGTGAGGATGGGAAGCCGGGCGAATTTAAAAGAGGGATGTTTGTACTTGCGGATGAGGCAAAAGTGAGTCTTGTGCCTGTGACAATAACAGGATCAGATAAAATACTTCCCAGGAATAAATTTGAAATCAAATCAGGAACTGTAAAAGTCGTTTTTAATCAGCCGATGGATTACAGAAAGGATAAAAACTTCCTTGAAGAAATAAGAAATATAATTGTAAAAAATTCTTTATAAGGATTAACATAAAAACATAAGACAATGTCGGTAACAATAAAAGATGTAGATAAGATAGCTCAGCTTGCAAAGTTGAAATTTAAAGAGAATGAAAAAGTAAAGCTGCAGAGTGAGCTTAATAAAATTCTGGAATATATTGATCAGTTGAACGAACTGAATCTCGATAATATAGAACCCCTCGAGAATATTAATGAAACCGAAAATGTATTAAGAAAAGACGAAATTGAAATCTGGCTTACGAATGAAGAAGCTCTCAGAAATGCTCCGTCGAAGACCGGAAAATTTTTCAAAGTTCCGAAAGTTTTGGATAAATAATTTCAAATGAAAATTACAGGCGTCATTCCCGCAAGATATGCTTCGACAAGATTTCCGGGAAAACCTTTAATGTTGATTAAAGGCAAGACAATGATAGAAAGAGTTTACAGGCAGGCTCAGAAATCCGAATTTATTGACAGAGTTATAGTTGCGACAGATGATAAAAAAATTTTCGAATGTGTGAAAAGTTTCGGCGGCGAAGTAAAAATGACTTCAGTAAAACATCAGTCCGGAACAGACAGAATTTACGAAGTTGCAAAAAATATTCAAGCTGATATAGTTGTAAACATTCAGGGAGACGAACCTTTCATTGATCCGCTAAACATTGACAAAGCAATAGAGCCACTAATCTCAGATAAAAAAATAAATGTTTCTACACTTGCAATCAGAATTAAAAATTTTACTGAACTACAGGATCATAACAAAGTAAAATTAGTTATTGATAAAAATAACAATGCGTTGTACTTCTCAAGAAATTTCATTCCTTATGACATGAAGAACAATCCGGAGCAGAAGTTTGACTTAAAGAAAAATGCATATTACAAACACATCGGGCTTTATGTTTACAGAAAAAAATATCTTGAAGAGTTTGTAAAGCTTAAGAAAAGCAGTCTTGAAAAAGCTGAAAATCTGGAACAGTTAAGAATTTTAGAAAGCGGTGAGAAAATAAAAGTAGTGATTACAAAAAAAGAATCTCCGGCTGTGGATACGCCTGATGATCTGAAAAACATTATTGCTTTGATAAGGACAGGTAAAATTGAAAGTTGAATTAAATCAATTTTCAGAGAAGCATATACCAGCATTATGCCAACTGCTTAACAATGAGAACATCAGCAAATGGCTTCTGCAGATTCCTTTTCCATATACATTTCAGGATGCGGAGTTCTGGATAAACAAATGCAAAGAAAATCCTGAAGTAAAAAAAGATTTTGCATTTGCGATAGAAACAGAAGGTTCGTTAATTGGCGGCATAGGTCTTCATATAAAATCAGAGCATTCGGCTGAAGTAGGTTACTGGCTCGGGGAAAAGCATTGGGGAAAAGGATATATGTCAGAAGCATTAAAAGAGATTACAAATTACGCGATAAATGAATTAACACTTGTAAGAATCACGGCTCATGTATTTGAAGGAAACATCAGGTCAGAAAAATTATTGATAAAAAACGGATATGAGTATGAAGGATTTCTGAAGAAGAGTCACAAAAAAGGAGAGATATATTTTAATACAAAATTGTATGCAAAAGAAATTTAAATTATTACAAATTGAAAAACACAAAATACATATTTCTTACAGGCGGAGTAGTTTCATCGCTTGGAAAAGGGATAGCAGCCGCATCACTCGGATTATTACTGAAGTCCAGGGGATTGAAAGTTACGATACAAAAGCTTGATCCATACATTAATATTGATCCGGGCACAATGTCTCCTACTCAGCACGGTGAAGTATTTGTAACAGATGACGGAGCTGAAACGGATCTTGATCTCGGGCATTACGAGAGATTTCTTGATGAGAATATGTCCAAGGCGAACAACATGACAACCGGTCAGATTTATAATGAAGTAATTACAAAAGAAAGAAGAGGTGATTATCTCGGTGCGACAGTTCAGGTCATTCCTCATATCACAGATGAGATCAAAAGAAGAATTCGTTTATTGGAAAATCAGAATAAGTATGATGTCATCATTTCAGAGATCGGCGGAACAGCCGGTGATATAGAATCTCTGCCATTTCTTGAAGCGATGAGGCAGTTAATGTTTGATGTCGGAAAGCATAATTCTTTGAACATTCATTTAACATTAGTTCCTTATATAAAATCTGCCGGAGAATTAAAAACTAAGCCGACACAGCATTCAGTAAAAACAATGCTTGAAATAGGAATCCAGCCGGATATTTTATTATGCAGAAGCGAGCATAAATTATCAAAAGAGTTAAAAGCAAAGATTGGTCTCTTTTGTAATATTGAAACTGAGTCAGTAATACAGGCATTGGATGCGGAATCAATTTATGAAGTGCCTTTGAATTTAAGAGCAGAAAGATTTGATGAAATTGTATTAAAGAAATTAAACATTAAGTCAGTAAAGCCAAATTTAAAAAGCTGGACAAAAGTTGTAAATAAAATAAAGACTGAATCTGAAGTTGTAACTATCGGCATCTGCGGTAAATACAACATTGTACCTGATGCATATAAAAGCATTGTTGAGTCATTCATTCATGCAGGAGCAGATAACAATGTAAAAGTTAAATTAAAATGGATAGATTCCGAAGTTATTGAAAAAGGAAAAAGCAAAGCTGAAGCAGTGTTGAAAGATATTAAAGGTTTACTGGTTTGTCCGGGATTTGGAGACAGAGGAATTGAAGGAAAGATTCAAACTATTAAATACATCAGAGAAAACAAAATTCCGTTTTTTGGAATATGTCTGGGACTTCAGTGCGCAGTGATAGAGTTCGCTAGAAATGTGTGTAGTCTTAAAAATGCGAATTCAACTGAGTTTAAAGAGACTAAATACAATGTAATTGACATAATGGAATATCAGAAGTCAGTAAAGATCAAAGGCGGATCAATGCGGCTTGGGAGCTTATCCGTGCATAATTGAAAAGAATTCTCTGGCATATCAGTGTTACAAAAAAGAATTTGTCAATGAGAGACACAGGCACAGATACGAAGTGAATAATAATTTCAGAAAAGTGTTATCAGAAAAAGGAATGAAGTTTACAGGATTGTCACCTGACGAAACATTGGTTGAGATGATTGAATTACCAAAGAGCATGCATCCGTTTTTCATTGCGTGTCAGTTCCATCCGGAGTTTAAGTCGAGAGTGGTGACGCCGCATCCGTTGTTCAGGGAGTTTGTTAAAGCATGCAAGGGGTAGTGTGTAGAGTGTGTGGAGTGTGTGGAGTGTGTGGAGTGTGTGGAGTGTGTGGAGTGTGTGGAGTGTGTGGAGTGTGTGGAGTGTGTGGAGTGTGCGGAGAAATGAGAAGATGAAAATAATTTAATTGACGATGAAATTGTACGAGATAAGTATAAAAAATATTTGTAAATATTTTCATTTATTTATTTTTAATTTCTTCACAACTTCCCCGAATCCATCATCAACTCCAAATCCATAGTCGTGCCCATCAACAGATTTTCCCTGCGACTCGAAAGACCAGAGCAACACTCCTGCTATGCCTTCATTGAAATATCTCTTTAACTCCTGTTCGAGAATTAACTTTCTGTATTCTTTCATGCTTTTTTTAAAGCCGACTTCACCTATATAAATTGGTTTATTAAGTTTCTTTGCGATCTGAATATTCTTCTTATTATAACTGTTCCATATATATCTCAATGAAAGAGGGAAGTCGTAAGTTCGTTTGAATTTATCCAAAGTGAATTTATCAACAGACTGCGGAACTGAATTGATCATCGAATCTATCTTCCGGAAATTGTCAGCGAAATTTGCTTTGCCTTTTAAGCGGTACAAAATATCAAGCCGTTCAAGTATAGTAGAATTAAAACTATAATCGTGAATTGAAATTGCATCAAGAGTTTTGATGGAATAAAGTTTTTCAAAGTTTGCAACATTAAACCTTGAAAACTGATCACCGAATTTGTCGCCTATGCCGCCTATTGTACCGATGGAAATTAAATGATTGGGATCAGATTCTTTGATTGTCTTAGAAGCATCTTCAGCGAAATTATACATTTCCGAAAATGAATTATTGACGGGTTCATTTATCAATTCCCATAAAATGATCTCGTCTCTGTCTTTGAAAGCTGTTGTAATATCTTTTACATAATTCAAATAATTCTTTTTATAACCTGTCCTGTACCATTCATCATCTATTTTATAATTCTGAAGATAACCCCAGGTGTCAGCGAGGACGGGTATGACTTTTAAATTCAGTTCTTTTGAAATATCACAAATCTCTTTCAGCTTATTTTTTTCAAGCGGTTCGAATGCCCAGAATCTTAAAACGCTAAAACCTTCGCTTACTGCATCTTTGAGCATAGCTTCGGATGTAGCGGAATCAACATTCGCGAGTTCATACATATTACAGCCGATGAAACGGAAGATGTTGGTGTTGAGGGTGAAAGATCTATTAAATGATTTTACAAAAGCATTAATCATATTTTCAAATAAACTGAAAATATTTAATAAAGATTTTTTAATCTATACAATATTAAATAAAATAATTCATGTGAATCACATCCACATTGAGCCAATTGATCCGTTGTTTAAAACCAACGGCAATGAAAAAAATATGTATTGATTTGAGCCGTTGGTTAAAACCAACGGCAATGAAAGTTAGATTGCTCCTATTTATCCGCTGGTTAAAACCAACGGCAAAGAAAATTAGTATTGGTCTTATTTATCCGTTGGTTAAAACCAACGGCAATGAAAATTAAATTTCTCCTATTTATCCGTTGGTTAAAACCAACGGCAATAAAAATAAGATTGCTCCTATTTATCCGTTGGTTAAAACCAACGGCAATGACAATAAGGTTGCTCCAATTTATCTGTTGGTTAAAACCAACGGCAATAAAAATAAGTATTGAAAAGACTTTTGAAAAGGGCTGATAGCCGAAATTAAAACATATTCTTTCAGCTGAAATTTTAATAATTTACACGACTAAAATTAATTTTAAAAGAATATTGGATATTCAGGGTTTAAGCTTCAAAGAGGTTAGTGAAAGAATAGCAGCCGGTCTGCAAAATAAGGCATCAAAGCCGAAGACTAAAACTATTCGTGAGATATTCATCGAAAATATTTTCTCAGTATTCAATCTGGTAATCCTCGCAATAATCATTTTCCTGCTTTACTTTTATTTCAGTACTACAGATAAAAGATTACTTTTAGACAGCATCGGTATTCTTACTATTGCTTTGCTCAATACTTTTCTTGCTATTTATCAGGAGATCAAAGCTAAACATGCGCTTGATAAAGTAAATCTTCTTTTGAAAAAGGAAGTTATTGTCATAAGGGACGGTGAAGAAAAGCCGATAGAGCCGGAGCAAATCGTAAAGGATGATATTATTAAAATTCAGAGAGGCGATCAGGTAGTAGTTGACGGATGCGTAATGTACTCGAATCATCTTGAAATAGACGAATCACTGCTGACGGGCGAATCGAATCCAATTCAAAAAAAAGAAAAAGATGAAGTCTTATCAGGAAGTTTTTGCTTATCCGGAAACGGATTTTATAAAGCTGAGAAAATAGGAGACCACAGTTTTGCTGCAGAGATAACCAAGACAGCAAAAAAATATAAATTTGATAAGACTCCTTTACAGAAAAGAATTGATTTAATAGTTAAAACACTATTTGGCGTTGCGGTAGTGCTTGTACTTCTGGAAGTGATTTTAAACAGAGGGAATTATGATATAGATTTCATAAGGAAAATCTCTACCATTCTGATTTCTCTTGTTCCGCAAGGGCTTGTGCTTATGGCTACTGTAACTTATGCGATAGGTGTATTCAGGATCAGCAAGCTAGGCGCAATAGTACAAAGACTGAATGCAATAGAATCATTTTCAAATGTAAGGATCGTCTGCACTGATAAGACAGGAACGCTTACGCAGAATAAGCTGACTGTGCATAAGATCAGCATTGCAGAAAACGGCTTGCCCGAAGATGAAATTAAAAAGCTTATAGGTACTTACGCCAAACTCACCAGCGATAAAAACGCAACAATCAATGCGCTTTGCATATATGAAGGTGATGATTCATATAAGTTTACAGATGAGTTTCCATTCAGTTCAGAAAGAAAAATGAGCATGATAGAGGCAGTCAGGGGAGAAGAGAAGTTCGTTTTTATAATAGGCGGATATGACATACTGATAAACAGTTTAGATGAAGAAAGAAAAAGTGATTACGAAAAAATATTTAATGATAACAAATTAAGCATATACAGGAACATATTATTCGGAAAAGTAAAAACATCCGGATCAATAAATGACATAAAGGATTCACCAGATAAAATTGAAATAGAACCATACTGCATAATCTCCATAAAGGATTCAATAAGAGAGGATGTATTTGACGCAATAAAATTATTCAATGACAACGGAATAAAGATTAAAATACTATCGGGCGATTCATCAAAGTCTGTACAGGAAGTGGCTAATGAGATCGGCTGGAAGATCAAAGATGACGAACTGATATCCGGCGATGAGCTGGAGAAAGTAAGTGATGATAATATATACAAAACGGTAATGGATAAAATAATATTTGCCAGACTAAAGCCGGAGCATAAACTGAGAATTATTAAGACACTAAAGAAAGAAAAGATCTATACTGCAATGATAGGTGACGGTGTAAATGATCTCCCGGCGATAAAGGAATCGGATATGGGCATTGCGATGGAAGAAGGAAGCAGCATAACGAAGGAAGTTGCGGATATTGTACTGCTGAAGAATAAGTTTTCACTGCTTCCGCAGATATTTGACGAAGGGAATAAAATCGTGAATACGGTCAACTCCATAGGTAAATTATTTGTCACAAAAAACTTCTTCATTATTTTCATTACACTGATGTCTCTGTTTTTTCTGCTGGACTTTCCGCTTACACCGAGAAGAGTGTCTCTGATAAACATATTCGGAATTGGTCTGCCTGCATTCATAATATCACTTAAGAACATGAACACAGACAAGACATTGAATTTCATGAAAGACCTGATCTCATTTGTCATCTTATCCGCGCTGATAATTGTAGCTTCAGGTTATACAGGAATTTACATAGTACAGAAATATCATGAAGTAAGCGAGAAGGACATACAGATGGTAATGCTGACAATTATGGTGATCACTAATATTGCGAATTATTTTTCTATCGTTCTGACAAAAAAGGAAACACAGGAGAACAGACTTATATACATTTTATACGGATTCATAATTATGCTAATTTACATTTTTCTGTCTGCGTCGAGTTTTAATCCATGGATACTGAACATAATAAAAAAGTTTTATGAATTAGATTTTGTAAGACAGGATCTATGGCCGGTTATTATGGCAGTAAGTGTTGCCGGTTCGATAGTTTTATTTGCAGCGCAAAAATTCAGAGCAAAATATATTTCGGACCTAAACAATAAATTATGAAAATAAAATTACATACACAGATTGTCATAGCGCTTATACTCGGGGCAGTGTTCGGTTCGATATTTCACATTGATCAGAATAAACTCAGTATAAATGCAAACTCAGGAGAGACAATAGTTCAGGATTGGAGCAGCATAGCATTCACAAAAAAAGATTCCGTATTAAAGACATACGAATCAAAGGATCAGCTTAGCATAATAAAATATTTTAGTTCGTTAAGAATTAAGAAAGCTGCCGAAGACATTGTAATTAAAATCAAATACCCTTCAGGTCAGGAACAGATAATTGAAAAAGTAAAAGAGGTCAGCAAAGTAAAGACGATAGGAGTTTTGCTGAAACCTATTGGAGATATATTCATAAGACTGCTGACAATGATAGCTGTGCCGTTAGTTCTGGCTTCGCTGATAGCCGGAGCTGCATCGCTTTCAGATCTGAAACACATTGCAAAGATCGGCGGGAAGACGATCGGGTTTTATGCATTGACGGCAGTGATCGCAATATCAATAGGATTGTTTTTTGCAAATGTAATACAGCCGGGGAAATTCATGCCGGAAGAGAGCAAGCAGCGGCTGATGGAAACTTTTCAGGAAGATGCACAGAGCAGGATTGATCAGAATGTATCTATGAACATAGTGGACTTTCTTGTAAACATAGTTCCGAAAAATCCATTCAAAGCTATTGCTGACGGAGATTTTCTTCAGATCGTATTCTTTGCAATATTAACAGGAATATTTTTATCACAGATAAAAACAGAAAAGTCAAAGACAGTGATTGATTTTTTTGAAGGACTTGGAAATGCCATGATTATGCTTGTAGAAAAAATCATGTACATAGCTCCTTATGCTGTATTTACTCTGATCTCCGCGACTGTTGCTGAATTCGGATTCAGCATACTTCAGACACTTCTATTGTATTCAGTTACAGTAATAGCCGGATTAGCTGTATTAACTTTTGTAGAGTATCCGATACTTCTGAAAATATTTACTAAGGTCCCTGTATATAAATTTTTCAAACTGCAGAGGCAGGTTATTGCAGTGGCATTTTCCACGAGTTCATCTGCAGCTACATTACCTGTTACAATGGATATCTGCGAAAAGAAGCTTGGGGTACCGAACAGAATAGCGAGTTTTGTACTTCCGCTCGGAACTACAGTAAACATGGACGGAACGGCATTGTATCAGGCAGTTGCGGCAATGTTCATCGCACAGGTTTACGGTTTCGATCTGAACCTGACACAGCAGCTCACAATTGTTCTTACAGCAGCTTTGGCAGCAGTAGGAACTGCGCCTGTACCCGGAGTTGGTTTAATAATGCTTATTATTGTTTTAAAATCCGTCGGAGTGCCTGAAGAAGGGATTGCCCTTATTATCGGAGTAGACAGAATCTTAGACATGTGCCGGACAGTTCCGAATGTAATAGCTGACTCGCTTGCCTGCGTAGTCATAGCAAGCAGTGAAGGAGAGCTGAGGGAATTAAGTAATGAGTAAAGGAGTTAGGAATCAAGTAATTTCCAAACAAAAATTTAATCAAATTAATGAAAAACTTAACTACTGTCTTACCGGTATTAATACTGTTTATCGTTTTAATAAATTCAGGATGCGCAGATTCTTCAAAAGTAAACAGAGAAACAAAATCAACAGATACACAGGTAAAAGAAATCAACACGAAAGGAAAAACAGATTTGAGCAAAAATATTTACGATATAAAAGTAAGAACAATGGAAGGCGAAGAAAAGAATCTTTCTGATTACAAAGGTAAAGTACTGATGATAGTAAATGTCGCATCGCATTGCGGATATACTTCTCAATATGAGGGACTCGAAAAAATTTATCAGCAATACAAAGACAAAGGATTTGAAGTGCTTGCATTTCCATGCAATGATTTCGGAGGACAGGAGCCCGGAACAAATGACGAGATCAGAACATTCTGCGAATCAAAATATAATGTTACATTTCCTTTGTTTGATAAGTTAAAAGTACTTGGTAAAGATAAAAGTCCGTTGTATGCAAGATTAACAGAAAACTCTGATCCGTCCGGAGACATTGGATGGAATTTTGAAAAATTCATCATTGACAAAAACGGAAATATAGTATCAAGATTCATGAGTAAGAGCAAACCGGATTCAGAAGAAGTAACTAAAGCAATAGAAGCTTTATTGAATTAAGAATATTATCTTAAATAAAAAAAGGCGATGAATTAATATTCACCGCCTTTTTTTTATAAAAACAATATCTTGATTATCTGATCTATCTCAGGATCACTAATTTCTGAGTTTTAGTTTCCAGCTTTGATTCACCTTCTGAAGTTAGTTTGTAAAGATAAGTACCGTTAGCAACCAATTCGCCATCATCATCTTTTCCGTCCCATGAAATCTGATTTAATCCAATGTTTACAGGGTTTTCTAAAGTTTTAATAAGTCTGCCTGAGACAGTATAAATTTTTATTTTGAAATTTCCTGATATATCGCCTCCGCCGATCTCAAAGACAAAGTTAGTTTCATTCCTCATAGGATTAGGAAAATTATTAAGATCTTTCAAAACAAGTTCACCGCTTACAATAACATCATAAGAGACTGTATCAGTATTATCGGAATTATCAGTGAAAATTACAGAAAGCCGGTTAACGCCGTCAGGAAGTTCCGGATAATAAAGCATTGTAAACTCATTCCCTGATCTCATATTATTCTTTTCATGATTGACAAAAGCCGGATTTGGAATACCGTTACTGATAAATGGAATATACACATCATTTAATTTTACGAATAATTTAGAAGTGTCGGCTAATTCTGTTTTTGATGATAACCCGGAATAGGGGATAGTGATCATAACTTCAGGTTTAGATTTAACATACTCATTTCCTGACAGTAATTTTCCGTCGCTGTAAACTTTTACATCAGTAATACTTTTTTTCATACTTCCGGAGGATCTCATGGAGAATTCAATAATATTATTATACGAATAGGATTCATTGAACTGACCTTTGGGTTTATATTCCACATACACTTTCATGCTGTCTCTGAAATCAGGAACAATAAATCTGTTCATATACTTTTTAACATCATTGACAACAATGGGGCTCGACATTGTGTCTGACAAAATCAGGTTAGAGCTGTTAAGAGATTTCTTATAAATATTAGTAATTACACCGGGAATATCATAAGACCCGACATTTTTGTAATCATAATTAAATTTAAATTCATCCCCGGGTATATATGAAGAAGTCATATCAAGAGTATTAATATCATAAGTTAATTCAGAAGGAACATAATAGTTTACTTTCACAGAATTCAGAACAGGTGAAAGTTTTCCATAAATAGTATCAGCAGATAATTTAGCAACGAAATTCAGTTTACTATAAAGATAAGCATTAACAGAGCTCAGATCAGTATTTGTGCTTGTAGTAACATTTGAAAAAAGAAGAGTCTGCAGATTATTTTTATCAATTCCATAAACATCAAAAGACAGAGAACTAAACGGATTAATAGTTTGAGTCCATGAAAAGTTAAGCCATGATTGTGCAGGACCTACTATTGAACTAACAGTTCCGGAAGTTTTTCTGAAAGTTACGCTCCTGCTCACGGTAGATTCAGTCCAGTGGTCACAGGCAGTACAGTTGAATGCAGTACTGCAGCATCTGTCAAATTCTTCATTCGCCTGAGAGCTGTTAGCTCCGAGATATCCGATTAAACTCCAGGTATGAAAATATCCTGTAAGGTGTATAGAATCGCAGTAAATACTACCGAACTGTTTAAGTTTCGTTTTAGCAGATGCATTTAACACAGTACCTCCTGAATAAGCCGCATTCAGAAGCATAAGATACTGAGTGCTGTCAAAAGTATTCAGGAATGTTACCATGGAATCCGATGAAGCGGAAGAGGTCATTTTAAGATTTTTAAACTCAACTATGCTTCCTGTAAGTTTTTTTACTTTTATCATATTTATCCCGGCATTAAGACCGCCGTCAATATAAATATTGTTATTTCCAACACTGAAAAAAGAAGCTTCTTCTGCATTGCTGCCGTAAGATCTGATAAACATCTCCGCCGGATAATCATAAAGTTCGATTCCGTTTTGATTGAATTCAGTATTGCTGAAATCTGCAGAAGAATACTGTGCAGAATTATTTTTCAGAACAGATATACTTGGCTTGGAGTCTATTTTAGTTGTTGTGAGATTTTTTTCGGAATCAGGGTTCTTCAGAGATAAATTACTGTAGATAAAGTTCTGTGTTTGAGTCCATCCGGTGCTGTCGTTATTGATAACACAGTTCGTTCTCCAGAAATGAATGCGATTATTTATTTTAACAGGAACAGCTGAGCGGAATTCAGTCTTAACACCTGAAACTCCTTTATTCACAAAAGTTCTTAACGCCGGAGAATTAAAAGAGGCGGAAGTATCAAGCTGTAAGATTACTGTAATTGAATTAGATGAAGTTTTAAGCAAAGGATTCAGACCTGAAAACACAACGCTGGCAGTGTGGATCAAAGAATTATTAACAGGACTTAATGCAACAAAAGAAGTGTTTTTTACAGGAAGATTAATAGAAATAACATTATTGCTTTTGTCTTCAAGAGGAAAATAATTTCCGTAATCAAGAATAACATTCAGACTGTAATTACCAAGAGAATCAGGAACGAATGAATAATTTATGGTATCAAGGTGAGCGAAATTTCTTCTGATGGTATCTTTTACAGAATACAATAAATTATTTTTAAACAACTGGAATCTGATTTTACATGAATCAGCATACAATCCGAAATTTTTCGGATAAACTGATATAGTAACATTATCATTAAACACAGGGAATTCATTTGATACTTTATAATCAGAGTTTGTAATTGAGAATTCAGGACGGACAGGAAATTTTAATTTTGCTGCAGGGTCTCCAAGCAGACTATAGCAGTTAACAGTGTGTCTTACATTAAATGAAATAGAATCTTGGCTCATTCTTTTATTAGCATATTTTGTAAGATCACCCATTCTTCTTGTAGAATCAGTTCTGAATGAATTAATTATAAATGTCCCGAAATCATTTCCCTGCTGAGAGTAACTCCAGCCGGTAGTCCCGATAAATCCGATCGCGCCTTTGTTGTTTAAATACATAAATCTTTCGCCGAATCCCCTGTAATCTGACTTCGAGTTTTCGCCGGTGAAGCAGGTTAAGCTTAGTATCAGAGGAAGCCTGGTTCCGTTATTAAGAGTGTTGGGATCAGTCATCGCTACTTCCCAGTCATGACTTCCTGCATGTCCTCTGAAATTTACATAACCGACTCCTCTGTCAAAGTCATGAATTATTGAATCTTTAATATTAAATGTCTGAGCTCCTGAAATATCCGATCTGTATATCTTGTGAGCTTCGCCTGAAATCGGCGAAGGAGTAATATAGGTACTGATTTCAGTATTAGATTTTAACTGATGAATAGATTGTTCGGCAGCTGTACCTCCACCTGTTATATAAGTAAATGTTTTGCACCAGTTACCGACGGGTTGACTCTCATAGGAAATTATTTTATCAACCATAGACTGAGCTTCGGAAGGATAAAAAGCCGGGAGCCTACCGATAGCAATCATATCATAATAAAAAAACGATCCTGAATTTACATTTGCAAAATATCCGTCGGAAGGCGGATAGCCATAGACAGGAATATAGTTGTTACTGTAAGCCGAAGTTGACAGATTTTTTTTTGGATCAAGCGAACCTCTGCCCATAAGACAAATATATCCCAATTTAGGAAGCTGCCAGTTGTTATAAACATAAATGGTAAAATTCCTTACTGCTATCGGATCTTCAATACCATAATTAAAAATATCATATATATCTTCAATCTCAGCTTTAACAGATCTGAAAGAATCTTTAGACTGCCTGTACGCTCTGAGCTGTTCTGCCTGAGATAAAAACAGTTTATTATATATTACAAGATAATCAGCGCCGTTGGATGGTGAGGTAAGATCCGGAACAAGTTTCTGTTTAATTCGGAATGGTTTTTTTGTAATATTGTTATTGATGATCTTAAAATTGCCGCTGCTTTTTCCGGTAAATTTAAGAGTGTCAAGAATATTTGATATACCTGTAATTTTATAGTTATTGGCAATATCATAAATGTTTACGGGGTTGCCGGAATTAAAACCTGAGACAGAGAATAATTTCGAAGTTGTATCAACAACTCCGGTAATAGCTGACAGCTGTTCATTTCTGAATTTGAAAATTTTCGGATACTGAATTTCAATAAAATCCAGATTCATATAACCGGTCGGATAAGTGGCGTTTGGTATATATCCGTAAGTTACCGAGACTGTATTGACAGAAGCAGAGCTCAGCAGGGAACTTGAAAAATTAATTACAGTATCAACTTTGTTAAAATCATTTGATAAAATTGTAGCTATAGTTGTCCCGTTAATTTTTACAACAAGACTGTGCTCATTGATCACCGATGTGTTTCTCGTGACCGGATATCCGAAAATTTTAACGGAAGATGTTTGCGGAACATTATAAAGAAAAGAAGTGGAAAATGTATCACTCAAAGTCTGAGTATTTCCTATTTTCGACCAGTACCATCCTTCCCCCCTGAATTTTTCAGTATTTAGGTATCCGTAATCTGATGTGCTGATATTCTGACCCTGACTGTAATAATAATCTCTCTCCAAATGAACTGCATCGTTAAAATACTGATTGGAATAGACCGCTCCTGAAACAAATGATGATATTGAGTAACGGGTGCCAAAGCTTCCGCCCCAGTCTATCCAGTACACGCTTGTATCAGAGTAGGTATTGTAATATTCATTTGTTGTATAAGTTACTGTATTATTCTGATCATAAGTATTCGTGATACCGCCGTAATTACGCGAACCGTAAAAATCAAAATAATCTGAAACTCCAAAAACTCCGTCCGATTCTCCGCTGAAATACAGAGGGATCTGATTTCCTTTGTAGAAAACCTTTACAGTCCTCGGATCTATTGCCGCAACGGAAATCCCAGCATTTGTAAAGTCTGTCTGACCAATGCGATACATCCCGTCTTCGCAAAGATACATCTTCAGATAAGTCTTGTTCGGTGTGATCCAGTTGTAATTTTGAGAAAATGAAATATCAGAATTAACTATAAAGAGCAAACAGAATAAAAATATTTTTTTCATAAATTTTTTATGGAAATTAAATGTACATCATTTTAGATTACGAAAATATAAAAATATTAAAAATTGGTTCGTTAATAAATCTACTGCTATTTCAGAACTACTAATTTCTGAACTTTTGATTCAATTTCAGAATTATTGTCAACAACGATTTTGTATAAATACGTACCGTTAGCTACAAAATCTCCGTCAGCGTCTTTGCCGTCCCATAGTATCTGGTTAACTCCTGTTAAAGCGATATATTCCAATTCTCTTATCAGCTTACCTGAAACAGAATACAATTTAACTCTTACCTTTCCAATATCTTCCGGACCTGTAATATTAAAAACAAAATTAGTCTCGCCTTTCATTGGATTCGGATAATTATATATATCACTGATACTGAGTCTGTCACTTACTATAACATCATAGGTAAGAGTGTCAAAATCCGAAGAACCCGTTTTGTAAATAAAAGATAATTTGTTACTTCCTTCACTTAACTGAGGATAAAACATAAGCGAGTAACTGTTATTATCATTGCCGCTCCTATTGTTTGCTTTTGGATTCAAAGCGGGATTGATATTACTGTTCAGAAAATACGGAATATAAGCGTCATTCAGTTTTATTGAAAGCTGAGTAGTATCATTTAAATCCGGCGTATTCAGAGAATTGCTAATGTTAATTTTAATTTCAGGATTTTTCCTGGAATGATCTCCGTTTTTTAAATTTATACCATCGCATAAAACTTCTATATCTGTCGTTGCAATTACACCCGAATTTGTCAGTGAAAAATCCGCAAAGTTATTGTATGAATAAAATTCATTTTGATCTCCCTTTGGTTTTATCTGAACATATATTCTCGTACTGTCTCTGAATGAAGGAGTAGAGAAATTATTTGAATAAGTTTTTACACTGTCCATTTTAAGTAACGAATTTACAGTATCAGATAACAATAATACAGAATCCCTTACAGGTCCGTTAAAAACATTTATGATTGTCCCGTAAATATAGGTATAGCCGGCATTGGAATAGTTAAATGAAAAAGCGGTTCTTTTGCTGTCCTTCAAATTCAAATTCGGAATAAGTGAATTTTTATCGAGTACCAGTTCAGCAGCAGGTGTGTAATTTGCTTTTAAAGATCTCAGAGACGGAGACTGCACACCGATAAGAGTATCAATGCTGAATTTTGCGAGAAGGTTGAACTTAGGATATTGCTGAGCTTTTACAGAGCTGAGGTCGTTAAAGTTACTGGCAGTAAGATTGGAAAACAGCAAGGTCTGATTATTGTTTCTGTCAATTCCTACCACATCAAAAGTAAGATTCGCATTGGGAACGGAAATTCCGCTCCAGGAAAAATCAGTCCATGTCTGCGCAGGTCCGATTATATTTGAAACTGTACCCGAAGTCTTTCTGAACACCACATCCATTGAACAAACAGACTGTGTCCAGTGATCACAGGCCGTACAGTTGAATGCCGTTCTGCAGCATGGATCAAAAGACTCGCAAACCTGAGAATGATTAGCTCCGTAATAACCTATAAAGCTCCAGGTATGGAAATATCCTGTTAAATGTATAGAATCACAATATATGCTTCCGAACTGTCTGAGTTTTGCTTTTGCTGAAGGATTTAAAACTGTTCCGCCTGAATAAGCTGCATTCAAAAGCATAAGATACTGAGTACTGTCAAAAGTATTCAGAAATGTTACAATAGAATCCGAAGATGCAGAAGATGTCATTTTGTAATTTTTGAATTCCATTATTCTTCCGCTGAGTTTCTTGACTTTTATCAGATTCAATCCTGTATTAGAGCCGCCGTCAATGTATATGTTATTATTTCCAACAGAAAAATATGAAGCTTCTTCAGCATTGCTTCCATAAGATCTTACAAAAAGTGTGGCAGGTATTTCATTTAATTTTATTTCATCCCCGATATAAGAAGTGTTGTAAAAATCTGTCTCACTGTACTGAGTCTGCTTTAACTTTCTAAGATCAGCTCTTATTTCGGAATTTACATATCGCATTTTCGGATCACCCGGACTGCTTATGCCTATTCCGTTATTATAAATGAATGTCTGCCTCTTTGACCATGAAGTAGTGTCATTATTAATAACAGCACGTGTCCTCCAGTAATACAGCGTATTGTTTTCTGTAACAGATAGGTATGTTTTGAATTTTGTTACGGCACCTGAAATGCTGCTGTTGGTAAATGATCTGACGAGCGGCGAATTAAAATTCACTGAAGTATCAAGCTGCATAAAAACCCTGACAGAATTAAGATTTAATCTTATATTCGGATTTAGTGCGGATAATTCAACTGTATCTTTAAATAAAACAGTATTATCAGCGGGTGAAATTGGAATAAACGTATTGTTTTTTGTAGGTATGTTTATAGTGATCGAATTATTATTTTCAATTTCATTTGGATACCAGTTGTCTTTATCAAGGGTAACAACCATATTATAAATTCCGGATGAGTCTAGTTTGAAGTTATATTTTACGGAATCTTTGAATCTGAAATTACGATAAATTGTATCTTTAACAGAATAGCTCAGATTATTTTTTAAAAGCTGAAATCTGATTTTGCATGAATCTGCAAACAGTCCGTAATTTTTAGGATATATTGTCAGAATGTTATCTTCATTTACACTCGGTTCGTTATTTGTAAGTTTATATGCATTGCTGTTAATTGAAAACTCAGGCCATTTCGGAAGAATCAAAGGAACAGCCGGGTCTCCGAGAAGATTATAGCAATTTATAGTATGTCTTGTATTGAATGATAAGGAATCTCCTCTCATTAATCTGCCTGCAGCTTTCAGAAAATCACCAAGTCTTCTTGTAGTATCAAGATTAAGACTTTGTGTAACGAAAGTTCCGAAATAATTGCCGCTTGAAGTAAAACTCCAGCCGGTGGTTCCGATGAATCCGATTGCTCCCTTCCCTCCTAAATAGACAAATCTTTCTCCGAATCCTCTGTAATCAGCTTTTGAATTTTCACCTGTAAAACATGTAAGACTAAGAATTAAAGGCAGTTTACTTCCATTGCTAAGAGTGTTCGGATCCTGCATAACCACTTCCCAGTCGTGGCTTCCTGCATGACCTCTGAAGTTTACAAATACTGTTCCCCGGTTAATGGTATTTTTAAGTGAATCAGCTATATTGTAAGTAAGGGATCCTACAGTATCTGTACGGTATATTTTCACGGCTTCCCCTGAAATTTTTGTAGAAGTAATATAAGTGTTTATATCAGCATTCGATGTCTGCTGATGTGATTGCTGCTCACCATAAGTGCCTCCGCCGGTTATGTAAGTAAAAGTTTTCCACCAGTCGGCAGGCGGCTCATTTTCGTAAGCAATTATTTTATCCACCATAGTCTGCGCTTCAGTAACAGTGTAAGCGGGAAGTCTTCCTGTTGATATCTGATCATAATAAAAGAATGTTCCTATATTTACATTTCCGAAATATCCGTCTGAGTTTGGGTAACCGTAAACCGGAATTAAATTCTTATAATAAACGGAAGTTGAAAGATTTTTTTTAGGATCAAATGAACCTCTTCCAAAAAGACAAATAAATTTAAGCTTGGGAAGCTGCCAGTTGTCATAAACATACTTTGTGAAATTTCTCACTGCTAAAGGACTTTCCAAACCATAATTGAAAATGTCGTACAGATCCTCGATCTCCGCTTTTACAGATCTGAAATTATCGCGTGATTGTCTGTAGGATCTGAGTTGCTCTGCAGGTGAGGTGAATAAACTATTATAAACTATAAGATAATCAGCACCGTTTGAAGTTGATACAAGATCAGGTACAGACCTTTGTTTTATCCGGAAAGGTTTTTTAGTTATGTTATTATTTACTATTTCAAATTTCCCGTTGCTTTTGCCAGTGAATTTAAGGGTGTCTGCATTAAAACTGAAATTCTCTATCCTGTAATTATTTTCATTATCATAAATGTTAACAGGATTTACTGAATTAAAACCTGACAATTTAAAAAGTCTGGAAGTTGTATCCGTCAATGCTGTTCTGGCTGAAAAGAGATTATTCCTAATAGCGAATTTTTTCGGATACTGAATTTCATAAAAATCAAAGAAAACGCCTCCCGAAAATCCTGATACAGGGACATAAGTAAATGATACTGTATTTGCAGATACGGCTGACAGAAGGGAAGTGGAAAATGTCAGCGTCGTATCAAATCTGTTAAAATCATTTGAGACAAGAGTAGTTACCAATGTTCCGTTTATCCTGATTTCAAGATTATGCTCGTTTAAGATGCCAGTATTCCTGTTGGAAGGATAAGCAAAAAGTTTCAAAGAAAAATTCAAAGGAGTATTATACAGCAGCGGCAGTGAAAAAGTGTCTGTTAAATTCTGATTGTCACCGATCAACTTCCAGTACCATCCTTCGCCTCTATATTTCTCTGTTGAAAGAAAATTATAATCTGCAGAAGAAAAATTCTGTCCCTGGCTGTATAATTTGTCATTTTCAAAATGCATCTGATCGTAAATATAATCAGGAGTAAAGGGAGTGACTGTGCTGAAATTAGAAATACTATATCGTAATCCGTTTGCTCCGTCCCAGTCAATCCAGTAAATATTCGTATCGGAATACTGATTGAAATATTCATTAGTAGTATAGGCAACTGCATTAGACTGATCATAAGTAATTGTAGGACCGCCATAGTTTCTGGTACCGAAAAAATCAAAATAATCGTTATCATTAAAAACCCCGTCCTGTTCACCCAGAAAATAAAGAGGAATCTGCGATCCTTTGTTAAAAACTTTTACAGTTCGCGGATCAATGTTGCTTACATTAATACCGGCATTATTGAAATCAGATTTATTGATTCTGTACATCCCGTCCCCGGCGATATACATTTTCAGATATGTCTTATTGGGAGTGATCCAGTTATAATTCTGAGCAAAGGAATATCCATGCAGAGAAAGAAATATAATAAATATAATTAGAATCCGGGAAATTGTTTTCATAATAATGTAATGTTAAAATTGTAAAATAATTACAGTTCAGATATTCTGATAAAAATCAAACAGAGGATTAAAGAAAATCAGGGCATAAACAAAATACTGCCTTATCTTTCTGAAGAGTTTCGAATTTATTTTTGAAGGAACTACAGGCGTAAGCATAATCACAGGATTAAACTTTCGGCCTTTCCATAAATTATATTCATTAAAAAGATCCTTTATAATATTCTTACTCGAATTGTAATCGGACAATGTAGCGCAGGAAGTCAGTAAAAAATATGTGATCCTTTTTTTAATTTCATTGTCCTTGAAAAAAACTGATTTTCTAAGATACCTTGAAATGTTAAGTATGGAATTTGCTTTGTCATGTATCATTTGCTTTGTATTCTTAACAAGCGAGATTTTTTCCTTTGAATCCATATTGACATAAAAAAGTATTTCCGGAACATGAATGATTTTATTATTAATTATTGCAGCTCTGACATCGTATTCATAATCTTCCCATATTCTCGAATTTGACCAGTTACCGATCTTGTTTACGATCTCTCTTCTCCAGACGCAGGCGCCGGTAGCCCAGGGTCTCCCGTGAATATCAAATAATATCGGAATGATATGGTCAAAGGTCTTTTCGTTTTTATTTCTTAAAAAATTTCCGGTATTTCTTATGAGTAATGTCTTGCTGTATGCCATACCGACTTCCGGATAACTTTCCAGATAAAATACAAGTTTTTCCAGGAATTGCTTATGCCAGAAATCATCGGAATCCAGGTAAGCAAAATAGTCGCCTTTGGCAATCATTCTTCCCTCTTCTCTTGACAATCCAGGACCAAGATTTCTCTCGTTTCTGAGAAGCTTAATTCTGAAATCTCCAGAGTTGTATTTTTCGATAAAACGTGTATCGAAAACTTCCGAAGAACAATCATCAACAAGTATAAGCTCTATAGGTTTGTATGTCTGATCTATAACAGATTTTATTGACTCCTTAAGCAATTCAATTCTGTTATAAAAAGGAATTATTACCGATACCAGTTTATTTTCCTTTTTCATCCGGATTCTTAATTATAAAATAGAATTTAATTTTCCGCGCAATAATGGATAACCGCTCAGAAAAATATTTAAATTAATTCTTTAACTCAGGTTTATATGACTGAATTTAGCAAAATAATCTGAGCTAAAAAAGATTAAATGAAGTTCAGATTAATTTAGAATTTATAAGGAATAATTGAGTAAATACATCCCGCATTATAGCTTTCCCGGAAATTTAATCTCAATAAAATTCAGTATAAAATATCGATATGATTGTCTGAAATTATAAAATAGGTTAGTGTAAAAATATATAAATCAAATGTTACTTCCTATTAAAAATTGTTTCTTTGGAATAATAAAACAGAATTAATAAATACAGCCGGAAATACTTATATCTGGAAAATATATTTTTTTTGCCGAGCCATCTTAACATCCTTCTTAAAGTATGTAATATTTCTGAATTTCTTCCCGGACAATAACTCAATTGAAATGCTTTGATCGCCTGGAAAAGTATTTTTACATCCTTGTACAGAAATTCTTTGTTAATGCCTCTTGATGAGATCAGATTCCTTATCCTGAAAACCTGATCATCTGTAATCTGGATACCGAGTTTTGAAAGATTATCCTTTGCAATTAAAATGCTTCCGTTATTCAGAACATCAAAATTTAAAGTGCTGTTGTTATATGCGTGCTTTCTGTATTTGACTAATGGATCTTCAATATTCTGAACTTTCCCGTAACGGCTTATAAGAGAAATTATTCTGAAATCTTCCGCATGTATAAAGTGATCTTCGTATTTAATATTGTTATCAATAATGATTTGCTTTCTGAACATTAAGCTGGGATTTGCAAATGTACACCTGAAAAGCAGACTGAATTTAGCCTCAGAATCATTCAAAGGACGTCGGGGATTAGAAATAAAATTTTCGAATTCATCTATCACAATTATATTCGCACCTACCAGAACATAGTCTTTGTTCATTTTCAGAAATGTAACCTGTTTCTCTAATCTTTCAGAAAAGGATACATCATCAGCGTCCTGTATAGCTATAAATTCGCCTGTCGCCTTATCAAGAGCTTCGTTAAGGGATTTTACTCTTCCTGTGTTTTTTTTACGGTCAGTAAGTTTTATTCTTTTATCAAGAGAAGAAAGTCTGTTAAGTATTTCAGAAGTCCTGTCAGTGGAGCCGTCGTTGATAATAATATATTCAAAATCATGAAAGGTCTGATCCAGTATGCTTCTTACGGATTGTTCAATGTAACTTTCACAATTAAATACTGTCGTAATCACAGAAATTTTGGGGTTCATAATCTAACTGTATAGTAACTTACTTATGAAAATAATTTTCTCCATTCCGCCTCTTTAATTTGTTTTATTCTTTTTTCATAATCGCCGCGTATCTTTAACAATTCTTTAAGTCTGCCAATAGTCTTTTCTATTCTTAAAATATCATTGTCACCTTCGGAAGAATTGTTTAAAGTAATTAATTTACGTAATCCGTAACCTCTTAATTTTCTGAATAACTTTATCGCCTGACTCTGCCATTTGTATTCCGAAATATTAACTGTATTATTATCTAATGCATGAAGATAAGGATCGAAATCAACTTTCTGAGCCCCGAATCCTCTGCTAAGTTTGCGGAGATAATCCCATCTCAGTCTTTCCTTTGTAATATAATGTTTAAGTTTCAATCTTTCATCGTACCAAATTTTCCATCCTGCAAGCCGGAGAGCAAAACATTTCTCTATATCTCCGCCGGAAGATAACTGCTTTCCTTTTCTGTCAGTCAGCAGGGAATAAAAACCATTTCTGTATAAATCATTCAAAGCGGTTTTTCTTACAAACATGCCTGCACCCCATAAGACTCCGTGACCGTTTGAAATATCTCCCTGATGATCCGACTGCTTTCCTACGGAATAGTTGCGCTTATGCTCTTCAAACCATTCAGGAACGGGATGATCCGTAACTGCTTCGCTTTCTCCGCCGAGCGCTCCGATTTTATCATCGCTTTCAAGAATACTGAATCCTGTTTCAATGTAATTTTCTTTAAGCCAGTTGTCATCATCGCAAAATAATATGTATTCATATTCTGAATTATCAAGTCCCATCTTTCTTGCATAAGATAGTCCTAACTCAGGTTGTTTTAAAATTTTATAAGGAACAGGACAAGCATTTTCTATTAATATTTTCTCTGAAATTTGATAAGTGTTATCAGTGGATTTATTATCAATAATGACTACTTCCCAGTTAACGCCGGATAAAATCTTTTGCCTGCAGATGCTTTTTAAAGTCTGAGGAAGAATTGATGCGCTGTTATGACAGCATATAACTACTGATACGCCTTTGTTTATATTCATACTATATGAATAAAACAATTTATGTTAAAGATACTGAATTTCATTTACTGAAATATTTTAAATATTAATTACCTTTGCCTCTGAGTTTTCCCATTAATGTATTTCCAATAATCGAATTTATCATCAGACTCCACTTGTTTCTGTTAAATAATGATAAAGGATACAAAATAAATGAGGGAATTAAAAGTCTTACTGTATTAAACCTTCTGTTGTTGTTAAAACTATCCTGCGCCCTTGAATACAAATCCTTTGACTGAGCTTTAAATTTTCTGTATCTGAAATAATAATACGCAAGTTCCATTCTGTATTTGATTATCCCGGGAAAATTACTTAGCTTTTCCCTGAATCCGTAAGTATACTTTCCCGGATTGGTTAAAGCTTTTCCAGTGTCTTTTAATATTTGCAGCGGGTTTTTTGAAATCTTTCGTTTTGGAATTTCGAAATTTGAAACAAATACAATATTGGATTTTGTGATTTTCTTTCTTTTTGAAATATAACTCGGGTTAAGTATGTAAGCCATCATTAAAATAGAATTTCCTTTGAATGACTGACCTTCCTGTCTTAATTCGTTTCCGTAATAATCAAGCTTGTGAGCAAGAGTATATTCGGGATTGTCTTTGTATAAATGATAAGCGAATTTAATTTTGTCAGTATATTTATCTCCCAATGCAGAATATGCAAGCAGGTTAAGTCTTGAACGTTTTGTAATACTTAAAGGATAGATAAAAAAAGCAAGCATCAGATACATCACTGCTTTGAAATTTTTATGAAAATAATATCTGTCTCCCGCTTTAATAAAATAATCATAAGACTTTTCCCTGTATCTTTTGTATCTGAAATAATTAACTAATCCTTTCATTAGGTAAACAGGATTGAGATATCTTAACTTCGAACCTGAAGATTCCTTAGCGGACGGAATACTCTCAGTTTTCTTTTTATCGCCTTTGAATAAAAATTTAGGAGAGATTATATATGTTAGGAAAAGGAGAGAATTTCCCTTAATGTTTTTTTTATCAGCTTTAAATTCATTTCCGAAATAGTGAAGCTTGTTTGCAAGCGGTAATCCCGGCGGCGTAGTAAGGAAAAAATAAAACCATTTTAACTTCTCTGTTCTTTCATGTCCGAATAAAGAGTAAGTCAGTAAAACAAGTCTTGAATTCTGCTTTACAGATTTCGGATAAATAAGAAATCCTGAAAATAGAAGTGACAGAGCTCTTACTCTTTTGTTCTCGCAATAACGGTATCTCGCTTTTCATAAATTCTTTCATTATAATATTTATTCTTTTTGAATGTAAGTACTGAAACAATTCTGGAAAGGATCTTTTTCGCTTTAGAACCAACCCTGTTTAGGTTATACCACTTTTCATCATAATAAAAGAACTTATAATAGTTATACATATAATACGGAAGATTCTTTTTATCATAATGCCAGCAATGATACATGACTCTTATGTGAGTGTTCTTTCTGTTGTCAGCGTTTGAGGTTTTGTTATAACCGTTCATGCAGAACGTTCCGAGATAATCCTCTATCTTTGAAAGTTTATGATTCTGATATGCTTTGAGCAGGAACCAGTAATCCATTGTAAAATGATTGTCGAGAGGAAAAGGTCCTATCTCTTTCTGAACATTCCTTCTGTAAAAATAACTTACGGGATTAATCGGGAACATATATTTGAACGGCAGCATGATCTTTTTATAATCTATCTCCGCATTTCTTGTAAATGTGTGATCACTGAATTCAAAGAAAAGATTTCCGACAACCATTTCAGTCCCGGGTTTTTTTATAAACTCTTCCGCAATTTTAAAGAATGCTCCGCGCTGGAAGTAATCGTCAACATTGAGATAAGCTATGATATCTCCCGTTGACATATCAAATGCTTTATTCATTGCATCCGACTGACCGCTGTCTTTTTCGGAAATCCATTTCAGGTGAGGATATTTTTTTAAGATATCAACTGTGCCGTCTTTCGAACCGCCGTCACACACAATGTGCTCAAAATCCGGATATCCCTGTCTGAGAACACTCAGTATAGCTTTCTCAATCGTACCTTCAGAATTAAACGAAGGAGAAAGAATACTTATCTTAGGATAACTCTTTACTTCTGCGGATATCTGCGGAGGAGTCTCTTCTCTCCATGGCCAGCCGTAACGGTAATCATTTTCATTTTCAAGATATTTGCGATGATCTGCTTTAAGTTCGGAAAAACTTTTTTTCCATGTAGCTTTTTTAATCTCTTCAAATTTAGCGTTATACTCTTTTCTGTCTTTCCAGAGTTCTTTAACTTTCGCAAGATAAAATTCCAGCATCGGAATTTCTGTTTTATTATCCTGTGAAAATCTTAATGAAAGAATCTTCCTGAGTCCATACTTCCTGAGTTCTTTTACAGCTCTTTTAAATTCATACTTCCAGTCCTGTTTATAAATCTCTTCATCATCTGTATCAGCATGACCTAATTTTATTGCCTTCTCATATAATTCAAGTCCGACAGTAGCAACACCGAATCCTGAAAACAATATTATCAGATAATTCCAGTCTAACCTTCCCGCAGGCATGCAGTGTTTAAGCTTTAGTCTGTTATCATACCAGACATGCCAGCCCGCAAGTACCAGAGCATAACATGCTTCCGAATCTCCGCCGGATGAAAGTTCAGTTCCTTTTCTGCAGCTCATGGAAGTCCTGAAGCCATCCGCAATAAGCTTTTCCCATGCGGATTTTCTTACGATCATGCCCGCTCCCCAGACAAATCCTCTCTTCCATGTAATATTTCCTTCCGAAACTTTGCCGGTGTATATGTCTCCCTGCGGACCTGCTGCGTAATCTTTCTGAAACCATTTGAACCATTCCGGAGGATCAAGTTCGCATAAAGCTTCATTAGGTCCTCCCAGAACTCCTATCTTTTCATTGCTGCTCATGATCTCATAAGTCAGCTGCACAAAATTTTCTTCAAGCCAGTTGTCGTCATCACATGTCAGCCAGTATTCATATTTTGCAACTTCATATCCTTTCTCAAGCGCAAGCTGCTTTCCTGGTATCGGCTGATCTATGATCTTTAACTTTGCTTTGCATTTATGTCTGTTCCATTCATTCTGCGTAACTTCTTTTGAATTGTCTGTAGAAGCATTGTCCACCAGAATTACTTCCCATAATATATCCGGGTTTACTTTTTGATTTGCAATATGCCTGATCGTTTCTGTTAATCTGTCCGCCCCGTTATATGTGCATATAATTACTGATACTCCGTTAAGCTTCTTTACTTTTCTGTATCGCGGGAAATCAGAATAACCATTTCCCAGTACTGAGGAAAGATATTTGAAATCATTTTTTCGAGCCGTTTTTTTCAGGAGTTTAATTCCCCTGTTGTATGAACCCTTTGTCTTCAGAAGAGATTCAATGCGTCCTGAAGTATATTCCAGCATCGGAATATCCGTATCACCTTCTCTTCTTCTTTTGAATGACAATAATTTTTTATATCTCGTCTTTCTTAAAACTTTCAGAGCTTTGTGAAGTTCGTATCTTACTGACGAAGGTTTCTTTACTCCGGATTCTTTTAATAATCTCTCCGGAATCTTCTTCCGGTATTCATCAAGTCCGGCTGAAGCATTTCCGAATCCTCTGAATAATTTTCTCAGATATTTCCAGTTAAGTCTTCCTGAAGAAATAAAATGCCTGAACTTCAGTCCCGGATTATACCATATCTTCCATCCTTCATTTCTTAATGCATAGCAAATTTCAGTATCTCCGCCTGCAGAAAGCGTATTCCCTTTTCTGTCTGTAAGTATTGATCTGAATCCTTTTGAAACAAGATTTTCCCATGCTTCTTTTCTTACTACCATTGATGCGCCCCATACAAATCCGGTTGTCCATGTTATATCTCCTTCATTCTTTCCCTGCTTTCCGATTGCAAAACTATTCTTCCAGTCTTTGAACCATGGCTTTGGAAGTACTTCGTATTCTGCAATGCTCTGTCCGCCTAATACACCTATCTCTTTGTTTGATTCCATCGTCTCATAACTTATCCTGACAAAATCTTCCTGAAGACGGTTATCGTCATCACAGAAAATTATGTATCCGTATTTTGCAGTGTTAAATCCCTTAAGTCTTGCTGCGCTTAAACCCGGCTCGGGCTCTTTTAATATTTTATAGGGAACTCTGTTAAAGCTGCTTTCTAAAATCTCTTTCGCTGTCTCTGATGTATTATCGGTGGATGCATTATTTATAATTATTATTTCCCACGGGATCGTATCAGGTACTTTTCGATTTAATAAATATTTTAAAGTTTTGGGAAGGACTTTCGAACTGTTGTAACAGCAGATAACGACTGAAACTCCTTTGTTAAGAACTTTCTTATCTGTCACTGCATTTCCGTTTCTGCCGGAATTTAAAATGCCTAATTCATTTGAAACAGCTTTTCCGTTTTTTGAATGTCCGTTGCTGTTATCTTTTGAGATGAATATTCCCTTAAGTTTTTTCTGTAATGTTTTGATCCCTGAAACTTCAGGTTCGACTTTGGCTGCATCTGTTAATGGTTTCCCTGAGGACTGCTGATTTAATTTGCTGAAATATTCCGGGCTGAAATATTTTACAGAAATAAATTTTTTGTATTTTAATTGAGGCGCAAACAAGATTTTTAATTCCGGTGTATTGATCCTTTCTCTTAAAGTATCTCCATTGCTGTCAACTTGAATTTTATAATCTGTATTTTCATTTAAAAAATCTTCACCTGAAAAAAACTTTAGCGCTGCATCTTTACGAACAATTACACCTTCATATCCAATACTGCAAAAATTATCTGTGATATCTTCCTGTCTGTCCGGATAATTCACTTCTCCGAAATATTCTTTGCAGCTGACAAACCATTTTGGAGGTTTGACATCACTTGTTAATTCAAGCTCTCCTGTAATTAATGAGTATTCCTTTTTTGTATTTAAAACTTTATATGCTGATCCTAAAAAGTCTGAATTTATAAATGTAAGTTCGCTGAGAAACAATAAATTATCATATCTGCATGATCTGGTAATTTGCTTTAGCAATAAATATGAAACGCCGGAATTGTTTTCGAAAATAGTGATAGCTGTTCCGGGACCTATTCTTTGACAGAATTTAATTACTTCAGTTTTTAAATCCTGGCTCATAGATTTGCAGCATAATATTACTTCATAAGGAAAGTCAGCAGGAAGCTTTTGATCGTAAATTTTAAAAAGCGATCTGTATAAAAGATCGGTTGATGTGTTATTATAATTTAAAACAATTGAAATTCCGTTTCTGTTGTTACTTAATTTGTAATGTGGAAATCTGAAGTAAGAATTTCCAAATATATGTTTTAAAAATCCGAGATATTTTTTATTGCCGGTTTTTTTCAGTAATCTTAAATTCTTATTATAATTACCGTAAAGTTTTGTCAGCTCTCTTAGTCGTGATACATAAAATTCTATCTCAGGAATATCCCTGTCCCCGGCAAGAGATTCTTTATAAGATTTTAATTTCCAGAATTTAAACTTCTTTAACATTCTGTAATTTTGTATGATACTCTTTCTGATATTAACCGGCTTTTTTACTGCAGAGAAATCTTCTGCCTCGTTCCTGATTAAATTTTTATATGAAGAAAGAACAACTGACTCAATTCCTTTTTGCCGGATTATTTTTTTCAGGTAATCCCATCGGAGTTCTTCTTCAGGAATAAACTTAGTAAGCGTAAGGTCTATCTTGTAGATTAAATTCCAGCCGGCAGATCTTAAAGCATAACATAATTCCTTTTCAAATGAAGTTTTGGAAATCTTATTCATTGATCCTGCAAAGTAAGGATCGAAGTTCTTCTTTATTAAAGATTCCCACGCTTCTTTTCTTAATACCATTCCCGATCCCCATACGTAACCTTTTGACCATGTGATATCACTTGTATATTCATACTGTTCGCCGGTCTGATACAGCTTTTTAATTTTATTATCAAACCATCCGGGGGGAGTAATGTTTGTCCTGAATTCTGAATATCCGCCAATTACACCGGCATTTCCATACTTTAACATTATTTCGGAAGTCCGTGAAATGTAATTACTGTTTAGCAGTTCACCCGGATTACAAAATACAACCGTATCATATTTTGAATTTTCAAAAGCAGTTTTGTAAATATCAAAATATTCTTTCTGACCGGTTTCTATTATCCTGTATGTTACTTTGTCTCCGGACTTCAGTAATTTATCAGTTGCAATTTTTAAGGTATTATCTGACGATCCTGCATCAGCAATAATTATTTCCCACGGGATGTAATCATATACTTCCTGCTTTAGCAGACTTTGCAGTGTACCATCTACAAGACTTTCATTATTTTTGGTAACAACAATAACTGAAACTCCCGCACTCTCAACAGGTATCGTGAACTGTTTAAGAAAATCCAGATTATTAAAAACAATTTCAGGATTAAGTTTAATCGTTTCGCTTAGCTGCGCTGCCGCTCCTTCTTCATCTTTAAACTCGTTCAGCATTTTTTTTGCATTCTCAAATGAATAAGAACCGTAATGCAAATTTCTTTTTAATGCAACTTCTTTCCTCTTTTCTTTCGGCAAATACTCTGTAAATATTTCTGCGGATTCGCGAAGATCTCTCATGTCCCTTCCTGTTCTCATATCTCCGCCTGTCATTGAAGACCTGTGTATCCTGTATTTTGCCAGCGCTTCAGTCGTATAAGCGACAGGAAAATTAGCTGCTATTCTTACCCACATTTCCCAGTCCTCGCATCCGATATTCTTCATCATAAATCCGCCTGTCTTTTCATAAGCAGATCTTTTTACTACCATGGAGCAATACTGAATCCTCTGTCTCTCTGCAAGCAATATTACTGCGTCTTCCATAATTCCTGTTTCCGGAAGATCCGTATCTGAAAAGAACATTGTCCCGCCGTCTTCATCAATGTATTCCTGACGGCAGTATGCAGCTCCTATTGTTTTGTAATTATCAAAGATTTCTTCAAACTTTTTGTAAAATCCAGGCTTTACAAGATCGTCTTCATGCAGCAGATGAATCAACTCGCCATTTGCCCTTCTGATACATTCTGTGAAATTAAATGAGTGACCGAGATTAACAGGATTTCTGTAAAACTTTATCCTGCTGTTACCGAATTCCTTTACAAGTTTTTCAACATCCACATCCGGAGAGCAGTCATCCACAACTTCGATCTGCATATTTTCACTGTCAGGATACTGGCTTATTACGCTTTCCAGAGCTTCAAATAGATGCCTGTCAGGATTGTATGTCGGCAGCATCACTGACCATCGCGGTCTTTTGATGTTTGCCGGAACGGGAAGAATTATATTTGTGGGTTTGTCTGAATGCAAATTTAAATCTTAATTAATTTTCCATTTTATTTCTCTTTTAAGAAAATCATCATATAACGATCTATCAATTTCTTCATATAATATTTTATCAAGTAAATCAGAATCTTCTTTTTTTATCTGAGTATAATTTTTGTTTTTCTCCAGGAATTTTAAAAAATATTCTTTTGCTTTGTCAGGATCATTACTATTAAAGCTGTGTACCGTAAGATCGAAATATCTCTGCGAAAAAATTTTGTTTATGAGATGTTCATATTTACAATCGAGTTTCTCATTCATTATTTCATAAAATTTTATGTCTTTAAGCAGATTGTTGTAAACGGATTCTCCCTGCCACTGTCCGCTCGGATGAATCCTGTACAAACTCATCAGTCTGTCAATATATTTTATTTTTCCTTTTTGTGAAAGAAGCAGATACAAAGGCATATCCCCGTAAGGAAGATCTTTGTAATAATCCGGAACTGAAATTATATTCCTTATCATAACTGTCGGTGTCATAACAGGGTTGTATCCGAGCAGCAGATATTCCGCTGTCAGCTCTTCACCCGATTCAGGATAAACTGTATCAAATACATATCCGGTAGTTTCATTTTCAACTTTCGCCTTATGATAACACATTACTGCATCCGGATTATTATCAAGGAAATCAACCTGCGTCTGTAATTTGTTTTCGTCAGTCCAGTAATCATCTCCGTTAAGCAGAGCTATGTATTCCCCTGTGCAGAGATTCCATGTTGCAATGTCCATCTCCATCATGCCGATATTCTTTTCCGGAAGATAGAGCTTAAATTTTTCCGGATTTTTGTTTTTATATTCGATTGCAATTTCACGGGTCCTGTCAGTTGAACAGTCCTCTCCGAGAATTATTTCAAAATCAAAATCTGTCTTCTGATTCAATACGCTGTCAAGGCACTGAGAAATATATTTCCCGTGATTATATGCTGACATCCATACGCTGACTTTCATTTACAGAAAATAAATTAAAAAACTTCAATTTTTAATTCCTATATACATGCCTCTGCCGAATAATCCTTCTTTATCATATTCAACCTTAAGACCCGGCTTTTCCATCGAAGACCTGTACTGCGTATCGTCAAATAATCCCAGTTCGTGACGTTCTTTGAAATAACTTACTTCAGCGGGAGTTCCGACTAAATAATTTATTTCAAGTACGGATAAATCATTTTCTAACTTTGGCGTGTACATCCACGTTATCTTCAGATCTTTTTCATCATAATGATTGACTGTAATCCTGTCAGTCCAGAATGTCTCCCTGCTGAACCAGGGTTCGATTATCAGAAGTCCGCCCGGATTTAAATGTGTTGACATACATTTTACAGCGTTAAATAAATTCCCGGGAGTTTTCACATAAGCGATCGAACTGAAAAGACAAGTTACCACATCATACTTTTTTCTTAAATCAAAGTCTATCATGCTTTCAAGATGAAATACTGTACCGGGACATCTCTGCTTAGCTATATTCAGAAGATCTTCATTGATGTCAAGTCCTTCCGAATCAAAATATTTATTAAGATGTTCTATATGCTTGCCTGTTCCGCATGCTGTATCAAGAAGAGTTTTTGCTTTGGGGTTAAACCGGTAAATTATTTCCCGGAGTTTCTCTGAAGCTTCTTTATAATTTTTGAAATGATAAAGAGCGTCATAAAATCCGGCAGATTTTTTATACAATTATAATATAATTAATATTAAGATTTTCTGTAAACAGGAAAGTATCCTGATTTATCAGAAGCTTTAAATCCTTTCTGAGTGCATAGTTTCTCATACACATCCTGATCATATATCTGTTTAAGATTATAAAACGGCAGTTTGTAAGCTCCGAATCTTTCCTTCGATAAAGCCACGCTGTCATCTTCTTTAATTCCGCCTCCCAGATTCATAAGAGGAATTTTCTTTGATCTGAAAAATTTCAATCCGCTCCAAAGCAGTAGCGATGCATATTGTCTTCCTTCAGGCAGCGCTACATTAAATAGACATAATCCTTCTGATTCTGTATGAGCGAATAAGTAAACAGCTTCGGGATTTCCTGCAGTCCCGGCTCCGACCATATAAATATTTTCAAGAGAACAAATATATTCCAGCGTCTCTTTGGAAAAATAATTTGCCTGTGATGCATTAATTCTTTTAAGGAAATCATAATCATTATCCGTAAAGAACTTTGTCAGAATGCTTCTGTCATAAATAAAACCTGCTTCGTATTTCCTGAAATTCTTAATAATCTTTTTCCTGTTGGAATCAAGATTTTCAAACAGTTCGGTAAGACTTAATTTCAGATCTATATAAAATAAATTCGTGGATTTAAAAGCATCCTGTCCGCTGTAATAATTACTGTTTGTCAATGCAGGATTCAGACTGATATATCCGCATACATATTTTTTCTCCTTAACAAATTTCCTCCAGTAATTTTCAAACCCGCTGAAATCTTCATTCCCGGTAAATCCTGAAAAACCGTAAGGAGTAACTATATCAGTGTATCCTTCGAAATCTCTTTCTGCAACAGGGCAAACTATCCTTACTCCGTCATGCTCAAAACAATACAGATAAGTCCTGTATCCCGTTGTCAGATGCATTGCATAACAGCTTTCCCGTGTATGATAAAAAGAATGTCTGATGCCTCTCAGTGCATCTTTCCATTCTGTTTCAGCTTCCAGAGGAATCATGTTTTGAATTTTCATACAAGCTCATAACTGTTCAGAAACTGATTTATACTTTCCTTGCTGTTAAACATCATTACATCTATCATAGAAAGCGAAGGTGCAAACTCATTTTTAAATTGCCTGTATTCTATACTGTCAGACTTAATGAAATATAAATCAATTCCTTCTTTAATAAAATTATTCTTTGAATACAAATCAGTACCGCCGGGAAGATTAATATAGACTGAAGAATTTTCCTTCCTGCAGATATCCGTAATCCGTTGTTCTCCTTTTAAATGGGAATTTGAATATATTACTGAAGATTCGATAATTTGTGTTTTCAGACCGAGATACTTTATAACTTTCTTCTGACTTAACAGAATAAATTTCGACAGATTCTTTTCACAGCTATCCATTAAAACAGCAAGCATATCAAATACTTCCTGGAAAAAGGGAGCTTTTGCATATCCTGTTTCAATTGTTTTAAGAAATTTCTTTTTCCAATTGCTTTCAAATGCAATCTCTGTTTCATTGATAAGTTTGTTCTGGCTCGGTTTCACCAGAGGGATAGTAAATAAACACGGCTTTGAATTCACAAGAATGTAATTTCTGTTTATCCAGCCCTTTTTTATATAATTTACATCATCAAGGATCACAAATTTATCAACGGAATTAATAAGCTGAAAATATCCGATATAAGGAAAAAAATACGGCTGCATTACAGCAATTTTTGATTTCATTTATCCGGATTAATTCTGACTTGTCTGTTTTTGTTTATAATAATAGTCAATATGCTTTTTATAAAAAACCTAAAAAATAAATTCATATATGGGAACAGAAGAATGCGTTACGAATCAGGAGATTCGTAACGAGAGGAAGAGTCTGTCTCATAACTTGTCATTCCCGCGAATTTTGTCATTCCCGCGAATGCGGGAATCCATTGCTTGTTATCTCAATAATATTCCTGTATTGTTTGAAGACTCAATTAACTGTCATTCCCGCATTTACCGGTACCATTAGGGACTAACTTAGTTATTGTTTGATTTATTCTTGATGCTCCTGGATTCCCGCGAATTTTGTCATTCCCGCGAATGCGGGAATCCATTGCTTGTTATCTCAATAATATTCCTGTATTGTTTGAAGACTCAATTAACTGTCATTCCCGCATTTACCGGTACAATTAGGGACTAACTTAATTATTGTTTGATTTATTCTTGATGCACCTGGATTCCCGCATTCGCGGGAATGACAAGTTTTGAGACACTTTCTGAATGCAAGGCAAGATTGGTAACAGAATAACTTTTTTGAAATGATATTGTTAGATTGTAAAACTAAAAACATTAATAATTGCTTAATACAAACAAATTCCATTCTTCGCTGCTCATTCTATTGATATGTTTCATTTTCCATTCAGATAATTCCAGTGCAGCAGTCTATTACATTTCAAATTCCGGAAATGATGCTAACAACGGACTTTCGCCTGTTTATCCTTTTCAGTCAATTGGTAAACTAAATTCCTTTATAAATAAACTTCAGCCGGGAGACGCAGTGTTATTTGAACGCGGAGGATATTTTCAGGGTCAGATTAATCTTGGAGTCGGCGGTAATGAAAACAATCCGATTGTCTTCGGCGCTTATGGTACCGGGAAAAATCCCGCTATAAGCGGATCGGTTCCTGTTAAGAACTGGTCATTGTACAAAGGAAATATTTTTAAAGCGGAAACTGATTATGACATAAAAAATTTATTCTTCAACGGAAAACAAATGACTCTCGCAAGATATCCGAATACAGGTTTCCTTACGGTTAAAGAGCCGTTCAGTGATGCAACCAAAGGATTTAAAGACGACAAACTTACGCAATCACCGTCTTACTGGAAGGGAAGTAATGTAAGAATAAGAACAATCAACTGGGCTTATGAATACACTCCGGTTAAAAGTTTCAGTAACGGTTCAGTCTTCTTTCAAAATCCTGTGTATTATCCTGCTCAGTCCGGCTGGGGATATTATCTTGATAATAATCTGAACGAACTCGATACTCTGAACGAATGGTATTTTGAAAAAAATAAAAAAAACGGAGGAACGGTTTATATGATTTTTCCTTCAGGCGGTAATCCGGGTAATTATGTTATAGAAGGAAGCGCTTTCAGTTATGGTTTTTTTTCTGTGAATAATATCGGAAATGTCATTGTCAGGGATATTGAGTTAAGAAATCAGACTGAACACGGAATTTCTTTCTCAGGAAAAAAAACAGGAATTAAATTTAATAACTGTACATTCTCCGGGCAGATGAAGATCGGTATATGTCTTCTAAACAATTCAGAAAATTGCGAGATCACAAACTGCCGTTTTACTGATATCAATGGTAAAGCAATATATCTGCTTGAAGCAGAGCAGTCTGTTGTATCAGAAAATGTTTTTGCGAATATTGGAATGATTCCTGGTTATGGAGTAACAAAGTCAGCTTTTGGAATGTCAGCAATTATTGCGCTTAACTGCAATTCAATTCTTATAAGCAGAAATAGTTTTTATAATACAGGACATGATGCGATCAATTGTATAGGATATAAAAATACGATAGAAAAAAATGTGATTTCAAATTCTCTTTTAATGGTAAATGACGGTGCTGCAATAAAAAGTTACGGAAAAAATAATACTAACTCTGTCTGGAGAAATAATTTTATATTTAATGTAAAAGGAAATCTTGACGGGACTCCCCGGGGTACTCACACTGTAGCTATGGGAGCTTATCTTGATGAGTATTGCAGCAATATGAATGTTATAAACAATACTATTACCGGTTGCGGAAATTCAGCTATTAATTTTTATAATGAAACCAACAATAATTTTATAAAGAGTAATGTTTGTTACGGAAATCAGTTCGGAATTTTTTTTTATAAGGATAAAAATCCGATGGTGAATAATTATACTTCAGGAAATATTTTTTTCGGAAAAGATATAAATCAGTTTTCTGTAAAAATTCTCGCCGGCTCACAGGGATATGCTCCGGGAAAATTTGACAGTAATTATTACTGCAATCCATTCAGAGATGATGTTTTTCTGTATCAGACGGGAAATCTTAAAACTTCCTATAATTATAACGGATGGAAAAAATTATTCGGAAATATAGCTGAATCAGGTTCAAAGTTAGTTACAGGGAATCAGATAAAGTATTCAAAATTATTTACAAATATGTCCGACGATACTTCGACTGTACTTCTTGATCAGGTTTATTCATATTATGATCTTAACATGAAAAGTATTTACGGTTCGGTTACGATTATGCCATGGTCTTCTGAAATAATTTTATCAAATGCAGATATAGAAAAACTTCCTGAAATTTATACAGCCGTAAATTATCTTAATTTCGGAAATGTGAATGATGGAAATGCATCTGTTCCCAAATGGTATAAATTATTCGGAAATAATCTTAAAGGCGAAGTAACAATATCAGCTCCAGAAGGATTCGAGATAAGTTTTTCAGGTGATGAAGGATTTTCAAAATCAATAAACGTATTTCCTGAATCCGGGAAAACAGAGAAAATTATTTTCGTGAGATTTGTTCCGGATAAGGAAAAAAGTTATTATGATTCTGTTATTAATACTGCAGGTAATCTAAAAGCAGCGGTAAGATTGAGAGGAAGTTCAAGGTAAAACTGATCTGATCAAAGTTTCCTCCAGTTATTGGAAGATCTTAGAAACCCGCTCTTTTTTGCAAAGCATATATCCATCTGTCCCAAAGCTCTGTCATAAGGTCTTCTTAGAAATCCTGCAAAGTCATATAATTCATATCCTTTATCAGACATGAAAGTTATAACATCAGAAACCAATGGGGTTCCTTTGATAAATTCATAAAAAGATGCTTCAAGAATGAAAGCTTCTGTCTTTCCGAAAAGAAGATCAGCTCCTTTAAGCGCTTCAAGCTCGAACCCCTGTATATCCATTTTCACAAGCTGCGGTATTTCAATTTCTTTATTCTGAATGAGTGAATCAATAGTTATTATTTTTATTTCCCGTTGTACACTGGAATTCTTCAGATAAATATTTTCTTCCTGAAGGAAGTTTGCTCCTTCAAGCGCTTCGCTTACTGTCATATAAAGAGTTTCCTCCTTTGATCCCGCGCCGTTAAGAAAATATTTAGAAGAAGGATAATCTTCCGTAAATTTTCTAAGATTACTCTCCAGTTCCTTCAGCGGCTCTATTAAATAAATAACCGCATCCGGAAAGACTTTCTTCGCTGTCCTTGCCCAGACTGCAGAATGTGCCCCTACATCCAGAATGTGACTGCATTCAAATCCCCTTAATTTTAGATCGTAAAGTAAAAAAAATATATCCCCGATCGGCTTATCATCAAAAAGATATGGTTTTATTTCTTTGATGTCACTTTTCTTTAAAATATTATTTTTGAAAAATTTTTTTGATCTCTTATATATCCTTTTAGGATATGCTGAAAGTTTATATAAGAAAATCTTTATCAAAGTATATTGTGTAATATTTTAAAGTTTTGTTCTTATTTATGAAATTAATTTTTAAGACAGATTAAATTATCAAAATAATTAAACAAAGTATCTGTTTTTAATTCGATATTTATTGCTTATTAAACTTCTCAAGACAATAATCATAGATCATATAATCGAGATAATTCTTCTTTTTGAACTCCGCAATGAATTCCGGAGAAAGTTTTGAGAGCTGATCATCTTTTTCGGATATATTTGCATAAGGCAGTTTTAATCTTCTTTTGTGAATATTATCAGCCAGTTTATTAAAAGACTCCTGCATCTTCTCAACAATACCAATGAAAAAATATTTATCCAATACACATGGAAAAACGCGGGAAATAAGATTAGGCGTATTCATAATTATTTGAGATAAATTATAGTCCTTAATGATTTCATTTTTTCTTGTGTAATAATATAAGGAAGCTCTGAATTGCAAAGGATCCCTCACAAAAGTAAAAATCCTGTATTTATCCGGATTATCAAAGACTTCAGGGTATCTTTGATTGAGATGAATTCCCTCAAACTGAAAATGTCCGACAATGCAGTTATCAGCATTCATGCTGCCTGTATTTAATTTGTACTTCAGAAATGTATTCAGGTTCTCCGAAGCTTCAATGTAGTCATATTCCGTATTGAACCAATCCTGAAGAATTTCCTTTACTGAAGTTCCTCCGCATTTCATCAGATGATGAAAGACATATATTTGCTGTTTTTCAAAATATTGATCAGGTTTTGTTGTAGTCCTATCCTGTAATTCATTTATGTTTTTTTTCCATAAAATATTAAACGATACTAAATTCTGATACGTTTCCATCGCGTTTTCTTCGGACCTTTTGTATTCTTCATATTTATAATGAAGGTCAGTATCTTCAAGGATCTTCTTAAGATTCGGAAGTCTGTTGAGTTGTTCGACATTGTAATACAATGGAGCGCTGTTATTATAAAAATAATTCAGGATCTTATGGTAAATAAAATGAATTCCGTAAACAGCTCCGGGTACGCAATGTAAAGAATAACCGCCTGATTTTAAAATCATATTTATGTTGTCAAGAATCTTCCTGAATTTACTTCTGTCCTCAGGAAAATATTCAAATCCGGAAGCAGAGAAAATAAAATCAAAATAACCAGGAGGAAGTTCTTTTTGAATTTTATCATTCTCAGTCAATAAAAATCCTTTTCTGCCAGTATTGTCTGTAACGTCTTTTTCGGCTAGAACACTTAAATCTTCAACTCTCCAGCATTCATACCTGTATCTGAAATGATTCAATACATAATCATCCGAACTCCCTATCTCCAGTATTCTTGATCCTTCAGGCAGGTTTTGTTGTATGAAAGAAAATATAAGTAAATTCTGATACTTCTTTATGTCAAAGCGCTCAGGTCCTACTTCCTCCCCGTAAAAAATTTTGTCGAAATGGTTTCTTGCGAATAAACTGAAATGTGATTTCTTTGAATATGAAAATTCATTGAATTTATCAGAAGAGAAATCGTTACCATAGTTCACATTTGAAAATTCATCGTTTGGACTTTCTGCTGAAATATTTTCGGATGAAACGGAAGTGTTCGGAATTGTTTCAGTTTCAGAAGAAGAGCTGTAAAATTTTTTAATTGCCATATTAAAATTTAAGTATTGTAAGATGTATATCTGTTTTCAAAAGTATAACATTTTTAAATTATCATACCTGCAGCGACCGTTTCCTTTGTCCCTTCGTCAATTAAAATCAGACTTCCGGTGTATCTGTTTCGGTTGTAGCTGTCATAAAAAATCGGCTGTGTAGTCCTTATTCTTACTCTTGCAATATCATTCATTTTCAGATCCTTGTCATCTTCTATTCTGTGAAGAGTATTGATGTCAATTTTATAATTTATTTCTTTTATAATCGCTCTCGCATCTTTTGTAGTGTGCATCAGCAGATATTTTGCCGAAGGATTAACCGGCTTATTGTTCAGCCAGCAAAGAATCAGGTCAATGTCCTGTCCTGTTTCCGGCTGATTATGAGACCTGACGATCATGTCTCCGCGGCTGATATCAATATCGTCCTCAAGAGTAATTGTAACTGACATTGGAGCAAAAGCTTCTTCGACCGGACCTTCGTAAGTATCAATGGATTTAATCTTTGAAGTAAATCCGGAAGGCAGTATCAATACTTCGTCGCCGGGTTTAAATACACCTCCTGAAATCCGTCCGGCATATCCTCTGTAATCGTGATGAAGATCTGACTGTGGTCTGATAACATATTGCACGGGAAACCTGCAGTCTATGTGATTGTTGTCACTTCCGATATGAATGTTTTCTAAAAGATAAAGTAAAGTTGATCCTTCGTACCAGTCCATGTTTTCTGATCTGTCAACTACATTGTCTCCCAGCAGAGCGCTGATAGGAATGAAATGAATATCCTTTACCTGAAGTTTCGACGCAAACGCTTTGTAATCTTCAACTATTTTTTCGTAAATTTCCCTGTCATAATTCACCAGATCCATTTTATTGACACAAAGAATTATATGATTTATTTTCAGCAGTGACGCTATCAGTGAATGTCTGCATGTCTGCTCTGCTACTCCGTGCCTCGCATCTACCAGAATTATTGCAAGGTTAGCAGTTGATGCTCCTGTAACCATATTCCTTGTATATTGTATATGACCGGGTGTGTCAGCTATTATGAATTTTCTTTTCGGAGTGGAAAAATATCTGTAGGCAACGTCAATAGTTATGCTCTGTTCGCGCTCTGCCCTGAGTCCGTCAGTCAGCAATGAAAGATCAACGTAATCAAGACCTTTGTATTCGCTTGATTTCTTTACTGCCGCTAGCTGATCTTCAAAAATTGATTTTGAGTCATAAAGAAGTCTTCCGATAAGTGTGCTTTTACCGTCATCTACGCTTCCGGCAGTTGTAAATCTCAGCAGTTCGTTTTTCTTATAATCTATCATTAATATTTTCTGAAAATTTTAGAATTAAAAATATCCGTCTTTTTTTCTGTCTTCCATAGCAGAATCTGAACGCTTGTCATCCGCTCTTGTTCCTCTTTCTGTTACACGTGAAATAGAAATTTCTTTTATTATATCCTCTACAGTATTTGCTTCAGATAATACGGCACCTGTACAGCTCATATCGCCGATGGTTCTGAATCTTACCTGCATCATTTCGCTGATCTCAGTCTCCTTCAATTTTATGAATTCAGAATGCGCCAGTATTGTATCATCTCTTCTGAAACATAATCTCTGATGTGTAAAATACAAAACAGGTAAAGGAATATTTTCCATGTGAATGTAATTCCATACATCCATTTCAGTCCAGTTGCTTATCGGGAACACTCTGAAATGCTCTCCCAGATTTTTTTTTCCGTTGAATAAATTCCATAATTCAGGTCTTTGATTTTTAGGATCCCATTGACCGAATTCATCCCTGTGTGAAAAAAATCTTTCCTTAGCCCTTGCTTTCTCTTCATCTCTTCTCGCTCCGCCCATTGCAGCGTCAATTTTATTTTCTTCAAGCGTGTCGAGCAGTGTCACTGTCTGGAGCATATTTCTGCTTGCGTTGTATCCAGTTTCTTCCTTCGCTCTTCCTTTGTCAATGGAATCCTGTACAGATCCGACAATAAGTCTCACTCCGAGTTCTTTGATTAATTCATCTCGGTATGTGAGAGTGTCGGGAAAGTTGTGTCCCGTGTCAACATGTATAAACGGGAAAGGAATCTTTGCCGGATGAAATGCTTTTCTTGACAGGTGCGCAAGTATGATGGAATCTTTTCCTCCTGAAAACAGAAGCGCAGGTCTCTCAAACTGAGCCGCTACTTCCCTGATTACAAATATAGATTCCGCTTCTAATTCTTTTAAATAGTTTAAATTGTAATTTTCCATTCAGACAAATATTATATGCTTAATTTTTTCTTAATGAATTTATAAAGATCTTCAGAAGATTTTTCTAATGAAGTGTTTTCAGTATCTAAGATAAATTCAGGATTTACCGGATCTTCGTAAGGAGAATCTATGCCGGTAAAATGTTTTATCTCTCCGCCCCGCGCTTTTTTATATAATCCCTTTACATCTCTTTCTTCGCAAATTTCCACAGGACATTTTACATATACTTCCAGGAATTCATTGTCACCAAGAAGCTTTCTGACAGTGTTTCTGTCTTCACGGAAAGGTGATATGAAAGCAGTTAAAACAATGATTCCCGAGTCAATCATCAGTTTTGAAACTTCACCGATCCTTCTTATATTTTCTTTTCTGTCCTCTTCGCTGAATCCCAGATCCTTATTCAGTCCGTGCCTGATATTATCTCCATCCAGTATGTAAGTCAGTATTCCGTCATTATTTAGTTTCATTTCAAGATTATTCGCAAGTGTAGATTTACCCGAACCGGAAAGCCCGGTAAACCAGACTACAAAAGATTTGTTGCCAAGTAATTTGTTCCTGTCCTTTTTTGATGTACTGTGTATTTGGGGGATAATATGAGACTTAATCATAGAAAAGCAGCGATTCAAAGCTTTCATTTCTTTGAATCACTTTAAATTTTACTTTAATGTAAATTTTATAAAGATAGGTTATATAAATTTTTATTACAATGAATGATTTTGGGAATTTACATCATACTTTTTTACAAAACAATTTTTTCTCGCAGATATTCGCAGTAAGAATTTCCCCTCCTCGTTACAAATTAGCTTTCCTCATCAAAAGAGTCTGTCTCAAAACTTCCATTTTTTACCACAAAGGCACTAAGACACTAAGAAAAAAGTTTTAAAAATAACAATCTTTGTGACTCGTATGTTACAAAAAGTATTTTACTAGTTTTAAGAAATTCTCAAAAGCGGGGAGATTCGCAACGAAAGTTAAATGTTTTATTTGCGTTGATCTGCGACTAACTTCTGTGAACTTGTCTCGCCGAAGGCGGAAATCTGCGAGAATTATTTTTTGTCGTATACTAAGAACGTCATATAAAAACAATTTATGCAATAAAGTAAGTCCGATAGCAATCGGATCTGTTTTCTGACCATTTAAAAAAAGTAAGTGTGTTGCGCAAAAAATTAAATCAAGTATGGGAAAAAGTGAGCACGCTACCGGAAAAAGTGAGCGCGCTACCGGAAAAAGTGAGCGCGCTACCGGAAAAAGTGAGCACGCTACCGGAAAAAGTGAGAAAGTCACCGGAAAAAGTGAGCAAGCTACCGGAAAAAGTGAGCACGCTACCGGAAAAAGTGAGCACGCTACCGGAAAAAGTGAGTGCGCTACCGGAAAAAGTGAGTAAGCTACCGGAAAAAGTGAGCACGCTACCTGAAAAAGTGAACATGCTACCGGAAAAAGTGAGTGCGCTACCGGAAAAAGTGAACACGCTACCGGAAAAAGTGAGCATGCTTCCGGAAAAAGTGGAATGGCAATTGAATAAAATGAGAAGTTCGTTGGAAAAAGTAAAACGCTCATTTTAGTAAGTTTACTTAAGTTGAAAGCTTCAAATTAATAAACAAGAAATTGCCACTAATTTCACTAATTGACACAAATTTGAAAATGCATTATAATAAAATCAGAATGAATTTGTATAATCCGTAGTGAAAACAATCTTCAATGATCAAAGCGGTCAGATTGAGTAAATTTAAATAATCCTATATGATTACTAAGGTTAAAATTCTTTTAATTTTTGCTTAGAGTCTTTGTGTCTTGGTGGTAAAATCATTTATTAGTTTTGAGAAACCATTAAAGAAAGAGACGGTTGAGGAAATTTATAAATCTGATTTTAAATAATGAATTGAAGTTAAAATAATAGTTGAACATATTAATCAAAATTATTTAATTCTATAAACATTCATCACTACCTGAACTGTAAAATTGCAATTGATTAGGTTTGTCAATTTAAAAAGTCAGTTACGCAAAACAGGTTTTGGAAATCTTTTAAAAAGATCGTTAAGTAATATGTCTTCGGATAAGTTTTTAACACCGGATAAATTTAATGAATTTTCATATTCGAAGAAGCATTATTTAAATTTATTCACGGAAAATAATTATTACATAAAATTATTCGGAAAAAGAATTAACCCTGAGTATTGTGATCTGAATATAGAATGCTTTTTCCTGTAATTTTTTAAGGATAAAAGAATAATAATAAATATCAGTCCTCTGAAATTTTTTTAAAATAAAAAATACTCAATCTACATCGAAAATTAATTTATTACAAAGAAAATGACCGAAACCTTTCAATCTAAATTTATTACACCGGAAAATTTTAATGATTTTACTTACTCAAAGAACTGGCATTTTAATTATTTTAAGATAAATAAATTTGATACTGATTTATTTAAAAAAGAAATTGATCCTCTCGATTGTGATTTAAAAATTTATCAGGATTTATTTGTTTATAAATTTATAAAAGATAATATTAGCAAAGGTTCAAAAATACTTGACATCGGCGGCGGTCATTCAAGGATATTAAAACATTTCAAAGATGATTATGAATGCTGGAATCTTGACAAGTTTGAGGGAATTGGTAACGGTCCTACGAAAGCTGAAGAATCTGATTTTAAAATAATTTATGATTACATAGGGAATTTCAACACAGAAATCCCTGATAGTTATTTCGATCTCGTGTTTTCAATTTCCACTCTTGAGCATGTACCTCAGGATGATATTCTGAATTTTGAAAATATTATAAAGGATATAAACAGGATTCTGAAACCAGGCGGTTATTCAGTTCATTGTCTTGATTGTGTATGGAAATTTAATATCAATATTATATGGGCTAATCCGATAACTAAATATTTTTTCGATAATGAAAAGACATTTAACAGGTTTATTGAATTAAAGAAAGTAGTACAGGATCCGGAATTGTTTGGAATGACAGAGCAGCGTTTTACAAAAAGCTGGGCTGTAACTACCGGCAAGACTTATGAGCAGTTTGGTAAGCCTTTTTCTTATAATACTTTATGGCAGAAACCTCTAAATTAAATTTAATACTACCTGTTTGAATTAGGAACAACTTATCACTGCTGGAAAGCAGTAAAAAAAATATCCTTTGCTTTCAAACCATTCTTATCTTCTTAAACCTTTAGGATCGGCTCATATCATCAGTCTGATAGAGGAATACAAACCTAAAAAATTCTTGAAATAGGTCATGGAGGATTTTCTTTAATATTTAAATTATTTTATGATGAACTTGAAATGTAGGGAGTAGATGATTTTCTTGAAGACAGTAAAGTTGAAGCTGAAGCTCTGTCTGATATTAGAAGAAAATACTCAAAGGTTAATTTTGTTTCAGGATTTATGGGTGATAATATTCAAAACCTTCCTGATAATTATTTTGATTTGGTATATTCAATTTCTGTAATTGAGCATGTTCCTGATGAAAAGCTAAAAAGTTTTTTTGAAGAAAGTGTAAGGGTGACAAAACCGGGAGGGATTGTTTCACACTCTTATGATGTTTATTTCAGACAAAATACAAAAAAAGTTTTCGATGCTTATATAAATTCAGGACTTGAATGGCTTAAATCAAAAGATACAATGAATGTATTCTGGGAGGAATGGCTGGGGGATTTTGATAAGAAATTTGTGGAGGATATGTTTGGAAGAATAATATTTGAGAATCCAATGGAAGTTGCTGAAAAGTATATGTGGCAAATAGAGAGAAGTATCAGACCTAATCCTTTGAACTGGTTGACTGTATTAACCGCTGCTGTAAAAACAAAATAATTTACATACTGTAAAAGAGACTTCTGAAAACGCTTATTGTCATCCCCGCGTGCTTTTAGCGGGGATCCAATCATTGAAAACTATCTTAAAAATGGATGACCCAGAGGGTACCCCCGCCTGGAGCATGCGGGAATGACAATCCAAGGAGAGTTAGTTTTTCAGAAGTCTCTAAATAAAAAGTTATATAAATAAAAAAAGCATTCGCAAAATTCTGCGAATGCTTTTAAAATAAATTCAGGTCTGATTATTAAATTAATTTTTTATTCTTTTTTAATCTTTTAAAATTCATCAACAAACCCCCTAAAAGAATAACAGGGAATTCAAAAGCAAATAAACCGCATCCTCCCGGCTTTTTTTCTTCGGTTTTGGGATCGGTAATTGCTTTCTTTTCGCCGCTTTCTTTATTATTGCCTGAAACATTATTCTTTGCACCATCATTTTCTTTACCGGAACCGGAAAAAGTGTTTTGAGTAGTTCCGTCAGAATTTATAGTAGCAACAAAGTATGCTCCTCTGGGATCCATTTTTTCGATCGGAACATACCAGTCAGCTTCTTTACCTTTTAAAACACCTGATGTTGATCTGATATCACCTTCGAAAACAACCTTGATCTGATAAATTGAAATTGAATTAGTTTTCGCGTGTGCAGGTTTAAAAAGCCAGCTGAAAACCATTCCTGTATCGGACTTTAACCAGCGGGCTTCTACATCATTGAAAGCTTTTGCATCCTGTAATTTATTCAGATTGCTGATACTTAATTCTACATTTACAGAAGTCAGTGTAGTATCGGTTTTATCCTTATAAACCAGTGCTTTTGTAACTTTTGTAACATCTGAATTGAAATATTCATTAATTTTATCCTGGACAAAAGGCAGATTTCCAATTAAATAATTACTGCTTTTCACTTCCTCTGTTTTCGCGCTGTAAGTCAGAGATATTATTCCGGTGCCGTTATTGTTAAAAGAGGAAATCTGAAAATATTTTACAGCTCCTCCGAAAAATAAAAAAGAAACTAAAAACAAAGATAAAATAAAAATTCTGTTTACTAAAGACTTGCTGTTCATCTTAGATTAAATTGAGATTGTTAATATTTTTTTTAATTAAAACTTTTGTGTATTATATTAGTTGATCAATAAACAATAATGATGTCTGCATAATTAAAAAACCCTGTTCAGTTTATTTTACCGAACAGGGTTTTTTATAAACTGCAAAAATATTTTTTTATTCTTTTCTTCTTTTGGCAAATTTAGAAAAAGCAAATCCTAGAGAAATGATTATTGGTAACTCTAATCCGAATAAACCGCATCCTGAAGGCTTGTTTTCTTCAGTCTTTGTTTCAGTAGTTGTTTTCTTATCTCCGCTTTCTTTAGATGTTCCAAAAGGATTCTTTGTAGTACCATCAGATTTTATTGTTGCTAAAAAATAAGCACCGCCTGGATTCATTTTACTAGCCAGAACATACCAATTTGCCTGATTATCTTTTAAAACACCTGTTGTTGATTTAATTTCACCTTCAAATTTAACGCCAATCTGATAAAGCAAAATTGAATTCGTTTTTGCGTGAGCCGGAGTGAACAACCAGCTAAAAACCATTCCTGTATCCGATTTTATCCATCCTGCTTCTACACCTGTGAATGCTTTTGCATCTTTTAATTTATTAAGATTACTGACATTGATTTCAACAGCAACAGAAGTTATTGTCGTATCGGTCTTATTTTTATAAACAATTGCTTTTGTTACTTTTGTATTAGCGGAATTAAAATATTCATTAATTTTGTCCTGAGAAAATGGAAGATTGCCTATTAAATTATTACTGCTTTTTACTTCCGATGTTTTCGCGCTGTAAGTTAAAGATATAATCCCTGTGCCATTATTGTTAAAGGAAGCATCCTGAACATAACTTACTGCTCCCCCTAAGAAAATAAAAGAAACGAAAAATATTAATAGAATATTAAGTCTGTTTAAAAAAGATTTTTGATTCATTTTGTAATTTACGTTTGATTTTCGAATTTTATAAAAATATATCTTTAAAACTTAAGTTTCAATTGATTAAAGAACAGAAAAGTTGAATTAATTGAAATACCCAATGCTGAACTGAAATCATTGATAATTCAATGTGAAATTTATAACAATGTATACAATAAAGTCCGTTATTGAATTTTTAATATTATAGGTATTAACTGTAAACCGACAGTTAAACAGAAATTTCATTCAATTAAATAATCAATCAAAATCCCGCCCGATCTTCAATAAAATATCTGGGTCGATTTTTTGTTTCCATAAAAATTTTCCCGATGTATTCACCTATAATTCCCAAAAAAAACAGCTGTAATCCGCTGAACAAAGTTATCAGTGAAATGATAGTAGCCCAGCCGGCTATGCTTACATCAAAGAATAATTTCTGTATTGATACAATAATTAAATAAATAAAGCTAAGAGAAGAAATAATAAATCCCAGTATAGAAGCAATTCTTAAAGGTTTTGTGGAAAAGGAAAGTAAAAAACTTATTGCCAGATTTATCTGCCTGATAAAACTGTATTTGGTCTCACCCGCGCTTCTTTTACCTGAAGTTACTAAAACTTCAGTTGTCGGAAAATTTATTATACTTATAAGTCCGGTTATGCTCGGTTCTCTTTCTCCGAATTTTAAGATGGCTTCAACTGTTCGCTTACTCATTATCCGGAACATGCATGTATTAAAATTCAGCTTATAATCGGATAAACTGTTCAGTACTTTCACAAATGTTTTGGAAAATATATTTCTTAAACCGGAATCATTTTTCTTTTCCTTTATTCCGAATACTACATCATATCCTTCTTTATATTTATTATACAGTATAGAAATATCTTCCGGATAATCCTGAAGATCTCCGTCCATTATAACTACGGCATTTCCTTTTGTCATGCTTAGTCCGGCGTGAACTGCTAAGTGTTGTCCTAAGCCGTTTGATAGTTTTATGAATTTAATTCTTACGTCCTTTTCATTTAAATCTCTTAGCACTCCGACAGTATTATCTTTATTAATATCCGTTACAAAGATCACTTCAAAAGAAAAACCGATTTTGTCCATTGTATCAGTAATCCTGTTTACAAGTGTGACTAAATTCTTTTCTTCATCCCGGACCGGGATAACTATTGATAATTCAGGTATATTGTTCATTCTTTTGAAGTTTCTGTTCAGGTATTTTAAAAACGGTATTAAAAAATATTTTATTTTTTAATATCAGACCAGTGTTAATATTAATTTTTTATTCCGGATTTCTTTTATTATTTATTCTCCAAAGTCTTTTTAAAAATTTTCAAAATGTATTCTTCTCCAAGGTGCTTAAAGTACAAAGGGAATTTATCGTTGTCGGCAATCCGGAAATGATTGAATTGTCCGGCAATGGATTTTTCCGGATCAATCTCATCATCTTTAACTGTTCTTCTTTTATAAAACGTCTCTTCACCTGATTGCTCTATAGGTTTCAGATCTGCTCTGTTATTTACATAATAAATGCACATTTCAATTATCTTCAATCCCAGCATAGACCTGAGTTCATCATAAAGTTCAGTTCCTTTTAAAACTAATTTATCTTTCTGATAATAAGGTCCGGCATCAACTTTAGCTGCAACTTCAAACAAAGTAAGTACTATCTCATTTTTTCCTTCGAGTATCTGCCACTGAAGTGGTGAAAAACCTTTTCCGTCAGGCAAATCGCTTGCGTGAACTACAATGTTGTTTTTGTTTCTCTTCAGAAACTCTTCATCAATTATTCTTGTACAGCTTAATATAAAACAAATATCACCCTCTCTGATTTCATTTTTGTCAAAAATATAAATTACATCATTTCCTGATTTTTCTAATTCATTTTTAAGTTCATTTCCAAAAGCAACAAACCAGCTTTTAGAATTATCCGTAAGAATTGTTATTAACATTTAAGACTGTTTTTTAAATTTTCGCAAATATATCCTACATCATCTTTTTTAAGATTTGCATACATTGGCAGAGTAATCAGATTATCAGTTATATAGTCAGTCACAGGCATTTCCAGGTAAAAATCCTTATAGATAGAAAATTTATGAACTGCAGGATAATGAACGCTGGTCTGAATACCGGCTTCAGCAAGTTTATTCCGTACCAGATCTCTTTTTTCATAAGTTGAATTTTTAAGAATGACAGGGAAGATATAATTTGATGAGAATTCACTGTAATCTTGAAACGGAATTATTATTTCAGAAATTTCTGATAACTCTTTTATATAAAATTTTCTGACTTCAGCTCTGTTCTTCAGATCTGTTTCGATTTTATCGAGCTGAACTATGCCTATAGAAGATCTTATATCATCCATTCTGTAATTAAATCCAAGATCAACCACATCATAGGAAGTACTGTGCCCTTTAGATCTCTCATAAGATAAAGAAGTCATTCCGTGTGAGCGGAGTAAATTAGCTCTCTTATAAAATTCAGCGTTATTTGTAACAAGCATTCCGCCTTCGCCTGTGCTTATATTTTTATTGGAAAAAAAACTAAAGCATCCTATATCGCCTATGGTACCAAGTTTTCTTCCCTTATGTTCAGATAACGGACCATGACACGCATCTTCAATAACTTCTAAATTATATTTTTTGGCAATAGCCATTATGCTGTCCATATCACATGCAAAACCTCCGTAATGCATAACTGTTATTGCTTTGGTTTTAGCTGTGATCTTTCTTTCAATATCTTCCGGGTCTAATGTAAGATCATCATAACTCTTTACATCAGCAAAAACCGGAATGGCATTTACATATCTGATGGAATTTGCAGTAGCGACAAATGTCAGAGACGGACAAATTACTTCATCTCCGTTTTTGATGCCGAGTATTTTCATTGCAAGATGCAGCGCTACAGTACAATTTGAAAGTGCAACAGAATGTTTTACATTCAGCATTGATGAAAATTTATTTTCAAACTCTGTTGTCTTAGGACCGGTAGATATCCATTTGGACCTGATTGTTTCTAAAGCTGCATTTTCTTCTGCTTCATCGAAGTTTAATTCAAAGAGAGGGATTTTATATTCCATTCACAATTAAATATTATAAATATCGCTTTTATATTTTGCAAGATTGACGGGATCTGAAAACCATTCTATAGTATTGCGAAGTCCTGTTTCAAAATCAAATTTCTGTTTCCAGTTTGTAAGTTTCTTTATCTTTTCATTTGATCCGAATAATCTTTTTACCTCGCTCTTTTCAGGACGAATTCTGATTTCTTCGGTTTCAATCTCACATTCTTTATTCATTATTTTTAGTATAAGCTTAACCAGATTACCGATTGTGATCTCAGACTGAGTGGCAATATTTATTTCTTCACCGATTGTCTTGTCACTTTTAAAAATTTCTATAAATCCATTCACGGTATCTTTTACATATACAAGATCTCTGGTCGGTGTCAGATCACCGAGTTTCATTTTATTTTTACCCGATAATAGCTGAGTGATAATGGAAGGAATTACTGCCCGTGCAGATTGACGCGGTCCGAAAGTATTGAACGGTCGTACAATAGTTACCGGTAATTCAAATGACCTGAAATATGATTCTGCTATTCTGTCTGCTCCTATTTTTGTTGCGCTGTACGGTGACTGCCCCTGATAAGGATGGGATTCAGTAATCGGAACGAACTGCGCCGTGCCGTAAACCTCCGAAGTAGAAGTAACTAACACTCTCTTTGTCTTTAAACTTCTTGCTGCCTGAAGGACATTCAAAGTGCCTTTTATATTAGTATCTACATAACTGTCAGGTGAATGATAACTGAATGGAATACCTATAAGAGCTGCGAGATGAAATACAGCATCAACATTTTTCATGCTCTCATGAACGCCGTTAGGGTCCCTGATATCTCCGGAAAAAATTTCAATTTCCTTTTTCAGTTCTTCTTTAAAAGAATCAATCCAGCCCCAGGAATTAAATGAATTATAATAAACAAAAGCTTTTACTTTGTATCCTGATTCAATAAGACTTTCAACCAAATGGCTGCCAATAAAACCATCAGCCCCGGTAACTAAAACTCTGTCCATTATTTATTTAACTTCATGAAAATGTTCGTTATAAATTTCCTGCGCTTTTTCATAATCATTTATGCGTCCTATATCCAGCCAGTATTCTTTCAGTTCATATTTAGAAATAATCGAATCTTCAGCAAGCATTTTTAGTATCAGGCTGTCCATTCCGAAATATTCGTCATTCGGAAAAAACTTAAATATCTCAGGTTTCATTACATAAATTCCGGATAAAATATACATCACAATATTTGGTTTTTCTTCAATGCCCGTTACTCTGTCACCGTCAAAATAAATATTTCCGAAAGCAAAAGGTGTTATTTCTTTTTTTATTGAGATCGTCAGTAATGATTTTTGTTTTAATGCAAATTCATATAGCTTTGAGAAATCTATAAGACTTAAAATATCACCATTCATAACGATGAAAGGCTCAGTTAATTGTTCTTTTAAAAGTAAAAGAGGACCGGCTGTTCCTAGCGGTTTATCTTCTTTGCTGATTGATAATTTTACGCCATATCTTGAACCGTCGCCAAAAAACCCTTCGATATACTGAGATTTGTAATTTGTCGCCAGAAAAATCTCATCAAAGCCGAATTTTTTTAATCGTTCGATCTGAATCTCAAGTACGGACTTTTCTCCGATCGGTAAAAGCGGTTTGGGAATTACTTCGGTAAATGGTTTTAATCGCGTTCCAAGACCTCCTGCGAGAATTACTACTTTCATAATGATGTTATGTTTTGCTCAGATTAGTATATAAAAATACTTAAATAATTCTAAACAATGTATGTATTAAGTATTATTTTTAAAAAAATTTTAGATTCAAGTACTGCTAAAATGTTTCAATTCAGTTCTTTGCAATATCATGAACCTAAGTGAAAAATTACAACAATTAATCTGAAAACAAATTTAAAAAACTTTTGAAACAGCTATTCTTGTAAATTCACCAGATAAATTTTTTCTCCATACTTATTTGAAAAAACTTCATTGAAAGTTGAATTAGGTTTATTTGTCGCCTCAATGAATTTTTCTTTAAAATTTTAAAACTTGCATCGTCTAAACTATGATATACAATTGTATCAGATAGATTTAACTCATTAATCAAATCAGAATTGTCAGAAATATATTTAAACTTCTTAGCCCAAAGCTCAAAATATATATATTTAGGATACTTATTTTTTAAAATTGAATGATAATATTTCCGTTGGCTGCCGGAATAACCCAACCCTTCATAAAGTGCTGTGGGCATACTCGATGTAAAATCTGTTGAAATTATAACTGCATGACTGTAATTATCCTTTAAATATTTAACAATTTTATGGGATTCGCTTTTTCTTAAGATGTTTGAGGCGATATAATTTCTGAAAGAATTAAAATTAAGTACAGTAATAAAAAAAAATAAGATATATAAATATAAATATTTACTTTTAACAAATATTTGCGGAAACAAATCTGATAAGATTGAATTAACAGCATACAAACCAAAAACAGAAAACATAAGAGCCGGCATTAAATAAAAATCCAGTGGTATCTTAAACAACAACATTATATAAGCAGATTGGATTATTACTATGCCAGTTAATACTATAGAAAATTTATTAGCCCTTATTTTATTTTTAAATTTCGGTATGAACTGCAACAATAATGTTATTATCATAATTAAATAAATGATAAAAAACAATAAAAATTGATTTATTATCAGATTTAAAGTTGGAATTATTTGAGCAGTATCAATAATGTCTTCAGAGCCGGTTCCATAATAACCGCTATTACCAATGCTTTTAAAAAGAAAAGCAAGAAAATAAGAAGTGTCGGGACTCAGTGAAATAAATAATATGGAAAACACAGAAAAAGAAATTAATACAAATAATCCTTTTGGAAGAAAGTTTTTTATCAGTAAAAAAGGAATAATTAAGATTGGTAGAATTGAAATTTTTGAAGCCAGAGCTAGACCACAAATAATTCCAAATGAGATAATATAAACAACATTCTTTTTCTTGGTCATTGCCTTTTCATACATATAGCTTATTGATAAGCTTAGCAGTAATAATATAAATATCATTGTTGTACATTCAACAGCATTTTGAGTTATTAGATATATTATCAAAATTGAAATGAAAGGTGTAAGCTGAATGAAGAAAGCCGCAAAAATATTTCCAATTTTTTTGTATGATACAATTCCAAGAACAAAAAGAGCGAATATTGTCAGATAAATAAATGTGAAATTTATTTGAGCTAAATAAAATTCAGGTCTGTTAAAAGTATCTAAAACCATATTTGTGTCTTTTCCCCAGAACAGATGAGATAATTTAATAACTGTTGCTATAATTATTTGTGTTACAATTCCCGGGTGTTGTGCAAATCCCGGGCTCTTTAACTGAGCAATATTCAGAGAAGATAATAAATAACCATAGACTCCATCATAGCCGGAATATAAATAATACTCGCCTCTTAAGTCTCTGATGTATAAAGCCAGGACAAATAAAATCACAGGTAAAATTATTAATGGTAAATATGTAAGTTTATTTTTCAATTTAAATTTAAAAGTTCCGGCAAATTTTACTTTTATAAAATGGAAATGACGAGTTAAATATTAAAGCTATCTATATTGCTATTTGTAATCTGATAAAGCTTTTCAGATTATTCTTTTAAACTTACCAGATAAATCTTTTCTCCATTCTTATTTGAAAAAACCTCGCTGAATGTTGTATTTTTTTTGTTTGTAAGTTCTATAATTCTTTCTTTAAACTCATTAAAATTTTTCTCATTAAAAGCATGGAAAACAACTGTATCAGCTGCAAGTAATCTTCTTTCCATATCTTCATCAAATCTGAGATAAATAAAATCAGCTCTCCATCTCTCGAAGTAAATATAATCCGGAAACTTTTGCATTAAAATATTATTGTACCGTGTTGTTTGCGAACCCGTATAATTCAATCCGCTGTAAAAAGCTGTTGGCAAACTTGCAGTTTGATCGCTTGATATAATTATCGATTTGGAATAATTTTCTTCCAGGAAATCCAGAATTTTATGGGACTCCTGTTTGCGTGTATCAAAAAAATTCTTATAACTCTTAAAAGACTTATACTGAGGAATTGAAAATAAGATGAAAAAAATATATAAATAAATTAATCTGCTGAACCTGAAAATTCCCGGTATTAAGTCTGCAACAACAGAATTAACGCAAAATATTCCGAACACAGAAAACAACAGACCCGGGTAAATGTAATAACTCTCCACCTGCTTGATCACTAACAGAATGAAAAAAGACATAATTATAAAAACACCGTTCAGAGACAAAAAATATTTATTGGTTCTTACCTGATTTTTAAATTTTGGAATGAACTGAAGAAGAAGAGTTATGAATATCAAAACATATATTACGGAGAACAGGAAAAATTCATTGCTTAAAATTGTCAGTCTGGGAATGATCTGGCTTGTGTCCATAAAGTTTGCTGAACCTGTTCCGTATTTACCGCTGTGAACCATACTTGTAAAAACAAACTTCCAGATCCTTGTACTGTCCGGTGAAATTAAAAAGAACAGAATTAAAAATGTAACTAATGCAATAACCACAAAATAAGTTTTGTTAACGAACTTCTTTATTATCAAAAACGGAAGTATCATTATCGGAAGCACGGATATTTTAGATGCTAATGCCAAACCACAAGTAATGCCAAACAGAAACATATAAAACAGATTTATTTTATTTGAAAGATTTTCCTCATACAGAAAACTTACAGTTATTGTAAGAAGGATCAAAATCAGGCTCAATAAAAATGTTTCAGGAATGTTCAGAGTTAATTCATAAATAACCATCACTGAAATGAAAGGCGTGAACTGAAGAAAAAGTGCTGCAAATATGCTTCCGGTTTTTTTGTAGGTGACCTTTCCAAGATAGTAAAGAGAAATAACATTAATAATAGTGAATACCACATTTATTCGCTGCAGATAAAATTCAGGTCTGCTAAAAGTATCAAGAACTATATTCGGATCATTTCCCTGAAGCATATGTGATATCTTTATTACAACAGCCATGATTAACTGAGGAGCAATTCCCGGATGCTGAAAATAACCCGGCTTCAGCATTTGAGCTATATTAAGCGAACCAAGCAGCTGTCCGTATGGACCATCATAGTTATCATACAAAAAATACTCGCCTCGTGAATGCTTTAAAATTACTTCCAGAATAAATAATAAAGCGGGTAAAATGAATATTGAAAAAAGTATTAATTTATTTTTTACGGAAGCATTCATGATAAAGAAAATTGTTTAAAGATTTGAGTATTTGAAAAGATAATTAGTTTGAAAAATTTCTTAATAAAATTTCAGTAAGAAATTGTAAAGTCTGTATTTATTTTAAAAAATTTATGAAAAATAATTAATAAATCACATTAAATCTATTGTCTAAAAAATCTGCTTAACGGTTCATAATTATACACAGAAAAAGTAACATCAAATATATATATTTGATGAAATTCAGATAACAATATCTTTTCATGTCTAACACTCCATTTAAAATAAATAGATCTCATTAAAAAATAAAACTCTGCAGCCGGATATATGAATATTGGAATTATAGGTTTCGGATACTGGGGCACCAACCTTGTAAGAAATTTTGCGAATTTAAAGAATGTAAATCTGAAGTCCGTTGCCGATGAAAGGGCTGAAAGAAAATCAGCTTTGAAATCACTTTGTCCTTCTGCTGGATTCACTACTTCTGCAGATGATATTTTGTCGGATAAAGAAATTGATGCAGTTGTAATTGCAACTCCGGTCTTTACTCACTATGAAATGGCTAAAAAAGCTCTGAACAATGACAAGCATGTATTGCTTGAGAAACCTATGGTTTCGAAAACAGATCAGGCAAAAGAGTTAATTGAACTGGCTGAAAGAAAGAATAAACTGCTTATGGTTGATCATACTTTTCTTTATACGGGTGCTGTTCAGAAAATGAAATCACTGATTGATAGCGGAGATATTGGAAATATAAAATACTTTGATTCGACAAGAATAAACCTGGGTTTGTTTCAGCCGGATATAAATGTGTTATGGGATCTTGCTCCGCATGATATCTCAATATTAAATTATCTCATAAAGGATGTGCCTTACAGCGTTCAGGCGACAGGAGTTTCTCATACAAGTAACGGAATCGAAAACATTGCATACATTAACATCAATTATAATTCAGGATTCATAGCGCATTTCAGCTGCTCGTGGACTTCTCCTGTAAAGATAAGAATGATGCTGATAGGCGGAGATAAGAAAATGATTTTATTCAATGATGTCGAACCATCGGAAAAGATAAAAGTATATGATACAGGTTATGAACTTAAAACTGATGAAGACAAAAAGAAAGTTCTGGTGGATTACAGAACCGGAGATATATACACTCCCAAGCTCGATACAAAGGAAGCGCTTGCTGTAATGGCTCAGGATTTTATTTCTTCAATAATCAATAGTCATAAACCTCTATCTGATTATGATTCAGGTTTTGAGGTTGTCAGGATACTCGAGGCGTCACAGACTTCAATAAAGAATAAGGGAAGGGAAGTCGTGTTGTAAGATTTTTAAAGATAGTGTCTAAAAAAGAATAGTTTAAATAATTTACGGGACACAGAAGTCTCAAAGACTCAAAGATGTTATTTTTAAAATTTTTCCTTCGTGTCTTGGTGACTTCGTGGTAAAATGGAAGTTATGAGACATCTTCATTAATGAGATAGTTTCCGTTTATAAAATATAAAACAAATATAAAGAATGATCAGATACGGATTTATAGGAGGAACACAGAGAGGATTAAAATTAATTGAAGAGCTGATTTCAAAAAATTATCCGCCGCAGTTTTCCGTGATTCTTAAAGAAGATGATCATGAAGAAATCAAATGTTATAATGAAATATCCGAACTGATGAAATCCGTCAATATAAATTACAGTGTTAAGAAAAAATTGGTTAAAGAAGATTATGATCTGATAAAAAAGTCAGAACTCGATTTTTTGCTCGTATTCGGCTGGAGAACATTAATAGACACTTCAGTTAATGAATATCTAAAATTCGGTTCAGTTGCGGCGCATCATTCACTTCTTCCGCTCTACAGAGGTTTTGCTCCTATGCAATGGGCGATAATTAACGGAGAAAAGGAAACGGGAGTAACTTTGTTTCTTATTAATGACGGTGAAGTTGATTCCGGAAAAATTATTATGCAGAAAAGAATTCCGGTATTACCCGATGAATATGCTTTGGATGTTTATGAAAAGACTACGAAATCTACAATAGAAATTTGTCTTGAGTTTTTTGAAAATTACAAAGGCAATAATATTAAATTATCCGTTCAGGACGAATCAAAAGCAACATACTGCTGCAAGAGAACACCTGAGGACGGAAAGATTGACTGGAAAAAAAACTCAAGTGAAATATATAATCTTATAAGAGCGCTTGCGTATCCTTTTACGGGAGCATTCTGTAATTTGGAAGATTCCTGTTTCTATATCAGGAAAGCAATTCCGGGAGATAGTAACAATAAGAAATTTACAGGAATCATTCCCGGCAGGGTAATTAAAATATCAAATGAAGGCATCGAAGTGCTGTGCGGAAATGGAACAATCCTTATAAAAGAATGGGAGAACAAAAGTACCGGAATTGTAAACTGTCCTTCTGAAACTTTAAGATCTCTGAGTGCGACGCTTAAGTAATTATTATTTCTAATTTTAATTCTGTGATTCTGATTTTCCTTATGAATTAAATAAACATTCATTGCATTCGGAATTACTCTTTGTAAATGACAATTTATTCTCGCAGATAGCCGCAGATATTTTACGCAGATATTCGCAGAAACAATATTAGTTAATGAATTCATATTCATAATTATCGTGAAATTTAATGTCAAAAGCCGAAGCAATAATTTATACAAATTATAACTACAGTACGTTACTCTATTTTTTTTTTGATCTGATATTTATTTCTTAGTAAATCTGCGGGAAATATTTTTTGCCGGGTTATTTTTGAATTTCTTAATTCGAAGGAAATACAATAAATGAATTTAACAAAAGTTAAATGATACCAATATCGAAACCTTATCTGACAACTGACGAAGCGCAAAGCGCTTACGATACAATTCTGACAGGATGGGTTACACAGGGACCGCGAGTGGAAGAATTCGAGAATAAATTCTGTGAATATACGGGAGCGAAATATGCTGCTGCAATTTCAAACTGCACAACAGCTCTGCACCTTGCGATGATCATTGCGGGGATCGGAAAAGATGATGAAGTAATCTGCCCTTCGATGAGTTATATAGCAACAGCAAATTGTATAAAGTACGTCGGAGCAAAACCTGTGTTCGCAGAAATAAATCCGGATAATTATAATATTGACATAAAGCATGTTAAGAAACTGATAACAGATAAAACCAAAGCAGTTATAATAGTTCATCAGATCGGAATGCCTGCTGACATAGATGAATTTAAAAAGCTGTGCGATGAACATAATTTAAAATTAATAGAAGATGCCGCCTGCGCTGCTGGTTCATCTTACAAAGGAAAAAAGATCGGCTCTCATTCAGATATTGTTTGTTTTTCATTTCACCCGAGAAAGGTAATTACGACAGGAGAGGGCGGTATGATAACGACTTCAAATCCTGATTTCATTAAAAGAATCAAACTTCTCAGACAGCACGGAATGTCAGTTAATGACAGAGTGAGACATGAATCAGGAAAGTTATTGTTTGAAGATCATCTTGAACTCGGATACAATTACAGAATGACAGACATTCAGGCAGCTATAGGTATCAGGCAGCTTGAAAAACTTGACTGGATAATTAATGAAAGAAGAAAGATCGCATTGAGATACATTCAAGAGTTAAAAGACATTGAATGCATAAAATTACCGGTTGAGAAGGAAGGATATTTTTCCAATTATCAGTCTTTCAGTATTTATTTGAAGAAGGATTGTCCGGTCGGCAGGGATGAACTGATGCAAAAATTACTTGACGCCGGTATATCTACCAGAAGGGGAGTCACGACATCACACAGGGAAACTGCTTATAAATCCGAATACAAAAATTTGCATCTGCCTGTTTCCGAGGATGCTGCAGACAACAGTATTATGATACCTTTGTATATTCCAATGAGTGATGAAGATATTGATCTTGTGATTTCCAAATTAAAAGAGTTTCTTATCACAATAAAGTGAACTGCAATGAATGTTTGACTTCAGTTCTAATCCGAATAAATTTCATATAATGACTCATCGTTACCGTTAGTTATGATCTTTTTGTAAGTAATGTTTCTTTTACCGAAAGAAGTTTCAAGAATTTCCATGAATTTTTCCACAGACCCGTAACTGGTGATCTGTAATATAATTCTTTTACTGTTTGAAATTATATCATAAACCTCATCTTTGTTCAAAGGACTGTATATCATATTACCCCATGGATTTAAGAAAATATGGGATCTTTGTTTACCCAATAATATTTTACTGTAATTTTCTTTTTGATCTGCCGCATACAGCACGGCAAATGACAAGGCGCAGTCATAATTTGCGCTTCCGAAACCTGAAATAACAAGATCATCTGAATATTTCCCATTTACTAAATTCACAATTATTTCCGTTTCCTTTCTCTGCTCGTTACCTTCATTATAAGAAAAAATTATCTTGTATAAACTAAAAGCGGAGACTAAAATTATCAAAAGAAGAATTATTTGATCCTGTTTTATTTTGTTAAAATTATTTCTTAGATAATCCGGTAAATTAATTGAAGACAGCATTAAAATAAATGTTGTGAGCATGAAAGAAGGGATCATATAATGCTGCGAATAATGTTTAGCCACAAGAAGGATCTGCAGATTCATTGAGATAAATATAAGCAGAAGCAGCTTGCTTCTTTTCCGTACTTCAGCATAAATTTCTATTCCGGATTTTCTGCGCTTTGCATACCATCCTGTGATCAAAGTGACAAAGCAGAAAAAATATGCAAATGTATAAAGCTTATCCTTTGTATAGATCAGTATGATATTACTTAGAAAAGTGGATTCATTGATGATAGTTGCTTCGCCGTTACCGTATCTTCCGTTATTAATAAAGAGTTTTTCTATCCAGGAAAGGAAATTACTTATATTGTATAAAGCAGGCGAGAATAATAATAAAAAAGTAATTAAGGTGAATGTGAGGAAATAAAATTTCCCTTTTAAACCTCTGATAAGGAAAAATGGAATCAGTAAGACAGGAATGAAGTTCAGCTTTGTAACCAAACCTGCACCGCAGATAATACCCCAGGTCAAAATAAGTTTTATGGGTATAGTGTCATCATTATTTAAGCGGAAGATGTAATAAATTAATGATGCTATAAAAAACAAAGAACAAAAGATCAGCAGATTTTCAGGAGTTACAATAATTAAACCGTAAAATATCTCGGTTGATGTAAATGGCGAAAGCTGAATCAGGATAGCAAGCAGAAAGTTGCCTGTTACTTTCAGAGTAAAATATCCCAGAAAAAAAAGTGCAGTACAATTCAGAAATACAAAAAACTTATTCATAAAAAACAAATATGATTCAGGTCTTGATAAAACATCATTTACAATGTCCTGATTATTGTTGGTGAGAAAATAAAATAATTTAACAGCAACTGCTCCGAGTACCTGAACAGTCGTCCCCGGATGATCAAAGTGCCCGACTCCATATCCGCTAAGCTGCGCTAAGTTAAGAGAATTTATAAGATATACATAACTGGGATCATAGAAATTAAGATAGTAAGGTCCCTGTACGACTTTTAAAATATGCGCAGTAATAAAAAGAATTACAGGTAAAACAATCAGGAGAGAATATTTTATTTTATTGTTCAATTATAATTTCCCTAAGACTAAGTAACATCTGAAAGCAAGCAGAGACTTAAAAGGCGTCAGAAGTTTTTCGGTAATTTTAAAAACCGGGATCATAAAATCCGGGATCATCTGTTTATTTTCAAATCCGCCGGAGGCAGGGTATAATATGAAACTCATTTTTTCAGATTTAATGATTTCAAATTTGCTGCCGAAGGTTTTATTGAATTTGTCAATGTGTTTAAAAAAAATGAGATAAGGAATTGCCTGATTGGAATCCCAGGGATCTTTGTCTGAAAGTCCGCTCATGTTAAAATAATCCGTTTCGAAAATAAAAGGTTCGGGATGAAACCGTTTGTAAATCATAAGTGAAAAAGGGGAGGGGAATGGTTCAAGCATGATAATCCTTCCGCCCTTTTTTAAAACTCTGTAAGCTTCATTCAGGAACATTATGGGATTATACAAATGATGAAATACATCAATCATTACAATATTCGACAGACTCTGATCTGTAAAAGGCATTTTGTGAGCGTCGAAAGACATATCAAGCCAGTTGCACGGATCTATATCTGATGAAATCAGATCGGGCAAATATTCTTTGAAATTTCCGCTGCCGCTTCCGAGTTCGACTGTCTTTCCACCGTCAGCATTCAGATCACTTATGATTTTCCTGTACCAGTCTTCATAAATGATTCTGAGTATTTTTTTCTTTTCCCAAATTTCCTTATGCCTGCTGAGAATATCATCCATCTTATTTATATGAAATTATCTGAACTTAATTTTTCTCATTGCAAAGAATGTCATTTTTAACAGCATCCATCCGTGTCTGAATCTGGATATGTTAGTTTCTCCGTAAACTCTCGCCTTATATCTTATCGGAATTTCAGCAAATTTCAGATTCAGTTTGGCAGCGCCGAATATAAGATCAAAATCTCCGAACGGATCAAAATCTCCGAAGTATTTTTTTGCAATCTTTAACTTCTCATAATTTTCTGCTGAAATTACCTTAGTCCCGCAAAGTGTATCTTTGATCCTTTGATTAAGTATCCATGTGAACATCAGTGAAAAAAATTTATTTCCTAAAATGTTTAAAGTTCTCATTGCGTCTTCTTCAAGAGGATAAACAAGTCGTGAGCCGTTTAGAAATTCACCTTTACCCGAAGATATTACCGAGTAAAACTTTTCCAGGTCTTCAGGCGGAACGGTCATATCAGCGTCAAGAATCATATAAATATCTCCTTCAGCCATTTCAAAACCTTTTCTTACTGCATCCGCCTTTCCTTTGCCGTCCTGAACTGCGTACTTAACTTTAAATCTGCCGGTATACTCATTGCATACTCTGATAATTTCATCAAGAGTATTATCCGTCGAGTTGCCTTCTACAAAAATTATCTCAGTCAGACCGCCAATCTCAGGAATTCTCTTTAATATCGTTTCTATATTTCCTTTTTCATTTCTAGCGGGAATTACTATACTGACTTTATTCAGTTCTTCTTTTTGAGTTAAGCTTCTTGCAATAATAAAACCGTTAAGACAAAGTTTATTAATTAAAGGAAGATTTGAAATGAACTTATTGAAAAAAGAAGAGATCAAAGGAATGTAAAACGGCATGATAAATTTTCTGCCTGATTTTATTACATCAAAATTACAGAGCTGAAGCAGATTGGAGATATCTTTAATGTCTAACCAGTTATTCCTGTGCTGAGGCATTTTCAGTTTAAGAAATTCCGCCAGATTTAAAACAGGAAGCCAGAGAAAATTAATGTAAGTTATTATAATTCTCGTTTCAGGTTTGCAAAGATTATGAATGCCGTTAAAAACTTTCTGAACATCTTTAAAGTAACCAATAGTGTCTGATATAATTATAAAGTCAAACTTTTCATCTAATGAAACATCCTCGGCATTCATTACATAAAAATCATAATCAGGATTATTGGCTTTTGCTATCCTGACCATTTCAGGTGATATGTCAATTCCGACTGCTCTGGCAGGATTCAGATTCTTAAGCAGATTTCCAGTTCCGCATCCGATCTCTATTATGCTGCTGTTTTCAGGGACATTGAATTTCAGAAAATCAATCAGGTTTTCATAATAATATTTATTTTTACTGATCCATTTATCTCTTTCGTCTGCGATGATATCCATCTGAGCTGCAACATTTTCATTAAGATCATTCATAAAAACATTTTAGAAAATTTAATGAACAAGCATGCAGGTATCAGAGAAACAATATTATTAAAAATCAGCATAGTGATCCCATCTTCTGTCATCAAACGAAATTTTTTTAAAAGCCATAGCTCCGAATTTTGTTTTGGTTTCAGAAGAACTATTTCTGAATAAATTTTTTACTTTACTTAAAGGACTGTTCGGGGAAGATTTATCACCGGAATTATTTAAGTGACTTCTTTGTGTTGATCCGCCGATAAATTTGTATGAACGGTTTTTAGAAATAAAAGAGCAGACTTTTTCTACGGATTTCCAGTCTGAATCATCGAGTATTACAACGCCGTCAATTTTCAGTATCTTATCAATCAGAAAAAAATCTGTAAGCGTGTGATCAAAAGTATGCCATCCGTCTATAAATGCAAAGTCAGCTTTAATATTTTTTTCTTCAAGCATTGCAAGAGCCAGATGAGAGGGCTTTTCTATAAATTCAACAATAGCGCCGAAACCGGCCCGCTTTAAATTGTTCAGTCCTATCCCGCCGTAACTTTGTTCCTGCATCTGATAAGGATCAATGACATAATGTTTTGTCTGCGGAGTTTTTTTTAGAGCTTCGCAGATAAACAAAGCTGAAGTACCGAATGCAAGACCTACTTCAACGCTTACTTGTGCCTGCAATTCTTCAATGCACTTTTGTATAAGCGCGCCTTCTTCAATGCTGATCTGAGAATTAACTTTTTTTGTTTTACCGTCTAAAGTTTTAGTATTTCCCGTTGTAAGGATTTCTTCTAATACAGGATTCAAATTGACTGCATGAGGTTTTTGATAAATAAATATAATGAATTAAGCATTTGCATTCTTATTTGAATAAAGCCGGCTTATCAATTCTCCGGCTAAGGATTTTGCCTGAATTCTGAGCTCCGGCACTGCTGTAGATTCCCATAGAATTCCTTTTAGTAGCGATCCGGTTGTAAAAAGTTTTGTAGACAAAGTATTGTCGCCGTGAATAATCGTCCCGTCAGGCAAAGCATTTATTCCAAGCCGCATTTCATCAGGAACAATAAGACCTTTCTTATATAGATTTGAAATAAGCGGCTGATCAATTTTTGAAATATCTGTTTTAGGTCCGGTACAGTTGATCACACGGCTGACGATAAGTTCTTTAATGTTCAGAGATTTCTTTTCTTTTATTGTAACCAGAACATGATCACTGATTTTTTTTATTTCCTGAAGTCTGCCTCCGATTATTTCAAGTCTGCCTTTTGAAATCAGATCCTGCATCTGAAGAAAAATATTCTTTGGAAGCCGGTGTCTTGCTACTCCCCAAAGATGCCTGATATGAGCCATAAATCTTATCTTGTCTTCCATAGACAGACTGAGCCAGATCTCCTGAGTTTTCGGACGAACGGCATCAACGACTGCTTCACCTGTTATGCCTTTTGATAAAACAATTTTTATATGTTTCCTGAATAAGCTGTATAACTTTGAAATTTCATAAGGAGGATGAAGTTCTTCAAGAATATCCGTATAGGGTTTCCTTTTTTTGTGAGACAAGGGAAAATATCCGTTAGTGGAAACAGAATATATTTTTCCTTTGAATCCGATGTCTGTAAGACTGATCACATTGTCAACCATGGTCAGACCGGTTCCGATAATTAAAACATTGTCATTATCTTTCAGTCCTTCAACAGCTTTTCTGTTCCACGGGTTCTGAAAATATTTTTCCGAATTATAAAACGAATTATCTCTGATTTTCGGATTATCAGGCAGGAAGTTTCCTATTGCAAGCACAATCTTATCTGCAAATATTTCAGAGCCGCTTTTTAATTTAACTGAATTTCCGGAATCTGATAGATCGATATCCACGGCTTCGTCATTAATAATATTCACGCTGATATGATCAGGTAAATTACTGATCGTATCATTGAATATTTCTTCGAGATATTTTCCATAGATTACTCTTGGAATGAAAGTATCGGGCAATTCATCATCTGCAAAAATATGATATTCTTTTTTTGACCTGATCCAGTTGATAAAATGATCCGGTTCTTCAGGAAAAATGCTCATTTTACCGGCGGGTACATTCAGTACATGCCTTTCATTAAAACTGCTGTAAGCCAGACCCTTTGGTATCTGATTTTCTTTGTTTATTAAAACTATGTTAAGAGGAAATTCTGATTGTCTGACCAACTGTATCAATGTAGCAGCTCCGCAGAATCCTCCGCCGATTATTGCGATTGAAGGAATAATTTTCATTATATTTTTAAGAATTGTTTATAATTTACTTTTTTAATTTGTAAATATAAATTTATAAATATTTTGTAGATTGTTGTACTTAATTAAGTTCAATTATAACTGAAATGTTTTTTCAATCCGTTCGCAGGTTTTTCAATCAGATACCACGATACGGAAGAAATGGCAATCAGCAATAAGGAATAAGATATGAATTTTAAAAACATGTTTTCCGGAACAGATAATTTTAACAAATTCCAGAGTGAGGGAATAAAATTGTGAAAGAGATATAACCCGTAACTAATTTTACCTAAATAAATAAAAAATTTGTTATCTAAAATGTACCTTAGAGTTCCTTTAAATCCGGTCAGCGCTTTTAAGATAATGAATAAAGATAAAACAGAAATGCATGTTCGGAATAAAAATACAGATAAAGAATTTACTTCAGTCAATAGAAAAATTATTATCAAAATATAACTTCCGATGCATATTTTGTTTTGTCTAATTTTCATCAAGTCTATAATTTTAAAATTAAATGTCATTGCATACGCAAGGAGCGCTCCCAAACCAAAAGAGTCCATGCATGAAGGTGTAAGAATATGAATAAAATCCGATGCAGCCGGAGAACCATTGCTGAATAAAAATAAAACTGTCCTGAATACAGGACCTGTGGAAATTATAAGAATGATTGTTCTGAACAGAAATCTTTTTGGAATAAAGAGAATTATGAAAGGCCAGATAATATAAAACTGTTCTTCAACAGCCAGAGTCCAAAGATGAGATAAGGATCCTGCCCAGTTCTGTATAAGGTAAAAATAAATATTGGAAGTATAAGTCAGAAACCAAAAGAAAATCTGCCTGATGTTATTTATATTAAAAATGAGAAGTATGAAAATTGTAATGTAATAAATGGGGAATATCCTGAGAGTCCTTCTGATATAGAACTGTTTCAGGGAATGTAACTTACTTTGATTTAAAGACTCAGATTTTATCCTGCTCCTCAGCAGGATTCTCGATATCAAAAATCCGCTTAAAACAAAAAACAATGTTACTCCTGCCATTCCGTATGGAAATATCTTAAACCAGTAAGTACCCGGCACCCAATGTTCTAAGAGTACAAAAAATACTGCTATAGCCCTTAAAGCATCGAGCTGAGGAAAGTAATCTGTGTCTTTGTCAGGAATCAAAGGAAAAAATATGAAGATGAATTAATATAAGTATTATCTGATCTCAGGATAGGATATTATTTTTAATGATTTCCGAAACAAACTTTATGTTAGCTGAAGACAATCCGTTAAATACAGGCAGACATAAAACTCTTGAGGCAGTTCTTTCGGAAACAGGGCAGCTTTCTGTATTCAGATATGGCAGTTTATTAAGTGAAGGATAAAAATATCTTCTTGCATTAATTCCGTTCTCTAAAAGTTTATTTTTCATTTCAAACATCATAGACTCGGATTTAAATAAAACAGGGAAATAAGAATAGTTGTATTCAATACCTTCCGGAACGGACGGAAACTCAAGACCAGTTCCGCTAAGAGAATCCCTGTAAAGCAGATTAATGTTTTTCCTTTCCAGTATAAAATCATTTATTCTGGGGAGATTACACAAACCCATAGCAGCATTGAATTCGGAAGTTCTGCCGTTTATTCCGACAGAATAATATTCATCATCCAGATGTCCGAATGCTCTGTAAAGAAAAATTTTTTCAGAGATTTTTTCATCTTTACAGATCACTGCGCCGCCTTCAATAGTATGGAATAATTTAGTAGCGTGAAAACTTACCGTTGATATGTCGCCAAAATTCAGCAGTGATTCGTTTTTAAATTTCACGCCGAATGCATGAGCTCCGTCATAAATTATTTTCAAATTATGCTTATCCGCAACTGATTTTATTTTTTCCACATCACACGGAAATCCGTAAACATGCGTAGCCATGATGGCAGAAGTGTTATCAGTAATTTTGGATTCAATTAAATCAGCATCAATACAAAAAGTTTTATTTTCTATATCACAGAATACAGGAGTGCAGTTTTCCCATAAAATAGAATTTGTAGTAGCGACATAAGAGTATGGAGTTGTGATGATTTCACCTTTCAATGCGAGAGCTTTTATTGCAAGCTGAAGGGCAATAGTTCCGTTGGAGACTAAAAGAAGATTATCAACATTTAAAAAATCTTTAAGCCTGGATTCGAGCTCTTCAGATAAAGGTCCCTGATTTGTTATCCAGTTTGATTCCCAGATTTTTTCAAGATATTCAATGTATTCATTTATTGGAGGAAGAAATGTTTTAGTTACATTTATCAAAATGAATTCAGATTACAGGTTAGTTAAGAATTATTTTTAAAGAATTGTCTTTGCATAAAATCATAAACAATTTTGGGCGGGTAATCAAATGTATTCTGGTAATTTCTGGTTAGAGCTTTTATCCTTCGAATGAGGGGGATCCTGAGAATATACTTTTGGAAAAATTTAATTTTTTTAATTGCATATTTATCTTCACGCGGGAGTGTATCGAGTTTGGTAACCATATCCACTTCGTAAAGATATGAATCAATTTTTTCCAGAGAAAGCTGATCCTTGGTTCTGAATCTGAATCCGGCAAAGATAGTTTCGCAGGAGTAAAGTTTAGCAAATCTGAAAAATCTCAGCCAGAGTTCGTAATCCCCCGCATACTTAAGATCAGTATTTATCCTGCTGCCTGCTTTGATCCAGAGATCCCTTTTCCAGAAAACAGATTCCTGCTGAATCCATTTATAATCACCGAGATAATAATTGAACTTTGACCATTTCTTAAGATCCTTTACATCTACAATAGTACCTTCGTCATTATAAAATGAAGCTCTTCCGAGAATCCAGTGAACATCTTCATAAGATGAAAAAATTGTTGCAACAGAAAACAAAGCATTGTAATGCAATTTATCATCGGAATTTATATAAGCCATTATCTCTCCTGTTGATTTGGAGAAACCCTTCTGAATGGCATCATACATTCCTTTATCCGGTTCGCTGATCCAATAAGTGATCCATGGTTCATATTTTTTTATAATATCAACAGTCCCGTCCCTGCTTCCCCCGTCAATTACAATATATTCCAGATTAGGATACTGCTGACTTATAACTGATAAGATAGTATCTTCAATATAATCCACCATGTTAAATGAAACCGTAACGATGGAAATTTTAGGCCAGGGTTTTCCTCCGGGAGTTAAAGGAGGAATTACTTTAGGAGTTGTTCTTTCAGGGAATTTTTTCAGATCAGTTTCATCCCTGTCATCTCCGTTCCGGTTATTTAATAATGTATTAATCAAAAGTAAAAAAGTTGAAAATATTAATTACGTTAAAACTTAAATTTCTTTTTTGGAATTAACTTCCCAGCTGAGTTTGGGTTTCATAATTCCGTCAATCTTGCCGCTCTTTCCTTTTTCATATTCGACATCGCCTGTGATTTCAAATACAAGAAGATTTGTATGTTCATACAATACCTTTTCAAATCCCTGAAGGACATACAATTTACTAATCGTGAATTTACCGTGATTGAGAAGGTTTTCCGGAATCCTGCAGCTTGTTTGTATATAACCTTTGGTGGCTCTGAATTTCAGATTTGTCAAAACAGTACTTCCTATAAAAATAAGATTATCATAATCATCAATTAAATGAAACATAATATTAATATCGTAATCTGTATTAAGCATATTATAAAATTCAAACCTGAATTCAAAAGGATCTCCGGCCCTTATCACAGGAAGATTTGTAACAGGCACTACTTCAGCTTTAGTAATCTTAATCGAATCAGAACTCGGTGCATCATCAATGCTCCAGGACTGTCTGGTCATATCTTTACTCATATCTCCAAGATATTTTGAGACAACATCATTTGTATTTCCGTAATTAACTATTCTGCCATGATCCAGATGAATAGTATTTTTACACATTGCCTGAATCGGTAAAAAATTATGCGTTGCAAGAAGTATAGCTGTACCTCCTCTTGATATCTCAATCATTTTTTCCAGACTTTTTTTTCTGAAATCAGCGTCACCGATTGATAAGACCTCATCAATGATCATGACTTCCGTTTCTATATTAGCAGCAACAGCGAAGGCAAGTCTGATCCGCATTCCCGATGAATATTTTTTTACCTGAGTATCAATGAACTTCTCCACTCCGGAAAAATCTACAATGGTATCGAATTTCGAATCAATCTCTTTTTTAGTCATTCCGAGAATAGTGCCGTTAAGATAAACATTTTCCCTTCCTGTAAGTTCGCTGTTGAATCCAGTGCCGACTTCAAGCAGACTTGCAGATCTTCCGTAAACTTCCGCATACCCAATTGTAGGATTTGTGATCCTGGAGATTATTTTAAGTATAGTACTTTTCCCTGCGCCATTGTCGCCTATAATTCCCAGAGTTTCGCCTTGTTTAAGATCAAAAGAAATATTTCTTAAAGCCCAGAACAAATCTTCAGACTCTTCAATGTGATCAAAAGTATTAAGCCGCTTTAAAGTATTGTAATTTTTTCTTGGAGATCTGAACCATGAAATGAGCTCCGCTCCAAGGGTTTCTTTCCTTGTTTCTTTTAATCCAATCAAAAAAGCTTTACTGACATCATTTACCCTGACAGCGTATTCAGACATAGAAATAAATTGATTTAGTATAAATTGATAAATTAAGCGACATCCGCAAAAATCCTTTCAGTTCGCTTAAAATAATAAGCGCCGCTTATGAATAATAAAACAGAACTTATGCAACCCATTCCGATTATATCCCAGGGCATAGGATTTACTCCGAGTAATGATGATCTGAATCCTTCTATCACACCTACCATCGGATACAAACCGTAAAGCAGGTAAACATCATAACCGGCTTTGTCAGCGATCAGCGATGCTGGAAAAACTACCGGTGCAGAATACATCAGCAGTGAACTAATGAATCCCATTGCAAATTTTACATCCCTGTATTGAATTGCCAGTGATGAAAGCCACATACCTATTCCCATTGAAGTCAGAATCATTAAAAAAATCAGCATAGGAAGAAATACTATATCCCAGGTCGGATAAATATTAAAATAAATCATCATAGCTATCAGAATTAAAAATGCTATGAAGAAATCAACAAGTTTGGAAAGCACAGGTGTCAGAGGAATCAGAATTCTGGGGAAATAAATTTTCGTAAAAATTCCTGTTGATCCGACTAAACTCAGACTTACGCTTGATAAAGACTGGGAAAAATAATTGAAAGGCAGAATCCCTGCAAAAGAAAAAATTGGATAAGGTATTCCGTCACTTGGTATTGCCGCCAGTTTTCCAAATATTACTGTAAACACTACCATCTGAAACATCGGGTTGATCAATGCCCAAAGAATTCCAAGAATTGTTTGTTTATACAAAACTGTAATATCTCTTAAAACAAAGAAGTACAGCAGATCTTTGTAATATGAAAGTTCTTTGAAGTCAATTATTTTCCTGCTCTTTTTAGACTCAATTACAAATTTTGGTATCGGTGTATTTTTCAACTTTGCTTAGTTATTTAATAATTGATTATCTTAAAATTGCTAATTTCTGAATTGAAGTCTCAGTCTGCGAGTCACCCTGAATTACAAATTTATAAAGATATGTTCCGTTTGCAAGATAATCTCCGTCAGTATCTTTTCCGTCCCAGAAAATATTATTATATCCAACCGCCGCAGGTGCGTTTATTTCTTTAATCAGTCTGCCAGTAACAGTGTAGATTTTAAGTTTGCAGCTTGAAGGATTTAATTCACCGGATAAAGTGAACATGAAATTGGTTTCAGTCTTCATTGGATTAGGATAATTAGCCATGTCAAGAATTGTCATTTTATCATCCACAACTACAGTGTTTAAAACCGAATCTGCAAGGTTACCCGAAATATCAGATGACACAAATCTGAACTTGTGTTCGCCTTTAGTCAGTACAGGTCTGTAAAAAACTGTCGCCTGCAAAAATGAATTATCTGGAAATGAAATGTCTATTACAGGATTTTTTACTCCGTTAATATAATACGGAATGTAATTATAAAGCTGAGTCTGAGAATTAAATTTGTATACTTTTATATTTGATGTATCGCTTATTACCATGCTGCTGTTATCAAAGAACTGAAGTTTGATTTCAGGCTTCGCCTGTACATAATCTCCGTTGCTGATCTTTTTGCCGTCATAAGTAATATCCATATCAGGATTAATGCTGTCTCCTGCAACTGCAAACTGAGTTATTGCAATATTATTGAATGCAAATAATTCATTTTCATTATCCGCCAATGTAGTTTCAAAATAAAGATCTATAGTATCAACAGGCGATTTGGATTCCCTGAGACCTGCAGTGCTGAATTTTACTTCCGCACTTCTCATGCTGTCAATTTTTAAAACATTATAAATTGTATCAGCTTTCAGAATTCTTTCTGTTCCCTGATTTTTAACATACCATTTGCTAATATATTTCTGCACATCTTTGTAACCAACATTGTAATAATTCACTCTGAATGAAACGCTGTCACCTTCCTGTACAGCAGTGTCAGTGCCGGAAAAAGAATTATTATCCGGGACAAGCTCTGAAGGCGGGTAATATTTAAAATTTATTGACTTGAAAACAGGCGAGTTTAGTCCTGATACTGTATCAATTGCTAAATTTGTATTAAGCAAAATATTCGGGTAAACAGAAGCGTTGACTGTGTCAATATTTACCAGTTCATTATTAGTAATATTCTGATAAAGAAGCGTCCCAGTATTATCACGATTGATCCCGTAAACATCAAATGTAATACTGCTGTTAGGATTAAGAAATTGTTCCCATGAAAAACTTTTCCATTTATATGCAGCGCCGAATGTCTGAGAAATGGATCCTGTAGTCTGCTGAAAAACAGGATTGATCTGACAGGTAACGGGTACCCATCCCCCTGCAGAAAGCAGATGATAGCTTTCACAGGTCTGTGTCGTATCAGCGCCGAGGTATCCGTAGAAAGCCCAGGTATCGAACCAACCGAGTTGTATTGAATCTATATATCTGCTTCCGAACTCAGCAAATTTCGAAATTGCATTTGGTCTTAAACTGTCAGCATTCGCTACATAAGAAGCGTTATAAGCCATCAGGTAATCAGTGTTGTTAAATGTATTCAGGAATGTCAAAACGGAATCTGAAGAAGTAGGTGAAGACATTCTGAAATTTCTTATCTCCGAAGCTTTACCAGTCAGCTTTTTAACTTTAGCTATGTTCAGTCCTGTATTTGATCCGCCGTCGCTGTAATAATTAATGCTGTTGATTGTAAAAAGCGACGCCTGATCTCCGCTGCTGCCGTATGAACGGATGAAAAGATTACCGGTAAATTTGTTTAATACAAATCCTTCAGGAGAATAAGATACATTTAAAAGATCAGACTCACTGAACTGCCCGGGTTTTAATTTGTAAATTGTGTAAGCAGAATCTGATGCAGTTTTAATATCAGATGAAACACCGGGATTGTAAATAATTTTTGAAATATCCGACCAGCCCGAACTGTCGTTATTGATAACTGCATTTGTCCTTAAGAAATAAATTGTATTCAATTCCTGAACGGGAATATTTACATTAAATACAGACTGCACTCCGCTGATATTTGAATTTACAAAGGTCTGCAAAACAGGCGAACTGAAATTTGCAGTAGTATCGGTTTGTAAAATAATCTTTATACTATTTGTACTTTGATCAACATTTGGATTTAAACCTGTGAATTTAAATTCAGTTGTTTTTAAAAGAGCGTTATTCAGAGGCTTAAGCTGAACGAAAGATAAATTTCTAAGTGTCAAAGGAAAAGTAACAGAATCATTATTGTAAAATTTCTGATCATACGAATGTTCAGGATCGAGTACTACTGTCATGTCATAATTACCGACAGAATCAATCTGAAAAAAATGATTTAATGTGTCGAGATAATAAAAATTTCTGATCAGCGTATCTTTTCTGTCAACAATAACTCCGCTTTTCTTTAAATTAAATCTTATTCTTAAAGAGTCAATTGCAGTTCCCAGATTTTTTGGTAATACTGTCAGCTTAATAATTTCACCGAGAGCAGGGAATGGATTTGATAAAAAATAATCGTTTTGCGTCAGATCAAATTCAGGTTTTTTCGGCAGTAATAAATCAGTTGCAGGATCACCGATAAGATTGTAACAGTTGATTGTATTTCTTATAGAGAAAGAGTTTGAATCTCTTGACATGCTTTTTGAAGCAAATGATACCATGTCTCCTATACTTCTTACGCTGTCTCTAGAAAAGTTTTTTAATATAAACTCGTTGAAAGAATCTCCTGCTCCGCTGAAACTCCATCCGGTAGTACCTACAAATCCAACTGCGCATTTATTCGGTAAGATCATGAAGTTCTCACCGAAACTTCTGAGATTTGGTTCTGCATTTCTGCCTGTAAAACATGTGAAACTAAGAACAAGAGGGAGCTTTCCTCCATTATTAAGACTGTTAGGATCCTCAAGACCTATCTCCCAGTCCTGCGCTGCAGCATGTCCGATAAAATTTACAATCATCGCGCCTCTGTCAAATTCTCTTTTTATTGAATCCTTGTAATTGTATGTAATGTAACCGGTCGAATCATTCCTGTAAATTTTTGAAACCGCTCCTGAAATCGGAGGCGGCGCAATATACTGATTGATTAAATTATTGGATTTATTCTGAAATGTTATTTGCTGATTTCTGTCCGGACCTCCTGTAATAAAAATAAATCTTTTCCACCATTTCTCAGGACTCTGCAGATCGTAAGAAATTATCTTGTTAACTACATTCTGTGCTTCCGAAACATTATAGACCGGTAATCTTCCGACAGATATCTGATGAAAATATGTGAAAGTGCCTATATTAAAATTAGCAAAATATCCGTCAGAAGGAGGATTGCCGTAAGTAGGAACTAAATTCTGATAATATGCGGATGATGCAATGCTTTTCTTTGGGTCAAGAGACGCTCTTCCTAAAAGACATATATACTTGAGCTTAGGAAGCTGCCAGTTATCATAAGCGTTTTTCGTAAAGTTGCGGACAGCCACAGGACTTTCCATGCCATAGTTAAAAACATCATAAATATCTTCGATCTCAGCTTTGAATGAACGGTAACCGTTGAATTCCGCTCTGTGATTCCTTAACTGCTCAGACTGTGATTCGAATAGTTTGTGATACACAATAATATAATCCGCTCCGTTATTACCGGAAACAAGATCTTTAACCTGTCTGCTCACTATCTTAAATGGCTTTCTTGTGATAACACTGTTTGTGATCTCAAAAGAGGAATTGCTTTTCCCTGTAAAAGTAAGTACTCCCGCATTTGATGAATATGCTTCTATTCTGAGATTGTTCTTAATGTCATATATATTTGTCTGATTTGAAGAATTGTGTCCCGGAAGATTTATCTTTTTTGAAGTTGTATCTGATCCGGTTAGATTAATGGAAATGAAATTATTCCTGATTGTAAAATCCCTCGGATATGACAATTCAAAAAAATCCATATCAACTAATGGAGTAAAAGTTGTATTGTTTAACGGCAGATATTTAATGCTAATTGTGTTTTGTGCGTTGTTTGCTAAAAGTGAACTTGAAAAAACTATTGTGGTATCGAATCTTTTTAAATTGTCACGCTTGAGAGTATCAACCGTATTGTTATTTATTTTTATTATTAACTGATGTTCGTTCAGTACTGTATTTGTAAATGATCTGGGATACACAAATAACTTTAAACTGCAAAGCTGTGCAACAGAATAAAGGTCATTGATCTGAAAGTTTTCTTCTAAAGTTTCTTCAGTAGTTAAACTCTTCCAGTACCATGACTCCCCTATAACTTTTTCAGTGCTGAAATATCTGAAATCAGAATTCGGATTTGTAGTCTCACCGAGATAATAATAAGTATCTTTTTCAAAATGCAGTTTATTGTAAAACCAAAGGTCTGTATAATTCAAAGGTGAATTGTAATCCGATCTTTGCATTCTTAAACCATTTGAACCGCCCCAGTCAACCCAGTAAACGCTGGTGTCAGAATACAAATTATAATATTCATCCTTTGTGTAAACTGTTGAATTTGTGTTTGCATCAAGATAAGGAGTTAAGCCGCCGGCGTTTCTTTTGCCGTAAAAATCTATAAAATCATTATCATCAAATATGCCGTTTTCTTCTCCCTGGAAATAAATGGGGATCTGACTGCCTTTATATAAAACTTTTACAGTCCTCGGATCAATATTGGTTGTGTTTATACCGGCATTGGTGAAGTCAGATTTGTTTATTCTCTGTATGCCGTCGGTATTTACAAAAAGTTTTAAGTAAGTTTTGTTAGGGGTGATCCAGTTATAATTTCCCTGAGAAAAAGTCTTATTTGTAAGAGTTATACAAATAATTAACAATAAAAAAATATTTTTCATAAGTATAAGTTGATATTAAATAAAATAAATATCGTAACTAATTTTCATACTCCAGGGATTTTTAAATAATGAATTAAAGGTTTTTTAAGTGTTTTCAATATACAATTTTTATCTAAAAATTGCACTTTACTATTCAGGATTTAAACTTTTCTCTGATAATCCGGAATACAAATAACGGATTTCCTATAATGTATTTTTTGAAATTAGAAACAGGATCAAGAATAAATCTTACAAACCATTCAAACCCGGATCTTCTAATAAATAAAGGTCCCCTGATCTTTTTATTTGCAAAGACTTTTATTCCGTCTCCGACAGCAAGCATAATTCCGAAATTAATTTTATCTCTGTTCTGAAACATCCATTTTTCCTGAACCGGGCAGCTCAGTCCTATAATAATTATATCGGGATTAAGTCTGTTAATATCACTTATAACAATTTCACTGCTGAAACTATATCCCTCCTGTAATCCGGCAATCTTAAGTTCAGGATGGATGTTTGCTATTTCGTTTAATATCTCTTCAGTATGTCCGAAAAAATAAATGCTGTGATTGTGAAGTATTGAATTCTTAATGAGAAGTTCATAAAAATCTGAACCAGTGAGTCTCGATTCTAAACCCTTGTTTCCGTACAAAAATTTTGAAGCCAGATAAACACCGATTCCGTCAGGATGAATTACCGGAAATGAACTGTATGCTTTTCTCAGTTCATTATTATCATAAATTTTGTTCAGTGAATCTGCATTTGCATAAGCAATGCAAAGTTTGCTTTTTCCTGCAATGCCTTCGTTGATTAATCTTAGAAATGATTCATTGTCAATCTTACTTATGTTTACATCAAATATTTTAATGGTTTTTATTTTATTCATATTCAGTAAACCAAATCTTCATAAAGCTTTATGATCTCAGGAATGATCTGCTTTTCAGTAAAATTGTTTGATACTGTCTCAAACAGATTTATTCTGCATTTATCTGCAAGTGTTTTATTCTGAGCGAAAATGTTAATTTTATCAGCAAGATCTTCAGCGTCTTTTTTTCTGAACAGTAATCCGTTTTCCTGATGAATTATCAGTTCTGCAATACCGTCTGTGTTACTGCCGATAAACGGTTTTTTGTGCAGTCCGCTTTGAAGCATGAATCCGGGAAACGGATCTCTGACTGAAGGCAATACGCATATATCAGCGTTATTGAAAAAACTATGTAACTCTCCGCGAGGTGATAATATCTTTGCGCTAATTGAATTCTTAATTATAAAATTATTGCAGATTTCGTATTCATTGCCCTCGCCAATTAATGTAAGTTTAATATTTTTGTTTTTTAATAATGCAATCGCTTTTAATAAAGTCATCTGATCTTTTTCCTTATGCAATCTGCCAACGCATAATATATTCAAACTGTGCTTCGCAGCCTGAATGTTTTCTGTTTTAATAATTTCCTCAGAATCAGCAAAATTCGGAATGACCTTTATTTTGTTTCTGTTAACATTGAATTTATTGACAAGCATATCTCTTACGGACAAACTGACTGCAATAATTTCTTTTGATTTAAATTCTATTGCATATCTTCTGTCAACCAAACTAAGCGCTGTAAAAACTGTTTGAACTTTTCTTTTTGATAATCCGGCTGCGGCTACTGCCATCAGTTCGTAATATCTGTGATGAGAATGAATAATCTCAATATTATTCTCAGCAATTATTCCTGCAAGCATTTTTACAGATTTTAAAAAAGAAAACCTGTTTGAAAAGGATTTGCTGATGAACACCGGAATATTAAAATCATTAATCCTGTCAAAAGAATCTCCTCCGTTTGTAATGAGAAATGTATTGTGCCCTTTCTTCTTCAGATGTTTCAGCAGAAGATAAACATAGTATGACCTTCCGTCCGCGTAATTAAAATCAGGAGTCAATTGCAGAATGTTCAATCTTTATCAGTTTAATTTGAATAAATACCAGAATCCCTTGTCAGAGTTTACTGCATGGAAATAATAATAAGGTGATTTCAGCAATAAATTTTCTTTGGGAAATGTAAATGAATACCCTCCGAACTTATTCGAGTAACACTTATCTATAAGGTATCCGGAGGAATCCTTAACCTCGTGATTTCCTTTTGCAGTTGAATAGGTGGAATAAAAACCTATGCTTTCCTTTTCGAAATACTTATGCAGACTGTCTGAGTCTCTGTATTTCCAGTATTCAAAGCTGTTAATGAGACCGTCTCCGTTAATTACTTTTCTTTCGGAAAAGTATCCAATAATTCCGCTGAGATCTATCATAAATATTCTGTCTTCCGGTTCAGTATTTTTTTTAAGGTCAAGAGCATAATAATACATGCTGTCCCACTTCGGATTTGTAAGTCTTGTTGCATAAAAATACAAAATGAAAATCAATATAAACCCTGATAAAGAAATATAAAATGCCGGTGGAAAGAGTTTCAGCATTCTGACAAGAAGTATTGAACAGACAAATGCCGGAAACGCTACATACCATTCTTTCAGCGTGTACCAGTTATAAAAAAGATTAAACACTATGAAGATTAGCGATGATAAGCAGATTGCAAATAGAAACATATCAGCTTTCTGAAATTTATTTCTTTGTTTTTTAACTGATAACAAAATCAGAAATAGTATAATTACATTGAGAACATAAAATGATTTCACAAACTGATTTGTAAATGTTCCGGGTGCAAAGAGGTCATTGAAATTCTTCAGGAAAATATTTACAGGAAACGAACTTTTAACTTTTGTTGTGATCGTAAGGAAATTTCCGAAAAAAATATAATTAGAAAAAAAATATGCAATTGAAATAAAAAACAAAGCTGCTGCCGTTCCGAAAATAAACTTCTTCTTCTGATCCTGCGGTGACAGCAAATAATCTGAAACAATTATCACAGGAATTACTGTAAATAGAAAATCAATTCTTGAAAGAAACAGCACGCAAAGCAAAAATATTTTTTGAGTGATCAGAGTCTTCTGAAATTTCAGTTCATATGATTTAATATAAATGTATAAAACTATTATAAGACATGTAAGATGTGTCTCCATTCCGTAATCTCTGATAGCGACAAACGTCAGGAACAGCGGAAGCATGAGAATGAATCCTCTGTCAGCATTCTCCGGGTCTGTAGTTTTGAAATACTTATAAAGGTAATAAATTATAGAAGCATTTATTGAATTTATCAGAAGTACTGTCAGTCTGAAATACAGTTCGGGATTAAAAGTTGTAAATAAATTAATTACAAAGTAATAAGCGGACAATATTAAAAACCAGAGAGGATGATATCCGTTTGTTTCATTTATCAGATCAAAAGTAGAACCGTGACCGGCTGAAAAATTATATGCAGTTTTTAAATAAAAAAAAGAATCGTCATTTGCAAAGTTAAGAAGAAATTCAATTGAAGGTGTAAAAGAAAAAATTATCAGCAGAAAAAATACAATCAGCGTAATTAAGTATTTAACGGATTTTTTATTCAAATACCTGCCTTTGTAATTTTACCGTTGCTGAAAATAAATATTTCATTATCATCCGTAAAAAATTTTATTTTTGCCTTTGTCGGCTTTCCGAAAGAATTAAATTCCGAAAAGAAAATTTCAGTTTCATTGTCTCTGAATTTACTTTCAGGAGAATCAAGCTTAAGTAAATACTGAGTTTTACCTGTTACTGAAATATCAAATTCATTTCCGTTTAAAATGTTAACTTTAATTTTAGAATTCAATGAATTTTCATCAAGCGCTCCTGTATGAATAATGTCTTTGATCTCATTCTCAATTTTAAATCCGTCACGGCACCAGTAATTGAAAGGACCCGAAGCGTAATCCAGCATTGAAGACTGCCTGTATCTTGAAGGAAGTCCGATAACATAAGTTTTTTGGCTGCTACTGAAATCTATTTTCGCATTGCACAACTCTTCAATATCTTTCAAAGATTCACGGTAAGCAAAGTTCCAGTCCTTTATAAGATTGAAACTCAGAAAAGTCCAGAATGCAAGTATGATGACGGGAAATATTTTTAAAGGCAATTTGAATAAACCGGCTTTTGATAAAACAATAAACAACGTGAGAACATTCAGAACAAAAGGGATCAGGATAAGCTGAGGTCGGAAATAACCGGCAATTAAATTGGGAATAATAGTGAAAAGAAAAACAATAAATACTAATGAAAGATATTTCAGCTTTTGTACTCTCTTTAACAGAATAAAAATAGCAGCTCCTGTTATTATCAAAACTAAAATATATATAAAAAATGTAATATCTAAAGAGCTTATGCTATACTGCAGGGAAAGGTAATCATAAGGAACTGTCAGAGAAACAATAGCTCTTAATATCACGCCTGCCCTGTTAAACAATCCGGGAGCTCCGTAAATTGTTAGAACATCTGAAGGGGAATTACCGATGTAAAATATTTTGAAAACACAATATATGAGTAAAAGAATAAATTCACTCAAAAGTAAATATTTAATTTTGCCGAAAGCAGCTTTGCCATAAGAAATAAAAAATATTAAAAAAGTTACAAAAGGAATTATTACTGAAGTTTCTTTTGTGCATAAAGCGAGAAGCATAAATACAGATGAGATTACAAGTGAGGTGAAACTCCCGGATCTGAAATATCTGAAACAAAATATCAAAGAAGACAATATAAAAATACCGCATAAAAGGTCAACTCTGCCTGCTGTCCAGCAGATGCTGTTTAAATTACACGGATAAATTATGCATGCAAGAAATAATATGATTGACAGAAAATTATTTCCCGTAAAATTTTTTAAAAGATAAGCAGCGAGCAATCCAAAAGTATAAAAGTAAATCAGGTTTTCTATCCTGAACAGGATAAAGTTTCCTTTAGATAATTGTAATAGTCCGTTTATATAAATACTGAAATCAATTGATAAAAACCAAAGAGGTCTGAAATGATAATTGCTGTAATAAGGAATTGAACTGTGAAATTTATCGTAAAGTGAAGATGATTCAGCGGAAATAAAATTAAGATAATCATCTGATATCAGACCGATCTCAAAATAACCGGCGATATACAGAAAAATCACATGCAAAATTATTATTGAAAAGATAATAAGTCTGTAAGAATTTTCAGCATTCAATTTGTAATTACTTTTTGATCCTGTCATCATGTAAGCAGAGTTTTCAATTCTTTTTCTAATTCTGCCTTATTAATGAATTTAGATTCAAGCCGGTATCTTAATCTTAAGTCTATAATTTTTTTAAATGCTTTATCAGGGAGGAAAGTATTAAGAAACGCTGCAGCTTTTTTCAAAGAGAAATTTTTTGATAAATATTTACCTGCACGGTCTCTGTTCCCGTAAAAAAATTCTATCCAGAATAAAATATTATACCAGTAATTCTGATCATCAGAGCTAAGTGATTTATTAAGATTTAATTCAGCATTATGACTCAGCATTCTGTATAAGTTATCTTTCTTTTCCGTTTGAGTCATCGAGTCCTTACGCAGTCTGGTAAATACCAGATATTCAGGAATAATTTTAAAATTAAGCTTATCTCTGAGTCTGAACCACAGTTCGAAATCTTCATAACATCTGAAAGTTTCATTATAACCTCCATTACCGGAGATAATCTTTTTATCAAACATAACTGAAGAATGATTGATCGGATTATGAAGGTTAAGACTTTTTTTCAGATCAGTGTCACTTGTCTTAAGAAGAAATAATATTTTATGCGGTGTCTGAAAATAAACAGACCAGCTTGATATAACATTATATTCCTGATTCTTCCTTAAGAAGTTCATCTGAGTTTTTAATCTTTCAGATGTATTCAGATCATCAGCGTCAATCCTGGCGATCCAGTCACCGCTTGAGTTTGCTATTCCGTAGTTAAGAGCAGATGCGAGACCTTTATGTTCTGTTTTTTTGTAAATTAATTCTTGAATCCCTGAAATCCGAAATAATTTCTTCAGTATTGTCTTCAGACCCGTCATCAACTATGAGAAATTCGAAATCCCTGTAAGTCTGATTCAATATGCTTTTAACCGAATGTTTCAGATATTTAGCGTCATTATAAACCGGCATCAATACTGTTATTCCTGTCATTATTCAGATTAATTGTTTAATAATTCAAGATCTAATTTCCAGATAATAAACACTGCTTTATTTCCATCGTCATAGTAGGGCGCAGATCTGTAAACTTCATTTTTTTTAAGCAGTAAAACCGGATCGCTTTCAGCAGAGTATTTATGACTTATTAATTTAAATTCCAGAGTATCATATTCGCCCCTTATTACATCATCTCTTTTCCATATAGCATGCTGTGAAAGATATTTTACATTATTATTCTTTAAATATTCATTCAGTTTTTTATTCTTTAATACTTCCTGATATTCAAAGTCATTAACAAGTCCGTCAAGATTAATTACATCACGTTCGCTGAAAAAACTGAAATGTCCTGCATCTTTCATTGCCATTATATCTTTTACTCCGCTGTGATCTTTAATCCAGGATGCGGCTTTATAAGATTCTATGTTCCAGTTGTTTTCTTTTACAGAATTATATCCGCTGTAATTTGCATAAATTTTCTGACCCCAGTAAAAAGCAGTAAATATTATTACAGCTGAGTAAACAATATTAACAGCCGCTGAATCTTTATCTTTAAATAAATGACTGAAAACAATACAGGCTAAAACAGAGAATACTAAAGCGAAAGGAATAAAATACCAGTAAAATATTACCCAGTTCAGATATATCAGCATGTATGAAAATAAAAGTATGCTGGTGATTATCAGTATGTTTATAAAATCCAAAAAAGAATTTCTGCTGTCTTCCTCACTTCTTTTTTTGAAAATTAAATACCAGGCAAAATAAATCAATGAACAAAAGAAAAAATAACTTTCCCGGTACTTTAGAATTAACTGCAATTTGTCAACAAGACTTGTTTGTAAAAAACCTGACTTAAGATAACCGCTGACAGGAATAATATTCCCGAAACTGAAATAATTAAACAGTAAATACGGAATCAGGATTGTAGCTGTTCCCGCAAAAATCTTTATAATTCTGTACAGACTTTCTTTTCTGAACCCTGTCATAAATATCAAAGCAATACCGATAGCTATAAAAATCATGTCAAGTCGCGAAAGGATTAGCAGCCCGAGAATGATACCCCAGGTAAATTCCTTACCTTTGCTTTCAGTTTCAAATATTTTTTGATTTACTGCCGATCGGAGTAACAAAGATATCATTAAAATCATCAGTGAAGTTTCCATTCCGTTAATGGCATTAAAAAAAACAAATACGCCGAAAAATATATCGAAAGCAAGGATGTATTTATCCTGAAAAAATTTTCTTAAGACGCTATTAAAAATCAGAAGCGATATTGAAATCAGAACTAACTGAACAAGCAGAATTATTCTCAGTTTATTTTCCGGCGGCTGTGAGTCTGCTAAGAGCATTACGGGAATAAGCAGGTATTCCCATAGCGGCTGAAAGCCGTTTGTGATGTTAATATTGTCAAATGTAAAACCTTTTTCTAAAGTAAAATTTCCGGCAATCTTCAGATAATAAGAAGCGTCATCAGGAGTATTGGAAATTATTTTGGAAATATCCGAAAACAAAATATATCCTGCCGCAAATAAAATTAATAAAACAGTAAATGAATTTATCATTACACTGTAAAATTTATTGTGATTTACTTTCAAGGCAGTTTTAATAAATATTCATTTTAAGATTTCTCTGTAAAAATTTACATGTTCAGAACACATCAGACCGGAATTGAAATTTCTTTTTGCTTTTTCATAAAAGACAGAGGTCATTTTATCGGACAGTTCTTTGTTCGTAAGAGCGAAAATTAATTTTGAAGCCAGATCATCCGAATCATTCCTTTTAAATATAAGACCATCAGTTCCGTTTTTTAAAATATCAGTTACACCTGCAAAGTCAGATGAAACAACAAGATTTCGTGAAGCTGCAGCTTCTATAATTGTCATTGGCAAACCTTCAGTATCAGTATTTGACGCAATTACAAAAATGGAAGTCTGATCTAATTTTTTTCTAAGTTCTTTATCATTTCCTGAAAATATTATTCCGGTTTTCAATTTTTTATCGGACTCTTTAAGTTCCTTTTCAAGTGAACCTTCGCCGGCTATTATTATCTCAATATTTTTTCTAAGTGATTCGGGAAGTTTACTCACAGCTAAAATAAAAGTATTCAGACCTTTGCTTTTTTCAAATCTTGATGCAGCAATAATTCGTAAAGGTGATTTATTTTTAATACAAATGGAATCGTCAAAATCAATTCCGTTGTATATAAGTCTGACATTGTTTTTACCGGCTATATTATTTTCGATGATAAATTTCTTTATTCGGTCATTAACTGCAATATAGTAATCAGCATTAAAATGATTTAATCTGCCTTCGCCGGGAATTATACCGTGATTTGTCTGAACTGTCTTTACATTCAAAAATACCGAAGCATGTTTTGCAATGCTTGACGAATAATGATTATGCGAATGTATGATGTTGATTTTGTTTTGTCTGCAAAATCCGTAAACTGTGTAAATCGCTGAAGAATAATTCGAAATGCTCCTGACGCTATGGTCAAGTTTTCTTTCGTGTTTTAAATATATGTTTTCATTTATGAATTTGTCTGCAGCATCTCCTTCACCGTACATCAGAAAAACGTTTACATCTCTCATTGTTTTCAAGTGTTTCAGAAGATAAAATAAATGAGTCGAAACGCCGTCAGTATAATTGAGTTGATTTGTGAGATAAAGAATATTCATTCATATAAATTTTTATATTTCAGAAATATATCCGGCCAGGATAACTCCTTAAATATTTCAGTTGACCTGAGAGAGACCGTCTGCATTAAATTTCTGTCAGAATTAAGTAATTCCAGAATTTCAATAAGCGCTTCCTTGTTTCCGTATCCGAAAATAAATCCGTTTATTTGATTTTTAATATAAGATGACATTCCCGTTTCCTCAGTAACTACCGGAACAAGACCGGCAGTCATCGCTTCCGCTGCTGTTATAGAAAACTGTTCGTATGAAGATGCAGAAACAAAGATATCTTTATCCCGGAGAAAACCGGCGAACTTATCTGTTTCCATTCTATCCGTAATATTAAATTTAATGTTAACGTTTTTAACATCCTTAAATTTTGAAAAGCTTCCTATCAAAAAGAGTTCAATATGAAATTCAATTTTTTCCAATGAATCAATCAGAAAATCAAATCCTTTTTCTGTTCTTGATTCATCTCCGGCAAATACAATCTTAAGCGGGTTTGATTTATTGTAAACTTTGTCTAAACTGTTTTTGTAGAAGATTTCATCGGTGCCATTTGGTATCAATGATATTTTACTCGTGCCAATCCTGCAAATTCTGCCGGCATGTTTCACGGAATTATCAGAAAGAAAAATTAATTTGTCAGAATACTTCAGGAAAATCTTTTCACAGATTTTGTCTTTTAACGAATAAATTAATCCGGTGTTCTTCAGAACATTATTCTCGTATGAAACAATGCCGTGGACATTATAAACGACTTTCACATTACTGAAGAATTTATAGAGATAGCAAACCAAAGCAAATCTTTCATAAGTGATTACGTGTATTACAGTTGGCTTGTATTTAAATAAGAAAAAGAATAATGAAAATACTCCGAACCTCTGGACTTCCGAATTGTTGACTGTGGTTACAAGCTTGGATCCAAAAAGTTTTTTCAGATAAGAAAACCTGTTCCCGTCAAAAAAGTATTCTGCAAATACCGTTTTATCTCTCAACGAATATTCTCTGAAAATTCTTTTGGCTACTTTTTCCGGACCGCTCAGAACTTCAGTGTTATTGTATCTCCCTGCAAATAATACTTTCAAAATGTCTGATTTATTTTTGGGATTTTCTGTTTTCTATTTGTTCGACGAGATAATTCAGTTTCATTTTATTCTTCAGAATACTTTTGGCCATAAAATGTTTTCCGTAAGTTTTAGTAAGATCAATTTTGTCCCTGGACAGTAGTATTACCGAATATTTTCTCAGCTCAATGTCTTTGAAATTCTTAATTATACAGTTTGAATATTTTCTGAAATCCGAAATCTTCCAGACGCTTCTGTGTTTTTCATAATCATTGTTGTTTACAGCATCCTGGTGCCAGTTATTTCCTATCGGAATATTTATCAGAAGGAAATTAGATTTTTCCAAACAAAGATCTATAAGTTCAAGAGCATTATCTTTTTCAAAATGTTCTATAACATCACCGCAGTTAATCAGATCATAACCTCCTTCAGTCCTTTTCATAAATGACAAAGCATCCTCCGTAAAAATATTGTTGTAAAAAAAATAATGATATGGTTTTATGTAGTCCGGAAAAATTTCAACTCCGTCAATTACTCTTTCCCAGTCGCCTGAATAATTATTGCTTCCCCACACTTCCAGAAATTCACGAAAAAGAATTCCCCATCTGCCGAAACCAACACCAATGTCAAGAATACTTTTCGGATTCAGTTTTTTTACAAGATCAATATTGTATGAAATATTCTGCCAGTTGGATGTACTCATCAGTTGGATTTTATATATTTTAATATTAGTAAATATCCTGATATGAAAATATAGTATTCGGTTACCACTGTAACCGCAGCCGCTGCTTTTATACCGTATTCAGGGATCAATAAAATGTTTAGCAGAATATTCAAAATCAGACCGGTGAAAGTAATATACATATTACTCTTATACATTCCCAATCCGTTCATTATTATTCCGGTAAGGTTATTAAAAGCCAGTCCAAATACTGCAAACGAAAGGATACTCAGAACGGGTGCAGCTTCAGCCAGTTTATCAGTGTAAATAAATTTCACAAGAAAATCCGGAAACAAGAACAGAAGTATTGAAATTACCAGACATATTTTAAACAGTATAAAAAAATATTTTTTAAAGAATAATGACACAGCTTTTTTGCTTCTTCCGATATATGAAATTCTTGTGAATCCGGAAATAAAGATAAATGAATATGCCAGAGTTGATGTTTTGAATATTCCGTATCCTATATTATAGAATGCAACCTGATCATAGTCCGTAAGTTTAGAAATAATTAAAATATCAATTTTGTCATAAAGGAAATTAAATAATACGGCGAGTCCGAGTGGTGATGCAAATTTCAAAAGTGAGTATGATTTTTTAAAATCAAAAAATCCCGTAATTGAAATTAAATTATTCTTTTTGGTAAAATTATAAAGAATTGCAATTTGCACTGCAGAACCGGAAAGAGTTATCAGAAAAATCTCATTCAAACCAGGACTGTAAATCAGAAGAGCCAGAACAACAAAAATTAAAATATAAATTCTTGAAACAAGAAGTGAGAAGAAAATATTTTTAAAAAGTCCTAATCCCGACAGAGCTTTGCTGAAAATATTGCCAAGAGAAAAAAAATATACAGTCAGAGCTATAATTATTATCAGTTCGGAGGGAATGCTTTCATAAAACATTAAACAATAAAAATATACTGATAAAATATACAGCGGAAAAAAAGCAATGCTGATTAACATAACATTGCTTAAGAATCCTGAAGCTTTTCTTCCGGATAAAGACACTTCTTTCTGCAGAAGCGCAGGAAGTCCAAAATCAAAAAATATTATAAATATATTTGCAAGCGAGAAGACTGTTATAATTTCACCATACTGATTCGTAGCATATTGTCTGGCAATGATTAAAAAAATAAAGAAGAAGAACAATCTTTCCGCTAAGCCGGAAAGAATCAAATGCTTATTGTCTGAAAAAATTCTTATTAGCCTGCTCAATCTATCTTTAGTTAAATAAAAAAATCTAAACCGGAAGATTTAGATTTAAATTATAATCCGGAATAAAATTATTGCAATATCAAATAACTTTTATAATTTTAGCCGGCACACCTCCGACTATAGTATCCGGCGGGACATCTTTTGTAACGACTGCTCCTGCGCCTACTATGGCGTTTTCACCTATGGTCACACCGCATAGTATAGTAGCAGACGAACCGATTGACGCTCCTTTTTTAACAAAGGTTTCCACTACTTTCCAGTCGCTTTCAGTTTGCATGGAACCGTCTCCGGCAGTAGCTCTCGGAAATTTATCATTTATAAAAGTAACGTTGTGACCTATAAAAACATTGTCTTCAATATTTACGCCTTCGCAAATAAATGTGTGAGAAGAGATTTTACAATTCCTGCCAATACAGGCGTTTTTCTGAATCTCAACAAATGTTCCGACTTTAGTATTATCACCGATAGTGCAGCCGTAAAGATTTACAAAATCAAAAATCTTCACATCTTTGCCGAGTTTTACATTTACTATATTCTTTTTTTCCATAAAATTATTAAATAAATTATTTTGCTCCTCTTCCGAAAATCATAACGGGAAATGTTTTGAATATAAGCTGAAGATCAAGCCAGGGAGTCATATTGTTAATGTAGTAAAGATCCAGAACGACTGAATCCCTGAAAGAAACTGTGCTTCTGCCGGACACCTGCCAGACACCTGTGCAGCCCGGCATAACCGTATGACGGCGCTTGTGCCAGTCATCATAAGAATCATATTCATACTTCAGACAAGGTCGCGGACCGACAAGACTCATATCTCCCTTAAGAACGTTTATCAGCTGAGGCAGCTCGTCAAGAGAAGTCTTTCGGATAAATTTACCGACTGAAGTAATATTATTTTCGTTAATAATTTTTGTGGAATTAAGATTTGCTGCGTAATTATTTTTAATGAAGTCAATCATAAATGATTCTCTCTCTTTATCCGAATCACTGTTGATTTTCATTGAACGGAATTTGTAAAATTTAAACGGCTTGCCGTCCTTGCCAATCCTCATTTGAGTGAAAAATATTTTCCCGGGCGAAGTAAGCTTAATTAATATGGAAATTATTATAAAGACCGGCGAAAGAATTATCAGTCCGGTTATAGAAGCAACATAATCGAAGACCCTTTTATAGATATAATTAATATTCTTATTAACTTTAGGTGACAGATCCACAACAGGTATTCCCGAATAAGTTTCGGTAACAATTTTTTCAGGTACAATATTAAAAAGTTCGGAAGTTAGCTTAACGCTTTTCTCAAGTTCATTACATCTGTCAATAAGAGACATAAGCTTTTCATATCCGATATTGTCAATTGCTATTATGATTTCATCTATTTCCAAATTCATTACAATGGATTTCATCTCATCAAGCTTTCCAAGACATTTCATTTCTTTAAAAACAAAAGCCCCTGCTTCGATATTATCATCAAGAAATCCTGCAATCCTCATCCCGTAAAAGTTTTCAAAGATTAATTTTTCTGCAAGCAGCTTTCCTGATTTACCGGCGCCGATAATAATTACATTGCTGTTATGAAGTATCTTTGAAAAGTTCATATAATAGGGTTTCAGAATAAATAAACGCACAACAGAAACTCCAATGAAACCTGTTGCTATAAAGCAAAGCATAAATACTCTTGAAGAAAGAAGCAAACTGAATTTAATAACAAAAGAGAAAATGATAAGCAGAATAGCACCATAGATAAATGATTTCAATAGCGCGGTCAGTTGAGGAGCCCTGGTAAGAAAAACATTAATTTTATAAAGGTAATTATTCTGAAAAATAAAGATGAATAATATTGAAAAAACAACGAACGTTATTATAGAAGGTAAAGAATTATCGTCGAGTATAAGTTTTTTATTTAATATATCTATAGCTATGAATTTTGCAGCGAAAAAAGAAATTAAAATAACTGCAAAATCAAAAACCGCGAAAACATATTTATACTTGGGGTACTTCATATTAATGAAAATTTACAATCAGAATATTTTCAGGTTTTATAAAATATTTTTATTCTGTCACAAATAAATCCGATCTGTTCGTCACTTAGTTCCGGAAACATCGGCAGAGACAAACAATTAGCTGCTAAACCTTCAGTAACGGGAAAGTCCCCCTTTTTGTATCCAAGATGTTCAAAACATTTCTGTAAATGAAGAGGTACAGGATAATGAAGACCCGTAGCAATTCCATTCTCATTCAGATATTTCTGAAGTTCATCTCTTCTGTCTGTCTGAATAACAAACAAATGATAAACATGTTTCGCATAAGGCATTTCTGCAGGAAGCTTAATTTCATTAATATCTTTAAGCTGTTCGCAGTATTTTTTTGCGACAGATCTTCTGCACTCAGTCCAGAAAATAAGATGTTTCAGCTTTACTCCGAGCACAGCTCCCTGAATACCTTCCATCCTGTAATTATGTCCGTACATTTCATGGAAATATTTCTGCCTGCTCCCGTGATCTCTGATCATTCTTGCTTTCAATGCCAGTTCATCACTGTTCGTTGTAACAGCGCCGCCCTCGCCAAACGCTCCGAGATTTTTACCGGGATAAAAACTAAATGAACATATATCAGATAGTCCTCCGATTTTATTTTCGTTATACTCTGCAATATGCGCCTGAGCTGCATCTTCAATCAAACGGAGATTATGTTTATCTGTGATTTTACGTATCGCTTCAATATCAGCCGGCTGACCATACAGATGAACTGCAACGACTGCTTTTGTCTTTGATGTAATTTTTTCCTCAATTTTTTCCGGATCAATATTGTAACTGTCTTTATGGCAGTCGGCAAATACCGGAGTAGCTCCGCATAACGTAGCTCCCCAGGCAGTTGCAATGAATGTATCTGCCGGAATAATGACTTCATCACCGCTTGTTATGCCAAGAGCCCAAGAAGCCAGATGATTCCCGTCAGTTCCCGAACTCACAGCCACGCAATGTTTTACGTTATGAGCTGCTGCAAAAGCTGTTTCGAAATCTGAAACTGATTTTCCAAGAACGAAAGCAGAATTATCTATAACATTTTGAATTGCCGGATTTATTTCTTCTTTTATAGAATCGTATTGTTTCCTGAGATCAATGAATGGGATTATCATGTTTGTTTTTATTAAATAAATCCTGAATAATGTAAATTATAAAAAAAGGTAAAGTTGTTAAATATCTTTTAAACATTTTTCCGGGCTGCTGAATAAGTCTGAAAAACCATTCGAGACCCAGTCTCTGAAATATCTTTGGCGCTCTTTTAATTTCGCCCAGATAAAAGCGGTATGCTGCACCGACTCCTATCATTACTCCTTTATTTAGCTTTCTGTAATTATTATTCATCCAGACTTCCTGCTTTCCGCCACCAAGACTTACCCATATTACATCAGCATTCGCCTTTCTGATTTTATCAAGTATAAGATTGTCAGTTTCTGAATTCCAGTTGCCGAATGGCGGACTGTAAAATCCCGCTATTTGCAGGTCGTAATTTTTTTTCAGATCTGCGCTCAGTTTCGAAAGAATGTTTTCTGTATCACCAAGGAAAAAATGCCTGATACCGGTGCCTGAAGTCCTTTCAAAAACCTTCTTCATGAAATCCGGTCCTGCGACTCTGTCAATATTGTCAATTCCTTTTATTCCCGCAAAGATTGATATAGGTCTTCCGTCAGGAAGTGACATCAGCGAGTTATTGATCGCAGTTTTAAGCTCTGGTGATTTACGATATGCATTCACAAGATTTCCTGCATCAGTTACACAAATATATTCAGGAAATTTCAGTTTTAAAACTGACAATAATTCATTGACGGCACTATCAAGGTTGCAGCATGAAATCTTTATTTCTTTTATATAAAAATTTTTCAAATATACTTTAATTGAGGGCTTTAGTAAATGCAGTAATGATGTTGTCAAGATTTCTGTCAAATGTGAAATCCCTTTTAAACCTTTCTCTTGCTTTCTTTCCCATACTGATCCTTAAATTTTCATCTGCAAGTAATTTAAAAATTGCTTCAGCTATTTCTACCGGGTTATTTCTTTCAACAAGAATTCCGGTTTCGCCGTCTGATATCATTTCCGGAATTGCTCCTGTATCTTTCGTTGAAATTACAGGAATGCTGTACTCCATTGATTCCAGGATTACCATCGGGCATCCTTCGTACGGATACCATGTCGGGAAAACCATAATGTCTGTTTCTTTCAGAAATTTTTCTTTGGCTTCGCCGGTAATGACTCCGGTGAATTCTATGAATTTATTAAGATTATTTTTATTTATAATCTGTTCAGCTCTGATCCTTGTTTTTTCTTCTTTCTTAATCCAGTTACCCGTAAATAAAAATCTGACATTGGAATTTTTTTTAATTACAATAGCAGCCGCCTCAAGGACATCAAGCACACCTTTGCTTTCAAATAAATTACTGTAAAAACTTATCACAGAAACCTGCTTTGGAATTTTAGCGAAATATTCCTCGCTAAGATTATTTTTCGCTTCCAGACCATTCGGAAATGCAACTATGTTTTTTACAAATCCTTCAAAATTATATTTTAATCTATCGCTATACACAATAGCCGTATCCACTTTTGCCAGTGTATATCTTATAAAAAATTTAACAAAAGAATTTGATCTTTCATAAAAATATTTTCTGAAATAATCTCCCTCGTGGAGATGAATTATAATTTTCGCATCAGAGAAAATATGAGAAAAAAGGATGAACAATCCGTCTCTTAAATAAGGCAGAAAGTTAGATGAAACAGGAATGTATATTAAACCCGGCCTGACCTTCCTGATTAGCGGGATAAGTTTAAATAAATTTTTTAATGCAAGATATACATTTGTAAAATCCAGTTTTGAAAGATTGTCAAGACTTCTGTGATCGGAAATATCCAGATGAGAGATTTCAAACTTATCCCGGAGTTCCGAATTCAGCAGATTACTGAAGTAAACATTCGAACCATGGAACGGGGGAGGCAAGCTTCCGATTAATATTACTTTTTTCATTTAAAGGATTTTACTAACAGAATTAATTTTTCATTACATAATTTATTGCGCTGTCAAATCCGTCAAGCATTTTATCTACGGAGCAATCGTTCTTAGCAGTTTCAAATGCATTATGCTTAAGCTTCTCCGAAAGTTCTTTATCGGAAATTATTCTATTCATGATCTCCGTTATTTCATTTACATTGCCGTCACTTGCAAGAAAACCGTTCACTCCTTCTTTAATATATCCTATACCTTCGCCGTGATAATGTGAATTTTTTTTCTGGGAAATTACGGGAGTTCCGAAACAAAACGAATGAACAACTGACAAGCCGAGTCTTCCCGGCATTACGTAAGCATCGCTGATGTAAATCCATTTACCTGCAGTCTCTTCGTCAAGTATCTCTCCGAGAAAATATATGTTTACCGCTTTCAGATCTTCAGAAAGCTTTTTCAGATAATTATACTCAGACCCGTTGCCTATGATACTCAGTCTGCAATCAGGATTAATTTCTTCAAGTTTTTTGAAAGCTTTTAAAAGTAAATCAACCTGTTTATCTTTCAGGAGTCTTCCGGTATAAATAAAATGAAATTTCTCATTTACTTTAAGTTCTTTCTTTAAATTTTCTATACCTGTTTCATCAAATTTATATTTTAAACTGAATTGTCTGTCTGTATCAAGAGTGTTCGGAGCTACAAAAAAATGTCCGGAGTTTTTTGTGAAAGATTCTATTTCCTTCTTTCCTTTTTCCCAGTAAAATAAAACTGCATCAGCTTTTTCAGAAAGTTTCAGTCTCAGCTTGTCCGCAAAATTCTTTTCCGGATTAAATCCTTTCACAGGATCATATCCGAAACTCCATAATATAATTTTGTATTTCAAAAAATATCTGAGTAAAAATAATATATATATGTTAAGATTACCTACATTGAAAACTGATATAACAACATCAGGCCGGCTTTTGAAAAGATCTGTATAAATATCTGAAATGAAAATTTTTCCGGAATTGCCAAAGTAAAAATTCTTCCTGAAGATAAATTTATCTCCGGATACTTCAGTAGAATTTTTCAGAGACTCAGCTTTGAACGGCTGTCCGTAAATAATCTCAGAGCAAGGCCGCTTCTGAATGAATTTTCTGAAAAAACCTGTCCGGTAATGTGGAAGAAGTCTCTGCAATATGAAAATTTTTATATTGTCCATATTCAAAGATTGCTTATCCCGTATGCCTGTGACCATAATTCAAGATTTAATACCCGCCAGAAAGGAAAGTCAGGAAACCTGTCTTTGTTTTCAAATATGTTTTTTATCTTCGAAGCATCCCAGATTGATTTGCTCCTGAATGAATCAGAGTTTAAAACAGAAGTTATAAAATTATTAGTGACATCTTTATTCATCCAGTCATCAAACGGAGTCATGAATCCGATCTTCTCATAATTGTTAACAGTTGAAGCAGGCAATCTGTCCGAATAGACTTCTCTTAAAATTTTTTTTGTAATGCCATTATCAAATTTAATTTTATCCGGCAAAGAAAATGCGAGTTCCATTATTCTGTAATCAATAAACGGCGATCTCATTTCCACCGAACTTTGCATTGATGAATGATCTTCATAATTCAGTATCTGATTAAATCCGAGATACTGAATATTGTATTTCATAAAACCATTCAAATTTGATGAAGAGAATTTTGAGTATTCAGGATTTGAAAGATATGAGATTTCTGAACTTCTTAAATCTTCAGAGATGCAGTCAAAAATCTTTTCCTGATATTTTGAACGAAGATAAGAACTCTGTCTCCTTGACATTACGGCTTTTATAAACTGCTTAAGAATGTATTTGTAAGAAAATCTCATTTTATCCGAGATTGAATTTATCTGTGACGGCAATTCATCAGGTTTGGAAAACAACAGATCAAGCAGATAATATCCGATAATATATTTCCCGTAACCGCACCATGATTCATCAGCTCCCTGACCATTCAGCACTACTTTTACATTATTTTTCTTTATCTCTTTCATCAAAGTATAGTGAGCAAAACTTGAAGTGCTGAAAACGGGTTCTCCCATTCCGTAAATAAAGCTGTTGATAGAATCAAGAAGATTATTCTGATCAGGATTTATAAAAACAGAATTTATATGCCTGCAAGTCTTCAGTAATTCAGTTACAGACTTTGACTCATCAAAAATAAATCCCGGAAAGACCGCGCTGAAAGCTTTCACACTTGCTGCATTCAGTTTGTGACTGTCTATCAGTTCATCAGTGATCATAGATATTATCCCTGAGTCAAGACCGCCGCTTAGCAATATTGAAACTGGTACATCACTTCTGAATCTCAGTTTTACCGCATCTGTAAGTAGATTATCAGTTTCATCGTACACTTCTTTAACATTTCCAATTGATCGTGTCTTTGTGTCATTAAGATCCCAGTATTTTTCAAATTTATTTTTACCGTCCTTAATGATTAAGTTATGAGAAGATTTCAACTCATTAATTTCATTAAAAAATGTTTCTCCGTTATTAGTTTTATATCCATAAGCGAGATAGTCGAAAACTTTTCCGTGATTAGCGAGTCTGATATCTTTTACTTTTAGGACAGATTTAATCTCACTCGAAAAAATAAGACAATCATTATTGATGAAATAGTAAAACGGTTTAACACCGAACCTGTCTCTCGATGCAAAGAAAATATTTTTTTTAAAATCATATATAGCAAAAGCCCACATACCGTTGAATTTCTTTACGCAATCAAATCCGTATTCTTCATAGGAATGAATAATCACTTCAGTATCGCTACGTGTTTTGAATTTATATCCTTTAGCAGAGAGCTCGGACATCAGCTCGATATAATTATATATCTCTCCGTTAAAAACAATAACTACAGATCTGTCATGACTGAACATCGGCTGTGATGCTTCTTCAGACAAATCAATAATGCTGAGTCTTCTGTGACCAAGACAAACCGGAAAATTTATAAACATACCTTCTCCGTCAGGACCGCGATGTGCAATTTCCTTATTCATAACAGAAATTTTACTTTCAAAGAATGAAGTGCCTTCGTCTTTGAATTTATTATTGAAATATAATATTCCGTTAATCCCGCACATTTAATTAGCGTTATAGATTTTAGTAAGATTTAAAATATAATCGTAAGTTGATTGTGCATTTTTTCCCCAGGAGAAATATCTGGTTACAATTTCTTTTCCGCATTCAGACATAGACTTCATTTTCTCTTTATCACCGGCAAGAGTCAGGACGGAATCAGCTAAAGACTCAGCCGAATTTGGTTCTGCAAGTATTACCGGATAACCAAGTTTAAGCAATTCTTCACCTCCGCCGTTTCCTTTGCAGGTTATTACAGGAAGACCTTTTGCAAGAGCTTCTAAAAAAACCACTCCGAATGCTTCCGGAAAACTCGGAAGTATAAATATATCTGACTTGTCAAGTATTTCTCCAATACTCTTCTGAGATAATGATCCGGCAAATGTAACAATCTTTCCCAGTGAAAATGATTCTGACAGTCTTTCATAATTCTGTTTTAATTTTCCGTCACCTCCTATTAATAATTTCGAATTCAGTTTCATGCTTATATCTTTCATGGAATTTAACAGGACATCTATATTCTTTCTTGGCTCTGACAGATGGCTGATACATACCAGTTTTAATTCAGAGAAATTAAATTCTTTTTTATGATCAATAACAGGAAATTTCTGACCGAGATATATTACATTAATTTCCGGCAACTCAATCTTTTCATTTTCAAGATCAGATTTATTTACGGAGCTGTGAACGATTATACCGTTTGCGTTTATAAATTTACTTAAAATTACTTTATGGTCATTCGGAAAGAGCTTTTTAAGAGTTGGAATATCTTCATGATGATCTATTATCAAAGGTATATGAAATTCTTTAGCCAGTCTGGATGCCACATCAGCCCAAGGACTGATCCAGTTGCAGTAAATCACATCCGGATTTTCTGAAAGAAGTTTCTTTTTAATACTGTTGTAGAAAAAAAACTCAGTAAACTTTTTATTGACAGAATCGAAATAAGGTCTCGGCAAAGAAAAGAACGGAAAGTAAATTACTTTAAGATTATTTTCTCCGAAATCCGAAGTTGAAAGCAGATCAGAAATCCATTTATAAAAATTTGAAAAAAGTTTTAAGGGATTGAAAGCAAAAATTTCTCTTGGAGGAACAAATCTCAAAGGAACAATAGTAATGACACTGCAGTATTCAGATAATGCTTTGACATGCTGAAGTATGAAATCACCCCAGACAGGTTTGAATTTATTTGGAAAACATTCTGAAATCTCCACTACTTTTAACATAGAAAAATAAACTATTTACTTTTTACGGCAATTAAAAAATATCCCATCGAAGAATAAATTTCATTTACAGAAGGAAATTCATTCCGGCTCAATTTTTTTCTGAAAAAAGGAATGCAGGTTTTGTAAAAAATTAATTCCGGAACAGAGGATAAGGCATTCACAAACTTGTTTTTATTTATTCCGGTGAATCCTATTTTTTTCAAAGCATAGAAGAAAATTTTTACAGTCGAATAATAAAAAATAAAGAACCAGGAAGAAAAAGTACCTCCCATGGAAAGAACTGATTTAATTTCAAAACCATTTTTCTCTAAAATATCTCTTATCCCGTAATATGTATATCTTCTGTAATCATGAGGAGCTTCGTGCATAACATAAGTAAACGGAACGGATATTATCAATGCGCCTTTGGATTTCAGGACGTTGTAAATATTATTTATTACTTTTCTGTCGTCAACTGTATGTTCAAGAACTTCAGTGCACAAAACAGCATCAAAGGTTTCATTTTTAAAATGCTGATCAATATCTTCAGCGTAACATAAAACTTCAACCTCAGCTTTTCCGTGCAGTGAAAAAGGCACATCACAGCCAACTGAATCACTGCAAATTTCATTATAAACAACCGAGTAGGGCTTATTACCGCAGCCAAGATCAAGAAGACTGCCTTTGAATAAATTTTTAAAATGCTGAATACATTCAAGCAGCAATCCGTTTTTATAATAACTTTCCGAAGACAAATATTTCAGATAATATTTTCCGTTTTTCTTTTTAAATGACGAAGTATCCAATGCAGATTAAATTTGTTCTAAAATTCCTTTGACAAGTATTTCCTGAGTATATTTCCTTTTGACAGTCTCTGATGATTTTTGAATATGATCTTTCATTTCATTTTTATTGCTGAGATAATAAAGGACTTTTTCCTTTAATTCGCTTTTTGATCTGAAGCACACGACTTCGTTGTCCGGGAAGATCATATCAAAATCTTTTTTATACTCCGCCAGCACAAAAATTCCGGATGATATACAGTCAAACACTCTGGTGGAAACGCCGTTTACCACGCCGGAATTAACAGTGACAGGATAAATCTCCGAGCAGCAGCAGGCGGCATTTACTTCCATAGAAGAAAGCGGTTCATTAACAAAATGTTTTTTCAGATCCGGGAAAAACGGAAACACATCCGACCACTGACTGTCTCCGAAAATTTTAAAATTCATTCCGGAAAGTTCGTTCAATACTGAAGCTCTTTTTATTCCCCATGAATTAAGATAATATCCTGTGCCGATGAATATTATCTCTGAGCTGTATTTATTTCTCTGATTTTCCGAAGGTGTTACAGGATGGAAAACATCGGGATTTGTCCCGACCGGAGAGAAAAAAATATTTTTCAGATCAAGCATTTTCAACCCGTCTATCCATCCGGTATCAGGAACAATTATTTTATCAGCTTTCATTACCGTAAGGAGAAATGTTTTTTTAGAAGTAAACAGATAATTAGGATCATCTCCGAGAAAAATAATAATTTTCGTACCGTTACTTTTAAAATAATCTAATGTATCCGGAAGCACTCTGCAGTCATTGTAAATAAATATGCAGGAAGGTTTTTCCGAATTATAAATTTTAATAAGTGCATCATTGATCACTCTGCTGTAATTTCTCTGAATCGAATTATCATATTTTCTCGGAAACCTGTGAGAATAACCGCTGAATTTTTTCCAGTAATCCGGATATAAGGAATGAATATTAATGTAACTTACATTTCTCCCGTTTTTTTTCAGAGCGTTTGCAAAATATAATTCATGCGGACCCAGAGTTTGTTCTCCCAAAACCCAGTCTAAGTCACACGGCGTGATAGAGTGAGACATTTTCATCTGTTTCCTGTTTAGCAAGATTTATAAAAATATTCCCGAATGCAAAAAGCAAAGCTCCTGTTGCATTGAAATAAAACATATCTATACTGAACACACTCATGATTGTTACCATCATCATAATCGAACAAAGCGTAGCAAACAGAATATAATCGCTTTTAAAAAATGGTTTTACATTGTCAAAAAATTGTTTATTGAAAATAATTAAAAGCAAAATTCCGCCGGAGCCGAAGATTGTTATCAGATTTGGAAATCCAAGATCATTTGTGATCAGACTTCTTGTGATAGTAGAGAATCCCGCTCCGAATACCGGATACTCCCACCACACGCTTATCATCTGAAGGAGAATGTATTCTCTTCCAAGAAATGAGGAGTCAGTCTTATCAGCAAGATCATTAATTGAATTTACGCGGAGAAGGAATATATCGAATATCTGATTAAACGTGGAAGAAGTAAACAAAAGTATAATTCCAACTAAAGCAAAAGAACCTAAAAAAGTAAATAACTTTAATCTTATATTAGACCCTTCTGTTTTTTTGAATAAAAGAAACAGGGAGATTACTATCAGAAAGAATGCAAAGCCAATGATCCATATTCTGCTAAGCGCAATCATTATTGAAAGAAGGTATAATCCAAGAAGCAGCAATCCGTAATTTCTTTTATCTGTAAAATAATAATAGCATCCGAAAAAAAGATTGAAAGGGAGGAGATAACCTATTCTTGACCATATATAGCCGGTTTTTATTCCGCCGAATTCAACAGCAAACGGGTCTTCTCCAAAAAAGATACTGTATTTTTCGAATAACCTGACCGGTATTCTTTTTTGAGTAACATATTCGGCTACCTGTACAGTTATAAAAATAAAAATTAATGATGTTATTGTCTTTTCCAGAAAATTAAATTCTTTCATATCAGTTACCGTCAGGACAAGGTAAGGCAGAAAAAGAAAATTGCCGAATGGCCTGATTACGCTTATCATATCTTTTATGGAAAAGGAAGAAATTAAGAATGGTACTATAACAGAAATGATAAATAAAATTACAAAGAGTATGAATGAAATCTGATAATTAAGCAGATGAAAATTATTTTTTTTCAGAAAAATTGTAATTAACATTGCAATCCAGAACAGATCCATAAAATAAATTGTGCCGATCCCGCCGAAGTCACCTATCTCAAGATTCGGATTTACATAAACAAATTCACCGAAATTTGTAATGACCATTAAACTTGCGATAATTCCCGATCTGTAATCATACAAAATCAGAACCAGAGCAATAACTATAATTATATAAGCCAGAAACATCATTGCGATTTATTTTGGTTCTGAATTATTTTTGTACTCATCAAATGTAATGCTGAGAAGTATATTATCCCAGTACATTCCTTTTCTGAAAAGTGATTCCGGGATTTTGCCTGAAATCTTATAACCGGCTTTCTGAGCAGCTATGAGACTTGTTTCGTTATACGCTCCTACTTTTGCATAGATCGTATGAACGTTAAGATTCTCAAAAATATATTTAAAAATCATTTTGAAAGACTTCAGTCCGAATCCCTTCCCTCTGTAATTTTTAAAAATATCCATTCCCATTTCAGTGCATCTGTTCGTGTCGTCAAGATCCTGAAGTTTCCATACTCCAATTACATTTTCAGGAGTTTCGTGGAAGATACAATAAACTGTATTGTTCCTGTTTTTCGAAATGCTTTCCCACCACTGTATCTGCTGAAGTTCGGTAATAATCCTGGGATCGCGAAGCATCAGAAGTACCGATTCATCATTATGTTCCTTTCTGATAATTTCGATATCATCTCTTTCCACTGATCTGAATCCGATATTTTCAAATCTTATCATATAAAGAATTTGTTTATGGTTTGGTAATAATTAAAATATAGAAATATTAAAAAGCAATAAAGTTATAAAATATACTTAAGAGCATTGTCAGAATATTATGATTAAGTATTTAATTTAACAGAGTCTGATAAAAGCCGTCTTATTTTTTAAAAAGAATTTTTAATTCATTCACTGCGGTCACGATCGAGAATAAAGAGTACAATCTGAAATTTTCTTCCGCTGCTATTTTCTTCAGAAAAAATAAATTAATCAAAATTGTACCGCCTGCTACAAACGGCAAAACAAATCCTGCTCCGGCTATTCCGTAATTTCTGATAAGCAGCAGAGAAAGAATTACTGAAATAAGAGAAGATGATACAGAAGTGATAAGTATATAATTATATTTATTGAAAGCCAGAGTAACCAGACTCATAAACATTACTAAAGGCCATAACAGGATCGTAAAGGAAAAATTTCTTAAAATTCCGACAGACCCGGAAAATTTTTCGCCGAACATTACTGAAATTATCTGTTCGGAAAAGAAAAACGTAATCAGCGAAAGAACTATTCCTATAAATATATAAATATAAAATATGATACTGATCTTGTTGAAATTATTTCCTTCGGACTTTTTTACATTCCTGAGCAGCAACGGCATCAGGGAGTAGCTGACACCCTGAACTACGGTAAGAAGTATCAGATAAATCTTAAACGAAGCATTGTATAACCCTACGGATTCTTCGTTCAGAAAAAATCCGGCGCATAAAATTATAAAAGAAGCGGTGATTGCTTCTGCCTTTGATGCAATGCCAAGTTTGTATGCATCTTTGAGAGTTTTTAAATTCTTGCGCGGGCTTAAGTTAAGTTCGATTTTATTTTTTCTGATGTAAGGAAGAAATAAAAACATTGCAGTAACATACGCCTGTACTAATGATACAATTATTAAAGTGAATACAGACTGATGATTTATAAATACAGTGAAAATAAGAGCGGCGTAAATCAGCTGACCTGCAAGTTCGGAAATGGAATTATAGTAAAGTTTATTACCGGCCAGATAGTAATACCTGATCGAAAAAATCTGTGAAATGAATATAGAAGAAAAAAATAAAAGAAGAATGTATTTGCCGGTTTCAAGAAAAAAGTAAGCTACGATAATTAAAATTATATATGAGAATATCGCTGTAAGAAGCTGAAGTGAAATTATTTTCCCGATAACAACCCTGCTGTCGGTTTTTTCACACAACTTATTAGTGCCGTAACTCAGATATCCGAAATCAATGAAGAAACCGAAGTAGGATAAAATAACAAAAAGATAGGTGAACTTTCCGTAACCGTCCGGACCTAACGCTCTTGTGATTAATGGTAATGTAATAAATCCTATTAACTTCGAAACTGAATCAACGCCTAACTTTGAAATGAAGTTAATTACTAATTTCAAAATCCTTTAATTATTTTTTGCCGCCAGATGCTTGCCTCTAAGAGACTATCGTTATCTCCGATGTCAAACCAGTATCCTTTATGAAAAACAACTTCTTTATCCGCCGATTCAAACATATTTCTGCCCGAAATGTTTACAGGACTGTTTTCAATTATGTACGGAGCTATTACTCCGTATTTTGAAGGAGGATCCGGATTCTTATAATGAAACTTGCCGGTCTCAATATCAAAACAACCCATTTGGGAAAGCTTCTCTTTGCTGCCGATATCTTTTATTGAGAATAAAAATTCAGAATTTTTTTTCTCAAATGTTTTTATAAGATTGTCAATCTTTACTTCGCAGATATTATCAGAAGGGACAAGCACACCGTGACTTTTTGTTCTTAAATATTTCTTTACAAAGTCCCATCCGGAAAACATATCATTAACTCTTGAATCTGACTGAACTATCGTCCTGTGACCAAGTTGTCGGAGCTTTGTGTCGTTATCTTCATTTGTAAGAATTATTATCTCTTCTATTTTTTTCGAATTCTCAAGCAGCTCAAGCCCGAACCTGAACACCGGCTTATCATAAACCGGAATGAATGATTTGGAAATGAAATTTGTAATCTCTCCCAACCTTTCGCCTCTGCCTCCGCAAAACAATACTCCTAAAAATTTTTCCATAAAACCTCTGTTCCTTTATGACTGAACTTTACATCAAGCGCTATAAAGTTTGGATACAGTTCATATTTAATTTTTTCTCTTAAGCCGGAATCACTTGTAAATGCGAGGAGAAAACCTCCTCCTCCTGCGCCGAGTATCTTACCGCCTATCACTCCCTTTCTTTTCAGCGTTTCATAGAGCTGATCAATGAACGGATTTGAAGCATGACCGTTAGTGGATTTTTTTAATTTCCAGCTTTCATTAAGGAGTCTTCCTATATCGTTAAGATTTAAATTTCCTGATTCCAGAATGCTGAGAAGTTCATAAGATAAATCTCTTAAACCCAGAAAATATTTTGATTTTTCCGGACTGACGGAATTTATACCGAGGTCTGTCTGAATTACTTTATTTTCTCTCGCCATATTTGTAAATACAAGGAACATTCTGTCTTCAAGCCTTTTTAAATTCTCTTCCGAAATTTTTACTTTCCGGACTGTGACTTTGTCTTTTTTAAATGTAATCGAATTGAATCCCCCGAATACTGTTGCATACTGATCCTGTCTTCCGCCTATGGTTCCGGCATCAGCTTCCAGTTTATAAGTTAACTCCGAATGCTCTGTTTTGTTTTTTATTTTTATATCTCTCAATTGACTGCATCCCAGCAAAAGAGAACTCATCATTGCTGAAGAAGCTCCGAGACCGCTCCCTGTAGTCATTACATCAGAAGTCAGTATCACTTCAGCGCCTTTGAATATTCCGTAATGCTCAAGAGCTGTCTGGGCGTAAGGATGTTTGATCCTGCTCGTGATTGATTGTGTTTCTATTTCAGCGTGATGAACTCTCACATTCGAATCAAACATATCTTTGATTGAAACATAATTGAAAAGATCAATTGTCGAAGAAACAACATGACCTGTTTCCCCGCCGCTGTAAAATGCTTCTATATCAGTTCCGCCTCCTGCAAAACTAATTCTAAGCGGTGATCTTAAATAGATATGTTTTTTATTGTACAGCATTAAATTTTTCCTTCAAGCAGATACTGAATGTATTTTACAGTACCTTCTTCCACGCTGATCTCAGGTTCAAACCCAAGCTGTGATTTTATTTTTTCAATTGATGAGCATCTTCTTTTTACAAGGTGAGGATCCGAATCTATATGTATTACTTTCGCTTTCTTTCCAAGCAGCTTTTCTATGAGTTCAAGTATCTGCTTTAAACTTGTCTCAATTCCGGTACCAACATTATAAAATTCGTTTTTTATCTTATCATTAAACATTGCCAGTACATTCGCTCTTGCTGCATCCGAAGAATGCACAAGGTCAAGTGTCTGCTCACCGTCTCCGTACATGACAATTTCTTTTCCTTCATGAATGGCATGAATCCATTTCTGAAATACCTGTGTGTAAAATGCTCCGAGTCCCTGTCTTTCACTGTAAATGTTGAAATATCTGAAACCCACATAAGGAACATTATGAGTATAAGCCCAGGACTGCATAAGGGCTTCTTTTGCAATCTTTGTCGCTCCGTATAATGTATGATTGTCAAAAGGATGGTCTTCTGTAACCGGAACGAATCTCGGATTTCCGTAAACAGATGCAGATGAGCCGTATGTCAGCTTCTTTACTCCGGATAAATGACACGCCTCAATTATGTTGAAAGTTCCTTTGATATTTGTTTCGATAGCTTTTTCAGGAAATTTATCAGAGTCCATTATCATCAGAGATGCCTGATGAGATACGTAATCAGGTTTATGCTTATCAAAAACATATTTTACCATTTCTAAACTTCCTATATCAATAGTCTCAAGTTCAATCCGGTTATTGGAAAGATGATCCGAAATGTTTCTGAATTTTCCGTTGTAAAAATTATCCACGACTACAACGCTGTGTCCGAGCTGAACACACTGGTCAGTTATAAATGAACCAATATTCCCCGCTCCGCCTGTGATTAAAATTTTTGACAATTATAAGAAAATTAAATTAAACTAAAATAGTTTTGTGCGCAAGTTTGTTCTCGTAAATATAGTTCATCGAATCCGCTACATATTTCAGATCCTCTTTTGAATACTTTGTGCATAAAGGAATTGTAAGTATTCTGTCTTTAAGCCGGTCAGCATTCGGGAGAACTACATCTGGATATTTTTCCCTGTAAAACACATTACTGTGAACAGGATAAAAATGAAGGTTTGTTCCGATATTAAGTTTTCGCATCTCTGTCATAAATTTATCCCTGTCAACTTCCTCGTCTTTAATCTTTATAACATAAACATGATTTCCGTATTTTCCTTTTTCTGTTTTAAAAACAGGTCTTTCAATCCAGTCCGTATCCGCAAGAATTTCATTGTAATATTCAACAAGAAAATTTCTTTTGCTGAGAAGATCATCTCTGCGCCTGAGCTGCGCAATGCCAAGTCCCGCCTGCATATCAGTCAGGTTAAATTTGTATCCCGGAACAATGCACTGAACATGCGGACTTGCGCTTTCCGAAGAATATCTTTTCCATGAATCTTTTGGCAGACCGTGGTAAGACCAGATCCTGCATTGCTCCGCCAGTTCATCATCGTTAGTTGTTATCATTCCTCCGTCCCCGGTAGTCAGATTTTTTGTAGCATAAAAACTGAATGCTGACATAACACCGAATTGTCCTATCATTTTGTTTTCATAAGAGGAAAAAACAGCGTGAGCTGCATCGTAAATTACGGGTATGCTGTACTTCAAAGAAATCTGATCAAATTTTTCAATATCAGCCGGCAAACCGGAGTGATGAACGGGTATTATCGCTTTGATTTTTTTTCCGAACTTCTTTATAAAAGATTCCGCTTCTTCCGGAATAATGTTGAGCGTGTCATAATTAACATCGCAGAAAAGGGGAGTAGCATCAAGCTGCTCAACTATGTTCGCTGTAGATTGCCATGTGATTGTGGGAACGATCACATAATCACCCTTCCCGATACCGAGAACTTTTGCCGCTATGAATAAAGCAGTAGTGCATGAACTCATGGCAATCGCATGTTTAACCTGATGATATTCAGCAAAAAGTCTTTCGAACTCCCTGACTTTCGGACCGACGCTTATCCATCCTGAATCAAGAGCTTCCATTACTTCCCTGCGTTCAGCATCAGAAATATCAGGAACTGCCAGCGATAAAAAATCTTTTCTGATTTGCATAAAATTGTATCACGGCATCAGTGAAGCCGGAATAAATTAACTGAATAAAAATTGATTGTTAAAGAAGTTAAATAAATAATAACTGATAAAGTTTTTTAAATTATTCCATATACTTTACAGAAATATCTTTCTTTGATTGAATTGGATTTTTAACCGGCCAGAATACATTAAGTTTAGGATCATCCCATCTCACGCCTTTCTCATTTTCAGGATCATAATACTCCGACATTTTATAATGAAAAATACACTCATCGCTTAACACAAGATGTCCGTTGCCAAATCCGGGCGGAACAAGCACCTGATGACGGTTGTCGCTTGTCAGTATAAATGACTGCCATTTTAAATACTGACCGGAATTCTTTTTCATATTGACAACTACAAAATAAATTTTTCCATGCATGCAGTGAATTAGTTTCCATGTCTTATCATCATAATGAATACCTCTTAAAACATTTTTACAGGAAGTAGAAATGTCATCTCTTACAAAATCAATATTTATGTTATTCTTTTCGTAATCCTGCCTGTTAAAAGTTTCTACATAAAGTCCTCTGTGATCCTCAAATACTGAAGGCTTAATGAGAAGCACTTCGTCAAGTTCAGTCTTTTCAACTGTTATTCCCATAGTATCTTTTTAATAACCTTTTTTCTGTACCATTTCGCAGTCGGCTTTGACCATGATCTTTACAAGCTCTTCAAATGTTACCTTAGGAATCCAGCCAAGTTTCTCTTTTGCTTTTGAAGGATCTCCGATAAGTAAGTCCACTTCAGTCGGTCTGAAATAATTTTTGTCAATTTCCACAATTACTTTTCCTGTCTTGCTGTCCATGCCTTTTTCATTTTCATTTTTTCCGCTCCATTCAATATTCATTCCTATTTCTTTAAAAGACAGTTCAATGAATTCTCTTACCGTATGAGTCTCTCCTGTAGCTAATACAAAATCTTCCGCAGTATCATGCTGAAGCATTCTCCACATACCTTCGCAAAATTCCGGCGCAAATCCCCAGTCCCGCTTAGCGTCAATGTTTCCCATGGATAGTTTATCCTGAATCCCGTTCTTTATTCTTGCTACCGCTCTTGTGATCTTTCTTGTGACAAAAGTTTCACCTCTGCGCGGCGATTCATGATTGAATAATATTCCGTTGCAGGCAAATATATCATAAGCTTCTCTGTAATTTACCACTATCCAGTAGCCGTAAATTTTTGCAACGCCGTAAGGGCTTCTCGGATAAAAGGGAGTTTTTTCAGTCTGAGGAACTTCCTGAACCTTTCCGAAAAGTTCGCTTGTGGATGCCTGATAAAATTTAACCTTTCTCAATCCAGTTTCTCTTATCGCGTCAAGAAATCTCAATGTCCCGAGAGCGTCAACCTGTGCTGTGTAATCCGGTACTTCAAATGAAACTTTTACATGACTCTGCGCAGCAAGATTATATATTTCGTCAGGTTCGATCTTTTCAAGAAGTCTGTTGAGACTGCTGGTATCAACAAGATCTCCAAAATGAAGAAAGAGTTTTTTGTTTATTAATTTACTGTCGGAATATAAATGATCTATCCTTTTTGTATTAAAGGAACTGCTTCTTCTAATTATTCCGTGAACTTCATAACCTTTTTCAAGAAGCAATTCGGTTAAGTAACTGCCGTCCTGTCCGGTAATTCCTGAGATTAATGCTTTTTTCATTAACTTATTTTTATTCTTAAAATTTTATAAAAACTATTTGCCGGTAAATTCGCTGATTGTTTTTACTGTAAATTCTATCTGCTCTTTCGAAAGTTCCGGATAAATTGGAAGCGCTATAGAATCCGCTGCGCACCATTCTGAAACAGGAAAATCTCCCTTCTTGTATCCAAGATAGCTGAAACATTCCTGCATGTGAAAAGGAACAGGATAATAAATTTCAGAACCTATCTCTTTCTCAGTAAGATATTTTCTTAATTCATCACGCTTCTGAACCCTTATAACATACTGATTGTAAATATGATAGTGATTCAGTTCTGCATTTTTATATACTGCCTTTGGCAAAAGCACTTTGTTGTTATCATCATACTTCAGTTTCCCTTCTTCTTCCGCCAGTCCCGATCCTTTAAAAAATTTTGTGTAAAGCTCAGCATTCTCCTGTCTTCTCTTAGTCCATGAATCAAGATGAGGAAGTTTAACATTCAGCACAGCCGCCTGAATGGCATCTAATCTGAAATTACCTCCGATGATCTTGTGGTAATATTTCGGCTTTCCGCCGTGAACTCTGAGTATCTTTAACTTTTCTGCAAGTACCTCATCGTTGGTAGTAACTAGTCCGTCGTCTCCAAAGCATCCGAGATTTTTGCTCGGGTAAAATGAAAAGCATCCTATATGACCAATGTTACCGACCTTTCTTCCGTCGCCATACTGAGTTCCTATTGCCTGTGCGCCATCTTCTATAACTTTAAGATCATATTCAGCTGCAATATCCATTATTGGTTTCATGTCACAGCTTTGTCCGTATAGATGCACAGGAATAATTGCTTTTGTTTTTTTTGTGATTAACTTTTTTATATCCGCCGGATTGATATTAAATGTAACAGGATCTGAATCTATGAATACCGGTCTGGCATTCATTCTGCTTACAACTCCCGCTGTTGCAAAAAACGAATATGTAGGAATGATAACTTCATCATCCGGCTTAATATCAATTGCCATTAAAGCTATCAGCAATGCATCAGTACCGGATGAAACTCCTACTGCAAATTTACTGTCAAGATATCCGCAAAGACTTTTTTCAAGTTTCTCTACTTCAGGTCCAAGTATGCATCCCTGTGACTCTGCAACCCCGATCAATGCTTCATCTATTTCTTTTTTAATTGTCTTATACTGCGCTTTTAAATCAAGTAATGGGACTTTCATAATTAACTCTTAGTATTATTTAAATTTAAAATATATTTTTAATTCTTTCCGTTGATCTCTTTTCTTCCAATGCTTCTGTAATAAAATCCGAGTTCTTCTATTTGATTCAAATCGTATAAATTCCTTCCGTCGAATATTACTTTGTCTTTCATATACTTACTCATTTTATTAAAATCAGGTGTTCTGAACAGCGACCATTCTGTTGCAATTACAAGTGCATCTGCTTCTTTTAATGCTTCGTAATGATCTTTTACAAACTCAATCTTATCTCCGAAAATTTTCCTGACATTCTCCATTGCTTCAGGGTCGAAAGCTGAAATTGATGCGCCTTCTTCAAGCAGCTTTTTGATTATATAAAGCGAGGGAGCTTCACGTATGTCATCTGTATCAGGTTTAAACGCCAGTCCCCAGATTGCTATTTTTTTCCCCTTCAGATTATTTTTGAAATAATCCTTGATCTTGCCGACAATGATAGTTTTCTGTTTCTCATTTACATCCATAACAGAATCAAGAATTTTAAAATCGTAACCGTATTCTTTTGCAGACTTATGAAGAGCGCTTACATCCTTGGGGAAACAGCTTCCGCCGTACCCTATTCCCGGAAATAGAAATCTTTTTCCTATCCTTGTATCACTTCCCATTCCGATTCTTACAAGGTCAACATTTGCTCCGATAATATCACAGATATTGGCAATCTCATTCATAAAAGTGATTCTCGTAGCAAGATAAGAATTCGATGCGTATTTAGTTAACTCTGATGAACGCTCATCCATAAAAATTATCGGATTGCCCTGCCTTACAAAAGGCGAGAATAATTCTTCCATTCTTTTCCTTGCTTTTTCTGACCTGGTTCCTATAACTATTCTGTCAGGTTTCATGAAATCATCAACTGCAAGTCCCTCTCTTAAAAATTCAGGATTTGAAACTACATCAAACTCTACATTAGTGTTTTTTGAAATGGCGGCAATTACTTTTTCCGCTGTGCCTACCGGAACCGTACTCTTGTTTACAATAATTTTGTATTCCTTGATTATCTTTCCGAGCTCATCCGCTACTCCCAGAATATATGACAGATCTGCCGAGCCGTCCTCTCCGGGAGGAGTCGGCAAAGCAAGAAAAATAATATCCGATTTGACTGCGGCTTCCTCAAGGTTAGTTGTAAAATTCAGTCTTCCCGCTTTTACATTTCTTTCAAATAAGGTATCAAGGTCAGGTTCGTAAATCGGCATTATGTTGTTATTCAGTTTCTTGACTTTTTCTTTGTCAATATCAACGCAGATAACATCATTACCTGTTTCTGCAAGGCAGGTACCTGTAACTAAACCTACATAACCTGTTCCGACTATTGCTACTTTCATTTTTAAATTGTTCCTTTCTGTATTAATGTTTATTAATCAACTGATCTCGCTTACAAGACCATTTTCAAATTTATATTTCTTATCTGATTTTTCGCAGAAAGCAAAACCATCTTTGTCAAACTTGAGTCTCTTTCCTGCTTCACTAACCCATCCGATTATCTTACCCGGATTTCCGACAACGAGTGCATAATCAGGAACATCTTTTGTGATTACTGTTCCCGCTCCTATCAGACAATGCTTTCCAAGTGTAGTTCCGCAAACTATTGTAGCATTCGCTCCGATTGACGCTCCTTCTTTTACTAGTGTCTTTGTATAAAATTCAGATCCTCTCTGAGGATATTTGCATTTCGGCAAAAGTATGTTTGTGAATACCATTGATGGTCCGCAGAATACATAATCTTCTAATGTTACTCCTTCATAAATGGAAACATTATTCTGTATCTTGCAAAAATTTCCTAAAGTGACATTGTTTGCTACATTTACGTTCTGTCCCAGTGTGCAGTTTTTGCCAATCTTAACTCCCGGCTGTATGTGTGAAAAATGCCAGACAGAACTTCCGGTACCTATTTCCACATTGTCATCAACTACTGCAGTTGAATGTATTTTATAATCCGCCATAATATTTTTTTAATCTTTTAATAATTCTTTTTGCGCTCTTTCAAGTGTTTCTAAAACTTCTATTGCATTTCTGCCGTCTGAGCGGGGTGTCACATGATTCTCAATACTTTCAATAAAATGTTTTTGCTCCTCTTCAAGCGGAGACGAAGAATCGAATTCTATATTCTGAAAATCTAAATCTCTTTTAACAGGATGGCCGTCAACCATATCAAATCCTTTCGGATAAAACTTTAACTTGTTTTCTTTTAATGTATCCTCAAACATCATCATTGATTTATCTCCGATCACTACAAGTCTCTGCTCCTTAAACGGATGAAGCCAGCTGACATAAATATGAGCATGAATATTGTTCTTAAATTTTAAAACTGTCAGCGTCGTGTCCTGTATATTTTTTTGAAGGAAAACTGCTCCGGTCGCTGTAACTTCAGCAGGAATATCTCCGGTGAAATATTGAATTACTGAAATGTCATGAGGCGCAAAACTCCATAATATGTTTTCCTCAGTCCTTATAGTGCCAAGATTCAGACGGTTGCTGTATATGTACTGGAGTTTGCCAAGTTTACCGGTATCAATGTATTCCTTTATTTTTAGAATTGCAGGATGATAAAGAAGTAAATGCCCGACCATAAGGTTCAAACCTTTCTTTTCAGCAATGTCATTCAGAATTGTTGCTTCTTTCGAATTCAGTGTGATTGGCTTCTCAGTTAATACATTTTTACCCGCTTCAAGAAGTAATTTCGTTATCTCAAAATGTGTCTCAGCAGGTGTCGCAACAATCACAGCGCTTACGCTTTCATCATCAGCTATCCTGCTGATTTCATTTGTGAAAATAATTTTTTCTGAAACTTCTTTTACTTTCTTTTCACTCTCGGATGTGCTGTCACTGCAGTATTTAAGACGCTCTCCGTATAATTTATAAGCAGTGCGAACATGATTCATTCCCCATTTTCCGCAACCAACAACAGCAATATTAAATCCGGTCATTTGTTTTATTTGCAATTAAGCTTTGTATAATTTCTTTCCTTTGAATTTTTTAAATGCATTTCTGGTATCAACGATTATTTTTGCATTTGCAAAAATTAAATTGTAATCAAAATAAGTATGATCGGTGGACAATAAAACAAGATCGTATCTTGCAATATTTTTTTTATTGATCAATACTGATTTTTTATTGAATTCATATTTTCTGAGTTTTGGAATAGTAGTAACGTAATCATCGCTGTAATCAACTACTGCACCTTCATCCTGCAAAAGTTCGATCAGTTTCAGTGAAGGAGATTCTCTCAAATCGTCAATATCCTTTTTGTATGATAATCCGAGCAGAAGTATTTTCGAACCCTTAATGCATTTCTTGTTTTCATTCAGCGCATGATAAACTTTGTTAACGACATATTCCGGCATAGCTGTATTTATCTCTCCGGCCAGTTCTATGAACTTAGTCGAGATTTCATACTCTCTCGCTTTCCACGTAAGATAAAAAGGATCAATCGGAATGCAGTGTCCGCCAAGTCCCGGTCCCGGATAAAAAGGTGTGAATCCGAATGGCTTCGTGGAAGCCGCCTCGATTACTTCCCAGATATCAATTCCCATTTTATCGAAAACCATTTTCAGTTCATTTACCATTGCTATGTTAATAGATCTGAATATATTTTCCAGCAGTTTTGAAGATTCAGCCGCTTTGGTGGATGAGACGGTTACTATTTTTACTATAACTTTTTCATAGATCATTTTCCCGATCTCAACACATTCTTTAGTTACGCCGCCGAGCACTTTAGGAATTGTAGCGGTAGAATATTTTTCATTATTTGGATCTTCACGTTCAGGTGAAAAGCAAAGATAAAAATCCTTTCCGACTTTCAGTCCTTTCGATTCGAAAATTTTTAAAAGTATCTCATCCGTTGTCCCAGGATATGTAGTGCTTTCTAATGATACGAAATGTCCTTTTCTGATATACTTTCCGATTATTTCAGCAGTATTGACTACATAGCTCATATCCGGCTCTCTGTTTGCATTCAAAGGAGTCGGCACACAAATGATCAGTGCATCCGCGTCCGGCAGTTTTGCAAAATTTGTAGTTGCGGTTAATGTCTTTCTTTCTACTGCGCTTTTGATTTTTGCAGAAGGGATATGCTTAATATATGATTTTTTTTCTTTAAGGATTTTGTTGATCTTAAATTCATCAAGGTCAAAGCCGATAACTTTTATTCCTTTGTTTGCAAATTCAAGAGCTAAAGGCAATCCTACATAACCAAGTCCGATAATTCCTACTGTAAATTTATTTTGTTTTACTTTTTCTTTTAAGTTCAAATTATTCCCCGTAATTTTTAAATATTTTAAAATAAATCTGTTACTTGTTTTTGAAAATTAATTTCTGGTGTCTGAAGATATTTTAACTCCGTTAGATTTGGTTTTTTCTTCAGGCTTTGAATAATAATAATAATAATTGTAGTAATAGCCGTAAGCGCTTTTATAACTGAAATTATTGAACACAACTCCAAGAAAATTGTGTGAATCAAGTTTCATAAGCTTCTCACATGTCCTGAAAAAAGCGTCCGCAGGAGTTTTGCCGGCTCTGAGCACAAGTATAGTTCCGTCTGTAATTCTGAATAATATCTCAGCATCCGTCACGGAAATATAAGGCGGCGAATCAATTACTATGAAATCATAAATCCCTTTCATCTTCTCGAGAAATTCTTTCATCTGCTTTGAAGCCAGAAGTTCGGAAGGATTAGGAGGTATAGTTCCGCTTGTAATAACACTGAGATTATCAAGCTTTGTCTTTCTGGTGATCTCTTCGAGAGAAGCATTTGAAAATAAATAATCACTGAGACCAGGGTACCTGTCAGTTTCAAATACATTGTGTATTCTCGGTTTACGAAGATCGCAATCAAGAAGCAAAACTTTTTTGTCCATCTGCGCAAGACTTCCTGCGACATTTAAGGATATTGTCGTTTTTCCTTCTGAAGGAACAGAGCTTGTAAGCAAAATAGTTTTTATAGGAGTTTCCTCAAGTTTGGCATACTGAAGCCGCGTTCTTAAAGCTTTAAAAGCTTCCGAAGCAGGGGATTTTGGCTTATTTGCAACAATGAATTCACTCTGACCTCCCCCTTTTAACTCATCTATTGCAGGTATCCATGATAAAACGCTGATACCTTTATTCTCTATTTCATCAGGACTTTTAACTGTATGATCAAAATAATTTCTTGCAAATGCAAATCCTAAGCTTGTTGCAAGACCAAGCATTACACCAAGAAAAACAATCAGTGGTCTGTTTGGCTTGGAAGGTTTGGATGCAAGAACGCTCGGCGCTATTACAAGTATTGTACCTAATTTGATTCTCTCATTGATCTTGGCTTCCTGATATTTTTCTTCTAAAATCAGATAAAGTTTTTCGGTCGCCTTCCTGTTCCTTTCGAGCTTTGCATATTCAATACTCTGTGAAGGAAGTTTGGAAAACTGATCTTCGTATTTGGAAAGCAGTTTGGAAAGTGTATTTACTTTTGTTCTGTAGGATTGAACTCCCACATTCGCTTCAAGAAGTTTCTGACCAACGATTCGTCTGTCTTCGGGAGTATTTGAATAAAGACTTGTTTTCAGAACCTGGATTTTTTCTTCAAAAGTTTTTCTTAACGGTTCAATTTTTCTGTTGTATTCATCAAGTGTCTTTTGTCTGAGTTTCTCATCCTGAGGTATTGATGCTTCTATATCTCTTTTTGATTCAAGTTCCGCAATCTTTGACTGAACTTCGGAAATATACGACTCGTCTATTTTGCCATTCATAAAATCAACAAGTGTGGGATCAATTCTGGCTATCTCAGAACTAAGACTGTTATATTCTTTTTCTTTAGAACTCAGTTCAATATTAGCTGCGTTTTTCTGTGCTTCAAGCTGTGATATGTTTTCTACCAGATTTTTAACCTGAGCATCCAGTAAAATAAGACCTCCGTTTTTCTGATAATCTTCAAGATCAAGTTCAGCTTTTGCAAGATCCTTAAATTTGTTATCCTTTTCTTCATTCAGATAGCGTGTGAGAGTAGTTAGTTCTTCCCTTGACAATTCAAGACTAAAACTCTGATATACTGTTGCATAAAGATTAGCTACCAGCATGGCTTCGTATCTGGAAGGGCTCTCTACTACAATGTCCACTACATCCAGACCTCTCTTCTGGTCAATTTTCACAATGCTGGATAATATATCTGTAAGGGCGGGAACACTGACAAACGAATTGTTGTCTTCGTCACTGTGATTAAAGAGATAATAAAACTTATCTTTGTCCTGATTTATCTTAAATGTGTCAATCATGTTTTCAGCAACTTTCTCACGTATTTTATAACTTTTCAGTACTTCTATTTCATTTGAAATGTATCTGTCAGTTATGAAATCCTGAAATTCCGGTATCAGACTTGAGCTCAAAACGCTTCCCTGAGGTCTGTTTATTTTGATCGTGCTGTATGATTTGTAAATGTCTTTAGCATTGAAAACATAAATCAGCGTGATAATAATACTGGCAAGAGTAATTAAAATAATGGGCAGCAAATTAGCTCTTAAGATGCTAATGTAATTGCTTAGATTATCTTTAGTATCTTTGAATGATTGATTTATACCATTTTTAGAAAGGTTGCTGGCACCGTTTAAACTTGGTTTGTTCACTACTTCGGGTAAATGTTTATTGAAATCCTTAAACTTTTAAAATGATTTTTCGGAGTTTCTGTCAGAAAAATTTCCATCGGATTGCTGTGACATAAATAAAATAAAAACTAAATAAAGTTTGTAATTATTTAGTTTATATGGAAAAATCTAAAATTTTGTATCTTTCAAAGATAAAACCTTTAAATCATTATTTCAACTTATTAAAAAGTGCTTTCGGACATTAAATGCAGTCTTGTCCAAATCAATTTTGAACAGGAAAATTTTAATTTTTTTCTAAATTCAATTCAGGAACAATTAAGTTTTATATAAAACAAACCCGTCTGTGAGAAATTGCCGTTAAGAAATTCTGAGCAACTTCGTTGAACAATGCTTTCAGGTTAAAATTTTAATCATTCAGTTTCCAATATGTAAGCAGAACAATAGGTTCAAAAGAATGTTAATTAAATCAGACTAGTATTATCCCATATTAAAGTCCTTTCAAAAGAATTACTACTAAATGTCAATTCCGACTTTAATTTATGCATATTTTTATTTAAGTTGAAAAATAAAATTTTAAAGCATTTCAAAATTAAGAGTATTTGAATATTAGAATTTTCAAAATATTCGTCATAATAGTAATTTTCTTACCGGTTCTATCAAATTCCCAAGTTGACAGACAGAGAGTTGGAAACACTGATATATATAACCAGCAGGGTGGATTTTACAATTTCGGAGATAAAGACAAAGTAAATATAGATGTTAATGTCTGGGGATTTGTCAAATATCCCGGCAAATATCTTATTCCGAAAGGATCAACACTTCAGGATTTGATCTCATACAGCGGCGGACCCACAACTGATTCCAAGCTCGAAGAAATTATTCTGTATAGTCCCAAAAATGATTCATTTAATGTATCAGGAGATAAGATTCTGAAAATCAACTATGATGATCTTTTCTGGCAGGAAAATGCAATTGCAAAAGACAGAAACAATCCATTGCTTAGTCCCGGTGACATATTAATTTTAAAAGGCGAACCGAGATATTTTGCAAGAGATAATGTAAGTTTTATATTAAGCATTTCTTCGGTTTTGATATCTCTTGGAATATTAGTAGTATCAGCAATTTCAATAAATAAGTAAAATTTTTTTAAAATGCTTTTATGGAAAGAAAGTGGTTCGCACTTCAGACAAAACCAAGAAACGAACTTTTAGTCTCAAAACAGATAGAAAATAAAGAAATAGAATTTTTTTTACCGCTTATAGAAAAAATCAGGATCTGGTCAGACAGGAAGAAAAAAATTAAAGTGCCGCTGTTTTCAGGTTATGTTTTTGTTCATGCAACAGAGAAAGAAAGATTGCATGCAATATCGAATACTTCCGGAGCGATTAAGTACATTTTTTATGAAAACAGACCGGCTGTAATCAGTGACAGGGAAATAGAAATTATCAAAAATGCAATTTCAGACCCTGAAAAAATCAGTATAGAAGATAAGAAGATAAAAAAAGGTGATATGATATTTGTTACACATGGCATATTCAAAGGAATGAAAGGCGTTGTAAATGAATTCAGAGGTAATTATAAACTGACTGTGAATCTGGAGGAGATAACATTTTCTTTCAGTATAATATTAAATTCTAACGAAGTAAGTTTAATGGTAAGAGGTTAAACATTGTTATTATTAATTAAGACCTTATTATTATAAAGAAGCAACAGATTGAAAAAGCAAATCTATAGTTATGAATTTTAGTGACTTAAAACATCCAATTGTGAGTCAAATGGCGGAGCCCTGCTTAATTCTTATTATATAGTTATCTATAATTAAATTTTCTCATTAACAAATATTCAAATGTCAAAAATGAAATATCTGGTAACAGGCGGCGCTGGATTTATCGGATCAAATATTGTAGCCGAATTATTAAAACGCGGAAACGAAGTAAGGGTGCTTGATAATTTTTCTTCGGGAAAGAGAGAAAATCTCCGGGACTTTTCCAGGGATATAGAATTAATAGAAGGTGATATCAGAAGCTATCATATAGTCTCGCAGGCAGTAAAGGGAGTTGAAGTTGTGCTTCATCAGGCGGCTTTACCTTCAGTTCCCAGATCAATCAAGGATCCTATCACTTCCAATGATGTAAATGTAAACGGTACTCTTAACATACTGGATGCTTCCGTTTTAAACGGTGTCAGGAGAGTTATATATGCTTCTTCTTCTTCCGTTTACGGAGATAATCCCGAACTTCCGAAACATGAGGCAATGCTTCCGAATCCTTTATCTCCTTATGCGGTTTCAAAACTTGCAGGTGAAAAATACTGCAGTGTGTTTTCGCAGATTTACGGTTTAGAGACAATTTCTCTGAGATATTTTAATGTATTCGGACCAAATCAGGATCCTTCGTCACAATATTCTGCGGTAATTCCAAAGTTTATAAGAGCAATGCTTAATAATGAACAGCCGCTTATTTTCGGAGACGGTAAACAATCAAGAGATTTCACTTATGTGTCAAATGTAGTAGATGCTAACATTTTATCTGCGACTGCAGAATGCAATTCCGGAATAGCGATGAATTGCGCTTTCAGCGGATTTATTACTTTAAACGAACTCGTTGAAAAGATCAATGAAAATATCGGAAAGGATATTAAGCCGGTCTATGAAGAACCCAGAGCCGGCGATATCAAACATTCTTTTGCTGATATTAAACTTGCAAAAAACAAGATAAATTATTCACCTCTGATTGATTTTGACAAAGGATTAAAACTAACAATCAAAAGTTTTCCATTAAATAAGGTTTAGAATATCTAATTCAACGGACAATACCGGAATATAAAATTTTATGACTAAGATATTACAATAAATTTTCTTATGTTAACTCTTGAAAATAAGCACTCTATTTATAAATTTTATAAAATATTTATTAATAATTCAGATTTAATTAAATTGATTTCAATTCGAACAGCGCTTGTTTTAATGTTAGTTTTTCTGACTAATGTTAATTTCTCTTATTCTCAGTTTGATAGCAGCAAAATTAAGGCAGGACCGGAAGAACTGAATATGGCAAAAGGAGGGAATTATTTTAACTTTGCCGATAAAAATAAAATTAATATCGAAGTTACAATCATAGGCGGCGCAGGTTCAGGTAGATATCTTATTCCTGAAGGTACATCTGTGTTTGATCTTCTGTTAATGTCAGGGGGAACCGGGAGAAAAAATGTTGATGACATTAAGCTCTTAAGATTTGCGAGTGAAACTCCTCAGTTAAAACCAAATGAAATAATCCAGCTGAAATATGAAAATCTTTATTCTGAAGAAAAATCTGATATCTTAAAAAGTAATCTTAATCCGTTATTAAAACCCGGTGATATGATTATTGTCCCGGAAGTAAAACCGGACCAGCAGAGTTTTTGGTATTACGCGAGAGAAGTCATTTCTTATGTAGGCACATTCGTTTCTTTTTATTATCTCATTTATAATATTTTCAGGGACAACAACAGATAATAGCAAAAGACAGATCCAAATAATTAAAAGTTTTTAACTAAATTTTTTTGTAATGGCAAAAAATTATCCATTAGATGAATTTGATGAAGTTGAACAAAATCAGGACAATGCACCTTCCAAGGATGTAGTAAAAGAATATATTAATGTATTAAGGCAGAATCTCATTCCTATACTGATAATTCTTTCTGTGTGTATTATTTATACTTTGATATATGTAAATACTGCAACAAATATATACCGGTCTACAACTTCAGTCAAACTCGAAAATCCTCAGGGAAATATCCTTACAGCTAATTTTGGTTCCGATGCGGGACAGTTTACAAATGAAAAATATATTTCGGTACAGATTGCTGTGATGAAGAGTTATGACATCAGGGATAAGGTTGCAAAAGCTCTGATTGATTCATTCAACACCGGAAACAGAAAATACAATATTTTACTAAATACAGCTATGCTTCCGGAAACTGTAGCTGTCTCACAGGAAGTACTCAGAAGAGATTTACAGAATATTGTTGCTATGGCATCCGTGAAAGGATTAGATGCTATCAGCATTACTTCCGAAGGTCCTATATTTGAAGAATTACAATATATAACAAAAACATACGCTGATGTTTATCTGAAATATAATGTAGAAATAAGCCGGCAGGATATTACTAATGTGAAGAAATTTATTGTAGATGAGAAAGAAAAAAAATTCAAGGAACTTAATGATGCAGAGTCTTCAATAGAGGACTTTCAGAAAAAAACAGGTTATATTTCATTGTCAACTCAGTCAGGCGGACTGGTAAATAACATTTCCCAGTATGAAACAAATGTGAAAGCAAATGAAATAGAAATTAAAGTCAGGGAGAATAATCTTGTGGCTTTAAAATCGAAGTATGACAATATGGATCCACAGTTGTATGATTACATTCAGGCGCAGATCAATCAGTCTTACATGTCAGCTATTCAGTCTCAGGTTGCAACACTTGAAGTTCAGAGGGATATAGAACTTGCTCCGATTCAGGATGAAACAGTAATCCGGAAAACAAAAGAAAGTTATGACAGAAAACTTACTAATTTAAAAGAAAAACTTGAAACTCAGGTAAATATTTTAAAGTCAGGAATTAATGCAAATACTCCTGCCGATAAAAAAGGTTTGAATGACGAAATTTTCAAACAGAAATTAGAAATTGAAGACCTGAAATTAAAGAATAAGTCATTTCAGGATATGATTGGTAAAACACAGGGTGAATTAAATAATCTTCCTGAACAGATGGGCGAACTGGTAAGACTGGAAAGAGAAAAAAGTTCTGCTGAAAAATTATATGTGATGCTTGAACAAAAATATCAGGAAGCAACCATTAATGAAAGAGCGAGAGTCGGTAATGCTTCAATTCTTGATCTTGGACTTGATAATAATGCGGCGGTAGCCCCTGACAGACCAAAAATTATATTATTCGGTGTGCTGATAGGACTTGGCCTTGGGCTTGCATTTGCATTTATAAGAAATTATCTCGACAAGACCATTAAAACACCGGATGAACTTGAAGCCAGGGGAGCGAGCGTTTTATCATGGATACCTAAAATTGAAACAGCCAGCGGCAAAAACGGAACCTCAACCCCAGAATTTATTGTAGGCAGCAAATCAAATTCCGCAGCGTCTGAAGCATTTAAAGCTTTGAGAACAAGAATACAATTTTCAAGATTAGAATCAGATCAGCTTAAAACAATACTTGTTACGAGTTCTATTCCTTTTGAAGGTAAAACAATAGTATCATCAAATCTTGCCGGAAGTTTCGCTCAGGCAGGAAAAAAAGTTCTTATAATGGATTGTGATCTGAGAAAACCCAGAGTGCATAATGTATTCGAAACAGATAAATTCCCGGGACTAAGCGATTATCTTTTTACAAATGTAACACTGGAAGACATTACAAGAAGGACGCCTATAGACAATCTTTATTTTATTACCAGCGGAACAATACCTCCGAATCCTTCTGAGTTATTAGGTTCGGTACAGATGAAACAATTCATGAATAAACTAAAGGAAATTTATGACATCGTAATAGTGGACTCTCCTCCTTTTATCACTGTAACAGACTCGGAAATTCTTTACAACATTACAGACGGAACTGTCCTTGTTTGTCAGGCAAACAAGACGCCTGCAGAAGCATTCTGGAAAACTTATGACAGACTTAGTAAGAAGCAATCGCATCATTTGCTCGGATGTGTATTGAATAATTTCAACTTCAAGAGTTCATACGGCTATTACTACAATTACTATTATTATTACTCACAGCCGGATTCAAACAAAAAAATACTTAAGTAATCCTGAATTAAATAAATAACAATTTATTAGTCAGCAAAATTTTTTTAATTAAAAATTTTATTCTGCATCACTGTAACTTACATAATAACGTATCTGTCTTTTTACATTTTCAGATTTCTGAAAATTCTATTCCCGAATTATCTCCAATTTTAAACCAATGAAAAAAACACAATCAGAATCTGAATGGACGCTGGAAATCAAGCCTGTATCCGGGTGGTTTAATTTCCATTTAAAAGATGTCTGGAAATACAGAGATCTTCTTTTTATGTTTGTCAAAAGAGATTTCGTTTCAGTATATAAACAGACCATACTCGGACCCTTCTGGTTCTTTTTGCAGCCGATACTTACGACAATTACTTTCACAATAGTATTCGGTAACATTGCAAAAATTCCCACTGACGGAATTCCTCCTATTTTATTTTATATGTCGGGAATTGTTTGCTGGGGATATTTTTCCGATTGTCTGACAAGAACATCATCTACTTTTATAACTAATGCTAATATTTTCGGAAAGGTATATTTTCCAAGATTAGTAAGTCCTCTTTCAAATATTATTTCTTTACTGATGAAGTTCGGGATTCAGATGATACTTCTGATTGGTTTTTTAATTTATTTTAAAATGAACGGATCAGATGTAAATCCGAACATTTATATTCTTCTTACTCCTTACCTGATCCTTTTGATGGCAGGGCTTGGACTTGGATTCGGAATAATTGTTTCTTCTCTTACAACTAAATACAGAGACCTGACTTTTCTTGTAAGTTTTGGTGTACAGCTTTTAATGTATGCTACTCCAGTCATTTATCCGTTATCAGCTTTACCTGAAAAATACAAATGGATTGTCCTTGCAAATCCAATGACATCCATTGTTGATACATTCCGTTTTGCATTTCTGGGTGCCGGTACATTTAATGCCGGTAATCTTTTATATACTTCTGTATTTGTAGTAATAATTTTATCTATCGGCATAATCGTTTTCAACAGAGTCGAAAAGACTTTTATGGATACGGTCTAAATCTTCTTCAAAATGAATTCAGTAATCAAAGTCGAAAATCTTTCCAAAATGTACAGGCTGGGTCTTGTAGGCACAAGGACAATTGCCGAAGATCTTACCAGGTTATGGGCGAAGTTTACCGGTAAAGAAGATCCTTATTTAAAAGTCGGTGAGACAAATGTAAGAGCGGTTAAAGGAAGAAGCGATTTTGTTTGGGCTTTAAAAAATGTGAATTTTGAAGTGAAGGACGGTGAAAGATTCGGCATAATCGGTAAAAACGGAGCCGGTAAATCCACGCTTCTGAAAATCCTGTCAAGGGTTGCAAGTCCGACAACAGGTCATATTAAAGTCAAAGGCAGAGTTGCAAGTCTTCTTGAAGTAGGAACCGGATTTCATCCGGAACTAACAGGAAGGGATAATATTTTTCTTAACGGTTCGATTCTCGGAATGTCGCAGGATGAAATTAAAAGCAAGTTTGACAGTATAGTTGATTTTTCAGGAGTTGAAAGATACATTGACACACCGGTGAAAAGATATTCTTCAGGAATGTATGTCCGGCTTGCATTTGCCGTTGCTGCTCATCTTGAACCTGAAATACTGATTGTCGACGAAGTGCTTGCAGTAGGAGACGCGGAGTTTCAGAAAAAATGTCTTGGTAAGATGCATGACGTTTCAGAAAAAGAAGGAAGGACAGTTATATTTGTAAGTCATAACCTTCATGCTATAAAGATTCTCTGCCAGAAAACGGTCATCCTGAATAACGGAGAATTATTTGCAAGCGGTGATACTGAAGAAGTTCTGAGCATGTATCATGAACTTAATCGTGATGTTAAAATCGGAGCTGATACTGAAGTAAATAATTTAAATAACCGGAGAGGAAAGGGAATCATCAGATTTACAAGTATTGATGTTATGGACTATTCGGGAAACAGCAGATATGCTTTTGAATACGGTGAGCAGGTAAGATTCAAAGTTTCTTATAAAACTTTTAAGGAAATGAAAGGCATTACGCTTACAATAGCGCTTATGTCAGGATTATCGAGAGAATGTCTTACTCTGTCTCATTTTGAAATTACTAAACATACTGTCGAAGCGGGAACCTGCGGTGAAGCAATTGTTGAATTTTCTGATCTGAATATAAAGCCGGGTGAATATCCTTTGTATTTTGAACTTACTGACAGTCTCTACAATTCTCATTCAAAAGATGTTATTGATGATCTGACTGCTCCGCTTATTATCAAAGGCGGGGATAAACTTAAGGATTCGGATTTTGATCCGGCTAAACCCTCAGGTTTCTTTTCAACTCCTTCCAAGCTTATATTGAACGAGTTAAACGAAAATATTATAGAAGTTAAAAATTTGTAATTTTTCGAGGAAATGCTAATACACTTATAATTTCAATTAACATGGGATATAACTACAGAGGATTTTCTTAACTCCTGATCCCGGACAAACCACTCAACCGGATTTCAGAAATTTTGAAACAGGGATAAATAATAAAGGACAAAAATCGTGCAAGTCTCCGTAATAATAACATGTCATAATTACGCCCGCTACTTATCCAGAGCGATCAGAAGCGCTGTTAATCAGTCATTTGACAGAAAAGACTACGAAATTATAGTAGTAAACGACGGCAGTACAGATGAAACCAAAAAAGTCATGTCTTCTTTTTCCGGATTTATTAAACCGATCAATCTGAAAAGTAATCTCGGACTTGCAGCTGCAAGGAACGAAGGTTTAAAAAAAGCAATAGGAAGATATGTAATCAATCTTGATGCTGATGATTATATAGATGAGAATTTACTTCTTATAGAATCAATATTTTTAAACTTCAATGCTTCATGGGATGCGGTTTCATGCGATTATTATCTTGTTGATGAAGATGAAAATCATATTACGAGAGTTTCAGGAGAGAAAAAACCAATTGCCTGCGGAGTAATGTTCAGAACTGACAGGTTGTTTAAAATTGGTCTGTATGATGAAAATTTTAAAATGCGGGAAGAAGAAGATCTCAGAATCAGATTTGAAAAAAGTCATATCATTAAAAACATCGAATTGCCACTTTACAGATACAGAAAGCATGAGAATAATATGACCAACAACACAGAAGGAATGAAAAAGTATAAGAAGATTTTAAAAACCAAGCATAACGGAAATAAATAAAAATCAGAAATTCAGAAATTGAGTAACATAGCATTTGTAGCGGCAAGGATGGGCTCAGAAAGAATGCCCGGAAAAGTGCTGAAAGATTTAGCAGGAATCCCGGCACTTGTTCATATATTCGGAATTTTAAGAAAAGCAAATAGACTGGATGATTTTGCAGTTGTTACAACTGTATTAAAAGAAGATGATGCAATAGAAAAGATCTGCGTTGAAAACTCCGTTAAGACAATAAGAGGTTCAGTACATGATGTTCTTGACAGATTCCGGATAGCAGCAGAATATTACAAACCAAGCAGAATAATCCGGGTTACAGGGGATGATCCTCTCATGGATCCTGAAATCATAGATCAGGTTATCGAAGAACACTGTCACGGAGATTTTGATTATACTTCCAATATGGTAGAAAGAACTTTTCCGAGAGGAATGGATACTGAAGTTATAGAATACAGCGCTCTTGAAAAATCATGGAGGAATACATCTGATAAGGATGATCACGAACATGTGACATTGTATATCAGAAGGAATCCCGAACTTTTCAAAATCCATAATGTGTTTAATAAAAATCAAAGAACGGACGAACTGAGATTATGTCTTGACACTGAGCAGGACTTGGAGCTTATGAAAATTATTTATGAAAATCTTTACAGTGGAGAAGTAATAAAGCTTGATGAAGTTATAAAATTTCTGAATGATAATCCCGAGTATAAAAAAATAAATTCAGTTGTCGAACAGAAAAAAGTCAAAGGGAAAATATATTAATACATGTTTTAAATAATCAAAACTATCAAAATCAAATGATTAAACTACCGGATTTTAAAAAAGCTTATGAGTATGAAAACGAATTTTACCTTTCCTGTGACATAACCAGGATCGGAAAGATTCTTGCTCATTATGAATTATATAAAATGGTTCGTAATATTCCGGGAGCTATTGTTGAGTGCGGTGTTTTCAAAGGCGCTTCTATTGTAAGATTTGCAATGTTCAGAAATCTGATGGAAAGTCCATACTCGAAAAAGATAATTGGTTTTGATTCATTCGCTGCATTTCCCGAAACTAACTTTGACGCTGACAAGCAATTAAGAAGCAATCTTGTGAAAGAAGCCGGAGAGCAGAGCATCTCAACCGAGCAGCTGACTGAAGTGCTGGTCAATAAGAACTGCGAACAGAATATAGAACTGATTGCCGGTGATATCACAAAGACCGTTCCGGATTATACAGAAAAAAATCCGCAGCTTAAAATATCGCTTCTCAATCTTGATACTGATATTTACGAGCCGTCGGTTACTATTCTTGAAAAGCTTTACCCGAGAATTGAAACCGGCGGAATACTGATACTTGATGATTACGGAGTTTTTCCGGGTGAAACAAAAGCAGTTGATGAGTATTTCAAAGATCAGAAAATAAAAATAAATAAATTTCCTTTTTCCGCAACTCCCTGTTATCTGATCAAAGAGTAGATAATTCATCAGCACGTAATAGTTTTCTTAATCATTTCTTTCCTGTAACATTTTAATTTTTAAATATTGAATATACTAATCTGCGGACTTGGATCAATTGGCAGACGGCATTTAAAAGTTTTAAAAAGTCTGGGCGATCATCATATTACTGCGCTCAGGTCAGGAAGATCAGCAACTTCAGTTTCGGAAACTGAAATAAAACCTGACGATGAAATATATTCAATCAGTGATCTGAAAGGTGTTAAAACAGATGCTGCATTGATTACAAATCCGACCTCGCATCACATACAGACTGCAACGGAAATTGCAAAGATGGGAATCCCGATGTTTATAGAAAAGCCATTAGGAAACAATCTGAACGGGATTGATGAACTTTCCAAAATTGTAATTGAAAAAAATATTCCTGTTTCAGTCGGATACAATATGATATTTCATCCCGGCATAATTGAAATGAAGAAAAACATTAATGACGGAAAGATCGGAAAAGTAATTTCAGCCAGAGCCCAATTCGGTACTTATATGCCCGGCTGGCATCCAAACGAAGATTATAAAATATCGTATGCTGCGGATCCGCAATTAGGCGGCGGTGTAGTGCTTACATCAATACATGAACAGAATTATCTTACTGATTTTTTCGGAGCTGTGACGGAAGTAAAAGCAATGGAGGTTGGAGGAGATGTTATCGGAATAAATTCAGAGGAAGGCGTTGAAGTACTTATGAAACATAAGACGGGAGTTGTCTCTAATATTCATCTGAATTTTTTTCAGAAACCATATTACAGAAATTGCCAGGTCATCGGTACAGAAGGTACGCTTTACTGGGATTTCATGATTCCTGAAGTTCGGATTTTAAAAAAAGAAAGTAATGAAATTAGAAAAACGGGAGACAGTGCAATGGAATTACTTGATATCAGTTACCGGAATCAGATGATGCATTTCCTTGAAACTGTCCGGGGAAATGAAAAACCTATGATGTCACTTGAGAAAGGAATTGAAGATATGAAAACAGCTTTAAAAATTTTAAAAGAAATCGAAAGAAATTAAATTTATTTTATTATGAGAACAACAAATCCTGAGGAAATAGATTTTAAAAATAAATTCAGTCTTAAAGGAAAAGTTATAGTTATAACCGGCGGAATGGGACTGATTGGAAGAGCGTTTACGGAAGCCTGCCTGCAGTTTGACGGAATGGTTATGATAGCTGACATAGCAAAAGCCGAACCGGAGAAGAGCGCGGAAAAACTTAATGAAAGATTTGAAGGAAGAGTCGCCGGAATTTCAATTGATGTCGGTAACAGAAAAGATGTTACTAATCTGAAGGATGAAACTCTGAGAAAATTCGGAAGGATAGACGGACTTGTCAACTGTCATCAGAATAAAACTGCAAAGTTTTTTGCAAAGTTTGAAGAATATCAGGATGAAGACTGGGATGCAGTAGTTGAAACTAATCTTAAAGGAACTTACCTTACCTGTCAGATAATAGGAAGTTATATGGCAGAGCAGGGTAGCGGATCAATTATTAATATGCCTTCCACATATTCTGTCGTAGCTCCAAATCAGAATTTATATGCAGGAACAAGTCTTGGATGTCCTGCTGCATATTCTGCGTCCAAAGGAGGCGTAATGGCTTTATCGCAGTATCTTGCCACTTACTGGGCGGATAAGGGCGTTCGTGTAAATCAGATAACTCCCCACGGAGTATGGAATAATCATGAAGAAAAATTTGAGGAAAATTTTTCGAAATTTTCTCCATTGAAAAGAATGAGTTACAGTCATGAAGTTGCGGGAGCTGCGGTATTTTTATTATCGGATGCTTCAAGTTATGTTACAGGAGACAATGTAAGAGTTGACGGCGGATGGACAGCATGGTAAGAGAAGTTCATTTTTCATTTTTATAAAAATACAGACAGCATGAAAATTCTTGAAGTATTTAAAAATTACAATCCGAAAGTAATCAGCAGACCTTACATAATTGCAGAAGCAGGTGTAAATCATGAAGGGAAAATGGAGCTTGCAAAAAGACTTATAGACGAAGCTGCTGAAGGCGGAGCTGATGCGATAAAATTTCAGACATACAAGGCGGAGACTCTGGCTTCAAAGGAAAGTCCTTCTTACTGGGATCTGAGCAAAGAGCCGACAACAAGCCAGGTAGAGCTTTTCAGAAAGTATGATAAATTCTGGAAGAGTGAATATGAAAGTCTGAAAACAGAATGCGACAGGAGAGGAATAGAATTTATGTCAACTCCGTTTGATGTGGAGTCGGCGGATTTTCTTAACGAACTTATGCCTGTATTTAAAATATCTTCATCTGACATTACAAATTTTCCTTTTATAAGATATATGTGTAAGTTCGGAAAGCCCATTCTTCTTTCAACGGGAGCATCGGCAATGTGGGAGATTCAGCAGGCAGCAGAAGTCATAAATGATTTTGGAAATAATCTGTGTCTTCTTCACTGTATTCTGAATTATCCTACTCCTGACGAAAATGCAAATCTCGGAATGATACTGGATCAGAGAGAAAAATTTCCGGATACAGTGCCTGGTTATTCAGATCATACTTTACCCGGCAACATGGAAGTGCTGAAAACAGCTACACTTCTGGGAGCGGTTATTCTTGAAAAGCACTTTACATTTGACAAGACTCTTCCGGGTAACGATCATTATCATGCGATGGATAAGGAAGATCTTAAATTTTTCAAAAAGGAATTAGACAGAATGTTTCTGCTTCTGGGTGATTTCAGAAAAAAAGCTTTGCCTGATGAAGCGTTGGCAATTGCCAATGCAAGAAGAAGCCTTGTTTCAAAAGTAAATATCAGGAAAGGTGAAAAAATAATTTATGACATGCTTACATGGAAAAGACCTGCAAGCGGAATAAGTCCGAAATATATTGATGAGGTCATAGGCAAGACAGCAGTTGCTGATATTGAAGCGGACAGTGTGATCAGATGGAATATGATTGAATGAATATTTAAATAATCAAAAAAATTATGAATAGCATAGAACCGAACAAACTTACACCTCAGGAGAAAATCTGGAGAACGGATTTCGGTGAAAATTATAATATTCGTAATATGTATTCCAACAATGAGCTTGACAGCGAATACAAAAAGGCAATGGGAATTTCACGGACAGAAATGATGCAGAGATTTGTGAGTGATTTTGACAGGAATATTAAAATACTTGAAGTGGGATGCAACATTGGAATCATGATGGTAAATCTGCAGGAGATGGGATTTAAGAACCTTTACGGAATAGAAATACAGCCGAAAGCAATTGAACATGCATTGGAAAGAACAAAGGGATTAAATATTACTGAAGCCAGCGCTTATGAAATACCATTTAAAGACGATGAATTTGATCTCGTTTTTACAACTCATGTTTTAATTCACCTTGATCCTGAAAAGATCAGCACAGCTTTAAAAGAAATTTACAGATGTTCAGGTAAATATATATTCGGCAATGAATACTATGCTGATAATCTTACTGAAATAAAAAATTACAACGGTCAGAATAATATTGCATGGAAAAGAAATTTTTCAGAGCTTTATTCGGATTTGTTTCCTGACCTCTCGCTTATAAAAGAGGAAAGATATCCATATCTTTCAAATAATAATGTTGATACGGCATTTCTGTTTGAGAAGTAAGACAGAGAATTTAAAATATCTTTTGTAAATCAATGAAACAGGTATAGGCAGAAGAAAACAACAATAGTGATTTGCTAAAAAGCGAATAAAGAAAACTTAACATGATTTTAAGATTATGGGATGTTAAAAAATATAAATTCGGTAAAAACAAAGTTCCTTATCTCCGGGATTTCAATATTAGTGATACTTCCGTTTTTAATTCTTCATTATTTTAATCAGCCGACACCTGAAGATTTTTTCTATCCGGGGATTGTAAAGGAATCGGGTTTTTTAGATGCTCAAAATTATTTTTATAAATTCTGGGGCGGAAGAATTTCTTATTATGCTTTAACAAGTTATAACCCTCTGTATTTCTATTCGATTTCGGGATATAATGTTTCAGCTTTTCTTTTTTTCATTTTGTTTTTTTATGTGCTTTATTTATTTATTTCTGAATTCACTAAGAGCATACTGAATCAAAGCGAAAGACTTTTACTTTTATTGTCAGTATTTTTTTTGTATCTGTATTCAATGCCGTCGGTAGGTCAGGGGTTTTACTGGCTTGGTTCGGTTTTGAATTATCACCTCCCAGTAATAATCATAATGTTATTCTTTATTTCTTATAACAGGATAAATATTTATGAAAGCATCAGCAGAAAGACATTTTATACTTCAATATGCTTTATAGCAGCAATTTCAGTAGCAGGTTTTAATGAATTATCTGCTATGGTTTTTTCAATGTCTCTCATATTATTATTTTTAAAAGATTATTTCATTGAAAAAAAAATTAACAGGTACTTGCTTTATATGCTGGTACTTAATTTGTTTGCAGATTACATTGCGTTTTCCGGTCCGGGGAATAAACACAGGTCTGATTTGTATGTAAACAGTCAGGAGTTTTATTATTCAGCTTATAGTTCGGTTGAATTTATATTTCAGCAATTAATCAACTGGATTTTTAATTCGCCGGTTCTTGCAGTTACATTTTTACTGATCCCGGTATTTTTTAAAATTATAAAATCAGATAAACAGAGTTTAATATTTTCAATTCAACCTGTATTCCCGGTTGCTTTATTGTTGCTTTTCCTTTTTACCGGAACATTTATAATGCTGTGGAGTAATGGAATAGTCCCATACGGAAGAATTTTAAATTTTTTATTTTTCCTGTTTCTTACGGGATGGTTTTATATTATGATAGTTTTACTTTCTTACTTTAACAGGAAGTATAAGTTTGCTGGTTATAAATTTCCAGGATATACATATGCAGTTGCATTTCTGATCATTCTTGCTTTGCTTGTCAAAGATAATAATATTAAAACTGCTTATTCTGATCTGATTAGCGGCAAGGCGCAAAAATTTCATAATGACCTGGAGACAAGGTACAGTAAAATTCAAAACGAAATCAGTGACAGCTGTATTGTAGATGGTTTAGAAGAGGTGCCTGAATCATTATTTTTCATGGACATTGACTACGTTCCGACTACAGTTTATAATAAAGGTTATCAAATGTATTTTAATAAGAAATCGATTGTTCAGCAAAGAAAAGTTCAGTGAATGAATACAGACTTCTTAAATTTATATTTCATTTTTTGACATAAGCATTTGAAAAATAATTTATTCAGAATTCCAAAAAATTAATTTATAAGAACCTGAGCGTTTAGATTAGTCTTAGATTTAACAATTCTAATTATACCAACATTGGACAAGAAAAGAAAAATAATTGCAATCATAGAAGCAAGAATGGGTTCAAGCAGACTTCCCGGAAAAGTACTGAAAGAAATCTGCGGTAAACCTGTATTGCAGATACTTACGGAAAGGTTAAAAAGGTCTAAACTGACGGATGAGATTGTGATAGCAACAACAGTAAATGAACTTGACGAAAGCATTACTGAATTTGGGAAACGACTGAATGTAAAAGTTTTCAGAGGAAGTGAAGAAGATGTACTTGGAAGAGTAGTCGGAGCAGCTGAATTTGCGGATGGAGATGTAATAGTGGAAATAACCGGTGATTGTCCGTTGATGGATCCGGAGGTTATAGATTATGTAATAGAAAATTATCTCAGTAATATTCCACTCTACGACTATGTAACAAACATCGGATACGTTAACAATGAAACCCGCGAGATTCCGCTAGGCATGGATGTCCGGGTATTTACTTACAAAGATCTTAAGCATATATCTGAAATTACAGATGATCCGGAAGACAGGGAACATGTTTCGCTGTATTTTTTCAGAACAGGCAAAGATAAATACAAACTTTACAACGTCAAGACTCCGGATAAATGGAAAAGGGATTATGAAGTAAGACTTGCTCTTGATACCGAAGAGGATTTCGAATTTATAAAGTCGGTTTATGAAGAGTTAACAATAAACAAATCGGATTTTAATCTTGAAGACATTCTGAATTATCTTGATAAACACAGGGATCTGTTAAAAATAAATTCGGACGTGATACAAAAAAAAGTAAAAGACCTTGACTAAATATAACGTCGGCATAATCGGCTGCGGGGACATAGGATTTTTATTTGATCACAAGAAAAGAATTGAAGGCGCATTAACGCATTTCAGGGCATTTGAAAATTCCAGGCATTTTAATGTAAAAGCGGTTTCGGAAAAGAGAATAAATATCGGAAAGATTATAGAAAAGAATCATAAACTTCCTGCTTATACTGATTACAGAAAGATGCTAAATGAAAATGAGTTTGATGTGATCTCAGTCGCGACAAATGATGAATCTCATGCAGAAATTTTAAATGAACTTATAAAATACAAGCCAAAGCTTGTTTTCTGTGAAAAGCCGCTGGCTATGAATTCAGCTGATGTAAAAGAAACAGTAAAGCTTTTTAAAAAAAATAAAATTCATCTTCAGGTGAATTACACCAGAAGATTTCTTGACGAGTTTTCTGAAATAGGAAACATCATTAAATCAGGAAAGCTTGGTGACATCGAATCCGCAACATTTTATTATTCGAGAGGATTGATACATAACGCTTCACATTATCTGGATCTGGTTAACTGGTATTTCGGTGAAAATAAAAATTACATTGTTAAGATCTCTGAAAAAGAAGGTTTAAGCAAAGATGATAAAACAGTAAGTTTCAATATGAAATATAGTAACGGAACAGAGGTAAGATTTATTGGTCTTAATCCGACAAAGCTTTCATTTGCCGAAATTGATTTAGTCGGCACAAAGGGTAGAATAAGAGTGAATTATAAAAATGAAATTGAAAAATACAAAGTAACGGAAAATAAAATTTACAACGGATATAAAATATATAAGCTTACAGAATGCAAGCCGGTCAGGTTTTCAAGTGCGCTACCGAATGCAGTTGATAATATATACAAAACGCTTGAAGGGAAAGAAGAACTTGATTCGCCTGCAGAAAATTCATTAAAAATTTTTGAATTAATAAACAGAATAAAGGAGAGACCAATATGCCGAATTTAGCATTACTAGGAGGAAAGCCGGTAAGATCAGAGATGTTTGCACATGACAATTCTATCGGAGAAGAAGAGAAGCAGGCGGTTATAAGAGTGCTTGAGTCCGGAAATCTTTCTCAATATGTAGGTTCATGGAACAAGGATTTTTTCGGCGGACCTTTTGTAAGGCAATTTGAAAAGGACTGGGCTGAATCTTCAGGAGCAGAGTTCAGCATTGCCGTAAATTCAAATACATCCGGATTATACGCCTGCATCGGAGCATGTGATATCGGACCGGGAGATGAAGTTATAGTTTCGCCATACACAATGACAGCAGGAGCAATCGCACCGTTGATTTACGGAGCTGTGCCTGTATTTGCAGACATTGAAGAAGATACATTTTGTCTTGATCCGAAGAGCATTGAAGCGAATATAACGCCGAGAACGAAGGCAATACTTGTAGTTCATATTTGCGGACATCCGACGGAAATGGATGAAGTGATGTCAATTGCAAAAAAACATAATCTTAAAGTCATAGAAGACTGCGCGCAGTCGCCGATGTCAACATACAAAGGAAGGAAAGTAGGAACGATCGGAGATGCAGGAATATTCAGTCTGAATTACCACAAGCATATACATACCGGCGAAGGCGGCATGATAACTACAAATGATCCGGTGATAGCCGAGAAAGTTCAGCTTATTAGAAATCACGGGGAAGCTGTAGTAGAAGGCAAAAAAACAAAAGACATTTACAATACATTCGGATTCAATTACAGAATGACTGAAATGGAAGCAGCGGTAGGAATAGAGCAACTGAAGAAAATGCCTGAGCTTATAGAAAAAAGAATTTCGAATGCAAATTATCTGTCTAAAATACTTGGAGAACTTCCCGGCATTATTCCGCCGGTAGTTAAAGAAGGATGCAAACATGTTTATTATCAGCAGACATTTAAATTCAAAAAAGATATTGTCGGAGTTGCAAGAAATACATTTGTAGATGCCGTGAAAGCTGAACTTCCGCTGATGAAGTTAAGGGAATCAACTCCTATTATGGGAGTCGGATTTGCACCGCCGCTTTATCTTCAGCCGATTTATCAGCAGAGACTTCATAAATGTTCATTCAACTGTCCAAGATACGACGGTCAGGTTTCTTATGAGAAGGGATTATGTCCTGTCACAGAGAGAATGTATTATGAAGAAGTTTTCACACATGAATACATGCGTCCCTGCTTTTCAAAGAGGGATCTTGAAACAGTAATAAACGCTTATGAAAAAGTTTATCAGAATCTTGATGAGCTTAAGGAATATGAAGCAAAGAATACTGTAACTGTTTAAATGAGAAAGAAAGTTCTTATAGCATTTGATGACCCCGGTGGAGGACTTGCAGTAATTTCTGTAATAGAGGAACTAATTAAAATCAAAGAACTTGATTTAAAAATTTATTCCGGAAGATTAAGTGAAAAATTCTTATTCGGTTATACTTATGAGAAAATAGATTCGCAAATCGAAGAAAAAGAAGCTGAAGAGATATTGGACGAGTTTAAACCTGATATAATTATAACGGCAACAGGAGGAGGAAATGCAGAGCAGCATTTTCGGAATCTTGCAATCAGAAGAAATATCAAAAGCATTGTAATACTCGATTTCTGGAAAGACTACGGAAGAAGATGGCTATACGCAGATTACGAATTGAAGAACATGACTGATAAAATATGTGTAATGGATGAAGAAACAAAATCCGAAATGACAGAAGAAGGATTTCCGGAAAACAATTTAATAGTTACTGGACATCCGTATCTTGATAAAATATTTAATCAAAAAAAAGTAATTCCAGATTCAGGACAGAGCAGTTCAGAATACCGGTTTAAAAAAATATTATTTCTTTCACAGCCACTGAAAATAATGGGTTTAGAAAATTACAATGTGCACCCTTTGACAGTATTTATGGAAGCATTAAAGAGACATGCGGAGTCAGGGAATTTCAGGTACACATTAATAATAAAGCCTCATCCATCTGAAAATGAACTAACGGAAATTTCAGAGATCAGTGAACAATTCGCAACAGAAAAAATCGAAATCATTATCAGTGAAGAAAATGATGTTATTAAACTGATAAAAGATGCAGATATTGTTGCCGGATACAATACAATTGCGATGTTTGAAGCGAGAGCTCTTAATAAAAGGACTATAAGTCTCAGCATTGCAAAAATAAGGAATTCGCTTTCAGGTGCGATGAACAGGGCGGGAATTGAAATATCAGAATTGAATACTGATGCAATTTTTAATTGTCTTAATCAAGAGATAATCTCAGAAGATACAAAAGGAATATTTGAAGGCGGTATCAGAAACACGACTGATCTTATATTAAAAGAATTAAATCTTAATTAAGTAAAATAAAAATTTTGAAAAATCCATTTTTAACAGGAAAGAAAATTTATTTGTCACCATTGACAAAGGAAGATATAACCGAAGAATACATTCACTGGCTTAATGATAAAGAAGTCTGTGCGGGAAATTCACATGCTACATTTCCGAACAATTATACGAAGACTCTTTCTTATGTCGAATCAATTTCCGAAAGTAAAACAGATCTTGTTTTTGCAGTGAGGTGGAAAAAAAACAACCTTCATATCGGAAACGCTTCTTTTCAGGGTATAAATCTTATCAACAGGTCAGCTGACATGGCAATTATCATTGGCAACAAAAATTACTGGAATAAAGGCATCAGCACGGAAATACTTTCGCTTTTCATTGAGTATGGATTTGAAACTCTGAACCTTCACAGAATTACTACAGGTACACCGTTAACAAACAGAGGAGCAATCAGGATTTGCGAAAAAAACGGAATGAAGAAAGAAGGATTATTGAGAGAAGTAATGTTTAAAGACGGAAAATATCTTGATGTAGTTATATTTTCAATTTTATCACACGAGTATAAGAGCATTAAAAAAATAAATTTAAAATAATAGATAATGAAAGACGCTAATTACGGAAAACCGCAAATGGAAGGAGTTCAGTATTGCATCAGATGCTGTATTCCTGCAACACAGGAAGGAGTGAAGTTCGATGAGATGGGAATCTGTCAGGCATGTCAGTCATCGGAGCAAAAGATTCACATTAACTGGGTGGAGAAAGAAAAAGAACTGAAGAGGATATTTCAGGAAGCAAAGGATAAAGCAGGTAGCAACTACGACTGCATTGTCGGGATCAGCGGAGGAAAGGACAGTACATTTCAGCTTCATGTTCTTACGAATGTTTATGGAATGAAACCACTTGCAGTAACGCACAGTCACAACTGGTTCAGCGAGACCGGCTGGTATAACCTGATGAATTCACTTGAGAAGTTTAATGTGGATCACATAATGTTCACACCAAACAGAAATCTTATAAACAGACTTGCAAAGAAATCACTTGAAGGAATCGGCGATACATGCTGGCATTGTCATGCTGGAGGCAGCGCATTTCCTCTTCAGGTAGCGGTAAAATTCAATATACCGCTTGTGGTTTACGGAGAATCAATAGCTGAAGCTTCAGGCAGATCATCTTATAAAAATCCTTTAATGAAATTCGATCTTGATTATTTTGAAAGAGTTTCAATCAAAAAAAATCCGAAAGATATGATAGGCGGGACAGTTTCGGAAAAGGATATGAAGCCGTTCTTTTTGCCGACGCTGGAAGAATTTCAGAGAGTGGGAGTTACGCTGATGCATCTGGGAGATTACATATTCTGGGATGATGAGAGGCAGATGGAATTTATCAGAGATCATTACGGATGGAAAGAAACCGAAATTGAAGGGACATACAAAGGATACAAAAGCGCTGAGTGTATAATGCCGGGGATGCATGACTTTACAAATTATCTGAAGCGAGGATACGGCAGGTCTACATACCAGGCAAGTGTGGACGTGAGGAACGGACTGCTTTCAAGAGAAGAAGGATTTGAATTGTCAAAGAAATACGATCAGGAAATTCCTGAGTCTCTGGAATATTATCTGAAAATAACAGGAATGACACATGAAGAGTTTTATGAGCTGATGAAGAAAAAAAGACTTGATGAGATCAAGCACATAGAATTACCGGTCATACAGAAAACCAGAGTAAACAAGGAAAGGATAATGCCTTATCCAGAACAATTGGTAGAAAGAGAAGAACAAAGAAAAAAAACGGAGCAGCTTAAAAATGAAAAGTAAAAACAATCAGATTAAAGAAAATATTTTTTTGAAATCCGGAATAAAAGATATTTTAAAAAAAATTGAAAAAAAAGAAATTACTACTTCGGAAATTGCAGAGCAATGTATTGAGCGGATAGAAGAGTATAATGACAAATACAAAGTGTGGGTTTCTTATGATGAAAAAAAACTTCATGAACAATCGGATAAAATTTCGGAAAGAATCGGGAACGGCGAATCAATAAGAGTTCTGGAAGGAATACCTGTCGGAGTAAAAGATATATTCAACACTTATGATTTTCCTACTCAGATGGGAAGTCCTTTATGGAAAGGGTTTACGGCAGGAAATGATGCAAGAGTTGTATATTATTTAAAAGAGGCGGGGGCGATAATTCCCGGCAAGACTGATACGGCTGAATTTGCGGTACATGCAATAGGTAACTGTTTAAATCCACATGATGTTACGAGAACTCCGGGAACATCTTCCAGCGGATCATCAGTAGCTGTTGCGCTTGGAATGACTCCTGCAGCTATCGGAACTCAGACTGCGGGGTCAATAGTCCGTCCTGCAAGTTTTTGCGGAGTTTACGGATGCAAGCCGTCATTCGGACTTATACCCCGAACGGGAATGCTTAAGACGACTGACAGTCTTGATACAATTGGTTTTTTCACTTCAAAATATGAAGATCTTCAGACATTGTTTGAAGTAATAAGAGTTCACGGATCAAATTATCCATTAAGCAACGATGCTCTTAATGATGAAAAGCGTCAGAATAAATCTCCGGGCAAGCCGTGGAAAATTGCATTTGTAAAAACACATACCTGGGAAAATGCATTTGACTATGCAAAAGATAGCATAACGGAATTTGTAAATAAGATAAATGAACTGAAAGACGCTGAAGTTGAAATTGCTGAACTTCCTGAAGCGGTAAAACACTCGCATAATGTTCATCAGACTATTTATGACAAGACTTTATCATATTATTTCCAGGAAGAGCTTCAGAATCCGGAACTCATATCGCCTGTAATGAATGAAATTTTTATCAGAGGCAGAAAAATTTCAGTCGAGCAATATCACAAAGCTCTCAGAGATCAGGAAGTGATCACAAATGCCATGGACAGTTTTTTTGATCACTACGACGTACTGATTTCATTAAGCACGGCAGGTGAAGCTCCGCCAAGAGAAGAAACTGAAAGACCTGATCCTTCGCTGATCTGGACACTGGCTCATTTGCCTGTAGTTTGCGCTCCTGCTTTTATTTCTCCGGGCGGTTTACCTTTCGGAGTGCAGTTCGCAGCAAGAAAATACAACGATAAACTATTATTCAGATTCACTGATTATCTGAGAAAATCAGGATTAATACCGGAAGGAACAAATCCGCTTCCTTCAGTATAATTTTATAAGAATTCAGAATTAACAAGAAATTTGAAATCCGCTAACATTATCAAAATAATGCTGCTCAGAAACAAACACATAAAGAAGTTAAATACAAAACTAAAGGCGAGGAGATTTTACAGGAACAGGATAAAATCTGTTTCAAAGCCGGAGAGAATATTATTCTGGTCAACTGGCGGAATGATAATCCAGTCGAATCTTGAATCAGTCATCGCTGCGTCATTAAAGCTCCGCGGTCATAAAGTAAGAATGATATTATGCGACGGAGTGTATAAAGCTTGCGCAAAAAGAGTTGATAATCCTGAAGTGGGAATTAGTGACTGGGGAAAATATTGTGCGAGCTGCATCAGACAGAACAGCAGTTTGCTTGAAAGATTAGGGATAGAATATTCTTACATAAGCGATCTTATTTCACCTGAAAAAATAATTGAACTCAGAAAACAAGCGGAGGCAGTAAATTTTGAAAATTATAAAGAGCTGAATTACAATGGACTGAATCACGGAAACCATCTTGAATCTGCAATGATGAGACACACAAGAGGCGGTTCTTATGAAGGACTTGAAGATATTCTTCGTGAATATGCATTTGCAGTTCTTGTTGTAGCTGAAACATCTGAAGAGGCAGTAAAAAAATTCAAGCCGACAAGAATTTACATGTCTCACGGAATATATGCAGACTGGGGACCGGCTCTGAGCATTGCAGTTAAGTATAAAATTCCTTCAACCTCTTATGTCTGCTGCTATCTTCCCGTACATTTCTTTTTCGGAACGGTCGATAGTTTTAAAGAAACATTTCTAAACATCAACGACTCTACATGGCTGAAATCTGCAGAGAAAGAATTAACAGAAATGCAGATCAGCAGATTAGAAAATTTTATTGGCAGGAGATATCTGGATAACATTGCAGCAGACATGAAAGGAATATTAAAAGATTATACCGGTGACAAGGAATTTTTTCTTAAAAAATATGATCTCAAGCCGGATAAACCTGTATGGGGAATTATGACACACATTAACTGGGATGCTGTTTCTGATTATTTTCCTATGATACATAAAAATTTCGATGAGTGGCTTTATGAAACTGTAAAAGAAATAATTAATATTAAGGAGGTTCAATGGCTGATTAAAATACATCCGTCTGAATTGAATGACAATCCGCTGACCGGATGTCAAAAATTTATTGAAAATAATTTTCCAGATCTTCCGTCTCATATTAAAGTAGTAAAAATGGATGATGACATAAGTCCGCAGGATTTTTACACTCTGCTTGACGGCGCAGTAACAGTAATGGGTACGGGAGGGCTTGAACTTTCACTTCAGGGCAAGCCTGTAATTCTTGCCGGGAAAGCTCATTATTCAAACAAAGGTTTTACTTATGATGCAAAGACAGAAAATCATTACAAAGAATTGTTGTCAGCAGCTAAAGATATAAAATATCACGATGATGAAAAAAGAAAACTTGCACTTAAATACGGATATATCTATTTCATACAAAAGCAGATCCCATTGCTACCGACGATTAATGAAGATCTGCTGATTGATTTCAATAAGCTCGATTATCTTATTCCCGGAAAAAATAAATTCATGGATTTCATTTGTGACAGGATAATTGACGGAGAAGACTTTGTTCTTCCCGAAGAGCTAGTAGAAAAAATACATTTTTTTGAAAAAGATCAAATTATAAAATTCGCTTAAAAAAATAAATTATGATATTAATAACAGGAGCTTCAAGAGGTATCGGTAAATTTCTGTTTGATAAATTTACTGAGAAAGGTGAAACAGTTTACGGGACATATTTCAGTGAAAACTCCGAATGTTCGAAAAACAAAAAATATTTTCATCTTGATGTAAAGGATTACGCAAATTCAGAGGCAATAATTAACAAACTGTCACCGGAGATAAGTAAGTTTGTTCTTATAAACTGCGCCGGAAATAATTACAACAGTTTTACGCATAAGTCGTCTCCGGAAGAATGGAGTAAGGTAATAATGACCAATCTTGTCGGAACTTATAATATGATCAGAGCTGCACTTCCGGTAATGAGAGAAAAACTTTACGGCAGGATAATAAATTTTTCATCGGTTGTAGCGGAAACAGGAATTCCAGGGACAAGCGCTTATGCAGCATCCAAATCAGGTCTCTGGGGAATGACGAGAAGCATGGCAGTGGAAAATGCAAGCAAAGGAATTACAATTAACAATCTGAATCTCGGATATTTTGATATCGGTATGATTACGGAAGTAAGCGCTGAATATCAGGATCTTGTCAGAAAAAAAATTCCAACAGGGAAATTCGGTGATCCCGAAAATATATTTAATGCAATTAATTTTATTTGCGAATCAGAATATATTAACGGAACTTCATTAGACATTAACGGCGGTATTTTTTAATAAGCTATGAAATTTTCAGTAATTATTACAACTTTGAACAGGGCGGATTCAATATTTATGTGTCTTGATTCGCTCGTCTGCCAGGATTATCCAAAAGAAAAATATGAAATATTAATAGTTAACAACAATTCTACTGACAACACAGAGGAAGTTGTGGAAGATTATATCCGTAAGTATCCCGAAGTAAATATAAGATATTATTATGTTCCAAAACCCGGACAGGTATATGCGAGACAAATAGGAATACTTGCTTCGAAAAATGAGATACTTACTTTTACAGATGATGACGGAATATTGGTAAAGAACTGGCTTAAGGAAATTGCAAATGTTTTTGAGAAAAACGAAAATGCAGCGGGAGTAGCAGGAAAGATCGAGATCAAGTGGGATAAAACTCCGCCGGAATGGATACATGATTATGAAGAGCAATTAGGGAAACTTAATTACGGAGATGAGATCAAATATGAAATCGGATTGTACATGAATGCAGGAAATCTGAGCATTAAAAAAGATGTGCTTATAGATGTAGGCGGATTTAACCCTGAAATGGTAGGCGACTGGCTGCTTGGCGACGGTGAGACGGGCTTATGGCTGCGGCTGAAAAAAAATAATTATCTGATCGGCTGGGCTCCGAAAGCTCTGATGTATCATTATCAGCTGGCTGATAAAAATGCGACAGTAAAGGATATTAAAAGAAGATTTATGAATAACGGAATCTGCATTCCGTATAATATTTATGCTATTAACAAAGAGGGTACAAAAGCTCTTGTGAAAAATATGCTTTATACTTTTAAACAGGGAATGAGGTGGAACATAAAAAAATTAAAATACACGCTTGCAGGAAACACGAAGAGCAGATACTATGCATTATTCAGAGCGGCATTTTATTATGCGCAGGTAAAATATTCATGGAAAATTATTACAGATAAGGAATTCAGAAATTCACTTACAAAAAACGATTGGTTAGTTAAAGTAAACTCTAAGGGAGCATTAGTATGAATAAAAAAGTGTATATAGGAATGAGCGCAGATCTAATTCACCCGGGTCATCTAAACATTATCAGCGAAGGAAAGAAACTCGGTGATGTAACTGTAGGATTGCTTACAGATAAAGCGATAGCAGGATACAAGAGACTGCCTTATCTGACTTTTGATCAGAGGAAAATTATAATCGAAAGCATTAAAGGCGTAAGCAATGTAATTCCTCAGGAGACTCTTGATTATGTACCTAATCTTGAAAAGCTCAAACCGGATTATGTCGTTCACGGTGATGACTGGAAAACCGGCATTCAGAAAAGTACAAGAGAAAATGTAATCAACGCTCTGAAGAAATGGGGAGGAGAACTTATAGAAGTGGAATACACGCAGGGAATTTCTTCAACGATACTGAACAGGAGTTTAAAAGAAATCGGAACGACTCCTGAAATCAGAATGAAGAGATTGAAAAGACTTTTGGAAGTAAAGCCACTTGTCAGATTAATGGAAGCTCATAACGGATTAACCGGACTCATCGTTGAGAATTTTCAGACAAACAATGAAAATATTATAAAAGAATTTGACGGAATGTGGCTGAGCAGTCTCACCGATTCCACAGCCAAAGGAAAACCTGATATTGAGGCGGTTGATCTTACAGCAAGAATGCATACTCTTAATGACATTGCAGAAGTAACTACAAAGCCGATTGTTTATGACGGAGATACCGGCGGAATTCCTGAACATTTTGTATTCACAGTTAAGACTCTTGAGAGACTTGGAGTTTCTGCGGTAATAATAGAAGACAAAGTCGGTTTGAAAAAGAATTCATTATTCGGAACAGAAGTGGAGCAGACGCAGGACAGCATTGAGAATTTCTGTCATAAAATTTCGGCAGGCAAGAAAGCGCAGATAACAAATGATTTTATGATAATAGCAAGAATAGAAAGTCTAATACTTGGAAAAGGAATGGAAGATTCGGTCAAAAGGGCTGAAGCTTACATAAATGCAGGCGCTGACGGAGTATTGATTCACAGTAAGGAAAAAAGTCCTGAAGAAATTCTGGAATTTTGCGGCAGATATAAAAAGTTCAGCAGGAAAGTTCCTCTTTATGTAGTACCTTCCACTTACAATACAATTTATGAAAAAGAATTAATCGAAGCCGGAGTAAACGTTGTTATATATGCAAATCAGCTATTGCGGAGCGCATATCCTGCAATGATAGAAACTGCAAAACTAATTTTGGATAATGAAAGATCTTTTGAAGCTGACAGCAGAATGATGCCGGTAAAAGAAATATTAAGATTAATCCCGGGAGGAATGTGATGATAAGTCCTGAAAAATTTTTCAATTTATTAAAAGATAACGGAATAAATTTCTTCACAGGTGTGCCGGATTCTTTGCTAAAGGATTTCTGCGCTTATGTTACAGACAATGTTTCTGAAGAAGGGCATGTAATAAATTCCAATGAAGGAGCGGCAGTCGCACTTGCCTCCGGTTATTATCTTTCTACAGGCAAGCCGGGATTGGTTTATATGCAGAATTCAGGGCTTGGGAATTCAGTTAATCCTTTGCTTTCACTCTCGGACAAAGAAGTTTACAGTATACCTTTACTGATGCTGATCGGATGGAGAGGCGAACCAGGTAAAAAGGACGAGCCGCAGCACAAGAAGCAGGGAAGAGTTATGCTGAAAATGCTTGAGGCAATGGAAATCCCTTTTGAAATAATTAACAGCGAATCCGGTGACATAAAAAAAATTATAGATAAAATTTGTCTGTCAATGAAAGAGAAAAACTGTCCGCATGCAATTGTGATATCCGAGGGAACATTCGACGAATATAAACTAAAGTCTGATAAAAAAACCAATTACTTATTTAACAGAGAAGATGCGATCAAATTAATTCTGGATAACTTAAGCGGTAATGAAATAATTGTTTCTACAACCGGAAAAACATCCAGGGAAGTTTTTGAATACAGGAGAAACAATGCTCAGGGGTATGAGAATGATTTTCTGACAGTCGGATCAATGGGACATAGTTCGCAGATCGCTCTGGGAATTTCTTTAAACAAGGGTGACAGGGAAGTATTTGTTCTTGACGGTGACGGCGCAGTAATAATGCAAATGGGATCTTTATCAATTATCGGACAAAAGGCGGGAAAGAATTTCAGACATATACTGCTAAATAACGGATCGCATGATTCCGTAGGCGGTCAGCCGACAGCAGGATTTAATATTGATTTTCCTGCAATAGCTTCAGCATGCGGATATAAATCTGCAATAAAAGCAGAGACTAAGGAAGAAATACTTAATGGTCTGAAAGAATTACAGTCATGCAATGGTCCGTCATTTCTTGAAATCAGAGTAAATAAAGGTGCAAGGAAAGATCTCGGAAGACCAGATACAACTCCTGCGGAGAATAAAATTAATTTCATGAAAAATCTTATTTGAAAGTGCAGGATGAATATACCGGAGTTCATTCTATAGAAAATCTCAGAGAGATTTTTTTAAAACAAAATGCAGCTAAAGTTTTTCTCGTAACGGGCAGGAAATCATTTGGATTGTCAGGAGCTGAAAATTTTTTCAAAAAATTTTCAGAGGAATTTGAGTTTATTCAGTACAATGATTTCAGTGAAAACCCGAAGTATGAAGAACTCGAAAAGGGAATAAACTTATTCAGAGATTCGGATTGCGATATTATTGTAGCAGCGGGAGGAGGCAGTGTAATTGATACAGCAAAATTAATCAATACATTATCTGCGCAGGAAAAAGATCCAGCCAAATATATTACAGGCGAAGAAGTTATATCAAACAAAGGAAAACATTTTACTGCAATTCCCACTACATCCGGAGCAGGCAGCGAAGCTACTCATTTTGCTGTAGTTTATATGGACATGGAAAAATTTTCACTCGCTCATGAGTTTATTTTACCGGATGCAGTAATTATTGATCCGGAGCTCACATATAGTTTATCACCCCGGCACACAGCTCTTTCGGGAATTGACGCTTTTTCTCAGGCGGTAGAATCTTACTGGAGCGTAAATTCGACAGATGCTTCCAGGACTTTTGCAGAAGAAGCAATAAAATTAATTACCGGAAATCTTAACAAAGCTGTAAATAATCCTGACCCTGAATGCAGAATAAGTATGTCAACTGCAGCTAATCTTGCCGGCAAAGCTATAAACATTACAAAGACTACAGCTCCTCATGCAGTGTCATATTCAATGACATCGCACTATGGAGTTCCGCACGGACAGGCAGTGAGTTATACTCTGGGGGATTTTCTTGTTTACAATTACAATGTAAATGAAGATGATATAAATGATAAGCGGGGAGTCAGCTTTGTAAAAAAAACTTTCGAAGAATTATTGAAAATACTCGGATGTAAATCCGTTTATGAGGGCAGAGAGAAAATAAAGCAGCTGATGACGGGAATTAATCTGAAGACAAATTTAAAAGATTACGGGATATCTTCTGAAGAAGACATCCGGTTTATTGCTGACAATGTTAATACAGAGAGATTGGGAAATAATCCGAGATCGCTTACAAATTCCGAACTTCTTTCAATTTTAAGAAACAATTTATAATTGGCAATAAAAAATAAGAGAATAAAAAATTTTCCCTTAAGAGCTAAAATGATAATTGACCGGCTCAAAGGAAAAAAAATAATAATACTGGATATTGAGGAGTTAACTTTCATTCCTTATATATTTCCTATTGTTGAATCCCTGAAGAAAAAATCTTCCGGGATATCATATTACATAGCAACACATTACAAAGGTCATGATGAGTTCAGAAAATTTAAAATTCCGGCTAACAGACAATTCGGCGTTAATCTGAGCAGAAACATATCAGAGGCGGACATATTTTTATCACCGCATATTTACGGAGTAGGAAATAAAAACTCAATCCGGATACATATTAATCATAATCAGCCGGTGAAATATGAGTCATATCAGAAAAATGATTTTGAGAATTTCGATATACATTTTCTTACAAGTCCTCTTCACAGGCAGCAGACAGAGAATACAATTAAAAAGTATAAGCTTGAAGCCCAGAACATAAAACTTTATGAGACGGGATATGCAAAATCAGATGACTTATTATCAGGAAAATTCTGCAGAAATGAAATTCTGAAAGAGTTAAATCTTGATCCTTTATTAAAGACAGTTTTGTATGCTCCTTCTTGGGATGAAGGACTTTCACTGAGGGCTTTCGGAGAGAAAGTAATCGGGGAAATTCTGAAAATTAAAAATATTAATTTAATTGTTAAGCTTCATCCGATAAGTTATTGTCCTGAAGACGGACCTAATTACGAATTTTATACAGGCGGGATCAACTGGATCGAAAAATTAAAGCGATTTGAATCAAATGAAAATTTCAGACACGTGCCATCTAACAATATTGATCCGTTGCTTGAGGCAAGCGATGTGATGGTAACAGATCTCAGCAGCGTTGCTCTTGAATTTATTATACTCGACAAACCAGTGATATACATAGATTGTCCGGAATTTTTTGAGAAGACACTTAAAAAGACATACTCGAATTTCGGGAATACAACTGCCGAGTTTGTAAAGAATGATCCCAAAGCCAATGCCGGCCGTCATGTCGGTTTAGTTGTAAATGAAACAGGTCAATTGAAACAAGCTATAGTCAGAAGTCTCGAAAACCCGGAAGAATTTTCTGACAAAAGAAAAGAATTTTCGAAAATGCTCATTTATAATCCCGGAAAAGCTGCTGATACAGCGGCATCTGTTATTATGGAGATTCTGAAAATATGATTAAAACAATTTCAGAAACAGATTCGAAAGATAAAATAATAGAGAAGCTCTCTGATTCCTGGCATGAAAGCGGAATTGAAAAAGGCGATACAGTATTGATACACAGTTCGCTTTCATCTTTCCTTAAAGAATATAAAGCTAAAAATATTTTTATTACTCCCGATGATATACTTGACTCATTTATCCTGTCAGTTGGTTCTGAAGGAACATTATTATTTCCGACATACAACTTTGGCTTTACAAAAGGAATGTTGTTTGATATAAATAATACAAAATCCGAAACCGGAATTCTTACAGAAGCGGCAAGATTGAGAAAAGATTCAGTACGAACAGGACATCCGCTTTTTTCTTTTGCAGTCTTAGGTTTTCACAAAGAGATTTTTCGCAATATTAACAACTACAGCGCATTCGGGAGTGATTCTCCTTTTGCAAAACTGCTGGAACTTAACGGAAAAATTGCAGCGCTTGATGTAGCAGGAGAAAACTGCATGACATTTTACCATTATGCAGAGGAAACGGGAAACGCTCCGAACAGACTGCATAAAAAATTTACAGGACCATACAAGGACAGCAATGGCACGGAAAGCATCAGGGAATATAATCTGTTCGTAAGAAATCTTGAAATGTTTGTGGAGACTGATGTAAAGCCAATGGAAGAATACTTATGGTCAAAAGGTTTTTATCAGGGCTGCCGACCCGGCGAAGGCAACTGTCTTCATGTGATTAAGTCTGAAATTGTATTTGAAGAAGCTTCTAAAGTAATTAAGGAAGGAAGATCTCTGAACATGCTTTATAAAACAGGAAAAATATTTTGAAAGAATTAATGGAAAATTATTTTGACCGGCTCTGGTATCTCAACAGGAGTTTAACAGGAAATGCAAACAGAGAGACACTTAAAATACTTTCTGAAATAGTTGACCTGAACATATCAGAAATTCCTTCCGGGACAGATTGTTTTGACTGGACTGTCCCTCCGGAGTGGAATGCAAAAGAAGCGTGGATCAAAGATTCAAAAGGAAATACAATTCTGGATTTCAAAAATAATAATCTTCATCTGCTCGGTTACTCGGAAGAGTTTTCAGGGAAGCTAAGTCTTGCTGATTTAAAAGAACATCTTTACAGTTTGCCTGATCAGCCGGATGTAATTCCTTATCTGACATCTTACTATAAAAAACGATGGGGATTTTGCTTAAGCCATAAACAGCTGACTGAACTTAAAGAGGATACTTATGAAGTTTGCATTGATTCCGATTTGAACGAAAACGGATCTATGACAATCGCAGACGCCGTACTAAAAGGAAGTACAGATGAGGAGATACTGCTGTCAACATATATATGTCATCCGTCAATGGCAAACAATGAATTATCCGGTCCGTTAGTTACTGCATTTATTTACAGGGAATTAAAAAAGTTAAAGAACAGAAAATATACTTACAGATTTATTTTTGTTCCTGAAACGATCGGAGTGATAACGTATCTTTCTATTCACGGAAAGCAGATAAAAGAAAAGCTTGCAGCAGGTTACGTTATTACCTGCATAGGGGACAATGGTAACTTCACATATAAAAAAAGCAGGAGAGGAAACTCGCTTGCTGACAGGGCTGCGGAGCTTGTATTATCTCAAAATGAAAACAATTATGTGATTGAAGACTTTTTTCCGACAGGAAGCGATGAAAGGCAGTATTGCTCGCCGGGATTTAATCTTCCGGTAGGATCACTGATGAGAACAAGATACGGCAAATACAAAGAGTATCACACTTCAGCGGATAACAGGGATTTTATTTCTTTTGAAGCTATGGAGCATTCTGTGAAAACTTATCTCAGAATAATTTCAATGTTAGAAAAGAATGCAGTTTATGAAAATCTACTTCCGGATTGCGAACCTCAGCTTGGCAAAAGAGATCTTTATCCTACACTTGGTTCACAGAAAAAGACTGCTGATTTTGTGAATGCGGTAATGTGGGTACTGAATTTATCTGACGGAACAAATGATCTGATAAAAATATCTGAAAGAAGCGGAATGAATTTTGAAATAATTTCCGGGGCATGTGACGCTTTACTGGAAAAAGGACTTCTCAGGGCAAATTAAAATGTTACAAAAAATTATTACGGTTTTATAAATAATTTAGTTAATATAAAATTATTATCAGTGTGCAAAGATACATTATAACAGGTGTTTCAGGATTTGTCGGAAAAAATTTTATAAAATATCTCAATGCTAACATCCGGCAATCTGAAATACTCGGGATAGATATCAGACCGTTTGATATTCATCCGGAGAATTATGAACATTTAAAGTTTAAGTTTGAAAGGTCAGACCTAAAGGATAAAGATACATTATGCAAACTGATTTATAATTTCAGACCTGACTTTATTCTGCATCTTGCATCATACAGCAGTGTAGCAGGAAGCTGGAAAAGTCCGAATACAAGTTTTTTGAATAACGTAAATATTTTTTTAAATCTGATAGAATCCGTAAGAATGATCGGACTTAAATGCAGAATATTATCAGTAGGATCTTCAGAAGAATACGGATCAGTAAAAATAGAAGACCTTCCTTTGAAAGAAAGCAATCAGTTAAATCCTTCAAGCCCTTTTGGAGTGGCAAGAGTTACACAGGAACTTCTCAGCCGCCTTTATGCCGATGTTTACGGACTTGACATAGTTATCACCCGTTCATTCAATCACATTGGACCCGGACAGAATGAAAATTACGCTGTGGCTTCTTTCGCAAAACAGCTTGTAGAAGTTAGGAAAAATAAATTGAACGAATTTTTATCAGCTGGCGATGTAAGTATAGTCAGGGATTTCATTGATGTCAGAGATGTTGTGTGCATTTATCATAAACTGTTACTCAACGGTAAAAAGGGAGAGATATATAATGTTTGCAGCGGTTACGGAGTATCTCTGAGGAATATAATTCAGATGATTTGTGAAATACTTGAAGTTAATATTTCCATTAAGCAGGATCTGAAATTAAAAAGACCAAAAGACAATCCGGTGATTATCGGATGCAATGAAAAGATAAAAAGGGAAATTAACTGGACAAATGAATTTTCACTTGAAAGAAGTCTTAAGGATGTAGTGCAATATTACATGCATCAATGAACTATAAAATGATTTGAACAAAGAATAATGAGTGTTGTTATAAAAGCAGACAAAGTTTCCAAACTTTACAGACTTGGAGTAATTTCTTCAAAAACTTTATCGCAGGATTTTAACAGGTTCCTCGCAAGATTAAGAGGAAAGGAAGATCCGTATTTAAAAATCGGAGCTCTTAACAGCAGGGACATTAAAAACGAAAACGATTTTGTTTTTGCTTTGAAAGACATCAGCTTTGAAATTAATAAAGGTGAAATAGTCGGAATTATAGGTAAGAATGGAGCGGGCAAATCCACTCTTTTGAAAATTCTCTCAAGAGTTACTACACCTTCCACGGGAAATTTAAAAGTAAAAGGAAGAATCGCGAGTTTGCTTGAAGTTGGTACCGGATTTCATCAGGAATTAACGGGAAGAGAAAATATTTATCTTAACGGCTCAATTCTGGGAATGTCAAAAAAAGAAATCACAGGTAAGTTTGATGAGATTGTTGATTTTTCAGGTGTTGAAACATATATAGACACACCGGTAAAAAGATATTCATCCGGGATGTATGTACGGCTGGCGTTTGCCGTTGCTGCTCACCTTGAACCTGAGATTCTTATAGTAGATGAAGTACTTGCAGTCGGTGATGCTGAGTTTCAGAAAAAATGTCTCGGGAAAATGCAGGAGGTCTCATCAAGAGACGGCAGAACAATTCTGTTTGTAAGTCATAATATGGGTGCAATAAGCAGTTTATGTACGAGCGCTATATTACTGGAAAAGGGACTTTTGAAAAGCAGCGGATCAACAGATAATATTATTTCACAATATTTGACTACGGAAAACTCTTTAAAACCATTTCAGGAGTTTGAAGATCAGGACACAGAAGTATACTTTAAAAAAATAGCAATACATTCAGACAAAGAAGAATCCGCTTCAAATGAATTAGATGTACGATTTCCTGTAACAATAAAGTTTTCTTACAAAGTAAAAAATTTTATAAACGGAACAAGCATTGCGTTTTCAATTTATTCCAAGAGCGGTACAAAATTATTTTACAGTTCGGTAAAGATAGATGAACTGTTAGAAAACATTGATGACAAAACCGGCGCTCATACAGCGGAAGTAACAATTCCCGGATATTTCCTGACGCCGGGAAGTTATTTTATTAATGCGTCATTACAGATAGAGAATATTCAGATGTTTGACTTTAAAGAAGGGACATTACACTTTGAAATTATTGAAAGCGGAACAAGTCTTCACAAGTTTAAAGGCAAAGATATAGGTCTCGTGCTTGTGGATCTTGAATGGAAGAACTCTGTGTATGAAACCGCCTTATAAATCATGAAGAAAGTTTTTCTGAGTTTTGATTTTTACGGAGCAGGAAATATAGGAGATGATTTGATGCTTGAAGGTTTCCTTGATTGTTTTACGGATTCGGATATTGGTTTTCATTGTTGCGTCCCAAGAAATTTTTTGCATCAGCAATACAGATTTCAGAAAGTAAAGTTTGCTGATGAAAAAAAAAGATTTGAAATATCGAAAGAATGTAAAATATGGATAGGTGTCGGGGATACGCCTGTTCAGGTAAAATCCGGAGACTGGTTTATTAACAAACTTGAATCTGATCTGGAAAAGATAAACAGAACAAACCCCGAATATTATTTTGCCGGAATAGGGGCAGAAAAAGAGGCTGCGGAAAGGAAGGATACATTTGTTAAAATACTGTTTAATGTAAACCATATCTGGACAAGGGATAAAGCTACTTCTGATATTCTTATAAATGATTTTGAAATATCTCCGGAAAAAATATCTACATCATCAGATCTGGCAAACATTTCACTCAGCAGAATATTCAGCGACAGTGAAGATTACAAAAGCAGAAGATATGATTTAGGATTTTGTTATTACGATGAGAAATCCGAAGGAGAAGATTTGAAAAACACCGGAAGTTTTCTGAAAAAATTCAGGAAAGGGAAAATTCTTTTATTCGGAAATGAAGTCAACAAGAAAGGAAATTTTGAATATGCATTATACGAAAAAATGTTCGGAGGAATAAATAAATATCTTTACAGGAATGTAAAAATTTATACACCGGATTATTTTGCAGAGGTAAATACAGAAGAACTTGTCAGACATTACTCCGAATGCAAAACGGTAATGACTTCAAGGTATCATGCGCTGCTGACGGCAGCCTGGGCAGGCTGCAGAGTGGTTTCTATGGAAAGATCTTCAAAAGTTACGGCGCTTTCGGAAGAACTTGGAATTAAAGAAATAAAAAAACCATTCACTCCTGAAAAACTTAAGCAGGGTTTTGAGGAGGCAAAAGTTGTTGACAGAAATATTCTTTTGCAAATGTTCCGGAATGCATCAAACAGTATATCAGAACTTAAAAAATTAATTGACAATAAATTATAAATTGATAAAACTCAGTGTTTAACAGCATCAAGATCATTTTTAGAAATTCAGTTAAAAAGATTTTAAATAAATATTATTCAACAAAGACATTTTTTCCGCAAGAAAAAACCCTGCTGATTCTGAGAATTGACGCAATCGGGGATTACATCCTGTTCAGAAACTTCATTGAATCAATAAAAAAGTCTGAACGATTTAAAGATTACAAAATTACTCTGGCAGGGAATCCGACATGGAAAAATATTGCCGAAACATTCGACAAAGAATTCATAGATAATTTTATCTGGATCGATAAAACAAGGATAAAGAAGAAAGGCGAGTGGTTATACAGATTTTCCATTTTGGAAAAAATCCGAAACGGAAGATTTGAGACAATGATAATTCCAAACGACACCACTTCGAAACTAATAATGGATTTAAAAAAACATTCAGGTGTCAGGAATATTATTGAAAAAGAGTCAGACTCGGTTTACCTGCATCATGACATTAAAAAAGTTCTAGAAAAAGAAACATACGAGAAGGACCACAGGAAGTATCTCGAGATATTTTTTCAGTTTTACAGAAATAAAAGATTTGCCGAAGAAGTCATCGGGAAAAAAATAAATTTATCAAAACCATTTTTTAAAATAAGCAAACAAAAACCGGAAAGAGATTATGTAATAATTTTCCCCGGAGCTGGTTATCAGGAAAGAGTATGGCTTGCTGTAAACTACGGGAAAGTTTGCAGGAAGATTTCAGAGAACACGGATCTGGATATATTTGTATGCGGAAATAAATCCGACAGTAAAGCGGCTAAAATAATAATAGAAGAATCAGGTAACGGCAAAATAAAAGATTTAACAGACGCTACAAGTTTATCAGAATTAATTAATCTGATAGCAAATGCAAAACTGCTTATCTCGAATGAGACCTGTGCAGTTCATATTGCTGCATCTGTAGAAACAAAAACAATCTGCATCTCAAACGGCAACCACATAGGCAGATTTAATCCATATCCGGAAGAGATATCAAAGAACATTGAAACAATTTACCCATTAGAGATTACAAACTCATTCAACAGATTTCCGGAGCTGATAAATGAACATCATTTCCTGTCAACAGTAAATATCAACAGCATAACACCGGAAGTAGTATTTGAAAAAGCTGAAAAACATTTAAATCTGAATCCGTCGAAAAAATATTCCGATGTCGAGAAATGAAAATAAATATTTTGCACATAAAATTATAATTATGAAATGACTGAATCGGTTATTCAGGTTGAGAACCTTTCAAAGTTATATCGTTTGGGTATTATATCTTCGAAGACAATAGTCCAGGATTTCTCCAGATTATGGTCGAAGATATTCAGGACTGAAAATCCGGATTTTAAAATCGGTGAACTGAATGACAGGTCAGTTAAAAGCAGCGGGCAGTATATATGGGCGCTTAAAGATGTTTCATTCACAGTAAAAGAGGGAGAGCTGCTTGCAATAATCGGGAAGAACGGGGCAGGCAAATCAACTTTACTTAAAATATTATCAAGAGTAACTACTCCATCAACAGGAATCGTAAAGATAAAAGGTAAAGTCGCAAGTCTTCTTGAAGTCGGAACCGGTTTTCATCAGGAATTAACGGGAAGGGAAAATATTTTTTTGAACGGTTCCATTCTTGGTTTAACAAAGAAAGAGATCAAAAGCAGATTTGAGGAGATTGTGGAATTTTCAGGAATAGGAAGATACATTGATACTCCGGTAAAGAGATATTCGTCAGGAATGTATGTTCGTCTTGCGTTCGGCGTAGCAGCGCATCTTGATCCCGATATTCTGATTGTTGATGAAGTACTTGCAGTCGGAGATGCAGAATTTCAGAAGAAGTGCATTGGTAAGATGCAGGATGTCGCTCATAAAGAAGGAAGGACAGTTATTTTTGTAAGTCATAACATGTCAGCGGTAAAAAATCTTTGTAAAAGAGGAATGATACTTGAGTACGGAAAAATTTCATTTATTGGAGATGTTGATTCTGCTGTAAGCGCTTATCTTGCAACAGGAAACTTTGATGAAAAAATTAATTTAAAAGACAGAACTGACAGAACAGGTAACAGCAAATTCAGATTTACGGAAATAGTTTACAGAGACATAAAGGGAAATGCAATGTCACAGATCATTTCCGGAGAATCGCTTTTGATCGAAATGAAATACGAAAGTGAAATTTGTTTAAAAGGAAACATAATCATATCTGTTACATTCATGGATGGATTCGGAAATATAAAAGCTTCATTTGTTACAGATGAGATGGGAGTAAAATTTGACAATGTTGAGAACAAAGGAACTATATTTCTTAAAATTCCCAGATTGTTATTAAGGGCTGAAAATTATTCCATTAAACTTTTTGCAAGTATAAATGGTACAGGGTATGAAAATATTCTTGACTCAATTGAATGCGCATCAACAATACAGGTCCTGCCCGGTGATTTCTGGAAATCAGGAAAACAGAACAGAGCCGGAAGCTACGGACTTATGGACGGGCAATTTTACAGTTAATGAATCACTTATTCATTACTATCTTTTTAAGAAATTATCCGGTAATAATCTATCGTCCTGTTTAACTAAATAAATCCAACTCAATTTCATTTTATGCGTCTGTTATTACTGGGACATTGCAGTTATTATACAGTAGCAAACCTTTCTGAAGCGATCAGAGAATTCATTCCGGGTATTAATGTAACAGCAGCAGATCCTGTAAAACCGGGAGGAGGTTTACTTAGCGAAGAGGAAGGGAAAGCATTTGACGAAGTAATAAGTTTACCTGTTAAAAGACATATTAAGATTTCAGCTGGAAACAGAATTCATTCTTTAGTTGAAATATTTAAGAATAAAGCAAATCGAAGCAGTTTACTGAAAAATTTATTTCTGTTTAGATTCAAACCGGTATTTAATCAGATAAACTCAAACGCAGAAGAAATTATATATTCGGAAAAAATCAAATCTCTTTTCAGCAATTACGACATATTTCATTTCCATTACCTGTCACCAGAGTATTTATACAATGTAAGGTACATTCCTTCGGGTAAAAAAGTAGTTATGACATTCTGGGGTTCAGATCTTTATCAGATATCAGGTACAGAAAATTACACAAAGCAGCTGGAAGCATTTAACAGAGCGGATATCATAACAGTAAATGCATTGGAAATAAAAGAGACAGTACTTGCAAAGTTCGGACGGAACCTTGAGGATAAAATCAGATTTGCAGATTTCGGATTAGACAAAGCAAAGCTTAACAGATTAAATTCAGGAAACAGGGACAAATATATTTCCGGTTTCAGGAAAAAAAATAATATTGATGATAATAAAGTAGTGATTACAATTGGTTACAGCGGCTCGTCAAAACAGAAGCATATAGAAATACTGAAAATTTTAGATACATTAGATGAAAAATATAAGAAAAGAATATTCGCACTTATCCCTTTGACGTACGGATTACAGTTTGAAGAAAAGGATTATCCTGAAAGAGTGAAGAAGGTTTGCGATGAAGCGGAATTTGATACGCTTATTCTGGAAAATTATATGACTGATGAAGCGCTTGCGGGGTTTACATTTTCAAGCGATATAACTCTGAATTTAAGAGACACTGATGCTTTGAATGCATCAATGCTTGAATCAATATATGCCGGGAATATACTGGTAAACGGAGCCTGGCTGCCTTACGGAAAGCTAAAGAGACTTGGTATATACTTCAGGGAGATTGACAAACTTACGGGTTTAAAAGATTTAATTCCATTTCTTCTTGATAATTTTGAAAAAGAAAAGAGTAAAACTTCCTCAAATACTGAAATCATAAGAAAAAATTTTTTATACGATAATTTTATTAAGGACTGGGAAGCAGTGTATAAAAACGGGAGTACAAACATGAATCAGAATAAATATTAGGATGAAATTATTAAAGTTTGACACTGTTAATCCGGAAGAGTATCTGAGGAAAAAAGTCAGTAATAATTTTGAAGAAATAAAAGAGATGGACAGAAAGAAATTTCTCGAATACATAATTTCTTTAAGATCAAATTTTTCTGATTACTATACTTACAATTTAAAAAAGCTCGGTTGGGAAGCGGAAGAATTTTTCGTAACACCATATTATATTGATAAAGTTGCTGATGAGTTATACGGAAGAGGTAAAAAACTGATGAAGATTAAGGAAAGCATAAAAGATAAAATCAGACCAGCCAGGAAGAGATGGGTATTAAACGTAATACTTGATTACATAAATATTTACAAGCCGGATGTAATACTTGTAAGAGAAGTGATAGGAATTCCGAGTGAATTCTGGAGAAGTTATGATAACAAAGCTCTGATAGTTAGCAGACTTGCTGCGCCTGTTCCAAGATACTGGTCAATGTCAGATTTTAATCTTATACTAACATCGACAGATGCTTATAAAACATTTTTTGAACTCAACGGCGTGGAAACTTTCATTAATCCCAACGGATTTGATGAAAGAATATTAAATGAAACAGGGCAATGCGAAAAGGAACATGATGTTACATTTGTAGGAGGATTAGGTAACAGATTCTGGGCAAAGAGAACAGAAATTGTTAATTATTTTGCCGGAAAGATTGATTTCAAATGGTGGGGATATTGCAGCAATAAATATCCTGAAGATCATCCGATCAAAAAGAGCAATCAGGGAATAACATCAGGAATTGATATGCTGAGAATTTACAAAAAATCAAGAATAGTTTTTAATGATTACGGAGAGATTGCTGAAAATACCGGAGTAAATCAGAGACTGTTTGAAGTATTGGGACTCGGAACATTTCTTCTTACAAGGGAAGCCGTGAATTTCAGAAAAAGTTTTCCGGAAAATATTTTTGTGACATTCAGAGATGAGAAAGACTGTCTGGATAAGATAAATTACTTTTTAAAAAATGAAAAAGAGAGGGAAGAGATTGCGTCGGCAGGTCAGAAATACATTCTTGAAAATTACAGATATGAAGATTTAATGAAAAATATAGATGTGATTTTAAAAAACAGTTACAGGAAAAAATTTTCTAAAACAAATTAATATGGCAGAATACATTAAACATAAAGACAAACTTCTCGCAATAATTATTCCTTCGGATTTTAAAAAATCCGGAATTCATTTTTTTACTTCAAATGAACTTTCGCAGCAGTTAGCATACATGCATCATCCTGAAGGAAAAATAATAGAACCTCACGTGCACAATCCTGTTCCGAGAGAAGTTAAATTCACGCAGGAAGTTCTGTTCCTGAGAAAAGGAAAACTAAGGGTTGATTTTTATGATGATGATAAAAACTATCTTGAAAGCAGAATGCTTTGCGCAGGGGACGTAATCCTGCTTTCTACGGGAGGTCACGGATTTGAGGTAATTGAAGAAATAGAAATGATAGAAGTAAAACAAGGTCCTTATGCAGGAGAGGAAGACAAGACAAGATTTAAAGGAATTACAAAAGAAGAAGCGAAAATAAAATCCGAATGAATTTTATTCCAGTAAACGAACCTCTGTTAAACGGAAACGAAAAAAAGTATTTAAACAACTGCATTGAGACCGGCTGGATTTCATCGGAAGGTCCTTATGTAAAAGAGTTTGAAGAAAAATTTTCCGAAAGAGCAGGGAGGAAGTTCGGAATCGCGGTCTGCAATGGTACAGCAGCGCTTGAAGCGGCTGTAATTGCTGCCGGAGTAAAGAAAGGAGATGAAGTAATCCTTCCTTCATTTACAATAATTTCCTGCGCTTCTTCAATTATCCGTGCCGGAGCAATACCTGTACTTGTTGACTCGGAAGAAGACAACTGGAATATGAATGTGAATCAGATCAGGAAAAAGATCACAAATAAAACAACAGCTATTATGATTGTTCATATTTACGGATTGCCGGTTGACATTGATCCTGTGCTGAAACTTGCGGAAGAATTCAATTTAAAAATAATAGAAGATGCTGCTGAACTGATAGGTCAGACTTACAAAGGAAAGCCATGCGGAAGTTTCGGAGATGTAAGCACTTTTAGTTTTTATCCTAACAAGCATATCACAACAGGAGAAGGCGGCATGATAGTAACTGACGATCCGGAAATAGAATCTCGGTGCAGGTCTCTGAGAAATTTATGCTTCAAGCCGGAAAAAAGATTTGTTCATGATGAACTTGGATTTAATTTCAGAATGACAAACCTACAGGCAGCTCTTGGCCTTGCGCAGTTTGAACGTCTTGATGAATTTATTAACAGGAAGCGATGGATAGGCAGATTGTACAATGAGCAGTTCAGGAACTTTCCTTATTTTAATATTCCTTTGGAGAAGTCGGAATTTGCTGAGAATATTTACTGGGTTTACGGAATACTGCTCAACGAGAAAAGCAAAATGAATGCCGAAGAAATAATGAAATTACTGAATCAGAAAAACATAGGAACGAGACCTTTCTTCTATCCTATGCACTTACAGCCGGTGTTTAAGAAAATGGGATTATTTAAAAATGAAAAGTATCCTGTTTCAGAAAAGTTATCTGAATTCGGATTTTATATACCAAGCGGATTAGCCCTGACAGAGGAACAGATTATAACTTCTGCCGAAGCTTTGAAATCAATCTTCTGAATGAAAGAGATTTAAATTAGCAAATGACAGAAACTGAAAATAGTGATTTAACAGAAAGGGGAAAACAGTTAAAAGTCTTTATACTTTTAACTTTAACTGTTTTTATTTCCAGCTATTTTTATTTCAGAGATTTCGGATTTTACGAAGATGATTATTATCATATTACATTATATTTAAAAATCACATTTACAGAACTTGTTTCATTCATCGGGATAAGGATTACTAATTGGTTTCAGGGACATCCGTTTGCATTCTTTCCTTCATTGTTTACTTATTTGGCAATGAAAACAGGCGGAGTTCCGATGCTGTATATATTCAGCTTCCTTATACTTTCACTGAATGCATTTTTATTTTACAAATTGCTTAAGAAAATAAAACCCGGCTCTGAAATATTTGCAGTATCCGGCGCTTTGATGTTCATTTTATTTCCTGCGAATACAACCAAAATATTATTAACATATTCATTTACCATGCAGCTTGCTCTGACATTTTTTATTGCTGCATGTCTTTTTTATTTATCGGAAAGAAAAGTACTGTCTTATATATTTATATTGTTTTCACTTTTTTTATATGAACCGGTATTTATGGTATTCTTTGGTATTCCTTTGTTAAAAATCAGAAATACTGAAAACAGAGGCAGGGCATTTCTAAAACATACCGGAATTATGCTTTCTATTCTGATAATTACTTTTATAGTAAGAAAGATGATGGGTGAGGCGAGAATATCCGGGATGTTAAATAATTTCCCGGGATTTGCAAAAGATATTTTTTCAGGAATAGTATCCGGACCTTTAACAATATTTAAAAATTTAGCAAGAACTCCGTTCACTGTTTTCCGTGAGATGAATAGCGCTGATATAGTTTTTATGGCAGCCGGATTTGTTTTGATAATGGTTACGTTTTATTTAACAAATACAAAGACCAAAACAGAAAATATTTCTTATACATCCCGGAACATTACATTAACAGATTCAGTAAAAATGATTTTAGTTTCTGTTATTCTTATAATGCTTTCATATACGATTCCGTTAATGCAGAATTATCCCGTCACTATTGAATACGGAAGAATGAGTTCAGTTCATACAGCGGCAGTTACAGGAAGTTCTTTACTATTCGGAATGATCTGTGATTTATTTGTTAACTCATTCAGGAAAAACATAATCAGAACATTCGCGTTAGCAGTAATATCTATTTACCTGTCATTCATTTTTGCTTACAATGTCATAATACAGAATGATTTTGCAAGGAGCAGAGAGATACAAAAAGATTTCTGGACAGAAGTAAAAGGACTGTGTCCGGATTTAAAAGACAGTACGCTCGTATTTGCAGTTCAAAATGAAAATAATAAACTCCGGAATTCAAAATACATTAATTCTAATTCTTGGCTGGATCCTACGATTCTTAAACAGATATATCAATTTCCTGACTACTGGAAAAATCCTCCGAGATTATTTGTTATGAATGAAGACTGGGAGAAAAAAGTATTTGTTAATGAGGATAAGTTAAAATGGAGAGTACCTCCTGCAACATGGATATCATACAATGAAATACTTCCGGATTCAAATTTAATAATTTTAAGATGTTCAGAAAACAATAAACTTACACGGGATTATTCACCAGTTAAAATTAATAATAATAATATAAACCTCAGACCTGAGAATTCGCCTGAATTTAAAAGCTGGAAAAAAGGAGTTCTGGACAGCTATCTGATCCGGCAATAAAGTATTTTAAAATCAAATTTTATAATCAGTAACAATTTTGAAAAAAAGGATTAAGAATTTAAAAAGAAAATTAAACAGAAAATCCAAATACATTAATTTACTGGATGCAAGTATTGCATATCCTGAAAAGAAATTTGTGATTTATACAAGAGGCAGGACAGGGAGCACTGTTTTATGTGACCTGCTTAATTGTCATCCCGATATATTCTGTGATGTTGAAACAAAAATTATGATAAAATCTTATTAAAGCTTCATGAGGAGGGCTGGAAGTTTATACATCTCAAAAGGAAAAATCATTTAAAACATAAACTTTCAAATATACTGGCTTCGGAAACAAACATTTATCATATCAGCGGAAATGATTCAGAAAACGGGAAGAAAGTAAATGTGGATTGTGATCTGTTAATGGCATCAATAAAATACAGCGAGGAGATTGAAACTACAGAGGAAACAAATCTCAGGACTATACCGCACCTGAAAATAATTTATGAAGATGATATTTCTGAAAGCTCAAAACATCAGGAGACAGCCAACAAAGTTTTCAGATTTCTTGGACTGAAAGAACATAAAGTAAAGACTGAATATAAAAAAGTGCTGCCACAGGATCTGAAAAATATTTTATATAATTACGATGAAGTTTATAATTATTTTAAGGAAACAAAATATTCAGAATTTCTTAAATAAAATTAATTGATGTGAATAAAGTATTTGATTTATATGGAAAGTATTATGACCTTCTATACAAGGATAAGGATTACTTCAGCGAATCCGAATATATTAACAGACTTGTTGAAAAGTTCAGGCCAAACTCAAACAGCATTTTAGACCTTGGATGCGGTACCGGAAAACATGATATAATTTTTGCAGAAAACGGATTTGATGTAACAGGAGTGGAACTGTCGGAAAATATGATCAGAAAAGCAAAAACAAATCAGGAAAAAAACAAACAGTATCTTAAACTGAAATTTATCCGCGACGACATTAGAAATTTAAAACTTAACAGGAAGTTTGATATTATATTCTCGTTATTCCATGTTATGAGTTATCAGACAACGAACAAGGATTTACTTTTAACATTTTCCACAGTCAAAGAACATCTTAAAGAAGACGGGTTATTTATTTTTGATTTCTGGTATGGACCTGCAGTACTGAATGAAAAGCCGGAAAGAAGGGTAAAGGTTCTTGAAGATGAGGAAATGCGAATAGAAAGATTTGCAGAACCTGTGCTTAGAATAAATGAGAATACGGTAGATGTTAAATATGAAATGTATGTTGAAAATAAAATTGACAGGACTAAAAATGAAATTTTTGAAACTCACAATATGAGATACTTATTCATACCTGAAATTAAAATGTTTCTCAGTCAGCTTAACATGGGAATTATACATTATGAAGAATGGATGACCGGATCTAAATTAACAGATAAAAGCTGGTCGGCAGTAGTACTGGCAGGAAACAAATCATAAAACACGCACACTGAGTTTGAGAACAATAGCTTTTGTAACTCCTAAAATTGATACATTCAGTAATCCCACTCTGATCTTTCTTTTTGAAAAGCTGCTGGAAAAGGATTACACTATTTTGTTTTTCGGATTTGAACAGATGTTTATTCCATCTGAAATCAGAAAAAGAATTAAATTTTATCAGCTCCCGTTCAATTTTTATGAATTCAATTATAATTACAAAGACATAAAAAAATTACTTAAACAGTATTATTTTATTTACAAAACACTAAAGGTAGAAAACAAACCGGATAAAATTATTTGCGTAGATCCCATGGGACTTGTCATAGCCGGAAGGATAAATAAAATTGTTAAGCTTAATATTATTTACGCTTCATTCGAGATTTTCTTTGAAGATGAATTTTACGTGCAGAGAAAAAAAATAATTAAAAAGCTGGAGATGAAGTATTCCGGTAATGTAGCTCTGGTAGTAATTCAGGACAGTACAAGAGAAAGACTTTTAAGGATTGTAAACAACTTCGGAAAGTCAACAAAGTTTCTTCATATACCTGTTTCACCAAAGCCGATTGATTACACACCTGGAGGATATGACATATACTCTGACCTCAATATCCCAAAAGATAAAAAAATAATTATATACTCCGGGACACTGATGGCATGGAGCGGAGTGAATGAGTTAATTGATCTTCTTCCTGACAAGCTCAGATCAGATTTGTGGATTGTCATTCATTCACATCACAAACTTTCCGACAATGATGAACTGAAAATTAAAATGAAAGAAATGTCCGATAAGAACTATAACTTATCATTTCACAACAAGGCATTTTATGATAACAAAGATTACTTTAATTTTTTATCTGCATGTCACATTGGCATTGCAACATATTTTCCGAATAATGTGGATATATTTGCCGGAAAGAATATTCAGGAAATCGGATTGTCTTCCGGAAAGTTTTCGACCTATATGATGATCGGTTTACCGACAATTACAACTCCCAATACAATTTACAAAGAGCTCAACAATAAATATAACTTCGGTCAAACAATTGAAAAACCTGATGATATTCCTTCTGCATGTGAAAAAATTCTATCCGATTATGAAATAAAGTCAGAGAATTGCAAAGAGCTTTATGCAAAAGAGCTTAATCCTGTTTCAAAGATTAATCAACTAATGAATTACATCGAGGATCCCACATCCCTGAGTTAATAAATGGATAATAATTTTTTAAATAAAGGAATGCTTGAGATACTTCCTCCTCCGCCAAAAAACAAATCCGGCTGGCCCTGGACTGAAGAAACTGATCCTGAGATATACAGGGGCATAAAGAATCTGCCGAGGATTTCCATTGTAACTCCGAGTTATAATCAGGGAGAATTTATTGAGCAGACTATACGTTCAGTTCTTCTGCAGAATTATCCTAATCTGGAATTTATAATTATTGACGGCGGGAGCTCTGACAATTCTGCTGAGATAATTAAGAAGTACGACAAATGGATCAAATACTGGGTGAGTGAAAAAGATGAAGGGCAGTCTCATGCAATAAACAAAGGCGCAGCGATGTGCACAGGTGATATATTCAACTGGTTAAACAGCGATGATTATTATTCTCATGATTGTTTTAAGAATCTTGCGGAAAGTTTTAATTCGGATGATGTATATATTGTTGTCGGTAATTACAGATTTTTTGATGAAAGCGGAAAGTCTGATGACAAGATGATATACTTCAATTTGCGGGATACACTGGAAGAAACAATGGCTTTTGTTCTGATAAATCAGCCTTCTACTTTTTTCCGTCTGGATAAATTTAAAAGTCTGAATAAACTTAATCAGAAACTTAATTATGTAATGGATCAGGATATCTGGAAAAAGTTTTTATTCAAATACGGAAAGAACAATATAAAAGTAATTGACAAAGATCTTTCTCATTTCCGGTTTCACTCCAAATCAAAGACATTTCAGTTTTTATTTAATATAGAATACAACGGAATATTTTATTCTATAGCTCAAAAGACAGGCATGAACAGTCACGCTTTGCTGATGAAAAAAATATTCGGCAATTGCAATGAACAGAATTACGAATTTAATTATGAGTTTTCAGATGATGATAAAATATTAGCAAGAAAAGTAATTAATTATTTTATTTTTCTGATAGCGAAAAATTCTTATACAGAAGGTAACTTTGAAGTTTTCAAAGATTGTTTGAAAGTAATAGAAACAGAATATTTGCAGGATATGCATATTAAGAAACTATATAAGCTCAAAATCAAAGCGGTTCTTATTAAACATAATCTAACATTTATTCTGAAATTATTCAGAAGGACAGTTAATTAGCAATTGAATTATTTTTGATATTAATAATAATCTTTTAAATAAACAGAAATAACATTGAACAAAATAGCTTTTGTTTCAACGAACAAATCCGCCTGGGGAGGGAGTGAATATTTATGGTATAATTCTTCATTCAGATTTAAAGCGTCCGGATACGATGTAATTGCCAGCGTTCCAAGATGGAATGATCTGCCTTCTTCAATTGAAAGTCTGAAATCAAAAGGAATAAAAGTATATTTCAATACTGACATACCATCATACAAAAAATTATATAACAGATTTGCGCCAAGATCAATTCAGTATAAATACAAAGACGACGGATTCAGGTTTCTTCTGGATTTCAAACCTGACCTCGTAGTGATAAATCAGGGAGGAAACACTGGTGGAATTGATCTGATGGAATACTGCATTGAGAATAATCTGAAATTCGTTACGATATCAAATGCGGCTAATGAAGCCAAATGGCCTTCGGATGATCTTAACGAGCGTCTTTCCTCAGCATTGCCAAAGGCAATCAGAAATTATTATGTAAGCAGGGCAAATCTCAGGTTAACAGAAATTCAGATCGGACAGAAAATCTCAAATGCAATGATTATAATGAATCCGTTCAATGTAGAATATGAAAATACATGTGAATATCCTGAAGTAAAGGAAAATTATTTTCTTGCATGCGTTGCAAGACTGGAGTTTTATGCCAAAGGACATGATATTTTATTTCAGGTGTTAAATGAAGAGAAATGGAAAAACAGAAATTTAATTGTAAATCTTTACGGTAAAGGCGAGCATTTAAATTCAGTAAAAAAATTAATTAAATATTTTAATCTGGAAAAAGTTATTATGGAAGGTCATGTAAATCCGTCCGGGATCTGGAAAAAAAATCATGCATTGATACTTACATCAAGATATGAAGGATTACCGTTAGCACTTGTAGAAGCAATGTTATGTAAGAGAACAGGTATAGTTACAAATGTAAGCGGAAACCCGGAAGTGATAATTGATAACGAGACAGGATTTCTTGCTAAGGCAGCAGTTCCGGAATTTGTAGATGAAGCATTGGAAAGAGCATGGAGCAGAAGGAATGAGTGGGAAGAAATTGGAATTCAAGCTAACAAGTATATCAAAAGCATTGTGCCTGAAGATCCAATTGATAGTTTTTTCAAAGAAATAGAAAGCTTAGAAGTCTAAGAAATATTTTTAAAATCATTCACAGTTATAAAACGGATTGACTAATAATAAATTAAAGATTTGTATAGTTACTGCAATCCTTCCTCCTGCATACGGAGGAGCGGAAGTTGCAGCTTTTAAATACGCAGTAAGACTTAACAGCAATCCTGATTCTCAGGTAATAGTTATTGGTTGGGACAGGACAGGAGCTTACGGTAAGAGTGACCTGAAATATGATTTTGTACATTCGGTAAGTTTCAGAGAAAATCCAAAAGATGCTAAAGGCGTGCTGATTTATTTCCAGCAGATGTATCACATGTGGAATTGTTTTATAGCATTGCTCCCTCTTATGTGGAAATTCAGAAATGAATATGATTATGTTCATAATTTCAATTCAGGTTTTGCTTTTAACAGAGTTTCTATCTTCATAGCAAAAATTCTCGGGAAGAAAGTAATTACCGAAACTTCTCTTGTCGGCGATGATGATCCTCTTTCACTCGGAAGATTTCCTACATGGAAAGATTATTTTAAACCGAAATATTTAAGATATCTTTTTTACAAAATGGCGGACAGGTATGTAAGTAAATCCGAAGTTATTACGGAGATATTCAGAATGTCTGAAATACCGATGAATAAAGTAGTGCAGATTCCATATTCAGTGGATACAGAAATATTCAAACCGATGGAGTTTAATGAAAAAAGAAATCTGAGAAATAAATTAGGAGTATGGGAAGACGGAGAGATAATTCTGTTTGTCGGCGGGATAAATATCAGAAAGGGAGTTCATTTGCTTGTTGATGCTTTTATGTCAGTGGAAAAAGATTTCCATAGTTTAAAATTACTCATTGTAGGACCTACTTATAAGTATGACCAGAAATATATAAATGACATAAAAGAAAAAATTGCTTCAGCGAAAATGGGAGATAAAATTATACTTACGGAGAAAAACGTAACTAATGTAAATGATTACATGCAATGTTCAGATATATTTGTATTGCCTTCAAAGCAGGAAGGTTTCCCGATTTCAATAATAGAAGCTATGTCATGCGGTTTGACTGTCGTTGGTTCGGACATACCTGAAATCTCAAAAGCACAGATAAATAACGGAATTGACGGATATGTCTTCAGAACAGGAGATTCCAATGAACTGGCATTGGTTCTGAAAAAATAATGAATGACAAGGAAAGTATTTTCAGATTAGGGAAGAATGCCCGTGAAAAAGTAATTAACAACTGGTCAACAGAGATTGTAGATAATTCCTATAGAAAATTATACGAGTCATTAAGAAATAACTGAAATGGATACAGAAAGAATTTAAGTTGTCATTATAATTCAATTTAAACAGTAAGTTGTGCGAAAAAATGAAGCACCCTGAAAAGAAAATAAAAATTCTTTATACAATACCTAATTTTAATACTGCAGGGAGCGGAAAGGCATTGCTGAATGTAATTTCAAGAATTGATAAAAATATTTTCGAACCGGCTATCTGCTGCAGACATGAGAAGGGTGAATTATTTAAGACTGCTGAGGAATTGAAAGTTCCGATTTATATTTCATACTTTACGGCATTGATGAAGCCCAGAATAAAAGGTCTGAGAAATATTTACAGATTATCCAGACTATTTAAAAAAATTAATCCGGACATTATACATTCATATAATTATTCAGATGATTATTCCGAAGGTCTTGCTTCGAGAATATCAGGAATCAAGTGGGTTTATACAAAAAAAAACATGGGTTGGGGAAGCAATGCATGGAAAATCAGATCAAAACTTGCAGATGTTATTATACCTCAAAACAAAGAAATGGTAGAGAGATTTTTCCCCCGATTCAAAAATCTTGATATGATCCCAATAGGAATAGACATAAATGAATTTGCAGATTTAAAGAGAGACGATAAAATTATAAATGAGTATAACCTTCAGGATTCTTTTCCCGTGTTACTTACAATTGCGAATGTAATTCCTATTAAGGGCATTGATTTTCTGATCAGAGGATTCAGTCTTGTGCTTGAAGATTACAGGAATGCCAAACTGCTAGTTGTCGGAGAAGACAAGACAGAATATGCGGATAATCTTAAGAAGAAAGTTTATGAACAGGGATTAAGCGGAAAAATTATTTTTACAGGTAAGCAGAATAAAATAAAACCTTTCTTCTCTGTAACAGATGCATTCATACTTTCTTCCACAAAAACCGGAGAAGGGGGACCTATTTCAATACTTGAGGCAATGGCAAGCGGAGTTATTGCATTCGGAAGTGATGTACCGGGAATCAGTGACCAGTTCAGGGAATTACCTAATCAGTTATTTGAATCAGAAAATCCCGGAGCAATAGCCAATAAGATTATAAATTTTATTAAGACTGATGATGAGACAAAGCGCATTATGATAAAAAATCAACTCGAATTTGTCAAAAAAATTACTCAGTAGAAAACGAAGTATTAAGACTGCAAAAGTTGTATCTGAAATTATTAAGCTAACACAGAACCCATTCCGGAAATAAGTGAACCCTTTAAATATTTTTAAGAATCTTCCTTTTTATCTCAGAAAAAAAATCAGTGATAAATATATTCTTATCGAAAGTGATGACTGGGGTTTGGAAAGAGCAGTATCTTCAGAGACTATTGACTGGATGAAAAAAAAATACGGTGAGGACAAATTCAGCAGATGGACTCTTGATACGCTTGAAACCACCGAAGATCTTGAAATTCTATTCGATGTTATCGGCAGCTACAAAAATAAGTTCGAATATCCTCCGGTAATAACTGCTAATTTTATAACACATAATATTGATTATACGAAATCCGAAAATCTGAATTATGAAGGACTGAACAGTAAAATCACTGATAATAAGTACCCCGGACTCAAAGAACTTTATTTTAAAGGAATTAAAAGCGGATATATCTTTCCGCAGCTTCACGGATATTCTCATTTTGATTTAACATTAATGGATAAATATTTTGAAACTGAAGAAGGCAAAGAAGCATTCGGGAAAAAGTTTTTCACAAGCAGATCTACGATAAAGGGTAACCTTTCATTTCTTCATGGTGAAATGAGTCATAGCAATTTTCAGACAAACAGATTTGAGGAGGCATGCTCGGAATTTGAAAAATTTTTCGGATTCAGTTCGAAATCCGTTATCCCTCCGACTTTTATTTTTGATAAAGAATTCGAAAAGATATTAGTGAGAAATAAAATTACGCTTTTACAGTCATCAAATCGTCTTCTTTCCACAAATAAATACAGGTACAGATATCCGTATTTCAGAATAAAGGACGGGCTTATACGTTCAGTCAGGAATGCAAGACTTGACCCGCACCCTGAATATAAATTTTATTATAAACAATGTATTGAGTCTATTGACAAGGCATTTAAAGTCAGAAACCCTGCAGTCATAGATTTTCACAGGGTAAATTTCTCAGGAAAATTTGCTCCGGAATACAGAGACAGGACAATATCAGAATTAAAAAATCTTTTTGATGAGATTTATGTGAGATGGCCTGAAGCAAAATTCATTCATACTCAAAAATTAAACGAACTATTGTGGCAACATTAAATCAGATAAGCTTTATAAAACAGAATCTGGATTTTATAACTGAACCTGTTCTAATTGTAGGTTCAAAACATTATGAATTTGATAAGGAAAATATTAAAACAAGACTTAATGAATACGGAATAAAAGATATTACAGGAATAGATCTGTTTGAAGGCGAGGGCGTAGATCATGCAGTGGATATAACAGATAAAGATTCGGAGTTTATAAAAAATCACCAGGAACATTTTTCAACAATGATATGCATGGAAGTGCTTACTCACGTTAGAAATCCTTTTGTTGCAGCAAGTAATATGATTTCAATGATGAAAAAAAACGGAACGGCAATATTATCAGAATGCTATGTGAGAAAGATTTCAAAAATGCCTGCTGATCTGTGGAGATTTACTTATGACGGAACAAAAGAATTGTTCCGTGAACTTACATTTGAAGATTCGAAAGCTATGATCTCTCTGACAAGAGAAAAGAATGAAAAACTATTGCCTTTGAAATATCCACTGCCTCAGCTTCTTTCTCATAAGCATGAAGATGAGAGCAATACAGGATTTTTCATAAGAAGAGTTCACAGAAAGTTTTTCACAAAAGGAATATTTAAATTATCCAGATTACTTCCCGAAACCACTATTTATTCTATTGCAAGAAAATAAAAATTAAAATTGAAAAAACGAGACACATTATTTGAATTACTAAGAGACAGGGCGGCATTTATTGTCTCAAAAAAGAATTTACGGAAAATTATGACATCAGATAAAACCGAAGATGTCCTTGAATCCGTCAAAAAATATTCAGGCAGGGGATTTTATGATAAGATCCGGCTGGCTCAAATAGAGGAAGAGCTTTATCAGTTGTGTAAAAGAGTTGCAGATCACAAACCTAAGATCATAGCGGAGATAGGAACCTGGAACGGAGGAACATTTTATGTCTGGACAAGAACAAATCCTCAGGCGGAAAAAATAATCAGTATTGATTTGCCGGACGGGCAGTACGGCGGAGGTTATGACAAAAAGAGAATAAAATTTTTTAAAGAGTTTGCTCACGGAAGGGATAAAAACGAATTGTATTTTATCAGAGGGGATTCAAAATCAAAAGATACAACTGAAAAATTAGAGAATATACTGAAGGGAAAAAAAATTGATTTTCTCTACATTGATGGTGATCATACATACGAAGGAATAAAAAAAGATTTTAATATTTATAAGGAATATATGGCGAATGACGGACTCATTGGTTTTCATGATATTAATACACACAAGGAAGGTTACGGGGTTGTTAAATTCTGGAATGAAATAAAAGAGCAATACAGATTTGAAGAATTTATTAAGAAAGACAGCAAGGTGATGGGCAATGGTTTAATTTATCTGAATAAATTATAAATGCCGAAAGTTTCTATAATAACTCCTCTTTATAACGGCACAAAAACCCTCGATGAAACGGCAGAAAGCATTTTGAATCAGGATTATTCAGACTGGGAATGGATATTGTTTGATGACGGGAGCAGCGACGGATCTCAGCAGCTTGGGATTTCATATACGGAGAAGTATCCCGGGAAAATATTTTATTATGAGCATGAGGAAAATAAAAATTATGGAACTGCTTACACGAGAAACAGAGCAGCAGAAAAATCTTCAGGGGAAATCATTTCATTTATTGATCAGGATGATATCTGGTATATAAACAGGCTGTCGAAACAAATGGAAGTTTTTGATAAACATGATAAATGCGCAATGATCTGGGGACCGGCATTATACTGGTACAAGGAAAGAGAATTCAAACAACCTGTGGGATTCAGAGGAAGCGGGCTTAAAAGCGGGATGTATGATCCTCCGGAATTTGTTGAGATATTTCTTTCAGATCTGAGAGGAACTCCGCTGCCAAGCGCAAGCTTAGTCAGAAGAAAATATTTTAATGAAGTAAAGGGATATGAAGAATCTATAAGAGGTTCGGAAGACATAGTTCTTTGGCTGAAACTGGCGGATAAGTTCTCAATTTATTATCAGGACGAAATCCTTATCAAATACAGGAAGCACCAGGACTCCACTCTCAGGATTGCTAAGCAAAGCGGTAAAATGGATGAGTGGGATATTATATTTTATAACTGGGTAATTGAATTTCTTAAAAACACTTCAGCCAAAAATAAAATAATAGAAGACACTGAGTTTACTTTCTATAACTGTTTAAAGAGAGTATCAGGAAGAAAAAATTATTTTGACAGCAGAAAAGAACTCATGAAAAGACTTAACGCTTATCCGGATATAAAAAGAAAATTCATGAAAGATTACTTTCTTGATTTAATACTTCCGTTTGATATAGCGAGAAAGGTTTCAGCAAAAATCAGATTTGAATGGTTTAAAAATAACTGATAACCGGTTTGATTAAATTCAGAACAGAAATAATACCAGCGGAGCAGAGATTTGTAAAAAACAGCAAAGACAGAAGTTTAAATCTGAAAGCGATCTGCATCTTTGCTGCGACAGGTTTTTTTCTTGAGAAAGATACTTACTTTACTAATCTTGAAGCGCTTCAGCCGGCGACGGATTATGAGTTAGATGAAAATAGATATATAACAGATTCTAAAACATACTGGGAATGGAATTATATTCCGAGGGATATTTCACTTAAACAGGCGACTGAAGAATTTGCACACCTTTTTGAAAAGCTGACTAATGAAAACTTAAAAGGAAAAAAAATCATACTTCCTCTTTCCGGCGGACTTGACAGCAGGACACAGGCGGCGGCAATCGAAAATAATTCAGACATAAACTGTTATTCATACAAATTCGAAAACAGTTTTGATGAAACAAAATACGGGAAAGAAATCTGCAGAGTAAGGAACTTCAGCTTTAAAGAACTGACAATTCCCGGAGGATACTTATGGAAAGTCATAGATAAATTATCTGAAATAAATAATTGTTACGCTGACTTTACACATCCGAGACAAATGGCGGTAGCTGATCAGATAAAAAATCTCGGAGATACTTTTTATCTCGGACACTGGGGAGATGTTTTGTTTGATGAAATGACAGAGGATGAAAATATTTCTTCTGAATATCAGACTGAAATTCTTTTCAAGAAAATTATCAAGCGGAGCGGAACTGAGCTTGCCGGCGCATTATGGAATCACTGGGGATTAGATGGTGAGTTCACAGAATATTTCAAAAAAAGAATTTCAGAACTTCTCGGTCAGATAAAGATTGATAATGCAAATTCAAGAATAAGAGCATTTAAATCAATGTACTGGGCGCCAAGGTGGACGAGCGCGAATATGAAAGTCTTTTCAGAGCTTCATCCAGTATATCTTCCGTATTATGACAATGAAATGTGCAGATTTATTTGTACGATACCCGAACATCTTCTTGCAGGAAGACAAATTCAGATAGAGTACATTAAAATGAAAAATCCTGAACTCGCTAAGATACCATGGCAGACTTATGATCCTTTGAATTTATACAATTACAAAAATTTTGAAAAGAAAAGCGGAATACCTTTAAGAGCTTATAAAAAAGGAAAAAGAATATTCAGAGAAAAAATTTTAAATAAGAAATTAGTTACAAGAAACTGGGAAATTCAGTTTAAAGGAAAAGAAAACGAAAAGCATCTTGAGAATTATCTGTTTCATAATGATGAATTTAACAAGCTTGTACCGCATAAAATAATCAGCGGATTTTACAAAAAATTCAGAGAAGAAGATGAAGTTTATTATTCACATTCTGTCAGTATGCTTCTGACATTATCCGTATTTGCGAAAAAATTTATAGATGCTGATAATGGCTGAGAAATTAAAGATAGCAATTTATTCAGGCAATATTCCATCAACAACTTTCATAGAGAATTTAATAGAGGTGCTGAGCGGAGACGGATTTATAATTTATTTATTCGGCAAGAAGAAAAAGGAAATGAGATATAATGCAAATGTGAAATCATTTCCTACACCGGTATCAGAGGCAGAGCTGGTTTATTTTGTAATCAAAGAATCGCTGGTTTTATTTTTCAGATCTGCGCAGTTATTTAAAAAGTGTATGCAGGAAGTTTTAAAAAAAAGCAGAAACATTAAAAAATTTTTTCGCAATGCAGGATTTATATTGCCAATATTAAATCATCAGCCGGATATCTTTCATATCCAATGGGCAAAGACAGTGGAGCAGAATCCGGAATTATTTAATCTGCTTAAATGTAAGTTTGCAGTCAGCTTAAGAGGAGCTCATATAAATTACTCACCATTAACAGACAGAAGTCTTGAGAGCGCATATAAAAAATATTTCCCGGAGATTGATGCATTTCACGCTGTGTCAGAAGCGATATCCGCAGAAGCTGTAAAATACGGAGCTGATAAGAAAAGGATCAGTGTTATTCATTCCAGTGTCAAAGATGAATTGCTGATTATGAATCCGGAACCGCACGTAAAAGGAAATGAAATTGAATTGATTTCCGTCGGAAGGCATCACTGGAAGAAAGGATATCATTATGCTCTCGACGCTATGAAAATTCTGAAAGATGAAGGAGTAAGATTCAGATATACAATTGTTGCGCAGGGAGAAATACCTGAAGAATTACTTTTTATGCTTGATGATTATAAGCTTGAAAATGAAGTTGAGATTATAAACGGAATGTCCAACGAAGAGCTGATAAAACTTCTTCAGACAAAGCATTTGCTTTTGCTTCCAAGTGTAGAAGAAGGGATCGCAAATGTAGTACTTGAGGCGATGGCAGCGGGAATACCGGTTCTTTCAACTAATTGCGGGGGAATGAAGGAAGCGGTAAATGACAGATTCAATGGTTACATTGTACCGGTAAGAAGCGCAAAATCCATTGCAGAAAAGATAAATGAATTTATCCTGGAAGAGAATGAAGTAAAAAAAGATATAATAAGGAATGCAAAGCTGACAATAAGAAAAGAATTTACAAGAGAGAAACAGAAAACCGGATTCAGGAATTTTTATGATAATGTTTCCGCGAAATGAGAATAGGTCTGATCCTTCCTGAAGCTCCTCAGTATTCAGAAACATTTTTTAATTACAAAATAAAATGTCTGAAGGAATCAGGATATGATGTAACTGTATTCAGCGGGAAGAGAACGAAGAATAAATTATTTTTTAAACACAGCAGCGCATATCCTGTTTATAAAAATAAAAAAATCGGGCAGTTTGTTTTATTTTTTTTTGTTTTGTTAAAAACATTTATCACTGCTCCTGAAAGATCAGTTAAATTAATCAGGAAAGAAATAAAAGACGGCAATCAGTTTTTCACCGCACTGAAAATTTTATACATGAACGCTCATATAATAACACACAAATTAGACTGGATACATTTCGGATATGCAACGATGTCAGTTAACCGGGAAAACTTATCCGGAGTTATGAAAGCTAAGACAGGAGTGAGTTTCAGGGGTTATGATATAAACATATATCCGTTAAAAAATCCCGGATGCTACATGAAGTTATGGGATAAGTTAGATAAGGTTCATTCCATTTCGGATTATTTGTATGCAAAGGCAGTTAAACTCGGATTGCCGGATAATGTCCCTTATAAAAAAATATCACCGGCTGTTGATATATCATTGTTTAAATTTAAAAATGATGCAGGCGTGATAAAAACACCATTGAGAATACTTTCGATAGGCAGATTAACCTGGATCAAAAACTTTGAAACCGCAATATCAGCTGTGAAAATTTTAAAAGACAAAGGAACAGATATCATATACACGATTGCAGGTTTTGGCAGTGAATATGAGCGTCTGAAATTTGCAGTATATCAGAGCGGTCTGGAAGAAAACATTATATTTTCCGGAAAGAAAGAACATAAGGAAATCGCAAAATTAATGAATGAATCAGACATATATATTCAGCCGAGTTATCAGGAAGGATTTTGTGTTTCAGTACTCGAAGCTCAGGCAACCGGACTGCTGTGCATTGTCAGCGATGCAGACGGATTAAAAGAAAATGTAATTGACGGAGAGACAGGATGGATCGCTCCAAAGCGGGATCCGGAAGGATTTGCTGGAAAGATAACTGAAGTAATTAATATGTCTTTTGAAAAAAGAAAAGAGACAGCTCTTAAGGCAAGACAGAGAGTAGAAAAAGAATTCAGTCTTGAAGATCAGAAAAAAAATTTTATAGAATTTTTTAAAGATTAAATGAACTCTGAAAGTAATAAAATATCTGTAATCAGTCCGGTATATAAATCTGAAAAGATAGTTGATGAACTTGTCAGGAGAATTTCGGAAGAAGTATCCAGGATAACCGAAAACTATGAAATAATATTAGTCGAAGACTGCGGAGGTGATAAGTCATGGGAAAAGATAGAAGAGAACTGCATGAGGAACAGCAAGGTCAAGGGAATAAAGCTAAGCCGTAACTTTGGTCAGCACTACGCTATATCAGCCGGACTAAAGGAAGCAGACGGAGATATAATAGTTATCATGGACTGTGATCTGCAGGATGATCCGTCGCATATAAAAAAATTATATGATGAATTCAAAAAAGGATTTGAAGTAGTTTTTACAAAGAGGATAGCAAGAAAGCATTCATTGTTTAAATCAATAACGGCAAAGATGTATAACTCGCTTTTTGCAATGGTTTCCGATAAGAATTACGATTTAAATGTCGGCTCTCTTACAATGATCAGCAAAAGAGTGAAGGATGAATTTGTACGGCTTAAGGATCAGGACAGATTGTACATACAGCTTATAAAATGGATTGGGTTTAATTCTACTTATGTCTCCGTTGAGCACAGGGAAAGATTTGAAGGGAAGTCCACATATTCGATTTCAAAATTATTTGTAACAGCAATTCAGGGATGGACATCATATTCAGACAAACTTCTCAGACTGTCTGTTTACAGCGGACTGTTTATTTCACTGATCACATTGTTAGTCGGGATATATATAGTCTTAAGTTATTTCATGAAAAGTTTTCAGCCAGGATGGCCAAGTCTGATAGTCGCAATACTTTTTTCCACAGGACTGATACTCATGAGTATAGGAATAACCGGCATTTATATCGGTAAAATATTTGATCAGACAAAGGGAAGACCTTTGTATATAATTGATAAAAAAATAAATTTCTGATTTGAAAAAAATTATAATAACCCAGTCAAATTATATTCCATGGAAAGGATACTTTGATTCTATAAATATTGCGGATAAATTTATTATTTATGACGATATGCAGTACACGAGAAGAGACTGGAGAAACAGGAATCAGATAAAGACCCAAAATGGTCTTCAATGGCTTACTATACCGGTGGAAGTGAAGGGAAAGTATTTTCAGAAAATTAATCAGACAAAGATCAGCGACAGAGACTGGGGGAAAAATCACTGGAATACAATTAAGCATAATTACAATAAAGGAAGATACTTCAAAGATTACAGGGAGGTTTTTGAGAATTTGTATTTAAATACTGATGAAGAGTATTTAAGTAAAATCAATTACAATTTCATAAACTCAATTTGCGGCATACTTGGAATTAAGACTGAAATGGTCTGGTCAAGCGAGTATGATCTGCTAGAAGACAGAAATGAAAGACTGATAGACCTCTGCAAGAAATGCGGAGCGACTGATTATTATTCAGGACCTTCCGCGCAGTCATACATGGACCTTGATTTATTTGAAAAAGAAAATATAAAAGTTCACTGGTTTGATTATTCAGGTTATCCGGTGTACAGTCAGCTTTACGGAGAATTCGTTCATGCTGTCAGTATTTTAGATCTCATTTTCAATGAAGGTCCCGATTCAAAAAAATTTATGAAATCATTTAATAATGAATTATGAAAACAAAAAAATTAGTAATAGCAGGAAACACATCCAATGCAAGACTTGCAAGATATTATTTTGACATTGACTCGGATTATGAAGTCGCTGCATTTGCAGTTAATAAAGAATATGTAAAAGAGGATTCATTTGAAGGTCTGCCTTTGACAGCTTTGGAAGATATTGAGAAGAAATATCCCGTTTCGGAATACGAACTTTTTATTGCAGTAGGATATACTGACATGAATAAGATCAGGGAAAAGCTATATTATTATTGCAAAGAAAAAGGATACACACTTGCAAATTATATAAGTTCGAGATGTTCATTTCTGACACAGTTCCCTACAGGAGACAACTGCTTTATACTTGAGGACAATACAATACAGCCCTATGTCAGGATAGGAAACAATGTAGTTTTATGGAGCGGAAATCATATAGGACATGATGTAAAAATTGAAGATCATAATTTTATTTCATCCCATGTTGTCATCTCGGGATTTGTGACAGTAAAAAGAAATTGCTTCATTGGTGTAAATGCAACTTTACGCGATGCCATAACGATTGCACCTGAAACACTCATAGCTGCGGGAGCAATAATAATGAAGGATACAGAGGAAAAGGGAGTTTATCTTCCGGCAAGGTCAACTATGTTTGATAAAAAAAGCGACGAAATAAAAATTTCATAATGCAGAACTGGAAAAAACTCGGACTGTTGTTTTGTCCTGACGGAAGCAATGAATGGATGAAGACCCATGCAATGATGCCTGTGATTGACTTGCTGGAAAAAGATCTTGCGAGGATTTATTTTTCTTCAAGGGATGCAGAAGGAAGATCACAGGGCGCATTTATAAAAGTTGATCTCAATGATCCGTTTAAGATACTGAAAATCTCAGATGAACCTGTTTTAAAACTCGGACAGCTCGGAGCGTTTGATGATGCGGGGATAATGCCAACATGCATAGTCACTAACGAAGATAAGAAATATCTGTACTACAACGGCTGGACTCTCGGAAAGAATGTTCCGTTCTTTTCATTTAACGGAGCAGCAGTAAGTGAAGACGGCGGTAAAACATTTATAAAAAAATCCAGAGGTCCTGCTGTGCTTTATTCAAATGAAGCAGATCCATATTCCACTTTTGCACCTTATGTGATTAAGGAAAATAATAAATGGAAAATCTGGTATGTCTCGCTGATAAAATGGGTTAAAGAAGAAGGCGCGTTAAAGCATTATTACAATATTAGATATGCAGAATCAGAAAACGGGATAGACTGGAAACGCGAGGGAACAGTCTGCATAGACTTTAAAAACAAATATGAATACGCGATAGCCAGACCATTTGTGATTAAGGAAAACGGGATATATAAAATGTGGTATTCTTTCAGAGAAAGCGAGCATATCAAAACATACAGAATAGGTTACGCTGAATCTGATAACGGAATAAACTGGGAAAGGAAGGACAGTGAAATTAATTTTGATGTTTCTGAAAGCGGATGGGATTCGGAAATGGTAGAGTATTCTTACCTCTATGATTTCAAGGGAAAAAGATACATGCTTTACAACGGGAACAATTACGGAAAGACAGGTGTAGGACTTGCTGTGCAGGAATACATTTAAATTGTTATTTTACATTCAGATTAATCAAATACTAAATCTAAAAGTTTGAATTCAGAAAAGAGACATATTGGATTTAACAAACCTTATCTCACAGGAAAAGAAACGGATTACATACTAGAATCCGTGAAGACAAGAAAAATTTCGGGAGACGGATTATTTACAAAAAAGTGTAATGAGTTTTTTGAAAAAAGATTCGGATTCAATAAAGTTCTGCTGACGACCTCATGCACTGATGCGCTTGAGATGGCTGCAATTCTTATCAACACAGAACCGGGAGATGAAGTTATAGCGCCTGCATACACTTTCGTATCTTCCGTGAATGCATTTGTGCTTCGCGGTGCTAAAATTGTTTTTTGCGACAGTGAAAAAAATACTCCAAACATTGATGTAAATAAAATCGAAGAACTTATCACTCCTAAGACAAAGGCAATTGTTGTAGTTCATTATGCCGGGATGGCTGCAGACATGGATCCTTTAATGAAACTTGCAGAAAAATATAATTTATTTGTAATTGAAGATGCAGCTCATTCTATTGATTCTTATTACAAAGGTAAACCGCTTGGAAGCATTGGTCATATTGCAGCTTTTTCATTTCATGAAACAAAAAATGTTATTTCCGGCGAAGGTGGTATGATAGTAATCAATGATGACAGATTTTCAAAAAGAGCGGAAATTATAAGAGAGAAAGGTACAAACCGCTCGGCTTTTTTCAGAGGAGAGGTTGATAAGTATGGATGGGTTGACATTGGATCCTCATTTCTTCCTTCGGATATCATAGCTGCTTTTTTGTATGCTCAGCTGGAAAATCTTGATGACATTCAGAATAAAAGAAAAGAAATCTGGAATTATTATTACGAAAATCTCAAATCTCTTTCGGATAAGAATTTTTTCAGATATCCTGAAATTCCTTCCTATGCTACTAACAACGCTCACATGTTTTATATAGAATGCAACAATCTTACTGAAAGAAATAGTCTCATTGACTATCTAAAAGAAAACGGAATATACGCTGTCTTCCATTATCTCTCACTCGATAAAAGTCCTTATTATAAAGACAAGCATGACGGCAGGGAAATGCAAAATGCGGACAGATACACTGATTGTCTGTTAAGACTTCCCATGTATTACGAACTTTCCAGGGAAGATCTCGATTATGTGATCTTACATTTTAATAAATTCTTCAACAGAGAAATTGAAAGATAAGTTATTAAAAATTTATAATTCTTTAGGAAGAACAGGAAACATTATACTCCTGTGTCTGCTGATTTTTTCGGGCTGATGAACAGATTTTATATGGTTTATCAGTACAGGGATGCTGATTATATAATTGAAATTTTTCTGATTGCCATTGCCGCATTTCTTGTCTTTAGAATTTTCAAAAAAAATATATTTGAAATTGATAATAGAAAATTATTCAAAAGATTACTGATTGCGGGAATTGTTTTAAGAATTATACTGGCAGTCCATGATTTCAATAACAGACCGGTACAGGACAGTGATTATGAGAAGCATGAAAAACTCGGTCAGAGACTGGCTTCAGAAGGAGAGTTTTATGATTTTGCGGGTGTTGAACTAAGAAATTTCAGGCAACCCGGTTTACCGGTTATATTTGCAGCAGGTATTCTTATTTACAACCATCCGGTTACTTATGCAATAATCATGATCCTGTTTTCATTCGGAGTGCTGATCTCAGGTTACTATTTATTCGGCAGTCTGAAAAACATCGCTGCATTGATATCATTTGCTTATCTGAGTATTTCGCCAAATATGCTTTTCATGGCATCCAATTCGAACACACAGCTTTCATTCTTTTTCTTTCTGATACTTCTGTTTATTGTTTTAAAAAAATATACAGGAAAAACGTATCAGTTAATTCTTATCGGATTATTACTTGCTGCTGAGATGTATATAAGATTCAATTTCCTTATGATCTTCATTCTTATACCATTTGTACTTGAAAAGCATTCAGGGGAAAAGTTATCACACGGACTTAAGAATGCGTCTATAATTTTAGTATCATTTTTAATTTTTTACTTTCCCTGGGTTTACAGGAATTACAATATTTACGGTACGATAAGACTTATGCCGACATCAGGACTTGGTTTATACAGTTCAAATGTTACAAACGATCCTAAAAAAGTCGGAGACTACAACGGTGTCCCGGATTCTGTAATGAATAAATACAATAAATTATCTGAAGTGGAATTTGATAATGCGTTAAAAGAAGAAACATTTAACTTTGTAAAAAGCCATCCGGATATACTTGTCAAAGGAATTCCTTTCAAGCTGATTAAATATTCCGGCTGGCAGGACTGGACGATCAGTTATTTTTTTCAATACACAAAGTATCCTGATTCCAGAGTGATAGAAAGTTTTTTCCAGATGATAGAAAACTTTTTTTTCTGGATCATTCTCTTTTTCCCGTTAATGTATCTGATCAGAAATAAAAATCTTTCTCCGCTTACAACATACTTACTCTGGGCGTATCTTATTTATACAATGGCACTGCTTCCTGTTTCTGAAACCAGATCTAGATATAATTTCCCTTACATACTGTTTCCAATATTTTCAATTGCTCTTATTGAAAGGAATAAGAATGAAGAGTTGCTCAGGAGTTAAATTAAAATAATGGCGGGAAAGTTAATAATAATCTGGGATTATGATTCGGCGCTTGGGCAGATAAATTCCACGATGCCATACAATTTCGATTTCAAGCATATATATGAAGAAATTGAAAATGTGGAATACATTCTGCAAAAGGCAAAAGAGAAAAATATCAAAATGACCTTTGCATGTCTTGGCTTTGCAGCGGAAGAAAGCGTTTATCCTTTTGGAAACGCAGCTCAGATAAAAAAAATATCCGGTGAAGGACATGAGATTGCATCGCATTCATGGCGCCACGAATGGTTCCCGTATCTTACAGAAAAACAAATTTACAGATCACTTGAAAGAAGCAAGCAGGCACTGGAAAAATGTACGGGGAAAGAAAATTCTGTAAATGGATTTGTTCCTCCTCACAGCAGACCAATGAGCTGGTATAAAAAATATTCAGTCAGTCTGGGAGACAGGGCGATATATCCGTTTCATAAAGGCGGAGACACGGGATACATTCTGAAACAGCTTTCATTGCTGAATTACAGATGGTGCAGAGTATTGAGTTCATATAAACCCGTCTGGAAAAAAATATTCAGAAGTGATATTAAAGAAGAATTTTTATTCGGCAAATGGGAAATCAACAATGACATACTATGTGTTCCACAGCATTACACCGGTTTTGACGAATTTGCGCAGAAGTATCTTGAAAAAGCTGTTGAAAAAAATGAAGCGCTTGTAATAGTAGGACATCCCGCGGCTTTAAGCAGAAATAAATCTGAGAGTTCGCATAATTTTAATTTGTTTATAAATATTGCCGAAGGATACATCGCAAAAAATCAGCTTGAAACATATACCGTTACAGAATATGCAGACAAATATTTAAAACAGGGAGCATTAAAAGATCAGCATTGAAATAAAATCATATTCGGATGAGTTTGTAAAAAGTCATGAAGAATTTTCATTAAAGGTGTGGCCTTCTAAAAAAAGAAGAAGGATAGAAAAATATATCAGATGGAAATTCAGGGGTAAGGAAACAGGCGATGTAAACGGATTACTTCTTGCATTAGAGAATAATAAAGTAGTAGGTCAGCTCGGACTGATTCCGGTAAAGTTCAAACACCGAAGTGAAATATATAATGCTCAGTGGGCTTGCGACCTGATGGTTGATCCCGAGCTTCGCAAGACGGGAATAGGTAATAAATTATTTACCGAAGCATTGAGCCGTGATATGGTAAGTCTTGGTAACAATCCCAGTCCCCGGGCTGAAAAAGTTATGTTAAGTATAGGATTTAAACCTGTGCAGAGCGGAAGGACAATGGTTTTTCCGCTTAATGTTAAGCATCTAATGAACTGGGCATTGCCGGAAAAAATAAAGTTTGCAATACCTGTAGCCGGCAGAATGATACAGCCGTATTATTCATTAAAAAAAAACAGCTTATTAAAAATTAAAAGTGATTTTGAGATTGCAGAATGGAAAAATTTGAATGAACTGATTACCAGAAGACAGGAAAGTGATGATTACACGGGGATAGTTCATGATATAGAATTTATGAGCTGGAGAGTTGAAGGTCTGGAAAATTTTACACCAAATATTAAAACAATAAAAAACAAAGAGGGAAGTTACGCTCTGCATTCCGAATTCAAACCATATTATCAGGTGTATGACTGGTATTGCAAAGATAATTCAGAATTGAAAAAAATGTTATCTGATATAACTGCAGCGGCTATAAAGACTGAGGCGCAGACAATTCAGATAGTTGCAAACAGTCATGAAGAAGAGATACAGCTTGGCAAAGCCGGATTTATCAAATCAAGAAACATTGAGAGGATAATATATTATTCTAAAAAACTAAGCATTGACAGCAAAGCAAAATTCTATTTCACACTTTACGATACAGATTTAAACTTATAAAACTATTTGAAAGCAGTAAAAAGTTTTTCCTTTCTTAAAGAGATTAATCCGATCTGGTATTTCAATTTATTTCCTGAAAAAGAAGACTCCTTTTCTACATGTTACTTTAATTCTTCGCTGATGACTTTATCAGAGGAAGAAAATAAACTTGTAGTTAAAGATTCCAAATATATTTCAAAGACAGCGGAGGATCTTGATACCGGGTATCAGTTATGGAACAGGGGAGCAATGCTTACTAATAAGGAAATCCCGTTAAGTAAATTAATCCATCCAGATGATTTAACTACGGAAGATGATTATATATTTGTAAGAAAATATTTTAAGAGTCACAGAGTATATTACTTTTTCCTCAAAAACATTTTTTCTTTTCATAATCCGTTCAATGAGATCAGAGCGTTAATTAAAACAAGGAAGATTAAAAAGACTGATCTGATCAATCCTCACTTCGAATATCCGGATTACAAAAATTACACATCAAAGCTTATTGAATCAGCACCGCTTGTTTCGATAATCATACCGACATTGAACAGATATGAATATTTAAAAGATGTACTTGAAGATATAGAAAAGCAAATTTATAAAAACTATGAAGTAATTATAGTAGATCAGACTGATAATCCGGATAAAAAGTTTTATTCAAATTACAATTCAGAAATTAAAATTATTTATCAGACAGACAAGGGGCAGTGGCTTGCAAGGAATGCGGCAATAAAGGAATCCAGAGGAGATTATCTTCTTTTTTTTGATGATGATTCCAGAATAGATCCGGACTGGATTTCAGAGCATTTAAAAGGACTGGATTATTTTAATGCGGACATATCTGCGGGAGTATCACTGTCAACTGTCGGAGATAAAGTCCCTGCAAATTACAGCTTTTTCCGGTGGGCTGATCAGTTTGATTCAGGTAATGCAATGGTAAAAAGAAAAGTATTTGAAAAGACAGGAATGTTTGACAGGCAGTTTGACAAACAGAGAATGGGTGACGGAGAATTCGGATTAAGGGCTTATCTGTCGGGATTCAGAAGCATTTCACATCCGTATGCAAAGAGAATTCATCTGAAAGTAGGAACCGGCGGATTAAGGCAGATGGGATCATGGGACGCTTTCCGGCCAAAGAAATTTTTTTCACCGAGACCTTTGCCGAGCGTACTTTATCTTTACAGAAAATATTATCCGAAAGATTACGTCAGGAATGCTCTGATTATCGGAATACTGCCTTCGCTAATACCATACAAATGGAAAGACAAGAGATATCTGTATCCATTCAGCGCTTTGGCAGCAATATTTATTTTGCCGGTTTTGCTTCTTCAGCTTGGAATCTCATGGAAAAGAGCCACAGTGATGTTGAATGAAGGAGACAGAATTGAGCGGTTATAGAAAGAAGATTTTAATTCTGACAACAGAATTTCCTCCGGGACCAGGCGGGATAGGCAATCATGCATATAATTTATCGGACTTTCTGAACAGGAGTAAAATTGAAGTAAAAGTTATCACAGCTTCTGATTTTACAGATGAGTCAGCTGAGAAAAAATTTGATGAAAAACAGAATTACAGAGTAATAAGATTTAAAAGATATGACAGCAGAATCAGAACTTACAGAGAGAGATTAAAAATTATTTCAGAAGAAGTAAGTAGTGAGAATTTCACACATATAATATTTTCAGGAAGATTTTCACTTTATGCTTCATTGTTTTTAAAAAAGTTTAAAGATAAAATAAAATTCTTAGCAATTGCGCATGGCGGAGATATTAATGCAGGGAATATTACAGAAAAATATTTTATCACAAAAGCGCTTAAGCAGATGGATCTTATAATCCCTGTTTCGGAATATTCTAAAACCAAACTGCCTTCAGGGATAAGCGATTCAAAAATCAAAGTAATTCATAACGGCTTTAACTTTGAAAAAATGGATACACTTATACTGAGGAATAAACCTGAAATCAAAGACAAGCTTACTCTTGTATCTGTAGGAACAGTATGGCCGAGAAAAGGTCATCACAATGTTCTGAAAGCATTTGAGGAGATTCTGAAAGTCTATCCGGAAGTTAAGTATAACATAGCAGGTCGTCTTGCAGATCTTTCAAAAGTAAAAGAATATTTTGATGATAAGAATTTAAAAGATCATCTGAATATCGCCGGACAGGTAACGAATGAGGAGCTGCATAATATTCTGAGAGATTCAGATATATTTATTTTACTGAGTGAAAGTCAGAGCAGCGGTGATTTCGAAGGATTCGGCATAGCTGTTCTTGAAGCAAATCATTTCGGATTGCCGGCAATAGGATCCAGGAACAGCGGACTGGAAGATGCAATAAAAAACGGAGTAAGCGGAATACTTGTTGATCCGAAAAACACAAAGGAAATCTGTAATGCGATTACAGAAATTAAAAACAATTATCCGTTTTACAGTGAAGGAGCGAGGAAATGGTCGGCAAGCCATCACTGGTCTGAAATTATTAAAAGCTACATTAATGAAATTGAAAAAATTAATTAAGTTATGTGCGGATTCTTAGGAGCTGTTGATTTTAATAAAGGCGTCGGATTCATATATCCTCAGCTTTAGGAAGGTCTGAGACTCATCAATCACCGTGGTCCTGACGGAAGCAGAGAAATGCTTTCAGGCAAAGGGTTTATGGGACATAACAGATTAAGCATTATTGATCTGTCTTCTGAAGCAGATCAGCCGATGAAATCAGTTTATGCAGATGCTTATATAATTTTTAACGGAGAAATTTATAATTATAAAGAATTAAAGAAAAAGCTGGGTAATATAAAATTAAGGACAAATTCAGATACTGAGGTGCTGCTTGAAGGTTATCTGAATTTTGGAATTGATTTTATAAAACTGCTCAGAGGAATTTATTCATTTGCAATCTTTGATAACAGAAGCGAACAGAATGTAGTACTCGGAAGAGATCCGTCGGGAATTAAACCGCTGTATCTTTATGATAAGAATGGTTTGAAAATTTTCGGAAGTGAAATAAAAGCGATTGTACCGTCTGTGAGAAATGAATTAACGGTTAACGAAAATATTCTGAAAACTTTTTTAAATCTCGGATATTGTCTTGAACCGTATTCGATTTACAATGAGATCAACTGTGTAAATCCCGGTAATGTTGTTATCATTAAAGAAGGAAGGACTTTTAAGCACGACCTTACTTCATTTAATTTTGAAAGTTCGAACAAATACAGTTACAGAGAGAATACGGAGTTATCCGAAGAAAAATTAAAAACAGCAGTTGAGAGAAATCTTATTGCTGACGTGGAAGTCGCAGTTGCATTGAGCGGAGGAATTGATTCTTCATTGATATACGCTTTTGCAAATAAAATCAACAGCAGGATAAAAGGTCTTACAATAAAGTTTGATGATGAGGAATATAATGAAGAAGAGATAGCAAGGATATATTCTCAGACGCTTAAAGGAAATCATGAGTTTGTGGAAGTTGATACAGAATTAAATTTAGATACACTTAATAGAATACTTCTGAATTTTGATCAGCCCTATGCCGATTCATCTGCAGTAAATGTTTTTTATCTGACAAAGGCGACAGGCAAAGTCACCAAAGTATTACTTGGAGGGGACGGAGGAGACGAGTTATTCAACGGTTATCCTTCTCAGACATGGCTTACTTATATTTACAATTTAGGAAAAAATAAATTATTACAGAAAGGCGGAGCATTTATTTTTAACACAGCATTCCGGGCTGCAAATGAAATTCACAGAAGGTCAGTAAAAAGAATTTCTGATCTCTGGAATGACAAGCCTCACGAGTTATTGTATGACTGGCATTCATGGTTTCCGAGAAAGTCCGGATATTCAGGAGGAAGTCCGTTTCTTTTTGATACATACCCGGGAGTAGAGTTTTATAATACTGTGTTTAGTACCAATGCTCCGGCGGATTTCAGGCATACAGTGGTTTTTGATTATTTCAGGAAGCAGATGCTGAGCGACTATCTGCGAAAGACAGATATGATGTCTATGCTGAACGGAGTCGAATACAGAGTTCCTTTTCTTGATGAAGACCTTACTGAATTCGCGCTGACAATACCTTTTTCTCAGAAATCTTCTCTTAATGAAACCAAGAAAATCCTGAGATTGATACACAGTAATTATTTTCCTGCAAAGACAAGCAAAGCTCCGAAAAAGGGATTTACAATTCCTCTGGATACTTCACTGAGTAAAGATGAGTTCAATGTCATTCGGGAAAATTTATTAAAAAACGGAAACATAGTACATCAGTACATTAAAAAAGATTACGTAGAATTTTTATTTAAAGGATTGGATAACAGAGAGAGTGTTCAGTCGGATATAAGCAGAGCGGGGATTTATCAGAGAATACTAATGCTTTACAGTCTGAGCTTATGGAATGAAAATAAATGAAACTTGCAATAATATCACATACTCCTCATTATCAAAAAAACGGAAAGATATCCGGCTGGGGATCGACAATAAGGGAAGTAAATCATCTTATTAAATTATTCGATGAAATTTATCACATTGCGCCTTTGCATTCTGAAGAATCTCCGGACAGTTCAATTGAATATCAAAGCGATAAAATAAAATTCATAGCTCTTAAACCTTATGGCGGAGAAAGCTTAGGACAGAAGTTTTCAATAATATCAACAGCTCCATACAATTTAAAAAAGATAAATTCAGTTTTGAAAAATTTTGACAGGGAAGACTGGGTTCAGTTCAGAGCTCCGACTGCCATGGGAGTTTATGCTTTGCCTTATTTAAAAATTATGAACAAGTCAAAGTTATGGGTGAAATATGCGGGCAACTGGAGAATGGAAGATCCGCCTTTATCATACAGATTTCAGAAATGGTGGCTTGAAAATAATTATCAGGGATCGAAAGTTACTATTAACGGTTACTGGGAAGGTCAGAAAGATCATATACTTGATTTTCAGAATCCATGTTTTGACAATGACGAGCTTGAACGTGCGGGAAAAATTGGCGCTGTAAAGAATTTCGATAGTAAGCTTACATTATGTTTTGCAGGATCTCTTACACCAAACAAGGGCGTGGATATATTGTTAGATGCGCTTAAAATGACAGAAACAAAAAACGAAATCGAAGAAATGATCTTTGCAGGAGACGGAATCGAAAGAATAAAATATGAAAAAGCGGCATCTGAAATTAATATGAAAATTTCCTTTGATGGATTATTAAGCAGGAGTGAACTGGAAAAGGTCTATGAGAAATCTCATATTATAATTCTTCCAAGCCAATCAGAAGGATTTCCGAAAGTAATTGCTGAAGCTGCAGCATTCGGATGTGTGCCGGTAGTTTCCGATGTTTCTTCCATAAGCCAGTATTTTGATGAAACAAAAAGTTTTCTTTTGAAAAATATAAATGCAACTGAAATTAAAATGAAATTAGATATTGCACTGAGCAACAGAAAGAAACTTAAGGAAATGTCTTTATCATGCATAAAGGCAGCTGAAATATTTACTTATGAGCATTACATGAATTCACTCAGGAGTAAAATTATTTTTGCGGATTAAATTATTCATGTTGAACTAAATTATCTTTAAAAATACATAGTTAGAATTAATCAGAATGATTACTTTTATTAAAATTAACATTTGATTCTTTAGTGAAGAATTCACCATACAAAGCGGAAATATATTTATTATTTACAATAGCACTGGGTTTATCAATGCTGTTAAATCCAAAACTCAGCACAACATATTCTCTTATAATTGTCGCTATTGGGATGTACAGAATATTATCTAAAAAAAACACCGATGGTGCGGCTCATATTCTTGCCGGATATGTAGTCGGAATTGAAGTGTTATTCAGAATGAACTCGGGGGGATTCGGTTATGAATACGGTAAATATGCAGCTATATTATTTCTGGTAACAGGTTTTCTTGTTGAAAAGATCAAGAAAAAAACACCAACGATATATATAGTTTTCCTGCTTCTGATGGTGCCATCTATTTTTTTCGTTGAATATCCGACATTTGATCTTACGCGGCAGATGGTATCTTTTAATCTTTCCGGTCCTGTAATCCTTACAATTTCCGCTGTATATTTTTACAGACGCAAGTTAAATCCTGTACAGTTAAGAAAATTATTTTTAAGTATTCTGTATCCTATCGCCGCAATGTCAATATTCGTTTATTTCAGATCAGGATCGCTGGAAGAAATGGAGTTTACGACAGAATCTAATTTTCAGGCAAGCGGCGGATTCGGTCCAAATCAGGTATCAACGATTTTCGGACTGGGAATACTAATTATTTCTATGGCATATTTTCTAAACATAAGACTTTTCAGGTTAAAATATCTTAATGTTATATTGCTCCTTGGATTTCTTGTAAGAGGACTTGCTACATTTTCAAGAGGCGGAATGCTGGCTCCGATGGCGGCAATAATTGTCTGCATAGTTGTCATGTCATTGTCGGATGCAGGATTTCAGGCAAAGATCGGAAGGACTGTTTATGCTTTTCTTGCAATCTTTGTTATAGGATTTGCAGGATTTTATTATGTAAATGATGTCAGCGGAGGATTACTTGAAATGCGGTTCAAAGGTGAGTCTATGTATAATAAAGAGAAGAGCAACATGTTCAGCGGAAGAGAAGAAATTTTTCAGGAAGATATGGAAATTTTTGAGGGAAATGTTCTTACCGGAGTAGGACCCGGAATGGCAAGTGAAAAAAGAGGCGAGATAAGCGGAGTGGAATCGGCTGCGCATATTGAATATTCCAGAATGCTCGCCGAACACGGATTATTCGGACTTGTCGCGATTTTTATCATTGTGCTTTTCCCTGCTAAATATTTTCTGAGTCTAAAATCATCTGATAATAAAATTATACTGATTCTCTGCGTAGTGTTTGTCTTTATAACTCTGGGGCATGCAGCTATGAGAACTGCCGCGCCGGGATTTATTTACGGGATGGCTTTCATTAATATTGTCAGACTCCGTCAATGATCCTGTACGCAGGGAATATACTTTCAAAATTCGGTTACACGCCAACATTCATAGAAACTCTAACGCCTAAGCTTTCAGAATATTATAATGTGAAAGCGGTTTCAGATAAAAAAAATCAGTTATACAGAATGTTTGATATGATCTCAGCTCTTTTTAATAATAAAAAAAAGATTGATGCTGTAATTATTGATTCATACAGCATGAGAGCGTTTTGGTATACTTACATCCTTTCAAAGTTAAGTGTTTATTTTGGCATCCCTTATATTCCTATTTTAAGAGGAGGCGGATATTATGACAGACTTAAATCATCACCTGAATATTGTAAATTTGTTTTTACAAATTCATATAAAAACATCTCACCTTCTCTTTTTCTGAAAAACATTTTTTTAAAAGAAGGTTATGAAGCAGAATATATCCCTAATTTTATTCCGGTCTCAAAATATAAATTTAAACAAAGAGATACTGTAAGACCAAAACTGTTCTGGGTAAGATCATTTGACAGGACTTATAATCCTGAGCTGGCAGTCCTTATTTTAAAAAAACTTAAATCAAAGTATCCGGAAGCTGAACTTTGTATGGTCGGTCCGGATAAGGACGGAAGTCTGCAAAAAGTAATTGATTTAGCAAAGGAGCTTGAAGTTTCAGATTCATTGAAAATAACCGGCAGACTTTCAAAAGATGAATGGATCAAATGCTCAGAAGATTATGATATTTTTATTAATACAACAGATTATGATAATCATCCTGTCAGCGTAATAGAGGCAATGGCTTTAGGTCTTCCTGTAGTTTCTACTGATGTCGGAGGTATTCCGTACCTTATAGAAGATAATACAGACGGACTGCTTGTTCCTCCGGATAATGCCGGCAAATTTACTGAACAGATAGACAGATTGATTGCAGATAAGAATCTTGTATTGAGTCTTACGCAGAATGCCAGAAGTAAGGTAAATGATTTTGACTGGGAAATACTGAAACATAAATGGTTCAACCTTCTTGATCCTCTGATAAAAAAATAAGAGTATGTCGTTCCTTGAATTAAGTTTGAAATTAAAAGGGTTTCCTCTAGCAAAAGCGGAGAATGAATTGAAAAGAATTCAGTCTCTGACTGAAACGGAATTCAGGAAATGGCATTTAAATAAAAGATGGGAAATAGTAAAATATCATTACGGCAACAATGATTTTTACAAAAGTAAAATAGGGAATAAACTTCCTGAAAACTGGGAAGACATTCCTGTGATAGTAAAGGGAGATTATCAGAACTCTGATAAGAATTTAATTTCTGATTCTGTTCAAAAAAAAGATCTTTACACCGGTTACACTTCAGGATCATCCGGTCATCCTTTCAGTTACGCTAAAGATAAGTTCGCACATGCAATGACCTGGGCATTGATAAAGAACAGATACAATGATTTCGGACTTACGCTAAACTCACGTCAGGCAAGGTTTTACGGGATACCTTTTGAAAGAATAGATTACATGAAAGAAAAGTTCAAGGATTTTCTTTCCAACAGGTTACGCTTTCCTGTATTTGATTTGTCGGATGATATGCTTGAAATATTTCTGAAGAGATTTGAGTCTTCTGAATTTGATTATATCTACGGTTATACAAATTCTATAGTTCTCTTTGCCAGATTTATTATCAGAAAAAATTGTCCTTAAAGAAGTATGTCCTTCATTAAAAGTCTGTATCTGTACATCTGAAAACTGTACTGAAGAGGATAAAAAAGTAATCACTGAAGCATTCGGAGTTCCTGCTGTAAATGAATACGGAACGTCGGAAGTTGACCTGATAGCCTTTGAGGATTTTAGCGGCAAATGGAAACTGTCTGAAGAAAATATTTACATTGAAATATTAGATAACGAAGGTAAGAGACTGACTAAAGGAGGCGAAGGAAGAATAATTCTGACCGCATTGCACAACAAGGCAATGCCGTTTATCAGATATGAAATTGGTGATAAGGCAATTATAGAACCAAGTGAAGACAAGATAGTAATTAAACAGCTTTTGGGAGGAGTAAATGATATTATTATACTTCCAAGCGGAAAAAAATCTTCTGGTGTAACTTTTTATTTTATCACAAGAGATGTGCTTGAAAGCAGCGGTATGTTAAGAGAGTTTATAATCAGGCAGATTTCAAAAGACAGATTTGTATTTGATGTTGTATCAGACAGTGATATTAGTGAAGAAGACAAATTGATCATTCAAAAGAAAATGGATCTTTACCTTGAACCAGGACTTAGCTTTGAAATTAACAGAGTTGATAAAATAGAGCGCACAAAGGCAGGAAAGATGAAACATTTTCATTCTCAATTAAACTGAATTGAAGTTAGTCATACTCACGCAATATTTTATTCCGGAGATCGGAGCTCCGTCAAACCGGCTTCTGGAGCTATCGAAAAGACTTATCAAAGACGGATGGGAAGTAACGGTAGTAACCGGAATGCCGAATTATCCTAAAGGTAAAATATTCGATGAATACAAAGGAAGATTTAATTCAAAGGAAACCATTGACGGAATAAACATAATAAGATACTGGCTTTACGCATCTATTTCAACGAAAAGGATTCCAAGAATAATTTCAATGTTATCGTTTTCAGTTACGAGTCTGCTGAGTATATTCAGTTTGAAAAAATTTAATGCAGATTTTTTATTTGTGGAGAGTCCGCCGCTGACGCTCGGATTCAGCGCTTATCTTCTGACGCTTTTTTCAAAGACAAAGATGATCATGAATGTATCGGATATATGGCCTCTGACAGCCAAAGAGCTTGGTGTAATCGGAGACGGTTTTTTGTATAATCAGATAGAAAAACTTGAGAAGTTTCTTTATAGAAAATCTTTTCTTTGCACAGGTCAGTCGGAAGAGATCATTACTCACATAAGTAAAACAGCAGGGGACAAAGTATATTTATTCAGGAACGGAGTTGAAGTAAACAGATTTAAAACACCTTTGCCAAAAGATAAAGCTGAGGGGAATATAAAAATAGTTTATGCAGGTCTGATCGGCGTAGCGCAGGGAATACCGGATATTGCAAGGAATATTAATTTCACAGAACTCGGAGCTGAATTTCATATCTACGGAGAAGGCGGAGAAAGAAATATTCTGGAAAATTTTTTAAAAGAAAATCCCGGCAGAAACATTTTTCTTCATAAGAGTGTGAAGAGAGATGAAATTCCCGGACTGTTAAGCGAATTTTACTGCACTATCATTCCGCTTGTAATAAATATTTACGGAGCAGTTCCATCTAAAATTTATGAAGCAATGGCGGCAGGACTTCCGATATTATTTTCCGGTTCAGGCGAAGGTGAAAAAATAGTGAGGGATAATAAAGCAGGTTTGATTTCAGAGCCAAAAGATTTTGAAAAGCTGAAAGAAAATATTTTGAAAATTAAAAATTCTCCTGAGCTAAGGAATGAAATTTCATTAAACTGCAGAAAACTTGCGGAAGATAAATTTGACAGAGACAAAATAACGGATGATTTTTCAAACAAACTTATTTCATTTAAAAGCTAAATATAGTAAATCGTAAATGCGTAGTGTTTTTATCGGATCAAAAAATGAATTTGATGAACTTGTAGTCGATTGGCTTTCACAAAATACGGAAATAGCCGGAGTTGTATGGTCAGACTCAGCTACCTGGAGAAAGACATGGAAGGGAAGAATTCAGTACGGACTGAAGAGAGCGAAGAAATACGGATTCCTTAAAGTAATTGACGAGTTGTTTTTGTTTTTTTATGTTAAGAAAAAAGTTGCTGTAAAAGAATTAGGATTGCTGAAAAGAGAAGTTATCAGACCTTACTGGAAAAATAACGGAAGAAAGTTCGAAGATCTGAAGTTCAAAGAAATGAGTTCTGACAATGTAAACAAGAAAGAAGTAATTGATTTTCTGAACGAAGTGAAACCGGATGTAATATTTGCAATGTGCGTTAACGATTTTTTCGGAAAAAAGATCAGGGCTATTCCTAAGTATGGAGTATTCCTTTGGCACGAAGGTCTTACACCTGAATACAAAGGATTATATTCTCCTTTCTGGACTCTTTATAACGGCGAATATGATAAACTCGCTTATACTTTTCTTAGAATGAACGATGATATAGACGGCGGGGAAGTATTTGTGCAGGGATTTGCAAAGGACATAGATCTGACAAAGCACAATTATTCTTTCATCGGTCACAAAGCCATATATGACAGTCTGGATGAAGTAGGAAGTTTTCTTAAATTACTTGAAAGCGGAAAAGAGAAACGGCTTGAAAGAAAAAATACTAAAGCCGGATATTATACATATCCGGGTCTTTCTCATTATTTAAAAATGAGAAAAAGAATTAAAAAGCATCTGGCGAAATAATTTTTTAAACAAGAAAAATCTAAGATTTGAAATATCTGATAACAGGTTCAGCAGGTTTTATAGGGTATCATCTGAGCAGAAGATTTTGTGAAGAAGGCATTGAAGTCACGGGAGTTGACAATGTTAATTCATATTATGATCTGAAATTAAAAGAAGACAGGTTAGATAATTTAAAGAAATATAAAAATTTTAAATTTATAAAATCTGATTTAGCGGATAAGGAAGAACTCATAAAAATTTTTGAAAAAGAAAATATTGAAAATGTAATCAATCTTGCTGCTCAACCGGGAGTAAGATATTCAATAACCAACCCTGATGTTAGCATCAGAAGCAACATAAACGCTTTCTTTAATCTGCTTGAATGCTGCAAGGATTTTAAAGTGAAATCTCTTATCTACGCATCCTCAAGTTCTGTTTACGGCAACAATCAGAAAGTACCATCTTCAGTAAAAGATAATGTAGATCATCCTGTTTCTCTGTATGCAGCAACTAAGAAAGCGAATGAGTTAATGGCTTATACTTATTTTCATTTATACAACATTCCGATGACAGGTCTGAGATTTTTTACAGTTTATGGTCCGTGGGGAAGACCAGACATGGCGTATTATAAATTCGCTTTGAATATTATGAACGGCAATCCGATTGATGTCTATAATAACGGTGACATGGAAAGAGATTTTACATACATTGATGATGTAATTGAATCAATATACAGACTTGCAAAAAAAGATATTGTAAATGATTATAAACTTTTTAATATCGGCGGAGAACATCCTGTGAATTTATTATACTTCATTGAAACTCTTGAAAAAGCATTAGGAAAAAAAGCCGAGAAAATTTTTAAAGAAATGCAGCCGGGAGATGTAAAGAAGACTTTTGCCGACTCATCTGAACTTGCGGCATACACCGGTTACAAGCCCGGAACAAGGATTGAAGAAGGAATAGGTTTGTTCGTGAAATGGTTTAAACAATATTACAATTACAAATAGTTATGTGCGGAATTGCAGGGAAAACGGACTGGAAAAATGAAATCACAGAAATTTCTTCAACAGTGAAATCAATGACAGACAGATTAATACACCGCGGACCTGATAATGAAGGTATTGTAAATTTAGATTCCATTACTTTAGGACACAGAAGACTTTCAATAATAGATCTCTCATCCAAAGCAAATCAGCCGATGAAAACTCCGGACGGAAGATATCATATTGTTTATAACGGTGAAGTTTATAATTTTCAGGAAATCAGGAATGAACTTAAGAAGCAGGGCGTAAATTTTCAAACACATTCAGATACAGAAGTAATCTTAAACTCATTCGCCACTTACGGTACGGATTGCTTCAGAATGTTTAACGGTATGTTCGCTCTTGCAATTTGGGATAAATTAAAAAGAGAATTAATACTGGCAAGAGACAGATTCGGGAAGAAGCCGCTTTATTACTACATTCATAAAGATAAAAATGTAACATTCGCATCTGAGCTTACTTCACTTGTTCAGGACAGATCTGTGCCGGGAAAAATTTCATATGAAGCGCTGAATTGTTATCTTGCGATTGGATACATACTCGCCCCGATGACATTCTATGAAAACATTTTCAAACTTGAGCAATCGTCATATATAATTTTCAAAGAAGAAGGAAATAAAACAGAGAAAGTTCAGTACTGGAACTATGCTGACACATTCAGAACAAAGTCGCAGGATTCTGAAAAGGATATTGCCGCTAAAATATTATATCTTCTTGAAGAATCAGTTAAGAGGCGAATGATAAGCGATGTTCCGGTGGGAGCATTTTTAAGCGGAGGTATTGACTCCAGCTCTATTGTTGCATTGATGAAAAAATTTCATAAAGGCGAGCTTCATACATTCAGCGTAGGATTCAGTCAAAAAAGTTACAATGAACTTCCTGATGCTGACAGGATGGCACAATGGGCGGGAACAAAGCATCACGGTCTGATATGCAAAGTTACGGACGGGCTGGACTTTATTGACAAAGCAATCAGCGCTTATGATGAGCCCTTTTCCGATAATTCTCTGATACCTATGATTGAAGTTTCAAAACTTGCTTCGGCATATGTTACTGTAGTACTAAGCGGCGACGGAGCAGATGAGATCTTTGCCGGTTACATTACTTATAAAGCGGATAAATATTATCAGTTTGCAAAATCAATTCCCGAATCTTTCAGAAAATTGCTTATAAGTTTTTCCGGAACAGGCAGCAGCAGTAAAAAGCTGAACTGGAAATACAAGCAAAAACAATTTCTCAACGGGACTTTACATTCCGCCGATAAGGCGCATTATCTATGGAGACAGTTTTTCAGTCCGGATGAAAGAGCAAATATCATGGGTAAGGAATACGCAGAACTTATAAACGATACGGATCCTTTTTACATTTTCAAAAAATATTACGACAAAGCAGGAGACCTTGACGCGCTCGATAAAAATCTTTATGTGGACGGAATGACATGGCTCGCCGATGACATTCTTGTAAAAGCTGACAGGGCTACAATGCACAGCAGCATTGAATCCAGAAGCCCTTATCTTGATCCTGAACTTGTTTCGTATGTCGCTTCAATACCGTCCGGATTTAAAATGAAAGGATTTCAAACGAAGTACATTCTGAAAAAAGCTTTGAAAAATATAATTCCGGATTTTGTACTGAATAAAAAGAAAAGCGGTTTTAATGCTCCGGTTGGAAGCTGGATTGGATTAAAAGAAAGCGATGAATTTAAAACTTTTAACAAGTATGTCTATGACAGAAAATATAAGCGGACAGCAAGTCAAGCAGTCTGAATGGCTTGAGCAGTGGACCTTGCTTCAGGATAATGAATTATTTTTATTCAAAGACTGGATACTTCCGAATACTCTTGAAGATTTCCGGGATAAGGAAGTTCTTGAATGCGGATGCGGAGGTGGTCAGCATACATCTTTTATCGCTCCTTATGCAAAATCAGTCACGGCTGTAGATCTGAATACAACCGAACTTGCGCAGGAAAGAAATAAGAAATCCGTAAATATAAATTATGTCGAAGCTGATATTGCAAAAATGGATCTTAAGAAAAAGTTTGATATTGTTTTTTCAATCGGAGTTATTCATCATACTGATGATCCGGATATGACAGTAGAAAATTTAAAGAAGCATGTTAAAGAAGGCGGCAGATTTATAGTCTGGGTTTATTCAAAAGAAGGAAACGCTCTTGTAAAATACGGAGTCGAGCCGCTTAGAAAAATGTTCCTTAAAAATATGAGCAGGGAAAATCTTCTTGGTCTGTCAAAAGCAGTAACAGCAGCTCTTTATATCCCTGTATATACGCTTTATATGCTTCCGTTTAAGTTTTTGCCATTCTATGAATACTTCGGGAATTTCAGAAAGATGACTTTTGAAAGAAATAATCTTAATGTATTCGATAAATTAAATGCTCCTCAGGTGGATTTTATCAGCAAAGAGAGAATTGAAAAATGGTTCAGCCGTGATGAATTTGAAAATGTAAGTATCAATCCGTATAAAGGTGTAAGCTGGAGCGCAAGCGGAGTAAGAAAAATTTCAAAGTGAAACGATAATGAGTTTTCTATTTAAATATAACGAGAAACTGAAGTTCGATACAGGTAATGATAATTATTTCGAGCTTATAAAGGACGGTTTGCTTCATCCTTCAAAAGTCGGGACATATCTTACTTCTCCTTTTCTTAAAATCATTCTAAAATTAAACGGAGTGAAATTCGGAGATGATGTTACTGTTTACGGAATTCCGAGAATTGAAAACAAAGGAAAGATTGAACTTGGAAATCATATCAGACTTATCTCAGCCAAATGCGCTTACAACTCCGGAAATCTCGCTGGAGGAGCTTTTCTGAGAACTTCATCATCAGGTAAAATTAAAATAGGTGATGAAGTTTATCTTAACGGAACAACAATAATCAGTGAAGAAGAAGTTGTATTGGGAAACAGAATAATGATCGGAGCAAATACAATTATACTTAATACAAACACACATAACGTCCCTTACAAAGACAGACTCAGAAGATGGGATAAGATAATCAGAAAGCCGGTCAAAGTGGAAGATGATGTCTGGATTGGAGCGAATAGTTTTATACTTAAAGGAGTAACTGTCGGCAGGGGCTCGGTCATTGGGGCTGGAAGCGTTGTTAACAATGATGTGAAACCGTTCAGCATTTATGCGGGTAACCCGGCGGTATTTGTTAAATCAATCGGAGAGGAGATATAAGATGTCCGAACTATTTACTTCAGCCGAGCAGATGCAGAAGGCGACTAATTATAATCAATGGACTTTTGAATTATTCAGTGAGTATATCCGCGGAGATGTGCTTGAAGTCGGATGCGGCGTCGGCTCATTTACAAAACTTATAGATGATCACGGTAACTTTGATTCATTGTATGCAATAGACATTTCACAGCCTGCAATTGATTTTATAAAGGAAAAAAAGTTCAGGAATAAAATTAAAATCGAATGCATAGACCTTGTAAATACTCAGGGAGCTTATGATTTTATTTTGTGCATGAACGTAATGGAACATGTGGAAGATGATAAAAACTTTTTCAGGAAGATACTGAGTTTGCTGAAAAAAAACGGAGTTCTGTTTCTGCTTGTGCCGTCGCATAAGTTTCTGTATTCCAACTTTGACAAAGCAGCCGGGCATTTTAAAAGATATTCCAAGAATGAAATGAATTCTCTTGACATAACTCCGGACATACAGCTTATAAATCAGTATTATTTTAATATGATCGGAGCATTAGGTTACTGGGTGGTTTATAAAGCGCTAAAGTCAGGTAACATAAATGATACAGAAGGTGAGATAGGAATGTTCGATAAATATGTCGTGCCATTCTCAAAAAAAATTCTTCCGCTTAAAGTTCCTTTTGGAATTTCACTGATCAGCATTTACAAAAAATTAAATTAGAAAAAATGTTTTCCGTAATTATTCCGGCATACAATGAAGAATCGGTTATTAAATCCACGATAGAAGAATTAAAAAAAATTTTTATTGAGACTGAATCCGGTGATGCGGAAATCATTCTTGTTGACGACGGGTCGTCCGACAAAACATCCGAAGCTTCTGAAAATGCCGGCGCAGTAACGATCAGACATCCCCACAACATAGGATATGGCAGGTCTCTGAAAGACGGCATACTTGCAGCAAAGCATGACACAATTGTAATCACGGATGCTGACGGGACTTATCCTCTGGAAATGATTCCTGCTCTTTTGAAAGAATACAAAAAAGGATTTAATATGGTAGTAGGCGCAAGGCAGGGAGAAAATTATGATGAATCGCTTAAGAAAAAAATTCTGAGACTTATACTGAAAAAACTTGTTGAATTTACTGCGGGAAGAAAAATACCCGATATAAATTCAGGACTAAGAGTCTTTTCCAGAGAGGAAATCCTTCCGTATTTCTCAAAACTTTGTGATACATTCAGCTTTACTACATCGCTAACTCTTGCTTATATGATGAATGGCAAATTTGTCGGTTATATACCGATCAATTATAATAAAAGAGAAGGTAAAACAAAGGTCAGACTTTTCAGAGACTCAGTCAGGACTCTGCAGTTTATAGTAGAAGCAATTCTTTTTTACAATCCGATAAAAATATTTATAGTTTTCTGCTGCGGATTACTTGGCGCAGCATTATTAAACTTCATACTATCATTTATTTTCCGTTTGACAATTACATTTTATCTTGGACTGGGGTGCATTCTGTTATCAATCCTTATGTTCGGTCTCGGTCTTATATCAGTTCAGCTTAAACATATTCTTAGTTCGGATTACCGCATCAAACAATAAAATGATATCATATCTGAGAAATTTTTTTTCTAAGAATAATTTTCTTAAGGGATCGTTTCTAATCGCAATTGTTTTTATAATAACAAGAGCGCCATATTATTTTTTTTACAGTTCAATAAATGTTTCAAGCGACAGCGCATCCTACATTGCGGCTGCATTTGACATAATAAATTCAAGGCATGTATTGTTTGACATCAGGACACCGGGATATCCCCTATTTATTTCGATGATATGGATTTTTGCAAAAAGTTATTATGCAATTGCTTTTGTACAGAGCATGATTGCATTGTTGTCGGGAATATTTTTGCTGAAAATAATTAACAAATATTATTCTTCCGTAACAATATTATCATCTATATCTATAGCTGCTTTTTTATCATCATCTTTCTTTGTGATACTGGAAACAAGTTTTTTAACGGAATCTTTATTTATCAGTTCAATGATTTTCACATGTGCTTTTATGATATCGGCAATGAAAAGAATGAAGTTAACTGACTGGATATATTTTTCATCATTTGCAGCAATTACAATTATCATTCGTCCTGCCGGACTCTTCCTTGCAGGTGTTTTATTACTTCTATTATTTTATTTTATTGTAAACAAATTCAAGCCGAATTACTATGTTGCAATAATAATGCCATTTTCATTTATCATATTAAGTCTGTGTTCTTACAACTTCGCTACATTGAATAAATTCACTATCACTCCTTTTGGAGAGGCAAATCTTTCGGGAGTCACTATTCTGTTTATGGAACCATCGGAAAAATATTCATCAAAAGTCAATGAAGCTATTAAAACAACTCTTGACTCAATTCCTACAAAAGATATAAACTATGTTAGAAATAACAACAGCATTACCGGACTTTATGAAAAATTCAAAAATAATTTCTACAGGCAGATGAATCTTACAGGCAATCTCCTGGCAGACAATCCGGGAATGATGTTTACTGATATTCAGCCGGTTTTAAGGGAAATATCAATTGATGCGATCAAAAAAATCCAAAGATATACTTAAAGTTTTTTATCTGTAATTTTATTTACTTTTTTAATAACTCACGTATGACAATGAGTTACTTTGATGAACTCTCAAAAATTTACAAAAGAACAGTCATTGAAAAAAAATACATAGCTGAACTTGAATCCGGCAAATGGAAACAGATTTCTTCAGACAAGTCGGATAATGATGAAGTAAAAGTATTTTATCAGAGCGTTATGAATGAAAGATCAAATTCAGATAATTATATAATCTCAAATGACAGTGTCGGATTGAAAGAAACATTTGCAAAGAAAATTTATGAATATTACGAAATCTTCTGCGATTTTGTATTCAGAAATGTTTTGTGGCTGGTGATTTTTCTGATGACTTTTATTCTCAGTACATACAGAACGCTGAAAAGCGGATTAAAGGACAAGGATGCTTTCATAGTATTTCTGATTGGAATTATGTTTGTGAGCAAAGCATTACTAGTCAGCAGTGTCGAATCTTCCCTTGTCAGGTACAGCTATACAGTTGAGTTTGCAATATTCCTTAGTCTTCCTTTTCTGATTGTTCTTTTAAAATCGAAAAAAGTTTTGTTCCAAAAAAATATAAACCATAATAAATAATGATACCATTTTCTCCGCCGTACATCGATGATGATGTAATAAACGAAGTTTTAGATTCACTCAGATCCACATGGATTACAACAGGTCCGAAAGTCAAAGCGCTTGAACAGGAAATCGGAAAAATATCCGGCGCTGAAAATTGCCTTTGTGTAAACTCCGCGACTTCTGCAATGATGTTAATGCTGCACTGGTACGGAATAGGGAAAGGAGATGAAGTAATAATTCCTTCTTACACTTACTGCGCGACTGCGCTTGCAGTAATTCATCTCGGAGCAAAAGCTGTGATGGTAGATGTCCGGGAAGATTTCTGCATTGATACAGATAAAATTAAAGAAGCTGTTACGGATAAAACAAAAGCCATTGTCCCTGTGGACATAGCAGGTTATCCCTGTGATTATGATAAAATATACGATTTGATAAATAATCCTGAGATCAAAAAACTATTTAAGCCGTCGAATGATGTTCAGAAAAAGCTGGGTAGAATTTTTGTAATGGCTGATTCCGCTCATTCAATTGGAGCTGTTTACAAAAATAAAAAAAGCGGCTCATTGTGCGACGCTACAGTATTTTCTTTTCATGCAGTAAAAAATGTTACTACAGCCGAAGGCGGCGCGATCTGTCTTAATCTTCCGGCGCCTTTTGATAATAAAGAATTATACGACTGGCTGAGACTTCTTTCACTCAACGGGCAAACAAAGGATGCTTTCACTAAATCTCTTGGAGGAAACTGGCGCTATGATATAGTGTATCCCGGTTTTAAAATTAATTTAAATGATCTTTGCGCCGCAGTCGGTTTGGCTCAGATCAGAAAATATACTGATAACCTGCTTATAAGGAGAAAGAAAATTTTTGAATATTATGATTCTTTTTTTTCAGATTGCGAATGGGCTCAGCTCCCTCCGTCAAATAATCAGGATAAAGAATCTTCATATCATATTTATCTATTGAGAATTAAGGATATAAATGAAAATCAAAGGGATCTTATAATTGAAGAAATAAACAAAAGAGAAGTCGCAGTAAACGTTCATTTCCTTCCTCTTCCAATGCTAAAAGTTTTCAGAGAATCAGGTTATAAGATTGAAGATCATCCTGTAAGTTATGATAATTATTCGCGTGAGATTACACTTCCTGTTTATCCTCAGCTTAGCAACGAAGACCTTAAGAAGATAACCGCTTCGGTGAAAGAAGCTTACGAAGAAGTCGTGATGAAATAAAAATGCTGAAAAGATCATTTGATATATTTTTTTCTTTTTTCGGACTGATAATACTTTCACCACTTTTTTTGCTTATATTTGTAATGGTGAAAACGGATTCCAAAGGTTCGGTTATATACAAACAAACGCGCGTTGGCAAAAACGGAAAAGATTTTTCCGTACTGAAGTTCCGGTCAATGAAACAGGATTCGGATAGCAAAGGACTGCTGACCGTTGGAGGGAAAGACCCTAGAATTACTAAGACAGGTTACTTTATCAGAAAATACAAGCTGGATGAGCTGCCTCAGCTTATAAACGTTTTAAAAGGAGATATGAGTTTTGTGGGACCAAGACCTGAAGTGAGAAAGTATGTATTGCTTTATGACGAAGTTCAGAAAAAGTTCTGGATGTGAATCCCGGTATTACTGATGTAGCATCCATAAAATACAGAAATGAAAATGAAATGCTCGAAGGTTCGGATGATCCGGAATCATTTTACATCAAAGAGATTATGCCTGTTAAATTAAAAATGAACCTGGAATATATAAACGACAGATCATTCTTTAAGGATATTAAAGTGATATTGAATACACTGAAGACAGTGTTTACATAAATCCGCATCAGAATAATAAATGTGAAATCATGAAAAAATTTATTGAAACAGTTGTATACATTTAGTAATTTAAATAAATCTAAAATTATTGTACCTGCATAATTTAATTAATTAATTATTTTGTTCTTTTATGATGAATGTTTATGTGTGAGATCAAATGAATATTGGCAAGAATAAATAAAAACTATGATTGAAAATTTTTTAAATAAAAGAATTCTTAAATTAAGAAACAGACATTTCTTAATTCTCGATATTATTTTTCTTTCCTTAACTCCACTTCTTTCTCTGATAATCAGATTAGACGCACAAATTGATCCCAACGAATATTATCCCGGTCTGTTATGGTGCACTGCTATTTTTCTCGTACTTAAGATTTTAGTATTTTACAAATTAGGACTTTACAACAGATACTGGAACAGCGCAAGTATTGATGAACTTGCGAAAATAATCTTTATTGTTTTCTGGGCTGTCATGATCCAGACAACTTTATTCATCGTGTTTAACGTTTCTTCCTTATTTGGATTTAATAACCTTCCTCTTTCTCTTCCTCTTCTGGACGGAATTTTTACTTTTATTTTTGTTGCCAGTACAAGATTCAGTCTCAGACTTATAGAAAGACTGAATGAAAGAAGAAATATGTCTTATCACGGAGACCGTGTCCTTGTAGTGGGTTCCGGAAAAGCAGGGACTTCTATTGTAATGGAAATGCAGAGAAATCCGCAGCTCGGTCTTAATCCGGTTGCATTTGTGGATGATGACACTGACAAAAAAGGTTTGAAAATAAGGGGAGTGCCGGTCCTCGGAACAAGGAACAGTATCCCGGAAATTATCACTAAACATGATATCAATAAAGTAATTATTGCAATGCCGACCGCTCCCGGATCTGAGATCAGAGATATCGTCTCCATTTGCAGAAAGACAGGTGTTCAGACAAGAACAATTCCGGGAATTTTCGAAATACTTGATGAGACAGTAAGAATTGACAGCATAAGACAGGTACAGATCGAAGACCTTCTGAGAAGAGAACCCGTGCAGACAGATATAAAAAGCGTTGCGGATTTTCTGAAAGGAAAAAAAGTTCTCGTCACAGGATCAGGCGGCTCTATAGGAAGCGAACTCTGCCGGCAGATTCTTTACTGCAATCCTTCAGAGATCATTCTTCTCGGGCAGGGTGAAAATTCAATTTTTGATATTCACCACGAAGTAATGAAAAGACTTTCGCTTACAAACGGAAAATTTATACAGACTAAAGTCAATACTTTCATTGCCAATATAAGATCTTATGACAGATTAGACAGCATTTTGAATGAAACAAGACCCGATGTAATTTTCCATACCGCCGCGCATAAGCATGTACCAATGATGGAACTGAATTCATGTGAAGCGGTAAGCAACAATATTAAAGGAACTCAGAATCTCATTGATTTATCTCTCAAACACAATGTAAAGCATTTTGTGTTTATATCTACTGATAAAGCCGTAAATCCTTCCAGCGTTATGGGCGCCAGCAAAAGAGTTGCTGAAATGATCGTTCTCAAAGCTGCAAGAGAACACGGAAAAAATTATTCCGCTGTAAGATTTGGTAATGTACTCGGAAGCAGAGGCAGCGTTGTATTTACATTTAAAAGACAAATAGCAGAAGGCGGTCCGATAACAATTACACATCCCGACATTGAAAGATATTTTATGACGATTCCGGAAGCTGTTCAGCTTGTTTTGCAGGCATCTGTCATAGGAAAAGGCGGGGAGATATTTGTACTTGATATGGGTAAGCCGTTGAAGATTATTGATCTTGCAAAAGACATAATAAGGTTATCGGGATATGAAGTGGAAAAGGATATTAAAATTGTTACCACGGGACTCAGACCCGGAGAAAAACTTTTTGAAGAACTTTTTATCGCCGGAGAAAAATATGAAAAAACTATTCACGGAAAAATTCTTATTGCTACAAACGCCAGTCACTTTATTCCCGAACTTTTTGAAAACAATTTAGCATTGCTGCTTTTAAAGAGACATGAAAATGACAAAGAAGCAATTGTAAATATGCTTAAACAGCTTGTACCGGAATATTCAGCAGAGGAGCAGCTTTCCAGCATAGCGTTAAGCGTCTGATCCGCTCTCAAATTCATAATTTATAATCATTTCTTTTTTAAATTAAATACTCTTTTAATGAGAAAACTTTTTACAGTCATTATAATATTTTTATTTTCATTCCTGAATAAAAGTTATTCCCAGGTAGAGCTTGTACCGCCTGATAATCACGTTTATAATTATCTTCAGAGAATGTTGGTCATGAATATAATTACGGATTATAATCCCGCAAACATTCCCGTATCAAGAGAAACAGTCTCCGGATATTTAAAAATTATTGAAAGCAAACAGGACAGGATCAGCAGCACGGACAGAAAACTGTTAAATGATTTTAGTACGGAATTTGAATATGATTTAAAAGGAAGCGTCAAAAAGTCTGCATCATTATTCAAAGAGGTAAAGAATATTTTTTCAGACGACAGGCAGAAAAATCTTTATTCATACAATGACTCTAATGCGACATTATTTCTTGACGCTCTCGGAAGCGTTTCACAGAGAGGCTCCGACGGCGATTCCATAGGTAAGAATTCGATTCTTCTGGGAGAACTTGGTTTCAGGGTCAGAGGAACTTTGTTTAACAGCGTCGGATACTATTTACGAGCGACAAACGGACAAAAACTTTCAGGAGATACTGATGATGTGAATTTTGCAAGATATACTGATCCGAAATTGTATGCGCAGTATAAATTTCAGTATGAAAGAAGAAATTTTGATACGTTTGACGGTTATCTGAGATACAGAACAAATAAAAACTGGCTTGCATTAACTGTTGGAAGAAATCCTGTTTATCAGGGCTTCGGTTTCATTGACAGATTATTTTTGTCAAACAATACAGTGCCCTTTGATTTTCTTAAACTCGATCTTGCTTATAAAGCAGTGTCATATTCTTTTTTGTACGGAAGTCTGAGAGGCGATTCGCTCGGAATTCCTCTTGATGCAAAAAATTTATCCACTCACAGACTTGATGTCAGATTTTCTGATGCTTTCAGAATGGGATTCTTTGAAAGCGTCAGCATTGCAAACTCTCCTTTCAGCTTTACATTTCTGAATCCAGTCAGTTTTCTGACTTCTGCCGAACTTAATAAAGCTTCTCAGTCCGGTGATAATAATGTAAACAATTCGATCATCGGAATTGATATGATGGTAATTCCTTTAAAAAATCTGGCAGTTCAGGGATCATTTCTTGTAGATGACCTTGAGTTCAGCACATTGTTTAAAAGTAATGCACAGATCACAAACAAGTTTGCTTATCAGATAGGATTGATGTGGGCAAATGCATTCAGCATTCCGAATCTGGATCTTAAAACTGAATACACTCACCTTGATCCTTTTGTTTACTCGCATGTTTCCAATAAGACAAATTATACGAACTGGGGTCTGCCCCTTGGACATCACCTTGAACCGAATTCGGATGAAGCAGCGCTCAAACTTGATTACAATATTACTAACCGTGTAAATATTAATTTGCTTTACCAGCATCAGCGGTCTGCAAACGGTATTGTGACCGATTCACTCGGAAGGGTTATTGTTAATTACGGCGGTAACATCAACAATGCCACGGGTTATTCTTATTCCGATCCTGCATTTCTCAAAGGAAACAGAATTGACCGTGATATTATTACTGCAAATCTTTCATGGCAGTTTATAAGACAATTTTTTGTTGAAGTGAAATACGTTCAGAGATTTATTAATAATATTTATCAGAATAAAAAATTCAATGATAAATATTTCTTTGCAACTCTGAGAATAGATTACTGATATTTTTAATCTACTGAGCTTAGGTCAGATGATTAATCGTACAATTACAAAATTTTTTGGCAGCATAATTTTAAATCGTGAAATTTATAATTTATCACTTGAAATACTTGTTAATAAATTTAATTTTAGCTTAATAATTTTTTAAATTGAATAAATAAAAGGGGTTTATTCCTGAAGTACTTTCTGTACAATACTGCGCCTGTTTTTAATCACTCCTTAATAATCAATTTTAATTTTTAAATTCTTCTGAATAATTTTTTATTAAACAAATAAACAAACTCAATTAATTTATGAAAAAAGTAAGTTACATGTTATCGCTGATAATAATGCTCGCAATATTATCCGGTAATAATTTAAAGGGGCAATATTCATTCAGAAATGATTCTGATTTGCCTCAGTCAATTGCAATTCAGCCCCCGGGAATGACAATATCTCCCGCAGGAGTATTAAGCAATCCTGTTACAATAAACGGTTTTGATAATTTTGCGCTTGGTGTTGACTTCGGCGAACCGCATATTGCAACCAATCCGAGAGATCCTTTCAACAGTATTTGCGCTTTCAACACAAACAATTATTATTACACACTTAACGGATTTGACTGGACCAAGATCAATGTTTTGTTTCCGGGATTTTCAGTACTGGGAGATCCGGTACTGGCTTTTGATAGTTTAGGGAATGCATACTATACTCAGCTTTATCAAAACGGCGGTACATACGGGGTATGTATCGGAAAGTCAACAAATAAAGGTGTAAGCTGGACTTCGACTTATAATGTAGCTTCAACTACTGTCGGACTTTCCGATAAAGAGTGGTTAACTGCAGATCAGACAGCTGGTCCTTATTCAAATAATCTTTATATCGGATGGAGACAATTCGGTGCAACAGGTATGAGAGTTGTCAGAAGTACAGACGGAGCAGCTACATGGAGTTCGCCACAGACATTCACAGGAGGACAAGGTGCTTATGTGGCAGTCGGAGCTAACGGTAATATTCAGGGAGGAAGTGTTTACTTTGCAGCAATTAACGGAAGTTCAATTATTGTAAACAGATCAACTGACGGCGGATTAAATTTCTCTGGTCAGCAGGTCGCATCAACCTTTGTTTCCGGAGGCGTAGTCTGCGCAGGAAGATATACTGTAAAGAGCTGCATAAGAATGAATAACTTTCCGAGAATGTCAGCAGATAACAGCTACACTGCAACGAGAGGAAATGTTTATATCGTTTATGCAAGAAATCCAGGCACTTCTGACATTACAGATATTAATTTAGTCAGGTCAACAGACTTTGGAGTAACCTGGTCTGCGCCTGTAAGAGTTAATGATGACGCTACTACAACCGATCAGTGGGATCCGGCTATTTCCTGTGATAAAAAAACAGGCAAGATCTTTATTTCATGGTTTGATTCCAGAGAAGATCCGACCGGTAATCTTCTTACAAAGGTTTACGGAACAGTTTCTACTGACGGCGGTCTGACTTTTTCTCCAAATACAGCTGTATCCAATGTTGCATTCAATCCTAACAACATGGCGGTAAGTCAGCCGGGCGGAGAAAAATATATCGGAGACTATTTTGGAAACTCAGCTATTGGAAATACATCATACGTTGTCTGGGAAGACGGAAGAGCAAATAATCTTGGAAGTTATACAGGATATTATCCCGACTTTGCAATGACTGTTAATTCAAATACAATAAGCGTCGGAAACAATGACAGTGTAAAACTCGGAATTAAAATTCCTGCTGTCAACGGTCCTTTCTCGCAAAGAGTAAGATTTTCAGCAGCCCTTGATTCATTACCAACTTCAGGCACAATAAATTTTTCATTTCAAAACGGTAAAGATACGATAACTGCATTTCCTGATTCTGTTATCCTTGTTGTAAAAACTAACGGAGCAGTTCCTTCAAGATCTTACGCAATGAATGTAACCGGTAAAGGTACAGACGGACCACCTGTTCATATAAGAAAAGTCACTTTACTCGTTAACTCAGCACAGCTTTCTATCGGAACGAACAGACCCGGTATAGCTGAATTTAAAGTGAATGGTGTTTCTTACAATCAGCCGCAGCAAATAATTTTTCCGCTTGGAACAAATGTAACTGTTCAGGCAGTCAGTCCCAGAATTATCGGAGCTACTCAATACGAATATAAAAACTGGTCAGACGGAGGCGATACTACTCACTCAGTTACTTTAAACAACAGTCTTAGTCTTACTGCATTTTATAAGATTAAATATAAACTTACGGTTGCCTCTTCACAGGGTACTACTTTCGGCGGAAATGTATTCTATGATTCAGCTACTACAGCTACTTTCGGTGTGACTTCCAGAATTGTAAACAACGGAGGAACGATCTATTATTTCAGAGGATGGACAGGAGGCGGAGCGAACTCATACACCAGCCCTGACAGCTCAGGTAACGATACAGCTGTTAATTTGAATATCGGTAATGTAATGGTTGAAACTGCAAGATGGACAACTACGATCGGTATTACACAGCTTGGAACTGAAATTCCGGCAGAGTACAGTCTGAAACAAAATTATCCCAATCCTTTTAATCCATCAACTGTGATTAATTTTTCATTGCCAAAGAGCGGTAATGTTAAAATAAAGGTTTATGATATGTTAGGTAAAGAAGTCGCTACTCTAATAAATGAATTTAAAACAGCCGGAAATTATCAGGTTGATTTCAATGAAAAAGATTATGGTGCATTATCAAGCGGAATTTATTATTACAGAATAGAATCTAATGAATTTACTGAGATCAGAAAAATGATGCTTCTGAAATAAAAGAAATATATTTTTCGGAAATATAGTTTTGTTAAGGCGGATTTGATATCCGCCTTTTTTATTTCAGTCAACAGCGTATAAAATTTAATGATTATGATTTTGGAAAAAATTACAAAATCTTTTATCAGAAAGGAATTTTTTAAATAAAAGATTTGATTATACTTTTCATTTACAATGATAAAGAAAATATATGAAACAACTATTCTCAAAAAGGCGGAATCTTTTATAATTAAAAATCCATTCAATGAAGAAATATTTTTTCTCAGCAGTTGTTTTAATTCTTTTTAATTCAGTATCAGCTTCATTTTGCTCACCGAGAAATGTTCTCATTGAGTATGTCACCGGTACATGGTGCGGCAATTGTCCCTGCGGGCATCAGACTCTTAACACTATTCAAACTCAGTATCCTCAGACAATTATTCTGGCTTATCACGCTTTTAGCAATGATCCCTGGAGAAACTTCAACGGAAATAATATCACAGGACTTCTTGGATTAGTTGCAACGCCTACAGCCGATATTGACAGAACTATACTTGCTGTAAATTCCAATTACCCTCAATGGATCTCAAATGTTCAGAACAGATATTCTACTTCTCCGGAATCTGTTTTAAGTATCTCAATTGCTTCAAAGTCTTACAATGAGACAACGAGAGAACTAACAGTCAGTGTTAATTTCTCAGCGGCTGAAATGTTAACAGGTCAGTATAAATTCAATGCAGTTATCACTGAAAACAATCTTATTTATCAGCAGAATTTTTATTCGCAATGCGGACCTCCCGGTTATGTGCAGGATTATGTTCATAACCATGTTGTCAGAAATATGGTTAACGGAGCTGAAGGCGAAAATCTTAATTCGAATAATGTCTGGAATCCGGATGAAACAATTACAAAAAACTTTACTACGGTCATAGATAATCAATGGACTCCGGAAAACTGTAAGATAGTAATTTTTGCTTATAAGACGGAATCGACACTCACTTACTCAAGCGTTCAGCAGGCGATACAGGAAAATGTCACTGGTGTTATAGGCATTTCAGGAACCGGCTCAGAGATTGCCGATGGATATTATTTATCTCAGAACTATCCTAATCCTTTCAATCCGGTAACGCATTTGGAATTTGGAATTTTTCCTGCCTCGCTAAGCGGGAAATTGGAATTTGTATCTTTGAAAGTTTATGACGTGCTAGGAAACGAAATTAAAACTTTAGTAAATGAATACAAACCTTCCGGAAACTATTCAGTTACATTTGATGCGGCAGATTATCCTTCAGGGGTTTATTATTATAAAATTACAGCAGGAAGTTTCGGACAGGTTAAGAAAATGCTGCTGATAAAATAAATATTCCATCTATTTATAACCACCAGCAACAAATCACTTCTACAATAAGCGGCATATTTAAATCATTCAAGCATAAATAATTATACGCTACGAAAGTATCTGGACTATGCTATTCCCGTAATAAAACTTATTTTTAGAGTTGCTGTTGTTGACCAAAAAGTTTTATTTAAATTTTATAAATTATTTCATTCCTTCTGTAAATTTTTTGAAACACCAAAAGAATCAGAAAGAATGGTCCGGATAAGACAGAGCAGGCAAGCATGCAGTTTAATATTAATCCTTAATGTTAAATCTATACTGCCGCAGATTTTTAAATTTTATAAAATTATTTAATTGGTTATTATGATAACAATCCGGAATCTTTTTTTATATTTGTATAATTAACTTATTTGATTTAAATGGACGATAAAGAAAAGTTTATAAATTCAATAAACGAAGGTTATGCTTTCAAAGGAGATTCTATACTTCTCGGAGGATCAATTTTCAAATCTGAAAACCTCCCCGGAGTCCATGTCAGACTTCCTTTGAAAACGATGAACAGGCACGGGCTCATAGCAGGTGCAACAGGAACAGGCAAAACCAAAACTCTTCAGATTATATCCGAAGGTCTGTCTTCAAAATCCATTCCGGTATTAATGATGGACATAAAAGGTGATCTAAGCGGACTTGCGCAGCCGGGTGCTGTAAATCCTAAAATTGATGAAAGAATGCAGAAGATCGGAGTTCCTTATAATCCTTCAGCTTTTCCTGTCGAGATACTTTCTATTTCAAATGAAAAAGGAGCAAGATTAAGAGCGACTGTTTCTGAATTCGGTCCGGTTTTATTTTCTAAAATACTTGAACTTAACGATACGCAGTCCGGTCTGGTTGCGATAATTTTCAAATACTGCGATGACAATAAACTTCCTTTGCTGGATTTGAAAGACTTTAAAAAAATGCTTCAGTTCATGTCTGATGAAGGGAAGAAAGAAATTGAATCTACGTACGGAAAGATATCCACTTCATCCACAGGAACCATTCTCAGAAAAGTAATAGAACTTGAACAGCAGCAGGCGGATCTTTTTTTCGGGGAAACTTCTTTTGAAGTTGAAGATCTGTTAAGAATTGACAATACAGGGAAAGGCGTTATATCCATAATCAGATTAACTGATATTCAGAATAAACCAAAACTTTTTTCCACCTTTTTACTTTGTCTTCTGGTGGAAATTTACAATACATTTCCCGAAGAAGGAGATACGGATGTTCCAAAGCTTGTAATGTTTATTGATGAAGCGCATCTGATATTTCAGGAAGCGTCAAAAGCACTTCTCTCGCAGATCGAATCCATAATTAAACTGATCAGATCAAAAGGTGTCGGAATATTCTTCTGTACTCAGAATCCGACTGACATTCCTGACAGTGTACTGAGTCAGCTGGGAATGAAGGTCCAGCATTCTCTCAGAGCTTTTACCGCGAATGACAGAAAGCAGATCAAACTTATTGCTCAGAATTATCCTATTTCGGAATTTTATGATATTGAAGAACTTCTTACATCAATGGGTACGGGTGAAGCCGCTGTAACTGTTTTAAGCGAAAAGGGAAATCCAACTCCTTTGTCGGCAACTCTTCTTTGCGCTCCGGCTTCAAGGATGGATATTTTAAATGATAATGAGATAAATGATCTGGTATCAAGGTCAAAGATCATTCAGAAATATAATGAAGTTATTGACAGGGAAAGCGCTTATGAAATTCTCACGAACAAACTCAATGAAGCAGCAGAGCAGGGAATTAAAACAGAAGAAGATTCTGCAGCAAACAACGGAGGAAAAGAAGAAAAAAGCACAGTTGAAAAAGTTCTTACAAGCACTACCGCCAGACAGGTCGGACGAACGGTTGCAAGAGAACTGACCAGAGGATTGCTTGGAGTACTTGGAATCGGCGGAAGCACAAGAAGAAAAAAAACAAGCTGGTTTTAAAATAATTCATAAATTTTTTCTAAATTCAATCAAAGGAGAGCTTAGTGGATGAATTAATAAAAATGGTTGCGGATAAAACAGGCATCTCAGCCGATCAGGCAAAATCTGCCGTTGAAACGGTAATGGGATTCCTGAAAGATAAACTTCCCGCCGGAATTTCCGAACAGGTCGAAGGACTGATGTCAGGAAAAGACGTTGCCGGAGGTATTGCCGGAATGGCACAGGGAGTTAAAGATAAATTAGGTCTTTAGTCCATTAATTTAAAACCCGGATATTAAATCCGGTTTTTTTAAATTTAAAAAAATTTAATATTTAATCTTAAAAATAAAATATGAAAACAGATTACAAAAACTTCTTTAAATTTGTTTCAGCATTATTTATTCTGGCAGCATTGATTATCAGTTGCGGGAAACTCGGTGAACTTACAAGTGACACAAAGACGGACAAACTTTACTTCTGCGAAAAATATACATCGGGTACTGATGAATGCGAAGGGAAAAGTACCAAATATACTCCCGGACGCCTCACAGTTATGGTTGATATCAGACCTTCAAAAAAGAAACTCGGAGTTACTAAAGTTAATATCAATATTACTGATCTGAAAAGCGGAGAAGCAGTTGATACTTATCCTTTTGATACAGACTCAGATATGGATTATGTCTTTTTTGATGATGTTAATTTTAAAAAACCCGGCAAATACAAAGTCAGCGCTTTAAAACCGGATGGAACAGTTATTGTTTCAAATGAAATAGAGATCGTTGATAAATAAGAAATCCGTTTTAAACAAACCAGAAAAAATTATTTGAATACAAAAAAATATATTTACCCGGTTTTGATTTTATTGAGTCTGTGCCTTGTGAATTCCTCAATGGCGGACGACAAGAAGAAAAAAACGAAACCTAAAAAAAAGAACATTAATGTTTCATTGCTTTCAGTGTCTCTGAAAATTAATGAGATTAGTGCGGATGAGGAATTTTCTGTCATCAGATCTGAGGCAGTGAACGAATGGTATCCTCTTATGAGAAAAGTCAGGGACGGTAATATCAGCAGGCAGAATGCTGTTGATTCGATGAATAAAGTTACAAACGCACTCTGGGATTACATGGAATTAAATGTTAAGAAAAAAAAAGTAAAGAAATATTCAGATGATGAATGGGTGTTTCCTGTAAAAGGATATGATGCAAACGCCATCGGAGGTTCGGGCGGAAGCGGTTACATTACTTCAGGATTTGATTTCTTTGAAATAAATTCAGGAGGTCATCCGGCTCAGGATATTTTTATAGCTGACAGAAATCAGGACTGCATTGATGATGTAACAGGCAATGAAGTTGAAATAATATCAATGAGCGGAGGAGTAGTTGTAGAGACTCGCAAGAACTGGGATAATACAATGATGGACATCAGAGGAGGGAACATTGTTTATGTCTATGATAATTATACAAACGGACTGTTTTATTATGCTCATCTGAAAGATGTTAAGGTTAATATTGGAGATTTTGTTAAACCGGGAACTGTTCTCGGAATATTAGGCAGAACGGGCAAGAATGCATATCCTTCAAGATCCCCGACTCATCTTCATATTATGTATGTCAGATCACATGATGGCGAAATAATTCCCGAAAATCTTTACAGCGACCTTTTAAAAGCAAAACCCTTACAATAAATGAAACAGGAAAAGACAGATAAGATAAAAGATACTGCAATAACATTTGACGATGTGCTGCTTATACCTAGCAGATCAAATATACTTCCGAGAGAAGTTGATCTCAGAACAAGACTCACAAAGAATATTGAAATGAATATTCCTGTTCTCTCCGCTGCAATGGATACTGTTACTGAAAGCGAAATGGCAATAGCTGTAGCAAGAGAGGGCGGTATCGGGATTATACACAAGAATATGCCTCCCGGAAAACAAGCGTCTGAAGTGGATAAGGTTAAGAGAAGTGAAAGCGGAATGATTCTTGATCCGATTACTCTTACTTCGGATAAGAAAATATCCGATGCGCTTTTTCTTATGCAGAAATATAAAATCTCGGGTATCCCAATTGTAAATGAAAAAAATATGCTGATTGGTATCCTGACTAACCGTGATTTACGATTTGAGCCCGATGAGACTCAGCTTGTCTCGGATATTATGACAAAAGAAAATCTCGTTACAGCTCCGCTTGGAACGGATCTTGAAAAAGCTGAAGTTATTCTGCAGAAATATAAAATTGAAAAACTGCCCGTTGTTGATAAACAGGGAAAACTAAAAGGTCTTATAACATTTAAAGATATTCAGAAAAGAAAAAAATTCCCTTTTGCATGCAAAGATAAATTTGGCAGACTCAGAGTCGGCGCTGCTGTAGGCATCACTCCGGATACACTTGACAGAGTCAGCGAACTGGTAATTTCGGGCGCTGATATAATTGTTGTAGACACCGCGCACGGTCATTCTCAAGGCGTAATGAATATGGTCAGGAAGATAAAAAATAAGTTTAACGTTGATCTGATCGCAGGTAATGTGGCAACTGCCAGAAGCAACTCTTGATCTGATAAAAGCAGGAGCGGATTGTATTAAGGTTGGTATTGGTGCGGGTTCGATCTGCACTACACGTGTAATTGCAGGAGTTGGCGTACCGCAGATGACTGCAGTTATTGAATGCGCGAAGATCGCAGCTAAAAACGGGATACCTGTCATATCTGACGGAGGTGTGAAGCAAACCGGAGATTTTGCAAAGGCAATTGCCGGAGGCGCTGATGTTGTAATGCTCGGAGGATTGTTTGCAGGTACTGAAGAAGCTCCCGGAGAAAAAGTTTTGTATGAAGGAAGAAGTTACAAAGTTTACCGGGGCATGGGTTCCATTGAAGCAATGAAAAAAGGCAGCAGTGACAGATACTTTCAGGATATGGAAGATGATCTGAATAAACTTGTTCCTGAAGGCATAGAGGGAATTGTCCCTTATAAAGGAAATGTAAGCGATACAATTTATCAGATCCTCGGCGGTCTCAGAGCGGCTATGGGTTACTGCGGTGCGAAAAATATTCATGAAATGAAAACTAAAACACAGTTTGTCAAAATAACAAATGCAGGTTTGAAAGAATCACATCCGCATGATGTAAAGATAACTAAGGAAGCTCCGAATTACGGATTGAAGTAAGTGTGTTGAGTGTGTGGAGTGTATGGAGTGTGTGGAGTGTGTAGAGTGTGTTGAGTGTGTAGAGTGTGTAGAGTGTGTTGAGTGTGTGGAGTGCGGAGGTTTTAAAAATTTAATTTTTATATAGAAATATTTAGTACATTTAATTCATAATTTAATTCATAATTTAATTCATAATTTAATTCATAATTTAATTCATAATTTAATTCATAATTTAATTCAATAATAACTATGTACACATCAATAGATCAATTTCAGAAAGACTGGAAATACGAAAGCGGTTCGACCATAAAACTTTTTGAATATTTAACTGATGAATCTTTGAATCAGAAGATCACTCCTGACGGTAGATCACTGGGATTCATCGCCTGGCACATAGTACAGACCATACCTGAAATGCTTGGCAGTACCGGATTGAATATTGATGGACCGGCTGCTGATTCGGTAGTTCCGGTATCAGCAGTTGAAATAAATAAAGCTTTTAAAACAGCATCGGATTCTCTGACTGATCAGTTAAAGAAAAACTGGACAGATGAATCTCTGGAAACTGAAGATAGTATGTACGGCGAAACGTGGAAAAAAGGAATGACACTCTCCGCACTTATACTTCATCAGGCGCATCACAGAGGTCAGATGACCGTTCTTATGAGACAAGCCGGTCTGAAAGTAACGGGAATTTACGGTCCTTCGAAAGAAGAGTGGGAAGCTATGGGTATGAAAGCATTGGATTAATCTTTAACTTTAGGAATTTTATAGTTTCAAAATATATTCTAAATTGCATTAACTAAACCTATTTAAACCAAACTAAATCTAACTAAATTAATTTATATGAATCAAACTCAGAATTATACAGGAGCGGTTGAATCATCATTTTCAACAGCGACAACACGTAAGTTCCTTTTAAATGTCTATAACTGGATGGCAATGGGACTTGCTATCACCGGAGTCATAGCTTATGGAATTTCAAAATCAAGTTTTGTAGAAACACTTTATACTAATTCATTCCTGTTAATCGGTATTGTAATTCTTCAGCTTGCTGTTGTAATGGGATTAACTTTCGCAATCAATAAAATCCCTGCAGGTGTGGCAATAGGAGGGTTTTTTCTTTATTCTGCCCTGACAGGTATTACAATGTCAGCAATATTTTTAGTTTATACCGGCACTTCAATAGCATCAACATTTTTTATCTGCGCAGGAATGTTCGGTGCGGTAAGCGCTTTCGGATATCTTACAAAAATGGATCTTTCAAAATTCGGAACGTTTTTCTTCATGGCATTAATTGGTCTGATCATTGCATCCGTAGTAAACATATTTTTGAAGAGTACTATGATGAATTATATAATCAGTTATGCAGGAGTTATAATCTTCGTAGGATTAACAGCTTATGATACTCAAAAAATTAAAAGGATGAGTCAGTCAACCGATGTAGATACTGAGCAGGGAAAGAAAAGCGCCGTATTCGGATCGCTGATGCTGTATCTTGATTTCATTAATATGTTTATGTTTTTAATGAGAATATTCGGAGACAGGAAATAAACAGTTAGCAGTTAGACAATTAGCAGTTAGCAGTATTGCACTTTAAAAATTAAGAAATTTTAAAATTTTTTTCATAATTCATAATTCATAATTCATAATTCATAATTCATAATTCATAATTCATAATTCATAATTCATAATTCATAATTCATAATTCATAATTCATAATTCATAATTCATAATTCATAATTCATAATTGATTCAGTTCCATCTTCTCACAACAAATCTTTTTCTATCAGAAGAGCCCCAGTCATTGACCGGGGTTCTTTCTTTTAATATGCTTTTTAATCTTAATAAAAGATTACTTTTGTGAACACCCTGATCCGGTGTGCTTTCTATGACAGTATTCTGATCAATGACTATTATCACATGTCCGCTCCAGACTATCAGATCAAGCGGTTGTAGCAATTCGGCTATCTGCCCGGCATTCATTCCTGCAATATCTACTCCTTCGCCGTAAGTTATAAGAGATGAAGTGTTTCTCGGAGTCGAGCCGTTTGTCGTCTGATAGATCAGACCCGAACAGTCAACTCCTTTCAGCATCCAGTTATCTCTTGTGCTGTTGCTTATTTCATCTGAAGGTTTATAAAATTCAAGTAACTGTTCAATGCCGTCCCCGCAATTTCCTCCCCACATATACTGATATCCTTCCAGAGAATTCATCGCTGAAATAATTTCTTCTCTTGAAGGAATAATCTTAACTCTGTTTTCAGGAAGCGTATCAAGAGTTTTTACAAATCTGCTGTCAATGAAAAGACCGGCAGAATTATAAGGATAATCATCTGTTCGTATTCTGTAAATGCTGTGATCTGCTTTCACTGTCTCGTCGAGAACTTCAAATACTGTATTAGGCAATGCTATGAACTCCATCTCCCTTATAAGACCTTTATTATCAGTCTTTACGCTTTTTCCTCCTCTGCCGCCGAAAACAGATTCGAAATCATCTGTATTCAGGACTGGTGTATTTATGACTGCGATAGCATATTTCGGAATTTTATACTCTTCTGCATGAAGCGAACAGCAGTAAACGAGTAATGAAACCATTAAAAATAAACTCTTTGAAAAATAACAGGTTATGCAAAATCTTTTCTTAAACATCTTATATGATTGTTAAAATTTTTTATTAATATTAAATTGAATAAAATATTAATTCCGTTCAATGGATTTTGAAATTATACTTCTTGCTTTTATTCCCTTGCTTGTCGCATTCGATGCGGTTGGAATAGTCCCTATGTATCTTGGACTGACATCAGGAATCAGCGATCATGAAAAAAAGAAACTTGTTCTGAACGCTACTATGACCGCATTTATAATTTGCGTTTTATTTTTATTCATAGGTAATGCAGTGATTAAATTTCTGGGTATTACTGTAAATGATTTCAGAATTGCAGGAGGACTAATTCTTCTTATCATTTCAATCAGCGATCTGCTATTTTATGAATCAAGAATTCGGGGCGTTAAACAGGAAGACATCGGGGTTGTACCGATAGGAATTCCTCTCATAGCCGGACCTGCGGTACTGACTACTATCCTTATCAGCAGGGATGCATTCGGAATTTATATAACTGTAATTTCTTTGCTTATAAATCTGATTATTATGTATCTGTGTCTTGCAAATGCCGGCTTCATTAAAAAAATAATGGGTGAAGCAGGATCAAAGGCGTTTGCAAAAGTAGCTTCGCTATTCCTTGCTGCTATCGCTGTAATGATGATCAGAACGGGTTTAACTAATACTATAAATTAAAAAATAATTATGTCAAAGTTAAAATTTTTTGTTTTTGTTTTGTTTATGATAATTTCAGTTTCTGAGATCAGGTCTCAGGTATTTATAAATGAAATAATGTACGGTCCCGTTTCTCCGAATAAAGAATGGTATGAATTGTATAATTCAGGAGCTGTCCCGGTCAATATTCAGAACTGGAAATGGAGAGATGCTGCCACTAGTAATCCGATCAGGACAATTACAACATCATCAGTTGAAATTCCTGCAAACTCTTTTGTTCTTGTCTGTGAAGATACGGCAAATGTAAGGACTGTTTTTCCGGGGATATCCGGAATACTAGTACAGTCAGTAGGATGGAATGCATTGAATAATTCAGGCAATGAGAATCTGGTAGTTTACAATTCAACAGGATCAACTGTTGATTCCTTAACTTACACTAACTCCTGGGGCGGCTCTTCCGGCGGTTATTCTCTTGAAAAAAGAATTCCGACCGGTCCGACAAATAATCAGGCGAACTGGGGTACATCCATTGATCCTAATTTCGCAACTCCCAACAGGCAAAATTCCCTTACTCCGAAACCTTATGATCTGTTGTTAAAATCATTTACTATTACACCTCTTTTCCCTGTTGCAGGGCAGCCTCTTGATATGAACTTTGTAATAAAAAATACCGGCATCAACACTGCAAATAATTTCTCATTGAATCTTTATAACGATGTGAATTTTGACAGTATCGCTCAGAATAATGAATTAATCACATCCAAACCTTATGCTTCTCTTGTTTCAAATGATTCTTTAATTTATGATTATTCAATTTCAGACATTGATACGGGACTGAAGCAGTACATTGCAAAAGTAATTTACACAGAAGATAATGATACGCTGAATAATAAAATAATTAAACAGGTGTATGTCAGCAGTTCTGGCAGCGGAACTGGCGGCATAGTCATAAATGAAATAATGTATGACCCTCTGACAAATGAATCAGAATGGATTGAAATTTATAATGCAAGCGGACAAACTGTTAATCTTAAGAACTGGAAATATAAAGAGTCCTCAACTACAATTACACTTTCCTCAACTGATCTTGTAATGAATCCCGGAGATTATTTTATACTGGCGCATGATACATCTATATTAAACAATTTCGGATATTTAAGGAATCTGCAGTCAAATCAGTATATAAAATTTTCCAGCAGCATGAGTCTTACAAACACAGGAGAAACCATAACTGTCACAGACAGTCTGAATAATACTATAGATGCCGTAACTTATGATCCAGACTGGAATAATCCGAATCTTCCCGATACAAAGGGAATATCCCTTGAGAGAATAAATCCCGGATTCGCTTCAAATGACAGAAGTAACTGGAGCTCGTGCGCAAAGCCGGTCGGAGGGACTCCAGGTCTGGTCAACAGTATTTACACTCAGAATATTGTTTCTTCTTCTACGGTAACAATTTCTCCAAATCCTTTTTCACCTGACGGAGACGGTTATGAAGATTTTGCGCTGATAAAATATAAGCTTAATGTTCCTTTTGCGCAGATGAGAGTGAAAGTTTATGATATAAAAGGTAGACTCGTAAAAACTCTTGCAAATAATTCTGTTACAGGAAGCGAAGGTACAATAATCTTCAACGGATTTGACGATTCAAATCAGAAGCTCAGAGTAGGAATTTATATTCTGCTGATAGAAGCAGTGGATGATGCAGGTGGTACAGTTGATAATATAAAAACTCCGATCGTAATCGCATCAAAGTTATAATTTTATACTAAGCCCCCGAGCCGCGAGGCCTGCTCCGCAAGACGAGCGAGCAGCTTGGCAAGTCAATACTCGACATTCCCAAGCTGGGCAGACTGTCCGAAAACGTAATTTTGCCTCGAAGACTTAAAGACTCAAAGAATTAAAGAATCTTGTTTTGAAAGTTTTAAACTTTGAGTCTTAGAGACTTCGAGGTTATTCTTTTGTTTTCGGACAGTCTGGGGGCTTGGGAAAGAGGAGAGTTTTGAGACAGACTCTGTATTTTATTTTGAAATTTTGGAGATTGACATCGGAAAAACTGAAATGACATCGAAATAAGTGGAGTGTGACATCTAAATAATGGAGTGTGAAAACGCAGAAAAGATAAGATTCCGGCAATAAATATCACCGGAATCTTAAAATGCATCTAAAAAAAGAGAAATTTTTAGTATTCAGATAAAATTTCTATTCACTTCTGGGGGAATTGTCAGTTTTACCGTCATCATATAAACCCGTGAGACCTGTAACTTTTCCTGATGAGTCTTTCTCAAACCGTATCCTGAAAAATTCAATTTCCTTAAACATAAAAGTATCTTCGCTCATTGGGGTTAATTCGAACTTTTGCCTTCCGCTTCTCTGATAATACAAAACTCCGTTCTCATAAAAGATCTTTCTTTCTCCGTAATTTCCCGAATAATTTTTCAACTGATCTGAGTTAATATCAATGTCATTCATACTTGCATTCAGTGATTCAATCAACCATCCGGAATTCCGTTTTTCCTTTTCTTCATTCGATCTGCTGCTGATTTTTTCAAGAGCAAGGATATGAGCTTTTGTCAGTGCTTTTGTGCTGCTGATTTCCACGTCGGGCGTTACTCCCGTTCCTTCCCAGTTGGTTTTTGTAATTGGATTTATTGCACGTCCTACAGGAACGAACACTGCAAAATTATCATCTGCAATGTTTACTCCTCCCGGATGAGCTCCGCCTCCGGTAGTTTCGCCTATGACTGTTGCGCGTTTCAGATTTTTTAGATTATAAGTGAACTCTTCCGCTCCTGAAAAAGTAAAACTGCTTGTGAGAATATATACAGGAACATCCGGCATTCTTTTTCCTTTTATATCCTTAAATGTCCAGTACTGCTCAGTTGTATCCTTTGGTCTGAAATAAAGATCATTAAGATGTACCGGCTCTTCTCCGAAAAGATAACTTGTGATTACCTGAATTCCCGATGGATCGCCTCCTCCGTTAAATCTCATATCAAAGATCAGAGCATTGCAGTCTTCCACAAAACTCATTACGGATGCAACTTTGTCCTTAATAAGTTCACCCGAACCGAAATTACGAAGATCAATGTATCCGATATTCCCGCTAAGTCTTTCAACTTTTCTGAATCCGTAATTTTCTGACTTAAGCATCTGAATGAATTCAGGTGAAACCTCATCTTCTCCCTGATCATCATTTTCCCTCATTCTTTTGATCTGTTCGGGATCAAACCTGACTTGAATATGCTTGTCTTTGCTTACTGACTGAAGGTCAGCCGTAAGTTCTTCCGCAAATTTAACAGGATCAGTAATGTTGTCATACTCCTTATTGTCCATTCTTGATTTAATGCGCTTTTCCATTTCCTTTGATACTTCCGGGAAAATGTAATTGTCATACAATAATTTTGAAATTGAATTTACCGCTGATATTTTTTCCGTCATGGTTAATGATTTGTTACTCCCGCTGTTTGTCTGGCTCTTAAGACCTGAAGTCAGTGTTAAAGTTAAAGCGCAGACGAAAAGAAGTTTCACGTTTAGTTTTAAAAAAGTTTTCTCGTTCATTTATGGTTTATGATTTTAATTAATAATTTTTCCTAGGATAATTCTGTATAAATCAGCTAAAGTTATTCTCATTTAAGATATTTTTTCAAATCACTGAATAAATTTAAAAAGCATAGCCGCGATAAATGCAGCTTTCAGGAGTATCATGAAAAAATTATATTCCGGCTTTTTTATTTTATCTGAGTAATGCATAATTAAATTTTTAAAATTTAGAAATTTGTCTGATATCTTTAAGATTTAATTCCATTCTTAATGTAGCTCTGTTGTATTCAGACGGCACTTTATTCTCAACTTCCGCGAATCCCAGATTTTTATACAGACTTAATGCTGTTGTTAATTTTGAACTTGTTTCAAGATAAAGATTATCCGCATCAAGTGATTTTACTTTGTCAATAGCAGCAATGGCAAGAGATTTTCCGATCTGTTTACCCTGAAATTTTTCCGTGACTGCCATTTTAGCAAGTTCGTATGTTTTTTCATTATGTTTGATAAGCGCAACTGTTCCCGCAATTTCATTTTCATACTGTGCAAATAGTATGTAACCTCCTTTACTAATGATTTCCTCTTCAGGATTTTCAAGTTGCTTTCTGTCTTTGTCTTCAATTTTGAAAAACTTTGACAGCCATTCGAAATTAAGATCCCGGAAAGTATCCCTGTGTGCGGGATCAAATTCAATTATCTTTACTTCGCTGAGCTGTCTGTACTTGATCTTTTCCATTACACGTGAATAGATGTTTGTTTTGTCGAGTTCTGATTCCAGTTTATTCAGTACAAACAAAATATCAAACCCTGTAGATAAAGAAAGGTCCTTTACTGCTGATTCAATATCCTGCCAGACAGGGATCAGTTTAAGTAAAAGATCCTCTCCCTTCTGCGTAATCGTGATAACTTTTTTTCTGGAATCTTCCTTGCTTCTTACAGCTTTAATAATCTTTTTTCTGATAAGCGGATTAACGATTTGAGTAATCGCCGGCTGAGAATATCCGAGCTGCTCAGCGAGTTCGGTTATTGAGATACCGCGTTTTTGATTTATAAGATAAAACACTGTGAACCAGCGGGGCTCGAAATCAATACCAAGTTTTTTATATACTTTATCTGCATCCTGCATTAAGCGGTCGGTTATAATCCTGAACCTTGTCCCAAGCGCTATGTAACCTATTTGTCTGATAATATTCATAAAATTAAATTTAAAATGAGTTATTAATAATAAATTATATAAGCTCTTATGCAAATTTATGACAAATAATTTCAAAAGTCAACAGGAGAATTTAGTTCGCTGTAATTATTTGTTAATCCTGCCAGGTCGACCTCTTTAAGAATGAAAATAATAGATAGCCCACTAATTTCACTAATTGACACAAATTTTATATTACATATTAAAAATAACCTTAAATGATTAAAGCGGTTAACCTGAGTAATTAATAATTTGCAAAATCATATTGATTGGATATGGAGAGTATTCTAATCCGTTACAAGTAAGATATTATCATTGATGTGCAAAACATTTTTAACACAATCAAATTAACATTTAAAAACAAACCAATGCTTTTCTCTCACAGATGACACAGATTTTTTCACAGATCAGTTATACTTACCTGAGTGTTCAAAAACCGAAAGAATTAAACAGAGTCTGATCAGTGATAATTTATGTAATCTGTGAGAAACAATACAATAGATTTAAAACACAGTTTTAGTTTCGTGAATAAATACACAACGTTTTGGACGGATGTGAAAAGTCCCGGTGTTGGCACACGACAAAAATATTTCTCGCAGATATTCGAAGAAAAAATTCGCAGATTTACGCAAATAATCTTTTTAAATCTTGTTTCTGCGAATATCTGCGTGAAAATTCTGCGGTCATCTGCGAGAAATTCTCTCCAGAAAATTTTGTCGTTATAGAGAGTTCTGGTTAATAACTTAATCATACACTGCATTTTTTGATAATATTGTATATTTTGCATTACTAAACTTTTTGCAAAAAGAAATAAATTTTAATAAATAGATTCATTTGAAATCTGTCTACAGTTATCTTGCAATAATACTTGTTACATTTCTTGTCTACTACAATTCGCTTTCAAACGAATTTGTTTTTGACGATGAAAGCGTAATACAGAATAATCAGTCTATCACAAGCACGGATAACATTCCGAAATTTTTCACAGCGGAAGACGGATTTCATAAAGTTATCGGAAGATATTACAGACCAATTGTTTCTACTTCTTATGCAGTTGATTTTTCCATCTGGGGTTTGAATCCATACGGATTTCATCTTACCAATATCATAATACACATTTTATCCTGTCTGCTGCTGTATAAAATTCTCTCTATGCTTTTCTGGAGATACAAATACAGAAATTTATTTGCATTATTTTCGACACTCATATTTGCAGTTCATCCCGTTCATACTGAAGCGGTAAGCTGGATTAGCGGCAGGACTGATTCAATGGTTACAATGTTTTTCTTCGCGTCATTTCTTTTTTATATTGAATACACAAAAGAGCTGAGGTTTGAATCCAAAGAACACTCGCTTCAGACAGTAAAAGGAAACAGAACCATTTATCTTATAATGTCACTGTTCTTTTATTCGCTCGGACTTCTTACAAAGGAAATGATCGTAACAATGCCTCTTATTATATTGGCTTATGATTTTATTTACAGAAAGAAGGACTTTGATTACATAAAAAAACACATTTACGTATATGCATCGTTTGCCGGAATAACTCTTATTTATCTATTGCTCAGATATTATCTGTTAATGGATATCCCGGAAAGGGAAAGTTATCTTTATTTTTTCGGAAAAGATTTTACTGTCACGATCGGAACAATGATCAAAACAATTCCTGTATATTTCAGACTTCTGTTTGCGCCGTTTCAGCTTCTTTATCATTACAACGGAGTTATAGCGGATGCAAAGTCTTTAATTGATTCTGAAGTATTACTCTCAGCGGCATTCATAATTGTACTGATTTATCTGAGTTATATTTTTTATAAAAAAGACAGCATTGTATCTTTCTGCATAGCATTTTTTCTGATCACACTTCTTCCTGTGATGAATTTCATTCCTTCAATGAATCTGATGGCGGAAAGGTTCCTTTATATGGTATCATTCTGTCTTGTACTTCTGATATGTCATATTTCACTTCTCGGAAGCGCAAAGAGAGATTTTACGATTCTCATATTCGGATTAACAATAATTGTAATTTCACTTTCATATCTTACTTATGTCAGAAATGAACAATGGAAGGATAACAATACTTTGTATATGACAGGAAACAATGTAAACGGGACTGTTCTTCTTGTAAATTCAGGAAATATTCTTGCAAATCAGAAAAAGTACGATGAAGCTTCAAAATTATATAAAAAAGCAATTGAGATTCGTGATAATAACGTGCTTGCTCATCACAATTTAGGTCTAATTTATCTTATCAGAGGAAGTCTTGATTCTGCCGAAGTAAAATTTAAAAAAGGAATTTCAATAGATTCTCTTGCGCCTGACGGATATTTTCAGCTTGCGACAGTTTACAATATGCAGGAAAAAAAAGAAGATGCCATTTTGATGCTTGAGAAACTGCAGAATGTAGTTCCTGACTATAAAGGGTCGTCTGCACTGCTTCAAACATTAAAGTCCGGAGAAAGTACCGGAACAAGTATGCTTCCGGGTGCATTCGGCAACGATGAAGCATTAAATACTAAGTTAGCAACATTGCAGAAAAGATCTTATAAATTATATTCAGAGAAGAAATACGAAGATGCAGTTAATGATTTGAAAGAACTTATCAGACTCAGTCCCGATGCATCTTCAAAATCCGGCTTTCTCAATAACATTGCAATGTGTTATTCGGAATTGAAGAATCCGCAGATGGAAGAAAAATATTTCCTTGAATCCATTTCAACAGATCCCAAAAATATTAACGCACTTAACGGACTGTCTGCATTTTATCTGAAAGCAGATAACAGGGAAAAAGCTTTAGAATATATAAGAAAGATACTGCTGTTAAACCCATCCGATGAGAATGCAAAAAGGAAACTTGATTCTCTGAATAAAGAAAAATAAGTTAATTTAATTTTCTTTTTTTAGATATCAAAATCATAGAATTGACTCTTAAAATAATCTGACTTATTTTTGACTAAACAATTTTAACACTCCAAACTTTTCTGAAGATTGAAATTTTACACTTACATATTTCAATTGGTCCCTATGTAAACATTCCTTTGCAATAATCATTTATAAAAAAATTATTTCCAAAAGCACCAAAACACAAATCACTAATTAACTAAAAAAATCTCTATTAATTATAGAGGAGGAAAAAATGAAAAAAAAGATTCAGTTAATGTTGACAGCATTTTTGTTTGTCTTCATCTTAGCGGGTAATTTTGCTAATGCACAGGTGGATGTCGTTGCCGGAGGCACAACTACTTATGCCAATTTAAAATTAGCATTTGATGCAATCAATTTAGGTACACACACAGGTGCAATAACAATTAACATCACAGGTGCAGGAACTTATACTGACCCTGCAGCTCCAGCAATTCTTAACAGCACAGGTGTCGGTGCAGCGAACTATACATCCGTTCTGATCAGACCAACTGCAGACGGTGTATCTATCAATGCTACTACAGTTCTCGGAAGAGGCGTTATAGAATTAAACGCAGCAGACAATGTCACTATAGACGGTGATAATCCAAACACAGGCGGCATAAACAGAAACCTTACTATTCAGAATTTAGCCGCTGCTACAACTACATACACTTCAGTAGTAAGGATTATGACTTCTGCGACAGCAACATTTACTTCAGCTGATAACAACACAGTAAAAAATTGCCTTATTACAGGTAGCGCAGTAGGAAGAATGATTTCAACAGCTACAAGCACTACAGGCAGTGAAAACACAACATTCGGAATTTATGTTGGAGCAGGAGCAGGACTAACACCTACTGCAATTACCTCCGTTACATCAAACACAGCTCCTTCCGGATCTACAGTAAATTCTTTCTTAGTAGATAATAACGCTGTCATTTCCTGCGCAAGAGGAATAGTATTCAACGGCGCAGCAGCAACAGTCTCAACAGGCGTAACAGTAACAAACAATTCAGTCGGTGATCAGTTAACAACTCCGACACCTGCCACGCCGCCTTATACTTCCCCGACTTCAACAGTTTACACAAAGGGAATTTATCTGGCCGGAACAGCGGCAGTTACCGTAACAGGTAATGCAATTAAGAACGTCATGTCCTATGTTGCGACAACAACATCAGGAATTGAACTTGCAGCCGCTATCGGAACATCAGTTACGATCAGCAGCAATACAATAAACAACATGACTTCAAACGGTACATCAGGTGCCGCTAAAGGAATTTTAGTTTCATCAGCTACAGGAACTTATACAATAAGTAAAAATATAATTAACAACACTCAGGAAATGGGTACTTCCAGCGGAACAGCGGGAATTGATGCTACAGGTACTGTTACATCCGCTACAATAGAACTTAACAGAATCACTACAGTTTATAACAGAAGCACGGGAACATGGGGCGCAAGCGGTATTATTTTCGGAGGAACAGCCGTTACCGTAAAGAATAATACTGTAAGCGATGTAAAAATGGACATGACCGGAGGGGCTGCTTTCAGCACAACTTTCGGAGTACACGGAATAAGATGTAATGCAGGTACAAATCATAAAGTTTATCATAACTCCGTAAACTTGTACGGATCATTATTCGGAACAGCGGCTGGAAGCATTTTAACTTCAGCATTCTGTATAGTCGGTACGGGTCAGACAGGTATTACTGTTTATAATAATGCTTTCATGAACAGATTAAGCGGCGGCACGGCAGGAACTGTAGCTCACGTTGGAGTTTATCTTCCTTCCGCAGGTACAAGCGCTATGAATCTGACAATTAATAACAATGCTTATTATTGCGGTACAGATGCAACAACACAGGGAATCGGACAAGCAGGAACTACAGCTTCAGCTCCGACTTATCTTACACTTGCAGCTTTGAAAGTTTATACCGGTACATTAAACGTAGCGGGAACAAATGACAATGCTTCACAGGGAAATACAGCTACAACATTCGCACCATTCACAAGTGATACTGATTTCCATATTCCTACTGGTTTAGCTTCACCGCTTGAATCAGGTGGTGTAAGTCAGGTAACTACAGGTGTAACTACCGACTATGATCAGCCGACTCCTGATGTAAGACCGGGTCCGGCAGGATCTATTTATGGCGGCGCATCAGCCCCGGATATCGGAGCTGACGAATTTGACGGAATAAATAATCTTCCTCCTGCAATAACATATACTGCATTAGGAAATACAACATCTACATCCAATAGAAATCTGAATGGAGTTACAATCACAGATGCAGACGGCGTAAATAATACTACTTTTAAGCCAAGGATCTATTACAAAAAATCTACTGATCCAAATACTGTAACAGGATGGCAAAATCAGCAATCAACAGGTACATATGATTTCCTGATTGATAATTCACTTATTGGAGGTGTCTCGGCAGGAGACGTGATTCAGTATTTCGTAGTTGCACAGGATCTGTCAGGTACACCATTAGTTGGAATTAACTCAGGTACTTTTGCTGCTACTCCTTCAAGCGTTGCATTAACAGCAGCAGCATTCCCTATAACCGGATCTATCAGACAATACACTATCGTCGGAGCTCCGCTTTCAGGTGATTATACAATCGGCGTTGCATTGTTAAACAGAGCTTTAGGAAAGAACATTACAATGGAAAGAGTTGTAAAGAAAGTTATGAAAGAAGTTTTTGTTGCCGATGAAAATACAGATAATGTAAAATCTACAGATGCACCGGTTTCAACTTCATTAAGCAGCACAAAAGGAAAAATGGTTATGAAAGAAGTTGAAGAAGTTTCTTTTGTACCTATGGAAAACGGAAGAGAATACACCGGACCTCTTTATTCAAAGAGATCAGAGAATCCGGGACTTCCGGTTGATGCAGGTGTTGGCGTTTACGGAACAGTTACAGCAGCTGTTAATGACCTTAATTTAAGAGGCATCAGCGGAGCAGTAAGATTCTTATTACTCGATGCTACTTATCCGTCAGAAACTTATCCAATAATAATTAATGATATAACAGGAGCTTCTGCTACCAATACATTTACATTAAAACCAAATACAGGAGTTACATCGTCTATCAGCGGAGCATCAGCAAGCACTGCAGCAATAAAGGTATTGTCAAGCTACGCTACAATTGACGGTTCAAACACTGTAAACGGAACAACAAGAGATCTGACAATTGAAAATACTAGTATAACTGCACCGATAGCAGTCTGGTTCGGATCTACAGGAACCACAACTATGAATGCTTCCGGAATCATAAACTGTAATGTAATTAACGGAGTAAATACATCTTCCGCTATTGTTCTTACTGACGGAGCAGTGACTACTGCCGGCGGATATTTCACTAATTTCACTATCCAGAATAATAATGTTCAAAAAGCATATATCGGCATTTATTCATTCTATGCTACAGCAGCAGGAAACGGAAACGGATGTGTTTACAGAAGTAATACAATCAATTCAACAGGTGCCAACAGTGTAAGATTGGTTGGTATTTATGTTCAGGGTGCAGATGGTGCACTTGTAACAAAAAATGATATAGGAAATTTTGACGGAACTTCAGCTGAAGACGATAAAGGTGTATGGTTTGCAACAGGAACTGTCAACAGTACAATTGCGGCAAACAACATACATGATCTTGTTTACACAGGAACCGGCGGATATGGCGGTCACGGATCATATATTTCATCAGGTGTTACAGGATGTAACAATACAGTTGTAAATAATATGTATGCAAATATGTCGGGAGACGGCTGGAATTATACTTCCATTCCTACTGACAACCCAATCGGAATTGTAATTACAGGAACACAAACAGGCGTTAAAGTATATTACAATTCAATTAACATGTACGGAAATACTTTGAATCAAACCAGCTCTATGTCAATGGGAATATATCTCGGAGCAGGTTCAGTCGCTGATATCAGAAACAACAGTATCGCAAACAGTCAGGGATTACTGGCAGCAACAGGATACGGAACAGTTGGTGTATATGCAGTAACTGACAACACTCAGTTTTCAACAATAAATAACAATAATTATTATGTAAGTCCTACAGGATCAGGTGTTGCTTACATAGGACAAATTGCCGCTGCCGGTTCACTTAATTTAGGAGCATGGCAGACAGCGACAGCTCAGGATGCAAACAGCGTTTCAGGCAATCCTCAGTATCAAACCAATACTAATCTTCATGTAAGTCTTGCAACAAACTCCATACTGAATAACAACGGAGGATTGGGAACAGGCGTTACAGATGACTACGATGCACCGAATGTAAGAAGCGCAACAACTCCTGATATCGGAGCGGATGAATTCCAGGGAACTTATGTAGTAAATCTTACAATAGCTCTGGAAGCATGTCCTTCCAACAACATAACAGTAGCTTTATACACCAGCGGATGCGGTCTTATTGCCTCACAGACAATTGCTTACAGGTCCGGGGAGCATATACTGTTGCAATACCTTATACAACAATTTCAAATGCAACAACATGCTGGATAAAAGTAACAAATGAGAATTCACTTGTTATCTGGAGCAGTGCACTATCAACATTCACAGCTTCAGCAATAAGCTACAACTTCACAACAGGACTAAGTCAGGTATTCGGTAACACAAACCTGATCAATGTAGGCGGAGTATGGAGCATGATCTCAGGTGATGTAAATCAGGACGACGCAGTTGACGGTACGGATCTTGCTGATATAGACAATGACGCTATCAGCGGAGTTCCGGGAAGTATCAGCGGCAATCCGACAGACCTTAACTGTGACGGATTTGTAGATTCAAGCGATCTTTCATATGCAGACAACAATGCAACAGTAGGATACTTCGGAGCAGGACCTTGTTCACCTGCAGGCTTTCCGCACAGTACAAATACTAACGACAGCAAAGTAAACAGCAGTAAATAAATCTCAGAAATAAATTGATGTACTTCTGAAAAGAAGCATATCAGGAACTTAAAACCCGGATGATGAAAATTGTCCGGGTTTTTTATTGTTTATAATTGTCAGTTAAAATTAAATTAATTGAATCTGCATCTTTCTAATTTTTTAACTTATCATCCTCAAAAATTTCAATACAAATAAACACATCCGTCCAATCGGAAAGGATATGATTGTTACTCATGGTTTAACTCCATCCATTCCTACATCATCGAGTGATGTTACATTTCCTTCTATCTCTGCAGATATAACAAACGGTTCCAGACGAGGTAACATTTACATTACTTTCTGCGACGCAAGAAACAGAGATCCGGATATTTTTCTCGTCAGATCCACAAACCGGGGAGCAAACTGGTCCGCTGAATCTTATTGCAGCATTCGGCTGATTTGCAGGGGAGAGATTATATTGGTATCCACATCATAGAATTGACTCTTAAATTAATCTGACTTATTTTTGATCAAACATTTTTTATCACCCCAAATTTTCTAAAGATTGAAATTTTACACATACATATTTCAATTAGTACCCTTGTAAACATTCTGGCTCATAATCATATTTAAAAAAATATTTCTAAAATCACCAAAACACAAATCACTAATTAATTAAAAAAATCTCTATTAACATAGAGGAGGAAAAAATGAAAAAAAAGATTCAATCCTTATTTCTGGCAATTTTATTTGCAGTAACTCTGGCATTCAGCAGCGCTGATGCACAGGTGACAGTTGCCGGATCAGCAGGTGCAGCAAACGGCAGTTATGCCACACTTAAAGCTGCATTTGATGCTCTTAACCTGGAAACAACTCAGGCAGGCAACAATATTACTATTACAATTAACGCAGGTACATACCTGCCAAATTCAGAGACTGCTCCGTGCGTATTAAATCAGCCTACTACAAGCTCATGGACATCACTTACTATTACACCTATCGGTGCTGTAACAGTCAGCGGTGCAATAGCAGCAGGAAGTCCGCTGATCGATCTTAATGGTGCGGACAACGTAACTATTGACGGTTTGAATGCAAGCGGTAATTCTATGATCATAGAAAATACAACCGTATCTGCAACAACCGGTACAAGTACCATTCGTCTTCAGACAGATGCTACAGGTAATACTATCACAAGATGTTCTGTCTTAGGCGCTTCAACAATGGCAGTCGGTACGAACGGTGGAAATATTTATTTCGGAGCAAATGCAGTTACAGGAAGTGACAACAATACAGTTTCAAACTGTAATATCGGACCTTCAGGTGCTAACCTTCCTACAAAGGGAGTTTATGCCAACGGTACCGCAACAGCTACTTCAAATTACAATAACAACAATACAATCACCGGATGTAATATTTATGACTTCTTCGGAGCTGCTGTACAGAGCGCAGGAATTTATATAACCGGCGGTAATACAGATTACACAATTACAAATAATAAAGTTTATCAGACTGCAGCAAGAACACAAACAACTGGTTCTATACATGCAGGAATACAGTTAGCAAGTGCGAATATCAACAACTGTACAATAACCGGAAACACAGTCGGATACGCTTCAAATACCGGCACAGGCACTTATACATTTGCAGGAGTATCTTCTTCAAGCAGATTCTATCCTATCTATCAGTCTGCACACGGTACATTAACCGCATCATCCTATCAGGGGAATACAGTTACAGCGATTTCCTTAAGCGGTTTGTTATCAGGAACAAGTACTTCATCTCCTTTTGCAGGTATTTTAGTAACTTCAGGTCTTGCAGTTATCGGAAATGTAACAGGTAACACAGTCGGAAGTACTTCAGTTTCAGGATCAATTTCTTATACCAGCAGTGGTACATCAACCGGTGAATTATACGGAATATATTACTTCCCGTCAGCTGTATGCAATGTATCAAATAACATTGTAGGCGGTATAACCGGAACAAATACTTCAACAGGCGGACTTTTAATTTACGGTATAAGAGCATTTACCTCTTCTACAGTAATTAATACAATGGTGAATAATACAGTTGGATATTCTGCAGCTCCAATTACCAATAACGCAGCTACTTCAACTGCATCAAGAGTTATCGGACTCTATGCACAGTCTGGAGCATCAGTAGTTACAGGAAACACAATTACGAATTTATTCTGCGTTGCTCCGAATGTTGGAACAGGCTCAGCATCATCCGTTATCGGATTATGGAGTGATAACTCATCTGCCACACTGGGCAATGATGTTTCAAGAAATATTATACATACATTAAGTAATACAAATGCAACAGCAGCAGTGTGGGTTACAGGTATGTCATACAACGGCTCAACAACAGGCACACATAAAGTATCAAGAAATTTCATTCATTCGCTTAACATGACTTCTTCAAGCGCAACTGCAACGATGAACGGAATTTACATTATCGGAGGTCTTACAACATATCAGAATAATATGGTAAGATTAGGAGTTGATGCGACTGGTACTGATGTAACAGCAGGAGTTGCAATAAACGGTATCAGCGAGCAGGTTGCAGGTACAGATAATATTTATTTCAATTCAGTCTACATCGGTGGATCAAATGTAGGCGGATCTGCAAATTCATATGCTTTTGTAAGTACAATTACAACAAACACAAGAAACTTCAGGGATAACATATTCTTTAATGCACGTTCAAATGGCGGAGCTGGAACAGGTAAACATTATGCAGTAAGAGTCGGAGGGACAGCTCCGAATCCAGCCGGTCTTACAATTAACAACAATGTCTATTTTGCAAACGGAACGGGAGCAGTTTTTGGATTCTTCAACTCTCTTGATGTAGCAAATCTGGCAGCATGGCAGGCAGCAGTCGGATTGGATGCAAACAGCTTCTATGGCAATCCGCAATATCAGACTCCAAACGGAACATCTGCAACAGTAGATCTTCATATTAATCCTTCAATTAATACTCCTGCAGAAGGTAACGGGTTTGATGTAGTTTCAATAACTGATGATTATGACGGACAAACTAGATCAGGCTTATCACCTGTTGATATCGGCGCAGACGCAGGAAACTTTACGGGAACTGATCTTGCGGGACCGTCAATAACTATTTCTCCTTTATTGACAAATACAAGTTCTACCGGTGACAGAGCAATAACAGGTGCTCAAATTACAATTACGGATGTTTCGGGTGTCCCGACATCAGGAACACTGCAGCCAAGAATTTATTACAAAAAAAATGCAGGTGCATACTTTTCCGCTCAAGGCAGTTTGAATGGCGGTTCAGGAACAAACGGAACATGGAGTTTCACTATTTTAGCTGCAGACATGGGTGGATTAACGGGAGGTGATGTCGTTTCTTACTTTGTTATAGCTCAGGACGTTTTGGGCAACATTGGCGCAAATCCATCTGCCGGATTAGTTGCAACAAATGTAAATACAGTTACAACTCCACCGACAACACCACATTCTTATATTATTGTAGGAGCACCGCTTTCAGGTGATTATACAATTGGTGTTGCAATGTTAAACAGAGCTTTAGGAAAGAATATTACCATGGAAAGAGTTGTAAAGAAAGTTATGAAAGAAGTTTTTGTTGCCGATGAAAGTACAGATAATGTAAAATCAACAGATGCACCGGTTTCAACTTCATTAAGCAGCACAAAAGGAAAAATGGTTATGAAAGAAGTTGAAGAAGTTTCTTTTGTACCTATGGAAAACGGAAGAGAATACACCGGACCTCTTTATTCAAAGAGATCAGAAAATCCGGGACTTCCGGTTGATGCAGGTGTAGGTGTTTACGGAACAGTCACAGCGGCTGTAAATGACCTCAATTTAAGAGGCATCAGCGGAGCAGTAAGATTCTTATTACTCGACGCTACTTATCCGTCAGAAACTTACCCAATAGTTATAAATAATATAGTCGGAGCTTCTGCTACTAATACATTTACATTAAAACCAAATACAGGAGTTACATCGTCTATCAGCGGAGCATCAGCAAGCACTGCAGCAATAAAGGTATTGTCAAGCTACGCTACAATTGACGGTTCAAACACTGTAAACGGAACAACGAGAGATCTGACAATTGAAAACACAAGCGTCACATCACCAATTGCAGTATGGTTCGGATCAACCGGAACAACAACAATGAATGCTTCCGGAATCAAAAACTGTAATGTAATTAACGGAGTAAATACATCTTCCGCTATTGTTCTTACAGACGGAGCTTTAACTACTGCCGGCGGATATTTCACTAATTTCACTATCCAGAACAACAATATTCAAAAAGCATATATGGGCATTTATTCATTCTATGCTACAGCAGCAGGAAACGGAAACGGATGTGTATACAGTGGAAATTCAATTAATACATCAGGTGCAAACAGTGTAAGATATATCGGAATATATGTACAAGCTGCTGACGGAATACTTGTAACAAATAATGACATCGGAAATTTCGACGGAACATCAGCTGAAGATGATAAGGGAATATGGTTTGCTTCCGGTAATATAAACGGAACAGCAAGAGGAAATTATATTCATGATTTAGCATACACAGGAACAGGCGGTTATGGCGGACATGGTATTGCAGTATCAACAACAATCACCGGAGCAAATATGACTCTGGCAAATAACATGATCACCAATATGTCAGGTGACGGTTGGAATTATACTTCAATCCCGACTGATAATCCAATTGGTATCAATATATTCGGATCAATCGGACAAAGCGGAATAAATGTATATCACAATTCCATTAACTTGTACGGCAATACTCTGAATCAAACCAGCGCAATGTCAATGGGTATTTATTTAGCTTCTTTGAGCAATGCAGATATTAGAAACAACAGTATTGTAAACAATCAGGGATTGTTAGGCGCAACAGGATACGGAACAGTTGGTGTCTATGCAGTCACAAGCAATGCCCAGTTCACACTAAGCAATAACAATAATTATTATGTAAGTCCTACAGGATCAGGTGTTGCTTACATAGGACAAATTGCTGCTGCAGGTTCACTTAATTTAGGAGCTTGGCAGATAGCGACTGCTCAGGATGCCAACAGCGTTTCTGGTAATCCTCAGTACGTAAGTAATGCTGATCTTCACGTAAGCCTTGCAACAAACTCAGTACTAAACAACAACGGCGGTACCGGAACAGGAATCACGACAGACTTTGACGGTCAGTCAAGAAGCTTAACGGTTCCTGATATCGGAGCGGATGAATTCCAGGGAACTTATGTAGTGAATCTTACAATAGCTCTGGAAGCATGTCCTTCCAACAACATAACAGTAGCTTTATACACCAGCGGATGCGGTCTTATTGCCTCACAGACAATTGCTTACACAGGTCCGGGAGCATATACTGTTGCAATACCTTATACAACAATTTCAAATGCAACAACATGCTGGATAAAAGTAACAAATGAAAATTCACTTGTTATCTGGAGCAGTGCACTATCAACATTCACAGCTTCAGCAATAAGCTACAACTTCACCACAGGACTCAGTCAGGTATTCGGTAACACAAACCTGATCAATGTAGGCGGAGTATGGAGCATGATCTCAGGTGATGTAAATCAGGACGACGCAGTTGACGGTACGGATCTTGCTGATATAGACAATGACGCTATCAGCGGAGTTCCGGGAAGTATCAGCGGCAATCCGACAGACCTTAACTGTGACGGATTTGTAGATTCAAGCGATCTTTCATATGCAGACAACAATGCTACAGTAGGATACTTCGGAGCAGGACCTTGTTCACCTGCAGGCTTTCCGCACAGTACAAATACTAACGACAGCAAAGTAAACAGCAGTAAATAAATCTCAGAAATAAATTGATGTACTTCTGAAAAGAAGCATATCAGGAACTTAAAAACCCGGATGATGAAAATTGTCCGGGTTTTTTTATTGTTCAATATATTTCTCATTAACAGATAATGAATTACATCCGTCCAAAACGTTGAATATTTGTTCACGAAACTAAAACTAAATTGTAAATCAAAAGGTTTGTTTCTCACAGATTACACCGATTAACACAGATTTGACTCTTCATATTTCTTTCAATTTTTGAACACTCGGGTAAAAGAATATGTGTGCATCTGTGAAAATCTGTGTAATCTGTGAGAGAAAAGCTTGATTTGTTTTTCAAATATTAATCTGATTGAAATCCAGGGTTAGTATAGAAATGCCAGGGAATTCAGTTTAAAATTTTATTTCGTAATTAACTTTTTTTAACTAACCCGTAACGTATTTGACAGTTGTGTTAATGAAATATGACCGGAGGAATTATATGAATTAAAATTATGAACTGATTTGTGTATTTTAAATCTAACTAAGTTGTTAATCAAATAATAAATGAATGAATGAAGTAAGCTCGTTTAATATAGCATTGCTGATAGACGGTGATAACGCTCAACCGGATCTGCTGAAATTTATTTTAGCGGAAGCCGGAAGATACGGAAAGGTTACTATCAGAAGAATTTACGGCGACTGGACCATCAGCAATATGAAGGGCTGGAAGGAACAGATCAATAGTCATGCTATCAGACCGATGCAGCAATTCTCTTATACGAAAGGAAAAAATTCCACCGACAGCGCAATGATAATTGATGCAATGGATATCCTGAATAAAAAACTTGTGGACGGATTCTGCCTTGTCTCGAGCGACAGCGATTATACCGGAATTGCCAACAGGATAAGAGAAGAAGGTGTTTTTGTCATGGGTATCGGAAGAGCAAATACACCTGAAGCGTTTCAGAAAGCTTGTGAGATATTTATTTTTACAGAAAATCTTAATCCGGAAGAAACAGCGAAGGACATCATTAAGGAAAAGCCGAAAAGAAAGACCAAAGCAAAAGTCATTAAAAACAAAAGTACTGTTGCTGACAAAAAAACCGAACCGGATGAAACAGAGATTATTCCGGAAGCAAAACCGGAAGAAAGTAAAACAGTACCTGTTATAAAAAATAAGATCACCAAGACTCCGCTTGATAAATCACTTATCAATAAAGCATTTGAAATGGCTGAGCAGGATGATGATCTTGCCTATCTGAGCGGCATTGGTATTCAGCTAAGAAGATTAGATCCGAGTTTCGATCCCAGGACTTACGGTTTTTACTCTCTTACAGGATTGTTCAAATCACTTCCTGATGATTATGAGTTTGTTTTCAAAAGCAGAGGGTCACCTCCTTTTATCAGAAAAAAAATTAAAATGTAATGTTATGAAAAAAGTTTATATACAGATACTGTTTGCGTTTATGATCATATTAACTTCATTAAATATTTTTGCAATAGACGATTACAGAAGATTTACAAAACCTCTTGATGAAGAAACTAAAGAAAGAGGTAAGATTAGCAATTCATTTTCAGATTATATACCGTTTTATTCAAATTCGGTATTTGTTAATTATAATATATCAAGAGACAGTTTTCCGCAAAATGAAACTTCAGTTAAGATCAGCAGAAAAAATCCGAACAGAGTCGTAGCTGCGTGGAGGGATTTCAGGCAGGGAGTAAATCCCGCTAACAGGAGAGTGGGATACAGTTATTCGACTGACGGCGGCATTACCTGGTCTGTAAGCAAGCTTCTTGATTCAATGCTTCTTCCCGGATTTTTAAAAAACAGTGATCCGGCAGTCGGGGTGGACACTGCAGGAAATTTTTACATAGCAGTGATCTGTATAAGCAATACTGGCGCTCTGGCAGTTTATAAGTCAACTGATCAGGGCGTTACATTTCCTACAGCTTTTTTAATAGCCAATGACGGATCAGAGGATAAAGAATTTATTACAACTGATTTTACTGACGGAAGTCCTTACAAAAACACTCTTTATATTAGCTGGACAAGATTCAGCAATAATACCGGAATTAAACTTACAAAATCAATCAACGGCGGAGCAAACTGGACTGATGCAATTCCGATCAGCGATTCACAATCCGGCGGACAGGGTTCGGATGTTGCAGTTGGAATTGACGGTGAATTATATGTAACCTGGCTTAGCGGGGACTTCAATAATGATTTTGTAATGTTTGATAAATCCACTAACGGAGGGAATACATTCGGAACGGATATGATTGTTACTGAAGGTTTGACTCCGTCCATTCCGATATCATCGAGTAATGTTACATTTCCTTCTATCTCTGCAGACATAACAAGCGGTTCAGGAAGAGGTAACATTTACATTACTTTCTGCGACGCAAGAAAGGGAGATCCGGATATTTTTCTTGTCAGATCCACAAACCGCGGAGCAAACTGGTCGACTCCTTTAAGAATAAATGATGATGAAAAAGGAAACGGAAAACTTCAGTGCTGGCCATGGATCGAAACTGATGATTCAGGAAATGTAGATATCGTTTATTTTGATTCAAGAAATACAACTTCAAATACGATAGTCGAAGCGTATCTTGCACATTCGACTGACCAGGGACTTAGTTTTACAAATCATAAATTAAGCACAGTTCCGACTCCTACAAATCAGCCGAACAATGATATTAGATTCGGAGATTATATCGGTATCGACAGTTACGGAGGAAGAATTGTTCCGGTATGGACTGATGAAAGAGCAGGCGGATTCAATCAGGAGTGTTATACTTCAATTGTATCCTTGCCTGTTAGTATCAGTTCACTGAATAATGAGCAGCCGTCAGATTATATTCTTAATCAGAATTATCCTAATCCGTTTAATCCCGGAACAGTAATAAGCTATCAGCTTGGTTCGGTAAGTAATGTAACGATAAAAGTTTATAATATTCTCGGCATAGAAGTGTCAACACTTGTAAACACCCGACAGAATCAGGGAATGCATGAAGTAAATTTTAATGCTACTGTAAACGGAATCGCACTTGCAGGAGGAACATATTTTTGCAGGCTGATGGCGGAAGATCTGCTGACCGGGGAGAAATTTACCAGTACAAGAACTATGATACTTTTGAAATAATTTGATTCATCAAAGAAACTAAAATTTAAAAATCTTTTCAGGCGGGTATTTTTTCATCCGCCTTTTTTGTTAAAAGAAATCTTTCTTCAATAAAGAATGCTGAATAATATATTTACCATAAATGAACTTTCGAAATTTCTTGGGAATAAATTAAAAGGATGGAAAGTATCAGATGTGTATTCTCAGGAGAAGAATAAGCTGATCATTGAATTAGCTTCTGAAGTTCCTGACAGCGGTGAGAGTCCTGCATTGGAGTATTCCGTTGACAAAGGTTCCATATATCTGATATTAAGAGACAACTTTTCAAGGGCAAAAAGAAACTTTGCCGGAATATTTGAGGAAATTATTGATTGTTCCATTTCGGATATCCGTTTATACAACAATGACAGGGCTGTGTCAATAAAGCTGTCAAATGATCTTGAGATAATCTTTACATTTTTTTCAAATAAAGCCAATTGTTTTATTACCCGCAATAACATCGTACTTAATTCTTTCAAAGATAAATTAAAATATTCAGGAAAAAGTATTGATGAGATAATTCCCATTGCAGGACACACTGAAACTGATGGTTTAATTAATATTCCCGTCAGTAAATATCTGAAACTAAATTACAGGTCTTACGGCGATCTTTACTGCAGGGAAGTTTTGTTCAGGCAGAATATCAGCTCTGACGAAATTGTAAACGATGAAATTGCTGCAAAACTTTTCAGAGGATTCAAAGAGTTAGAAAATACACTCGAAAACCCGGTTTATGTACTTTACACTTCTGAAGAGAATATTACTTTTTCACTTACAGAACTTTCCCATCTGCAAAATTATACAGAAAGGAAATTCAGCGACATAAATAAACTGATCACCGAGTATCTTAAAATAAGATTCAGAGATGATAAAATAACAGAATACAGATCGTCAAAGGAAAAACTGCTTAACAGAAAAATCAGTTTGATAAACGGAAAAATTGAAAGTCTAAAAAAGCAGCTTGAGCACAGCGCAGGATCGGACAGTTTGAGAAAAGCGGGTGAATTAATCCTAAGTAATTCATATCTGATTAAAAAAGGTGACACGAATTTTTCTTATACAGATGAAACAGGAACTGAAGTAAATCTTAAGCTGAAAGAAAATCTTTCTCCTTCAGAAAACGCTCAGCATTATTTTGAAAGATATAAAAAGCAGAAATCATCCGTGAATATTCTTAAAGCAAAAGCAGAAAGTTTTGAAAAAGAAAAAATAAATTTAATGAAAGAACTGGAAGAGAGCAGGGAAGTAACTGATCTTAAAAAAATTATTAAGGAAGAAAAAAGAACTGAGTCTGTAAGTTCAGATGAAACATCAAGATTCAGAAAATTCACAATAAACGAGAAGTATGAAGTATGGGTTGGAAAAGACAGCATCTCAAACGATCTGTTAACGACAAAGTATGCATCTCAGAATGATCTGTGGTTTCATGTAAGGGGAGCAAGCGGTTCACACACAGTGCTGAAAGTTCCGGGCAAAAAAGAAGATATCGGTAAAGAGATAATATTTAAAGCTGCGTCAATAGCTGCATATTACAGCAAAGCGAGAAATTCAAACTCTGTTCCGGTTGCATACTGCGAAAAAAAATACGTAAAAAAGAAAAAAGGCTTTAAAGCGGGAAGTGTCGTCATGGAAAGAGAGAAAGTTATTTTTGTAAAGCCGTCATTGCCTGAAAATAAATAAATCAGATGTTGTCATTTCGAAGCATGTTGCGTTCAAGTTCATTAAGCTTTTCTTCAATTCTTAATTTATTTACAGAACCCGCTCTTATCAGAATTTTATACGCTTCAAACGCTTCCGTGTAGTTTCCCTGTGCGGCGTAAATATCCGCCAGAGTCTCTGTTACAATTTTTATTTTACTCAAAAGCTCGCTGCTTTCCGGAGCATGTCCATGTTCCTTCTTTCCATGATACGAATCGCTCTTTATGTTTGCAGTTTTTTCAAAATGGAATGTATCGAATCTGTTTCTGAATTCAAAAAAATACTTTTCGTTTATAATTTCCTTATCGGGCTTGGATTCAATAAGATCGCTTAAATCATAAGTTAAAAACATATTCTCCTGAAAATGAAAATTTTTCTCGAAAGATTTATATTCATATTTATTCTTAGCTGACTTTGTATAATAAATCTTTTCCTGCCGTGAGATAGCTTTCAGATTGTGTATGTTGCTTTCAAACTTTGCAAGCATATCCTTTCCGGGAATTTTGTTTTTAATCTCACCGAATAAAATTTCAGCTTCATTCAGATATTCGGCTTTAAGAAACGCTTTAAGGAGTATTAATTTTGCGGTCAGGTAATTCGGGAAAATTTCAAGACCTGTCCTGCAGACAGATATGCATTCTTCATATTCTTCTCCGGCATAAAGCATGTTTGCATATTTTATGAAAAGAGGAGAAAGAAAATTCTTATCAAGTTTGGATTTAATTTCCTGTGTATATTTATCTTTGCTATTCTGCATTGAGAACAAGTTTTGCCGAATTAATTCTGTTTGAAATTACTACCTGCCTGATTGACAGGACGGACACGGTCGTAAACCCTCCGCAGAACATAAGCTGAAAAGGTATTGCCGCAACCTGCGCAGTTGCTATGGCTATGATTACGCCCGCAAAACAATATACTGCAAGGAATGCTTCTATATAGGTCGTAAAGGATAGTTTCTTATTAACATAATTCTTTCCTTTCCAGGAATCTTTTTTATCCATGATCTGATATTTAGGTGTCCTGACAAACTCGCTTTTCTTATCAAGCAATCCTTCAAAAACCGCCTTTGTATTATTTACAGAAAAGCCCATGCTGCCTGCAAGGAAAACAGGAAAGTAAATGATTCTTTTCTGCCAGTCGGGATATACATCTTTCTGTGAATAAAGATAAAATAAAAATGAACTTATAAAAGCAAAAATAAATACTGACATAAATTTAAATACTCCGTCGTATTCTCCGCTAAGCTTGATCAGCATAACAGGAAGATTTAGTATTGCAGCAAGTAGTATAAAGGGATAAGCAAGATTACAATAAAGATGTATGAAAGACTGGAATTTTAATTTAAATGACATATCGGATCTGAGTACCTGAGGATAAATTTTTTTTGCTGTTTCTATAGCGCCTTTTGTCCATCTGAACTGCTGAGATTTCAATGCTCCTATGTCAGAAGGAAGCTCGGCAGGTGAAGTGAAATTTACAAGATACCTGAACTTCCATCCTTTCATCTGAGCTCTGTATGACAGATCAAGATCTTCAGTAAGCGTATCGGCTTCCCAGTTTCCGGCATCAAAGATACATTCCTTTCTCCACACTCCGCCTGTCCCGTTAAAATTTATAAAAAATCCTGCTCTGTTCCTGACGGCTTGCTCTATGACAAAATGTCCGTCAAGAGCTATCGCCTGAGTTTTTGTCATCAGTGAGTATTCACGGTTCAGATGCTCCCATCTTGTCTGTACAAGCCCCAGCATTTTGTCCTTGCTGAAATAAGGAATTGTCCTTTTTAAAAATTTTTTTCTGGGAATAAAATCAGCGTCAAATACAGCGACAAATTCTCCTTTAGCTGTCTCAAGTCCTATCTTTAATGCGCCCGCCTTGTATCCTTCGCGGTTTGTCCTGTGAATATGAGCAATATCAAATCCCTGCTCCCTGTATTTTTTTATATGATTATCAATGATCTGTGTGGTTTCATCCGTAGAGTCATCAAGTATCTGAATTTCAAGCTTATCTTTCGGATAATCCATTCTTAACACGGAATCTATCAGTCTGGTAATTACATACTGTTCGTTATAAAGAGGTATCTGCACAGTGACCACAGGGTATTCATCCATAATAAAATCTTTCTCATCCAGATCTTCTGTTCTCTTATTAAAAGTTTTAAAATAATAATAGATCATATTGAATCCGTGAGAACCGAAAAAAAAGAGTATGGTAAGTGAAATTATATATGCTGAAAGGATTAAGCTTTCTATATTCATCAGGCGTTTTTTAGTTTCATTGAATAAAATTTAATTTTTTACCAGTTGGATGTGATATCAATAATAATATCTTCCGTAATTCTTTCTACGGCTGTGTTAAGTCCGGCTGTTCTTTCAGAGAAGGCATCCCCGGATGAATTATACTCGCCGTAATTTTCAAAATTTTTATTCCAGATCTTCTTCTGTTTTTTCAAATTTTCAAAATCAACATTTACAGTAACAATGATTTTCCTTTTAGTAACATTCTCACCGGAAGAAATAACAAGAGCTTCATCACGGACATTTGTAACGGTGCAGTTTAAGACAGCATCTGAAATATTTTTGTCAGCTATCCTGAATGTATTGTCAGAGATAATTTTTGCTTTTAGTCTTTGAGTGAGTTTCTCTACAAGAGTTGGATCCGAGAATCCGCTGTTATCCTGAAAAGTCGGCACTGCAACAGATTTTATGCCTTCAGGAGGATTATTGCCTCTGAATCCGTAAACGCCGCAGTTTAGATTTACTATAGCCGCAATAAGAATAATTAACTTCATAGTTCTTACCATCTGTCTTCTCTGTTAATATTGTAAGTCTTGATCTTTCTGTAAATATTTCTGGGTGTTTGTTTTAGTATGTCAGCAACTTTTTCTACATTCCAGTAATTATTTTCCAGAAGATAAATCAGAACTTCTTTTTCAATTTCATCCATTGTCATTGTCATGATTAGTTTCTTAGGAATAATGAAATCTGTATCGCTTCGTCCGTTAATAAATGATTTCATATTTCTGATATCACCGAGATTTTCTTTTATGTCAATGATATCCGACTTTAACTCAAGCAATGCCCTGAAGATTAGGTCTTTCTCCTTATTCTCCGGTGAGTTGCCGAATATGATCGGAAGTGATCTCGGAATTTCAGGAGAAATAGTCTGAAGATATTTCTTTACATCCGATATCGTAAGTTTTTTTCCGGGGTTAAGAATTATTATGCTTTCGCAGAAATTTTTAAGCTCTCTTGCATTTCCGGGCCAGTTGTAGTTAATAATAAAATCAAAAGCTTCCTCATCTATTCCAAGATATTCGATATTGTTTGCTTTGCAATAATGTTCAATAAAAAAATTATAAAGCAGTTTAATATCTGATCTCCTCTCGCGCAACGGAGGAATAAAAATATTTATAGACCTTAATCTGTAATAAAGATCTTCTCTGAAATTTTTATCAAGAACTTCTTCAGATAATTCTTTATTGGTTGCTGCAATAATCCTTACATCTACTTTAATCTTTTTTGTCCCTCCGACGCGCATAAATTCTCCCGTCTCGAGAACCCGCAAAAATTTCACCTGCGTTGCCATTGGCATATCTCCGATCTCATCAAGGAAAATTGTGCCTTCATCCGCTAGTTCGAAATATCCTCTGCGCTCTTCTATCGCCCCTGTAAATGCGCCTTTCTGATGACCGAATAATTCGCTTTCTATAATTCCCTCAGGTATCGCACCGCAGTTTACTACTACCAAAGGTTTTTCATATCTCTTGCTTAATCTGTGTATCGAATTAGCGACTACTTCCTTGCCGACTCCGCTCTCTCCTGTTATAAGAATGCTGATATCCGTAGGAGCTACCTGCTTTATAGTATCATTGATCTCGATGATCTGTATAGAGTCGCCTAAAAGCTTATCTGACATAGAAAAATTTTTACAAATATAACATTATGCATGAGTTTATTAAAGCTAAACTTAAATCTGAATCCCGCATTTGATCTTGTCTCATTCATAAAGAATCTATTGAAATTATTTTCACATCCGTCCAAAACGTTTAATATTTGTTCACGAAACTAAAACTGTATTGTAATTCAAATGGCTTGCTTCTCACAGATTGCACAGATTAACACAGATTAGACTCTGCATTTTACTTACAATTCTTGAACACCCGGGTAAGAGTATAAGTGTGTATCTGTGAAAATCTGTGTCATCTGTGAGAGAAAAGTTTTGTTTTTAAAAATAAATTGTTGAACTCAAGGGATAGTTTTATTGTCGGGAAATTCTGGTTAAAATTGTATTCATAATTAACTTTATTAATTAACACGAAACGTTCTGGACGGTAATGAAACTATTTTAAATTTATAATATTTATTCGATTTCATTTTCAAATGTATATTAATATATTTGGAACTAATTTATGGCTAAAACAAAAGATTCGAAAAGTATTCCGGTAAACTCCGGTAAGGTCAGAACTTCAGGCAAAAAGGTTCAAAGCTCCTCAGGTTTTGATGATCATCCGTTAATAAAGAAATACTTCTGGATTATTATTCCGGTTCTTACAATTGTGTATTTCATTAGCAGCAAATATTCTGTCGGATTTTATCAGGATGATGAAGTAGGGCAGTATATAAACATGATAAAGTTCTGGTCTGATCCGTTCGCCATTCTGGGAAATTCTCCGAAACCCGGTTATAAAATATTTATGGTCGTCCCTTCACTGTTCGGATATGAAGCCGTTCTGTTTATAAATGCTTTCATAGCGTCACTCTCAGTTTATTTTACGTATCTGCTTCTTAAGACTTACAAAATTAATCATGCATACTTCGGAGCTTTATTGCTTGCGTTTCAGCCGCTTTTCTTTGATCTGTCTTTCAGATCTTATGCTGAAATATTTACGTCCCTTCTGATTCTTGCAGTTCTGATTTTATACAGGAAAGAACTTTTCTTCTGGTCAGCTCTTTTGTGCGGATATATTTTTACAGTAAGGCAGGAGATAGCTCTGCTGATGATAGTATTCGCAATAATATATTTCAGGAAGAAAAATTTCATTTCAATTGCAGCTCTTGCGGTATTTCCTCTAATCTATAATATACTCGGATATTTTAAAACAGGTGATATGCTTTTTGTATTATCTGAAATGCAGTCTATCGGCGATTATTCATATAAGTCTCAGGGGATATCACATTACTTTATAGTTTATATTTTTATTGTAGGACCTGTGACTTTGCTTTTGTTTCTTAACGGATTTTTTGGATTTATGTCTGATACGAAAAAGATCAAAGAATATATTTCGGAATACGGAATCTTTTATATTGTCTTTATAACGATTTTTGCAGTTCAGCTTATGACAATGTTTAATGACGGAGCTAATCCCGGCAACTGGCGGTACTTACTGCACATTTCACCCATAGCTGCCGTGTTCGCTGTTATTGGAATTAATAATCTTGCAAAACCTGAATTCAGAAAAACTTCGTATATTATTTCCGGAATTCTTGCTTTTATAACTCTTGCATTTCTTTCAAAAACAACCGACGGTTTTATACTGCAGGATGTCAGCGATTATACCAAATTCGTCATTATTGTTTTATCGGTTTTATTGATTGCAATTGTTAAAAAAGAACCTGTGTCAGATTATCTTAAAAAGCTTACCTTCGCTTTGCTTTTGCTTGCTCTTGTTAATCTTGCTTTAAGTTTTAATCCAAAAAAACTTTCACCGGAAAATATTGCTGTGAAAGAAACTTCGGAATTTATCAGTTCGCTTAATCTTAAAGACAAGGAAGTCTTTTATAATCATACTTTTATTCCTTTTTATAATGATAAATATTACCGTGAATCACCCGGTAATTTTAAAAGGTTAATTTCAGAGAATCTTAAGAATGCCGGACAGGGTTCAATTGTTATCTGGGATTCGCATTACAGCTACAGGCCAAAGGATATGAAGAATGATGTTCAGCTGGAAGTCCTGAAAAATAATCCCGGTTATAAATTACTGAAGAATGTAAATTCTTCTGACGGAAGATTTGCTTCTTTTGTATTCGAAAAAGTAAACTGATGTTTGATGTCTGAAAATAAAAAATGTATAGTTTATGGCGGAGGCGGATTTATAGGTTCGCATCTGTGTGAAGCTCTTGTTAAATCCGGCTATGAAGTGGTTTTGTTTGACAAACTTAATTTTTCAAGAAAGAACATCTCCCGTTTTGAAAACAAAATTAAAATAATTGAAGGAGATTTTAATAATGAAATTGATATCAAGAATTCTCTTGCAGGAATTAATTTTGTGTTTCATCTTGTAAGCTCGACTCTGCCCGCTTCTTCAAATGAAAATCCCGTGTATGACGCGGAAACAAATCTGATCTCTTCATTAAAACTGTTTAAGGAATGTGTTGATGAAAAGATAAGCAAGGTTATATTTCTTTCTTCAGGAGGAACGGTTTACGGAATTCCCGAAAGCGTTCCTGTCAAAGAAGACTATTTCTCGAATCCTTTTTGTTCTTACGGAATTATTAAAAGAACCATTGAAGAATATTTGTTTCTTTTTCATAAACTTCACGGTCTTGATTATTTCGTGTTCCGGCTTTCTAATCCTTACGGAGAAAGGCAGAATCCTTTAGCTTCTCAGGGCGCTGTTGCTGTATTCATTAACAAAGTAATAAATAATGAAACTATAGAAATCTGGGGAGACGGTGAAGTGATCCGTGATTATATTTATATCAAAGATGCGGTAAATGTTCTGGTGAGATCGCTTGAAGTCAGTTCAACTGAAAAAGTATTTAACCTCAGCACCGGTAAAGGATACTCGCTGAATGAAATTATTGATGTAATAAGAAAAATATCAGGAAAGAAAATATCTCCTGAATATAAAAATGCAAGAAGCATAGATGTTCCCGTCAGCATACTTGACAATAAACTCGCAGTGAAAGTATTCGGCATAAAACCCGAAACATCTGTAGAAGAGGGAATAAAGAAAACATACGATTATTTACTTAAAGCAAAACAATGATGTCCGATAACTCCGGTATTTCTGTCTCAGTATTTTTCCCTGCATATTATGATGAAAAAAATATAGGTAAAGTCGTGGACTCTGCGGTCAGAGTTCTCGAAGAGCTTAAATTAAAAGATTATGAAGTAATAATCATTGAAGACGGCAGTCCTGATAAAACTGCTGAGGTAGCGGATGAGCTTGCGGTTAAATATCAAAAGGTGAGAGTTATACATCATGAAAAAAATATGGGATACGGCGCAACTCTTAAAGACGGTTTTTTAAATGCAAAACTTGATTATGTTTTTTACACGGACGGGGATAATCAGTTCGATCTGAATGAACTTAAAAAATTCGTTGCGCTTATACCTTACTCGGATATTGTTGTCGGTTACAGAAAAAAGAAACAGTATTCGCTTTACAGAAAATTCACTTCATTGTGCTATAATTATCTTCTTAAACTTATTTTCGATATACATTTCTGGGATATTGACTGCGCTTTTAAACTCTTCAAAACAGATCTTTTCAAAAAGATTAATATTAATTCCGTTGATGCATTTATAGATGCGGAAATTATGTTAAAGGCAAAACTGCTTGATTACTCTGTAACGGAAATTGGCGTGATGCATCTGCCGAGAGTTGACGGCATCTCCACCGGCGCCAGACCTTCTGTAATTATAAGAACGATAAAAGAAGTATTTGAATACAGAAAAGAGTATCTGAAAGAAATGAAGAATAAATCTAAATCTTCCTGACAGCTTTAACATAATACTGCCCGCCGAGAGGAACTTTCCCGAGATAATTTTCTACAGGTCTTAAAAATTTCAGCGATGCCGGAAAAAACAGGGAATAATTTTTCTCTGATATTTCGAGACCGGAAGACTCCAGCAGTTTTACTGACTCCTTCATATTCAGCAAAATAGCGTCCGTATCCCACGGACAGGTATTTACAATGTGCCTGGTAACAGGATTGTAAGGATTGTGCTCAAAGATATAAACCGCTCCGTTTTTTTTGAGCATTTTGTAAATTGATCTTGCGGAATCTTTTCTTTCCGAAGGTTTTATGTGATGAAAAACACAGGAAATAAATATCAGATCAAAGGTTTCCGAATATTTGCTTATCTCATTTTCATTCAGCAAAAAAATATTTACTGAAGGATTCTCCTTGCTGGCAATGCTTAAGCTTTTTGCAGAAATATCACAGGCATTAATTTTTGAACCCGGGAACATTTCTGTAACATATTTCAGATTCCTTCCGATACCGCAGCCGAATTCAAGTATGTCCGAAGGATCAGATCCAAGTGTATCTTTTATAATTTTAACTTTGTATTCTGCGAAGTATGAATTTTCCTCGCCGAAAAAATCAAGCTGTTTATCCAGAATATTCTCATACTTACCTGCGAAATTATCAAAATCAACTTTTTCTGTTTTATCAGGATTGTTTTCTTTCAATTCAGCTCCGTGTATTTTAATCTCAGTGAATTGCCTATGACAGTTACAACATCACTGAATGCCATCAGCATTGCCGCCATAACAGGGCTTATTATAATTCCGTACGGAGCGAAAACTCCCGCTGCGAAAGGAATTGCTACCGCATTATAAAAAAACGCCCAGAAGAAATTCTGCTTTATTATATTCACAGTCTTAGCGGAAAGCTTTATTGATTTTAGTATATTGTTGAGATCATCTTTTACTAAGATCACATCAGCGGAGTCAATCGCAATTTCCTGTCCGGTTCCGACTGCAATGCCGACATTAGCTTTTGCAAGAGACGGAGCGTCATTTATCCCGTCTCCGATCATTGCAACATTCCTGCCTTCCGACTGAAGTCTGGAAATGATTTTTTCCTTTTCATCAGGCAGGGTTTTATATGAATAATTTTCTATCCCTAAGCGATCTGCCGTATTCTTAGCTGCGTATTGGCTGTCACCTGAGATCATGTATAAGCTGAATTTGTTTTTGTGAAGTTTGTTTATCACTTCAGCTGCTTCATCTTTTATCTTATCTTCAATCTCAATGACTCCGGAAATAATATTGTCAATGCTTACAAAAAGATTGCTGCTCTGTGTCTGGAAAATATTATCTGAGATCTTTATTCCTTTCGAATTCATGAAATTTTCACTTCCGATCTTTATATCCTTTTCATTTACCCTTGCAGAAACTCCCATTCCGGCTTCATTTGAGAAATCCTTAACATTTTTCTCAGGTGTTATTCCCATATCTATTCCGTAATTAACAATTGATTTGGCGACAGGATGAGCGGATAATTTTTCAAGAGTGTAAACATATTTCATTAGTTCTTTTTCGGTGATGCCGTTAAGAACATAAATATTTTTAACCTTCATTTCACCTGTAGTCAATGTACCGGTTTTATCAAAACAAATTGTGTCCGCTTTTGTCAGATTTTCAATTGCGTCAGGATTGTTGAACAAAATTCCGTTCTCGGCTGCTCTGCCGACTCCGATAACAATAGCTATCGGCGAAGCGAGTCCCAGTGCGCATGGACAGGCGATTATCAGAACTGATACTGCGAATAAAAGAGATCTGTCAAATTCAGCTCCCAGTAAAAAATACCATACTAAAAATGTGACTACGGAAATTATTATTACCACCGGTACAAAAACAGCGGAAATTCTGTCAGCTAATTTCTGTATTTTTGGCTTTGTGTTTGCCGCATCTTTTACAAGCGCTATTATTTTCGAAAGCATAGTGTCGTTTCCGACTTTCAGTGCATTCATTTTTACAAAACCATTCTTTACAAGTGTTCCGCTTATCAGACTGTCACCAATTTTTTTCTCAACAGGAAGACTCTCTCCCGTCAATGCGCTTTCATCGATAACGCAGTAACCTTCTGTAATTTCACCATCAACAGGAATCTTATCTCCGGTTTTAATAATTACCGTATCGTTTACTCTTACTTTCTTAAAAGGAACAAACAACTCATTTCCGTCTCTGATTATATTGACAACCTTTGTCTGCAGTTCTTTAAGCTTTTTTACTGAAGTCTGTGTCTTTGATTTCATTACAGCTTCGAGATAATTTCCAATTAGTATAAAAGTAATTATCATTGCGGCAGTCTCGAAGTATACTTCTCTGGATCCGTTCAAAGCTTTTATGTTCAGCCCCAGTAATATATTTAATGAGATCACCAGGCTGTATAAATATGAAGACATGCTTCCCATTGTAATCAGAGTGTTCATATCTGAAGTTTTATTCTTCAGAGAATTTAATGCTCCGTTCAGAAATTTACTTCCGCACCAGAATATTATGACAGATGAAAGCGCCATCATAATTATCAGAGAAACATTCTCGGGAATTTTTTCAAGCCCAAGGAAGTGAAAATGATGTTTCATGCTGATTGCCATTATGATAAGGGACAGCAAAGCGGATATGATTATTTTATTTTTGTGTCTTTTTAACTGCGAAATTTTCAGCAGTTCAAATTCATCCTCACCGTCTTCTTCGGATATTTCATATCCCAGATTGTTAATCTCTTTTTTAATTTTATCTTTGCTGATCATTGACTGATCAAAAGTAACTTCTCCGAATTCAGATGCAAAATTAATTTCAACATTACTTATACCTTCGAGATTCTGCAGATAAGTCTTAATGCTGTTTGCGCAGCCGGTGCAGTTCATACCGGTAATATCAAATCCGAAGACTTCTCCGGACTTTCCGTCTTGTGGATCCTGCAGAGGTTTTAAAATTTTCTGAACGATGTTTTCCGTATTACCCATATTGATTAGTTTTGTAAAATTTTATCAGCTACTCTCGCAGCTTTTTTGTTTTGCTTAACATCATGAACTCTTAAGATATTTGCGCCTTTAGTGATACCTATAACATTTGCGGCAATTGTTCCTTCAATTCTGTCTTCTGTCTTCGAAGGAAAAATTTTATCAAGAAAACTCTTTCTTGATACTCCTAGCAGAACAGGATGATTCAGTTCTTGAAATTTATTTAGATTTCTTAACAGCTCAATATTATGCTCAAGCGTTTTGCCGAATCCAATACCGACATCAGTAATAATCTGTTTGATACCGAAGCTCCCTGCAATGTCAATGGATTCCTTAAGATAACTAAATACTTCTTCTGTTACATTTTCATAAACAGGATTCTGCTGCATGTTTTTAGGGGTTCCTTTAATATGCATCAGAATGCAGCTTGCTTCATGCTCTGCTGTTACTTCTGCATTCTCAATGTCAAATCTGAAACCGCTGATATCATTCACAATCACAGCTCCGGCTTTAAGCGCTTCTTCAGCAACTTCGTGTTTATAAGTATCTATTGATATCGGGATGTTTATTTTTTTTGCAAGTCCGGAAATAACAGGGATGACTCTTTCCAGTTCTTCATCTGTAGTAATCATTTCCGAGCCGGGTCTTGTTGACTCTCCGCCGACATCTATAAAATCCGCTCCGTCTTTTTCCATTTGTAATCCGTCCTTAATCACTTCCTCAAGTCTGACCTTTCCGTCAAAATATTTTCCACCGTCTGAAAAAGAATCGGGTGTTATATTCAGTACACCCATTATAAAAGTACGGCTTCTCAGATCATATTTCACTTTGCCGAAATTGTAAATCAATTTACTACAGCTCCGTCATTAATTTCTCCGTCAACGGTTATGACCTTTAACTGGCCGTCAGTCTTGGCAGCAAGCAGCATTCCGTGAGAATCAATTCCCATTAGCTTGGATGGTTTTAGATTATCAACTACGACTATTAGTTTTCCAATGAGATCTTCAGGATTATAAAATTCCGCAATTCCCGAAACGATCTGTTTTTCAGTATCGCCGATCTTCAGTTTTAATTTAAACAGCTTTTTGCTCTTCGCCACTTTCTCGCATTCAATTACTTTGGCTATCTTTAAATTCACTTTTTTAAAATCTTCCAGTTCAATTACATTCTCTGGCATTTCGGTTTTCTTAACAGCAGTTGAATCAGTACTTTCTGAAATTAATTTTTCAATCTGAGAATCTTCTATCTGGGGAAAGAGTATTAAGCTTTCACCGAGTTCCGTTCCTGATTTCAAAACTCTCTCGCCAATCTTTTCCCAGTTGAAATCCGATTTATCCTTGTTAAGAATTTTTAAAATTTTATCCGCCGTAAACGGAAGCACAGGTGAAATTAAAACAGCAATCGAATGACAAAGCTCAAGGCATGTATAGATAACCGCTTCGCATCTTTCCTTATTATCCCTGATCAGTTTCCATGGCTCGCTGTCATTGAAATACTTATTTGCTGACCTGACTGCATTCATAGTCTCGCTGAGAGCATCCCTGAATCTGAAGTTATCATAAAATGCTGATACCGAAGCTGCGCTTTCTTTGAATTGATTTAATATTTCTGTATCAGAATTATCAAGAGACTTATCTCCGGGAATAATATTACAGAATTTGGATTTAGCAAATACTACAGTCCTGTTTATGAAATTACCGAGTATAGCTGCAAGTTCATTATTGTTTTTTGACTGTAGATCTTTCCATGTAAATTCGGAATCCTTACTTTCCGGAAAATTTGTAGCGATAGTATATCTGATAACATCAGGTTCGAATTCTTTGACAATGTCTTTCACTAAAATTCCGTTGCCTCTGCTTTTTGAAAACTTTTCACCGCCGATATTGAGAAATTCATTTGCGGGAATATTGTGGGGAAGATTAAAATCTCCGTGAGCCATCAGCATTGACGGGAAAACAATCGAATGAAAAACAATATTATCCTTGCCGATAAAATGTATAAGTCTTGAATCTTTATTGCACCAGTATTCCTTCCATTTATCCGGCTCATTTCTTTTGATAAATAATTCCTTTGTCATCGAAATATATCCAATCGGAGCTTCAAACCATACGTATATAACTTTTCCGTCATTTCCTTCGACAGGAACTTTCACGCCCCAGTCAAGGTCTCTTGTAATCGCTCTGTCTCTTAATCCCGCTTTGAACCAGCCTTTGCAATAATTAATGACATTTGATTTCCAGTCAGTTTTGCTGAATATCCATTCGCTTAGTTTCTCCTGATAATTCCCAAGCGGAAAATAATAATGAGTCGTTTCCTTTTCGACCGGAATATCTCCCGTTATCTTTGACCTTGGATTTATAAGCTCTGAAGGAGATAGATTGCTTCCGCAGTTCTCGCATTCATCGCCTCTGGCTTCTTCATATCCGCAGACAGGACAGGTGCCGGTAATAAATCTGTCAGCTAAAAATCTTTTTTCCTTTTCAGAATAAAGCTGTTTATCAGATCTTTTGACTAAAATATTTTTATTGTAAAGATTCAGAAAAAATTCCTGAGCTGTCTTATGATGAATGTCTGACGAGGTTCTTGAAAATATATCGAACTGAATTCCAAGGTCTTCAAAAGCTTTTTTATTTGAAAAATGATAGCGGTCTATGATTTCCTGCGGAGTTATTTTTTCAATGATTGAAGCCATCTCGATCGCTGTCCCGTGTTCATCAGATCCGCTGATAAAGATAACGTCATCGTTTTTCAGTTTTCTGTAACGTACATAGATATCCGGAGAAAGATAAGCTCCGGCAACATGACCAATGTGAATATAATTGTTGGCATAAGGCAGCGCAGCAGTAACTAAATATTTTGTGTTATTTTTCATTTTTTAATATACCAAAACTGCATTTTTGTATAAATGTATTTAAATAATTTTATGAAGCCGGTATCACATCCGTCCAAAACGTTGAATATTTGTTTACCAAACTAAAATTATATTATAAATCAAAAGGTTTGTTTCTCACAGATTACACCGATTAACACAGATTTGACTCTGCTTATTTCTTTCAGTTTTTGAACACTCGGGTATCCAGGGATAATTTTGAAATGCCTGAGAATCTGTTTAAAATTGTATTCATAATTAACTTTGTTTAACAATCCCGAAACATTTTGGAAAGTAATGAGCCGGTTTCATAATCAAAGAATTAGAAATCAGCTTTAATGAGTGGATTGATTAGAACCATTTAAAATGGAAGATCATCATCTGAAGAGTTTTCTGAACGCGGCTCTTCTACAATGCTTTGCGGATTTGCATTGTCAGCTTTGTTGAGTTTCCATGCAACCAGATTAGTGAAGTATTTTGTAACGCCTTCTTTGTTTGTCCATGGTCTTCCGGTGAGATTAAAATGTACTTCAATGGAATCATTGACTTTAAACGCATCTATCAAACTGCATTTATCCTGATTGAGCTGAAACAAAATGAATTCCGGGTATTGAGTGTTTTCGGCATACTCTACAACAAATTCTCTTTTTTTGAATTTGTCTGTAACCTGATTTCCTTCGAAGACTTTAAATAGTTTTCCTGTAATCTGCATTATGATTTATTTGTTTTTGATTTATTTGAATTTTCTATGATCACTCTGTTTCTGATCTGCCATTTGAACATCATCTGCATCCATATATAATCTAATTTTTCCTTCGGTGTCATCTCAGAAACAGGTTTCTCAAGATGACCGTCAAACATAGGGTCTATAAGTTTTCCGTTTATATATTTTTTTTCTTTTTCCAATTATTTCTTCAAGTTCTTTTATGTCACTTATATCTTTATCTCTGAGCGGATTTATTAATTTCTTAGCGAATAGCAAATCTTCCGGTGAAGAGACATTCATACTGACATTATCTATAACAATTAAATGCGAATTTTCTTTTAATTCTTCATATGACCTGGGGTATTCAAGAAAAATATCCAATTGTAAAGGACTATGGTCAGATACAAAAGTATAAACCAAAGCATTCTTTTTTTCATACCATTCTTTCCGGATATACTCATCGAAAAGATTTTCCACAGGTTCCGGTATCCTTGGTTTCAGACCGAACTTCCGGGCAAGCAGTAAGATTTTTTCCAAATTACTTTTCTCAAACGAAACGGACAAGTCAATATCATAAGTAGCTCTTTCCACTCCGTGCAGTACGCATGCTACTCCTCCGCAGATCAAATATTTTACATATGCTGCAGAAAGTTCTTTCAGGAGATCGAATAAATTTTTGTTTGTATCCAAATAAGAAATTTTATAAAATTAATCTTTTGAATTATTCTAATCAATCTAAAGTTAATGCTGCAAAACCGTGATAGTTATAATTCAGAAATAAATTTGACGAAGTAACTTTAATCAGGTTAATCAAATAATCTGAATCCTACGCAAACGAAAATTTTAATTTTTATTTAATAACAGAATAAAATATTTTTGTATAGGATTTTTAGTTCATACATTTAATAAAGAAAACTTTTTAATTAACTTAAGAAAACTAAGAAGGAGTATATTCTAATTATGAATGCAGCGCATTTACACTTATTACTGAATCATTTCCCGATCATCGGCACGGCAATTTCAATCTTCGTTTTGCTTATCGGCATAATTAAGAAAAGCGATGATGTAAAGAAAACAAGCATACTCATACTTATACTGACTGCTTTTATAACAATTCCGGTATATCTCACCGGAGACAAAGCGCAGGAAATGATAGAGGGAAATTATGATGATGTGGATGAGTCATTTATAGAGTCACATGAAGATTTTGCTCTTTACAGTTTTATTGCAATGGATATAGCAGGTGCGATCGGACTGTTTTCAATGTTCCTGTACAGAAAACCAAAAATTCTTCCAAATTCGTTTGCGTATTTAATGTTGGGTGTTCTGCTGATAGTTAACGGAATGATGGCTTACACTGCAAATCTCGGAGGCAGGATACATCATCCGGAGATCCGGAAAGACAAGCTTCCGTGGGAAGCATCCGTGAATCCGGGACAGGATAAAACGGAAAGCAAAGATAAAAATGAAAAGAAAAGTAAAGACTCTGATGACGATTAAGCAGAAGACATTTAGTTGAAAGTTCAGTATACATTCAGCGAACAGATCACTTTAATCTTTCCAGGATTTGTTTCATGTCATCAGGTAGTTCGGAATCGAATCTCAGACTTTCTTTTGTATGCGGATGAATGAATCCAAGAACTCTCGCATGGAGCGCCTGCCTTGGAATCAGCTCTAGAAGATTTTTTATTTGCGATTTTATATTTGAAGTAAGATTTACAGAATGCGGCTCTCTTCCTCCGTAAGTTTCATCACCAAAGACGGGATGTCCGGAATGAGACATGTGAACTCTTATCTGATGTGTCCTGCCTGTTTTAAGATTAAGCTTTAACAAAGAAAGAAATTCATATTCTTCAAGCACCTCGTAATTCGTAATTGATAATTTTCCTTTCTCATCATCATTTTTCAGGACTGCAACTTTCTTTCTGTCTCTTTTGTCTCTGCCAAGGCGGTTTGATATTTCTCCTTTCTTCGATTTCAATTTACCCCAGACAATCGCATTGTATTCGCGTTCTATCGTATGATGAAAGAACTGTTCGGATAATTTTCTGTGAGTAACTTCATCTTTGGCAACAACAATAAGTCCGGATGTATCTTTGTCCAGCCGGTGTACGATACCCGCTCTTTCAAATCCGCTGAGATCGGAGAGAGTATCATTTTTCTGAGCGGAATAAAACATAAGAGCATTAACGAGAGTGCCGCTGTAGTTTTTATATGCAGGATGCACTACCATTCCCGGAGGTTTATTGATTACCATCAGAAAATTATCCTCGAATATTATATCGAGAGGAATGTTTTCTGCAAGTACATCTTTTTTATCAGGAGTTTCGAGTTCGATCTCTATCTCATCATCCGGCTTTACAATATAATTTGATTTGACGAGTTCGCCATTCACCGTTACAGAGCCGAGATTAATAGATTTCTGCACCTTTGTCCTTGATGCATTTTCTATAAACTGGGCAATGTATTTATCAATTCTTTGTTTGACGACAACATTTGGAACAGTCAGGAAATAATTTTTTTCCATTAATAAAATATTAACCGGGAAATTTTCAGGAATATACTGTAATTTAAAGAAACTTTTTTTATTTTAAGGGTACTTAAAACAAAACTTTATTAAAACATATCTAAGATATTTATTTTTATGAAAATTAATTATTAGGAATATGCAAAACAAACTCATAATTAATACAGTAAAATACTTTATTTATTTTGGCTGCGCAATAATGATTGCGCTTTATTCAATTACATTCAACGGGTGTTCCGGCTCAGATGAAGAAGAAGTTATCTCGCAGCGAAGCCGGGATTCTATAGAAGTATATACCAGAATACAGAAAGCTTTTACTTATTACAGGAAAGCTCTAAAGTACAATGAGTCATCTGAAACAAATAAAGCCGGCGAGGAATTTGAATCTGCTTTAAAAAATCTGAATAAGATAAATTACGAATTGATATTGAAAGGCGAGAATTATTTCTGGAAAAAGGATTATGATGAGCTTGCTATCTCTGTCGTTCAGGATTATCTGATTACCCAGTCAGAGATAAGTCAGCAGAGTCTGGTATTTGAATTTGCAAAAAGAGTTTCTCTGAATTATCAGAAAGTAGAGCAGGTCAGCAGTGACAGGGAACCTTTGCCGGACGGAAGTGATGTTCCTCTCGAAAGAAACGCTGCAGTTGACGGCTATATCGAGTTCTTTTCAAATACTGAAAGAGGCAGAAGCTTTATAGATAAGAGTTTATACAGATCCGGAAAATTTTTTCCGCTAATGAGAAAAATCCTTAAGTACAATAATGCACCGGAGGAATTAATTTATTTATCCGTTCAGGAATCGGGACTTAATCCGACTATTGTATCCAGAGCCGGCGCAATGGGATTATGGCAGTTCATGCCGGCTACCGGAATTTCCTACGGTCTGAGTTCAGACGGATACCGGGAAGACAGAAGGGATTTTGAAAAATCTACGGATGCTGCTTCACACTTACTCAAGGATCTTTATAAAACTTACGACGACTGGTATCTGGCTTTTGCAGCATACAATGCAGGACCGGGAAGGGTTAATAAAGCAATTAAAAAAAGCGGATCGAGAGATTTCTGGACTCTAAGACAGTATCTGCCCGGTGAAACAAAAAATTACGTTCCTTCAATTCTCGCATTGTCTTTTGTTTTGAGAAATCCCGAAGAATACGGATTCAAGGACATTGAATACGGAGAACCTGTTTCTTTTGACAGAGTGGAAATTAAGTCGTCAGTTTCACTGCAGAGAGTTTCCGAATTATGTGAAACAGATATTGAAAGTATCAGGGATCTTAATCCCGAACTTACAAATGATCAGATACCTGTTTATGATGTACCGTACGAACTCAGAATTCCTCACAACAGTTTTGATAAATTTCTTGCGAACTACAATAAAGCTGATGATATTGATAAGAGCAGCGGATTCTCACCTTCATTTGCCGGCAATGAATCCGGTGTGCAGGGTGAGCAGGTCACCGGCGTGCATTATAAAGTTGAAAATTATGAACCGGAAGATATCAGATTGATAGGAAGCAACAACGGTTTGCAAATGGTAAATCATGAATTCAAACAAAAAGAATCTCTCGGCAGTGTTTCATCATTTTATGAAGTCAGACCTTCCGATGTGAGGATATGGAATAATATCAATTACGGAAATTATCCTGCTGCAAATCAGAAACTTTCTGTTTATATCTCTGAAAGCAGATATAAACTTCTTTTCGGAAGCAAAGAAAAAGCTGAAGAAAATATTGCAGAGGAAACTGAAACCAGCGTAACAAAATCCAATACAGGTAATAATACAGAAATAACTGCAATGGAAACGCAGACTGATAATTCTTTAAATATTACCGCTCCGGTATCGAACGAACAAATTAGCTCACCTGAAACCAATAATACAGAAATTCAGACAACTGACGAAGCAATTAAGGAAGAATCTTCTGTGACTGAAACTAGCGGAAATGAATCAGAAAGTAATTATGAAGAAACAATCACTGAAGAAAAGACAAATACAAAAAGCAGTTCATCGAAAAACACTTCGTTCAGCACTTATACAGTATCTGAAGGAGATAATCTTACAAAGATAGCTGTAGAGAATAAAGTAACTGTAGAAGAACTTAAGGAATGGAATGATCTCGAATCCGATAAGATTACGATAGGGCAGAAGCTTAAAATAAGTTCCGGAAAAAATAAAACTTCAGTTCATACAGTAGCCGAGGGTGAGAATCTTACAATGATAGCGAATGAATACGGTATTACAGTTTCAGCGCTTATGGAATTAAATGATCTTAATTCAGATATAATATATTCCGGACAGAAGCTGAAAGTTACAGGAAATAAAACATCAGGAAAGAATTCGGTTAAGAAGACGGAAGTCAAAAAAACATACAAAGTAAAGAAAGGCGATACACTTGCATCAATAGCTGATAAAAATGATGTATCAGTTAAGGAACTGAAGCAATGGAATAATATCAAGGGAGATAAAGTAATGACAGGACAGATACTGAAATTGTACGGGGATGTACAGAAGGACAGAAAGAAAAAGTAAATTTTTTTAAAATCTTCCTTAAACTGAATTGAAAGAAATAAATATTAAATTTATATTACCTGATATAAAAACGCTGGCATAGCTCAGCTGGTAGAGCAGCTGATTTGTAATCAGCAGGTCGGGGGTTCAAATCCCTCTGCCAGCTCCATTAAAACCCTGATAATTAAAATACTTATCAGGGTTTATTTTTTTATAAATTTTCTGTTAGCAGATTTTATTTGTCTAAAGCTTCTATTCTGCCACGAATTGCACCGGCATTTTTACTTTTATAATAGTTTCGTGTCGTCGTAGTTGAGGTATGTCCAAGCAAATCCGCCAAATCCCCTTCTTGCAATCCTTTATCTTCCAACACCAGCCGGATCAATCGTTTTTTATATCAGAGACCTTTCCATCTTCGTCTATTGATGCTTTGATCAGCTCTGAAACTTTTTTAATTTTGATACCATCGGAATTCGGTTTCAGCTCAGTCAAGCTGAATCTGTTTCTGTAAACCTGTGTAAATTCCGCTCCAAAAAATAAAATTATACCGGAATAATAAATCCAGATGAACATTATCACGAGTGAAGCTGCTGCACCGTATGTCGAACTGTATGAACTATTGCCGAGATATAATCCAATGAAATATTTTCCAATGGAAAACAGAACAGATGTGATCACGGCTCCGAACCAAACATATCTCCATGAAATTAAAACATCAGGAAGATACTTGAATATCATCGCAAAGAGTAATGTGATTATAATGAAAGAGGAAATTATATTTATTGCTTCCGATGCCGGGAGTATGTTATCAAAATAATTATTTAAAAAATTATAAAGTAAATAGATAATAGAGTTTATCAGTAACGAGACCATCATTAAAAATCCGGTTGCAACAACCATTGAAAATGAAATAAGACGATTTTTGACAAATCCCCAGATTCCTCTTCCCGGCTTTAACTCTACTCCCCAGATAATATTTAACGATTCCTGCAGTTCAAGAAATACTCCGACTGAACCCAGAACTAAAAATAGTATGCTAATTATACCTGCAATTATTCCTGTAGTTTTATTTGAAGCTCCTTTTATTATATCCTCTATCATTTCTGCGCTGTCAGGTCCTACAAGATATGTTATCTGTCTCGATATTTCTCCTCTGGCTGCATCCTCACCAAAGAAAATCCCTGCAATCGAAATCACTATTATCAGTAACGGACCTACAGAAAATGCGGCGTAAAACGATAAAGCGGCTGCCATTTTCAAGCCTTTATCGTCAATAAACTGATCAGTAGTTTCAACTAATAACTTCCATGTTAATTTTAAACTTAGTTTCTCTTTTTTTACTGACATAAATTTTTCATCACTGTTTTTTATACAATTCCATTATATATAATCTCCCTTTCTATAACTTTAATTTTTAACTGCTACAATTTTAAAGTAACTTTATATAATTTTTGTTATCTGAATTTCTACAAATCAATAAAAAGTATTTTTTATATGTTAGATTTCAGCACATTTGTCTGTTCCAGAATCTGTGCTTTGCGACGGCATCGATGAACTCTTCAGAATTTTTATTAATTAATATTCCTGCTTCCGCTAATTTTACATCGTCATTTTTACCATTCAGTTTTTGGCAGGCATCCGAAGCATTATACAATTCAATACCTTCATCATTTATACATATTGGCTTGAAATGTTTGTAAGACTGGTTTAAAAATTCAAGTGACTCTGGCGCTTTTAAAAATGTATCAATACTCTCTTTCCCTCCGGCTACATAAACTGCATCAAACAAAACCGATGATGTTGTTAATAAGCTTTCATCTACTTTAATGATGTTACCTTTGCTGCTGATAATTGTGCCCAGGTGAGTCGCAACTACTGCCGGAGTTACTCCCGCATTCAGCAAAGCGCTGCGGACTGAATTAAATGTTTTGTCTGTCACTCCGTCTGTCGCTAGTATAGCAACTTTTCTCGTTTCAGATTTCTTAATTGTGTTTTCCATACTCAGCGCTTTCGACTTCTCAACTGGCGGATCAGCAATCACAGGCTGAAAGTTTTTTGGATTTCCGTCTGCGGGAATACTGTGATTTATCGGTTGTTCGGGTTTGGGTACCGGGATTCCTAATCCTGCGGCGACTTGCTTAGCTAAGTCAGTATCTACAAAAGTTAATCTGCCGAGCATTCTGCTTCTGATATCATCCGATTTAAGCTTGCCCAGTTCAAAAGTCAGTGCGTTAATGATATGCTCCTTTTCAGGTTTTGACTGGCTGTTGAAAAAAAGTTTTGCCTGACTGAAATGATCAAAGAAACTTGCACTTCTCGCGCGGATTTTTTTTGCATCTATTCTTTCTGCATAAGAAGTAAATCCGCCATCAATAGCTTTTGCCTGGAAAGGACATCCGCCTCCCATGGTATTTGGATCGTAACTTGTTTTATCAATGTTTATGGTCTGACGCATGTGTCCGTCTCTTTGATTATTATCAACCGGAGATACGGATCTGTTTATCGGAATTTCATGAAAATTTGGGCTTCCGAGTCTTGAAAGCTGAGTATCTGTATAAGAGAATAACCTTCCCTGTAATAACGGATCGTTTGTAAAATCAATGCCGGGAACAATATGACCGGGATGGAATGCAACCTGTTCTGTTTCAGCAAAGAAGTTGTACGGGTTTTTATTTAAAGTAAGCTTACCTATTCTTTTGACAGGGACTAACTCTTCAGGGATTAATTTTGTCGGATCAAGCAGATCGAAATTAAATTTATGTTCATCCTTCTCTTCGATTATCTGAACGCCTAATTCCCATTCTGGGAAATTTCCGCTTTCAATGTTTTCCCAAAGATCCCGTCTGTGAAAATCCGCATCCTTTCCCGAAATGATCTGCGCTTCATCCCAAACTACTGAATGAACACCGAGCAGAGGTTTCCAGTGAAATTTTACGAACACCGATTTATTTTTCTCATTAATAAATCTGAATGTATGTACTCCAAATCCTTCCATCATTCTAAAGCTTCTTGGTATTGCTCTGTCTGACATTATCCACATTATCATATGCATAGATTCCGGCATCAGAGAAATGAAATCCCAGAAAGTATCATGTGCCGATGCAGCCTGTGGTATTTCATTATCCGGCTCGGGTTTTACTGCATGAACAAGATCAGGAAATTTTATTGCATCCTGAATAAAAAATACAGGCATATTATTTCCTACTAAATCATACACACCTTCCTTAGTATAGAACTTTACTGCAAAACCTCTTACGTCTCTTGCAAGATCCGTTGACCCTCTTGAACCTGCAACAGTAGAAAATCTAACAAATACAGGAGTCTTATCGTCCGGGTTTTGTAAAAAGTCTGCACGGGTATATTGTTTCATTGATTCATATACCTGAAAATATCCATGAGCACCGGATCCTCTTGCATGTACAATTCTTTCCGGGATTCTTTCGTGATCAAAGTGAGTAATTTTTTCTCTAAGGATAAAATCTTCCAGAAGCGTAGCGCCTCTTTCACCTGCTTTCAGCGAATTCTGATTATCATTTATTTTCAATCCCTGATTAGTTGTCAGGAACTTCCCATTACCGGATTTTGAATTTACTTTCAGATCTTCGGCCTTGGAATCTTTTCTCCTGGAATCTTTGTCTCTGGAGTTTTTGCCCTGATAAGTTTTCTTAGTGTTTTTCATTGTAGTCTTATTAAATTTGTAAATATTAAATTATTATTTAAAGCATTATAAATTTAAATTATTAGCAATTTCATATCCCTTCGTCTTTAAACAATTTTGAGAAGTTCTAAATTATTGTTTTCATATTAAACCTAATGTTTTAAATTATTAGCTGAATTTTCGAATTAGTCAAAGACCAGATTAAATAAATTTCTTCTACAGGATTTGAATTTTATCTCAAGCCAAATAATGAAAATATGCATTTTGGGTGCCACAGATTTGAACTATGTTTTTGTTGAGTTTATTAACTATTTGTTTTAAATGAGATTGCGGGTATCGTCAAAAATGTCAGAAATTGTCAGATAATGGTTAACAGATAACATTGTGACAAATCAAACTGGTGGTTAAAGATCATGTTATTTGATTAGAAAAGCATTCAACGATGAACAACTTAAAGCTAAGAATCTTTTTTTATAAAATTTTAATGATAAATTACCGGAACCCTGTAATGATTTGTCAAAGTAATACTTAAATTAGAAACTTTTAAAATAATGTTTGACAGTTGTAAATGGAAATGCATTTTTTGATATTATCAGTAGTGATATATTTCCTAAAGAAACATTAACATTTTCAAAGCATTCTTATGAAATCCAGCATAACGAATAAATTATCACGCAGCTGTCCGGAGCTTGAAAATAAATTACTTCTGGAAAAATTTATCCCTTCAGCTTTCATGATCTTTCTAACTGTTTTCATTTAAAGCATAATTACTTTTATTGTATAATGTAATTTTAAATTAAAAACTATGAAAGCAATGATCACTATTTTCGGTCTTTCTTTTATTCTGTTGAACTTATCATATATTAACTCATCCGCAAATTGCATAAAGATAGAAAATAATATTATCCGGGAAAATCCGGTATCATATAAATTAATAGCTACGAATTTTATTAAAACAGGCAATACAACTAAATTCGACATTAGTATTCAGAATATAGGCTCTGAACAAATTTGGTTGCGATCGATACAATGTGTTTTCAGATTTCCCAGAAATAAAGTTTCAAATTTAATAGTATCGCAAAATTATATTAAATTCTGGTATATGCCAACATTAATAACTGATACTATTATTTATGTAACAGGAGCAACCTATCCGGCTGACACCAATTGGATACCTGTTACAAGTGAAAAAATATTTACAGTACAAATAACAGGTAATATTGATTCTTTACGATGGAGTAATAATACTATTCAGAGAACAAAGCTTTTTGCATATCAGGAATATACAGAGATAACAGATTCAACTTATCATATCATAGATAGAATTACTTCTGTTAAATTAAATGAAAGTGAACTTCCTTCATCATATTCGCTTTCACAAAATTATCCTAACCCGTTTAATCCCTCTACAATAATTTCTTATGCATTAACAAACGACGGTTATGCTTCTATTATAGTCTATAATGCACTCGGAGAGGAAATAATTACTTTAGTAAATGAAATCAAAAAAGCCGGATATTATTCTGTGAAGTTCGAAGCAACCGGACTTGCTGCAGGAGTGTATTTCTACAGGATAGAAAGCGCTAATTATGTTTCTGTGAAGAAGATGATTCTTCTGAAGTGAGAAACCTATACATAAACTGAGTTCAAACCAATTTCAATTATAAATCATTTGAGAACCTCCAGTGAAGTAATAAGTATGGCTGTACTTGTGAGACATTAATAATTAACTTAATTACCGTTTAATATTGATATGTTTTCTCGTTATAAAGAATTTAATAATTAAAAGGAAAAACAAATGAATGAATGTACAAGTTACCTTATACAACCTTTAAATAAATATTTAAATAATATAATCCTGTAAATATAAAAGTAATACCCGCCAGTATTCGCATTACTTTTTCAATTTTTGTGATGGCTTTAAAATAAACTCCGAGTTTTTCCGCACTATAAGCTATAACAAATGAAAAAAGAATAACCGGCAGTCCCGTACCGATTGAAAAAACTACAGGCAAAGCCAATCCTGCGCCGGCTGAAAGTGTCATAGGAATTAACATTGCAAAGAATAATGCTCCGCTATACGGACAAAAAGCCAGTGCAAACAATGCTCCCAGCAAAAATGAACCCAACATTCCTTTTGATTTAAATTTCTCGGAAAATTTATCAGTCAATTTCCCTCCGGAAAAGAAATTCAGCTTAATGACATCCAGCATGATCAGACCGATGATGATCATTACCGGTCCGATGAACTTCTCTCCGTTACTCTGAAAGATTTTAGCAATCTCAAACTTGCTGATACCAAAATAAATAATTGCTCCGATCAGTGTATAAGAAAACGTTCTTCCTAAAGTATATAATATGCCGCTCAGCAAAACTTTTCTTCTGCTGTTAATTGTTTTGGCAATATATGCTGTTGCAGTTATGTTAGTAGCCAGAGGGCATGGACTTATAGCCGTAAGCAAACCCAAAGCGAAAGCAGCCAGTAATGGTATTTCCCGGTTTTGCGCCAGTTCGTTTAACCATTCCATTGTGTTAGTTTATAGTTTTAGTCCGAATTGCTTCATCATATTAAATTAAAAATTATCAATTTCTTTTTGCAATCCTCTTATAAATTTTTCTTTGTCTGATGCGTTCATGAAAGCAAAATCTGTCAGGTCCAGTTTTTTACCCTGAACAGGATCATAAATGAACAAAGATGTGCCGGCTGTTCTGAATTCATATGATATGGTCTTGTTATTACTGTCATCTACATTAATGAGTCTGAAAGGAATGCCTCCGTATGGAAGTATTGCTTCTTTTGTCATTGATTCAATGTCTAAGCATGTCTGACATCTGTGTTCGGAGTGAAATTGAATAATTTCTAAATTTGGCTTTAACTTAAATTCCGAAACCTGCGCCTGACCATCCATATTTTGAGATTTGTTCTGACAAGAACTAAAAACTAATGCCATCATTAAACTGAAGTATAATAATGATCTGTTCATAATATTAATTTTTATATAAAATTAAATAACACCTTTTTGTTTCAGTATTTTTACTAATTCATCTTCCGGAAAAAAACCAACATGCCTGAAATACTCCCTGCCATTTTCATCTAAAAAAAGCTGAGTCGGGATTGCGTCGAAATCAAATTGTTTTGCGTCTTCTTTTCCTTGAGAAGTCCATACATCATAAAAAATTACTTTAACCTGATCTCCGTATTTCTCTTCAACTGATTTTATAACCGGCTGCATCTTCTGACAAGGAATACAACGAACTGATCCTAATTCTATAAAAGTTGCTTTATATTTTGTTTCAGAATTAGTAACGGAGGGTTTATCTGAATTTATTTTGCTTTGTGTTTCTGTATTCCTGAGGCTAAATACGCCTATGGAAATTATCACCAATACAACTAAAGATGATATAATTATTTTTTTCTTCGAATTGATGTTAGAGATATTTGTCTCCATTACTATTATTTTTAAAATGAGCAGATTTCATTCTTTATTTACAGTATTATATTAAACAAGTATCCTGAGAATATTATACTGACAGTTACCACAGAAAAAAAGATGGCTATCAGTTTCCAGGTCATTACTTTTTTCAGCAGCGTAGCTTCAGGAATTGATAATCCTACAACTGCCATCATAAAGGCAATTGCTGTACCGATTGGAATACCTTTCTGAACAAATACCTGAATGATCGGTAATACTCCTGCTGCATTGCTGTACATTGGTACGCCTAAAATTACTGCCAGCGGAACAGCCAGAGGATTGTCTTTGCTTATGTATTGTTCAAAGAAACCTGTCGGAATAAATCCGTGCATCAATGCGCCTATTCCAATTCCGATGATGATGTACCAAAACACACTTTTAATAATTCCAAACGCTTCTCTGAATATCTCAGGCAGTCTCTGAAAAAAAGTTTTCTTTTCTTCTTCTAAATCTCCTTCCTTTTCAGCTTGAGATAAAATACCCTGAACCCATGGTGATAAGTATTTTTCTAATTTCATTTTGCCTAAAATAATCCCGCCTGTCATCCCCAGCAAAATTCCGCTTGCTGCATAGATCAAAGTAGCTTTTAATCCGAACATACCAATAAACATAGCGATAGCTACTTCATTTACTAATGGCGAAGTTATCAGAAATGCAAAAGTAACTCCCAATGGAATTCCGCCTTTTACAAATCCGATAAATAACGGAACAGAACTGCAGGAACAAAAAGGTGTAGCAGCTCCAAATGCTGAAGCAATAAAATATTCCAATCCGAAGAGTTTATTACGTGAAAGAAAATTCCGGATTTTATCTACAGGAAAATATGAGTTTACAGAACCCATTACAGAAGTTATGATAAACAGTAAAATTAAAATTTTAATTGTATCATACACAAAAAAATTAAGTGCATCACCCAATTTACTCCCCTGAGCAACCTGGAAAACAGAATATACAAGCCAGCCGGCAAGGTTTTCTACCCAGTCAAACATAATTATCTGATATTGTTATTGTAAAAAGTAAAGAAGTCTCTCAAAATTCATCTCTGATTTTTCTGAACTCATTTATTATTTAACTATTGCGATGCAGAGAATTAATATTTTCATCGTCTGTAAAGTTTTAACTTCAGGAATAAACTGGCTCTTACCAGCAGAATTAAAACAGGAACCTCTACTAAGGGACCTATAACGCCGACAAATGCCTGTGCAGAATGAATACCAAATACAGCAATGGCAACGGCTATGGCTAATTCAAAATTATTTCCTGTGGCAGTGAATGCGACTGAAGCATTTTTATCATAAGGTACTTTCATGGATTTACCTATGAAGAAACTTATGAAAAACATCAGCACAAAATATATAATTAACGGAATGGTGACTTTAATTACATCAAAGGGAAGTTCTAAAATTTTATCTCCTTTCAGACTAAACATTAACACAATAGTAAAAAGCAAAGCGTACAAAGTTATTGGAGAAATTACAGGAATGAATTTTCTATTGTACCAATCTATTCCTTTTGATTTTACTAAAAAATGTCTGCTTAAAAATCCTGCTAAGAATGGAATACCTAAATATATGAGTACACTTTGAGCAACTTCACCCATTGGAACTGAAATATTAAAATTTCCTAATCCTAATTTTTCAGGTAAAATATTTATGAACAGCCATGCATAAAAACTGTACGATACTATCTGGAATACACTGTTTAATGCAACCAGCAGCGCTCCGTATTCTCTGTTACCGCCCGCCAGATCGTTCCAGACTATAACCATTGCAATACATCTTGCTAAACCTATTAAGATTAAGCCCGCCATATAATCCGGCTGGTCTCTCAAAAAAATTATTGCAAGCGTAAACATTAATACCGGTCCCACTATCCAGTTTAAAAATAAAGAAAGTGACATTAACTTTTTGTCAAGAAATGCTTTTGGTAATAATGAATAATCTACTTTGGCTAATGGCGGATACATCATTAATATTAGTCCGATTGCCAGCGGGATATTGGTTGTTCCAATTGAAAGCGAATTAGTCAGGTTGGAAATGGAAGGGAAAATATATCCGAGTCCAACACCTATAAGCATTGCAAGAAAAATCCAGAGGGTTAAGTATCTGTCAAGAAATTTTAATTTTGGTTGCATTCGTTTTAATTTTTGTAATAAGTTATAAATTTTGAAAATTTCAACTTGTGGATATTGTAAATTACTTTTCAATCAATAATTTTTCTATAAATGCATATTTATTGTCAAATAAAAAATTAAAACTGTATTCACCATCAGTAAGTAAATTATTATCAGAGAACTCAATTGTTTGCTTGCCTTTAATTAAGTTTTTAATTGTTTTTTGAAATACAATTTTTCCTGATTTATCTGTAACGCATAAATCTGACGTCCCGTCATAAGGAACATTCAGTTCTGTGATATATAAATCAGAAGTACTTTCTTTTAAAACTTTTACTGAAAAAGGATTGCCTCCGTCTATTTCATGATTTTTAATTAAGTTATTTTTTACAAGACGGACTTCATAAATTGTATTACCGGCTGAAGTTAATTCATTACTATTTCTTGAGAAAGGATTTAGTTCTGTGCTTAATATTCCGCCGTAAATATAACCGATCAGTACTGAATCTCCTTTTATCCTGTTGAGATTGATAATGTCATTTTCATAAAAAGATAAATTATGCTCAGCTATAAACTCTGCATTTGCGCCTGATAAAGACGGCATATCTACGGGTAAAGAAAATTCGTGCAGAGAGCCGTCAGCATATCTTGTTAATCTGCTGATTGTTTTTACAAACGGCACATTTTTGTCCGTTTTAATTTCGGTGCCGGATAAATAATACATACTTATTCCGCCAAAGAATAAAGTGTGCATCTGATTTTTCTTTTTGTCAAACAAAAAAACTCTGGCAGTATGGTAATTGCTAAGATACTGATTAAATGATGTAACCGGTTTGTAACCGGAAGCATTAATATCTACAGGATACAGAAAAGGTAAATCGATGTTTGTCTGGAACACACCTGATGAAACAGTATAGCCGTAACTTCCGTCCGGAAATATCTGAGGAAGCAGATTAAAATCTCTTCTGTGAAGATGAATCTGATCTGTTATAATTTCAAAATCAGAATAACTTAATTGTGTATCTGAATTACTAATTTTAAACTTCCTTATACCATCAACATAAGTTTGTTTATAGGTTCGATGTCCCATTGGATTATATCTTCCCTCAAATCTTTGTCCGCCGATCAGATAGAAATAATTTCCGATTTTCCCCATTTGTCCGCCGGTCACAGCAAAAACAGTGTCTTTTATTTGTTTAAAAAATGAATTGACGGGTTTTCCGTTTATAACTGCTTTTATAAGTTCATGTACGGAAACAGAGGTTAGATATGGAAATGTAACATGATCATCTTCAGATTCACTGTATGCATATCCTCCCGTAATATACAATGTATTACCGTTCTGATAAAAATTCATATTACCAGATTGCAGCTGCTCTTTTAAATTTACGGAAAGATCTTTTATTGATTTGCTCCAGAACTTTTTACCGGATACATCTATAACGTAAATGTCCGTATTATTTTCTTTTCCCGGAAAAGACCTGAAGGGTTGTCTTGCATGCAAGCCGTCTTTTCTGCCTCCTATTACCAGCCATTTTTCTTTGTCCTGAGCTATGACAAATGAGTGCAGTCCGGGAAGGTTAGGAATATTTAATGGATTTAGACTTATAGAATAGTTGAAATTATCTGACTGTGCAGAAAAGCAGTTTACTCCTGACAGTAATAAAATTAATATAAGAATCTTTTTCATTATGGGTTTAATTTTTAAAATTATTTGTAAACCGGAATTGTTATTCTGAGAATCCTTGCTTTATCTTTTCTTTCTGATAAATAAGATCATACTTTATACTAGATTTAAAATATCTCTGATAATAAAATATAGTATTTGCAATACTTTCAGTATTATCAGAGATATAAAAGCAATCCTTATTTATTGCGCCAGCCTGACCAAAGCGGGTAGCCATTTTCGTCTCTGAGTTTAAGTAACTGATCGCCCTTAATAACTTCTTTTGCAATAATTACCTGATCGCCGTTATAAGTTACTTTTGATCCTGTAACCGAAACATTATCGCCTTTGATTATCTGAATATCCTGATTTTCAATATACCAGGCGGGACCCAGATGGATTGAAACATTTCCGTTTACTGTATTCAAAAGTAAGTGAATTCCAACGGACATATTTTTGTCCGGTAATATCTGATCAATGCTTATTACAGATCCGGAAATAGTTTCAACCGTTTTAGTATCATACATCCTGTTGTAACTACTGCCGGGTCCCCAGCCGTTTTGAGAATAAATATTTCCTGCAAAAATCAAAACTAATGCAGCAGCGAGATAAAATTTACCTGTTTTCATTTTTAGTTCCTTTCTTTTGATATTATATTACTAATTAACCTGCAAAATTACAGGCAGTTGCTGGATACTTTGTATATGTTCTATATAAAAATTAATTTTAATCCATTCTAAAATAGATTAGATCAAAAAGGTTTTTATTTCATTGACGTCCGGAACTCTGCCTTTTACTTTGATCTCTTCATCTATCATTAAAACAGGAGTTATCAGTACATTGTATTTCATTATCTCCTCTATGTCTTCAATTTTGATAACATCTGCCTGCATGTCTAATCTGTTCAGAGCTTCTATTACATTGTTATAGGTGGATTTGCACTTTGAGCAACCCGTACCTAATATTTTTATTTGTTTCATATTTGTTTGTTTTAGTTATTCGGTAATCGCAAAACTACGAACACCTTGATTAAATTTTTTTTAGCTTAATAATCCGTTCATTAATCTTTTGGCAAGAACCCAGTTTTTACGGTTAATGCAATACTTTACTGTTGGCGGTGTAATATCTCCCTGAATTAATCCGGCAGCTTTGAGTTCGTTTAAATGTTGAGATAGTGTGGACTTAGCTATTGGAAGTTCTTGTGCCATATCACCGTGATAGCAGCAGGATTGTGTATTAAGCAATTGCAAAATTGCAATTCTGACCGGGTGTCCAAGCGCTTTTGCAAATCTTGCAATCTGCTCTTGTTCTTTAGTAAAGTAGTCGGATTTTAAAGTTGTTATCATAATTTTCCTTTTTTGTTGTTCGTTAATTTACGAACAACAAATTTCAATTTCAAGTTAATCGTTTTGGATCAGTTAACTATCAAAATATTTCTCGAGAGAAAATTGTTATGTATAATATTTAGCTTTATAAAATACTCACAAAAAAAGGATTGCTCTAATGCTCTTAAATTGATAAAAGAAAATGCATATCTTACTTTGTAGTTCAAAATATTATCGAATCTTACTTTATGAAAGAAAACATTAAGTTAAACATAGATAATCCGCAGGAACTTGAAAAGCTTTACAGAACCGACAAGTCATCTTTCAAACAAGAGTTTAATTTATTGTATCCTGATTTAAAAGAAAATAAACTCGCAGATTTCTGGAATGAACGTCTTAATTATGAAAGTCCTGATATTACATGGGGCTCACGCGGTGAATTTGCATTTGTAATAATTGCTTCACTGCTTGCAGGTTTTATTGCAAAGATTCCTGCGTACTTACCGGTTGACGAAATTTTTTTCTATACAAGAAATGCCGGTTTTGTAATATTTCCCATTCTGATATTTTACTTTGCATGGAAAAACAAACTCTCGTTAAAAAAAATATTAATTATTACTGCAGCAATTCTGTTTGCATTAATATTTATTAATTTATTACCGCACAATAACGAGAGTAACACTTTAATATTATCCTGTATTCATTTGCCTTTATTTCTCTGGTCTGTCCTTGGTTTTGCATTTACAGGCAACAGGTTAAATAATTATAAAGATAGAATTGAATACTTAAGATTTAACGGTGATTTAATTGTAATAACTGCAATTATTCTGATTGCAGGAGTAATACTTTCTGGTTTGACAGTAGGTTTGTTTTCATTAATCGGTTTGCAAATCTTTGAATTCTACCGCGAATATATCGGGATATTCGGCCTCTCAGCAGCACCTATAATCGGAACTTATGCAGTTCAGAAAAATCCGCAGTTAGTAAACAAAGTCTCTCCCGTAATTGCTAAAATATTTTCCCCGCTGGTATTAATTACTTTAATCGTTTACATCATTGCTATAATTGCTACAGGTAAGGACCCATATAATGACAGACAGTTTCTTCTTACATTCAACGGATTGCTGATAGTGGTAATGGCAATCATTGTGTTTTCATTAGCGGAAACTTCAAGATCAAAAAGAAACAGGACAGAAATTACAGTTTTATTTTTACTGACTGCGCTGACAATAATTGTTAACGGAATTGCGCTTTCAGCAATCGTATTCAGAATTTCCGAATGGGGAATCACACCAAACAGACTTGCTGTTCTCGGTGGGAATATTTTGATCCTTACGAATCTTTTACTGGTGTCATATAAACTTTTGATGACATTGCTTAACAAAAGTGAACTGGAGAATGTTGAAAAGTTAATTTCAATATTCCTGCCGGTGTATGGTTTATGGACGGTGATTGTGGTATTTATATTCCCTTTAATTTTTAATTTCAGGTAAAGTATCTCAAAAATAATTTCTCAGTAATTCATCTAAGCTTCTCCACTAACATCTTCAGTTCTTTTTCCTGATAATAATAGTCATCATTTCAGGTTTCAGATCAGGAAAATATTCCGTGTATATCGCTCTTTGAAAATCTAAACATTAATCTAGTTCACTCTTAATTCTTGGTACACGTCAAATATATTTTTTCGCAGATATTCGCAGATAAAATTCGCTGATTTACGCAAATAATCTCTTTAATGATCTTGTTTCTGCGAAAATCTGCGTGATAATTCTGCGTCATCTGCGAGAATTTCTATCAGAAAATTTTGTCGTGTAGAAAGCTCTTAATTATATTCAGGAAAATACACTTTGCTTTTAATGAACTTTTCAATATTCTCAGGGCGATTTATTCCGGCAAGACCGCTGTCAAAAATATATTCCGCTATTTTAATGGCAACATTGACAGATACATTACGAATTTCGGAAATTGGCGGGTAAATCAAACCGGATTTCAGCATTTCCTCTGAAACCAGACCTGCAAGAGCTTTTGCAGCACAGATAAACATTTCATCAGTTACACGCTTTACTTCCGTGGCAAATACTGCCAGACCCATTGCAGGAAATATAAACACATTATTGCCTTGTCCGGGTATGAATTTTTTGCCATTTAGCTCTACAACTTCAAACGGACTTCCGCTTGCAAATATTGCTTTACCGGCACTCCATTTATATGCCTCTTCGGCTGTACATTCTGAATGAGTAGTCGGATTTGAATACGGAAAAATCAATGGAAATTCATTAATTGCAGACATCGTTTCGATTATTTCTTTTGTAAAAGCTCCGCCAATTGCGCTTACTCCAATAATAGCTGTTGGTCTCAGTTGTCTTATAGCAGTTATAAAATCTGCTATTGGTTCATGATCATGTGCAAAAGTTTTTTTATAATTTTCCAGGTCTGAACGTGAGTTAACCAGTAATCCTTTTGAATTAAACATCCATATTCTGTCCAAAGCTTCCACTTTACTTAAACCATTTTCCTGTAATATTTTAATTAGTAAACCGGCTATTCCTGTACCGGCGGAACCCGCACCTAGAAACAGAAACTTTTGTTCTGTAATAGGTTTTCCGGTTAACCTGCAAGCCGATATCAGTCCCGCAGCAGCAACTCCGGCAGTACCCTGTATGTCATCATTAAATGTACAAATCTTTTCTCGGTATTTATCAAGAATCATAACTGCATCAGGACCGGCAAAATCTTCCCATTGAATACATATTTTTGGAAATACACTGGTAATTGAACTGATAAATTCTTCAATAAACTCTTCATATTCCTTTCCCTTCACTCTTCGGATTTTAAGCCCGGGATATAACGGATCATTCAGAAAAGCCTCGTTGTTTGTACCTGTATCAAGTACTATTGGCAGAGTGTAATCCGGGTCAATTCCGGCGCATGCAGTATAAAGTGCAAGTTTCCCAATCGGAATACCCATACCGCTTATTCCTAAATCACCAAGTCCCAGGATCCTTCCGCCATCTGTTACTACAGTAACGCGCACATCTTTGATATTCCAGTTTCCTAATATTTCACGAATGTTATCTTTATCTTTTATGGAAATATATAAACCTCTTGGTCTCCTGAATATATGACCGAATTTCTGGCATGCTTCTCCCACCGTAGGTGTGTATATCAATGGAAAATATTTTACAGGGTTATCCATTATTGTCCTGAAAAAAAGCGTCTGATTATTATCAAGCAATTGAATCAGATAGACATATTTATTGATAGATTCTTTAAAGTGGTCTACCTGTTCATTTACTCTTACTATCTGCTGTTCAATGTCTTCTACCTGATTTGGCAGTAAGCCATGAAGTCCGTACATATCTCTTTCTTTGTCTGTAAAACCAGTCCCTTTGTTTAAACGCGGGTCGTGAAGAATCTCATATCCGCTTTTTGTGTATTTAACTTCCATATAAAATTATTTAAGAATTTATATTAATGTATTTCTGAATAAGCTTGTGTTAATTATAATTAATTCTTTCAAAATTAACATTATAATTTTGTTAAATATTAAGGAATTATCTATTCACTAATTTCTCACATTACAGAAGTCTGAAATATTTTAATTCAAAGAAAATAATAGTGTAGTGGCGCACGAAGTGAAACCTTTGAAATTGAAAGATCTTCATTATATTAAGCGGACAGGCAACAGATAATGATGATTGCATGATAATAATTTTTATTTTTTTACGGGGAATAGTTCGTCAAATATCTTTTGTCTGTAATCAAAGATGAAATTAACTTTCTTTTTTACAATCAGATTATGGGGAATGAATTCAAACACTCCGCCTGGAGAAATGTACCGGACGGTATCAGTCATAAATGTTTTATTATTTCTTTCTATGAACTTGTGTTCGTGAATCCACATTTTGTAAGGACCTTTTAGCTGTGTGTCTTCAAAGCAATTAGGGGGATCCCATTTTGTGATCTCTGTCCGCCAGTTAAAAGGAATGCCGTTGAGTTTAATTTTATAATCAATGAGCGTACCTTTTTTCATTTCGACAGGTAATGGTGTAATGATCCTGAACCCGAGTATCGGCGGTGTGATTTTATCAAGGTTTTCCGCTTTACTGAAAAAATCAAAAACTTCTTCTATACTTCCGTTTAGAACAGTTTCTCTAATAAGAATATGAGGTTTCAATTAATAAATTACTTATTTTAATTAAGAGATTAAACTTTAGCAGATTTAATGAAACTAACAAAATATCAGGAAACAACTTTATTAACAACAGGGTTAACAATTTCTTTATGAGCGGATATCTTCAGCCATACTCTTTCATGCAGATAATACAAAAACATTTTTGTAAATACTTCCGTGAATCCAATCTCAAAAGCTTTTGTATAATCTCCTGTTACAAAGAAAGCAATAATTATTGTATCAATAGTTCCGAAGATCCTCCAGCTTATTCCTTTGGCAATACTTCTGCGGTGTCTGTCCTGATAATGTTTTATTCCGTTTGAGGAAACTATTTCTCTTTTACCTATTTTTAAAAGAACCCAGACTCTTTCATGAAAATAATAGAGAATAATTTTTGTGAACAATTCAATTCCGCCGATTTTGAGAGCTTTGCTTATATCTCCTGTAAACAGCCATGAAAGGAAGATGGTATCGGCAGTTCCGATAATTCTCCATGTTACTCCTTTCAAAAAACTTATTTTCCTGGATACCATTTTACTTGCGCTGATTTACTGTTATTGAACAAAAATGTAAAAAGGTATAATAGAAATCAATACTGAATACTTTCGTTTTTTATAAAACAGATAAAAGTTATTATTAATAAAAATAAAATGATAAATAAATAATGAGAAGACCTGTTGTTAAGATATGTTGCATAAGTTCAGTTTACGAAGCAATAACCGCAGTTGAATGCGGCGCTTCTGCGCTTGGACTTGTTTCGGGTATGCCGAGCGGACCGGGAGTTATTTCAGATGAACAAATATCCGGTATTCTAAAATATGTTCCTGGAAATATTTCTTCTTTTTTACTCACAAGTAAAATTACAGCAGAAGGAATTATTGAACAGCACAGGAAATTCAATACAACTGCAATTCAGATAGTAGATGAAGTTGAATTAAATGTTTATGAAAAAATAAAACAGTCACTTCCTGAAATAAAGATAGTGCAGGTTGTTCATGTCACAGACGAATCATCCGTAAATTATGCGATCAGTGTTTCTCAATTTGCAGATGCATTACTTTTGGACTCGGGAAATCCAAAGAAGGAAATTAAGGAGCTCGGAGGCACGGGCAGAGTGCATAACTGGAGTATCAGCAGACAAATCCGTGAAGCTGTGACAATACCGGTTTATCTTGCAGGAGGATTGAATTCAGGAAATGTAATTAACGCAATAGAAGCTGTAGATCCCTACGGTGTGGATCTCTGCAGCGGAGTAAGAACTGACGGTAAGCTTGACATCATTAAATTAAAAGAATTTTTTAATAAAGTTAAATCAGTCGACAGCTAATACACATTACACACTTTTTTTATTTAGAAATATTGTCTGATCTGAATCCTAAGTTTAAACAAAAAATGATATTGGCATTTAAACTAAATAAATATTATTTTTGCATTACATTAAAACACCCCAAACGACCGTTCTGAAATTTTTCATGTAAAGATACCTTTTGAAAGATATGCTACAGTATCTTCAGTTCTTTTACTAATGATCAATCAAAGTTTAATAATTTATAATTCAAAGTAAATATTCCAAAAATTCAATTATTTTAAATCAGAAAGGAGGGAAATGATTTAAAAAGTAAAGACTTATTTAAACCCACAAATTTATAAATTTAATCAAACAAAAAATGAAAAATTTTACAAAACATCTCACAAGCTTTTTATTGATTTTAACAGTTATACTGCTTATGCAATCAAATTCCTTTGCTCTGATTTACCCGATAAATCATACTTTATCAGGAGCTAATGAAAATCCGCCTAACGTATCAACCGGCACAGGATCAATAGCAGGTACTTTTGATAATGTTTCTAAAGTCCTTTCCTTTAACTTAACATTCAGCGGACTGCTTGGCACTACTACAGCAGCTCATTTTCATGCTCCGGCTGGAATAACAACAAATTCTCCTGTAAGAATTGGATTTGCAGGATTTCCGACAGGAGTATCATCAGGTGTTTACAGCAATTCTTATGTTCTGACAGCACAGCAGGAAGCGTGGCTTTTGTCAGATTCTATGTATGTAAATGTTCATTCAAATTTATTCCCCGGGGGAGAGATTAGACATCAGCTAATTCCCGATGCGCCTCTTCCTGTTGAACTCGCAAGTTTTATTTCAGCAGTAAGCGGCAATGAAGTTACTCTGAACTGGACAACTCTGAAAGAAATCAATAATGCAGGATTTGATATTGAAAGAAAACTTTCTGTCACCAGCGACTGGACAAAAGCCGGATTTGTTGAAGGTCACGGAACAGTTACAGGTTCTAATGAATATTCTTTTACGGAAACCGTAAGTTCGGGTAAATATAATTACAGACTGAAGCAGATAGATGTGAACGGAAATTTTGAATATTTTAATTTATCAAACGAAGTAGTAGTTGGAATTCCTGAAAGTTATTCATTGTCACAGAATTATCCGAATCCATTCAATCCTTCAACAAAAATTAATTATTCAATTAAAGAAGAAGGAAACGTAAACATTACACTTTACAATATTTATGGAAAGGAAGTTGCTGTTATTTTAAATGAAAACAGAACTGCCGGATTTTATAATTTGCAGTTCAATTCATCCGGACTTTCAAGCGGTGTATATTTCTACAAAATCATTTCAGGTAATTTTACTGATACAAAGAGAATGACACTTGTAAAATAATTTTTATAAATAAATTATTAAAATCATAAAGCCGGGAAGCTTAAATTTTCCCGGCTTTATTGTTGAATTAAGCTATTAATTAAATCATTCCCTTTTCTATCTTTATAATTCCTTTCAGCGTTTGTATATTATATGCATGCAAAAAAAAGAATTCCTTATTACGGGTGAAAATCTTACCGTAAAAAATTCAGTCGAAGCAGTTTTAAATAATACCAAAATATCTTTAAGCAGCGTTTCAGAGAAGAAGATACTTTCTTCAAGAAAGCTTGTAGAAAAATGGATTACAAAAGAAGAGGTTATTTATGGGATTACAACAGGTTTCGGTGAATTCAAAGATGTCAGAATTTCTCAGAAAGACATCGAAAAGCTTCAGAGAAATCTGATACTGTCTCATTCTGCGGGCACAGGTAAATACATTCCTGATTTCATTGTCAGGCTAATGCTTTTATTCAGAATAAATTCACTTGCGAAAGGTTATTCCGGAGTCAGACCTGAGCTGGTGCATCATTTGATAAAGATATATAATTCGGGAATAATACCTTTAATACCTTCTCAGGGATCAGTCGGAAGTTCGGGAGATCTGTCGCCTCTTGCTCATCTTTCACTTACAATAATAGGCGAAGGTTATTGTAAACTCGGAGGCGGGATAATCAGGAGTTCGGATGCATTAAGAATAAAAAAGATAAAACCTCTTATGCTTTTGGCAAAGGAGGGACTTGCAATGATCAACGGAACTCAGATGATGTCTGCATACTTGTGCAAATCAGTTTATGACGCGGAATATTTATCAAAGCTTGCAGATATATCAGGAAGCTTATCTCTTGAAGCGTTAAGAGGAACTGTAAAAGCTTTTTCTGAAAAAATTCAGAATGTAAGACCTCACAGAGGACAGATTGCTTCAGCAAAAAATCTCAGACAACTTTTAAAAGACAGTGAGATAATGCAATCTCATAAAAACTGCGGGAAGGTTCAGGATGCATATTCGCTGAGATGCATGCCGCAGGTTCATGGAGCGGTTAAAGACACAATTGAATATTGTAAAAAAGTTCTTGAGACGGAATTAAATTCTGCTACGGATAATCCGTTAATTTTTGCAGAGACAGGAGAGCATATAGAGGGCGGAAATTTTCACGGAGAGCCGTTAGCGCTGATAGCTGATTTTCTTGCAATAGCGATGAGCGAACTCGGAAACATCAGTGAAAGAAGGATTGCGCGGCTTGTTGACGGCAGTCTGAGCGGATTGCCGAGATTTCTTACAGAAAACGGCGGACTGAATTCGGGATTAATGATTGTTCAGTACACAGCCGCTTCACTTGTAAGCGAGAATAAAGTATTGAGTCATCCTGCATCTGTTGATTCAATTCCTACAAGCGCAAATCAGGAAGATCACAATTCAATGGGATCTATAGGAGCAAGAAAAGGATTTGAAGTGATCAACAACGTTAAAAAAATTATTTCAATTGAATTTTTATGTGCTGCTCAGGGAATAGATTTTCTCAGACCGCTGAAAAGCGGAAAGGGAAGTGAGCAAGCTTACACATATATCAGAAGAAAGATCAAACATATCAAAGAAGATACTATAAGCAGCGAACTAATATTGAAAATCAGTGAAATAATTTATGATGAAAGATTTTTAAAGTCAGTTGAGGAAAAAACAGGTAAGCTTAAATAACTGATGAAGAAGTTCTTAAAATCTGCAATAAACCGTATCAAAAATCAGAAAATTTTTCAAACGCTTTATTATTATGGGGATAAGCTGATTGATAAATTCGATAACGATCACATCTGGATAATGTCATCAGGTATTTCATTTAACATACTGATTTGCGCGATACCTTTTTTTCTGATGCTTCTGACCGTTCTCGGAGTATATCTCGACAGTAATACAGTTCAGGACAGGCTTATAAGTTATCTCAACAGCATGATACCGTTGCCGGGGCAGTATAAAGAAAGATTTATATTCGAACTAATAGAGAGAACAAAAGAGCTTACTTCGAATACATTTCTGACGGGAGCTATCGGGCTCGGGGGATTATTCTGGACAGTTAGCGGACTTTTCAGCGCAATGAGGGAAGTGCTCAGAAAAATTTATCAGGTAAATACAGAACTGAATTACTTTATAGGCAAGCTGAGAGATTTTTTACTGGTAATTGTAAGCGTTGTATTGTTTCTTACAACAATGGCGATTACATCGGCAGTACAGGTAGTGGAAATGTATTCACAGGGAATATTCGGTGAGTATCTTACACTTACGCTTTTTCAGAAAATTGTACCGGTTATTCTGGGATTGTTCGTTTCATTCTGTCTGTTTTATGTTTTGTATGCATATGTACCTCACTGGAAATTTGACCGTAAAATTGTTCTGTTCTCTTCAACAGTAGCAGCGGTTTTGTTTGAAGCTTTGAAATTTTTATTTTCTGTTTACATTCTTAAGATAGCAAATTACGGAAGAATTTACGGAACTTATGCAACTATAGTGATAAGCATTTTTTATATTTATTATCTGTCAGTAATATTTGTAGTAGGGGCGGAATCAGGTCAGATTTATTTTCAGAGAAAAAAGGGAGCAGCAGTAACAGTTTAATTTAATTCAGATTAATCAAAATAAATGGAACAAAAAAAATTATACAGAACTTTAGAAAACATTATTAAAGAAGCTCCGAAAATTGAAAATGAAGAAGAGCTTCTGAGTTATGTACTTGAACAAATTATCAATAATGAAGAGATCAGAATAATCGGAGGCAGATTATGGAAGCTTAGTGAGAACAAAGACGCTTTTATTTTAGTCGTGCAAAAAGGCAATGTCGAATTTATCAGACCGAATTATGAAGTAAAGATAGATAAGTATCCGATTTTTAAAAAAGTCGGGCAAAACAGATCTGTCATTGCAGAAGAAACGGATGAATATCTTATAGAGAAAGGGATTTATCATTATTCCGCGACAGGTGTCGGGGAAAGATTTAAATTAAAAGATTCAAACGGGGAACAATATTCCCTTTATCAGTATCTGATAGCTTTGAATGCTAAAAGTCTTGAAGGAGATCTTTTAAACACTTTGAATATAATAAGTATGACTCTGAGTTCAATACTCAGGACGAAAGATATTGAGTCAACAGCAAAAGAAAATCTTCTTGAGTTACAGAAAGCCAGAGAAATTCAGAGAAGCATACTCCCGGAGCATGAAATGAAATTCGGTAATTATGAAATGTTTGGTTTATCTCTTCCTGATCAGATTGTCGGCGGAGATTTTTTTGATTATCTGAAGAGTGAAGATAATGAAAGACTTGGTATTGCTATTGGCGATGCTGCTTCCAAGGGTATATCGGCTGCAGCTCAGGCATTGTATGTATCCGGAGCGCTGAAGATGGGAGCGGGTTATCAGATTAAGATGACGGCTATGATCAGCAGAATTAACAATTTAGTGTATGAAACTTTTCCTTTTGAAAGATTTGTAACATTGTTTTATTGTGAACTTATAGATGACAAGAAAGGACTTTGTCAGTATGTTAACGCCGGACAGAATCCTCCATTGTTTTTTCATTCAGTGACGGGTAAAATAGATACTCTTGATTCTACCGGATCTGTACTTGGTCCTGCGCCTTTTCAGAAATATTATGCAGACAGCATTAATCTGGAAGTTAATGACATTATACTTTTATATACAGACGGAATTGTGGAGGCAACAAATGAAAAGTTTGAGTTCTTTGGTGAAGACAGATTGAAGGAAGTGCTGATAAAAAATAAAGATAAAAGTCCGAAAGAGATATGCACACTTGTAAATCAGAGTGTATCGGAATTTTCAGCAAACGGAATTTACTCTGATGACAGAACTCTTGTTGCCATCAAAAGAATTAAGTCATAGATTTTCTAATTATATTTTTTACTTATTTTAAAAAAATTTTTATATGTCATCATCAAAAGGCAAATTAATAATTGCTGCGCTGATAGCTATTGTAGCGCTGATTTCTTATTACAGTAAGACGGATGTAAATCCTATAACCGGGGAAAAGCAAAGAGTCTCTCTGACACAGGAACAGGAAGTTGTGCTCGGTCTTCAGAGCGCACCTAAGATGATTCAGGAATTCGGAGGCGAAGTGCAGGACCCTCAGATTAGAGATATGGTAACAAAAGTCGGACAGAAAATCGTGAACGGGACCGAAGCCGGCAGATCCAAGTACAAATTTAATTTTCATGTTCTTTCAGATCCAAATACAGTAAATGCATTTGCGCTTCCGGGAGGACAGGTTTTTATTACAATGGGACTTCTTAAACTTTTAAAAAACGAAGATCAGCTTGCAGGTGTTCTCGGTCATGAGATTGGTCATGTAATAGGCAGACATTCTGCAGAACACATGGCAAAGCAGGAACTTACTCAGGGATTATTAAGCGCTACTGAGATCGCTACATACGATCCCGGCTCGCCTAATATGCAGGCAGCAATCGCAAGATATGTTGGAGATATGATAAATATGAAATACGGAAGGGAAGATGAAATAGAATCTGACAGATTCGGAGTTAGATATATGTATGAAACAGGATACAGACCTGAAGCGCAGATTGAGGTAATGAAAATTCTTAAACAAGCCTCCGGAGGTCAGCGACAACCGGAATTTCTAAGTACTCATCCGGATCCGGAGAACAGGATAGTTGAAATTGAAAAGTATATAAACGAGCTTAAAAGTAAATAAAGGATTCAGTATTCTAAAAGTTAACCATTAACAGTTAATATTTTCTTAATTTCTGTTAAGTAAAAATAAATTTTTTTTAAATATTTAAAAAACTATATTAATTCACAAAAATTTTTAATCTTATATAATTAAAAAATCCCAGGTGAAAGATCGGTCAGCGGAAAAGTCAGGATTAATTTCATCGGTAATTGTATCTTTGCTTGCCGGATTTATTTATTATCAGTTTGGCAATGATATACAGGTAACACTGGACAGGTCTTTTAAGGCAGTACTTAGCTATTCAGACAGTGAGGTTTTTGGTCCTTTTAATTCTCAGTCACTATCCGCTCAGATTAAAAATTCTGATAAAAAATATCAAAAGAATTTAAAATCCGGATTTTATTTTAAGAAACAAAGCAAAATTGATGATATAGATGTTAGTGATTATTCTTATCTGGAAAACAAAAGTCAGGCAAAAATTCAAATAGCTGTCCCTGACAGAAACATAGATTTCACATCGGAGCTTAATAATCTTATAAAAAAGAATCAACAGCCGGTTGTGCCTGAGTTAAATCGAAATAAGAACACTGAAAAGGAATTATCTGAAAACGGGGGAAATTATTTTTATGAAATTCCTATAGATAAAAATGAAATTTTTAATTTTGATGAAAGTTCAGTAGAGTATGTACCTGAACTTGAATTCAATTTTAGTACTGATGAAGGGATCTCAAAAGATATTGATCAAAGTAAAATCAGTGTTCGGATTAATATTATTAATGAGGATAACAGAAATAAATTAAAGTTAAAGTGTAAAACGGAGAGTAAAAAGATTATTAAGAAGGAACTAAATAATACTGAAATTAATTTCAGAATTTATATCAATGATAAGGAAGAGGAAGACACTGCTCCGGAAATTTTTATAGAAAATGAAAATACTGATGAAGATCAATTATAAATTTAAAAAATATATATTAACAAATATTCCATTAATTAAACAAAAAACATGAAAAAGAAAATCATCGTTATTAGTTCTTTAGTTTTTGTTCTTGCAATCGGTATACTGTATTCCACAAATAACAGACTTATTGCAGATGACAAAGACGGAAACAAAGACTGCTCATCTTCCTGTACAAAGACTACAGGTACTAGCAGTTCAACGGAAAACAACTCCGGATGTGATTCAAAAAAAATGAGCGGTTCTAATACCGAAGCTTCAGGTAATTTTGCCGTTTATGAATTTACAACCGATAAGATTAGTTGTGATGCATGCAAACCCGGAATGACAGACAAACTAATGGGAGTCAGCGGAGTAAAAGAAGTTAGTTTCAGCGAAACATGCAACGTCTCAAAAATGACTAGTGTCAAAGTATTCTATTCTGATACAGACACAAATCCGGAATTGATCTCTGCAGCAGTAAAAGAAAATAAACTTGACTGCGATAAGAGTAAATGCGGTGATGAAAGCAAATGTACCGGTAAAAACAGTACAGAAAAGAAATTGTAATTTGTTTTATATAAATTGTTCTATAAAGCCCGGTTCTTTCAGGACCGGGCTTTTTTTATGAAGTTAAAAAGGGCTTTCTTCGTTTATGCTTTTCGGGATTTCAAATGAAGGATGCTTTATCTTGTTTTCAAACTTTGCATATTCATTTAGGAATACCAACTCAAAATCTCCGACAGGTCCGTTTCTTTGTTTACCAATAATAATTTCGGCTTTCCTTTTTAGTTCTTCATAATCCGGATCGTCATGATTTGATTTCATTCCCATAATAGGTCTGTGTACGAAAATCACAACATCCGCATCCTGTTCGATAGCGCCGGATTCCCTGAGATCTGCAAGCTGAGGTCTTTTTTCCTTACCGCCTCTTTGCTCTACGGATCTGTTTAACTGAGCGCATGCGACGACAGGTATATCAAGTTCCTTTGCAAGCGCTTTCAGCCCTCTTGATACATAAGCAACTTCAAGGTCTCTTCTTTCTGAATTTTCAGGACCTCTGATAAGCTGCAGATAATCAACAATTATCATTTCAATATTGAATTCTAATTTCATCCTCCTTGCTTTAGCTCTTATCTCGAGAATTGAAAGTTCGCTTGTATCATCAATAAAGATATTGGTTTTAAGTTTATGATAAGTATGAAGAACCCTGTTCCATTCTTCGGTACTGGATTTCCCTGTTTTTAGTTTTTTACCGTCAACTCGCGCTTCTCCGGAAAGCAGTCTAAGAAGCAATTCGCGGAATGACATTTCCAGACTGAATATCGCAACTGATTTCCCGTGATCCACTGCTGCATTTCTGGCTATATTCATTGATAAAGCCGTTTTACCATGAGACGGTCTTCCTGCAATAACAATGAACTCGGATTTCTGAAATCCGGCAGTCATATCATCTAAGTCGCTGAATCCTGTAGGAACTCCGATAATTGCATTCTTGCTGTCCCTCTGATTTCCAAACGTCTGAATCAGATGGTCTAGTTCATCTTTAACGGAAAGCACTTTCTTTTTTGCGAGAGATTCGGAAATGTCCAGTATCTTCTGTTCAGCTTCATCAAGAGTTGAAAAAGTATTTGCTGTCGGATCAAAACACTTATCGGCAATTTTAGAAGAGATACTTATCAGATTTCTTAAAATATGTTTTTCAAAAACTATTCGTGTATAAAAATCTACGTTAGCTGAAGTTGAAATGGAAGAAGTCATTTCTATTATGAATTCTATACCTCCAATCTCTTCAAGTTTACCAAGCCGTTTTAATTCTTCCTTTAGAGTATTAGGGTCTATAGGTTCTTTTTTCAAATCAAGATTGATCATCGCCTGAAAAATAGTTCCATGAGCTGGTCTGTAAAAATGCCTGGCTTCAATAAGCTGAAGTACATCATTCATTACCTGGTTATCTATCAGTATAGATCCGAGAATCTTGGTCTCAAGTTCAAGCGCATTAGGCGGAATCCTTCCTCCCTCCACTTCCATAGTTTCATCAACCGGATCTTCGGATTTTATTTTGTTGTATTTTTTTTTAGCCATTTGTAAATATTATAACAAATTCAGATTGTAATAAATATCTGAAAAATTATTTTATAAAAGAAATCAATATGCTGATTTTTATTTCTTCATAGAATCAAATTCTTTCCTGAACAGTTTTACGTCTTCCCAGGTTGGCTTTTTCCAGTTAGGGTTTCTTAATAGTGCAGCCGGATGATAAGTAACTAATAATTTAATTCCATTATATTCATGAAAAGAACCTCTGAGTTTTCCGAGCGGCTCTTTGCTTTTCAGCAAAGTCTGACCCGCAAAAGTACCGAGTGCAAGTATCATTTTTGGTTTGATAAGCTCAAGTTGTTTAAAAAGATATGGCTCGCAGTTCATTATTTCGCCGGGAAGGGGGTTTCTGTTTTCCGGAGGTCTGCATTTCAGAATATTGCATATAAAAACATCTTCTCTGTCAAACTCTATAGCTTTCAGTATATCTGTTAAAAGTTTTCCCGCTCTGCCTACAAATGGCTTACCCTGTTTATCCTCTTCAGCGCCCGGCGCTTCTCCGACAACGACTATTTCAGCGGCAGGATTGCCATAACCAAAAACAAGATTATTTCTTGTTTCCGCAAGGTGACTGCATTTCCTGCAATCTTTTATTTCTTCATAAAATTTATCAAGCGAATCGCAATGACTGAAATCTTCGCGTGGTGAATAAATGCTTACCGGCTTTTCAACAACAATATCTTCATTTGCTTTTTTCATTTCATAAACCGGTTTTTCATAAACCTGTTTTTCACCGGCAATAATCGAATCAGGTTTCCCGGCAATATTTTCCTGGAAATCAAAAGAAGTGTCAGTCTGCTTTACTTCGTTTGCATAAACCGGATAATTTTTATAATCATTATAAAACTTCAGATAACTATATATATCAGAAATTATTTCAGGCTTATCTTTACTCATTTCATTTTTAAATATTTATCAAGAATAATATTTCCTGCATCATATTTACTCATAAGAGGAAATCTTTCACTACTATGACTGTCTGTAAGTGTTATGATGTTTGTGTCAGTTCCGAATCCCGCTCCCTTAACTTTAGGATTATTTGAAACAATCAGATCAAGATTCTTATTCTTTAGTTTCCGTTTTGCATTTTCTATTTCGTTATCCGTTTCAAGCGCAAAACCGATTAGTTTGTATTTATTTGTTTTTCTGTTCTTACCCAGATATTCCAGAATATCAACTGTTTTTATAAATTCAAATGTAAAATTTTTCTCATTTTCTTTTTTTATTTTGTGATCAATAATATGAAGAGGTTTGAAATCTTCCACTGCCGCAGTCATAATTATCAAATCTTTATTTTTAAAGTTTGATTTTACATTTTCATACATCTCTTCTGAAGTTTTTACATCAATTCTTTTAACTCCGCTGATATCGTCAAGATTAACAGGACCGCTTATAAGCGTAACATCAGCTCCTCTGTCCCTTGCAGCTCTTGCAGTTTCAAATCCCATTTTGCCCGTAGATGAATTTGTAATGAACCTGACACTGTCAAGATATTCAATCGTAGGTCCGGCTGTAATAAGAATCTTTTTTCCTGAAAGATCTTTACGGCACAGTATGTTATCAGATGTAAATTTTAAAATATCTTCCGGCTCAGCCATTCTGCCTTCGCCTGTTAAGCCGCTTGCAAGTTCACCAAAAACAGGATCAATAATATAATAGCCAAAATCCGAAAGCGCTTTAAGATTCTTTTTTGTAACAGGATTTTTATACATATCGTCATCCATTGCAGGAGCAATTAATACCGGGCATTTCGAAGCAAGTACAGCGGTAAGCAGAAAATTATCACTTATTCCGTTTGCGATCTTCGCAATAGTATTAGCTGTTGCAGGCGCTATAATAAAAGCATCTGCCCATAAACCCAGATTTACATGCCAGGTCTTTGTTTCTACTTTTTCAGCGGCAGAGAAGTCTTTGCTTTCAGGGAACATGTTTATAATCACTTCATTCTTTGAAAGAGCTGATAATGTAACCGGTGAAACGAACTTTGTCGCAGCCGGAGTCATTATCACTTTAACTTCAGCAGATTGTCTGATAAGCATTCTTACAAGGTAACATATTTTATAAGCTGCTATGCCGCCTGATATACCGATTAATATTTTTTTGTTTTTAACATAAATTTAATTTAATGGATATAAAAAAATATCCCTGTAAGAAGGGATATTTTTAAAATCAATAAAACTAATCAGGAAATAATTTCTTTATTTTCCCTCTTCATCATTCTTAAATCTGAATTCCAGTTTATCGTCCATAATTTCATGTATTGACTGAATAGTTGGTTTTAATCTTTTTTCAAACTCAAGTGAAATATTAAGCTTATCCTGATTCATGATAGTATCATCTTCGGTTTCTTTTGCAATGATAGGCTCTAGTCTCTGATTTAATTCAAGTTTAATTGAATCGTTAATTTGTCTGGATCTTTTTGAAACAACAACAATTGATTCATACAGATTTGCTGTTTTAGATTCAAATTTTTCCAGGTCTAATGTTTCTATTGACATTTTTATGTTTTGTTTATTTATTAAAACTCTTAATGATATTATTTACTTCCGTAACTGCGTTTTTGAGATTATCATTTAATACAATATAATCAAAATGATTTGTTTTTCCGATTTCTAAATCTACCCTTTTAATCCGTTCATTAATCTGTTCCTGACTTTCCGTTGCCCTGTTTTTCAGTCTTTCTTTCAGAGTCTCAATATCAGGAGGCATTATGAAGATAAGAACAGCATTATCCTTATAAATATTTTTAATTGCAAGAGCGCCCTTTACATCAACATCAAATATAACACTTTTATTCTCCTCCAGGTTATTTTCAACAAAAGATTTTAAAGTGCCGTAATAATCCTGATTGAAAAGTACCTCATACTCTACAAGTTCATGATTATTTATTTTATCCTGAAACTCTTCTTTTGTAAAAAAAAAATAATCTTTTCCTTCATTCTCGCCTTTTCTTATTTTTCTGGTAGTTGCTGAAACAGAAAAGATAAGTTCAGGATTCATCTTCAGAATTTCATTTACAATAGTTGTTTTACCTGCTCCCGAAGGCGCAGCAATTACGAAAAGCATAATTAATTATTCTACATTTTGCAACTGCTCTCTTATCTTTTCCAGTTCTTCTTTCAGAACGGAAGCTTTCTGCGAAACATCAGCATCAAGTGATTTCGAAGCAATTGTATTAATTTCTCTGTTAATTTCCTGAATTAAAAAATTTAATCTTCTTCCTGCAAGCTCATCGGATTTAGCATATTCTATAAAATATTTTGTGTGACTTTTCAGCCGTATAATCTCTTCCGTGATATCAATTTTTTCCGAAAGAAGTATTACTTCAAGTTCAAGCCTTTTTTCATCAATAATCTTTTTATCTTTCAAAAGACTCTCTACCTTTGTCAGAATCCGCTTTCTCTCTACACCCGCTCTGCCTGCGGAAAGTTTTGATATTCTTTCTGATTCTTTTTCAATAAATTTTATTCTCTCAAGAATATCCTTATTTAAACTGTTTCCTTCCTTGACTTTCATTTTACCAAGATCATCAACAGCTTCATTTAACAGTGTACAGATAAATTTAAATTCATCTTTATCAATTTCCGCTGACTGCTCAGACCCCAAAATATTTGCGAAGCTCAGAATATGTCCAAGATTTATTTCTTCTTTTGAACCGATAATCTTTTTAATACTTGTTAACAATTTATAATTATCTCTGATCTGAATTTCATCAACATTAAATTCAGAAGCATCGGGATTTCCCTCTTCAGAATTAATATTAATAGTAATCTTTCCGCGGGAAATTTTTTTACGGACAATTTCCTTCAGTTCAAAATCCTTACTGGAAAGATATTTTGGATATCTCATTGAAATCTCGCAGAATCTGTTATTCACAGATCTGATTTCGATACTGAATTTGTTTTTTTTGAAAGTTCCTTCGGCTTTTCCAAAACCGGTCATGCTTACGATCATAATTTCCCTTTACTTAATTACATAATGTTTGGTAAGACTTTTCACAAGACAGTCAAAAGCTTCTTCCGGAGTATTGACAAATTTAAATAGTTTAAGATCTTCGGGAGATATAATCTGAAGATCTGACATAGCGTTTAGATTAATTATCTTATCCCAAAATTCTTTTCCGTAAACCACCACCGTCCTTTTCTTATGCAGCTTTTCTGCCTGAACAAGTGTAAGTATTTCCATTAATTCGTCAAGAGTGCCAAATCCTCCCGGCATAATGACAAGAGCTTTCGCAAGATAAGCGAACCAGAATTTTCTCATGAAGAAATAATGAAATTCAAAATTGAGTTCGGGAGAAATATATCTGTTCGGATATTGCTCAAACGGAAGAGATATATTCAGTCCCATAGAAAATCCCTTCGCCTTTGCTGCGCCGCGGTTTGCCGCTTCCATAATACCCGGACCGCCGCCTGAGCAGACAATAAACTTATTTGGCTTTTTAAGACTTTTAGCCCAGTTTGTAAGCATGTAAGCCAGTTTTACAGTATCTTCATAATACTTTGACATTTCTACATGCATTTTTGCATTAGCTAATTCCTTTTCTAACTTTGAGTTTTTCTTATTTAAAGAATCAACTTTTTTCTGAGCTTCAGCAAGTTTGAGTTTCGCTTCTTTCCTCGGCAAAATTCTTGCCGATCCGAAAAAAACAATTGTATGATTTATTTTATACTTTCTGAATCTTTCCAGAGGTTCGGAATACTCAGTAAGTATCCTAATTGACCTTCCGCCGGGAGAGTTAATAAATTTAAGATTATGATAAGCTTTCGGAGCTTTGTTTAAAAATACAGCCACTGGATTCTCCCGGTTAAATTAATGTTAAAATAAGTTTTGAAACAAAGAGCAGTTTGTTAATGTTCACAGACTTCTGCCTCCGTCAACTACAAATGTCTGCCCGGTTATATAATTATTTTCATTTACGAGGTAACTGATTAAAGATGTAATATCTTTTGATCCTGCAAATCTTTTCATCGGATATCTTTTAATTTCATCAGGATTAATGTTGTCGTTATCGTCATTATCAATCAATATAGTTCCGGGCGCAATGGCATTTACAAGTATCTTAGGCGCAAGTTTCTTTGCGGTAAGCTCTGTCAATTTGATTACGCCGATTTTGGAAAGCGAATATGGAATATATCCTGTCCAGTTTTCTATACCTCCAAGCGAAGCAATATTAATGATCCTGCAATGCAGTTCGTCGTTTTTAATCATAAGTTTTGCAGCTTCCTGACTGCAGAAAAAAACGCTTTTAAGATTTGTGTTTATAAATTTATCAAAAATCTTTTCAGTCGTTTCCAGAAAATCAGTATGCCGGAAGATCGCTGCATTGTTAACGAGCAGGTCAAGTTTTTTATACTTAATACTGACAGCTCTGAACATTTTTCTGATTTCACTTACATCTGACACATCACACTTTATAGCGCTTACATTGACTCCTGTCTTGTTTATTGATGAGATAGTTTCTTCGAGCGCAGATTTACCGCTGTCATTATAATTCAGTATTATATCATAACCAAGTTCGGCAAGAGTAATTGATATCTCTTTTCCCAATCTTCTTGCTCCGCCGGTAACCAATGCCACTTTATTTTTTGTATTCATAATTAAAATAATTTAAGATATTTCAGTCTTAATTTATTTTTACAAATTTCTTTAAGAATTCATTTCTTATAGCTCAAGCGTGCCCTTGGGATGACTCGAACATCCGGCCCACAGTTTAGGAAACTGTTGCTCTATCCACCTGAGCTACAAGGGCTTTTTGTATATAATTTTAAAAATACAAAAGTTAAACGACATATTCAGTGGATTTTTAACACGGATACAAAGATATGAAAGAAATATTTACTTCAGAAGAAATACCTGATGTTCTCGCTGAGTCAAACGCTAAAACAGAATTTGAATTTGAAAAATGTTGGGTTATTCATTGATCGCCCGAGTCCTCGTAAAGAGCAGCGAGTGACTCGTTCGAAACAAAAAACAAAGGTTTGCTGAAATACAGACACTTCTGAGAAATATAGTTTGGTTTAATTTAACTCAGCTTATTGAATGTCAGCAAACTTTATCTTTGGAAATTCATGTTTATTCCCGGAGTCAGTCCAAGCGTAATATTCACGACATCAAGTTTGTATGTACCGAACTTAATTTTGTCATAGAAATCATTTGCTTTGAAAAGACACTTCATAACCAATGTTACAATTCTGTTATCTGCAACTTCGCTTATGAGAGATTCCCTTTCCTCCATTGTAATTATCTTTATAGCTTTGAAGTCCGAAGAGATTTCCGGCGGAATTCCAAGAGAAATATTCAGATTGCTCAGATGAAATCCTGCTCTGTCAAATAATTCTGAAGAGTTATTCAAATTGTTAAGAATATCTTTGACTTTTTGTGAACTGCTTTCTCTGAATTCCTCTATGATAAGTTTCTGTTCTTCACCCCAGATATCTTCCTTAATCTCATCTACTTTTTCGGATATCGTACTTGCGGTTTCAATAACTTTGTTTAGAATTGCTTCTGCTGCCATGATTTTTTGTTTCGATAAATTTAATTATTAAACTTTAAATGTTCTAATTAATATTTATTGCCAAAGGATAATAACTGTCTTAATTATTGTTTCTGAATTAATGTATAAAATTATTTTCATTATATTTTAAAAAACTCAAACAAATTTCTCTAAAGGTAAGAATATAATTCATATATGTCCTCTTTCGAAACCGCTTTCAAAATTGTAAAAGAACTTTCCGGAACTTTCAAAGAAAATGAAAGAAAATATCTCTCATCAGCTTATCAGGAAGCGGAAGTAAGAAAGGATTTTATTGATAAATTCTTTATAGCATTGGGCTGGGATGTGAATCACGATTTTCAGAGAAATCCTTACGAACAGGAAGTGAAAGTCGAAAAAGGAATGAACATTGGCAAAGCGCAGAAAAGAACTGATGTAAACCAAATGCTCTCATCCAAAAAGCAACTCTCAATCTCCCAAACAGAAAACGAAAAATCTTACTGGGAGCAGAAGTGCAACTCTATAGATAATCAGATAGATCGTCTTGTGTATGAGTTGTATGGGCTGACGGAGGAGGAGATTGGGGGTAGTGGAAGGAAGAAATGAATAGAGAAGCAATTAAAAAGCATGAATATCATAATTTAATTGCTCTATGTCCAAATTGCCACACACGATATGACAATGGAGAAATTGATATGAAATCAATGCGTGTATATAAAAACAAACTTATTTTTTTATCAGACCGATATTCAAATTATGAATTAAATGTGCTTCACTATCTTAATAAACAAAATAAAGTAATTGTTTATGGTCATCTGTCCATTAAAAATATTTTGGACGACGGATTGGTTGAAAATGTCCATAATATTTGTTTTTTACTTACAATGATGGCTTAAAAGAAGAGCAAGAATTTGTTGTAGTTTTAACTCAAAAAGGAAAAGAATTTATACAAAAATGGATTGATCCTTTGAATAATGAATTATCATATGAAGACTAGATTTTTAAAATTAACGAAAATATTAAATTTAAAATTATTAATTTAAAAATAAAAAAATGGAAATTTTATTTGTCTTTCCAGGAAGTGCGTTTGAAATGTTACAAGAATTTTTGGATAAAGAAGAAGTAAGAATTGGATATAAACTTAATAAAGCATTACATAGCCTGTCGGATAGTGATAGATTAGAATTTATTAGAAAAGTTGCAATAGAAAGAGGTCCAAAAAATATTAGTGAACCTGCATTACAAAGAAGAATTGGTTGGTGGGATTCGTTTTTTGATCCTTCTTTAAAATATGCTGTCATTCCTAACATTGGATGGAAAAAATATTATGCCGTTAAATTGGAACCTACAGTTTCATTCGATCCTACTTCAGATTACTGTCAAATTAGAAAATTTAAACTAATAGGGAGTATTTCACTTGAAAAAAATATCAAAATAATAAAAGGTATTAGCAGAGTTTTATCTACAAGATTATTAGGTCTAGATGAACTCATAAATGAATATGAAAACCAAAATCAAGAAAAATCATATTTAGATGAGGGGGAGGTTAGTGGATTTGAGGGAGATAAAAAAGAATTACTTACTAAACATTTAATTAGGGAACGAGACAGAAAATTTGCATTACAGTATCGAAAAAAGTATAAACATATTAATTCTTGTCCAGTATGTTCCTTCAATGGCAAAGATAAGTATGGAATTGATGACGCAAATTCTATATTAGAACTACATCATATTGTTCCTTTGAAAAATATTTCAAGAAAACAAAAAATCACAGAGAAAGATGTTTCTTTTCTTTGTCCAAATTGCCACAGAGTTATACATAAAATGATGGGACTTGAAGAGTTAAGAACAATATCAATAAATGAATTAAGAAAGAGGATTTCATAAATTCAGCAAGTAAAATTGAACTTCATCACCAATCGCCTGAGTCTTCGTAAAGAGGTACGAATGACCCGGTCGAAACAATTAAATCATTTAAAATTATGGAACCAATTGAATTAAAATGGAAAGGTCCTTTCAAATTTTCAGAAATAAATAAAATTCCAAATAATCTAGGAATTTATATTCACTCAATAACTACCAATATTGAAAGAATCTGGTATGTAGGAGAAGGAAGTTTAATGGATTGTCAATCAAGGCATCTTAAAAACTTATCAAAAAGAACTTGAGTACAATTAATTTTAATAAAATTAGAAATAATGATTTTATGATTATTGTACAAAGGATAGATTTTAGATAGTCCTGAAATTAATATTGAAGGACATATCTCTCGGATTATTGGAAAGGTGAAATCAGGACTGAGAAGTTCAAAAATAATTTAGATGACTTAAAAAGAAATACAAACATATATATTGCTACAATTCAAAACAATTATTTCTTAGAATTTACACAAATGTTAAAGAAATGTATGTTGCTTTCAATTGAAGCAAACATACAATTTTATTTGATAAAAGAATTTTCCTTAGATGTTTACGCAAATTATGAGTATAAGATCGGTCTCTGCAGAAACAATAGAAAATATATTGATAACTCAATAGAAATCAAAAATGATTTTGAGAATGTAAACATTATTCATAAAAAATGCTTAAATGATCACTTAAATAGAAATAGCAATGGCTATTTGTCCTTAAGTAGTATAAATCCAAAGCAAATAGAATTAATTAAATATAAAACAATTAAACAAACTTGGGAATCTATAATGTCAGAATATAAAAAAATAAGTTAATTTGATGTTAGAGCCGCCGTTAACGAATATCCAACCTCCAACGACAAAGTAATATAATTTATGAATATTAAAGTCGAAGAATAATTTGCCAATAAAATTAAACTCAATCAATGAAAGCAAACGAAGTTGCCTTAAACAGTTTTTTATCACAGACAAAGACACAGTTCATTATACCTGTATATCATCGGAATTATAACTGAACAGAAGATAAATGCGGGCAAATGTTTTTTATATACTGGAGGTCAAGATAAATTAAGGATGAATGCATTTTAAAACCCGCTCCGGTTTATTATGTGCAATTTAAGGATTCGTTTTACTATTTTATAAATGTAAACTTAAAACTAAAATTTATATATGATAGCTATAAAAGGAATATATGACGGTAAAAAAGTCATTCCTCTTGAACCGCTTCCTGAAAACAAGAAATATAAAATTCTGATAACTTTGCTTGAAGAGTTTGATAGTGATGAAGAAATAAGAAGTTTTACTTCACAGGAAGATGCCTTTTCTTTTTGGTATAATGAAAAAGAAAATATTTATCAGGATTATATATTAAGAGATAAAAAATGAAAACCGGAAATATAATTCTTGTACCTTTTCCTTTTTCAGAACTTACAAATATTAAAGTAAGACCGGCAGTTGTTATTTCAACTACCAAGGACAAATATGAGGATGTAATTGTATCTGCAATCAGCTCTGTGATTCCGGACTCAATTTCAGCAAATGAAATAATCATTGAATCAAATTCAATAAATAATCTAAGAGTAAAATCAGTTCTTAAAGTTGACAGAATTGTAACAATAAAAAAGGAATCAGTTATTGCGATGATTGGCAATTTATCTGAAAATGAATTAAATCTATTTAAAAGTGTATTTAAGGATTTAGTAAAATAATATTTTCAGAAGGTTTGAAATGTGAATGCGAAGACTTACGAAGTCCGGGATAGTCAATTTGAAATCACATCCTTCCAAAACGTTTTGAAATATGGTTATATTATTTTTTAGTATAGTTAAATATTCATTGAAAACTTACTGTATTGTTTACATAAACCCCTCCCAAACCCTCCACTTTGGAGAGTGTCTCAAAACTAAGATTTTTACCACCAAGACTCCCGCATAGCGAGGCAGGCCAAGACACTAAGAAGAAAAGTTTGAAAACATCAATCTTTGTGACTTGGGGTCTTCTGTTCTTGCTGAGTCTCCCGCCAAAACAGAATTTAAATTTGCAGAATATTTCATACGGGGACTCAGCAAGTATTATTGAATTTCATCACCAATCGCCTGAGTCCTCTTAAAGAGCAACGAGTGACTCGGTCGAAACGAAAAACCGGATGTTCTCGCTGAGTCTCCCGCTAAAACAGAATATGAATTTGAAAAGTGTTTGTGCGGGGACTCAGCGAGGAAAAATATATTATCAATCGCCCGGGTCCTCGTAAAGAGCAACGAGTAACTCGGTCGATAAAAAATAACAATAGTTTTGTAATCAACAGAAACTATTCCTGCCACTATTTAAACCTATTGATATTTTTGTATAAGATATCTTTTAAGATTTTCATGAAATCACATCCATCTATAACGTTTTGAAATTTGGTTATATAATTATTTAGTATGGTTAAATTTTCATTGAAAACTTACTATTTTGCTACACAACCCCTCCCAAACTCTCCCCTTTTTCAAAGAGTGTCTCAAAACCTTTTTCCTGCTTGCTAAGCCCAGCTTAGCAAGCCAAAACTCGACATTCCCAAGCTGGGGCTTGGGAATGAGGAAGGTTTTGAGACACTCTCTTTGAAAGGGGAGGGCTTGCCTCGCCGAAGACCGCCAGGTTAGGGTTGTTTCAAACAGCTTACATTTTATTTCAATTTTTTAATAGAAATAAATATTTTTTACAAAAAATAAATTAATTTGGACAAAACTGTCCGGAATGTCAGAAAATCATAAAACCTTACCTTGTAATAATAATGTAAGAACGTTATTTTACAAGTCTTATTTCAGACACCAGCCAAATTTGACACAATTCCCAAATTGCTCTTCTTCGCGAGGCAGGCTCGGAGCAAAAGTCAAAAGCAGAGGTTAAAAATTAATTAAATAAATGAAAAAATTGTCATACAATACAAAATTAAGAAATATCGCTATCATTGCACACGTTGATCACGGAAAAACAACATTGGTAGATCACATGTTCAGACAGAGCGGAATGTTCAGAGAAAATCAGGAAGTGGCGGAAAGAGTAATGGATAACATGGATCTTGAAAGAGAAAGAGGAATTACAATAGCCGCAAAAAACTGTTCGGTAAAATGGGGAGACATAAAGATCAATATTCTTGATACACCCGGTCACGCAGATTTCGGAGGTGAGGTTGAAAGAGCTCTTATGATGGTTAACGGAGTAATACTTTTGGTTGATGCATCTGAGGGTCCATTGCCTCAGACAAGATTTGTATTAAAAAAAGCGCTTGAAGCAAATCTGAAAATTATAGTAGTAGTAAATAAAATCGACAGAAAAGATGCCAGGGCGCAGGAAGTTTTGAATGAAGTTTATGATCTTTTTATAGATCTGGATGCGACAGAAGAGCAGATAGAATTCCCGGTACTTTATGCAGTCGGAAGAGACGGAAGCGCGCAGAAGACACTTGAAGAAGAGAGAGGAAAAAATCTTGGAGTATTGTTTGAAACTATAGTTGAAGAAATTCCGCCGCCTTCATATGATCCTGAAGAGCCGTTTCAGCTGCTTGTAGCTGATCTTGATTATTCGGATTATGTGGGAAGATTAGCGATCGGGAAAATTTCCAACGGATCTATTTCTGAAAAAGATGAATTAGTTTGCATAAATGAAGAAGGCAAAGCATTGCCTTTGAAAATTTCAAAGCTTCAGGTTTATGAAGGATTAAGTTTCGCCGATGCAGAAACAGTAATGGCGGGAGATATTGCGATACTTGCAGGAATAGAAGATGTACATATCGGAGACACAATTTGTAACAAAGTAAATCCAAAGGCATTAAAGAGAATCGCTGTTGATGAGCCGACTATCTCAATGTTATTTTTTATAAATACTTCACCGCTTGCAGGAAAAGAAGGTAAAATCGTACAATCAAATAAAATCCGTGAAAGACTTCACAAAGAAACTCTGAGTAATGTTGCATTGAAAGTAGAAGACTCTGCTGATTTGGAAAGCTTTGTAGTTAAGGGAAGAGGAGAGTTTCAGATGGTTATTTTAATTGAAACGATGAGAAGAGAAGGATATGAAATATCGGTTGGAAGACCTCAGGTAATTTATAAAAAGAAAGACGGAAAGACATTAGAGCCGATTGAACATTTATTTATCGATTGCGACGAAAGTTTTGTAGGAATTATTTCAGAAAACTTTCCAAAAGAAAAGGAAGAATGGTAAATTTAGTCAATCACGGAACAGGACGAGTGAGGGTAGAATTCACAATCCCTTCAAGATCACTGATTGGATACAGAAATGAATTTTTAACAGATACACGCGGAACAGGAATAATGAATTCATATCTTCAGGGATATGAAGAATTCAGAGGAGACTTTCCGACACGACTGACCGGCTCAATGGTTTCAGACAGAATCGGAACAGCGCTTTCATATTCATTATATAATCTCGAACCAAGAGGAACATTATTCACAGTTCCGAACGATCCTGTTTATGAAGGGATGATAGTAGGCGAGCATAACAGGGATAATGATCTTGATGTAAATCCTACAAAAGGAAAAAAGCTATCCAATATGCGGGCTTCGGGGAAAGATGAAAGCATGATTTTAACTCCTGTGACACCGATGACACTTGAGAAAGCAATTGATTTTATAAAGGACGATGAGTTAGTGGAAGTAACTCCAAAAGCGTAAGATTAAGAAAAGCAATTTTATCATCACAGACAAGGCATACGAACCGCGGTAAAGCATTTCAAATTAATAACAATGACTAAATAATGTCAAAAAAAAAACAGAGTATGAAATTGCAGGAAAAAATTGAAGAGTTGAAATTGGTTAATATTAAACGTCATATTTTTCTTTGCTGTGATCAGAGCAAGCCAAAGTGCTGTGAAAAAGAAGAAGGAATAGAATCGTGGAATTATCTTAAGTCAAGATTAAAAGAGCTTGAACTTTCGGGAGAGGGCGGAATATTCAGGACAAAGGCAAACTGTTTAAGAGTCTGCATGAAAGGACCGTTAGCAGTTGTTTATCCGGAAGGAACATGGTATCACTCCTGCACACCTGAAAACATTGAAAAGATCATACAGGAACATCTGATAAACGGCAATCCCGTAAAGGAGCTGATACTTGCTGAAAGAGAAAATGATTCTGTACATTAACTAAAAAAAATTATACAAAAATTTTTAAATTTATACTGAAAGGATTCAGATTTTGGAAACAAAATTCAAAGATTTCATTTACATCAGACCGGACATTGAGACAATTAAAAAAAGTACTGAATTGCTTCTGAATGATTTCAACAATGCAGAAAACGGTGAAATACAATTTGAAATTCTGAAAAAGATAAATGATTTACGGAGCGACTTTGATACAATGAGCAGGATTGCATCCATAAGATATACAATAAACACACATGATGAATTTTATTCCTCTGAGCATGATTATTTTGACGATATTGGTCCGGTGTATTCAGGACTGATAAATAAAATATACAGATCACTGACAGAATCCCCATACAGAGAGACACTTGAAAAGAAGTGCGGGAAGCAATTGTTCGACGTTGCCGAAATAGTTTTGAAAACTTTCAGCGATGAAGTTATAGATGATCTGAAAAAAGAAAATCAGCTCACAACAAAATATGTAAGACTTGTCGCTTCTGCGAAAATTAATTTTGAAGGAGAGGAGAGAAACTTAGCGGGATTATCGCTTTATATGGAATCTGAGAACCGGGATGTAAGGAAGAGTGCTTATGACGCTAAATGGAGTTTTTTGAGAAGCACGAAAATGAAATTGATACAATTTATGATGAGCTTGTGAAGGTAAGAACGTTAATTGCAAAAAAACTCGGTTATGAGAATTTTGTAAGTCTTGGATATGACAGGTTAAGAAGAACAGGATATACACAAAAAGAAGTAGCCGGATTCAGAGATGAAGTGAAAGAGTTCATTGTGCCAATGACGCATACATTGAAGGAGATACAAAAGCAAAGAACGGGTCTGGATCATTTATATTATTTTGACAGCGAGTTTAATTTTAAAAACGGAAATCCGACTCCAAAGGGTTCGCCCGAATGGATAGTAGAGAAAGCAAAAATTATGTATGAAGAGCTTTCGCAGGAGACCGGTGAATTTATGAATTTTATGATAGATCATGAAGTAATGGATCTTTACAACAGGAAAGGAAAATCCGCCGGAGGTTACTGCACATACATCAGGAATTATAAATCTCCGTTTATATTTGCAAACATGAACGGCACTGCGCATGATATAAAAGTGCTTACACATGAAGCCGGACATGCATTTCAGGCGTATCAGAGCAGAGTCTTTGAAGTTCCCGAATACTCAACTCCGACACTTGAAGCTGCTGAGATACATTCCATGAGCATGGAATTTATAACATGGCCCTGGATGAATTTATTTTTTGAAGAAGATACGGATAAGTTTTTGTTTTCGCATCTTAACAGAGCGCTGATGTTCATTCCTTACGGAGTAACTGTAGATGAATTTCAGCACTTCGTTTATTCAAATCCTGATGCAACTCCGGCGGAAAGAAAACTTAAATGGCGCGAACTTGAAAAAAAATATATGCCGCATAAGGATTACGAAGGGAATGAGTTTCTTGAAAGAGGCGGATACTGGTTTATGCAGGGTCATATTTTCAAAATGCCATTTTATTACATTGATTACTGCCTTGCTCAGATATGCGCTTTGCAATTCTGGCGCAAGTGCAATGAAGACAGGGATATTGCCTGGAAAGATTATCTTGATCTTTGCAAAGCGGGGGGAAGCAAGTCATTTCTCGAACTTGTAAAAACGGCTAACATCGATTCACCATTTAATAAAAACACAATTGAATCTATTGTAAATTATACAGACGAATGGATAGAGAATGCAAATAAAGGATATGATCTTGCCTGATAAAAATGGCTGGTTGGTATTTATTCAATAAAGATTATTAAAAGCTGTATAATTTAGAATTATATTTTACTAATAAGATTGCAAGATTTTATAGAATGCGACATCAATTGTAATTTTTAATTTTCAACCATAATTCACCCACCGGAGTTTTAATTTTTTTTGCAATGAATATAGTTAAATTATTCTCGTAGGGCATGGAATAATCAGCAGTATGTACAAGACTTTCATTAACTTCTTCAAATAAATCAAGATAATCCTCTTTTTTACCGCCTATAATAATCATCACCGGGTCTTCGATATTTCCGTAACCCCACAGCCAGAAAGAGTTATGAGCTGAGATAGTTCTCGGGATCGGATATTTATTTTTATAAAATTCCATTGCCGATGCTTCGCCGTAGTTTTGACCGTATATAACTGTCCTGAGTCTTTCATCTCTCGGAAGAGACATATATACCTTTGAAACATTCGACGCCATCTCTTCCCATCCATGCATATCAGCAAAAAACTGCGGCAGTTCGGACATCTCCTTGTTTTCAGAGGAAGATGGTTTTATCCCAAGAGTATTTGAATAACTGATAAAAGATTCTACAGGTAAAACCGGTGCAGCGAGAGGGGCAATTAATATTCCCGTAAGACACAAAGGAATTACTAATGCATATCTGATCCATCTTGATCTGACAATAGTTTTCCTTTCAATTAAAACGCTTCCGCCTGCGAAGAGAACAGTATAAGCAGGAGAGAGATACTCCGCTTTGCTATGACCGTTTATAAGCAGGATAATAAAAACAGAAATATAAATAACTGCAACTATTCTGTATTTCACACCTGTTTCATAAAAAAGAAAAAAATACAATCCAGTCATCCAGATAAAAATTGAAACCGGACCCAGATTCAGAATTTGTCCTTTAATAAAATCTAAATAATCAATTCCTGAATATTTTGTCAAAACAGCATTTCTTATAAATTCGATATGAGCAAAGTCATTTTGCAAATTCCATGTCACATAAGGAGAAAATATAAGAAGTGCAATTAATGCGGTGAGATATGGTTTAAATGTGAGAAGCGCTTTTCTTTTATCAGATATCAGCAGACCGGCAAGCAGACCTGCTCCAAACCAGAGAAAGCCGGTTTTATTTAGAAGACCAAGACCAATAACCAATCCAAGAATTAACCAGTGAACTGTTTTATCTTTATTAATAATCAGAATGACAATATAAAATGCCAGAGACCAGAGAAAAATATCAAGACTGTTCATAGAATAATATGAATTCATGGCAAGATAAACAGGAGATAAAATCACAGCGAGAGATGCAAGAATCGTTGCAAAGGTTTTTCCGCCGGTTTCTTTTACCATCAGGCAGGTTATATAAACTGTAAGCGCTGACATGACTGCCGGTATTGATCTCAAAGCAAAAAGAGAGTCACTGAAGAGATATCTGCTGAGACTCAGGATTAAAATTGACAGCGGAGGATGATCCACGTAGCCGGCTGCAGGTCTTCCTGAGCAGGCGATATAATACAATTCATCTCTGAAGTATCCGTAACCTGCGTACAGATTAATATAAAAATGTATGAGCAGCGGGACTGCTGATAAAATTATAAAAAGATAATTCCTGAAATTTTTGTTCCTGTAATATTTTGGCAAACTAAAAAATAAGAGTTTATTATTTTTCTTTAAATTATGTATTCTAAAAAAATTAAACTTTGAACGATTGCATTTCGCAATTATAAAAAGTTATCAGTTCAGTATCGGATAAGATTATTGTTTACTTTTTAATATATATTTTATTTCGCATAAATATCTGTCTGCAGGAGAAAAGTCCGATTTATCCTAATGAAAATGATCAATACAAATTAATGAGAATAAATTATATAAACTCAGATACAATTTAAAACCAAAAACTATTTTCAATAAAAAAAAACCCCGGTTAAATTACAACCGGGGTTAAATATTTGAACTAAAACTATGTTGATAAATATTTTATTTGATCAGCATCATTCTCTTAATATCACTGAATTCTCCGGCTTTCAACTGATAGAAATAAGTTCCGCTTGAAAGATTCAAAGCATTAAAATCAATGCTGTAAACTCCTGCAGTCTTTATTTCACTTACCAACTGAGATACTTCTTTTCCAAGCATGTCATAAATTTTCAAAGAAACAAATGACTGTTTAGGAATTGAGAAATTGATCTTCGTTGAAGGATTGAAAGGATTAGGATAGTTCTGTGACAATTCATATCTCTCAGGTGAAAGAGTAATCGGTGAATTATTGATTCCGGTTACCAGACCTGATGTTACATCGTCAATATATAAATTATTTCCAAAAGCACTCTTTGCAACAAATCTTACTTTGTTAGTTCCGATTGGCATTGCAAATACTTTTGTAGCCCACTGAGTGCTGGTCGGTGTGAAAGCTCCTGTAACCGGACCGCCGACAGTTGTCATTATTGGTGATGAATTTGTTCCTGAAGAAATAGTCTGTGAAGCGCCCATTCCTATTAATCTTGTCCATGTAGTACCGCCATCTATTGAAGTTTCAATTATGCATGAATCATTAGCCAGAGTGCCGCCTGAAAGATAGAAAGCATGTGTATAATTGAATCTCAGATAATTTGAAGGAGCGGTAACAGCAGGGAACTGGTTACTTGTAACTGTCTGAAGAGGTGTCGTTGTACCTGCTGACCAGAAATCATATTTAGCTGATCCTGTTCCGATACCCCATGCGCTTACAGTATTTCTTGTCCAGTATTGTGTAGTGCCGCCGCCGTTATCCAATCCCCAGAAAGGAGGCGGGAAATCTGCACTGCTGAAATCCTGGTTAAGCGGTAATAATCCTGCTCTTCTGAAAGTAATGGTTCTGTCAGGAGCAGTCGAATTTAAAGAATCTGTACTTGCAAAAGCTCTTACTCTCCATTGCCCTGTTACTGAATCTCCGGGGACAACTCCGAGTCCTGCAAGAATACTGTCTATCTGTGAGTTTCTGACAGTAAGAACAGTATCAAGTCCGCTGTTGTTTGAAGATAATCTTAATGTAGCAGGATCTGTATAAGTAGCACCGACTTTAAAAAGCCATTTGTATGTTGCGCCTAAACCTGATCTGTTCCATATAACATTAACAGGTGAAAGATCAACCGGTGAAGTAACGATCCTTGTTCCTGTCGGAGGTTATACTAAAGTAAAAGGATTTAAAGTAACCTGTTGTCTTCTTAAAGTAATCGCTCTTGGACCGTTTGCTGAAATTAATGAATCCAGTCCGGGAGCTCCTCCGCCTTTATATGCATAAACATTCCACTGACCAACTGCGGAATCGCTTGCTGATCCGTTGTTTGTAAAACCGTTTGCTGCAAGAATCGCATCAAGGGCTCCTAAAGTTGTTGTGATGCTGTTAGTATTTGATGGAATTGTAAGTCTTCTTGGCGGAACAACCGGATTACCGAAAATCCATTTGTATGTAGCGCCGCCTGCTGATGTATCCCAGGTTATTGTAACAGGTGTTGAAGATCCTGCAACTGTAACAACTCTTGCGCCTGCAGCCGGTGATAATAGACTGAAAGGATTTAATTCTCTTGCAACTCCTCCCGGAATTACAAATGCATCCACTTCACTTGCAGCAGGAAAACTTCCTACGAGTGTACAATTACCTGTAATAAGATCTGCTCTGTATATTCCGCTTGTTCCAGCAGCAAGATAAGCAGCCAGGAATAATGAATCAGTGGAACCGTCAAATGCCATTCCCTGTGCGAAATTCAGATCTAAACTAAGATTTGCTACTGTAGTCGCTGCACCTGTTGTTTTGTTAAGTGTAGTTAAACGGTCCGGATTTCCGATATCAACCGAATAAATAATTCCTGCGTTGTTTATTGCAAGATCAATTGGAAGAGCTGATCCTGTTGTAGAACCGACTGATGTCAAAGCACCTGTAGTAAGGTTACAGGTATAAAGAGTACCTGTTGTACCGTTTGTACTGAGTGCATACATTGTGCTTGTAGTTTTATCCCAGGAAAGACCTGTTATAGTGTGACCTGAGCTAAGACCTGACATAGGTCCGACAGCAGTTCTTGCGCCTGTGGAAGTATCTATTCTTACAAGATTAGCTGAACCTGCAGCAATATATTCTGCACCGTAATAAACTCCGGTTGCTGCGTTGATTGCTCCTCCGAATAAATTTGTAGCCAGAGCGCCTCCGAGATTTGTTAATGTGCCCGGTGTATTCAAAAATGATTTGAATGTCTGGCTGGTTGTGCCAACAGTATTTCCGAAGAAACGGCTGTTGTAAGCTGTGATATTATTATTACCCGGATTTATATTCTGTGAATAATTTGCCGGTGCGGGTAATACCGACGGAAGCAGATTTGCTTTGTTATTGTCCTGAGCTTTGATACTCAGTGCAGATAACAATACAAAACCAAGAACAAGAAATAGTTTTTTCATTTGTTTTCTTTTTAGGTTATTAAAAATGTGTTTTAATTTAAAGCTGAATTGAAATCTCTCTTTCCTGATGGAATTAAATTCTAATTCAGATTTATTGGACTGATTGTAAGTTATCCATTTTATCTGTTTTTATCAATAAAGAAATTCAATTAACCACTGAATAATAGTCAGTGGTGTCCAAAACGTTTTGTAATGAACAAATAACTTTTTAATTTTGCATATAAAAACAATAATATCTAAGATTTAAAATTTAATCCCTCCCAAACTTTCTCATTTAAAGAGATTTTCTCAAAACATTATGACCACCCCCTTAATCCCCCTCCTTTGCAAGGAGGGGGAAGCCCGCTGAAGGCGGGTTTGCTCCGCCTCGTCCCATAGGCGAGCAGGGGGAGGTCATACAACTTCAATTATCATTACACTATATTGTAAAGATGTGGAAACCAATTGAAGAAGTTTGTCACAAAACTTCCATTCAACGTTTTGGACGGATGTGAATAATAGTCTATTCTCAGATATATTTTTAGTTTGAAACGCAATAATAATAAGATTAAATTTATACATGAAAAATAATCTGCCTTACAGAGTCCTGCTTTATTATAAATATGTTAATATTTCTGACCATGAGATTTATGCGAAGCATCATCTCAAATTCTGTACAGCCCTCGGTGTGAAGGGAAGGATAATAATAGCCGGAGAGGGAATTAACGGCACATTGTCCGGTACAAAAGATCAGACAGATGCGTATATTTATGCAATGAAAATGGATCCGAGATTTCAGAAAATGGAATTTAAAATTGATGAAGCTGATGGACATGTTTTTAAGAAATTGTATGTCAGACCAAAAAAGGAAATTGTTACTTTAAATCTTAAAGAAGACATTGACCCGAATCAGCTTACCGGAAAACATCTGCAGCCCGCAGATTTTCTTGAAGCTATGGAAAACGAAGACGTTGTAATTATTGATGCCCGCAATGACTATGAATATGATCTCGGTCATTTCAGGAATGCTATCAGACCTGATGTGAGGAATTTCAAAGAATTTCCTCAATGGGTCAGAGAGAATAAAGAAAGATTTGAAGGGAAAAAAATTCTCGCTTACTGTACCGGAGGCATCAGATGCGAAAAGTTTTCCGGATTACTTCTTAAAGAAGGACTCAGCGATGTAAATCAGCTTAAAGGCGGGATCATAAATTATTCTAAGGATCCGCAAACAAGAGGTTCAATGTTTGAAGGAAAATGTTATGTCTTCGATGAAAGAATTTCAGTTGATATAAATTTTGCAGAAGGTTACACTATGGTCGGCAGATGTTATCATTGCGGAAAACCGCATGACAGGTATGTCAACTGCGCTCATCTGAGCTGTCATTTTCAGTTCATCTGCTGTGAAGAATGCGAGATCAGTCATAAAAGATCATGTTCAAAAACTTGTGAAGAAGCTCAAGATCATGAATACAAAATTGAGAAGTATGGTAAAATGGAAAAACAGGAGTCTTAACAGAAACAGACTTACCGAAAATTTCCTGTTCTGAATAAACTAACTTGTGAATGTAATTTCCAATGGAAAAAGTAAAGAGTCTCCTTCCTTATAATGAGATATTAAATAAATGGAATAACAGCATTCAGTCAGAAACTGCCGCAAGACTGCTGACATTAGAGCAGACAGAAGCGCTTGAATCTGTAATCGTTGATGATGAAGGATGGGAATATCTGTTGTCTGTATTTAATAATGGAAGAGAAACCGACGCCTGGCTTGCATTAGACTGGCCTGACGGGTTTGACGAACTGCTGCTGTGCGTTCCGCTGTGCAGTCTTGTAAAGTTCGAATGCAGCAGATGCTTTGTCGGAATGAGACAGGATAATAATTCCTGCGCAAATGATTTTTCTCTTTTCGGATATATAGCCGAACTCATAAAAGCTGCTGACAGAGAAGGATTAATGAATCATATTGGTTCGATAAAAAAGATATTGTTATCTGAAGGATATATATGGAACATTGAGAAAAGAATAATTGAAAAAAGAAAATAATTTCAAATTACAAATTGAGAAAATCTAAAATCCAAAATACAAAATCTAAAATCTTTTAAATTCCAAATCCGAAATTCCAATTCCCAAATTGAGAAAATCCAAAATCCAAAATCCAAAATCATTATAATTCCAATTCCCAAATTGAGAAAATCCTAAATCCGAAATTCCCAATTCCAAATTTAAACAAACTGCCCTGCCGCAAATCCCGAAGACCACGCCCACTGAAAATTGTATCCTCCGAGCCATCCGGTCACATCAACAACTTCCCCGATAAAGTAAAGTCCTTTTACTTTCTTGGATTCCATTGTCTTAGATGAGAGTTCGTCTGTGTCAACTCCTCCGCATGTTACTTCCGCTTTATTAAAACCCTCTGATCCTTTTACAATTATCTGCCAGTCATGTATCTTTTCTGAAATATCTTTTACTTCTTTCTCAGACAAATGATTTACGGATTTAGACGGCAGATATTTTTCACAGAATACCTGCGCAAATCTTTTTGGAAAATATTCTGAAAGAAAATTTACAAGCAGGGACAGGTTGCCGGAATTATTTTTTAAAATCTCATAAAAATTTAATTCAGGAAGAAGATTAACAGAAATGCTGTCATTATTCCGGCAGTAAGATGATATCTGAAGTATTGCCGGACCGCTCAGACCTCTGTGAGTGAACAGAATATTTTCCCTGAAACCGGTTTTTCCGTAACTGACATAAGAATCAACGGAAATACCGCTTAACTCTCCGAATGTTTCAGTAAAATCATTTTTGAATAGCAACGGCACAAGTCCCGGATGAATGCCGGTATTTTTTATGCCGAAATGTTTGGCTGTCCTGTATCCAAAATCAGTCGCACCCATTTTTGGAATGGAAAGTCCTCCGGTTGCGATTACAAGAGATTCAGAAGTATAAGTTCCCTGTGAAGTTTCGACTACAAACAAATCGTTTTTTTGAACAGCATCAACTGTGCAGTCTGTAATAACTTCAGCTCCTGATTCACTGCATTCTTTTAAAAGCATTTCAACTATCTGTTTCGAACTATCATCACAGAACAATTGCCCGTCTTTCTTTTCGTGAAAATGTATGTTGTGTTCTTTTACAAGAGAAATAAAATCATCCGGAGTGTATCTTGATAAAGCTGATTTACAGAAATGCGGATTATCGGAAATGAAATTTATGTGAGATGCATTTGTATTTGTGAAATTACATCTGCCGCCTCCCGATATAAGAATTTTCTTTCCGGCTTTTTCGGAATGTTCGATAAGCAATACCGACCTGTTCCTTTTAGCGGCTTCAGCAGCGCACATCATGCCTGCTGCGCCGGCACCGATAATTAAGACATCTTTATTGATCAATATTAAGATTAAGAAATATTAAAGTTATTTGAATCTTCAATTGCATAATAATTAGTTCAGCAATCAAATCAAATATAAAATTTTGTAAAACAATCCGCCGTCGGTAGATTAACAAAAAGGGCTCACTTTCAATTTGAGTTAGTACGAAATATTTTCGTAGCAATACGATATTTCGTAGAAAAATGAACTTCTTAATTGAAATGAACCCTTTATGAAACAAATTGCCTCAGGCGGGGTGACCAAAAAGTTGCCATTCATAATATCAGAATATGAGATGGTTCAGGCAACTTTTTGGAACCCTGCGATAGCGGCAATTGCTGCAAATATTTAAGCCCGCTTTCGGCTAAAAGCATAAAATCAAAATCACGGCGATATAACACTCACAGCATTAAATGCATTATTATCCACAATTTCCAGATCCGATGCATCCACAAAATCATCACCGTTCAAATCTGATGGTTCATATCCTGAAAGGGCATTTAAAGCGTCGTTATCAACTAAACTTATATCCGAAGCGTCAACAATACCGTCCTGATTTACATCTCCGCTGTAGATTCCGAATCTCACAGGTGAGAAATCTACTTGTTTCATATTGTTACCGAATGCCTGTGTTACTGCTGGAGTAAAATCATAAGTAAGTGAATTTCCTGCAAACAATTGTGTTGAACTGCTCCAGGTCTCGAGAGAATTTCTGTGTTTGGTTACCAAATAATAGTTTGTGCCGTTTAAGGCATTAAAAAATAAAAAAGAACCGGAGCCTGTAAAATTCAGCATGCTTTTTGCAGAATCTGCAATTGCAAATGGAAAGAATGAATTTCTCAGGTAAACAGTTAAAGTATCCGGGACCATTACGTCCAGGGAAGAATTATAAAATCCCTGTATGATCAAAGTGAGGTTCAGGAGATATACCGGACCACCGCATATTGTACCGCTGCCTGAAAAAGTGCCGTTAATATTTATCTGATCAGCGCAGATATCAGCGCCTGCCTGAACTTCTACAGCAGTACCGTTCTGAAAATTCATTACACTCTGGCCGAATGATGTCGAAGTAAATGCAATGACTATAGACATAAAACAAATTATGATTTTCATTTTCCTCTCCTTATTTAGAATTTTTCATGTTCTCTTTGCTTTCTATAAGAGACACGTGTTTTAAATAAGTCAGTTCATTTAACATTTGTTCAAGCTTTACAATTTTATCATTGGCTGTTTTAAGCTGTACTATTTCTACTCTTAATTCATCGTTCTCCGTTTTCAGGTCCTGTATGGCTTTAACCATTACAGGCAGAAGGTTACCGTATGTAGCTTCCATCCTGTCAGGATTACTCTTTAAAACAAGATTAAGCCAGTCCGCATTCTGAGTCGTCTGAACTTCGTCAAGTTCCTGTGCAATGAATCCTGCAGTAGGAACATCGCTCATTTTACTTCCGTCTGATATATCGCTTTCATACCACTCTCTTTTATCCCAGTTAAACTGTCGTGGTTTTAATTTCATTATGAAATCTAACCCGAGATTCAGGTCTTTGATATTTTTCTTATCTCTCATATCAGATAAACTTGTAATTGTCTGAACATTACAGCGAAATGAAGTAATACTTCCATTTCCAATAGTGATTTGATTGCTTGTTAAACTTGTTAAAAGCTCTGCATTATAACCTAATAAAATATTGTTTGAGCCTGAAATAAGATTTGTCCCGATGGACGTTCCCAAAGCAGTATTATTATTGCCGGTGAGCAGGTTATTGAAAGCATTCGCTCCAATTCCAATATTGCTGCCGCCTGTGGTACTAGTATCTAAAGCTCCTACACCTATGGCTATGTTATTATCACCGGTGGTATTGCTAAATAAAGTATGATTTCCAACAGCAATGTTAGAATTACCGGAGGTGTTAGAAAATAAGGCATTCACTCCTAAAGCATCGTTATAGCTTCCATCGATGTTGGAATACAATGCATTTACACCTACAGCATTACTGTTAACTCCGGAGATGTTATTAATAAAAGCATTCACTCCTAAAGCTGTAAGAGCGTTACCTGTAGTATTGTGCTGCAAACTATTCACTCCCATAGCTGTATTGTTTGATCCGATGGTGTTGGAAAACAAAGATTTAAATCCCATAGCTGTATTCTGAACGCCGGTAGAGAGACTTAAAAGAGTAGAATGCCCTACCCCTGTATTATATGCTGGATCTGTAGTCATTGAAAAATTACCTGAGTTAATACCTACAAACGTATTGTAAGATCCGTAATTATGCAAAAATCTTTCAGTACCTTTAAACAAAACACCCAGGCTTGAGCCGGTTGTATTCTCAAGCCGTAGATTCCTGAGTATGTTCACCTGACCATTTGACTGCGTTAATGTTAAATAATTACTTGATGCATCCTTGATTGAAAAAATTCCGCTGGTTCCCAGTGTGTTTACAATGTTCTGTGAAAAAACACTTGTGGAAATTAAAAAGCTGATGGAGATTAGTAATGTTTTCATTTTTTTCTTACTTTTAATTTATAAATAATAATTTTAAAAAAAACAAATTAATTACTTTGGGGTATAATTATCTGTGAGGTGTTTCCTTCTTGGAAGAAGGAGGTGAAGAACTTATATCTTTGAATTAGATAAACAAAGATTATTACAGTTTTATAAGTTTAATTAATTTTATAATTGGAAAATTTAAACTAAATGTTTTTTAGGTTTGAACAATTTTTTGGGGAAAGTACAGTTGTTTGGGGAAAGAACGATTATTTTGGTAAGAACTATTATTTTGGGAAAGAACTAATGTTTGGGGAAAGAACTAATGTTTGGGGAAAGAACTAATGTTTGGGGAAAGAACTATTATTTGGGGAAAGAACTATTATTTGGGGAAAGAACTAATGTTTGGGGAAAGAACTAATGTTAGAACCGGAACAATTAAATTATTTATTCAAAACTATATATTTCTATTCTTAAATACAATTGAGTTTTTTGAATTCAATGTGTACAATTAGAAATAAAGTCATTAAGTTCTCTATGCTCCGCCGTTGTAAGTGCCTGCCCGTCCTCCGGCGGGTTCCAAAAAGTTTGCGTGATTAAATTTCTGGAAAGTTTACATTTAACTGCAAACTTTTTTGTCACCAACAACAAAGCTGAACTTATTCCAATCAATTTCTTTCGTATAAATTTAACATTATTAAAATTATATTGACGAATGAATTTATACAATTCCCGTTTAGAATATTCCGAAAAAACCATAGAAAAATTATCGCAAAGGATAAATTTCCTGAATAAGAGAAGTAACAGATTTTCACTTTACAGATTTATTGTGTTTATTTCAGGTGTTGCATTGACAGTAGCGGGATTTCTAACTTCCGGTCCTGCAGGATGGATTGCGCTGTTTATTTCACTTGCAGCTTTCAGCATTACAGTTCACAGTCACAATATGCTTCTGACCGGGATAAAACGATTTTACAATTATCTGAACATTAAGAAGCAGCATCTGTCACGAATGAAAATTGACTGGGAAAATATACCTGAACCTGTTTTAGAAAATCCTCCGGAAGATCTTACAACGGGAAAAGATCTTGACCTGTTCGGTAAAAGATCGCTTCATCATCTGATTGATGTTTCAGTTTCATTTGAAGGAAGCGGGATGCTGAAAAACTTTCTTACAGATTTCAAACCCGATAGAAAAACAATTCTCTTCAGACAGAATATAATCAGAGAACTCTCATCGCAAACATTATTCAGGGATAAGTTTCTTCTCAAGGCAAGGATGATTTCAAAAAAGCAGCTTCATTGCGGGAAAATCCTGAACTGGCTGAAGAACGATACTGATGAAGCAATACCCGCTTATTTATTCCCGGTATCATTAATTCTGATTATTATTTATTTAACTTTATTCATACTGTCAAATTTTGAGATAGCAGGGTCCTCATGGTTTGCTGTTTTCCTGATTTACTTTTTTCTTTACTCTTCATTTCAGAAAAAGGCGGGGAAAATTTCAGAAGAAGCTGCCGAACTTGATAACCAGATTAAAAAATTTTCAGCGCTCATTTTTTTTACCGGAAATCATAATCTAAACGAAAGTCCTGGTTATAGTGAATTCATCAGCAATTCATTTTTCAAAAAAAATAATGCAATCGAAAAACTTAAGAGTCTTCGTAAAATCACTTCTGCGCTTGCGCTCAGAGAAAATCCCATATTAAGACTGATAGTTAATATATTTTTTCCTTATGATATCTATTTCTGCGGCAAAATGAACAGGCTAAAATCAGAACTGAAAGAAAACATTCCTGTCTGGCTGGATAAACTGAATGAACTCGAATGCTATATTTCGATTGCAAATTTTTCTTATCTCAATCCTGATTATAACTTTCCGGAGATATGAAGATGAGAAGGGAAAGTTTGAATCAGCAAAATTAGGTCATCCCCTTATAAAAAGAGAAGTAAAGATCTGCAATGATTTTTCCATGAACAAGGAAAATGAAATACTTATAATTACAGGTTCGAATATGTCCGGCAAGAGTACCTTCCTGAAATCAATCGGAGTTAACATGTGTCTTGCAAATACAGGAGCGCCGGTAAATGCTGATCATCTAAAATTGTCACTGTTCGAATTATTTACATGCATAAAAGTAAACGATTCTGTCTCAGACGGGATATCTTATTTTTATGCAGAAGTGAAACGACTTCGCGAACTTCTGGACGAATTTGGCAATGAAAGACATCTGCCTGTGTTTTTTCTTATTGACGAAATATTCAAAGGCACAAATAATAAAGAGCGGCTTCAGGGAAGCAGGGCTTACATAAAGCGTCTTTCTGAACTGAACGGATGCGGAGCGGTTACTACTCACGATCTTGAACTTGTATATCTTGCCGATGAGATTAACAAAATCACAAATTATCATTTCAGAGAAGAAATCGAAAACGATAAAATGGTTTTCGATTATCTTTTGCACAAAGGTCCGTGTCCGACCACCAATGCATTGAGGATAATGGAACTTTCAGGACTTCCGGTTAAATAAAAATAATTTTAGTTTTTATTAATAATATAAACACTAAATTTCTTAAAATTAAATTTCACATCATTATGATAAGAGTGAGACAATCACTTCTTGTATTAATATTTTGTTTTTCATTATCGGGTTTTGTAAATGCTCAGAAAGATTATTCAGTTATTAAAAAGGAAATTGACCATTCAGTTGATTCACTTTTAACTCTGTACAAAGTCCCGGGAATTTCTTTTGAGATTAATACTCCGGAATTCAGTTATGCAAATACTACAGGACTTGGAGATATCCAAACCGGAGTTAAGAGAAATTTAAATGATAAAATTAGAATAGGGAGCATTACTAAAACATTTGTCGCTACGGTGATATTGCAGTTAACAGATGAAGGAAAACTGAAAATCGATGACAAGCTTTCTGAGTATTATCCTGATTACCCAAATTCAGAAAATATCACACTTCGTCAGGTACTTGACATGACAAGCGGAATTCCGGATTACATAGATGACTCTGCAGTTACAAAAAGTTTTTTTTATGACAGAATGGATAAGTATACTCCTGAGGAAATTTATGAGATCACAAAAAAGATGAAGCCGTATTTCCCGCCCGGAACAGCGTGGCATTATTCAAACGGAAATTACAATATCCTGGGTATGCTCATAGAAAAGATAACGGGTAATAAAGTTTACAATGAGATCGAAAACAGAATTATCAAACCGCTTGGTCTGAAAAATACAAGTTTTCCTTTAACGCCGTATATGGACGGACAATACAGTCACGGTTATATGAAAAATAATTCAACAGGCGAGACTACTGATGTCACAGTTATAGATCCTTCAATAACCTGGGCAGCAGGGGCAATGATCTCGGATTTTGATGATCTTAAAATCTATTCTGAAGCTCTTGTTAACGGAAGTATGTTAAGTAAAGCCGCCCAGGAGGAAAGACTTAAATTTGTTAAAACGGGAGTAGTTGATTTCCTTGAATACGGTCTCGGGATAGCATCTGTCGGCGGATTCATAGGACATAATGGCGGGATTACGGGGTATAATACTTCAATGTATATTCATCCTGAAATGAAAGCTCAGATAATAGTTTCGGTAAATGAATTTGGAGAAGACGGGGGAGTATCAGATAAAATATTTTCAGCTATTGCTAATAAGCTTTTTCCCGAAAAGAATTTTTTTAAAGAATAATAAATATATTTATTATGAAAGATGAATTAAAAAACGAAATCGAAATTCTCACAAATATTATTCTTGAGATAAGAAGGAGGAGAAAGGATGAGCATTATGAAATCATTGATACTGAAAATTCAAATAAGTTTAAAAATCTCATTACCAATCATATCATCCCGATGGTAAAGGACGCTTCGAGTATAGTCGGCAGATCAGGATGTTCGCTTAATTATTACTCCAATGAACTCGCTGTCATCCGCGATCCGAAGAAAAGGATCTTCATACAGATACTTTTTTATCCATACGGTCACAGCAAGGTAACGCTTGGAGTAAATGCGCCCTTTCTGCAATTCGCATACAGTCCGTTAAGAGAGAATATAAAAATCACTGAAAAAATTTCTATCAAATCGGATGAAGGCAGAACTAAAATTGCTGAAATTGAGATTGATGATTTTGCGCAGGATAAGATTGACAATTATATACTTTCTTTTCTAAGAGATACAATAATGTTTAACTCGTGAAAATAATTTGTACAAATAATTCCGCCTCACCAAAAGAGAAGTAAAAAGATTTTACCACCAAGGTACAAAGGCGCAAAGTTATAAAGATTGGTAGTTTTTTAAAATTTTTTTCTTTGAGTCTTCGTGTCTTTGTCGTAAAAAATGATTATTGATACAAGTTCACAAGGAGAATGCAAAAATTGATATGAATCAGAATTGAAAGAATACTTTAGTAGTTAATGAGAAGAGTTGTGCTTCCGGTGCGCTGTCGAGAGCCAGAGCGGTATTATTGGTTCTGTCGATGTTAAAGTATGAGTATTCAAGTTCAGTTACCATGTAAGAGAAATCAGAAATAAAATATTCAAGCCCTATTCCTGTCTTAAATCCCGGCAGCCATTGCTGTTTGGAAACTGAACCCATATAAATATCATAAGAATAATATCCGTGATCATCATCCGAATAATATTCTCTGATTTTTTCATAGCTTTCTGATGTATACTGAAATGCAGGTCCGATTTTAAGATAAGCTGCGGAACCGTTTTCAAAACCTCCGCTTAATTTTAAGCAGACAGAAACAGGAATTGCAAACAGTGATGCATAATCATTACGGTCGAGATAATTGCGGTTACCGGAAGTACCGGAAGTGAATTGCGGATCCACCCGTCCGTTAAAATGAAAAATGAAATCTGATTCTGCCTCAATTGAAAGAAAGTCGTTAATATTTTTTCCAAGCACGGCGCTGAACTGAAATGGAGACCATATTGTGGAAGAATTGTAGTTATAGCTGTTATAATTATAGTTGTAATTATCATAATAGTAAGAATCGGATGATAAAACCCTCATCGCATAAGCATTTCCGAAATAACCTCCGAGATAACTTGAGACTGAAGTGCCGGCTCCGAAATAAATTCCGCTATTTGAATAACTGCTTTGCGGATAAGTAAAATCAGAATTAAGAATATAAAGCAGAATTAAGATTACACTTTTATTCATTTATTATACAAAAACTTTTTTGTCAAGATAGTAAAAAAATCAAATAAATTATATATCTTAGAATTTTATAAATGTATAAAACGTCATGAAGGATGTATTTTGAAATTGTTTTTGCATGACTGTATATTTATTTTTACACAGATAAGCTTAGATGGCGGAATTGGTAGACGCGCTGCATTCAGGGTGCAGTCTTAGTATTAAGGTGGGGGTTCGAGTCCCCCTCTGAGCACAAAAATAAAATAAACTAATGAAAATTGAACAAAAATTGGAAATTAAAAACAATCTATACGCAGGATAGGTCTGTTCAGAATGAAGATATAGCCGCTTTTATAGAGGAAGTAAGAAACCTCAAATCAAATGTACAGCTTCCCGAGCTGATACTGAAACTCCTTTATATGAGAGGAATTTCAGATTACCACAAGATGCTGAAATATTTCAAACCAACTTTCATAAAATTGTATGATCCTTTAATGATGAAGGATTGTGATATTGCCTGTGATAGAATATCCGAAGTCATACAAAATAAAGAACGTATAATGATTCTCGGAGATTATGACGTTGACGGCACCTGCGGAGTGTCAATGTTTTACCTCTTCATGAAGAAATTCGGTCTGGAGCAGGAATATTACATTCCGGACAGAATTACAGAAGGATACGGTATTTCTTTTCAATCAATAGATTATGCAAAAGAAAATAATATTAAGCTGATAGTCGCAATTGACTGCGGTATAACGGCTTATGATAAAGTTGAATATGCAAAAACTCTTGGAATAGATTTTATTATCTGCGATCACCATCAGCCGCCTGAAAAAATTCCTGAAGCTCTTGCAGTAATGGATCCGCTAAGGACAGATGACAATTATCCGTTTAAGTATGTTTGCGGTACGGGAGTAGCATTTAAACTCGTGCAGGCAGTTTCAAATAAATTAGACAGACCTGACATTCCTGCTGCGCTTATAGACCTTGTGGCAGTTGCAACAGCATCAGATATAGTCCCCTTAAGAGATGAAAACAGAATTATAGTTAAAGAAGGATTCGAAGCAATGAATTCAAAACCGAGACTTTCTCTTAAGATATTGATTGAAAGCAGCAAATTGCAGATCGGAAATCTGACGACATCAAACATAGTATTCACGGTAGCTCCAAGGATCAATGCTGTCGGAAGACTTGGAGATGCAAAAAGAGCTGTTGAACTTCTGACATGCGAAGACAATGAAAAAATAAAAGAATTCGCTTTTGTACTAAATGATGAAAATCAGAACAGAAGGGAAATTGACAAGACAATAACAGATGATGCATTCAGGATGTTTGAAGAAATCAATAGTTTTAAAAACCGGAGTTCAATCGTAATTTACAATGAGGACTGGCATCCCGGAGTTATAGGAATAGTAGCGGCAAGACTTGTGGAAAAATACAATCTTCCTACGATTGTTCTTACAAAAGTAAACGGCGTAGCAAAAGGAAGCGCAAGGAGTATCAACACATTTAATATTTACGAAGCTCTTAAGGACTGTCAGGATCAGCTTATACAATTCGGCGGACACTTCCATGCTGCGGGACTTGAAATTGAAATTGACATGATAGATGAATTCAGGGAATCATTTAATGATTTAGCAAAAGAAAGAATAACTAAGGAGCAGCTTATTCCGGAAATTGAAGTAGATGCAGAAGTAACATTTGAAGAGCTGACGCCAAAACTAATACAGATACTTTCATTCTTCGAACCATACGGACCGGAAAATATGACACCTGTATTCAAAACAAAAAATGTAGAAGTAGTAGACAAAGTGTATTTCACGGAAAAATCCAACACACATATTTTTAAAGTAAAGGATAATGATTCAAGCAAAAAATTCGAAGCTGTATTTTTTAATTCACATGAATACAGGGACATGGAGCAAAACGGAAATTCAATTAACGGAAAAGCAAATAAGCTGATTATTAAAGAAGGAAACAATTTTGACATCTGTTATTCCATAGATAAAAATTTCTGGAAAGGCAGAGAATATACAAAACTCAGAATAAGAGATATTAAACCAACAAGATTAGTAAATCAAATTTAATAATTCGGAGCATTTATGTCTGGACATTCCAAATGGGCTACAATTAAAAGAAAAAAAGCTGCTACAGATTCCGCCCGTGGGAAAGTATTCACAAAGATAATTAAAGAAATAACAATTTCTTCAAGAGACGGCGGCGGAGATCCTGATGCGAATCCGCGTCTGCGTCTTGCCATTCAAACTGCAAAAGCAAGCAATATGCCTCAGGATAATATCACAAGAGCTATTAAAAAAGGCACGGGAGAACTTGAAGGCGTAAAGTATGAGGAGATAACTTATGAAGCTTACGCTCCACACGGAATTGCAATGATCATTGAAAGTGTAACGGATAATAAAAACAGAACCGTTGCTGAGCTCCGTCATTCAATATCAAAAGCAAACGGAAATCTAGGCGAATCGGGATCAGTTGCCTGGATGTTTGAAAGGAAAGGCGTTATCAATGTTGAAAAAGAAAATACAAAGGAAGATGATTTAATGGATGTAATACTTGATGCCGGAGCAGACGATCTTAATTCAGACGGAGATTATTATGAAGTGACATCTTCACTCGAAAATTTTGAAAAAGTAAGAAAGGCAATCGAAGAAAAGTCTTACAAAATTGAGAGCGCTTCACTTCAGTATCTTGCAAAAGATCTTTTGCCTGTAGAAGGAAAAAACGTTGATGCAGTTATCCGATGCATAGAAGCAGTTGAGGATAATGATGACGTGCAGAATGTATATTCCAATGCGGATTTTCCGGACGAGTAATTTTCCATTCTAATTTTAAAAATGAAAATAATCGGAATAGATCCCGGGACTACTGTTACCGGTATAGGGATCATTGAAAACAGAAACGGACATACATATCTGATACATTACGACACTATAGTAATTAATTCAAAAAAACCTCTTCCGGAAAGATTAAAGATAATTTATGACAAATGCCTTGAATGTATTTCACAATTTAAGCCGGATGAATTTGCAATAGAAACTGCATTTTACGGAAAGAACATTCAGTCAACTTTAAAACTCGGACAGGCAAGGGGAGTTGCTATAATCGCTGCTTTGAATTCAGATCTTAAAATATCCGAATACTCGCCAAGAGAAGTTAAAAAATCAGTAACGGGAAACGGTGCTTCATCAAAGGAACAGGTGCAATACATGGTTAAATCAATTCTTTCTCTGAAAAACAATATGCCTGCGGATTCTTCTGATGCTCTGGCTGTTGCGTTATGTCATTTCAACAGTCTTCAGAATTTTTTTGTAAAAAGTTCGTCCGCGAAAAGCGGGAACAGCTGGAAAACTTTTGCACAGAATAATCCCGGCAGAATAATTTCAAAAAAAGTAAAATGATATCTTTATTAAAAGGAAAGCTGATCCATAGAAATAAAAACGAGATAATTCTTGACGTGAACGGAGTTGGTTATCAGATATTCATTTCAAAGAAAGTCAGTGATTTTATAAATGATAAGCCGACGGATGTTAGTTCCGAACTGACAATCCACACGCATCTTGATGTAAAGGAAAATTCATTAACTCTGTTCGGATTTATTGATGAAAAAGAAAAAGAGATGTTTAAACTGCTTATCTCAGTGAACGGAATTGGTCCGAAGATTGCACATAATATTCTAACACACATTTCATTTGAAGAAATAGTCAGTCTGATTTCCGGAAGTGGTCTCTCATATCAGATAAAGATCCCGGGGTTAGGACAGAAAAAGCTTGAACTTATTTCTATGACACTTAAAGATAAAGTTTATAAAATAGACATTGATGCAGATTATAAGAAATCAAGGCAGGCAAGTGCCGGAAACAATGATTATGCAAGACTTGAAGCTTTGAATGCGCTTATGAATCTTGGTTATATGCGAAATGAAGGAGAAAAAATCATCAGGGAAGTTTTAAAAGCGAATGATCCCGAAACAAAACTAACCACTGAAGACATAATAAGAAAATGTCTGGAATACATTTCAAAATAAATTTACATTTTCAAAAATGAATGATAAAACTTTAGAAGACATCTGGGGAAAGATCAGACTGCTGATGAAATCGCATCCCTGGCACGGTGTTCCCATCGGAAAAAATTTTCCACGGATCGTAACTACTTATATTGAGATAGTACCTACGGATACTGTAAAATATGAAATTGAGAAACAAAGCGGATTCCTGAAAGTAGACAGACCGCAAAAATATTCCAATATATGTCCGACACCTTACGGATTCATTCCGCAGACACTGTGTTCAAAAAATGTTGCGGATTACTGCATGAATAAAACCGGAAGAAAGAATATTGTCGGAGACAATGATCCGCTTGATATCTGCGTAGTCACAGAGAAAGCTTTGAATCACAGTAATATACTTCTGCAGGCAATTCCGATCGGAGGACTGAGACTTATTGACAACAATGAAGCTGACGATAAGATCATAGCGATAATGAAAGACGATGCAATCTTCAGCAAATGGAAAGACATTTCAGATTGTTCGGATGCATTTGTGGAAAGACTGAAGCATTACTTTCTTACATATAAAGATGCGCCCGGATCTGAAGGCAAAAGATGCGAGATAGAAAGTGTATACGGAAGGGAAGAGGCGTATGAAGTAATTCAGGCAAGCAATAAAGACTATCTTGAAAAATATTCCGATCTGAGCAATCTGCTTGGCAGGGAAGATATATAATTTATTTTTACAGTACTTAGTGATCTTTCCTTTTTTCCGGAATAAGAGTCTGAAGTTCTGACATACATCCGGATTTTATTTTAACAAAGAGAAACAGAGACACAGAGAAACCTTTTGGTTAAAAAATATACCATAATGAGATATTTGTTTATATTTATAACTTTCTCTGTGTCTCTGTGTTGAACACATATCCAATGTTTTCAATTTGTATTTCCAGGGAAACATAATGAAGATAAATGAATTAATTTCCTCCGTACTTAATAATTTTTATTTTCTCTTCAGTGATAAGCGCGCTTCCAATCATATTAGTCTCATCGAAAGCTTTCTTAAGCTGTTCGATTTTTACTGCAGTATCGGCAATTTCAATTACGATAGGAAGGTCTGATGAAATATCGAGAAGATCGGATGATCTTATAACGCTTGCTTTGCCGAAACCTGTAATACCTCTGAGCACCGTAACACCTGCATAATGATTTTCCCTCAGATATTCGGTAAGATAATGATAAAGATTTTTACCATTGAATTTATCGCTTTCACCGATAAAAATGCGAAGCAGTAGTGCTTCAGATTCTTTTTGCATAAAGTTATTTGTTTAGTATCATGGCAAATTCTCTTCCGACATAAACAGCCAGAAGACATAAAAAAACATTGAGAAAAAGATTGAAAAATAAATACATGAATTCCGAAAGTTCAGCGAGACGGAAAGATTCATAAGCGAATGTTGACATTGTAGTAAAAGCTCCGATGAAACCAATTGTCATGAAGTCTCTGAATTCGGGAGAAATATTTTTTCCGAAAGAAACGCTGTAAACAATAAAACCAAGCAGCAGACTTCCGGTTACATTGACTATGAGTGTGCCGAGCGGGAATGATGAAAAATAATTTCCCACGAATCGTGATATAAGAAATCTCATGATCGCCCCGAGAAATCCACCGAGACCAATGTACAGGATCTGTATCAATTATATGATAGCTGATTTATTTTATGCAAATTAACAAACTCCGGAGAATAGATGAAGTGAATATTTACTGCTATTGAAATACTTCTCTGTACACGACAAAACTTTCTGGAGAGAATTTCTCGCAGATGACCGCAGAATTTTCACGCAGAATTTCGCAGAAACAAGATTTAAATAGATTATTTGTGTAAATCTGCAAATTTTTTCTGCGAATATCTGCGAGAAAATATTTTTGTCGTGTACCAAAGAAATACTTTTTGAACACGTAAATAATCTCGCAGATAATCGCAGATGCTTTTTCGCAGATATTCGCAAATAATTTTTTCAGATAATCGCAAAAACTTTAGGAGTTAATGAATCATATTTAGAGTAAATTCATTTGCAGTGTTCAAATGTAATACTTACTGAAAATCAGTCTTTTAATTTAGTTCTGTAAAATTCCATGAAATTCCTTTTAATTTCATCCCTGACTTCCCTGTATTCATTTAATATCTTTTCTTTGCTTCCTTTTGCTTCATAGGGATCAACAAAACCAAGATGAATTGTTTTTTTAACTTTACCGGTAAATACGGGACAGGTTTCTTTTGCATTGTCGCAGACAGTAACCACATAGTCAAATGATTCGTGAATGAATTTGCTTACATCTTTCGGAACAGCTTTGCTGACGTCAATTCCGGCTTCATTCATTACTGTAACAGTATTCGGATTTATTTTAGCGGCCGGATTTGTTCCGGCTGAATGAACTTCAAGTTCCTTTCCGAATGATTTCAGAAATGCTTCAGCCATCTGACTTCTGCAGGAATTGCCGGTACACAGAATAAGTATTTTTTTACTCAAATCTTTATGAATTAATTTATTGCAATATAACAAAAATCAAAATTAATCTGTTTTATGTTTTCATTAAATTTTACTTCAGCAATACCATTCTCTTCGTCTCAGTAAAATCTCCCGCTTCAATTTTATAAAAATAAATCCCGCTCGGAAGTCCTTCGCCGTTAAATTCAACTGAATAACTTCCGGCATTTTGTTTTCTATTTACTAATGTTGTAATTTGTTTGCCTAGTGAATTATATATTATAAGTTTCACGTCTGACGTCTGACGTTTCACGTTTGACGGAATTGCATAATTGATAATTGTTTTTGGATTGAAAGGGTTTGGGTAGTTTTGTTGCAGTAAAAAATTATCAGCATTAATGTATTCTGTATTATTAATATTTGTAATTACATTATCTGCTTTTATAATAGCTCCAAAATCACCCACAAAACAAGCAACATTCTGACTGACATTAAACGCTCCATTGAAAGTATTTGAGATACCATTAAAATCGAATGAAGTCCAGCTTATACCGCCAGTTGTTGTTTTTACCGGTTTACCGAGCACATTAAAAGCAATTCCTTTATTCTGATCGCTAAAATTAATCCGTGAGTATCCAAAGTTAAAAGTATCTAATGTGAGACAGCCATCGAAAGTTCTTATTAATTTTGTTGAAGAGTACATTCCGTATGATGTATAGCCGGCTATGTAACCCGTAGTTGAATTTAAAAACTGAAGACCGTAAAAACCTGTACCGGCATTTCCATTAACCATTATTGTCCAGTTTGCTCCTGAATTGGTAGACCTGAGAAGTACTTTACTACCTGTTGCGAATGCTGTATCAACTGATTGAAAATAAACATCAATATTACTTTGTCCCAAACCGAAATAAACCTGAATCCATGCAAATCCGCCATTTGTCGTTCTCAATATATATCCTGAAGTGCTACCCGCAATTCCTAAACTGGCATTTTCATAGAAACAGAAACAAGCTTATCCGTGACAGGAGTATATCCTCTTGTCAAAGTTTTATTCCTCCGTTAGGTTGTTTTTAAAGCTAGTCCTGAATCACCAACTGAATTTCAAAAACAGGGATTAACAAAATACATATCATTCAGATATAATTTAAGATCCTGTATAAATTAAATTGCACTTGTTACCGCTGTTCAGTTGTTTTCAAAATTGTTCCGGTTTGGCCACAAACATATCCTGTTATTTTCATCAGCAAAGAATACATTTCTGAAATGTTTGATTGATTCCTTTTGAGTTAGACCATGAATTTCCTCCATCTGTAGTTTTAATCAATAAACCAAAATCACCTGCAATTAAACCGTTCAGTGAATCTGAAAAATTAATGCTTCCCGGAAGATTATGTTCATTAGCTCCGGTTACAGAATTTGAAATGTAACTATCATACCATGAAAATCCGCCGTCAAATGTTCTTGAAAGGAGTCCGTTATTTCCTACTGCAAATCCGTATTCGTATAATTAAACTGACAGTATGAAAGATGCATGCTGATGATAATATGAAGATACCCAGTTTGCACCTCCGTTTGTTGTTTTATAAACAGAATGATTAGTTGAGAAATCATTATAAATCAAATAGATAATATCATTTATATACGTGCCAATATATTCCTGGGATATCCAGTTATTTCCTCCATTTGTTGTTTTATAAATTAATCCGTTAAGTGAAGAATCACCTGCAGCCATTCCATTGCGTGGATCTGAAAATGAAACTTTTTAAAAATTCAGTATTAATCTTGAAAGTGCAGAATCCAGTTTAATTCCTCCGTCAGTTGTTTTATAAACTTAACTTCCTACAGCATAACCGGTATCTTCATATACAAAATCCAAAGCGCTGACAATATACATATTTAAATTCCATGGTGCTCCAGTTCAAACCAAGACTTTGTAGATTTTAAAATAAGTCCTAGCTTTCCTCCGACAATAGTACTATTAAACTGATAATATACAGGCAAGTGAATTTCAGAACTGGTATCTGAATATACACTGTCCAGTTAAATCCTCCATCAATTGTTTTATAATTGTTCCTTTATCACCAACAGCCAAGCCCGATATCAGATTTAAAATTTCCTGCCTTAAGTCATTTCCCTGAGGCTAAGGATTTTGCCAGAACCATTGTTTGAGCTTTGATCTGTTCAAAGAAAAATACAACTCAATATAGCGATAAAAATCTTAAACATTTCATGTTTTATATTATTTTATTTAATAAAAATCTTTGAGTTATTTAAGCAAAACCATTCTCTTAGTCTCGACAAAATTGTCAGCTTCAAGTTTATAAAAATAAATCCCGCTCGGCAAACCTTCGCCGTTAAATTCAACTGAATATCTTCCTGCATTTTGTTTTTCATTAACTATAGTTGCTACTTCTTTACCCAATGCATCATAGACTTTCAAACTCACAACATTGTTAATTGCTAATTGATAATTGATAATTGTTTTTGGATTGAAGGGGTTTGGGTAATTTTGATTCAAGTTAAGAGAATTAATTATTGATGAAGAAGATTGGTTAACAGAAGTCAGACCGCCTGAGACAGTTTTAAGAATTATTCCTCCGCTTCCGGCAATCCATCCGGTGTAAGCATCGACAAAATGAATTGAACTAAATGAATTTGTCGTATTACTGATTTGAGAAGACCAGTTTGCTCCTCCGTTATTTGTTCTTATAATTTTGCCAGAACCACCGCAGCACCATCCCGTATTCTCATTAATAAAAAAATGATTAGATATACCCGCTGTGGATATACTATCAGTCTTTTGCCAGTCAAAACCGCCGTTAGTTGACTTTAATAAACTATGATTGTATAAATATCCTGTTGAATCATTTACAAACATTATATTTTTATATTGGTAATAGTATCCGGTGTCACTTCGTAAAACTTCCCAGTTACTGCCGGCATTACTCGTACGGTAAATATAATTGATATAAGGAGGTACATCTGATGAGCGATACGATAAAGCCCAGCCTTTATCTGAATCCAAAAAATAAATAGAATTACTCGCTCCGTATATTGATCCCGTCCAGTTTAGTCCCGAGTTCGTTGTTTTAGAGACGGAACCTGCAGATGCAATACAAAACGAGGGGCAACAAACTCCCGAATTAGAGATATATGCAGTCTGATTGTTAACGACATAAAGATCATTGTAAAGATATCCTATGCCGCTGATCTGCTGTAACCAGTTTGCGCCTCCATTAGTTGTCTTCAGGACTATTACATTATGAGAGCAAAGAGGATTATGATCATCATATCCACCCACAGCCCAGCCGGTGTTTGCATCTGCAAACATTACAGAGTACAATGGCAGACTGGTAGTTGAATTTTGTATTGACCAGTTTACTCCTCCATTTGTTGTATTCAAAACTTTTCCGCTGTCACCGCATGCCCATCCGGTACCGGAATTAATAAAATAAACACAGAAAAGATTTGAAGTTGTAAAGCTTGTCTGTCGAATCCATCCGCTTTCTGAAAATGCGAAATTTAAAGATAAGAAAAAAATCAGAGTTGTATAAATAATAGTTTTCATAAGAATTGAATTTTTTTTTATTCTAAATCATTTAAAATTATTTCAGCAAAACCATCCTCTTCGTTTCAACAAAATCTCCAGCTTCCAACTTATAATAATAAACTCCGCTCGGCAGACCTTCGCCGTTGAATTCAACTGAATAACTTCCCGCGTTTTGTTTTTCATTGACTAAAGTTGCAACTTCTTTTCCCAAAGCAGCATAAACTTTCAAATTCACAACATTGTTAATTGTCCCGCCTTGCCGCGAGGCAGGTAATTGATAATTGATAACTGTCAAAGGGTTGAACGGGTTCGGATAGTTTTGGGAAAGAGAATAATATCCGGGAATTATGTTAGAATTGGAAATTATGCCATTAGGCCGATCATTATATTTCAGCAATAAAATATTATTATCATTAGAAGAAGCTGTAAAAAATCCAAGTAGATAAATATTATCAAATTTATCAATAATAACTTTATTTAATATATCATTTTTGTTTTGGCTACTTCCATAACTTGTAGACCATAAAAGAGCACCATTGTTATAATCATATTTAAATAAAAAAATATCTCCGTTCCCATCTGATACCGGTAAATATCCTGCAGAATAAACACTATTATCTCTACCAGCAATAACACAAATTCCTTTTCCACCAAAATGATTATATGGAGGCGCATAAAATCTTCTCCAGATTAACGATCCATCAATTCCATATTTAAGAGTTTTTATGGTTGCTTGTCCATTTCCACAAATAAATGAATTTCCTACACTGTCCACTGTCAACGAAAAAGCTCCGTACTCTAGATAATGGGCACCGCCATCTAATTTTTTCCATAAAGTATCACCGTTTTCATTATACTTAATAGTTGCTGAATAAGAATAGGATGTACCTTCATATCCGGGAGGACCCGGTGAATAATAATATGTTTTCCCTGTAACATAAATATTATTTGCCAAGTCATTTTTAAAGCATATATAACATTTGTTTGTGTCCCTAGGACACGGTAGTATTTAACCCAATTAAAATTTCCGTCTGAACTGAATTTAACTAATAAGTAATCAGATGCACCAGGTGCAAATGATGAGAACCCTCCAATTACAATATTCTGATTATTATCAATAATCATCGCATTAATTTCATCATCTCTGTTTGCATAATTATTGAAAGTCCTTACCCATATTGTATCCCCGCTTATTGCGTCATACTTAATAACCAGTGCATCTTTCCCGTTTATATCCTGAGAATATCCGCAAACATATAAGTCTCCGTTATTATTTATCAAAATTTTTGCCGGATTTGATATTGAGTCCTGTCTGTAATTAAATACTTTTGACCAAACAATGTTTCCGGATGAATTATATTTAATTGTTATAATCTTCTTTTGCTGTCCTGAAAAATAGGAATAACCGGTTACGTAATAATAATTATTTTCATCAGCAGCAACAGAGACTGCTTCTTCATTGTTGTTAATACCTGTATTGAATGTTCTTTTCCAGACGGTATCTCCTTCAGATGTATATTTTAAGATAATAAAATCCAATCCAGTCGCCGGAGTTGATGTACTGCCGACGATAATTACATTTCCTGAATTATCAATAACCAAATCATTTCCTCTGTCATCAGAATTATTTGCGGTTCCGGAATAAGTTTTGTTCCATTGTAAATACAATTGTGAGAATGCTACATTGCTTTCAAAGTAAAATAATAAACAAATAAGCATTATAAATTGCAGTAGTTTTAACATATTAATTAAAATTAATTTATTATAAAAATTCTTTATTATTGAAAAAAATAATTCAAAATCATTTCAGCAAGATCATTTTCTTAGTCTCAGTAAAATCAATACCTCCGTTATGTGATTTCACCTCCAGTTTGTAAAAATAAACCCCGCTCGGCAAACCCTCACCTTTGAATTCAACTGTATAACTTCCCGCGTTTTGTTTTTCATTCACTAAAGTTGCGATTTCTTTGCCGAGAGCATCATAAACTTTTAAAAGTACATACGCATAATTATGCGTCTCTAAGGACAACTGATAACTGATAACTGTTGTTGGGTTGAACGGGTTTGGGTAGTTTTGATTAAGAATAAAATCATTCAAATGAATTTCCTTTTGATTGTTAACAAAAACAGGCGATATGCCAGAAGTAGTTTTTAGAATAGTGCTGAAACCTCCTGCCACCCAACCGGTATTTTGATTTTGAAAATTGATGATGTACAAATTATTACCGGTAGGGGATTCCTGCTTTATCCAGTTCGAACCTCTATTTGAAGATGCATATATTCCCCCTGATTTTCCGCACATCCAGCCATTATTCTCATCTGAAAAATCAAAGTTATACATATCTCTGACTATTTGTCCCGAAGTATTGTACCAGACAACACCGGCATTTGTAGTTCTGCAGATCTTATTATTGTATGGACCGCTGATATCATTTCCAAACAACCAGCCAGTATTTGCGTTCAGAATTTTAATCTTCCGGTAATTAAATGAATCAAATAAAGTAATAGCAGTAAACCAGTTATTTCCTCCATTTGTGGTTTTTACAATAGAACTGTTTCCTCCGACTATTATTCCGGTAAGATCATCAAAAAATTTAATATCATTCATACTTCCGCCGCTTGAAGGCAATGTTATGATCGACCAGTTATTTCCTCCGTCATTTGTTCCAAGTAAAAATCCATCCCGATGTTCTATTCCCGGAGGTGTATAATACAGAACCTGACCAACAATAAATCCTTTGTTATCATTTAAAAAATACATAGAAAAGGGAAAATAATTATATCCGCCTACACCATATCTGCCAACAAAAGTCCAGTTAATTCCTCCATTTATGGTTTTGTAAATCTTATCACCATTAGGATAACTTAGCCAGCCTTCATTTTCATTCTTGAAATAAACAATATTTGATTTGTCATTTCCTCCAACACTATCCCATATATTAAACCAATTATTTCCTCCATTGGAAGTTTTTAGAACCAGCTTTTGTCCAGAAAGAAAAGAAGTATTCAAATTTAAAAATTGTCCTAAAACAAGATCTGAACCGCTGCCTGAATTTAACTGTGACCAATTCAAACCTTGATTATTTGTTTTTAAAATTTCTCCACCTTTTCCAACTGACCATCCGGTTGAATCATTTTGAAAAAAAATTGAATTCAGATCATTGTTAGAACTATTTGTAATATTAAACCAGTTATCACCAAAATTTGTTGTCTTGAGGATTTTCCCCTTATTCCCTGAGGCAAATCCTGTATTCGAATTACAAAAGTTTACAGAATTAATTATTGAATCTCTGTATTCAAATAAGTTTGCAAAATTAATTCCTCCATTAGTGGTTTTTTTAGTAAATCCATACAATGTGGACCCATATGTATAATCTCCTACAATAATTCCATTTAAAGAATCTTTAAATGTAAAATCTTTTGAATATGCATAGTTATTAACTAGATTCCAGTTTACTCCTCCGTTTGTAGTTTTAAATAAGCCATAACCGCCATCTGACCATCCGGAATTTTCGTTTATAAATTTGATTTTATTTAGTTCATTTGAAGTTGAGAAATTCAGAATCCAGTTAATTCCTCCATTTGTTGTTTTATAAATCTTGCCAACCTGTAATGAAATATCATATCCTGAAATCCAGCCATTCAATGTACTTGTGAAATCTATTCCTGTTAATTTAATGTTAATGTCTAAAATGCTGAATGTCCAATTTGTACCGCCATCGGAAGTATTTAAAATTGTTCCATTATTTCCGCAAACAATGATTTTATCGATACTAATGAAATTTAAATTATATAGATCTGAAAATGTATTACTTGTTTGAATATTCCAGCTCAAACCGCTGTTAGTTGTTTTTATAATTGTTCCTTTTGTGCCAACTGCCATTCCGGTATTTTGATTAAAGAATCTTACTTCCTTTAATTCATTTCCCTGTGGCAATGGATTTTGCCAGAACCAATTTGTTTGTGAATATGAACTGTTCAAAGAAAAAATTAAACTGAACAAAATTAAGATTGAAATAAAAAAGTTTTTCATAATTTTTTAAATTTTATTTCAGCAATACCATAATCTTCGTTTTATTAAAATCTCCCGCCTCCAGCTTACAAAAATAAATTCCGCTCGGCAAACCTTCGCCGCTGAATTCAACTGAATAACTTCCCGGGTTTTGTTTTTCATTAACTAATGTTGCTACTTCTTTACCGAGAGAATTGTATATTAGAAGTTTCACGTCTGACGTTTGACTTCTCACGTTTGACGGAATAGAATAATTGATAATAGTTTTTGGATTGAAGGGGTTTGGGTAGTTTTGTTCCAGAGAAAAATTTTCAGGAATTGAATTACCGATTTGTTTTATACTTGTAAGATTTGTATCTCCGTAAACTATGCCGTCAATCCGGCAGCCGATAAGATTCGTAAAACCTGTGCATGGCGGCGGTTCGCCGCTGCAGGAATAAATCACACCGAAGTTTTTTGCGTATTTTATATTTTCAACGAACAAACCGTCGTGAGCAAAATCCCTTGTGTCTGAAATAATCCCAAACACATTCTGTGTACCTGTGGAAACGCAGCGCCTTGTCTGAATATTCTGATAAAGGCAAATTATCTGATTTCCCGGTGAAGAAGCAAGACTGTCAATTATTTTGTCATTGGCATATGAACCGCAACCGTTTCCGGGTGAATAAGCAAGAAGGTTTCCTTTGACAGAATCAACTCTTATATAGCTCACCGAACTATGCTGATAAAATTTGAAATAAGTTATTCCGTTTATGGAAGTGTCTTTCTCTATAAAATCTTTATGGAAATACGGAGGAAAAGGAATTGGAGAATATGTGGTCTTATAATACCAGGTGTTTCCTGCCTTAAGAGGAAAATATTTTACTGAAGCAGTATCAGCAGGAAAAACTTCTGAAGCAAGATTTAATGCAAATATTAAAAAGCAAATTTTCATTTTTGCCTTCCGTTTTTTTAATAGTAAGCATAAAATTCTGTGATAGCAGTTCAATAATTAATCCTTACCTCAGATGATTATTAGTCAGGATGAAAAATAAATTTTACCACTAAGGCACCAAAGCGCAAAGATTGCCGTTTTAAATTTTCTTCTTAGAGTCTTGGTGTCTTTGTTGCAAAGATCTTAGTTATGAGATACAGTATGGATGGAGTTAAACAGGAAATATAAAAAGGCGATTTACATTCTGGATGACCCAGAGGGTACCCCCCGCATTCGCGGGAATGACAAGTTTTGTGACAAGGAAGTTTAAATTTATTCAGAAATGTATTGTAATAGAAAGGAGTCATTTTTATATTGTAAACTTATAAAATTTATGAGACTTACAAAATTTTTTCTTCCTACATTAAAAGATGATCCTGTAGATGCAGTCACTGCTTCTCATAAATTGATGATCCGTGCGGGAATGATAAGACAGCTTACTTCAGGAGTTTATTCATCTCTGCCATTCGGGCTAATAGTTTTCAGAAAAGTGGAAAACATAATCCGCGAGGAAATGAACGCTATCGGCGGAAATGAATTTCTGCTTCCGGCTATTTCTCCTGCAGAACTCTGGGCGGAAACAGGAAGACTTGAAGATTACGGTGATCTGATGTTCAGAATAAAAAACAGAGAGCTTGTTCTCTGTCCCACTCACGAAGAAGTTTTTACTTCAATCGCAAAACCAAATCTTATTTCATATAAAGATCTTCCTCAGGTTTGGTATCAGATTCAGTCAAAGTTCAGAAATGAAGAGCGTCCGAGAGCAGGAGTGCTGAGAGGACGGCAGTTCACAATGAAAGATGCATATTCTTTTGACTCTTCCTGGGAAGCATTGGACATTTCATATAATGATATGGCAAGAGCATACAGAAATATTTTCACGAGATGCGGACTTGATTTCACTGTTGTCTCTGCACACAGCGGAGCGATGGGCGGAAGTGATTCGGAAGAATTCATGGTACCGGCGGGAGCAGGCGAAGACAATATTGTAATAAGCGCGGACGGAAGTTATGCATCGAACCTGGAAGTAGCAGTATCATTTAAAGAAAAAGTTGCAAGAAAAAATTCAGATCTCGTTACTGAAGAATTTCATACTCCGGATATCAAAACAATTGACGAGCTTGCAGATTTCACCGGAACAAAGGACAAGTCCCGTCTTGCAAAGTCGAGAGTTTTTGTAAATGCGGGAAAAGACGGTAACGAATACATACTTACTTTAGTATGCGGTGATGATGAAGTAAATGAAATGAAGCTTCAGAATTATTTCGGGATAAACATCCGGTCTGCACATAATGAAGAACTAATTGAAATAACCGGAGCAGATGCAGGTTCGATCGGACCGGTAGGATTAAAAAACAAAAATGTTAAGATAATTGCTGACTTACTGCTGGAAGATGCAGACGAACTCATCAGCGGCGCAAACAGGAATGATTACCATTTAAAAAACATTGATCTGAAGCGTGATGTAAAAGGAATTGAGTATAAAGATCTGAGAGTAGTAAAAGAAGGTGAAGAGACCATTGACAGGAAAAGCAAAATTAAAATCACCAGAGCGATCGAGGTCGGACATATATTCAAACTCGGAACAAAGTATGCCGAAGCGCTCGGGGCAACATTCTTGGATGCAGAAGGCAAAGAGAATCCGGTAATTATGGGAAGTTACGGAATCGGAGTAGAGAGAACTGCAGCTTCATACATTGAGCAGAACAATGATGAAAAAGGAATTATATGGAAAGGTGAAATAGCTCCGTTTAAAGTAATTCTTATAAGTCTCGGAGGTAAAACAGAAGAAGTAAAAAATATTTCAGAAGAATTTTATAAACAGCTTTGCAATGAAAAGAAAATTGAGACATTATATGATGACAGGGAAGGAGTAAGACCCGGAGTGAAGTTTAATGATGCTGATCTGATAGGAATACCCGTTCAGCTTATCATTGGAGAAAAAAATCTTAAAGAAGGAAACATTGAAATAAAAATTAGAAGCACCGGCGAGAGACTGATTGTAAAGAAAGAAGATGCATTGAATAAAGTAATGGAACTGATAAATAAATAAATTGATAAGTTTAAAAACAATACTCAGTCAAAAATATATTCTTGCATCAAAATCTCCACGGAGGAAGCAGCTTTTAAAACAGATAGGTTTAAATGCAACTGCAGTTGACAGCGGAGCAATAGAACTGGAACTCAAAGACCACAATCCCATTCACCTTGTCAGGCACAATTCGGTTTTGAAATCAGAGAGTGTTGCCGGCAAATATAAAAATGAAATCGTGATCGGTGCAGATACGATAGTGCTGCTCGGAAAGGAAATACTCAACAAGCCAAAGGATCTTAAGCATGCGAAAGAATATCTGAAAGCGCTGAGCGGAAATCTGCATTATGTTTATACAGGAATTAATGTGATAAACACTAAAAACAAAAAAGTAGAATTCGCTTACGAAAAAACTTCAGTTTATTTCAGGACGCTTCAGAAAGATGAGATAGATTATTATGTTAATACATTTAAACCTCTTGATAAAGCGGGAGCTTACGGGATACAGGATGACTTCGGATGTCTGTTCATAGGGAAGATAAAAGGTGATTATTACAATATTGTCGGATTGCCGCTTGTAAAACTTTACGAAACAATTCAAAAAGTATTATAATTGTTTTCAAAGAATAAAAAGAAAATATTATTATCCGTTGCATTCGGAGCGTTGGTATTTCTGGGATTCAGCATATATGCTGACTTTGATAATCTGATAAGGACATTCGGAGAGTTCAGCTGGATATATTTCCCTCTTGTCCTTGCGCTGTCATTCGGAAATTACATTATCAGATATTACAAATGGGAATATTACAGAAAACTTTTAGAGATAGATCTTAAGCCCAAAGCAAGTTTTCTTATATTCATGGCGACATTTGTAATGAGCGTAACTCCGGGTAAGATGGGAGAACTTTTGAAATCATATCTTGTAAGGGAAGAGAACGGTACTCCTATCAGCAGATCAGCTCCGATCATACTTGCGGAAAGACTTACAGATTTTATTTCTGTCGTGCTGCTTTGCATAGCGGGAGCATTTGTTTTCGATTACGGGCAGGGAATAATTATAGGAGTCGGATTATTTTTTTTATCGGGAGTGATATTAATAAGTTCGAGAAAGCTTTCAATGAAGTTCATATCTTATCTTGAGAAAATAAAATTATTCAGCAGATTCGCTCATAAATTCCACGAAGCTTATGAAAGCATATACACATTAGTCAGAATTAAGCCGCTGATTATTGCCACGTTTGTCAGCGCAGTAGCATGGTTCTGCGAATGTCTGGGATTGTATGTTATACTCAGAGTATATTCGACGATTTCGCATATTGAAGTAAGTCTGATGAGTGCAGTTTTCATTTACGGTTTTTCTACTATAGTCGGATCCATTGCAATGCTGCCTGGCGGACTTGGAGTGACAGAGGCATCTCTGACGGGATTAATGGTTTTAATGAAGATTCCGAAAGATGTATCCGTTGCTTCGACATTTATAATAAGAGTTGCCACACTATGGTTTGCTGTTTTGATAGGGGTTATTGCAGTTTATTTTTATCAGAAGTATTCACATAAGGATTTGGATAAACTTGAAATAAGTAAAGCGGAAACTTAAAAATACCTTGAAGTAAATTAGTATTTGGATTAAATTTGAAAAACAATATGTCAGAAAACCAATTAGAAAATCAGTTACAGGTTAAGAAAATCAGAATCCTTATCGGCAAAGTAGGACTTGACGGTCATGACAGGGGAGCTAAGGTTATAGCGGCGGCATTCAGGGATGCAGGAATTGAAGTTATATATACAGGATTAAGGCAGACGCCTGAAACTATTGTAGAAGCTGCATTGCAGGAAGATGTGGATGCGATCGGAATTAGTATCCTAAGCGGAGCTCACATGACAATATTTCCGAAAGTAAAAAAACTTATGGATGATAAAGGATTAAACGATGTGCTTTTATTCGGCGGCGGGATCATACCTGACGCTGATATAGAAGAATTAAAGAAACTCGGGATCGGACAGCTATTCACACCGGGAACACCTACCTTTGATACAATTAACTATGTTAAAAAATGGGTTTTGGAAAATAAAGAGAGGGAAAACCTATAAATCTTTTCTACTTTTTTAAAAACTAAATAATTTTAATGAGCAGCAAAACAGAACCGGTGAAATTCGGAACCGATGGCTGGAGAGGGATAATTGCAGATACATATACTTTTGTAAATGTCAGGAGAGTTGCATTAGCCACAGCATTGGTATTTAAAAATCACAGGAATATAAATAACGGAATAGTTATCGGATATGATACAAGATTTCAGTCAAAGGAATTTGCGCACGCGGCGGCGGAAGTATTCGCAGATCAGGGTTTTAAAGTTACTCTGACCGACAGTTTTGTGACAACGCCTACAGTTTCGCTTCTTGCAAGAGATCTTAAATGTACACTCGGAGTGATGATAACAGCATCACACAATCCGTTTCAGTACAACGGATATAAGCTTAAAGATGAATTCGGTGGATCAATGGATCCTGAAGAGATAGCAAAGATCGAGAATGAACTTAAAAATATCAAAGAACCCGAACAGAAAAAATCTTTAGATGAATTGTTATCAGCAGGTATCATTAAGTATTTTAATGGAAATGAATATTATTATGATTATCTTAAGAACAAAATTTCGACCGATAAAATAAAAAATGCAAACCTGAATGTAATTTATGATGCAATGTATGGTGCGGGACAGAATATAATTAACAGGTTTATAGACATTAAGCAGCTTCACGGAGAATTAAATCCCGGTTTTGGTAAAAACGCACCTGAGCCGGTGGAAAAAAATCTTACGGAAATCTGCGCTGATATTAAGAAAGGAAATTACAGCATTGGCATAGTAACAGACGGAGATGCAGACAGGATAGCAGTGATAGATGAAAAGGGAGATTTCCTTGATGCTCAGAAAACATTTGCTTTGCTGCTGAGATATTTGTTTGAAAAGAAGGGAATGAAAGGGAAAGTTGTGAGAGGATTTTCAACAAGCGAGCTTATAAAAAAGTATTGTGAAAAAAACGGAATCGAACTGGTAACAGTTCCTATCGGCTTTAAGCACATTTCAAAGATAATGATCACAGATGATGTACTTATAGGCGCAGAAGAAAGCGGCGGCATAGGAATTAAGGGACATCTTCCTGAAAGGGACGGAGTATTCAACGGCATGCTTTATCTCGAGATGCTGGCAGAATACGGTAAGAGCATATCCGAACTTAAGAAAGAGCTTGACGATGAATTCGGAAAATATTTTTATCAGAGAAATGATTTAAGGACTACTGAAGAGAAAAAACTAAAGACACTTGAAACATGCAAAGCATTGAAAGCCGGTGATGAGATCGGAGGAAAGAAAATTATTTCGACAGACGATCTTGACGGATACAAATTTTATTTTGATAACGGATGGATAATCATCAGAGCTTCCGGTACGGAACCTCTGTTAAGAATTTATTGCGAAACAACAACTACAGATCAGACAAAAGACATATTAAACAAAACAATCGGACAATTCGGATTATGAAAAAGATTAAGATAATTTTTTTATTGTTGATGATGGTCACATTTTCCACAGCGTCTTATTCTCAGTTTAAAAGCAAAGATAAAGACAAAGAAGACGACCCCATGAATAAATTACTTAATAAAAGCGGGGTTCCCAACACGAGTTCAAGCATTAATGCTGATGCTCCTGACATATTCAGCAAACTTGAAGGACAGAATACATTTAGTAACAGATCAGTTCCTATTGAAGGAGCAATAGATCCTAATAAATATATTGTTGGTCCGAATGATATATTTTCATTAGGTCTTTATGGCTACATAAATCAGCAGATACCTGTTGTTGTTTCTCCCGAAGGGTCAATAATTATTCCAACTGTAGGAGAAGTAAAAGTTAACGGAATAACATTAACTGATGCAAAAGAAAGAGTGGTCAGTGCTGTTAAAAAAAGATATTATTCAAGCGATGTAAGCTTCACGCTTAACACACCGAGGACATTTTTAATAAAGGTTTCAGGTCTGACACAGGGAACATTTGAAGTATCGCCTGTCACAAGAGTTTCTGAAATTCTTAAAGTATTAATATTCGATACATTAAACACATCCAGGGTTTTTTATGAAAAGACAAATCAGAGAGAGTTTTTAAATACACAGATATCATTAAGGAATATCGAACTGTCAAGAAAGAATGGCACAGTAATAAATGTTGACATATATAAATATTTTCTGACAAATAAAGACGAGGATAATCCTTTTTTTCTGGAGGGTGACCTTTTAAAAATTCCGTATTCACAACCGGATAATAATTTCATTTCAATCGGAGGCGCAGTTCAGCTCGCAGGAGCTTATGAGCATGTTGACGGTGATGACCTCGAGACAGTAATAGGAATAGGAAGAGGTTTCGATATTGATGCCGAGCAGGACAGCATAATGTTATACAGAGCGTTTCAGAATAAAGATGGATTTGACATAGTAAATTTGTCTTTTGAAAAAGATAAAAATACAGGATCGAAAAATTTGACAGACTGTTTGTAAAGAGCAAAATAAATTATCAGAAGAACTTGTCAGTTTTAATTCTGGGAGAAGTGTTAAGACCGGGATATTATCCGATATCATTTAAGAATACCAGGTTAAAGGATGTAATTGATATGGCAGGCGGAATAAAAGAGAAAGCGTATTTACCATTAAGCATTCTTTTCAGAACTTATGACGCTGAATACGCTGCAAAAGATACTTCGGAAATATTAATCAATTCACGTGCAAATGATTTATTAATATCTAATCAAGACAAGGTTAATTTCGAAACTGACATAAAATCCAAACGGAACAGAGTGATCGTAGATTTTGAAAAGCTGATAAACAAGAATGATCAGAATGAAAATGTTCTTCTTGAGGGAAAAGATATCATATACATTAATGATAATAAAAACATTGTATATGTATTCGGTCAGGTCGGTCAGGAAGGCTATATTCCTTTCAAAAAAGGAGCAGATGCGGATTATTATATAAAGAAAGCCGGAGGATACGGACTTGCAGCTGACGAAGGTGAAATACGGATCATAAAATTCAATTCAAGGGGCTGGTATTTACCAGATGAAACCGAAATACAGTCGGGAGATTTTGTGTATATTCCTAAAAAAGTTGATACACCTTTTTCACAGACTATAACTACAGTGGCACAGATAGCAGCTATAATTCTGGGTATACTGACAACATATATATTAATTAAGCAGAATAAGTAAAAAATATGGATTTAAATTCAGAAAAAAAAGTTTTTACTATAATTGATTATATAAATTTATTTTTAAAACATAAAAAGATTATATTAATTTATTCTTTAACTGCAGCTATACTGTCATTTCTCTTAGCATTTTTTGTAATTAAACCGGTTTTTCTGTCTACAGGTGTAATTAAGACAGCCACTTCAAAATCATCAATGCTTGGCGGATTATTAAGCACAACAGGATTAGCCGAACTTGGTGATTTCGGTGATCTTGCTCCGGGCAGCGGTTCTTCTGCACAGGATCTGGCTTTGTATGAAAATATACTTATGAGCAGAGGCAATATAGAAGAAACTGTGTTAAAGTTTAATATAATGGAAGAAGAAGATTTCAAATATATGTTTGATGCGATAAAATATTTCCGTGAAAACATAATAACAATAAACAAAGATAAAGTAGCCGGGACACTTTCGATAGGGATTTATGATATTGACCCTTCCAGAGCCAAGGAGATCGTAGATTTCTTAATATATCAGCTTAACAAAAAAAACATAGAATTAAGCGTTCAGAATGCCAGAAATAACAGAAAATTTATTGAAGAAAGATATGAAATAGTAAAGAACGATTTAAAGACAGCCGAAGACAGTTTGCAGATATATCAGGATAAATTCGGGGTTGCGCCGGATATTCAAATTCAGGTAGCAGCTAAAGGAAGCCTGGAACTTGAAGCGCAAATTAAATCCGAAGAGATCAAACTTGAACTGCTTTCGAAAATCATCAGTTCCGATCAGTCTGAAGTTAAAGCACAGCAGGAGAAGATCAATGCTTTAAAAAAGCAATTATTTGAGATAAACAATTCAGATTACAGTGAAAGCAAATTAAATCTAAAAGGTAGTCCGAATATAATACTTAATTATTTCAGACTCAGAAGAAATGTCGAAATACAAAATAAGATCCTTGTTACACTGATTCCAATGCTTGAACAGTCTAAAATCGAAGAGAACCGGGAAACACCTACAGTGCTGATCCTTGATTCCCCTAATGTTCCGGATAAGAAATCAAAACCAAAAAGACTGATAATCATTGTATTATCAACAGCTGTAGTATTTTTTGGCACTTACATATATTATTACTTAAAGGATGTAGTCGTTAAAAAATATTCTTTAAATGAATAGCGCAACATTATCTAATCCTGCATTAAACTTCAGAATTGAAATAAAGTTCTTTTTGTTTCTCTTACCGCTTTTTTTTACATTTGACCTTATATATTACTTTTCCTTTTATGTGCTATTTGTTTTTGTCATTTTTTTTATTGATAAACTTAACACTGGATTCAGGGATTTCTATGTTTACAGTTTCATATTCTGGCTACTGCTTTTGACTTACGGGCTTTACAAAGTGACCGATAGTATTGTGAAATCGGAAGCTTTCTATTATTACTATATTACCATTCTCATACCGTTTCTTATATTCCTGATCTTTACAAATTCGAATTTAAAGATGAAATTTCTGGATAAATTTTTCAATTTATTATTCATATCCGGTATCATATTAGCTTTTTATTCATTTTACATACTGAGCACCATAAATTTCGATTTCAGGTACAGGATACCTTCATTTTGGAATCATTATAATCTGGTAGCGGCATATTTCATGGTATTGTTACTATTTAATTTATCTTTTCTGGTAAATACCAAATTCTCAAAAAGATCGTTTTTATATATTGTTTCCCTGGTCATTATTATGCTGGGATTAATCATGACACAAACCAGGGGGATCTGGCTTGCCACATTAATTGCAATTTTATTCTATATACTCAAAAGACCAAAACTTTTTGTTCCTGTTTTAATTGTAGTACTGGCAATAACGGCATTATTTTACGATATAATTGTTGACAGATTTTTTTCAGTTGTGAATTTTGGAAGCGATATCTCTTCGATAGGAAGGTTACAGGCCTGGATTGCTTCAGTCATTCTGATTAAAGATAATTTAATCTGGGGATACGGATTCGATGCTTTCAGATATTTTAGGGATAATGTTTTTTCCGTATATTTTGTAATACTTCCTCATCCTCATAATACATATCTGACGTTGATGCTGGATCTCGGATTATTCGGATTTGTAATTTACATAAGCTTTTTTATCAAAGCATTTTATTATGCGATAAAACTAAGAAAGACTTCAAAGGACAGTTCTGTAAATAAATACCTGGACGGAATACAATTGTCTTTTGTTGCTTTTCTTGTTGCTTTTATGTTTGAACCTTATTTTACAATACTTGGTGCAATTACATTTGTTTTATGGGTATTGATATCACTTTCGTTTTATCTTTATTACAATCATAACAATTTAGCCTGATTTAATTTAACTGTTGTCATAATTTTAATATTTAAAATAAGATCAAATCAAAAAGATTTTAAAAGCAACTTCTAGCATTTCAGTTTCGACAGCAGTCGTATTGATTTGTGCATTCTTGAAGAATAAAACATTTGCCATTTATCTGGGAGTTACAGGACTGGGAATAATTTCCCAGCTGACAAATCTTATAACTTTGCTGAATTATTTTGTACCATTAGGAATTCCGAACGGGTTGTCCAAGATCATTGCAGAAGAAAACATATTTGAAAAAGAAAGGCTTAAGAAAATTTTCCTTTCATCACTGAGTCTTGTTTTTTTTCCGGTTGTATTTTTTTCAGTTATCTTTTTTCTGTTTTCAGGTTTAATTTCTGAATTCCTCTTTGAAAGCATAGAATATGAATCTTATATAAAAATTATTTCTGTATTTCTGCCATTCATTGCATTCAGTTCAATGCTTGAAGGGTTTATAAGAGGACTTAAAGTCATAAATTTATATGTGAAATTAATAATAATTTCAAACATTTTTAATCTTCTTATTATAATTCCGCTTGTATTGTTATACGGGATCAAAGGAGCGATCATCGGGATCCTGACATCAAATGTAATTTACATTACTTTCAGCATATACTATCTGACCAAAAATAAAATTATAGACAAATTTGAGATCATAAAAGAATTCGACAAAGAATTATTCTACAAAATAATCAAAGTATCATTTGTCTTTCTGATCTCCGGCGCATTTTTTCAGTTATCATTACTGATGCTGAGGAAAATGATAATAGCGGATTTGGGCATATATTATAATGGAATTTTTCAGAGTGTGATAGGTATTTCAATAAGCTATTTTGGATTTATATTCCTTTCACTTTCGACATATTCATTTCCAACAATTTCGAAAATGTCCGATATTGATGAGATAAATAATGAATTAAACATCAATGTAAAATACATTATGCTTTTAATGGTTCCGCTTGTCATACTGGTCTTTTCGTTCAGGTATCTGGTAATTTCTGTTTTGTTTTCCAAAGATTTTTTCCCTTCCGAAAGCTTATTTGTTTATCAGTTTTTAGGTGATTATTTCAAAGCTCTTGCCTGGGCGATCGGTATATGGCTTGTTCCTAAAATGAAACTGAAAGTTTTCGTCCTGCTGGAAGTTATTCTGAATTTTAATTTGATTTTTATTTTTTATATAATTCTCCTGTCAGGACAAAATAATATTTTATATGTGTCTGTGACTTATTTGATTGCATACTGCATTCATTTTATTCTTAATTATGTGTTTTCAAAAAAACTTATTAAATTTGAATTCACCAAAGAGAATAGAAAGCTGTTTTTTACAAGCATAGTTGTTCTTATCTCGGCAATGCTTATTTCACAGTTATCTTATATAGCTGGAATGATAGCTGCACTGCCTGTGCTGGCTTTATGGTTTTATTTATCTATCAAAAAGGAAGAGATGCTTGAGATAAAAAAAATATTTTTATCAGTAATCAGGAAATATACATAAGCAAAGAAAAATGATTAGCATAATTATCATAACATACAACAGAAGCGGATTGTTGATGAAAACTGTGAAATCCATTTTAAATCAGACTTACTGCGATTTTGAACTTATACTGGTGGATGACGGGTCAACTGACAATACTCAGGAAGTCATTAACTCATTAACAGACAGCAGAATAAAATATTATAATTACGGGAAGATAGGGAACCTGTCAAAATTAAGGAATCTGGGAATCAGGCAGTCTGAATTTGAATACATTGCCTTCTGTGATGATGATGACCTTTGGAATGAAAATAAAATTGAATTGCAGATGAAACATCTTGGAGAATTTAAAATGATATGTTCAAATGCAGAAGTTATTGATGTAAACGATAAAGTCATTAAAGAAAGATATTTTGAATTATTCGAAAATGATTTCAGAATTTCAAAGGAACATTTATTAAAATTAGGTAACAGTATCCTGACCTCTTCATTGTTACTGGAAAAGAAAATTCTGTATGAAAAGAATTTGTTTTTTGATGAAATAAATGTAACAAATTACTGCGAAGATTATGAATTATTCCTGAGGCTCAGCGAATACAATGACTTTTTATTCATGGGAAATAATCTTGTCGGGAAAAGATCTCATTCTAGCGTTTCCGGAGGACCGGAAAATAATTTAATTATGCTCAGAGCATCAATCGGCATTTTAAAAAAATATACTGGGAAAGGAAACAGGCTTGATGATATACATGCAACAGAAGGGATACTTGGATTTAAGCAATTGATGGTTATTATATCCTTCAAATTAAACCCCTTAAAAGGATTAACAGAATTATCAGAATACATCCTTTATATCATTGATCCGAAAGTGTTTAATGTTTTTTTAAAAACAAAACTGCTGAAGAAGATCAGGAAGCTGATAAGTCGGAATCCATAAGGACCGATAATTCAGAATAAGATATTGTCAGATTTTATTTTGTTAATGTATCCGCTTTTACAATGATAAATCTAACAGAACGAACATCTGATATTATAAAGCCGGTGACATAAGAAAATGGAGTTTAAAGGATTTATTGACTAAAGATTCTGATCTTATAAATCCGGGTGCAGAAATATTTTTATTTTAAATATAAACCATTTAAAAAATATTTAATTTCACTATTTATGATTTTTAAATTATTGAAAATATTTTCAGTTTCTTTTTCTATTCTTTTATTTTCCAATTTTTGTAGTTATTTATCAGCGCAAAATTCTCCTATACCAAATTCAAACTACAATTCATACAGAAATACGGTCACATTCAATGCAGCATCAGAATCCTACAAATTTGCATATACAGATGAAAACAAAACAATTGTATATGAATATTCATTAAGGAACGGCTCTTCTTTTAACGGAATAAAGTTTATATCAGATGGATATGAATTTTACCCGAGCAATTACGGAGGAGTATGCATGACTTCACCTGATAATGTAAATTACTATCTGTGGTCGGAAGGTATAAGTAAGAAACTTCTGAGATCACAAATGATCAGGGATACTTTGTTAACTGAATGGGTGGTTAGCAAAGGGAATGAATTTTATTTCCACTTTGAATATAAATTTTACATTTCAGGAAAAACACTGGTTATTAAGGTCAGAGATGCCGGAAAGATCAAAAATTACAGCATAAAAAAATACGCTACACTTGCTTCATTTCAGCTTGACAGGTGCGAAGGGGCAGTTAATCCTGTTATAGTGGGAGTTCCGTATTTATCTACTATAAATGTTTTGTATTCAAACAATTTTTTCACATCGCTTTTCTTTGACTGGACCAAAACAAATTCTTCACAGATAAACACTTTCGACAGTCCCTTTTCAAATACTTCCGTATATTTTGCACAGGAAGCTTTGTATAAAAACAAAACGAACGGAAAGAAATATTTGCTTGATGAAACTATTTATATGACGGTTTCTTCAGAGCTTGAAGATGTATTCCCGAATATTCCGAATCCCGTTGCTAAATATAAAAACGAATCCATAAACAGGATCATATATGACAACTGGGACGCCGGATTTGAAAAAGTTTTCAATAATCTTTCAGTGATCAGGAATGAAAATATCAATAACTTATGGCTGATCGTTCATGACTGGCAGAACGCAGGTTATGACAATAAATTACCGGAAGTTCTTCCGGCTAATCCTCTTTACGGAGGCAATGAAGCTTTATTGAGAGTAAGTAATCTGTGCAGTACTTCAGGATATTTATTTTCGCTGCACGAGAATTATTCCGATATTTATCCCAACTCATCAGTTTACAATATTTCAGAAGTTGCACTTGATCCCGAAGGGAATCCTGTGAACGGTTGGAAATCACCGACGCTGCAGGCAAAACTTCTGAAACCCGGAAAAATCAAAAAATATCTTATACCCATCTCTACAAAAATAAATAAAACTCTGAAAACCAGTGCATCTTTTATTGATGTGCTAACTGCGAAAAGTCCCTCAGAAGCTATGGATTTTGATTCAAGGGAAAACTATGCCGGCAAGAACAATACTTCTTTGAAAATTACAAATGATATAGGCAATCAACTAAGAAAGATTCATAACGGTCCGGTCAGCGGCGAAGGTTATCATCATTTTTATTACATTGGATATTATGACGATTTTGAAGCTCAGATACAAACGGGGAAAATTTCAAATCAGCAACTGACCGGAGGTTATTATAAACCGCTTCTGGTGGATTTTGATCTCAGAAAAATGCATGACAAGACGATGGTTCACGGTGTGGGTTATTACGAAAGATTTTTTTACAAGGACAGTTACTGGAAATACATGGGAAGGAGCAGGGACTCGTCACTGATTTATTCTGCTACAGAACTTGCATACGGACACGGAGCATTTTTCAGTTCACTATCTTACAATCCGTCCGAGCAGGGTGAGCTTGAATACAATTATGTTTATCCCGTTCAGACATTGTACGGAAACGCAAATGCCGTAAAGATACTGTATAATGATAACGGAAATCTTTTAACTGTATCCCAATACATAAAAAAATATCCGAATACATTTGATAAGTTTGAAAGCAGTGATTTTATGTCACAGGTTTTAATAGAGTATGACAATGGAGTTAAAGTCTATGTTAACAGGAGTCCACACAGGGAATGGCAATTGAATTTTGACAATGAATTAAACGGTTGGTTTGATTATCATGCCATAAAAACCGGCAGAGCTGTCTTATACAAGGGAGGGGAACAGCCTTCAAACCTTGTTCTGCCAAAAGAAAACGGCTGGTTCTGTTATTCGCCATTTACTCCGTCAAATTAACGGCAAAAACAAATGAGAATAATCAGAGATCTGAATTCAGAAAAAAAGATGCAGTAAGTCATGAGTTACAAATCCGATATTTCAGTTATTATTGTGAACTACAATACTTCAGGTCACTTATCAGAATGCCTGGAATCGTTCAGAAAATATTTTCCGGAAAATGATATTGAGATCATTGTTTCGGATAATAATTCTACTGACGGAAAATTACCGGAACTGGTAAATAAATTTCCGGAAGTAAAATTTTTTCAGAGAGACGTAAATGACGGTTTTCCGGGAGGATGTAATTACGGAGCGGAGAGATCCGGATGCAATTATCTTTTATTTGTAAATCCGGATATTATTCTTAAAGATAATTCTTTGATAAAACTAAAGGAAATTCTTGAAAGCGATCCTTCAGCGGGAATTGTTTCGGGGGTAATGATAAACGAAATTGATCAGCCGATATATTTTTACAATGATTTTCCTGCTTTTAAATGGGAAATCATAAACATACTTGGTTTCGGATATGAGAGGGAAATACAAAGGCTTGTTAACAGAAGAGAAATAAGGGAAAATCAGAATTTCGAAGTTGACTGGTTCCATGGTGCATTCCTGATGATGAGAAGATCCGATTTCAAACTGACAGGCGGATTTAATGAAAAATATTTTATGTATTATGAAGATGTTGAAATGTGTTATAAATTTAAAAACAAATTTAGCAAAAGGAATATTTGCATTACGGGAATAAAATATTATCATCATACACAGGCATCCATTGACATCGATAAAAATGATGATATATACATATTCCATATTAACAGAGGCAAATTATTATTCATTCAGAACTATAAATTCCCTGAAAGGACATTAATTTATATTGCAGGACTGACTTATGTTATAACAAGACTGATAGCCCTTCCTTTCTGGAATAAATATAAAGGACGTAAAAAAGATAAACTGACACAGCTTTTGAAAGTTCTTAAGCTTTACCTGAATATTAATTTTTTAAATACCAGCAAATATGAATACATCAAAAAATAAAAAGAAGATACTTGTTACATTGAATGACTGCAGAATAAGCGGAATTGAAAAATTCACCATACTTCTTGCAAAACACATTGACAGAAACAGATTTAAAATAACTGTTGCGGTACCGACATATGGACCAGTATGCGAAGTTTTAAAGAAACTCAATACGGAATATTTTGTATTTAATAATAAAAAAAACGGAAAGTACAGACTGAGCGGAATCAGGGATCTGTTTAAATTCATTAAGAAGAATAATTTTGATATAATTCATGCACAGGCAGGATCTGCGCCCTGTCTTATTGGAAAAATGCTGGGTACAAAACTGATACTGGAGCACAGACATGGAATTGATTATACAATTGAACAAATTGAAAACCTGAGCTTTTTAAAACTGCAATATGAAAAAATGAAAAAAAATCTTACAGATTATACTCTGACCTGCAACAGAAATGATAAAAACATACTGATAAATAAATTATCCTATGAAAGCGATAAGATTGGGGTGATATATAACGGAATAGAGCATGAAGAAAAACCTGAAATCAGAAATACAAATATTAAATTCATCATAGGCAACATCGGGAGATTAATGTTTCAGAAAGGTCAGGAATATCTTATTGAAGCGGCACTGATCCTTAGGAACAAAGGATATGATTTTGAGTATCACATTTACGGTGAAGGAGAGAAAAAGGATGAACTATCAAATCTTATAAAAAGGCATAAACTTGAAGATACCGTATTCCTGAAAGGATATAACAATGATATTTACAGTAGATTAAAATCGTTTGACATTTTTGCTTTACCTTCACGATATGAGGGAATTCCTTATGTGATCCTCGAAGCGATGAGAGCATCTGTTCCGGTAATTGCGACAAATGTAGGGGGAATAAATGAAGTTATCATGAATATGATAAACGGTATATTGATACAAAAAGAGGATCCGAATCAGCTTGCAGCATCAATTCTGAAATTGTATGATTCAGAGAAACTGAGAAATGATTTTACGATTCAGGCAAGAAAGGATTTCATTGAGAAATATACAATTGAAAAGACCATTGAAGAAGTTGAATACATATATTCAACCGGAAAATTAAATTTACAAAGTTAAAACAATTTATTGATACCTGATATTTTTCATTTCTGTTACGGATTGACAGAAGATTTCGGAGGCAAACCTTACTCGCTTGTTCATTATCTTGCCGTAAAATCTGCATTTGAACTTAACAAACCTGTTAAGATATATTTCTATTACTCATATGAACCTAAGGGAGAGTGGCGGGAAAAAACAAAAAAACTTGTTGAACTTATTAAAGTTGATCCTCCTTCAGAGATTTTCGGGAATCCATTGATTCATGTTGCGCACAAGGCGGACATATTAAGACTTTATGTATTATTAGAAAACGGTGTCATCTATATGTATATTGATACGATCTGGAATAATCCGTCTTCGCCATTATTGAATAATAAATTCGGACACATTACTGGAAAAAGTTTTGAATTATTTGAAAATCAGCTGGATTTATAAACTGAATTGGTTTCCATAAATTTAATTTTTAATTGTATTTGATAAAACAGATTAAAGTAGTTCATATTATCTCTAATCTAAGTTTGGGAGGAGCTCAGATTTTGCTTTTTGATATATTGTGCAAACTTAAGGAATATGAAGATCTTGAATTAACTTTAGTTACAATTGATTCGGGTGAATACATTGAAAAGTATAAGAATGCAGGAATAAAGGTAATTGATCTTGGTGAAAAAGGACTAGTTAATCCGAAAATATATTTTAAGCTTAAAAAAATTCTTGAATCATTAAAGCCGGACATTGTGCATACTCATTTAAATAAAGCTGATTTTTACGGAAGGATAGCGGCTAAGAGATCAAATGTGCCTTTAATAATTTCCACGTGTCATAATTATTCGACCACACATTCAGGAGCAGACATAAATAAGAAATCATTTTTTGATGTAATTGACAATTTTGTAATAGATTATTCTAAAAGTTATTTAATAGCTATTTCAAAATTAGTAAAACAGTATTTGATTAACAGAAATCCGTCTTATGAAAAAATCACTGAAGTGATATATAACGGTATTAATTTTGATAAAATAAAATATAAACTTTCTAACGGGGAAATATTGAAATTAAGATCTGAAAATAATATTGACAGCGATGACTTTGTTATTTCAGTTATTGGAAGACTTGATAAACAGAAAGGACATCTTATATTTCTTGAATCAGTTAAAGAAATCATTCACCAGAATAAAAAAATAAAAATATTATTAATCGGTGACGGAAGTTTGCGAGAACAAATTGAAATATTTATAAAAGAAAATAATTTAAGCAGTCAGGTAATAATGAAAGGATTCCAGCCGGACAGTGAACCCTATATTGAAATAAGCGATCTTATCTGTGTGCCTTCATTGTGGGAGGGTTTCGGATTAGTTATAATTGAAGGAATGATAAAAAGGAAAATTATTCTTGCATCTGATGTTGGAGGCATCCCGGAAATTATTGAAGACGGCAAAACGGGATTTTTATTTGACCCTCAGAATAAAACTGAACTTATAAAAAAAATAATTTATATTTACCATAATATTAAAGAGCTGGATCATATAAAAGAAAAAGCTGTTTCTGTGATTAAAAATAATTTTGATATTAATAAAAATACCGGACAATATTATAATAGCTATATGAGTAAAATTGGAAAATTAAAAATTCAATAACAGAACATATTTATGAAAGAAAAGAGATTAGAGGATAAAGAAGGTTTAATTTTAATTGTAGAAAAAGAAAATGATAAAAGATATATAAGAGCAATATTAAAAGAAGGCGTTTTTTCTCCGAATATAGAATGGGAAACGAGTTATCCTGTTGGTCTGATAGAGAAAATATTTAACATTAAAGGTTCAGCTTGGACATGCAATGAAATAATGAGAGATGAAAATGAAGCTTATATATCAAATAGTTTAAAATATGATTTATTAAGTTATATTTCTGAAGGAGATTTTTCAAATAAACGAATACTTGATTTTGGAAGCGGCTGCGGAGCTTCTACATCTATTTTAGCGAGGATGTTTCCTGATTCTGAAATTGTCGGGATTGAATATGTAAAAGAGTATATTGAAATAGCCGAACTCAGAAAGGAATATTATAATTTTAAAAATGTAAATTACTTAATATCTCCTAATACTGAAGAATTACATCCAGAACTGGGAAAATTTGATTTTATTATTTTAAGCGGAGTATTTGAGCATCTATTACCGATCGAAAGAAATGACTTGTTCGTCAGAATATGGGATCATTTACAGACGGGAGGTATATTGTTTCTCAATAATACTCCTCATAGGTATTTCCCTGTTGAAATGCACACTACAAGCGGATTGCCGTTTTTAAATTACTTTCCTGATAAATTAGCAATGAGTTTTTCCAAAAAGTTTTCGAAAAGAAGCTTACAAGATCACAGCTGGAATGAATTACTGAGAGCTGGAATAAGAGGCGGATCAGTTAAAGAAATAATTAAAATCCTTAAGAAAACATCATCCGAACCTGTTCTTTTAAATCCTGAGAGACTTGATGTAAAAGACAGAATAGATCTTTGGTACAAGTCATACGGGAAGCACAGCTATGGTAAAATAAAAAAAAATGTACTTAAACTTTTAAAAATTTTTAAATTCTTTACAGGGATCGAATTACCTCCATATATCTCTCTGGCTATTAAAAAAATTGATAAAGATATATTGCATACAAAAATTAAATTTCAGTTCGTATAATATTAATTCAAAAAAAATGAGAATCATATACATGAAATCAAACAAATTTCTTCTAGTATTGTTGTTTACAATATTCCTTGCTTATCATTTCATTTCCTGCGGATTCAGAACTATTAATACGCCTGACATTGAAAAAAATTATAACTGGAAACTTACATTTGAAGATAATTTTGACGGATATGATAATTCTAAATGGAGCAACAATTATGAAAGAGGAAACAGAACAATCTGGTCAAACAAAGAACTTCGGTGATATAAAGATGAAAATGTAAAAGTTTAGAACGGAGTGCTTAAACTTATAGAAAAAAAAAGAAACTATTTATGGAAAAGATAATGAAAGTGAAAAGAATTTTGAATTTACTTCAGGTATGATCTGCGGTTCTAAATGCTTTGAGCAGGCTTAAGGCAAATGGGAAATGAGAGTAAGGTTTCCATTCAGAAAAGGATTCTGGCCTGCATTCTGGCTCTTTCCCAAATAAACCCCGTCTCTTCCGGAAATAGACATATTTGAATATTTCGGAATTGAAAAAAATAAGATTTAGAGTAATCATAACTGTGGCTGGATTATCCGAACTGGGGAGGAGATTAAAAGGAAAAGCAGAGCCGTTTTATTATCAGGAAGGCAAGGAAACTATCAATGAATTCTCTGACAAATGGATGGTCGGGACTTTCGAATGGTTTCCGGAAAAAATAGTATAGAGATCAGACGGTAAAATTGTTTTTAAACGACAAGAGGAATTCCTACGGCTCCATTGTATATTTTAGCAAATGTTGCTGTAAAAGATTTTCCTGAAAATAATAAAAAAGTAGATGACTCAAATCTTCCTTATGAAATGGAAATAGATTACATCCGTGTTTATCAGATGGTTCCGAGTCAGTAATATTATAATGAATAAAAAAATTGAACTTTAAATACAAAGCTTATATTCAGAAATTTTTATCTGCAATTCCGGATGGTGAAAAACTGAATTATTTTTTCCAAAAGTATATCACCAATTCTCTGCCAATAAGTAATGAAGATCTTTCCGAAAAAACAGATACCGTTTTATTACATTTTAATAAATTTAGAAAATATAATAAGGAAATTAATATTGGAAACTGCAGATATTATGAATTCGGATCCGGTTATGATCTGGTTATACCTATTGGAATAAGGTTACTTGGATTTGGTGAACTTACTTGTATTGATATCAGAGAATTAGTTTTCCCTGATTTGATCAATGACACTATAAAACGGCTTAAAAATTATGAATTTAAATTCGGAAGTAATGCAGATATTTTAAACAATGTTCCGCTTCTTTCTGAAAAAAATTTCAGAAAAATACTTAAAGAAAATTTCAGTATAAATTATATTGCTCCTCTTGATGCAAGGAATACTGGTATTGAGGCAAATTCAATTGATTTCATTCTTTCAAATGCCACGATGGAGCATATTCCAGAAAAAGATCTGCCGGAGATTATGAATGAATGTTACAGAATCTTAAGACCCGGCGGAATTATATCAAACGTTATTGATTATCGGGATCACTGGTCTTTTTTTGATAATAAGATATCTGTTTATAATTATTTGCAATATTCCGAAAATGAATTTGAAAAGATCAATCCTTCAATTATGTATCAAAACAGGATGCGTCATAAGGATTATATGAAAATTATAAAACAAACAGGTTTTAAAATATTAGAAGAAATTAAAAATGTACCAGATGAGAAAGAGAAAAAACAATTAAGTGAAGTAAGATTAAATGAACATTTTCAAAATTATTATACATTTGAAGAGCTATGTATTAAATCCAGTATGCTTGTTTTAAGTAAATAAACCATTCTGAAAAAAATTTAACTCTCCTGATTTCTAACTTTAAACTTTTAAATTATATAGATAGCTTTAAAATCTATGAATAAGAGCGACTCTACATTCCCTAAGGTAAGTATTATTATACCCACCTATAACCGTGTGAAAATGCTGGAGAAATCCATTGAAAGCGTTTTTGCTCAGAGTTATAAAGACTGGGAGCTGATTATCATAGATGACGCTTCTACTGATGAAACCGAAGAAAGGATGAAGCAGCTGTCTTCAAGGGAAAAATCAGTGAGGTATATGAGGATACCTAAGATCGAAGGAAAGGGTATATCCGAATATCTCAACATCGGTCTGAGAAACTCAAAAGGCGAATATATTGCACGAATAGACGACGATGATTTCTGGTGTCATAAGGATAAACTGAAAATGCAGGTGGAGTTTCTTGATGAAAATCCGGAGTATGTTGTTGTCGGCGGCGGCGTTATACTTGTTGACGAAAACGGGACGGAGCTTTTCAGATATCTCAAAAAAGAAACTGATGAAGAGATAAGAAGATTTGCTTTATTCTCAAATCCCTTTACTCATGCAACTGTAATGTTTCGTAAAGAAACAGCAATGAAACTCGGCGGTTACAGAATCATGAAGCATGTGGAAGATATGGAACTGTGGCTAAGAATGGGAAAGGTCGGGAAGCTTTACAATATGAAAGAATATTTTATTACTTATATGACTGCCGGACAGAATAAATCATTTTTACAGCAGAGGGAAAATTCAAGAACGGTAGTTGATGTTGTGAAAATGCACGGAAAGCATTATCCTAATTTCCGCAAAGCTTACACTCTGAACTATATTCAGTATTCATATTCATTTCTCCCGGTATTCATAAAAAAACACTTGCAATCATTCATGTATTATTTTAAAAGAAAAAATTTCTGATAATTGAAAAAATATTTTATAGCCGGCGGAGCCGGATTCATAGGCAGTCATCTTTGCAAAAAAATATTAACAGACGAACCTCAGGCAGAAGTAACAGTTTATGATAATTTCACTTCCGGAAAAATGTGGCATCTGGAGGAAATAGAAGATAAGATCACAATTGTTAAAGCAGATATTAAAGAAACCAACAAACTGACCTCAGCTGTTAAAGGCGCTGATGTAGTTTATCATTTCGCTTCGAATCCTGATATATCAAAGGCAATGACACAGCCGGACATTGATTTCTGGGAAGGAACTTATCTTACGAATAATATTCTTGAAGCAATGAGAATATCAGGCGTGAAAAATCTGATCTACGCTTCCGGAAGCGGAGTTTACGGTGATACAGGATTTCTTGAGACAGCTGAAGACTATTCACCGCAGCTACCGATATCAACTTACGGCGCAAGCAAACTTTCCTGCGAAGCTCTGATTTGTTCTTATTGCTATATGTTTGATATGAATGCTGCTGCTTTCAGATTTGCAAATGTAGTAGGACCAAATCAGACTCACGGCGTGGGATATGATTTTATAAAAAAATTGCTTAATGACAATTCCAGTCTTTCAATACTTGGTGACGGAACTCAGAGTAAATCTTATATTTATGTAACCGATATTATTAATGCCATAAGAACTGTTGAGACAGGATTCTTAAAAGATTATTCTTACTTTAATGTATCAACGGAAGATTTTATTTCAGTTAAGGAAATAGCGGATCTGACAATCGAAGTAATGGAATTAAATCCCGGGAAAGTGAAATTCAATTTTACCGGGGGAAACAGGGGTTGGAAAGGTGATGTACCTGTTGTAAGATTAAATTCAGATAAAATCAGAAAACTCGGCTGGTCTAATAAACACACATCAAAGCAGGCGATCAGGATGTCTCTCAGCTCAATTTATGAAGATGCATTAAGTAACAGATTCGGGTGGAAGGGAGATAGCAAATGATATTGTCACGCGCACCGGTAAGGATTTCTATGGGAGGAGGAGGAACTGACCTTCCATCGTATTACGAAAAGCACGAAGGATTTTTACTTGCGGCAAGCATAAACAAGTATGTTCACATTATGCTGAATAAAAGATTTGAAGAATCAATTAGATTATCTTATTCAAAGACAGAGATTGTAAATAACATTAAGGAAATAGAACACAGAATATTCAGGGAGTCTCTGAGATTTACAGACATAAAGAAACAGGTTGAGATTGTTTCAATAGCTGATGTACCTTCCAACTGCGGACTCGGAACTTCTTCAACTTTTACGGTTGCATTATTAAGCGCTTTGTTTGCTTACAGAAGAAATCACAAGACACTGACCGAACTTGCAGAGAGCGCCTGCCACATTGAAATAAATTTACTCAAAGAGCCTATTGGAAAACAGGATCAGTATGCGGCTGCATTCGGAGGATTCAATGCATACACATTTCATAAAGACGGAAATGTTACAGTCGAACCTGTAAGAATATCCGAAGGTTCGATGATGGAATTGCAGAGTAATATATTTTTATTTTATCTTAATAAAAACAGATCAGCAAGCGCAATACTTAAAGTTCAGAATAAAAATACAAAAGCAAACAATTCAGATACGGTTAACAGACTTCATAAAATAAAAGAGATCGGGCTTCATACAAGAAAGATATTTGAAAAGAATAAGATAGATGAATTCGGTGAATTACTGCACGAGCACTGGATAATTAAAAAAGGATTATCGGATAAAATTTCGGATGCGTTCATAGACGAAGCATACGAAACAGCAAGAAAGAACGGCGCTGTGGGAGGAAAAGTAATAGGAGCCGGCGGCGGCGGATTTTTACTGCTGTATTGTCCGAAAGAAAAATCAAAACTTGTGTCAGCGATGAAAAAGATCGGACTAAAGCCGTCCTGGTTTGCCTTTGATCATGAAGGTGTTAAGAATGGATTTTACAATTAATTTCCGGAGATGACTATTTGAAAATCGATGAAATAGCCATACTTGCCGGAGGACTTGCGACAAGACTGAAACCGGTTACAGAAACAATTCCAAAGTCGCTGATAGAAGTAGCAGGCAAACCGTTTATTTATCATCAGCTCAGACTGCTTCAAAGCAAAGGAATAAAAAAAGCTGTGATCTGCGCTGGATATCTTGGCGGGCAGATTAAGGATTATGTCAGAAACGGAGATGAATACGGAATACAGGTAGAATATTCTTTTGACGGTAACAAGTTACTTGGGACCGGAGGAGCGATAAAAAATTCACTGAAGTTCTTTAAAAGTAATTTTTTTATTTTGTACGGTGATTCATATTTAGATGCTGAATTTAAAGATATAAATGAATATTTTTTAAAAAGTAATAAATACGGTTTAATGACAGTCCTGAAAAATGACGGAATGTGGGATAAGAGCAATATTGAATTTGAAAAAGGAGAAATTCTTGTCTATGATAAAAAAGTCTCTTCAGATAAAATGAAATACATAGATTACGGACTCGGAATTTTAAATAAAGAAGCTTTTAAAGATTTTGAGAACAGGGAAGTATTTGATCTTGAAGAAGTTTATAAGGATCTGTTGAATAAAAAACAGCTCGCAGGATTTGAAGTTAAGGAAAGATTTTATGAAATAGGTTCATTCGCAGGACTTGAAGACACGGAAAAATATCTGCTAAATAAAAAAGTAAACTGAAACAATGGATTACATTGAAAAATATCTGGATGAAGTAACAGAGATAACTTCAAAGATTGACAGAACGCAGATAGAAAAAATGGTGGAGATAATATGTGAAGTCAGGAAGAATAACGGAAGATTGTTCATGCTGGGAGTAGGCGGAAGCGCAGGTAATGCTTCACACGCTGTAAACGATTTCAGAAAGATAGCGGGAATAGAAAGTTATGCTCCTACTGATAATGTATCAGAACTTACAGCCCGTGTTAACGATGACGGATGGGAAACATCTTTTGTCAACTGGCTTAAGGGCAGCAGACTGAATTCATCTGACTGTCTTTTTATTTTTTCCGTTGGCGGAGGAAATGCCGAGAAGAACATTAGCGTTAATATTGTAAATGCTTTGAAATACGGAAAGGAGATGAAATCTTCTATAATCGGAATTGTCGGCAAAGACGGAGGATATACTGCTCAAGCTGCAGACGCCTGTGTAATAATTCCTACCGTAAATCCGGAAACAGTTACACCGCATTCAGAAGCATTTCAGGGAACAATATGGCATCTGATAGTTACACATCCGAAGATCAAATCTTTTGAGATGAAATGGGAGTCAGTAAAGTAATTGGATAAAGCAATATTTCTTGACAGGGACGGAGTGATAAATGAACTGGTTTTCAGCAAGGAGAGAAATGAATACGAACCGCCGCATAGTATAGAAGATGTTAAGTTGATTGAAGGCGTGATTGTAATACTTAAAAGACTTCTGGAAAATAATTTCAGATTATTTATCGTTTCAAATCAGCCTGATTTTGCAAAAGGAAAGACTACTCTTGAAAATCTGATTAATGTCAGTGAAAAGATTCGGGAATTAATGGAGGAACAAAAAATTATTTTTACTGAATACAATTATTGCTACCATCATCCTGACGGAATTGTAAAAGAATATTCGGGTGATTGTGATTGCAGAAAACCCAAGCCATTTTTTATTCTGAATGCAATAAAGAAATACAACCTGGATAAAAACAGTTCATGGATGACAGGTGACAGAGACACTGATATTCAGTGCGGAAAAAATTCAGGATTGAAAACAATCCTGATTGAATATGCAGGATCTGAAAATTATAGAATGAATTCAAATCCGGATTTCAAAGTAAAAAATTTATCAGAAGCAGCGGATATAATTCTTAATTCAAAATGAAATTTAACAACTTAAAAATAAATTTTTCAAATGATAAATTCATATAAAGAACTTAAGATAAAAATATTTGCTGACGGCGCGAATGTAGTCGAAATGAAGAAAGTTTACAATGAAGGATTAGTGAAAGGATTCACTACAAATCCTACACTGATGAAAAAAGACGGAGTAACTGATTATGTATCATTTGCAAAAGATGTTTTGAATGAGATAAAGGATATGCCGATATCATTTGAAGTGTTTTCTGACGACTTCGAAGAAATGGAAAAGCAGGCAAGACTGATCGGGAGCTGGGGTGAAAATGTTTACATCAAAATACCGGTAACAAATACGAAATCAGAGAATTCTTATGAGCTTATAAGAAAACTATCTTCTGATGGATTGAAGCTGAACATTACAGCAATATTAACAGTGAAACAGGTAGAAGAAGTTATGGAAGCTGTTTCGGATAAAACAAAATCAATCATATCAGTTTTTGCCGGGAGAATTGCAGATACGGGAAGAGATCCCGTACCATATATGAAACAGTCGGCAGAGATAGTAAAAAGAAACGGTAACGCGGAATTGTTATGGGCAAGTTCGAGAGAATTACTTAACATAATACAAGCCGAAGAATGCGGATGCGATATAGTGACAGTAACTAATGACATTATAAAAAAACTTCCAATGATCGGTAAAGACCTCTCCGAACTGTCGCTTGATACCGTAAAAATGTTTTACAATGATGCCAGTTCGGCGGGTTATAAATTTTTGAAATAAGTACAGGGAAGTTCAGATATTTAAAGGATTCTCCGGATCAGCATAATCAACCCAATAGAAGTTGTCAAAGACAAATGAAAAAATTTTTCTAATTCTGTCAGATCTTTTATTCATAAATCTGGCTTGGACATTCTATTACTTTTTCAGGGTGGAATCGGGCTGGATAAAATATGCTAATCCGCCTTCGTTCCTGATTCCTTTAATTGTAGTTTATATTTACTGGGTGATAATTTTTTCATTTGCAGGATTGTATGAACACTGGTTTGTAAGATCGAGATTTGATGAATTTGCATCTGTATTTAAGGCAGTGTCATTCGGATGTTTTATACTGTTCTTTCTGATATTCATAGATGACTTTATGAATAATGCTCCGATAATTTCCAGGTTTCTGATATTAATTTACTGGATAGTTATGGTAACTTCAGTAAGCACCGGAAGAATTATAATAAGGAGTATTCAAAGAAATCTTCTGCAGAAAGGAATTGGTCAGAGGAATACATTTATAATCGGTAACGGAGAGAAAGCTTCCGAACTAAGAAGCATGATAGACAGATTCCCGCAGCTTGGTTACAGGATACTGGGTTTGATATCACCTGACGGGGAAAATGAGAAGAACTCCTCTGGAAGACTTGAAAACATTCAGAAGCTTATAAAGGATAATGAAGTAACAGAAATTCTAATTGCTCTTGAAACAAATGAAAAAGAAAAGCTCATTGATATTTTAAGATACTGTACGGAAGAAAAAGTGAACATGAAAATTCTTCCAGATATGTATGAGATCGTAAGCGGAATGGCAAAGACAAATCAGATATACGGTGTCCCGCTGATAGAGGTCATGCCTGATATAATGAGCGTGTCAGGAAAGCTTACAAAAAGAATTCTTGATGTAACGATTTCATTTTTTACATTACTGTTCTTATCACCGGTACTGCTGATTGTTTCTGTAATAATTAAAATCGATTCCAATGGTCCTGTACTTTACAGACAGATAAGAGTCGGCAGAAAAGGGAAGGAGTTTCAGATGTATAAATTCCGGTCAATGATAGCAACTGCGGAAGAATACGGACCCGAATGGTCGGGTGAGAATGATCCGAGGATAACAAGGATTGGAAAAGTATTAAGGCGAACATACATTGATGAAGTTCCTCAAATGATCAATGTTCTTAAAAATGAAATGAGTCTGATAGGTCCGAGACCTGAGAGACCGTTTTTTGTCGAACAGCTCAAGAAGGAAATTCCTTATTACTACAAACGGCTGACGGTGAAGCCGGGGATTACCGGATGGGCGCAGATAAAACATAAATACGATTCTTCTCTTGAGGATGTAAAAACAAAAATTCAATATGATTTTTATTATATTGAGAATATGAGTCTAAAACTTGATTTTAAAATTATGATAAATACCATAATTGTAATTTTTCTTATGAAAGGTCATTAGCATTGAACAAAATCCTTGTGATCATACCTACTTACAATGAAGCTGATAACATTCAGAAAATAATTCCTGAAGTGTTAAAGAATTCTTCTCCGGAAAATGAATTCAATGTACTTGTTGTAGATGATAACTCTCCTGACGGAACAGCCGAACTTGCGGAAAGTCTTAACAACAGCAATGTTAAAATTTTAAAAAGAGAAAAGAAATCCGGACTTGGAACAGCTTACCTTGCAGGTTTTAAATATGCCATTAAAAATAATTATGATTATGTATTTGAAATGGACGCCGACTTTTCTCATGATCCGAAATATCTGAAAGTCTTTATTGATAAAATTCTAGAAGGATATGATCTTGTTATCGGTTCGAGATATATAAACGGTATATCCGTCCTTAACTGGCCGCTGAGAAGACTTATAATGAGTTATCTTGCGAGTGTTTATACAAGAATGGTAACAGGACTTAAAGTAATGGATACGACGGCCGGATTTATGTGCTACAGGGTTACTTCACTGAAACAGATAAATCTTGATGAAGTAAGATCAAACGGATATTCGTTTCAGATCGAAATGAAATTTAAATTTTACAAAAGAGGATACAAGATTTTTGAAGTGCCTATATTATTTATAGACAGAAGGGAAGGCGAATCCAAGATGTCAAGGAAAGTTGTATATGAAGCTTATTTCATGGTCTGGAAATTAAAAATAAAGTCCATCTTCGGAAAAATATAAATGTATAAATGGCTGATATATCCGTAGTAATAGTTAATTATAATGTTAAGGATCTTGCGGAAAACTGTATATCATCTGTTTATAAAGCTAATGACGGAAAATATGATATCGAAATATTTTTTGTTGATAATAACTCCATTGACGGAAGCGCAGAATACATCTCAGAAAAATTCCCGGGTATTAATGTAATCAGTAACGGCAGGAACATTGGTTTTTCTAAAGCCAACAACCTTGCTTTAAGGAAAGCCGCCGGCAAGTACATACTTATTCTGAATCCTGATACTCTTCTTGAAGAAGGCACATTTGAAAAACTGATCGCATTTACTGAGAATAATCAGAATACGGGAGCAGTGACATCTAAATTAATTCTTGCTAACGGAAAGCTTGACTCAGCATGCAGAAGAAGTTTTCCAACGCCTTCGGTTGCTATTCCCAGAATTCTCGGATTATCAAAATTATTTCCCTCCAGCAAAATTTTCGGAAAATATAATCTGACATATCTTGATGAAAACAAAACCTATGAAGTAGATGCTATTTGCGGAGCGTTCATGTTCATACCGAAGAAGATACTTGATGAGTCGGGATTATTCGACGAAGATTATTTTATGTACGGAGAAGACCTTGATCTTTGCTTCAGAATAAAAAAAAAAGGATACAGAATTTTTTATTATCCTGAAATTACCACTATACATTTCAAAGGGGAGAGTACAAAAAAAACCAATCTGTCTTACGTGAATAATTTTTACGGAGCGATGAAAATATTTGTAAGAAAGAATTTTTCAGGCGCTCCGAGACTTCTTTCATCATTCCTGCAGATTGGTATTTACGCCAGATCAGCCGCATCATACACAAAAAGATTTTTCAGATATTTACTTTATCCGCTGATAGATATTCTTCTTCTTTACCTGTCAATGATATTATCTGTCAATCTCAGGTTTGAGACTTTCCCGAACAGGGAATACATGATCATCATTTCAGTTTATGTCCTTGTATGGCTTTCGCTGCTTCTTATACAGGGTTTGTATTCAAAGAAATATTTTTTATCACTGAGAAAAACTTTTAATGCAATACTCGTCGGATTTTTTATCAATTCATCCATTACTTATTTTTTTAAGGAGTATGCATTCTCAAGAGGAGTTATACTTGCCTCTACAGGGTTTGCAATATTTCTGCTGCTCTTCTGGCGAGCTTCTTTAAGATTTTATATTTTCTTTGTATCAAAGAATATTCTTCTGAATAAAATAAATCTGCTGATTGTGGGAAAGGAAAAAATCAGTCAGAACACTGAAGACAAGCTGAATTCAAAGTATAACATTCTTCATTTTGATGAGATCACTAACAGAAAAAACATTGCTTCGCTTGAAGAAATTATTCAGATCAGAAAAATAGATGAAGTAGTTTTTACAGGAGATTATTTTTCAAATCAGGAAATACTTAATTTAATGTGGGAGTTAAGAAACAGAAACGTTAAGTTCAAAATATTTCCGTCAGGAAAGGAGCTGATACTTTCAAAACTTAATTCCAGCAGTCTTGATGAGATCAATCTTATTGAAATTGAATATAATATTAATAATAAATTAAATATATTTTTAAAAAGATTGTTTGACGTAGTGTTATCATTCATTATGCTTGTTTCGGTATATCCGGTTATGTTATTTATGAAAAATATACTGAAAACGGATTTTACCAGAAAGATCTCAAAATTATTTTTGTTACCGGAAGTGTTTAAAGGAAATTACAGTTTTGTCGGTTATCCGACATGGATTATATCCGAAAATAAAAACTACACGGGCAAAAGAGGTCTTACCGGTTTTATACAACTGAACAATTATCCCGGAATGTCAGAGGAAGAGATGGAAAATTTCAATTTATTTTATGCAAAGAATCAGTCACTTCTTCTGGATACAGAAATACTTCTGAAAACATTCTTTTCTATTTTCAAAAAATAAAAAAATTTTAATATGGCTTTACAGAATTATCTGGATTTTGAGAAACCTATTTTAGATCTCGAACAGAAAATAGCAGAAATGCGCAGCATGTCGGATAAGTTTGATATTTCTTCTGAAATAAATAAACTCGAATACAAAGTGAACATTCTCAGAAAAGATATATTTGAAAAACTTACCCCATGGCAGATCGTTCAGCTGGCGAGACATCCTGAAAGACCTTATACACTGGATTACATTTATCTGATGACAAATAATTTTACAGAACTTCACGGTGACAGATATTACGGAGACGATAAAGCTATTGTAGGAGGATTTGCAAATTTAGGAGATAAGCCCGTTATGATAATAGGTCAGCAGAAGGGTAGAGATACCAAATCCAATATTTACAGAAATTTCGGAATGCCTAATCCAGAAGGATACAGAAAAGCATTACGGCTTATGAAGCTTGCGGAAAAGTTCAACAGACCTGTCATTACTTTGATTGACACTCCGGGAGCTTTTCCCGGAATAGAAGCTGAAGAGCGCGGTCAGGCAGAAGCAATTGCAAGAAATTTAATTGAAATGTCAAATCTGCATGTGCCTATAATTGTTGTTATAATTGGAGAAGGAGCTTCAGGCGGCGCTCTGGGAATTGGAATTGGCGACAGGGTGCTTATGCTTCAGTACTGCTGGTATTCGGTAATATCACCTGAATCATGTTCCTCGATATTATGGAGAAGCTGGGATTATAAAGAACAGGCGGCAGATGCTTTAAAGCTTACATCAAAAGACATGCTCAGATTTAAAATCATAGACAGAATTATTGACGAGCCTGTAGGCGGAGCACACAGAAATCATAAAGAAGCTGCGGAGATTTTAAAGAAAGCATTGCTTGAAGAACTTGATGGAGTAAGTAAAATTAAAAAAGATAAACTACTTGATAACAGAATTAAAAAATTTGGTGAAATGGGATTCTGGAAAGACTGAGTCTGATTTTGGATTTTTGATTTTGGATTTTGTTAAAAGCGTTTTTCTATTCGTCACGAAGATATGATTAAAAATAATTATCAATTAATTTATTACAAAAAGTTTTATAAACATCATTTGTAAACTACTAAAAAATATTCTTGCCTGATACAGATTCTAAATTTTTAATAAACGGCGGTAAACCATTGCACGGCAAAGTAAAAGTCAGCGGTGCGAAAAATTCAGCTACAAAACTTCTTGTAGCTTCATTACTTACTGATAAGGAATGTATATTTCATAACTCTCCCAATAAGATAAGCGATCTGATTGTAACCAAGGATATTTGTGAATCTATAGGAAGCGATATAAAATTCACAGAGAATACTTTAACATCAGTAACCGGACAAATTTCATCATCACACATTCGGAAAGATCTTGGAAATAAAAACCGTATTGCAATTTTACTTGCGGGACCTTTATTATTAAGAACAGGAAAAGCCGAGATTCCCGTACCGGGCGGATGTAAGATCGGAACAAGACCTGTTAATTTTCATATTGATTCGCTCGAGAAACTCGGCTGCCATGTTACAGTAAAGGATGATTATTATATTCTTGAAGCTGACAGTCTTAAAGGGAACAATATAAATCTGAATTATCCCAGTGTTGGCGCAACCGAAAATATTATTATTGCAAGCACTTTATCCAAAGGAAGAACAATACTTACAAATGCGGCAGTAGAGCCCGAGATCATTGATCTGATTAAATTCCTTCAGAAGATGGGAGCAATCATTGAAATCAGCACAGACAGAAAGATAACAATAGAAGGTGTTGATAAACTGCACGGAGCCGAACACACTGTAATTCCTGACAGGAATCAGGCGGCTTCATTTGCCTGCGCCGGATTAGCTTCAAAGGGAGACATATTTATTGAGAATGCAATTCAGGATGATCTTATAACATTTCTGAATACAGTCAGAAGAGTTGGAGGAAAATATGAAGTAAAGGATAACGGGATAAGATTCTTTTATGACGGAGATTTTAATTCGATTGCAATTGAAACCAATGTCCATCCGGGATTTATGACCGACTGGCAGCAGCCGTTTGTAATTTTAATGACACAGGCAAAAGGTATTTCAATAATTCATGAAACAGTTTATGAAGAGAGATTCGGTTATGTATCCCAGCTTCAGAAAATGGGAGCTGAAATTGAACTTTACGACACATGCCTTGGCGGGCTTTTATGCAGATTTGCAAGCACACATTATTTTCACAGCGCAGTTGTGAAAGGTCCGACACCGCTTCGGGGAGCTGAAATAAATGTGCCCGATCTCCGAGCAGGATTTTCATACTTAATAGCAGGAGTAATAGCAAAAGGGGAATCGGTGGTTAACGGAGCGATATACATTGACAGAGGATATGAGGATATAGACAAGAAACTGAAAGAGCTTGGTGCGGATATAAAAAGAATCTGATTTAAATATTCAATTGTAATTAATTTTCTATTTATGAATTATCATTAGCTTTATTTTATCAGGATTATTAAAATTAATTAGCTTTAATGCAAAATTAATTACTTCCTAAAGATAACCCATTCTAATTACTTCGTATAGAAATTGTAATTCGCAAATTTTTTTCATCAAACGATATTTCTGTTACTGAACTTTTATATTGTCTTAAGAGAATGACGAAAATTTAATTCTTCAGATAAAAATTTAAATGTTATTAAATCCCGTATGCATAAATTTATAAATTAATCTTAAACAATATTTTAATTAAATTATAAATATGATTTTATATTTTTTATAAAACCGTAAATATTATTTTAAAAAGTAAAAAAATTATTTTATGACACAAGCTGAAAAAATTAAAAAACTTAAAGAAATTAAGCAAGAGGCGTACCTTGGCGGCGGACAAAAGAGAATTGATGCTCAGCATAAAAAAGGTAAATTAACAGCAAGGGAGAGAATAGAACTGCTTCTAGATGAAGGAAGTTTCAATGAGACAGATCTTTTTGTCAGGCATCAGTCTTACAATTTTGATCTGGAAGAACAAAGATTTTATACAGACGGAGTAATAACCGGAACGGGGTCCATTGAAGGAAGAACTGTTTGTGTTTTTTCCCAGGACTTTACAATATTAGGAGGTTCACTTGCTGAATATCATGCTAAGAAGATTTGTAAAATTATGGACCTGGCAATGAAGATCGGGGTTCCGGTAATAGGCATTAACGACAGCGGCGGAGCAAGAATTCAGGAAGGGGTTATTTCTCTCGGCGGTTATGCGGATATTTTTCTGAGGAATACATTATCAAGCGGAGTAATCCCTCAGATATCAGCAATAGTCGGACCTTGTGCAGGCGGAGCGGTATATTCCCCTGCAATTACCGATTTTGTATTTATGGTGGATAAAGTTTCATATATGTTTGTTACAGGACCAAATGTAGTCAAGACAGTAACACACGAAGAAGTAACATTTGATGATCTTGGCGGCGCGAGAACGCATGCAATTAAAAGCGGAGTCAGTCATTTTACGGCTGAAAACGAAGCTGAATGTTTTCAAAGCATAAGAAAACTTGTTTCATATATTCCTCTTAATAATATGGATTCCGCTCCTTTCACTGAATACAAAGGAGGAGAAAAAGATCTGGAATTTCTGAATACTTATCTGCCTGATAATCCGAATAAACCATACGATGTGAAAGAAGTGATAGAAGCCCTGCTTGATGAAGATACTTTTTTTGAAGTGCACAAAGAGTATGCTGAAAACCTGGTTGTGGGTTTCGGAAGGATTGAAGGAAGATCTATAGGAATAGTGGCAAATCAGCCCCTTGTTCTTGCAGGAGTACTCGATTTGAATTCGTCCATAAAAGGAGCAAGGTTTGTAAGATTCTGCGATGCATTCAATATTCCATTACTAACGCTTGAGGATGTTCCCGGATTTTTACCAGGAACAGATCAGGAATGGAGAGGTGTTATTCGCCACGGAGCAAAGCTTCTGTATGCATTCTGCGAAGCTACAGTTCCGAAAGTTACTGTAATTTTACGAAAAGCTTACGGTGGCGCTTATGATGTCATGAATTCGAAGCACGTCAGAGGAGATATTAATCTTGCATGGCCTTCGGCAGAAATTGCTGTAATGGGAGCGCAGGGAGCTGCAGAGATTATATTCAGAAAAGAAATTGATGCTTCTGAAGATAAAGTTCAGGCATTGAAGGATAAAGTCGAAGAGTTTACAGAGAAATTCGCAAATCCTTATCTTGCAGCTGAAAGAGGATTTGTTGATGATATTATTGAGCCAAAGGAAACCAGGAAAAAACTGATTTATTACTTTGGAATTGCTGAAACCAAAGTTGATACAAATCCCAAAAAGAAACACGGTAATATACCTTTGTAGGCATTTATTTATAAGTAACAATAAAATGTTTCCCGGATTGAAAATTTTCATTCCGGGATTTTTATTAATTAAGATTTTAGTAATAAATTATTTTTTCAAATTAAGAACAGAAGTTGTGCAAAGTCAGTTTTTCTTCATGACTCACTCTCAACCCCCCTTGAGAGTGTCTCAAAACTTTTTCCTGCTTGCTAAGCCCAAGCTTAGCAAGCCTAAACCCGACATTCCCAAGCTGGGGCTTGGGAATGAGGAAGGATTTGAGGCAGACTCTTGCCGAGGAGGGGGCATGGGGAGGTCTTTTTTAAGTTACCTTAATTAAGAATGATTTAATTCTGAAAACAGATTCCCGGCTGAATAACAGGTGGTTTTATAGGAGTTAAGTGTTTTAACCATGCTAAAGACTATAATGAATCAAAAATTATTCATGTAATCCGAATAAACTTTTAATTTTTATTAAAATCCCTTAAAAGTCGAATTGATTTTAAAACGCAATTTTGTTAATTTTATAAAATGTAACGAATAATGGACGGGAACAATCAAAATTCTGAAAAGAATAAAAGTTCTTTAAAGGAAGTTCTTACCAAACCATTGTTAAAAGTTGACAACAGAGTTGTGCAGTACTCCGGTTTGGGAATTACATTAATGGTTACTATTCTTCTGTTTCTTTGGATAGGCATGTGGCTGGACGGGAAATTCGATACCGGAGTGTTGTTTACACTGATATTGACAGGGATAGGATTTTCAGCGGGCTTTTACAGTTTCTATCTGAATATAAAAAAGCTTACACAGGAAGATAAAAAAGAAAATCCAAAATATAACCGATACTGAATTCAGAAGATTTTAAAAAATTCATCAAAAATTTAATAATTACCGGCATATCTTCTCTGGTAGTTTTGTTCATTATAATATTTGCTTTCAGTTTTAATCAATATGCTTTGCCGGCGTTTCTGGGGTGGCTGATAAGTTTTGTAAATACTCTGACAGGCAGCGCGATACTATACAGGGCATTTAAAAAAGGCGGAAAAGGTTTTTTCAATACAGTCCTTCTGAGTTTAGTAGTAAGAATGTTTGCAATGTGCGGCATTATATTTATCCTTATATATTTTTTCAAGATAGAAAAATTCAGTCTGGCAATATCAATGTTCTTCTTTTACTTTTTATTTCTGATACTTGAAATAAACTTTCTCAACAGGAATAAAGAGTTAAAGCACGCAGGCTGACTTTCTGAAAGTAGAAATTAATCATACTTATTTAAATTTATTTTAATTAATAAAAATTTTGGCTTTAAATTATACTGCTTCACATTTCAAATCAGTTTTAAATAATCTTTTAATAATTGTTTTATTTTGCATAGTCCTTGCCGGCGGCAAATCCGCATTGGCGCAGGATCATTCGGAAGAGAATAAGAAGACAGAATCAACTAATATTTCAAATGATGAAGGCAAGTTTGATATTATTGACAGGGTAGTAGATCATCATTACGTTGATTTTTATTTCCTGGGGAAACTTCCGCTGCCTCATTTTGAACCCGTAAACATTCTCGGCATTACTTTTGATTTTTCGGTTACGAAAACATTATTCATGATTTTCGTCTCTTCGATTCTGCTGATATTAGTTCTGATGTATGCAGCCAGTCAGAATAAGAAGAACAAAGTTCCGAAAGGAATCGGCAATATGGTGGAATCAATTATCGTATTTATCCGAGACGAAATTGTCGTACCGAACATGGGTAAGGAAGGCCTGAAAATGATGCCTTTCTTTCTTACCTTATTCTTTTTCATAATGTTTGCAAATCTTCTGGGTCTTTTTCCTTTTATGGCACAGCCGACGAAGAATGTCAACGTCACAGCCGCGCTTGCAGTGGTAACATTTTTAGTTACTCAGGCAAAGGGAATTCAGGCGCAGGGATTCGGCGGATATGTTAAAGGTCTCGTACCTCCCGGAGTTCCGGTGTTTGTTCTTCCGATAATGGTAGTAGTAGAGTTTATCGGTTTGTTCACAAAACCATTCTCGCTGCTTATGAGGTTATTTGCAAATATCACAGCAGGTTCTATAATTATTTTTTCATTAATAGGTCTGATATTCATTATGCAGTATGCAGGAGCGGTTATAGCTGTTCCGTTCGCATTATTTATATATATGATGGAAATTTTCATAGCGCTTTTGCAGGCGTATATTTTTACAATGCTGTCAGTTCTGTACATTAACATGGCTATGCATCATCATTAGGATTTTTAGAATTACACAAAGCTTTACAATTTACAATATAAAATTTCACAACAAACTAATTTAAATAATTAAAAAAATAAGAAGGGAATAATAAAAATGGATTTTGCATTTTTAGGAGCCGGAATCGGAGCCGGTTTAACAGTTATCGGAGCAGGAATTGGAATCGGAAGACTCGCCGGTTCAGCTATGGAAGCCAGCGGAAGACAGCCGGAAGCATTAGGCGAGATCAGAACATCAATGATCATCGCAGCAGCGCTTGTTGAAGGTGTTGCTTTGTTCGGTCTTGTTATCTGCATATTGCTTGCTACAAAAAGCTAAGATAAATATACCGTTTTTAAGGTCTGCGAGAAAAGATTTTCTTCGAACAGATATTCAACTAAACTTTTAAATAAAACAGATAATGATATATTATCTTACATTATTATTTAATCATTCACTGATACTTTTATTCAGCGGAGGTGCAGATGAAAAGCCAATGCTTTTATCTGTAAATCCGGGTCTGATAATATGGCAGCTTCTTATATTTGTCATTTTGCTTTTCATTCTGAAAAAGATTGCATGGAAACCCTTGCTGTCATCACTTCATTCACGTGAACAGTCTATCAAGGATACCATTGATCAGGCGGAAAGACTTCAGAAGGACGCTCATGAATTAATAGAGCAGAATAAAAAGAATATGGCGGAAGCAAATGCTCATTCAATGAAGATTATTAATGATGCAAAGGACATGGCAGTCAAAGTGAAAGACGAGATCATGGTAAAAGCTCAGGAAGATTCAAGAAAGCTTATTGAGCAGGCGAAGTCAGAAATAAAGCAGGAGAAAGAATCTGCAATGTCTGATCTGAGAAATGAAGTTTCTGATCTTGCAATTAAATCTGCCGAGAAGATACTTAAAGATAATCTCGACGAAACAAAGCAGAAGAAGATAGTTAATGATTTTATTTCACAGATACCCAGTAATTAATCAGCAATTAAATTAAGGCAATAGTCATCAAATGAATTCAAAAGCATCAAGAAGATATACAACTGCTATTTATGAAGTAGCAAAGGATCAGGGTAAATTAGAAGAGATTGCAAAAGACTTTCATTATGTTATCGGACTTATCAATTCAAATCACGATCTTGAACTCTTTTTCTCAAGTCCTGTAATTCCGAAAAGCAAAAAGCTGGAAGTCGTAAAAACTATTCTTACCGGAAGGGTGTCTGAGCTGACAATGACATTTATGAACCTTCTTCTTGAAAGAAGAAGAGGCGCACTTACACTTGAGATACTGAAAGATTTCATTCAGCTTAAGAAAGAAAAAGAGGGGATTGCTGATGTAGTTGTAAAAACTTCCGTAGAGCTTAACGATACTGAAAAGGCATCAATGAAATCAAAGATAGACGCTTATACCAAACTGAATTGTATTCTGAAATTTGAAACTGATAAGACAATCATTGGCGGGTTTGTTGCAAAGATTCACGATACTATTCTTGATGCAAGCATAAAGAGACAGCTTGAGATATTGAAAAACAGATTCAGACAGGGTGATTTTTCACTTAATTAAATTCGGTTACTAAAAAACATTTAATTCTAAAATTTAAAAAGAAAAAATAAACAATATGGCTGAGGTAAAATCTGACGAAATATCCGCGATACTCAGAAAACAGTTATCGGGATTTGAAACAGAAGTTGATATCTATGATGTAGGAACAGTTCTTTATGTAGGAGACGGTGTTGCGCGTGTTTACGGCTTATCTAAATGCGAAGCTGGAGAGCTTATAGAATTCCCTAACGGCGTTTTCGGAATTGCATTAAACCTGGAAGAAGATAACGTTGGTTGTATTCTTTTCGGAGAATCATCTCTTGTAAAAGAAGGTGACCTTGTAAAAAGAACCGGAAGGATCGCTTCAATGCCTGTTGGTGAAGCAATGCTTGGTAGAGTTATCAATCCTCTGGGACAGCCGATTGACGGAAAAGGAGAAATACATACTGATAAATTTCTTCCTCTTGAAAGAAAGGCGCTTGGTGTTATTCAGAGACAGCCGGTAAAGGAACCTTTGCAGACGGGCGTAAAAGCTGTTGATGCGATGATTCCGATCGGAAGAGGTCAGAGAGAACTAATAATCGGCGACAGACAGACAGGTAAAACTGCTGTAGCTATTGATACTATAATTAATCAGAAGGGCAAAGATGTATTCTGTATTTATGTTGCGATCGGACAGAAAGGTTCGACCGTAGCACAGGTTGTAAAAAACCTTCAGGATGCGGGAGCGATGGAATTTTCTACAGTGATCTGCGCAACTGCCTCCGACCCTGCACCTATGCAGTATATTGCAGCATTTGCTGGAGCTACTCTCGGTGAATACTTCAGGGATTCTGGAAGACATGCGCTGGTAATTTATGATGATCTTTCCAAACAGGCAGCTTCATACAGAGAAGTTTCACTTCTTCTGAGAAGACCACCGGGAAGAGAAGCTTATCCGGGAGATGTATTCTATCTTCACTCAAGACTTCTTGAAAGAGCTTCAAAACTTTCAGATGAATTAGGCGGAGGAAGTCTTACTGCTTTGCCAATTATCGAAACTCAGGCAGGAGACGTATCAGCATATATTCCAACAAATGTTATCTCTATAACTGACGGTCAGATATATCTTGAACCAAATCTTTTTAACTCCGGCGTAAGACCCGCTATTAACGTGGGAATATCCGTTTCGAGAGTAGGAGGAAATGCTCAGATCAAAGCAATGAAAAAGATCGCAGGTACATTAAGACTTGATCTTGCGCAGTACAGGGAGCTTGAAGCATTTGCAAAATTCGGTTCCGATCTTGACAAAGCCACAATGCAGCAGTTGAAAAGAGGTGAAAGACTTGTTGAAATTCTCAAACAGAAACAATATTCTCCGATGACAGTTGAAGATCAGGTCCTGATTATATTTGCAGCTACAAAAGGTTATCTCGATGAAATTCCTGTTAATCAGGTTAGCAGATATCAGAGTGATTTTATTCAGGAAGTTGAGAATATGCATCCGGATATAGTCAAAAGTATTGCAGATACAAAAGACCTGACCAAAGAGAATACCGAAAAAATGGAAAGTGTTTTGAAAGACTTTACTGAAAGATTCAAATCAACTTTAAAATAGAATCAGGAATTTTACTTTTACCAAAATAATTTTTGTAAAAATACAAATTGGCAACACTTAAAGAATTAAAAATAAGAATAACCGGTGTAAAGAATACGCAGAAGATCACCAAAGCAATGAAGATGGTGTCTTCGGCAAAACTCAGACGCGCTCAGGACAGGATAATCGCCGCCAGACCTTTTGCAGCAAAGATTAATCAGCTTCTGACCGATCTTATAAATGCAGCCGGAGAAGGAGTTGATGATCTTCTTGAATCAAGAGAGGTAAAGACTAAATGCGTGGTTATTGTTTCCTCCGACAGAGGACTTGCAGGATCGTTTAATACTAATATAATAAGAACCGGTAATAATTATTTAAATACTCTTGATAAAAATACAAAAGTAGTTATTGTCGGAAAAAAAGCAAATGATTCATTTAAAAAAATGAAAGTGAATCTTGTTAAAGGTTACACCGGAATTTTTAATGATCTTACTATTGAACAGTCAAATGAAATTGTGAATTTTCTTGTTGAAGGTTATAAGAAAAAGGAATTCGACAGTGTGGAGATAATCTATAATGAATTTAAATCTATAGCCAAGCAGGTTACAGTAAGGGAGCAATTTCTTCCTTTGAAAAAAGCCGGAGATAAAAAGGAGAAAGACGGTATGATCAAGCAAACATCAGGTGATTATATTTACGAACCTTCGCAATATGAAATTATAAAGGAACTGATTCCGAAACAACTCAAAGTGCAGTTCTGGAAAGTTTTACTTGAATCAAATGCAGCGGAGCAAGCGGCTCGAATGACAGCTATGGAAACAGCAACAAGAAACGCTTCAGATCTTCTTAAGATTCTTGAATTATCTTACAATCAGGCAAGGCAAGCTGCCATTACCAAAGAGATACTAGAAATCGTCGGCGGTGCGGAAGCTCTTAAAGACGCTTAGATTCCAACAGAAAATAATTAGATTTACTTTTATCCCGGTCTTTTTAAGTCCGGGATTTTTTTTGTGAATTAGCAGAAATGTATTTTATCGGTTCACACAATTCAGCAGTACTGAGTAAGTATGAGGAACCAGATAAGGAATAACAGACAGCTTATGAATATCCCTGACATAAGAGTCAATATGATCCAGATCGTCCTTTGTCTTTTAACATAAAGATAAGGAGTAATTATAGAAGCAAATATAAGAGGAATCGGAAAGCCGACAAATACTAACAAGTACACCCAGTCCGGCGGACTCTTAGTGCAACCGAAAACTAATATTGACACCATGAAGAATGCAAGCGAACTTGCTCCGGCTGCTAAGATAAAAAGTATTATCCCGATTAACACTCCTTTCAGAAGCCGATTTCCGGTATTTGAAGTAACTGAATCCAATCTTACTTTTTATTTTAAATTATTAATAAACTCTGCTGATCTTTTTAATACCTCTTCTGCAATTTTTTTGTGCGGTGTATGTCCGGTGTAAGGAATTATATATTTAAATGCAGGACCAGATACCTGATTTACAATCGCGTCAATTTGTTTTATGCTTCCATATTCGTCATGTTCTCCCTGTATAACTAAAACCGGACATTGAATATCCGGCAGCATGTGTTCTATGTTCCAGTTTCTGAATTCATCAGACAGCCATTTATCAGCCCAGGCATAAAACACTGATTCAGTTTTGTCACCGTGATATTTCATTAATTTTTTCTTAAGATCTGTCGAGTGAAAAGACTCAACTGCTTTTCTTATTCCATTCAGAGTAACTTCTTCCGCAAAGACATGCGCCCCTTCAGTGATCACTCCTGAAATTTTAGAAGGATATTTCGAAGCCGCCAGCAAAGCAATTGTCCCGCCGTCACTGTGTCCGAAAAGAATCGCATTTTTAATTTGGCATTCCTGCATCAGTTCAATTAATGTATTTGCTTCATCTTCCATATAATCATTTTTCCTTTTATCTGATATGAACGGATCAGACCTGCCGTGTCCCTGTCTGTCATAAACCAATATGTTACACTTAGTTTTCTCTGCAAGCTTAGCAGGGAAATCTCTCCATAGTACAGTACATCCCAGTGATTCATGAAGAAAAATAATTACAGGTCTTTCGCTATAATTATTTTCTCCTGAGATGAAAATATTTACATCACCGATTTTGATTACAGATTCCATCATTTAATTTCAGTATCAAATTTAATCTGAGATAAGAAACTTCGGAGCTCTGCGGTGTTTAGTTGCAGTTTCATAAGCATAAGCGATTTCAAGAAGCACAGGTTCGCTCCATGCTCTTCCGAAAAAAGATATTCCTACCGGCAGCTCATTTATAAATCCCATCGGAACATTAATATTCGGGTATCCTGCCATTGCGGCGGGAGAGGATGTACCGAACTGAAAGCTGTCACCGTTTATAAGATCTGTCTTCCAGGCAGGACTTCCGGTTGGAGCTACAATTGCATCAAGATTATGTTCATTCATTACTTTGTCTATCCCTTGATCCCTGCTGCCCTTCATCATTTTATCCAATGCTTCAAGATATTCTCTGGAATTAAGATCTCCTTTTTCCTGAGCCATCTCGAGATATTTCTGATTAAAGTATTTTAGCTCCAATGGATCAGACTTGTTAAATGCAATAAGCTCTTCAATGCTTTTTACAGGAGCTTTCGGTCCGAGTGATGTGAAATATTTATTCAGCCCGTCTTTATATTCATAAAGCAGTATTTGAAATGAATAACTGTCAGGACTTTCTTCTGAAATTTTATCTAACTCAATTATTTCCGCTCCGCGGCTTTTCATAAGTTCGACTGCCTGATACATCAGAGTATCAACTTTGTAATTTATTCCGCTTGGCACTTTGTATAGTCCGATCCTCTTTCCTTTTAATCCGTCATCCTTTAAAAACTGAGTGTAATCTGTGTAAGTTTTTCCTTTGCTCACAAGTGTTTTTTCATCTGCCGGATCTACGCCTGTCATTGCTCCGAGACATATCGCAGCATCTCTTACATTTCTTGCCATAGGTCCGGGTGTATCCTGTGTAAAAGAGATTGGGATTACACCTGAACGGCTTACTAGTCCGACTGTCGGTTTTATCCCAACTATGCAGTTGCTGTGTGAAGGACAGACGATCGAACCATCGGTTTCTGTTCCGATCGCAAGCATTGTAAGATTTGCTGATACTGCAACCGCCGAACCTGAACTTGATCCGCAGGGATTCCTGTCAAGCACGTAAGGATTTTTAGTCTGACCTCCGGCACCGCTCCACCCGCTTGTCGATAACTGTCCGCGGAAATTCGCCCACTCGCTTAAATTTGCTTTCCCGATTATTACAGCTCCTGCATCTCTTAATTGTTTTGCAATAAAACTGTCCTTTAAAGGATATGAATTCATCAAAGCTTTTGATCCTCCGGTAGTTGCCATTTTATCATGCGTGTCAATGTTGTCTTTCAAAACAACCGGTATGCCGTGAAGAGGTCCTCTGACTTTCCCCTGCTTCATTTCCGCATCGAGTTCTTCCGCAATCTGAATTGCATCCGGATTAATCTGAATAATGGAGTTAAGTCCCGGACCATTTTTGTCAATCTCATTGATCCTGTCCAGATATGCCTGTACCAGTTCTTTTACTGTAAAAGTGCCGTTACTATATCCAAGCCGGATCTGAGTTATGTCCTGTTCCTCAAATCTGAAACTATCTGTTACAGAATTTTGCAAATTCCCTGACGGAGTCTGACCTGCTACTAGAAAGATTAGTGGTATCATAAAAATAATTTTAAACTTATACAAAAAATGATTATTTCTTTTTACTTTGGATATTTTGTTCATAAATGTTTATTAAAAGTTTAAAGCGCTAATGGTGTTTGATTCAAATTAAATCAGGGATTTCCGGATTCTGAAATAAATAGTTAATTTTAAGAATTCCGGCACATCATCAGAATAAGAGTGAATAAAAAATAATAATTTTTTTTTGGTTGTTCACTTATTATTTTTAATGATTATTTAAATTTAATGATTATAATTTTCGCGTTCAAGAATTAAAGGTTCAGAAAGCAGGTTGAAAATCCACATCCGTAGTAGGTTGAGTATTTGTTCACGAACCTAACTATATTGTAAATCAAAAGCTTGTTTTTGACATTATTCAGAATCAGGATTTTCTTTTTTCATTTCATGAATACGTTTCAAATACCGTGTTACTTTCTCATCTTCTATAAAATCATATTTAAAACTTAATGCTTTTGCCGTTCTTATCGCAAGTTCACTGAATATTTCTGTCATATTAAATAATGATCTCCATATATTCTCAATGTCAGAATCAGCGTATGTTTCAAGTATTCTTTCATATAGTTCAGGTGAAACAAACTTTTTCACATTCCTGCCGCTCTTTCCAAATGAAACAGAAAAGTTTGTTTCAGTTCCGATAAACCATTTGATCATCAGCATAAACATTTTCCTTACCGGATTATCAAGTATATCCTTTGCGTAAATTATTTCATTTCTCCACAATGCCTTCGCTGCATAAGTGCTTACCCATCTGAATTCATTGCAGCAGTCCGAAAACATTTTTTTGATGGCTTTTTTATATGATAGTCAGAATCATTTGATTCCGGCAGATCCGTTAAACCATTTTCCTTATCCTTGTTTAACAAAACTTTTGTCAGGCTGTCTTGTTTCATATTGCCGGGGTAAAATTCAGCCGGGAATAATGTAAGATCTATTCTGTTCCCGTCTTCAAACAGCATTAAATATGAAAATGAAATTCTTTCCGTATCATTATTCCCAATTGTCATTTCTTCAGGCATCTGCATTATAATTCTTTTTCCGAAAACATCTGTCCAGCTGTGATCTGATAAAAATGAATCAATATCTCTTACAATATATACAATGTCAAAATCCTGAAATATGTCGGGTTTGATATCCGGATTTGCACGCGAACCATTGAGCAATACAGCTCTGATTCTGTCATCAGCGTCTGCAACACTTAAAATTAATTTAAATATTTCTTTTTCCTTTCTCAGTTTTGCCGGTCTTTATCAGTTACAATGCAATAGGAAGTTATCTCTGTGAGGATCCCTTCTTTAAAGCGGTAAACGTCGCAGGATGAAACATGAGTTGATTTGTTATCACTGTTTGTGAAAATTGCTGTTCCGTCTATTGCAACACAGTTATCATCTGCTATAATGTTATTCGTGCTGAATTTTGTATCAACCTGTTTGAAATATTCAGCTGTATTTTTACAAAAATCTATAACGCTGTCTTTTCCTTTTAATACTTTGTCACCGACAATATTCCACAATATATCTTCAGCCAAAAACATAAATGAAAATTCAAAATTACCTTTTGAAAATTCTTCGCAGATCTGTTTGTTCGAAGGATGCCAGTTCATTTATTTAATTTTAATTTTCATTTTACAATTCTTTGCTTTCCTCTTTTGAATATTTGATGTTCTCGCATTCAAGCCGGAGATTCAGCAGTCTTAAAACCAAAGGATGAAGATCAGTCTTATCTATTTGCCTGAGTCTGCGTTTGCCAAGTCTTCTGTCAAGCATTGCAAATGCTCTGATTATTGGGTTATCGCTGATTATAGCTTCATCAATATTCATGTTTATGTAGTCCCAGCATGCATTCATAAAGTCCCACCTCGAAAATTCACCTTTTTCAACTGCCTTTCCGGGAGTTCTTTCTTCATCAGGAATCCTTTCATTTAATTCAGGAGTATTCCATTCAAATTTGCTGTAGTTATCCGGAGTTGAAAAATTTGCAATTTCTAATTTATCTGCTGTTATCCATCCTCTGACCATAAAGTAACTTCCGGATGTATATCTTGTTGCATATAAACTTACTCTGCCGCTCAAACAGTCGGCAAACTTGTCTTCTATAGTTTTTTTTAATTTACTCCATTTCATTGTAAAACTTGATCATTAATAAAATAATTTAACTCAGCTTACATTTTAATTATATCTAATATGATTTAGTAAAAAAAGAGTAATTAATATTAAGATAAGCTTTGAAATCGACCCCCCCCGCCCCCCCCCGGGGGCAAGGAGGGGTTGGGAGGGGTCAAAAACTGAAGAACTAACAATAGTGTAACTTAAGTTAAAAATTTATCTCTCTGATTTTTGGATCTTCAGCTGACTGAAACTCCTATCAGTTTACCAATGCCAAATGTAACAGCCGCCGCCGCAAGACCAAAGAAGACCTGTCTTAATCCCGAGTACCAGACGTTCTTTCCGGTGAATAAAGTAATCGCAGCGCCTATAAGAAATAATCCCGCAGCGCTCATTGAAACGCTGATAAGAATGGCTTTCATTCCGTTTGTAAACATGAAGGGAATGACAGGAATTACTGCGCCTATTGAAAAGAGAATAAAAGAATACACCGCTGCTTCAACGGCAGAACCTTTCAGTTCTTCCGCATTTATTCCAAGCTCTTCTCTTACCAGTATATCATGTGCAAGATTTTTATCTTTCATAATATCAGACGACATCTGATATGCCTGTTCTTCAGGAATTCCCTTAGCAATGTATATCAAAGCAAGTTCTTTAGCTTCGCCTTCAGGATTTGTTTCCAGTTCCTCCATTTCTATCTGCATTTGATTTTCGTAAAGTTCCTGCGAACTCTTTACAGATATCCATTCGCCCAGAGCCATTGACAATGCTCCGGCAAGTAAGCCGGCAAGTCCTGCCAGCAATACGCCTTCCTGTCCTGCTGTTGCTCCGGCGATTCCCATCACCAGACTGAAATTCGAAACCAAACCGTCATTCCCTCCAAGCACTGCCGCTCTGATTGCGTTTCCTCCGACCGAACGGTGTCTGCTTTCAAATTTTGAAAGCTGTGTTCCGGTAACCATTTTTTCTTTTTCAAGGATCGTCCTTAGTATTGTAACATGATTTGATTCGTTGCCGGTTAATTCTTTCTTGTTTTTTTGCTTAGCCGTAATGACAGCGTTTGAAATGCTTTTCTCCGTATCCATAAGCGCTCCGAGAACATAGTCATATCCGAATATTTTACCGATGGTATTTAAAGTCTTGGCTCTCCAGGAAGGCTGAATAAGGTTCTCATAACTCATATTCGCTTTTTTTGCAAATGCCACGGCATGTCCGTTTTCAATTTCGCTCATTTGCCTGTAAACATTTGCTATTGTGGGATCAGTCTCATGTTCTGCAAGTTTTCCGTACAAAAAGCATGCGTCTATTTCAGTTTGTATGTTTTTATTTTTCATATGATTATTTATAAAAAATAATAAAATTTCAGGAGTTTAACTAATGTATAATCAAATGCACTTATTTGACAATGATTATTTTCAGGCGGTCACTGTAAACCCGGAAGGACATCATCAATAATTTGTACAAAAGAAAAATTTGTATAAAGAGTTTCTTTTTTGCCGGCATTACAATATTTAAAACTACAAATTCTTATAATATGAATTAAATCAGATAAAAGTCCGCATAATGTCAGTTATCATTTCAAAAACAAAATTACTGAAATTAATATACTGATTAAAATTAATATAGAACCAATTATTAAATATCCGGCAAAAGGGCGGTATTTTTCATTTACCTTATCGGGTATGTATATATTTTCCTCTGTCAAATTATTTAAGAGTTTTCGTGCAACCGTCTCATCTTTATCAAATACTTTTATCTCTGCACAGTATAATACAGGATCCATATTATTCAAAACATCTCCTGTTGAGAAATACTCTATCTTATTGTCATCCAGTATTGATTTAGCTACCTGAAACAAAACCTGATTATTTGTATTTAAGACAGAAACAATATTACGTTTATCATTTATCATTTTCAGAGATGAAATAATATTAAAAAATTTGTTGCCCGTATCGCTTGATTTGCCTTCATAATTGGATGTTTCATTTACTCTTCTGAAATAATTTGCGGATCACAAATAAGATAAAACAAATTATCAAAACTACAAAATAGATGGTTGTCAATAAACTTTTTAAGACTGAAAATACATTTGTGACTTGTGTCAGGATGACAGAATTGCCGGGATAACTGTTCAGCATTGCAATTATTCCAAAGTTCTCTAAGTAATCAAAGAGCCCTGCAAAAAGCGGAAGAAAACATAAATTGAATAAAGGGCTTTCTGTTTTTCCGAGTTTATTCAGAAAATAAGCAAGAACCAGACAATAACTAATTCCAAAAAGCAAAGGATAGATCATGTCAACAGGAAGCTGAATGAACAAATAGGCGTTCCTTCCCTTTTCGCCTAAAGAATTAAACAGACTTCTAATATATTCAGCATCGTAACCTGCAGGCATCATGTCAGGTAAATTCATACCTCCCGAATAACTCATTACTTTCGGGATCGTTATTGTAAGCATTATCACATATACAATATTCGTCAGAATAAAGAGAAGCAGAACTTTCCTGCCGTTTATATTCCTTTTGATCAGTTCTTTCATTAATAAATTATTTTGTTTTTGATTGAATTTGTTTAATCTGTTTTACAAAATAACTTAATTTATTTTGATTCGGTCTTGTTAAAATTAAAATCCACCGATCCTAAAATATTTTCGCCCTCTTCATAAGCTTTTATCAAAGCATCACCGTCAATCCTGTTTGATTTGTAACTGTATAACGCCTTGTTCAGGTGTCTCCAGGCGTTACGGCTGCTATTTGCTTTTGAAGAGATGTTAAAGGAAGTCATCAGAGTCAGGAATAAAGTTGTAATGAATGCCAGAATTCTGATCACTGTACTATCTGCGTCTAAAAAATCAGCTCCCGCAAAAGCTGTAATGAATAAAGAGCAGGCGATTGCAATTACTCCCAGTGACATTTGTGTTACTCTGAGCCAGTTTGAGATACTGTCCCATTCCGTCAGCTTGTGCTCAATGTCTTTAAGCACTTCCGGTGTTACAGTTATTAATGTTTGTGCCTGAGTTGTTTGTCCCGATGAAACAGAAGTTACTGTAGTTAAAGGTGTGTCAGCCATAATATTGTATTTGAAGTTACAGAATGCCGGTAATAAAATTCAGGGTATCACTTTTAAAAGCGAAACACTGCAACAAAATATTCTTCCGGCAGACTGATTCTGTGTTTAACAAAAATATGCATTGCAGTAAAACTTTACTATTCAATTTTTTAGTGGCGCTAATATGTTGTCAAAGCAGGATTTGATTTATTTACAGGATATGCAAAGATTATTTGTACGGAAATTTTGCAGAGGGATTCTGACGAAAACTAAAACCCGTAAAACTTTGAATTGTAATAAAGTTTATCCAAAGCAAAAATTATTCGTGATTTATGACCTTTAATTAAAAATATTAATTTATACTTTTGACAAAACAGGAAGGTAAAAATGAAAACCTATTTATTTTTATTTCTGATAATAAATTCTTCGCTTTGTTCTCAAACTTATTTTAATCAATCATACAGGAAACAACCGGACCGCAATAATTCATATCCAAATGAATTTCTATATACAAGCGTGAATAAAAACATTAATTACTATGAAACAGACTCTCTAATTATTATGGATGGAGATTCAATAAATGCTAACTTCGGCGCATCGGTTTCAAATGCAGGAGACGTAAACGGTGATGGTTATGATGATGTTATTACAGGTGCAAGCGGTAATGGCGGAGTAACAGGCAAAGTATATATTTTTTATGGCGGACTAATTATGGATAATTTACCGGATGTACTTATAACAGGTACGGGTAATTATTTTGGAAACACTGTATCTGCAGCCGGAGATGTAAACGGAGATAGTTATTCCGATGTAATAATTGGTGACGAGTATTATAACGGAGCCAGCGGAAGATCATGTATATATTACGGAGGTGCATCAATGAATAACGTTGCAGACGTAATTCTGACAGGTGAAGCCGGGAATAATAATTTCGGCGGATCTGTTTCAAATGCCGGTGACGTTAACGGTGACGGTTATTCTGATGTGATAGTAGGCGCATGGCAATATGATTTGAACACATTTTACAATATCGGCAGAGCTTACATTTATTATGGCGGGGATAACATGGATAATATCTCAGATGTTACTATGACGGGCGAAGTCTCGGGAAGTGTTTTTGGTCAATCAGTATCTTCAGCAGGTGATGTGAATGCAGACGGTTATTCTGATGTGATCGTAGGCGCAAGTTTGTATGGCGGAAATATTGGCAAAGCTTATGTTTTTTACGGCGGTATATCTATGAATAATGCAGCAGATGTTATTATGTCCGGAACTTTTGGTGATAATTTAGGCAGTTCGGTTTCATCAGCCGGAGATGTAAACGGAGATGGTTATTCTGATGTGATCATCGGTGCTATTGGTTTTAATGCATTCAAAGGGAGGTCATATATTTTTTACGGCGGCGATCCCATGAATAATTTTGCCGATGTAACTATGTCAGGAGAAGAAATGTACAATTATTTCGGATGTTCAGTTTCTTCAGCCGGAGATATAAACAATGATGGTTATTCTGATGTAATCGTTGGTGCATCCGGCGGTAATTCTTCTATTTACGGACATGCTTACATATACTTTGGCAGCGATTCTATGAATAATATTGCAGATTTAAAAATGACTGGTGAAACTGCAGGAGATATGTTTGGTAAATCAGTATCTGAGGCAGGTGATATAAACAGCGATGGTTTTCCGGATGTGTTAGCAGGTGCAAGCGGTTATGGCAACAATACAGGAAGAGCATATTTGTATAAAACAAATTCTTTTCTAAGAATAAAGTTAAAGTTATTGATGGAAGGGATGTATTTTCCTGTTTTCAATCAGATGTCCAGAAAAGATACTGTTAAAGTTTATTTGAGAAATGCAGCATTGCCTTATGAAATTATTGACAGTGCGAAAGGAATAATAGACTCAATAAATTTTTCAAACATCTTTACTTTTTACAATGCTCCGGCGGGAATATATTATTTTGTCGTAAAACATTTTAACTGTATTGAAACATGGAGTAAATCAGGGGGAGAAGCTATAACGATTAATGGTTTGTTTTATAATTACGATTTTACTTCTTCAATTTCACAGGCCTTTGGAAATAATCTGAAATTGAAAAGCGGTAAGTATTGCATTTACAGCGGAGATATTAATCAGGATGAAATAATAGATGCTTCGGATCTGAGTGAAGTTGATAATGCTTCATACGAAGGACTTTCCGGAAGATATTTAAATTCTGATGTCAATGGTAATGGCTATGTAGATGCCACTGATGTTTCTATTGTGGATAATAACAGATCTGTAATACTTATTTCGCCATAAATTTATAATTTCTTGCCGGGGCTGAAGTTGTAATATTGAAATCCAAAAAATAAATCGAATTGAGTGTTATCATTTTAAAACATGTTTCCTGTCGTTTGTGAAACATCAACACCTTTTCATTCAGTAAAATCCAAAATCATATATAAGATTTTCTTCCAATCAGATTTTCCGGTACAGTTACCCCTATTTCAAAAGTTAAAACTGAAAGAATTGTCTGCATAATATAGTTCTTAATGTTTAAGTTTCCGTTATTACATTTATCGTTTTATTTCAACAGTGATTTATTTCTTTCACTATCAATTACATAAAATTCTTTATTCTCAAACAGGAGCGCATACATAATTCCTTTTTCGGAATTCAGCTTATGCTCCAGATCTATTGCAATTACTTTTTGATCGTACAGATACTTTATTTCATCAACTATTGTATGACCGATTATCATTTTAGATGAATTGAAAGTATTTAATGTATTTTCAATATCTTCCTGCTTTTCCTCCATATCCGCAATTCCCCTGTACCAGAGAGGACTTTCGTTGCCGATAAAAATATCTTTCTGAGACTCTCCTTTTTCAAATTCCCTGTCAATGCATAACCTGATGTTATCATTTATTTCTTTTAAGGAATATTTGTCCTTTGGAAAGCTTCTGCTTATACCTGCATGTACAAATAAATAATCTCCGATCTTTTCAATTCCGTTCTTGCTCCTCAGCCATCGTCCGAGTTCTGAATCCTGTGAATACCATTCTTCATAATTTAATTTCATTGAATCTGCATTAACAAGATACTTGTTCCTAACATATCTGAACTTTCCTTTAAGATTCATTATCTCGTGATTACCAAGAATAAAATGAACTTTTCCTCCCTGAATTTCCGCTTCACTTTCAAGTTTATACATCAGCCACAGACACTGAGTAACATTTAATCCTCTGTCAAAAAGATCTCCTGTAAAAACCAGATGACCTTTCCCGTACGTCCAATGCAGGTTGGTATCAATTACTCCTGCGGCTTTTAATATCAGCTGAAAGCCCCTGAATTCACCTTCTATATCAGAGATGATAAACATTTTTTCCGGAAGATCATAATTACAATTTTCAGTAAATATCGTATCTTTTAATGTGAATCTGAACTGCTGTCCTGTTTCGCTTATATTACAGGTCAGTGTATCAGATCTGCGTACGGTTCTGATATCAGTTTTAAAATCAGAACCATCCGGAATGACAGCGTAATTCAGAATTTCATTTTCATTATACAGAATTACAGGTCCGTCAGAATCAAATGAGGAAGGATCTTCTTCAGCATGCAGATCGGAAATTTGAATAATTTCATTTCTTAATAATGAAGTTCCGTTAGTTATACCTGCTGTTAATACCAGAAATATAAAAACAAAAGCAATTTTAATATTCATTTGTGTTAAAATATAATACCTGCCGACGGTTAACTCTTAAATCAGAATTTCAATTACAGGAAGCAATGTTTAAATTTTATCTAAAACAATCTTTGTGAGATCGCTTACTTTGTCACCGGTGTTTAATGTTGCTGCCGGCTCAAACAGCATAACCGAAACTTCCTTTTCTGCAACAGGTCTGTGTTCAATTCCCTTAGGTACAATTAAAAACTCGTTTTCACTTAACTCGATATTCTTATCTCTGAATTCCATTACGAACTTTCCTTTCAAGACATAAAACATCTCATCTTCATTTTCGTGTTTATGCCAGATAAACTCACCCTGAAATTTTACAAGCTTAACGTGCTGTCCGTTCAGTTCGCCTATGATCTTAGGATTCCAGTGATCATTAAACAATGAAAGTTTATGCTGAATGTTTATCTTGTCCATAATTTTTATCTGCATCTAATTTTATTTACTGAATATCTCCATCAAACCCGCTGTTCCTAATGAAACGCCTGATGGAATTGCGCTGAGGTCAGCCTCGAAATTACCGTTTAACTTAATATATGATCAAGAGCTAAATCATATTTCAGAATTTAAACCACGGATAAGGCTCATTCATATAATTCAACGCTCTTGGAAGTCCGTCACCCGGCAGTACTTTCAGTTCTGGCTGCCTGGAAGGATTGAAGGATATTTTTTCCCGACAAATTTTATAATGTGATATTTTCCTGCGCTGAGAATAAAAAGATCTTTCCATTCTTTTGATTTGCTGTTGTCTATCACAACAGGGTAATCTGAAACTGTAAAATTTGTAATTTCATTTCCCTGGTTATCCAGAAGCATAATTGAGCATCCGCCTGTACCGCAGAAATAAGGACCGGTAAGCCCGACGAAAATTTCTTTTTTAGAATCATCATTAAGGTCATATTCAAAGAAAATAAATTTTCTGCTGAGACTGTCAATCAGATTCTTTTCAAGATCGGACTTAAATTTATTTTTCAATGTCATGCGAACCAGATCGGCTGTTTGTTTTGAACTGCTGTTGATGCCGTACCTGCTGCCGGGAATTGTATCAGTTGGATCAGCATCATAAGCTGTATCTTTTTTAGTTATGGTTTTAGTTTCTTTTGTTGAAGATGTATCCTTTTTTACATCTGTAATTTTTTTATCATTCGAATTGCATCCGGATATTCCGAATAAAACAAATGCTGCTAAGATTAAAATAGTTGTTTTCATTTTAGGTTTTTAATTTATTGAATTAATTATTTTATATTTAAAGCCAAATTTTTTTTCAGAAAAATTATTCACTCTACAAATTTGATTCTAAGAACTAAGCTCAACTCCCGCTTTCTTCAATTCTTCATCAACAGAAACTATCAGCTCACTCTTTACCTGATCTTCCTGATCAATGTAAGTCCAGTACAGAAGTCTGTACTCTGCAGTTCCTCCGCTGAACTTATGCATCAAAACTTCCGGTTCAGGATACTTCTCAATGTTTTCGTTTTTGTTCATGATGTTCTTAAAGATAGTTTTTATTTCATTAAGTTTATTTCCATAATTAATATTAAGAATCAGTTCCGAGCGTTTCTGAGAATTCCTCAATGTCCAGTTGATGACATGCTTACTCAGCAAATCCCCGTTTGGTATAATAATATCTGCGCCTTCTGCCGTTGATAGTTTTGAACTTCGGATGCCGATCTCTTTTATTCTGCCTGCTTCATCGCCGATTTCAATATAGTCGCCGATCTTAAACGGCTTTTCAAAAGCAAGCATTATTCCGCTTACCAAATTATTAACAACTGACTGCATACCGAGACCTATTCCCACTCCAAGAGATCCTATGATAATTGTTAGTTTGTCGATTGGAAGTCCTGTTGCTGCAAACGCCAGAAGTGTTCCTATACTTATAACTCCAATTCTTATAAGAAGCATCCAGTTACTAAGTCCTCCGGATTTTGAAGAATCTCTTAAACTTGCTTTTGCCGAGTTATCCGCTTTATCAACATAAAAAGAAATTGCCTTGGAAATTATTGTTGATATAAAAATAATGAATATGAATAGCATAAGCTTCTCCAGGGAAAAGCTGAAATTTCCGATCTCTGTCTCTTCAGTAATGTATGAGATGAATTCTGATTCTAATAAATCATAGAAGTATAAATTTCTCGCAACAAGCAATAACCAGCCGGCAAAAAGTATAAACTTCAGATATACAGGAAATCGTAATTTATATTTATTAAGTTTGTTCTGAAAATTTTCATTTCCTTCTGATTTATATGTCTCGGATGCAACATTAAATAATTCCGTAAAAAAGATCATAGACCAGGTAAGCAGAAAAGCTGTCAAAGCTCCAAAAATACTTGTTGTAATTAAAACCTTGGAAAGATTATATTTTCCGGATAAATTTGATATCAGACCTCCGGACAGCAGCAGCAAAATTATTGCAAATAAAATAAATCTGACATTTTTATTCTTCAGAAGTACAACGTTATTTCTGTAAGCAGATATTGTAACAACAATACCCGATAACGCAATGAATATCATAAACCATCTTTCAATAAGTGATACCTTCAGCATCAGGTCTATAGTCAATGTGAAAACAAAAGCGGTAAAAAGATACAGCCAGTAAATACGCTCTGATCCTGAAAGGTGTTTCCATAAAATCAGAGTTAAAATAACAGATGAAAGTATCCAGATCAAACCGTAGAAAATAACAGGGGGATGCGGAAAAATAAATTGAAGTACCGTTAAACTTAAAAATACAGTTGAAAGAAAAGGATGAGCGAATACTGATTTTGCAGTTTCATTCAAACCAGAAATATTATCCGGATAATACTGATTTCTTATTTTGTATGTGAAATAGATTAATGCAAAAAATAAAATAAAGGCGAGAATAACTTTTCCGAAGTTATTTCTGAGATAGTAGTTAAGCACCATATTTGCTTTGACATAAGAATAATTAACTTTAGCATCAATTGATTCCTTACTCTCTTCCGGATCATATATATTTTTTCTTTCCGATAAAAAAACTTTGTCAATGGCGGATTCTTTATAACCGTTTATCAGCTCTAATTTTGTATTAATATTGCCGCTCAGATTTACCATATAATTCTCTGTTTCCCTGAGATTCTTTATAGTTGCAGTAAGACTGCTGTCCGTCGGACCTAATACCTTTAGTAATTTATTCAATCTGCCAAGGTATCCTTTAAAAAGAGCAGTATCCTTAGCGAATTTAAATATGATCGTATCACTTTCCAGAGAATCTATTGCGTTTCTTAACGGATTAAGATCTGCAAGAATAGATTCTGTCTTTTTTTTATTTTGATTTAATCTGGTAAGTATCTCGTTTATTAAAATTGAAGACGTGTTGAGATTTCTTAATGTCTGAATTTCAATTTCTCCGGTGAAAATTCCTTCATTAGCAATTTTTAACTGTTCCTCAATAAATTTTATTTCCTGATTTATAGATACAGTATCAATTCCTCTTTTAAAGTATTCATTAACTTTATTTAATTCTTTTTCAAGTTCGTCTAAAATAATCAGTTGTCTGGAATTAATCTGTTTTTCTTTATTTTCTGAAACAACCTGCTGTATGGCTTTTTCCCCGATCTCTCTTAAACGATCCAGTTTGGCTGCAATTGAATCAGATTCAGCTTTGACATCATTCTTCTTTATAGCTGTATCCGTCTGAGAATATGCTGCTAAAGTAAATAAAAAAATGCAGGCACATACCAGAATGAAATTATTTCTAAAACTTTTTAAAGTCATCAAGAAAGAGGTTAGAGTTTAAAAATGCAGAATTAAAATGAATTTCCAAAAATCAGAAGTTTCCTGGGGTTGAAATTGAAATACCGTAATTCACATTTGTATTTTTCAAAATAATTTAATAAAAATGAAAATTCAATTTATAGATTTATATGTTTTTAAAAGGAAAACATTTAAGGATTGAGAAACAATCTATGGAAAAATTATTATAACATTAAAATATCTCCATTGATTAAATTGAAAAACACAAACCCTCTGCCGCATTGACGGAAGAGGGTTTTGAATTATAAATCACGATTTAGTAAATCTGAACTGTTAGAAAATATAAGTCAGGATTTATTTTTTAATCAAACTATTTTTTTTATAAATTGACTTCCCGTTTTTAATAGTCTCTGTTACATTAATATCTTTGATTTTCATCGGATCAACTTTCAACGGATTATTTCTTACTGCCCTGAGCGGAATTTGGCGACCACTGTTCCCTTACTGGACAGTGTCAGTTCATTGCCGGAGACATTAAATTCGTCAACGGTAGCCAGTGTCTTCTTAATACTGCTTTCAAATTCCATGACTATTGGATCACCGGTCTTCTTAGTACTGACCACTGAATCCAGTATCACACTGTTGTCAACCAGAGCACAGTTTGCAGTCATGCTGTTAATGCTGCCGAATAAGTAGAGTTTACCTTTTTCAAACTTCATTGTTGGCGCTTTTTGCATATCGATTTGATTTCCGTTAAATGTCGTAAGCGTCCACACTTTGTTTGCAGCCTGGTTAATACCGGCCATATCGCAGACATGTGCAGTCCATGAATATGTTTTGGCTGCGTCTGAAACTTTTACAGGTTTAAATCCGCCGGCAGGAGCCGGAAAGATAGTACTTCCTTCCTTTATGGTTTCGACTACTTTAATGTTCTTGATTTCCATTGGATCAACTTTAAGAGGATTCTTATCAAGTATAACTAAGTCTGCAAGTTTACCTTCTTTAAGACTTCCTTTCGAATTCTCTTCCTCATATTGCTTTGCAACATTAATAGTCATGCATTGCAGACCTTCATAAGGTTTTATGATTTGATCAGGTCCGACTCTAACTCCGGCTCTGGAAATTCTGTTTACGGCAGACCAAAGCATCATCATCTGATCTAAAGGCGCAACGACAAAATCAGTATGATTTGTTGGTTTCATTCCATTATCAATCGCATCGCGCACAGGACTAATGTAATTTGCCTGTCCAAAACCGCGGTTATTTAGATGCGCTTCGTAAAAATAATAAGTATGAAGTGTATAGAAGGACGGACGAATATTATATTTTACAAACTTAGCCATCTGATCTTTGCGCATAAACTGCGAGTGAATGGTAGTAACATTCCATGGTTTGCTTAAGTCTCCGTTGCGGGCATACTCATACGCAGTCAGAAATGCATCTATTGAAGCGTCGCCGTTACAATGCAGATTAAGCGGTACATTCATTTCAAAAACTTTTTTGACCATCTGATTTACCATATCCTGCGGAAATGTAAGCTCGCCTTTCCAGTTTTTTTCACCTCCCGGACCGCCGGTAAGGTAAGGACTTGAAAAGTAAGCAGTTTTTCCCTGAGGCGATCCGTCAATGGTAATTTTTACACCGCCAATTTTAAATCCGTTATTATATTTACCCCAGCTTGCAAGAGGGAATTCTTTAAGAATATTTTCCACATCTGTAATAAACGGGTATGCAATCACATCAATAATATTTGATCCCGCATCAGAAGCTTGTTTTATAGTCTGCAACTGAGGAAGATGTGTTGCTCCTTCATGGGCAGTTGTAATTCCTGCCTGAGCATAAAGCATCTGTCCTGCTCTTGTCCATTCAATTTCCTGAGCAGGAGTCATAGATTCCGATTTTTCCATTACCGGCAAAAAAGCAGTTTCCATGATTAAACCATACGGTTCATTTGTTCCCGGCTTACGCACTATAATTCCCCCGGGCGGAGTTTTTGTCTCGGAACTGAATCCGTATTTTTTCAAAGCAAGACTATTTAATACACATCCGTGCATAGATACATGATCAACTCTTACAGGATTGTCCGGAAAAGCTGCATCAAGATCATCCCGGTTTAATAATTTGCCTCCCGGCATTACGTTTTCATCATATCCGTAACCAATTATTAATTCACCTTTAGGAACTTTGCGTTCACCGGCGAATTTTTTCAATTCTGCAATAATACTTTCTACATCCTTTGCAGGTCCTGAAGGAGGAGCATATAACATACATTGATTGGCTACGAGCAATGAATTTATATAATGGCTGTGCGCATCTAAAAATCCCGGAAGCATTGTCTTGCCTTTTAGATCATTCATTTTAGTGCTGTCGCCTTTGAGTTTTTCTGCATCAGCTTTCTTCCCGACAAAAACTATTTTGCCGTTCTTTACTGCAACAGCTTCTGCATATTTTGGGCTGTCGCCTTCCATCGTAATGATGTCGCCGCCGAAATAAATAGCGTCGGCAGTATTTATAAGAGAAGTTTTGGCGAATTGTTACAACCTGAAATTGTCAAAACAAGCAGACAAAAAGGAATTAGATTTTTTAGTTTCATAATTTTTAAATTTAGAAAATTATTTCCTTTAGGAAAAACTAATGTAATTGCTTCGCGAACACAGTAATCAGCAGATAAATACACTTGCTTTTAATTTATGTACAAACTGCTAAAAATATTACCAAAACAATTTTGAAAATGTTTTTCTTGATTTTTTTAAATTACTATTAAAATGATTACTATGTTGGGCATGTTTGGTTCAGCTTATTTCAGCAAGCCGCCTATGATATCGCCTGCACCGGATCCGCCGTTTGATCCTACATACTTTGTTACTTCGGGAATAAATTTAACCACATCAGTTGGTTTCATCCCGAGTTTTGAAAATGTTTTTCCGAGATCTGCCATATTAGTTACGTTGCCGACGCCGAGTTTTTTTGCTTCTTTCATAATATTTTTAGAATCCGGGAAAGCGCTCATAACCTTACTTAAATCTGCCGGATCAAGCTTACCTTGTGCTAAAGACAATATGCCGCCTATGCCGCCTATTGCTGCATCTGGAGATATACCCATCTTTTCAAGAGAATTTACCAGAGCCATTGTCTTTCCGATATCTCCAAGACTGCTTGTGCAGGATGTGAAAATGATTGAAACTAAAACGACAAATAGTACAGATTTGAGTTTTTTCATGATTTGATTTTTGTTTAGTTTAGTTGATAAATATTTTTTTAAAGAGTTTATAATTATCGAAAATTTATTTTAAACTAAGATTCCTTACAAAATATTTATAATTATTTTTACACATATGGATTATGCTGTTAAGAAAAATCCACTTGAGCAATTTTATTAATGAATATTTCGGGGAATTTCAGATTAAACTTTATTGGCAATAAAGTTTGAACAATAAATTTAAGAGTCGTGTAAAATCATATTTATAGTTTGAAATATCAACACCTATAGGCTGAGTTTGTATGGAAAATTTTTCATAGTTGTGAACCTAATATTTGTATAGCAGTTTTCATTAATTAAATCATTACTTACTATTCAGCTTAATTATAGAAATATTTCAGAATAATTGTGACTCATATTATCCCGCATAAAAATAAAGGAATAACTCATTTTACCATTGTGAAAATACTTAAAAGGTTTTCACCGGTAGAGATAAATGAATTTGAAAAAATGTTAAACTCGCCTTTCTTTAACAACCACACTACTATAATAAAACTGTTCATCGAATTAATAAAGTTTTATCCGGAATTCTCCGATAAAATTCTTACAAAAGAATATCTTTTTTCCGTTGTCAATAAAGGGAAAAAGTATGATGACAAGATATTCAGAAAATATCTTTCGCGTATAAATAAACTCGCGGAAGAATATCTGAATATTGTTCAGATCCGGTCGGAAAAAAATAAAAGAGAATTGAATGTATTAATTCAACTTTCAAAAAGAGATCTTAATGAAGTTTATTCCAGAAAACTAAAAGAATTAGAAAAATCTTTCATCCGTGAAATAGATGCGGAGAGTTCTTTGCTGAAACATCTGCTCTGTACAGTTAAAGATAATCATAAGTCAGCTCAAAATATTGTTAATTCTCATAATGAAGATCTTGTTAACTCATACAATAATCTGACAGATTATTATCTTTTTAATACTAACTCCATTATTAACCAAATTAATACTGATAAAATATCTTTCAACAATCATGATGAAGCAGATAAGCTGTCTTTGCTGGCAGATAAAATTAGAATTGAAGAATATGTAAAGGAACTGAAGAACTCATCTTCCAAAGTAAACAAGGAGAGAATACTTTTTTTAGATATGTTAATTTATGATATGAAAATGAACCCTCCTGAATCAGATTTTAAGGCATACAGGAATCTTAAAACGCTTATCATTGAAAATTCAGGAAAACTAAGCAGGCAAATGCTATACTTTTATCTTCAGAGACTAAATGTATTCTGCATTATTCAGAATGTGAAAAGTATACAAGACATGAATAAGGAATTATTTGAAAATTACAAGAAGATGCTGGAAAATGATCTGTTTAGTTTAGACGGAACGACAGGTCTGACACTGCTTGATCTCAGATTAATACTTTCTTCGGCTCTGAAAAATAATGAATTTGACTGGGTTGAAAAATTCATTAAAGAAAAAATATATCTGGTAAATGAAGAATTGAGAATAAATGTTAATCATTACTGTTACGCACATCTGATGTTTTATAAAACGAATTATGAGGGATCACTTGAACATATTCAAAAGATCAAATTCGCATCGCTGCCTGTTACAGTTGATATTTATATTCTGAAAGCCAAGATATTTTATATGATCGGACATTTAGATTCAGCCCTTGCCGTAGCAGACAGTTTCAGACATTACATTACAGGTAATAAACAGTTAAGCGATTTTCATAAAGTTAATCTAATGAATTTCGTTAAGTATTTCAAAGTAATGTTAAGGTTGTCCGTTAAAACAGATAAGTCTAAAATAAAAAAACTTTCCAAAGAATTGCAAAGTATGAATAATACTAAAGAGAAGAAGTGGCGGAGCGGAAAAATAGAGGCGCTTATGTAATCTTTGATTTACAGAATATTCGCGCTTTCAGCGAGGCAAGCCCTCCTCTTTCCCAAGCCCCACAGACTGTCCGAAAATAAAGGAATAACCTCTATCTCTCTAAGACTCAAAGGAAAAACATTCAAAACAAGATTCTTTGAGACATGGAGACTTTGTGGTAAAATCTTTTTTTTGAATTTGAGACAGTTTACAGCTTTGGAAAAATACACACACTGGTTTGAAGACAATTGGCACTGGTTTGAAGACAAAGACAACGGGTTTAATGACAAGTGACACGGCTTAAATGACAAGTGACACGGCTTAAATGACAAGTGACACGGCTTAAATGACAAGTGACACGGCTTAAATGACAAGTGACACGGCTTAAATGACAAGTGACACGGCTTAAATGACAAGTGACACGGGTTAAATGACAAGTGACACGGGTTAAATGACAAGTGACACGGGTTAAATGACAAGTGACACGGGTTAAATGACAAGTGACACGGGTTTGATGACAAGTGTCAGTGGTTTGATGACAAGTGTCAGTGGTTTGATGACAAGTGTCAGTGGTTTGATGACAAGTGACAGTGGTTTGATGACAAGTGTCAGTGGTTTGATGTCAAAAGACACCGGTTTGATGTCAAAAGACATAAGTTTGATGTCAAAAGATACAGGTTTGATGGAAAGTATCGAAGTTTTTTAATTCTTCATTATTTCTTTAAGTTTTTGTGCCTTGAAACGAAAATATTCTTATTAGTCAACTTTGTTTAGAAGATCAGATAACTCTCTTAACTAATGGGATTGGGTTTGGAGTAGTTGGTTATTGTCCGAATGAAGTAGATCAGATAGTTCAGAATAAAAGTGATTCATTCAGATTATCTGAAAAAGATCATTAACTCCTATATATCTGTTAACAGTGAAGCCTTCAGCGTAAGCGGCGTTGATGTGACTGCCGTATAAGCTGTTCGTACTTTTTATATGGTCTATCAGGCCAAGATTTGAATTTGGTTTAGAGATTTCAGATTTTGAAAACTGTGATCTGAATGCAAGTATTGCCTCAATTTTTTATCCATATATTTACTGATATCTGTTACAAAATCAGGTTCGATATAAAAAGTCCTGCACATAATGGTAAACTGCTTTAGGTCTCCAGGCATCCTGAGCAACTCCGTCAATAAAAGTCTCTTTCTTTTTAAGACCTGATAAATAGCAGGCATCTGCTGCAAGTTTTGCTGCAACGGCATGATCGGGATGCCGGTCATACACTGCATTGCAAAGTACAATTTCCGGTCGGTATTTTCTTATGGCGTAAATAAGTTTCAATCTGCTTGTCTCATTGTTTTCAAGCGCTCCGTCCGGTAATCCCAGTTGTTCCCTGTATTTTATTCCCAGAATTTCTGATGCGGATTCAGCTTCGTGTTTTCTGCTTTCAGCGTCTCCGTAATTACCTGTTTCACCTGCAGTCAGATCAGCGATCGCAACTGTTCTGCCCATTGCAATATGTTTAAGTATTACACCGGCAGCAGAGCATTCCACATCATCGGGATGCGCGCCGAATGCTAATATATCAACTTTGGTTGTTTCCAATTTAATTAATTCTTAAATTTAAAAAATATAATGATGTTAATGTAAAAGTGATTAATTTAAAATTAGTCTTATAAGACTTTGAAATCAATTCAAGTCAGCTTACGAATAAGCATTATTATCTAAAGCCAAATTCGTATATCCAGCCCGTAACTGAAAAAATCAACACAGAGTCACCCGCACAGCGAGGCAAGCAGAGACACAGAGACATATATGTAAAAATAAAACCTCTGCGTCTTTGAAACTCTGCGATAAAAATTAGTTTTGAGACACTACTGAATTGAAATTGTTCAAGAAAATTTTAAGTATGTTTAATCTCATATATTAATTAATTACCCGAGATGCAAGATGTTGTTAATGAAAAAATTATTATTTATTGTCTGATCATCAATTAAAAAATTAAAAAATTGAGAAATTAATTATTTGAAAATAAAAAGTGGGTATTATAACACTTGAATAAACTAAATATATTGAATTAATATATAAAAAGCCCGCCTGAAAAGTCTGAAAGGGCAACTCAGGCGGGGGTCTATGAAATGAGCGAATCCACTAATATAATTATTTAGGATTTGCTTTTTCCCACTCTCTTACTTTTGCTTTTGCATTATCAAACAATCTTCTGTAATTACCTTTCTTTATCTTTTCTCTTGCTTCAGGAGTAAGTTTATCCCATAACGGCTGATACAAATTATATACACTCAGAAAAGTTTTCTGATCAGGCGATGCGACATTGTCGCTGCCATAAAGAAATCTGTCAGGATAGTCATTGATCAGATTTGCAGAAATTTGTAAAGATGTGTCATTTTTTAATATATACTTAGCTACTTCATCCCAGGAGATATCAAAATTTACATGACTCAGAGTAGGATCTTCACACATATCCCTTATTACTTTTGCCATGTCTTTAAGCGGATTAACTATCCTGCCAACTCCTATATGAGCCCAGATGATAGATGCATCAGGATGTCTTCTGAAAACATTTGTCAGGTCAGTGACATAGCTCAGTGTATAAGATTTTGGAAACGGCTTATCAATATCATTGTGCAATATGGAAACTAGTCCTGTCTCAGCGCAGAAACTGAATATACTGTCCAAAGCCGGATTCAGCAGACTCGCAACTTCGCCAGCCACTTTAGAAGAGACGAATTCCTTGTGAATAGAGAATTCGCCTATTCCTGAAAACACACCGGGAAAAGTCTGAAGAACTCTTTTAATATGATTTGCTGCATACATGTCAGCCGGATTGAAACCTATAATCATAGGATCGATCCTTTTTTTCTGTTCTTCTGTCAGAGAAAGGTACTGCATCGCCGTATAAGCATCCGTAAATGAATAATAATATAAAGGCGCATCTGTATCGAGATAATACTTCGGAGCTTCATTTCCGGAATTTCCGTATGACCACATCTGCTGTAACGGAAGTCCGAACAACGTGCATCTGCCTACTTTATCTCCCATAAGTTCCAGCACATCCTGAATTGTGTTTCCTTCCTGAATATAATTTATAAAATGATAATGGGCATCCCAGACTTCATAATTATCATAAACGGCATCTTTTTGTGAGTAGCAGAAATTTGATGTAAAAAGTAAAATAAAAGTTATGATGAAATTTTTACTGAATATTTTATAAGATGGAGTTTCTGACATTTGAAAAAATTAAAATTTTATAAAATATATTTCTTGTGATTAATAAAATTAAATCTGAAAAATTTATGATCTTAAACTCCGAATCCGGATTACAGGAAAATTGAAGCTGCAAAAGATAAAACAGTTCCTTTTAATCCTCCTACATAATATCCAAATGTACTGCTGACAGTCGAACGGTTAACAACTATTACCTGCGCGTTAAGCTTCATATACCATTTCCCGTATGGAAAAACATTTACACCTCCGATAATTTCATTTGATTTATTAAAATGTCCCCAGATCTGAGATCCTACAGTATATAATTCCAGCCACTTTGGTATTACCATATAAGAAGCCGCAACATAAAATCCCTGATCAAGCAGAGCTGTAACAGGAACGGGTCCTGTAGCAGTGAATTTATTCAGAGTCCGTGAATACCATTCTGTCTGAAGAAAAAATCCTTTGTATTTAATGCCGGCGTTTGCAGATACCATATTATAATCTGCTTCCAGAACAGTAACATCTTTTGCAAGAGCTCCGATTTGAAACAAATTCAATGCATCAGAAAGACGGATTCCTGTATTAACCGGAGAGTCATCTATGTTTTGAGTAAAACGGTTTTCACGCGAATGTGTAAATGCAGTCCCGAAATTAGTAGCGACTTTCGTATGCTCATCATAATCTGAAAACGAAGAATACTTCCCGAATTCCCCTGTAGTTGGTCTCCAGTCAATGCTGGCGCTTGATGCCAGACTGCGTGACAGATTCACAGCGCTTACGCCAAGATTACTTGAGTTATTACCAATCATTGCTGTATAAAACAATCCGGGTAATGCTTCACCGTCTGCCCACATTCCCTGAGTAAAATAAGGTCTGAAATACTCATCTGCTAATATTCTGTCGGGAGCCAGCCAGAACGGATGTGAATAATGATTTGAGCGTGTTCCAGGTAAAGCTCCCCAGCCGGCATTAAGATTAAATTGTTTTGCGAATTTATAAGTAATACCTCCAATTAAAGCAATCTGATTTGTAGCATTTACTGTCCAGACAGTTAAGTTATACAATAATTTGGGATTCAAAAAATATCCCCGGAAAAATAACATGACTCTTTGCATCTGAAAGTCATTCCGGGTATCTATATTCCTGTTATTCCCGAGGTGATCAACATATGACTGTGTGGCAGGAAGCTGATTTATATATCTGAAAAGACCGTAGGCGCCGAAATTTAATGAACCAAGTTTGCCTTTTACTATATCGAATCCGTTTCCCGGAATGTAATTACTGTCAATCCCGGGAACTTTGCTTGTTGTAACTGAATCGTCTGCAGGCGGAACATCCTGTGCATTTGCATTCTCATTAATTGCACTCAGGGAAATTAATGCAAATATTAAATAAATGAAAATAACTACTGATAATATTTTTTTCATTTTTATCTGATAATTTATTTGGAAATATTTAACTCATTAAACTATTCAAAACAAAATCAATTTTTGAAAGTGAATGAACGTTATTAAAAATATTCTTGATTAATTCGTATCAAGACCATTCTGATTTAAATAACTTTTTTAAATTTCAATTGTACTTTTTAAATAATTATTTGATAAGTTAAAAATTTTACAAATTCACTTAGAAAATTATATTACAATAATAACCGGCAGTAAAAACTACCGGCTATTATTGCAGTTAAAGCTATTTAGGTTCTATCAAATATGGATTGACCTTTAACTGTTGAATAATATATTCTATAGCAAGTTGTCCTTTAACACTGTTGCCTGCTTTATCAAGCGGCGGAGAAATAACAGCAATACCGAATTTACCCGGTACAACTGCAATTAAGCACCCGCCAACTCCGCTTTTTGCCGGAACACCTGCGTTATAAAACCAGATACCTGAATCGTCATATAGTCCGGCTGTTGACATAACAGGAAGTGTGTACTCAACTGTTTCAGGAGAAACTACAACTTTTTTTGTTACCGGGTTTTTTCCGCCATTTGCCAGTGTTGCTGCCATAATTCCGGCATCTTTAGCATTCACATTAATGGCGCATTGTTTTGTATAAATATCTGTTGCCTGCACTGGATCAAAGTACATTCTGCCGTATGCAAATAGCAGATGAGCAATTGCCTGATTGCGCAGATTATCTCCGGCTTCGCTGATGTAAACAGGCATATTTATCTCCAGATCACGTCCTGCAAAATCACTGTGAACTTTTAATATGCTTGCCCATTTTGATGCAGAGTCATTACCGCTTATAAGACTTGTTGAAGCAATAGCTCCCGGATTAACAAGAGGATTAATTTCTTTACCTCTCATTCTTTCAACAGCAACAATAGAATTGAATACTTCGCCTGTTGCATCTACACCTATCTTATCCTGTATAGCTTTTGATCCCTGTTCCTCAATAACTTTAGCCATAGTAAATACTTTTGAAACGCTTTGAATTGAAACCATTGATTCAATGTCACCGGAAGTGTAAACCTGGCCATCGGCAGTAACAAGCGCAATACCGAATATGTTTGGATCTACATTTGCAAGTTCTTTAATGTAGTCTGCGTTAGCGCCTTCTTTTACATCCTTGAATTTGTTATAAGCTTCTTTGACAACAGTTTCTATATTAGATTTTGTAAGCAGGTCATTCTTTTGTGCAAATGAAGAATTTGTCAGTATGAATGAAACCATTAAAACTGAAATCAGAAATCTAATAAATATCTTTTTGTTTTGTATTTTCATGATTTATTTAATTTATGTTTTTTAGGAATTAATCAAATTTGAATACTCTTGAAAAGTTGTATTTGAAAGAAAACTGAATTTTTGAATCGTGCGATTTAAATCCGCTCAGATCCTGTCTTTCAGCCCACTGAAATTCAACACCTGCCATTACATTTTTTACAGGATAATAAAGCAGATTAGCGATAGCGTACTGACCTGATTTGAATGCATTAGCTGCTTGTCCGTCTGAATTTTCGATCTTCTCCAATGAATATCCAACAGAACTGCTGAATTTACTGCTCCAGTTGTGATCAAGGAATGCTACGACTCCTAAAATCGGCAGTGGAACACCTTTAACAGGTCTGCCTTTTGATTTACCTTCAAAAGATGTATCAATTCCAATATCTGCAGGAGCATCGTTCATGTAATTTTCAATTCCTTCTCCATAAACACCTTGCAATCTCAAAACATCATTTTTAGTAACATTAAGATTCGAGCTCAGATTTAATCCCCACCCAAGTGCGCTTCCGTCAAATGATAATGTATCGGGATTCGTATCTCTCCATTTTATGCTTCTTAAAATACCGGCTAATTCTACATATCCAAAATCTCCTGATTGTCTCCATTCTGCAGAAAAATCAGGAAGATAGAACTGTGGTTTTATACTTGTCAGCTCTATTCTGTTTGCATAAATACCTCCGTCACCGCTTGCGCCGGGTCTTTCCAGAGCAAATGTAAGTTTAGTATTGCCTTCCATTAATGGCATGTATCTTATCTGAAGATTTCTGAAAAATACCATTCCTGATGGTCCCCAGTATTCAAGTGTGTTCGGGAAAACATCAACGTCCATGAATGGACTCCAGTACTGACCTGCACCGAATTTGCCGATCTGTCCGTAAGCATGTCTCAGACGAAATGTCGTCTGACCGGCGTCTGCGCCTGTACCAAATAATTCAAATTCAAACTGAGTGAATAAATTACCTATTTTAGTTGGTGTGTTTGATTTGACTCCGAAACGGGTTTGTCTTACACTGAAAAATGTCTTGCCATCAGGAGCAAACTGGCCGGGAAATGCGGGAAGTTTAGTTACCCGCATAACATCAAACCAATCCGGATCTGCAGTATTGATCTGATATCCTGCATCTGTCATTACATGCCCGTATATTTCCAATGTACTGTTTTGAGCAAAAGAATTGGAAATAAATCCTGCAAAGAATAAAAAGAGAAAAATTTTTTTCATGATTTTTGTTTTTTGGTTAAAAAAGTTTTTTGCTTATTGTTTATATCTGATTATTTATCTATGACACCATTGATCTTAATGACAATATTTTTGCATAAACTTCTGACTGTGCCCTTAAGCATATTAAATTCTTTATTGTTAAAATTATTTTCCAGATCTTCCTTTTTATCAAAATTGATCTGGATGTATATGCGGTTTTTGTCAGAAATTATTGTTTCAAAATCATTGCAATATCCTTTAACTAAATTTTTCAGCGATTCCATTACCTGATAAAATTCAGAACGTTTATTGGCATCAATATTAGCAGTTATAAGTACAGATTCCATAATTGATTAACTATTGAAAACTTGTAACTTTTATTTAATTATTTATTAATGATTCATAAAGTGTGCCAGACATTGAATGATTAATTTTTGTTGTTTTGATGAAATATAAAAGGATTGAAATGTGAGGATAGTTAAATTTAACTTTGGAAGTTAAATAAAACTATATATTGTTCAGTTTAAATTTTTTTTGATACCCAGTTTTCTCATTTTAGATCTGAGTGTTTCAGGATTGATTTTTAGTATAGAAGCAGCGCCATCATTACCAAAGATCTTCCAGTTTGTTTTTCCAAGTATTTTATAAATATGTCTTTTTTCAAGCGCTTCGAGGTCTGTATCTTCGCAAAGGACTGAATTGTCAGGCGTTAGATTTTCTATGTTAAGAATATCATTTTGCGATGTGATTATACTTCTCTCAATAATATTTTCGAGTTCACGTATATTCCCGGGCCAGGAATAATTTATCATTTGCTGAATAGATTGTTTAGATATTCCCTTTATAGGTTTGTTAAATTTCGCAGAATAGAATTTAGTATAATATTCTGCCAGAAGAATTATATCAGATTTTCTTTCTCTCAAAGGAGCTACTGTGATCGGATAAACATTTAACCTGTAAAAAAGATCGTTACGGAACTTTCCTTTTATAATTTCATCTTCAAGAACTTTATTTGTCGCTGAGATAATTCTGAAATCAGTTTTAATTGTTCTGGAACTTCCGATTTTTTCAAATTCACCATTTTGTAAAATGTGAAGAAGTTTTGGCTGAAGAGCTAAAGGTAATTCTCCTATCTCATCTAAAAAAATTGTTCCGCCGTCAGCCAGTTCAAATCTCCCGATCCTTTTTTCAACTGCACCTGTAAAAGCGCCTTTTTCATGTCCGAACAATTCACTTTCGATCAGGTTTTCAGGAATGGATGCGCAATTTACTTTAATAAACGGCTTGTTACTCCTTTTGCTCTTTTTATGAATTTCTCTGGCAATTAATTCCTTCCCTGTACCGGTTTCTCCCAGAATCAGCACTGAAGCTTCCGTAGATGCAACCTGCTCAACTCTAAAGAGAGCATATTTTAGTGCATCACTTTCTCCAATAATATCAAACTCCTTCGCACTAAGTTTATCTTTCTCATTTAAATAAATATTTTCTGCCGGTAAAAGCTCATTACACTCTTCGGTTTTTTTTCGTGAATTAATCTCACTGATATCGGTACCTGAACATATCAAATATTCTTCTCCATCAATTCTTAACAGTTTACCTGAGCCCAGATGTGGTATCTTTCTTCCGGACTTAGATAAGGCATTAATTTCAACTTCCTCATATCCGTCTGCGAAAATTTTTTGAAAGCTTAAATCAACTTTTTCACGGTCATCAAAATCTACAAAATCCAGAATATGTTTATCAGATAGTTCATCTGATGAATATTCATAAACTTCCTCGACTCTTTTATTCCAGGCAATCAAACGCCTTTCTTTGTTAAAAATATATATAATCCCGGGCAAACTATTCATGATCAGTTCAGCAGAGATTTTTTCGGGTAAATTGTTTTTCATATAAGTTTAAAAAACTAAAGATAAAATACACCACCGGATATTTATACTTTGCAGTATTGAATCAATCAGATGTCAATAATTTTGTACTTTCAAAACTATCATATGTTCACTTAACTATGATTACAGTTTTACACTTTGAATAACTTTTTTGATTAATATAAAATATAAAAAAGCATGCATTATAAAAACCTTTCACAAATAGTAACTTACCCACATGCATTCTTTATTTTGTATTTTGAAATATCAATATTAAGTTAATTTATCAATTATCCCACATATATGATAAGTGCTAAAAGAAAAAAAAATATAAAATTCCTTACTGTATATAATTCATTTACGGAAACTGAAAGAAATGAATTCAGTATATTCATCAAAATTGGTCTGAATGGCAATAAAAGAAATTATAACAGGATTTTGTCCTCACTGATTATAAATGATAAGGGAATTGTAGATATTCCTGAAGTTAACATAAGCAGAACAAGATGGAACCGGCTTTCCGAACTGCATTTACTTGCCGATAAATTTCTTGCAATAAAGTCAGCAGAGTCAGACAGACTCCTTCACAAATATCTGGTATTAAAAGAATATCATAAGAGAAATCTGTCCATTCCTATAGAGCAAAATATCGAAAATATATTTTCTGAGATCACAAAAGAACCAATCATAAATAATTATTATAGTGTCATTTCTCAGATTGAAAATATTTATCTGGACCATTTAAGGGTAATTTCAAATTCCAAAAAATATGCAGCGAAATTCAATGATTCTTTTAAGATCAGTACAGGAATCTATTTAATCGAATTGCTTGATCATCTGATCCAGACAAGAGATTTAAAACTTACAAAAACAATAAATTCAGAATCCCTTGTTGAAGAGATCTTTTCAGAATTTAATTTTAAAAAAATCCTTTTGATTTTTTCCAGAACATCCAAATCACCGGATAAAATTTACCATACAATTAAATTTTTGTATCTGATCTATTTAAGTCAGATTGATCCGGAAAATAACGATAATTATATCAATGCAAAAAGGATATTCTTCAATGAATTAAACTCAATCTCAAAAGAAAATAAAGCAAAGTTCTATAATTATATGATTGACATTATAATTGAACGAATTAATCACAATATACCGGGTGCAGCTAAAGAATTATTTTTTTTAATAAATAAGAAACTTAAAGAAGGACTTACTGAAGATATAGAATATAAAGATTTACAAATTAACTCATTCCGCGATATTTTGATTATCGCGATAAATCTGGGAAAATATATATGGGTAAAAAACTTTATAAAAAAATACAGCTCTAAGCTGCCGGTGGATATCAGAGATGATTATGTCAATATGGGTTTAGCTATTTTATCTTTTCATGAGAAAAAATATTTGTTATGCAATGATCTGTTAAGCAAAATTAAAAAGAGAAATCCGTACAATTTTATAGATATCTTTATTTTAAAACTTAAGGTACTGTTTGAGTTGAAAGATATTGTAGAATGTCATGCAGAACTTAAAAAATTTAAAGAGTATCTGAGAAAAGAACACACAGTACAGGATCTGCTTCGCGTTTACTCCAATGAATTTTGCAAAGCAATTTCTTTATTACTAAAACTGAACCAATCACCGACTTTAAAAAATCTAAATGATCTTCAGTTCCTGATTTCAACAAAAGTATTTATTGGAAAGTCATGGATCACCCTTAAAATGAATGATATAGCTCTGAAATTTAAATTAAAACTTAATTTAAAATCAGAAAAAAAAACGGATAGAAAAAAAGTAAGTATTTAATCCCGGTACTGATCTTTCCTGACAACGTCCTTTAATAATTTTTATAAGGTCTGAATTACCAAATTAGTAACTATTCTTTTGAAAATTTTGTCGCTTTATTTGTAACAAAATTAAGATCACAAGTAATGGTTGAACTAAAAAGCGTCAGCAAAAATTATTTTGAAGGCAATACAAAGCATAGCGTATTAAACAATTTTGAATTATACATTCCTGATGGCGAGATCATAATTCTTTTCGGCAAAAGCGGTTCCGGCAAATCAACATTGCTGAATATCATAAGCGGAATTGATGTTCCTGACAGCGGTTCTGTTACCATTGACAAAACTGACATTACAAAGCTTTCCGAAAAAGAAAGAACTCTGATCCGGAGGAAAAAAATCGGTTTCATTTTTCAGTTCTTTAATTTAATACCGACACTGACCGTAAAAGAGAATCTGCAGCTTCCGCTTGAACTGAACAATGCCGATGATCAGGAAAATAAAATCAATACTATCCTTACAGAAGTTGGCTTGCTTGACAGGGCTGATACTTATCCCGATAAACTTTCAGGAGGGGAACAGCAGCGGATATCAATTGCACGTGCTCTGATTCATAATCCGGATATTATTCTTGCAGATGAGCCGACAGGAAATCTTGATTACGAAACAAGTCTTCAGATAATTGATCTGCTTGACAGAGTTGTAAAGAAAAAAGGTAAAACAATGATAATGGTTACTCACAGTAAGGATGTGATCGGACTCGCTGACAGAATTATTTCTTTGAAAGAAGGAAAGATCACTGAAATGCAAAAGGAATCCCTGATTGAATAGTCTTACAAAATCAAGCTTAAGATACTTATTCAAACATCCCTGGCAGTTCGGATTGTCAATTCTCGGAATAGCGATGGGAGTTGCGATCGTCGTATCAATTGACATTGCCAATTTCAGTTCGTCCAAAGCTTTTAATCTTTCTCTGAATGCCGTCGCCGGCAAAGCTACTCATCAGATCACAGGAACTTCGGAAGGAATTCCCGATTCGCTTTATACATATTTAAGAATAAAAAAAGGTTTCAGAAATATTGCTCCTGTTATTGAATCTTACATAAGCATTCAGGATACAGGCAATTCCGCAAAAAGAGTTTATAAACTTTTAGGAATTGATCTTTTTGCAGAGCGTCCTTTCAGAGATTATCTTTCGCAGAAAGAAGTATCTGTTGACGGCGGACTGAAAGACTTTCTTACAAAGCCAAACTCGGTTATTCTCTCAGAAGAAAGTTTAAAAAAATTAAATAAAACTTCAGGAGATTCTCTGACAGTTCTGATAAACGGTAAGGAAAAAGTAATTTATATAACAGGGCTGATAAAGGAAGACGGGCAGAATAAATCCGCTCTCGAAAACCTTATCATAACTGACATAGCATCAGCGCAGGTTTTGACAGAGAAGAATAGCAGAATAGATTACATAGACCTTATAATTAAAAACGAATCCGAAGAAACACTGATCAAAAGTTTTTTACCCGAAGGATTTCAGCTGCAAAAATCAGGATCCCGTTCTGAGACAGCAGAGCAGATGCTTGATGCGTTTAACATCAATCTGACTTCACTGAGTATGCTCGCACTTATAGTTGGGTTATTCCTGATTTACAATACAATGACATTTTCGGTAGTGCAGCGGAAAGTTCTGATCGGAACACTCCGATCCATCGGCGTAACATCGGGTGAAATATCAAAGATCATTCTTCGGGAAGCGCTGATAATGGGAATAATCGGAACGCTTGCAGGATTTGCAGCGGCTTATTTCATCTCCAAGTTTTTGCTGATTTATATTTCGCAGACAATAAACGATTTGTATTACGTTGTTTCCGTCAGGGAAATTTACATCTCACCCGGAATTATCCTGAAAGGGATAGCACTCGGAGTTTTTGCAACATTGATTTCAGCGATCAAACCTTCGAGAGAAGCATCGGAAGTTCATCCGCGGTCAGCAATGATCCGCTCCGAACAGGAAACATCACTGCTGAAAAAAATCCCGCGCATGAGCATCTCAGGAATATTATTTATTGCTGCAGGAGCTGTGATACTTTTTTTCCCGTCCAAAAATATCTGGCTCAGTTACTTCGGAATTTTGCCTGTTATAATTGGATTCGCTTTATTAACACCTGTTATAATTATTCTGACAGAAAAAATATTTTCACCGGTGTATAAAAAACTTTTCGGAATAACAGGTAAAATAGCATCGCGTTCAATTATGCAAAATATAAGCAGAACATATATTGCTATTGCGGCGCTCGCTCTGGCAGTTGCCGCTACAGTCGGAGTCGGCACAATGATCAGCAGTTTCAGGAGCACAGTTATAGAATGGCTTGAAGCCCGTCTTAACGCTGATATTTTTATCTCCGCGCCGAGTTTGATCTCGAGAAGGAATGATGCAGTATTGCCGGAAGAAATTCTTGCAAAGATCAGAGCATTGGATGAAGTGAAAGATATAAATTTTTATCGTGAGATAGAGATATTTCAGGATAGCAAAAGATATCATCTGATTGCTTCGGGACTCAGTAAAAGAAGTTATTCGGGTTTTAAGTTTAAGGAAGGCAATCCGGAGGAAGCATGGAAAAAATTTGAAAGCGGCGAACTTTTTATTTCAGAGCCGTTTGCTTATAAAAATGATCTTGCTGTCGGATCGGTGTTTCGTTTAAAAACTGATAAAGGTATGCATGAATTTAAAGTAGCAGGAGTTTATTATGATTATGCTTCAGATCAGGGATTAGTTACAATTCAATATGAACATTTCAAAGAATACTGGAATGCAAAAGGGTTGTCAGGAATTTCTGTTTTTGTAAAGGATGGAAATTCAATTGATTTACTTAAAGATAAAATTCAGTCATTGGAAACTAACGGTCAGCAGTTAGTGGTAAGAACATTCAGGTACCTTCTGGATTCGTCTATTGAAATATTTGACAGAACATTTTTAATTGCAAAAGTAATGCAGATACTTTCTGTGATAGTTGCTTTCATCGGAATACTCAGTTCGCTGATGTCTCTTCAGCTCGAACGAAAAAGAGAACTCGGAATTTTAAGAGCCAACGGATTACTGCCGTCACAGTTGTTTAAAATCGTTAATCTTCAGACCATACTTATGGGATTCACTGCCGGCATTATTGCGCTTCCGCTTGGAAATATACTGGCTGCAATCCTTGTTTATATAATCAATAAAAGATCTTTCGGATGGACAATGCAGTTTGAAATTTTACCTTCGATAATGATCGAGGCGATGATCTTATCACTTGTTGCTGCAGTTCTTGCCGGAATTTATCCCGGATACAAAATGTCAAAAACATCACCGGCTAATGCATTAAGAGAAGAATGAAAAATTATTTACTTATAATATTATTGATCTTATCTGCTGCGGGCTGCAGTGAGCGGGAAAAAATAAATTCCAGTAACAGAATTGCTTTATCAAAAGCGATGGGCGATACAAAAGATGAAGGATTTGATAAAGCTATTAATAAAATAAAGTTTAATTTTCCGGAAGATCACGGACCTCATCCGGGATTTAAAACCGAGTGGTGGTATTTTACAGGCAACTTAATTACTAAGGATAATAAGAAGTTTGGATATCAGTTCACCATATTCAGATCAGCTTTAAGCAAAACAGAAACTGCCAGAAATTCGGAATGGAATTCCAATCAGATATATATGTCTCATTTTGCAGTTACTGATATTTCAGATAATGAATTCTTTTTTGAAGAAAGATTCAGCAGAGAAGGAAATAAACTTGCAGGAGCGCAATCCGCACCTTTCAAAGTCTGGCTTGAAGACTGGCAGATCAGTGAAACAGGTGACGGGGAAAGTTTTGGTCTTCCTGATTTGAATATAAAAGCAAAGAATGAAAAGGCGGAAATAAATTTTAAACTTAAATCAGTTAAACCGGCAGTTTTGCAGGGAGATTCGGGACTCAGTCAGAAAGGAAAGCAGCCCGGCAATGCTTCGTATTATTATTCTTACACAAGATTAAAAACCGAAGGAAAAATTATTTTAGATGGGAAAGAATATGAAGTAAGCGGCTATTCATGGATGGACAGGGAGTGGAGCACAAGCGCTTTAAGCGAAGATCAGAAAGGATGGGACTGGTTTGCACTGCAGCTTGATGACAGCACGGAGTTAATGTATTATCAGATGAGAAAGAATGACGGAAGTCCGGATATTTACAGTAAAGGAATATTAATTGAAAAGGACGGAACATCCCGCGCTGTTAAAAAAGAAGATCTTGTTCTTGAAGTCACAGATAACTGGACAGGTCCTTCCGGAGAAAAGTATCCTTCAGGATGGCGTATGAAGATTCCTTCAATGAACATTGATCTGAAAATAACTCCCTCAGTAAAGGATCAGCTAATGAATGTTTCGATAAGATACTGGGAAGGTTCGGTAATGATTGAAGGAATAAAAAATAATTTGAATGTAAGCGGCAAAGGTTACGCGGAACTTACAGGTTATTAAAATATTATTTTCTGAATGTAAGCAATGGTGTCCAAAACGTTTTGTAATGAACAAATTACTTTTTACTTTTACATCTAAATACAATAATATCTAAGATTTTAAATTTAACCCCTCCTAACTTTCTGAATTAAATATTTTGCCTCAAAAAATTACGACCACCCCCTTAATCCCCCTCCTTTGCAAGGAGGGGGAAGCCCGCTGAAGGCGGGCAGGGGGAGGTCATACAACTCCACTTAACATTACCCCTACATTATAAGGAGGTGGAAATCATTGAAGAAGTTTATCTCAAAATTTTCATTCAATTGTTTTGGACGGATATGGAATGTAAGGGTTCTTCAGAAGTTTTTTTACATAGTGTATAATTATATCTCAAGTTTATAAATCCTGTAACTCTTAATTTTTATACCTCCGATTTTTTCCATAATAGAATTCATCTTTAAATTATTTTCCATCACATAGCTGGCTTCTCCATGATAAATATTGTTGACTGCAAGATTCTCCTGAATTTTTTTATACAGTACTATGTCAATTCCCCTGTTTCTGTATTCGTCAAGAATGCCAAGTATAAGTATTCTTGAATTACTGATCTTGCGCTTATAATACAAATATTTTATGAACCCGAAGGGAAACATTTTTCCAGATCTGATATGACTGAAAACCTGATTAAGATCCGGCAAAGCAACTGCAAATCCGATCTGATTTTCATCCTTTTCAACAAGAAGAATAAGATTGTCAGGTACAAACTGTCTGAACTGATGCGCAGTTTTACTGAATTCATTTTCGGTTAACGGAATAAAACCCCAGTTGCTTTTATTCGATTCATTATAAACCTGACGCATTTGTATGATATCGTGATCAAGCATTCTGTAATTAATTTCTCTGAACGTGATCCTGCATGCAGTGAGATTCTTACTAATACGATTTGCTAATTTTTCAAATGAAGGTGATGTTAAGATCTCATCACCAATGTAATAAGAGTAAAGATCTGTTTCTTTTGTAAAGCCATACCTTATAAGAAAATCATAGTAATATTCTTTGTTATAAGGCATCATAATTACAGGTGGAGAGTCAAATGCCGAAACAAGCATTCCGCAGGAATCATTTGTAGTCAGATTGGTAGGACCTGAAATTTTGTCAAAGCCGCTGAGCTTATGAATCTCTTTTACTTTGTCAAATAAAAGTTCAGCTACTTCATAATTATCAACCGATTCGAACAATCCGAAAAATCCTGTTCTTTCTTTATAGATCCTGTTGTGAACATTATTACGGATCGAAGCAATCCTGCCGACAATTTTATTGTCTGAAACAGCAAGAAAATATTCTGCTCCGGAATGTTCAAAAAAATAATTTTTATCTGAAAGAAATTCCTTTTGCATGGAAAAGGGCTCGAATATAAAATTCTTATCCGATGCGTAAAGATTCTTCGGAAAATTTATAAACTGATCCAGTTCCTTACTGCTGCTGACTTTATTGATTTGAATGTTCATTACTTCATCTATGAAATTGAATAAATCCTGCTAAGCTCATGTTACTGTTTCAGATAATTCCTTATGGTCTGAATTGACAAAATGTCTTTCAAGCGGTTTGCCGTAAAGTTTATATTCTTCAAGACCGCAGGAAGGAACAAGTTTTCCTTCATATAATATAGCATCCGGACATCCGTCACATTCATCCCTTACTCCATTCACGAATCCGGGAGGAATTATATAGCAAAGTAAAAGCAGAGTAGAGTGTCTGAAAAGATTTAATGGATTGTGGGATATTTCTTTCAGAAAATTAACTGCAATCACTCTGAATTCCTTCATAAAGATACTTAGTATCAGTATCTGAATTAAATTAAGACAACTCCTGCCCTTACCGAATTTGTAAGCATATTTTCCACGGAATAGATGATGCATCATCTGAAAAAATTCAACAAATTTAGGACCTGCGTATCCGAGTATTTTATTATTCATTACTATCATCGGTGACTGAAGCCATTTGATCCTGGAATCTTCCAGCTTGCTCCCGAGATAAGCTGCATATCTGATATCGGGAATAACCGTCTGCACCTGACTGCAGAGATCATCTTCATACACCCATTTCGAACTGTCTATTTGTTCATCTTTGTTAAATAATACCTGCCTCATTGGGATGAAAGTAAGAAAGTCAACAAGCTTTGAATTGTCCACTGCCCATCTGATCACAGAGCCGATCTCATTTAAGTTGTCATGATTTACTACGCAGAGGAATGTTAAGTGAATGCCTTTGACTGAATTAACCATTTCACCGTAATGTTTCCGAAGTGAATTGAGTTTCTCTTCAGATGTTTTCCTTCTTCTGCTCAAAGAATCTACTCTGATGATAAGCCCTGCAAGTCCTTCTTTCTTAAGTTCTCTGATGAGCACAGGTGTAAGCAGGACTCCGTTAGTATGAACAAAAGGAAACATCCCGTTATCTTTAATGAATCTGATAATCTTACAAAGTTCAGGATGAAGTAATGGCTCTCCTCCGCTTAGAGAAATTATCTGACAATTTCTCAGCCGTTTCATTTCAAGTATATTCTCCTTTACTTTTTCAAGCGGTTCATGAAGCGGAATATTGTCATCCCTGTCACAACCTCTGTAACATCCGGGACATCTGAGATTGCAGTCAGAAGTGATCTCAACCCATCCGTTCGGATTATCATTCTTTGTGAACGGAAGCCGGTACAGAGATTTTATTTCCGGAAGACTGTGTGTAGTATTCATAATAAATTATTTTAAGAATTTATAAAACTAATTCATTAAACAATAAGAGGCGTTTCACCTCTTCTTACATAAGATCTGTAATGCAGATTTATTGCGAATGCCAGAAAATATTTTAACGGATGCTTAAGTATCTGACCATTCATCAAAGTTCTGCTGACAATCCCGTTCAAAGAAAATATTTTTCCGTTAAGCCAGTTATACATTTCAGTCAGCTTTTCCGGAGAGATCTTTTCCGGATAATGAACACACTCGGAAGCCGTGTAGTGACTGAAATCCTCGTGAATTAACCTGCCTGAATCCTTGAGTTCAGTATACAACTTAGTAGAAGGTACAGGAGTCAGAAAATAAATTCGCAGCAACGGGATTTTACATTTCTTAATAAAGTTATAGGTTTCCTTTAAGGATTCGACAGTGTCACCGTCTGTGCCAATTATCATTTCAGCGCTTATCATTATCCCGGCTTTGTTAAAAGCATTAATTAACTTCTGATGATCATCTGTTCTCAGCCATTTTTTATTAAGTTTATTAAGACCTTCCTGCGAAATGCTTTCAAGACCAAGACTAAGTATCTCGCATCCTGACCGTGCAGCAAGGTTAAGCAGTGATTTGTTCCTGGCAATATTCATTGTGCACTGACTTGACCACTTCATATTCAGCGGAAGTATTTTACTGCATAGTTCTTCAAGGTAACCTGCATTACTGATTATATTGTCATCAATCATATAAAACTTTTTATATCCGAGACTTTTAATTTTTTTAATGTCCCTTATTACATCATCAACAGGTCTTGTCAGATGCCGTCCTTTGTACAAACAGGCAATTGAACAAAAGCTGCATGAATGATTACATCCTCTTCCTGCCTGAACCGGCAGCATGTCACCGATCTTTTTACTTGTCAGCAGTTCGTATCTTGGAACAGGAAGATCTGAAAGATCATGAACCGGATTATTATAAATGCGGTCAATGCTGCCGTGCATTTCAAAGTCTGACAATAATTTAAGTAAAGATATTTCCGCATCACCGATAACTACGCTGTCAGCATGTTCCAATGCAATCTCCGGAATCATTGAAGCCATGTACCCTCCCATGAAAACAATCTTTCCTCTTTTCCTGAATTCTCCTGCAATGTCGAATGCCCTGAAAATCGAGTGTCCCATTGCTCCTATACCTATAATGTCAGCATCAGTATCGAAATTTATGTCATCAATTACTTCCAGATTAACTTCCGCTTCCCAGTTCTCAGGTAACATTGCAGCAAGAAGCGGAAATACTAATCCGGGAAGATACAGTTTCTTCTGCTTTACAATTTCGCCGGTAGAAAGATATTGTGAGGGCTGAATGAATAATACTTTAGGCATTTTTCGCTATCTCCATTATCTTGTTTTTATATTGCTTCTTTACTCTGAACATTCCTCTTACCATTTTTATCTGCATATCCAAAGGATACTTAAGATTGCTGATTATATTCTTAGGGTCTTGTATTATGCGCAGATAAAGCTTCAGTATGTTTTTATAAAAATCTTCAAGACTCATTTTATCGGGACGAATGGACACGTGAGCGAGATCCCATTTTGCAAAATCATTTCTTTTAATAACCAGGTCTTCATCTTTAACTGAGAGACCTATACCCTTCAGAGGTGTCAGGGGCTGAAGGTTTACAAATTTAATTCCCAGATCTAACATTATATCACCCGCTTTCTGAAAATCCTCTTTACTCCATGAAGGTGAAATTATTACGGCAGCGTAACAGTCAACATTATATCTGTTCATAACTTCCATAGCGCGTCTGTTTGTATTGCTGTCAGATTGTTTGTGAAATTCGTTGAGCTCGGTATCTTTGAATGATTCAAGCCCGACTATAATCGTTCTCAAACCTGCTTCCCTGAATTCTCTTATAAGTTCGGGATGTCCTGCAATGAAATCCGCTCTTCCGTAAATAAGAAATCTTTTTTGAATATTTCGCTCTTTTAAAGATCTTATGAATTCTTTAATCCGGCTTTCGCTTATAAGAAAATCATCATCTACAATGTAGATCTCTTTTTCTTTAATGGAGGAAAGTTCATCGAGAACTTCGTTTAGCGGACGGGCAAAGTATCTGTCTCCGGTTATTATCCTGCAGAAGCAGAATTTGCAATGATATGGACAGCCGAACGAAGTTTTCATTAAAGCAACTTTGTTATGAAAAACATAAAAGTATCTGTTTCTGTATTTTTCAGTTAAAGTTCTGTCAGGCGCTAAAAATTTAAAATCATATTCAGGCAGTCTGGCTTCATTCATCAGCTCATTTGTTTTTAAAACTCCTGAAGGAAAGGGTAAATTACCGTTTAAGAAATCAATAAGATGAGGAAATGATCTTACGGCATTTCTGACAACACGGTAATCTATTGATTCATCATCAATATCTTCCGGAAATTTTTCCGTATGAACACCTCCGGCAATTGTAATTATGTTTTTATTGATCAGCTTTGCTTTTTTACAATACTCTTTAATGACCGGGATGTGTGTTACATACCCGGTCAGGCAAATTGCGTCCGGATTGAATTCATTTACGAAATGCTCAATGCTCTTTTTTTCAAGTATCATGTCAACAATTTTAACTTCATTCTTATCTTTGATCAGAGTAGCCAGGATCTCTAGTTCCAGAGGTTCGACTATCATCAGATGCTGCAACCCAATGGTTTCGGGTGATGGTTTGGGTCTTACAAATAATACTTTCATGATAACATTATTAATAATTTTGTATTGCGCTTAACTTTGATACATTTTTTTCAGTTTTGAAAACATGATGTTTGTTATTCTCTTTTGAATAAGTTATTAGATTTCTGCAAAGTCTGAGTAATTTTAAGATCACGATATTTTTATGATACATAAACATTCTTCGTTCGCTCATTTCTCCTCCAAACCGTGTTTTAGCAATCTCTGCTGTCTGACCGAAATCTATTTTATGATATTTATCGTTGAAAGCTTCAGTGACAATTCCGAGCAGATTATTATTATAAGACTGATATTTATCTCTGAGCGTGTAATTCATTCCGCCAAAAAAGAAAAACATTTCATTGGCGTCTTTGCAAACTATATGCCAGCAAAGCATTTGATCATCTGAATAATAAGTTGTAAGACTGAAGTTTGATGGAAGATATTTAAATAAATCCTTGTTCAGGGTTTCAAGTTTTGTCTTCGTTCTCTTCATTATCTGAAGATACAACGAATAGTGTTCATTGCTAAATACTGAACAGTCTGTTGTTACCGATTTTACATTTGTGAATTTTTCTTCAATCCTGTGTAACCTTCTTCTGTAATCATGTCTGAGTGAAATCTCATAACTGTGAAAATCATCACAAAGTGTATTCAAAATAATTGTCGGAAGGGTTCTGAGATTTACAACTTTGTCCTTCAGATGATCTGAAATGAAATTCAATCCGAGAATGATCCCTGATTCATTCCTGATAATTTCAGACAACAGAAATTCGAATTCATTTGAATCACCAATTACCGGCGGAGCAGCAACTGATACAGGCAAACCGATGATCTGAACATTGATTGAGCTTGGTATATTTGCAAATGTCAGTATATTCATTTTAAGTGTGTAAGCAACAACTGCTGCAGACAAATTGCCATCGCAGTAAAGTTCGTAATAACGCTGACAGCAGGGATTATATTTATGAATGTGAGTGAGAAATTCTTTTTTCTGAAAATAACAGTCAGCAAGACTGTCCCATTTTGAATTGAGATCTTCGGGTGAACTGATTCTTTTGATAATCTTTTTCATAATCCAAATGCTGATTTGTTTATAATCCTGCCTTATTACAGCAGTAGTTTCTTCAAAAGATTTTATAAATAAAAGCCTGTTACAGTTTTAATTCATTTTATCTGATACAAAGTTAAGCTTTTTTATAAATTCAATTGTCATGGTTTTGTCAAAAATATTTTGTGTAAATGCGATAGCATATCATGTCTTAATTCAGAAACAATTTTTTAAAATCTTTATTGGAAATAATTAATTAAAATTATTATTTTACATTAAATAATTTTTATAATTAAACAGAACAAAAATGAAAACTAAATTATCTGCACTATGCTTTATTTTAATTTCATGCATTTTCCTTTTCTCGCAATGTTCCGATACAGGAAAGGATAAAAATTCACTTCCAAAAGCTTCATACGGAGGTTTTGACAGTCAGATAAAATGGGGGGAACATCTTGTTACAATCGGCGGCTGCAATGACTGCCACACTCCTAAAAAAATGACGCCTCAGGGACCAGTGCCGGATGAAAGTCTGATGCTGTCCGGTCATCCTGAGAAAATGCCTGCTCCGGATGTTGACAGAAAGGAAATGGAAAGCAAAGGTCTTATTGTTACTCAGGATCTGACTGCATGGGTCGGACCGTGGGGAATTTCTTTTGCAGCAAATATTACTCCTGATGCTACCGGGATAGGGAGCTGGCAGGAAAGCAATTTTATCACAGCATTAAGGGAAGGTAAATTTAAAGGTATGACTTCTGCAAGAAATTTATTGCCTCCTATGCCCTGGCAGTTATTTAAAGAAATGTCAGATGATGAGATCAAAGCAATTTTTGCATATCTGAAATCAATTAAGCCGGTAAAAAATATCGTTCCTCAGCCTGAACCACCTGTATCAGCTCCTCCGGGAAAATAGGAATCGTCTTTTCAGAATTAACAATATTACTTTTTGAATGATAAACAACTCCTGAAGTTATTCAGACTTCGGGAGTTGTTCAGTGATTTACAAAGCATTTTGTAATGGACTAATAACTGTTTTATTATTCAACTTCAACTTGTCCACTGTCAGCGAGACAAGTCCTGCAATTGAGAGTTGACTCAAAACCAATAAAAAGATTTTACCAGTAAGGCACTAAGTCACAAAGATTAATTTTTTTAAACTTTTCTCTCAGAGTCTTCGTGCCTTTGTGGTAAAAATTAATGTTGTGAGACGTTTTATTAAATGAACAATAATCCTGATTGTAAATTGACCAGCTCATTGTAAACTTATATTTACATTGAAACTCAAAATGAGTTTGAGTTAATTAAAATAAACTATTCAAGGAGTTCAAAATGAAAAATTTTACTGCATCAATTCTTTTATTCATTTCATTTCTAACAGTAACAAATTCATATTCACAATGGACACAATCTTCATCAGGAATTAACGGCGGGAATGTTAAATGCATGGCAGCCGGCGGAAGCAGTGTTTATGCAGGAACAAATCTTTACGGAGTATACAGATCGACTGATAACGGAGTCACATGGTTTCAGACTGCTCTTAATAACAGAACAGTTTATTCGTTAGTTGTCAGCGGTTCTAATATTTATGCAGGAACAAGTCTTTACGGTTTATATATCTCTTCTAATAACGGAGACAGCTGGATACAGACTTCCCTTAATTCTCAGATAATTTATTCTATGTATGTAAACGGAAATAATATTTACTGCGGAACGGATCAGGGAGTTTATATTTCTTCAAACAACGGAGCGAACTGGACTCCGTCCGGTTTCAGCACAAATGAGATATATTCGATTTGCGTCACGGGAGGAAATATCTATGCCGGTGTTTCCATTGCAGCCGGAGTTTATAAATCTACAAATAACGGTGTCAACTGGACTCAGACTTCTCTGAATAACAGAGCAATCTATTCTTTATACGGAGAAGGAAATAATGTCTATGCCGGTTCGAACAATTACGGGTTTTATTATTCAACAAATGCAGGCGTGAACTGGACACAGTCGTCTTTTAATAATTCTCTTATTTATTCTCTTACAGGAACAGGAAGCAGTATTTATGCAGGAACTAATCTGGGATTTTACAGATCCACTGACAGCGGTGTTAACTGGGGTCTTCTGGGACTGGGAGATCAGAACGTTCAGGGAATTGCAACAAACGGTGCAAATTTTTACGGAGGTACTCTTAATGGATTATTCAAATCTTCAAACTTCGGGTTTAACTGGGAACAGAGCGAATTTCATAATGTGCCTGTATACTCTTTGCTTAATACAGGAAGCTTAATGTTCGCCGGAACAGGCGGCAACGGCATTTACAAAAGCATTAACAGCGGACAAAACTGGACCAAGACTTCAATGATTGCATTTTATGTACCTTGTCTTGCGCAGAACGGAAGTACAATTTTCGCAGGAGCAGATAATGGTGTTCAGTATTCAACCGATAACGGTCTGACCTGGAATGAAACTTCTTTTACAAATGAAATTGTATTCTCAATGGCATTTATCGGCAGCACTGTTTTTGCCGGCGGCGGATACGGTTTTCACATATCTACAAACGGCGGTTTGAACTGGACAGCAACGGCATTCCATGAAGTATGTCTTTCGCTTGTTATGAACGGAAATAATTTATATGCAGGGACTTATAACGGCGTTTTTTATTCTACAAATAATGCAGTAACATGGACGCAGACATCCCTTACAAATGAAACTGTAAATGCACTTGTGATAAACGGAAGTACTTTTGTTGCAGGAACAAATTTTGACGGAGTGTTCATTTCCACAAATAGCGGAGCTAACTGGACTCAGACATCTCTTAATGATAAGGATGTCTATTCTTTGACTGTAAATAACGGAGTGATTTATGCCGGAACGGTCGGAAGCGGAATTTACATTTCCACAAACAACGGACAAACCTGGATTCAGAAAAATCAGGGTCTGGGAAATCAGAGTATCTACGGACTTCTCATAGCAAATGGAAATATTTATTCGGGCACCGAAGCAAATGGTGTTTGGAAAAGAAGCATATCCGATATAATCGGAATCAGACAGATAAGTGAGCAAGTACCTGACAATTTTAAATTGAATCAGAATTATCCGAATCCGTTCAATCCGTCAACGACAATTGAATACAGTATTTTAAAAAGCGGGAAAGTTAAACTTGTTGTTTATGACATTACCGGGAAAAATGTAAGGACACTTGTTGATCAGATACAGAGTCCGGGAATTTATCAGTTTGATTTCAATGCTTCGCAGCTAACAAGCGGAGTATATCTTTATAAACTGGAATCCGGAGGATTTACAGATGTGAAGAAAATGTTTCTTGTTAAATAACTAAACTTTTTTATTTTAAAATTTTGCTAACATTAATTCTATTCCAATGAAAAAAATTATTATTATTTTCATATTAATTACCGGATTATACTCCATTGCTGAAGCTCAGCTTGTGCAGAGTAATTTTCAGGGAGTTTTAGTGCCGCAGTATATTGCTTCGGGAACTTCGACAAGACTTCCTTATATTTTCAGGGCAACTGTGACCGGACTTCAGCCGAATCTGAAATACAGATATTACACTAATGCCTGCAGATATACTGATTTCGGCGGTACAAATTCAGGAGCAGGTAATCCTTTATTCATTAACGGAAGTGATTTCAGATATACAACATCAACAGGATTATCAACTGTCAACGGATACGATTCAATATTAACCGATGCAGCCGGAAGTTACACCGGCTGGTTCGGATTTGTTCATACGGGAAATGCAAGATTCACTGCAGGAAATTTCGTCTATCCTTCAATAACTTTAGACAGCGGCGGTAACGGAGTAACCAAATACAGATTCGCGCTGAATGATTCTATTTCAGTACTTCAGTTCTCTGATTCCGGAACGAGTACATCCGGAACAGGCATTTACGGTATATCAAATGCAAATCCAAAGAATGTTATTTCTTTATATGACAACATCACCGGAACCGGCAGACCGCTGGCAGTTGTATTTGCGGAAAATGAAGGAATTGATACTTCAGTCATGGCTTCTCTTGTAAAGTATTACAAAGACAGCGTCGATTCCAGGAACGGAAGATGGGGGACTGTCATCCCGAATATTCTCACAAACGGAGTAAGAAGATTCAATGTACACAGACTGACTAACGGATCGGTTGCAAATTTTCAGACAGATGCAGACGGTGTATGGCCAAGCGGTGTAAATACAGTAAACCCCAGAGGCGGATCTCTTAACCCGTTAAGGATATCCCTTTCTGATGCTCCCTTGATCATAAAAACAGAAAACAATATCCCGGATAAATTCACACTCGAACAGAATTATCCGAATCCGTTTAATCCGTCAACAACAATTAATTTCTCCATACCGGTAAACGGAAACATTGAATTGAAATTATTCGATATTCTTGGTAAAGAAACTGGAAGTTTGCTGAACGGATATTATACTTCAGGAACATACAGCATAAACTTTTCCGGCAGTGAACTCAAGTCGGGAGTATATTTTTATACAATGAATTTTACTGGAGATAACGGAGCGTTATTCAGCGACAGAAAAAAACTTATGCTGGTTAAGTAATATGAGACATCAGAAAAACCCTTACTGTCATCCCCGCCCGCCTTGCCCGCTTTCAGCGAGGTAAACCGCGAGGCAGGCAAGCTTTAGCGGGGATCCAATCACAAAGAATTTAAATTAAGCTTTAATGAATGGATGACCCAGGGGATCTTCGAGTAGTATTCTGTTTGAAAAATCTGCATCTATAGATATGATTGTAAGTCTATTTTTCTTTGCGTAATTCCATATTAAATCGTCACTCAATTCGTCAATAAGTGAAATTAGCGGCAAGTTCTTGTTTTCAATCCTGAAACAAAAGAAGCAATCATCTCTGATTGCTTCTTATAGATTAATAGCTATTGAATGATTGACTTGAAAATTATTTAATCAGCAGCATCTTCCTGACCTGAATGAAATTACCTGTTTTAAATTTATAATAATAAACTCCCGAAGAAACTTTCATCCCTGCATCATTTGTACCGTCCCACATTACGCTGTAAGATCCGGAATTCTTATTTGCTTCATTCACAAGCGTCCTGATTTCATTTCCGAGAATATCATAAACAATCAGCGAAACATCTGAAGATTTTGGAAGTGAATAATTAATGTCAGTGGAAGGATTGAAAGGATTCGGAAAATTCTGAGATAATTCAAATTTGTCCGGAACAGTATTCTGAGTATTCTGCACTCCGACCAGTCCTGAATAATTCATTGGATATCTTAGAACCCTTGTCACTTCCACTCCCGGACTGAAACTCCATACAACGCTTCCTGCAGAATTTACTTCCCATAATTTTCTGTCTGTAGATTCTGCAATCATTGTATTTCCGTTCGGAAGTCTCTGACATCCTCCAAGATGTACTGAAAAGAATGCTGAAGCTGTGTAACTCCAGACAGGTGTAGCGGGAAGGTAAGCTGTTCCCGGGGTAAGTGAATAATTACCAAGACTGTCTGACGGAGGAATTATCTCTACCACCATAGACTGTCCTGAAGTTTCTCTGTTATTGAAAGCCATAATGTTCCCTCCGCCGGGGAGACTGTCAGGTATCCAGTTACTGCAATGAACAACATCAAACACTTGTGAGCCGGGAGCTCTGTAATTTGAAGGTCTTCCCCATCTGTATAAAAAATCCCCGCCTTTGCCTCTGTTGCCGCCCGTATGACCGGCTGCTTCCGCAGTAGTGGTGCTGTGATCTATTACATAAAATTCGTCTAGATTATGTGATGAAAATACAATCTGATCCAGATCAGCATTATAACTAATTCCGTTAACGTGCATCCAGTCGCCTGATGCAGTACTGCCTACATTTATATCCAAAAGTTCAGGATGGTTTGCAACGACACCGTAGTTAGCTTTTGTAGGATCATAATCCTGAATAAGATGATCCCATGCATGCCACTTCCAGACGATAGTTCCGCCGGTTGTTCCTGAGGGCTGTACTTCGATTATATGATCAGGCCATATTGATGCGCTGTGATTCAGTCCTGCCGCTATTGCCTGAGCGGAAGTTTTTACTTCCCAGGCAATTAACAGGACATTACCGTTTGGCATTGGTGCAATATCATGATGTGTTCTGTATGTACTGCTGCTGTAAGTATATTCCCAAAGCAAAGATCCGCTCCAGGAGTATTTCTGTACAACTCCGGCGGCAGCGCCGCCGTTAAGTCCCGATCCTGATGAAAGCGCAGGTCTCCACAAAGTACCGTCCGGCTGAAGATAAACCGAATATCCTCCGCTGCGGGTATGTGTCCAGAATTTTATAACATTGTTATTGATATCCAGCAGATTTGTCCTCGTTGTGGTAGATGTATAAAGAGTATATCCGGGAAATGCCTGTGAATATACTGTTTCAGAACTTACACCTGTCAGGCAAATGATAAGTATAATTATTCTGATTTGTGTTTTAAACATAAAGATATATTTTATTAGTTAAATATAATTATAATGCATTTGAAACTTTATTTTAAAAGTATCATGCTTCTTGTATATGAATTAACAGACTGATTTGATACATCTGAGCCGTTTACAATTATTCTGCAGAAATAAATTCCGGAGGAAACATCAGTTCCGATGTCATTTTTTCCATTCCAATCGAGAGTGTATTTTCCGTAATTCTGGTAAATATTGTTTACAAGTTTTGTAACAACTTTACCGTTATTGTCATAAATTATTAAACTCACTACACCGGGTTTAAATAAATTGTACTCTATATTAGTAGAAGGATTAAACGGATTCGGATAGTTCTGCTTTAATTCAAAATAAACAGGAACAGTGATTTCATTCGGATTAATCCCTTGTTCGCAGTTAATGCCTAATGAATTCAATTGCGACTGAACGCTCGATTTTCTCAATGATATAAAAGACTTCAATCCCGGAATTCTTCTTCCTGAGACAGTAATATCGCTTATAATGTTTGTTTCGAACTGTGTATTGCTGAACATCTTTCTCTGATCTTCATTAACATAAGACCTGATCGCATTTGCTATGCTGTCAATTTTAGGGTAAAGCAATGAAGATGAAAAATTATTGCTAAACAAATTACAGAAAGATAAAAGATAAGCATTTTTAAGTGAAGCATTTCCAATTATTTTTGAAAACAAAGGTCTTCCCGTATCGCTTTCCACATAGGTTACAGGGAGCGATTCAATATTTGACGGACCTCCGGGCAATGCGCCGAAGCTCAATCCCGTATCCCATATTATCCATGACATCAGATTTGTATTCGAAGGGAAATAGACATAAAAATTTCTCCCGGAATAAACATAAGAATCAAGATTTCCCAGAAGAATATCCGAAGCCATAGCTTTGTAATATGCAGCAAGATTTACTTTTAACGGCAAAGATGAAGTAATTTGTCCGGTATGATTAAGAGTATCAATCAAAGAAATAAGTCTTCGCCAGGTTGCGGGTGTCAGATCAGATTTCAATTCATAATGATTCAGATATGCAGAAGAGTCGTTACCCATCCATTTGAAATCAGAAAATATGTCATTGATAGTTCCGAAAGCATCTACTGCTTTAAACTGTTCGCCGTCGTTATTTCCGAATCTTGAATTAAGAAAAGTTTTATCTACATGCTCGACAAGTGAATAAAATGCAAATAGCGTATCATTAAGCGACAGTCTTACAAAATTTCCGCGGGGAGCTGTAATACCAGTATTTTTGCAGAAGTCAAGATGCATTTTTTCCCTCATCATTGTGGGATCGTTCCAGCAGTTATTTAAATGAACGCCCTTTAATCCGTTCCATCTCTGACCGCTGACATATTCATTAAAACTCAGACGAAAAGATTTTTTATTGTTGGGATGTGAAAAAGAAGAATTACCTTTTAATCTTACGCCGACATTATTATATGTGATTCCGTTCGCTATAACTGTTGCAGACATATAGTGTTCAAGTCCCTGATTGTAATAATAGATCAGAGAGTCCCAGTAGTTTGCCTGTGAAAATCTGATATTAACAGTATGAACCTGAATTCCCGCAAACAGACTGTCGCCTTCTGCGCTTATGTTTGATCTGGAATAAGATGGGAAAATAAATGAAAAGAATAAATAAAAAGCTGCGCTACAAAAGAGAATTTTTGTTTTCATAGAACTATTATTTTTTTCAAAATATCCAAATGCATTTTGAACTTCAAGTTATTAGAAAATTCAGGAATACAAAATATGTTCACAACAATTTAATCTGAAAACGAATTTAAGAGAAAACCTCGAAGTCTCGAAGACTCAAAGGATCTTGCTTTGATAGTTCTTAACTTCGAGTCTTTGCCCGCCTAGCTAAGCGGGAGTCTTCGAGATTATTCCCTGGTTTTCAGAAAGTCTTCCTGGATTGGGAAAGGAGAGTTCCGGTTTACAAAACTCCTCGCCCCGCGAAGCGGGAGTCTTTGAAGCATATTTGAATTTATTATTTTTGGACATCTCCGGAAGTTGCATTGTAAATTTTTTTAACCTTAACTTAATAGCATTGCAGTAGTCTTTCCGTAACTCCACATATATAAATAATTTATAATTATTTCTGAGATAAATAAATGATACAGGAATTTAACTTTAAGTTTCTGAGTATTAGAGATATCTTTGTATTGAATTTCAAAATTAAAAGCCGGAAAAAATTATGAAGAATAGTTTCATTAAGTTTATTGTATTTATAATTTCATTCTCATTAATATTCAGTTCATGCGGTAAAAAGTCTGACAGTAATAATACCGTCAGTATATCCGGAGCATTTGCATTGTATCCTATGGCGGTAAAGTGGGCTGATGAATACAAAAAAACACATCCCGAAATACAAATTCATATTTCCGCAGGTGGCGCAGGAAAAGGAATGACAGATGCTTTGTCTGGAATGGTTGATCTTGGAATGGTATCCCGCTCTATTTCAAAAGAAGAAACAGATAAAGGTGCCTGGTATATTGCAGTAGCAAAGGATGCTGTCCTTCCCACCATAAATTCCGGAAATCCTGCATTAAAAGATCTTCAGACCAAGGGATTAAAAAAAAATGATTTTGAAAAAATTTTTATCACAGGAGATATAACTGAATGGGGAAACACTACCGGCGGAATCAGTATAGAGAAGATAAATGTGTTTACACGCTCAGATGCATGCGGAGCAGGAGAAATGTGGGCGAAGTATATGGGGAAGAAACAGGAGGATATTAAAGGAACAGGCGTATTCGGTGATCCGGGAATGGCTGATGCAATCCGTAAAGATATTAACAGTATCGGATACAATAATATCATTTATGTTTATGACATTAATACAAAGAAGAAACATGAAGGACTTGAAATTATTCCTGTTGACATAAATGAAAACGGAGTCGTTGATGCGGATGAAAATATTTACAATACTATTGATGACATTGATAAAGCGATAAAAGAAGGAAAATATCCTTCACCTCCGGCAAGAGATCTTTATTTTGTATCAAAAGGGAAACCTTTGAATAAAGCAACTTCGGATTTTCTAAAATGGATTCTTACCGAAGGACAGAAATTTGTTAAAGAAGGCGGATACGTTGAGCTTCAGAAAGAAAATATAAACAGCGAGTTAAAAAAACTTGAGTGAGATTTATCCGGGTAAAAATATATTCTTATTAACTTACTTAAACTGAAGAATAAGATTTTGTCAGGTTTATACAGAAAATGGATTGATCGGATTAACGAAGCATGGATGTTTGTATTTCTTTTGTTAATTATTATCCTTCCTTTTATACTTGCTGCGGGATTGTATTTAAAATCCTATCTTATCATTAGTGAAAATCATTTATCTGATCTTCTTTTCACAGATATCTGGAAACCTGCGGAAAATAAATTCGGGTTCGCTCCTTTCATAATCAGCTCGGTCTGGGTAAGTCTTTCAACATTAGTACTTGCTGTTCCGGTCTGTTTGCTCTCATCAATTTACATTACGCAATATGCAAGATCATCGGTATTAAAACTTATGCAGCCGGTTATTGATATTCTTGCAGGAATTCCATCCGTTATTTACGGTGTATGGGGCGTCCTTATGATAGTTCCGTTTTCTGTAAAAGCAGCGGAATGGTTTGGAATTCATACTACGGGCTACAATATTTTTTCAGGAGCGTTAGTGCTTTTAGTTATGATAATTCCTTTTATACTGAATATACTTATAGAGATATTCAGGATCATACCGGAAGAGTTAAGCGAAGCATCTCTTTCTCTTGGCGCGACAAAGTGGGAAACGATTAAATTTGTCCTGCTGAGAAAAGCATTACCCGGAATTGTTTCTGCATTCGGTCTGGGTCTGTCAAGAGCTTTCGGAGAAACAATCGCAGTGCTGATGGTGGTGGGAAATGTAATTAAGATTCCTCATAATATTTTCGATGCCGGATATCCGCTGCCGGCTTTGATAGCGAATAATTACGGAGAAATGCTTTCAATACCCAAATATGATTCAGCGCTTATGTTTGCAGCATTAATTCTTCTTGCTGTAATTCTTGTTTTTAATTTTGCTTCACGGGTTTTAATAATGCGTCTTGAAAGGTATGCCTGACATGATTAAAAAAGCTGAAGAAATATTTTTCCGGATACTAATGATAATCTCGACTGTCGCAATTGCCGCTGCACTGCTGCTGATTTTATTCAGCATACTGTATAAAGGTCTTCCCTCGTTATCATGGGAAATGATTTCGCAGACTCCGAAAGGCGGATTTTATTTCGGAAAGGAAGGCGGAATTCTGAATGCTATCATAGGTTCTCTGTATCTTTCAATCTGTTCGACGATTCTTGCTTTGATAATCGGTCTTCCTGTCGCAATGTATATGAATGTATTTTTAATCAGGCATAAAAAATCACTCAACCTGATAAGATTTTTTCTTGATATTCTCTGGGGTATTCCGTCAATTGTTTACGGTGCATTCGGATTTGTAATAATGATATATTTCGGATTAAAGACTTCATTGCTTGCGGGTATCATTACAGTAACGTTGTTTATTATTCCCATAATGGTGCGCTCAATGGATGAAGTCATTAAGACTGTTCCGTCAGGACTTCTTGAATCGGCATTATCGCTTGGCTCGACTAAAACCGAGATTTCGTACAAAGTATTTTTAAGACAATGCATTCCCGGAATTGTAACTGCAATATTGCTTTCATTCGGAAGAGCGATCGGGGACGCTGCTTCAGTTTTGTTTACAACCGGTTATACTGACAGTATTCCTGAATCCTTATCCGATCCTGCAGCAACTCTGCCGCTTGCAATATTCTTTCAGCTTGGTTCGCCTATAGAAGAAGTAAGACAACGAGCGTTTGCTTCTGCAGCAATCCTCACCTTTATTATTCTGCTCATAAGTATTGTCGCAAGACTTCTGTCGACAAAATTTAACAGAAATAAAATTAAATTCTGAATAATGTTAAATACTAAAGTGAACATATTAAATTTATTCTCTGTGAAAAAAGTACATTCATTTAACTTAGAAATATACTAATGAACGAAACACCAAAAATACTGATAAGCAATCTGAATCTCTCAATTGATAAGCAGGATATACTTAAAAATATTAATGTGAAAATTCCTGAGAATAAAATAACAGTTCTTCTCGGTCCCTCGGGTTGCGGAAAGACAACTTTACTTAAAACGCTGAATCGTCTTACAGACCTTTATGAGAATGTGAAAATAAATGGTTCTATAATTCTTGATAATGAGGATATCCTGCATACAAAGTCTGACATCACAAAGATCAGACAGAAAATGGGATTGCTTTCGCAGCGTCCTTATCCTCTGCCGATGAGCATTTATGGAAATGTAAGCTACGGTTTGAAGATCAAAGGAGTAAAAAAGAAAAAGATGCTTGACGAAAAAGTCGAACATTATCTTAAAGCAGTAAATCTGTGGGAAGAAGTACGGGAACGGCTTCATCACCCTGCTTCTGCTTTGTCAATTGGTCAGCAGCAAAGATTGTGCCTTGCGCGGGGTCTGGCTGTAGACCCTGAGATTATACTTGCTGACGAACCTACATCAGCTTTAGACCCTTTGTCAAGTCAGTCAATTGAAGAAATGTTTACGATACTAAAAAAAGATTATACGTTAGTAGTTGTTACTCATATCTTAAGACAGGCGAAAAGAATTGCAGACTATGTCGTCTTTATGTATCTGGGAGAAGTAGTCGAGCAGGGACCCGCTGATGAATTCTTCTCATCACCAAAAATGGATAGAACAAAAGCTTATCTGAAAGGAGCGTTTAATTAATATATTTCTTAGAGGTGGATTTTTCGCGAATTAAGTTATTACAATTTTTAGATCAGAACATCCATTTTGATCTTGAGTTAAAGTTACATTTTTCCAATGATATGGAAGTTTTGAGACAAACTTTCTCATTTAATAGTTGTCTCAAAATAACGCTACCTTTTTAAGGGGGGGACAAACAAATCTTAACATTTTATTAGAAGGAAACCAATTGAATAAGTAACGTTTTGGAAAGCACTGCAAAGTAATATTATAAAAGTATTTTAAGAATTTTATTATGAAAAAAATTTCATATCTGTTTTATTCCCTGCTGGAGATCTGCATTTGTTTTTTGTTATTTAAAAATTCTTTCACGCAGGACCTTTCCCCGCTAATCAATTATCCGGAAACATTTAACTCTGTTGTTTTTCAGAATAGCAAAAATTTAACCGGCAGTAATCAGCAGTCTTCTGTTGTGACTGTCCTTTCACACGACGGATATCACTCAAGGCACAGCGCTCCTCAGTCGCTTTTCAGATATGCAAGATGTTATTTTTTAATCCTTGCTTCGGAAATGAATTCATCGGGATTTCCTTCGGGTGTAAATATTACTTCTCTCGGCTATAATTATAAATACGGAACAGACCTTTCGACTAAAGGAAATTTTAAAGTTTATTTTCAGAATACAAATGACGTGACAAACAATAAATCAATGAACTGGAATCTGGCAATTACAGGAATGACACTTGTTCATTCTGATTCATTGAAAATTCCATTGTCAGACGGTCCGTTTGATATTCCTCTGAATCAGTCCAATGCTTTTGTTTATTCCGGAGGCGGGATTTATGTGGCATTTGAATATTCAAATCCTGCCGGACCGCTTGCTCTCTATTCCAATGTTGCATGGTGTAACAGGGTTCAGCCAAATCCCATTCTGAAATCATCACAGTCTGATGACAGCATTCGTGTCATGGCAACGGGTACTTCAAATCTTCGGCCTGAAATGAGATTCGGAACAAGTCTCATTGATATTGCAAGCGCCGGTCCTGTTTATTCAATGGGAATGAATTCTGTTCAGCCCTGTCCCGACACTGTGTCAGTTAAAGCAGTCATAAATCATCTTCGGAATGTCAGAGATACAATAATTGTAACAACTCAGATCAAACGGGTTTCAGACGGATTTGTAAAACATTCTTTCGCTGATACTTTTATAAGTGATTCTGCCGAGAGTAAAATAATTATCAATAAATATTTATCAGATTCAGAATTAAGCCTTGATTCTGTTATTGTAACTGCCTCTGTATCAGGCGAAGATATTACAGGAAATAATAGATCTGTATATTTAATAAAGACAACTGTAAATTCTCAAAGCTATTATATTCCTTCAATGCCGCCTGCAGGAGGAGTCGGATTAAGTGTTGGAACAGGCGACTATGTTGCGAGATTTCATACTCCGTGCAGTCTGTCAGTTTGCGCTGCTGATCTTTCATTTTATGCGGAGAGCGGTCAGGGTTCCACTCCTTATAAAGTTGTATTCTTTGCAGCGGACGGACCGGGGGGACTGCCAGGGACACTTTTGCATTCTTCTGCACTCCGCACTTCTCCTGTTTCGCAGTCAGGTGTGATCAAAAGATCTGTGTATTTTCTTCCTGCTCCACTGTTAATAAATCCAGGCTATTACTATGCAGGATATACTCAGACAGAAGAAAGAAATTTAAGAGTCAGTTATCAGACGGAAACTCCGATCAGGAAAGGAGAATTTTTTTACACTACTCCTGCCGGAGCAGGTAACTGGACAGAGTTTGCATGGATTTCTCCTTACAGATTTGATATTTCTCTTCGCACATATCTCCAGCTTAATCTGAAAGCATACCTTCAGGGATTTTATAACGGAACAAAAATGATATCTGATACTGTGAAAGTATTTGTGAGAAGCCGGACTTCTCCTTATAATATTCTTGATTCTTCTTCTGCAGTTTTAGATACTAACGGAAACGGACTTTTCAGTTTCATAAATGCAAATTCAGATTCGTGTTATTACTTTGATGTCAGGCACAGGAATCACCTGAGAACATTCAGCAGCAGTTCATGTCAGAAACTCAACGGGATTCCGGCTTCATACGATTTCACAAACTCTTCTTCAAAAGCTTTCGGTAACAATATGACAGAAGTATCAGCCGGTAAATTCGCATTTTACGGAGGCGATATAAATCAGGACGGGACTATAGATGCAACAGATGTCAGCTCAGTTGACAATGCGGCATTAAGTTCATTAAGCGGATATGTAAGAACTGATGTTACGGGAGATGGTTTTGTGGATGGATCTGATTTAAGTTTAGCGGAGAATAATGCTTACGCAGGAATAAATGCGATAATTCCCTGATTCAAATAGGCAGTGTGGCAGTGAGGCAGTGGGGCAGTGGGGCAATTTACAATTAGAAATTATCAATTATCAATTAGCAATTATCAATTAGCAATTATCAATTAGCAATTATCAATTAGCAATTATCAATTAGCAATGTTCCGGATTTATCTTAATTATTATAAAATTATAACTTTCCCCATGTTCACTTATCATTTCAAATATCGTAACACCTTACGAACTGTTCTGATTATTGAGAATCATTTTGATCTTAAAATATAACAGGGGGATATTATATTTGATACAAACTATAGATAAACTGATTTAAAGGAAGAATGAAATAATATTGTAGTTAAAATTTAGGCAAATAATTTATTCTCTATGAAAGGAAATTAAAAATGAAAAAATTACAGTTACAATTTGTTTTCTGTTTATTAATATCATTACTAATAACCGGAAATGCATTTTCAGCAAATGAATTTTTCAGAAGCATAACTTCGGGAAACTGGAATGCGATATCAACCTGGCAAATGTCAACAAACAGCGGATCAACATGGATTGCAGCTACTTTGACGCCAACAGATGCAAGCGGTGAAATTACTGTCAGATCACCTGATTCCGTAACTGTTACCGTAAATGTAAACGCTGACCAGCTTACGGTAAACGGCGGAGGTCTATTATACATCATCACGGGAGTTACGTTTACTTTGAAAGACGGAGTATCTACAGATTTTACATTACTGGCAAGCGGTTCGGTCAAAGGTCAGGGAACATTTCAGACACAGGGTTTAGGAGTAAACATGAATATAAGAGGCGGTTCATTTTTCAATGTGAATATGAAGGTTAATTCAGGCGTGACTACATGTGCAGATCAGAGTGCACCTTATGTGGCAAAATTATATAACAATATAACTGTGGATCCCGGAGCAAGTCTTCATACCGGTGTTTCTTCATCTTTCGATCTTGATATTTATGGAAGTATTGTAAACAATGGCACGATCTCAGGTGCTAACTCAGAGCTTGTTTTAAGAGGTCCGGCTTTGACAAATAACAGTTCTATTACTTCAAATTTCAGACTGGATTCAGTTTCAAATATTACCGGTGCAGGAACTTTTACAGGTACAACTATCATAATTGACTCTAATGCTTACATTACATTATTAAGCAATATAACAATTTCCCCGTCATCATCTTTCACCATTAATACAAATGGAATTCTGGATCTTAATTCATTTACTTTTACTATAACATCAGGGTCATTCGTTGCTTCTGCGGGAAGTTCAGTTTTGAATTCAGGAATATTCAGAACACAGGGAACAGTTTCAATGAATATCAGAGGAGGTTCAATTTTCAGCGCGCCATTGCAAATAAATACCGGCACGACTACTTTGATTGATCAAAACTCTCCTTACATCGCAAGAATCTACGGCTCCTTAACAATAGATAATGGAGCAACGCTTTTCTGCGGAGCTTCTTTATCATTTAGTCTTGAAGCTTTTGGAGCTGTCGTAAATAACGGAACAATTTCGGGAACCAACTCTGATTTTGTTTTAAAGGGACCAAGTCTTGTAAATTCAAATTCAATTTCCTGTGATATGAGAATGGATTCCGTATCCGGTATATCAGGAGCAGGTTCCTTCACAGGCAGTGTAATGTCGATTGGTGCTTCAGGAAACATAAGCTGTCTGAGTAATATTACTTTCTCTCCCATAAATTCCTTTACATTGAATACTGGAGGAACATTAAATCCAAATACAAGAAATGTTACTTTCTCCAACGGCACAATCGCATTTTTCACCGGAAGCACGGTAACAGCTTCGGGGCTTGTTCAGACACAGGGAAATGTAACATTAAACTTAAGAAGCGGTTCAGCATTTAACGCTCCGCTAAAAGTACTTTCGGGAATTACAAATGCTACAGAATTTTCAACTCCATACAAAGGAAAATTATTCGGCGCACTTACTATAGATGCAGGTGCTTCTGTAGCCGTAGGCACTTCAAATTCTTATTCACTGGAAGTTTATGGAATTGTAACAAACAATGGTACAGTATCAGGATTCGGAGAATTTATTTTAAGCGGTACAGCTTTAGTAAACAACAACTCAATTTCCACATACTATTTAAGATTTAATTCTTCAATAAATTTATCAGGTGGAGGGTCATTCACGAGTACAGATATAGTAATAGACATTAATGATACAGTAAAAATTCTTTCAAATATTACCATAAATCCGGTAACAATATTCAGCATAAGATCAGGCGGTGTTTTAAATCCTAATACATTTGTCTTTACTATAATAAGGGGTGAGTTTGAAGTCTTAGCCGGAGGTACTGTTTTTAATTCGGGAGCATTCAGAACAGAGGGAACAGTTTCTTTGGATCTTAGAAGCGGCTCTGCATTTAACTCTCCTTTAAATATCATTTCAGGAATTACTACAGTCGCAGATATTTCTTCGCCATACAAAGCAAGACTTTACGGACCTGTCACAATTGATAACGGTGCGTCTCTCAAGATAGGATATTCATTATCTTATTCGCTGGAAGTATACGGCAATGTCACAAATAACGGTTCTATTACAAGTAGTACAGGTGCGGAATTAATTTTTACAAGCGGTGCTCATACATTCCAGGGAACAGGTTTCTGTGTTCCAAATATGGTGGTTTTAACCGGCGGAATTTTGAATGTCACCAGCAGTCACAATCTGAGCAGTGTGAATATTAATACAGGAAGTACGATGAATATTTCAAATCAGACAATTGGATTCAGTTTAACTAATCCAATAACACAGAACGGGACTTTCACTACGACTAACAGCAAGATTGAATACAACGGAAGTTCGCTTCAGAATATTTCTACTACAAACATTATTTACAGCGGTCTGAGAATTAATAATCCTGCCGGAACATCGTTCCTTGGAAATGTTACAGTAAACGATACATTCTCTGTAATACAGGGTGATGTAAATTTAAACGGAAAAACAATCACTCTTGCATCAACGGGATATCTTACAGAAACTCCGGGTAATGTATTATACGGGACAGCAGGATTTATTACTTATACCAGGAACATTGGAATTCCGACAGCATTGAATGCCGGCGGATTAGGAGCAATACTTACAGCAACTTCAAATCTTGGAGTTACAGAAATTAATAGAGGTCATACAGTTCAGTCAGGTTTAAACGGCGGAACAAGTATTAAAAGATATTACGATATTACACCGGCTAACAATTCCGGTTTGAATGCAAATTTAGTGTTTAAATATGATGATACTGAGCTTAACGGAAAACCCGATACGCTTTTGAAATTATTTAAATCAACAAATTCAGGGAGTACCTGGCAGTATATGATTGGAAGTGTAAACATAAATACAAATGAAATTACACTGAACGGAATAACTTCATTTTCAAGATGGTCTTCTGATTCATCCAATGCATCTGCTTCAATAAAAATGGTAATGGGAGGATTTTATAATCCCATTACAAACAGACTGAATATGGATGACACAGTCAGAGTTTATCTGAGAAACAATCTGTTTCCTTATGCTGTAGTGGATTCTGCAAAGGCAGTAGTAAATTCTTTTTCTTTCGGAGCAGAGTTTCAGTTTGCTAATGCAACTTCCGGTACTTATTATTTACAAATCAAACACAGAAACACAATTGAAACATGGAGCAATGCAGGAATAATTTATAATGTCGGTACAGCTTTAAATTATGATTTTACAATTGCCCAGAGTCAGGCATTTGGAAGTAATCAGAGTCAGGTTGATGCTTCTCCGCTGCGTTTCGGAATGTACGGCGGAGATGTAAATCAGGACGGAGTTGTAGATGCAGGAGATCTAAGTGCGGTAGATAATGATGCAGCAGAATCTCTGTCCGGTTATGTTTCTACTGATGTTAACGGAGATGATTTTGTAGATGCGGGTGATGTCAGTATTGTGGATAATAATGCTGCATTGAGTGTGAGTGTAATAGCTCCTTGAATCAATTAGCAATTAACAATTAGCAATTAACAATTTGTAATTAGTAATTAGTAATTTGTAATTCGTGATTTGTAATTCGTGATTTGTAATTTGTAACTAAAAAAGCCGGGGGAGAGATCTTCCGGCTTTTTATTTTACAATGCCGATATGGAATTTTTAAATTAAAGATTACAGATATATGGCAATTCAAGACCACCCCCAAACCCCAATGCCATTAAGTTAAGGTTAACAAACAATTTATAATGTAACACCCGCACCAGGAGATTTATAAAAACTATAATTTTAAATATGCCTCAAATACTCCCGCTTTGCGAGGCCTGCTCCGCAAGGCGAGCGAGCAAAGACTCGAAGTTCTATAATTCTTATAATTTTTCCTTAGAGTCTTTGCGTCTTAAAGGTGAAAATATTCTTTTAGTCAACTTAGGGTAGAAGATTGGAAAATTCTCTTAACTTAATGTCATTGGGATTTGGGAGGAGTCAAATTAACCGAGATTAATAAAAAATATATTTTTGACGTGTACAAATAGTTATGAGTCAACAGAAAGATAGGCAGTACAAATTGCTCTCTGATTAGTTATATTGTATGCATACATTTTTGTCCTAAGTTGACTTTTAAACAACAGCGTCTATAAAGTAGTTTTTAGATATACCCTTAGAAATTGTTTTTATTTAAAATTAAAGAATAATATGAAAAAAACAACAACAGTTTTACTCATCTCTTTTACTCTGCTGATTTGTAATTTTACTTTTAGCATTAACAGCTGCCTTGCATAATGGCAGCCCGAAGTCAGATTGACTAATAATAGCAGTGAATCACTCATATCTTCCAATAATGCCTGGTGTGTTGCATCAAGCGGATCGGTTGTGCATGTTGTATGGTATGACTATCGTGACGGGAACTCTGAGATATACTACAAACGCTTAATAGACGGAGGCGTAAGCTGGAGCGCAGATATGCAGCTGACTGAAGACTATGAGAACGGAAAAATAACAATGGAAGAATACATGAAAAAATCACAGGAATATTTAGCTTTAATGCAGGGTAAAGCTGTAGATATGAGAAATCAGTAATGGTAGAGGCAGGTTTTATGGTAACTGCAGCAGATAAAATAAGCGAACCTGAATCTATACCCGCTGATGATGATAAGTGGTTTGAAGACAGTAAATTTTATAAATAAGAAGATCCCATTGCAAAATGGAAAGATAGAATTAGTGATGATTAAGAAATAAAGTACGTATGAATTCTTTTAATCTTCAATTAAAAATTTTTATTTTAAATGGCAAAACCGGTTTATAAGCATCCCCCTTTTGTAATAGCGACATCAGACAAACGTATTAAAAGTGAGAATAAAAGATTATGGCTATCAATTACAACAGATAAGAATCTTAAAGATACTGTTTTAGTAATTTTAAAAAATCCCAGCAGAGCGACTAAAGATATTTCCGACAAGACAGTTTATAATGTGACAAGTTTCATTTATAAGAACAGTAAGAAGTTCAAACAGTTAAAGAATACTGGGGAAATTGTCATTCTGAATTTAATTCCTTTTTATGAAACATATTCGGCGCTGCTGGCAAAGTCGGATATAAATATTATAGACACAGAAAATTTAAGAACAATTAAGAACTTTTCTTCAAAACATAAGAATGTGATCATTGCCTGGGGCGACCATCCAAAAGGACTTTACAAGGAGTATGAAGATATAAAGAAATCTGTACTTGAAGTTTTAAAGCTCAACCGCAACAATGTTTATTACATTGATAAGCTTTCAGTAAACGGTAATCCCAAGCACGGAATGGTCTGGGGTTATGATAATGAACTTATTAATTTCAAAATGTAAGCTTATTTCTCACTGCTTAACTGCCTCACTGCTTAACTGCCTCACTGCTTAACTGCTTGAGATTAACTGTGTTTGATATAACTGGTCGCGAAGTACAAACTCCCGTAAACGGATCATTGAATTCATGGACTTATGCAACAAAATTGGATGCTGCACAATTTGCAAGCGGAATATATTTTTATAAATTATCTGCGACTTCATTTACTGAAACAAAAAAGATGATTCTTTAAAAATAAAGAACTTCATATCGTCTTTGCAGAATATTTTTTGTGATGCCGGAACTTTCGTCCTTTCACATCCAAACAATTAACAACTGACAATTGAAAATAGGAGTAAAATAAATTTGTAATTCATAATTCGAAATTCTGTTTGAAATTAACCATTCTATATCAATGTTCATCTGACCTTATGCAGTTTCTTTAACTCATTGATTTTAATTCTAAAATATGATGTCCCTCCGGATTTTCCCTCCGAAACTTCTTTTTCAAATTTAATAAATTCATATTCATCAAATTTCAGTTTTATTTTTAAAAGTCTGTAAACATTAGAAACAAAAAGGTCATACCATATCTTATATTGATCACTTACATTTTTATTTTTTTTCAGAAAGTGTTTATGCGAATCCATAAGATATGTAAAACTTTCATAGTCATTAAGTTCGTAATAAAGCATTCCCTGAAGATCCCTCAGATCATACTTAAAAATAAAATGGTCAGCTTTGATCTTCATTGCGCTCTCCAGAGATTTTTCCCAGTTTCCTTTTGAATAATTATAAAATGCTTCCGTGAAAAAATTCATATTTTCTTTAAACTCAGGAAGCAGCAGATCAAAGAAGTTATCTTTTACAAATTTTATTAACTTATGATCCGACAGTCTTCCTGCCATTTTTATAATATTGGAATATGAATAGATACTAATTCCTCCGTCCGGTTCAGTAAAAACATTTTCTTCGATCTGCTTTTTGTAATGCTCAAGAAATTCCAGCAGTTTATTTTCGCCTTTTTTTGAAGTCCGGATATTTAAAGCATTGCCGAGGGTGACATGTAAATTATACTTTTCTTTCAGAGAGAACAAATCTGAATTTTCATGCAGATGCTTTTTAAAATTAAAATAATTGTCCGAATTTTCAGGATAAACAAAAGCGAGATACTGATAGTAATACACAAGAAGAATTTTATGATCTCTTACATTTTTTATCTCAGATGCCGTGATAAAATTATTTTTATCTGCCAGTCCAAAAAAATGTTCAACGATGCTTTTATTTCCTGATTTATTAAGTGCAATAGAATGACTTACAATAATTGTGTAACACCCCGATAATTTTACGATGGCGTCATACATATAGTATTCAGTGACAGTAGTTATATCTTCACTAAGAGTTGTCTCTAAATTAGTAAAAATATTGCAATGATTTATTTTTTTTTCTTTTAATTTCCGAATATCGGAATAATAATTTTGATGAAATTTACTTTTTTCAAATTTCCTAAGCATAGAATTGTATTCAAGAAAGAATTTATTATGAATTTTTCTATTAGAGAGAGCATCCAGATAAAGAAAATTTTTCTCCGTTATATTATCTTCGTACAGCATCACTTCTATGAATTTCTCTGAAAGCTTCGTAAGATCAAAGATAAGATTTTTCAGAACACCCCAGTTATATTTCTTTCCCGGATAAAGTTGTTTCCATATATTCTCTTTCCCGACTTCATCTCCGTTATAATCAGGCGCATGCTTTTTAAGCGTCTCGAAGAATTTTACCGCATTGGGTTTTTTATTGTAGAATGGTGATCTGAGAAATTCATCGAACAGTACGATCTCATTCTTTGTGAATGATCTTAATATCTGTATAAGTAATAAGCTTTTCATTTTATAAATAAATAATATTTTAAGCGACTTAAGAAACTTAGGAGAGAGTCAGGTAATTCAAATCAAAGTGATCATAAAAATTAGTAACTCTTTACTCGTAATACTACAGTATGTACTATTTTTTACTAAGCTCATCAATCTTCTCAAGCAGCCACTTCTTTTCAATTATTAATCTTTCTTTCTTCAGTTCCTTTTTCAATACAAACAGATCAGCACCGGATTTATTTTCTTTTCCTCGCATTACAGATGAAATGTATTTTATAAAATTCCTGCTTTTCTTTAAGTTATCCGGAATTATAGTCTCAGAATCAGTAAGATAATGTTTAAGGTTATCAATTTCCGAATACACGGAGTCTAAGTAATCCAGCTCATAAAAATTTTTTATTTTCAGGATCTTGATATCTTTTTTAAATAACTCCTTCTCTATATTAATTTTCATTGCTGCAGTCAGAGATCTTTCAAATGATTTTTTTTCGAAGAAATAAACGGAATCACAATAGTCTGAAAGATCCTGTTTGTATAATTCAGGAAAATCGGCGAAATAATCTTCCCGGAATTTTTTTATGCTTTCAGTTTCACCTTTTAACAAGCAAAGGCTGATGTATTTTCTGCAAAAACTAAGCTGCAGAGGATTGTTGGTTATATGAAACAATTTTTTTTTCAGTATATCACTATATATAGTGAAAATCTCATTCAGATATATATTGTCATATTTTATATTTTGATAGTTATAGAATGTAACAAGATTTATATAAATCTCAAATAACTCGAAATTTGTAAAATAACCCGGATTGTTACTAATAAGAGAATTTAATTTACTGCAACTGATCCTGTCTTCATAATCAATATTGATATTATGACAATATCTGATCATTTTCAAATAAGGAGAATATTTGCTTTCATAATCCTCAATATCATCCATGAATCCTTCATAATCAAACCTTTCCCTGAAAGCATTGTTCAGAACAGCAGTTGATTTAATTTCATTGTGAAAAGAAAATATGCGATGAGAATTTACAGTAAACACTTTTAGAAAAAATACAATGAAATCTTCATTTGCCATTCTGGCACTTTCATGCATCATCTCATCCCTTATGAATCTTCTGTGCTGACACATTTCTACGTTTATAAAATAAGATTCTAATATCAGAAAAGGATCAACAGTCTCAGAATTGTCAATTTTTTTCATTAATGTTTCAGATCTCAACCGGAATAAATTTCCAAGATTTCTAATTCTCAGTTCATTCAGAGAACAGCTGCTGCGATAGATATCATTTTTTTTAAAGTTCTTATATGTCATATACTCTTCAGAATAGCGGATCAGATCGGATATGATCCTTCTTGTTAAAGCGTCATTGTATTTCTTATCTTTATATACAATTCCGAATATTTTTTCCTTCTTTATATCGTCTTCATTGAAAACAGGATAATACTTAATCAGAACTTTATAAAATTTCAAAACGAACTTTGCGCAACCAAAGAATGGCGAGTTAAGAAATTTTTCAAACTCTTTTATTTCATCTTTTGAAAAGGATTTAAGAACAGGTATCAGATTGGATTTATTCATTTTTAGTAACTTTTTTATGGCTCTAAACTAATTAAAAAAGGGAAAAACAACAAATTACTTCACTATTGGGAATATGAGTCAAAAACATTCAGTAACTTTTACGGAAAAATTTCTTTTGAACTAACAATATATAAAATTAGTTTAGCAGCGTTCTTCGGGAGAGAATATTATTCAGGTTTAATTTTTTAGCGGAGCAATCATCATTCATTCAATATTCTCTCCCGGGAATAATGTAATGCGGTTGTTTCGCTTTTTTTAATTAAAATAAACTTCAAAAGTTTATCTGTTCTTTTCTTTCACCGGCAGCATTGTATGAAAACTTTTAAAGTCTCATAAAATCAGCCCTATGTAAAATCGAAAAATTTTTCTTTGGAAAATATACTCACAGAAGATAACTTGCGTCAGTTTTAAACAAGGTTCATAAATTTTGAATGACAGATCAAATTAAATTTATCAAATCAGGGACTTGCAATATCTAAAAAAGTATATTTATTAACAATTGTAAAAAACAATATTTCGGAATCACAAATTAAATTACTTCAGATGAGCAGACAATTTCAAAATACAGCAATGTCTGAAGATTATTCGGAAAGCCAGAAGAAACTGAACTGTAAAAAACTTACAAAGAAGCGTCTGAATACAAAACAGAAAAAACTAAAATTACTTTTGACTGAACTTATCAGCAGAATAAATGAGAAACCGGCGCTTAAGAATAACGGATATCAGCAAAATAAAAATAGTCTGTCTTTATAATAAATTTACATTAAAAAAATAATCAAAAAAATATATTAACTAACTAAAAACAAATCATTATGAAAAAGAACTTAACTATAAGTAAAATGTTAAATTCCGGAGCAAACTTTCAAAAGGCAGGCAAATTCAAAAAAAACAGAAATACACGGTTGCAGAATTCCTGCAAAAGTCTCATCGCGGTTTTGATCTCATCAATGCTTTCTTTCTTTGCCGTAGCTCTGAATGCGCAGGTCATTACATCATTCACGCCTGAGAGCGGTCCGGTCGGAACAATAGTAACCATCTCCGGCAGCGGGTTTAATACAACTCCGGCAAATAATATTGTATTTTTTGGAGCTGTGATGTCTGCAGTTACCGGTTCAACAACAACAAGTATCACAACAACAGTTCCCGCAGGTGCCGATTACAGGAATATTTCAGTTACTAACTTATCAAATAATCTAACGGCATATTCATCAAAACCATTCAATGTTACTTTTCCCGGAGGATGTAAGTTTAATTTTGCAGATAAAGTAGATTTTGTTACCGGTGCCGGAGGACAAAATTCTATTAGCGTTGCTTCATCTGATATTGACGGGGACGGTAAAACTGATATGGCAGTTGCAAATTACGCTACCAATAGCGTATCGGTATTTAGAAATACATCAACGAACGGAACAGTAAGTTTTGAGCCAAAGATAAATTTTACAACCGGATCACAACCGATATTTGTGAATTTCGGTGATCTTAACGGTGACGGCAAACCTGATATGGCAGTTGCTAACAATTTAAGTTCAGTTATATCTGTATATCGCAACAATTCGACAAGTGGTGTAATAAGTTTTGCTGCAAAAAGAGATTTTACAGGACAATTCGGAAATAATTCAATAGACATAGGAGATTTTAACAGTGATGGTAAACCTGATATTGCAGCTGCTAATTCTGGTAATATTTGTTTATTTAGAAATACAACAACTTCAAGTACTATCACTTTTGCTTCAAGAGTAAATCTTTCCACGGGTACATCCCCAAAGTCTGTAACAGTTGCAGATATTGACGGAGACGGCAAGCCCGACATTGTAAATACAAATGCTGGGGATGATAACGTTTCAGTATTCAGAAACACTACAACCGGAGGGTCAATAAGCTTTGCTGCAAGTGTAAATTTTGCTACAGAAGATGTGCCACGGTTCATTAAAGTAGTGGATTTAGACGGCGACGGAAAGCCAGACATTACTGCAGTTTATTATAACAGTGCTCCTGGAGATTTAACTTTGTTAAGGAATATATCAGTTCCCGGAACAATAAGTTTTGAAGCAAAAATTAATGTGCCATCCGGTTCAAACTCCATTTCTCTGAGTATCGGAGATATCGACGGTGACGGCAAACCTGACCTTGCTGCAATAAATAACGTTACCAGCTATTTATCTGTTTATCATAATGAATCACAGCCCGGATTGTTAAATTTTGAGATAAGTACTGATAATATAACAGAATCCGGATGCGAGGCACTAGTTATTGGTGATATAGACAATGATAATAAGCCGGACATTTCAGTTGTGAATGGTTCCTCAAACGAATTATCGGTTTTCTTAAATACAGGAAGTTTTCAGACCGGCTTAACCGGAAACGGAAATTCAATTCCATTCGGATCAATAACTCCTGATGAAGCTAATCATACTGATTTCGGGAGCAGCAGTGTCCGCACATTCACATTTCAGAATTCCGGTTCAGACAGTTTAAGTGTGAACAGCATTACAATGACAGGAACTGATTCGTCCTTATTTACTGCAGGCGCATTGACACCTCCGGGAAAAATTGCTCCTGGCGGATCAGCAGCATTTACTGTTACATTTGCCCCAATATCTTCCGGAATAAAGACAGCTAAAGTAAACATCTTTTCAATTAACAGTTGCAGTCAGCAGATTTTTAATTATGCGGTCAGAGGTGGCGCTGTGAATATAAAAGTAATTCCCGAAGGATTTTACAATGCATCTTCTAATTTAATTTTGAGAGATACAGTTACAATAAATCTACGCGATACAATTAGCCCATATCCAATAGTTGATACATATAAAGCATTACTGACTGCATCCGGGTCAGCTATTGTGAGTTTCCCAAATGCAGTTAACGGGAAAAAATATTTTTTACAGGTAACACACAGAAATTCGATCGAGACCTGGAGCGTAATAACAAATGCATTTGTCAATGGATCATTAACTTATAATTTCAGCACTGCAATCACTCAGGCATTCGGAAATAATTTGAAGCAGGTAGATGCTTCTCCTGTTGTATTCGCGATTTTCAGCGGAGATGTAAATCAGGACGGAACAATAGACGCTTCGGACGTGAGTGATGCGGATAATGACGCATTTAATTCAGTCTCGGGTTATGTGAGTACCGATGTCACCGGTGATGATTTTGTGGATGCAGCGGATGTCAGCATTGTGGATAATAATGCTTTTAATGCTGTGAGTGCGGTAACACCTTAACAATGAATAATTAGTAATTAGTAATTAGTAATTAATAATTAGCAATTAGCAATTAACATTTGTAATTACAAAATTTGAAATTCTAAAATTATTAAATATTCAAAAATAATTAAAACTAAAGCCTTGAAAAATTACGTCAAACTGTTTTGCTTGTTAGCAATGTTACTTTTATTAAACGGACTTGTTGAAGCAAACTGGATCGGAAGTGAAACGATATGAAATTCACTCCAAACCTGCCTAACGGCAAGGCGGGCACTCCAAACACTCAACACACTCAACACACTCAAAACACTCCGCACTCAAGCAGCGATTCGCTTCCAGCCGGAGTTACAAAAGAGTTTCTCAATTCTCTGACGGATGAGAAGGGACAAAAGATTATTCACAATGAAGATCCCGAAGGTGATGCAATGCAGGAAAGATTCTTTACAGGTTTTGCTGCAAGCGATCAGTTCGGATATTCAATCTCATCAGCCGGTGATGTTAATGGTGACGGATATGATGACATAGTAATCGGTGCGCTATTCAATGATGCCGGAGGCACAAATGCAGGAAGAGCTTACATCTATTATGGAGGCATCATAGTAAATTCCGGTGTTGATGTAATTCTCACCGGACTGGCTGCAAGTGATCAGTTTGGTATTTCTGTTTCATCAGCAGGAGATGTGAACGGCGATGGATTCGGTGATGTGATTATAGGAGCAAATAATAACGATGCGGGGGGATCGAATGCCGGAAGAGCTTACATATATTTTGGCGGAAGCTCCATGAATAATATTGCAGACGTACTTCTTACAGGAGCAGCGATAAGTGATAATTTTGGATATTCTGTTTCATCAGCAGGAGATATGAACGGTGACGGATACAGTGATGTGATCGTCGGAGCACAATTAAATGATGCAGGAGGAAATGCTGCAGGAAGAGCTTATGTTTATCATGGAGGCAGTTCGATGAACAGCGTCGCGGATCTCACAATTACTGGAGCAGCAGCAAATGATAATTTTGGAAATGCTGTTTCATTAGCAGGAGATATGAATGGTGACGGTTATGGTGATATTATAGTAGGAGCGAATGGAAATGATGCAGGCGGTTCAAGCGCCGGAAGAGCTTATGTTTATTTTGGAGGAAGTATTCCCGATAGTATTGTTGATGTAACAATGACAGGAGCTGCAGCGAGTGATAATTTCGGAATATATTTATCATCAGCAGGTGATGTGAATGGGGACGGATTCAGTGATGTAATAGTCAGTGCTTATTTTAATGATGCCGGTGGTTCTAATGCAGGAAGCGCATACATATATTTCGGCGGAATTATTCCCAATAATACAGCCGATGTAATTTTTATAGGTGCAGTGGCAGGAGATCAGCTGGGAATTTCGGTATCATCAGCCGGAGATATAAACGGTGACGGTTACAGTGATGTGATTGCAGGAGCAAATCTGAATGATGCAGGAGGTACATCAGCGGGAAGAGCTTACATTTATTTAGGTGGTTTGAATATGGATAACACTGCAGATGTGGTACTGACAGGGAAAACAACGTTTGATCAATTTGGGTGGTCTGTATCAACTGCAGGAGATATGAACGGCGATGGATACAGTGACATGATAGTAGGAGCGATTCTTAATGATGCCGGTGGATCAAGCGCAGGAAGAGCTTACATTTATTTAAATTCCATGACAAGAACAGACATAGCGGACGAATTCTTCACCGGTGCAGCGGTAAATGATGGGCTTGGATACTCCGTTTCATCAGCCGGAGATGTAAACGGTGACGGATTCGCTGATTTAATAATCGGCGCGCCATACAATAGTGCCGGAGGTTCAAATGCAGGAAGAGTTTATATTTATTTTGGAGGTATCATTCAGGATAATGTTGCTGATATGATTATTACCGGTGCAGCGGCTATAGATCTGTTTGGTTATTCCGTCTCTTCAGCCGGTGATGTAAATGCTGACGGATATGCTGATGTGATAGTCGGTGCAATTTACAATGACGCGGGAGGTTCAAATGCAGGAAGAGCGTACATTTATTTCGGAGGAAGTTTGCCTGACACTCTTGCAGATGTAATTATGACAGGAGAAGCAGCAAGCGATGATTTTGGAAATTCTGTTTCATCGGCTGGTGATGTGAACGGCGACGGATACAGCGATGTGATAGTTGGAGCGCTTCACAATAGCTCAGGAGGTTCAAATGCCGGAAGAGTATACATTTATTTTGGAGGAAGCGCTATGAATAATCTTGCTGATATAACAATGACAGGAGAAGCGGCGCAGGATCTTTTCGGAAATTCTGTCTCTTCAGCCGGAGATGTAAACGGTGACGGATATTCTGATGTGATCGCAGGGGCTTACGGATATTCTTCATTTACCGGTAGATCATATGTGTATTTTGGAGGAACGTCAATGAATAATTCAGCAGACTTGGCAATGACAGGTGAAGCATCAGGCGATTCTTTTGGATATTCAGTTTCGTCAGCCGGAGATGTGAATGGTGACGGATACTGCGATGTAATATGCGGAGCAGATTTGAATAATGCCGGAGGATCATCAGCAGGAAGAGCTTACATTTACTTCGGAGGAAGCTCTATGAATAATCTTGTTGATGTAACAATGACAGGAGAAACGACTAATGATTATTTCGGACATTCTGTCTCTTTGGCCGGAGATGTGAACAGCGACGGTTATGGTGATGTAATTGTTGGAGCGCTTTTTAATAATGGCGGGGGTTCAGATGCCGGAAGAGCTTACATTTACTTTGGAGGAAGTGATATGAATAATGTTGCTGACGTGACAATGACAGGATCTGCTGTAGGAGATGTTTTAGGAAATTCTGTTTCTTCGGCAGGTGATGTAAACAATGACGGATATAGTGATGTGATAGTCGGAGCGAATGGAAGTGATGCAGGGGGATCAAATGCCGGAAGAGCATATCTCTATCTTTCATCAGCACCATCTGTCAAGCCTATACTGAATTTGGTAAAGGATGTTCCGAATGATCAGGGCGGGCAGGTTTATCTCAAGTGGGCTAGAAGCGGGTATGATGTTCAGGGAATCAATAAAATTGTTTCTTATTCCGTGCTGAGAAGTTTTCCGCCGGTTAATGGTAATTTTTCATGGCAGACGGTAGCTGAAGTAAGCGCAGAACAAATTCCCTTTTATTCTTTTGTAGATCATACGCCTGTTGACTCAACTGCTAATAACAGCGGTACATTTTTTTACAGGATCAAAGCAAAGACAAGTTCTATTTCAGAATACTGGTATTCAGGAATTCTCTCAGGCAGAAGTCTGGATAATATTCCGCCGCTGATGGTGTCTCCTTTCAGTGCTGTTTCTGAATCAAGCAACATCAGACTCACATGGAATAAAAATACCGAGCCGGATCTTTATAATTATATTTTATACAGAAGCGTAAGTCCGACCATTGATCCTGAGACAGAAACTCCTTATGCGACAGTAACAGATTCCACTTACCTTGATACAACTCCTTTGTCAGGAGCTTATTATTATTTCATAGTTGCGCAGGATGTTCACAATAACAAGAGTCCTGTGGCAATTACAGAAAGTCCTAACATGACACTCAATCTTACAATGTTCATTGAAGGATTTTATAATGCAGGAAGTAATTCACAGGTCAGTGATACGATACTTGTTGAACTCAGAAATTCAGCATCTCCGTTTGCAATAGCAGATCAGTCAACTGCTTTAGTTTCGGCAAACGGATCTGTTCAGCTTAAATTTGGAAATGCAATTAACGGAAACTACTACATTACTGTGAAACACAGAAACAGCATTGAGACATGGAGCGCCGGAGTCATTGCACTATCGCGAACAACGCCTGCTTCATTCGATCTTGCATCTTCTTTATCACAGGCATTCGGAAATAATATCAAGCAGGTTGATGCTGTTCCTGTCAGATTTGCCATTTACAGCGGGGACATAAATCAGGACGGAACAATAGATGCATCTGATGTAAGTGAAACTGATAATGATGCTTTCAGTTCTGTCAGCGGATATGTCAGGACAGATGTCACGGGAGATGATTTTGTAGATGCGGGGGATGTGAGCATTGTGGATAATAATGCGTTTAATGCGGTGAGCGCGGTAACACCTTAACAATGAATAATTAGTAATTAGTAATTAATAATTAGCAATTAGCAATTAACATTTGTAATTACAAAATTTGAAATTCTAAATTTATTAAATATTCAAAAATAATTAAAACTAAAGCCATGAAAAATTACGTCAAACTGTTTTTACTATCAGCTATGATAATTTTATCAAACATACCTGCTGAAGCAAACTGGATCGGAAGTGAAAGTGATATGAAATTCACTCCACACCTGCCTAACGGCAAGGCGGGCACTCAAAACACTCCGCACTCAAGCAGCGATTCGCTTCCAGCCGGAGTTACAAAAGAGTTTCTTAATTCTCTGACGGATGAGAAGGGACAAAAGATTATTCACAATGAAGATCCCGAAGGCGATGCAATGCAGGAAAGATTTTTCACGGGCTTCGCCGCAGGTGATCAGTTTGGTTACTCTATATCGTCTGCCGGTGATGTGAATGGAGACGGATACAGTGATCTGATAATCGGTGCACCTTTCAATGATGCCGGAGGTTTAAATGCGGGAAGAGCTTACATTTATTTCGGCGGAAGCATAATCAATTCAGGAGTTGATGTTATTCTTACCGGTCTGGCAGCAAGCGATCGGTTTGGATTTTATGTATCAACAGCAGGCGATGTGAACGGCGACGGATATTCAGATGTAATAGTCGGCGCGCCTTTCAATAATGCCGGAGGAACAGATGCCGGAAGAGCTTATATTTATTTTGGAGGAAGTGCTATGAATAATGTTGCAGATCTCATAATGACAGGAGAAGCGGCAGGCGATCAGTTTGGAAGCTCAGTTTCATCTGCAGGAGATGTAAATGGTGACGGATATTCTGATGTAATAGTAGGAGCGATTTTAAATGATGCCGGAGGAACAGGTGCAGGAAGAGCTTATATTTATTTTGGGGGAAGTTCCATGAATAATGTTGCAGATCTCATAATGACAGGAGAAGCGGGAAGCGATCAGTTTGGAGTTTCTGTCTCATCTGCCGGAGATGTAAATGGTGACGGATACAGTGATGTGATAGTTGGAGCTAATGGAAATGATGCCGGAGGGTCAAACGCAGGAAGAGCTTATATTTATTTTGGAGGAAGTGCTATGAATAATGTTGCAGATGTCATAATGACCGGGGCAGCAGCAGGTGATCAGTTCGGAATCTCTGTTTCATCTGCAGGAGATGTAAACGGTGACGGATACAGTGATGTGATAGTTGGAGCTTATGGAAATGATGCCGTAGGCACAGATGCAGGAAGAGCTTATGTTTATTTCGGGGGAAGCTCCATGAATAGTGTTGCAGATCTCATAATGACCGGGGCAGCAGCATTTGATTTGTTCGGAATCTCTGTTTCTTCAGCAGGTGATATGAACGGAGACGGATACAGTGATGTGATAGTAGGAGCGAATGGAAATGATGCCGGAGGGTCAGATGCAGGAAGAGCTTATGTTTATTTCGGGGGAAGCTCCATGAATAATGTTGCAGATCTCATAATGACCGGGGCAGCAGCAATTGATCAGTTCGGAATCCCTGTTTCTTCAGCGGGTGATATGAACGGAGACGGATACAGTGATGTGATAGTTGGAGCATTCTTAAACAATGCCGGCGGCGCAGATGCAGGAAGAGCTTACATTTATCTCAACTCAATGACAGGTGCAGACATAGCGGATGAATTTTTCGCAGGTGCTGCGGCAAATGATCAGTTTGGAACTTCTGTTTCATCAGCCGGAGATGTGAACGGTGACGGATTTAATGATCTAATAATCAGCGCGCCGTTAAATGATGCAGGCGGATCAAATGCCGGAAGAGTTTATGTTTATTTCGGAGGCAGTATCCTGAATAATGTTGCTGATCTCACAATGACCGGAACAGCGGCAAGTGACCAGTTCGGATTTTCTGTTTCATCAGCAGGAGATGTAAATAGTGACGGATATTCCGATGTTATAGTCGGAGCTAATGTAAATGATGCCGGAGGAACAGATGCCGGAAGAGCTTACATTTATTTCGGAGGTAATTCACCTGATACTATTCCTGATGTCATAATGACGGGAGCAGCTGCAGGTGATCAATTCGGAATATCTGTTTCTTCTGCAGGAGATGTAAATGGTGACGGATTTTCTGATGTTATAGCGGGAGCATTTGGAAATGATGCCGGAGGTACGGATGCCGGAAGAACTTATATCTATTACGGAGGCAGTGTTATGAATAATGTTGCAGATGGCATAATGACCGGGGCAGTAGCAGGCGATGCATTTGGTTATTCAGTTTCATCAGCTGATGATATCAATGGTGACGGATTTTCTGATGTAATAGTTGGAGCATACTTAAATGATGCCGGGGGTTCTAATGCGGGAAGATCTTATGTCTATTTCGGAGGGATTTCATCTGACACAATAGCAGATCTGATCTTAACCGGAGCAGCGGCGGGCGATCAATTCGGCTATTCAGTTTCAACATCCGGAGATGTCAATGGCGACAGTTATAATGACATTATCATCGGCGCGCCGTTAAATGATGCCGGCGGAGCAGATGCCGGAAGAGCTTACATTTATTATGGAGGAAATTCACCTGACACAATTACCGATGTCACAATTAACGGAGCAGCGGCAGGAGACCAGTTCGGCTATTCAGTTTCATCAGCCGGTGATGTGAATGGTGACGGATTTTCTGATGTAATAGTAGGAGCGATTTTAAATGATGCTGGTGGTTCTAATGCCGGAAGAGCTTATGTTTATTTCGGAGGAAGCGCTGTGAATAATGTTTCTGATGTCATAATGACCGGTGCAGCGGCAAACGACCGGTTTGGATATTCTGTATCTTCAGCCGGTGATATGAATGGTGACGGATTTTCTGATGTATTGGCAGGAGCACCGTTGAATGATATCGGAGGTGGTAATATCGGAAGAACATATCTTTATGTATCCTCAGCTCCGTCCGTTAAACCAATATTCAATTTGCTGAAAGATGTTCCGAATGATCAGGGCGGGCAGGTTTATCTCAAATGGGCAAGAAGCGGGTATGATATACAGGGAATTGACAAAGTTATTTCTTATTCTGTATTAAGAAGTTTTCCGCCAGTCAATGGTAATTTTTCCTGGCAGACAGTAGCTGAAATAAGCGCAGAACAAATTCCCTTTTATTCTTTTGTAGATCATACGCCTGTTGACTCAACTGCTAATAACAGCGGTACATTTTTTTACAGGATCAAAGCAAAGACAACCAATATTTCAGAATACTGGTATTCAGGAATTCTCTCAGGCAGAAGTTTAGATAATATTCCGCCGCTGGTGGTGTCTCCTTTCAATGCTGTTTCTGAATCAAGCAACATCAGACTCACATGGAATAAAAATACCGAGCCGGATCTTTATAATTATATTTTATACAGAAGCGTAAGTCCGACCATTGATCCTGAGACAGAATCTCCTTATGCGACAGTAACAGATTCCACTTATCTGGATACAACACCTTTGACCGGAGCTTATTATTATTTCATCGTTGCACAGGATGTTCATAATAACAAGAGTCCTGTGGCAATTACAGAAAGTCCTAACATGACACTCAATCTTACAATGTTCATTGAAGGATTTTACAACTCAGGGAGCAATTCACAGGTCAGTGATACAATACTGGTTGAACTGAGAAATTCAACATCGCCTTTTGCAATGGCAGATCAGTCAACTGCTTTAGTTTCGGCAAACGGATCTGTTCAGCTTAAATTTGGCAATGCAATGAACGGAAACTACTACATTACTGTGAAACACAGAAACAGCATTGAGACATGGAGCGCCGGAGTCATTGCACTATCGCGAACAACGCCAGCTTCATTCGATCTTGCATCTTCTTTATCACAGGCATTCGGAAATAATCAAAAGCAGGTTGATACATCACCGGTAAGATTTGCCATTTACAGCGGGGACATAAATCAGGACGGAACAATAGATGCATCTGATGTAAGTGATACTGATAATGATGCTTTCAGTTCTGTCAGCGGATATGTCAGGACTGATGTAACGGGAGATGATTTTGTAGATGCGGGGGATGTGAGCATTGTGGATAATAATGCTTTTAATGCGGTGAGTGTTGTTACGCCTTGATTTGGAATTTGGAATGTCGGATTTGGAATTTGTTGATTTTAGATTTAAGATTTTAGATTCAAGATTGTTCTTTTAAGACATTCACGATTAAAATTTAAAATAATTTAAAAAATTTAAACAAACAAAAATGAAAGCAACAAGCTTAATTATTCTGATCTTCTTCTTTTCTTTACAATTATCGAAGGCGGATATTCCTGTTACAGTAACAAATCCTTCAAACACCACACCTAATCTTTCTTCAGTTTATTCCTCTTTTGCACTTGCGCTTGCTGATCTGAATCTTGTCACAGCAATGACAGGTCCGGTAACTCTTACACTTGCCGGCAGCAATTCTGAATCTGCACCTGTTACAGGATTTACGATCGGAAGTGCATCTTTAAATGCTGCATTGAATTCTGTTAATACTGTTAACATAAATACAAGCGGAGGAACTGTGACACTTAATGCAGGGACAGGCGGAACAGGCACTCCGGGTACTGCTGTGCAGGATGGTATCTTAAACCTTGCAGGTGCAGACTGGATAACTATAGACGGACTAACACTTGCGGATGGTAATACTGTAAATCCTGAAACAATGGAATACGGGATCGGATTATTTAAAGCGGGAGTTTCAGACGGTTGTCAGAATAATACTATTAAAAACTGTTCCATTACTCTGAACAGAATAAACAACGCAGCAGGAACAACTCCGGCAACTGAGGGTTCAAGAGGAATAAACATCGTGAATTCAACTGTAACGGCTCAGACTACAGTTCTTACTGTAACTTCAGCAGCCGGAAGTAATTCAAACAATAAATTCTACTCCAATACAATTCAGAATTGCAACATCGGAATTTCACTTATCGGCTTTGCTGCAGTCAGTCCTTTTACATTAGCAGATACCGGAAATGATATCGGGGGAAGTTCTGCGGCAACAGGCAATTCAATTCTTAATTTCGGAGGAGCTCCTGCTGCTGTTAACCTTTCAGCAGGGATAAGAACTTTGGCGCAATATGACAATAACATTTCCAATAATTTAATCAACAGTAACAACGGCGCCGGAGTCAATCATCCGGCGATGCTGCGGGGAATAATAAGCGGTACAGCAGTCAGTGCGAATGTTTCAATTACCAATAACACAATTACTCTAAAGTGCGGAGCTACAGCGTCTTCCCTGACTGCAATTGAGAATCAAGCCGGAGCAACTGCGGCAGGAAATACGGTCAGTATAAACAATAATGCCATTACCGGATGCGCATATCCGACAGCGACAACCGGTTCATTTACAGCTATAGACAACTTCAACGTCTCCGCCGCAATTTTAAACATTAACAGCAACAGTATTTTAAACAATCAGACCAACTCGGTCAGCGGCGCTACAAATTTCATAAGAGTTTCAGGAATACAGACAGTTGCATTAAACATAAACAATAATAATATGAGCGGCATGACTTTTAACGCTGCAAATTCGGGATTACTGACAGGTATAGCAAATACAAACGCCGTTGTTACGGCAAGTTTGTCCATAAGTGGAAATAACTTTGAGAGCATAAACTATTCTGTCCCGAGTTCGGGAATTAATATGTATATAAACTGGACATCTGCAACTAATACTACTGCAAACATTAACAGTAATAAATTCACAAACTTAAATGTATTAACAAGCGGTTCAGTTACATTTTTAAAACGGAATGCCAATGCTATGACTTCAACCGGAAATGAACATTGCGACTCTAATTCAATCGTAACCGGTTTTTTTAAAGGACGTTCAGGCGGAATAGTAACTTTTTTTAAAGCCGGAGCCGGCGGCTGCCCGAACGGATCTCAGATGACAGAAAATTTCAATAATTTTTCAAATGTTACTCTCTCTGGTACAACGACAGTTGATTGCTGGATAAATACCGAAGGCGTAGGATCTTCAAGCGGACCATCAAAGACGATTAATAATAATACATTCAGCAATATCACAACAGGAGGCTCCGCGTTTATGGGGATATCAACGGGATCCTCAGGAGCGAACAGCTCAATTTCAAACAATACAATTTCAAATATTACAAATACTAATGGTATTATAGGAATCAACATTGGTTCATCGAACGGACAAGGAACACATACATGCGCATTTAACACATTATCAAATTTATCAGGAAACTCAGTTTCTGCATTACAGGGAGGAAGTTCATTTATTAATAGTATGTACATAAACAATAATATCATAGGACCCGCTACTGCGAACGGCACAGGATCTCAGTTATACGGAATAAATTTAGTATTCGGTAAAACCAATAATATCTTTATGAATAAAATATATGATCTTGTTAATAATAATATTTCAGGATCAGTTACAGGGATAACAGTTGCAAATTCATTGTCAGTTACTCCCGGAGCAGTAAATAATATTTACAATAATCTGATCGGTAACTTAAGAGCTCCTTTCAAGAACGGACTTTCTGATGCAATAAAAGGAATTAATCTGGGCAACTTTAATGATACTGCCTTGTCTCTGGTCTACTACAACACCGTGTATATTCCTGCTCAGGTATCGTCAGGAACTAACTTTAGTTCTGCAGCGATTTATCATACTGCTTATACTTCTTCATCAACATCTGATCTTTATTTGAGAAACAATATCTTAGTTAACCTTGCAACACCTAAAGGAAGCGGAAATTCGGTCGCATTCAGAAGAAGCAGCGGTCTTGATAGTACTCTGGCTAATTACAATTCGACTTCAAACAATAATTTATTCTATGCTGGAACACCCGGAGCTGCTAATTTGATTTACAATGACGGCACAAGCACAGCATCAACACTGGAAGAATATAAGTCAGGAGTGTTTACAGCCGGAACCATTGCTCCGCGGGATGCTCAGTCAGTAACGGAGAATCCGAATTTTTCAAGTACAACAGGTTCATCTCCCGACTTTCTGCATATTAACACTGCAATTCCTACACAGATAGAAAGCGGCGCTTCGGTCATTCCAGGTTTTAACAATGATTTTGATAATCAGCCGAGGTATCCGAACGCCGGATATCCTTTAAACATTTCAACGCCGGCAACAGCACCCGATATCGGCGCTGATGAATTCGGTTATACTTTTGCTAACCAGACACTTACATTAAAGAACCGGATTCAGGGAATTCAGGGAAACAGAAGAGATACATTAATTATAAATCTTAGATCTTCAGCAAGTCCATATAATATTATTGAAAGCAAAAGAATGTTTTTGATTCTGTATCAGGTGTAACTGTCGCAAGTTTTTCTTTAGCAGTAAACGGAACATCATATTATCTGGAAGTAAAACACAGGAATTCAATTGCTACCTGGTCAGCCTCCGGAGTTTTATGCTCGGCAAATACAATGAATTATGATTTCACGACCGGGCTTGGTCAGGCATACGGTTCAAATCAGATCAGCGTCAGCGGCGTGCCTTCTTTTTACGGCGGAGATGTGAATCAGGATGAGACAATAGATGCATCCGATGTAAGCGAAACAGATAATGATGCTTTCAGTTCTGTCAGCGGATATGTCAGGACTGATGTAACCGGAGATGATTTTGTAGATGCAGCTGATGTGAGTATTGTGGATAATAATGCTTTTAATGCGGTGAGCGTTGTGAGACCTTAAGAAGTCAAATGTCAAATATTAAATGTTAAATTGCAAATGTCTGATTTCAAATGTCAGAAGTTAATTGATATTGTTTAAAAATATTGATATGAAAAGTAAATCTAATAAATAAATAACCTGACTCATGAAAAACTTCATTAAACTATTCTGTCTTACGGCAAAGTTTCTTTTAATTAACAGGAATAACGGTGCAAGCCGGATCGGATTGGAAACAATATTTCTGCAGGAGAGAAAACAAATTACAATTTTTAAAGCGAAGGAATCAGCATACGCATCATTTCTTTCCCCGATAGATGATCCGGTGTATTGCTTCGATTTTTTATATTAAAATTAAAGAGGATTAAAAAATGAAAAAATTACTTACAGCACTATTATTTCTGCAGATCCTTAATTGCAGTAATTTAAAAGGACAATATTCCAATGAATGGACAAAATATCCTTATATACAAAATGGATATTCATTGAATGACAACCAGGTTGATGAAAGTGGAAATTTATATTTTATAGAAAGAAAACCAGGATATAATGATCATAATGTATTAAAGAAAATGAATTCCCAGGGAAATATAGTTTGGGAAAATTATTTAACTGTAGGTGAATTTGGATATAGTTGGGGACTAAATGTGAAATTCAAATTGAGGAATAATTTTCTGTATGTATGTCATTCCGCTTATGATACCAGTATTTGGGTTGAAGACCCTAAAGACCCTAAACAAATTGAAGCAAGGGATATTTATAGTATTTTTCTAACGAAATTTGATCTTTCAGGAAATTTAATATTCAACGAAAAATACAAACCGAATGAAATTACAGGTCTTCGTAATGCAAAATTTCTCCAGAGTTTTGATGTAGATAATAATAATAATATAATAATGGGCGGAATTAACAATTACATGTACCTTTTACAATGGCCAGATTTTTATTGGACAATTCAAAATTTTTTATTAAAAGTTAATTCAGCAGGTATACTTCAATGGGAATATGAATACACACCTCTTATAATATCAGATTCGGTAGATAATATAACCGAAATTAAATGTTTTGATAACGATAATATCTATTCAATGTATGCAAAACAGGGTAATCATAATTATAAATTATACAAGCATGACCAGTCAGGTAACAATACGGCTGTTCATCAACTTTCACAATCAATTGTGTCAGGTCAAACATTTGAAGTAAGCAGCAATAATAAGATTGGTGTCGCCAATAATGATCAGTTTTTGATTTTTAACAGTTCTCTGCAAATCGAAAGAGTTATTCACTTTTCAGGTTTACCCGGATACTATAATACACAGTTTAGTTACAAATTCGACAATTCAAATGGTTTATATTTAACCGCCAGAGCAGTGAAAAATTCAAAATCATATCCGTATTTTGCAAAAATTAATTCAAATACAGGAGATGTAATATGGAAAAGAGTCTATGAATCTGATCTCATTTCATTTTATGGTATTTTACCCTCTCCCTTATTAAATAAGAATGAAGATGTTTTTCAGTTTGGAACAGCAATAAAAGAAAATACATTGCAAACCAGAGCTTTTCTGGTTGGGTATGATTCATCGGGAAATTTAACAGGAGAATCTTTTCATAAATATTTACCCGGTTCGGATAATAACAACAGCCAGTATAATGATTTATGTTTTTATAATGACACAGTTTATGCAATAGGAACTGAAAATTATCCCGGGCAAGCGACTTATTATAAAGGTTTCATAGAAAAATTAGGACCCGGAATTTCAATTACAAGTCCTAAACCGGATGAGAGATGGATATCAGGAGAAGTTGATACAATAAAATGGATCGGAGGAAAACCAGGTCAGCTTATAACAATTGAGTATAGTATTGACAGCGGACGTACTTACGAGCTTATTGATTTTGCAATCCCCGGTGATCAGGGATATTTCATCTGGAATATTCCGGAAGATCTATTGTCAGCATACTCAAAAATTCAAATTATTAATTCTTTAAATAATTCTGATACACTTGCCGTAAGTGATTATTTTAAATTGAAAGGTTATGTACTAACCAGATTTCTGGCAGATGGAAATTATGACCCATTTAACATTACTTACAATGGCTGGTTTTTCTTGAATGACACAATTCCAATGTGGCCTCAGGTATGGTGGCATGATCAGTTTCAATATTCATTGGCCACTGATCCATATACCAGCAAAGGATATCCGGAATTCTTTCATCACATCAGCGAATCAAGTTTTCCTGACTGGCCTTTGTGGGTCGAAGTATTTGGAGATTCAAGATGCTACCGGTCCACATTATTAAATATTTATAATATTTCAGCGCAGGAAAAATGGAAAAAAATAGCTGAAGCTTTTGGCGGTACTTGTTTCGGTTTAGCCGCATCAAGTTTTTTAGCATTCAATTTCAGAGAAGAGTTTGCATTAAAACATCCGGGAGTTCCGGATGTTGATTCAATTGGTAATCTTTATATAACTAACACAATCAGAAAGACTATTAACGGATACTTTATTTATCAGTTTGGTAAACAAACTTTTAATAATGATGTTACGAGTGAAAGGAAAGACGCGAGGACTACGCTTGAAGAGGTTAAAGAAATGTTTATAAAAGATGTAACAGATATTAGAACAATATCAATTTATAATGATCCGGATAATTTATTTCCCGGAAAGAATACCGGTGCTCATACTATGGCACCTGTTAAAGTCACGAAAGACACATTACCTTCGAGATACAGAATTCATGTATATGACAGTAACAATCCCGGATCGGATGGTTTTATAATAATTGATTCAGCTGCGAATACATGGTCATTTCCTGCATTAGGTCCAACATGGACAGGGGGAAAGGGTTGCTATCTTGAAACACCCGTATCAAATTTTATTAATCAGCCTGTACTTGGAGATAATCCGGTAAATCCTGAAAATATTAAAGGACGAGGAATAAATAATATAGAGATCTATAATACTCCTGATGCAGATATAATGTTAACTGCATCAAACAATCAGCGAATCGGATATCAGAACGGAAAAACAATTAAAGAATTAAATGACGGCATACCGATCATTATTAAAAACGGAAGTAATTCAGATCCGATAGGATATTACATTCCTGATGGTTCATATTCTGCAGTACTTAAAAATGTCAGGGACTCTTCCCGGACAGCACATATCTCAATGTTCAAAAATGATGTGATATATACCTACGAAAGGGAGAATGCAGATCCTTCAGAGACGGACAGATTTACTTTTGGAGATGGATTTTCTGTAACTTCACCGGATGCATCGCAGAAAGAAATTGAAATGAAGGTAATAGCTCCTCTTGTTAACAGTGATAGATTATTTAAAGTAAGTAATACATTGCTCAGACAGAATGATTCTTTACATCTCAATGCTGTGAATAATGAAAAACTTATAATTAAGAATTTCGGCCAGGAGAAAAATTATAAATTAGAAATCAATGAACGATCTTCAACAGAAGAAAAAATATTTGAAAATGACTCAGTAAACCTGCAGGCAAACTCGACACATATTATAGTACCTGACTGGACAGATCCTAATCTTGGTGCGGTAACAATTTACATTGATACAGGTAATAACGGAACAATAGATGATTCGACATATATATTTAACCAGGTATCATCAGCAATGCAGCTTAATCTTACGATGTTCATTGAAGGATTCTATGATGCAGGAAGCAATTCACAGATCAGTGATACGATAACGGTATATTTAAGAAGTATTGTTTCTCCGTTTGCAAAAGTTGATTCGGCAAAAGGAGTTGTCACTGCCAACGGAAGCGCTTCATTGCTTTTTAACAATGCTTCCGGCGGTACTTATTATTTAGCAGTTACACACAGAAACAGCATTGAGACCTGGTGTGCAACAGGAATAACAGTTAATGCTGGTGGTTCTGTAAATTATGATCTGTCTTCATCTGCCTCACAGGCATTCGGTAGTAACATGAAACAGGCGGATTCTTCGCCGGTGAGATTCGCAATATACAGCGGATATGTAAATCAGGATGAGACAATAGATGCATCCGATGTAAGCGAAGTGGATAATGATGCAAATAATTCATTTAGCGGTTATGTCAGAACAGATGTCACCGGTGATGATTTTGTGGATGCGGCTGATGTGAGTATTGTGGATAATAATGCGTTTAATTCGGTGAGTGCGATAACACCTTGATTTGGAATTTGGAATGTCGAATTTGGAATTTTTTGATTTTAGATTTTAGATTTATGATTTTAGATTTAGTTGCTAATTGCTAATTGTTAATTGCTAATTGTTATATGTCATACTGAAGTTACGCAAGTGTTAGTTTTTTAATTTAAGATCACTTCCAAACCCCCTCCTTGGCAAGGAGGGGGCAGGGGGAGGTCAACATATGAGCTTACTTTAAAAATTGTTTTCAAAATAAAAATATGAAATAAGTAATTCCTAAATTTTAAATTTTAAAATAATTAAATATTAAAAAATAATAAAAATATTAGTTAACTAAAAAAAATCATAATGAAAATGAACTTAAACAGATACAACAAAAGTAATTCAGAAACAAAATTTCAACAGAAAAACGGATTAAAAATCAAGATCAATGCCCGTTTGCTGTATTCCAACTCAAGTATCATAGGTGTTTTGATGTTATTAATGTTTTCTATCTTTACCACAAGTCTGAGTGCGCAGGTGATTTCATCATTTGTTCCTCTAACCGGAACAAAAAATATTCCTGGAGATTATGCAACACTGTCTCTTGCAATTACAGATTTGAATACTCAGGGAGTCGGAGCAGGCGGAGTTACAATAAATTTGCTTTCAGGAAATCCACAGACAGCGCCTTCCGGAGGGTATGTAATCGGAGGAGCCGGTTCATTGGTTTTGTCAACTACAAGCGCATTGAATCCTGTCGTACTGATAGGAAATGGAAATACAATCACTGCAGCATCAAACCATACAGCCGGCAGATTAAGTGATGGAATATTTAAACTGATCGGTGCAGATTTTATCACCGTTTCAGGATTTGTAATGACAGAAAATACTGCGAATACAATTACAGCCGATGGTACAAACAATATGACAGAGTGGGGAGTTGCATTGCTTTATGTAATCACTACAGACGGCGCTCAGAATAATATAATTCAGAATAACACCATCACATTGAACAGAGCTTATCAGAATACTTATGGAATTTACAGCAGCTCTACACATTCAGCAACTACACCTACAGTAAATGCGTCATCACTTACTGCTGCAGGCAGTAACAGTAATTTAAAAATTTACGGCAATACAATTTCAAATGTAAATTTTGGAATCGTCAATGCCGGTCCTGCCGGAGCTACAGATATTAACATTCTTTTAGACATAGGAGGAACCACACCTGCGCAGGGAAATTCAATTACCAATTATGGAACAACCGGAACTCATTCACCCTTTACCAGCATTCCAAGCTCAGTAGTTTACGGAATCTATGTGCAGCACACGGTAAACATTAATATTTCGAATAATACCATCATTAGCTCAAACGGTGGAACAACAGTTGGTTCTGCTCTACGGGGTATTGATATTGCCGGATTCTTTTTCGACACGTCAGGTACTTTCTTTACTATTATCAATAAAAACAGTATTTCTTTGCGAAGCGGTTTGGGAACAATGTCAATTGCCGGAGTTACAGTTGGTCAAACTTCAACAACACCTTCATCCTCTGTTTCAATCACCAATAATGATTTCAATACAACAACACATACCGTTGCTGCTTCAGGAGTTATTATTTTTATAAATAATTTTGCTCCAACTCTTACGCAGGATATAAGCGGAAACACTTTTACAAATATTTCCTGTAATACAACCGGCAGTTTAACTTTTATTTCTAGTTCAGCAGCAATGGCAGCTTCAGCTGTGATGAATGTAAATTCCAACTCAATCATTACCGGCTATACAAAAGCAACCGGCGCTACAATATTTTTTTCTACCTTGGCAGCTTCAGTCAATGGAAGTATTCTGAATGTGAATAATAATAATATCTCCAACATAACATGTGCTGCCTTTACGGGAATCGAAAGCAAAGACGGAGTATCAATTGTGAGCGGACCTGTTAAATCCATAAACTCCAACAAATTCGAAAACATCATCACAACACAGGCACCGGTTATAATTTCAATAGATAAAAGCGGGGCAAACTCAACAGTAAATTCTAATATATTAAGAAATATTTCCATCAGCGGCAGTACAGCTCCCGGATTTTCAGCAATACTTCTGGGAAGTCTGAATCAACCGACATTAACTGTAAGTCAGAACAAAATTCAGCTGATATCACGCAATTCCGGAATAACCGGTATAGATAACAGATCACTAAACGCAAATATCAGTAACAATACAATATCTGACATTACAGCATCTGCTGTAATTACCGGCATCAGTTCGTCCGCTTCAACCAATGTGAATATTTTCAAAAACAAAATATGCGGTTTTCTGGGAACAGGTACGGGAGGCGGCGGCACCGGTATCTCTGTTACAGGCGGAACACAGACAAATATATACAATAATCTTGTTGGAAATTTGAAAGCTCCAAATTCAAATTCATCACTGGCATTAAACGGATTATCTTTTACAGGCGGAACATCAGTAAATCTGTTTAACAATACGGTTCATCTGAATGCATCAAGCACCGGAGCATCATTTGGCGCGAATATAATGCTTGTCGTGTCTGCGATAAACTTTACAATGAGAAACAACATTTTTGTAAACTTGTCAACTCCGGGTCCGACCGGAAGAAATGTAATTTACTTCAGAAGCGATGCTTCACTTACAAATTATCAAAGTGAATCCAACAATAATTTATTCTTTTCAGGAACACCTTCTGCAAATAATCTCATGTTTTTTGATTTTACAAATTCGGATCAGACATTGGCTGCATATAAATCACGTGTATTTCCCAGAGATTCAAATTCAATTACAGAAAATCCATCTTACTTAAGTCTGATTGATTCGTCAGCAAACTTCCTTCATATAAACGCAGCAGTTCCAACTTCAATCGAAAGCGGCGGAAAGAATGTTATAAGTCCTGTAGTGATAACAGATGACTTTGACAATGAAATCAGACAGGGAAATGCAGGATATACAGGAACGGGGACGGCACCGGATATAGGAGCTGATGAATTTAATTCAGGTTCATCAAAAAATCTGAATCTTACAATGTTGATTCAGGGATTTTATGATGCAGGAACAAATTTTATGATTCGTGATACGGTCCGGATTTATTTAAGAAACAGTTCATCACCTTATTCAATAGTTGATTCAGCGAAGGCATATTTAAGTTCAACCGGCGCAGGAACATTCACATTTCAAAATGCATCCAACGGTGTCAACTATTATTTACATTTAAAGCACAGAAATTCTATTGAAACATGGAGTAAAACAACTCAGACATTCACCGGCAATTCAATGACTTATGATTTCACCCCGGCAAATACACAGGCATTTGGAGATAATATGATACAGGCAGATGCATCGCCGGTTCGCTTTGCGATCTACGGCGGCGATGTGAATCAGGACGGAACTGTAGATGCATCTGATCTGAGTGAGACATATAATGATGCTAATAATTCATTAAGCGGTTATGTCAGTACAGATGTCACAGGAGATGATTTTGTTGATGCAACGGATATGAGCCTTGTTGATAATAATACTTTTAATTCGGTGAGTGTGATAACGCCGTGAATCAATTTGGAATTTGGGATTTCGAATTTGGAATTTATAGATTTTACCCGCCTTGCCTCGAGGCAGGGATTTTTGATTTATGATTTTAGATTTATTATTTTAAATATTTGATTTATGAAATAATATATTTGATCTATGATTTTAGATTTCAGGTTGTTAATTGTTAATTGTCACAAATGAGTTTATTTGAAAAAATTGTTTTCAAAATAAAAATAAGTAATTCTGAAATTTGAAATTCAAAATTAATTAAATATTCAAAAATAATTAAAACTAAAGCCATGAAAAATTACATCAAACTGTTTTTACTATCAGCTATGATAATTTTATCAAACATACCTGCTGATGCAAACTGGATCGGAAGTGAAAATGATATATCTATTAATGCCGAAATAAGAAACACTCAATACACTCAAAGCACTCAACACACTCCGCACTCAAACAGAGACTCTCTTCCTGAAGGCGTCACTAAAGAGTGGCTTAATTCACTCACTGACGAGAGAGGTCAGAAGATAGTACAGCCCGAAGAAGGTGGCGATGCAATGCAGGAAAGATTTTTCACGGGCTTCGCCGCAGGTGATCTGTTCGGCACCTCTATTTCCTCTGCCGGTGATGTGAATGGTGACGGATACAGTGATCTGATAATCGGAGCATCTCTTAATGATGCTGCTGGAGCAAGTGCAGGAAGAGCTTACATATATTACGGGGGCACAATAATAAATTCCGTTGTTGATGTCGTGTTAACAGGACTTGCAGCAGGTGATCAGTTTGGAATATCGGTATCAACAGCAGGAGATGTGAATGGCGATGGATACAGCGATGTGATAGTCGGAGCGAATGGAAATGATGCCGGAGGGTCAAACGCAGGAAGAGCTTACATATTCTTTGGAGGAAGCTCAATGAACAATGTTGCTGACATTATTCTTACCGGAGCCGCAGTCAGTGATAACTTTGGAACTTCAGTGTCATCAGCAGGAGACGTGAATGGCGACGGGTACAGCGATGTGATAGTCGGTGCAAATTTCAATGATGCAGGAGGCACAAATGCAGGAAGAGCATACATCTATTTCGGAGGGAGTTCAATGAACAATGTTGCTGACATTAATCTTACGGGAGCAGCAGCAAGTGATAACTTTGGAACTTCAGTGTCAACTGCAGGAGATGTGAACGGTGACGGGTACAGTGATGTGATAGTCGGAGCAAGTTCAAATGACGCCGGAGGCACAAATGCAGGAAGAGCCTATGTCTATTTCGGAGGGAGTTCAATGAATGATATTGCAGATGTACTTCTAACCGGAGAAGCTGCAAGTGATGGTCTGGGTATATCAGTTGCAACCGCAGGAGATGTGAACGGTGACGGGTACAGTGATCTAATAGTTGGTGCAAATCTGAATGATGCCGGAGGATCAAATGCGGGAAGAGCTTATGTGTATTTCGGAGGAAGCGTTATGAATAATGTTGCAGACGTAACACTGACAGGAGTTGCTGTAAGCGATCAGTTTGGAATCTCGGTATCAACAGCCGGCGACCTGAATGGTGACGGATACAGTGATGTGATTGCAGGAGCAAATCTGAATGATGCCGGAGGTGCAAGTGCAGGAAGAGCTTATGTGTATTTCGGAGGAAATCTTATGGACAGTACAGCAGATGTTTTATTGACAGGAGCAGCAGCTAATGATCAATACGGTTCATCAGTATCAACTGCCGGAGATATGAACGGCGATGGATACAGTGATCTGATAATCGGTGCAGATCAGAATGATGCCGGAGGATCAAGCGCAGGAAGAGTGTATCTGTATGATTATTTCATGAAAAATGAAATCATACCGGATCTGTCAATGACAGGTGCATCTGGCAACCGTTTTGGATATTCTGTCTCATCAGCCGGAGATGTAAACGGCGACGGTTATTCTGATGTGATCGTAGGTGCTTTCGGATATTCTTCAAATACAGGCAGAGCATATATCCACTTCGGTGGACCATCAATGGATAATACTGAAGACGTGACAATGACAGGCGAAGCTATATCTAACTTTTTTGGAGTTTCAGTCTCATCGGCAGGAGATGTGAACGGCGATGGTTTTTCTGATGTGATAGTAGGCGCTTACAGATACTCCTCAGATACAGGCAGAGCATATATATATTTTGGAGGAACATCAATGGATAACATTGCAGATGTAACAATGACAGGCGTGGCTGAATTTACCAATTTTGGAATTTCAGTCTCATCAGCCGGAGATGTGAACGGCGACAGTTATTCTGATGTGATAGTCGGTGCTGTCGGATATTCTTCAAGTACCGGCAGAGCATACATTTTCTTAGGCGGCGCTTCGATGAATAATACAGCAGATGTAACAATGACAGGTGAGACAACATTCAACGAATTTGGAGAATCGGTCTCATCCGCCGGAGATGTGAACAGCGATGGTTATTCTGATGTGATCGTAGGTGCTGCCGGATATTCTTCAAGTACCGGCAGGGCATACATTTTCTTAGGCGGCACTTCGATGAATAATATTGTAGATGTGACAATGACGGGTGAGGCAGACCGTTTTGGCGAATCGGTCTCATCGGCAGGAGATGTCAACGGTGACGGATATTCTGATGTAATTGTCGGTGCTAGAAATTATTCTTTCAGTACCGGCAGAGCACATATATATTTCGGAGGGGCGTCAATGAATAATATTGCTGACGTGACAATGACAGGTGAGACAACAAACAACGATTTTGGAACTTATGTCTCATCGGCAGGAGATTTGAATGGCGACGGTTATTCTGATGTGATAGTCGGTGCTGCCGAATACTCATCAAATACCGGCAGAGCATACATTTTCTTAGGCGGCGCTTCGATGAATAATACTGCAGATGTCTCAATGACAGGCGATACAACAAACAACTATTTAGGTACTTCAGTGTCTACTGCAGGAGATGTTAACGGCGACGGTTATTCTGATATGATAGTCGGTGCTTACGGATACTCCTCATTTACCGGCAGGGCATACATGTATCTGGGTTCCGCCATAAGCGCAAAGCCGATATTGAATTATGTAAAAGATGTGCCGAATGACCAGGGAGGAAAGGTGAGCATTAAATGGGCGAAGAGTTCTCTTGAGACAAACATCTTCAATAGTATAAGCAACTACCTTGTTTACAGAAGCGTCCCTCCCGGCATTAACGGATTTCAGTGGGTTCAGATTGCAGATATTACAGCAGTCAACTTCCCGTTCTATTATTATGATTCCCAAACGCTCTATGATTCATCTTCAAACTCGAATGGGAATACATACTTCCTCATCAAAGCCAGGAATGGCAGTACGGGCGAGGTCTGGAATTCAAACATCATCTCCGGCAAAAGCATTGATAACATTGCTCCGCTGATGGTGTCTCCGTTCACTGCTTCATCTTCCGGACCTGATGTGAGAACAAACTGGAAGAGAAGCACATCTCCGGATCTTCTCAACTATGTTCTTTATCGCAGTACCTCACCGACGATTGATCCTGACACGGAACCTGTGTTTGCCACTACAACTGATTCGACTTATCTCGACACTGCGCCGTTGAGCGGAGTGTATTATTACTTCATCGTTGCGCAGGACATTCACAATAACAAGAGTCCTATTACAATTGCCGAAAGTCCGAACATGACACTCAATCTTACAATGTTCATTGAAGGATTCTATGATGCAGGAAGCAATTCACAGATCAGTGATACTATTCTTGTTGAACTCAGAAATGCAACATCGCCTTTTGCACTGGCAGATCAGTCAACTGCTTTAGTTTCGGCAAACGGATCTGTTCAGCTTAAATTTGGAAATGCAACTAACGGAAACTATTACATTGCTTTGAAACACAGAAACAGCATTGAGACATGGAGCGCCGGAGTCATTGCACTATCGCGAACAACGCCAGCTTCATTCGATCTTGCATCTTCTTTGTCACAGGCATTCGGAAATAATCAAAAGCAGGTTGATACATCACCGGTCAGATTTGCCATTTACAGCGGGGACATAAATCAGGACGGAACTATAGATGCTTCCGATGTAAGCGAAACGGACAATGATGCTTTCAGTTCTGTCAGCGGATATGTCAGGACAGATGTAACGGGAGATGATTTTGTAGATGCTGGGGATGTGAGCATTGTGGATAATAATGCTTTTAATGCGGTGAGTGTTGTTACGCCTTGAGGCAGTGAGGCAGTGAGGCAGTTTGGCAGTGAGGCAGTTAACAATTAACAGAAAAATAATTGGAGATTAAAAATTCTCAATTGACACAAATGTTCTATAAACAAAAATATGAAAATAGTAATTCTGAATTTAAAATTCTAAATTGACTAACTTTTTAAAAATTATTATAAACAAAGCCATGAAAAATTTCATCAAACTGTTTTTACTATCAGCTATGATAATTTTATCAAACGGACCTGCTGATGCAAACTGGATCAAAAGTGAAAACTATATGAAATTCACTCCAAACCTGCCTAACGGCAAGGCGGGCACTCCAAACACTCAACACACTCCAAACACTCCGCACTCAAAGAGCGATTCGCTTCCAGCCGGAGTTACAAAAGAGTTTCTCAATTCTCTGACGGATGAGAAGGGACAAAAGATTATTCGCAACGAAGATCCAGAAGGCGATGCAATGCAGGAAAGATTCTTTACTGGTTTTGCTGCAAGCGATCAGTTTGGATATTCAGTTTCATCAGCCGGAGATGTGAACGGGGACGGATACAGCGACTTAATAATAGGCGCGCCTTTTAATGATGCCGGCGGTGCAAATGCCGGAAGAGCTTACATTTATTACGGAGGCGCTATAATCAATTCAGGAGTTGATTTAATTCTGACCGGTCTTGCAGCAGGCGATCAGTTAGGATTTTCTGTATCAACAGCCGGTGATGCGAACGGTGACGGATATTCTGATGTAATAGTTAGCGCTCCGTTAAATGATGCTATAGGCGCAAATGCAGGAAGAGCTTACATTTATTTTGGCGGAAGCACTATGAATAATTCTGCAGACGTAATTCTTTCCGGAGCAACGGCAAACGATCAGTTTGGAACTTCAGTTTCATTAGCAGGTGATTTCAACGGCGACGGGTATAGTGATGTGATAGTTGGTGCAAATCTCAATGATGCCGGAGGATCAAATGCCGGAAGAGCTTACATTTATTATGGCGGAAGCGTGATGAATAGTGTTGTGGATATTACTCTTACCGGACTTGCAGCAAGTGATCAGTTTGGATTATCAGTTTCAACAGCCGGAGATATCAACGGTGACGGTTATGGTGATGTGATAGCGGGAGCGCTTTTAAATGATGGCGGAGGTTCAAATGCCGGAAGAGCATATATTTACTACGGAGGAAGCAGTCCTGACAATACAGCCGATGTGCTCCTCACCGGAGCGGCTGTAGGTGATCAGTTCGGAATTTCAGTTTCAACAGCCGGAGATGTTAATGGAGACGGTTATAGTGATGTTATTGCCGGAGCAAATCTAAACGACGTAGCAGGTACAGATGCAGGAAGCGCATACATTTATTTCGGCGGAAGTATTCCCGATAATACAGCCGACGTTATCCTTTCAGGAGTGGCAGGCGATCGTTTTGGGTTTTCAGTTTCCACAGCCGGAGATGTAAACGGCGACGGTTATAGTGATGTGATTGCCGGAGCGCTTCAGAATGATGCCGGTGGAGCAGATGCAGGAAGATCTTTCATCTATTTTGGCGGAATAAATATGGATATTACAGCAGATGCAATACTTACCGGAGCCGCAGCCGGCGACCAGTTCGGATTTTCGGTTTCTGCAGCAGGAGACATGAACGGTGACGGTTACAGTGATGTCATAACCGGGGCTAATGGAAATGATGCCGGAGGATCAAGTGCAGGAAGAGTTTATCTCTATCTCAACTCCATGACTGGAACAGATATAGCTGATGAATTTTTTACCGGAGAAGCTGCAAACGATGCTTTGGGCAATTCGGTATCAACGGCAGGAGATGTGAACGGCGACGGATTCAATGATATCATAGTTGGAGCTCCATACAATAATGCCGGAGGTTCAGCTGCAGGAAGGAGCTATATATATTTCGGAGGTACTATTCTCAACAATACAGCTGATGTAGTTCTGACAGGAAAAGTAGCAAGTGAATTTTTCGGAATTTCAGTTTCATCAGCCGGTGATGTTAACGGCGACGGATACAGTGATGTGATAGTTGGAGCATACGGTAATAATACATTAGGTAGTTTTACGGGAAGAGTCTATGTGTATTTTGGAGGAATAAATGTGGACACTGTTGCAGATGTAATTATGACAGGAGCTGCTTCTGGTGATCAGTTTGGAATTTCAGTTTCATCAGCCGGAGATGTGAACGGCGACGGATACAGTGATGTAATAGTGGGTGCGGATTTCAATGATTCAGCCGGAGCAACATCGGGAAGAGCTTATATTTATCTCGGAGGAAGCACAATGAACAATATTGTGGATGTGATTATGACAGGAGCTGCAGCAGGTGATCAGTTTGGCGGAGAAGTATCATCTGCCGGAGATTTGAACGGAGACGGATATGACGACATAATTGTTGGAGCATTTCTGAATGATGCCGGCGGTACAAGTGCCGGAAGAGCATATGTATATTTTGGAGGTAATTTTATGAATAATATTGCAGACTTAACATTTACAGGAGCCGCCGCCGGTGATCAGTTTGGAACTTCTGTTTCATCAGCCGGAGATGTGAATGGAGACGGATATAATGATGTAATTTCAGGAGCGTCCGACAACGACGCAGGGGGATCAGGTGCCGGAAGAAGTTACATATTTTATGGAGGGATTATCCCTGATAATATACCCGATGTAACTCTTACCGGAGCAACGGCAGGTGATAATTTTGGATTCACTGTGTCTGAAGCTGGAGATGTTAATTTTGACGGATATGATGACGTGATTATTGGAACTCCGTATGACAATACAGGAGGAACTGAAGCCGGAAGAGTGTTTGTATATTTCGGTGGAATTCTTCCTGATAGTGCAGCTGATGTAATTTTGTCAGGATCAAACACATTTGACTTTTTCGGAATATCGGTTTCATCTGCCGGTGATATGAACGGGGACGGATATGGCGATATAATTGTTGGAGCATATCAGAATGACGCAGGAGGTACAACTGCCGGAAGAGCTTATCTTTACCTTTCCTCAGCGCCGTCAGTTAAACCAATATTAAATACTGTAAAGGATGTTCCGAATGATCAGGGTGGGCAGGTTTATCTCAAATGGGTAAGAAGCGGGTATGATGTTCAAAGTATCGGGACAATTACAGACTATGTTGTTCAAAGAAGTTATCCGCCTTCAGGCGGAAATTTTTCCTGGGAAAATATTGCATACATTCCTGCTACTAATGAGCAATTCTATGCTTACACTGCATCAACTCCGTTCGATTCAATTTCTAACAGCAGCGGAACTTTGTATTTCAGGATCACTGCAAGAACTTCAATATCTACGCAATACTGGAGATCAAATATTCTCTTTGGCAGAAGCATAGACAACATCGCTCCGCTGATGGTGTCTCCGTTCACTGCTTCATCTTCCGGACCTGATGTGAGAACAAACTGGAAGAGAAGCACATCTCCTGATCTTCTGAATTATGTTCTCTATCGCAGTACAGCGCCGACGATTGATCCCGACACAGAACCTGTATTTGCCACTACAACTGATTCGACTTATCTCGACACTGCGCCGTTGAGCGGAGTGTATTATTACTTCATCGTTGCACAGGACATTCACAATAACAAGAGTCCTGTGGCAATTACAGAAAGTCCTAACATGACACTCAATCTTACAATGTTCATAGAAGGGTTTTATAATGCAGGAAGCAATTCACAGATCAGTGACACGATAACGGTTGAACTCAGATATTCAATATCACCTTTTGCAGCGGCAGATCAAACAAGCGCAGTATTATCAGCAAATGGAACAGTTCAGCTTAAATTCGGCAATGCAATTAACGGAAACTATTACATTGCTGTGAAACACAGAAACAGCATTGAGACATGGAGCGCCGGAGTCATTGCACTATCGCGAACAACGCCTGCTTCATTCGATCTTGCATCTTCTTTATCTCAGGCATTCGGAAATAATTTGAAGTCTGTTGATACTTCACCGGTTCGGTTTGCTATCTTCAGCGGAGATGTAAATCAGGACGGGACAATAGATGCATCTGATCTTAGTGACACAGATAATGACGCATTTAATTCAGTCTCGGGTTATGTAAGTACAGATGTAACAGGGGATGATTTTGTAGATGCAGCTGATGTCAGCATAGTGGATAATAATGCTTTTAATGCTGTGAGTGCGGTTACTCCATGAATCAATTTGGAATTTGGGATTTCGGATTTGGGATTTTTCGATTTTAGATTTTTGATTTATGATTTTAGATATAGATTGTTAATTGCTAATTGCTAATTGTTAATTGCTAATTATTATCTTTACACTGTTAACTGCCTAACTGCTTAACTTTAAAAAAGCCGGTAGAGAGATCTTCCGGCTTTTTTTTAAAGCAGATCAAATTAATCATGCTTGGAAGCACATTTATTATCAAAATTTTTAAAAATAATTATTTGAACTTATTGTTCATAATGCATAATTTAAAATTCATATAAATTTTAAAGGAAGGAAAAAATTGAAAACATTTATTATCACATTAAGTTTGTTCCTCGTAACAAGTGCCTTTTCTCAAAGTATTAACAACACGCTCGGCACGGGCGGAGTATTCAGGATCAAAGATGCTTCAGCAAATTTTTTTACGCTTAGCCAGTCGACGGGCGAGGTGAACATACTAAATTCACTTCGGCTTGAAAATACAGTAAGTCCAACCATTGGTGTGATGTATAAAGGATCAAACCGGTTTTTACATAACTTTGGAAACAGGAATACTTTTTTAGGAACCAGTTCCGGAAATTTTACAATGACAACTTCGGAATTTAATACGGGAGTAGGATTTTCTTCTCTTATTAGTCTTACAACAGGTGATAATAACTCAGCTTTTGGATACCAGTCTTTAAATTCAAATTCAACAGGCAGTAATAATACAGCTATCGGATATAATTCTATGTTTTCCACTACTTCAGCGAATTATAACTCAGCTTTTGGATATCAGTCTTTGTTTAGTAATACCACGGGCAGTAATAATACTGCAATCGGATCTCAAACCTTATCGGAAAACATTTCAGGTTCTAATAATACAGCAGTTGGAAATTTTTCTTTATTGAATAACACTACAGGGATAAATAATACTTCTTTGGGAGTTAATTCCATGAAAAATAATTCAACCGGCTCATCTAACACAAGTCTGGGATTTGAGTCCTTACAATCCAGCACAACAGGAAATGAAAACACAGCAGTAGGATATCAGTCATTGTATTCCAGTACTACAGGTTCAAATAATACAGCATTGGGAGTAAATTCTTTAAAAGCTAATACTACCGGAACTGAAAACATTGCTTTGGGAAATAGTTCATTATTAACAAACACTACGGGCAATAAAAACACAGCAGTCGGATACAATTCATTATTTTCCAATTTAACTGGTTTGAATAACACAGCTATTGGTTATCAGTCTTTATTTACAAATACTGCCAGTTTTAACACTGCAGTCGGAAATCTTTCATTATCACAAAATACGACCGGAGCGTTTAACACCGCAGTAGGATATAAATCCTTAGAATATAACACGATAGGCCACAGTAATACAGCATTTGGATCAAGTTCTTTAGACAATAATACGACAGGAAATAATAATACATCTGTCGGAGCTGCAGCATTAAGTTTTAACACAATCGGCTACAGTAACACTGCATTGGGAAATACCGCCTTGTACTTAAACTCTTCCGGTATATCAAACACTTCTGTCGGCACTTCTTCTTTACTTGTGAACACAACAGGTAATTATAATACTGCAGTAGGTGAAGGTTCATTAAATGGTAATACTACAGCTTCCTATAATGTAGCCGTTGGTTATCATTCTTTGTTTGCTAATACAACGGGTGACAGTAACACTGCATTAGGATTCTTATCTGGCTCAGCAATAACAACAGGCAGAAATAACACAACAATAGGCAACAGATCTGAAGTGCCAAATGGAACACTTAGCAATCAGGTAAGAATTGGAAATACTGCTGTTACTTATGCAGGTGTTCAGGTTGCATGGACAATAACCAGCGACAGAAAGTGGAAATCAAACATATATAATACAAATCTTGGTTTGAATTTTATTTCTAAGCTCAATCCGGTTTACTATACACGAAACAATGATGAAAATAAAAAAACAGAATACGGTTTCATTGCGCAGGAAGTGGAAGAAGTATTGAAAGAATCAGATGTTAATAACAGCGGAATAATTACAAAGGATGATAACGGAAATTATGAAATGCGATACAATGATCTGCTTGCGCCTATGGTTAAAGCTATACAGGAATTGAAAGCTGAAAATGACAAACTTAAATCGGAAGTTGAATCATTAAAAGCCACGAATGACAGAATTGTAAAATTAGAAAAGATGATAAATGAAATAAATTCTGTTAAACATACTTCACTTGATAAAAAAGATGAGGTAAATCTTACAACTAATAAATAAGAGGAGAATGAAAATGATAATTAAAAATTTTCTTACGGTATTTTTACTGACATTTGCATCTCTCGCATTCAGTCAGAGCATAATGAATTATCAGACCGGGACAACGATTGAAGTTCAGACCGGAGCATCAGTTTGCGCTGACAGTGTGATAATCAGCGGTACATTCACAGGCGGAGGAACGATTTGCGGATTTAATTATACTTTAAACCTTATTGCATTTATAGAAGGATTTTACGATTCCTCTTCTGATGTTATGATAAGTGATACAGTAACTGTAAATCTGCGGGATACAATAAGTCCGTTTGTGATAGTTGATACATATAAAACAATACTGAACACGTCAGGAACAGGAATATTCTATTACCCGAATGCGCTTAACGGACAGAAATACTATCTTCAGATCAAACACAGAAACTCTATAGAAACCTGGAGTTTGGTTACAGCATCATTCGCCGGCGGTTCTCTTTCGTATGATTTCAGCACAGCAATCACTCAGGCTTACGGAAGTAATATGAAGCAGGTGGATTTGTCTCCCGTTGTATTTGCTTTATACAGCGGAGATGTAAATCAGGACGGAACGATTGATGCTTCGGATCTGAGTGAGACAGACAATGATGCTTACAATTCTCTCACCGGTTATGTTAACACTGATATTACGGGTGATGATTTTGTAGATGCAGCTGATGTCAGCATTGTGGATAATAATGCTTTTAATGCTGTGAGTGCGGTAACACCTTAACAATGATTTTAGATTTTTGATTTATGATTTTAGATTTAGATTGTTAATTGCTAATTGTTAATTGCTAATTACTAATTACTAATTGCTAATTACTAATTGCTAATTACTAATTGTTATATGACACACTGAAGCTACGCAAGTGTCAATTTTGCGTAACTTCAGTTTTATAAATAAACTATAAACCATTGTATTCATTTTATCCTGAAACCCTTATTATGTTTGATCTGCGATCAAATTCTTACCGCCAATTCTGAAAGAATTATATTTCTTTTATACGAATTAACAATTTAATTTCCGAGGTGAAAAACACATAAAAGTTTCTTTGCTTTAAAATTTTAAATGAAGCATTTTGTATCAGGTCATATGATAAATGCGGAAGAATTTATAATTCCGATTCATAACGACAAGAATTTTATTAAAAATTATTTAAAATAATAAAGGAGGAAACATGTTGTTAAAATTTATTACTGTACTGCTCATTTTAACTGTGAACAGTATTGTTTATCCGCAAAGCAAAGGGGTTCAGCCAAAAGAAATGCCGGCTGAGGCTAAGACAGGTTTCGACAGAAACTATGGTCTGAATGTTAACAGAAATTCAAAAGAAATTTCCGAACTTGAAAGTAAGCTGCTTGCAGCCAAGCAATCAGCCAATACAGATGGTGTAATGAATGCACAAAAGGATCTTGACGCATTAACCGGATCGGTAACAAAACCCGGTGAAGAATTTCCGCTTAAATTAGTCAAGCCGGAACAAAATCAGAATGATAATATTAACATCGGTTTTGTATCATCTGTAACAGGTACAAAAGGAATTGCAACATGTACTGAACAGGTAGGCGTTACTGCTGGCAGAATCTGGACTTCTTTTGTATTTGGACCTAACAGCGGCGCTACTCCGGATCAGCATCGTATTTGCTATTCAGATGATGGCGGCAAAACATGGTTTGAAAAAGTCACACTTGCATTTTCGACCGGTAACAGAATGTGGCAGGATCAGATTGATATAGAGCTTATTGAAAACAGCAGCGGCGAAAAATTTATCTGGACTGCATTCGGTTACGCTACAAATAATTATGCCGGTCAGTACCGGATCGGAGTAAATATTGTAAAAATTACCGGAGCTCTGGATTACGCAGGATATACGCTTACATGGCCCGGAGCCGTAAATTCCAACATTTACTGGAAACCCCGCATTGTTTCAGACAATGAAGCTTATCAGACAAATCCCTGGGTATATATAACGACTTGTTTTGACAGCACAGTTGCAGGCGGATATCAATCCGGTGAAAAAGTAGCGATTTGTTATTCGCCTTTTACAGTCTCCCCCGTATTTACATACAAGGCAACCGGATTTACAGGATTACTCTTCAGATATCCTGTAGATTATTATGTAGACATTACATATTACAGAAACGGCGGAATGGATTCCATTCTTGTCGTTGAATCAAGTCTTGAAGATTCATCGAAAATAGTCTTATTAAAAACCTCTATCAGTACTTTTATATCATCTGCATTTGCAACATATGTTGGTAACATCAGCACTATTCCTGACAGGCGAGGTTATCAGGCATACATTGCATCTGCAGGCGGTTACAATAATCTGATGATAGTTAATCTGAGAAAATATTCAGAAACAGACTGGGATATCGAATATTACAGGTCAACAAACGGAAGCAGCGGCTGGGTAAACGGATATGTGGATTACAGAACCAACTATTCAAAAAGAGCAGATATCATTGGATTCAGAAGCGCGCCGGGATTTTATTCATGCGCTTATTCGGAAAATACAATGTCTTTTGTACCTGTTACATATTGTTCGGCAGTAAATAATGTCTGGGGAGGAATAGTTCTGCAGATGAATCATATAAACACCAATCCTTTCACAGCGCAGCCGAGACCCGGAATAAAATACGGACCGGAAGGTGAAAGTTGTTTTGCTTTATGGACTGAATACAGCGGCGGCACAAATGTCTGGGCATCTTCAGGATGTTCCGGAACTCCATTAACATATAAGTATCTTAATTTTAACGGATTTGTACAAGGGTCTTATAATCCTGTAAATAATATGATGGTATCCGATACATTAAGACTGTATTTAAGAAACAGTGTGTCTCCGTATGAAATTATTGATTCATCCATAGCAAGAGTCGGAAACGGAGGTAACGGTAATTTTGAATTTGATAATACTGATAATTTTGTAGATTATTACATTCAGGTTAAGCACAGAAATTCAATTGAAACATGGAGCAGCAGTACTATTCAGTTTACTTCACAATACAATTCTTATCAGTTTTCATCTGCAGCATCGCAGGCATACGGTGACAATATGATTCAGGTAGATGAAACGCCTGTCAGATTTGCATTTTTCAGCGGCGATGTAAATCAGGACGGAACTATAGATGCATCTGATCTGAGTGAGACAGATAATGACGCATTTAATTCAGTCTCGGGTTATGTAAGCACAGATGTAACGGGAGATGATTTTGTAGATGCGGCGGATGTCAGCATTGTTGATAATAATGCTTTCAATTCGGTGAGTGCGGTGACGCCTTGATTAAATTTGGAACCCGTGGACGAGATGGAGATTTAATGATTTCGACCTTGCCGCGAGGCGGGATTTCTCAAGACTTGAGATTTTTATTTTTATTTTAGATTTCAGGTTGTTAATTGTTAATTATTAATTGCAATTATTATTATTGCTTTTTAATAAGTTTGCAGATCTCCGGCTTTTATTTCTGTTGAATATTATTTAAAAAAATTTCATAAACCAGATATTGAGAAGATGAGTTTGATTTATAATTTCGTAATTCGCCCGCCTTGCCATGCTCCGCCTTGCTCAGCTAGGTAAGTGCGAGGCAGGTAACCCGTAATTCGTAACTTATAAATCGTATCTGTTTTACAAATTAAAGTTTAAGCGATTTTTTTGATGACTTTTTTACTTTGCAGTTTGATTTCCAGATTATCTAAAATATCAAACAGCCAGATTTTATCATACATTTCTGTTTTTATGATTTCGTCTTTCAAATTGTTTAAGTAATAAAGATCATAACTTTTTGCATCTATATTTATTTTTATATCAGCAAGTTTTTTTAAGTAAACTAAAAAGTTATTAAATGCATTTGAAATAAATTCAGAAAGGTTCTTGTCAAATCTAATGAATTCCTTATTGCTTTTGATTAATGATAAAACTCTGTCAAGTTCATTTTTTTCAAAATGCATTTTCAGCTCAACTTTTTTCATATAAATTTTCTCCTGAATATTTCGGGGAATAAATTCCGATAAAAGTCCGAATGCAGAATTAAAATCTTTTTTATGTCTGAGAATAAATATTTCGCCTAAAACTTTATGGTTCTTTTTGTTAACAGGGTTTAGCCGGTCTTTGAATGAATGTATAAACTTTTCACACCAGTTCAGTTTATTTAGTTTCAATGATATTTCAATGATCATGACATATAAGTTTGGGTCAAAATAATCTTTTTCTGAAATTGTATATACTTTATTTTTTAGAATGAAATCTATAAGGTCAAACTGCTCTTTCAGAAATTTATTTTCATTTTTACTGATCTGCGCCTTACAATATGAGAATATTATTGCTCCAAGATTATAGCTCGTCCGTCTGTCAAGAATATTCAGATTCTCATTAAAAAGTTTTTTCAACTCATAATATTTCTCTTCGTTTTCCGGATGTACAGTAATATAAAGAGCGGTAAAATAGATTTTTGAAATTACATCTTTCTCAATTTCTGAATTTTCAAAAAAATCAACAACCTGTTCTATCAGTTTATATTCAGGACTCAGGTTGGAATAAATCTTTGATGTGATCAGAAAATTATAATTTATATAAAAGAAAGTTGAGAAGAAAAAAGATAAAAGGTATTTGTTGGAATTTTCAGTTGTGAATTTTGAGCTTTTATTTGGGGCAAATCGCTGAAAGTAAACCTGTTCAAGATCATCAAGCAAATAAGAATTATAAATTGTACCAAGTCTCAACTTCGACTTTGAAACAAAAAGCTTATAAGCCTTCATTTTTTTTTCAAACTGACCAGTCAATGCCCGTTGTTTCAGCTGCCTCAGTAACTTGTATCCTTCGGAAAACTTTTCACTTTCTTTATCTTCAAGCACAAGATATTTTTCCGCCAGTTTATTCAGTTCGTAAATAAGATTCTTCATTACACCGTAACTGAATTTCCTTCCGGGAAAAATTGCATTCCATACAAATTCTTTTCTCATAGATTCGTCTTTAAAATCCGGAGAAACTTTTTTCAGATACTTTACTAATTTTACAAGATTTGTGTTTTTATTGAAATAAGGCGACTCTGCAAGATCTGCAAAAGATTTGAAATCTTCTTTGCTGAAGGTTTTTATAATTTCAATTGCTGTGCTTTTTATCATTTATGTAAATTAATTTTATCCCGGATTTTTCAATAGAAAAATTTTTTACCACAAAGACACAAAGACTCAAAGGGTTTTATGAAAAAATTTACTTGTAAAGAAAATATCTTTGTGAGTTTTGCGAAAGTACTTCCTGTCCTTTGCGTTTAAAGGCTTTTTATAATTTCAATTGAACAATCTGGGCTTATATTTAAAAACTCAATTTTATTATGCTGATTGTAATGAATATTACGATGTAAAAGTATTCAACAGATTCTGCAAGTAAAATTAGCATATATAATCCTTACAAACAATTTTTTTCGAAGTGAAAATTTATAAGCAAATTGTTTGAAAATCTTCTGAATATGAGATATTTGATTGAATTTCATTTTAATCCCGAAGTGGAAATCGGGAAAAAGTCGGTTTTGGAAAATACATAAGTAAGTTTACTTTTGTAAAGGATTTAGTTTTGATCAAAAACTTAATTGAAAAACTTAATTTGTAAACTGAGTGACATCAGATAAAACTTACCGGATGAATATTCAAAAAGATTATTACACAGACATGTTCTTATTATAATTATACTTCCCGAATGTCACTCAGGAAAAGCCGGAGAGCCCGTTTCAGAAATGAAACGGGAAGGAAGGCTGGCTTGATTTGGAATGTCGGATTTGGAATTTGGAATGTCGGATTTGGAATTTGGAATGTCGGATTTGGAATTTGGAATGTCGGATTTGGAATTTGGAATGTCGGATTTGGAATTTGGAATGTCGGATTTGGAATTTGGAATGTCGGATTTGGAATTTATGATTTCAGATTTGTGATTTTAAATTGTTAATTATTCAACTTTTAACTTTCAACTTTCAACTTTTAACTTTCAACTTTTAACTTTCAACTTTTAACTTTCAACTTTTAACTTTCAACTTTTAACTTTCAACTTTTAACTTTTAACTTTTAACTTTCAACTTTTAACTTTCAACTTTTAACTTTTTAACTAAATTAAAAAAACAAAAATGAAAAAACTAAATTTCACTTTAGTAATTTTGATCCTTTCGGGTTTGATTTTATCCGGATTCACTTTTGAAAGATCAGAGAATTTCTCGCTTCGCGGAGCGGGCAAATTAAGATTTTCAGCAAATTCTCCTTTGGATCTTTCCGGATTAATCAAATCAATTAAAAAGACAGAAGTTAAAAAAGATGCGGGCAATCCGGAGTCGTCAGACTGGTACTCTGAGGCAGTTTCAAATATTCAGAAAGCCGAGTATTATGTTACTTTCAGTGAAGATATGAATGCATTCCAGTCGCCTAACCGCGCCAACAATATGAGATTCATTTATCAGAAAAACGGATTTACTGCAATGCTGAGAAATAATAAAATAGCTTTGTTCGATGAATCTGATAAAACGATTGAAGAGAAAAATAAAAAGTATAATTATCTTGATGAGTGGAAAGTCAATTTCAAATTAGAAGAAGTTTCAAAAGAATTAAATTCATATTCTGAAAATAGCTTTACAGATTTTAACGGAAATGAATTCAATACTAATAAAAATTTAATTTCAATTGAAAATGAAAACTTAAGAATTCAATATTCAAATGATGAGAAAGGAATGAGACAGGATTTCATTGTAAAAAATAAACCTGAAGGTGAAGGGCAATTGAGATTAAACATAAATGCAGACACAGAGCTTAAAATGATCACAGGTGCTGATGCTTTGATGTTTAAAGATGAAAAAGGAGATTTAAAATTAAAGTATTCATCCTTGAAAGTTTGGGACGCAAATGGTAAAGAACTTAGAGCATACTTTGAAAAGAGCAATTACGAATTACCCGCTTCGCGAGGCGAGCGAGTTACGAATTACGAATTAAAAGAAGAAAATCAAAAATCTAAATCCCAAATCCGAATTCCCAAATTCCAAATTGTAGTAAATGACGAAGACGCAGTTTATCCGATAACAATCGATCCGCTTTCGTCGTCAGCAAACTGGACTGCAGAGATAAATCAGGGATCAGCGAATTTCGGATGGAGCGTGGCGACTGCAGGAGATGTAAACGGTGACGGATATTCGGAAGTAATTGTCGGAGCACCGAATTATGACAATGGTCAGACAGATGAAGGCGGAGTATTTGTTTATCATGGCTCTATAACCGGATTGTCATTATCTCCGAACTGGACAAAAGAGATCAATCAGGCATCAGCAAAATTCGGATGGAGTGTCGCAACGGCAGGCGATGTAAACGGTGACAGCTATAGTGATGTGATAATCGGCGCGCCTTATTATGACAGTGTTCAGACAAATGAAGGAAGAGCTTATATTTATTTAGGTTCGGCAAGCGGATTACAATCAGGATTTATCTGGAAGTTTGAAGTCAATCAGGCGGATGCAAATTTCGGATACAGCGTTGCTTGCGCAGGAGACATTGATAATGACGGATACAGTGAAGTAATTATCGGCAGTCCTTTTTATGACGGCGGACTGACAGATGAAGGAAAAGTTTATTTATTCTATGGAAGCTCAACGGGTTTAGATCCCGTGACTGCTGACTGGACTTATGAAAGCAATCAGGCAAGTGCTCAGTTAGGATTTAGTGTTGCAACTGCCGGAGATGTAAACGGAGACGGAGCTTCTGATGTGATAATCGGAGCAAATTTATATGATTTTAATTTTATTAATAACAGAGGAAGAATTTTTGTATTTAACAGTTCGGGCGGAAGGCTTCCTTCGGCTCCAAACTCAACAAGAGATGGCTCACAGGCAGACGCAAATTTCGGATGGAGTGTGAGCACAGCAGGTGATGTAAACGGTGACGGATATTCTGATGTGATAATAGGAGCGCCATTATATGACGGCGGTCAGACTGATGAAGGAAAATGTTATGCATATCTTGGCTCAGCAAGCGGAATCTCTGCCACCGCAATATGGGCAGAAGAAAGCGATCATACCGGAGGACAATTCGGGATCAGTGTTTCAACAGCCGGTGATATGAATGGAGACGGATATGCAGATGTAATTGCCGGAGGAAATTATCTTGATAACGGTCAATTGGATGAAGGAAGAGCATTAGTTTATCTGGGATATTCGGGTGGTTTAAGAACAACAGCAGAAGTTATTTATGAAAACAATCAGGGATTTTCACAGTTCGGTTACAGTGTAGCCACTGCCGGAGATATAAACGGCGACGGATTCAGTGATGTAATTTGCGGCGCTTATAATTATGATAATCCAAGTTCAAATGAAGGAGCGGCTTTTGTTTATCTCGGATCCGCTATTGGTATGAGCGCTTCATCAAACTGGAACGCTGAAGGAAATCAGGTAAGTGCAAATTTTGGTTATTCAGTATCCACAGCAGGAGATGTGAATGGAGACGGATATTCTGATGTTATTGTTGGAGCTTATAATTTTGATAATGGCCAAACTCAAGAAGGGGCAGCTTTTGTTTTTCACGGCTCAGCTAACGGGTTGTCAACATTTTCAAGCTGGAACGCGGAAGGAAATCAGGCAAGCGCAGAGTTTGGTAATTCAGTATCTACAGCAGGAGATGTAAACGGAGACGGATATTCTGACGTGATAGTTGGTGCATTTTTATATGACAATGGGCAGACTGATGAGGGAATCTCATTTGTATATTTCGGATCAGCTTCCGGATTATCTTTAACTTCAAACTGGACTGCTGAAGGAAATCAGGCAGATGCAAGGTATGGGTTTTCATTATCGACAGCAGGAGATGTAAACGGAGACGGATATTCTGATGTAATAGTTGGAGCTCCTTATTTTGATAATGGCCAATCTGATGAAGGAAGAACTTTTGTTTATTACGGATCAGCTTCCGGATTATCTTTGACTTCAAACTGGAGTGCGGAAGGAAATCAGTTACAAGCATTATTTGGTGAATCAGTATCTACGGCGGGAGATGTAAACGGAGACGGATATTCCGATGTAATAATTGGAGCTTATGGTTTTGACAATGGACAAACTAACGAAGGGACTGCTTATGTGTATCACGGATCAGCCTCAGGAATATCTTTAATTTCAAACTGGAGTGCGGAAGGTAATCAGGTTAATGCAATTTGCGGTTATTCAGTATCTACAGCCGGAGACGTAAATGGAGACGGATTTTCTGATGTAATAATTGGAGCATATAATTTTGATAATGGACAAAATAACGAAGGAGCCGCTTTTGTTTTTCACGGATCAGCTTCAGGATTATCTTTGACTTCAAACTGGATCGCAGAAAGTGATCAGGCAGATGCAAGTTTTGGTTATTCAGTATCTACAGCAGGAGATGTAAATGATGATGGATATTCTGATGTAATAATAAGCGCAAATGCTTTTGATAATGGTCAAACTAACGAAGGAGCAGCATTTGTATATCATGGATCAGCTGCTGGAATATCTTTGACTTCTAACTGGAGCGCTGAAGGAAATCAGGGTGGAGCATTATTTGGTTATTCAGTATCTACTGCAGGAGATGTAAACGGAGATGGATATTCTGAAGTGATCGTTGGAGCACCTTATTTTGATAATGGTCAAACTGATGAAGGAGCGGCTTATGTATATTACGGCGGAAATAATACCGGCGGGTTGCAAGCAACTGTTCGTCAATATAAATACGGAACTTCGACTGTGGTATCTTCAGGAAGCTATACCGGAGACGCAGGTAAAGTCAGACTTCAGCATTTTGCAAAAAGTCCTTTTGGAAGATCAAACGGAAGAGTTGTTTATGAAATAAAAGAAAATGGTATTCCATTCTCAGGAAGTATAATCTCGAACAGTACATCATATAACAGTACTCCACCTGCATACACAAATCTCGGATTAACCGGAACAAATATCTCACAGGATATGACAGGGTTTAATTCAGATAAAGTATTCAAATGGAGAGCGCGTGTTCAGTATCAAATGACAAGTTCACCTTTCCAAAAATACAGTCCGTGGAGATATTACTCTAACTATGTACCGATGCCTTCAGCCGGTTTCAGACCAAAGAAGAATATACTTTCTTTAAATCTTACAATGCTGATAGAAGGATTTTATAATAATGCTTCCAATACAATGGTCGCAGATACTGTTACTGTATTTTTGAGATTGGGGTCGTCTCCGTTTCCGATTATTGATTCAGCAAAGGCAGTTGTATCAGCTGCAGGAACAGGAACATTTAATTTTCTGAATGCAGTCAATGGTCAGCCGTATTATGTTGTATTGAAACATAGAAATTCGATTGAGACATGGAGCGGAACAGCTGTGAATTTTTCGGGAAATATTATGAATTATACTTTCTTTTATAACATCTCTTCTGCATACGGAAATAACATGAAATTAATTGACGAATTCCCGGACATTGACAAATACGGTATTTTCAGCGGAGACATAAATCAGGACGGAACGATTGACGCATCAGATGTAAGCGAAACGGATAATGACGCATACAGTTCTGCCAGCGGATATGTCAGGACAGATGTAACGGGAGATGACTTTGTAGATGCGGGGGATGTGAGTATAGTTGATAATAATGCATTTAATTCTGTGAGTGTTGTTACGCCTTAACAGTTAGGCAGTTAGCAATTAGACAGTTAGCAGTTAGGCAGTTAGCAGTTAGCAATTAACAATTAGCAATTAACTTTAATTTTTCTACTAAATTTAAAAACAAAAATGGAAAAACTAAATTTCACTTTAGTAATTTTGATCCTTTCGGGTTTGATTTTATCCGGATTCACTTTTGAAAGATCAGAGAATTTCAAATTAAGCTTTTCAGCAAATTCTCCTTTGGATCTTTCCGGATTAATCAAATCAATTAAAAAGACAGAAGTTAAAAAAGATGCGGGCAATCCGGAGTCGTCAGACTGGTACTCTGAGGCAGTTTCAAATATTCAGAAAGCCGAGTATTATGTTACTTTCAGTGAAGATATGAATGCATTCCAGTCGCCTAACCGCGCCAACAATATGAGATTCATTTATCAGAAAAACGGATTTACTGCAATGCTGAGAAATAATAAAATAGCTTTGTTCGATGAATCTGATAAAGCGATTGAAGAGAAAAATAAAAAGTATAATTATCTTGATGAGTGGAAAGTCAATTTCAAAATAGAAAAAGTTTCAAAAGAATTAAATTTAAATTCTGAAAACTACTTTACAGATTTTAACGGAAATGAATTCAATATTAATAAAAATTTAATTTCAATTGAAAATGAAAACTTAAGAATTCAATATTCAAATGATGAGAAAGGAATGAGACAGGATTTCATTGTAAAAAATAAACCTGAAGGAGATGGTCAGCTGAGATTGAATGTAAATGCTGATACTGAACTTAAAATGATCACAGGTGCTGATGCTTTGATGTTTAAAGACGAAAAGGGAGATTTAAAATTAAAATATGCTGCACTGAAAGTGTGGGATGCGGATGGGCGTGAACTGAGAGCTTTTTTTGAAGAGACAAAGTTTCAGTTACCCGAGTGAATGGATTCACGTCATAACTCAGGAATGAAAAAAATACAATAAATTCCAAATTATGAAAGAACAAATTCCTAAATCGAAAACTCCTAATTCCAAACTGTTTTACAATAGTAGTTAACGATGACGAAGCCGTCTATCCGATAACAATCGATCCGCTTTCATCAGTAGCAAACTGGACTGCGGAGATAAATCAGGGATCAGCGAATTTCGGATGGAGCGTGGCGACTGCTGGAGATGTAAACGGTGACGGATATTCTGAAGTGATTGTCGGCGCACCTAATTATGACAATGGTCAGACAGATGAAGGCGGAGTATTTGTTTATCACGGATCAATAACCGGATTATCATCTTCTCCAAGCTGGTCAAAAGAGATCAATCAGGCCTCAGCAAATTTCGGATGGAGTGTCGCAACGGCAGGCGATGTAAATGGTGACGGCTATAGTGATGTGATAATCGGTGCGCCAAATTACGACAGTGTTCAGACAAATGAAGGAAGAGCATACATTTATTTAGGTTCGGCAAGCGGATTACAATCCGGATTTATCTGGAAGTTTGAAGTCAATCAGACGGATGCAAATTTCGGATACAGTGTAGCTTGCGCAGGGGACATTGATAATGACGGATACAGTGATGTAATTATCGGCAGTCCTTTTTATGACGGCGGACTGACAGATGAAGGAAAAGTTTATTTGTTTAATGGAGGTTCGGCAGGATTAAATATGGTAACTGCCGACTGGACTTATGAAAGCAATCAGGATTCTGCTCAGATAGGATTTAGTGTAGCTACTGCAGGAGATGTAAACGGAGACGGAGCTTCTGATGTGATAATCGGAGCAAATTTATATGATAATGGTATTACATTTAATGCAGGCAGAATATTTGTATTTAACAGTATTCACGGAGCGCTTCCTTCCACTCCCAGCACAACAAAGAATGGATCGCGGGCAGACGAAAATTACGGATGGAGTGTTAGCACAGCAGGTGATGTAAACGGAGACGGATACTCTGATATTATTGTCGGCGCGCCATTTTATTTTGGAGGTCAGACAGATGAAGGAAAATGTGTTGTATATCTTGGTTCAGCAACCGGGATAGCCGCCACCGCAATATGGTCAGAAGAAAGCGATCATATCGGAGGACAATTTGGAATAAGTGTTTCAACTGCCGGTGATATGAATGGAGACGGATATGCAGATGTAATTGCCGGAGGAAATTATCTTGATAATGGTCAATTGGATGAAGGAAGAGCATTAGTTTATCTGGGATATTCGGGTGGTATAAGAACAACAGCAGAAGTTGTTTATGAAAACAATCAGGCGGGTTCACAGTTCGGATACAGTGTCGCAACTGCCGGAGATATAAACGGCGATGGATTCAGCGATGTAATTTGCGGAGCTTATAATTATGATAATCCAAGTTCAAATGAAGGAGCGGCTTTTGTTTATCTCGGATCAGCAAGAATAATTGGTGGTTATATCTGGTATAAAGAAGGAACTTCTTCTGGACAAGAATATGGATATTCAGTATCTACAGCAGGAGATGTGAATGGAGACGGATATTCTGATGTAATAATTGGTGCGCCTGGTTATCAGAATGGACAAAACACCGAAGGAGCAGCTTTTGTATATCATGGGTCATCTACAGGTTTACCTTTTACTCCAGACTGGATTGCCGAAGGAAATGGTATAGGTCGCTATTTTGGCTATTCTGTTTCTTCAGCTGGAGACGTAAATGGTGATGGATATTCTGATGTAATTATTGGAGGACCGTATAATTCGTATGGCTCTGCTGAAGTTTATTTCGGATCAGCTTCCGGATTATCTTTAACTGCAAACTGGAGTGCAGTTGGAAATTCGTATGATTCGAAATTTGGAAAATCTGTATCCACAGCAGGAGATGTAAACGGAGACGGATATTCTGATGTAATAATAGGTGCTATTAGATTTCATAATGGTCAAACCGATGAAGGGGCAGCTTTTGTTTATCACGGCTCAGCTTCCGGTTTATCTTTGACTTCAAACTGGATCGGAGAAAAAATCAGGCAGATGCACATTTTGGTAGTTCTGTATCCTCGGCAGGAGATGTAAATGGTGATGGATATTCTGATGTAATAGTCGGTGCAGAGACTTATAGCAATGGTCAATCCTATGAAGGAGCAGCTTTTGTTTATCACGGCTCAGCTTCCGGATTATCTTTGACTTCAAATTGGTCTGGAGAGAAAAATCAGGCAAGTGCGCATTTTGGTTATTCTGTATCAACTGCAGGGGATGTAAACGGAGACGGATATTCTGATGTAATAATAGGCGCACCTGATTTTGATAATGGACAAACTAATGAAGGAGCTGCTTTTGTTTATCAAGGATCAGCGTCAGGTTTATCTTTGACTTCAAACTGGAGTGCGGAAGTTAATATGGCAGATGCTAATTTTGGTTTTTCAGTTTCAACAGCAGGAGATGTAAATGGAGACGGATATTCTGATGTAATAATTGGTGCACCTTATTATGATTTTTCAGAATTTGGAGATGACGGATATGCATTTGTTTTTCAAGGCTCGGTAACAGGAGTATCTTTGACTTCGAATTGGGATGATCTCGGATACCGTTACGAACATTTTGGCTATTCAGTATCTACAGCAGGAGATATAAATGGAGATGGATATTCTGATATAGTTATTGGAAGACCTGGTTTTAATAATGGTGGATTCGGCAATCAAGGAGAAGCGGATGCATTTCGTGGAGGGAGCTATTTCGGATTGCAAGCAACTGTTCGTCAATATAAATACGGAACTTCTACTGTAGTATCTTCAGGAAGCTATACCGGAGATGCCGGCAAAGTCAGACTTCAGCATTTTGCAAAAAGTCCTTTTGGCAGATCAACCGGAAGAGTAGTTTATGAAATTAAAGAAAACGGAATTCCATTCTCAGGAAGTATAATCTCGAACAGTACATCATATAACAGTACACCTCCGGCATATACAAATCTCGGATTAACAGGAACAAATATTTCACAGGATATGACAGGGTTTAATTCAGATAAAGTATTCAAATGGAGAGCGCGTGTCCAGTACAAAATGACAAGTTCACCATTCCAGAAATACAGTCCGTGGAAATATTATTCTAATTATGTACCAATGCCTTCAGCCGGTTTCAGACCAAAGAAGAATTTACTTACTTTAAATCTTGCAATGCTAATTGAAGGATTTTATGATAATGGATCTAATACAATGGTTGCAGATACTGTGAGAGTATTTTTGAGAAACAGTGCATCACCGTTTGTGATTATGGATTCAGCAAAGGCAGTTGTATCAGCTGCAGGAACCGGAACATATACTTTTCTGAATGCAATCAACGGTCAACCATATTATGTTGAATTGAAACACCGAAATTCGATTGAGACATGGAGTTATACAGCAATTTCTTTTACAGGAGATATTCTTAATTATAATTTCACAGATTTTATTATTAAAGCATACGGAGGAAATCTAAAGCTAATAATTGGTAGTTCACCCATTAAATATGGAATTTTCAGCGGTGATGTAAATCAGGACGGAACGATTGACGCTTCGGATGTCAGTGAAGTGGATAATGATGCTAATACTGGTCTCAGCGGTTATGTTAAAACTGATGTTACAGGAGATGATTTTGTAGATGCGGGAGATGTCAGCATAGTTGATAATAATGCTTTTAATTCGGTGAGTGCGGTGACGCCTTGATTAAATTTGGAATTTGGAATTTCGGATTTGGAATTTAATGATTTTAACCGCCTTGCCGCAAGGCAGGGATTTTTGATTTATGATTTTAATTGCTAATTTCTAATTGCTAATTGCTAATTTCTAATTGCTAATTGCTAATTGTTAATTGCTAACTGCCTAACTGTCTATCTGTCACACTGTTAACTGCCTAACTGCCTAACTGCCGAACTGTCTAACTTTAAAAGAGCCGGAATGATCTTCCGGCTTTTTTATACTGCAGACTTCGCGGGACGAACGCAAAGCAAGACAGGGGAATTTATTCATAAGGAAATGATTTTTTAAAGGGTTTGAAATAAGCTGTTATTCATTTCTCTAAAGCGATATCATCAATAACCAAGTTCTTTGCATAAGGCTCGGTAGTCTTAAAAAATCTGTTTTTATATTCCGGACTAAGATGCTTAAAAGCTGTATCGACAATATCTAAATAAGTTTTTCGTACAGCAAATAAATTAGAATCAATCGGATTGGAAGCCTTGAATTCGTCTAATGCTGTATAAGCAAACACTTTGCCATTAATAATATTTAACCCGTCAATATTTTTTGTAACTTCAACTCGTCTGTATATCCACTCTCTTTTATCAAATTCAGACAGTTCACTTTTTTTAATAACAAAAAGACAACCATTTAAACTGCTGTTTGGAAAGCTGTCAATGTTTAAATATAATATATTTTTTGGATAAACAGTATCGCCATTCCGGATAGTAAAATAGGGATCATACATGTCATTCCTGTTAGGCATAAAAACTTTCCAGTTTCTTTTATAATCTTTTAATTCAACAACATCAAAATAACCTTCATATTTTCTTCCTAAAGTTTCTTCCATACTTTCAATGGATGTAAGAGAACCATATCCGATTAATCCCACTTCATTATCCTGAAGTATTAATTCTTTTTTAGGTTGCTGACACCCAATTATAGCAATTGCAAATATTATGGAAATAAATTTAAATAATTTCATTTGGAAAAAATTTATTAATTAAAAAAAGTTAAAGGGAGTAGAAACTAACTCTATTATTTTCAAAATACTATTCCGATATGAAAATACAGTTCTGCAGTATAGCAGTCTGGCAGTTAAATATTTTGGTTTCTAAACTGTTTGGCAAATGACTCCAGCAAACAACTTAGAAACCTGTAATAAATTAAAAGAAGTTGAAAAATCAGAATGCGAATGGTTGCGATTGCAGCTCATCCGGCAAATATTCTAATTTACAACTACAATTTCATCGAATATTAAATTATATTAACAAAAAAAATAATCTCATTAAGATTGTAATCAAAATTAAATCATTATACATGAAAAAAGTAATCTATCTTTTCTTAGCAGTAAATTTTCTGATTATATCCGGTTGCAGTGAAGATACTGTAAACGAAGTAAATAATTCTGATTTCAGTCCGTACTGGGAATTGCCAATTGGAAGTGGATCTACGCTTACTCATCACTATGGTCTTAATATAAATGTGAGTAATGGTGTATTAACAGGATCTGCTGAAATAATTGATACAATAGCGCTAAGAAATGCCGGAACTTTAACCGGGACAGTGAACGGTAATTCAGTTACAATAAATGCTGCTTTCAATGTGAATAAATATGATTTTGGGTTTACAGGGACAAAATCAGATTATATGATTGCCGGAAAATTATTTTTTAAACATCCGGTCGGTACAACTTCGGACACACTTAATGTTGCTTTATTATATTCGAAGACTAAAGTTTTTGATTATGGTGATTCTATCCCCCAAAATCCTTATTTATTTAAGACAATTTTTACAACTCCTACTCCCACCGGTCCGCCTGTTATTTTTGTACATGGAATGATGGCCACCATTGCTGAATGGGACAGTTTGTTTTTAGCTCTTGGGTCAGGATTTAAAAGCCAGCACAATGTATATGCTTATCAGTATAACTGGCAGGATTCAATAATGATAAACGGAAGAATTTTAAAAGATTCTGTTACTGCAAAAGGATTAATTAATCCTATAATAGTTGCACATTCAATGGGAGGATTAGTATCACGAGCTTATATAGCAAACGGAGGTCAGATCACAAAATTGGTAACACTTGGAACTCCTCATCTTGGTACACCTTTAGCAACTATTCTTGCAGTAAAGCCACAGTTGAATACTCCGGGTCCTCAGGATATGAAGGATGACGGACATTTTATTACAAGTATGAAAATAAATCCTTTAGATTTGGCAAACAGGAATAAATATTATTGTATTGCAGGAGAAATGGGAGGACACTTCGAAACTACATATCCCTTTAACTGGGAATGGAATGAACCTTATTACTTTTCCGTTTCGAACGGAGTAGTCTGTACCGGATGGAAGTTATTAAAACCTTATGGAGAAAATGACGGATTAGTACCGGTCTGGTCGGCATTTTTTACTGCGGGTGGTGTGAATCTGGTTTTCACTGCTCCTCAATTATATATAGATCATATGCATTTACCGGCACCGCAGGAAGCTCCGGAAATATTTAATTATATAAATGGTTTGTGATTTTATTCATGCTGATATTTTAAGTTTAAAATTTATTTTGCACCTTAATCTGATTTTTTTAAAGAAAACAATTAAATGAAAAAAATTAATATTATAGCTTTTTTAATTATTGTTCAGCTTACGCTAAACATTGGAAATACATCCGCACAGTGGGTTCAAGTTTCAAGCGGATTACCGCCGTCTTCATCGTGTTATGTTTATGCAGTTATTGGCAGTAATATTTTTGCCGGCTTTGCTAATTCGGCGGGAGTATATATCACAACAGATAACGGAAATAACTGGACTCAAACTGCATTAAACAATAAATCGATAAATTCACTTGCTGTAAAGGGAAATAATGTTTTTGCAGGAACTCTGTCAGATGGTCTTTTCATTTCAACAAATAATGGCAGCAGCTGGACATTGACTTCATTAAATATTCCAATAGTTAAGTCATTAAGCGTAAATGGAAACGATATATTTGCCGGTTCAGGATCCAGTGGAGGAACAGGAGGAGTTTTTAAATCTTCAAATAACGGAAATAACTGGACACAAACATCCTTTAATAATATAGCAACTTATTCATTAGCGACCAGCGGTGATAATATTTTTGCCGGGACATTAGGGTCCGGAGTTTACGTCTCCACTAACAGAGGCAGCAGCTGGACACAGACATCACTAAACACCGGGACTATTTATTCTATGACAATAAGCGGGAACAATATTTTTGCCGGGACAATATCAAGCGGAGTTTATTTGTCAACTAACAATGGTAGCAGCTGGACACAGACATCACTGAACACAGGAAATGTTTTTTCGCTTGCTTCAAATGGAAGTAATGTTTTCGCTGGAACATCAGGAGGCTTAGGAGTTTATTTCACATCTGATAATGGAACTAACTGGATTCCAAAAAATCAGGGTTTAACTACTATCGGTACAATAGGTGCTCTGTTTATAGATAACAATAATATTTTTGCTGCAAACTGGGGACAAGGCATCTGGAAACGTTCATTGTCTGAAATAATCGGAATAAAAAATATTTCAACGGAAGTTCCGTCAGAGTTTTCTTTGAATCAAAATTATCCTAACCCGTTTAATCCAACCACAAATATTAAGTTTACAATTCTGAATTCCGGGCTTGTGAAATTAACCGTGTTTGATATTATGGGTCGCGAAGTACAAACTCTCGTAAACGAATCATTGAATTCAGGGACTTATGAAACAACATTCGACGCTTCTCAATTCGCAAGTGGAATATACTATTATAAATTATCTACGCCAGTATTTTCAGAAACAAAAAAGATGACTTTGCAAAAATAAAGGCATTCATATTGACTTTGAAGAATTTTTTATTGTGATGCCGTAACTTTGACAGGAGGCGGAATAATATGAGTATTCATTTACAGTTTGATTCTTACTGGATTCATTGAAGGATTTTATGTTGCTTCTGCAAAGTTATGATAAGTGATACAGTTACTGTAAATCTTCGAGATACTATCAGTCCGTTCAAATTAGTTGATACTTACAAAACAATACTGAACCCGTCAGGAACAAAAACATTCATTTTTCCGAATGCTCTCAAAGGAAAGAAATACTATTTACAGGTCAGGTAAAGAAACTCTGTAGGAACATGGAGTGCATTAACTGCTGCATTTGCCGGCGGTTCTCTTTCATACAATTTCAGTACTGCAATAACTCAGGATTAGTGTAGCGGTGAGGCAGTGAGGCAGTTTGGCAGTGAGGCAGTTTGGCAGTGAGGCAGTGAGGCAGTTTGGCAGTGAGGCAGTTTGGCAGTGAGGCAGTTTCTTAATTGTAACTTGTAACTCCGGGGGGTAACTCGTAATTTTAAATTCGTAACTCGTAATTCGTAACTCGTAATTCGTAATTTGTAATTCAGGATGCTCATTTACTGCATCAGTTCATTTACTTTTTCGACAAGCCAGTCACGGGAGGCGAGGACTTTATTCTCTTTAATTTCATTTAGTAAAAATGATGCATCCGATTTACCTGATAGTTTTGTATTCTTTAACTTCATAATTTCTTTATAATACTTTAAAAAATTCTTTGTGCTTTCGGTAACAATTTCCGAAGCTTGGCCGGTGTCAGTCAGAAAATGATTTGTAGAATCTATCAGCGAATAAGCCTGCTCAGTATAATTCAGTTCGTAATATATGATAAGCTGAAAAATTCTTACATCAATTTTGAAAAAAAAACAGATTCAGTCGGATCTTCGAAAAATATTCAAGGGCTTTTTCATATTCCTTTCCGGATATACAGAGAAAAGCTTTTGAAAAATTAATCATATTTTCTCTGTGCTTATCGGGAAGTTCGGGTGAATAAGTCTCAATAAACTTCTCCAGCCATTCAGTTTCCCCGACAGCAGAAGAATTCAGAACCATATTTCTGAACAACACCACATGGAAATCCTCTTCTCTGCTTCTTTTATAAATTCCAAGTTTAAGATTGCCGTCATTTAATTCAAACTGCTCTCTCTGAAACCGTTTCCTTTCTTTTCCTGCAGACATGATTGAGCAGAAAGTTAAAAGTATGCTTCTCAGTATGTATAATTCATCTTTACCGAAAATTTCCGCATATTCATTCAGATGATTTTTTAAATCGAAATAAACATCAGTGCTTTTTCCTGTATTCAGCAGGTAAACGAGATAATAAGTATAAACATAAGGATAGAAACGGTCTTTATTTTTTTTCATTTCGTCAATAAGAGAACGGAAGTTCAGGTGTCTGAGCAGATTATCAGTCAGATTATATCTTGTCTCAAGATTATACATATCTGCCAGAGTCTTTTCGTCAGCGTAACGCAAACATTTTATGAGAGCCATGACAGATGTCAATTCTCCGACTGACAGCGCATTTTCATAAGTATTTTTAAAATCATCATTATCAAGAGAGTAGTCCCGGAAAACAGATTTCAGATAATAATTTTCCATGAAATATTCCATGCTTCCTCTGTTACTGAAATTATCCTCTTCAGTAATTTTCGTAAACTCTTTTTCAAACTCTTTATTAAGCTGTTTCTTACGGAGCTGGTTCAGAAGATAAAACTCTCTCCGCTTTGTGTCCTTCATGAATTCATTCTGAGAAAGAAAATTTTTGCACATACGAAACATACCTGAATACAGAGTTTTGATCAGATTATCTGATTTTACCTTTTCGTATTTTTTGCCAGGATAAAGCGAATGAAATAAATATTCATTATTCAGATCCTTTCCGGAAAAATCAGGATACAGCTTTTTAAGAATACTGAACAGTGGATTAAGATCTCTGGATTTGCTGAAATACGGAGAGGCAATATATTTCTCAAGGTCTCTCATTTCATCCGGAGTAAGTTTTTTTAAAAGTGTTATTAATTTTGTATCTGTCATAAGTTCAAATGCAGGATTATAAACGTTACTTATTAGTTACGAAAATTGTGATTCTAATTCATAAATGCAATATTATTGTAAATTCATTTAAAACCTGCTGTTACAATCAGAGAAAAATCTCATTGCAAACTTATACTCCTGGAATTAAATTTGCTAAAAAATTTTAATAAAAAATTACGGGGGTAATTATGTTTAGAAAGACAATTTATTTTTTCATTGCAATATTAACTTATTTAACTTTCTCATTTACTGACTTTGAATCATATCAGATATTCCCCGTAAGCGAGCGGAACATTCCGGGCAATTTAGTCAGTCCGGAACCGCTTCGCTTCGGGCATATTTCTGCAGAAGAGAAAAATTCAAAAATAAAACAGGTCAGTAATATTGATCCTGATTGGCAGGAATCTGTTTTCAAAAACATTGAAAAAGAAGAATACAATATTGTCTATGATAAAAATACGGGTATTTATAATTCACCTAACAGAAAGAACAACATAATCTTTCAGTACGGAAAAGAGGGCTTCACTGCAAAGACAATGCAGACGAAGCTGCCTTTGTTTGATCAGAATGATAAGACTATTAATGAACATAAAAAGAAATATAAAGATGTACCTGAATTCAGCGTTTCAATTAAACTGTCAGATGTCAGCTGCAGTTCAGAAGAAAAGACTCCGGGATCAGGATTCGCAGCTTCAATAAAGAACAGTGAACTGAAGACAGAAAATAACACCGCTCATATTGAAAACGAAAATATCAGGATCAATTATACAAACACCGAAGACGGAATGAGGCAGGATTTTATAATTAAGAACAGACCTGAAGGAGAGGGTATGTTAAAACTTAATTTCAATGCAGACACAAGACTGAAGATGATCATCGGAGCGGATGCGCTTATGTTTAAAGACAATGATGGAAGTGAGAAAATGAAATACTCTGCTTTGAAAGTATGGGATGCGAAAGGGCGAAGTCTCCGGGCTTACTTTAAAAAGACAGATCAGTTTCATGCTTACCGGGTGCAAAGGGAGAAATTGTAAATTGACCAATTACAAATGAATGATCAACGAGTCAAAGAAATTTCCAAATTCAAAATTCCCGGCTCCAAAGCAAGTAAAGCGGAAATCCAAATTCCGGATTATTCAGCATAGTAGTAAATGACAAAGATGCTGTATATCCGGTTACAATAGATCCTCTTTCAACTTCTCCAAGCTGGGTTGTAAATTTCGGATACAGTTTTGGATCTGCTTCATCTGCTGCAGGTGATGTAAACGGAGACGGTTACGGAGATGTAATTGTCGGAGCTAAAGAACACACAACAAATTTTACAAATGACGGAATAGTTTATCTCTTCCTTGGATCAGCTTCGGGATTATCCGTAACTCCAGCATGGACGGGTATCGGCGCTAATCAGGGCTCTGCTTACGGGCATAGTATTGCTACAGCAGGGGATGTCAATGGTGACGGTTATAGTGATGTAATAATCGGCGAGCCAGGATTTAAAGCCGCAGGTATCAGCCGAGGAAGAGCGCTTCTTTATTTAGGATCTTCAAATGGACTATCTGTGAATCCTGACTGGACTGCAACCGGAACTACAACAGACCTTGGACGGTCAGTCTCAACAGCAGGAGATGTGAACGGCGACGGATACAGTGATGTAATAGTCAGTACTGCATACGGAACAATTGACGGAGGCGCAAGACTCGGCGCTGCATTTTTATATACCGGCTCATCTTCCGGATTGTCTTCTGTTCCTGTCTGGCAGGTCAAAGGTAAAAAGTATTTTGAAAATTTCGGTAACAGTGTTTGTACAGCAGGTGATGTAAACGGCGACGGATATTCTGATGTGATAGTCGGCGCTCCGGATTATTCTGAAACAGCATCATCACATGAAGGAGCGGCTTATGCTTATTTCGGCTCTTCAATTGGTTTATCTGACAGCGTGAACTGGTTCAAAACAGGCGGATCACCGGGAGACAGATTCGGGTATGCAGTCTTTACTGCAGGAGATGTTAACGGTGATGGTTACAGTGATGTAGTTGTCGGCGCACCTACTGACAGCAGCGCAGGCAATGCACACGTTTATCATGGTTCGGCTTCAGGATTGTCCGGTACTTCAAACTGGAATGTTTCGGGATCTCCAAATGCAAAATTCGGATTCAGCGTTGCAACTGCAGGAGACTTTAACGGCGATGGTTATTCAGATGTGATCATCGGAGCTGTTGGTATAAGTAACGGACAGGCATTTGTATTCAGCGGTTCCTCTGCGGGACTTTCCGCAAACAGTGTCTGGTCAGTAACAAGTGACGGCTCTGCAGTAGCTCTGGGATTCTCTGTCTGCACTGCAGGTGATGTAAACGGCGACGGTTACAGTGATGCTCTTGTTTGCGGTTATTCTCCAAAAGCGTATGTTTATAACGGCTCGCCTTCAGGTCTGACTTCTTCTTACAACTGGAGTTACAGCGGACTTGCCGGAAGTTTCGGCTGGACTGTAGCCGGAGCAGGCGATATAAACGGCGACGGATACAGTGACGTAATTATCGGTGCGCCGGATTATTATAACGGTTCTTTTACAGTTGGAAGATTTTTTATTTTCAATGGTTCATCAGACGGATTATCATCAACACCGTCTTTTATGAAATCAGGTTCGAATTCAGGTACAACCATTTACCGTATTGGCAGATGTGCAGCATCAGCCGGAGATGTAAATGGTGACGGTTATTCAGATGTTGCAGTAGGTGTTTCGAACGGAGTCTTTGCTTCGTATTCAAACGGAGGAGTGGAAATTTATTATGGGTCAGCTTCGGGAATCAGCGCATCACCTTCATGGTCAAAATCATCATCAGTGTCACAGGATGAATTCGGAAGTTCAGTTGCTACAGCAGGAGATCTGAACGGAGACGGATTCAGTGATATAATTGCCGGCGCATGGAAATTAAATTCTGAAAGCGGAGCAGCTTATGTATTTTATGGATCACAGTCAGGACTATCTTCTGATGCAGGATGGACAGCTTCAGGAAGTTACGGATCCTGGTACGGATACAGCGTGTCAGGCGCGGGTGATGTGAATGGAGACGGTTACGGTGATGTTGTAGTCGGAGCGCCGCTATTATCAAGCTATGGAGGAGCTTACGTTTATCACGGTTCGTCTGCCGGATTGTCAGCTTCACCAAACTGGCAGTTTGTTTCATACAGTGCAAATAGCAGATTTGGTATAAGCGTTGCATGTGCAGGTGATGTGAACGGAGACGGATACAGTGATGTATTGATGGGTCAGAGCAGATATCAGATAGGAGCAGTTTACGCAGGAGCTGTATCCTGCTATTATGGTTCCCCGACCGGATTAAATACACTGTATCCTGAATGGTTTGTAACTGCACCAAATGAATATAACGCTTTTGAATTCGGAGGATGCGTTGCATCAGCAGGTGATGTGAACGGTGACGGATATTCGGATGTTCTTGTCAGCGCTCCTAATCCTTTCGGAGATGTGTACTTCTATTATGGTTCGGCTAACGGGCTTCCGGTGTCATATAATTTAAACTGCAACAACGCACCTTCAATGAGATTCGGATATTCAGCAGCATCAGCAGGTGACGTAAACGGTGACGGATATTCAGATGTAATAATTGGAGCATACTTTTCAAACGGAGGATCTGCTTATTTGTATAATGGAAATTCATCTTCAGGCAAAAGTTCATTCGTACAACAATATAAACCAAATACGAACACATTACTAGGTACAGGCGGTTGGACAAGCGCTGATGGTCAGATTAAATACGGGATGTTAGGCAGAAGTCCGTTTGGCAGAGCAGACGGGAAAATAATGTATGAACACAAAATCAACGGGACTTCTTTCAGTCCTCTTACAAATACTTCCGGCTCCGGTGCAGGAAGTATTTATCAGGATCTCGGACTTAACGGTACATTAACAAATGCAAATGCCACAGGATTAAATTCAGATAAAGAATACAGATGGAAAGCAAGAGTTCAGTTCAGTCCGGTTAATAATCCATATCAGAAACTCGCTCCCTGGAGATTTTACAATTCACAGTTCCCGTTGCCGTTTGAAGGATTTAAGCCCAAAGCAGTTCCTGTGATTCCGCTTGATCCTGCCTTTGCATTAAATTTTGACGGAGCAAATGATTATGTATCACTTCCGGATACTCTCACATCATCATTAACCGGCGGAAGTGCAATCACGATTGAATATCTGTTCAAAGGAACAGACATAAAGTCAGCAGTTCGATTACAGAATGCAAACGGATTTATAATTTCCGGATCTTCCGGAAATCACGTTATTTCTTCTGACGGAGGATTAAACAACGGTATCCCTGTCGGATCAGGTGTCACTGACGGTCAATGGCACCATATTGTTGTTACCTGGGAAAGAAATAAAGTGAATGGTTTCAGAAGTTATCTTGACGGTTTGCTGGTTGGACAAAGAAATTCTGCCGATGCCGATCTTCCTGATCTTAATTCAGGAGGAACCCTGGGAGGATCAGTAGAAGGAGGTGAATATATGAACGGCTCTTTGGATGAAGTCAGATTATGGAACAGATCAATGACTGAAGAGGAAGTTCAGTATCGTTCATTTTGTGTTTTGAATGGAAGGGTTAACGGATTACTTGCCAGCTATCATTTCAATCAGGGATACTCAAACCATAACAATTCAGGCATAACAATTCTTTATGACTCAAGCAAGAATTCATATAACGGTACACTGAATAATTTTGCTCTTCAGGGTGTTGCTTCAAACTGGATTGCACCGGGCGGAGCATCGGAAGGTTTTGTATGCTCAGGCACTCCAACTTTATTATTGAATGTTATTCAGCAGGGATTTTTTAACACATCAGGAAACCTGAATAAAAAAGATACCGTAACTGTTTATCTGCATTCGAATACTTCGCCGTACAATGTAATTGATTCAGCAAGATCCTTAATTGATTCAGTTACTTTCAGCGGGACTTTTTCTTTTTCAAATGCTGCAGGAGGAAATTATTATTTTTCCGTAAAGCACCGTAACTGCATAGAAACATGGAGTTCCTATGATGAAACTTTCAATTCATGGACTCCCGTACCATATTCACTTACATTCGGAACTTATTCAGCATACGGAGGCAATCTTGCCTATCTGGCTCCAAATAAATATGCAATTTTCAGCGGTGACATAAATCAGGACGGGACCATTGACGCTTCGGATGTGAGTGAAGTGGATAATGATGCTTATAATTCTCTCAGCGGATATGTCAGGACTGATGTTACCGGAGATGATTTTGTTGATGCGGGGGATGTCAGTATAGTTGATAATAATGCTTTTAATTCGGTGAGTGCGATAACTCCTTAGCAGTTAGGCAGTGTGGCAGTGTGGCAGTTAGGCAATTAACAATTAGCAATACATTACTTGTAACTTGCCCGCTCTGCCGGCGAGGCAGGTAACTCGTAATTCGTAACTCGTAATTCGTAATTCATAATTCGTAGTTTACTGATTTTAGATTTATGATTTTAGATCTTAGGTGGTTAATTGCTAATTGCTAATTGCTAATTGCTAATTATTAATTGCTAATTGCTAAATTATTAACCGACTTTTTGTCATTATCAATATTCATTTCAGATATTTTCTTCATAAGCCAGTTTTTTTCAGATATGTTTTCATTTACCATTGAATTTTCGAGAAGATTTAATTCATATTGATCACGGGTAGTTTCTTTTATTCTTATTAATTTCTTTAAATACTTAATGAACCTTTTATTTCTGTTAACAATAGTTTCATCAATAGTCCTTATGTTTTTCAGAAAATGAGAAAATGCGTCAAGGTATGACTGAAGGTTTTCAATTGAATTAGTCTCATAATATATTTTCGCAGTTAATCTTCTGGAGTCAATTTTGTATAGCGTATTGTTCAATTCAGCTCTGAGGATATTATATAATGCTTCATTGTACATTTTTTTTGCAAAAAAAACATTTGCATGAGCGAAATGCTTCAGCTGTGTGCGAAGATTTGGTTCCAGTCTTCTGGCATAATTTTTTATGAATTGCTCAATATATTCAATATCTCCCATACTGATTCCTGTTTTAACTATAGAACGGAAGTGTGAAGCTCTGAACCAGTTCTCATCTCTATCATAAAATTTTCCTTCAATAAGAATTTTCGAAATTTCATAAAATTCTTTTTCATACTCATTTCTTCCTTCATTCAGTCTGATAGTGTTAATCAACTGAAGATTCAGTAACAGATATTTACAGGTATCAAAATCAAATACTTTTAAGTTTTCTATAATAAGCTCTCTTAACTTATTGTAATTTATGTCATCGAATTTATCACTGTAAGTTTTCACAATTAAGAAATAAATACTTAGCAGAAGTGAATTTTCCGGATCTTCTTTTTCAATCAACTCTATCAGTTTTTCAAAATTTATTTCGTTATAGATCTTTACAGGTAATGTATCATCGGGTTTATTTTCAGTATAGAGTTTACCGGAGTATAATTCTTTTTTAAAAATCAGTGACTGTATAATAAAATAATAATCCAGATTAAGCAGAGATTTTATCAGATGCTGATTCCGTATACTTCTGTTATCATGACTTGTGTAATATGTATCCATTGCATCTAATATCTCCATTCTTTTAAAATACTCCAGACCATTACCAGCAGGTCTGTCTATAAATTTTTCAAGTCTGGATATTATTTTATCGGCTTTTGGTTTATATCCTCTCTTACAATATTGTCTCAATAATCGCATATCACGCTGCTGATCATTCCTGAAGTCCTGATTTATAAAAAACTCTTCGCACAATTGATTAAGTCCCGAAAGAACAGTATTTATAACACTTTCCTTAAATTTCTTTCCGGGATAGAGCTTTTTATATATATTCTCCTTGGTCAATTCATCCGAATCAAATTCCGGATGATAGTTTGATAAAAAATTCAAAAGACCATCATAATTCCTTCCCATATTAAAATAAGCCGAAGATACAAATTTCCTGAAATCTGACCACTCTTCTTGCTTTATCAGTTTTAAAAGCGATATTGTTGTTGAATTTTTCAGTGTGTAATTGTTTAGAATTTTTTTATATAATTTAAAAAAACCTGCGTTTTTTCAAAAATTTCTTACTATTTGTCTGCATTATTTAAATCAGACTGTTTAAAACTACATTAAATTTTCTTTGCTAAACTGTTCAAAGTAATATAATTTTGCCTAAGAAAATATAAATGAAATTAAATAATTAAAACACTATAATATGAGATCAATAAAATTAATCTTTACAGCTTTAATTGTAATTTTCTTTGCAATTAGTAAAAATTCATCTGCTCAGGAGGTAATGATCAAATCCCGCTCAGTTGAGAAAAAGATTAATATAAAAAAAGATCAGTTAAATAAAATGATTCCGGAATTGTCATCAAATCAGAATAGAAGTAAATCTTTTTCAGGTACGATGCAAGGTTTATCCGGATGGAAATTAAACGAAGAATTTGAATCAGTTACTTTTCCTCCGGATGGATGGTAATGCATATAACGGATGGCAGCAAACTCCTTACAGCTCTTACGGAACCGGAAATTACAGTGCATACTTCTGTAACTTTTGCTGCACGCAGTTATTTAACGAATTACGAACACCTTATTTTCCGCTATCAGAAGAAAGTGATGTACTTACATTTGATGTAGCATATACACCCCGGGGTGATTCAAACAGCAATGTAACCGATTACCTTTATATATATTACTGGAATGATTCGACTTCTATATGGAATTATCTGACCACATTTGACAAAGATTCACTTGCTACAGCTCCTCCGACAAACTCTGCTTATTATCCTACAGGTACTCAATGGAAAACTATTTCAGTCTCATTGCCTGTAAATACTTCCCAGATATATTTTTATTCAGATGACCAATGCGGGAACAATCTTTTTCTGGATAATATAAAGGTCGGACTGCCACCGGCAAATAATACAGTCTATTTATCTGAAGATTTTTCAGGTTCATTTCCTCCGGGTAGCTGGAACACCGGCAGCTACTGGATTTATAATTCAGTCAGCTCATATGGAATTGGTACCGGGAGCGTAATGAGAGAACTAAATAATTGTTACTATACCCCAAATGATTTTCTCACAACTCCGGTTTTTTCACCGGCAGGATCAGGAACAAAGCTTATGTTTGATTACGCTTACGCAGCTTATGATTATGGTTCTTTTGATAATCTGGAGATTCATGGTACTTCTGACGGAGGAAATAGTTTTGGTTTGATAACTACAATGTCAGGAGATCCTGTCACCGGAGAACTCTCAACTGCTCCGGTAAGTCAAAATTACTTTACTCCCTCTAATTCCGAATGGGAAAGTAAAATTGTGAACATACCTGCAGGTACTACCCAATTAAAATTTAAAGTGGATAATGATTGTTCAAATAATCTTTATCTGGATAACTTCGTCGTTCAGGATAGCATTCCCGGCAATTTATATGATGCAGCAGTTATGGCAGTGTTTACAAAATCAAAAATTCCGCTTTACTACGGAACACCGGATACAATCAGCGCTGTGATTTATAACAACTCAAATAGTCCTGTTTCTTTGAAAGCATTTCTGAATATAAACGGCGCAAGTGTTCATCTTGATTCTTTAATGACAAATATATTGCCTTATGAATACAAGACCGTCAGTTTCAATCCATACTATTATTTCAATTATGGAAGTTCAGATGTGTCTGTATATATAGAAAATGATCTGGATAATTCAAACAATAATAAAAGTGTTTCATCAAATGTAAATTATTATACATTCAGATATTCAGATACAGTAATAAATGGATCAATCAATTATACACAGATTGGTTCTTTTTTGAATAGATACAGAGCGAACGGGGAAGTAGTTGTGACAAAAGTTAAAATGAATGTAGACAATTCCGCTAATATAGCCGGACAATTGTATTATGCAGTTGTGCTCAACGAAAACGGTAATCTTTTGGCAAGATCAAATGATTACATTTTAAAGTCATCAGACGCAAATACGCTTCTGACATTTAATATTACAGATCCTAAACCATATATTCTTTATAATTCCTACTTTTACGCCGGCATCGTTCAGACTGCTGTTATGGGTGAAACAGATCCGTCAGTTATGGGGCTGAATTTTTACTCGGATAATAATAATGTATTAAGGCGTAATGCGAATTATTACGGATATGTTACTCCAATTGGATACAATTTTAATCCGATTGAGCAGAATAATTCTCCGTTTGACTTTGCAATAGAGACTGATACAGAGGGCAGGCATTTTGTTGATGTAGGTATTGCAGACGCCGGTTTAAAATATGATCAGTATTTCAGTACAAATACATTCACGCCTGTATGTAAAGTTTTTAATGCAGGTTATTCGACAACTTCATTCACGGTAACAAGAGTTCATCCTTTGGGTAGTTATTCAAGTACAAAAACAGTTTCTAACCTTGCACCCGCTGGAATAGCTACTGTAGTTTTTGATCCATGGACATTTCCCACTACTAATATTGAACAGCCGATATATATTTATACAGGAAGTGTACCCGGTGACGGCAACTCTTCAAATAACTTTATTAATACAACTATTACTCCAAGAGTAGCAAAAGAGTTATGCGTTTTATGGCAATCCGAAAGAGACCGCGACAGTTTAGTAAGAGCAATAAATTCTGACGGCAGATATGTAAATAATTTCGATACAGTCAGGATGAATTATACCGGTTCACTTAGACCATGGAAGAATGTTTATTGTCTTTTGAAAAACGGATCTGATTATACTCCATGGTTAAGAGATTCGATGAAATCATTCCTGGATTTCTCAACTCCTGTTAATAAGAAATCGCTGATGATCTTTTCAGATTACATTTCTAATAATGATCAGCTGGGAGTAAACAAAACACCTGTGGATACGGTTTTTTACAGACAATATCTTAAATCAGCTTATATCAGTTATGACTGGGCGGGAAATATTCCTTTGAGCGAAAGAAGATTCAAAGGAATTGGCGCTTTTTCAGGAATAATGCAGGATTCTTTGTACTTAGGGAACGGAAACAGACCCGGTTTAATCAGGGCAGTAAACGGGGGAGTGTCAGCTTTCAAACCTAAATCAGTTATTTCAAACAACAATGATTCCAGCAATGCTGTTTGTTACTTTGGTGACAGCAGAAATACATTTTATATGACAAACAGATACAGCGATCTGAGATATTCCGGCAATAATTCAGCTTCATCAAGTATTTTTTCAAAAACAATAGACTGGATACTGAATACAGGTCCTTCATTTACATTAAACCTAACATCATTTGTTGAAGGATTTTATTCATCAGGAACAAGTACAATGACTTCTGATACAATGAAAGTAATATTGAGAAACGCTTCATTCCCTTATGCAATTGTCGATTCCGGAAAAGCTTTATTGAACAGTTCCGGATCGGGAATATTTTCATTCAGTAATGTTGCAAATAATGTCGGATATTATATTCAGCTAAAACACAGAAATTCTATTGAGACGTGGAGTTCAGCTCCGCAAATTTTCACAGGTAATATTTTAAACTTCAGCTTTATCGCATCAGGTTCACAGGCATTCGGCAGTAACATGGCTCAGGTAAATTCCTCACCCGTAAGATTTGCAATCTTCAGCGGTGATGTTAATCAGGACGGGACAGTAGACGCGTCTGATGTAAGTGTTGTGGATAATGACTCGTACAATTCAGTAAGCGGATATGTAAACACTGATGTAACGGGTGATGATTTTGTAGATGCAGCTGATGTCAGCATTGTTGATAATAATGCGTACAATTCGGTGAGTGCGGTTACACCTTAACAATGAATAATTAGTAATTAATAATTAATAATGAGTAATTAGCAATTAACAATTAGCAATTATCAAAAGAGTAAACATTGAATATACATCGTAATTCGTAACTCGTAATTCATAATTCGTAGTTTACTGATTTTAGATTTTTGATTTTAGATTTTAGGTGGTTAATTGCTAATTGCTAATTGTTAATTGATAATTGATAACTGCCAAGCTGCCTAACTGTTAACTGTTAACCTGATTTCTTTTAATTTTTCAATAAGCCATTGTTTATTTACAAATGTATCATCATGTATTTTTCTTTCAGTAAAACCAATTTCAGTTTTGTTTTTTGATTCTCTTAATTTAAAAAGTGAATTTGTATAGTTAAGAAATTTCATATTACTCTCTTTATAGCTTGATGAAACAGATTTATTATTGGAAAGAAAATGTTTGTGAGCGTCGCTTAGATATTGAAACATAATAAAATCATCTTTTTCAAAACTAATAATGATCTGCAGATTTTTTAATATATATTTCATCTGAAATGAATCAATACTCAGTTTATTTGAAAACTCCATAGATTTATCAAATTCATTTTTGGAGAAATAAAGGAAAGTCCTGCTGAAGATTGTGAAATTATTTAGCAGATCCGGATTTATACGGGGTAGAAATTCAGATATCATCTTTTCAATGAAAGCAGTCTCTTTTAAAGCTCCTGCCGTTTTTACAGCAAGCAGGTAAAGCGAAGGAATTACCTTTCCCGCTGCGCTTAGAAAAATATTCTTTTCATTCAGATGACAAATTAATTCAAACAATTCCCGGTTTTTGTTTATCTTTGACAAATCTTTGCAATTATCCAGAGTGCTTCCCAGGCAAGCGTAAAGACCCCGTAATGCTGATTCTGATATGTATTTATCATTTTCAAAAAGTGTTTTCTTAAACTCAAAATACAGCTCAGTGCTTTCAGGATTCATATAGCATTTAATCATCCTGAAGAAAATATTTGAAATTTTAAAATTTCTGTCAGAGCCCTGGTTCATTTTATTGAAATACTCTTCAAGAGTTTTATCATTAAAAATTGTTTTTGAAAAAAGTCTGATGAACTCTGTTGAAGAAGACTGATTATGTTCTGCTTCTTCAATGTAAACATTATTAAAATTATTACCGAATTTCACAATAAAGTCAAAGATCAGAAGTTCCGATATATGTGTAGAAATTAATTTTGAGTAGTGGTTTGGATTGTAGGCCTGAACTGTGAATCTGTGAACTTTCAGTTCTGCATAATCTCTGAAATAGCTATCATAAAATTTCGAAGATTTTAAAAAATTCTTTTCAAAAGTATTGTATTTATTTAAGAAAATATTTTCAAGATGTTTTTCACCAAGCTTATTAAGAAGATTCTGCATTCTTTGCATTTCATTATAATTCAGATCTTCAACTTCCAGAAACCGCTCTGCTAATTTTGTGATATCATAAATAATGTTTTTAAGAATACCATAATTATACTTTTTTCCGGGAAATAATTTCTTCCAGACTTCCTCTTTATCCAGCATTTTATGTGTGAATTCAGGAGCATATTTTTTTATGGAGCTAAAAAGATTAACTACATTATTTCTTGTGTTAAAATAAGGAGAATTGAGAAATGCTTCGAATCTTTTCAATTCTTCTTTGTTGAGAGCTCTCATTATATCGAGAAAAGATGTTTTATTCATGTAGTTTCAAGGTGTATGAATAGATGTAATAAAGCTGCTAAAATAGACAAAAAAAGAAGTATTTGATATACATATAGTAAAATTTTATAGTGTAATTCGCGAATAATTTTCTTTGCTAAAAAAGCAATTGGAGAGTAATTTTGTAAAGTTCATTACAATAACCCGCTCAGTTGATTGCAATCTGCTGATCACTAAAGGCATCACCGGTATGCCGGTTATTGTAAATTTTAAAAATTTAAAAAAAAATAAAAAATGAAAACCAGCAAAATTATTACTTTAACAATTTTTATCCTTCTTTCCTGCCACAATTTATTTTCACAGAATTTATTTAAAGATGATTTTAGTTATCCGGTTCGGGATAGTCTTGAAGGTTTTGGGAACTGGTCACGTAGTGGAGTTAATACAGGCTATAATGTACAGGTAAAAAGTCCGGGACTTACTTATGCAGGATATGCCGGATCCGGAATCGGTAATATGGTATTTTTTTCCAATACAGCCGAAGGTGACAATGTAGCTCATGGCTTTACAGGACAAACCACCGGAAAAGTATATTTATCTTTTATGATCCGGGTTGACAGCCTGACAACAACAGCGACAACTGGTTACAATATTTGTTTTAATCAATCAACCGGAGCAACGTTTTTTAATACAATGCTTTATACAAAAAAATTATCTTCTACGACGTTCAACTTTGGAATCAGAAAATCCAGAAATGTAAGTTACAGCAGTACTGTTTTTAATACAAATACAACTTACTTAGCCGTTATAAAATATTCTTTTGTAGCAGGAGCTAACAATGACAGTTCGAAAATGTATATTTTTGCATCTGGTGTTCCTGCAACTGAGCCGGCAGTTCCATCTGCTTTTGCTACTGACAGCGTTGATGTAGTTAATATTGGGAATGTAGTGCTAACAAATAGTTATGCGCAAAGCGGTACACTCAAAGGATCATCAGTAAAAATTGACGGAATCAGAGTGGGACTTAACTGGACAGGCAGTATTCTGAGCAATGTAAATTTAATTTCCAATACAATGCCGGATGTATTTTCACTCAGTCAAAATTACCCGAATCCGTTTAATCCGGTTACAAAAATAGGTTTTAAGATTCCTCAGGAGGGGAATGTAAAGCTTCAGGTATTTGATATTACAGGAAAATCAGTTGCAGTTTTAGCTAATGAAAAATTTACCGGAGGAGAATATTCTGTCAGTTTCAGTGGTGAGAATTTACCAAGCGGTGCTTACTTTTATAAAATGGAATTTAGCTCAAAAGATCAGGTAATAAGTAAAGTTTTAAAAATGACACTTTTAAAATAGCATTTAGCAATTAACAATTAGCAATTAACAATTAGCAATTAACAATTAGCATTTAACAATTAGCATTTAACAATTAGCATTTAACAATTAGCATTTAACAATTATCAATAGTGTAAACATTGAAAATAATTCGCCCGCCTTGCCTTGCTTCGCTTTGCGCAGCAAAGCAAGGCGAGGTAACTCGTAATTCGTAACTCGTAATTCGTAACTCGTAACTCGTAATTCGTAACTCGTAATTCAAACTGGGATAATATTACAATTCACTGACTTTCTCCAAAAGCCATAGCTTTATCCCGAATCTGTTGTTACTCATATTGCTGACTTCCTTTTTTATACCGGCAATTTTATAGTCCATATCCTTTTCCGCAAAAGAGGATTTTATTTTTATCAGATCAGATGTAATTTTAAGAAATTCCATCGATGAAGTTTTTATTGATCCGAGAATGGATCTTTCTCTTGAGAGATAATGTCTGAATGTATCAATCATTAATAACGCCTGGTCATAATATTCTTTGTCAATGTAAAGCTGAAGAAGAAGTATCTTTACCTGAATCTTTATTATAAAGTTCGAAAAGTTTGTTCTGGAAAAACAGTCAAGCGCTTTATCAAGTTCGCCTTTTTTGTATGAAATATAACCGTAACAAAAATTCAATGTGTTTTCTTTCTCTTCCGTAAGTCTGTTTTTAAATTTCTCAATATAATCTTCAGCCCAGTCAAACTCATTTACCCTGACGGCTTTTTTCACCTGGTTTAAAAAATCAGGGTAAAGGATCTTTCCTGATCCGGTAGTATCTGAAACAGGATAATCTACTGCAAGTAAAAACTGCTCTTTAAGAAAATCCGTCCGGCTGAAATCATTATAAGCTGTAGCGCAGTAACCGTCCAGATGAAGATATACCATATAATTATCAACTTCGTTAAGTTTTTCCCTGTATTTATTTATTAATTTCTTTAATTCGTAAAAATATTTTTCATCCTTTGTCGTTTCCATCAGAAGCACATAATAATATATTTCAAGTGTCGGATTATCAATAATTTTATTTTCCTTCAGGTAAGCCATTACATTGTCAAACATTTTCATGTCAAAATTGTAATTATTCTGATTGTTCTCATGCAGCATAATATTGTAAATTTTAAGCATGAAAATTGCAGAATAATTTACAAACAGATCAAGTCTCTCCTGCATGTAATGGAAATTTACATTTGGCTTTTTCGGAGAGTAATAAGACATTATTTCAAACTGAAGGTTCATTTTATGCTGAAAATAATTTTCATCTTTTACTTTGGTGTTTTCCAGGGACCTGCATGCATTTTTATATGTCTGTTCAAATGCACTATCCAGATTTCTGCTTCTTAATTCCTGAAGCAGATACTTTTCTTTTGCATAATTATCTTTTCTGTAAGAATTGAATGCAAGAAATTCTTTACCCAGACCGAAAAGATCCGAAATCAGATTTTTGATTTTAAAGTATTCAAACTTCTCATTATTAAAGATCAGTTCAAATAGTGTATCTTCTTTAAGTTCCGCTGAATCAAACTCCGGGTAATGCTCATAAAGAATTTCAAAGAGACCTGTAATATTTTTATTTTTATTGAACGCAGGTGAATTTATAAAATCCCTGAACTGCCTTATCTCGGCGCTGCTTAGTGTTTTAAGAAATTTTATTAACCGAGTACTCTGCATAAAACTTAATTTGATTAAAAATCTAAAGTGTTTTTGGAAGATAATTTAATTAAGAAAAAAATTAAAGGTTTTTGCATACTATTTCCTAAAGGACCATTCTGATAAGATTCAGGAATTTACGAAAACGGATTATAATTTAATCTTTCAGGAGGATAATTGTAAATTTTCCTAAATCAATCATCCTAAAACCCTGTTTATTTTTCTTTGACTTATCTGATTAATGATTTTAATTTGTTACAAGGCGTTCCGAATGTTCAGATTTTATATAGAAAAAATTTTCCCCCTGTTTACAAATCTAATTTCAAACATCGTAACGCCTTACGAACTAATCTGATTTTCTCAGGTTATTTTGATCTCAATTCTGTAACAGGGGGATTTATTTTGTTGAAAGTAGAAAATAAAATAAATTATAATTTTAAAAATATTCAAAAACATAAATATTCCCTGAGAGGAGAATCAAAATGAAAAAAACACTAAACTTATTTACTTTGTCCTGCCTGATATATTTTACATTGAGCGGTACAGCATTTTCAGCTAATGAATATTTCAGAAGCAAAGTTTCAGGTAACTGGAATTTAACATCTACCTGGGAAATGTCAACTAACAGTGGTTCGAACTGGATAGCCGCAACACTTACTCCGAATGAAACCAGCGGTTTAATTACAGTAAGGTATCCTAATACTGTTACAGTCACTGCAAATGTAAACGCTGATCAGCTGAATATTGACAGCGGAAGTATTTCAATAAACGCGGGAGTTATATTAACTCTGTTAGATGGGAGCGGAACAGATTTTACAATTCTCAAAGGCGGCTCTGTGACCGGAGCAGGTACATTCAGGACACAGGGAGCAGCGACATCCATGAATTTAAGAGCCGGTTCAGTTTTCAGTGCTGTATTAAATGTAAATTCAGGAACAACAGCCGTTTCGGATTTAACTTCACCTTTTATTGCCAGATTAAATGGAAATTTGACAGTGGATGCAGGAGCTACTTTGTCTTCAACAGGCGGTTATACTTTATTGATTTACGGTAATCTCACAAACAACGGAACAATGTCGGGTTCAGGTTCGACAATAAAGCATTACGGAACTGCGTTATCGAATACCGGGACAATCGCGACACCGAATTTCAACTTTGATTCTACCACTGCAGTTTCCGGGTCAGGTACCTGGACAGGGGGAAATATTTTTGTCGGGAGCAACGGAAATGTTACTCTGATGAATAATGTGACATTTTCACCGGTCAGTTTATTTTCCGTAAAAACAGGCGGAGTATTTTCTGCAAATACTTTTAATGCTACATTTACATCAGGAACAATTGAAATTCTCACAGGAGGAACAGTTGCAAATTCAGGTACAGTAAAGACTCAGGGCACTATATCTTTAAATCCGAGAACCGGCTCAAATTTTAATGCAAACTTAAATGTAGTTTCAGGAACAACCATTGCTGCCGAATTAACTTCGCCTTATAATGCGAGGTTAAATGGAAATGTGACAGTGGATCCCGGAGCTACTTTGTCTTCAAACAATACAGGAAGCTATACTTTATTTATTTACGGTAACATAACAAACAACGGATCAATGTCGGGTTCAGGTTCGACAGTAAAGCATTACGGAACTGCGTTATCGAATACGGGTTCAGTCACAACCCCGAATTTCAACTTTGATTCTACAACTGCAGTTTCCGGGTCAGGTACCTGGACAGGGGGAAATATTTTTGTCGGGAGCAACGGAAATGTTACCCTAATGAATAATGTGACATTTTCACCGGTCACTTTATTTTCCGTAAAAACAGGCGGAGTATTTTCTGCAAATACTTTTAATGCTACATTTACATCAGGAACAATTGAAATTCTCACAGGAGGAACAGTTGCAAATTCAGGTACAGTAAAGACTCAGGGCACTATATCTTTAAATCCGAGAACCGGCTCAAATTTTAATGCTAACTTAAATGTAGTTTCAGGAACAACCGTTGCTGCGGAATTAACTTCGCCTTATAATGCGAGGTTAAATGGAAATGTGACAGTGAATGCAGGAGCTGTTTTGTCTTCAAACAATACAGGAAGCTATACTTTATTTATTTACGGTAACATAATAAACAATGGATCAATAGCCGGTACAGGCTCTACTGTAAAACATTACGGAGCTGCTTTATCAAATACGGGTTCAGTCACAACCCCGAATTTCAACTTTGATTCTACCACTGCAGTTTCCGGTTCCGGTACCTGGACAGGGGGAAATATTTTTGTCGGGAGCAACGGAAATGTTACTCTGATGAATAATGTGACATTTTCACCGGTCACTTTATTTTCCGTAAAAACAGGCGGAACATTTTCTGCAAATACTTTTAATGCTACATTTACATCAGGAACAATTGAAATTCTCACAGGAGGAACAGTTGCAAATTCAGGTACAGTAAGGACTCAGGGCAGTGTATCTTTGAATCCGAGAACCGGCTCAAATTTTAATGCAAACTTAAATGTGGTTTCAGGAACAACCGTTGCTGCGGAATTAACTTCGCCTTATAATGCGAGATTAAATGGAAATGTGACAGTGGATCCCGGAGCTATATTATCTTCAAACAATACCGGAAGCTATACACTTTTTATTTATGGTAATGTTACAAACAACGGAGCGATATCAGGAAATGGAGATATAGAATTTCAAAGCGGAGTTCATTCATTACAAGGTTCAGGAGTGTGGACAGCGAATGCATTTATACTAAGCGGAGCAGTTGTTAATCTGCTCAGTAACCACCAGCTGAAAAATATTACAATTAATTCGGGAGGAACTTTCAACATAAGTAACAGGCATGTAAAGTTCACAGCTTCAAATCCTATTGTTCAAAACGGTACATTTATTACTCCTGATACAGATATTGAATACAACGGAATCTCTGCTCAGAATATTTCTACAGTTAATATAATCTATGCAGGATTGAAGATTAATAATGCTGCGGGAACAACATTACCTGGTAGTATAACTATTTCAGATACTCTTGCTATGTTGCAGGGTGATCTGAATCTTTCAGGAAATGTAATCACATTTACTCCTGACGGATTTTTATCCGAGACCCCGGAAAATGTTATTTTCGGAGCGTCAGGACATATTATAACTACAAGAACACTCGGCGCTCCTTCTGCAATGAATGTAGCCGGTTTCGGAGCAGTGCTTACCAGTGCAGTTAGTTTAGGAAGCACTGAAATCAAAAGGGGTCATGCTGTTCAGACAGGATTAAACGGCGGTACAAGTATCAAAAGATATTTTGACATTACTCCGTCCAATAATTCAGGACTGAATGCAACCTTAGTATTTAAATATGATGACTCAGAACTTAACGGAAAACCTGAGACCTCACTGAAATTATTCAAGTCAACAAACTCCGGAAGCACCTGGCTGTTTCAGAATGGCATTGTAAATCATCTGACAAATCAAATTACATTAACCGGCATAAATTCTTTTTCGAGATGGTCATCAGATTCTTCAGGTGTTTCAGCATCAATTAAATTGATAATGCAGGGATTTTATAATTCATCTTCCAATGCAATGAGTACGGATGATACTGTCCGTGTCTATCTGCGAAATACATCTGCGCCTTTTGCAATTGTGGATTCAGCAAAAGAAATTATCAACAGGTTTTCTTTAAAGGCGGCATTCAAATTTCCGAATGCAACTGCAGGAACATACTATCTTCAGTTAAAGCACAGAAATTCGATAGAGACATGGAGCAATTCAGGTTTAGCGTACATTCCCGGAACTACATTAAATCATGATTTTACATTTGCACAAAACATGGCATTTGGACTCAATCAGATTCAGGTTGATGCATCTCCTCTGAGATTTGCACTGTACAGCGGTGATGTTAATCAGGATGGTACAATTGACGCTTCTGATCTCAGTAATGTGGACAATGACGCTTTCAGCTCTGTCAGCGGATATGTAAACACGGATTTAAACGGAGATGATTTAGTGGATGCGACGGATGTGAGTATTGTGGATAATAATGCTTTCAATGCTGTGAGTGTTATAAGACCATGATTACATTTGGAATTTGGGATTTCGGATTTGGAATTTATTGATTTTACCCGCCTTGCCGCGAGGCAGGGATTTATGATTTATGATTTTAGATTTTTGTTTTAAATTTATGAATATAGGTTGTTAATTGTTAATTGTTAATTGTTAATTGATAACTGTCACACTGTTAACTGCCTAACTGCCTAACTTTAAAAGAGCCGGAATGATCTTCCGGCTTTTTTTTTTCTGTTGAAATTACTTTAAAAAATTCATTTAGAAGTTATTTAGAATATGAATTTGAATTATAAGTTCGAAACACTTAATTCGTAACCCGTAACCCGTAATCCGTAACTCGTAACCCGTAACTCGTCATTCATAACCCGTCATTTTTATTTCTAAAAACTGACCTGTGTCATACTATTTATTATTAAAATATTGTATACTATTTGAAATATATCTAAGTCAAATTTAAACGGAGGCATTCAAATGAAAAATTCATTTAAGTTTTTAAAACCGGGGAAGACTTATGTAATTTCAATCTTTATTATCCTGATCTTAATTTTCTCACAGAACGCAAATTCACAAAGCTGGTCTGGATTATCAACAGGAATGAATGACTGGGTTCATGCTCTTACTGTTTACAACGGTGAACTGATAGTCGGAGGGCAATTTACAAGCGCCGGTGGAGTTCCTGCAAATTATATTGCAAAATGGAACGGAACTTCCTGGTCACCGCTTGGCTCGGGTACAAATGCGGAAGTTGACGCTCTCACAGTCTTTAACGGAGAACTTGTTGCCGGCGGAAGATTCACAATGGCTGGAGGAGTCGAATTGAATTTTCTGGCAAAATGGGACGGGACAAGCTGGAATGATGATCTTGGCGGTGTTGGAGATATTGTAACCTCGCTTACAGTATATGGTAACAGACTTATAGCAGGAGGATATTTCATTGAAGCCGACGGATCACCTGTAGGGCGCATTGCATCAAGAGGCTCCGGAGGATGGTTAAATATGGGCGGAGGAATGAATGCACAGGTAATGACACTTGGTCATTATGGAAGCGCTCTAATTGCAGGTGGATTTTTTACAACAGCAGGAGGACAAAGCGCCAGCCATATTGCAAGCTGGGACGGAACTTCCTGGTCACCAGTAGGAACAGGTATCGGGCACATAGTTTATTCTTTAACTGAGTATAAAGGCGAACTTATAGCAGGCGGATTATTCTCTAGCGCCGGCGGAGTCAGTGCCAATAATATTGCAAAGTGGAATGGAATTTCCTGGTCACCGCTTGGAAGCGGAATGGGAGGAGTTATTTATCATTACGTTTTCGGATTGACAGTTTTGAATAATGATCTGTATGCAGGCGGTCTTTTTCAAACTGCCGGTGGAATCACTACTAACAGTATAGCTAAATGGGACGGTACTTCATGGTCTGCACTTGAAACAGGACTTTTTTACGGCGGATCAAATGCCTGCGGAGCGTATGCTGTAAATACTTTTGGAAACAGTGTCATAGTCGGAGGACTTTTCAACTCTGCCGGAAGTATAAATGTCTACCACATTGCTCAATGGAGCGTACCGGTATCGGGGACTTTTAATGTAACCGCAGTGCAGGAAGGATTTTATGATGCTGCTGCAAATAAACTCAGACAGAGTGATGTTGTGGAATTGGATCTTTGCGAAGCTATACCACCATACAATATTGTTGAGTCTTCATTTGCGAATTTGGATTCAAATACATTAACGGGAAGTTTTCAGATCACAAATGCCCCAACCGGCTCATATTACATAGTCTTAAAGCACAGGAACTGTATTGAAACATGGAGCAGTTCGACTGTGAATTATACATCCGGAAGTACAGTTAATTTTGATTTCAGTACAGCAATTACGAAAGCATTCGGCAGCAATATGAAACAGGTAGACAATTCGCCATTGAGATTTGCCCTGTACAGCGGTGATGTAAATCAGGATGCAACTACAGATGCTTCAGATCTTAGTGATGTAGATAATGATGCTTACTTTTCACTGAGCGGTTATGTAAATACTGACGTTACCGGAGATAATTTTGTTGATGCTCAGGATTTAAGTATTGTGGATAATAATGCGTTAAATGCTGTGAGTGTGGTAAGACCGTGATTCCATTTGGAAATTGCCCGCCTTGCCGCGAGGCAGGGGATTTCGGATTTGGAATTTATTGATTTTACCCGCCTTGCCGCGAGGCAGGGATATTTGATTTATGATTTTAGATTTTTGTTTTAAATTTATGAATATAGGTTGTTAATTGTTAATAGCTATCTGTCACACTTTTAACTGCCTAACTTTCTAACTTTAAAAGAGCCGGAAAGATCTTCCGGCTTTTTTATTTCTGTTGAAAATTACTTTAAAAATTTTCATGAGCAGTTAATGAGAGGAAGAATTTGATTTGTAAATTCGTAATTTTTAATTCGTAATTTTTAATTTTTATTTCTAAAAACTGACTTGTGTCATACTATTAATAAAAAAAATATTGTATACTATTTAAATTTCAATTTTCAGTAAAACTAAAACGGAGGCATTGAAGTGAAAAATTCATTAAACAATTTAAAACAGGAAAAGAAGTTTGTATTTTCAATCTTAACTATCCTGATTTTATTAATCTCACAAAAAGCATTCACACAGAACTGGTCCGGGTTATCTTACGGAATGAATCACTGGGTCCATGCTCTGACAGTTTACAACGGTGAACTTATAGCCGGCGGAGAATTTACGAATGCAGGAGGTGTTCCTGCAAACTATATTGCAAAATGGAACGGTATTTCCTGGTCGCCGCTTGGTTCAGGGACAAATGCGGAGGTTGATGCGCTGACAGTATTTAACGGAGAGCTTGTAGCCGGAGGAAGATTCACAAATGCCGGCGGTGTTGATGTAAATTTTATTGCAAAATGGAACGGTACCAGCTGGGATGATGAACTGGGAGGTGTCGGAAGTATAGTTGCTGCACTTACAGTTTATGATAACAGAGTTATTGCAGGCGGTTATTTCACTGAAGCAGACGGAACACCAGCTCATTACATAGCTAAACGGGTTTCGGGTGGCTGGCAGGAATTGGGCGGAGGAATGGGTGGTTCGCAGGGACAGGTAATGGCTCTCGGTCATTACGGAGGTGATCTTATTGCAGCAGGATTTTTCACTACGGCTGGAGGACAAAGCGCTAATCATATTGCCAAATGGAACGGAACTTCCTGGTCGCCTTTAGGATCAGGCATAAGTAATATTGTTTATTCTCTGGCAGAGTATAACGGAGAACTTATAGCCGGAGGTTTATTCTTAAGCGCCGGTGGTGTCAGTGCTAAAAGCATAGCAAAATGGAACGGAAGTACGTGGGCTCCTTTAGGAAGCGGAATAACAGGTTCAATTTATCAGTATGTATTCGGACTTACTGTTTTGAATAATGAACTTTATGCCGGAGGTCTGTATGAAACTGCAGGCGGAATTGTAGCTAACGGAATTGCAAAATGGAATGGTTCCGTTTGGTCTGCACTAGGAAGCGGTCTTTATTACGGAGGTTCGAATGCTTACGGAGCATTCGCTGTAAATACTTATGGAAATGACCTGATCGTAGGAGGTTTGTTCACAACGGCAGGTGGTGTAGGAGTAGCCCATGTAGCAAAATATGGTTTGCCTTCAATCACAACTCTGAATGTAACTGTCATGCCGGAAGGATTTTATAATCCGGTTTCAAACACACTGAACATGAGCGATGCTTTGGATATAGCTTTGTTTCAGTCAATTCCTCCTTACAATTATATTGCAACTGCAACAGGAACCATAGACTCAGTTACTTTAACAGGAAGTTATCAGTTTACTGATATTCCGACAGGATCATACTATGTCGCCGTATATCACAGGAACAGTATCGAAACGTGGAGCAGTGCGCCTGTAAGTTTTGTTTCCGGAGTTACAAATAATTATGATTTCACTACATCAGGTACGAAAGCATACGGAAGCAACATGAAGCAGGTAGATAATTCACCTGTCAGATTTGCTCTGTTCAGCGGCGATGTAAATCAGGACGGAACTGTTGATGCTGCTGACATAAGCGATATAGATAATGATGCTTCTAATTCAGTAAGCGGTTATGTAAGTACGGATGTGACAGGAGATAATTTTGTTGATGCCGGTGATATCAGCATTGCTGATAATAATTCAATGCTGGGGATAATTGTAGTTTTACCATGATGGTAAAATAGTGAATAGTCAACAGTGAATTAAATTATATGCCGGAAGATGGAACTTCCGGCAATATTAGTGTTTTAAGAAAATGAGTTTTTTATTATTTTGTGTCTAAAGATTTCATATCAATAAAACTAAAAAATGTTTTTTGCTGAATTCATATGAACAAGATTACTTCTTTTAATGACTTCTGAATTATAATTTTTTCTTATTCCCATTTTAAATTAAATTTAGAACTGTAAACTGAATCCGCCGACAGGGAAGAAACCCCAGTGAAGAATTTTTCCGACTTCGTTCTTATCGTTGTCCCAGTAATATTCGCTTACATTTTCTCTGTTGAGTAAATTCTGAAACTCTATATATGTCACAAGGGCAAAGTTGCCGAAACCGAATTTCTTGTCAACTCTGAGATCAACTCTCATGTAATCAGGAGTTCTTTCCGAATTGTAAAGTTCCATATTGTAAACACCTCTACCTGCCAATGCTGATGCCTGCTCGTTAAAAGGAGTATAAGGTTTGCCTGTTGCAAATTTATATTTTAAACCTACAAGCCAGTCATTAGCTACCTGATATCCGAGGATAAGATTTAGCTGATGCTTTTGCTCAAATGCTCCGGGGACTTCACCCCCTGCAAGTGCTTTGAATTTGGAATCCATGTAAGAGTAGTTAAGCATTCCGTATACTCCGATACCGGTCAGTTTTTTCTGAAGTGAAAAGTCAAAGCCGCGAACCTTTCCTTTGCCTTCACTTACGGCTTTTGTTACAAAATTGGGACCGTAATCTGCTCCTCCGTTTACCAGTATGTATGTCGGATTATCAACACTCACCGGATATTCAGAATAATTCTTTTCGTAAATCTCCGCAGTCATTCTCAGATCCGAACTGAAAAAATGATCAATTCCAAAAATGTAATGATCTGCCCTGAGATTATTCAGATCTTTATTTGATTGGTTAGTTGCAAGCCAGATATATTCAGGATTCTGACGGAATATTCCCGCTGAGGCATTAATGCTTGTGATAGGAGTTAATTTATAACTTATTCCAATTCTTGGTGAGACCGAACCCGGGTTTGTGATGTAATCAAAATAATCATATCTGATTCCGGTATTGACAAGAAGCTTCTCATTGAAAAGTTTGGAAGTAACATTCAGATATCCTGAGAGTTTAAATGAATTTACTACAATGTTATTTTTAGTTTCAGGAATTATGTAACCAGTATTACTTGTATCCTGCTGGCTGTAAATATCATTATCTGATCTTACCAGCTTTCCGCCTATGCCGCCGTCAATGCTGATTTTCCCTGAAAGATTTTTACTTATGCTGCTGTTAAGCGAAATTTCAGATTCGACGGAATTATTTTTATAAGTTTCAATTGTATTGGCTTCATTGTTTTGTATTGTGCTTCCGTCGGTTACAACAGCCGACAGAACATTCCTCATATAGCCATCCTTTATAAGATAAGTATGATTAAATCCTGCAGTATAAAATTGTCTGTCAACTTTTGCATTTTCAAAAGGATTTGCATTTTCATCGTCAGCGCTTCGCAGACCGAATTCAATATTATCAGTCGCCCATAGTCCCAGAAAACTCAGCGAATTCTTTTTGTCAAGCTGAAAATTTGTTTTAAGATTAAAGTCCCAGTATTTTGGAACTGCTGAGAGTCTTATCGCATCTTTCAGAAGATCAAGATAACTTCTTCGGAGAGAGACAAGGTAAGAACCGTTTTTACCAATGCCTCCTTCAAATTCTCCTCCGAATCCCTGAAGAGACATATCAATATTATTAAAATAATTTTTCCTGCTTCCTTCTCTGAATTTTAAATCAACTACTCCCGATAATGCATCACCAAAAATAACAGGGAATCCGCCCGTATATATATCTGCATTCTGAAGGAACTTCAAATTAAGTATTCCTATCGGACCGCCGGTCGAACCCTGGCTTCCGAAATGATTAATATTCGGAATTTCAATCCCGTCTATTACAAAAAGATTTTCAGAAGGGGAGCCGCCTCTGATTATAAGATCATTCCTCTGATCATTGGAAAATGAAACTCCTGAAATTGTCTGTATCATTCTGGAAATATCTTCAGCCGCTCCGGGAGCCCGTCTTATCTCTTCATAATCAAGATTTACGGAACTGGTATTAGTATGCGAATTTTTTTCAAAATAATTTGCACTGATGTCAATCTCTTCAGTTGAGTATGATGAGGGATTAAGCTCTACAATTATATCGAGTGGTCTGTCTCCTGTCAGGACCAGATCAGTTTTAAGACTTGTTTCATAGCCAATGTAAGAAACTTTGATCCTGTAAGCTGCAGGTTTCAGATTTTCAAAAACAAATTCTCCGTTTTTATCTGAACCTGTTTTCTTTTCTGTTTCAATGAGTTCGATAACAGCATCAGGAATAGAGCTTTGAGTTTCTTTATCAATTACTTTTCCTCTGATAATTCCTTTTTCTGTCTGAGCAGATATTGCAGATGAATTCATTAAAGCATTCATCAGTAATAATAGAGCAAGTGAAGCAGATAGTTTTTTCATTTTTGATTTTTATTATTTAAGTTAAACATATAGTAAAATTTGAACAGTGTTCATTTGCAAAGTAAAAATTTTTAACCTTTGTGTTTCATATTATTTATCATCGAATCAAATGCGCCGTTCATTACAGGGATCAGATAATCTTTAGGAATCATAGCAAATCTTTTTCGGAGATAAAGTGAAACAATGCCATGAACAAGAGACCACATCGCAATAGAGATAGAATTAAGATCGCTTCCTTTAAAATATCCTGCATCAATACATTCCTGAATATTCTGCTTAAGAAAATCAAAAGTCTTCATTCCTTTTTCCCATTCATTAGCTGATTCTATCTCATTACCGGGAGCTTTTACAATAAACATTATCTCGTACAGATCAGGATTCTCAATGCCAAAACGGATATAGACTTTTCCGTGTTCACGCAATTTTTCAAAAGGATCTTTTATATCATTCACCTGAATTTGTTTCTTGTAAAATTTTTCGAAAGCATCATTATGGAGTTCAAATATTATCTCATCCATATTTTTAAAGTATGAGTATATAGAACCCGGACTGTACTCTATTTTATCGGCAATTTTTCTTATGGATAATTTGTCGAAGCCCTCTTCAAGTGAAATTTCCTTTGCTGCCTGAAGTATCAGCTTCTTCATTTCTTCTTTATCCCTGTCTTTTCTGTCCTGTATTCCCATATTATTTTAATTGAACGATACAAAAATATTGAACACCGTTCAAAATGTCAATAGTTATTTTTATTCTTAAAAATTTTTTATAAAACCTCAATCTAAAATCTAAAATCCAAAATCAAAATCATTTCTTCCTTAGCTCTTTTATCTTTTCCATTAGCCATGATTCCCTTGATTTAAGCTTTATCTTTTTCATTGAATTCTCAATCTGAAAAAGATCTGTTCCATCAACTCCGGTTTTAATATTGATAAGCATCTTGTATATTTTCAGAAAATTCAGCGCATACTCTTTATGTATTTTTGGTATCTCATTATGATTGCGGATATAATGTCTGAACTTATCCATCTCAAAAAATGCTTCTTCGTATTTATCAGTTTCATAATATGTGCATAGTTTCAGGACTGATGAATCACTGTAATGAAGATAATTTATCCCTTTGAATCCGGAAAGATACTGAAGGGATTTTTCATAATTCTTATTGCTGAAGAAAAGTTTTGAATAAGAAAGACTGACCTCGTCTCCGCGGATATCTTCCGGAAGTTCTTTGGAATATTTCTTTATGAACTTTTCCGTCCAGACTTTTTTCTTGAGAATAATTCCGATCATTACATAATTCCTGAAAGTAGTCTGCGGGAAAATATTCTTATGGTCTAAATAAATATTTTGTTTCAGAATATCATTGTAAAGCTTGAACAGCTCAGCATTAAAGGTTCTTACACCCTGATTCTGTCTGAGGATACAATAATTTGTTAATTTCTTGTAAACTTCTCTTTTGTAATCCTCATCCAAAGAAAGTTTAAGTTCTTCAAAAATCTTTCCCGCCTCAAAAAAATTCTTTTCATTGTCAGGGTTTTGAAAAATGTTGTAAAAATAATATTCCATAGCGACAATTTTAAATATTTTATTATTGCTTTTATATAATTTTCTGACGAGCGCTTCATCCATTTTTAATCTGTCAAGTATTTCATTAACAATATTGAATCCGAAATTTCTGTCTGCCTGCTCCTGCTGAATGAATTCAAATCCGAAATCAAACAGGTTTTTCAGTAATAATGCCGTAACGTTCTGAGAATTTTCGAAATATTTTCTATATGTGTCTTCTGAAATTAATGGATCTTTGGAAAATGAAATGTCGAGCTTGTCCAGGAATGTAAGATGTATATATTTTGATTCGCATTCAGGCAATGCGATTGTAAACTCTTTTGATCTGCTAAGCCGGCTCCTGAAAAGTTTTTTATGTTTATTATCATGATAAGCAAGAAGAAGTATTCTGTCTTTTTCGGTTTTATTATCTCTGATTGTTTTAATGATCAGATATTCTTCTGCAAGTTTAAACAGCTCCGAAAACCTGTTGTTCAATGTCTGAATACTGAATTGCTTTCCGGGATACAGTTTTGAATGAAGTATCTGCGGAGTAATTTTATCTAATCCTTTCTTTTTGAATTTCAGTAACTGATTAAGAATAATCAAATAATTCCGTCCGCCGGAAAAAAAGTCAGATGAAATAAATTTTCTGAATCCTTTTATGTCTTTTTCAGAAAAAGAATCCAGAAGTGAAATTAATTTTGAATTAGTCAGATTCATGGGTAAAAATTTATTACATAATATGTTAATAACAGTTAAAATTAAATGAATATTAACACTGACTGTATTATTTAACGGGGTAGTATTTTAATTTTCTTTCTTTGTAAAGTAAAAAGAGAATTAATATTTTTGATAAACATAAATCTTCAAAATTTTATTAATTTAAAACCATCAAAAAAATTATGAAAAAATTATTTATGATTGTTCTGCTTTTCTTTGTTACTTATCTGCAATCATTTTCTCAATGGACTAATAATACTGTCACCAATACAGTAATAAGCAATCCTTCAGGAGATCAGGCGACACCTAAAATCGCAATTACTTCAGACGGAGGTTGTTACATTACATGGTTTGATAACAGAGCCGGTAGTTATGCGGTCTATCTTCAGAAATTAAATAAATACGGAATTGCTCAGTTCCAGAATAACGGACTTCTTATCAGCAGCAATCCGCAGAGTTCGTCATTACAGGATTTTAATATTGATGTGGATGCATCTGATAATGCAGTATTAGTGTTTACTGATCAAAGAAACAGTTCAGTATTGAACCCGTTCGCATATCTGATCAGTCCGTCAGGCGCATTTTTATGGGGACCTAACGGAGTTTCATTAACAGACTCTACAACAATTTCGCAGAATGTTCCTGTAGTTGCAGCCACCTCTGACGGTAATTATGTTTTCGCATGGACTTATTCTTCATCACCGAGAAGAATTGCTTATCAGAAATTAAATTCAGCAGGCCTACCTCAATGGGGATCAGCTCCTGTAAAAATGAGAGGTACGGGTTCTGAAAATTTTGAATATGCAAGACTTGTAAAATCAGATGCAGGAAGCGTTATTATGTCATGGGATGCTTATTCCGGAAACATCACAACTTCCTCAAGCATAAAATTGTTCACACAGAAATTTTCATCATCAAATTCAAAGTTATGGACAAGTCCGCAGGATACAGTTCAGAACCTAGGAAGATTAGCAGGAATATCTTACATACCTACACTTGTCAGCGACGGACAGGATGGCGCAGTTTATACATGGGTGGATGACAGGGATATAAATTCACGCCAAAGCGCCTGGGTACAAAGATTTAATTCTTCCGGAGTTGCGCAGTTTCCAAAGAATGGTTCGGAAGGTTCAACTCTTTCAACAAACAATCATTTCCTTCCTTCATCATCATACTGTCCTTCAACTGGCGAGACATTTACTTTCTGGACTGAAACAAACGGCGGACAGACAGTGGTCGGAGGATTGTACGGACAAAAATTCAATTCATCAGGAGCACAGCAGTGGGGAAGCAGCGGAAAGGAATTTAAATCTCTCGATAACAATCAGCTGAGTTTTCTTTCTGTATATACTAAAGATACTAATGTAGTAGTTACTTATACAGAATTGCTTTTTGGAAGCGCAAACTATCTGGTAAAGGCAATGTCTACCGGTCCCTCATCAGAATTTCACTGGCCTGGAAATATAGTTACGTGCGCATCTTTCTTAAGCAATAAGATAAGAAGACAGACAGGTTTTGATCAGAATTCAGGAATGGCTGTTATGACATGGAGTGATAACCGTTCAGGTAGCGGAGATATATTAGCTCAGAATCTGAATATGGACGGTACAATGGGTCTCAGTCAGCAAGCGCTTAATGTAACTTTAGGCATTGAAGGAATGTGGAATGGTTCTTTACAGGTACAGGATACTGTAAGATTTTATCTTAGAAATAATTCTACACCTTTCGGTGTTGTTGATTCTGCAAATCTTTATCTTAACACTTCCGGAAACGGAGTTGCAGTATTTTTGAATGCTGCTCCGGGAACATACTATATTCAGGCGATTCACAGAAACGCTCTTGAATCGTGGTCTTCATCAGCTCAGGTGTTTGCTTCCGGCAGTGCAGTAGTTTATGATTTTACATCATCACAAAGTCAGACATACGGTAACAATTCAATTTTAAAATCCGGAAGATACTGTTCATACAGCGGAGATATTGTTAAGGACGGAACTGTAGATGCATCTGATTTGAGTGAAGCGGATAATGATGTTTTAAATGCAGTAAGCGGATATGTCCGAACTGATGTTACCGGGGATAATTTTGTTGATGCTCAGGATCTTAGTATTGTGGATAATAATGCAACTAATTCAGTAAGCGTAATTACGCCGTGAATCGCATTTAGATTTTTGATTTTAGATTTACATAGTATTGTGAAATAGACCACCCCCTGCCCGCTCTTTGGGAGAGTATCTCAAAACCGCAGGTTTTTCTTTAACACAGAGCCTCAGAGACACAGAGGTTTTAGTTTTTGCTTATTTTTCACTGTGTCTCAGTGCCTCTGTGTTGATTTTTTAGTTTTGAGACATTCTCTTGGCAAGGAGGGGATTTGGGTGTGAAGTAATTCGCCCGCCTTGCCTTGCTCCGCCTTGCGCAGCAAATCAAGAGCGAGGCAGGTAACTCATAATTCGTAACTCGTAATTCGTAACTCGTAATTCATAAAGGCTTATCACTCATTCTTGATTTTCGATTTTAATTTATTGATTTTGATTATAATAAAGTATTTGAAAATTAATTAATCCCGAAAGAAGAATATCATGAAGACACCTATAGTATATCGCAAATTTAAATTTATTCAAAGATTATTTAAATTCTCATTATTATTTGTTATAGCGTTTGTACTTTTCTCAAACTTTGCTTTTTCATTTTCAAATGAATCCGGAAGTTCACAGCCAAAATATTCCGAAGTAAGGATCTTTGCAGTCAGTGAAACTGATTTTAAAAGAATGACGGCAGCAGGTCTTTTCATTGATCACGCTATCAGCAAGCCGGGTAAATATCTTGATGTCTGGTTATCAGATTATGAGATGAGTATGTTAAGAAACTCCGGTGTCCCATTTGAAATCCTGACAGATGACTGGGATAAATATTATAATGACAGGCAGAAGATGTCTCAGAAAGAAATAAACGAACAGATGAAAGATGCAAAAGAAACAGATAATGTTTCTCATTCGATTTACGGAACGATGGGCGGGTATCTCAAATTCAGCGAAGTTACTGCAAAGCTTGATTCAATGAGACTTGAATACCCTCAGTTTATTTCTCAAAAATTTTCCATCGGAAATACATTTCAGGGACGCACTATGTGGGCTGTCAGAGTAACAAAGAATCCCGATGCACCAACTGGAAGACCTGAGGTTTTTTATAATGCTTTGATACATGCCCGTGAACCCGAAAGCATGGAAACTCAAATGTATTATTTTTACTGGCTGTTTGAAAATTACGGAACAGACCCTCTTGCAACTTACATTTTAAATAACCGTGAAATTTACTGGATGCCGGTTTTTAATGCTGACGGTTATGTTTATAATGAAACTACAAATCCGTCAGGCGGCGGAATGTGGAGATGCAACAGACATGGCAGCGGAAACTGCGGATGGGTTGATCTTAACAGAAACTTCGGCATTTATCAGTTCTGGAATTCTTCTAATGGCGGATCAAGTTCTGATTCCTGCGCCGGCGGTCAAAGCACATTCAGAGGAAGATCGCCGTTCTCGGAAATTGAAACACAGAACTATATGAACTTTGTCAATTCAAGAAATTTCAATACGGTTTTTAACGCTCATACATTTGGAAATTATCTGCTTAAACCCTGGGACTGGATTGATCCTCAGCCGACTCCTGATGATAATAAATTTAATCAGTTCCTCTCTGATATGCGAGAAACAAGTAACTACACTGCCGGCACAACTTCGCAAACATTAGGATATTTTGTCCGCGGAGGCGCTAATGACTGGTGTTATAATGACTCTGCAAATTCAGCTCATCATATTTTTGGAATAACACCTGAGACCGGTCCGAGTTTCTGGCCTGCTCAGAGTGAAATTATTCCGTTAGCTCAGAATATGCTTTATTCAAATAAATACATGTCGCTTATAGCTGGAGCTTATGTTAATCCTGTTTCAAAGACATTTAACGCTTCTACTTATAATGCAGGCGAGTCCGGAAATCTTAAAGTTGTATTCAGAAATAAAGGTTTGCTGAATGCTTCTAATGTTAAAATTATACTTACACCTGTCAGCGGTAATCTGACAATAACGACTCAGCAATTTACTTATTCAGTTTTAAATTCATTCGCTGCCGACAGCAGTGTATTTAATTTTACAATAGGGAACAATGTGCCTGTGAATACTGCGCTTGCAGCCAGTCTGAAAATTGTAATGGATACTGCAGTTGTTTTCTCACAGTATGTTTATGTTCTTGTAGGACCTGGAAATGCTGCTGTCTCTGATAATGCTGAAGGTTCATTTACCAACTGGGTTACAAATCAAAGCTGGGGAATTACTTCAGCTCAGTCTAACTCTCCAACACATTCTTTTACAGACAGTCCGGGAGGCGAGTATTTAAACAGCGCAAATAATTCCATGACTCTGGCAAATGCATTAAATTTAACTTCGTCAACAGTTGTTAAGCTTAATTTTTTTCATAAATATTCAACAGAAGAAAATTATGATTATTGTAATGTTGAAGTTTCAAAAGCGACTGATACATCATGGCAGAAAGTTAAATCTTATTCCGGAACTCTTGCAGGCTGGACATCAGAATCTTTTGACATTACTCAGTACGCTGCCGGAGCTTCTCAGATCAAGGTAAGATTCAGATTGTCAAGCGATGAAGGCGTCACAGACGACGGATGGTATGTAGATGATGTACAGATAATTACTTACAATGTTGGTCCGGTGGGAATTAAAACGGATGAACAACTTGCGGGATCATTTTCATTGCTGCAGAATTACCCGAATCCCTTTAATCCTGTTACAGTTATAAGTTATAATTTAGCCGTTGCAGGTTTTGTTGAATTGAAAATTTATGATGTGCTGGGAAATGAAGTTAAAACTCTTGTAAAAGAAAAACAGAATGCCGGAAGTTACTCTGTTGATTTTAATGCCGGTGATCTGCCAAGCGGCGTTTATTTTTACAGAATAAATGCAGGTGAATACAGGGAAACTAAGACTATGATGCTTTTAAAGTAAGGAGTATGTTCAATGTTCAATGTTAAATTGTAAATGTTAAATTATTAACTGAAGTTACGCAAATGTCAGTTTTTCAGTTTAAGACCACCCCCCAACCCCCTCCTTGCCAAGGAGGGGGCAGGGGGAGGTCGATTTCTAAGCTTATTTTTAATAATATTTACTACTTTACTGATTTACAAAAGTTAAAATCGAAAAATAATATTCTTTTGCGTAACTTGAGTTATTAATGTTCTATCTTTTATACTGAATTTTTATTTTATTTTTTTCTTGTGCTCATAATGTATAAATGGATTTGCAAATCCTATTACCATTCCGAATGAAATATCCAGAATATCCGGAGATTCATTTACAAAAGTATATCTCATCTTTACACTGGGATACATGAGGAATTTATCATTCCGCATTGAATAACCGTAAGACAGTTCGGGAAAATATCCGTTATGTTCAAAATCAGTATAGTAACCTCCGCCGATTGTAAACACACTTGTTGAGACAGGATCGTCATCCGGATTTATTTTTTTCTTTAAAAATATATCATACTTTAATCCTGCTCTGATAATGTTTTTCAGATGCTCTCTGTCTGAGTAAGTATATTCAACTGATGTTCTGTATTCTCCCAGTCTGCCGAATCCAAGCGAAACTTCTTTTGTCCATCCCCAGGCGGCTTTTCCGTCTTCAACAGATAATACAGGATTAATTAAATATGCCATAAATCCTAATACAAAACCTCCGTCCGGATCATCTGAGACAGATCCCGACGATACACTGATTTCGTAATTCTCTTTTATTTTTAAAAAGCCCGGTTCATATTTGTATTGTATTGTATCTACTGAATTTGAAATTTCCGTTTGCGAAAAAACTAAATTATTTTGCAAAATGAGAAGTGCAATTAATGCAAACATTATCTTTTCCATTTTACCGTTTATTGTGATACTTTCATTAAACCCGAAAAGTATGTTTTACTAATATCTCTTTCCATGCCACTTTCCTTTGTAAACAGGATTCCGCAAAGAGTCAGAGAAATTTCCTGAAACATATGCTGCTCCCATCAGCTCTGTGAATGATCCTGTGAATCTGCCTCCTGCGGGACTGCCACAGTTATCAGCAAATCCACCTGTGATCAGACCGTCGTAAGCTACTTTTCCTATTACATAAAACTCAACCCCTGATTCTGTCACTGTAAGTTTTCCGCAAAAATCTCCCGCGTCCTGTACAGTAATAACCGAGCGTCCGAATTCAGTTCCGTCTGTATTTGTGAATATTAATTTCCAGTTGCCGCTGTAAGGAACTATCTCATATACTGATGTATGTTCACAACCATTATTAATTGTTAAAGGCAGATAAATAATTAACGCAATCACAATAAGTAAATTTTTGATCCTTTTCATTTTATATTCCTCCTGTCCATCCAACAGATAAATTAATGCTTCTGTTTTTTATTTTAAGAAAATCTTTTAAAGCCGCCTCTTCCGTTATATTTGTAAGTCCGAGATCATATCTTACATCTATCAGAAATTCACCATAAACAAGACCTGCACCGAAAATGAGCCCTGCATCACTGCCTTTAATACTTTTTGAAATATCCTTTTCAATGGACATTTCTTCATAATCTGTACTGTAAGTTATGTATTCCTTTGCGCTTAGTTTAACAGACAGATATCCGCCTGCATTTATGTATGCTTTGCTTTTTGATTTTTTCTCATTAAGCGGCAGATTAAACTGCGGAAAGAATGAAAACTGTATATAGTTTATGCTGTTTCTGTATGATCTCTCTATTGGCGTAAGATTATTTCCGGTGTATGTATTTACTTTTGTTATACCGCCTTTATTAATGTACTGTCCCTGAATCCTGATGCCGAAGTTTTTTGCAATATCATACATAGCGAAGACACCCATGCTGAAATTTGTCTTTGTGTCATTACTGTATGAAGTATCCATAAAGTTTTTTTCGTCGTCAAATTCGAAGGAATTTGAATTTAAGTTTATACCTGAAAATATCCCGATACTTGCATTATCATTCTGAGTAAAAGCATCTGAACTGAAAAGAAACAGGAACAAAATCAGGAACATTAAATAATTTTTCATAACCTTCTGATTTTAATATTTTTTGTAAAATGTATAGCTGTTAATTATTGTATAAGTCCGGATATTTCTCTTCAACTCGTTTTTCTTGCTGCCAAAATTCCCATACGCGGAGCTTACTGAATCGCGAACATATCACAAAACTTTTTAAAAGATCCAGTTTACTCTTATCGTATAAACATGGAAATTTTTCCAGTCATCCTTTGTCGTTATCTGTGATGGCTGTTTTAAATTTATGTAGTCAAATTTAACTTCCAGAGGCACCTGAGAATCAGACAACTGACGGACAGGAACATTCACTCCGAATCCATAAGTGAATTCGCTTAGTTTATCTTTGCAGTTACTGCAATTATCCGTGATCTCCCGTGTATAATACCCTCCTCTTAAAGAAAGCATTTCAAGAAATGTAAATTCAAGTCCTGAGTGAAAACCTCCGTAGTACTTAGAATTTAAAAGATCCTCATACTCAGCTATTACAAGTACATTGTATGAATTCAGTTTCTTAATTATGCTCTTATCATTTACCGAAAGTGCATACGAAGCTCCTAATCTTAATATCACCGGCAGTTTGTCTCCCTGCGAAGCGTCAGGTCCGTATTCTGCGGAATTAAGATTCATCAGACTCGTGCCGATATTAAATTTATGATTCAATTTTTCCGACTGAATATTAAATAACTTTAAGACTCCGAGATCAATATAAAAAACATCACTGTTGTTTCTTTCATTTCCAACTGTTCCATCACTGCCATAACGTCCCTGTAGCAGATTCAGATTTACTCCTACCATTAAATCCTTTATTACTTCAGATGACAATGTCAGACGGTAATTGTTAACATGAGGTTCATACTTACCGGTTACATTTCCGAACTCATCTGTTACAATGACATCATAACCGTAAGTAAAGTAATCCCTGCTGAAGCCGACAGTTCCGTATTTTTTTATCTTGTAAGAAGCGGAAAAGTAATTATACTTTGCTGTGTCAAGTAAATAATACGGACCAGCAAAACTTCCGCTGAGATTCAGACCTTCAAGCGAAGCCATTCCTGCTGGGTTATAATAGTATGACAAAGCGTTACCGGGAACTGATGCAAGGCTTCTTCCCATTGCTTCAGCTCTTGCGCTCGGCTGCCATCCGAAAAACAATTCCTGAAATGATCCGTTATAGGTCTGTGAAAATGAATTGCAGAATATGCATGTGAATAAAATTATTGCGAATATTGTAAATGTCTTTTTCAAAACAGATTCTCCTTTTGTTAAAATAGAACTTTATAAATTTAATTTAAAAAAATCTTTTCATTTTTCTACAAACATCTTCTTAGTATCCGAGAAGTTTTCTGTATCCATTCTGTAAAAATAAACGCCTTCCTTCAATTTACTGCCGTCGAATTCTGCCTGATATGTTCCAGGAACCTGCTGTCCATATACCAATGTTGAGATTTCTTTCCAGTGAATATCATATACTTTAAGTGAGACAAAACAAGTCATTGAACACTGATAAATTATAAATGTTTTATGGCTGAAAGGATTAGGATGGTTTTGATTTAAGCTGAAATGATCCGGCATTTCCACACACAATACTCTGATGCCTGATTTCAAAAACGGATCACTGCCGGAATGTCCGGGATTTGTGGTGCTGCCGGAATTGATTTTATTACTATACAAATTTCCGGAGTTGTCTGCTTCAAATGAATTTAAATGCACAGGATAAATTTCATTTCCGGAATATCTTGCCGCCCTGTTCTCAGCAAAACAAGAAAAAGAATACTGACCTGTAAGAAAATATGTCAGAATTTCAGCAAACGATAATTTATTGACTGTCTTACTCATTTTGATTCCCCTTAAAGTTTAAAAAACTTTATTTTAAAATTTAAAATCTGACATCATTCAAAACCTGTCTCTCTCATTTAATCTTTATCATATCTTTCATTGTAAAAATAAACTAACTCATTTTTTGAATTGTCATGGAATTGTCAAAAATTTTTAAATATTTATCAGACTTATGCTGAGTCTTTCATTTGATCAAAATTATGCTTTCCGGAATTTCAATTAACATGGATTTGTAAAAAAATATTCTGATTCTTAAAGTTAAACAGAAATTGCAATTGTGCAGAAAAAACTGATGTAAAATAAAAAACCACAATGTCTTAAAGATCAAAGTGAAATTCTTTGCAATTCATTCTTTGTATCTTTATGACTTTGCAGTCAGATTTTTGAAGCCGTTATATATATGATTATTATTTCACAAGCATCATTCGCTTAACATCTTTGAAAGCACCTGCTTCAAGTTTATAAAAATATATTCCGCTCGTAAAATTACTCCCGTCAAACTCAACCCTATACATTCCCGGACTTAATTTTTCGTTGACTAATGTAGCTGCTTCCTTTCCAATTAAATCATATATCTTCAATGAGACAAATTCCCCCCCTGGATTAAAATTTTCCATCCCTTTTTTTTTTGCGGGGCAAATTCGATATCCCAAATTCCAAGTTCGTAACGGGATTGAACGGGTTTGGATAATTCTGATTAAGCATGAACTGTTTCGGCAAATTGTTTTCGGCAGCGGTTATGTTTGTAACACTCCCTCCTCATCGAATGATCCAGGCGTGTTGAAATGCTGTCTGCAACGGTTACATTGTGAACTGTGTCCGTCACATATCCGGGAGCTGTGAATATCACACTGTAATTTCCCGGAAGTATCATCCTGTGATAATCGCCGATTACGGAATCCGATTTTACAAATGCATTTGGAATATTCATTATGAAAATTTTTGCTTTTACAGGTTGTGTATCTGCAAAGTCTGTCACAATACCTCGGATACCTTTCAGTGACTGTTCCATATATGCAAGCAGAGATTCTTTGTTATTTGTCCATCGTTGTGGGAGTGTTGAACCCGGAGGACTCTTTACATCCCACAATTCTATCGTCGTCTCTCTTCCGCCATGCCAGAAATACATCCAGTCCTGCCGCCCTCCGAACATTGAATACCACGCACAGCCGTTTGTTATTCCGTTTGTAAAACCTCCGCTCATCAGATCAGGATTGGTAAGAGAGTAAGCCAAAGAAGATGCAATGAACCAGGCATCATCCGGACATATTGAATATTGTCCGCTTGCAGCGCCGTTGTCCCATGGATAATTAACCACCTGAGCGCCGCCATGAAAGTTTGCAGACATAGTAATGTTCCTTTTCGACGCAAATCTCATCATAACCTGTGTCTCCGGCTGTCTGCCTGTAAGAGTATTATTCGTATCTGAGATCCTGTCAGGAAAGTTTCTGTTAAGATCTTTGTTGTTTGCATTATTCCGCGTGGCAAAGTTGACAGTTGTATCTCCTCCAAGTCTGTATGTGCCGTCCGGATTTGAAAGCGGATTAATCCAGATTTCGAGTTCATTTACAAGCTTAGAAGCGCGAATTCCATCGGCGGTATTCTGACCGTATTGTGACAGAAGATGATCCGCAAGGCGCAGCATCAGGATATAACCGACAAGTTCATCTCCGTGCATTGATGATGTGTAAAGAAACTCAGGCTCGTCTTCATTCTGAATGACATTGTCAGATATTTTCAGTGCGAGAATTAATCTGTTCTGAACGGAATATCCGATTGTATCAAGACGGCAAATGTTCGGGTAAGCTGAAGCAAACTGCCACATCATATTCCTGTATGCTGCATAAGTCGGATAAGAGTCCCATTCCATCGGACCGGATGAGTTCATTTCATGCTGATAGAGTGAACTCGGATGCGGAAGCTCTTCTATTTCAAGTCCAAACTTGTTAACCTGCATCCATTGTTCTTCATTTACATATGCATAAGCAAATCCGTTCTTAACATTATCCAGAGAAATTATCCTTGTCAGAATATTCAGATCGACTCCCGGCTTTACAGGAAATCTGAAGTAATGCTCGGGAAACTTTGTCAGAGGTGAATCATACAGAGATTTTGCGGAGAGAATTTTGCTTTCTGTATTTGACCATTGGGATATTGTTGTAACGGGTTGAGATAAAATCATTGTGATCAGGATCACTCCTGCAACAGGTAAAGTGCTGATGAAGTTTTTCATAGTTTCTAATATTTAAATTTAGAACTATTATTTCTTACTGCAGAATATAATTGAATTAACGAGTGTGTCTGTTCAGGATAGATCCCGTTCCGCCGTAATGAATTTGTATACAAAATATGAATTGAAGAATACTCTTCCAATTCAATTTGCAGTCACTGATTCATTAAAAAATAAGTTATACTGTAATTTCGATTGTCACAGAATTGTCTGCAATAATGAACAATGATCATTTAAAAGAATCATTCTCTTCCTTTTAGAATTCAAACCTGCGGAGAAATATATTTTCCGGTTCTGTATTTCAGCAGATCAATGATCTCAGATTTAGTTTTGTTTTTACCGGGATTCAGATCAACATAATATTTTGAAAGCACTCCGTAACTTTTTGTCATAAGAAGAATCCAGATCATAAAATAATCCAGCTTTCGAAAAACAACTGCATTCTCTTCTGCATAACGGCTGATATTCTCCTTAAAATTAACAGGAAGATTTGTCCAGTGCATTGTGGGATGAAGGTGATGACCAATGTGATAACCATCATTGAAACAGGTCTTATTGTATGATGAATTGATACAGGTAATGCTGTTACGATAACAATTGTCTGGTGTCTGAAGGTCAATGAATGCATGCTGCGACCAGTTTCCTGTCATCATCATAAACCTTGTAAAGACAAGAGGGATAACAAACACCACCAGAGCAGCTTGCCAGTTCAGAAACATCAGTGCAGTCACGAGGACATACCATAAGGACTCACCGGTAATGTAATTTCTGAGTAATTTCTTTCTTCCCTTTCTTTTCAGATAAGAAGAAAGTTCAGGCACTATAAAAACAAAAAACTTTAAGAAGTATTTCATGAAATCTGTGAAACTATCACGCTTGTAATTCATTGTACTGCTAAGATCATCCGGGAGATTATTCTCAGGATGATGCATGCCAAGATGATGTGCAAAGTAACTCTCAGGAGTTTCACCAAAGAACGGACCAATTATCCAGTGAACTAATTTATTCAGCAAGTTGTATTTCCTTTTGAAAAACAAACCATGCGATGTATTGTGCAGCATCAGAATATAAGGTCCCATAAGGAAAATGGAATTATATGCAAAGTAAATCAGAGCCATCCACCAGCTGAACTCTTCCGCAACGAACATATAAATTGCCGCATGTATTGTAGTCAGGCAAATCACAATGCAAAGTCTGACAAAAGGGAGATCTCTTTTATCATTTATAAATCGCAAAAAAAATCTCTGCAAAAAATTAATCTTCTGTCCTTCTTTAAAAACAGGATCAGTAATATTTAAGTCAAAGTCAGTTTTCATAATTGTGAAATTTGTGTTAAGAAAAGTACTTATTTTATATATCCAATTATTTGCAATAAATAAAGTTACAATTAGTTCGTGAATTGAATAAACATATTAGAGATAAATTAATTTACAGCAGTCTGTGAAAGTACAGAAAATAATTGACAACAAACAGCGATACTTTTGTTTAAGCAATGTAATTTCTTGTTATTTAATCAACTGTGATGTATTCCTGATACATTTAATTTCCCCAGGGTTGACTCATTGAGTTTCCAACAGCAATTAATGCTATAATTAATGCTAAAATTACTAAGAAACCTCCAACCGCTATTCCCGTCGTCGTAGAATTAGATCCAGTATTTTCCAGGGTTAAAGCTCTGATATCTTTTTCGGAAATTCTTACATTACCCGACTTTACAGCTTTCTGATCTCCTCCGGATGTGGTTTTAACAGGTTCATCTGTTAAGATCACATACACCAGTGAAGAATCCGTTTCTCTTCTATACTGACAAGTTTTCCTGCGCAGTCAATTACAGTTCCGTTTTTTAGTTCTATCTTTTTAATTTCTGCTGTAGATCCGGTTTTAAGATCACCGGGAGGAACGTTATATAGTCCTGTCGTTGTGCATCCACTGTAACTACTCATATAAACCAAAACAAGAAAACAATTAAGTATCACTCTGTAAATCTTTATCTTTGAATTGTTAATTTTATTGTAAAACATAATCACTCCTTTTCTTTTGTTTGATTCAAATTACTGATCCCGTTGAGTCTGCGCACTAAGTTAATACCTTATTAGAGAACTATGGGCTAATCCGAAGATTATTATTCCAAGGGTAACCAAAACACCCACAGCTCCAAATCCCACCACATTAGAATCAACTTCTGTATTATCAAATGTTACCTCCTTAATATCCCTCTGGGAAATTCTGGTATCTTTGAGTTTAGTTGGATTCTGTCCTGAAGAGTCCTGGGTTTTAATTTTATTATCGGCAGCTATTACAAAAGCCACAGATGATTCTGATTCTTTTACAATCCAGATTATTTTCCCGGTGCAGTCAATGATAGACCCGTTTTTCAGCTCTAACGTTTTTATATTTGATGCAGGTCCGGGTTCAAAATAATTCGGTGATTCAGTATCATTCCCCGGAGCTGCGCAGCTATTGAAACTACTCAGATAAGCTAAAATAAGGAAACAATTAAGTATCACTCTGTAAATCTTTATCTTCGGATTATTAATTTTATTGTAAAACATAATCACTCCTTTTCTTTTGTTCTGATCAAAAGTATGAATACTGAAATATACAATTGTCATGGTATTGTCAAAAATTTTAATAATTATTTATACTTCTTCAAAGCACCATCTCGTGATGTAATGATAAGTGGTTTGATGGAAATTATTATTGACAATTCTGTAACAATTGCAATATTCTTGATACTTAAATTTCAATAAGAAAGGCGCACAGGTTATTAATCTTTAATTTTATCAATATGAAAAGTGTAATTATTATTGCAATACCCTTATAATTACAAATACATATTCAAACAATTCCGATTCGAATGTGTTTTGAAAATTAATACTGCAGAAAGTGCTGACACGACTTTGAAAGGAACTTTAGTCAGCGACAGTGCTGTAAAGCTTTGTCTGTAACTTCCCTTTATTGCACAGTTACAACAAATTCATTTAAAGTTTATAAGAATGTGAAACTGTCAGAACTGAGTGATTCCAGTGTCAAAATATTTATTGGCAGTAAATCAAAAGAAATTCCTGTCAGAGATATCAGATCGGTTAAATTAAATAAGAGTGGATTCTGGAAAGGAGCAAGATATGGAGCTGGCGGAGCTATGGCCATAGGACTGATCATTGGATTAATTGATACAACAGGTGAGTATTTACGGGATGGAATTAAAATCGGGCTGCTTCTTGCTATACCTTTAGGCATTGGCACAGGCATATTCTATGAAATTAAAATTGACAAAAATTTGATCTGAGCAAATTAGATTTTCAGGCAAGAGAAAAAAATCAAATACATAATCAGAACTTTTCAGTCCGGGTAATTTCTGGTATGGTTATTGATTAATAAATTTTAACAAATATAATTGAATTGGAATGCAAATTTGTTTTCATCAATTCATTTTCAACTTTCAGCATTCAACTTTCAACTTTCAACTTTCAACTTTCAACTTTCAGCCAACTTTCAGCTTTCAACTTTCACCCCTCACCTTTCCCCCTCCCCCTTCCCCCCTTCTTTCCTCTTTCCACTTTCAACTTTCAACTTTTAACTTTCAGCTATTCAGCTTCTTAGGATTCTTTATATTCTTACCGCTTATGTTTCCTAATCCGTCATAAGCAGCATACTTGTAAAGATCATGGTAAGTAGGATAGTTAAAAACAGTCGCTATCATCTGATCAAGTGTTTTCCTGTCCTGAACAAGCGTCATTCCGTAATGAATGAGTTCGGTAGCGATCCTTCCTATAATGTGAACGCCGAGAATTACTTTAGACTCATTATCAAAAACTAATTTAAGAAAGCCGTCGTCAGGAGAGCCCTGTATCTTTCCGCGCGCTGTATCGCGAACTCTGCTGATACCTGTGTTATATGATATAGCTTTTTTTTCGGCTTCGTGTTCAGTCAATCCTACCATCGAGACTTCAGGAACTGTGTAAATTCCGTATGGAAAAATCTTCTGCATGGAATCCAGATCACCGGTATTGTACATGTGCGATATCGCAACTCTTCCCTGATCCATACTCGTGCTTGCAAGCGCAGGAAAACCAATGACATCACCTACTGCATAAATATGCGGAATGTTTGTTCTGTAATTCTCATTGACTAAAACAATCTCACGTTCACCTGTTTCCACGCCGGCTTTATCGCAATTAAGTCCGCTGATATTTCCGCTTCTTCCCGCAGCATAAAGCACCATATCGGTTTCCAGTTCGTCACCGTTCCTGAGAGTTAATCTTATGAGATCTTTTTTCTTTCTTAGGTTTTTTGTAATCAGTAATTGAAGTATTGAAAAGAATTTCAATTTCCTGTTTCTTCATTTGCTTAACAAGCGCTTCAGCAATTTCAGTATCAAGAAATGGAAGTATCGTATCTCTGTTATTGATAAGATAAACTTTTACACCCATTGCAGCATAGATGGTCGCATATTCGCAGCCAATAACTCCGGCGCCGATTACACAAAGAGATTTTGGAAAACGCTTCATTTTCAAAATGGTATCGGAGTCATGAATTCTTTTTCCGTCAAAAGGAATCTCCGGAGGATTTACAGGATATGAACCTGTTGCTAAAGAATATTTTTTCCTGAAATTATAGTTTCTTCGTCACCTTTGATAAGTATCTGGTGCTTGTCAATAAATGAACCGAATCCCCTGTAAACATCTACCTTATGTCTGAGAAAATTATTTTCAACTTCTTCCTGCATATCAATTCTCGCGATATCTCTTCTGTAAGTAAACTGTTTATGTTTGGTCTTCGTCAGACGTTTATCGGACTGCTCAAATATTTGCTTTTCATATACACGTGAAAAATAGAGCGCGGTTTCTTTAAGAGCTTTTGAAGGAAGCGTACCCGTCTGAACACCTGCTCCGCCTGCATTCGGAGATTTCTCTATCATTGCAACTTTCTTTCCGAAGTATGCCGCCTTGACCGCGGCTTTCTCGCCTGCAGGACCCGAACCAATAACTATAAGATCGTAAGATTTATTATTTTCCATTAGAAATAAAATTAAAAAAAATCTGAAATAATTTAGAGATAACAATTAAAAAGATGAAGTCAAATAAATTATTGATGACTCTGCTTTCAGTACAACATCATTGATAAAAAATCATATCCGATCCAAAACAATTGAATGGAAATTTTGAGATAAACTTCTTCAATGGTTTCCAACTTATATTGAATGGGTATTGATGAACGCAGTTGTAAGACCTCCCCTGCCCGCCTTCAAGGGGCTTCCCCTCCTTTTCAAAGGAGGGGGATTGAGGGGGTGGTCGCTATTTATTTTTAAGACAACTATTTAAATGAGAAAGTTAGGGTGGTTGAATTTAAATCTTAGATATTAATGTAAAAAGATGAAGTCAAATAAATTATTGATGACTCTGCTTTCAGTACAACATCATTGATAAAAAATATTGAAGTTCATTCAGATTGTCATTTCACTATTCATCTGATTTTTGTACTTTTGTATACAATAAAACAGAAGAAATGCTTCTGATGATTTTAAGCAGATTCATCCTGAACTATTGAATGATATGCGGTAATTTTTAGAGTCGAAAGGCGGATGAAATTATGTCAGCAAATGATTTAAAAGCTTCAAAAAACTTCAGTCAAGTTTTATATCTCCAACTCCTCAAGGAGGTCCTGGTCAGGATCATATTAACAAAACAGATCATATACGGGAACACAATATTGCAGATGAAATTTCTGAAAGAACTTTTCAGGATGTGAGTCTCTGTTATCAGTGCGGAAAATGCTCTGCAGGATGTCCGGTAAGATATTACATGGACATTGCACCGAATAAAGTCGTAAGATTAATTCAGTTGGGATTTTATGAAGATGCTCTTAAATCTGATACACCATGGCTTTGCGCCGGATGTCTGACCTGTTCCACAAGATGTCCTAAGGAATTTGATTTAGCAAAGTTCATGGATGCAGTCCGGGAAATTGCTTTAGAAAAAGGAGTTGAGATCAGTCAGAAAAACATAATTAAATTTCACAATGCTTTTCTTGATCAGATAAAAAGTCACGGAAGGTCTTATGAAGTCGGACTTGTTGCAGAATATAAAATGAAAACTATGGATCTTTTTCAGGATGTAGATTCAGCTCCAGGCATGTTCTTCAAAGGCAAATTAGGATTATTACCACACAATATTAAAGACAGAAAAGGCGTCAAAAGTATTTTTAAGAAGACGTCAGGCAAATGATTTATATGACCTCTATGGAGGAGGTAATTATGAAATACGGATATTTTCCCGGTTGCTCGCAAACGGGTTCAGCTAAAGAATATGACATCTCTCTCAGGAAAGTAATTGAGAAACTCGGCGCATCATTTGATGAGATCAATGACTGGTCCTGCTGCGGAGCTACATCCGCTCACGTTACAAATCATAAATTATCGTCAGCTCTTGCAATGCGTAACGTAATGCTTGCCGGACAGCAGGGTCTTGAAAACATGGTAGCTCCCTGCGCTGCCTGCTATAACCGGCTGATTACATCTCAGTATGAAATTGCAAATCACCCGGAGATAAGAAATGAAACTGAAGAGTTGTTATCAGCAAAATTTGAGAAAGACATAAAGGTTATAAATATACTTGAACTCTTTCTGAAGATCGGCATTAATAAGATCACTGAAAACAGGAAGCGTGAATTAAGCGAACTTAAGGTCGCCTGCTATTACGGTTGCCTGCTTGTTCGTCCTGCAGCAATAACAAAGTTCGATGATGCCGAGCAGCCGGTTTCAATGGAAAAAATTGTAGAGTCAACAGGCGCAAAGACAGTTGACTGGAATTACAAAGTCGAATGCTGCGGAGCCGCGCATTCGGTTGCAAGAAGAGATATTGTAGTGGATCTTTCAAAAAAGATAATTGAAGACGCACGATCTCACGGAGCGAATATAATGGCAGTTGCCTGCCCGATGTGTCATACAAATCTTGACATGAGACAGAGAGCTATGAAGAGAGCTTATCCGGGTCATGAGGAATTTCCGGTATTGTATCTGACGGAACTTATAGGACTTGCTCTCGGGATGAACGAGCATGAGCTTGGAATAGATCTACACTATATTAATTATAAATATACTGATCCGGTATTGGATAATTCAGTTATAAGATGAGGAGTTTTAAAAATGAAAATCGGAGTTTTTATTTGTCATTGCGGCGAAAACATAAGCAGGACTGTTGACTGTCCTCGTGTCGCAAGAGTTTGTGAAAGTTATCCGGCGTTGAATACGCTGTAGATTATAAATATATGTGCTCTGACCCCGGTCAGAATATGATCCGGGACGCAATTCGTGATAAAGGACTTGATGCAATAGTTGTTGGATCCTGTTCGCCGCACATGCACGAACGAACCTTCCGCAATGCCGCAGTCTCTGCGGGAATAAATCCATTCTTAGTTGAAATTGCAAATCTGCGCGAGCACTGCTCGTGGGTTCACGATGATTTAGAGGCTGCAACACAGAAAGCCATTGAGCTTGTCCGGATGGCGATAGAAAAAGTAAAGCGCGATAAGCCGTTAACCAAGATAAGCGTTCCTGTAACAAAGAGAGTTCTTGTGATCGGCGGCGGCATTGCAGGAATACAGGCGGCTCTGGATACAGCTAATGCAGGATATGAAGTTGTGCTTGTAGAAAAAGAACCTTCCATCGGAGGGCACATGAGTCAGCTTTCAGAAACATTCCCTACGCTTGACTGTTCGCAGTGCATACTTACTCCGAGAATGGTGGAAGTCCATCAGCATCCGAAGATAAAACTTATGACATATTCCGAAGTTGTGAAGATCGAAGGATTCATCGGCAACTTCAAAGCTACCATTAAAAAGAAAGCCCGTCACATCAATGAAGATCTGTGTTCGGGATGCGGACTTTGCATTACAAAATGTCCTACAAAGAAAAAAGCATATAACTCATTCGAAGAAGATCTTGCATTCAGACCTGCAGTGTATATTCCGTTCCCGCAGGCGGTTCCGAATATTCCTGTCATAGATGAAACAATCTGTATGTATTACAAAAACGGCAAGTGCGGAATGTGCGTGAAAGTTTGTGACAGAGGGGCGATAGATTTTGATCAGAAGGATACAATGCTTGTTGCCGATATCGGTGCAATTATTGTAGCGACGGGATTCAAACTTTATAACATTGATAAGAAATCACCTGATTCCAGATATAAAGGATATGGCGAATACGGATACGGAAAATACAGAGACGTAATTGACGGTCTGCAGTTTGAAAGAATCGCAAGCGCTTCAGGTCCGACATCCGGAGAGATAAAGCGTCCGTCAGACGGAAAAGTCCCGAAGAAGATAGTATTTATACAGTGTGTCGGTTCGAGAGATGATTCAAAGGGAATTTCCTACTGCAGTAAAATATGCTGTATGTACACTGCAAAGCATGCAATGCTTTACAAGCACAAAGTGCATGACGGTGAAGCATATATTTTCTATATGGATATCCGTGCGGGAGGAAAGATGTATGAAGAGTTTGTAAGACGTGCTATAGAGGAAGACGATGTGAAATACATTCGCGGAAGAGTTTCCAGAATTTACGAAGAGAACGGAAAGTATATTGTAAAAGGCGAAGACACAATTGCCGGAATGCCGGTTGAGATAGATGCTGATTTAGTTGTCCTCGCGACAGCAATGATACCGCAGGATAATTCAGCAGCACTTGCAAGGACGATAGGAATTCCTTATGACAAATACGGATTCTTCAATGAAGCTCATCCGAAGTTAAGACCTGTTGAAAGCACAACCGCAGGAGTATTCTTAGCAGGCGCTTGTCAGTCACCGAGGGATATTCCGGAGTCAGTTGCAATGGCTTCTGCAGCGGCATGTAAGGCAACTATACTTCTTTCTTCAGACACTCTTGAACGCGAACCTGTCGTGGCAAAAGTAAATGAAGATCTTTGCGCAGGATGTTTTTATTGTAAAAAAGTATGTCCTTTCGGAGCTATTGAAGTGAAGGATGTTAAAGATTTGAACGGGATCGTTTACAAAGAGGTCGCTTACATTAATCAGGGAGTTTGTCAGGGATGCGGAACTTGCACGGCAACGTGTTTGTCGAAATCAATTGAGCTGGCGGGATTTAATAATGAGGAGATATTTGCGGAGATAGCTGCTCTTTGAGCAGTTAGGCAGTTGAGCAGTTAGCAGTTAGGCAGTTAGTAATTAATAATTAGCAATTAACAATTAGCAATTAACAATTAGCAATTAACAATTAGCAATTAGAAATTAATATTATGGATAAGGAAAAATGGGAACCGAAGATAGCGGCTTTTGTATGCAACTGGTGTACATATACAGGAGCTGATCTGGCAGGAACTTCACGGATGAAATATCCTGCAAATGCAAAGATGATCCGCGTGATGTGCTCAGGCAGCATAGATCCTGTTTTTATAATCAAAGCATTCGAAAGGGGAGCGGACGGAGTACTTGTTTCCGGATGTCATCCGAATGACTGTCACTATAATGCAGGAAATTTTCACGCACGCAGGAGGTGGGATTTTTTTCATGAACTGCTTGACTTCATTGGCATTGAAAAGGACAGACTTCAGTTCTCCTGGATATCAGCATCAGAAGGTAAGAAGTTTGCAGATGTGATAGAAAAAGTAACCAAAGACATAAAAGCGCTGGGACCATTCACGGCATATAAAAAAATGAATTCAGAGTTCACAGCGATGTTTCCTGAAATACCGGAAGCAGATAAAGAAATTGTAATCAAAGAAAAGGAGACTGTCTGATGGAAGAGTTAAGAGAATATGCAAAAGAACTTCTTGAGAAAGGAGAAGTTGCGGCAGTGATCGGATACACTCAGGTGACGGAAAGAAGAACCAAGCCAATAATTATAACTGATCCGGCGGATTCATCGAAGTTAGTTTTCAATGAATACTGTCTGAACAATCTGTCGGTCTATCTTACAAAAGCAAGAATTAATGCAATGTGCAGAACTAAAGACAAGATCATGAAACTTGCGATCTGCGCAAAGCCGTGTGATGTACATTCCATCGTTGCTTTGATACAGGAAAACCAGGTTCACAGAAATGATATTGTCATAATTAGTTTTAACTGTCACGGCGCAGTGAAAGATTTCGGATATGAATTCAACGGAGAAAATCTGGCTTCCAAATGCATTACCTGTGAAACGCACAAGCCGTTATATTTTGATAAGATATTCGGAGAAGAGAAGGAAACTCCGAAAGCAAGTGACGCTGCTCTTGCAAGAATAGAAGAACTGGAAAGCATGACACATGAAGAAAGGTTTGAATACTTTAAGAAGGAGTTTGATAAATGTATAAAATGTTATGCCTGCGCGCTGTGTGTCCGCTTTGCTATTGTCAGAGATGCATTACTGACAAGGCAATACCACGATGGATAGAATCAAGTTCGCATCAGAGAGGAAATTTCGCCTGGAATATCGTAAGAGCATTTCATCTCAGCGCAAGATGTACGGGCTGCGGCGAATGCGACCGCGCATGTCCGATGGATATTCCTCTGTCATTGATCAACAGAAGAATGGCAATGGAAGCAAAGAAATCATTTTCGTATGTATCGGGCAGAAGTTTAGAGACACCGACTCTTGTGGGAAGTTTTAATGAAAAGGACAGTGATGAATTGTTTATGTAAGTTAAAAGTTAAAAGTTAAAAGTTTTTTACCCCTCGTTCCCAATCTCCTGATTGGGAACGGAAGACAGCGAGATCTCTGAAAAGGAAATAGTAATAGTATCCCAATCAGGAGATTGGGATACAGGAAAAAAGTTTAAAGTAAAAACTTTGGGGGGGGGGGGGGGGTTGGGACAGGAAAAATTAAAGAACTTTACTCTCGTTCCCAATCTCCTGATTGGGAACTGAGAATACTGATAGTATTATGTTAACACTAAAGGAATTTTAAAATGGATGAGAAAATAATTTCAAAAGATGATCTTTTAAAGATCTGTCAGGATATAATAGGAAAGGGGCATACTTTACTTACTCCGGGAATGAATGAATATTTCCCTGTAAAAGATGTTTCGCAGATTAATCTTGACGCATCGGCATTACCCGCAAAAACATCATACAAGTCTTATGTATTTCCGAGATCCGAACCGGTTCTTTATTATAAGAGGAGCAAAGATGATGTTCAGCTCATAGATATCAATGTTGACGGTAAGAATATAATTATACTTGGAGCAAAGCCGTGTGATACTAATTCTATCAGCATAATGAGGCATTTATTCAACTGGGATTACAGTGATGAATTTTTTAATCTTCGTGAAAAACATTTCATAATAATCGGTCTGATGTGCAGTCATTATGATGAATATTGTTTCTGCACTTCCGTCGGTTCATCACCTGTTTCTGAAAAAGGTTCTGATATATTTCTTATACCTCTAGATGAAAATAATTTTGCTTTGAGGATAATAACAGAGAAAGGCAAGGAGTTCATTGAACCATACTCTGAGTATTTGAAAACTGGTGATGAATCTCATTCTAAACAAGTTACAGAAAATGTAAAACTGCCCGAAGTTGCTTTTGACAGCAAAGAAGTTTATGAGTGGCTGGGAAATAATTTTGAAAGTCCGAAATGGGAAGGCATCGGCAACCTTTGTTTATCCTGCGCTCAGTGTGCGTTTGTATGTCCGGTATGTCATTGCTTTGATATTGTTGATGAAGATTACAGTTACTCTGAAGGAAGAAGAATGAAGAACTGGGACGGATGTCAGTTCGGAAATTTTACTCTGCACGCATCCGGTCACAATCCGAGAGACATTCAAAGCAAGCGATACAGGCAGAGGGTTAATCATAAGTTCAGATATTATGTGGATAAATTCGGAGAGATCTTATGCACGGGCTGCGGAAGATGCTCCAGAGGATGTCCTGTCAGCATTGACATAAAAGAAATAGTTTCTAATTGTAAAGACTAAGGAGCAAAGAAGTTATGAACAACATATACATGCCGCACCTTGCGGAGATAAAAGAAGTCATTGATGAATCGCCTGATACAAGGACATTCAGACTGAAATTCAAAGATGCGGATACGGCGGAAAAATTCGATTTCAAAGCAGGACAGTTCGCTGAGTATTCAGCATTCGGAGACGGCGAGTCAACATTCTGCATAGCGTCGTCACCGACAAGAAAAGATTTCATAGAATGTTCATTCAAAGTTTACGGCAAAGTCACGCAGGCATTGCATCGACTTAACAAAGGCGACACGATAGGAATCAGAGGACCTTACGGAAACTGGTTTCCGCTGGATGAATTAAAAGGAAAGAATCTTTTATTCATAGCAGGAGGAATCGGAATTGCTCCTGTTCGTTGTGTCATTGACAATGTACTTGATATGAGAAATGATTTCAAAGATCTGACGATCATTTGCGGCGCAAGGTCAGTAAGCGATTTGATTTACAAACAGGAAATAAAAGAGTGGAAAGCCCGAACTGATATTAAGACAATTATTACAGTTGATCCCGGAGGCGAGAATGCATCATGGGACGGAGAAGTAGGATTTGTTCCGGCTGTTATTGAGAAGACAGCTCCTCCTTCTGAGAACACAGCAGTCATACTTTGCGGACCGCCGGTGATGATAAAGTTCACAATGCCTGTATTGACAAAACTCGGATTCAAAGATGAGGATGTTTACACAACACTTGAGAACCGGATGAAATGCGGACTCGGTAAATGCGGAAGATGCAACATAGGTAATGTATATGTCTGCAAGGACGGACCGGTATTTACTTATGCGCAGATAAAGAGACTGCCGCAGGAGTTCTGATTCAATTTTCAATTTTCAATGTTCAAAGATTGAGTGACATTCTTAACCCGCTTTCTCCGGCTGATTAAAGTCAGAATAATTATGAAGAAATATTTATTCTTAAAATTAAAAAAAATATCCCGGGCTTTGAGGAGTATCTCTTCAGAGTTTGGGATTTTTGTTTTAAATAAATAACACAATCAAACCCGTTATATAAAGGAATACTTTGCGGGAATTATGAAAAAATAAATATACAACACTATGAAAAAGAAATTTATAATATCGGTTGTAATTGCTTTAATTCTTAACTCGTCAATTTTTATTAATAATTCAATAAGTCAGTGGATTCAGACAGTAAACGGAATGGGGTCAGGTAAAATCATTAATGCATTTGAGACACTTGGAACTAATATTTATGCAGGTACAAATGAAACCGGTATTTACATTTCCGCTAATAATGGTACTACATGGTCTCAATCTTCAATGAATAATAAAACAGTTTATTCTTTTACGACTATCGGAACTGATATTTATGCGGGGTTACTTAATAATCCTAATGGTTCCGGAGGTGTATGGATTTCTGTAAATAACGGAGCGAACTGGACACAAACTTCTTTGAATAGCCGGCATATAATTTCTTTTGCTTTGCTTGGTTCTTATCTTTTTGCAGGATCAGATGTTGATTTTTGGCGTTCCTCAAATAACGGAGTGAACTGGACTCAACTTTCTGTTAATAGTCAGTCTGTTCGAGCTCTCGCCGTAATCGGCAATAATCTTTTTGCAGGAACATATATCGGCGTTTATATTTCCACAAATAACGGCACGAGCTGGACTATTACTCCTAATAACAGAAGCATTAATTCCCTCGCTGTAATCGGTACTAATCTTTTTGCAGGAACATCTCAGTATGGTGTCTATATCTCCGCAGATAACGGCACTACCTGGAGTCAAACCGCACTTAATAATAAATCTGTTAATAAACTTGCTGTAAGCGGTAATGATATTTTTGCAGGGACATATCCGTATGGAGTCTATTACTCTTCAAATAACGGCGCAAGCTGGTTTCAAAAAAATCAGGGATTCAGTGTTCCTCCATTTTATAATTATACAATGATCAGTGCATTAAAAGTTAACAACGGTTACATTTTCTCAGGAACAGACGGATTTTCTGTTTACCGCCGTCTCTATTCAGAAATAATAGGAGTACAAAATATCAGTTCGGAAATTCCCTCAAAGTATTCATTATCACAAAATTTTCCAAACCCGTTTAATCCGGTTACGAATTTGGAATTTGGAATTTCGGATTTGGGATTTACTTCCTTGAAGGTTTATGATTTGCTTGGAAAAGAAGTAGTGACTTTAGTAAATGAAAAGTTAAATCCGGGGACATACAAAGTCGAGTTTGACGCAGGCAGTCTGACGAGCGGAGTTTATTTTTACAGACTAACTACTGAAGGTTTTTCGGATACGAAGAGGATGGTTCTTATCAAATGATAAATTATAAATTTTAAATGGTAAATTATTGTGAGTTTCGAGTTAGTTTAAAGCTCTAAAATAAATTTATAAGGAGTAAATGAAATGATAAAGAAAATTTTTATCTTAACATTATTTTATATCTTACTAATTCTTGTTACAGTTCAGAATATATTTTCACAGGTAACACAGGAATGGGTTGCAAGATATGACGGTCCCGGAAATTCAACTGACTTAGCTAATTCAATTGCAGTGGATGGTTCAGGTAATGTATATGTGACAGGGTATTGTACTGCCAGCGGAACAGATTATGATTATGCCACAATAAAATACAATTCATCAGGAGTTATGCAATGGGAAAAAAGATATAACGGTACAGGAAATTTAAATGATTATGCCAGTTCAATTGCAATAGACGTTTCAGGTAATGTATATGTGACAGGTCAAAGTGAGGGGACCGGATCGAACTTTGATTATGCAACTATAAAATACAATTCATCAGGTGTGCAACAATGGGTGCAAAGATATAACGGTCCCGGAAATTATGCTGATGCAGCGAGATCAATTGCGGTGGACGGTTTAGGTAATGTCTATGTGACAGGGTCTGGCACAGGCAGCGGAACAGGAGTTGATTATGCGACAATAAAATACAATTCATCAGGTGATTCAGTTTGGGTAAAAAGATATAACAGTAACGGAAATTCAGTTGATGCAGTTTCTAAAATGGCAGTGGACGGCTCAGGTAATGTATATGTGACAGGGTATAGTGCAGGCAGCGGAACTGGATATGATTATGCAACAATAAAATACAATTCATCAGGTGTGCAGCAATGGGTAAAAATATATAACGGTCCCGGCAATTTATCTGATTATGCAAATTCAATTTCAGTGGACAATTCCGGTAATGTATATGTTGCAGGTCAAAGCCGGGGCAGTGGAACTGCAGAGGATTATGCAACAATAAAATACAATTCATCAGGTGATTCAGTTTGGGTGCAAAGATATAACGGTACCGGCAATTTATCTGATGGTGCTAATTCAATTGCTGTGGACGGCTCAGGTAATGTATTTGTGACAGGGTCCAGTACAGGCAGCGGAACAGACTTTGATTATGCAACATTAAAATACAATTCCTCAGGAATTCTGCAATGGTTAAAAAGATATAACGGTCCAATAAATTCATCTGATTATGCTAATTCAATTGCATTGGACGGTTCAGGTAATGTATATGTGACAGGTCAAAGTCCGGGAAGCGGACTTAGCTATGACTATACAACAATAAAATACAATTCATCAGGTGATTCAGTTTGGGTGAAAAGATATAACGGTCCGGCAAATTCAACTGATAATGCTAATTCAATTGCATTGGATGGTTCAGGTAATGTATTTGTGACAGGTCAAAGTGAAGGCAGCGGAACGGGAACAGATTATGCGACAGTAAAGTATTCGCAGTCAGTTGGTATTAATCAAATATCCTCTGAGATTCCGGATAAGTTTAGTTTGTCTCAGAATTATCCGAACCCGTTCAACCCGGTTACAAAAATCAATTACGAATTACGAGTTACGAATTACGCTAAGCTTGTAGTGTATGATGTGATAGGAAAAGAAGTTGTGACTCTTGTTAATGAAAAGCAAAGTCCTGGTACATATCAGGTTGAGTTTGACGCAGGCAGTCTGACGAGCGGAATTTATTTTTACAGACTTACATCAGGAGATTTTACTGATACGAGACGTATGATGCTGATTAAATAATCAAGTTCAAATTTCAATGATCAATTACGAATTACGAGTTACGAATTACGAGTTACGAATTCTGCTACGAAGAGGATGATGCTGATTAAATGATCAATGTTCAAAGATCAATGTTCAAAGATCAATGTTCAACGTTAGTTACAAGTAAGGAATTTTTTTCTGTAATTTATTAATGTCTCAACCCGCGATCTTCGGCGGTTTATAATCAGAATAATTATGAAGGAATTATTTATTCTAAAAATTAAAAATAATATCCCGGACTTTGAGGAGTATCTCTTCAGAGTTTGGGATTTTTATTTTAAATAAATAAACTAACATACCCGATAGACATAGCAATCAATACGGGAATTATAAAAAAATAAAAAAGTAAATTTATGAAAACTAAAAATCTATTATTTTGTGTTGTTTTGTTCTGCATTTTTTCAATTGTAAGTAACAATTCTTTTTCAAACAATATCTCCGTAAGTAATTTCAGTCTTACAGGTCAAAATGTATCGGGTCATTACTCTATGGTAAAGTTTGATATCTCCTGGGAAAATTCCTGGCGTGTTTCATCTACTCTGAATAACTGGGATGCTGCTTGGGTGTTCGTGAAGTACCGCATTGGTTCAGGTGAATGGCAGCATACGTGGCTTAATAATACTGGACACATCAACCCGTCAGGAAGCACAATAACGCCCGGCCTGCTTGATCCCTCATTACCATTTAACTCAACAACAAATCCCGGACTAGGCGCTTTCATATATCGTGATGCTTACGGTACAGGTACATTTACAAAAACTGGTGTGCAGCTTCGATGGAATTATGGTGATAACGGAGTATCAGATAACGCAATAATTGATATTCGTGTATATGCAATTGAGCAGGTATATGTACCCCAGGGTCCTTTTTCTCTGGGCAGTGGAGGAACAGAAGATGGTGCTTTTTATAAATACCCGACAATTGCCAATCCTTATCAAATCACCAGTGAAGATGCAATCATAGTTGGAACTACAGCCGGAAACTTATACTATCCAAGTGGTTTGGGTGATACCGGCGACCAACTCGGTCCCATCCCATCTGCTTTCCCAAAAGGATACAATGCCTTTTACTGTATGAAGTATGAGATAAGCCAGCAGGGCTATGTAGACTTCTTGAATAGTCTTACTCAAACTCAGGCAAACAATCGTAAATATAACTCTTCGGGTAATCGCCATGCTATTACAGGAACTTCACCAGGAAGTTATGTTACAACGAACCCTTTTGTCGCCATGCCATTTTTAAGCTGGGCTGATCTTGCAGCATATCTTGACTGGAGCGGTTTACGACCTATGACTGAGCTTGAATATGAAAAATCATGCAGAGGAACGCAAACACCTGTGGTCAATGAATATGCATGGGGTACTTCTGAAAGAACAAATAGTCCATACACATTGAGTAATATGGGACAAAACAATGAAAACATAGCGACTAATTACAGCACCAGCACTACAGCCGGAAATGTGGCTTTTAGCTCAACTACTTTTAATGTTAACATTAACGGACCTGTTCGGTCAGGTATTTTCGCAGGAAATGGATTGAATACAGGAAGAGTAACTTCAGGCGCTACTTTTTATGGGATAATGGAAATGACCGGTAATGTCGATGAAAGACCTGTTACTGCGGGTAATGTTACAGGCAGATCATTTACCGGTAAGAATGGAAATGGTTTGATTGATGCAGATGGAAATGCTGATGTTCTTTTATGGCCTCCAACCGCAACAGCTGTAGGTGTCGGTTTCCGCGGAGGTAATTTTGGGCTCACTCCTGCCTGGGGTTTGCAGGTTTCTGATCGTCACTTTGCTGCAAGAATAATCGCAAGTAATTCTCGTGGCGCACTTTATGGAGGTAGAGGAGTTCGATCTGTACCTTTGCAATAAAAATGATTTTAAAAACTATGGTTTGAAAATGTTCTGATAAAAAAATTTTAAAATTTAATTTAAAAAATAATTAAGCAAATGAAAATAATAATAATATATATAGTGATAGCTCTTTCAATTCCGGTTTTATTACAGGCGCAATACACAGGCGGCAACGGAAGAGGAGATGCATCTGTCAGTTATATAAATGTTCATATTTTAATTTATGATATTACAACAGAAATTCCGTCAAAATATGACCTTGCACAAAACTATCCGAATCCGTTCAATCCAGTCACGAATTTGGAATTTGGAATATCGAATTTGCGATTTGTTACTTTGAAAGTATATGATATGCTTGGAAAAGAAGTCTCAACTTTAGTAAATGAAAAATTAAATCCCGGAACATACAAAGTCGAGTTTGATGGAAGTAGTTTGCCGGGCGGAGTTTATTTTTACAGACTTACATCAGGAGATTTTACTGATACGAGACGTATGATGATGATTAAATAATCAAGTTCAAATTTCAATGATCAATTACGAATTACGAGTTACGAATTAAGAGATACGAATTACGAATTACGAGTTACGAATTACGAGTTACGAATTCTGCTACGAAGAAGATGATGCTGATTAAATGATCAATGTTCAATGATCAATGTTCAAAGATCAATGTTCAAAGATCAATGTTCAAAGATCAATGTTCAAAGATCAATGTTCAAAGATCAATGATCAATGGTCAACGTTAGTTACAAGTAAGGAATTTTTTTCTGTAATTTATTAATGTATCAACCCGCGATCTTCGGCGGTTTATAATCAGAATAATTATGAAGGAATTTTTTATTCTAAAAATTAAAAATGATATCCCTGGCTTTGAAGAGTAATTCTTCAGAGTTTGGGATTTTTATTTTAAATAAACAAAAAATCAAACCCGTGATATGAACGAGTACTCTGCGGGAATTATGAAAAATAAATATACAAAACTATGAAAAGAAAATTTATACTATCGGTGATTCTTGCTCTTATTTTTAATTCTCTGTTTTTAATTAATAATAGTTTCAGTCAATGGGTGCAGATGAACGGTCCGCACGGAGGAGAAGTTAAATGTATTTTTGTTTCCGGTACGAATATTTTTGCCGGGGTTAACGGTCATGGAGTATTTTTGTCAGCAAATGGCGGTACAAACTGGACTTATGCAGGTTTATCGGGACAGGCGGTTCAAGCCATCAACGCTATTGGAAATAATATTTTTGCCGGAACTCAGAGCGGAGTATTTTTATCAACAAATAACGGCACAAGCTGGACCGCGGTTAGTAGCGGGTTGACGAGTCAAAATATTTTTGCATTAATGGTCTCAGGAACAAGAATTTTTGCAGGGACTCAGAATGGTTTGAATTTATCAACAAATAACGGCGCTAACTGGGTTTCGGTGGGATTCGCAGGTCAATATGTTTATGCACTTGCAGTCTCAGGAACAAAAATGTTTGCAGGGATTACTTCAGGAGTATATTTATCAACTAATAACGGCACAAACTGGACTCAAACTTCTATGAATTATCATGGTATTCAATCTTTTGCTGTTCTTGATAGTAATATTTTTGCAGGGACTCAGGGCTCCGGAGTATATTTATCAACAAATTACGGAACAAGCTGGACTGAAGTCAATAACGGATTGACAAGTCAATATATTCGTTCCATTGCGATTTCAGGAACAAACATTTATGCCGGGACAAGTATATCTTCTACTTTTAATGGCGGAGTATTTTTATCAACAAATAACGGCTCAAGCTGGACTGCCGTTAATTACGGATTAACAAATCAAAATGTCCATGCGCTTGGAGTTGCAGCGTCAGGTGTTTTTGCAGGAACTCTGAACGGTGGAATATTTTTATCCGGGGATAATGGTACGAGCTGGAGCTCGGTTGGAATCACAGTTCAAACTGTTTATGCATTAGCAGAATCAGGAACAAACATCTTTGCAGGGACTACAGCCGGAGTATATTTATCAGCAAATAACGGTATTTCTTGGACTTGTGTAAAAAGTCAATTGTCTGTTACGGCACTTACTGTTTCAGGAACAAACATCTTTGCGGGGACTACAGCCGGAGTATATTTATCTACAAACAACGGTGCGAACTGGATTCAAACAGCTTTGAATAATCAATGGATCCGTGCATTTGCAGTCTCCGGAACAAACATCTTTGCAGGGTCTAATAGCAACGGCATTTATTTATCAACAAATAACGGCACAAGCTGGAATGCGGTTAATAACGGATTAACCAGTATATACATTGGCGCACTTGCTGTTTCAGGATCAAATATTTTTGCAGGGACCAGCAATGGCGGCGGCGTATTCTTATCAACAAATAACGGATCAAACTGGACTACTGTCAATAACGGATTATTGCAGAAATATGTTTGGTCTCTTGCAGTTTCAGGAACAAAGCTTTTTGCCGGAACTACGGGCGGAGGTGTATACATCTCCTCTGATAACGGATCAAACTGGACTTCTGTCTCTAACGGTCTGCCGGTTCAAACTATTAATGCACTTACAGCTTCGGGAACAAACATCTTTGCGGGTACTTATCCCGGAGTTTATTTATCGACAAATAATGGTACAAACTGGATTATTAAAAATCAGGGTTTCAACCCTTCACCACAAATCTGGGCATTATTAATCTCAAACAATTACATCTATGCCGGAACGACTGCTCAATCTGTTAGCCGCCGTTCTTACTCAGAAATTATTGGCATAAAAACAATCAGCACGGAAGTACCTTCGGGTTTTTCATTGAAGCAGAATTTTCCGAACCCGTTCAATCCGGTTACGAATTTGGAATTTGGAATTTCGGATTTGGGATTTGTTTCTTTGAAAGTGTATGATATTCTTGGAAAAGAAGTAGTGACATTAGTAAACGAAAAATTAAATCCCGGGACATATCAGGGTTGAGTTTGATGCAGGCAATCTGACAAGCGGAGTTTATTTTTACAGACTTACTGCTGGAGATTTTACGGATACGAAGAGGATGATGCTTGTGAAGTGAGTAGAGTGTGTGGAGTGTGTGGAGTGTGTGGAGTGTTGTTTGAAATGTAATTAAGAACATAGTGTTTCGAATATTTTTGTAAGGATGAAGTGGTTTAATTTATTAAGGAAGTGTAATCAGACCCGTTATATTGAAAACGTGTAACCGGAATTTTAAAATAGCTTAATAACACAATATTATGAAAAGGAAATTTATACAATTGGTTTTTTTAGTTCTTGTTCTAATTGCACATTGTACCTTGAACATTGATAATTGCTACTCTCAGTGGGTGCATTCAAGCGGCCCCGGTGGAGCAATTGTACAATGCTTTGCAGTTTCGGGATTAAACCTTTATGCAGGTACTACCAAAGGAATATATTTATCATTAGATAACGGCACAACCTGGACTGCCGTAAATAACGGATTAACGAGTCAGGGTGTATATGCGCTTACATTTTCAGGAACAAATCTCTTTGCAGGAACAGGCGGCGGTGTATTTATAAGCACAAATTTTGGCTCAAGCTGGACTGCGGTAAATAACGGTATAACATACATTGATATTCGTGCACTTGCAGTTTCAGGGAATAATATCTTTGCAGGTTCTTATAGTCTTTCCACGGGCGGTGTATTTTTGTCAACCAATAACGGTGCCAGCTGGACTGCAGTCAACAGCGGATTCACTAACAAAAACGTTTCATCACTTGCTGTTATGGGTACAAATCTCTTTGCAGGGATTGGAGGCAATGTATATTTATCAACAAATAACGGAGCAAACTGGGCTGGTGCAAATGGCGGAATAACGATGAATAATGTTTATTCACTTACAGCTATAGGAACAAAGTTATTTGCCGGGACAAGTAATGGTTTATTTTCATCAGTAAATAACGGAGCAAACTGGACCGCAGCTAATAGTGGATTAACAAGTTATTTTGTTACTTCACTTAAAGCTTCAGGCGCAAATATTTTTGCAGGAACAACCGGTGCGTTTCAAATTGGGGGCGGAGTATTTTTATCAACTGACGAAGGCACAACCTGGACTTCGGTAAATAATGGAATAGTAAATTATGTTATTAATGCTCTCACAGTTTCAGGCACAAAGGTCTTTGCCGGGAGCTATGGAAACGGAGTTTATTTAACAGCAAATAACGGTTCAAGCTGGACTTCTGTAAGTAATGGAATGGCGAATAGAAGTATTTATGCACTTGCTGTTACAGGCTCAAACATATTTGCCGGAGGTGCCGGCTGGGGTACTGGTTTATCTTTATCAACAGATAACGCTTTAAGCTGGACAGACATTGGATTACCTAATCTGTCAATTTTTGCGCTTGCTGTTTCAGGGACAAATCTTTTTGCAGGGACAGCTGTCGGTTCCGGAGGAGGAGGAGTTGTATATTTATCAACTAATAACGGAATAAACTGGACTGTTGCTAATAACGGTTTACCTACCGGAAGTGTACCGCATGTTCTTGCCTTCGCAGTTTCAGGAACAAAACTCTTTGCGGGTTTTAATAACCGTGGTGTTTATTTAACAAGCAATAACGGAACAAACTGGAATGCGGTCAATAATGGATTAACTCATCAATACGTCTATACACTTGCAGTACTGGATACAAATCTTTTTGCAGGAACTCAGGGCGGCGGAGTTTTCCTTACTACAAATAACGGAACAAACTGGAATGCGGTCAATAACGGATTAACTAATCTATACGTTTATTCACTTGCAGTTATGGGAACAAAAGTGTTTGCAGGGACTTCAGGCGGAGTATATTTATCAACAAATAACGGTTCAAGCTGGACTGAAGTTAATAATGGAATAAATGGAGAAACAGTAATTGCATTTGCAGTTTCAGGAACAAACATATTTGCAGGTACCGGCGGCGGCATATATTTATCAACAAATAGCGGAACAAGCTGGATTCCAAAAAATCAGGGAATCAATGTTGTCCCGACAACCCGGGCATTGTTAATCGCTAACAATTATATCTTTGCCGGCATTGAGGAAAATTCCGTCTGGCGCAGAGCATACTCTGAGATTATTGGCATAAAAAAAATCAGCGCGGAAGTACCTTCAGGTTTTTCATTGAAGCAGAATTTTCCGAACCCGTTCAATCCAATGACAATTATAAATTACGAATTAAAAATTACGAATTATGTGAATATGATTGTTTATGATGTAATGGGAAAAGAAGTTGTGACGCTTGTAAATGAAAAGCAAAGTCCGGGTACATATCAGGTTGAGTTTGATGCTGGTAGTCTGACGAGCGGAGTATATTTTTACAGACTTACATCAGGAGATTTTACTGATACAAAGAGGATGCTGCTTGTGAAATGAAATTCAGATCGTATGTCTTTATTATACGGAAAGCTAACCTTCTGAAGTCTCAGATCAGAAAACATTAATAAATTTAAATTATCAGACACCGGAAGTTTGCAGTTAAACTTTTTTAAAATCTTTAACAATTGGAATTATGAATTAAAATATTTAATAAGGATTGAGAAATCGAATACAGTTAAACCATAAAAAGATTCTTTATTAAATATAAGAAAAAATTAAAGTGAAAATGAGAAATTATTTATTAGCATTATCTGTGATTGCTCCGATTCTATTAGCTTTTCAAAATTCATTCACACAGGTAACTCAGGAATGGGAAGCAAGATATAACGGTGCAGGTGATTCAACTGATTATTCATATTTATTTGCAGTAGACGGTTCAGGTAATGTTTATGTGACAGGGAACAGTTATGAAAGTGAAACAAACTATGATTATGCAACTGTAAAATACAATTCATCAGGCATTCCGCAATGGGTACAAAAATATAACGGTCCGGGTAATTCAGGTGACTATGCCTATTCAATTGCAGCAGACGATTCAGGTAATGTTTATGTGACAGGTTATAGTCAGGGAAGTGGAACAGGATTTGATTATGCAACAATAAAATACAATTCATCAGGTGTGCAACAATGGCTACAAAGATACAACGGTCCCGGAAATGAAATTGATTATGCTCATTCAATTGCGCTTGACTGTACAGGTAATGTATATGTGACGGGGTTCAGTTCAGGCATCGGAACAGCATATGATTATGCAACAATAAAATACAATTCAACAGGTGTAGAACAATGGGTACAAAGATACAACGGTCCGGGAAATTATTATGATTATGCTCATTCAATTGCACTGGACGATTCAGGTTATGTATATGTGACCGGGTTTAGTTACGGAAGCGGAACGGGATGGGATTATACAACAATAAAATACAATTCATCAGGTGATTCAGTCTGGGTAAAAAGATATAATGGTCCTGGTAATTCAGATGATTATGTTGGTTCAATTGTATTGGACGATGCATGTAATGTTTATGTGACAGGATCGAGCTATGGCAACGGAACAGGAAGTGATTATGCAACAATAAAATACAATTCATCAGGAGTACAACAATGGATACAAAGATATAACGGTCCCGGTAATGAAACTGATTTTGCACATTCAATTGCATCGGATGGTTCAGGTAATGTATATGTTACAGGGGAAAGTTTTGGCGGCGGAACATTTTCTGATTATACAACAATAAAATATAATTCATCAGGTGATTCAGTATGGGTAATAAGGTATAACGGATCTGGAAATTCAGAAGATAAGGCTTTTTCAATTGCAGTGGATGGTTCAGGGAATGTATATGTGACAGGGAATAGTTATGGAAGTGGAACAAAATATGATTATGCAACAATAAAATACAATTCATTAGGTGTTCAGCAATGGTTGCAAAGATATAATGGTCCGGGAGATTCAACTGATTATGCTTTTTCAGTTGCAGTGGACGGTTCATCTAATGTATATGTGACAGGGTATAGTTATGGCAGCGGTACAGGGAGTGATTATGCAACAATAAAATATTCACAGTCAAATGGCATCAGACAAATATCTTCTATAATCCCGGAGCAATTCAGTTTGTCACAAAACTATCCGAACCCTTTCAACCCGGTTACGAAGATCAATTACGAATTACCTGCCTCGCGGCATGGCGGGCGAGTTACGAATTACGCTAAGCTTGTTGTGTATGATGTTATGGGAAAAGAAGTTGTGACTCTTGTAAATGAAAAGCAAAGTCCGGGTACATATCAGGTTGAGTATGACGCAGGCAGTCTTACGAGCGGGGTTTATTTTTACAGACTTACTGCTGGAGATTTTACGGATACGAAGAGGATGCTGCTTGTGAAATAACAGTGAGGCAGTGAGGCAGTGAGGCAGTGAGGCAGTGAGGCAAGGCAGTTTGGCAGTTAGCCAGTTGAGCAGTTAGGCAGTTGAAAATTAAACCCCTAAGTTTGTCATTCCTGTTCGACTTGCCCGCTTTCAGCGAGTTAAACCGCGAGGCAGGCATGTTTCTTGCAGGAATCACCTGATGTATAAAAATAAATTTTTGACAATTCTTTGACATTTGGAATTTTAAGAGAACATATTTTTGAAAGGATTAAAGAGATCATACAAATATTTTTAAAATAGAATTAATTTAGTTCTTGAATTTATGTAAAGGAGTATTCTCTATGAAAAACTTCTGTAAAATATTAGCATCAATAATTTTATTATTCCAAATTGATAATTGTGTCGCGCAGTGGGAGCAGACAAACGGTCCATTAAGCGGCTCAGTCAGGTGCTCTGCAGTTTCAGGGCAGAATTTTTTTGCCGGAACAGATAAGGCAGGTGTATTCCTATCAACCAACAACGGCGAAAACTGGACTGCTGTAAATAATGGATTATCAATATTAAATATCAATATTCTTGTCATCAGCGGAAACAATATTTATGCGGGCAGCTCCGGAGTATTCCTTTCAGCAAATAATGGCGATAGCTGGAGAAGCATCGGATTATCAAATCAGTATATATCTTCTCTTGCCATAAGCGGAAATAAAATTATCGCTTCCGGTGAAGAGGTTTTTCTTTCAACAAATAATGGTAATAACTGGATATCTACCGGTTTAAGTGAGAATATAACTTCTCTTGCTATAAGCGGAAATAATTTAATAGCTGCAAATGATGCTCTTGTTATCGGCGGTGTATATGTTTCAAGCAATAATGGCGGAAGCTGGAACTATATGGCAATGCAACATACCGGAAGTCTTGCTTCAAATGAAAATTACGTATATGCCGGTAATTGGGCAGGGGGAGTATTTGTATCAACCAATAGTGGATTTAACTGGACTTATTCAGGTTTATCGAATTATTATGTTAATTCCGTTGCCGTTAACGGAAACAATTTAATTGCCGGGACATACTCAGGAATATTCCGGTCAACAAATGAAGGAGTCAGCTGGTTTGCTGCCGGTTTGCCGAATTACAATATTAGTTCTGCAGCGGTAAGCGGTAATAATGTATTCGCAGTAACTTATAACAACGCATCATTTCTTTCAACTAACAGCGGTGAAAACTGGACTACTGTAAATATAGATTCATTAAATCTTTCTGTTTTGACTCTTGCAATCAATGGTCAAAATCTATTTGCAGGAACAAATTATAACGGTGCATTTCTATCTACCAACAATGGCGAAAACTGGAACGCAATAAACAGCGGTTTGACAAGCCAATCAGTTACTTCTTTTGCCATAAAAGAAAATTATCTGTTTGCAGGTACTAATCAAGGAATATTCAGTTCAATCAGCAATGGCGGAAACTGGACTTATTCAGGTCTGTCAGATTTATTTGTAAACACAATTGCCGTAAGCGGAAATAATATTTTCGCAGGGACAAATCACGGATTATTCCTTTCAACCAATAATGGCGGAAACTGGACGGCTTCCGGATTATTAAATCGGCGAGTTTATTCTCTGAGTGTAAGCGGAATCAGTGTTTTCGCAGGAACCGACAGCGGATTATTTCTCGGCGGTACCCATATCGGTTTATCATTTTATGATATTATGTCTCTTACCACTAACGGAAACAATGTGTTTGCAGGAACTGACAGCGGAGGAGTATTTCTTTCTTCAAATAACGGCGGTAACTGGATTGCTGCCGGTTTATCAAATCGAAGTATTCATTCTCTGTTTGCAAACGGAATTTATTTATTCTCAGGAACTGACAGCGGAGTATATATGTCAGCCAATAATGGTGTAAGCTGGCTCGATAAGAATCAGGGTTTCAATTCTTCTGCTGACATAAGATCTATAATTATGGGAAATGGTTTTATATTTGGCGGAACCTATTATCAGTCGGTATGGAGAAGATTGTACTCTGATATCATAATCACAGGAATAAAACAAATCACCGGACCAGCGCCTTCTTCATTTTTGTTATCACAAAACTATCCAAACCCGTTCAATCCGGTTACTAATTTGGAATTTGGGATTTCGAAATTGGAATTTGTATCTTTGAAAGTTTATGATTTACTTGGAAAAGAAGTCTCAACTTTAGTTAATGAAAAATTAAATCCCGGGACTTACAGAGTTGAGTTTGATGCAGGCAGTCTTACGAGCGGGGTTTATTTTTACAGACTTACTGCTGGAGATTTTACTGATACGAAGAGGATGCTGCTTCTGAAGTGATTAGAGTGATTAGAGTGTGTTGAGTGTATAGAGTGTGTTGAGTGAAGTTTGAAATATTTTTTTGCCAACTGGAAATTCAATTAAAGTCTATGATTAAGAGTGCATCAGTATTTTGAAGTTATAGATTACTAAACTAAAGTATCTGTGCAGTTAGTAATGTTTATAATTTTTTAAACAATTTCTAATATATTCTTCATCACATTATATTTTGATAGAATGTTGATTTAAAAATGGTTGCGATAATTTTGAAATTAATAACAGATTACTGAATTAAAATATTAATAAAATTTTTGAGTAAATATTCTAAAACTGGATAAGCAAATAATCTAATTATGGTTAAGAATTCAGATATAATTCCATTTTTCAGGTCAATAATAGTGTAATTTTTAAAAACATTATCTAAAAACATGAATATTTTTCTTTGCATAAAAATTTGATTTCCAATACTTTGCAGAAATGGCGTTTCGGATGTTAAAGTGTGTTTGGACAAAAATTATTCCTGTTCTCAATTCGAAAATAAATTTAAAAGAAAAATAAATTTCATCATATAAACTATAATTCAAATATTCTTATGAAAGGAGAATAGAATTGAAAAAATTAATACTTAAAATTGCCATGCTGATCGCAGTTACTTTTCTGCTTAACGGATCAGCATACTCTGCAAACGAATATTTCAGAAGCGTTAATTCAGGAAACTGGAATTCAAATTCAACGTGGCAGATGTCAACAAACGGCGGCGGTACATGGTTTGCCGCAACAAGCACCCCAACAGATACAAGCGGACCGATTACGATACAAAGTCCGAATACTGTTACAGTCAGTGTAAACGTAAATGCAGATCAGCTTACTGTTAATAACGGAGGGATATTATCTGTAAACACATCAATAGTTTTTACTCTGAAAGACGGTAGCGGCGAGGATCTGCTTTTGAATCCCGGAGGCATTGTATCGGGCGCAGGAACTTTTCAGACTCAGGGCACGGAAGTTTCAATTAATGTCAGAAACGGTTCGACATTTTCAACAGCTTTAAAAGTCAATACAGGAAAATTAACTTCATATGACAGCAGTTCACCGAATATTGCTTACTATAACGGCACAATGACAATTGATGCCGGAGCTGTATTAAATGTCCTTTCAGGAGGTTATAAAATTCAGGCAAGAAATAATGTTACTAACAACGGTGAAATAACAAGCAACGCAGGAGGAATTTTTTATATGAGCGGACTTTCATTGATTAATAACGACACTATTAAAGGTGATAATGTGATTTTCGATGATACAACTTCTTTGTCCGGCACAGGCGCTTATACAAGCAATGATATTTCAATTGCCGGAACAGGTAATGTATCTCTTGCAAATAATCTGACATTTTCACCTGCCTCAAACTTTAATATTAATAGCGGAGGTGTGTTAAATCTTAATACCAGAACATTCACTTTTAACAGAGGAACATTTTTTCTTTTAACCGGAGGTACTGTTTTAAACTCAGGGATATTTCAGACTCAGTCAGTAGTTTCTTTAATTTTAAGGAATGGAACAAGTTTTAATGCGCCGTTAAAAGTAAACACCGGCACGGCAACTTCCTACAATGACGGATTTCCAAACATTGCAAACTATAACGGAACGCTTACTATAGATGCAGGTGCTACATTTACATCGCAGTCCGGCGGATACACAAATAGAATATACGGAAATGTTACTAACAACGGAACGATTTCCGGAAACAACTTTATTATGAGAGGTCCTTCTTTAACAAACAACGGATCAATATCTTCCGTAAATTTTCAGTTTGATTCCGTCACATCCGTAACCAGCACCGGCACATACACAAGCAATACAATTACGATCGGAGAAACCGGAAACATTACTTTAATTTCTAATGTGACATTTACACCCGGAAGTTCATTCTCTGTTTCCAACGGCGGAGTCTTTAATCCGGGAGCAAAGACTTTTACATTTGCTTCAGGTTCTTTCATACTTAATACAGGCGCAGTTGTTTCCGGATCGGGTCCGAGCGCAGGAACAATGCAGTCGCAGAATAATGTAAATTTTATTTTCAGAAACGGCTCTACTTTTAACAGTGCTATAAAAGTAAATACAGGAATACTGACAGCGTATAATGATCAGTCGCCATTTATTGCTGTGTTCAGCGGATCGATTGCAGTTGATGCAGGAGCTACTCTGACTCAAATCAGCGGAGGATATACTACAAAGTCAATGAATACGGTTACAAATAACGGCACAATTACTTCACCAAACGGTGGAAACAGTTTCAGGATGAGAGGGAATTTATTCATAAATAACTCTTCCGTTACTTGTCAAAATCTTTATTTCGATTCCACTACCACTCTTACCGGAACAGGAACATATACAGGACAAAGCATTAATATCGGAACTTCAGGAAATGTTACTTTAGCAAATAACATCACGTTTTCTCCCGTCATAGACTTTGACATTGACGGAATATTAAATCTGAATACAAAAACTCTGACTTTCAATTCCGGTACATTCAGGACAAACAGCGGAGGCACAGTTCTTAACTCCGGTTTGTTTCAGACTCAGGGATCAGTAAGTGTGATTAACAGAAACTCTTCGGCTTTCAATGCTCCTTTTAAAGTAAGCAGCGGAACTACATTAGCCTACAATAATGTCAGTCCTTTCTTTGCAGTGTTCAATGGTCCGATTACTGTGGATGCAGGAGCAACATTAACAGGCTCAAACGGAGGATACACTTTACAGGCAAATAATACTGTTACAAATAACGGAATTATAGCAGGATCCGGCACTCATAATTTCAGAATGAAAGGTTCTTCTTTAGTAAACAATAATTCAATTACCAGCTATGAACTGACTTTTGACTCAACTACAACTGTTTCAGGTGCCGGAACATTTACAAGTAGTTTAATTACAATCGGTGGTTCGGGAAATGTTTCTCTCGGAAGTAATGTGACTATCTCTCCCGTAAATAATTTTACAGTCAATACAGGAGGTATCTTAAATCCAAATGCATTTACATTTACTGCTACAGGTGCATTGTATTTTAATAACGGATCATCAGTTACAAACTCCGGTATTTTCAGAACCCAGGGTTCAACAAATTTAATCTGCAAAGCAGGGTGCAGTTTTAATCCTCCATTAAAAATAAATACAGGGACAACATTTCTTTATGACAACGGATCTCCATTTATTGGTACCGTAAACGGTATAATAACAGTTGATGCCGGAGCTGTGTTATCCTGCTTAAACGGCGGATATACAGTCAGAGCAAACAATGATGTCATTAATAATGGAACAATTACCGCTTCAGGCAGTCCTTTGTTCAGAATGTACGGAACTAATTTTACCAACAACGGCAGCATTAATTTCAGTAATTTCAATTTTGAAAGCGGCGCGCATACGCTTTCCGGAACAGGCTCATGGCTTACAAATGCTGATATAATCTCCGGTTCGACTTTAACATTGACATCAAATCATCAGATGCATAGTGTAAATGTAAATGCAGGCGGAACATTCAATCTGTCAACATTTAAACTTTCTCTTACTGCTTCTAATCCGATAAGTAACAGCGGAACATTTAATACTACGACTGCAGCAGTCGAATATAACGGAACTTCATTGCAGAGTATTTCCACAACTAATATTACATATAATAAATTAAGAATAAATAATTCTGCAGGAACTTCTTTGCCGAATGCAACAACAGTAAATGATTCATTGTCCGTTATTCTTGGTGACCTGAATCTAAATGGATTTGTACTGACTCTTGCACCGGCAGGATATTTAACTGAGACAACCGGAAATACTGTAACAGGGACTTCAGGTTATATTACAACAACAAGAACACTGAACGCACCTTCAGCATTGAATGTAGCCGGACTTGGCGCAGTATTAACAACTGCAGTAAATTTAGGAAGCACGGAAATCAGAAGAGGTCATGCAGTTCAGAGCGGACTTGGCGGGAACACAAGTTTCCTCCGATATTTTGATATAACTCCTGCAACAAACACAGGACTTAATGCAACATTGGTTTATAAGTATGATGATTCGGAACTCAACGGAAAAGTAGAATCTGCATCATCGTTGTTTAAGTCAACAAATTCCGGGACGAACTGGACTTCACAGGGCGGGACAGTAAATACTTCAGCCAATACAATTACGCTTTCCGGAATAGGTTCTTTTTCAAGATGGTCAGCGAGTTCAGTAGCTGCTGTTGCAGCTCAGATAAAATTAATAATGGAAGGATTCTATAATCCCGGAACAGGCAAATTAAATAAGAGAGATACGGTGAGAGCATATCTGAGAAATATTACAACTCCTTTTGCAATTATAGATTCTGCAAAATCAGTAATTGATTCAGTTACTTTTACAGGCAGTTTTCTTTTTACAAATACAGCGAGCGGCACTTATTACATTCAGACAAAACACAGAAACTCAATCGAGACATGGAGCAAATCCGGAGGTCAGCCATATACTTTAGGCAGCGTTTTGAGTTATGATTTTACAAGCGCTGCTGCGCAGTCATACGGAAATAATATGATACAGGTAAATGCTTCGCCGCTCAGATTCGGGGTTTATAGCGGAGATATCAATCAGGACGGCACTGTAGATGCATCAGACGTAAGTGAAGTTGATAATGATTCCTATAACTCGCTCAGCGGATATGTCAGAACCGATGTTACAGGAGATAATTTTGTAGATGCTACGGATGTCAGTATCATAGATAATAATGCCAATAGTTCGGTAAACTTGGTTAGACCATGAGTGTATCGAGTGTATTGAGTGTATTGAGTGTATTAAGTGTATTGAGTGTGTTGAGTGTGTTGAGTGTGTTGAGTGTGTAGAGTGTGTTAAAGTGAAGTCTGAAATATTTTTGATAATTCTATGGCATTTGGTAATTTAACAATACATATCTTTTATTAAGAAAAAGAATGTGTAATAAGTCTTAAATAAGACAGAAAAAGTTTGTATTGGACATGAGGAGATAATAAGTTGAAAAACATAAATAAAATATTTGCTCTGGCTTTTTTGATTACACAAATTGTTCATTGCTCTTTGAACATTGATAATTGCAAAGCGCAGTGGGTGCAAACTAACGGACCTTATGGAGGTGATATCCGGTCATTCGCTGTATCAGGCACGAATCTCTTTGCAGCGAATTATGGCGGTGGTGTCTATCTTTCGACCAACAACGGCACAAACTGGACTGGGGTTAATAACGGCTTGACGAGCATTTCTGTCATTTCTATTGCTGTCTCAGGCACGAATCTTTTTGCAGGAACTTATGGACAAGGCCTCTTTCGATCTACCAACAACGGCATAAACTGGACCTTGGTGAATAACGGCTTGCCGAACAATACAGTCTGGTCTTTTGCCGTCTCGGGCACGAATCTCTTTGCCGGGATTTATGGCGGAGTCTATCTATCGACAAACAACGGCACTAACTGGACTGCCGTAAATAATGGCTTGACGAGCACTTCTGTCATTTCATTTGCTGTCTCAGGCACGAATCTTTTTGCCGGAACTTATGGACATGGCGTCTTTCTAACTACCAACAACGGCACAAACTGGACTTTGGTGAATAACGGCTTGACGAGCAATAATGTCCAATCTCTTGCCTTCTCAGGCACAAATCTTTTTGCCGCAACTGATGTCGGCGGCGTCTTTCTCTCGACTAACAACGGCACTAACTGGATTGCGGTGAATAACGGCTTGACGAACAATTATGTCCGGGCTCTTGCCTTCTCTGGTACGAATCTCTTTGCCGGAACTTTTGGCGGCGGAGTCTTTCTCTCTACAAACAATGGCACAAGCTGGACTGCAGTGAATAATGCCTTGAGGAGCACTTATATCAATTCTCTTACAGTCTCCGGCACGAAACTTTTTGCAGGGACCAGGGAGGGCGGTGTATTTTTGTCGACCAACAACGGCACAAACTGGACTGCTGTGAATAACGGATTGACGCCCACTTATGTCTATTCATTTGCCGTCTCGGGCGCGAATCTTTTTGCCGGAACTGATGTCGGCGGCGTCTATAGATCTACTAACAACGGCACAAGCTGGACTGATGTGAATACCGGCACGACGAACACTTTCGTCCGTGCTCTTGCCTTCTCAGAAATGAATCTCTTTGCCGGAATTTATGTCGGCGGCGTCTTTAGATCTGCCAACAACGGCACAAACTGGACTGCAGTCAATAATGGTATGACGAGCAATAATGTTTCGTCATTTGCTGTCTCGGGTACCAATCTCTTTGCCGGGTCTGGTTTTGATGGTGTCTTTCTTTCTACCAACAACGGCGCAAACTGGACTGCAGTGAATAACGGCTTAACAGGCTATTATGTTGTATCTCTTGCCGTCTCTGGCACGAATCTGTTTGCAGGGACCAGCAATGGCGGAGTATTTCTATCAACCAACAACGGCACTAGCTGGACTGCGGTTAATAACGGCTTGGCAAACATTGATTTCACGTCTCTTGCCGTTTCAGGTACGAATGTCTTTGTGGGATCTTGGGGCACCGTCGTCGGCGGAGTCTATAGATCGACCAACAACGGCACAAGCTGGACTGTGGTTAATAACGGCTTGACGAACACTGATGTCCAGTCTCTTGCCGTTTCAGGCGAGAATATATTTGCTGCGACTTATTTAGGAGGCGTCTTTCGAACTACCAACAACGGCACATTTTGGATTGCGGTGAATTCCGGTTTGACGAATACTGATGTCAGGACTCTTGCCATCTCAGGCACACATCTGTATGCCGCGACTTATAAAAGCGGCGTATGGAGACGGCCTTTGTCGGAGTTAATCTCAGTCCAAAGTCTATCCACCGAAGTGCCGGAGGAATTCAGTCTGGAGCAGAACTATCCGAATCCGTTTAATCCGGTCACGAATTTGGAATTTGGAATTCCCGCTTCGCGAGGCGAGTCGGATTTGGGATTTGTTTCTTTGAAGGTTTATGATTTACTTGGAAAAGAAGTCTCAACTTTAGTTAATGAAAAATTAAATCCCGGGACTTACAGAGTTGAGTTTAATGGAAGTAGTTTGCCGAGCGGAGTTTATTTTTACAGGCTTACTGCCGGAGATTTTACGGATACGAAGAGGATGATGCTGATCAGGTGATTCTAGGAATTTTTATATAGTTAATTTACTCAAGTTAATTGATTAAATATTAAAAAAGAAAATTGCCATAAATTTCATATTAACCACGAACTAAAAAATTGGTAAGATATTGATTTATGTTTGATGAAAAACTTCAGGGTTCTGTGGAGTAAACATGAGTTAATTAATACATCATTAAAACACCAAAGTTTACCTGATCAGTTTTAAAAACTCAAAAATCAAACTTGTCAATCAATACATCATTAATGAATACTCTTATCTGATATGAGTCATGTGACTCTGTCTTCCCGTTTGAATCTGTAGTTGTTGTTGATTTCCTGAAACCGTTCATCATCACTTTCTTCCCGCGGTATTTGCCGGATTTTTCTATATTATCTCCAAAGAGCGGAAATGATTCTTTGATAACCACGGAATCATTTATAGTGCAGACAAACTCTTCAGTAACGGATGGCTTTTTAATTACATTTACTTTCCATGCTTCGCTGTCGTCTGTTGGCTTATACATTGTTGATTGTGTGGACGTGCAGCCCGCAGCAATCAATAACAGCATTAAGAATACATAACGGTAAAATAATTTTTTCATTAATTGATATTTTATTTTGTAATTGAAATTTCCGGATGTGGAAATATAATAATTATATTAAATAATCATAATGAAGTAAAATTAGCAGGTAACAACATTTGTGGATAAGGAGTCTGAGTTAAATCGGAAAAAAGAATTAATAATTTTCTGTCCGTGCCATAATTTGTAAATCTCAAATCAGTTATAATTTAGTTAATTTAACTTATATAAAAACTTAATCTTCCATTATGAAAACATTCCTATTATTTTTATTCTTTATATTTTATTCTGTCTCTTCAGCACAGGATCTTAAAATTAAAAACAATCCCTACGACAATGCGGACGAACAGACCAAAAGCAGAAAAGCATTTCAGCGCGAGAGATGGTTTTACGAGCAGAGGATGTATCCGGATAATTTTATACCGAAGGATGCATATAAGAAAGCATACGAACAGCGTGAAGCCATGAGAGTTCAAAAAGGATATTCAATGTCTAACCCTTTTAACACATGGACTAATATTGGTCCGACTACAGGATTCTATTTCGCATATTCCAATATTACTTCCAGAATGCCTACGGTTAAGTATGATCCGAACAATCCGAACGTTATATATGTCGGTACTGCATTCGGGGGAGTCTGGAAAACAACTGATGAAGGAGTTACCTGGTCTTCGAAATCTGATTTTGAAGTTTCATTATCTTCGGGTTCAATTGCTATTGATCCTTCAAATACAAATATCATTTATTACGGAACAGGCGAGGCGACATACAGCGCTGCCTCATATTACGGACGAGGATTGCTGAAATCAACTGACGGCGGAAATACCTGGACGAATTATACTTCAGGGCTTGAATCTTTATCATTTTTTACAAGAATCAACATAAGACCCGGTCACAGCAATGAACTACTCTGCGCACTCGGAAACAGAAGCAGTCTCGGCGTTAACGGAGGCTTATACAGAAGCACTAACGGTGGAGTGTCATGGAATCTGCTTGCTTCAGGAAGGTGTGATGACGTTATATTCTCTCCCGGAGGAGATACAGCTTATGCAATAGGAAGCGGAACAGGATATCTGATATCAACTAACGGAGGAAGTTCTTTCTCTGCCAATGGCTCAATTACAGCAGGAACAAGAAATCACATCGCTGTAGCAAAATCTTCACCAAATATACTTTATTATGCAAAGCACAGCGGAAGCACTATAACTGTTTTTAAATCCACTAATGGCGGATTTAACTTTTCACAGATTGTTACAGGACAGAATTTCAGCGGAAGTCAGGCATGGTATGATTTTTACATGCATATAAGTCCGCACGATGCTAATCTTGCTTTTGTTGGTTCGGTCGATGCGTGGCGGACAACAAACGGCGGCGCAACAAATTTTACAAATGTAACCAACGGATACGGAGGCGGAAACGTACATGTGGATCAGCATAACGTGGATTTTCATCCGACAGATCCGAATAAAATGGTATGCGTCAATGACGGCGGGATCTGGAAATCAACAGATAAAGGTGCTACATGGATAAATATAAATAATGCATTAACTCTTACGCAATTTTACAGGATCGCTTCCAACCCTTCCAATGCAAATCAGATACTCGGAGGCACACAGGACAACGGAACACAGCAGACTTTTGGCACACTTAACTGGACAGCTGCTTTCGGCGGGGATGGAGGGGAAGTTTGTTTTCATGCTGTTAATAATAATTACATACTTGGAGAAACTCAGAATAACGGAGTATACAGATCATCTAACGGAGGTAGTTCATTTGTATCGGCTACTTCAGGATTAAGCGGCACCGGGTCGTGGGTGGGACCTTTGATATCACATCCTGACTCTGCAGGAATATTTTATACAGCAAGGGCGCAGGTTTTTAAAACGATAAACTGGGGAGCAACCTGGACTGCAATATCTTCAGGTACAAGCGGAACAATAAGAGAAATGGGAATCTGCAAATCTTCTCCCAATGTAATGTATGCTACATCAGGCAGTTCTGTTTACCGTTCGACAAACAGAGGATATACTTACGCAAATGTCACAACCGGATTACCTGCAAGGACCATAACCAGTGTCTATGCACACCCAGATTCAGCATTAGTTGCAGTGATTACTTTCTCGGGTTTTGGATCAGGCAAGATCTATAAGACCACAAACGGAGGAAGTTCATGGTTCAGCATCAGCGGGAACCTTCCTGATTCTCCTGCTAATGATGCACTGATATATTATCCGGGAGTTTCTACAAGTACATATTTTATTGCAATGGATATAGGTGTTTTTGTTTCAGGTGATTTTGGAAATACATGGTTTGAATTGTCAAACGGACTGCCGAATACAGTTGCAATGCACATGGATTATCATGCTGCAACCAACAAACTGAGGATAGGAACACACGGCAGGGGAGTCTGGGAAATTCAGCTTGACGGAATTTATAATATTTCAGTAATACCAGAAGGATATATGAATACAGTTCTGAATAAACTTAATAAAAAAGACACAGTAAGAGCATATTTAAGAAATGTTGTATCGCCTTATAACATAATAGATTCAGCAAATGCAACAATAGATTCGCTTACATTTACAGGTCATTTTGTTTTTGCAAATGCGCCTTCAGGAAATTATTACATATCAGTCAGACACAGAAATTCAACTGAGACATGGAGTAAAAGCGGAGGAGAGCCGTTTACGCAGAGCGGATTCATCAGTTATGATTTCACTGCTTCTTCTTCACAGGCATACGGTAACAATCTAAAACTTACAGGCAGCAAATATTGCATTTACAGCGGTGACATTAATCAGGACGACATTATAGACGCTTCAGATCTGAGCGAAACTGATAATGCTGCACTAAATTCGTTAAGCGGCTATGTCAGGACAGATGTTACGGGAGACAATATAGTAGATGCAGATGATGTCAGTATTGTGGATAATAATGCTTTTAATTTAATTAGTGTGATAAGACCGTGACTTCAATTTGGAATTTGGGATTTCGGATTTGGAATTTTTGATTTGGAATCAATTTCAGATTTTAGATTTATGATTTTTGATTTGACTGGCAAACAGAGTAAATGATTTTACGGATACAAAGAGGATACTTCTTTTGAAATAAATACAGATTCTTTTTAAAAAGAATTTTTAACCACAGAGTAACTAATACACAAGGAAAAGATTGAATTCAACTTTGTGTTTTAGTGAGTCTGTGGTTTTTTTATTTATATCTTAATATTATTCATTTCAGATGGTGTTGACCATATTTTAATGCAAAATAAGTTTTGACAATTCTATGACAATTGGAAATTTATTAATACATATCTTTGATTAAGGAAAAGAAAGTGTAGCAATTTTAAAAAAGAAGATTTCAAAAGTTGTTAATTGTTTAAAAGGAGAATTTTATATGAATAAGAAAATTTATTTCATACAGCCGACTTATCAAACTTCAGACGGCACATTGTTAAAAGGCGACAGTCTTTATGTTCATTCGCTTGCAATGCCTGCATTAAGCGCTGCAACGCCTCCGGACTGGAAAAAAATTGTTGTGCTTCAGTATTTTGAAGATATTGATTACGATACGGATGCTTCCGTAATTGCAATAACTTCAATGGGATATGATATCGCACAGGGTATTGAAATTGCAAGAGAGTTCAGGAGAAGGAACAAGACAGTTATATTCGGCGGATACCAGGCGCATTTCAGTTCGCATTTATTAAAAGATGTGTGCGACTGCGTTGTGCATGGTAATCCGGGTCCGAAAGAAATGAAAAAGATTTTATCTGATGCAGAGAATAATAAGCTTCAGAAAGAATACCATTTCGGTATCGACATTAATTTTGCTTTTGATTACTCGGTCTTATCAGATAAGAATATAACATTTATGCCTGTACTGTGCAGCATTGGTTGCATTAATGACTGTGATTTCTGCTGCACCGCTGCTGTGTATAAAGGTCATTGCCGGCTCAGAAAAATTAAATTTGTAATTGAAGACCTTAAGAGCATAAGCAGGATCTCAAAGAAAGCCGGCTTTGTGGATAATAACATTTACAATAACCGTGAATATCTCCTGAAACTTTTGAAAGCTATAATTGATAACAATATTAAACTCAAATGGGGAGCACAGATAACAGTTGATGTAGGCGATGATCGGGAAGTATTGTATTATCTGCACAAAGCAGGATGCAGGTTATTGTTCATTGGCATGGAAACAGTGAATCAGGAAAATCTTGCCGGAGTAAATAAAAAGTATTTGGTTCAGAGTTATAAAGAGAGACTTAAAAATATTAATAAAAGCGGTATCAAGGTTGCAGGATACTTTATGTTCGGATTCGATAAAGACACTACTGAAACTCCTGAGATGCTTTATGATTTCATCAGTTCGGTAAAAGTATCAATACCAATTTTAAACATTCTGATACCCGTACCCGGAACAAGAATCTTTCAGCGCTTAAAAGAAGAGAACAGAATATTGTTTAAAGAGGAGCAGGATCTGCTGAAGAACAACAGCTTTTACAATTCCGCCTGCAACACATGTTTCTTTATTCCCAAATTAATGACAGCCAAAGAAGCTGAACTTGGATTTCTGGAATTGTACGGAAAGCTTGCGGGTTATTTTCAGATCATAAAACGTTCTTTATGCTTTAATCCTGTCATGATGGCATTTCTTCTGGGGATGAATATTATTTTCAGAAAAGAATATTTGGACATGAAAAGAAAACATGAATTAGTTTGAAATCCCGGGAGAAAATAAAATCTGTTTCCGGAAAACTATTATGCTACAACTGCAAACTCTGTCTGCATAAAAGGAAGATCATTAACACATAATTGCCTGTCCAATTCAGGATGATTACAGTAAACTATTTCACCGCAGTTAAGAAGTAAATTAGGATCAAAAACATATCTGCCTAATATCATTCGTGGTTTGAATTCAGGACTATTAACAACATCTTTGAAAATTTCATATACCAGTTCTGAGCAGTAAAGTAAGTTATCGCCGTTATCAAGTTGTTCCTGCCAGTCATATTTAATCAGATCTGCTCTGCCACGAATTTCTGAAATTCGGTATTGAATTGTCTGATCATTTTTTTTATCTACCGGTAATTTTATCACACAAAAATAATCAACTTGTTTAAGAAAATCTATCAGAGGTTGTTCGATCAATCCGGCAGCAGTAATATGCATTATCGTAGATTTCCTGTCACCTTTAAAAAATAAAATGCCTGCATGACTGAAGTATCCGGGATTTTCTTTTAATCTGATCACAGTCTTAATTGCTATTGAGCTTAAGGATTTTGAATCAGTTGAAAGGAAAACATAATGATCGTCAGGAATGGATCTGTCAATTATCCTGAAGTAATCAGACATTACAAAAGCAGGATATCCTTTAAAACGAATATTGTATATGTTCAGCTTTTTAAAAAACAACTCCCAGGCTTTGGTTTTATCCATCCAGTTTAGAAGGCGGTATGTTAATTTTTCATTCATTGTTTAAATCCTTTTCTTATTTCTTCCATACAAATATAGAGAATTCCTGTTTTCCGGTTGTCATAGATTTGTCAAAAATTTATAAGGTAAAATGATTGTCTGATAAAGTATCAAACTTAAGTAAATCTATAATTTAAGATTGAGCCGGAGGTCTTTCAAAACAGGATCTCAGGAAATAACAGAATAAAGTTTTTAATAAATAAACTTTTGAAAAAGATAGAAACATATTTGACATTTTGATTTTGCAGAATATTAAAGTTAAAAAAAGATCACAGTGATTTAATTTAGCATTGTATACAATAATAAGGAATTGTAATTTTGCCTGTCAGCAGTATTTAATAAATTGAAAAGGAGGCAGACAAAAAAGAAAATATTTATAATAAAAATTTATTTATGAATTTAATAAATCAATATTATGAAAACAAAAATTCTTTATTCTGTTTGTTTAGCTTTAATTATTTATTTCTCATTCATTTCAGGCTGCAGTGAAGATAATCCCGTAGTCAATCCTCCCGGTACAAATGACGCAATTGTAGGAACATTAGTATCAACTTCCAGCAGCATTACAGTCGGATCAAATGATACAGTTATCTTCAGATTTACAGTAAACCCGGGAACCGCCTTCACTGATTCAGTATCTCATCTCATAAAGATAGTAAACAGCACAGAAACAGAAATTGGTTTGCTTAAGGATAACGGCTTATTGTCAAATGGAGATGAGATTGCGCATGATAATGTGTACAGCGGGAAGTTTATCTTTAATGAACCATCAGCAGGAGAGATAAAATACAAAGCTAAGGGAATCATATCAACATCATCAAACGGTTATTCACAAGTAATAGCAATAACGGTTAACAGTCAGCTTACCTCTCAGGAAATCAGCACTCTTTTTAAAACTCAGTCCAGCGCAAAGAATCAGCTTCAGACTTATCTTGCGGGAAATCCGAATAACATTGAAAATGCCACGACACAGCTGGTTGCATGGCTTCAGACACAGCCCGGAGTTCAGAGTGTTGAACGCAACGGCAATACGGGAATTATAATCCATTATACAAGCGGGATATCCGGAGGTTTATTGTATTCAGTTGCTGATGCAACAGGACGCATTCACACTTTAGGGGGTGAAGCTGCAAATGATACACTCAGAAGAAATAAAAGATCTGTTCCATTGAATGAACAGACAATAGGAATCAATGATTATTATCAGGACAATGCAAATACATATACTGATAATCCTCCATTAGACCCGAATACAATAGGTAACAGGAATGTACTTATATATGAACCGTTTCAGGCAGCATTTCCAACTTATCCTGTAGGTCCGAAAATCATAACAAGATTAAATCAGTCTACCTGCAAAGATTACAATGTAACAACATTTACAAATCAGAATGCAAATATATCTGTTTTGTCAAGTCTTACTAATTACGGTCTGGTATTTATCACAACTCACGGATTAACAGGCAAGAGAATATTTACAGGTGAAATTGCTGATACAAATCTTCAGATATATAAGACAACATACAGGGCAATGGTAAAAGCTGATAAACTGTCTATCTGGAAAAATATTACCATAGCTCAAAACGGTCTTTTAAGAGATACTGCAGATGTATATGTAGCTACCGATAAATTTATTTCAGCACTTTCAGGTACTTTTCCAAATTCTGTAATAGTAAACAACTCCTGTGAAAGCGCATTGAATCCTGATCTTGGAAATGCATTTATCGGAAAGGGAGCAAAAACATATTTCGGATACAGTAAAGTCGTTCATATCGGATTCGTTGCAGACATAAGCGATTCGATCGCTAAGAGAATGGCAGTTGACGGCAAAACTTCCGGAAATACATTCTTTGCAGCTACTGATCCCGAAGATCCTTTTGCTGTACTTACTAAAATAGTCGGTTCGAATGATCTGAGTTTTTCCACATCACTATTAAATAAAGATTATGAACTCGGTACGATCGAAGGATGGACCAGATCAGGAGACGGAAGAGTTATCAGCAGACTTGGAACAGTAAATCCGACTCAGGGAAGTTTCATGGGAATTATCTCTACCGGACTCGGATATACCACTTCAAGCGGTTCGGTCTCACAATGCTTCTTAGTGCAGAATACACAGTCAACGCTGAAGCTGAAATGGAATTTCCTTTCGGAAGAATTTCTCGAATTTATACATTCCCAGTATCAGGATTACTTCAGGATCCTTCTGGTAAAGCAGGACGGTTCTCAGGTTACATTATTTTCAAGGACAATAGACGAGATGGCGCTGCAGTTCGGAGCAGATACAAATCACGCCGGACAGTTAATAAGCGTTTCACCGAACATAGTGTTTGATGAAGGCGGAGTTTACATGACAGGCTGGCAGGATATTTCTTTTAACATAATACCTTACCGCGGACAGACCGTAGTAATTATTTTCAAATGCGGTGATGTCGGCGACAGTATTTATGATACAGCAATCCTACTTGATGATATCATAATACAATAACCAGAATAAAAAGACCGGGTGTCCCGCCCGGTCTTTTGTTAAATATGAAACGTGAGATCTAAGATGTGAAACTTGAGTTGAAAGAAATCTTTTCCATAACCTGTTACAAATCCATGTAAAATTCTTTTATCATACATTCCAATGGACATTAAATCCATTTCATTTTTTGAATTTAATTCAAAAAGATAAAAAATTTAAATAAATATTTTTATGAAAACTAAAAATCTTTACTTATTTGATTCCCAAGAAAAGCAATATGAATGACAATATGAGCTTCTCAAAATCTCTAATTGCTAATTGCTAATTGTTAATTTTAAAATTCTGTGTAATTTTAATTTGAAATTATTATTTTATTGAAAAAAATATTATTAATAAAAAAATAATTACTATGAATCTCAGGCAGATTATTATAACTATAAATTTATTTCTGGTTAATTTATCCTTTGCGCAGATTCCAAATCCTTCTCTAATCGGATACTGGCAGAACTGGAATGATTTTCAGTGTCCATACATTCAGCTTACGCAAATTGATACAAGCTATAATATAATTCCGGTGGCATTTGCAATTCCGGTTTCCGGCACTACATACAACATGACATTCACACCGGACGGCATTACACAGCTTACGTTTAAAAAACAAATTGACACAATGCATCTCAGAGGCAAAAAAGTAATTATATCAATCGGAGGAGCGAATGATCCTGTGTCTTTGCCGGATACAAATAAAAGAAATACTTTCATTACTTCAATGATGAATATTATTAATACTTACGGCTTCGACGGCATTGACATAGACCTTGAAGGAAGTTCGCTTTCAGTAAGCGGAGGAACTATCGCTAATCCCGTTGATGCAAAAGTAATTAATCTTATCTATGCAATAAGAAAAATCATGGATCTTTACAGAGTTCAGTTTGGCAACAAAATGCTGCTCACTATGGCTCCTGAAACAGCTTACGTGCAGGGCGGAATGTCAGCTTATGCAGGAATCTGGGGAGCATATCTCCCTGTCATTCACGCTCTCAGAGATTCGATAGAGATATTGCATGTGCAGTTGTATAACAGCGGAAGCATGTATGGAATAGACGGGAACATTTATAATCAGGGTACAGTGGATTTTATTCTTTCTCAGACTGAAGCTGTGATTCAGGGATTCAATACTGCTGGAGGACATTTCAGCGGACTCAGAGCAGATCAGATAGCGGTGGGACTTCCTGCATGTTCGAATGCAGCAGGTGGCGGATACATAGTACCGGATTCTGTGAAAGCTGCAATACAGTATTTAAGAGGTCTTGCTCCCAAGCCCGCGAAATATACACGGGTAAGTTCTTATCCTTTGCTGAGAGGAATGATGGATTGGTCAATCAACTGGGATAAAGTCGCAACCTGCGGTCCTGTTTATGATTTTGCAAATAATTTCAACAGAATATTCCGTCCTTCTCAGATTCTTATTCTTAATATTTTCATTGAAGGATTTTATATTCCTTCAGCGGATTCAACAAGAAAAGATACTGTAAAAGTATTTTTAAGAGATACTATAGCTCCGTTCATTACAATTGATTCTTCGAAAGGATTATTTAATACGAACGGATCGGCAACAATAAATTTTACAAATGCACAGAACAGCAGAAAATATTATTTGCAGATTAAACACAGAAATTCAATAGAGACATGGTCTAAAACCGGCGGAGTAATTTTCACATCTTCAAATGCAAATTATAATTTTACTGATAATTCATCGCAGGCATATGGAAACAACATGAAGCAAATTGATAATTCTCCGTTAAGATTTGCGTTCTACAGCGGGGATATAAATCAGGACGGATCAATAGATGCATCGGATCTGAGTGCGGTGGATAACGGAGCATCCGGCTCTGTGAGCGGATATGTCGCTGCCGATGTTAACGGAGATAATTTCGTTGATGCGGCGGATCAGAGCATAGTGGATAATAATGCGTTCAATTCTGTGAGTGTGATAATTCCTTGATTCAGTTAGGCAGTGTGGCAGTTGGGCAGTTAGTCATTGTGGCAGTTGGATAGTTTTGATTTTCAAATTATAATTTATGATTTTAGATTGTTAATTGTTATCTGTCACACTGTTAACTGCTTAAATGTCTAACTGTTAAAAAGAGCCGGCGGAGAGATCTTCCGGCTTTTTTATTATGATGGAAAAATATTAATTTGATATTAACAATAAATATTGCTGGCAGGAGTTATTTTTCAAATTCATTTAACTTTTCCAGTATCCATTGAACATTTGTAAATTTCGAAGTGTTTATTCTGGCTTTGAATTTAGTAAAAGCATATTCATCAAATTTATTATTAAGTCTGATTAATTCACCCACTGAGTTTACGAATAATAAATAATTATTCCTCATTTCATCTTTTATTAATTTTGATTTTCTGAGAAAATGTTTATATGCATCAATAAATGATATTGCGCTTTCAAAAGCATTTAATTCATACAGGCTTTTAAGAGTCTGTATTTTAATGTCATTCTTGAAATAAAGATTATCATTTGTTGAATTAAGCAGATCGTTAAAGTTAATATTGTTACTCAGCTCTAATGCTTTTTGAAATTTACCCTGTAAAAAATTCAACTGTGAATTTGAATATGCCAGTATTGATCTGCGGCTTTGAACATCAACAAAGTGAATATACTTTGAAATAAATTTTTTCAGAATATTAATTTCCTTTTCCATTGTGCAGAGTATCAGAATATTCCTGTACAAATTTAAATCAATGTGATCACTTTTCTTATGTGAAAGAACATTAAATTTTAACATCTCAAGCATAAATTTTAAAAACTCCTTATTACAGGAATTATCTCCCCTGGAAATTTTATTTATATAATAAACCTGCATTACGGAATAAATGTTTTTCTTATCTATCTTTGTAAGTACGGAAAAATATTTTTTAAAATACTTTTCAGCAATATTAAAATGTTCATCACTTTCTTCTGACTGTTCAGTCAGAAAACAAATGCTTAAGTGAAAATAGATCATCAGTAATGGTGAATCCTCAAATTCACCCAAATGATTCTTAACATATTCCAGCGAGTGTTTTAGAAAATCATACCTGTGCTTTACATTGACGCGCTGCTCTTCTACAATCATATAAAATACATTCTCCAGAATTGAGATAAGGAATAACTTTATTGTATTATTAAGCTGCTTATCCCTGAAGTTATCGGTCAATGCTTTATCCACGATCAGAAAACTATTTATTTCATATACAAAGTTAATGTCTTCATAGTAACCGTGGTCTTTAGACTTGTTAGCTTTAATCTTCTTCTCAAAAGCTCTGATTTTTTTCTCTGTTATATCAATCAGATCTCTGTTCTTCAATTCTTCTATAAAAAGCTTTTCGAAAGCAGAATTACTTTCTGTCAGATTAATTTTTATGAATTTCTCAGCAAGGACATTCAGATCTGAAAAAAGGTTTCGGATATATGATTCTTTATAATCTGCATTTCCCATTAAAGATCTGAAAAGGCTTTTCTTTGACAGATCATCGGACGAATAATCCGGATGATATATTTTCAGTAATTCAAAAAGCCCAATGACTTTTAAATTCTTATTATGAAAAGGATTCTGAATGAACTCATCAAACAGTTTCAGTTCCTTACCGGAAAATGTCTTGAGGATTTGTATGACGCTGTATCTTAACATATTCTTAAATTATGAACAATAAGTCATATCTTAAAGTCAGGATGCTATTTCAAAAAAAATTCTTTGGAGAAATAATACAATCAGTTTAATTTTGCTGAAGATTTTAATAACTCCAGAGTGAAGTCATAAAAAAATTAATTTTTATTAATAAAATAAAACCATACGTCATGAAAATTAAAACAAAACTTTATGTGATTACAGGAATGATTTTAATTTTATATTCCGTTACTTACTCTGTTATGTCAAAAGACAAATCCGAAACAATTTCTTTCTCACATCAAAATGCGCTAACTCAGCAAACAAAATCCGATTCATTACCGGAAGGAGTTAATAAGGACTGGCTTAATAAACTGCGTGATGAATACGGGAATAAAATAATTAATGATGATAATCTTACAACTTCAGGACAATTTCCTGAAGACCCTGAGGGTGATGCTTTTCAGAGAAAAATTTTTAACGGATTAAATACAGGAGATAATTTCGGAGTATCCGTCAGCAATGCCGGAGACGTGAACGGAGACGGCTATGATGATATTATTATCGGAGCTCAGAACTACTCTTCAAACACAGGCAGAGCTTACATCTATTACGGAGGATTAAGTATGAGTACAATTGCAAATGTAATACTGACCGGCAGTGCGACAAATAATTATTTCGGAAGAGCGGTCTCTTCAGCCGGCGACGTAAACGGTGACGGATACTCAGACGTGATAGTCGGAGCTTACGGATATACAACTACAACAGGAAGGGCATATATATATTTTGGCGGCACACCTATGAACAATATTGCTGATGTAACTATGACAGGCGAGACAACATTTAATTTATTCGGAATTTCAGTTTCAACAGCAGGCGATGTAAATGGTGACGGATTTTCAGATGTATTTGTCGGAGCTAATGGTTACACTTCAAGTACCGGAAGAGCATACATATTCTTAGGAGGTGCTTCTATGAACAATGTTGCTGATGTAACAATGACCGGAGAAGCAGCAAGCAGTCATTTTGGATATTCAGTCTCGGATGCCGGTGATGTAAACGGTGACGGATATTCAGACGTGATTGCAGGTGCATATAATTATTCTTCATCTACAGGAAGAGCTTATATTTATTTCGGCGGCGCTTCAATGAATAATACTGCTGATGTAACTATGACCGGCGAAAGTGCATTCAGTAATTTCGGAAATTCTGTATCTGGAGCAGGCGATGTGAACGGAGACGGATATTCTGATGTAATTGCCGGAGCTTATGGTTACAATTCATCAACGGGAAGAGCTTATATTTATTTCGGCGCCGCTTCAATGAATAATACTGCGGACGTAACTTTGACCGGCGAAGCTTCCGGAATTCAGCTTGGACAATCAGTCTCCGAAGCAGGTGATGTAAACGGTGACGGTTATTCTGATGTCATAATCGGTGCAAATGTGTTTTCTACATTTACCGGCAAAGTATATGTTTACTTTGGCGGACTTTCTATGGATAATTCTCCTGATGCATCAATTACAGGAGAAGCAGCGGGAAATCAATTCGGATATTCTGTCTCTGCAGCAGGTGACGTAAATGCAGATGGATATTCTGATGTAATTGCAGGGGCTTGGGGATATAGCACGAATACCGGCAGAGCATATTTGTATGATTATTTTATGAAAGGAAATATCATACCGGAGATTACAATGACAGGCGAAGCAACAAACAATAATTTTGGAGCTTCAGTATCAACAGCCGGAGATGTAAACGGCGACGGGTATTCAGATGTAATTGTTGGTGCATATGATTATTCTTCTTCTACCGGCAGAGCTTATATTTATTTTGGCGGGGATTCTTTGAATAATACTGCTGATGTGACTTTGACCGGGGAAGCAGCCGGTATTCAATTTGGATATTCGGTCTCGGATGCAGGCGATGTGAACGGTGACGGATTTTCTGATGTGATTGTCGGAGCTTATGGTTACAGTTCATTTACCGGCAGAGCATACATTTATTTTGGAGGTGTTTCGATGAATAATGTTGCTGATATAATTATCACAGGTGAGGCAACATCCAATGCATTTGGAACTTCAGTATCAACAGCCGGAGATGTAAACGGTGACGGATATTCCGATGTGATTGTCGGAGCTGATGGTTATAGTTCATCTACCGGCAGAGCATACATTTATTTGGGAGGTGTTTCCATGAATAATATAGTTGATGTAACTATGACAGGTGAAACAACAAGCAATGTTTTTGGAAATTCAGTCTCCACCGCAGGCGATGTAAACGGTGACGGATATTCTGATGTGATTATCGGAGCTAATGGTTATAGTTCATCTACAGGCAAAGCATATGTATATTTCGGAGGAGCATCAATGAATAATACTGCAGATATTACAATGACAGGTGAATCTACAAATAGCGATTTTGGATATTCAATTTCTGCAGCAGGAGATTTAAACGGTGACAGTTATTCAGATATAATAATAGGAGCAGCTAGTTACAATTCAAATACCGGCAGAGCATATGTTTTTTATGGAGGTGCTATGATGAATAATGTCGCTGATGTAATTATGACAGGAGGGTCAACAAACACTACATTTGGAATTTCAGTCTCGAATGCAGGGGATGTTAACCGTGACGGATATTCTGATGTGATTGTGGGTTCTAGTTTATATTCATCATCAACCGGCAGCTCAAATATATTTTTTGGAGGCACTAATATGAATAATACAGCTGATGTTACTTTGAAAAGTGAAATCGATGGGGGTCATTTTGGATTTTCAGTCTCATTTGCAGGTGATGTGAATGGTGACGGATATTCTGATGTGATTGCCGGAGCTAATTATGTTAATACATCTACCGGACGTGCATATATTTATACCGGTTCTGCAATCAGTATAATTCCTGTATTGAATTATGTAAAGGATGTTCCGAATGACAAGGGAGGAAAAGTAAATCTTAAATGGACAAGAAGCGGATATGATGTTCAGGGAAATTCAGAGATAACTGATTATCTTATCCAGAGAAGTTTCCCGCCTTCAGGTGGAAGTTTTTCGTGGCAGAATATTACGACAATCCCTGCTTCACATGAATCATTTTATACTTACTTAGATTCTACGCCTTCTGATTCCACATCAAACAACAGCAGTACTTTCTATTACAGAATAACAGCCAGAACAAACGACATAAATCAAAGCTGGACTTCAAATATTCTTTCCGGAAGAAGTCTTGATAATATTGCGCCGCTGATGGTATCAGCATTTGCTGCAGAAGCACCGGCACAGATGTAAATCTCAACTGGGACTTCAATTCCGCGCCGGATCTTCTTAACTATGTTTTATTCAGAAGTGTCAGCCCTACCATTGATCCATATACAGCTACTCCGCTAACTGCTGTTACTGCAACTACATACCTTGATATTTCACCATTGCCCGGAGCATATTATTACTTCATAGTTGCGCAGGACATTCACGGAAATTACAGCCCCGTGGCTGTGACGCAAAGACCGGTCGTTACTTTAAATCTTACAATGCTGATACAGGGATTTTATAATTCCACTACTAACTTAATGATTCAGGATACCGCAAGAGTTTATTTGAGAAACAGCACGGCACCTTATGCAATAGTTGATTCTGCAATAGCACAATTAAGCAATGCAGGCGCCGGTGTTTTTTCATTTGGAAATGCAGTTAACGGAGTAAATTACTATATACAGTTGAAGCATAGAAATTCTATTGAAACATGGAGCAAGACGGTTCAGACATTTACAGGAAGCTCGCTCACATACAATTTTACTACAGCAAAAACTCAGGCATATGGAGACAATTTAAAACAGGTTGATACATCGCCGGTTCGCTTTGCAGCATTTAGCGGAGATGTTAATCAGGACGGAACAATAGATGCAACAGATCTGAGCAGAGTTGATAATGATGCTTTTAATTCACTTTCAGGATATGTACCTGCAGATGTAACCGGAGATAATTTTGTAGATGCACAGGATGTAAGCATTGTTGATAATAATGCGTTCAGTTCAGTGAGTGTTGTCTCACCTTAATTTGGAATTTGGAATGTCGAATTTGGAATTTATTGATTTTACCCTGCCCGCTTTAGACAGGTAAACCTCGAGGCATAGATTTTTGATTGATGATTTTAGATTTTAAATCACAAAGCTAAATTCGTAATTCGTAATTCGTAATTCGTAATTCGTATTTCGTAATTCGTAATTCGTAATTCGTAATTTTTAATTTAATAAAAAAAGCTCTCATCATAAATTATTGCATTTATTTCCCTAATGAAAAACAAGATACATTTACTTGTCAGGATATAAAACTCTACGGGTAATTTTATTAGGACTTTATTAAGTTATTTTCAGCTCTTTATTCTTTCTGATAATTGCTGTCTTTTAAAATGTATCCCTGTATTATGACTGAAGTTTTGATTTTGTCTTGATTTTAGAAGTATGGAAATTAATTTTGATCTCATATTATATTTTTCGAATCCCAAATATTCTTTTCATATAACAGATTAATTCAATCTACCCCAAGGTTTGAATAATTATTTTAAAAAAATTTCACTTTAATAATTTTATCTGATTATGTTTTAAAATAACTCAGATTGACCGTTTGAAACAATTAAATGACAAAATAAAATACAGATTAACAGATTATTATTTGCTGGTCAGATATTTTTAAACAAATCTGTGAATCAGTGTTAAAAAATAAGTTAATATAATTATCTGTCAACTTTAAATATATAAATCAGATATAATTAATTACTGAAACAAACCTCAATAATTGTTTTTTACTAAATTTAAAATAATCAAAATGAAAAATTTGTTTAACATTTTTGCGGGAATATTAATATTCTCAGGAACATTAAGTGCACAGTGTTTGAATGTTTATAACTGCTGGTTAAACAAGTATGGCGGGACCGGAAACAATAAAGACAGTTTTTATGGTGTACAAGTAAGCAAGACTTCCGGAAATGTTTTTGTAACGGGTGAGACTTACAATTCCGGAGGAGCCAATGCTGATTATATAACCGTTAAATACAGTCCGGCAGGTGATACTCTCTGGGCAAGAGTATATAACGGTACAGGAAACGGAAACGATGTTGCTCATTCCATTGCAATAGATGATTCGGATAATGTTTACGTGACTGGAGAAAGTAAAGGAGTTTCTCCGAACGGAGTGGATTATGTAACAATTAAATACAATTCATCGGGTGTTGAGAAATGGGTGAACAGATACAACGGACCTTCAGGAAACGGTGATTTTGCATATTCTGTTTTTGTGGATGCATTCCGAAATGTTTATGTTACAGGCTCGGCTCATTTTGGCGGAGGAAATCAAATGGACTTTCTAACAATCAAATATAACTCAAACGGGGCTGTATTATGGATTAGGAATTATGATTTCGGTTCAAGTGATTTTGCAAATAAAGTGATAGTTGACAATGCAAAGAACGTATATGTGATCGGATACAGTATAAGTACTGCAAACACAGGTCACGACTACAGGACTATTAAGTATGATTCTTCCGGTAATTTGAAATGGACAAAAATGTTTAATTATTTATCCAGCAGCACGGATGAACCATCAGACATTGCTGTTGATAACTCAGGAAATGTTTATGTAACAGGCACTAGCAGGACAACTGTGTCGTTTTATTCAACGATAAAATATAATTCATCCGGAGATTCTGTCTGGTATAAATATTATGTGAACATAGGAGAAGGAAATCAGGCAAATGCGATACTTCTCGACACAGTTGGAAATGTTTATGTAACAGGTACAAGCGGAGGATATCAGTCAAATGATGATTTTGCAACCGTAAAATATAATTCGGTCACAGGTCAGGAAATGTGGAGTAAAAGATATAACGGTACAGGTAATGGTTCGGATAGAGCAACTTCTTTAGTGCAGGGTAAAAACGGTAAGATTTTTGTAGGGGGAGGAAGTTTTGGGAATGGGACGGGTGATGACTTTGTAATAGTAGAATATGATATAAATACCGGAGATACTTGTTTTGTAAGCAGATTTTCGTTAGCGGGAGGAGAGTCCATTAATGCAATGTCAATAAATTTTGACAAGGGTTATATATATGCCTGTGGTCAGACGACTGCCGGAACAGGTTTTTATGATGCGTTGACATCACGATACTGTCTGCTTGGAGTCGTCAATTCTGTTTATAAAATTTATGCATCAATAGAAGGGTATTATAATCCTGCTTTAAATTCTATGAATATGAAAGATACTGTAAGAGCATACCTGAGGAAAATTTCTTCACCTTTTGAAGTTGTGGATTCTGCTATTGCTGTTCTTGATTCAGCAACACTTTTAATGACGTGCGTATTTAATAACTCTGCATCCGGGAATTATTATATAGTTCTCAAACAAAGAAACACAATAGAAACATGGAGCAAATCAGGAGGTGAAACGTTTGTCTGCGGGACTGAAATGAACTATGACTATACTAATTCCGTTACCAAGGCTTTTGGAAATAATATGAAACTGGTAGATACTTCTCCGGTAAGATTTGCAATTTACAGCGGTGACGTTAACCAGGAAGGAACTATAGATGCTTCAGATCTTAGTGAAACTGATAATGATGCCTTCAGTTCTGTTAGCGGATATGTCAGGACTGATGTAACGGGAGACTATTTTGTAGATGCTGCAGATGTGAGTATTGTGGATAATAATGCGTTCAGTTCAGTGAGCGCGGTAACACCGTGATTTTGATTTGGAATTTGGAATTTCGGATTTGGAATTTATGATTTTAGATTTCAAATCACAAAACTAAATTAATAACTCGTAATTCGTAACTCGTAATTCGTAACTCGTAATTCGTAATTCGTATTTCGTAATTTTTAATTTAATAAAAAAAGCTCTTAATCATAAATTATTGCATTTATTTCCCTGATGAAACAGGATACATTTACATTGTTAGGATATAAAACTTTACGGGTAAATTTTATTAGAAATTTAACAAGATATTTTTCAGCTCTTTATTCATTCTGTTAATCGCTGTTTTTAAAATGCATCCGTTTAGTTGTTTTTATCACTAACAATTAAGTCCGGAGGTTAGCAATATGAAAACTAAGCATAAGGGATATTTCTCACTAATATTCCGAATCATGCTTATTCCGGTTTTATGCTTACTCACAGGAATAAGCATCATTAAAGAAAATTCTATATTCTCTTCAGATACATCCGCAGATCTAAAATTCAAAACAAATCAAAATGAAAACGACAGTCAGACATTTCCGCGGCTTTATTGCCCGGAAACGCCTTTACTCTTCCAGACCGGTACGGACAGGTTCGGGAAAGAAGAGAGGCAAATAGATGATGACTGGTATAATAAAGTATCCGGAACAATCAGGAATGATGAATATAACATCACGTACGATGAAAAGTCCGGAACGTATCAGTCGCCAAACCGCGCAAACAATTTGCGCTTCATATATAACAGGGACGGATTCACAGCTAAGGCGCGTGACGCTGAGTGTGAGCCGGAAAATTCAGATAATTGGAGTATTAAGTTTAAAGTTGAAATTGAAAAGTTAAGACTGGAAAACAAAGTGCTGCAGATTTCAGGAGGCAATGCATCAATAGAAGATGAAAATATCAGAATTGATTATACAAATGATATATCAGGAATGAGACAGGATTTCATAATTAAGAACAAGCCGGAAGGCGAAGCCAGACTCAGATTAGACATGTCTGCTGAAACTAAACTTAAGATGATCATTGGTGCTGATGCTTTGATGTTCAAAGACAGGAAAGGCATAGAGAAGATGAAGTACACATCGCTCAAATGCTGGGACGCAGAAGGGAAAGAGCTTCGAGCTTACTTCGATAAGAATTCCATTTCTCCTAAGAAAACTTTCCGCTCAGGATTCTCAATTGTCGTCAACGATGATTCCGCAGTCTATCCCGTTACCATCGATCCGCTTTCAACTTCGCCAGACTGGACAGCAGAAGGTGATCAGGATTTTGCGCACTTCGGAATGTGTGTATCTACAGCAGGTGATGTAAATGGTGACGGATATTCGGATGTCATAATAGGCGCGGAATACTATTCGAATGGGGAATTTCAGGAAGGCAGAGCATATGTTTATTATGGTTTTGCAACGGGTCTGTCAACTTCCCCGAATTGGATTGCCGAAATCAATCAGGCCGGAGCCTTATTTGGAAATGAAGTTGCCACAGCAGGTGATGTTAATGGCGATGGGTACTCTGATGTAATTGTAGGCGCTCCCAGATATGATAACGGGGAAACGAATGAAGGAAGAGCTTATGTCTATCACGGCTCTGCAACAGGATTGTCGGTAACGCCCAACTGGATCGGTGAATGCAATCAGGCGGAAGCTTTGTATGGTCATTTCCTTTCAAGTGCAGGCGATGTGAACGGTGACGGGTATTCAGATATTATCATTTCAGCTGAAAGTTTTGATAATGATCTCAATAACGAAGGAAGAGTTTACGCATACTTTGGATCTTCAGCAGGCTTATCTGCATCGCCAAATTGGTTTGTTGAAGGAAATCAATCCGAAATACAGTTCGGGCGACTAAGCTCAGGAGACCTCAACGGAGACGGATACTCGGACATACTCATCGGAGCGAATACTTACAATAATGGCCAAACGAACGAGGGCAAGATTTGGGCTTATTACGGATCAGCGTTGGGACTGCCGGCTTCAGCAAATTGGGAATTCGAAAGCAATATGGAAAATGCTTACCTTGGCTGGGGATTGAGTGCAGCAGGCGATGTAAACGGCGATGGATATTGTGATGTTGCCGCAGGCGCACCCTACTATCAGGGCACAGGGCGAGTGTATATATTTCATGGGTCATCAACCGGATTGCAGGCAACTCCGAATCATACAATCGAAAGTGATCAGGCTAACAGTGAATTCGGAGGTTCGGTTTTCACGGCAGGCGATGTGAATGGTGATGGTTACTCGGATTTCCTAATTGGTTCTGTACTCTATAGCAATGGAGAATTCAAAGAAGGAAGAGCTTATGTGCATTTAGGCTCAGCTTCAGGCTTGTCATTGACTCCGGCATGGATTGGCGAAAGCAATCAGGTCGGTGCAGAATTCGGGATGGAGGTTTCAACTGCCGGAGATGTTAACGGCGACGGATTCTCTGACATTATTGTCGGAGCCTGGCGTTATGACAACGGACAGACTGATGAAGGAAGAGCATTCGTCTATCACGGCTCAGCTTCAGGTTTGTCAGTTCCAATTAGCTGGACAGCCGATGGTGACCAAAGCACAGGTCAGTTTGGGATATCAGTTTCCTCTGCAGGTGATGTAAACGGCGACGGATACTCTGATGTGATCATCGGAGCAAACTGCTATGACAACGGCCAGACCGATGAAGGAAGAGCATATGTATATCTAGGTTCTTCAGCAGGATTACTGGCTTCTCCAAGTTGGATCGCTGAAAGTGATCAGGCATTTTCTTTCTATGGGTCAAGAGTTTCCACTGCGGGTGATGTAAACGGCGACGGGTATTCGGATGTAATGGTTTCTGCAATCAGGTTTGACAATGGTGAAAATGACGAAGGCAGAGTGTTTCTTTATTACGGCTCAGCTTCAGGTTTGTCTTTGACTCCAAACTGGATTGCCGAGAGCAACAATGAAAATGCATTTTTCGGATATCAGTTGAAGACAGCCGGAGACGTTAACGGGGACGGATATTCTGATGTAATAATCGGAGCGGAACAGTTTTCAAACGGAGAGACTGCTGAAGGGAAAGCATTTGTATATCATGGCTCGGCTTATGGATTGTCTCAACTACCGAACTGGACCTTTGAAAGCAATCAGGCAGAGGCATACCTTGGCTATGGAGTTTCATCGGCAGGAGACGTGAACGGTGACGGATATTCAGATGTCCTGGTAGGTGCAATGCAATTTGATAACGGGCAAACTGATGAAGGTATTGTTTATCTGTTCTATGGTTCTTCAACAGGACTGTCAGTGAATCCGAACTGGTCTGCGGAAAGCAATCTTGCCTTTGCCAATTTTGGTTCATCAGTTTCAAGTGCAGGCGATGTGAATGGTGACGGATATGATGACGTAATAATCGGAGCTTGGGCTTATACAAACGGCGAATACAAAGAGGGAAAGGCATATGTCTATCATGGGTCTGCAACAGGACTTCCTTCGAGTCCAAATTGGATCGCTGAGAGTAATCAGACAGAATCTTACTTTGGACAGAGTGTTTCAGCCGCAGGCGATGTAAATGGCGACGGTTACTCAGATGTAATAGTCGGTGCGACACAACCATGGAGAGAGGGCCGAGCTTTTGTCTATCACGGTTCTCCGACAGGCCTGCCATTATTGCCAAACTGGATAGGCGTATGTGAGCAGTACTATGCTATCTACGGATTTACTGTAGCCAGTGCGGGTGATGTGAACGGTGACGGATATTCTGATGTGATCATAGGCGCACACTATTACAACGGAAATACCGGCAAGGCTTATGTTTACTACGGAAATGAATCAGGAGGATTGAGAGCTAACGTAAGTCAGAATAATATAATATCAGGACAAATTATTTCTTCAGGTGGATTGACAGGTACTTATGGTCAGGTCCGTCTGAGTATTTTCGCAAAGAATCCTTTTGGAAGGACAAAAGGGAAAATAGTCTATGAGTATAAACAAAACGGCGTTCCATTCAGCGGAAGTATTATTACTAACAGTACCGGATCTTCGGGTTCAGGCTTGTTAGTTAATATCGGTACAACAGGAGTCAATCTAAGCAGGAATGTTTCCGGACTTTCAAACACAGGAGAGTATAAATGGAGAGCGAGAGTGCAGTATGATATTGTAAATTCTCCTTTTCAGAAATTCGGTCCGTGGAAATATTACAGCAATTATATTCCTGTCCCTTCCGGCGGATTCAAAGCGAGATATGTCCCGCCAGTGAACAAAGTCCTGACACTGTATGCAGTTATACAGGGATTTTATGATCCTGTCACGGATACTATGATCAGAGATACAGTCTCAGTTTATATCAGACAGTTCGTTTCTCCTTATGAAGTTTTAGATTCGGCGAGACTTTATCTTGGTACCAACGGAGCTGCTTCACATTCATTCATTAATTCCGGGATCATAAACAATACACTTTACTACTTACAGATCAGACAGAGAAATTCAATTGAGACATGGAATAAAGCAAGTGTGTTTACAAATTCATCTCAGGCATTCAGTTTCAGAAATTACGGATCAGCTTATGGAAACAATCAGATACTTGTGGACATAAATCCTCTTACTTATGCAATTTACAGCGGAGATGTAAATCAGGACGGAACTATTGACGCTGCTGATGTAAGCGACGTTGATAATGCCGCATTAAGTTCGACTGGCGGATATGTCAGAACCGATATTACAGGAGATAATTTTACAGATGCGGCTGATGTGAGTATTGTGGATAATAATGCATTTAATTTAGTGAGTGCCGTGACGCCGTGATTTTGATTTTAGATTTTTGATTTATGATTTTAGATTTAAAATTTAAAATCTTGTGTAGCTTCAGTTAATATTTTAAATACAGGATCAAACAATTGTATGATCCCGTTAATTTTGCAGATTTTATCTTTGTTGTGAATTCATAAAATTAAATGAATCAGGAATTAAATATTAAAATCTAATATCAGGATTTATTTAATTCCGCTTATTTGAAAGTTTGACATAGTTGTTGGTAATTCAATTTTCATAAGTGAATCATGAATCAGGAAAATAATTAGTACCGGATAAAATATGAAATACACTTCCTGATTAATTATTGAAAAGTTATTATATGATCTTTTAAGAATGAAATTTCTTAAAAATCAGAATGAATTAAATCCGGAAATTGAAATAATTGGTATTAATAATTTCTAAATGGAATTGTGCCAATAATCATGATTTAAAATCAGAAAAAGAGTATTTGAAGGATATTCAATTTTTATATCACTTATAATTTTCTAAAAACAGAAATAAATTTCTTTGACAATTAAATTGATTTAGCTGAATTTTGACTATTGGCGTTCAGATGTTGGAAGCTATCTGTAAAAAAATATTTTTTTCTACACATATCTTATAACAACCAGATCAATAGTCAATAGTCAATAGGCAATAGGCAATAGTGAATAGGCAATAGGCAATAGTGAATAGGCAATAGGCGATAGTGAACAGGCAATAGGCGATAGTTAGTAATTTAATTTAAAATTTAAATAATAATAAAATTTTGATGAAATTCAATATTGTAATTATTTATATGAAAGGAGAAATAAAATGAAAAGGTTTATACAACAATTTGCGTTATCATTTTTACTGATGTTCATCATAAGCGGAACAGCATTTTCGGCAAATGAATACTTCAGAAGTATAGCTTCCGGCAACTGGAATGCAAACGGTACCTGGCAAATGTCAACCGATGCAGGCTTTACCTGGACAGCTGCAACTAAAACTCCAACTGATTCAAGCGATATAATTACTATACAGAACCCGAATACGGTGACTGTAACAGTAAGCGTAAATGCAGATCAGCTGTTTGTAAATTCAGGCGGTACAATCTCCATTAACACTGCTGTTAACCTCACGATCAAAGACGGAAGCGGCGATGATCTTACGGTTAATTCAGGCGGAACAATATCAGGAACAGGAAATCTTCAGACTCAGGGTGATGGTGTGATCCTGAATATCCGATTTGGAGCAAGTTTTAATTCTTCATTGAAAGTGAATACAGGAACAACTTCTTCTTATGATTCAGATTATCCGAATCCTGCTGTTTACAATGGTTCAATCACTGTTGATGCAGGTGCGACATTTTCAGTATTAGCAGGCGGATATTTTGTAAGGGCTAATAATACTGTAACAAATAACGGAATAATTGACGGAAGTAGTTCTACTTTTACAATGCGCGGCGCTTCTCTGATAAATAATGATACGATAAGACCAACATTCTTTGCATTTGACACAACAACTTCTTTATCCGGAACGGGGATTAATGCAAGCTCAGATATTACTGTAAATAGTTCAGGAAATATTTCTCTGGCAAATAATGTTACTTTTTCACCATCATCTGTTATGAATATAGTCAGCGGAGGAATATTAAATCCGAATGCAAAAACATTCAATTTTAATTCAGAAACTTTCCGCCTTAACTCCGGAGCAACAGTCACAAACTCAGGAATATTTCAGACTCAGAACACAGTTGATCTGATAATTAAAAGCGGTTCAAATTTCAACGTACCTTTGAAAGTCAATACTGGTACAACAATAACTTATGATGACGGCAGTCCTTATTTAGCAAAATTCAAAGGCACTATAACTATAGATGCGGGAGCAGTTTTGAATGTAAAAGACGGCGGATATTATACCCAGGCAAATAATATTATTACAATCAACGGCTCAATAGCCGGAAACGGTTCTGCATTTTATATGAAAGGCGCGACCTTGACAAACAACGGCTCAGTCTCTGTATCTGCTCTGGAATTTGATTCCGTAACATCAATAGCCGGAACAGGAACTTATACAAGCAATACAATTTTAATCGGAAGCACAAGCAATGTAACAATTACAAATAATGTTACATTTTCACCGTTAACAAGTTTTACGGTTTTAACAGGTGGAGTTTTTAACCCGGGTGCAAAAACATTTACTTTTACATCCGGGACATTCGTATTATACAATGGGGCTGTAGTTTCAGGTTCAGGTCCAAGCGCCGGAACTATGAAGACTCAGGGCAATGTCAATTTTGATTTCAGAAACGGTTCCGTGTTCAATAGTGCTGTTAATGTCAATACAGGAACACTTAACGCTTATGCGGACGGAAGTCCATATAAAGCTACATTCTACGGATCTATTAGCATAGACGCAGGGGCGACTTTACATACATTCGACGGAGGATATTTCATTCAGGCAAATAGTAATGTAATAAACAACGGATCAATAACAGGGAACGGTTCTTCTTTCATAATGAGAGGTTTATCTATGGTGAATAACAGTTCAATAAATCCAACATACTTAAATTTTGATTCCACTACTATTCTTTCCGGAACCGGGAGTTATACAAGTTCAAACATAACGATCAACAGCAGCGGGAATGTATCTTTGTCAAATAATGTGACATTCTCTCCTGTTTATCTTACAATAAACACCGGAGGTATTTTAAATCCGAATACAAAGGTATTTACACTTAATGCAGGTACATTAACATTCAATACGGGATCAACGATTTCAAATTCAGGAACATTCCAAACTCAGGGAACTGTAACTTTAAATGTAAAGAATGGTGCAAACTTTAATGCACCGCTTAAAGTAAATACAGGCACTACTACCTCTTATGATAATGGCAATCCTTTTATTGCAAAATTTAAAGGTTCCGTAACTGTAGATGCGGGCGCAGTAATGAATATCAGTGCGGGCGGTTATTTCATTCAAACGAACAGCGCATTGACAAATAACGGAACGATTTCAGGATCCGGTTCTACTCTTCTTGTCAGAAGTTCGTCATTCACAAATAACGGATCGGTTAACTCTTCAAATTTAGAATTTGATACTACAACTACTGTCTCCGGATCAGGAACATTTACTCCTGCAAACATAATGATCATAAGTTCAGGAAATGTTTCTCTTGCAAATAACTTATCTTTTTCTCCAACATCAGGTTTTACAATTAATGGCGGAGGTGTATTAAATCCGAATACATTTACTCTGACTTTGTCAACACCTTCATTTACATTGAATAACGGAGCAACGGTATCAAATTCGGGATTATTTCAGACACAGGGAATAATTTTAATGAACATAAAAAACGGTTCAAACTTCAATGTTCCTTTCAAAGTTAATTCAGGCACAACTACTGCTTATGATAACGGCAGTCCATTCACTGCGATTTTCAACGGACCTGTTACCATTGATGCATCAGCTACTTTAAGCTGTGTTGGAGGAGGATATTTTATCAGATTTAATAATACTATTTCTAACAATGGAACAGTCACTACAGGCGGCGGATCTACAATTAATTTTTACGGATCAAATTTTACAAATAACGGAATAGTAAATCCTGCAGTGTTTAATTTTCAGACCGGCTCTCACACTCTTCAGGGGACGGGATCCTGGGGTACTAATGCGAATGTTATTACAGGATCCACAGTTAATCTTACATCAAATCATCAGATGCATAGTGTGACTGTAAATGCAGGCGGAACATTCAATCTGTCAACTTTCAAACTTTCTCTGACAGCTTCTAATCCGATCAGTAATAGCGGTACATTTAATCTTTCCATAGGCGCTGTAGAGTATAACGGTACTTCAGCTCAGACTATTTCCACTACAGGAATCACTTACAATAAATTGAGAATAAATAATTCAGCCGGAACATCTTTATCCAATGCAGTTACAGTTAATGATTCATTAACAGTAATTTCCGGAGACCTGAATCTGAACGGATTTGTTCTGACTCTCGCTCCTACAGGATATCTCACTGAGACGGCTGGAAATACTGTAACAGGAACATCAGGATATATTACAACAACAAGAACACTGAACGCACCTTCATCATTGAATGTCGGCGGACTTGGCGCAGTATTAACAACTGTTGTAAATTTAGGAAGCACGGAAATCAGAAGAGGTCATGCAGTTCAGAGCGGACTTGGAGGGAACACAAGTTTCCTCCGATATTTTGATATAACTCCTGCAACAAACACAGGACTTAATGCAACATTGGTTTATAAGTATGATGATTCGGAACTCAACGGAAAAGTAGAATCTGCATCATCGTTGTTTAAGTCAACAAATTCCGGGACGAACTGGACTTCACAGGGCGGGACAGTAAATACTTCAGCCAATACAATTACGCTTTCCGGAATAGGTTCTTTTTCAAGATGGTCAGCGAGTTCAGTAGCTGCTGTTGCTGCTCAGATAAAATTAATAATGGAAGGATTCTATAATCCCGGAACAGGCAAATTAAATAAAAGAGATACGGTGAGAGCATATCTGAGAAATATTACAACTCCTTTTGCAATTATAGATTCTGCAAAATCAGTAATTGATTCAGTTACTTTTACAGGCAGTTTTCTTTTTACAAATACAGCGAGCGGCACTTATTACATTCAGACAAAACACAGAAACTCAATTGAGACATGGAGCAAATCCGGAGGACAGCCATATACTTTAGGCAGCGTTTTGAGTTATGATTTTACAAGCGCAGCTGCGCAGTCATACGGAAATAATATGATACAGGTAAATGCTTCGCCGCTCAGATTCGGGGTTTACAGCGGAGATATCAATCAGGACGGCACTGTAGATGCTTCGGACGTAAGTGAAGTTGATAATGATTCCTATAACTCTCTAAGCGGATATGTCAAGACCGATGTTACGGGAGATAATTTTGTAGATGCTACGGATGTCAGTATCATAGATAATAATGCCAACAGTTCGGTAAACTTGGTGAGACCGTGAGATTAATTTGGAATTTGGGATTTCGGATTTGGAATTTATTAATTTAGATTTTAGATTATTGATTTTAAGTTGTTAATTGCAAATTGTTAATTGTTAATTGTTAATTGTTAATTGTTATCTGTCACAATGTTAACTGACTAACTGTCTAACTTTAAAAGAGCCGGCTGAGAGATCTTCCGGCTTTTTTAATGGACTATAGTGAGAAGTAAAATTTCTATAAACTTGACTTATTTATTGATATACACGAACATAGTTTGCTTTCACTCCACTTTTTTGGACTTTTCCATTGTATACATTATGACTATTTTTTAATCAACAAATCAAATCTGTAAAGGGAATCGTTATGAAAAAATTAACCATAGCTATGTTTTTCTTTTCTGCCATTCTTATCCGGGATACATCCGCACAGTGGAGCAATGTTTCTGCGGGACTTGGTAACAAGGAAATATATTCATTTACAAATAACAGCACTAACCTGTTTGCCGGAACTTTCAATTACGGACTTTATACTTCCACTGACGACGGCATGAACTGGACTCAGGCAGGGATAGGATTAAATAACCGGGTCGTATTTTCTTTAACAATGTTCGGAAACTATTTATATGCAGGTACCGATATTGGTGTATGGAGAACTTCAAACAACGGCGCTTACTGGAGTTTGATCGGCTTGAACAATAATACGATTTATTCGCTGGCATCAAACCAAACCCGTGCATTCGCCGGACTTCATACCTCCGGTTTGTTCTATTCATCGGGAGGCACAAACTGGTTCATCAGTTCATTGAATGTAATAAACATAAAGTCAATTGCTGTGAACGGAAACTTCATTCTTGCCGGAGCAGGCGGTAATGCAGGCGTCTATCTGTCATCGAACAACGGCAATAACTGGACAGCGACTTCCCTGAATAACAAATCAGTTTATTCATTAGCCCAGAACGGAAACTATGCTTATGCAGGTACCGGCGGCGGTGTCTACTATTCATCAGACAGCGGATATACATGGACACGGTCATCTCTGAATAATGACCTGGTCTATTCACTGGCTGTATCCGGGAGTGTGGTTTATGCAGGAACTGAATTGAACGGAGTATTTATGTCTACTGATAACGGATTAAACTGGTCGCCGCTGAATGACGGATTACCAGGCAATATAACCATATACTCCTTATACTTATACAAAAACTATGTTTATGCCGGAGCTTCGGTGAATGGCGTATACAGAAGACCGGTCTTTCAAATGCCTTTAACGCTGAACCAGAAGATCTTCATTCAGGGATTTTATGATCCCGCAAGCAATTCAATGGTAAGTGACAATGTAACCGTTTATTTAAGGAATGCCGCGTCACCTTATGAAGTTATTGATTTTGCAATAGGAGCTGTAGATCCATCCGGCAACGGGTCATTCCAGTTCTCAAATGCGGTCAATGGTGCGGACTACTATATTCAGCTTGAACACAGAAATTCACTGGAAACATGGAGCAGTTCGCCGCAGCAGTTCTCAGGAAATTCTTTGAACTTCGATTTTACAACATCTGATGCTCAGGCATTCGGGAATAATATGATACAGGTTGATGCATCACCAAGCACGTTCGCCATCTATAGCGGTGATGTAAATCAGGACTGGACTATAGATGCATCGGATGCAAGTGATGTGGATAATGATGCTTACATTTCATTAAGCGGATATGTAAACACTGATGTAACGGGAGATGATTTCGTGGATGCAGGAGATGTAAGCATTGTGGATAATAATGCTATTAATTCGGTGAGTGTTGTCTCACCTTGATTTTAATTTTACCCGCCTTGCCCGCTTTCAGCGAGGTAAACCGCGAGGCAGGGAATTTCGGATTTGGAATTGATATGATTTTACCCGCCTTGCCGCGAGGCAGAGATTTTTGATTTATGATTTTAGATTTTAAGTTGCTAATTGTTAATTGTTAACTGACACACTGTTAACTGTCACACTGTTAACTGTCACACTGCCTGACTTTAAAAAAGCAGGTTTAAAACAAATGCGATTGCATTTAAAATTCATTTGTTTTATAATTCATAAACTTAGTATAAGTCATTATTTAAATTAAACAAAGGAATTAAATTTATATAAATTTTACTTATTACTCATCCAACATCTGCATCTCTCTTAACTAATCTTAAATGAGCATATCAGGTAAAATTATTTCAAAATATTTGAATTTAAAAAATTTAGAAATTATTAGAAATAACCCGTAGCTGCTCTTTCCATAATAAAAATTGTGAAAGTTGTAAAGTCTGTAAAAAACAGTATGCATCTTTATGTTATGAAAACAAGATCTTGTAAGACGTAAAGATCAAACGGGAGACGTGTGTTGTAAATACTGCAATAACATTCAAGTAGAATATATGAGAATTAAGACGCCTGATAAAAGAAAATAATTATAACAGCATTATTCCCAAAATATATTTCTTAACTTAAAGACCAAACTTTATGAAAAAGAATTTTACTCAAATTTGCACCTGCCTAAATCCTTCCACGAAAAAAAACAAATTGAAATACTTAATTAAAATTCTTACATCAAGCATTAATTTAAATTTCAAATTTCTTATAGTCATTTATTTATTTTTAACAGGCATAGCAGAGAGCAACTGGATACTTCCGGAAAAAAAGAATTCTATAGTAGCAGACAGACCGGTTACTTCAGGTCCTGAAAAAAAGGATTCGCTTCCCGAGGGAGTAACACAAGACTGGCTTAACAGTCTTCGTGATGAAAACGGCAACAGGATAATCCCGGAGTCAGATCCGGAAACATCGCGACAGATACCGGAAGATCCGGAAGGTGATGCCATGCAGAGAAAAATATTCAACGGGCTTGTCTCCGGAGATCGGTTCGGATGGTCAGTTTCTTCAGCGGGGGATGTAAACGGAGACGTGTATGATGATATAATCGTGGGAGCGTATGTTAATAATGGAAATACCGGTAGAGCATATGTTTTCTATGGTGGATTGAATATGAATACAGTTGCAGATGTGACATTGACGGGTGAGACAATAAATAACAATTTTGGAAAATCGGTCTCATCAGCAGGTGATGTAAACGGAGACGGATATTCAGATGTGATCGTAGGTGCATACGGTTATTCCGCAAGTACCGGCAGAGCATATATATATTTCGGAGGAGCATCAATGAATAATGTTGCAGATGTGATAATGACGGGTGAGGCAGTAAGCAACAATTTTGGATTTTCGGTCTCATCAGCCGGAGATGTGAATGGAGACGGATATTCCGATGTGGTCACTGGTGCATACGGATATTCTGCAAGTACCGGCAGAGCATACATATATTTCGGAGGAGCGTCAATGAATAATGTTGCAGATATATTATTGACAGGCGAGGCAGCAAATAACTATTTTGGAATTTCGGTCTCATCAGCCGGCGATGTTAATAGTGACGGATTTTCAGATGTTATCACAAGTGCTTATGGATATTCCTCAAGTACCGGCAGAGCATATATATATTACGGAGGAGCATCAATGAATAATATTGCAGATATATTATTGACAGGCGAGGCAACAAATAACTATTTTGGAATTTCGGTCTCATCAGCAGGCGATGTGAATGGTGACGGATATTCTGATGTGATCGCAGGAGCATACGGATATTCCTCAAGTACCGGCAGAGCATACATATATTACGGAGGAGCTTCTATGAATAATGCTGCAGATATTACAATAACAGGAGAGGCAACAAATAACTTTTTGGGAATTTCGGTTTCCTCAGCCGGAGATGTGAACGGTGACGGATATTCCGATGTGATCGCAGGTGCATATGGATATTCCACAAGCACAGGCAGAGCATATATATATTTCGGTGGAGTTTCTATGAATAATGCTGCAGATGTGACTATGACAGGTGAGGCAACAGGCAACTCTTTCGGAATTTCTGTTTCATCAGCCGGCGATGTAAACGGTGATGGTTATCCCGATGTGCTTGTGGGTGCATTCGGATATTCAGGAAGTACCGGAAGAGTTTATTTGTATGATTACCAGATGAGAAATGAGATCATTCAGGATGTTGCAATGACAGGTCAAGGAGGCAATTTTGGATTTTCGGTTTCATCAGCCGGCGATGTAAACGGCGACGGATATTCCGATGTGATAATTGGTGCTTATCAATTAATTTCATATACCGGAAGATCATATATATATTTCGGAGGAGCATCTATGGATAATATTGCAGATGTGACTATGACAGGTGAGGCAATAGGCGTTTATTTTGGAAATTCAGTTTCCTCCGCCGGAGATGTAAACGGCGACGGATATTCTGATGTGATAGTAGGAGCAATCGGATATTCATCATTTACAGGAAAAGCATATATATATTTCGGAGGAGCATCAATGAATAATATTGCTGACGTGACAATGACAGGTGAGACTGGGAATGACTTTTTCGGAAATTCAGTTTCATCCGCCGGAGATGTAAATGGAGACGGATATTCTGATGTGATCGTCGGAGCTTCATTTTATTCTTCATATACCGGAAGGGCATATATATATTTCGGAGGAGGATCAATGAATAATGTTGCAGACGTGACAATGACAGGTGAGGCAGCAGGCAACAATTTTGGATTTTCGGTATCAACAGCCGGAGATGTGAACGGAGACGGATATTCCGATGTGGTAACTGGTGCATACGGATATTCTGGAGGTACTGGCAGAGCATACATATATTTCGGAGGAGCATTAATGGATAATATTGCAGATGTGACTATGACAGGAGAGGCAACTCTCTACTATTTTGGAAATTCTGTTTCATCAGCAGGCGATGTGAATGGAGATGGTTTTCCTGATGTGATCATAGGTGCTTATGGATATTCCACAAATACCGGCAAAGCATATATATATTTCGGAGGCGCGTCAATGAATAATGTTGCTGATGTTACAATGACAGGTGAGACAACAAATAACAATTTTGGAATATCAGTTTCGTCTGCCGGAGATGTTAACGGTGACGGATATTCAGATGTGATCGTCGGTGCTAATCAATATTCTTCATTTACCGGTAGAGCATATATATATTTCGGAGGAACAATAATGAATAATGTTTCAGATGTGTTAATGACAGGTGAAACAATAAATGACGGTCTCGGAATTTCAGTCTCATCAGCCGGCGATATTAACGGCGACGGGTATTCCGATTTGATTATAGGTGCAGATAATTATTCTGCAGGTACTGGCAGAGCTTATGTTTACTATGGTTCTGCCATCAGTGCAAAACCGATTCTGAATTATGTAAAGGATGTTCCTAATGATCAGGGCGGTAAAGTAAATCTTAAATGGGCAAGAAGCGGATATGACGTCAGGGGAATAAATAAAATAACGGATTATATTGTATACAGAAGTTACCCGCCTTCAGGCGGAGGATTTTCTTGGGAGCAGAAAGCAATAATTTCCGCATCTAATCGTTCCTTTTATACTTATACTGACAATACTCCGTCAGATTCTTCAACCAACGGCACGGGAACTATGTTCTACCAGATCATGGCACGAACAGGCAATAATTCGGAATACTGGGTTTCAAATATTTTATCCGGCAGAAGCTTAGACAATATTGCCCCGCTGATGGTATCGCCGTTTACCGCAGTGTCTTCCGCACCTAATGTAAGAACGAACTGGAAGAGAAGTTCTGCTCCCGATCTTATGAATTACATTTTATTCAAAAGTACAAGTCCGTCAATTGATCCTTATACTGAAACTCCTTTTGCAACAACTATAGATTCAACTTACCTTGATACTTCGCCACTCAGCGGAGTGTATTACTACTTCATAGTAGCACAGGACATTCACGGAAATTACAGTCCGGTTGCAATCACGGAAAACCCGAACATTACATTAAATCTTACAATGTTTATTGAAGGATTTTATAATGCCGGAAGCAATTCACAGGTGAGTGATACGATACTCGTTGAACTCAGAAATTCAACATCGCCTTTTGCATTGGCAGATCAGTCAAGTAAAATAGTATCAGCAAACGGAACAGTTCAGCTTAAATTTAGCAATGCTCCCGGCGGCAATTACTACATTGCAGTGAAACACAGAAACAGTATTGAAACATGGAGCTCAGGCGCAATTGCGCTTTCGAGGACTACACCCGCTTCATTCGATCTTTCATCTTCTTTAACTCAGGCATTCGGAAGTAATCTGATACAGGCGGATGCTTCACCTGTAAGATATGCAATCTTCAGCGGAGATATAAATCAGGACGGAACTGTAGATGCATCGGATCTGAGTGAGACAGATAATGACGCTTTCAGTTCATTAAGCGGTTATGTAAGGACTGATGTAACAGGAGATGATTTTGTTGATGCGGCAGATGTAAGCATAGTTGATAATAATGCTTTTAATTCTGTGAGTGCGGTTACACCATGATTCAATTTGGAATTTGGGATTTCGGAATTGGAATTTATTGATTTTTGATTTTTGATTTTGATTTATGATTTATGATTTTTGATTTAAAGTATTCCCAGCCCGCCTTGCGAGGCAGGCTTCGCGATGCGGGCAAATTTGAATTTACAATCTCAATAAATTATTAATAAAAAGAACATGAAAAAATTATTCTTCTTAAGACGTTTTAAATTATTTTCTCTGATACTTATTTATTTGATTTTAACATGCACAGCAGAAAGCAACTGGATACTTCCTGAAAAAAAGAATTCTATTGAGTCGGACAGATCGGTCACGGCAAATTCTGAAAAAAAGGATTCTCTTCCCGAGGGAGTAACACAGGACTGGCTTAACAGTCTTCGTGATGAAAACGGCAACAGGATAATTCCGGAGTCAGATCCGGGAACATCACGACAGGTACCTGAAGACCCGGATGGTGATGCCATGCAGAGAAAAATATTCAACGGACTTGGCACAGGTTATCAGTTCGGAAGATCAGTTTCTTCAGCAGGGGATGTAAACGGAGACGGGTATGATGATATTATTATCGGGGCACCGGCTTATTCGACAAATACAGGCAGAGCATATATTTATTTTGGAGGATTAAATATGAATACAGTTGCAGATGTGACAATGACAGGTGAAACGACAGGCAACTATTTTGGACGTTCTGTCTCGTCAGCCGGAGATGTAAACGGAGACGGTTATTCAGATGTGATCGTCGGAGCTTATGGCTATTCTACGGTCAGGGGCAGATCATATATATATTACGGAGGTGCGTCAATGAATAATATTGCTGATGTGACTATGACAGGTGAGGCAATAAATAATGCATTTGGATATTCTGTCTCAGTAGCCGGAGATGTAAACGGAGACGGTTATTCCGATGTGATAATCGGTGCTTCCGGTTATTCTTCAAATATAGGCAGAGCATATATATATTTCGGCGGAGCATCAATGAATAATATTGCAGATGTGACTATTACAGGTGAGGCAGTAGGTAATGAGTTTGGAATATCAGTCTCATCAGCAGGAGATGCAAACGGCGACGGATATTCAGATGTGATTGCAGGCGCTTATGGATATACTTCATATACCGGCAGAGCATATATATATTTCGGAGGATCATCAATGAATAATATTGCAGATGTGACAATGACAGGTGAATCAATAAACAACTATTTTGGAAGTTCGGTATCATCAGCCGGAGATATGAACGGAGATGGATATTCCGATGTGTTCATTGGTGCTTCCGGTTATTCCACAAATACCGGCAGAGCATATATATTTTTCGGCGGAGCATCAATGAATAATATTGCTGATGTGACAATGACAGGTGAGACAACAAACAATTATTTTGGATTTTCGGTCTCATCAGCAGGAGATGTAAATGGCGACGGTTATTCAGATGTGATCGCAGGAGCATATGGATATTCAACACAAACAGGCAGGGTATATATTTATTTCGGGGGAGCATCAATGAATAATATTGCAGATGTGACAATGACAGGCGAGGCAACAGGCAACTATTTTGGAGTTTCGGTCTCATCAGCCGGAGATGTAAACGGAGACGGAAATCCCGATGTGCTTGTGGGTGCATATGGATATTCCGCAAGTACCGGAAGAGTTTATCTGTATGATTACCAGATGAGAAATGAAATCATTCAGGATGTTGCAATGACAGGCGAGACAACTAACAACTATTTTGGATATTCTGTCTCGTCAGCCGGAGATGTAAACGCTGACGGATATTTTGATGTAATAGTCGGTGCACCTGGATATTCTGCATATACCGGCAGAGCATATATATATTTCGGCGGATCATCAATGGATAATGTTGCAGATGTTACAATGACAGGTGAGACAGCAAACAACTATTTTGGAAATTCGGTATCATCAGCCGGCGATGTGAATGGCGACGGATATTCTGATGTTATAGTCGGTGCTTATGCATATTCTTCATATACCGGCAGAGCATATACATATTTCGGAGGAGCATTAATGAATAATGTTGCGGATGTGATAATGACAGGTGAGACCTCAGGCAACTATTTTGGAAATTCGGTATCATCAGCCGGAGATGTAAACGGAGACGGATATACCGATGTGATAGTAGGGTCTTATCTATATTCTTCAAATACCGGCAGAGCATATATATATTTCGGAGGAGGGTCAATGAATAATGTTGTTGATTTGACAATGACTGGTGAAACAACATCTGATTTTTTTGGAAAATCAGTTTCATCAGCCGGAGATATAAACGTAGATGGTTATTCTGATGTGATCGTAGGAGCTACAGGTTATTCGACTTCAACCGGCAGAGCATATATATATTTCGGAGGAGTATCAATGGATAATGTTGCAGATGTAATAATGACAGGTGAGGCAACAGGCGACTCTTTTGGAAATTCAGTATCGTCAGCCGGAGATATAAACGGAGATGGTTATTCTGATGTAATCGTAGGTGCACCTTTATATTCTTCACAAACCGGCAGGGCATATATATATATCGGAGGAGCATCAATGAATAATGTTGCAGATGAAACTATGACAGGTGATGCAACTATCAGCAATTTTGGAAATTCGGTATCATCAGCCGGAGATGTTAACGGTGACGGATATTCTGATGTGATAGTAGGTGCATCTGGATATTCTTCAGGTACCGGCAAATCAAATATATATTTCGGAGGATTGTCAATGAATAATTTGGTAGATGTAATAATGACAGGTGAGGCAATAAACAACTATCTTGGATATTCGGTCTCATCAGTCGGAGATGTAAACGGCGACGGATATTCTGATGTTATTATAGGTGCAGATGGATATTCTTCAAATACCGGCAAAGCTTATGTATATTATGGTTCTGCCATCAGTGCAAAACCGATTCTTAATTATGTGAAAGATGTACCAAATGATCAGGGCGGATATGTAAATCTCAAATGGGCAAGGAGTTCTTTTGATGTTAATGGAAATGATATGATAACTAATTATATAGTAGAAAGAAGTTTCCCTCCAACAGACGGAAATTTTGCATGGGTAAATATCGCAAGCATTCCTTCGAATAAAAATCCTTATTATTCATATATTGCATCAACACCTTTTGATTCGACATCAAATAGCAGCGGTAATTTCTTTTTCAGAATTACAGCCAGAACATCATTGCCTTCTCAATACTGGAGATCCGCAATCCTCTCGGGCAGAAGCATTGACAATATTGCGCCTTTTGTGGTGTCACCGTTCACGGCTTCATCATCCGGACCAGATGTTATAACAAACTGGAATAGAAACATATCTCCCGATCTTCTGAATTACATTTTATTCAGAAGTACAAACCCGTCAATTGATCCATATACTGAAACTCCTTTTGCAATAACTGCAGATTCAACTTATCTTGATACTGCACCGCTTTCCGGTGTGTATTACTATTTCATAGTTGCTCAGGACATTCACGGAAATTACAGTCCGGTGGCTGGAACATCAAGTCCTGCAATTGCATTAAATCTAACAATGTTCATAGAAGGATTTTATAATTCCGTCAGTGATTCCCAGATCAGTGATACAATAAATGTATATCTGAGAAATGCAGTTTCACCGTTTACAAAAGTTGATTCAGCAAAAGCTGTTGTATCTTCAAACGGAAGCGCTTCTTTGCTATTCGGCAATGCTCCAGGAGGAAATTACTTCATAGCAGTGAAACACAGAAACAGCATCGAAACATGGAGTTCAGGTGCCATTGCGCTTTTTCGTACCACGCCTGCTTCATTTGATTTTTCAACTTCTTTATCTCAGGCATTTGGAAATAATCTGAAACAGACAGATACTTCACCGGTTAGGTTTGTCATCTTCAGCGGCGATGTTAATCAGGAAGGTACTATAGATGGATCTGATCTGAGTGAGACAGAAAATGATGCATTTAATTCAGTCTCGGGTTATGTAAGGACAGATGTCACAGGAGATGATTTTGTGGATGCAGCAGATGTCAGCATTGTGGATAATAATGCTTTTAATCAGGTGAGTGCGGTTACACCATGATTCAATTTGGAATTTGGGATTTCGGAATTGGAATTTATTGATTTTTGATTTTTGATTTTGATTTATGATTTATGATTTTTGATTTAAAGTATTCCCAGCCCGCCTTGCGAGGCAGGCTTCGCGAGGCGGGCAAATTTGAATTTACAATTTCAATAAATTTTTTTAAAAAAATAACATGAAAAAATTATTCTTCTTAAGAAGTTTTAAACTATTCTCACTGATATTTATATATTTAATTTTAACATGCACAGCAGAAAGCAACTGGATACTTCCGGAAAAAAAGAATTCTATTGTGGCGGACAGACCGGTCACTCCAGGTCCTGAAAAAAAGGATTCGCTTCCCGACGGAGTAACACAGGACTGGCTTAACAGTCTTCGTGATGAAAACGGCAACAGGATCATCCCTGAAACAAATACTAATTCAAGATCAGGTAATATTCCGGAAGACCCGGAAGGTGATGCCATGCAGAGAAAAGTATTCAACGGTCTTGGTACAGGTTATCAGTTCGGAAGATCAGTTTCTTCAGCCGGAGATGTAAACGGAGACGGCTATGATGATATTATTATCGGAGCGCCTGCATATTCGACAAATACAGGCAGAGCATATATTTATTTCGGTGGATTAAATATGAATACAGTTGCAGATGTGGTAATGACAGGTGAAGCAACAGGCAACTATTTCGGATATTCTGTATCAACAGCCGGAGATGTAAACGGAGATGGTTATTCAGATGTTGTAGTAGGAGCATGGGGTTTTACATCCGTTAGAGGCAGATCATATATATTTTATGGAGGAGCGTCAATGAATAATATTGCTGATGTGACTATGACAGGTGAGGCAATAAATAACAATTTCGGATATTCAGTCTCAGCAGCAGGAGATGTAAACGGTGACGGATATTCTGATGTGATCATAGGTGCTGATAGATATTCTTCATTTACAGGCCGTGCATATATATATTTCGGAGGAGCGTCAATGAATAATATTGCGGATGTGACAATGACAGGAGAGGCAGCAAGTAATGATTTTGGTTTATCAGTCTCATCAGCCGGAGATGTAAACGGTGACGGATATTCTGATGTGATCATAGGTGCTGACGGATATTCTTCATATACAGGCAGAGCATACGTATATTACGGAGGAGTATCAATTAATAATGTTGCAGATGTAATAATGACAGGCGAAGCAAATGACAATTATTACGGAAGTTCAGTTTCCTCAGCGGGAGATGTTAACGGAGATGGTTATTCTGATGTGGTCGTTGGTGCCTGGGGTTATACTTCAAATGGAGGTAGGTCATATATATATTTCGGAGGAGCATCAATGAATAATGCTGCAGATGTTTCAATGACAGGTGAGACAATAAGTAATTATTTTGGAATTTCGGTCTCATCAGCAGGAGATATAAACGGAGATGGTTATTCCGACGTGATAATCGGTGCTTCCGGTTATTCTTCATTTACCGGCAGAGCATATATATATTTCGGGGGAGTATCAATGAATAATTTTGCAGATGTAACAATGACAGGTGAGACAACAGGCAACAGTTTTGGTTGTTCGGTTTCATCTGCAGGCGATGTTAACGGAGACGGATATCCGGATTTGATTGTAGGTGGATTTGGATATTCAAGTACCGGGAGAGTTTATTTGTATGATTACCAGATGAGAAATGAAATTACACAGGATGTGACAATGACAGGTGAGACTGCAAACGACTATTTTGGATATTCGGTCTCATCAGCCGGCGATGTGAACGGCGACGGATATTCTGATGTGATCGTAGGTGCTTATAGATATTCTTCATATACCGGCAGAGCATATATTTATTTCGGAGGAGCATCAATGGATAATGTTGCAGATATGACTATGACAGGTGAGACAACATCAAGCTATTTTGCAGCTTCAGTCTCGTCAGCAGGCGATGTGAATGGCGACGGATACTCCGATGTGATTATCAGTGCAGATGGTTATTCTGCATCAACCGGCAGAGCATATATATATTTCGGAGGAGCATTAATGGATAATACTGCAGATGTGACAATGACAGGTGAGGCAGCAGGCATTTCATTTGGATATTCAGTCTCATCAGCCGGAGATGTAAACGGCGACGGATATTCTGATGTGATCGTCGGAGCAATTAATTATTCTTCATCAACCGGCAGAGCATATATATTTTTTGGTGGTGCATCAATGAATAATATTGCAGATGTGACTATGACAGGTGAGGCAGCAGGCAACAATTTTGGTCTTCCAGTTTCGTCAGCCGGAGATGTAAACGGTGACGGATATTCTGATGTGATTGTCGGTGCATCTGGATATTCCACATCTACCGGCAGAGCATATATATTTTTAGGAGGAGCATCAATGGATAATATTGCAGATGTGACTGTGACAGGAGAGGCAACACTCAACTATTTTGGATATTCAGTTTCATCCGCCGGAGATGTGAACGGAGATGGATATTCCGATGTGATTATCGGTGCATTAAGTTATTCTTCATCTACCGGCAGAGCATATATATATTTCGGAGGATTATCAATGAATAATATTGCAGATGTGACAATGACTGGTGAGACAATAGGGGACTATTTTGGAGGATTTGTTTCATCAGCCGGTGATGTAAACGGAGACGGATATTCTGATGTGGTAGTAGGTGTAGAAGAATATTCATTACATACAGGCAGAGCATATATATATTTCGGAGAAGCATCAATGAATAATTCTTCAGATGTGACAATGACAGGTGAGACAACAGGCAACTACTTTGGAAGATCGGTCTCATCAGGAGATATAAACGGTGACGGATATTCTGATGTAATTATAGGTGCAGATGGATATTCTTCATTTACCGGCAGAGCTTATGTTTACTATGGTTCTGCCATCAGTGCAAAACCGATTTTGAATTATGTGAAGGATGTACCGAATGATCAGGGCGGATATGTAAATCTCAAATGGGCAAGGAGTTCTTATGATGTTAATGGAAATGATATGATCACTAATTACATAGTAGAAAGAAGTTTTCCTCCATCAGGTGGTAATTTCGCATGGGTGAGTATCGCCAGCATTACTTCAAACAAAAACCCTTTTTATTCATACAATGCATCAACACCTTTTGATTCGACATCAAATAACAGCGGTAATTTCTTTTTCAGAATTACAGCCAGAACATCATTACCTTCTCAATACTGGCGTTCTGCTATCCTCTCAGGCAGAAGTATTGACAATATAGCACCGCTCATGGTGTCACCTTTTACAGCAGTTTCTTCCGGACCTGATGTAAGAACGAACTGGAAGAGAAGTTCTGCTCCCGATCTTATGAATTACATTTTATTCAGAAGTATAAGTCCGTCAATTGATCCTTATACTGAAACTCCTTTTGCAACAACTATAGATTCAACTTACCTTGATACTTCGCCACTCAGCGGAGTGTATTACTACTTCATAGTAGCACAGGACATTCACGGAAATTACAGTCCGGTTGCAGTCACGGAAAACCCGAACATTACATTAAATCTTACAATGTTTATTGTAGGATTCTATAATGCAGGAAGCAATTCCCAGGTGAGTGATACGATACTCGTTGAACTCAGAAATTCAACATCGCCTTTTGCATTGGCAGATCAGTCAAGTAAAATAGTATCAGCAAACGGAACAGTTCAGCTTAAATTCGGCAATGCTCCCGGCGGCAATTACTACATTGCAGTAAAACACAGAAACAGTATTGAAACATGGAGCTCAGGCGCAATTGCGCTTTCGAGGACAACACCCGCTTCATTCGATCTTTCATCTTCTTTAACTCAGGCATTCGGAAGTAATCTGATACAGGCGGATGCTTCACCTGTAAGATATGCAATCTTCAGCGGAGATGTTAATCAGGACGGAACGATAGACGCTTCTGATCTAAGTGAGACTGATAATGACGCTTATAATTCTTTAAGCGGTTATGTCAGAACTGATGTTACCGGTGATAATTTTGTGGATGCGGGAGATGTGAGCATAGTGGATAATAATGCTTACAATTCAGTGAGTGCTGTGACGCCGTGATCTTGATTTTACCCACCTTGCCGCGAGGCAGGAATTTTAGATTGATGATTTTAGATTTAAATTTTAAATCTAATCAGTAATATTTTATTCATAATAAAAAAAAGCGGGCTGTTAACCCGCTTTTTCATGCTGCTTAGTATTTCTTATTTACCAGCGCCTTGTATTCAGGCGATTTATGGCCATACTTTCTTCTGACATGCATCTTTGCCCTTTTTGCCCTGTCAAGCAAACCATTCTTTTCATCAAAGTAACTGATTATCCTGCTTCTCTGATTTGTATAAGCTGCCTCTTTTTGTGTGATCCTGTCAAGCGAACCTGTAAGCTTTGCTTCCAGTGTTTCAAGTGAAGCTATGCTTAAAGATTCATCTTCCGGAACATAAAATGTAAAGCTTCTTAACAATCCGGTAAGCGCTCTGTAATTTCCCAGCATTGATTTTTGATCGAGCTGTGAGACAGATGAATTTTCAGGGACAGGCTCTCCTTCCTTCAGGATTTTTATATTTTCTTTCTTTCTCATGTTATGAAGTGAAATGTTCTCACCGGTAATAAGCTTTACTATGGAATTGACCTGTTCGTACTGTATTGAATCAGTTCCTTTCAATTCACCGATTTCTGATCTGATGTTTCTTGCTGAAAGCACCATTTCACTGAATAATAAATTATTTTCTTTTCTTTCTGTTGATAATGCCCCTATGGAATTCCTGAAATCTGTCATTGCTGTTTCGACATTTTCAATAAATCCCGGAAGGTTTTCTTTCTTTATTTCTTCAGATGTCGGCTGGTATCTTGAGTATTGACTAATCTTAAATGCAAGATCCCTGCTGTTTTTTAATCTTGCTTCATATGAAGCGCTTTTATTTGTTGCCATGATTTTTGTTAAATTTAAGTTTTTAAAATTTTATTTTATTAAAGTAATGCCGCCATATCCTGACAAAAAACATTCGTACTCAGTTACTGTGGAAACAGAATCATAACCTGTTCAGTAAACGAAATAAATAAATTTTAAAAACTATGGAGGGACGCCGCAGTATCGTTCGATTACTCCGTCGAATATTTTTGCATTCTCAATGCGGCAGATAAAAAACACCGGTTTATCCGCATTTTTGAAAATGATAATGATAATTCCGGTCAGATGACCGCTGCTGCTGATCCTGAATAATATCAGGTTCAATGTTACTGAGGTATTGCTTACGCAGAATAAAATCTCATTGGCATAGTGAAGATATTCGTCTGCATTTGATATAATCTCATTGAATTCCGGTGATTTGGAAATCTGTTTCAAAGTATGATTAGTCTTATTAAAAAATAACTTATTTTTAACGGAAGCAGTGTTACTATTATCAGAAGCAGTGCCACTATTAACAGAAGACCTTCTACTATTAACAGAAGACCTGTTACTATTAACAGAAGACCTGTTACTATTAACAGAAGACCTGTTACTGTTAACTGAAGTCCTGTTACTGTTAACGGAAGTCCTGTTACTGTTAACGGAAGTCCTGTTACTGTTAACGGAAGTCCTGTTACTATTAACGGAAGACCTGCTACTATTAACGGAAGTCTTGTTACTATTAACGGAAGATCTGTTACTATTAACAGAAGATCTGTTACTATTAACAGAAGACCTGCTACTATTAACAGAAGACTCGCCAATTGTTCCGAATATCTTCCCACTTGTTTCGAAGATACTCTTAATTGTTTTAGATAGTTGATTTAATGCTGCAGCTTTCCCGGCATTGTGTCTGTTAATTTTTATATTTTTAATTATTGCTGACATTTATGTAAAAATTATTTCTTTAGATTTAAACAACAATGATGCTTTGATTGAAAGTTCCCGGACTGAAGAAATTGAATCAAATGATCTGGAGTTGAATTATTTAATGCGGAGAATAATTTTAACTTTTAATCCCAATATATACTTGCTTTGATTTTAGATTTTTCTCGCCTCGCGGAGCCTGCCTCGCAAGGCGGGCGGGGATTTATGATTTTAGATTTATATCACATAATTCAAAATTCGTAATTCATAAATCAAAATCTAAGAAAAGTTAAGTGTTTTGAATTGTCATTAAATTCTGCATTTCTAATTGCCGGGAGTGAAGTTACATTTCGTAAGTAAGGATATACAATTCTTCGATGTTCTTTAAATAATTAACTTAGTTTTAACTTAATACTGATATACTCCGCTCAATAGATCCAAAGCAACAGAGACTTCGGGGAAGTTGTATAAAATATTTAACTTTAACTCGGAGGATTAAGAAATGAAAAAGTATTTCTTTAAATTTTTTCCGGTGTTTTCCTCAATCCCCATAGTCATTTTATTATCCGTTTTTACCTCGACAGCATTCTCACAGCAGAAAAATAATTCCGTGATCCCTGAAGGATTCACAAAGGAACAGATACTCGGTTTCAGAGATGAGAACGGGATGAGTATCTTCCAGCCTGATGATACAACATCTGATGCATATCAGACCAGGAACTTCACAGGATTTAATACCGGCGATAGTTACGGAAATTCAGTTAGCTCTGCAGGAGACGTAAACGGTGACGGATATGATGATATTATAATAGGCGCTCCTTATAATGACGGCATTGCCGTAAATGCAGGAAGAGCTTATATATATTACGGAGGATTGAATGTGAATACTATAGCGGATATAACTCTTTCAGGAGAATCAGCAATGAACTATTTCGGATTTTCAGTTTCTTCTGCAGGAGATGTGAACGGTGACGGATATTCGGATGTAATTGTCGGAGCTTTTGCATATTCCAATAAAGGCAGAGCATACATATTTTTAGGAGGAGCTGGAATGAATAATTCTGCAGACGTAATTATGACAGGTGATACTGCAAGTTACTTTGGATATTCTGTTGCATCAGCAGGAGATGTAAACAGTGACGGATATTGCGATGTGATAGTCGGAGCAAACGCATATAATTCCCAAACAGGAGGGGCGTATATATTTTACGGAGGTTCAGGTATGAATAACATTGCAGACGTCACAATGACAGGTGAAGCTGTTAATAATAATTTTGGTTATTCTGTTTCATCTGCAGGCGATGTGAACGGAGACGGATATTGTGACGTAATAGTCGGAGCATATGGATATAATTTCTTTACAGGAAAAGCATATGTTTTTTATGGAAGCGCAGGTATGAACAATACTGCTGATCTGACAATAACAGGAGAATCAGCAAATATGTATTTTGGATGGTCAGTATCTACAGCAGGTGATGTGAACGGAGACGGGTATGATGATATTATTGTACCTTCACCAACTTACAACTCTTCTATGGGAAAAGCCGGAATATATTTCGGCGGGGCTACCATGAACAATACGGCAGATGTAATATTAACCGGTCCGGCAACCAATTATCAGTTCGGTGTTTCAGTCGCATCAGCCGGAGATGTTAACGGAGATGGTTACTGTGATGTCATTGTAGGATCAGACCTCTACAGTTCATTTACGGGAAGAGCATTTATCTTTTACGGCGGATCAGTAATGAATAGTACTCCGGATTTTATAATGACCGGTGAGGGAGTAAATAATCGTTTTAGTTTTTCAGCAGCATCAGCAGGCGATGTGAACGGTGACGGATATTCAGATATAATTGTGGGTGCGTACGGTTACAGCAGTAATACAGGTAAAGCGTATCTTTATATGTATGGCATGAGCGGAAATCTTTATTCCGATTTATTAATGACAGGTGAAACTACATCCAATCTCTTCGGATATTCAGTTGCTTCAGCAGGCGATGTCAATGGCGACGGTTATTGTGATCTGATAATCGGAGCTCCCGGATACAGTACAAATACGGGAAGGGCGTACATTTTCTACGGCGGATCGGATATGAACAATGTTGCCGATGTAACGATAAGCGGTGACGGTCCGAATATTTCCTTTGGCTGGTCTGTTGCTTCAGCAGGAGATGTTAACGGAGACGGGTATTGTGATGTGATAATAGGCGCTTATGCATACAGTTCTTATACCGGAAAAGCAGGAATATACTATGGCGGCGTAAGTATGAATAATGTTGTAGATGTCCTGATGATTGGTCCTGCGGTTAATTACAGTTTCGGATATTCAGTTGCTTCAGCCGGAGATGTGAACGGCGACGGGTACTGCGATGTGATCGTCGGAGCCAATGACTATAACACTTCTATGGGAAGAGCATATTTGTTTTACGGCGGTTCAAGCATGAATAACACAGCTGATGTTACAATGACAGGCGAAGCGGTAAGCAATAATTTCGGAGCGTCAGTTGCACCGGCAGGCGATGTTAACGGAGACGGATTTTCTGACGTATTAATCGGAGCCTGGAGTTATTCTTCTAACACCGGCAGAGCATATATTTTTTATGGAGGAGCTGTAATGGATAATACTGCAGATGTAACAATGACAGGCGAAACTTCCGGAATTAAGTATGGAGTCTCTGTTGCTTCAGCAGGCGATGTCAACGGTGACAGTTATTCGGATGTTATAATCGGCGCTTCTTTATTCAGCAGCAGCACAGGAAGAGCATATTTATATTATGGCGGATCGAATATGAATAATGCTTCTGATGTAATAATGACAGGGGAAACAACTCAAAATTATTTCGGGATATCAGTCTCACCGGCAGGCGATATGAACAAAGACGGTTACTCTGACATTATTGTTGGAGCTCATGGATATAATAATTCTACAGGAAGAGTATATTTATTTTTTGGAGGAGCTGCGATGAATAATATCGCTGATGTAACAATGACAGGTGAAGCTGCAAATATTTATTACGGAATCTCTGTCGCTTCTGCAGGAGATGTTAACGGTGACGGAAGCGCTGATCTGATCGCAGGAGCTGCATATTACAATTCCAATACTGGCAGAAGTTATGTTTATCTGAATTCATCTCCGGGTGTAATACCCGCACTCATATCTGTAAATGATGTCCCTGATGATCAGGGTGGTTATGTAAATGTAAGATGGGCCAGAAGCGCTTATGATCTGAACATAAACGGATTGGTTACAAACTATGTAATTGAAAGAAGCGCGATAACTGACATGTATGGTTTAAATTGGGTAGTTGCCGGAACAGTTCCTGCAATTCATAATACTGTCTATAATTATGAAGCAAGGACAGCATCCGATTCCGGATCATCCGGAAATGCAATGTTCAGTTACAGAGTTACTGCTTATACGAATACACCCGGAGAGACATGGCGGTCAGATATCCGAAACGGTTACAGCGTGGATAATCTGGCACCTTTGCCTCCTCAAAATCTCACAGGCATGCTGCTTGTTAATGTTGTAAGACTGGACTGGAATGCAAATGCAGAAAATGATCTGCGGCAATATATTGTTTACAGAAACGGAATTAAGATCGGGGTTTCCGGAACATTGTTTTTTAATGACAATGCTATTATGCCTGATTCGACTTATGTTTACACTATAACTGCTGAAGACATTCACGGGAACATTGGTTCTTTGTCTAATGAAGCAGTAATTACTTATACCGTGTCAAACATTTATATCAGCATAATTCCTGAAGGATATTACAATATTTCTTCCAAATTGCTGAATATGAAAGACACGGTAAAAACATATTTACATTTTAACGTAACTCCGTACAATGTAATTGATTCAGCAGTTTCTGTCATAGATTCAGTTTCATTCATCGGATCATTTAAATTTTTCAATGCTCCTAACGGAAATTATTACATAGTGATAAAGCACAGGAATACAATTGAAACCTGGAGCAGATCAGGAGGAGAGCAGTTTGTTTCCGGGACTGTAATGAACTATGATTTTACTTCATCATCAACACAGGCATATGGAAGTAACATGATACAGGTAGATACTTCGCCGGTACGATTCGCAATATACAGCGGAGACATTAATCAGGACGGAACAATAGACGCTTCTGATCTTAGTGAGACTGATAATGACGCATTTAATTCAGTATCGGGTTATGTCAGAACAGATGTAACGGGAGATGATTTTGTAGATGCCGGAGATGTAAGTATTGTGGATAATAATGCTTACAATTCAGTGAGCATAGTTTTACCTTGACTTGCCCGCTTTGCCCGCTTTCAGCGAGTAAAACCCCGGGGCAGGGAATTTCGAATGTCGGATTTGCTCGCCTCGCGAAGACTGCCTCGCAAGGCGGGCGCGGAATTGTTGTGATTTCAGATCTTAGGTTTTAAATTTTAGATTTGACTAATGACTTATAATACGAAATTCTTAATTCATATTAGGTTCCTTTAATTTTGAAGTTCAATCTTCATCAATGGAAATAGTTTTAACTTTAAATGAAAGCGAACCTTTTTATTAAAACAGAAGCATCATATCAAACTCCGAAGTCAGATATCAGGTCCAGGAGTCAAACTGTATTAAATCCAAAATCTTAAATCCAAACAAATTCCGGTACAAAGATCGTGAACAGGGCATTAAATATTGCATTTTAATTAATTGAGGTCAACGCTAAGTTCGAATGTAATTGTATACAATTCCCTGAGTTCTTTTCGCACAGATCATATCCTGGTTTCAAAACTATTTACTTACTCATAAGTGTCACAGTAAAAGAGTTTAGGGAAATTGGATAGATTCACCAACCTTAAATCGGAGGATTTAGAAATGGAAAAGAATTTTACAAAATTCTATTCAGTTTTATATTTGATCCCCGTTGTCCTTATATTTTTCATTTTAACCTCAACGGCAATACCCCAAAACAAAAACAACATTAAAATTCCTGACGGATATACAAAGGAACAGATCCTCGGATTCTCAGATGAGAACGGGAGCAGGATAATTCCGCCTGAAGATCCGGGCGGAGATGCTTTTCAGACAAGAACAATGACAGGGTTTGGAGCCGATGACCGGTTTGGTGTTAATGCGAAGACTGCAGGTGATGTAAACGGAGACGGCTTTGATGATTTTATTATCGGAGGTTTCCTTAATGACGGAGCCGGCACCGATGCAGGAAGAGCTTATCTTTACTATGGGGGAATCAATGTAAACACTCAACCGGATGTTGTTTTCTAGGGACATTCAACTAATGAATACTTTGGTGCTGCAGTTTCAACTGCTGGAGATGTCAACGGTGACGGATATTCCGATGTTGCCATATCAACTTTTGGGGGATGGGGTCACGGAATTGTGTATATATATTTCGGCGGTATTGCAATGAATAATGTCGAAGATGTAGTCCTTTACGAAGGAGCAAGCTGGACTAATTATGGAACGAGTATTTCTGATGCCGGCGATGTCAACGGTGATGGATTCTCAGATATCATAGTCGGAGAGAAATTCTATAACGGTAATCGGGGAAGAGCATTCATTTATTTCGGAGGATCACAAATGGATACCCTTGCAGATGTTGTTATAATTGGTGACAATTCTTCCGATGAACTTGGTCAGACTGTTTCCGGTGCAGGTGATGTCAATGGCGATGGGTTCTCCGATGTGATAATCGGAGCGCATCAGTTTCAAAGTTCGCTTAAATCCGGAAAAGCATACATCTATTTTGGAGGCACAAACATGGACAATTTAGCTGACATCATTTTAACAGGACCCGTGAACGGAGATGCCTTTGGATGGAGTGTATCGGGTGGAAAAGATGTAAATGGTGACGGATACTCTGATGTAGTCGTTGGAATGTGGGGTGATATCAATGGACGCGACTTTGCTTATGTATATTTCGGAGGAGGTAGTATGGATAATGTTCCGGATGTAACATTCAGCGAATCAGGCTCTATAAATTTTGGCAGCAGCGTATCAATGCCCGGAGATGTTAACTGTGACGGCTACAGTGATATAGTTATTGGCGGGTATAAAGAAGGGGTAGTGGGCAAAGCATACATCTATTTCGGAGGTGCTAATATGAACTCTGCAAAGGATATTGAACTGACGGGAGAAGGAGCCGGAGACAGATTTGGATCAGCTGTAAATGGGGCGGGAGATTTGAACAATGACGGTTTTGCAGATTTATTAATCGGTGCCTGGGGCTACAGTGGCAATACAGGCAAAGTTTACCTTTATAAGTATGGAATGAACGGGACATTATTTTCTGATCTTACGATGACAGGAGAGGCAACAAGTAATAGACTCGGGTATTCTGTTTCTTCAGCAGGAGATCTAAATGGAGATGGCTTTTTTGATATTGCAATCGGGGCTCCCAATTATTCAAACAATCTTGGAAGGGTTTACATCTTGTTCGGTGGTTTGAGTATGGATAATGTTGCTGATTTGATTCTAACAGGTGAGGCTGTAAGTAATACTTTCGGTGTATCTGTCTCTTCAGCAGGTGACGTAAACGGAGATGGATATTCTGACCTTATTGTCGGAGCTGAAAATGCTTATAGCGGGCTTGGCTGCGCTTACATTTTTTTTGGAGATGCAGTCATGAACAATATTGCAGATGTAATTATTACTGGTGAAGGTGGATATTTTGGCCATTCAGTTTCTTCGGCAGGGGATGTAAATGGAGACGGGTATTCTGATGTGATTGTTGGTGCTCATGGATACTCATCATTAACCGGCAGAGCATATATATATTTCGGGGGCGCGGCTATGAATAATATTGCAGATGTGACAATGACAGGTGAGACAGCAAGCAATTATTTTGGATTTTCGGTCTCATCAGCCGGAGATTTAAACTGCGACGGATATTCTGATGTGATTGTAGGTGCAAGGGGATATTCCACAAATACCGGCAGAGCATATATGTTTTTCGGAGGAGTCTCAATGAATAATATTGCAGATGTGACAATGACAGGTGAGACAACAGATAACTATTTTGGGAATTCGGTCTCATCAGCCGGAGATGTAAACGGCGACGGATATTCTGATGTGATTGTTGGTGCATGGGGAAATTCTTCAAATACCGGAAGAGTTTATCTATATGATTACTTTATGAAAAATGATATAGTTCACGATCTGGCAATAACAGGTGAGACAACAAGCAACTTTTTTGGAGTTTCAGTCTCATCAGCCGGAGATGTAAACGGTGACGGATATTCTGATGTGATTGTCGGTGCTTATCAATATTCTTCTGGAACCGGCAGAGCTTTTATCTATTTCGGAGGCACATCAATGAATAATTCTGCAGATGTTACAATGACTGGTGAGGCAACAAGCAACTATTTTGGAGTTTCGGTCTCATCTGCCGGGGATGTAAACGGAGATGGATATTCTGATGTGATTGTCGGTGCTCAAAATTTTGCTTCAGGTACAGGCAGAGCATATATCTATTTCGGAGGAGCATCAATGAATAGTACCGAAGATGTGACAATGACAGGTGAAACAACAAACAACATTTTTGGTATTTCGGTCTCATCAGCCGGTGATGTAAACGGTGACGGATATTCTGATGTGATTGTTGGTGCATCCGGGTATTCCTCAGCAAAAGGCAGAGCATACATATATTTCGGAGGAGCATCAATGAATAATACTGCAGATGTGATAATGACAGGTCAGAAAGAAAGCACCTATTTTGGATTTTCGGTCTCATCAGCCGGAGATTTAAATGGTGACGGATATTCTGATGTGATTGTCGGTGCATATGGATATTCTGATCAGCCCACATTTATCGGCAGAGCATATATATATTTCGGAGGTGCATCAATGAATAATACCGCAGATGTGACAATGACAGGTGAAACAACAAACAACAATTTTGGATATTCTGTCTCATCAGCCGGAGATGTAAATGACGATGGATATTCTGATGTGATTGTCGGTGAAAGGGGATATTCCACAAATACAGGCAGAGCATATTTATATTTCGGAGGAGTTTCAATGAACAATATTGAAGATGTTATAATGACAGGTGAGACAATAAGCAACTATTTTGGATATTCGGTCTCATCAGCCGGAGATGTAAATGGCGACGGATATTCTGATGTGATTGTCGGTGCATTTAAATATTCTTCGGATATCGGCAGAGCATATATATATTTCGGAGGAGTCTCAATGAATAATACTGCAGACGTGACAATGACAGGCGAGACAACAAACAACTATTTTGGGATTTCGGTCTCATCAGCCGGAGATGTAAACGGCGACGGATATTCTGATGTGATTGCCGGTGCTTATGGATATTCATCAAATACAGGAAGAGCTTATATATATACAGGTTCAGCAATTTCTGTTAAACCAATTTTAATTAGTGCAAAAGATGTACCCAATGACCAGGGCGGATATTTAAATCTGAAATTTACTAAGAGCGGATTTGATGTTCCATTTGGTGAGATAGGTGGTATAAGCTATCAGATTGACAGAAGCGTTCCTCCAAATATTAATGGTTATCAATGGATATCTGTCGCGACCGTTTTGGGGACATATAATTCTTTTTACACAGCAGAAATTCACACTGCTTATGATTCCGGTACTTCGGGAAATAATACTTACTTCTTTCGGGTTACGGCAGTTTCAAATTCAAACGGAAATTTCTGGCGCTCTAATATTCTGAGCGGTTACAGTTTAGATAATATCGCTCCGCCTATGGTATCACCTTTTGTTGCAGCAGCGGCAGGTACAAATGTAAATCTGAACTGGGGCAGCAATCCGGCTCCGGATTTTCTGAATTATGTTTTGTTCAGAAGTGTAAGTCCGGTTATTGATCCAAATACATCGACTCCGCTTTCGATCGTTACAACAACAACTTATACTGACACATCGCCTCTCAGCGGGATCTCTTATTACTTCATAGTTGCTCAGGACATTCACGGAAATTTCAGTCCGGTTGCCGTTACAGAAAGTCCGAGCATAATTCTTAACTTAAAAATGTTTATCGAGGGCTTCTATAGTGCACAAAGTAACTCACAGGTAAGCGATTCGATCACTGTTGAATTGAGAAATTCTACTTCGCCGTTTGCAGCAGCAGAACAGACAAACGGAGTTGTTGCAACCGACGGAACAGTTCAGTTGAAGTTTAGTGTTCCTGACGGAAATTATTATTTTGCAGTTAAACACAGGAATACAATAGAGACATGGAGTACAGGTGCAATAGCATTTTCCAGAACAACTCCTGTAAATTATGATCTTTCGTCTTCTGTTTTGCAGGCATATGGAAGTAACATGATACAGGTAGAAGTTTCGCCGGTAAGATATGCGATTTATAGCGGAGACATAAATCAGGACGGAACGGTAGATGCTTCTGACGTGAGTGATGCTGATAATGACTCATACAATTCAGTCAGCGGTTATGTCAGAACAGATGTTACGGGAGATGATTTTGTAGATGCCGGTGATGTGAGTATTGTAGACAATAATGCGTATAATTCGGTTAGTGTGATTACACCTTGATGCAGTTAGGCAGTGTAGCAGTTAGGCAGTGTAGCAGTTGGGCAGTGTGGCAGTTGGGCAGTGTGGCAGTTGGGCAGTGTGGCAGTTGGATAGTTTTGATTTTCGAATTTTTCGCCGTCGTTGGTGTTTCAAAAGTTTGCATAGTAAATCTTGAAAGTATGAATCACACACACTGCAAACTTTTGGTCACCAACGACAAAACTCTTACCATACGAAGCGCTAAATTACATTGAGGCTTGCTGTTGGTGACCAAAAAGTTTCCGCTAAGACTTCACATTTCCTAAAAGATACTCACCAAACTTTTTGGAACACCAACAGCGGCAAGATATCACCGCTATTCCAGAGGGTTATTATAATTCAATTACAAACAAGCAAAGTAAATCCGATACATTAAGAGTATATCTCTGTTCGAACGTTTCGCCATATAATGTCATTGATTCAGCAAAAGGGATTTTAGATTCAGTGACACACACAGGTTCATTTGCATTCAACAATTCTCCGATTGGTAATTATTATATAAAATTAATTCACAGAAACTGTATTGAAACCTGGAGTTCTAATCCGCAGAGCTTAAACGGAATTTCAAATTATGATTTTACTTCAGCATCTTCACAGGCATTTGGAAATAATCTGAAGCAGGCAGATACAGCTCCGCTGAGATATGCGTTCTTCAGTGGTGACATAAATCAGGACGGGACCATTGATGCGTCGGATGTCAGCAGTGTTGAAAATGATGTGTTTAATTCTGTATCGGGTTACATTACAACAGATGTAACAGGCGATGATTTTGCAGATGCGCAGGATGTAAGTATTGTAGATAATAATGCGTTTAATTCAGTGAGTGCGGTTACACCCTGATTTTGATTTTACCCGCCTTGCCGCGAGGCAGGGATTTTAGATTTATGATTTTAGATTTATGATTTTAGATTTATGATTTTAGATTTATGATTTTAGATTTTATTTTGATTTTAGATTTAATTTGTAATATTTAATTTTATTAAGAGCCGGGCGGAGAAATCAGCCGGCTTTTTTAAATTAAATATTAAAGTCTTAACTGCTAACTGCAAATTCTCTAATCTTTACATTAAACCATGAAGCTTTATTTAAAGAAGATCCTGAAATTTCCTTATTGAGTTTTTCAAATTCATATCTGTCAAAGTTTTCTTTAAGTCTGAACAATCTGTTGATCCTGTCAAATATGATTTTAGTATCTGCTTTAACTCTGTTACTGAGAGACTTATTATTTTTTAAAAAATGATACATTGCTTTAAATTCGTTTTCAAAAATATCCTGTTCACTGAGTTCATAAAGGCACTTTGCTTTCAGTTGTTTCATTCTGACTTTTGTGATAAAATTAGGATGCTCTGAAGCTGAAATAATCTCAAGAGCTTCGTTGAATTTTCCTTCTCCGAAGAATATAAAAGCATCTGATATTTTACAGCTGTATTCCTTTTTATCAACGGGAATTTTATTTAAATAGGTAACAGTAAATTTTTTAATTGCTTCGTAATCATTTGCGTTAAAAGCCCTCCAGATATAAAGATTGAAATCTGCTGCGGTCAATGTCCCGTCCCTGTTGAAAATTATTTTGCTTTCCAGCATTGTCTTTGAAATGTCAAATAATTCTTTCTCAATATCAGTTTCAGCCGGATCTAAATTGCTCAGTGAATTTCCCATTAAAATAAAAAGATCCTTTGTATCCCATCTCGAAAGCATGTTAATGTTTTCAAAAAAAGATTTCTTGAACTCCTGATAAATAGACGCATTTCCCGGATTTAACTGTGTCTTACACCAGTTCCAGAAAACATTTAATATTTTAAAATCTCTTTTGGAATGGTCTTTAACGACAATTAAAAGTTTATCTATTATCTCAGGAGAAATTTCCTTTAAAAAGACAGCGAGTATGTTTTTGTCAACAGGTATGTTATTGCTTAAAGAATCACTCAATACATTATTGTAATACTTAAAAAGGTAAATAAGAAAACTGTAAACAAACATTGCAGAACCCTCAGCAAGATCTTTTGTAGAAACAGCATTGATATTATTCGCCTTGCCGTGATAAATTTTGATCCAGCTTATTTTGGACATAGCCGAATAAAAATCATTTACAAAAAAGTACTCATTGTTAAATGATTCTTTCGAGTTGCGCCTTTCAATTTCATTTATCTTAACTTTAAAAAGCTTCGCAATATTTCTGTTGTTCAGACCATTCATTAATATTGTATCTTTTTCCAGTATGTTTTCCTCAAACTCTTCAAGTACTATAAACTTCATGCAAAGCTTGGAAAGTTCGTGTATCAGATTTTTCATTACTCCGTAATTATAATCCTTGTCAGGAAATAGTTTCTTCCATACAATTTCCTTGTTCAGTTCTTCACTTTTGAAGTTAGGAAAATATTTCTTTACAACGGTAAATAATCGTAATGTATTTCTGTTTTTATTATGGTAGGGTGAATTCAGGAAATCTTCGAATTTTGTTAATTCCTCTTTATCGAATGATCTTAATATTTCGATTAAAGAACTTTTGGTCATAAAATTTTTGTGAGTGTGAAGGTTGTGATAATAAATATGCTGAATTCAACTCAATATAGCACTTTGTAATATAATATTGAAGTTTGTTCGGTGTGAAACTTTGAATAAAAATTAGTTGGACAGATGATTGCTTTGATGTATTTTATTACGGATGTCTGTATAATTAATAATTAATAATTAATAATTAATAATGAGTATTAAGTAATAATATAAATAAAAATGTGACTTTTAACTTTTAACTATTGCTTATTGCCTATTGCCTATTGCCTAATTACTCAACAATAACCCGAATTTTTGTCTGCAGACAAATATTCATAAAGGCATCACCGGTATGGCGGGTTATTGTTGATTTTTTGATCTTAGATCTTTGATTTTAGATTTAAAATTATTGCAGAGAAATTATTAATTTAAATAAATAAAAAATGAAAACTTTCCTACTTTCACTTTCGGTTGTTTTGCTTTTCAGTTTTAGTAATCTGAAACAGAGTTCAGTTCAGTCATACAATAACGGAAGCGGTAAATTCTCTTTGCCTGAGTGTCCTGTTCCGCCGACAATCGCTGAGACAATAAAAAGTGATCTTCGTAATGAGAAGCAGGAGAAAAGTCCTGAAAACATTGATCAGGACTGGTATGGCAAAGCAATTAAAAACATTCAGGATGAAGAGTATGCAATTACTTACAGCAAAGATCTTGGTGAATATCAGTCTCCGAATCGCAAAAATAATATCAGGTTCATTTACCATAAAAACGGATTCACTGCTAAAACACGGGATGTAATTCCTGAATCGCAAAGCAAAAGATCTGAATCGGAAAATGAATGGAGAATTGATTTTAAGGTTCTGGATGCCGGACATGATTTACAAAACGGGAATGAAAAATTGCAATTTGCAAATTATGATTTCGGGGATCTGGACAGAAGTGAGATCATAGCTTCAGGTAATAAAGCATATATAGAGAATGAAAATATTAGAATTGATTATACAAATGTAAAAGAAGGAATGAGACAGGATTTTATTATTAAGAAAAGACCTGATGGTGAAGGAAAGTTTAGATTAAATATTTCCGCAGTTACGAAATTGAAAATGATAGCCGGCTCTGATGCATTAATGTTTAAGGATGAAAATGGAATTGATAAGATGAAATACTCAGCATTGAAATGCTGGGATGCAAACGGCCGGGAGCTGAGAGCATACTTTGAAAAGAATAATTACGAATTAAGAGTTACGAATTACGAATCAAGTGCAAACAAACACAATTCCAAATCCCCGCTCCGTGAGGCGAGCGAAATTCTAAATTCCAAACAGTTCAGCATCGTAGTTAATGACGAAGAAGCTGTTTACCCGATAACAATCGATCCGCTATCAACTTCCCCAAGCTGGTCAGCGGAAAGTAATCAGGCAGGGGCTCAGTTTGGATTTTCTGCAGCGACTGCAGGTGATGTCAACGGAGACGGATATTCAGATGTGATTGTCGGCGCACCATATTATGACAACGGACAGACAGATGCGGGTAAGTCATATGTATTTTATGGATCAGCAACGGGACTATCAGTTACCCCGAACTGGACTTCAGAAGGAAATTCTAATTTATTAAATAACGGATACAGTGTATCAACTGCGGGTGATGTAAACGGTGACGGATACAGTGATGTAATAGTCGGTGAAAGAAATATAAATCTTCCATGGAAAACACAGGTATCCGGAACAATAGAAAATCTTCAGGATATATATTTTACATCGCCATTAAATGGCTGTGCAGTCGGAGCAAATGGAGTTATAGTAACTACTGCTGACGGCGGAACAAGCTGGACACTAAGAACTTCATTTACTACAAATGATTTCAGAAGCAACTGGTTTACAACTCCTGATTCCGGATGGGCAGTTGGCCTTGGAGGAACAATAAAAGTGACAGTGGACGGAGGAGCAAACTGGCTGCCGCAAACTTCAGGTACTTCTGCTAATTTATCATGTGTTTATTTCAGAACCACTCAGGAAGGATTCGTGGCGGGAGCAAACGGTCTGATTAGAAAAACCACAAATGCCGGAATAAACTGGACAGCTCAGACCTCAGGTATTACGGCTGAGCTTCGTGATATTATTTTCACTTCACCTTCAGACGGATGGATCGTAGGCGCAAACGGCAGAATTCTTAAAACAACAAACGGCGGAACGAACTGGACATTGCAGACATCCGGTACAACGCAGACTTTAAGAGGTATATATTTTTCTTCTTCTTCAAACGGTCTGGCATTTGGTCACGGCGGAACAATATTGAAGACAACAGACGGCGGAACAACCTGGACACCTCAGATTTCAGGCACTACACAGGATCTTTATGGATGCTATTTTACTTCCTCTTCAGTCGGATGGACTGTTGGTTTTGGAAGTACAGTTTTAAAAACTACAAACAGCGGTGCGAACTGGAGTTCGCAAAGTTCGGGAGTAAGCGGTGATCTTCGAAGTGTTTTCTTTTCTGCAACTGATTCAGCTTGTGCAGTAGGCAACGGAGGAATTTTGTATACTTACAATGCTGCTGCTACAGGAACCGGAGGAATAGCAAATGTATTTAACGGCTCTTCATCAGGATTATCGGCAACTCCAAACAGTATTTTATCAGGCGGTCCGGGAACAAGTAATATTGTTTCAACCGGTGGTGATGTAAACGGAGACGGATACAGTGATGTTTTAGTGGGTTATCCGAATTCTTCTTCAGGATTCGGATCTGTGCTGGTATTTCACGGATCATCATCCGGATCACAAACAATTCCAAGCTCAACATTGACAGGAAATCAGGCAGGCGCGTTATACGGGAGCAGTATTTCTACAGCAGGAGATGTTGATGGTGACGGATATTCGGATATTATTGTCGGTTCACCGGAATTTGAAAACGGGAGCAGATCTGAAGGAAAGGTTCATCTTTACCGTGGCTCTCCTGCAGGAATAATAACTCCGGCTTACTGGACATATGAAAGCAACGTAACTAATGCAAGATTAGGAAGATCAGTTTCTACCTCAGGTGATGTTAACGGAGATGGTTACTCTGATATTATTATCGGATCAGAAGGGTTTCTAACAGTCGGAAAGGTTTATTGTTTCCTGGGATCACCTTCAGCAATTTCGGCAACTCCGGACTGGACTTATGAAGATATAATAAACGGAGGTTTACTGGGATACAGTGTATCAGCTGCAGGTGATGTGAATGGTGATGGTTACAATGATGTAATAGTTGGTAATCCGGCTTATGGCAATGGTGAAGCGGGTGAAGGAAGAGCTTTGGTATTTAATGGCTCAGGGACAGGATTGTCACCGGCTCCAAACTGGACCAATGAAAGCAATCAGGCATCGGCTAATTATGGAAACAGTGTCTTTACGGCAGGAGATATTAATGGTGACGGTTTCAGTGATGTAATTGTCGGTTCAAATTTATTTGACAACGGGGATTCTGATGAAGGAAGAGCTTTTGTTTATAATGGTTCGGCTTCGGGATTATCATCAACTGTAAACTGGAGTGCAGAAGGCCGTCAGAATAGTGCATACTTCGGATTCAGTGTGTCTTCTGCCGGTGATGTAAATGGAGATGGTTTTGCAGATGTAATTGTCGGAGCTCCTTATTTTGATGACGGACAAACTGATGAGGGCAGATCATTTGTATTTCACGGATCAGCTACGGGCTTGTCGGTTACACATAACTGGTCTGCACAAAGTGATCAGGCCGGTGCTCTTTTCAGCATAAGTGTATCTACCGCAGGAGATGTAAACGGAGACGGATATTCAGATGTAATTGTCGGTTCTTCTTATTATGATAATGGTCAGACAGACGAAGGAAGAGCTTTTGTTTATTATGGATCTGCTTCAGGATTGTCGCTGACTGTAAACTGGACTGCAGAAAATAATTCCGCAAGTTCAAATTTTGGCAACAGTGTTTCTACAGCAGGAGATGTGAACGGTGACGGATATTCCGATGTGATAATTGGCGCATATAATTTTAATAACAATGGAAGAGCTTATGCATATTATGGTTCTGCTTCAGGTTTATCAGTAACTTCAAACTGGAATTCAAATGTCTCACAATTTGTCGCTCAATTTGGTTATTCTGTTTCAACCGCAGGAGATATAAACGGAGATGGTTATTCTGATATAGTTATAGGAGCTCCGGCATATGATAACGGACAGACAAATGAAGGAAGAGCTTTTGTTTATAATGGATCTTCAACAGGGTTATCGCTTACTCAAAGCTGGACTGCAGAAAGTAATCAGGCAAATTCAGGATTCGGTACAAGTGTTTCTACAGCCGGTGATGTAAATGGTGACGGATATTCTGATGTAATAGCAGGAGCAAACGCTTATTCAAACGGAGAAACAAATGAAGGAAAAGCATATGTTTATCACGGATCTGTTTCAGGTCTGTCTGTTTCAGCAAACTGGACAAAAGAAAGTAATCAGGCCGATTCACGTTTTGGAGCAGGTGTATCTTCTGCAGGAGATGTCAATGGTGACGGTTACTCAGATATACTTGTAGGAGCTCATTTTTATAATAATGGAGAATCAGATGAAGGAAGTGTTTTTGAATATAACGGATCTTCTGCAGGACTTTCCTTAACTTCAAACTGGAGTTCTGAGAGTAATCAGTCGAATGCTCAATTCGGTGCAGGTGTTTCATCAGCAGGTGATGTAAATGGTGACGGTTATTCAGATGTAATAATTGGCGCGCCTTATTTTGACAATCTTGTAGATGATGGTTCTGTTTTTGTTTATTACGGAAATAACGGCATATCTTTGAGATCAACAATTCAGCAGTATAAGCCCGGCTCTTCTAGTGTTGTATCCTCGGGGGGACTGACAGGTACAAACGGTCAGGTGAGATTAAATATTTTTGGCAAGAGTCCTTTTGGCAGAGCTGATGGTAAAATTGTTTATGAATATAAGGATAACGGAAATCCTTTCAGCGGTTCAGTAATTACAAACAGCACATCAAATTCAGGTGCCGGGGTATATTCAGATCTTGGAGCTGCAATCACCGGAGTTCAGCTGAACAATGACATTTCAGGTTTAACTTCTTCAAAGGAATACAAATGGAGAGCGAGAGTTCAGTATAATCAGGTAAATAATCCTTATCAGAAATTCGGTCCTTGGAAGTATTACAATAATTATGTTCCTTGTCCTTCCGGAAATTTCAGACCATCAAACGGAATACCTGATAAAGTATTGAATCTGACAATGTTAATTCAGGGATTTTATGATGCAGGTACAAACACAATGATTCAGGACACTGTCACAGTTTATTTAAGGAACAGTTCTTCACCTTATGCTGTAACAGATTCAGCAAAATCATTTTTAAGTTCTGCAGGTGCGGGAACATTTTCATTTTCAAATACATTAAACGGAGTGAATTATTTCATTCAGATTAAACACAGAAACTCTCTTGAAACGTGGAGTAAAACTACGCAAACATTTGTAAGCAATGCGATGACATATAATTTCACGACAGCAAATACACAGGCATACGGTGATAATCAGATTCAGGCAGATGCCTCTCCTGTGCGATTCGCTGTTTACAGCGGTGATGTAAATCAGGACGGGACAGTTGACGCGTCTGATGTAAGTGTTGCAGATAATGATGCATACAATTCAGTAAGCGGGTATGTAAATACAGATGTAACCGGTGATGATTTCGTGGATGCGGCTGATGTAAGTATAGTAGATAATAATGCATTTAATTCGGTGAGTGCAGTTACACCCTGATAAAAGATTTGGAATTTGCCCGCCTTGCCCGCTTTAGCGAGGTAAACCGCGAGGCAGGGAATTTCGGATTTGGAATTTATTGATTTACGATTTTAGATTTATGATTTTAGATTGTTAATTGTTAATTGCTAATTGCTGATTGCTAATTGCTAATTGCTAATTGCGCCCTGCTTACTGACAATAACATTTTAATTATCGGATTTAATAATTAATTTTGTAGCCAATAAAAATTAAAACGGAGTATAAAATTAAATGCAAAGAAGTCAGCTAATAGAGGACATTGCAAAATCCATTGATGCAAAGGATGCAAAGAAATTTTCAGAGTACATTACTGAAGACGGCACATTTCGTTTTGGAAATGCTGAACCTGTAAAAGGCAGAAAGAACATTGAAGATTATGTCACGTATTTTTTCACGATGATAAAAAGCAGCGAGCATAAGATCGTTCAGCTTTGGGACGAAGGCAATAATATCATCTGGCAGGGCGAAGTCAGATATACAAGACTCGATGTAAGGAAAGTCACTGTAAGTTTTGTAAATATATTCAATATGAAAGAAGATATGATCACTGATTATCTTATTTATATTGACAATACTCCTTTGTTTGCAGAATAGTGAATAGGCAATAGTGAATAGTCAATAGTGAATAGGCAATAGTGAATAGGCAATAGTGAATAAAGATTATTTTATCTCATTTTACTGAAGTTATGCAAATGTCAGTTTATCAATCCAAGGAGGGGGAATAGTCAATAGTGAAATACTTTTAAAATAACTTACTAATTTTCTGACTTATAAAAGTTAAAATCCGGAAATAATAGTTTTTTGCGTAACTTAATTCTAATTTATTAATGTCATCATTCTTTCAATAGTGTTCGTTGCCACTATCAGAATGAAACAAAACAATATAAAAAGATACGCAGCAATCGAAGCCAGTAAAACCACACGCAGATAAGTGTATTCTTCCATTTCTGTTCCATTAAGAAGTAATTCAAATATCACTATGCATATTATAAGCACTCCTGCGCCTGCAGCAATTCCGGGTATAAAATATAAAAGCATAATTAAAGGTCCAGGATGCATCATTCCTAAAACTACATCGGCAAAGATATAAACTATAAGGAATCCTGAGATCAGGTTGAAGATAACTATAAGTATGCCGGTGATGATGCTAACTATCATTCGTAGTCTGTCCGGATAATTAAAGTACTTCTTTATTTTTTGTAACCTGATCACAGGTTCAAAATAAATAAACTTTCATCCCGCGGCAATGATAAACGCTGACTTTTGTGAACAATTAGGAATTTCGAATTACGAGTTACGAATTACGAGTTACGAGTTACCTGCCTCGCTCTTACCTTGCTGCGCAAGGCGGAGCAAGGCAAGGCGGGCGAGTTAAAAATTACGAATAAGAAGTAAATCTAAAATCTAAAATCTAAAATCAATAAATTCCAAATCCGAAATTCCAATTTCCAAATTAAATTCACGGGACTATAGCACCTACCCCGATGAATGCATTATTATCAACTATACTAACATCAGCCGCATCCACAAAGTCATCTCCCGTTACATCAGTTCTTACATATCCGCCGACTGAATTTAATGCATCATTATCAACATCGCTTAAATCAGAGGCGTCTATCGTTCCATCCTGATTGATATCTCCCGAATAAATTCCAAAAAGCAGAGGTGAAGCATCTATCTGAATTTGATTATTACCAAAAGCTCTTGAATCGAAGTCGCTGAATCTGTATAGAATATCATTGTTTTGTATAAAGATCCCGGCTCCGCTTGTCCACGTCTCTATGGAATTTCTGTGTTTCAGCTGAACCTGTATTCCGGTCTTTAAAAGAGGAGCATCAACTATGAATAAACCCAGACCTGTACTGTCCAAATATGAAATTGACGAGTCTATGATTGAGTAAGGACTTAATTGTTCTCTTATACATATTCTCATTGTGTCGCGAATCATAATATCTGTCGAAGGATTGTAAAATCCCTGCATAATTGCTCTGATGTTTAAATTTAATTTTGTTTCAGTCTGATTATTTAACTGAAATCCCCAGGCGTAAAGTATTCCGCCGGATGAACCTGCATCTGAAAGATTATTATCAGTAACTTTTAATATCCATTTTCCCTGTGACTTGTCTCCGCTTAAAACTGAATTCAATGAATTTGCAGGTTTGAACACAGGTGAAAAAGTTGTGAATCTCGAATTTGATAAACTGCTGTCCGCCTGATCATCGAATATAGTTACTAAGCCCTGATTTACTGTGTTAGCACTATGATTAGCAAACACTTTTACCGAATCTCCGTTTGGCGCAATGAGAGTTATATCAAGATTGTAAGTCGCGTAATGATTTATTGCAACAAACAAATTAAAATCCGAAATTGTAACATTTTGATTAATATTTATCGTGTCTGAAGTGGTTTCAGATACAGAATTAAAAGCGGTATTTGGAACATGTGTTAAACTTGTCTTTAAATAATATCCTTTTGAAAAATTATTAAACTCATCTCTGTTAATTGGAGAGACAGGACCAATTGTAGTTGCAGGATGACTGAACTTTGCACCTCCGACGAATCTTAATTTCGGTCCGCCGTTATTAACATTGTCAGCAAGTAATCCGTCAAAGTTATATGAAATATTTGTTAGTACAGGATCCGGATCATTTCCTGCATCAACAGAATTATACATGCTTGTAAGAATTTCATAATTGGATTTAAAATGATCTTTGGAAATTCTGACCTCATCTATATATCCTGTAAACTCTGTTAAAGAACCCGATCCTCCGCCGATGTATAAAGAGTCAGAACTGTTAGTAATATTTCCAAGAGCGCTGAATCCTGCAAATTGCGATTTTCCGTTAAGAAACAAATTATAAGATCCTGAATTTTTATAAACCAAAGCCAGATGAGACCATTGATTTAAAGGTACTACAGCACTGCCTACATTTATCGTAGTGTTATTAATTTTTGCAATGACCTTTGTTCCGTCCCATCCCAGAAAGTAAACGCGGGAAGCTTCGCCTTTGGATACATATGTACAGGCAGCATTCGAAACCGGATAAACCCAGCACTCAACAGTGATTGAATTGCTCGCATCTAAAGTCGAAGTGTCTTTTCCTGTGAGATAACTGTTGGTTCCGTTCAATTGTACAGATTCATTATTGTGAATTGTACTGTACGGATTATTACTTTGATCCACAGCAGTTATATTTCTTGCATTACCGTTATTCCCGTTTCCCGAAATATCTCTTGTATTAAAATCCGCTCCGAGAGAATTTTCATCCTGAAATGTCATTGACATAATTAACAAATTATAAACTCCTGTTACTTCCGCCATTGAAGTCCTGTAATAAGTGTTGACTTCTGTACCCGATAATTCTTTATCCCATAAACGCACTTCATCTAATTGACCAGCAAAAGGAGTTGATGCGCCACTGATTCCCAGATACAAAGAATCAGTATTTGAAGTTGGCGCAGCGCCGGCAATTGTTGAAGAAGTGTCAGGACTTCCGTTAAGATAAATTTTAAAAACTCCGGCAGATGCGTTGTAAGTGGCTGCGACATGAGTCCATTTATTTATTGCCAGTGGCGTAGATACTTTTGAAATTAACCTTGGAGTTCCGTTAGTGGATAAAGTTAATCTTCCGTCATTACCAAGTCTGACACCTATTCTCAATGAAGTTCCGAGCACTCCTCCTTTAGATACAATTCCTTTCGATGCGCCGCTTAGTGAAGATGGATTTATCCAAGCTTCAAATGAAAAACTTCCGGTAATATCTATAGAAGAGGAATTTGGAACTGCTACATAGCTTGAAGAATTTCCTGCAAAAGATGCCGTCTGATTCCAGAACATCTGAGCATTAGCCGTTTGAAAATTTATATTTGTCAAAATTATTATCATTACATAAAAAGCAATGATGTTTATGATTCTTTTGTTAATTCTCATTTTATATATTTTTAATTTTTAATCAATCTTTTTTCTAGATACCTGCCTCGCTCTTGACTTGCTGCGCAAGGCGGAGCAAGGCAAGGCGGGCGAATTACGAGTTGTGAGTTACGAATTACGAGTTGCGAATTTAAGAATTACGAATTACGAATTAAGAATTACGAATTAAGAATTACGAATTGAAATTTTATTCTCCTTCCCAAGCCCCAGCTTGGGAAGGTATATATTCGTTCCGGATTTAGAAGTAAATCCAAAATCCAAAATCCAAAACCTAAAATCTAAAATCAAAATCACGGCGTAATAACACTTACACCTGTGAATGCATTATTGTCCACTATGCTTACATCAGCCGCATCCACAAAGTCATCTCCCGTAACATCTGTTCTGATATAACCGATTAGTGAAGCGGAAGCGTCATTGTCAGTTTCACTTACATCGGATGCGTCTATAGTTCCGTCCTGGTTTACGTCTCCGCTGTATAATGCATATACGACAGGCGTGTTATCTACTTTTATTGAATTGTTTCCAAAAACTGAATTGAATGAAAAAGTCATATTGGGACTGCTTTCATAATTAATAAAAGCTATGTATAAGTTTATCCATGACTCAATGGAATTTCTGTGTATTACCTGAACAGTATACAGGCTGTCAACATCCACATTCCCTGTCCCCAAAAGACTGAATCTTCCGACACCGGTCGAATCAAGAATTTCTTTATGAGTCTCGACAATATTGTAAGGGGAAAATTTCTTTCTGATATTAACAGTTACTGTATCAGGTATCATCAGATTTGTAAGCGGATCATAAAATCCCTGCATGATTGCTTTTAGATTTAAATTCTTATCTCTTTCCTGCTGATTGTTGATCTGAATTCCCCACGAGTATAAAATCCCTGTACTTCCGCTTTCCATATCATTGATATGAAGTTTCCACATTCCTGCCGGATTATCTCCATTAAAGACTGATCCTAAATTATCAGAAGGTTTTATTTTTGTATAAAATGAATTATATCTGTTATTAATGAGCGAACTGTCGGCATTGTCATCGAAAATCGTTACAAGATTATTATCAAGCGAGCCGGGAGAATTATTATTAAAGACTCTGACCGAATCTCCGTTTGGAGCTATAAGATAAATGATAAGGTCATTTAAGTTCTGATGATTCAAACCGATGAATAAATTAAGATCAGTAAGCGGTTCATCGTAATTAATTCTTAAACTGTCAGAAACTAATCCAAACGAAGGAATTGCTGTAAAAGGTCTTCTCATATAAAATCCTTTCTGAAAACTTTCATTTGCATTTCTGTTAAGAGGAGATACGGGCACGTCTTCTGATTGCCCGGGATGACTGAAACTTGCATTGTTCCTGAAAAATAATTCCGGTCCGCCGTTATTTACATTATCAAAAGCATTCCCGTCGAAACTGTAATTTACTTTCAGAGCTGATGGAAAAGGATCATTATTAACATCAATGGATGTAAATAGATAATCTTTGAACTCTTCTCTGTTAACCGCAATGTTTGAGATTCTCACTTCATCAATGTATCCGATGAAATCACTTTCAGCAATTCCTCCGCCGATCAATAATGAATCAGTATTAACCGGAATATTTATAACACTCGTAGCTCCTCCGAATGAATTTCCGTTACCGGTTAAGAAAATTGTATGTGTTGCAGAATTATAAGAAAACATAAAATAACTCCACTTATTCTGAGGAGCAAGAAATCCAGCGCCGCTTATATTTACACCGTTTAATTTTGCATTAATCCTCGCGCCGTCATAATATACTTCATAGCTGTTTCCTTTCTTTAAAATAGTCATCGGCTGATCAAGCTGAGGATAAACCCAGCATTCGATGGTTATATCAGGAGACGGAGATAACGCAGGAGTATCATTTCCGGCCAGATAGTCATTATTACCGTTAAACTTCAGACATTCATTTTGAGAAATTGTATGCAAAGGTCTGAATGACTGATCGAACTGAGTTACATTTCTGCCGTTACCGTTATTGCCGTTTCCTGACTGATCATTGAAAGAAAAAGGACTTGAGTTTACCGGATTCTGAAACGTCATTGATAATACTAATCCGCTGTAAATCCCGCTTGAAGTTTCAAGTGAAGTCCGCATATAATCATTTACTTCGGCTGCAGTTAATTCCCTGTTCCATAATCTGACCTCATCTAATTTTCCGTTGAATGGAGTAGATGCGCCTGAGATTCCAATGTAAAGGGAATCTGTATTGGCAATAGGCGCAGCACCTGCTACTACAGAAGAAGAGTCAAGTATTCCGTTAATATAAATATTGAAATTTCCGGAACCGGAATTATAAGTTGCTGAAATATGCGTCCATGTATTTACCGGAATAAGACTAGTTGTCTTGCTGGACAGTCTCGGTCCGCCGTTTGTTATCAAAACAACCCTTGACGATGTAATTCTGATTGCATACCTGAGAGTTGTTCCTAATGATCCGCCTTTTGCAATAACTCCTTTATTAGCTATGTTTGAAGGATTAACCCAGGCCTCGATTGAAAAGCTACCTGTTATGTTTACGGAAGATGAATTCGGAACTGATGCATAACTTGTCTGAGTACCTGCAAATGAAGCTGCCTGATTCCAGTACATCTGTGCTTTGATGCAGGAAAGGTTAATTAAAAAAATAAATGTGAAGATGTACATCAGGGATGTGATGGTTTTTTTCAATTGTAACTCCTTTTAGTTTAATTGATTAATGAATAACTTTTTGATTTATAAAAAGGGTTTTCAGCAATGGGGCTGTGTGAAATATTTTTAATAAACCAGCCCTCATCGCTTTTCGCCCTCCATCATCCCTGACAGATAAAATTAAAGAACTTTACAAACTCAATTCCGGGATGATGGATAAATCAGTAAACTCTTTACAAAGATATTTTTATCTGATCTAAAATTAAAATCGAAATTAATCTATTCTTAGTCAGGATTTAATTTTTAGGAAATAGAAATGCTTAATTTCAAAAGATATTCGCTATTTTTGTACAACTAATTACAAATTATCCTTAGTCAGAATGAAATCCTCAGATGAGATATTTCAGCTTATAAAATCAATGTCAGATAAAGAAAAACGCTTTTTCAGAAAGAAATATATTTTATTCATTTCTGATGATGATAATAATTATCTGAAATTATTTGATGAAATTTCTAAACAGACAGATACGAATGAAGATTATGATGAAAAAAAAGTTAAGGAAGGAAGTTATTCGGGGAAATTTATTAAAAATCTTTCCTTCCATAAAAATTACTTATACAATACATTGCTAAATTCTCTCGCCTTTTTTAATAAAGATTCGAAAGACAATTTTACTGTCAGAAATATGATTACCCAGGCGGAAATACTTTCTGACAAACTGCTTTATGATCAGAGTCTTAAAATTCTACAGCGCGCAATGAAGATAGCATCAGAAAAAGATTTGCTGAATGCAAAGTTTGAAATCATTAATGCGGAAAGACTTATAGGAAAATATACAAATACGGCAGAGGAATATACTGTTAATTCGGAAAAGTTCTTTGCAGAACAGAATGACATTATTGAACTGCAGAAAAACCTTTTGGATTATTATATACTGAATGAGAAAGTAGGGATATTTTTAAGAAACTTTGGTTCGGGCAGAGCAAGAGATAAAGAAGATTTAAAGGAATTTGATAAAACATTTGAGAACCCGCTTTTGAAGGATATTAAAAATGCCAGAACTTTTTTTAGCAAATATATTTTTTATAATCTCCATGTGCAGTATCATCTGACTAAACATAATTTTGAAGAAGCTTATGAATTCTCAAAATCCGCTGCTGCTCTCTGGGAAAACAACTTAAATAAAATCACAGGTAAACTCGATAACTATATTTATTCTCTGAATAATCTTCTTAATTGTCAGTCAAGAACGCTACGGTATAAAGATTGCGAGTTAACGGTAGCCAGGTTAAAAGACATTGAAAGAAGATTTCCTGAAAATATCACCGAATCCAATAAAGTATTTATTTTTTACTCGGTATCTGTCCTGATGCTGTCAAAATATATTTCTAATACCAATACTGCAAAACTGATATCTGTTGAAGATGATATTAAAAGTAATCTTAACAAGTATGAATTAAAAATAACAGTTTATCAGAGGATTATTCTTTATTACTTTTTAAGCTGCTCGAATTTCATACAGAGTAATTTCGAAAAATGTTTGTACTGGAACAATAAGATTTTTAATCTTGGCAAAACGGATCTTTCGGAAGATTATCAGTGCTATGCAAGGATCATTCAGCTTATATCTTATTTTGAACTCGGTTATACAGACTCTATGGAATACGCTTTGAAATCCGCATATCATTTTTTCACCAAGAGACAAAGAGTTTATAAATATGAAAGCATTATACAGAAATATCTGAGAAGATCTTTTCGCATAAAGACAGATAAAGAACTTGAAGACATGTTCAGAGAAATGAAAAATGAACTGAATGCAATTATAAATGATGCTTATGAGAAAAACGCTTTTGACGCATTCAATCTGATTCCCTGGCTTGACAGCAGAATCAGGAAAATCCCTGTGCTTCATGTGCTTAAAGAAAAAGTGCAAGTTGAAAACTAATAATAAAAAAGCCGGAAGATCTCTCCACCGGCTTAATTCAATTACGAGTTTCAATTACGAGTTACGAATTACGAGTTACGAATTTGGAAGTAAATCTAAAATCTAAAATCTAAAATCTAAAAATTCCAAATCCGAAATTCCAAATCCCAAATTTATGGAGTTATAACACTCACAGAAATAGTAGCATTATTATCTATTATGCTAACATCACCTGCATCCACAAAATCATCACCTGTTACATCAGTAGGGACATAACCGCTGACTGAATTTAAAGCATCATTATCAGCATCACTCAGATCGGATGCATCAATCGTTGCGTCCTGATTTACATCTCCGCCAAACATAGTCCATTTTGTTCCCATCTGTTTCATATTCCCGCCGTATGCTTTAGCTGATGCAGTAGTAAAATCAAATGTCATTGAATTTGATGTAAAACTGTTTCCGCCTGCGCTCCATGTTTCAATTGAATTTCTGTGCTGAACATCTATATAATAAGGTGTGCCGTTAGCAGCTACATTAAAAGAGAAATCAGCTTTTCCCAACTGATCCAGATAGGCTTTTGCCTGATCTACTATTGCATAAGGGGGTGATGTATTTCTGAGATATACTTTAGCTGTGTCTCTGATAAGAGTTCCTGAACCCGGATCAAAAAATCCTTCCATCAGAACAGTCAGATGAAGAATTTTTGGGGGAGCGACTACTGTTACTCTGAAACCTGGAGCCCAGTTCCAAAGGTCACCACTCTCGTCATTGCTTATGTTAGTTGCAAGTCCTGTAGCAAAAATTGTATCCGTAACAGGTGAAGCCGGAGCAGTATAACTAAACTGAACCGATGCCGAGTTGCTTACCATAGGAATGTTATCATTATGGGTAAGTTCAAGTCCGGACTTATGAATGGTTGTTGATATTATATTTAAAGTACCGGTTCTGGCAGAGATATCACATCCTGCGCCAGTTTTTGTAGCTCTGGTAACTGTAAGCGTGTAAGTGTTTACAGAACCTGTTGTGACTGTTGATGGTCCTGAAATTGTAACGTTTGTAGACAAATCTCTAGAACTGTGACAACTGCAACCGTTTGCTGAAGTTTTTAATGTTCTTCCCGTTCTTCCGCCAATATCTGCAAAAGCCGTGTAAGAATACATTGATACCGCCATTATCACAATGAACGGCAGGATGAAACCAGTAAATCTGTTGTTTTTTTCCATAACTTTTTTTAACTCCTGTTTAATTTTTAATAATATTTTTAATTTTTTGAGGCTTTAATTTTTATTGTATACAAAATGCAGTTTTACATTTTCAATTACTTATGACAAATGTCATTGGTGATTATGACAATTGTCATTTTTTGTATTTCCGGAATATCAGTAAATCAGTTTAACAGTTAAGCAGTTTAACAGTTAAGCAGTTAATAGTTAAGCAGTTAAACATTTAAGCAATGAAATCAAAAATTAAAAATCTAAAATATAAAAGGAGAGGAAAATAAGTATTGACTATATGAATAAATGTTCATATATTTGTGTAATTAAATTAATGCAATGCCAAAAACATCAGTTCACTTAACAGCAGAAGAAATCAGCAGGGTAGCTGAGATACTAAAAACTATCGGGCATCCGGTCAGACTTCAGATACTGGAAGCGCTCGAAGATAAAGAACCTCTTTCGGTAACAGAGATACAGGAACGAATTGAATCTGCAACTGAGCAATCATTACTATCACATCATCTTATAAAAATGAAAGACCGCGGGATACTTAGATGTGAAAAACAGGGAATGAATGTAATGTACCGTCTTGAGGACAGAAATATACTTAAAATATTTGAATGCATGGAATCATGCAGTTTATTCAATACTAAAAATCACCGCTCATGACAGACATAATCGGATACGCACTTTCGGTATTAGTAGGAGTATCACTCGGGTTAATCGGCGGCGGCGGCTCAATACTTACCGTGCCCATACTGGTTTATGTTTTCGGACTCGGTCCGGAAATATCCACATCATATTCCTTGTTCATTGTAGGACTGACAGCGCTTGCAGGTTCATTTAATTATTACAGAAACGGTCTTGTAAACTTGAAAGCAGCTCTGATTTTCTCCATACCGTCTTTAATTGCTGTATTTCTAACAAGAAAGTTTATTATGCCTGCTTTGCCGGATGTGATATTTCAATCAGGAAGTTTTCAGTATTCCAGACCAATGTTCATTATGACAGTTTTTGCAGCTCTGATGATCGCAGCTTCAGTATCAATGATAAGAAAAAGCAAGCTGCCTGATCCGTCAAAGCTGAAACCCGGTCACCATTATACTCTGATATTTCTTGAAGGAATAATTGTCGGTGTACTGACAGGGTTTGTAGGAGCAGGGGGCGGATTCCTTATAATACCAGCTTTAGTGCTTCTTGCAGGAATTCCGATGAAAGAGGCGGTTGGAACATCACTTCTTATCATAGGAATAAAATCATTGCTTGGATTTACTGGTGATATAAGCGCAGGAGTGAACATTGACTGGATGTTCCTTTTAATAGTTTCAGTATTCACTGTTGCAGGGATTTTTGCCGGCAGCACACTGGCTAAGAAAATACACGGTGACAAACTAAAGCCCGCATTCGGATGGTTCGTACTTGTAATGGGAATTTATATAATGCTCAGGGAAACAATATTCAAATCATGACATTAAATAATCTGAAAAATAATATTGTGAAATCCGATGAAAATTTCTGGAACAGCCGGTATGAATCAGGACAAACAGGCTGGGACATTGGTGAAGTATCAGTTCCTGTCAGGGAATATGCAGATCAGCTTAAAGATAAAACTGCAAGGATACTGATCCCCGGTTGCGGAAATGCTTATGAGGCGGCATATCTTTCATCAGCAGGATTCAGCAATATAACTCTGTTAGATTTATCAGGAGTCTTAATGAATAAACTTGAAAAAATATTTAATTCAGACAAAAACATTTCTCTTGTTACTCAGGATTTCTTCGAACATGAAGGAAGTTATGACATCATTATAGAGCAGACATTCTTCTGCGCTATTGATCCTTCAATGCGTGAAGCTTATGCTGAGAAAATGAAAACGCTACTTTCTGATAAAGGCACACTTGCAGGAGTATTATTTAATAAAGAGTTTGAAAATCAGGGTCCTCCTTTCGGGGGTTCTGAAGAGGAATACAGAAATTTATTCAGCAGGCATTTTCACATAAATATTCTTGAAAAATGCCGTAACTCGATCGCGCCAAGAAACGGCGGAGAAGTTTTTATAAATCTAAAACAAAAATAATTATGACATACATCGGAATAATAATCGGGGGAGTTGCAGGATTTCTCTACTGGAAATTTGTCGGATGCACATCAGGAACATGCCCTATCACTTCAAACAAATTCATCTCAATCGCATACGGAGCGTTGCTGGGATCATTGTTACTTTCAACTATTGCAGGGTCAACAACAAAGCAGGGTTTCTTTAAGAAATTATTCGGGGGAGATTCAACTGCAGCTTTCAGTAATATAAATGCTGATGAGATGAAAACTATGACAAATGACTCGACTTATATTGTAATTGATGTAAGGACTCCGGCGGAATGGAAGAGCGGGTATATTTCAGGAACAGATTTGTTCATAGATTTTAATTCATCTGATTTTTCGGATAAGATAAAAGAACTTGATGTTACAAAGAACTATATAATTTATTGCAGAAGCGGAAACCGAAGCGCTAAAGCATGTGAACTTATGAGCAAAAACGGATTTACAAATCTTAACAATCTTTCCGGCGGAATAAATAAATGGAACGGCGAAATAAAAAAAGACTAAAAGAAATTTAATTTAAAAAAAATAATATTAAACAATGAGAATAGAACAGATATACACCGGCTGTCTTGCACAAGGCGCATACTATATTACAAGCAACGGAGAAGCAGCGATCATAGATCCGCTAAGAGAGATAAAACCTTATCTCGATAGAGCAAAGCGAGACGGAGTGAAAATAAAATATATTTTCGAAACACATTTTCATGCTGATTTTGTCAGTGGGCATATTGACCTTTCAAAAGCAACCGGCGCAAAAATTATTTATGGACCGACTGCGCAGCCGGCATTTGAATGCATTGTCGCAAAGGACGGAGAAGAGTTTAAATTAGGTGACGTGACAATAAAAGTCCTTCATACACCAGGACATACAATGGAAAGTTCATCATATCTTCTGAAAGATCAGGAAGAAAAGGATGTTGCACTTTTTACAGGAGATACACTTTTTATCGGAGATGTCGGCAGACCGGATCTCGCTCAGAAAGCAGCTGATATGACTCAGGAGCAGCTTGCGGCAATTCTTTTTCATTCATTGAGAGACAAAGTAATGACATTAGCTGATGATGTAGTTGTATATCCGGCTCACGGAGCAGGCAGCGCCTGCGGTAAGAATATGAGTAAAGAGACAATCTCATCAATCGGAGAACAGAAAAAAATGAATTACGCTTTAAGAGCAAATATGACTGAAGAAGAATTTGTGAAAGAAGTTACGGACGGACTTCTTCCTCCTCCAAAATATTTTCCGATGAATGTCGCTTTAAACAAAATGGGTTATGAGAATATTGATACTGTGATGGAGCGCGGACTTCAGGCAATGAATGCAGAAGAGTTTGAAACAGCGGCAAATGAAACTGATGCAGTAATGCTCGATTCGAGAAATGATGCTTTCTTCAGCAAAGGATTTATCCCCAACAGCATTAACATTTCGCTTGACGGACAATTTGCACCCTGGGTTGGATCATTAATACCTGATGTAAAGCAACAATTGCTTATAATAGCTGAACCCGGAAGAGAAGAAGAAACTGTAATGCGCTTAGCCAGAGTGGGATATGATAATGTTATTGGTTATCTCAAAGGCGGATTTGAAACATGGAAGAATGCAGGAAAAGAAGCAGACACCATAAACAGATTAACTCCTGATGAATTTGAAACTAAGTTTAATAAGGACAGCACTATTGTAATAGATGTAAGAAAACAAGGTGAATTCAATTCTGAGCATGTTGACGGAGCAATTAACATTCCTCTTGATTTCATTAACGAAAATTTAGCTGAATTTCCTAAAGACAAAGAATTCATAATTCATTGTGGAGGTGGTTACAGAAGTATGACCGCAGCATCGATACTAAGATCAAGAGGATGGGAAAACTTCATGGAAGTCGAAGGCGGATATGATAAGATAAAAGAGACAAAGATACCGAGAACTGATTTTGTTTGTGCATCAAAAAAATAAATTGAGCAATTAACAATTAACAATTAATAATTTGAAACTGAAGTTACGCTAATGTTAGTCCTCGATAACCATGGAAAGAACAATCCAAACTGTAAGACATAAATTATTCATTAAAAAGTAAATTAATTCTTAAAAATGCTTGAAATAATTAAACAGCCCTGGCACTGGGCTGTCAGCGGAACAATTATAGGTTTGATCGTTCCGCTGCTGCTGATACTCGGCAACAAAAAATTCGGAATATCTTCATCCTTCCGGCATATATGCGCAGCGTGTTTTTCCGGTGATATAAAATTTTTTAAATATGACTGGAAGAAAGAAATCTGGAACTGGTTCTTTGTCGCAGGAATAGTCATCGGAGCATTCATCGCATCAACATTTCTTTCAAATCCCGGTGAAGCAATTCAGATCGCTCCAAAGACAATCGAGACACTGAAGAGCTTCGGTATAACAGACTTCAACAGTCTGCTTCCGGCAGATCTTTTCAACTGGGGAAATCTTATCTCTTTCAAAGGACTGATCTTCTTTGTATTCGGAGGATTACTAATTGGATTCGGTACAAGATGGGCAGGAGGATGCACATCAGGACACTCAATCATGGGACTGGCGAATCTTCAGAAAGCTTCGCTTGTCGCGACGATATTCTTTATGGCAGGAGGATTCATCTCTGCAAACATATTCATTCCATTAATTTTTAAACTAATTCAGTAAAATGACATTCAATGATCATATAGAAACTCAGGAAGAAATTGAGTTACGGCATCAGGATACTTTATGCACAAATGAGTCAAAGCTTATTCATCCGTGGTGGTATAATCTTAAATATACTTTGGTAGGAATTATTTTCGGAATAGTGTTTGTAAAAGCGGAGATCATAAGCTGGTTCAGAATACAGGAGATGTTTCAGCTGACTTCATTCTTTATGTACGGAGTGATCGGAACTGCTGTCGTTGTTGGTGCGATATCAGTATTCATTGTGAAAAAACTCGGACTGAAAAGCATTTACGGAGAAACGATTACATTTGAAGACAAGGAATTCAACAAAGGACAGATCTACGGCGCGCTGATATTCGGCATGGGATGGGCGATTACCGGAGCATGTCCCGGACCGCTTTTTGCTCAGGCAGGCAGCGGATACAGTGTTGTCATAGTCACGATTCTTTCGGCAATAACCGGTACCTGGATCTATGGCAAGTTCAGAGATAAACTTCCGCACTGATAATAAATTAATAATTGAAGTTACACAAATGTCAGTTTTCAAATAGAAGACCACCCCCAAACCCCCTCCTTGCCAAGGAGGGGGCAGGGGGAGGTCGATAAATAAGCATACTTTTAAAATATCTTATTACTTTTCTGATTTATAAAATTTAAAATCGGGAAAAAAATAGTTTTTGCGTAACTTCATTTAATAAAAAGGAATTAAGAATCAAATATCAGATAAGCTCATCAATTTTTCTGATGATCCAGTCTTTATTATAAATCTTTATATCATTATTAATACTTAGCTTAAGTCTCTCAAGCTCGAATTTATTTTGTTTGCTTCTGTAAATGAAGAGCTTGTTGAAAAATTTATAAAAATTAGTGTATAACTCTTTCTTATTCTCGGGGAGAAGTTTATTATTGCTCAGAAAGTGTCTGTATGCTTCCAGTGAAGAGATCAAAGATTCTTCGGCTCCTGTTTCGTAATATATCATAAGCTGAAGAATTTTTGAATCATATTTCAGATATAATTCATCATATTTTATTTTAGAAAGAAATTCAAGTGATTTCTCAAACTGCTTCATATCAAATTCATACAAAGCCATGCAGTACATGTAAATATTATTTTTAGATTCATCCGGCAGATCATTTTTATATGTTACTATAAATTCTTTTACCCATTCGTATTCATCCAGACTCAAAGCCAGAATAACAAGATTTTTGTAATAGACTGGATGCATAAATCCGTTTACGACATAAAGCTTCAGTTCATTTTCCTCTTTATACAATTCAAATTTTTCATTCTTAAACATTGTGATACCGGAGGTAATCTTCCTGTTGCAGTAATTGGTCAGATTAATATAAATTTCGCAAAGATCATCAAAGTGTAATGAATCTTTCAGATGTTTTAGAATTTCTTTAATTCTGAAATAATATTTTTCTTCTTCACCCTGATTAAACAGTTCAATGATACAATAATAAATCTCTGTCACAGGATTATCTTTAAATATATTTTTGTCTATTAATGAAACCATTTTTATAAAATGGTCTGTATTAAATTTTTTATTGTAAATCAACTGCAGGTTCAGAACATTTATATAAAGTCTCATTGATTTCAAATAATAATAAGATGAAAGATAATAGAAGACTTTTTCGAAATCAGCTTTATCCAGGAAATTCTCGAACTGCCCAACATGTGATTCCGCAAGGAAAAAAATATTTTCATATTTAAGACGGAATCTGTAAAAATTATATTCTTCTGCAATTATTTTAGCATTCTCAAGATCACCCGTAAGTTTATTTATCAATTTATCCAGATAACCGAATTGTTTTTTACTCATCAATCCCAGGAATTGTCTAAAATCAAATTCAATCCTGTTATTCCCAAAGTCATTGTATGTAATGAACTTTTTTGCCAGTTCATGAAGATTATGAATAAGAACTCTGAAATTACTGTCATTATAAACTTTTCCCGGAAATAAATTTTCATGCATATTCTTTTTTGACAAAGCATTATCCGTAAAATCCGGATAATACTTCTTTATATATACAAAAAGATCAATTACAGATTTCTTTTTATTAAAATAAGGAGAATTTAGAAATTCTTTAAAGTCTGATATTTCTTTCGGAGAGAATGAACGGAGAAGTTTTATCAGGGAATTGTTATGCATTAAGCTTTCGGTTTTTTAATAATATAAAGTGAATGTGAAAATTTAACAATGATATTTAGTCTTATGCAGAAACTCTAAAGCCGTGACCAAAATGTGAAATTATTAGAATAGTAAAAAAAAATTCCTGCCAGAATTAACAGATCTGCCCTGCAATTAAACAAAAAACTATAATTTCACAATAAATACGCAGTATATTATTGGATTTACCGTCAGTCGAAAATAACATTTAAGAAATCTTTTACTTGTCATACTGATATTGCAGTCCTATTTTGAACCGGAAAAATAATTATTATCAATTATCAAATAAGTTGAACTCAAATATTCAAAAAGATTTTATTGTTTATGTACTTTCGAATAACAGAAAAAAAACAATTACAGGTATCATGGAGAATGTGCCGGAATACAACTTTGACAGGAAGATAAAGTACAAAGCTTTGGTATACTTCAGCAGGTATACTGACAGGAAGAAAGCTGTGAGAAAAATGAGCTCCATATTAAAAATGGATAATAAAGACAGGATCATATTTGTGAAAAAGAAAAATCCCGAGTGGCTTGATCTGATGCAAACTTTGAGCGAATACTGAATTTGAAATCAAATTAATTTTATAAACTTAAATTACCAATATGAAAAATTCAAAACCAGTTTTACTGCTCAGTGTGATAATATTTTTTATTGAATGCAGTTCATTGTATTCACAGGTTTCGCAGCAATGGGCAACATCATTCAACGGTCCCAACAATGGATCTGACGAACCAGTAGCAATGACTGTAGATACCTCCGGTAATATTTATGTGACAGGAGTAAGTCCGACAATAACAACAGGGAAAGATTATGTAACAATTAAATATAATCCGGCCGGTGTGCAGCAATGGGCAGCTAGATATAATAGCAGCGGACAGGATGACATTGTAAAGGGTCTGGCTATAGACGGATCGGGTAATGTGTTTGTTACCGGTTCTAATTCTGCCGGATATCTGCAGACAGTTAAATATAACTCCTCAGGGATTGAGCAATGGGCGAAACGTTTAGGCGTTCCGACTGCCAGTCCGGCTGCACCGGGAAGCGGTAAAAGTCCGATTGTAATTGACGCTGCAGGAAATATATATGTCGGAGGCGCACGCACATTTGGCAGCGGACAGAATTCAAGTTACCTGCTCGTAAAATACAATTTAAATGGTGATTCTGTCTGGACAAGAACATACAAAGGTTCTCATTTCTTAGCCGGTTTAGGAAGCGCCATCAGATGCATAAAAATTGACGGAAACTTTATTTATGTAACAGGAAAAAGTTTTGATCAGAATCCTGATTTGAGTTCATCTGCATTTGCAACAACTATAAAATATGATCTGTCGGGAAATCAATTATGGTTAAGAAAGGATACTCTGATAAACGGAAGCGATGATGTAATCGGTATGGAGTCAGATCCGTCCGGAAACTTAATCGTTACCTGCAATTACGGATTTGATATTGTCACATATAAGTATAATTCTTCCGGAGTAAGACTCTGGAAAAAATTATATGCAGGAATAGGGGGAAATTATTATGACAATGTAACGGGAATAGCAGTTGATCCTTCCGGAAATATTTATCTGACAGGAAGCAGTGTAAGAACTACCGGAAGCGGAGGTGAAGATTTCCTTACTTTAAAATATGATCCATCAGGCAATCTGATGTGGGAAAGGTTTTATAACGGTACTTACGGAGACGGTGATTACTCAAAAGGAATTTCAGTGGACTCTGCAGGAAACGCTTATATCACCGGTACTGCTTATGATTTAAATTTTGATTTTAACTACATGACAATAAAGTACGACACTGATGGAGCTCAGAAGTGGAAAATAAGTTATGACGGCGGATTTACGCACCGAAGAGATGAACCGGTTGCCATTGCTCTTGATCTTTCCGGAAATGTTATAGTAACCGGAATATCCAGCAGGGGAGTGAGTACTGATGATTTTACAACAGTTAAATATTCACAGACAACAGGAGTTAATCAGATCTCATCTCAAATTCCGAAAGGGTATTCATTATCACAAAATTATCCGAATCCGTTTAATCCGGTTACGAAGATCAATTACGAGTTACGAGTTACGAATTACGTTTCACTGAAAATTTATGATATCAAAGGTAAAGAAATTGAAACGTTTATTAATCGAAAACAGTCTGCAGGAAGTTATGAAATTATTTTTGATGCAGGTAATCTTCCAAGCGGAGTTTACTTCTATAAACTCGTGGTGAGCTCGTCGAACCAGACAGCCGGTGAATTTTCTGAGACGAAGAAAATGAGTTTGATAAAATAAGTTAATCAATTAGAAATTAACAATTAACAATTAGCAATTAAAAGAATTATTTAAAAATTATAATACAAAATCAAAATGAAAAATTTAAAACTAAGTATATTGATTCTCTTTTCATTAATATTTCTGAAAAATGAAGTGAGTTTTGCGCAGGCGACATTAGAATGGGCGAAGAGTTATGGAAGCAATCAGCTCAATGCGCAGATTGCTTATGATGCGGTCACTGATACAAACGGAAACATATATGTTACGGGAAATACCGCACGAGGCAGCGATGTAACAGACATGGTAACAATAAAATACAGCTCTGCAGGTAATTACCTTTGGGGAAAAATTTATGATTTTCCGGGTTATGATTACAGTTCTGAAACAGGCAGGTCAATTGCATTGTACAGAAACGGAGCTAAAACATTTATATACAGTGCGGGAATTATAACTTTCGGTACTTACAATAATATTCTTTTGATAAAATATGATGAGACTGGAAATCAGAAATGGGTGAAAACATTTTCGTATGCTCCTTATGGATATCTCAATTCAGTTCCAAAAGTCATTAGTGATGCATCAGGAAACTGTTATGTGTCGGGAGGAAGCGGAGAGAAACAATATGTCGTAAAGTATGATTCTGCCGGTACATTAATATTTGGCTCTTTAATCCCTTTAACTTCCGGAATTACACGTGCAGCTTCTTATGATATGGCATTTGATTCTGCAGGTAATATTTATCTGACCGGGGATTGTGATTCAAGTTCTACAGTTCATTACTTCACTTCTAATCTAAATTCATCCGGAGTTTTACAATGGTCAAAGATCTTCAGAGGTTTGGTAAATTATCAGAGCAGCGCTCGTAAAGTAGCAGTCGGAAGCAGCGGAAGCGTATATGTAACCGGAGAATATCAAAGCGCAACGATGGATTATCTGACAATTAAATACAATCCCGTTACAGGAGATACGATCTGGACAAAACGTTTCAATGGCGCATCAGGAGTAACAGATTATGGAAGATTACTGGTTTTGGATGCAAGTGAAAATGTTTATGTAACAGGTGTTACGAATTATAACGGTAACGGGGATATGGCGACTGTTAAGTATAATTCTTCAGGGATTCAGCAATGGGTAAAAGTCTATTCCGGCTCCGGGGGATATTTAGATGATCCAAAGGATATGCTGACTGATCTGAGCGGAAATATATACATAAGCTTTGCCTGTGATTATTCAAACTTCGGTAAATACGGAATTATAAAATATAACTCTAACGGAGATTCACTCTGGTCGAGAAAATATGACTTTGTATCTCCTGATTTTGAAACTCCTTATGCAATTACAATGGATAACAGCGGAAATGTAATTTCAACAGGTTCAAGCGGATACGAAAACGACAGTGATTTCGGAACTATAAAATATAATTCATCCGGTGCATTGCAATGGGCAAGAAAATTTAACGGCTCGCAATTGGTAAATGACGCAGCAAACGGAATGGTTAAAGATAAGAAAGGAAATGTTTATACCGTCGGCACAACCAGAACAAATTTAGGTGACAATATAACTGTAGTAAAATATAATTCCGCAGGAGTTCAGAAGTGGGTGCATAACAGAGGCGGCGGCGGAGTTACAGGATACGATGTCAGGGATGAAGGAAAAGCGATTGGAATAGATTCGAGCGGGAATGTGTATTTTACAGGTACATGGTATTACTGGGCAACAAATAAAAATGACATATGTACAGGCAAGCTTGATTCAAACGGAGCATCACAATGGTTTACAGTTGAAAACGGTACCGGAACAGATTACGGAGATGACATTGCAAATGATATTGCCGTTGATTCTGCAGGAAATGTTTTTATAACGGGACAAATATCCGGACCCGGAGGAGATTTAAATTTCATTACAATAAAGTATAATACTCTGGGTGTCAAGCAATGGGCTAGAGGATACGGAGCAATTTCCGGAGGGAAAGATATTGCAAATGCAATAGCGCTTGATCAGAGCGGAAATGTTTTTATAACAGGGACAAGTGACGGGAGCGGAACAGGAACAAATATTACAACAATAAAATACAGCTCTGTCGGAGTTCAGCAATGGATTAAAACATATGACGGAAATTCTTCAGGAAATGATTTTGGAAATGACATAGGAATTGACAAAGCCGGAAATATTTATGTTTGCGGAGGCGAAGGAGCAGCAGATCCGCGAGCAGTATTAATTAAATATTTAAATGATGCAACAGGAACCCAGCACTGGATAAAACTTGAAGACTGGTCTTCTTCCGGTGCCTTTCCGACTTATTTTAACGCTCTTACATTTGATGCTGCTAAAACTTCTGTCTATCTTACCGGCGTACAGGGAGATTATAGCGGAAGTATAGTATCATATGCAAAGTATGATACTTCTAATACAGTTTTAGGTTACTACAATTTCAAAATCAGTCCGGATTACGCTTATACGTCAGAAGGTAAGTCCATAGCAGTCGACGATGGATTTATATACATAGCCGGTAATAAATATACACCAGGTTCAGAGAGTGAAATATTCCTTATGAGATGCCGTAAGAACGGGGGATTTCTGTGGCAGGAATATTTTAAAGGAAATTCATCAGGACCGGATGGAATAACTTCAAAAAATGGAATTGTTTTAGGTAATGCGAATACACTGTTCATAGCCGGCAGCAGTTATGATTCAATTACAGGTTCTGGTATTACAACAATAAAATACAGCTATCCGTATTTTTCTCTGGAAACATATCAATTTCTTGAAGGTCCTTTCACAGGTACGCCATATCATTATTATGACACGTTCAAAGTATATCTGAGAAATTCAGTATTCCCTTATAATATAGTTGATTCCTCTAAAGCTGTTAATGATGTAACCTCTCCTGCTGTTAGCAGCTATGTGCTGCATACATATTTCACAAATATTTCAGAAGGAATAAATTATTACATAGTCCTGAAGCACAGAAACTCAATTGAAACATGGAGCAGTACAGCACAATCATTTACCGGCGGTACAATGTATTATAACTTCTCAGATAATGCAGGCAGAGCATACGGCAATAATCTTAAGCTGTTAACATCAAGTCCTTTTCCTGTTTACGGAATTTACAGCGGTGATGTAAATCAGGACGGGACAATTGATGCATCTGATCTGAGCGATACAGATAATGATGCGATTGCCGGCTTAAGCGGTTATGTCCAGACGGATGTTACAGGTGATAATTTTGTGGATGCTGCGGATATGAGCATAGTGGATAATAATGCATTTAATTCAGTGAGTGTGGTGAGACCGTGATCTTGATTTTAGACCTTTGATTTAGGATTTTAGATTTAAAAATAATACATACTACTTTAAATTCGTAATTCGACCGCCTCGCCGCACCTTAACAATAAGGCAAGAGCGAGGCAGGTAGTTTAAATCCCAATTCTGACATTGAAAATACAGGTCTTCCGGTTTTTAACTTTCAGTTTTTCAACTCTTCAAGTTTTCTCAAAAACCATTTCTTGTGATCGATATTTTTTTCTGTTATATCTTTGTTTAATTTTTTTGCATTAAAGCCGTCATACTTTGTTCTGAGTCTGAATAATTCATTGATACCGTCAAAGAATTCTTTTGCTCTTTTCTTCTGAGTATCCCGGAGAATGCTCTCACTAAATTTAGCGTTTCTCAGGAAATGTTTGTAAGAATCAAATGAATTAAGAAATGACTCATAGTTGCATTGCTCATAATTTATCATGAGCTGCATTTTTTTCATAACGATCTTAAGCTCGAATTCATCAAAATTCGCCTTGCTTAATTCCTCAAGCGATCTGTCATAATCACATTTCATAAAAAGCAGCTGAGCATTTGCAAGATATAAAATATCTTTTCTGTCTTTTTCAGCAATTCTGTCTCCGTATTTTTTAATAAACTCTTCAAACTCTGTTATCTTATTCTCTGAAAAAAACAACTTTGACCAGTAATGAAATATGCCGCCTGCGAGTTCTTCATTGTTCTGAAGAAAAATATTTCGGGAAAGTTTAAAACTGAATATTTCATACAATTCCTTTTTCTTATCAAAATCAGAGCTGTTAACAAAATACAAAGCGTTATCAAGCAGACTGGTCAGATTTCTAAGTGTGGTTGCTGAAATTAACCGGGAATTATTTAATAAATATTTTTTGAAATTTGAGTAATCAATGACACTTCCTTTATGGAGCATTGTTTTAAATCCAAGAAAGTAAGCATTTAATATTGAATATTTTATTTCGGAAGTCTCTCTTATATGGGCAAATATTTCCTTATATGTTTTGTCAGAAATACTTGTAAGAATCATTTCGATGGAATTAAGATTAATCGTTTCAGCTTTATCATTAACTTCATAAGCTTTTATAGTCGAATAAATTGTTACTAAATTCATAAAAATACTGCATATATAGCTTTCGGCTGTACTGATTCTGTCCTGAGCGTTATCAGTCTTCATATCATTAAAATAATTTCTCCACATCTTTATCAGATAAACATTTGTCAGATGATAATAGAATTCAGGAACGTCCCTGCTGTACTTTGTTAATGCTTCGTCACTGAATTTATTTTTCAGGTAATAATCTTTCGTATCAAGTATCCTGTAAAGCTTACGCTGAAAAAGTCCTAAATAAAGATTTGAAAATTCCTGTATTTCGTTTTTTTTATATATCTCGTTCGTTACAAATTTTTCTGCAAGTCTGGTGAACTCGTGAATAAGGTTCTTCATTGTCCCGTAATTGTATTCTTTGCCGGGAAAAATCTTCTTCCATAATTTTTCTTTATCAATATTTTCATTGTCAAATCCCGGAGCATATCTTCTGATCTCTGTGTATAGTTTTACAGCATTTTTTATTTTATTGAAATACGGGGATTTGAGAAAATCACTAAACAGATCGAGATCTTCTTTAGAAAAAGTACTTATAATTTCAATTGCAGAACTTTTTTTCATGATAAAATTGTGAAGAAAATATTGTGAAATGTATTGAAAACGGCATAAATTAAGATAAATGATAATAAATTGTAAGTAAATAAAATGTGAAACTCTTTAAAATGTTTCTTTGCATTGACAGTGGATAAGTTATAGTTTGCACCAGTTCTTTAAATAACAGTCCGGGAAAATGGTTGCAAGCATTTTTCCCTTAATGGCATAGCCGGTATGCCGGATTGTTATTTTTTTAATTTTTGTTAAATTAAATTTAAATTAAAGGTGATAAATGAAAAACTTATTCTTAATACTTTTTACAATCATTACATTATCAGTTAGGAACTCCTATGGCCAGTGGTTTCAGGCCGGGCAGATCCCTCAATCTGAATTCAATTATTCTCCGAATATTTCTGTAGCAGATTCAAATGTTTTATTTGTTGCATCTAACACTTCAAATATTCAGCCTTACATTTATCGTTCTGTAAATGGAGGACAAAACTGGACTGCTATTCCTACAAATTCATTTACAGGTTTTCTGCATAATATTAGCGCTAAAGATTCTCTTACTTTATTCTGCACAGAAGGAGGAACAAATAATCCAAAGTTAAGGAAAACTACCAATGCAGGACTGACCTGGGTAACAATAGATGTTATTAGCGGCACACAGGTTTATTTTGAAGACATTGTGTTTTCAAAATCCAATCCGCAATGCGGAGTTATAATCGCTGATCAGCCCGGCGGATTGTTTTATCTTTATAAAACAACAAACAGCGGAGACAACTGGAGCAGAACAAGTCATTCTTATTCGGGAAGTTATCCTGCTTTCGGATCAGCATTCATTATAGATGAAAATTTTTTCGGCTTTTTGATTGACAGGGGAAATAATACTAATAATCCATATCTAACAAGTAATGGCGGAACATCATGGTATAACGGAAATACAATTACTCCCGGCAGTTTTGGAGGAATTGCATTTAATGATAATAAAATTAACGGTGTAATGACATCCGGAATATATCTTCCTCTGGTAAAAATATCCTCTGACGGTGGAAATAACTGGGCAGACTTAAACACAAACACAACTAATACAGATTACAATACTCCAATATGGATTACAGGGACAAATACTGTTTTTATAAATAGTGAACTTGGAGTTCAGAGAAGTGATAATAATGGAATCAACTGGACTCAGCAATTTAATTCTGCAGATTCACTAGTTAGATTTGATTATGCAAAAAAAGGAAACAATGTTATTTGCTACTCTGTCAGCAATAACGGAAAAATTTTCAAATCCAGGCAAACAGTTACAACCGGCATTCAGAATATATCAACTGAAATTTCATCAGACTATTCATTATCACAAAATTATCCGAATCCGTTTAATCCGGTTACAAAGATAAATTACGAATTGCGTGTTACGAATTACGTTTCACTGAAAATTTATGATATCAAAGGTAAAGAAATTGAAACGTTGATTAATCGAAAACAGACTGCAGGAAGTTATGATATTAACTTTGATGCAGGTAATCTGCCAAGCGGAGTTTACTTTTATAAACTCGTGGTGAGCTCGTCGAACCAGACAGCAGGTGAATTTTCTGAGACGAAGAAAATGAGTTTGATAAAATAATTTTTGCAATTAACAATTCACAATTAGAAATTCATTATAAGAAACTTCCACATCCGTCCAAAACGTTGAAGGGAAGTTTTAAGACAAACCTCTTCAATTGGTTTCCAACTCCTTATAATGCAGGGGTAATGGTATGTGCAGTTGTATGACCTCCCCCTGCTCGCCTATGGAACTAGGCGGAGCAAGCCCGCTTTCAGCGGGTTTCCCTCCTTTCAAAGAAGGGGGATTAAGGGGGTGGTCAATATGTTTTGAGAAAAATCTTTAAGTGAGAAAGTTTGGGAAGGATTAAATTTTAAACCTTAGATATTATTGTTATTAGATGCAAAATTAAAAAGTTATTTACTCATTCCAAAACGTTTTGGGCAGCACTGAGAAACTTCTGAAAAACTTACACCTTTTGTCATTCCAGAGTGCTCCAGTGGTGTGTACCATCTGTGTCATCCATACATTAAAACTTTTATTCTAATTACAATTCTTTCTGATTAGATCCCATCTAAAAAGCATGCTGGTATGATATTAAGGTTTTTCAGAAGTATTTATTAATTTCCCCAAAGGGAAAAAGCGCTGATAATTTAAATCTCAATTCTTTTTACTCTTTGACTCTGATAAATTCATCCGGATATGTTCATGATAGGTTCAGAATCCTCAGGCAATAAAAGCTATCTGTTTTTCTAATTCGGCTAACTTTTCCAGTATCCATATTTTATTAGTGGCATTATTTTTCTGAGTTTCGTCTTTCAGAGTTTGCAGTATAAATTCTTTGTCTTTCTTATGATTTCCGGATTTTAGCTCGGCCATCCTTTGAACCATATTAATAAAACTGCTGAATATATGTTTTGCAGAATCCGTCACTATTTTATCATTTGAAATGAAATGCTTACAGGAATCTAATAAGGAATCGAGTTCTTCAAAATATCCTAATTCATAATATATCACAATCTGAAATCTCTTTATGGTAATTTTAACAAACGGGTTTGTACTTTTACATTTCGATAAATTACCAAGCGCTTCATTAAAATTTCTTTTTTTAATATTCAATGTTGCGTTTGCCAGCGCAAAGTAAAGCTCCTTTTCAGAGACATGAAGCTTGTTTTTAAAATTCAGAAGAAATCTTTCAGCCCAGCCGAACTCTCTTAAATTCCCTGCCGTGCTGACAATATTTGCATACATTGAAGAATTTATATACCCATCCTTATCGGAACTGTAAAAACCGTTTTCAACCATTTTTTTATAAATTGCAAACAATTCTTCCATAAAGCTCGGACTTCCTTTCATCATTTTTATATTACAAAAGTTAACCATAGCTAAATGAATATTAAATTTCTCTTCATGACTGAACTGCTTAAAATTTTTATTCATTAACTCCTTAAGCCTGCCGAAAGATTCTACATCATTAAGATCCATAATTATCTTCAGTGTATAATAATAAATTAAAACAAATTCATTCTTCCGGAGAGTAGTGTTTTCAAAAAAATTACAAACTGTTTCCAAAACCGAAGTATCAACCGGCTTATCATAAAACTGGCTTTCATGAAGAAAATCATAATTTTTAATAAAAAAATTTACAAGAAAAAATGCAATGAGATACTCATTCATATTTTCAGGATTACAAAAATTTTTATCTTTTATTCTTGCATTGTTCGAAAAAAGAAAAGCATGTTCCTTAACCTCGGCTAAGTATTTATAGTAGAAATAATTTTGATCAAAAGTAGTCTTATCAGTTTCATTCCTGAATGATTTCAGATTTTTTTCATATTGCCGTAACAGACCTTTTTCATTCATCTTCTCGAGCAGATTAATATCCTGTTCGAATATTTTTGATTCGTAATTCTGAATATGGAGAAATCTTTCAGCGACTTTATTGAGATCAAAAATAAGATTTTTCATTATCCCGTAATTGTATTTCTGTCCGGGAAACAATCTGTCCCACACTTTTTCTTTTTCCAAATCTTCATCAGATAATTCGGGAGAATATTTCTTTATCTCAAGAAATAACTTCACAACATTTTCTTTTTTGTTGAAATATGGCGATCTGACAAAGTCCTCGAACTTTATCAGCTCCTGTTTTGTAAATGTGCGGATGATTTCGAGTAATGAGCTTTTTAACATAATTTAAAATTTGAAGTCAAAGGTCAAACGAAAGACGTGAGACGTGAGACGTGAGACGAAAGACGAAAGACGAAAGACGTGAGACGAAAGACGAAAAATAAGTTCTAATTGTTAATTTTTAATTATTAATTGTTTAACTGTCAAACTGTCAAACTGCCAAACTGCCAAACTGCCAAACTGCCAAACTGTTTAAAAGCCAAATCTAAGAAGGTTTTAAAATATTTCATCCAATTCCTGCACAAAATAAGACTTTTTAATAAAAAATGTAAGTACTTAGCTGTGAAACCCGCTAAAAAGTTTCTTTGGAAACCTGTTATGGTAATTATATTTTTGTAACAATTAAATGAAAACATTTAAACAAAGGAGAAAAAAATGTTTAAAGCAAAATTAATAATTTTAACAATCACAGTTACATTCCTAATGACATTTTGTAATTCAAATTCAGAAGGAAAAGCTATAGAAGTATTAAATGAGTTTACAATTAATCAAAACGTTAAAGATATAGAGCCAAAAGCAAGAATTGCTAAACTTCATAACAGCAGGCAAACCGAATACGAAAATGTTAAAATTATTGAATTCGAACTTTGTGAGGATGCAAATGTAAAGCTTACAGTTTGTGATTCGGAAGGAAGAATAACCGAGACTCTTATAGATGACTTAATGGACTCCGGAGTTTACAACTTAAATTATAAATCGGCTGATAACATCATTGCCGGAGAGTTTACTTACAAATTAGAAGTAAAAGGTATTTCCGGGATAAAGAATATTTTTGCAGTGAAATGAGACATTAAAAGGTAGATTTAACTCCTTACTCGTAATTCGTAACTCGTAACTCGTAATTCGTAATTCATAATTCAAATATTTTAAACACTTTAAAACAACACAATTTGTAATTTTAATAATAAATGTTTATAGCTAAAAAATTCAAGAAATGACAATCGTGTCAATTAATTAAACTAATAAAAAAAACATTATGGGAATGCAAAAAAATGACATCAAAGAAATCAGGATTAAAATCCCCGACAAATTTGCAAAAATATTAAAAAATGAAAGAATACCAAAAGTAATGGATGGTGTAGGAGGCATAATACCTCAGGTATTTTCTTTTCATCACATTACAGTAACAGGCACAAGTGAATTTAATGATTATGAAACTTTCGGTGACGATGAGCACGGTACATTCGGTTTTCGTCAGGAGACAACGCTTTCAACAAACGATATCGGATCTACACTTCTTACATGGAGAAAAGGTTTCGGAGGAGAAGAAAGAGTTGAGATAGATATTGAAGGTTCGCTTGCATCGAACGGAGTTCTTGGAGTTAACATACAGATTCGATTTTATGAAGGCGCGACTGAAGGAACGACTGAACTCGAAGACAGCAGGGTTTTTCAGGCAGTCATTCCGCCCAATCAGACATCTAATTTCAATATACATCTTGCAAATGATGAAGATGACTGGGTTACAGTACGAGGCAGTATTGGTAACCGTAAAATTTGAAACATCTAACTCAAAATATAGATAAATGTTTGCATTCTAATGTTGTATTTAATTCGTAATACGTAATTCGTAATTGTTCTTTAAAAGCAGCCCGTGAATTGTACGCGAAACATATTCACTTAATAGCATCGCCGGTATGCCCGCCTTGCCATGTTTACTGGATTGTGTTTATAATTAACAGACGGCGAGGCAGGCAGGGCTGTTTATGATTTTAGATTTTTGATTGATGATTTTAGATTTGCAATTCGTAATTCGTAATTCGTAACTCGTAATTCGTAATTCGTAATTCGTAATTCATAATTCGTAATTGTTCTTTAAAAGCAGCCCGTGAATTGTACGCGAAACATATTCACTTAATAGCATCGCCGGTATGCAGGGCTGTTTTTAATTTTAGATTTTGGATTTATGATTTTAGATTTAATGATTTTATGATTTAAGATTTTGGATTTATGATTTTAGATTTAAAAACTTTTAACTAATAATTTTTAACTTATAAATTAAATAAAACTTCATGAGATCAATTATTTCAAAATCAATTATCGTAATTGCTATTGTAATAACATCTAATTTCAATGTTCAATCGCAGGGGAAAATAAATTATGAAAAGGAAATCCCGGCTCCGGTAACAAAAACTAATTCAGACAGAAACTTCAACGAAAATTCAAATTATAAATCTCCGGAAGTAATTGAGTTTGAAGATAAAATGAAAAAAGCCAAAGAGTCAGGTGATTTAAATGAATCAATAAAACTGCAAAGCGGGATTGACAAAGCATTAAATACAAAAACAATTTATCCGCAAACGCGCTTAGTAGAAAACGAATCAGTTAAGGAATACAAAACTGATATTTCTTCCTTTGACACAAATAAAATTTATACTCTGTCAGGTTACACTTATCAAATATTGTCAACAGCAACCTGCACGGAGCAGAGGGGAAGCAATCTTGGAAGGATCTGGACAGTAGCCAATATGGCTGTAGACGGAGGGAAGTATACTATTTTTTCTATTGGTGTATTTTACTCAGATGATAACGGAGTCAGCTGGACAAAGTATGGTGATAATGTTACAATATCCTGGGCAGGCGGTTTTGTGGAATATGAAATTGATGCTGAAATTATAGAAGGAAGCAGCGGCAAGTATCTATGGATAATATATGATGATCTTGTTTCTTATATCGGACCGGGAGGCGGTTTATTAGTTTATAATTTAAACAATGGCGACTATGGATTAACTGAAATATACTGGCCAACTTACGATGGTAATTTCAAACTTAAACTCGTATCCGATAATTCTCAATATGTAAATAACAGCTGGATATATATTGTTTCTAATTACAAGAGATACTATGGGAATACATATTTATTGGGTGAGCAGGTCGCACTTTGCATGAATCCATACACTGTTTCTCCGGTAATTACTTATAAGGAAGACAGTTTTATGGGTTCAGTTTCAAGCAGTACACTTATTGATTTCAATTGCGACATTGCTTATTTCAGAAACGGTTCAGACTCGATTATGATAGTTGAATCATCCTTAGAATCAAATTCCGCAATCTCAATAGGTACAGCATCTATATTTTCTTTCCTCACAAATTCTTTATACAGAGGAACAATTAATACAAGTTCCAATGTCAGATCCAATGTTTGCATTTCATCAAATGGCGCATATAATAATCTTATGATATTATGTTCAAGGCAATTTTCATTTAACGACTGGGACATAGAGTATTATCATTCAACAAACGGAAGCGCAGGATGGCTTAGCGGTTATGCAGATTATACATATTACAACACAAAGATTCCAAAAATCATCGGTCAGAGGAATGCACCCGGTAAATTTTATGCGGCTTTTAATTATTTATTTGACAGTCCTTACCCCGGTCATGGATACGCAGCGGTGTGCAAAACTATAAATTATGTCTGGAACTCTGTAGTATATCCGGCAAGTCATATAGAAACTTCTTTTTATTGTGCGCCGTCCCCAGCTGTTCCAAATCCTCAGATTAACAATGATGTTTCATTAGCTGTCTGGTCTGATGACATCTACAATTATCCAAGAAGCCTTTGGATTAGCAGAGTTAATAATTCAGTTCCTAAAAAACTTTTTATGTTCGGAGCAATTCAGGGATTATACGATGCTGCTTCCAATGCAATGATCTATGATACAGTTACTGTGTATTTAAGAAACTCTGTTTCGCCTTTTACTAAAGTTGATTCATCTAAAAAAGAATTGTACGGTCCGGGAACAGGTCAGGAATTTACATTTCCGAATGCTCAGAATAATGTTCCTTACTATGTAGAAGTTAAACACCGCAATGCACTTCAAACATGGAGCGCTGATCCTGTTACATTTGTAAGTGATAATGCTTCCATTGCTTTTTCGGTTGATGCGGTTTATGCCTTTGGAAATAATGAAATTCAGGTTGATAATGATCCGTACAATGTCTTTGCATTTTACAGCGGTGACATAAATCAGGATGGGACTATAGATGCATCTGATGTAAGTGAAGTTGACAATGATTCTTACAATTCATTAAGCGGATATGTTAATACAGATGTAACAGGAGATAATTTTGTTGATGCAGCGGATGTAAGCATTGTGGATAATAATGCTTTTAACGCGGTGAGTGTTGTGAGACCGTGATTTTGGGGATTTGGGATTTCTTGAGATTTTAGATTTTGGATTTATGATTTTAGATTTAACAACTTTTAAATTTAAATTTTCAACTTTTAAATTAATTACAATATAAATGAAAACTTTTTCCCAAAGTGTAATTCTTACAATTATTTGTTTTTCATTAATCTTTCAAACAGGAAACGCCAACTGGCAAAAGTCTGAGAAAGACTTAAACACTCAAAACACTCAAAACACTCAAAACACTCAAAACACTCAGCAATCAAATTCCGATTCGCTTCCTTCGGGAGTTACAAAAGACTGGCTTAAAAATCTGATTGACGAAAACGGTGATAAGATCATTAATGAAGAAGAACAGGAAACTGATGCATTACAGCAGCAGACTTTTGACGGAGTTGTTGCAGGGGACGAATACGGTAGATCTGTTTCATCAGCCGGAGATGTAAATGGAGACGGCTTTGATGATGTGATAATCGGCGCACCGAAAAATAATGCCGGTGGCATAAGTTCAGGAAGAGCATATATTTTTTTCGGCGGAGCAATTATCAATAATTCTGTTGATGTGATCCTGACCGGCGGCGCAGTGAGTAATTATTTTGGAATATCAGTTTCATCAGCTGGTGACGTCAACAGAGACGGCTATGACGATGTGATAGTTGGAGCTTACGGATACAATTCATTTACCGGCAGAGCTTATGTTTATTTCGGAGGCGCATCAATGAACAGTGTCGCAGATGTCTTTATGACAGGTGAATTTACAGGACATAATTTCGGAAGTTCAGTCTCAGGAGCAGGTGATGCAAATAATGATGGATTTTCGGATGTAATCATCGGTGCTTATGGCAGCAATAGTAATACAGGGAAAGCGTATGTTTTTTACGGAGGTGTCTCAATGAACAATATTGCAGATGTTACTTTCACAGGTGAAACATCACAGAGTTATTTCGGCAGTTCGGTTTCCGGAGCGGGTGATGTGAATGGCGATGGTTATCATGATGTAATTATTGGAGCATACGGATATAATTCAGATATAGGGAAAGCATATATTTATTTCGGAGGAGCTTCAATGGATAATATCTCTGATGTAAATATGTTTGGCGGAGCGATCGTTGATTTTTTCGGTGCATCTGTTTCAAACGCAGGCGATGTAAACGATGACGGATATTCGGATGTTATTGTCGGCGCTTACGGAAGTAATTCTAATACCGGAAGAGCTTACATTTTTTACGGTGGTGCTTCAATGAATGGAGTTGCTGATGTAACAATGACAGGCGAAGCAACAAATAATTTATTTGCATATTCAGTGTCAGATGCAGGTGATGTCAATGGTGACGGTTTTGCTGATGTGTTTGTTGGAGCCTGGGGATTTAGTACATCTAATGGAAGAGCATACTTATATTACGGCGGAGCAAATATGAATAATGCGGTTGATATTTTTATAACAGGCGATACTACTTTAAATTATTTCGGGTATTCAGTATCCGGAGGTGGCGATGTGAATGGAGACGGATTTGCAGATATGATCGTTGGAGAATACGGACATAATTCAAATACAGGAAGGGCTTATGTTTATACAAATACAATGACCGGTGAAGATATTGCTGATGTGGAAATGAAAGGAGAAGCACAATATGACTATTTTGGTGTATCAGTTTCATCAGCAGGTGATGTAAATCGTGACGGATATAATGACGTTATTATAGGAGCGTTGGGATACAATAACAGAACCGGCCGTGCTTATATATTTTATGGAGAAATTATTATGGATAATATTCCGGATGTTATACTTACAGGAGAATCAATTAATTCTGAATTTGGCGCTTCGGTATCTTCAGCAGGAGATGTCAACGGGGATGGATTTGATGATGTAATAGTAGGTGCTGATGCCTATAGTTCATTTACCGGAAGGGCTTATGTTTTTTACGGAGGTGCAGTTATGAATAATGTTGCTGATGTAATTTGTACAGGTAGTAATACTTATGAACTTTTCGGATGGTCAGTCTCAGGAGCAGGAGACGTAAATGATGATGGATTTTCTGATTTGATTGTGAGCAGTTTAGGTTATTCAAACACAGGGAGTGCAAATATTTACTTTGGTGGAACATCGATGGATAATACTGCTGATGTAATAATGACAGGCGAAACTGCATTTGGAGATTTTGGAGTATCGGTTTCAGAAGCAGGAGATGTTAACGGAGATAGCTACTCTGATGTAATTGTTGGGGATGACAGATATAATTCAAATACTGGCAGAGCATACTTATACTATGGAGGAGTTACAATGAATAATATTGTTGATGTAACATTCACAGGTACTAATAATAGCTATATGGGTTATTCTGTTTCAGGAGCAGGAGATGTTAACGGAGATGGTTATTCAGATGTTATTGTAGGTGCTAATAACCCTGCAATTTCTCTTGCTGGATCAGCATTTATATATTTTGGGAGCGTTACAATGAATAATATCGCAGATGTGATATTCACAGGTAATGGAAATAGCCCATTTGGAACTTCAGTATCCGGAGCCGGAGATGTAAACAGAGATGGATTTTCTGATGTTATCATAGGAAGAGAACTCTCCAGTTCATACCTATATTTTGGAAGTGTGGGAATGGATAATGTTTCAGATATAACTTTAAAAGGACAAACAGGCGATGTATTTGGTGCATCACTTTCCGGTGCAGGAGATATAAATGGTGATGGATACGATGATGTTGTAGTGGGAGCTTGGGGAATGAATAATAATATCGGTGGGGCTTTTGTTTATTTATCTTCTCCTCCCGACAACAGAAAAAATCTTTTTTTGTTCGGTGCTATTCAGGGAATGTATGATCCGGTATTGGATATTGAAGTTCCGGATACAATTAAAGTTTATCTTAGAAATTCTACATCACCTTTTGCAAGAGTTGATTCATCAAAAAATATTCTTCTCGGTCCTGGAACAGGTCAGCAGTTTTTATTCAGAAATGCACAGAATGTTATCCCTTATTATGTAGAAGTTACACACAGAAATGCCCTTACAACCTGGAGCGCAAATCATGTTGCTTTCGTAAACAGTGACGCATCCATTGCTTTTTCGGTTGATGCGGTTTATGCTTATGGGAATAATCAGATTCAGGTTGATAATGATCCGTACAATGTCTTTGCATTTTACAGCGGTGACATAAATCAGGATGGGACTATAGATGCATCTGATGTAAGTGAAGTTGACAATGATTCTTACAATTCATTAAGCGGATATGTTAATACAGATGTAACCGGAGATGACTTTGTGGATGCAGCGGATGTAAGCATTGTGGATAATAATTCTTTTAATGCTGTGAGTGTTGTGAGACCGTGATCTTGATTTTAGATTTTAGATTTCGGATTTTAGATTTAAAAACTTTTAACTTTTAATTTTTAACTTTTTACTTTTACTAATAATTAAAAAATGAAAAAACAAAAATTACCAATTTATCTTCTCCTGTTTTCTTTAATTTTGAATTCTCAGAATTTGTATTCTCAAAAAGTTAATACTTCCAATGAATCAGTGCCTTTGACTCTGGAAATAATGAAGGACAAAATTTCCAAATCGAAAACAAAACATATGTCCGGAAAGGAACTTGCAATTGTAAATGAAATGAGCCGTCTCAAGGATAATTATAAAGCAGGTAACATTGAAAAAATCCAGGGACTTCAAAATGAGCTTAATGGTCTTAATGAAACTAAAGCAGGCAATCCTGAAATAAGTTTTATTTCTCAGGATGCAAATAGTCTTAAGTCAACGCCAATGCAAACTGATCAGCTTACTCTGAATGAAATTTATGCCGCTAATAATGCATACATAAAAGCTGTAGCTACACAGGTAGAGCAGCGTAATCCGGGCGAGGGAACAATCTGGGTTGTGGTTGCAGTTGGCGCAGGTGATGTGGGAATCGGAGCTACTCCTGATACTATATTATATTTCAATTCAACCAACAATGGTGTTTCATATTCATTAATAAAAAGAGCGGCTCTTACTACCGGCATGAAAGTAAATTATGATGAAATGGATCTTGAGATTGTAGAACCTTTTACAAATGATAAATATCTTCATCTGGTCTTAGCTATTATTACCGATGGATTTACAGGATCTCACCTTTCCGGTATTATTACTTTGAGGAAATCTGACTTAGTGCTGAGCGGGGGTCCTTCATTTTCATTTCCGGGCGCTAATTTTAGTGTAAGCAAATATTCAAGACCAAGAATAACTTCCGATAACGCAAAGTATCCGGCAGAGGCATATCTTACAATTGCAGTAACTCAGGATTCAACCGACGGAGTTAATAATTTTATTTTGACGAAAGTCTGCAAAATTTTTAATCCTTATGCCCTGATAAACAGCCCTTCTCAGATGACATTTCTTTCTCAAAGCATTCATACTCCTGTAAATGGATACAGCACTGAAGCGCAGACAGATGTTGCATTTTACAACAGCGGAGGAGCGGTGGAAGGTGACAGCATAATATACGTTCAGAGCGGGTTTCCGGGGACGGACAACTTTGTTCATATTTATAAAAATTACGGAAATACTCTTGTGTATCCGCAATACAGAGGATCATTATCAGGAAGCAGTCATCATAAGGACTTTGCAAGAGTAGCTGCAAACGGCGGCGCTGATCAGAAGAGTATTTATATAGTATATGTTGAAAAAGGTTTCGGCTCAGGTTACTATTATAATATTAATGGTTATAAAACATCTGACGGAATAAACTGGGCAAATACACAGCTTGCAGGAGGAGGGGATTCAAATTCTGAAATAAAAACTCCCGATATAATCTGCAGGCGTGGTACTGAAGGTAAATTTTATATTACAAACAAGTGGGTGACTCCGCGAAAAGATATAATAACTTCTTTTACAATACAGAATTTAAATTTGAAATCTTTTACGCTGGATCATAACAATCAACTTACAGGTTCTTACGCCTCTCCGAAACCTTCATTCCGTTTTTTAAATAATGACAGTTGTCTTACAGTTTGGCCTACTTATTCAAATGTATTTTCTTCCTGCGGATGTAAAGCAATCAATCTTAGTCTTGGTTTTGTAATTGAAGGTCTTTACAACCCTGCTAATGATTCTGCAGGAATAGATATTTCAACTGTTCATTTAAGAAATTCATTTCCTCCCTACAATATTGTGAAATCTGTCTCCTGCTACAATCTCTCCTTTGTGACTTTCCCGGATGCAGCGCCCGGTAGTTACTTTATTTCAGTCAATCACAGAAATTCAATTGAAACCTGGTATTACCAGTCATTGAATCTTAATGATAGTGTGTATGCCTCTGTGAGCTTTTATGGAAGTCAAAGCAATGCTTACGGAAATAATCAGAAACAGGTTGATAATTCACCTTTGCTTTTTGCAATATACAGCGGCGATGTGAATCAGGACGGGACTATAGATGCATCTGATGTAAGTGAAGTTGATAATGATGCTTATATTTCATTAAGCGGTTATGTAAATACTGATGTAACCGGAGATGACTTTGTGGATGCAGCGGATGTAAGCATTGTGGATAATAATGCTTTTAACGCGGTGAGTGTTGTGAGACCGTGATTTTGGATTTGGGATTTGGAATTTCTGATTTGGAATTTTTTAAGATATTACCCGCCTTGCCGCGAGGCAGGGATTTTAGATTTAATTCTTAATTCAGAATTCGCAATTATTAATTCGCAATTCGCAATTCGTAATTCGTAACTCGCAATTCGTAATTTCTAATTCGTAATTTCCAATTCGTAATTTTTAATTGAAATCTTCAATCCTACATTTAAGGATATTTTTAATTTGCCTGATAGTTCAAAATTTAATATTTTGTCTGAAATTAAATTCTATTAATGAAAAAAATATTTATTGTCCTTATAGTCCTGACATCACATAGTATATCATTTAGTCAGTGGATCGAACAGTCAACACCTTCTCCGAGCTTTAATTTATTCTCATTCTCCTTTCCTTCTGTGAATACAGGATTTGCTGTTGGATACGGTAACAGAATGATTAAAACAACTGACAGCGGAAACAACTGGTTTAATATTTCTATTTTTCCAAACACTGCAGAGAATTTGAATTCTATCTGGTTTATTAATGAAAACTCAGGATGGATGTGCTCAACAAATGATACTTTGTATCAGACTACAAATTCCGCTCTTACATGGACCAGGCAAATGAAATTACAAAGTGACGGACAAAAAATATTTTTTGTAGATTCAAACACCGGCTGGATACTAGCTCAGCCAAGATTGTATAAAACAACTGACGCGGGATCGAACTGGACTGTAGTCAGTACTCAAATGGGAAATTATTTTACCTTCGTATCCGCTAATACCGGATGGATGGCTACTTATCCGGGAGGCGGGTCAATAATTCATAAAACAACTGACGGCGGATCAACATGGACTGCACAGCTTTCAACTTCAAGTTTTCGCAATATTTATTGTTTTAAATTTATTAATGAAAGCACCGGCTGGGCTGCCGGTTACAGAGAGTATATTCTGAAAACCACAAACGGCGGACTGAACTGGATTCAGCAGAGAGACATGAATAATTCCGTAGGACTGGTATCAATGGATTTTATAAATGAGAACACCGGCTGGGCTGTCGGCGGTTCGGGATATTCTCTTTATACCGTAAATGGAGGAACAACGTGGAATCAGATTAACATTAATAATAATGGCGGCAATGTAAAATTCTTAAACTCAAATACCGGATGGATTATCGGCAGTAAAGTTTTTAAAACGACAACAACAGGTCTTGTCTGCAGAAGTCTTCAGCTTAATGCTTTGATAGAAGGATTTTATGATAATGTCTCAAACTCAATGATCAATGATACTGCAACAGTTTATTTAAAAAATTCTTTTTCACCTTATAATAATGTTGATTCTTCCAAAGCTGTTTTAAATTCAAACGGCGCAGGAACATTTAATTATTTTAATGCAACAAACGGAGTTGGTTATTTCATAGTCATAAAGCACAGAAACTCAGTCGAAACATGGAGCTCTGCTGTGCAAAGTTTTGTTTCAAATTCCCTGAATTATAATATGACAACTTCACAATCTCAGGCATTCGGAAATAATTTGATGCAGGTAAATAATTCTCCTGTCAGGTTCGCTTTGTACAGCGGAGATACAAATCAGGACGGAGCAATTGATGCATCAGATCTGAGTAATACTGATAATGATGCTGTGAATTCCCGAACCGGATATGTTAACACAGATGTTACGGGAGATAATTTTGTGGATGCTCAGGATATTAGTATTGTTGATAATAATGCTATTGGTGCGGTGAGTGTTGTGAGACCGTGATCGGATTTGGAATTGGGGATTTTGGATTTGGAATTTTTTGATTTTAGATTTTTGATTTTGGATTTTAGATTTACTTTTAACTCGTAATTCGTAACTCGTAACTTGAAACTTGAAACTTGAAACTTGAAACTTGAAACTCGTAACTCGAAACTCGTAATTTGTAATTTGTAATTCGTAATTCGTAACTCGTAATTCGTAATTCTTAATTCGTAATTTTTAATTCGTAATTTTTAATTCGTAATTTTTAATTCGTAATTCGTAATTCGTAATTCGTAATTCGTAATTCGCAACTCGTAACCTTCCTCTTAATAATACCAAATTATCTAATCACAATATTTCTTGTTTTAAAATACGGAGAAGCCAGAAATGCTTCGAATTTTTTCAATTCTTCTATGTCCAGAAGTCTCAATATTTCAAAAAATGAAGTTTTAAGCATTTGATTTTACAGTGTATGTTGAAGTCATTTTATATGTTTAATTTCCTTGAAAATAAGCAGAATTAAGGACTTTTGAGATATATTATTATCGTTATCATGGTGTAATCTTTAAAAAACTTTCTTTGCAAAAAGGGATGGATGAATATATTTTTGTACAGTTCATTACAATAACCCGCTCAGTTGATTGCAATCGGCTGGACACTTAAGGCATCACCGGTATGCCGGTTATTGTATATTTAAAAAATTTTAAAATTAAAAATATAAATTAATTAAAATGAAAACAAAAACATCATTCTTATTCATCAATATCATTATGGCTGCAGTATTCTTCTTTGGCTTTTACTGCAGTTCACAGTCACAGCCTCTTTTCACAGAAAATTTTAATTTTTCTGTGAGAGACAGTCTTGAAAACACAGGAAACTGGTTTGCTTCAGGTCCTGTAACTAATAAAAATGTTAAAGTAATCTCCCCCGGACTTACTTATGCAGGATATCTTGGATCAGGAATTGGAAATAATGTTTTCTTTTCAAATCAGCCGGACGGTGATGTAGTGCTTAACAATTTTAATGATCAGACTTCCGGAACAGTATATATGTCTTTTATAATAAGAGTTGACAGTCTGTCTGCTACAGCTACCGAAGGATTCAACATTTGTCTTGATGAAGGAGGCGGTAGTACAAATTTAAACACTAAGATATATATTAAAAAAATCAATTCATCTACATTTAATATTGGAATTAAAAAATGTGACGGGATCGTTAAATATTCTCCGGCAGTTTATTCGAAAAACACAACTTATCTTGTAATGTGTTCTTATACATTTGTAAGCGGACTGAATAATGATATTTCAAGATTATATGTAAGCACATCAGGCGTGCCTGCAACAGAACCGGCAGTCGTTGCAGCTTCAGACACTTCAGGTGTTGATATTGATGATATTGGAGAAATATGTCTTAATAACTCTTTCATTCAAAACGGTCTTCAGGGAAGTTCAGTGAAAATTGACGGTATAAGAATAGGAACTTCCTGGAGTAGTACATTATTTCAGCAGATCAATTTACAGTTGAATCTAAAAGCATTAATTCAGGGATTTTATAAAAGCGCAACGGGTAAAATGATAAAAGATACTGCAAGGGTATATCTGAGATACAATACTTCACCTTATACAATTGCCGATTCCTCAAAAGCTTTATTAGATTCACTTGGAAACGGTAGTTTTGTTTTTAACAGAATAGGAAACTGGGTTCCTTATTACATAGTTGTCAAACACAGAAATACAATCGAGACCTGGAGTTACAGTGCAATGAATTTTGATAACAACTCTCAGAGTTTTGATTTTACACCAACGGCCAGTTATGCTTACGGGCATAATCTGATTTTATCAGGGACTAAATACTGCATGTACAGCGGAGATGTAAATCAGGACGGAATAGCAGATGCTACTGACGTGAGTGCAGTGGATAATGATGCAGCTGTTTCTTTAAGCGGTTACGTGAAAACTGATGTGACAGGAGATAATTTCGTTGATGCGGCGGATGCAAGCATAGTGGACAATAATTCATTTTATTCTGTGAGCGTTATCAGACCCTGATCAATGTTAAATGTCAAATGTTAAATGTTAAATGTTAAATGTTAAATGTTAAATGTAAAATGTTAATTGTTAATTGCTAATTGTTAATTGTTACTAGTTAATTACCAATTGTAGAATTTTATATTTTACTGTAAACCTAATTCTTGATTATTGATTCAAAATAAATTCATCCTACAAATTAAAAAATTTGTCTTTGCATAAAGCAGATTATAGTAATTATTTTTGTAAGAATATTTTTAAAAAAATAAAATATAACTAATGAAGAAACTTACAGAAATTTTTAAAACCTTTTTAAATCAAAGAATTATTATTGCTGCTTTAATGCTCATTGTTTTTCAATCAGGTTCTGCTTTTTCAGCTCAGGATACAATTAAGCTTACGGCATTGCAGGATAATACTTTGTACGAAGATGCTGCTGGTTCGATAAGCAACGGTCAGGGAAAGTATTTGTATTCAGGAAAAGGCAGTACGGGATTGATCAGAAGAGCGCTTGTCAGATTTATGCTTGTGGAATTTTTGCCTCCCTGCTCTAAAATTCTGAATGTATCACTTAAGATGCATTTATCCGGCGGAGCAGCAGCTAACAAAACCATTGAGCTCAGAAAAATAAAAGAGAACTGGGCTGAAGGAAATTCCGATGCTCCCGGGCTTGAAGAAAACGGAACTGCATCTGCATTTTTTGATGCTACCTGGAAACACCGGTATTACAATACGGATCTCTGGTCGTCTGCAGGTGGAGTTTACTCATCTGTATCAAGCGGCAACGCAACTGTCGGCGGTCCCGGATTTTATACATGGAATTCAACTCCGCAGATGGTAAGTGATGTTCAGGAATGGGCGGATAATCAGTCTGCTGCTTTCGGATGGCTGCTGCTTGGCGATGAGACTGCTTCATCTACAGCAAAGAGATTCCATTCAAGCGAATCTGATACTGTGACATTTGTTCCGGAAATAACCGTGATATATCAGACTTCAAATTTCGGTATATATGTAGATTCTTTTATAGAAGGTTTCTGGGATGGTACAAATATGATTGGCGATACTATAAAAGTGAAACTGCACAGTTCTGTTTCGCCTTATGCCGTTTTAGATTCTGATTTAACATTTTGCGAAACTTACGGCGGACAGTTCTGTTTTTATAATGCGCCTCAGGGAAACTATTATATTTCAGTTCATCACAGAAATACAATTGAAACGTGGAGCAAGTATCCTCTCTTTTTTGTGCTTGGAGATAATCAGTATTACACTTTTAAAGACTCCGCTTCAAAAGCTTACGGGGATAATGAAGTTCTGAAATTTTCAGAGTACTGTTTTTATAGCGGAGATGTTAATCAGGACGGAACGATTGATGCTTCTGATGTAAGTGAAACTGATAATGATGCTTTTAGTTCACTCAGCGGATATGTTCGTACCGATGTGACGGGGGATGATTTTGTTGATGCTGCGGATGTAAGCATTGTAGATAATAATGCTTTTAATTCGGTGAGCGTGATTAGTCCTTAATTTTTTTAGATTTTTGATTTTCGATTTTTGATTTCATTCGTTATTTGTAATTGTAAAAAGAGCCGGAAGAATTATCCTCCGGCTTTTTTATTTTAAAAGGATATTTTGTTAAAAAGTAATCTGAATCAAATTGATTAAAATATCTTATTGATGAATTTCATCCGGTATTGAAATTAATTTTTTGTTAAAAGTCGCAAAGTATTTCTTCGGCTGACAACATCCTTCATTATGTTTAATTAATATTCTGTGTCTCATATTTTTAATTAATAATACAATGTCTGATAATTATAGAAATGAAATAATAGTGATTCAGAGAAATATTTTCATTTATAAAAAATGAAATGTACTTATATCAGAAATGTTGCTGATAATATATTCTTAAATAGTTAAGTTCATTCGAAAAATAATTTTAATAATTGTAAAAATGAGCAAAGACCCTCTGAAAGACCTTCACAGATTATTAGACAAGCAGGAATTCAAAAGTGAGAAAGATTTAAAGAAGTTTCTGGACTCTATGCTTATGAAATCAATTCCGGAAATTAATAAAGAGGATTTAAGTAAGGAAGAAAGAGCGCAGGATCTTGTAGAAGAAGCTTATGAACTTCCAATCAGAGATGCAGTTAAAAATATAGACATAGCATTGAATTTCAATCCTGATTGCATCGAAGCTTATGAATTCATGGGACTAATTTATAAAAGGATTGACTCTTCTTTATCATATTATGAGAAAGGAGTCAATACAGGGAAAAGATTATTCGGCGGAAATTATTTAAAAATGAATAAAGGTCACTTCTGGGGACTTCATGAGACAAGACCTTATATGAGATGTATGTGGCATTATGCAGATTGTCTTTACAAATCAGGGAGAAAGGATTCCTGTATTTCAGTCTTGGAAGAGATGATAGAACTGAATCCAAACGATAATCAGGGTGTCAGGGATCAGCTGATGCTTTATTTATTAGAGCAGAATGAATTTAAAAAGTTTAAGATGTATGAAAAATTATTTAAGGAAGATGGAGGTGCATTTATTAACTTTAACCGCGCACTGTTTGCTTTTAAAAATACTGGAGAGAGCGAGAAATCTCATGGAGTGCTTAAAACTGCCATTAAAGAAAATAAATTTGTTCTGCCGATGCTGATATCCTCAAAAGAGCAAACTCAATTACCGGATTCTTACGGATACGGAGATAAAAACGAAGCTAAATATTATACTGTCTTTGCCCAAAAGATATGGCAGCTGACACCCGGAGCCGTAAAATGGCTGATGAAAAACAGGCATGTGAAATAATTAATTTCAGATAGAAGAATTTTAAATTATGATTAAAGACTACTTAAAAAATATTTCTAAAACAACTTCTCAGGAAGATGCGCGTGAAGAAAGTTATTATGGAGATTTATCGTAATTCCTTTCTGACTTTGGAGAAAACATTGGTAAAAGTAAAATACAGATTACAACACAATTTAAAGATACAGATTAACCTTCCGAATATAATACCTGCATACTGTTTTGAATCCCGCCTTTCAGGAATCTCCTGTAAAGTGTCTCTCCCGATGTTATAAAATCTTTGAATCGGAATGCAAATAATTTTCCCGGAGAATAATTTATGACATTACAATTTAATTCCTGAGTATTAAATTTGTATACAATAATTAAACACCACTCCCATGAAAACCTTAATTATTTTAATATCAATTTTAACAGCAGGGATAATATTCTCACAGGATCTGAAGATCAATAATAATCCTTATGAAAAAGCTGATGCGATTACAAGATCAAGAAAAGCTTTTCAGAGAGAAAAATGGTTTTATGAACAGAGAATGTATCCGAATAATTTTATTCCTAAAGATGCTTATGAAATAGCATTTAATCAGAAAGAACTTCTTAGAAAACAATACGGCTTCTCAATGATGAGTCCTTTTGATACCTGGACAAGCGTTGGACCTTCGCCCGGATTTTATTTCGGATATTCCAGCATAACATCGAGAATGGCAACCGTAAAGTATGATCCGAATAATCCGAATATTATTTATATCGGCGCAGCCTGCGGAGGGATATGGAAATCAACTAACGGAGGAACAACATGGACTGCAAAATCAGATTATGAAGTCTCACTTTCATCGGGTTCGATCGCAATAGATCCTTCCAATACAAATATTATTTACTACGGGACAGGCGAAGCATCTTACAGCGGGGTTTCTTATTACGGCAGGGGACTGCTGAAATCAACTGATGCAGGGAATAACTGGATCAGCTTAAATACGGATCTTCCTTCAGCCTCATATACTTCGCGCATAGCAATCAGACCGAATAATTCAGCGCAGCTTCTTGCTGCAATGAGTTATGAAGGATTATTCAGAAGCACAAATTCAGGTATAAACTGGTTTAGAATATTATCCGGAAGATGCGATGATGTAATATTTTCTCCGACAGGGGATACTGTTTATGTAATTGGAAACGGAACGGGTTATAAGATTTCAGTAAACGGCGGAGTAAGTTTTACTGATAATGCAACGCTAATTCCCGGAGAAAGAAATCACATTGCTTTATGCAAATCGTCTCCGACAATAATGTATGCTTCAATTTATAACGGAGGAAACATCAGTGTTTTTAAATCAACAAATGCTGGAGCGAACTTTACTCAGATCGCGACCGGACATGACTTTTACGGCGGGCAGGCATGGTATGATTTTTACATGCACGTAAATCCATCTGATCCGAATACTGCTTATGTCGGATCAATTGATATCTGGAGAACAACTAACGGCGGGACGAATTTTACAAATATTACGAACGGATATGGCGGAGGCATCGTTCATGTGGATCAGCACAATGTTGATTTTCATCCGACTGATGCAAATCAAATGATTTGTGTCAATGACGGAGGAATATGGAAGTCAGCAAACAAAGGAACCAACTGGACAAATTTAAATACAAATCTTACATTGACTCAGTTTTACAGGATTGCTTCCGATCCGTCAAATGCAAATCATATCCTCGGCGGGACTCAGGACAACGGAACTCAGCGCACTACCGGAACTTTGAATTGGACTGCTGCTTACGGCGGTGACGGTGGGGAAGTATGTTTCCATGCAAAGAATAATTCTTACATTCTCGGAGAAACTCAGAACAATGGTGTCTTTCGCTCAACAGACGGAGGAATCAGCTGGGGTTCTGCTGAAAGCGGAATCAGCGGAAGCGGTACGTGGATCGGTCCGATAATTTCACATCCGGATTCAAATGGAATTTTTTATACGGCAAGGCAGCAGGTTTTCAAAACAACAGACTGGGGCGCATTTTGGTTTGCAATATCATCCGGAACTTCAGGAACGATACGTGAAATGGCAATTAGCAGAACATCTGCAAATATAATGTATGCAACATCCGGAAATTTAATTTACAAATCAACAAACAGAGGTTATACATTTACGGATGTATCAACAGGGTTACCGAATGTTACAATAACCAGTGTTAATATTCATCCGGATTCTTCACAGGTCGCGATAATAACATTTTCAGGATTCGGAGCAGGAAAAATTTATAAAACGACAAATGCAGGGACGAGCTGGAATAACATAACAGGAAATCTTCCGGACTCTCCGGCTAATGACGCTGTGTTCTATTATCCCGGCATGTCAACGTCAATGTATTTTCTTGCGAATGATGTCGGAGTGTTTGTTACAAATAATAACGGGCAGAGCTGGACTGAACTAGCAAACAGTCTTCCGAATACTGTCATTATGCATCTTGATTATCATCAGTCAGCGAACAAACTCAGAGCGGGAACTCACGGAAGAGGTGTTTATGAAATTCAGATCAATACAACCATTTTAGATGTACAGTCACTTTCACTCGGAGTTACAGGAAATCAGTTGTTTCCAAACTCAACAATTAATCCTGCGGGTAAAGTGAGAAATAATTCACCCGGCACAGCTACATTTACCGTTACAAGAAAAATAAATCCGGGAAGTTATTCAAGCACGAAAACTATTTCAAACCTTGCTTCAGGTGCGGATGCTGATGTTACTTTTTTTTCATGGACATTCACGCCGGGAACAGTTTACACGATCAGTGATTCTGTCTACATTGCAGGAGACCTGAATACACTGAATAATGTACTTAAAGGAACTTTGACTCCGGATCTCGGAGAATATATAACTCTGATAAGTGAAGGATTTTATTCTGCTACTTTTCCGCCATCAGGATGGAGTTTTGAAAGTCCTGCATTTGATTATTTAACAAGAAGTTCCGTCAGCAGTTATGGTTCTGGAACCGGCTCATTAAAATTTGACAACTGGAACTTTAACCCCGGAACAGTTCAGTCAATTATCTCGCCAGTCTTTCAGGCAACTGCATCAGGGGACAATATTAAATTCGATCATGCATATTCTCCATACAATAATAATGTTTACACAGACTCATTAATAATCGAAACTTCCTCTAACGGCGGAATTAGTTATACTGCATCGCAGAAATTATGGGGAAATTTAGACGGCGGTCCTCTTAACAGTACAGGAACGGGGTTTGATGATTTTACTCCAGCTTCGAATCAATGGATGACAAAATCTTACACGATACCAGCAGGTACGAACAGAATTAAGTTAAGAGGTGTCAGCGATTACGGTAATAATCTTTATATTGACAGCATACAGCTTCGTACAACTAAAACTTACACTCAGTTCAATATAAAAGTAACTCCCGAAGGATTTTATAATAATGTTACTGATAAAATGAATATGAGAGATACAATGAAAGTATATCTGAGAAGTAATATATCTCCGTTCGGTAAAATAGATTCTGCCATAACTGCAATGGATTCTGTATCATTCACAGGAAATTTTATTTTCAAAAATGCGCCAACCGGAACATACTACATACAGTTGAAACACCGAAATTCAATTGAGACCTGGAGCAAAACCGGCGGTGAAAGCATGACGCGCGGAGTTCTGAAAATTTATGATTTTACAAACGCAGCAGCTCAGGCATACGGAAGCAATCTGATCCTGAAAGGCATAAGATACTGCATCTTTGGCGGTGATGTTAATCAGGATGGAACAATAGATGCGTCAGACTTAAGCGAAACGGATAATGCTTCATTTAATTCACTCAGCGGATATGTCAGAACAGATGTTACCGGGGATAATTTTGTAGATGCGGCGGATGTGAGCATTGTTGATAATAATGCTTTTAATTCTGTGAGCATTGTTAGACCGTGAATAGATTACAGTGCTTAGCTGTAAGGCAGAGAATAGTTTTGATTGCAGATCTTTGATTTTAGATTTATGATTTAAAAGACAGATTCTCTTTCCACCATTCCAGACTGTGCGAAAATAAAGTAATAACCTCTAAGTCTTGAAGGCTCAAAGATAAAAAATTTTAAAACAAGAATTTTTGAGCTGTAAAGACTTGGAGGTTTTCTTTTAAATTTGTTGTCAGACAGTTTGCCACGTCTTAAGAACTTTCAAAATTTTCGGATGAAGATTGATTTTATTTTACATCCTCTTTACCGGATACTTTAAGCTGATATGACGTTTCTCCGGGAGAAAGTTTGTAAAAAACTTTTCTCTTTCCGCCGGTAGGATTATTATTTGTATCGGATGATTTGTAAACCGGGAACTCTCTTACAAGCATTTCCTTTTCCGTATAAATGCTGTCATGACCCATATATCCTTCAAACATCTTTCCGGATTTCATGTCTGCTTTTTTGATTTCTTCAACACTTATAATCGAATAACTTTTATCATTGTTTGATGCAACTCCGAGAATTTCTCCCTGTGAACCTGAACCAGCCGACCTTGTAATAATAAAAAGATCTTCAAATCCGTTACCGTCAATATCCGCTACAAATGCCTTTTCAAAAGGATTGGTATCCTTGAATTTAACTGTGTCATTTTTAAATACAAAACCCTTTCCTGTAACAATAATATCTGCAAGACTTTCGCTGCTTTTGTTTACATTTATCAGAAACACTTTTCCTGACTTCGTCATGTATTCATTCGAAGCAGGTATTTTATCAGGTTTCTTTGTTTTCTGAGAAGAAGTATCTTTTTTAACTGTTTCATTTTTCGTTGGTTCTTCTTTTTTACCGCAGCCGAAACTTAATACTGATATTAAAATTAATAAGACAGCTAAGTTAATTGTTTTCATTTTAAATATTAATTTTGGTTTAGTGTAAAATATTATATTTCAGGAATCTTTTATTATTTTGAATGAAATGATTTAATGACTTTCTCTTAAGTTATAAATATAATCAATCATCCATTTTTTTAAAATGATACTTTGTTCGGATATGATTTATTCCTGTCAACACAGATGTCATTTAGAGTTGGAATTTCACATTGATATTTAAATGGACTTCAATATTCATTTCATTTGAAATTCAAATCTGCTTAATTTGAACAGATCAAATATTTTAAATGAAAATAAATATGAAAAATTCATTAGTGTTTTTTATAGCAGCAATGTTATTAATTAACTTGCAATCCGGAAATGCCCAGACAAGAGGATTAGTCTTTGGTGATGTTGTGTGGCAGATATTGATTCCTGACAATCCGGGAACAACTCTTCAGGATAAACAGGTCAGAAGCTTAAAGCAGATTCCTGATGTGAACGGAGACAATGTAAATGATGTGATAGCAGCAACGGGAAATTACTGGACTATTTGTTACAGCGGAATTAACGGAAGCATCATCTGGCAGTACAGTACGCATTTCGGTTCAATAAATACCGGATCGGTTGAATGGGAAGATGCAGTGGATATTGCAGATGTAAATAGTGACGGGATTTTTGATGCAGTGATCGGATGCGGCGGCGGGAATGAAATGGTCTATGCGCTTAACGGAATAAACGGAAATGTCCTCTGGTCCTATGGTGATGTAATTTCTACCAGCGACGGAGATATAGAATCAGTAAAGATCAAATACGATTATAACGGTGACGGAAAGAAAGATGTTCTTGTTTCTGCAAGCGGTACAACAAACGGCGGAAGACATGCACTGATCTGTCTGAATGCGCTTAACGGCGAAGTGATTTTTTACAGAACACAGCCGCAGCCATTTACGGATGATGTTGTAGCTACAGAGTCAGGCGGCGCAATCGGAGTTAACAATAACGGATCTCCTTACAGCGTAACCGGATTTGATTCTCTGGGAAATACAACATGGAGTTATACCGGTCCAGGAAATACCTGGAGTCTGAAAGAAATGCCTGACGTAAATGGAGACAGTGTTAACGATATTATCGGATTGGGCGGATTCACAGGATCAGTATTTGCAATTTCGGGAAATTCCGGAACACAGATCTGGACAAGAAGTCTTGGCTCAGGTAACAACGGAAAGATCACACTTCTGGATGATGCTGACGGAAATGGTTTTGCTGATTTCACACTTTCAGGTCCACAGGCAGCATTCCGGGTCGATACAAAAACTGGTAATACAATCTGGTCAAATACTACCGGCTCATCATATTTGCGAGGTGTAGATAATATGGGTGATGTTACCGGAGACAGCATAGATGATATAGTCATTGCAACACAGCTTCAGCCGCGGTTAATTGTGCTTAACGGGATGAACGGCAATATACTTTTTGATCACAGTTTCGGAACTACTCTTACACAAAGGGGAGACCGCGCTGCTGTACTTAATGATATAGATACGAACGGAGTAAATGAATTTATGGGTGGAAACAGGGAAGGAAAGGTGATTTGTTTTTACGGCGGCAATGGAACGATGACTTCAGTAAATAATGAAAATATTCAACCGGTTAAATTTAAATTGTACCAGAACTATCCGAATCCGTTTAATCCTAAAACAACAATTAATTACGAAACACAAATTCCGGCATTTGTTACTCTGAAAGTTTATAATATTAAAGGAGAAGAAATTGCGTTACTTGCAGAGGAAAAGCAGAATGCAGGTGTGTATGAATTTGAATTTGACGGTTCGGATATTCCAAGCGGAATATATTTTTATACACTGTATGCAGGAGAATTTAAAATTGATACGAAGCGCATGATACTTCTGAAATAAATTATACTGGCAATAATATTCCGGCTGAGTAAGGAAATTAATTTTATAACCATTTCAATTGCAGTGTTTTATTTATAAGAATCCCTTCATTGATTGTGAAAGGGGTTTTTATTTTAAATCCATTGTTAAGGAGGGAACAGTAACAATCAAATTATTTAATTACAGAGACATTTTCAGCTATGGTATCAGAGAAACAGAATATTACATTCCCCAAACTTGTTTTTAAGAGAATATCTTAAAAGTATAATCTAACACAGACAGATAAGTAATGTGCACAGACTAAAATAAACTTATTTTGTTTTATATGAAGATTAAATTCCTTAATTTAAAAAAATAAATTTAAAGAGGAGAAAATTATGAAACTCACAATTACCATTTTACTCATCGCAATGCTTAATTTTCTGCAAACCAATTCTTTTGCAGATACAAATGTTAGTGCCGGCGATGATCCGCGGGTAACGGAAATTATACCAAATTCCTACGCAGGAGTAACAGGCACAGGAACATTTCTTGGTCCACTGTCAAATGCTCAAAGAACATACCAGTTTCTGATACAGTCAAGCCAGCTTACAAATGTCGCGGGTAAAGTTCTAACCGGATTAAGCATGAGAATTCCGGCTTCTGCAACAGCTAACTGGCCGTTAGCAGATGCTAATTTTACAAATTATGATATATATTTAAGCGGAAGTGTCGAACCTTCTGCAAGAAGCCTGACATTTGCAAATAACATTGTAGGTGCAAGAACACAGGTGCGATCAGGATCATTAACGATACTTGCAAATTCATATACTTTCGGAGGAAGTCCGAATGCATTCGGAACAGAGATTGCGTTTAACATACCATGGTATTATGCCGGAGGGAATTTACTCATAGAGATACGACACTCAGGTTTCACAGGTACTTCAAGGAGTACTGATGCCTTGTTAACTTCCACAGCAGGTTATGGAACACTTGTCAGCGGATGCTGGACAGGAAGTTATACAGGTACTTCCGGAACTCAGGGTAATTTTACTGTTGTAAAACTATCAGCAGCCGAGCCGTACAGTCTTAATCTCAAAGCGCTGATTGAAGGACGATACAACAATGTAACAGACTATATGAAGAAAGATACTGCAAAAGTTTATCTTAGAAATAGCTCTTCACCTTATGCAATTATTGATTCTGCAGTTTCCGTCCTGGATACAAACGGCAGCGGTATATTCAATTATGCAAATGCTTCAAACGGAGTAAATTATTTTATAGTTGTAAAACACAGAAACTCAATCAATGTATGGAGTAATACGGGTTATAGTTTTTCGGGAAACTCATTAAGTTTTGATTTTACTACGGCAGCCGGACAGGCATACGGAGGTAATCTTATTCAGAAAGGTTCAAGATACACGATTTACAGCGGAGATATAAATCAGGATGATGTTATAGATGCATCTGATGGAAGCGATGTAGATAATGATGCTTCCTTATCCGTAAGCGGATATGTGAAGACGGATGTCACAGGGGATGATTTTGTGGATGCGGAGGATGTCAGTATTGTTGATAACAATGCGTACAATCTGGTGAGTCTGGTAAGACCATAATTAATTTAAGTTTCAAATGTTAAATGTCAAATGTTTTTTATTCTGCATTTGACATTTAACATTTAACTTAGTACAATTTTTATTAGCTAAGTTAGAGTTGGGTTCGTCATATCATTTATGATCTCCAGTATCCATTGTTTGGAAACAGTTTTGTTGTCAGATTCTATCTGACATTTCAGCAGGTATAACTCATTTTCATCTGTGGACTTCACCATAGTTCTGAATTTATACAATTTCCTGATGTATGTTATAAAATTACTGTAAACGATCTTGTCGTGTTCTCTTAATTCTCTATTCCTGCTCAGAAAATGCCTGAAGCTGTCAGTAAGTGAAAAAAAAGATTCCGTTTCATTCTGCAGAAAATAAATTATAAGTAATGTATGATTTATTTTTAGTTTAAAAATAATATCCTGAGGTTTTACAATAGAAAGCGATTCAAGAGCTTTATCGTAATTTTCTTTTTTTATTTGAAGAATAGAATTACATAATCCGAAAGAAGAATCCCTGAAATCAGAATGAACATGTGATCTGAATTCATTGATGAATTTCTCCGCCCATTTAAGCTCTCCTGAAGAAATAGCATTCTGGGCAATAGAATTGTAGATATAATGCGCCATAAAATTATTCCCCTCAAGATATGCTTTGGTTTTTATCATATCTTTGTAGATTTCAAAACAAACTTTGTTAAATTCATACCTGCCATTGCTTACTTCGGAATTACAGTGATTGGAAAGCACCATATACATATTTTTTCTGTCAGTTGCAGAAAGAAATCTGTAATACTTTTTAAGACCGGCTTTAAGACGATCAAAATATAGTCTCTCTTTTGTTTTATACAGCATGACACAGTTATAAAATACTGCTATGTAAGGAATACTGCTGTACTTTTTGTAATTTTTTCCAATATACTCCCTTACAGTTTCAAGGAATTCAAAATCGAATTCATGATCATAAATAAAAAGTTTCTGATTCAGAAGTATGGCGTAAAGTTTGATATCTTCTGTCAGATGATAAATCCTCAGATTATACGACTGCTTGTCGAGGTTGTCATCATCGAATAAAACCTTACTTGAATTTACAATTACATTTCTTCTGAGTTCATCTTCAAGAAGAAAAGTATTCTGATAATACAACTCATCCATTATTCCGGGTTTCTTAAGAACAGATTTTATTTTTCTGACATGTGATACAAATAAACTATTTTGTTTTCTGTTTGTAAGCTGCTTAAGCAAAAGATACTGACTGTAAAATTTATCCTGTCTGAATTGACTGATCTTAAGATACTCTTCGCATAACTTCAGCAGATCCGAAAAAGTATTACGCAGCAAAGGGTCATTAAATTTCTTTCCCGGAAAAAGTTCATGATATATCTTTTCCTTATTGAAATCCTTTCCGGTGAATTCAGGATAATGCTGTTTTAAAATTACGAATAAACCCGTAAGTGCATTTTCCCTGTTGTAAAATGGTGAGGTTACAAATAATTCAAATTCACGCAGCTCGTCTGGTGAAAATGATTTTAATAGATTTATGAGTCTTGTGTTTTCCATATTAGATATATATTCAGAATGAATTTCATTTTTTGCATTTAAATATTCCTGAATCAAACAGATAAAATTTATTTTAAAATATATTCAACATTCTTCCGATTTTCCGGAATTTAATATTTACACTTGACATTGGTCATCAATAAACATAGATTTTTAATAACATAAAATCACAAAAAACATTTATGTTTAATATGCAAAAAAGTTTTAAAGAAGAATTCCACTCTGAGACATCCCCAAAGAATAAATCAGACTAATCTTCCTATTGTCGTCAGACGATTATCTTCTCAAAATTAAGTACACAACACCCAAATTGTTTCAGGCAAGGTGTAAATTAAATAAATGAATTTTACTTTAGATTTAAAATAAAATATCAAAAACGATTTAATTTATACCGAAAAAAAATAACACTTGCAAAACGTCATTTTAATTATTTTCTGATTCTTATCAGAAGACTTTAAAGAAATAATATCAAATGACCGGACTCTTTGAAAGGAGAAAGAAGTCTTCTGAAAATATTATATAACTTTAAAATAATTAATCATGCTAAAATTAAATTTATTCCTTTCATTAATTATGTTTCTGATTATTGGAGACAGATTATCTGCAAATGTTGCCGGCTATACGTTTACCCAGCATCAGGGAGTTTACACGGAAATATCAGGTGACACAGTTGTTGCTTTTTCAACATCAACAATTACAAATCCGTTTGACCTTGATGATGTGACATACTCATCCAACAGAATTCCGTTTTTATTCAGATTCAATGGTGTTAACTATAATAATATTTCAATAAACACAAACGGATTCATTACATTTGGTGCAGTTTCATCTGTAGCGGCAAATTACGGTCCTATTGCTTCAACAGAAACTTATGACGGGGCAGTCAGCGCATTTGGAATTGATCTTATAGGTTTGTTCGGAACAAATGCTGACAGATCAGCCGGAAGTCCGGTTTTATCAAATGTAGTAAGTTTCGCAGGAGTTGTTGCCGGCAGGCTCATAACCGGAACAGGTATTGCAACATCTGCAACTATTATTTCATTTAATCAGAGTGCCGGAACCATAACAATGTCAGCCGGAGCAACTTCAACAGGTAACAACGAGATCATTCAGATCGCTGCTGCAAGTATTGTTAGATCAACTCAGGGAATTTCGGGGAGCAGGGTACATACAATTCAATTCAAAAACTTCAGACGATATATAACTACAGGAACAATAGATAATCTGAATTTTCAGATCAAACTGTATGAAACTTCAGGTAAAATTGAAGTTGTGTACGGAAACAATACTGAAGGACCGACACCTGTTTACGGACAGGTAGGATTAAGAGGAATTCTGCATAGTGATTTCAATAACAGAACTACCGCATCAGACTGGTTAAATACGGCAGCAGGCGGAACCAATGATGTGCAATGTCTGATCAGCAGCTCTGTCTTTCCGCCGTCGGGACTTACATTTGTCTGGAATCCTCAGGCAACAACAGTAAACATTACATTAATACCTCAGGGATTTTATAACCTTACAACATTAAAGCTTAATAAGAGAGATACAGTAACAGCTTATTTAAGAAATACAAGTTCGCCTTTTTTAATCGTTGATTCCGCAAAAGCTGTTATAGACTCTATAACTTTCAATGGATCATTTTATTTTAATAATACTTCATCCGGAACATATTACATTGAGTTAAAACACAGAAACAGTATTGAGACCTGGAGCAGTTCCGGTGTAGTTATCAATGCGGGAAGTGTAACGGCTTATAATTTCACTGCTGCTGCATCACGGGCATTTGGAAACAATATGATATTAAAGGGAACGAAGTATTGCATATACAGCGGTGATGTCAATCAGGATGGAATTATAGATGCTTCCGATTTAAGTGAGGTTGATAATGATGCATTCAATTCATTAAGCGGATATGTCAGAACAGATGTAACAGGTGATGATTTTGTGGATGCTGAAGATGTAAGTATAGTTGACAACAATGCATATAATTCTGTGAGTGTAGTGAGACCGTGAATTTGATTCACAAGTTTCGCCCGTGGTAATGAAGCTGTCTCAAAATCTTTAACTTTCCCAAGCCCCCTCTCCGCGAGGCGAGCCGCTTGGGAAAGTTGAATTTTCATTATGCGAAGAATTTATATTTCAGAATATTGATTTAATTTCAGACTTTAAATTTTAAATATTAAAATAATAAATGTGAATTGTCAAAAGTTAGTTATTAAACTTTTGACATTTTACTTTCAACTTTCAAAGCTCGTCAATTTTTTCAAGAAGCCAGATCTTATTACTGACTTCTCTTTTCATTATCTCATCTTTAAGATTATGCAAACTGATCTCATTTCTTTTTCCGTCCTTAATTCCTGATTTTAATTCTGCAAGCTTTTGTACAAAATAAAGAAAGTTGGCGAATACATTTTTTGCTGTTTCAGTAACCTTGATATCGTAGGATATAAAATGCTTTGAAGTATCTATAAGTGAATAAAGCTCATCAAAAAATCCTGATTCATAATAGATCATTATCTGGAATCTCTTCAAAGTGATCTTTTCAATCTCGTTTTTGCTTTTGAATTTTGTAAGGTATTGAAGAGCGTCTTCATAGTTTTTCTTTTTAATATTCAGAATTACATTTGCAAGCAAAGAATACTGTTCACCGGAAGAAGGGTGAAGTCTGTCTTTGAAATCAATAATAAATTTATCAGCCCAGTCAAATTTTTTCAGGTTTCCTGCCATACTGACTATATTAGCATACATCGGAGGGCTGATATAATCATCTTTGCCGGTATTAAAAAAACCGTGTTCAACCATCATCTTATAAGTATCAAACAATTCCTTTACATAGCGGGTATTTCCTTTCATTATTTTAAAATTACAGAAATTTACAAGAGCCATGCTGAAATTAAACTTTTTATCAGTATTCAATTTTGTGAACAACTTTTTCAGAAGTTTCTTCAGTTTCAGATAAGAAGAATCATCATCGAAATTTATTACTGTCTTTATTGCATAATAATGCATAAGAGCAAATTCGTTATTGCTCACCGGATTGTTTTCAAATGATTTAAGTACAATATCAAGAGTCCGCTTATCATAAGACTTATTATAAAGCTTGCTGTCATGAAATGAATTATAATTCTTTTCAAAAAAGTTTGAATAGAAGAACGCCATAAGACTTTCATTCATAATTTCAGATCTGCAGAAATTCCTGTCTTTGGTTTTGTAATGTATGGAGAGATAAGTCTGTTCAAGGTCTTCAGATAAATATTTATAATAGAAATGATCCGGATCAATGGGGGAGTTGTTAACTGCAGTTTTAAATAATTTAAGATTTTTTTCAAACAGCTGAAACAAATTCCTGTTGTTGAATATTCTGAGTAAATTTAATTCCTGTTCAAACTTATTTTCTTCGTAATTCTGAAGTTGAAGAAATTTTTCTGAAAGTTTCTGCAGCTCGAAAATAAGATTCTTCATTACACCATAGTTAAAGCTTTTTTCCCTGAAGAGTTCGTCCCAGACAGATTCCCTGTTCAGATTATTGCTTGCAAAATCGGGAAAATACTTTTTTATTACATTAAATAACTTGATGACATTGGAATTATTGTTATAATACGGAGATCTCAAAAAATCCTCAAATCTTTTAAGCTCTTCTTTATTAAACGTTTTTAATAATTCAAGTAATGTACTTTTAATCATATATTATATTTCAAGGTGAAATACACAATGTCAGATATTTCAGCATTTGTCTCAATTTAACAAAATATAAAGAAATTAGATTTGACATTTGGGATATACTATTAGATTACAATGTGAAAACCTTTGGAAAGTTTCTTTGCTAAGATAAATCTGCAGGTTTATATTTGTAGCAGTTCATTTAAAATAATAGCCGGTGATAAATCAGTCTGCGCAGACTATTATCTCAAAGGCATACCGGTATGGCAGGCTATTATTTGATTTGAAAATAACAAGTGTGTGATGAAACCTTTGTAATTAATAATTATGAATTAATAATTAATTTTATTTCAAAATAAAAATCCGGTTAAGATTACCGGCTTTTTAGTAATAAGTTAAAATCAAAAGTAAAAAAGTTTTAATAACAACCATTCACAATTGCCTATTCACTGCTTTTTCGTTTCTTCCAGCTTAGAAATAAACCACTCTTTAAACAAAAGTTCTTTTTCTTTCAGTATTTGTTTCTTAAGAAATGAGAGATCAGCTTTTTTTCCGGAAACTGATTTGAATAATTTATTCATATACGCGGCAAATTTATAAAACTCGGTCTTGTATGAATCGGGAAGACTTTCGTTATTTGCCAGAAACTTTTTATACGTTTCCAATTGCTCGTTAAGCAGGTCAAAATATTTGAGTTCAAAATAATTTATTATCGTAAGTTCCTTAATATAATTCTTGTTAAAAATATCATCACTTTTCATTTTAGAAAGGAATACCAGTGAATTATTAAAATCACCGGTACGAAAATTTTTGAAAGCATTATAAAATAAAACTATACTTTCTCTGTAATCGGGATGAATTCTGTTAAGGTGTGAATTTAAAAAACTTTCGCACCATTCAAATTCCATTAACTCAGTAGCGATCAGTATAATATTTCTTGCCATAATCATGCTCATATAACCGCTGCTATCATTAAAGTTTTCGTGCATAACCATGCTTTTGTAAATTTCTAATCCATAAGTAAGATAAATTTTATCTGTTTTATACTTTAATCTGCAATAACTAATCAGATAAACCGAATAAGCAAAAATAATGCTTTTGTCAGCTTTTAGTTCATAAAGATCTGTAAGAACTAATTTTTTAAACTTTAAAAATTCATCCTCCGTGATCTTCCCGAGATTCATTTTTAAAAAATTTAATTCCAGATTTAAAGATGTGTCTTCAAAATCTTCATCTTTATAAATACTGATAAATGTTTCGCAATCCTTTATACCCTTATCTGTATCCGGAATAATTTTGTTTGTGATCACATAATTATAAAACCTGAGTGCATCAAGAATATAATACTTCTTAAGGTGTTTTATAGAATTAAAGCAGAGATCAAGATACTCTGATCTTACTTTATCTGAAACATTGATGTTTCCTTTTGATGACTCAAAAGTATTGTTGATCTTTAATTCGTTAATAAAATGAAGTTTAAGAAAATAATCCTTTTCGATTATCTCTTTTCCCATAATATCCTTCTCCAGTTCTTTTAAATTTTTTTCACAAAGGTTATTAAGTTTTCTGCTCTGGAGAGTATTGATAAGAGATTTTTTTAATTCAAACTTATTCTTCTGAATCTCCTGATCTGTAATAAATTTCTCAGCAAGTTTCTGCAGATCAAAGATCAGATTTTTCATAGAGCCGTAATTATATTTTTTATGGGGGAGAATACCCGAATAAACAATTTCTTTCCTCAATCCTTCATTTCTGAATTCAGGATAATATATTTTGATTTGATCGAACAGTTTAATCAGAGGAGTTTGTTTGTTAAAATAAGGTGAACTGATCATCTCACGGAATTTTTTTATTTCCTCAGCCGAAAAAGTTCTTAGTATATCTATTAAAAGAGTGTTTATCATAAGGTGCAAAATAATATAACTTTACTGCAATTAAAGTATAATTATTGCATGAAAAGATTAGTCCAAAAGGTGAAATCCAATAAATAGTTTCTTTGAAAGGAGTTGCAATTATGAGTATGTTGTTAAAAATATTAATTCAAATTAAAATTTAAATTCATGAAAATTAATTATGCGATACTGACTGTTCTTTTGCTGATATTACTTTCTAATCAGGATACTAAAGCAAGCGGAACAAAGTCAGTGAATAACAATTCTTTTATTTCCAGAACTCAAAACACTCAACACAGTCAACACACTCAACACAGTCAACACACTCAAAACACTCCACACACTCCGCACTCAACTGCAGATTCATTACCGGAAGGTTTTACAAATGAAAAAATTAAAGATCTCAGGGATGAAAACGGGAATAAAATATTTTCCGGGAAAAATACAAATCCTGAGGATGAAGGAGATGCTTTTCAGCAGAGGTCTTTCAATGGATCTGCAGCGAATGATGCATACGGATACAGTATATCAGAGGCAGGTGATGTAAATGGTGACGGGTATGATGATATAATAATAGGAGCGCCTTACAATGCCGCAGCAGGGATTGACGCAGGGAGAGCTTACATTTATTTTGGCGGGATGAATGTGAACAGTATTGCAGATGTAATTTTATCGGGTGAAGCTCCATCAATATATTTTGGAATATCTGTTTCCGGTGCAGGCGATGTTAACGGAGACGGATTCTCTGACGTAATAGTCGGCGCTTACGGTTACAGCTCTTCTACCGGAAGAGCGTACATATATTATGGTAACTCATTAATGAATAATTCCGCTGATGTAATTTTGACCGGAGCAGCGGCGAATAATTATTTTGGAATATCTGTTTCCGATGCAGGTGATGTGAACGGCGACGGTTATTCAGATGTATTGGCAGGAGCTTACGGATATTCATCTTTTACAGGACGGGCTTATGTTTATTACGGCGGAGTTTCAATGGATAATGTTGCTGATGTAACTTTCACAGGTGAATCGGCAAATAATTATTTTGGCTTGTCAGTATCTTCAGCAGGAGATTTAAACGGAGACGGTTACTCTGATATTGTTACCGGAGCAAAGCGATACAATTCTTACACAGGTAAAGCTTATGTATTTTTCGGAAGTTCATCAATGGACAATACAGCTGATCTTACATTAACAGGTGAAACAACAAGTAACTTTTTCGGAGAGTCGGTATCCACAGCGGAAGATGTAAACGGCGATGGTTACTCTGATTTAATTATCGGAGCTTCAAGTTACGGAGGCGGGAACGGGAGAGTATATTTATATTACGGAGGTTCGGCAATGAATAACACTGCGGATGTTACTTTTACAGGAACCACGTTAACAAATTTCGGAAATTCAGTTTCAAATGCAGGAGATGTAAACGGCGACGGATATTCGGATATAATTGCCGGAGAGAAGAATGCTTACAATTCTGCCACAGGCCGCGCTTATATTTATTTCGGAGGATCTGCAATGAATAATAACGCTGATCAAATACTTACCGGAGAGGCATCATCAAATTATTTCGGAGCATCAGTATCCGATGCAGGAGATATGAACGGCGACGGATTTTCGGATGTAATTACCGGAGCGTACGGTTTTAACAGTAACACGGGAAAATCTTATCTTTACATGTATAGCATGAACGGTACATTTATATCAGAGCTGAGCATGACAGGTGCGGCAACATTGCGTGAATTAGGAGCATCGGTTTCATCAGCCGGAGATGTAAACGGGGATGGATTTGATGACCTTATTATTGGCGCTCCATTTTCAGGAGGCGGCGCTGTAGCAGGGGATGCATACATTTTTTTTGGCGGAGCAATCATGGATAATATCGCGGATGTTTCACTTGCAGGTGAAGCATCAGGTAATCGTTTTGGAAATTCAGTTTCAAAAGCAGGCGACGTAAACGGCGACGGATATTCCGATGTAATTATTGGTGCCTGGGGATACAGCTCAGCTAAAGGAAGAGCTTACATATTTTACGGAGGAGCAAATATGAATAATACCGCTGATATTATTATGACAGGAGTGAATACAAATGATTATTTTGGTGCAGGGGTTTCCGGAGCAGGAGATGTGAACGGCGACGGATTCGCTGATGTGATCATCGGTTCGGAAGGATTCAGTTCTTCTACAGGCAGAGCTTATATATTTTACGGAGGAGCAGTTATGAATAATTCCGCTGATGTAACAATGAATGGTGATTCAGCGCAAAATTTTTTTGGTGGTTCAGTTTCATCTGCAGGTGATGTAAACGGAGACGGATATTCTGATGTAATCGTTGGAGCGCACGGATACAGAGCTAATACAGGCAAAGCTTATGTATATTACGGCGGAGAAATTATGAACAGTACATCAGATGTAATATTTACAGGCGAATCAGCAGACGATAATTTTGGCTGGTCAGTTTCTACCGCAGGTGATGTAAACGGCGACGGGTTTTCTGATGTGATTGCCGGAGCTCATCGCGCAGCATCCGGTTCCGGCAGAGCATATATTTTCTACGGAGGTTTGGTTATGAATATTTATCCGGATGTTGTACTGACAGGAGAACTGCCTTTGACATATACTTATGGAATTTCTGTCTCTAATGCGGGTGATATTAACAGAGACGGATATTCAGATGTAATTGTCGGCGCTTCTAATTACAATACAAATACAGGTCAGGCATTCATTTATTACGGAGGATCTGTTATGAACAATGTTCCGGATATTACAATGACAGGTGAAGGAATAAATACGAGTTATGGAAATTCAATATCTTCAGCCGGAGATCTGAACGGGGACGGAAACCCGGATCTGATAATTGGCGCACGTCAGACTAATTCGCTTGCAGGAAAGTGTTTTATCTATTTTGCTTCTTCGCCGAATGTTCATCCGAATATTTTATCAGTAAATGATGTTGCAGGTGATCAGGGCGGATATATAAATCTGAAATTTGCAAGAAGCGCATTTGATGTTCCGTTAAGTGAAACAGGAGGCATCAATTATCAAATAGAAAGAAGCGCGCCTCCGAATGTAAATGGATATCAATGGATTTCTGTTGCAACTGTTTCAGGGACAAGTAATACGTTTTACACAGTGGAAGTTCATACTCCTCTTGATTCAGGTATATCAGGAAACAATACATATTTTTTTAGAGTCACAGCAATATCAAACTCTACAGGCGCAATATGGCGTTCCAATATTTTAAGCGGCTACAGTATTGATAATCTCTATCCTCTTCCGCCTTTGAATCTCATGGCAGCTCAGTCGGGAAATTCTGTTAATCTTAACTGGAATCAGAATTCCGAAAATGACTTAAGGCAATATTTAATTTACCGCAATGGAATTCAGATCGGAACATCTTTAACACTGAACTTCACCGATAATTATTTTTCCGCTGATTCTGCTTTCATATACAGAATTGCAGCAGAAGACATTCACGGAAACATCGGAGGATTATCAAATCCTGCCGGTGTAACTCTGACATCTGCAAATGTAATTGTAAAAGTTATCCCTGAAGGATTTTATAATTTATCAACTCAAAAATTAAATTCAAGAGATACAGTAAGAGCTTATTTACATTCAGACATATCTCCTTACAATGTTATAGATTCAGCAATAGCAATAACAGACTCAGTATCATTTGCAGGGACATTCAGATTTTCCGGTGCGCCAAACGGAATATATTTTTTAGCAGTGAAGCACAGAAATTCAATCGGGACATGGAGCGCTTCAGGCGTTTCCGTAACTGCCGGCAGTACGGTAAATTATGATTTTACATCTTCAGCTTCACAGTCTTATGGAAACAACCTGATTCAGGTAAATGCTTCGCCTCTGAGATATGCAATATACAGCGGCGACGTTAATCAGGACGGCATAACGGACGCTTCTGATCTGAGCGAAGCAGACAATGACGCTCTGAATTCATTAAGCGGATATGTAAGAACAGATGTGACGGGAGATGATTTTGTGGATGCTGCCGATGTAAGTATTATTGATAACAATTCTTTTAATTCGGTGAGTGTGATTACTCCTTAATAATTAATAATTAGTAATTAGGAATTAATAATTACGAATTACCTGCCTCGCTCTTGCCTTGCTGCGCAGTGCTTAGCGAGGCATGGCGGGCGAATTACGAAGTTACGAATTACGAATTACGAATTACGAATTACGAATTACGAGTTACGAATTACGAGTTACGAATTACGAGTTACGAATTACGAGTTACGAATTACGAGTTACGAATTACGAGTTACGAATTACGAGTTACGAATTAAGGATTAAATTTAGTAATAATTAAAAAGCCGGTTTATAAATTGCCGGCTTTTGTCTTTGTTGAAAGTTGATTTTTAAGTCTCTGCTAAGCTAGGTAAGAAAAATCTAAAATCAATAAATTCCAAATACGAAATTCCAAATTCCAAATGCAAATCACGGTTTCATAACACTAATGGCATTGAAAGCATTATTATCAACAATGCTCAGGTCAGATGCATCCACGAATCTATCTCCGTCAAGATCAGTAACAATATAGGGCTGAACAAAAAATGAAATATCATTATCAACCATGCTCATATCCGCTGCGTCAATTATGCCGTCCTGATTCGTGTCCCCGGTGTAAATACAATATTCTCCTCCTTTATATTTAAGATTATTTCCATATGCTTTAGTGCTGGAAGTTCTGAAGTCATAACTTAAAGGATGTCCGAGAGGGAACTGCTGTACAGTCTTTGCCCAGGTCTCTATTGAGTTTCTGTGCTTGACGACAATATAATAGTAAACTCCGCTGCTGGCGTTAGGAAAATTTGCAATGCAGTATCCGTTAGCGCTTAAATTTACTCTTGCCGAATCTACTACATTAAACGGGGAAAGAGGAGCTCTCAGTAAAACTGTTACCGTATCTTCTTCCATCACAGATCCGTTCCACCTGCCTTCAAGAGGAGAAATAAAGTTCAAGAGATACAATGCCGTTTCCCGTAAAATCTTCTTTTGTGGTGTCAATAAGTTTGTAGATCATTGTATCCCGTAATGAAGCGCTGCCTCCAATGCTTGCAATAACCTTGAATTCCTTTTCTCTGAAAGTCTGATTAAGAGTTGATATGTTAATAATAGAATCATTTGTAATGGTAACATTAGGCGGTGCATTAAGCAGGTCATACTGCATGTTTGACCTGACAGGTCTTACTCTTAAAGTATCTTTCTGAACTAACAATGTCCTTCTGAAACACTTTCCTGCGACCGGATATAATCTCGGTCTGTTACTTGTCAGAAGCTGTACGTTAAAAAAGTATCTTCCTTTTTCCACATTATCATAAAGCAATCTTACATACCAGTCGCCTGTAGCACTGATGCCTGGATTGAAATCAGGCGTCCACCAGGACCATGAATATTGATTCTGCACACTAGCGAAAAAGTATACATCATCTATCAATACACCGTTTGAATTTCTTAATTCGAATCTTATCTGCTTACCGGTATTGTTACACTGGAATTGCATCCAGAATCCGATTTTGTCTTCATAACAGCTAACGGTATTTGGTGTTATCAATCTTTCTTTCAGCATAGCAAAAGTCAGATTTGCCATATTCCCTCCGACTTGTCCTGCAGTAAATACTCCCATGTCGTGCATTTTGAAATCTCTGAAGCCAATATAACCCGGCTGATTCTGCCACATTGAAGCAAGATGATTGTATGTTCCCTGCCAGGGATCTCTCTTATTCCAACTACCGTTTGTAAAATATCCCGGTTCGAAATGAAGATGCGCATCAGTTGAACTGCCTGAACTTCCGACATATCCAATTTCTTTTCCCTGCAGTACATATTCTCCGAGCTTTACTAAAACAGATTTTCTCATGAGATGATAATAATAAGCATAGCTTCCGTCATCATGCCGGATAAGAACAATGTTAGCAGGATCGCCACCCATGGCAGTATTCCTGTCAGGATTATTCATTTCTATCTGAACAACCGTTCCTGATTCCGCAGCTTTAACTGAATAGAATCTGTCCATATTTCTGAAGTCATGAAGACACAGATCAGTTCCGTTATGTCCGTTGTATGACCAGTCATTGTCATTATAATCTTTTATTGAGCCGCCTGAAAGATCATCTACATAATTAACAAGGACTATTCCTTCATCAAGCAACACGTCAAACGGCCATATGAAAGAAGCATTGCTTCCGTCATAAGGACCTGCAACATTTTCGTGGATAGCAGGATCAAACTTAATATCAGGAGTGCAATTTTGAACAGGATCTGGCTGTGAATACAAATAAAGATCATTTCCGATCTTTGTATTTTGTCCTGAAGTTAGTACAGCAATTTGGAGAAAAAGTAAAATTAAAATAGTTTTCATGAAGGATGTTTTTTAAATTCAGTAAACTTAAAGCATTTTGATAATAAGTGCAAAGAATTTTTTCATTAAAAATCACTGATATAAATAGACAGCCGGTCTATTTCGTTTTAAAAATAGAATGTTTTTTAAGCTTTTATAGAAATATATTGAACAAAAAATCATTGAATTTATATGATCAGAAGCAAAGCAATTGACATTATATTAAAGCTTAAGAAAAAGGAAAGAATCGAATTCTCAGATTTTCTTAATTCCCCATACTTTAACAGAAAAAAAAAGATAACCGAAATGTACGGGATTATATTAAAGAACATAAGTAAACTTGATGATCCTGAAATAAAGGAAGAAATAATTTTCAGAAATCTGTTTGATAAGGATAAATTCAGTTACAGTTCTGTCAGAAATCTGATGTCTGAATTACTTCAGCTTTCGGAAATGTTTCTGGTGATGAACGGAATTAAACAGAAAACAACTGATGACACGATCTATGACAGATTGTTATTAAAGGAATATAATTCAAGATTTCTCGATAAACTTTTTAACATAAAAAGTAAAAAGGTCAGTCAGGAATACAGAAACAGAAAAACAGATCAGGAATATTTTGATTTTATGGGAAGATTCGAAGGTGAGAATATTGCATTTCACCTATACAGATCGGCAATGAAGAATGTCCCTGAGCATCTGATAAGTAAAACTGAATATGACCTGAGTTACATCCTTCATTTGCTGGAGTCAGATATTTCTGATCTGAATGTGAATTCAGCTTCTTTCAATCTGAATCTTGATAAAGAAGCATTGCCTGAATTTGTGTATTGCATAAATTTCATTAGTATACTGGAAAAACTTAAAAATACAGAAAGTCCGTTAAAAAAAGAAATTGAGATTCGTATCAGACTTATTCTGCTTTCTGTTAACAAAGAGGATACTGAGAATTATTTTATTCTGAAAAATCTGATATATGAAAATATTGAAAGTTACAGGAACAGTGAAAAGTCAAATCTGTTTATAAAACTTAAAAATTACTGTGCATACAGAATCTACAACGGAGATAAAGGTTTTTATGAAGAGAAATATTCATTGTTAAAAAAAGAGCTTGAGAATGTCAGATATAATTCTGAAGGAGTAGGACCTTTGTATGTTAATATTTATCTGGAAATTATTCAGAAGGCAGTTCTGGAAAAGAAATATTATATGCCAAAAAAATAATAAAAGAATTTACGTGTGAGCTTGAAGAATCAAAAAGGGATTCTCTTTATAATATTGCGAATGCTGTTTTGGAATTCAGTTCAGGTAATTATGAAAAAACACTCTGGTTCCTTTCCCGGGTAGAAACTACTACAATGTTAATTAAGAACAGCAGCAAGATACTTTATCTTAAGACATTCTATGAAATGAATTCACTTGAAACAGGTATGTCAATGCTGGATTCGTATATTCATTATTTGAATGAGACAAAGGAGTTCACTCCAAACAGAAAAAAAATTCTTAAATTAAATTATGATATACTCAGAAAGTTGTATAAAATTAAATATACTCCGGAGAAATATTCTGATTCGGATCTCGATCATTTAATATCTGAGATAAAAAATTCGGATGTTTATTATTCTGACTGGTATAATGAAAAAATTTCAGAACTGAAAAATATTGTAAAGAAAAATAAATAAAAATTAAATAGTTAATAGTCCATTTCAATAAGTTTAAGACTTCTCTGGAAATTTTTGCTGCTTGATTAATAAAAACAATAGCAACTAAAATTTAAATTTATTAACTTACACAAACAGAAGAACATTCAACGACCATATTAGATTCTTAATTAATTTTGGGTTTCATTATTTTGTAAATTGGTAAGTAATATGAATATACCTTTTTATACTAAAATTAGTTAAAGATTTAATTTATGCAAAGCGAAGAACTTAATGACTGCAGCAGATGTAATGTCAGTCTGAAATCAATTTTTTGTGAATTAGACAAAAATGCGATTCAGACGATTTACGAATCAAAAAAAAGCCATACCTTTAAAAAGGGAGAAGTAATTTATATTGAGAATTCTTACCCCCGGTATTTGTTTTGCATAAACAGCGGAAAAGTTAAGATCACGCAAATGGGTACAGATGGATATGAACAAATAATGCATCTTGCCGGTGATGGTGAACTGATCGGATACAGAGCGATTCTGTGCGGCGATAAATATAAACGGACCGCTGTTGCAATGGAAGATTCTTCTGTTTGTTTAATTCCTGTAGATATATTCCTTTCCTGTGTAAAAGAAAATCAAAAAGTCGCCTTTAAAGTATTTCAGTTATTTTCCAAAGAACTTCAGGATGCTGAAAAAAAAGTTATTGATATAGCGCAAAGACCTGTGATAGAGCGTATATCGCAGAGTCTGTTACTTCTCAAGGAAAGTTTCGGAGTTGAATCTGACGGAATCACATTGAAAATTGTTATCAGAAGAGATGAATTAGCCAGCATAGCCGGGACAACAAGAGAAACAGCTACAAGAATATTATGTGAATTAAATACAAAACAGATTATAAGACTGTCCGGTAAAAAAATTCAAATTATAAACAGTGAATAGCTTTTTAAATCAGCTAAAATAAATTTATAAATTATTTCATTTATATTACAATCCTGCCATCTAATTATTTAAATAAATAATTAAATTCAAAATGTGACGGCCGTCACAGTTTAATTCATTATTAGTTATTATTTTTGTATTAATAATTTAAATCTCATTGTAAAATATTTCCATTATTTCGTAAGAATTATAATTTTATCAAATTATAATTACCCGATATAAAATATTTTTCAATTAAGATAAATAAATTTTGAAACATTTTATTTATTTATCATAAAGAATTTTAAGTTCTTTAATTAAAGGAAGACAAATATGACCTGATAAGTCTCATATTAGATCCTACTGTTTTCTCAATCCCTAACTGATTTTTTTAAAATTAATTCAAATAATCTTATGAAAAAGACCTACAGTTTTTTTAAGAGCATTGTCATTTTAGTTATTTTTTTATTGTGCGGAAATTTATTTGCGCAGACAGATATCCCGTCATTAAAAAAAGTACCAGGAGACAGAAAGATAAATAAAGAACTTTCGAAACAAAAATCAAATTTGCCCCCAGACCCTAATTCTCCGGCGATAATAAGAAATGTACCTGCAGATTATGCGACCATACAAGCAGCGATTAACGCTGCCGGCAACGGAGACATAATATTAGTAGCTGCAGGAACATACCGTGAAGATATTACATTAAATAAATTTTTAAAGATAAGAGGCGCAAATTACGGAATAAATCCCAACACAGGAATCAGAGGTGCAGAAACCGTAATTCAGCCGGGAACATCAGATCCTGTTAATAATACATACTTTTACATTGGTACAAACGGAAGCAGTTCGATTATAGATGGTTTTACTTTTGACGGAGATAATACAATTATTAACAGCGGTGTAGTAATTAACGGAGCGGACATTGATGCAGCAGAAGCAATAGGCGCTTATGAAGGATTGTCTAATACAATTATTAGTAACAACATAGTAAAGAACCTGAATTATGCCGGAATAGATTTTTATAATTATTATAACGGAGGAGCGGCTACTTTTGATAACATAATTACTGATAACAAATTTGATAATATTATTCCCTCAGCAGCCGGAATAGGAATAATAATTTATAACAACTGTTATACAAACATTACCAATAATGTAATGACACGCGTTCGTATTGGTATTCAGACCGGAAATTTCAGCAGCGCAGATCTCGGCAGCGGTCACTCGATTACAAATAATACTATAGAGTCTTACCGACTCGGAATATTTCATAATCTGATTTACACAAATGCGGCAACATTTATTATATCAAATAATGTGTTTACAACTGTAACAGGCGCACCAAATAATAATGGTATAGAATTAAGTTCGATCGGAAGCGCAGTGGGAGTTACTGTTACAGATAATAATGTTACCGGAGCCCGTAACGGTTACAATCTATGGAATTGTACATCAACCAATACAGTAACAATCTCAGGCGGTGTATTAACTAACTGCAATACCGGAGTTTTTGCAAATAACTATGACGGATATACGGAGAATGCCGGTCCGAGTGTATATGCAATGACAGGGATTACAATGACAAACTGTGATACAGCGATATGGGTAAGAGATAATATTCTAAACACAAACAGCGCTACAGTATCGCTTAACATTAATAACACAACAAATATTGTTAACGGAACAGGAACAGGATTATTAATAGAAGGCGGAGATGCATCGGTTACATTCAGCGCTGGTGATCCGGTAGATTTCAATACTTCTCTGAGTAAATACATCAGGTTAATAACAAACGGAAGCAATGTTCCTTCAGCAAATATTAATGCTCAGGATGTAAAATTTGGCGGAACGAAAGGGAACAGCTCGACAAATGCTCAGCTCTTTGCAATAGAAGATAAGATCGATCATAAGATTGACTGGAATAGTCTGGGATTTGTTTCTGTAAAAGCAAATAATGATTATGTAACAATAAATAGTTTTTATCCGCCGAATACTTCAGCGGCGTCAATTCAGAACGGAATTGACATTGCTACGGCGGGAGACACTGTTAATATAGGTACAGCTACTTTCAATGAGAATGTTTTATTGAATAAAGCCGTAACATTAGCAGGAAGCGGACCTGCATCAACTATATTAACTCCAGCAATTGCATGCACAGGTGACGGTATAAATATTTCATCAGCAAATGCTAATGTAAAAGACCTTAAAGTTACAAATTACAATTATGGATTAAGAACTCCGCAGCAACAATAAGTATTTATAATGTTGAAAGTGAACTGAACTGCCAATATGCGATCAATGTTGGTAACGGAACAAACGGATTAAACATTGTAAAATGTAAATTTAACAATAATACTGTCGGCGGATGGCGCACAGGCACAGCAGAATTGATCAGCAATATTACAATGGACAGTTCTGAAGTAAAAGGAAACGGAATCGGTGTCAATAATGGTTTCGGAATATTTCTTGCTGCAACGACACCGGGAACAAACACAGCAGATAATATTACAATTAAAAATTCCGACTTCAGCAATAATCTGAAAAAGGGAATGTATTTTGAAAAACTCAGAAACGCATTGATAGATAATGTCATTATAGATAATTGCGGAACTGATGCAGCTTACGGTTTCAATAACGGAATTGATATCAATCTGAAATATGATTCATATTCCAATATTACAATTCAGAATTGTTCAATAACAAACAGCGGAGTAATGGGAACCGCAACTGACGTCAATAATCCTTCAGCATTAGCCATAAAAGCCAGAGATGACAGTCCTTCTTATAATACAGATCCTGCAACTCTGACGGGATTTACATTAAAAAATTGTTTCGTATCAGGACCAGTCAACGGATTAAGGTTCGGAGAATTTAATAAAACCAATAATTCACCAACCGGAAATACTGTAATTGAAAATCATTTCGGAGGAGCATATTCCAATAAAGCTATTGTAAACAAAACAGCCAATAATATTTCTGTAAGCTGTAACTGGTATGGAAGCGCTGTTCCCGGGACTGTTTTTGCATTACACGGAAGTGGTATAAGTTTTATACCATTTCTGACAAACGGAACTGACGACCAGTTTTCAACTCCGGGATTCCAGATCGTACCGGGATCATGCAACGGATTAGGACCTGTTAAAAATATAACACAGATCACATCTTATCCAACTATACAGCTTGCTGTAAATGCAGCAAATAACGGTGATGTAATAGAGATTGATCCGGGCACATACAATGAGCAGGTACTTATAAATAAAGAAGTGACGATAAAAAATTCAGGCGTGAAACCTGTAATTAATTTTACGGGAACACCAGCATTAGTCAGCGGTAAGCTTACAATATTTGAAATTACTGTTCCGAATGTAACGATAGATTCGCTTGATTTTGAAGTTGATCTGTCAAAACTCGGCAGTGCGATTATAGCAAGCGCATCAAACATTAATAATCTTTCAATAAAAAACAATGATATCAATCCTTATAAATCAGGAACTCTTATATCATTCGGCTTGCGAAATGCAGTAAATATAAATTACGGATCATACAGAATCAGCAACGCTAATCCTTCAAATATTTTTGCAGAGAAGAATAATATCTCATACAATTTTTACGGAACTCCTTTAGACCCGAATGATGATGCGGGATTCAGATCCGGATTTGCGACAGATGAAGGCGGAGGTACATTTACTTTAAATACAATTCAGACTATCAGTTCTGATATTGAAGCCCGTTTTGGCGGAGCAGGAGATATAAATGTAACCAGTAATAATATTAACGGAGCGGGTGTAAATCTTGCAGAGTATAATGGAGGCGCAGGAAATATTAATGTTACCGGAAATATTTTTGACGGTACTTTCGGCAATACTTATTCCTCTTCATTAAGATTAAAAAACAATCAGCAGATAAAAACAACTTTAGTTTCAGGAAATACTTTCCAGAATCATAACTGGGGAATAAGTTTAGAAAATTACCGGGCTGTGACTATAACTAACAATACATTTACTCCGGTATCAGCATCAACAGTTTTCAGACATATCACGGTTAATACAAAGCTCCTTGCTTCTTCCAGCGCTACGATCACTCAGACTGCGATAGATGCAGCATTCACAAATAACACATTCAACGGATCAGGTACACCGGGCGGAACTGGAATGGCATTTTACAATCATGATTCCGATAATGACACTTACGGTACATTTACACTCGGAAGCAGCGGAAATGAAAATAATTTTAATACCGGGATTGCAAATTTTATAGCTTTAGACCCAAGCGCCGGACCAAGCTGGCCTTCCGCATTCCCTGAAAATAATCTCGGCGCCGGCGCAATAACAACAATGGCATGCTGGGCAACTGATGTAAACATAGAGAACAATAAATTCGATGTGGGTTCAGGACTTCAGCTACCATCGGCAATGAATTTCACACAGAGGACAATATTAGAGACAGCACTTATTCCACAAACCCGATAATTCATGTCTGGGCAATCTGACATTTTACCTGCCGGTTCATAACCTGACTCTGAATACATACTTCATGACAATACAGTCGGCGATCAATGCAGCTAATCCGACAGATGTAATTGAATGCGCAGAGTACACTTATAATGAGAGAGTAGTTATTGACAGGAGTATTACATTGCAGGGAGTAAACAAGACAAACTGCGTAATAAACGGAAGTACTTTTGTAACAGCGGGTAAAGGAATACAGATAAACAATGGAGTAACCGGAGTAACGATAAAGAGATTTACAGTACAGAACTTCATAGGATTAAACGGAAACGCTGACGGAGGAATATATGCAATAGGCGGTAACAACAATCTTCTGATCGAAAGTGTAATAATACAGAACAATGTGGGCGGCAGCGGATTTTATGCAAACGGTCCGGTCAATACAGTGACATTGGATTCAGTAGTTTCATCAGGTCATACATCAAGCGCAAGAGGAATAGTGATCTGGAATGGTCTGAAAGAAAACATAACAATCACAAACAGTGAAGTATTTAATAACAACTGCTGCGGAATAGAACTTCAGGACGGACAGGCATCAGGCGTAACAATTGAGAATAATAATATTCATGACAACGCCGACAACGGAATAGGATTACTTGGAATGCAGGGACCGGGAGAAAATCTTGTAAAGAATAATACATTGTTAAACAACGGACGTTTTGGAATAGAGATAAAGAATCCGAACGGTTCAGGACTTGCTACAGGCGCGGGAAGAATTGTTGTTGAAAATAATAATGTCTCGAGAACAGTTCCGATAGTTGACCCTCGTGACATTGCCGGTATCGCAGCATTCAGAAGAAGCGTAGGAGTTGGAAACGTAGATGTACCGACAGGAGTAGTAATTCAGAACAATACGGTATCCGGTTATATACAGGCAAGCACAAGCGAAGGATTCGGAATAGTGGTCGAAGGATTAAGCCATACAGTAAGCAACAATACAGTCACAGGCTGTGATGTTGGAATACAGAGACAGGCAGGACATACACCTGTTCCTCCTTCAGACGGAGATCAGAGTAATTTGGTTGATTCATATTTCGGAAGAGGCAATTCGCCGCAAACATGCGGAATAACAATAGGAGGAAATACATTAACCAACACAATAAATACAAGAGAAGTAGGCGCCGGAACAGGTATAGTTAAAAACTTCAACACAGGAGAATTATTCTGTACAATACAATCAGCAATAAATGATGCGCAGACACTTAACGGACATATTATTGAAGTATCAGACGGTACATATAATGAGCAGGTTCTTGTAAACAAGAGTCTTGTGATCAAAGGAACAGGTGCAGCAAAATCCATAGTTGATTTCACAGGAACAGTTACAGGGAAGCCGGCAATATTTGATGTGTCAGTTCCAAACGTATCTATAGAAAATCTGAGAATCAGAGTTGACATGACAAAACTCAACAGCGCAATAATAGCAAGCGCAACTGATATAGATAATCTGAGTGTAAAGAATGATTCAATAGAAGCTTACGGCTCGAGCAATGCTGCCACATTCGGATCATACGGCAACCGTAATGCGATCAGCATAAATTACACCGGATCAACAAATTACCGCGTAGCAGCCGGCGGCGTTGATAACATCACTGTAACCGGCAATACGATCTCCGGAGTATTGAATGACGGTTTCGGACAACCACGTTATTTCCGTTCAGGAGTATCATTGGATGAAGGCGGCGGTGTATTTAACAACAATACCATTCAGACAATTAATCATGATCTTCTGGTTAGATTTGGAACCAACGGCAATATTGACTTTAAGAATAATTTTTTAAATGGCGGAGGAATAGAACTGGCTGACATGAATGCAGGAGCAGGAGTGCTGACAGTATCAGATAACGTATTTGATGCAACGTTTGCAAATTCATCTGCGCCGGGAACAGCAGTAATGAGATTAAAGAATAATTATTATTCAAAGACAACACTGGTGAACAGAAACATTTTTATAAATCATCAATGGGCGGCAAGTCTTGAAAACTATAATACTGTTACATTAGACAGTAACACATTTACACCACTGGCGAATTCGACAACCTACCACCATATCGCCATAAATACTAAATCCATCACATCCAACTCCAATGCAATTCTGCAAGTAACAACCGGAGCTGTTCTGACAAGAAATACATTTAATTATTCTGGAACCACAGGCGGAACAGCTCTGAGTTTCCATAATCATGATAACGATGCGGCTTTATTCGGGACATTTACAATTGGTACAGCAGGAAATGAAAATAATTTCAATACAGGTATTCAGAATTATGTATATCTGGATGCTCAGACAGGACTCAGCAGCGGTGCGACTTTCCCTCCTTACAGTACTGTAATTTTCGGAGCCGGTGCAATAACAACAATGGCATGCTGGGCAACAGATGTAAACATTGAAAACAATAAATTCGATGTGGGTTCAGGACTTCAGCTTCCATCGGCAATGAATTTCACCCAGAGGACAGCATTAGAGACGAACTTATTCCACAAACCCGATAATTCATGTCTGGGCAATCTGACATTTTACCTGCCGGTTCATAACCTGACGTTGAATACATACTTCATGACAATACAATCAGCGATCAATGCAGCTAATCCGACAGATGTAATTGAGTGCGCAGAATATACTTATAATGAGAGAGTAATTATTGACAGGAGTATTACATTGCAGGGAGTAAACAAGACAAACTGCGTAATCAACGGAAGTACTTTTGTAACAGCGGGTAAAGGAATACAGATAAACAATGCAGTAACTGGAGTAACGATAAAGAGATTTACAGTACAGAACTTCATAGGATCAAGCGGAAATGCTGACGGAGGAATATATGCAATAGGCGGTAACAATAATCTTCTGATCGAAAGTGTAATAATACAGAACAATGTGGGCGGCAGCGGATTTTACGCAAACGGTCCGGTGAACACATTAACATTGGATTCAGTAGTTTCATCAGGTCATACATCAAGCGCAAGAGGAATAGTGATCTGGAATGGTCTGAAAGAAAACATAACAATCACAAACAGTGAAGTATTTAATAACAACTGCTGCGGAATAGAACTTCAGGACGGACAGGCATCAGGCGTAACAATTGAGAATAATAATATTCATGACAACGCCGACAACGGAATAGGATTACTGGGAATGCAGGGTCCGGGAGAAAATCTTATAAAGAATAATACACTGTTAAACAACGGACGTTTTGGAATAGAGATAAAGAATCCGAACGGATCAGGACTTGCCACAGGCGCTGGAAGAATCGTTGTTGAAAATAATAATGTCTCAAGAACAGTTCCGATAGTTGACCTCAGAGACATTGCCGGTATCGCAGCATTCAGAAGAAGCGTAGGAGTTGGAAATGTGGACGTACCGACGGGAGTAGTAATACAGAACAATACAGTATCGGGATATGTACAGCTTAGCACAAGCGAAGGATTCGGAATAGTGGTCGAAGGATTAAGCCATACAATAAGCGGCAATACAGTTACAGGATGTGATGTCGGAATTCAGAAACAGGCGGGACATCTGCCTTATCCGGGAGACGGAGATCAGAACAACGTAGTTGATACATATTTCGGAAGAGGCAATTCGCCGCAAACATGCGGAATAACAATGTTTGGAAATACTCTGACCAATACTATTAATACAAGAGATGTAGGCGTGATACCGGGAGGCGGAATCGTAATGAACACGAGCACTAATAAATTGTTCTGTTCCATTCAGTCTGCTATTGATGATGCGCTGACAATTGACGGACACACTATTTCAATATCTGCAGGAACATACACAGAGAATGTAATATTGAGCAAAAGACTTACACTTGACGGCGCAGGAAGCGGAAGTGATCCTTCGTTATCTACAATCATTCAGTCAGTTGCTGCCAACACTCCGGATCTGCAAATTACTTCAACCGGAATGGATGCATCAAACAGAGTCGTTGTAAAAGATATGAGAGTTACCGGAGCTACAGGTTCGTCAAATACAGGTGCAGGTATTCTGGTGCAAAGTTCAGTCGCTTCAGGATACTATACATTTGACAATGTAGTATCCAGAGTTAATCAGGGAGCAGGACTTGTATTCAACAGCACTGTCAGCGTTACTGATGTTGCTGTTACAAATTCTGTTCTCTCAATGAACGGAAACGACGGATTGCGTATTGCTTCAGCTGTTCCGTCATTTACCGATCTTAACGTCACAGGATGTCAGATAGACAGTAATGCAACAAGCGGATTTGATTATAACCCAAGCGGAACGATGACTAACATTGGAACGAATTTTAATTTTTCAAACACCAGCTTTACAAGAAACAGCACAGCCAATGTTACCAATGCGCATGATGTTTCATTCTTCCGTTTCTACGGAAACGCAACATTGACAAATGTAAATGTTACAAGCAATCAGCTTCCAAATAAAGCTTACGGAATTGTTTTTACAGGAAAGAATACGGCTTCAGGAACAGTTCAATTGAATGGAGTTACCTGCAACGGAATTGTTGGTAAAGGTACTCTTACATTCCAGCAATACAGTGACATCAATAATATCAGTCTTAACAATGTTGATGTTCAGAGCACGACTGCTCCGTGGGGACAGGTTATTATTGATCATACAGACATTGATGCTCTTAATCTCGGCAATACAATTCTGAGATCACTTGTACTGTGGAATGCCGGAGGAGTAAACGCTACTACTGCAGACTTCAGACACATAACGCTCGGAACTCCTCTGAACAATACAGTTCTTGCTGATAACTTCCAGATAGAAGATCAGATAGTTCATAAAATTGATCTGCTGCTACTGGGATTGGTAAGAGTTAAAACAGGGGAAGTATTTGTTACAGTGAACAGTTTCGTAACTCCGAATACAACTCCGAGCATACAGCGCGGTATAGATGCATCATCTGCAGGATTTATAGTAAATGCAGGTCCCGGTAATTTTACCGAACAGCTTGAAGTGAATAAATCTCTGACTATTGACGGTCAGGGAAGCGGTATTACAAACATTATTTCACCGAATACATTAGCTCTGTCTTATACAACTTCAGGTGTTAATAAGCCGGTAATTTATGTTCATGATGCGGCTGATGTAATAATTAAGGATATTACAGTTGATGGTGCAGGTAAAGGAAATGCCAACAACAGATTCCAGGGTATTGCTTATCGTAATGCCGGTGGTACTGTAAGGAATATTGAAATAAAAGCAATTCGCAATACACCTGCTGACGGAGCGCAAGCCGGAGTTGGAATATATGCTTTAGCGGATAACGGAACATCGCGAACCTTAAACTTTATACGAAATAGTATTTATGATTTCCAGAAAAATGCAACAGTATTTGCAGGTGCAGACCTGACAGCTAAGATAGACAGTAATACAATAACAGGATCCGGACCGGTTAACTTTATAGCGCAAAACGGAATCCAGCTTAGTAACGGTGCTGCCGGTTCAGTAAGGTATAATACAATAAGCAATCTATCTTACACTCCTTCAACTGCTATATCGTGCGGAGTGCTTCTGTATCAGAGTTCAGGACCGGACACAACTTCAAATAATACTCTTACCGCTTGTCAAATGGGAATATATTATTTTGATGTTGGTGGTGTCATCAGAGAAAATGCAATCACCGCAACAGCAGTAAACACAGGAACAATTTCTTACTGGGGAATTGATGCAGACCCGGGCGGTTCTCCAAGGATAATGGTTCAGCCGTTTGAAGGACAGGGATTCGAAGGCAAAAAGAAAGTTAATATTTCCAGCAGTCCGTCTTCCATCACTACATCTATATTCAGAAACTCATTGTCCAGCGACGGTACAAACGGGACAGGTATTGAAATGGACGCACTTGGCACACAGACATTGAATGTAACAGCAATGGAAAATAAAGTGAACGGATGGGATGTTGCAATACTCTTCTACAAAGATCCGGGAGCAACATTAAACGGTATTGCAAATGATAATAATCTCAGCGGAAATACTTATGCATTATATAATATGACCGGTGCATTGCAGAATGGAACCTGCAACTGGTATGGAACCATAGTACCGGCTACTATATTGACAAAAATATTTGGTTTGGTAAATTCGTCACCTTATCTGACAAACGGTACTGATTTTAATGCAGCACCGGGCTTCCAGCCGGTGCCGGGATCTTGTAACGGAATAGCAGCCACAACTCTGAATATTAAAGTTATTCAGGAAGGATTTTATAATGTGAGCCAAAAGCTAAATAAAAAAGATACAGTTAAAGCTTATCTCAGATTAAATTTTTCTCCTTACAGTATACTGGATTCTGCTACAGCTACAATTGATTCAGTTACATTTACAGGATCTTTCATATTCAATCAACCAAGCGGAACATACTACTTTGTTGTTAAACACAGAAATACAATTGAAACCTGGAGTAAATCAGGTGGAGAAGTATTTACCGCAGGTGCAGTAATGAATTATGACTTTACTGATTTGTCCGGCAAGGCATTTGGAAATAATATGGTACAAGTGGACAACTCTCCTGTAAGATATGCGATTTACAGCGGTGATATAAATCAGGACGGAATAATTGAGGCATTTGATGCCAGTGAAACTGATAATGACGCTTTAAATTCATTAAGCGGATATGTTAGAACAGATGTAACAGGTGACGACTTTGTAGATGCTTCTGATTTAAGTATAGTTGATAATAATGTTGCTAATGGTGTAATTGTAATAGCTCCATAAGTCAACATGTAACTTAAATGCAATTTAATATAAATCCAGGCAACCGTTATTTTATCTACGGCTGTCTGGATTTTTTTTAGTTAAAATTAAAAGTTAAAAGTTACGAATCATGAGTCAAATCTAAAGTCAAAGATCCAAAATCCAAAATCCACATCACGGCGTTATTGCTGTCACCGCATTGTAAGCATTATTATCAACAATTCCAAGATCCGATGCGTCAACAAAATAATCTCCGTTAAGATCAGTATTTATTGATCCGGAAAGTGAAGCATAAGCATCATTGTCAACTTCGCTGACATCAGTTGCATCAATGATTCCGTCCTGATTAACATCCCCTGTATAAAAACACCAGACCGAACCTTTCTGCACGACATTATTGCCGTAAGAATTCGCAGATGAAGAAGTGAAGTTGTATGAACTCCAGGAGATTCCGTTTGTCAGACTAACAGGCGCTGAACTCCATGTTTCAATTGTGTTCCTGTGCTTTACAGCTATGTAATAATTTCCGTCCGGCGCATTTTTAAATATAACCATATTAGTAAGAAAGCAGGTGTACATATATAAAGAAGTGGAATCAATTGTATTATAAGGCGGAGCACTGCTCTTAAGATAAAAAGTAATGTAATCCTCTCTTACATGACTGAATGTGTTCTGATCATAAGTGCCTTCGAGTGCAGCAATTATTTGCACCTTGATCGCATTGCTTCCTCCTGTCGCATTGAGAACATAATAATCACCCCAGAAAGTAAGTGCGCTGTCATTGTCCACATATCTGAAAGCCGGCTTAGGATTGCTTAAGCTTCCTGCAAAATTATCATTAACTACAGGTACATAGCTTTGAATGGAGTTAGTCCTTATCTCCGCTGATGCGATCATATCACGGCAAAGAAGTACATTTTTGAATGCAATATTAAAACTTCCATCAGTGTTTCTTTTGCCGGCAATATCCCCGGAATGTGATTTATAACTGCCAGAGAATTCAATTACAGTGCTTGTCCAGGCTGAAGCATCCTGTGATGAATATATCCACTGATCCCAGTCTCCTGAGTTTAAATAATTATCGGAATAAGTAATCATTAGATTTTTAATGTTGCTGCCGCCGTTTGATGCGACTCTTGCATTTTCAATTTCATCTCCTGCATATGTGCTTCCGAGAACATTTGAATAATTCGGATATACATTTGCATTGCCTGCTGCTTTGTAAAGATAAACATTACTGTTGAATCCCGGATAAGCGCTTATTACAAATATCAGAGAATCACTTATGTTATTGAAATATGCAATGTCCGCCTGAGTTCTGAAATCGTTTGATGCGCTTGCTACCGGAGTAAAAAGACTCAGCGGAAAATAAGTTATTGCAGGAGTTAAAGTATATGGATTATAAATTCTGAAAAATTTCGGCATTAAATTATGATCAGGTCCTGATATCGAATCCTGCATGAATGCAACTGTTACATAAGCAAGTGAAGGATAAGTCGAGTTATCAGACGTGATCCTTGGTCTGAAGTAATCACTTGAAGCTGAATATCCAGGTATAGCGATGCCTGCTTCGTTGAAATTACCCGCATCATCAAATATCAGCAGAGCTATCTTCTTATCTCCGGTATAACCGTCTGTAGTATATCCTGCGGTCACGTATAAATATTTTGTTCCGGATGTATTTTCAATTATTTCCAGATCAAGTTCATCACGGTTTATCTTTACCGCTGTGGCGGCTTCTACTGATGTGATCAGAGTGAACGTCTGACCGTTATCGGCTGAACTGTAGAGTAATAATGAATCTCCTGATGCTGCAACACCCGTATCTGCCTGCGCAGCGGCAACAATCACCCATATCTTTCCGGCTGTCGGACCTCTTTGTTCTGTCTGAGTTGCTAACGCGACAAAGTATCTGCCTCCGGTGTAAATTTCTGCTTTGGAAATGTTGTCATCATAACGGTTGCTTACTTTTCTGAAAACGGAATAGCTGTTTGAATTGACAGAGTTTAAAGTCACTGTATTTCTGCTGATCTCTTCATACTGTTTTTGCAATTCTGATATTTTACCGGCAGAGTTTGCATCTCCTGACCTTTTCAGCATATTCATCTGATCAATTATTCTTAACTCTTCCCCTGAAAGATCATTACTCCTTGTCTGAGTCATACTTTCCGTTCCGGATTTAATAACAGCCGGCTGATCTTTTGGCGGCAATGGCTTTTTGTCCTGTGAAAAAGAATTTACTGTGAGAAGTAAAAGCATGATAAGCATTGAATTTTTCAATCTCATATCCCTGCTTCCTGATAAGTTTTTAACTTTGTGCATTTAAGTTTTCTGATTTAAATTTTTAAAAGAAATAATAACCCGGCATACCGGCATGCCTTTATGGAAAACAGCCCGCGTGCTGTCTTTCCGGGTTATTATTTTAATGAACTGTTACAAAAATAAAATTTATTTCTCGCCGCCGCAAAAATATTTTATGCCTGTTTTCATCTGTAAATCATACTGCAGGAAAGCTTTATTAAATTGATTTTAAACAATAACCTGCGAATATTGAATGTAATCAACATTTATTCACAGTTACCCAACTTAAGATTTTCATCATATAAATTATGTTAAATACTTCCGTTATTTCTGTTTTTAAAACTTTCAGCAGGGATGAAATAAAAAGATTTGAAGAATTTCTGCTTTCCCCTTATTACAATAAAAAATCCGTTCTTGTAAATCTTTTTAAAATTATTAAAAAACATGAACCTGAATATAATTCTTCTTTGCTGGAAAGAAAAAAGATCTGGAATAAGCTATACAGAGATAAGGATTTTAACTACGGTGTAATGAAGAATCTTATCTATGACCTTGGAAAAGCTGCTGATAAATTTATTGAGCTGCAGAATTATGAAAGCAATGAAAAGTTAAGCGGACTCATTTTGATGCAGGAACAAATGGAAAGAAATCTGAACACTGCATTTGAAAAATCATTTAAAGCATATAATAGTCAGTTGTCTGAAATGAAACAGGACAATGAATATTTTTATTATCAATACAGAATCCTGAAAATGGAAAGAGAATTCACTTCCCATCTTGATAATGCCAAAGCGGAAAAACGTATTGATGAGGAAAAAGAAATAGAGTTTCTGACATTATTCTATCTTAATGAGTGCGCTGACATTTATAATTCCTTATTAGTAAACGGATCTTATGTGAATAAGGATTTTAAGAATGACAATCTGAATCTGTTCATTGATTTTATGGACAGATTTGATCATGGCTTTAAGGAAATTACCGGATGCTCTCTCTTAAATCTTAAGATCATTTTAGATAAAAATAATGACAGTGATTATATCCGTCTGAAAAATATTTTTATAAATAATTCATTCAAATTCAGCAGTTCATTTAACAGCAATCTGGGATTAACTTTAATGGAATACTGCAACAGAAGCATAATGAACGGGAAGACTGATTTTGTAAAAGAGATGTATGAGATTTCACTGTATGTTTTTGAGAACAGTCTGCTGATGAATGATAAAGGAGGGTATTTAAATCCGAATGTATTTAATCAGTTAGTAAGCACTGCCTGCAGTCTTAAAAAATTCGATTGGGTAAAGCAGTTTATCAAAGAAAATATTGAAAAAATTCATCCTGAATACAGAGACAAGTTTTATAACTTTGCTTTTGTCACATTAAACTTCAAGATGAAAAAATACAGCGAAGCAATGGAATATGTCTCGAAAATGGAAGTAAAAAGCGCGATGGATCATGTATCAGTAAAAAGATATCAGCTGATGATCTATTACGAATCGGGATACACGGACGAACTTTATTCACTAATCGATGCATTCAAAAGTTTTATATCTAAAAATAAAAAATTAACTGAAAGTGTAAAACTTCAGGCAGGAAATTTTATTTATTTCATCAGGAAGTTCAGTGATGTTAAGTTCAGATATTTCTTAGAAGATAAGATTACTATTTCAAAACTAGAATCTGAACTGATTCAATCAGAAGTCATCAACAAAGTCTGGCTTCTGGAAAAAATTCAGGAACTGAATAATTAGGCAATAGGCAATTGTCAATATAGGCAATTGTCAATAGGCAATTGTCAATAGGCAATTGTCAATGGTCAAATTACCAAATTAAATCTAAAGTCAAACAAATTCCAAATTCGAAATTCCAAATTCCAAATATACATCACGGCGATATCACGCTTACAGAATTAAATGCATTATTATCCACAATGCTGACATCCGCTGCATCAACGAAGTTGTCACCTGTCACGTCAGTATTCACATATCCTCCGACTGAACTGAAAGCATCATTATCTGCATTGCTCACATCAGTTGCATCTATGGTCCCGTCCTGATTTATGTCTCCGCTGTAGATTCCGAATCTCACCGGTGAGGCATCAATCTGTTTCATATTGTTTCCGAATGCCTGTGTATTGGAAGATGAAAAATTATATGTAAGCGAACCTCCGGTAAATGCCTGTGCAGTCTTACTCCACGTCTCTATCGAATTCCTGTGCTTTATCACAATAAAATAATTTACTCCGTTTACAGGATATGAAAAAGTAAATGCTCCCGCCCCTGATGAATTCAATGTGGATTTAGTTGAATCAATTATAGCGTATGGAAAAGTTGCGTTTCTTAAAAAAACTCTCACTGTATCACTTATCATTATATTGGATGCGGAATTGTAAAATCCTTCCATAAATGCTGTAAGGTTAAGTGTAGAAAACAATCCGCATAATGTCCCGCCTCCTGTAAATGTTCCATTCATTATTACATTATCAGCGCAGACTGAAGCGCCTGTCTGAACTTCAAGACCTGTCCCGGATTGATAGTTTAAAACACTCTGACTAAATGCAACTGAGCTAATTGATATTATTAATGAGATAATTAAAATTGTGATTTTCATTTTACACCTCCGGATTTAACTTGTTTAATAACTATGTCATTAGATTTTAGCATTTCTAATTTACTTACTAATAAATTTTGTGTTTGCTCTAAATTCAGCAGTCTTTGTTTCATTTCATTGTTTTCATTTTTTAATTCATCTTTCTCAGCTTTAAGCTCCTGTATTGCCTTCACCATCACCGGCAGAAGATTGCCATAAGTCGCTTCAAGCTTTTCAGGATTATCTTTAAGAACAAGATTCAGCCAGTCTGCATTTTCATTGGTCTGAGCTTCATCAAGCTCCTGTGAAATAAATCCTGCTGTCGGTGTTTCTTTCATCATGCTTCCGTCTGATTTATTTCCTTCATACCATTCTCTTTTATCCCAGTTAAACTGACGCGGCTTTACCTTCATCAAAAAACCAAGTCCGAGAGTCAGATCTGTAATATTCTTCTTATCTCTTGCATATCTGATAAGCTTGAAATTGTCTGTACATTGCAGCGAAGTGACTGAACAAATCCATTGCCAAGTGTTACCTGATCCAAAGCTGTAGCCGAACTTGGAGCTGCATCAATGCCAATGCAGGTCAAATTAGCTCCTGTTGTAATTGTTGAGCCGGCATTATATCCCAATGCTGTGTTGTAGTTGCCGTTGTTATTTAATAACGAGTTATATCCAACAGCCGTGTTTTGAAAACCGTTGAAATTGAAATACAAAGAGGAATTTCCCAAAGCTGTGTTACGATTTCCTGAATTATTGCTTAATAAAGAACCCGTACCCACTGCAGTATTCTGATAACCGGTGTTATTATAATACATGGATTGAGATCCTATTGCAGTATTGGAGAATCCCGATGTAATGGAATATAAAGTATAACTTCCCATACCTGAATTTCCGGAACCAGTCGTAGCAAAATTACCTGAGTAAATACCTAAGAATGTATTTTGTGTTCCAAAATTGTGCAAAAATGGTTCAGCTCCTTTAAACATAACTCCTATAGTTGATCCTGATGTATTTTCTAACCTTAGAGATCTTAGTATATTCACTTGACCTGTTGACTGTGTAAGAGTCAGATAATTGTTTGATGCATCTTTGATTGTAAAGATTCCGTTTGTTCCAATCGTGTTAGTGATGCTTTGGGAATAAACTGTTGTTGCAAATATGAGAAAAAGTATTACTGAGTTACTCAGGTGTTTCAACTTTGATTTCATTTTGTTTTTATAATTTTTTTAAAATTAGTTTATGAGTAATTATTATTTGATAATTCTTTGTTTATTTTGAATTTAAAGGAGAACTTCCCCAAGCTGGGAGTCTGTCTAAAAACATATTTGATAAATTATTATTATGTTTGTAAAAAGAATAAATTAAAAATGTCCTATCCGATAAAATCAAATTACGGGCAAGACTTTTTTATTACTGTATAATCATTGCCCTCATCAACAATAACAGACCTCGGTAGATCTGTTTGTGCTTACTGAAAGTTATGTATCTACTATTCATTTATTTTAAACCATGTATCTTCTGAAGTATTGAATTGCACAGGGTCGCCTAATACTTTGCCATCTGTTTTTACAAGGTATCCTGGTTCTACCATTACTGATTTCCTCATATCTACCGCTTTACCCTGCATTACAGCTAAATATTCCTGTGTTTTTTTCATGTATTCTTCCATTGTTACTTTCCCGTTATTGTAGTCTTCTTGCAGCTTATCCAATTCTTTTGCAGCTTCATCAATGCTGTTTATATTTCCTGTTCCAACGAGTTTAACTTCAACAGATCCTTCGTAAACTTTTGTAACATCATTTTTAATCCCGTTCTCCTCGATTATTTCAACTGAAAATTCTGTTCCTCTGACACCAACTACCGCCCTTTCGCATGATACTTCGAACTTTCCACCTCCTATTAACTTCTTTAATTTTACCCAGAGACTTCCCATTACCAGAGAACTATTGCTCATTAAATCACAAGCGCTTGTGGGCAACGTATAATTTGTATTAGGTCCCAATACAATTTCCGAACCATCCGAGAGTTCTATTTTTACTTTGCTTTCAGGTCCGATTTTTACCATCTCGCCGCCCTTTATGACAGAATACTTTTCTATCGCTCCATTTACATATTCATAAATAGTATCTTTTCTCACTCCACAAACATCAAATATCTGCATTTTTTTTATTTTTCCTGTAGCGGTTCCTTTTACATAGGTTACACGGAATTCACAATCATTGCCCGATATGCTGTAAAAAGTTTCTGTACGTGCATTACTTTCCCCGTCAAAAAGCAGCGAGTCATGTCCGGCGGAATAAGAAATATTTCTTCCGTTTGTCTGTGAATAAACATCTGTCGAAGTAATGAATAACACTAACAGTATGCTGAGATAAATTGTTTTCATTTTATTTTTATTTAATTGTTTTGTTTTATAATAATTTTTGTGTTACCGAATCACTCATAAATATCTATAATTATTTTATGAGTTGCATTTTATTGGTCTTGCTGAAATCACCTGTGGTTAGTTTGTAGAAATATACTCCGCTTGGAAAATTTGATGCGTTCCAGTCAGCTTCATAACTTCCCGCGTTTAATTGTTCATTCACTAATTTTTCAACTTCTCTTCCAAGCCTGTCATATATTACAAGATTTACAAATGATTTATTATGCAATGCAAATTTTATCTTTGTTGCCGGATTAAACGGATTAGGATAGTTTTGCCCGAGAGAAAATTCATTAGGTATTTCCGAACTAATATTTATTATCCCGACAGGATTACCCGTTGGGTTTTGTTTGCTGTATATCTCCCAGTTTCCGTCACGATAGTCTTTCCATACGACATACACTGCCGTGCCGGATACTGAGACTGAAGGATTCTGTGAAGCAAAGTTAACTGTTAGCTGAGTATCTGCGATCCAGCTTACACCTGCGTCTGTTGAGCGTTTGTAATAAATCTCACCGCTTGCCCCGCCGCGCCTGTCATCCCAGACAACATGAACAGCTTGACCTGATACTGTAACAGAAGGAGTTCTTGAAGCCGCAGAATTATTCGTCAGCCGTGTATCTGCATCCCAGTTCACGCCCTTGTTTATCGAGCCTTTGTAGTATATCTCCAGATTCCCGTCACGATCGTCACTCCATACTATATGTACATCCGAACCTGATGATGATACGGAGGGATACCAGGAATTAGCTGTGTTATTCGTCAGCCGTGTATCCGGATCCCAGTTTACGCCCTCGTCTATTGAGCCTTTGTAGTATATCTCCCAGTTCCCTTCACGATTATCTTCCCATACAACATGCGCAGCTGAACCCGATGCTGTCACAGAAGGATTCCGTGAAATAGCCGAATTATTTGTCATCCGTATATCTGTTCCCCAGCTTCCACCAAAATCTAATGAGCGTTTGTAGTATATCTCTTCATTCCCGTCACGATTGTCAAACCACACGACATGCACAGCCGGACCGGATACTGTGACAGACGGAGACACTGAACTTGAAGCGTTGTTCGTCAGACGTGTATCTGCTTCCCAGTTTCCGCCTTCGTCTATAGAGCGTTTGTAATATATTTCTGTGTTTCCGTTACGATCGTCCTGCCATACAACATGCACAACTGAGCCGGAAACTGTGACAGACGGATTCCATGAAGAAGCGGGATCATTCGTCAGTCGAGTATCTGCGCTCCAGCTTACACCTGCGTCTAAAGATCGTTTGTAGTATATCTCAGAGTTTCCGTCACGATAGTCATACCATACAACATGCACAACCGATCCGCTTGATGCTACACACCATGCATTATTGGAAGATGTATGTGATTCATTATTGTTATTAGTCAACCTGACTTCGGGCTGCCATTGTGCAATAACTGAACTAACAGATATTATTATAAAAATAATTAAAGTTGTAATTTTCATTTAACACCTCCTGATTTAACTTGATTAATTTCTTTGTCATCTGATTTGAGCATTTCTAATTTTCTCACCAATAGATTTTGTGTTTGCTCTAATTTCATCAGTCTCTGTTTCATCTCATTGTTTTCATTCTTCAATTCATCTTTCTCCGCTTTAAGCTCCTGTATTGCTTTCACCATCACCGGCAGAAGATTGCCATAAGTCGCTTCAAGCTTTTCCGGATTATCTTTCAATACAAGATTCAGCCAGTCTGCATTTTCAGTTGTCTGTGCTTCATCAAGCTCCTGAGAAATAAATCCTGCCGTCGGAGTCTCTTTCATTTTACTTCCGTCAGATTTATTTCCTTCATACCATTCTCTTTTGTCCCAGTTGAACTGACGCGGCTTTACCTTCATCAAAAAATCAAGTCCGAGAGTAAGATCTGTAATATTCTTTTTATCACGCATATCAGATAAGCTTGAGATAGTCTGAACATTGCAGCGAAGTGACTGAACAAAACCATTACCCAGTGTTACCTGATCTAAAGCAGTAGCAGAACTCGGTGCTGCATCAATTCCTAAGCATGTTAAATTAGCGCCGGTGGTGATTGTTGATCCGGCATTGTGACCCAATGCTGTGTTGTAGTTGCCTGGTTATTGTATAGAGAACGATAACCTACGGCCGTGTTTTTAAAAGCGGTGGTGGTAAATCTCATAGATTCAAAGCCCATTGCTGTGTTATTATTACCGCTGAAGTTGGCATATAAAGATGAATACCTACGTGTAGTTGTTTGAATTCCTGTAGTGTTCTGACTCAGGGTATTCATTCCTAAAGCTGTGTTAGAATGACCGTTGGTGTTGTCTCTTAATGAATAACTTCCCAACGCTGTATTATCATTGCCGTTGTAATTGTTATATAAAGAACCTACTCCCAAAGCAGTGTTATAATTCCCTGAAGTGTTGCCCACTAATGAATTATTTCCAATCGCAGTATTCTGATAACCGGTGTAAACAGATCCCGTTGTATTGGAATAAAAAGAAGTATATCCGATTCCTATATTTCCAGTACCGGTCATAGTAAAATTACCTGAGTTTATACCTAAGAATATATTGCCAAATCCATAGTTATGCAAAAACCGGTCTGCACCTTTGAACATAACTCCAATAGTTGAGCTTGTTGTATTTTCAAGACGCAGGGTTTTTAGTATATTCACCTGCCCATTCATCTGATTTAATGTCAGATAGTTATTTGATGCATCTTTGATCGTAAAGAGTCCGTTTGAGCCGAGCGTATTGGTAATACTTTGTGAATAAACACTCATTGAAATTAAACAACTTATTGCAATTAGTAATCTTTTCATTTTTCTTCTCCTTATTTTGAATTCGATAAATTTGTAGTTTTGCTTTTAAGTGATGTTTGTTTTCCTGAAGTAATCTCATTTACCATCTTTTCTAACTTTATAATCTTCTCATTCATTTCTTTTAATGATTCTACTTCTGAAGCAAGGCTTTCATTTGTCATTTTTAATTTATCATTTTCGGTTTTGAGCTCCTGTATTGCTTTCACTATCACCGGCAGAAGATTACCATAAGTCGCTTCAAGCTTTTCCGGATTATCTTTCAAAACAAGATTCAGCCAGTCAGCATTTTCATTAGTCTGAACTTCATCAAGCTCCTGTGATATAAATCCTGCCGTCGGAGTCTCTTTCATTTTACTTCCGTCAGATTTATTACCTTCGTACCATTCTCTTTTATCCCAGTTGAACTGACGCGGCTTTACCTTCATTAAAAAATCAAGCCCGAGAGTCAGATCTGTAATATTTTTCTTATCTCTCATATCTGATAAGCTGGAAATAGTCTGCACATTACATCGAAGTGACTGAACAAAACCATTGCCAAGAGTAACCTGATCTATAGCAGTTGCCGTGCTTGGAGCTGCATCAATTCCGATACAGGTTAAATTCGCACCGGTTGTAATTGTTGATCCGGCATTGTGACCGAGTGCAGTATTGTAATTGCCCTGGTTATTGTATAGAGAACGATAACCTACGGCTGTGTTTTGAGAAGTGGTGGTGGTAAATCTTAAAGATTCAAAGCCCATTGCTGTGTTATTATTGCCGTTGAAGTTGGCATATAAAGATGAATATCCTACTGCTGTATTTTGAATTCCTGTAGTGTTCTGACTCAGGGTATTCATTCCTAAAGCTGTGTTAGAATGACCATTGGTGTTGTTATATAAAGACCAGCTTCCAACTGCAGTGTTATAACTGCCGCCGTAATTTGTGAATAAAGTTTGATATCCTAAAGCTGTATTGTAAAATCCATTATAATTGGATGATAAAGATTTATATCCAAATGCAGTCATATAACTGCCGCTGACATTGTCGCTTAATGCATTCAGTCCCATAGCTGTATTTTGATAACCTGTTGTGTTGTTTCTCAGAGTATTCATTCCAGTTACAGTATTATCAGTCCCTGTCATAGTAAAATTTCCGGAGCTGATTCCCATAAACATATTGTTTGCTCCATAGTTATGCATAAACCTGTCAGCACCTTTAAACATAATTCCTGTAGTTGAGTTGAATGTATTCTCAAGCCGGAATGTCCTGAGTATATTTACCAGACCTGTAGTTTGGCTCACCGTCAGAAAGTTATTTGTTGCATCTTTGATCGCAAATACTCCGTCTGTACCGACAGTATTAATAATGCTTTGTGAAAAAACCGGAGTTGCAAACATCAAAAGAAGCAAAATCAGTTTTCCAGTATTATGTAATTTTATTTTCATTTTGTTAGTAATTTTTATTTATGTAAATGACTTATTTTTGTGTGTAAATTTTTATTTCCCTTAACTACGACCTTACATGTTTTATTAATCTCAGTATGATACATTTTCACCGCCCTGCTTATAACAGTATCCTTGCTCCCGTTTATGATCAACTGAATCTTTTCTATCATTCTGTGAGTGGAATCCTTAAGCCGGTATCCTTTTGATGTCTTTAAGATTCTATTTTTATTTTTAATCATTTTCAGAGTTATAAACTTGTGCACCTCATTGTGCACTTTACAAAAATACACTTTTGATACCTGTCATAGCAAAGAAAGTTTTTCGGCAAACTAACCAGGATTTTAATATGCATTAATGAAATTGAATTGATTAATGCTTTTTTTTAAATGATTTAAGAAAAAATTTAATTGCTAATTGCTAATTGCTAATTGCTAATTGCTAATTGCTAATTGCTAATTGCTAATTGCTAATTGCTAATTGCTAATTGCTAATTGCTAATTGCTAATTGCTAATTGCTAAAATGAAGAATACAAAACTTATTCAGACTTTAAAAACTTTCACAAAAGATGAACTCAAGCTTTTCGAAAAGTTCGTAGCTTCGCCCTATTTTAATAATGGCAGAAATTGTTTGCCTTTTCTCAAAGAACTTGAAAAACATTATCCATACTTTGAAGATTTAAAAGATAAGTTAACCCCTGAAGCTATTTATAAAAAATTATATCCGGGAAAAATTTTTAACAAACAGGTGATGTGGAATCAGGTTTCACAGCTTGAAAAGCTTGCTCTTGAATTCCTTTTGCAGACTGCGTTTAAAAATAATAAGACCGGAAGATTTTCAATGATATTCAATGAGCTTTCAAAGAGAAATCTTGATAAAGTGATCTTAAAGGAAATTGATAATGCAGATAAATATATAAGCACAGTTAAATTAGGAGAAGAATATTATTCACTTAAATGGATAGTTGAGATTAACAGAAGTGATTACTGGAATTCTGTTCAGGGGAGACAGGATAAAAGCTTTGAAGGAACAGTTAAAAGCACTGAATTATTAATTTTGAAATTTCTTGCGGATCTGTCTGTACAGGTTTGGGATCTGAATATTCTTAAGTGAATGTATAATGCAGGAGACGAAATTAATGCCTCACTGGAATTGATCAGAAGTTTTGATATGAAGAACCTTATAGAAGCTAATAAGAAAAGTAAGAATAAGTATTTAAAAGTCATTAACTTTTATTACAATAAAATTATGTGCGCTCTGGATGAGAATGACGAAAGTTATTTTTTTGAAATGAAAAAATTCTTCGACAAAAATTATGATTTGTTTGATAAGCAGGAACAGCATAATGCAATAATTTCTCTGGCAAATTACTGCGCTCATAAAATGAGATTAGGTCAGGATAAATTTCTTAAGATACTTTTTGAAATAAATAAATTACGTCTTGAAAAAGAGATAGGCGTTTATATGCACGGAAGAATTAACAAAGCGCTTTTCCATCAGATTCTAAGAAGCGCTCTTTCACTTGGTAAAATAAAATGGGCTGAAAAATTTGCGAAAGGATATATCCCTAAACTTCGGAATGAACACCAGAAAACAATGGCTTCTCTGGCTCTGGGTTACATAAGTTTTGCAAAAAAAGATTATGCTGAATCTTTGCATCACTTAAATAAAGTTCAGTTTATTGATCTCAGAGATAAACTGCATGTCAGGATACTTTCTGCTAAAGCTTATTATGAACTGAATAATACTGAAGCGCTTACTTATTATATTGATTCGTCCAGGCATTTTTTTAGAAAGAATACAGCAATAGAAAACGATACAGGTAAAGCTTATGTGAAATTCTTTAATTTCCTTAACAAACTTCTTATCTGCAAAGAAAATCCAGATCCGCAAAAATTAAAGTTACTCAGAGAAAATATAGATATTGATAAAATATTAAGACTCAGACATAAAAGCTGGTTGCTTGGAAAGATAGATGAGCAGTTAAGCAGTTAAGCAGTTAAGCAGTTAACAGTGTGACAGTTAACAGTGTGACAGTTAACAGTTAGCAATGAACAATTAACAACCTAAATTCAGAAATCTAAAATCCAAAATCCAAGATCTAATCATTCGCAATCAACAATCCCTGCATAATCAATAACTAATTCTTCTCCTGCTTTAATATCCCTGATAGCTTCAAAATAATCGCCGTCATTTATTGATATAATGTTAGGTGTATCCGAATGATTTAAAAAAAGTGCAATATCAATTTTTTTAAATCCGTGATCAGGTACAAAATAATTTTCTTTATCGAATAAGCAGTAATTATCCACTATGAATTTAGCGTGGGGAGGAAATGTTTCCACTTCCTTTCTTGAGAATAAAATCCATTTGTCATTTTCATCAGGACTGCTGAACATATCCCTGCATCCTTTAGTAATATCACGAACTACAAAAACACCAATGCCTTCAATCGGAGACGGCTTAAGCATCACATAAGTGTTGTTGCATAACTCTGAAAGTAATTCTGATTTAGTCAATTTTACACTGTTAAATTAAAATAAAATGTAACTTATAAATTGGATGTTTCCATTTGCGGCTGTAAAAAACGCTGTCCTTCTGATCCCGCAAAATTATCTATAAAAAATATCGGACAAGTTAATGTTTGCAATTCTTTTAAAACAGCTATTTATTCTCTTGTAAGATTTAAAATTTCAGATTTAAAATTTAAATTAAAAAATTACAAATTCATTATCGAAATAAATCTAAAATCTAAAATCCAAAATCCAAAATCCAAAATCAAAATCACGGCTCTATCACGCTTACAGAATTAAACGCATTGTTGTCAACAATGCTCACATCCGCTGCATCAACGAAGTTGTCTCCCGTCACGTCTGTATTCACATATCCGCTTACTGAATTAAAAGCATCATTATCTGCATTGCTTACATCTGATGCATCTATGGTGCCGTCCTGATTAATGTCTCCGGAGTAAATTGCAAATCTTAGAGGAGTTGTATCAGCCTGCTTCATGTTATTACCAAATGCTTTAGTAATCAGATTTGTGAAATCATAATTTATTGTTGAAAGCGAAGCATAGACTACAGCAGTGCTGCTCCAGGTTTCAATTGTATTTCTGTGCTTTATAACTATATAGTAGCTGCCTGAAGTCGCATTATAGAATCTGAAAGAACCTGTTATCGCTGACTGACTTATAAATCCTTTTGCCGAATCAACAAAATTGAAAGGAGCTACAGAATTTCTGAGATAGACAGTAGCAGTATCACCTGAATTCATTTCATTAGAAGCTGAGTTGTAGTAACCTTCGAAGATGACTGTCAGATTCAGGGTTCCTGCAACATTGTAATTCACATTTGCTGTATTGGAAAGGGGACTGATGTTTCCGTGAATATCAACTGCGGCTACCTGGTAATTGTAAACCGAATCATCTGTGACTGCCGGATCATCAAAACTATTCACTAAGGAAGTATAAAGCTGAACTCCGTTCCGGTAAATTATATAATGATGAAAATCAGTTTCACTATTTCCATTCCAGTTTAAAAATACAGAATTTAAATCCGGAAAAGCGGCAAGACTTACCGGAGCAGCAGGAGAAAGATTATCAATGCTGTATCCTGACATTATATTAGAACTCCAGAACTGATCATTGTCAGACGTCTTCGCAGTAATTCTGTAATATTGAACACCGCTGTTTCCGTTTAGAGAATCATTGGGAGTTGTTGCAGTATATTGATATGACGGATTCAATGATGCCGGAACTGTTGCTATTGCTTCCCAGTAAAAACCTCCGTCTCCCGGAGGATCACTTTTTTCAATTAAATAACCTGTGATCAGATTTTGATTTAAATAATCATATCCGCTTCTGATCCATTTCAATTTTACCTTTCCGCCCTGATCAAAAGGAACATCTTTTACTGAAGTTATTCTTGGATTGACAACTGTTGAACTGGAAAAATATAAATATGCTTTTCCATTATTATTTCCAACACTATCATATAAATAAGCACCCGAAATTAAATCATCATAACCGTCGCCGTTTACATCACCAGCTCCTGAAACAGATAAGCCGAAATTATCAAAATCTTCCTCTCCGGTATATGTTAAATCTGCTGTATTATTTACTGAACTACCTCCAAAATAATTATAAACCCTTCCTTTATAATAACCTGCATTATACCCCCAGGCTGTTACTAAAACGTCACCGTATCCGTCTCCGTTTACATCACCAGCTGATGAAACTGATCTGCCAAACAAATCATCTGAAGAAACTCCGGTTAAAGTAACATCTGAAACACTATTCATTGATACTCCTCCGAAAAAAAATATATGCTCTGCCCTGAATGCTGTTATAACCTTCTGCTCCGACGATCACATCATCAAATCCATCACCGTTCATGTCTCCTGCATCGGATACAGATATCCCAAAATAATCACCTGCAGAGATCCCCGTTAAAATAACATCTGCAACACTATTCATTGATACTCCGCCGAAATAAATATATGCCCTTCCCTGATAAGTCGCTCCGGTATAACTGTATGCTCCGGCAATTACATCACTGTATCCGTCACCGTCAACATCTCCTGCTGAAGAAACAGAGTAACCAAAGTTATCACCTGCAGAAGCTCCGGTTAAAATTACATCAGCTGCATTATTCATAATTGCTCCGCCTAAATAAATATAAGCGGATCCCAGATCTGTTCCCGCATTGTAACCATGAGCACCAACTATCACATCACTATAACCGTCACCATTCATATCGCCAGCATCAGAAACTGAATAACCAAAAACATCATTTGATGAAGCTCCTGTTAAAGTAACATCAACTGTGCTGTTCATTGAACTTCCTCCATAATAAATGTAAGCGCGTCCCTGATCCGTAAGATATCCCGGAGCTCCGATAATTACGTCATCAAATCCGTCACCGTTTACATCTCCGGCTGAAGAAACAGAAGAACCGAATTTATCACCTGCTGAAACTCCGGTTAAGATTACATCTGCTGTATTATTCATTACACTGCCGCCGTAATAAATGTAAGCACGTCCCTGTTGAGTTCCGGAATTGTATCCATTAGCTCCGATTAAAATATCATCATATCCGTCACCGTTTACGTCACCTGCCGATGAAACAGAACTGCCTAACTGGTCATTTGCTGAAAATCCGGTAAAAGTAAGATCTTCTATATCTGCTCCTGTCATAGTATTAAAATAAATGTAAGCTCTTCCGGATGAAACTCCGTTAATATCACTTAAATTTGCCCCGGCAATTAAATCCGAATTACCGTCTCCGTTTATATCTCCGCAGCCGCTGACAGAAATTCCGAAATTATCTCCTGCATTTTCAGCATTAAAAAATTTATCAGCATTATCATCAATAGTTTCTCCGCCAAGATACAAGTATGCTTTTCCGCTGCCTGAGCTGAAGCCGGATGCGCCTATGAGAATATCATCGTAGCCATCTCCGTTTGCATCTCCAGCAGAAGATACTGTTGTAGCGAAATTATCTCCTGTAAATTCTCCTGTGACAGTCAGATCAGCCGTGATGTTTACAGTTGCTCCTCCATAATAAACAAATGCTCTGCCTTGAAAACTGCTCATACCATAAGCGCCGACAATTACGTCACTGTAACCGTCACCATTTACATCACCTGCATCTGATACTGAATTTCCATAATAATTTGTACCCGCTACAAATCCGGCTAATATTCCGTCTGCAATAGTGTTCATTGTACTTCCTCCTAAATAAATATATGCTCTTCCAAGATTTGTACTATATCCCGGAACACCTACAATCACATCGGAATAACCGTCACCATTGAAATCACCGGCTTTTGAAACCGAGTAACCGAATGATTTATTTGTGCCGGGTTCTGATAAAGTCACATCTGCAGTATTGTTCATTGAAGAACTTCCAAAATAAATATAAGCTTTTCCGGTGGATGAAATATTAGCATAAGCTCCTGCAATAACATCTGAGAATCCGTCACCATTAACATCACCGGCATCTGATACGGATAAACCAAAATTATCACCCGCAGCTTCACCGTTAAGAATTACATCCGGTGTATTATTCATCGAAGCGCCGCCATAGTAAATCTGTGCTCTTCCTGTTGCGGCGGAATATCCGCTTATTCCTACAATTACATCATCATAGCCGTCTCCGTTTACATCACCGGCAGATGAAACTGAAACTCCTAAATAGTTATTAATTCCGCTTCCGGTAATTATCACATCCGGGGTTGAATTAAATATTACACCGCCGTAAAAAATATAAGCTCTACCTGCGGATGATCCGCCTGCTGAATTTGTAGGAGCACCGACAATAATATCTTCATATCCGTCACCATTCACGTCTCCTGCTCCCGATACTGATGATCCGAATTGATCTCCTGCGGCCATTCCATTTAAAATTCTTTCCTGAAATGCATCGGTCTCCAGAGTATCTGAACCATTTTTATCATTGTTAAAAAGCGGATTACCATTCTCATCAAGAAATCCTTTCATCTGTTCATCAGATAAAACAGGTTTATCTTTTTCTCAGGCAAAAAGCTTTTGTTTTTATTTGAAAGATTTTGAGTTGAAGACTTTGGCATTTGAGAAGAATAGATAGATGAGTTTAATATTAGAATTAAACCAAAAATTATTGGGAAGATCGGTAAAATTTTTTTCACAATTTCTCCTTTCCGGGTTTATAGAAATTTCGATTTTTGATAAAAGTTTGAAAATTTTTATTTGAAAATAATTAAATATATTTCAGGAATAAAAAATAAAGAGAGGTAAATATTATGAATATCTCATATAATGTTTTCTGAATGTAGTTAAGATATAAAATCCAAATTAAAAAAAATTCCAATTACTGAATCCCAATTTCCAATTCACGGCTATATCAATCTCACAAAGGATTACATCTTCTGCTTCAACGAAATCATATACCATATCATCTGTCCTTATATATTCGCTGACAGAACTCAATGCAACATATCAACTAAACTTTTGTCGTTTTATTATTTTTAGAATACTTAATCTGATTGAAATGTCTTTTATAATACCGTATCTGTAATTTATCTGATCAACTATTTAAAAATGAAGATAATATTTAATGTGTTATTATTAATAGATACTTAACTTATTTTTAAAACATAAATTTTCTTTAAGCGTACATTTGTACAGAAAAAATCCAAAACATTTTGCAGAAAGAATCAATCTTTAAAAGAGTAATAAACTTTTTATTCCGGTGATCTGAAATCAGAAGATATTGAAAGACTTTTCATGAAAGATACTCCTGAAAGGTATAAATATTTTGTGAGAAAGATGGATAAACCTTCTTCAGAAAGTAAAAGCAAATTCTCTTCTGTTACAACATTCATTAAAAATTTTACAGAAACATTTTTAAAAAACTAACACCTGTAATAAGATTACTTTATACACTTGCTGTTGTAATCTTCTTTTTTAGCTTGGATAGGAAGCAGCTGGAACCTTGCAATACTTGCATTTATTTTTGTTAACTTTCTTCTGATCTTTGAAATTGCTGAAAAGCTTACGGTAAGAGATGAACTGGAGATAGCAAGGGATGTTCAGACACAGCTTATATCAGTAAGTAATGTAGATAATGAAGATCTGGAAATATCAACTTACTATGAAACTGCAAGAGAAGTAGGAGGTGATTTCATTGATTACATTCAGAAAGATAACGGTTCGTATCTTATCTCTATCGGTGATATATCAGGAAAAGGAATGTCAGCAGCACTACAAATGGTACAGGTAAGACTGCTTTTAAGATTTATTTCAGATACGTTGAATGAACCAAAGCAGATACTTACTTCACTGAATAAAAATATATTTAAGTTTATCAGTAAAGGAGTTTATTTTACAATGACACTTGCTGAAGTTAAGGATAAAGTTCTTAAAATCTGCAGGGCTGGTCATACTCCTCTGATTTATTACAGTTCAAAGAACAGAACTTGCAATTTGATAAATCAGAAAGGAATGGCAGTAGGATTATGCAGCAACGGATTGTTTGAAAGCTCACTCGAGGAATATATTTTGAAAACGGATACAGGTGACATTATAACTTTTTATTCCGACGGACTTACAGAAACAATGAATACAGTAAGAAGCGAATTCGGAATTGACAGACTTAAAGAAATTATGTGCAGCAACCCTGAAAAATCACCTGAGGAAATTAAAAAAATAATACTCAATGAAATAAGTAAATTCAGAGGATATGCGGAAGTTCATGATGACATTACTTTCATTATAATGAAAATAAAATAATCCCGGTTATTCCTTCCTGTAGTAAACAGTATACAGTTCAAATACCTCTCCTGAAATCATCTTTCCTGAACCAGTCGGTGTTTTCATTTATAAATTTTAACTCAAGTTTCGGAAAAACAACCACACATTTTATATCATCTCTGTTTTTAACCGAATCAAATAATTCCCTTTTGAAATAAACCCTTGTAGCTCTCTCGGAGGATTTGTAAAAGCTGCTGTCCGAAAAAGATTCAGTAACATATTCTCTTCTTGTGAGTTTAAAATTTATATTTTTTTGTCTGCAAAATTTCGCAGATAGATCATAAAAGATTTTCCCTGTTCGAAATTCTGAACAGGATCAATAACAGCAGTGACTATTGTTTCCTTTTGTGTATTTGCAATAACGGAATCCAGCATTTTGCAGGATGATCTACTGTCGTCTGCATAAATCTTCATGTAAGGAAGCGTGTCATTTTTTATCTGAAAGAAAAGCAAAACAACTATCATTGAAAGAAATAAATATTTTATAAGAACAGGTTTGTCTTTTGATTCAAAAATTCTTTTAAGAAGATAGATAAGGAAGAATGAAAATCCGAGAAAGTAGGGGAGTAAGTATCTGTCCCTCATTCCCGATTTATAATAAAGAAGGTACTGAGGAATTATAATCAGAAGGAATAAAACAGTAATATTCAGAAACTCATATAGAATCTTTTTAAAAAATTCTTTATTAAAATGAAATTGTTTTTTTGAAATTATGTAATCAGATATTATAAAAATACCAAAAAGAATTGTCAGAAAGAAAGTTGACTGACGGATATTATAAATAAATTCACGAATGAACATTAAGCTGAATACCTTATTATCAATTCCAGTCTGACCTGTTTTATTTATCCCTACAAAAATATAATGTATAGAAGCGATATAATCAGGATCACTGAAGGAATTCCCGTCAGATAAATATTATCTTTAAAAGATTTGAATAAACTTAAATTATTTTTCCTGCTGTACAGACATAGATAAAGGAACAGCATTGCCGGTATCATAAGAATAAAACTTTCTTTGCAAAGTGAAGATGCAAGAAGGGAAGTGATAAATAATAGATCATACTTCAGTTTATGTCTGCCGTGATAAATACTCATTGCCAAGAACATCATTGATAAGGATAAGAAGAACATGCATAAATTCTCAGCATCTGCATACTGATACCATATAACCGACTGAACTCCGGTTAAAGTAAGAAGACTGAACAAAATAGATTGAATAAATGAATATCCTGTAATCCGGGAAAACATGAATAAAAAGAAAGACGTGAAAACCCCCCATCAGTCCGATGTAAACAGACCATGCCGTAAAATTCAGTCCGAGTATCTTTGTCATTACAACTCTGTGAATTGAAAACAAAGGTCTGAATCTGAATCTTCCGTCATACAAAACGAGTTTTTTTGCAACTGAATGAACTGGCGCTGTTTTTAATTGCTGGGAAAGAGTAATTATCTGATGGTCATCTATTAAATGATAACCTGAATCAAGTGAGCCGGTGTACATAAACATACTGAACCAGAATGCAAAGAAAATTGCAAATGCAGATATGTTCTTTAACAGATTGATATTAGAAGACATAAAAGAAATTCATATTATTCAATGATCTTAAATATGTTCCACTTCTGCGAACCAGGAACAATGTAAGGAGCAAGCGCTTCGGAGAATTGCCTGAACTGCGGCTGTGACATATCAGCAAGCGCTTTTTCAAAGTCATCTAGAGATTCAAAAACATATTCATCAATTATAAATGAAGGGCTGCTGCCGATATAGCCGTTCATTACACGGTTTTGTGAAACTCTGAAGTTGGAAGACCTGAACTTTTCTTCTCCCCATGCTTTCATAATATCCAGAGCCGGCTTTTGTTTTCCGTAAATTATTTCAAGACTCCACTGACATACGAATTTTGTTTTCATGGCTTAATTAAAATTTCTTCAACTTAACAAAAGTAACAATGATATGAAATTCTAACTACTTGATCTTTAAGATTTCAGATCTGCGTTTTAAAGTATTGCAGATATATTATATGCCGGCAAAAGCTGAAGATTAATTTGTGTGATATTAAGTTGTCATAACAAAGAAATAAATTCAAAGATCAGTTTTCTGACTTTGCTCTGTAACCTGCTTGTATGTGTTATACGAAAGTTATTATATGACATTTATCAGATGCAGATTATTTTATTAAAAACATTCGTTTGGTGTCAGAGAAATAATCTGATGAAAGTTTATAGAAATATGTTCCGGACGGATAGTCTGCAGCATTCCATTCAACTTCATACGAGCCCGGCTGAAGCTGTTCATTCACTAAAGTTGCAACCTCTTTTCCTAACACATCAAGTATAACCAGCTTCACGTCTTGCGTCTCGCGTCTTGCGTCTCGAGGTATTCCGAACTTTATTTTTGTTATCGGATTGAACGGGTTAGGATAATTCTGTTCAAGGTAATGTTTTTCAGGAAGCGATGTTCCTGAAAGAGTTACTGCTAAAGGACTGCCGGAGTTGACCCATGAAGTATAAATAAGACTTGCAATGAAGTGAGAAGCATTATTAAACAACATTTTTGTAAAGTTTCCCGCAAGCTCCCAATACTTCTGATAATAACTAGTATTATAGCTAGGTGCAAATGCATGCGCTATGCTGTCATACTTCAGGACAGAATCAACATACCTGTAATTATCATAAAGAAAATTAAATACGAACTGGTTTAAATCTGAAACATAAATTGCATTTTCAAAAGTATATGTAATATATGCAGAGTCACGGTTTATAAGCTGCGTTTCATATCTTGAATGAACTCCGGTTTGATTTGTATATTGCCCGTCATAATTTCTTGTAATATGAAGGGGGTTATGTCCGTCTGCAACATAGTGTCCGAGGTCAGCGGCATGAAGCATTGCTTTTTGAAAATTATGAAGCTGAAAATATTTTTTTACTGAATCGGTTGTTGCCATAATAGAAAAAGGTAAAATGCCTTTAGCATTTACAAAACTACTTCCGTGAAGAGCGATAAGAGAATCTAAACTTTGAGGAATTCTCCCGTTTGCAATAAATTCAGGGTAATCATCAATATCAATATAATGTCTCTTTGCTTCACTTGTATCAGTATTTCTTCTGTAATCAGCATCTGATGAATGAGCAGCAAGTGAGTCTGACCAGTTCAGGAAACCCATTAAAGGCGGAAATGAGATTGTAGATCTTCTGTTAATAATCTTATGTCCGGAAGCTCCCCAGCCGTAAATAAAAATTAAACTGAATAAAAGCAGTAAAAATATTTTATGTTTATGATTCACTTATTATTATATTGTTTGCAAAAATTTACACTTCTCGTGAACCCGTGTATTTGAAACCTTGATTACTTTAATTGTGAGTTTCAAATTATAAATTATCATCTGCAATATCAACTGAGATTTGCAAATCAGTTATTGAAAATGAAAGAAGTTCGACCCTGTGCCCCGGGCAACTGAAGCAACCGGTGAAAAGCTAAAATTAAGTTTATGCGGATGAAAAATTTCCATCAAAAATAATTCTAAAAATGCGAACATCCTTCACGTAAATATTCATGACAAAAAAAGCCCTGCAAAGAATACACTTGCAGGGCTTTAAAGAGCTGGTGACTGGATTTGAACCGGCGACCTGCTGATTACGAATCAGCTGCTCTACCAACTGAGCTACACCAGCATGCTTTAATATGGTTGTTTTTAATGTTTTTGAAATATTAAACCCTTCCAGAATTAAATAATTTCAGTTATTTTTTACAAAATGCTAACAAATCTGCTAACACTTAATCTTGATAAGAATCTAAACTATTTAAGGTTGATTTTATTCGTAAGCCATCCTCATTATAGAAAGCCCGATTTAATAAAATTTTTCAGGTTTGATATTAACAAATCTATCATAAACAAAAATTTTATCTTCACCATTAGTTTCAATTTTAAAATTAAGCAATTAATTTAAAATAAAAAGTATCTTTAAAATTACTTTTGATTTCTAACCTCGTTTAGTTCATTATATAACTTTTCAAGTTCTTTAGCCGTCGCTTCTTTCACGCTTCCAAACGGAGTAATCGAATAAGCATGTTAGGCAATTTCGATTTTCTTTAAGATTTCTTTTTCTGAGTTTTTATTTAGTATTGGTCTGGGCATGACACAATATAATAATTTACCTTAATAAAATAAGGTATGCAAATATTATAAGTTACCCATATGCAAAGACTTCCGAAACTGGATAAAGTCTAATGAGAAAGCTTTTTATGTTTCAGTGAGAGAAAAAATTATTATTGCAAATCCATTTAATTTTTTTCGAACCGAGATAAAGAAAACTGAAACAAAAAAAGAGTTTCTGACTTTCCCGGAGATTCAAAAGTTAGCAACAACTCCCTGTTCTAATTGTGAAGTTAAGAGGGCATTCCTTTTTTCCTGTTATACCGGTTTAAGATTATCTGATATTATGAATCTGGAATGGTCGAATATTGAAGGAAGCAATCTAGATTTTAAACAAGAGAAAACAAAGAATTACGAATACCTTCCTTTATCACCTACAGCTTTATCTTTGCTTCACTTTAATAATTCTAAAATAATTAATTTCAATGAAGGTAAAGTATTCAAATTACCAACAAATCAGGTTGTAAATTCTCATATTGAAAAATGGATTAAGAAAGCGGGGATCAGTAAACACATTACCTATCATAATTCAAGACATACATTTGCAACTTTAACATTATCCTCAGGAATTGATTTATATACAGTTTCAAAGTTATTAGGACATACTGATATTAAGCATACTCAGATTTATGCTAAAGTAATTAATGAAAATAAACAGAAGGCAGTTAATTCTTTACCGGAGCTAAGTGTAGTTTAAATTAATAAATCTATCTGATTTCCGTCGTAAATACAATATTCACACACCATTAATTTTAAATCCAAATTCTTTTTCTTCCGTTCTTTTATAGAACCCTCTGTATGACAACTCGATCAAATTATTTAAATATATTTTTAGATCACTCCCTGCATCTAATTTAAATTTAATTTCCAGCTGTTTAATTAAATTAACTATGAATGCACCGGTTACATTTTTTCTTTTAAGATTGCCAAGGAGTTCTTCATCAAATAAGTTAATTACATATTCGTTCTTAGTCACAGAATTTATAAGTTTAATATAATCTGCTATATGAATTTTGCCGAAATCTAAAATCATATCAAATCTTCCCGGTCTTGATGCAGCTTTGTCTATAAGAGATTTATCATTTGTTGTCGCCAGCAGAAATACATTATTCTTTTCAAAGCCGTCTAATTCCTGTAAAAAACTTCCAAAAGAACTGTTTGAATATCCCAACTCCCGGTTACCGGTGATTAAATCTATATCATCAATACATATTACAGACGGAGATAATAATCTTGCAAAATCGAATAAAGATTTAAAATCCGTTTCCCCTCCTGCTATTATTACAGTAACTTTACCATATAGTAAATTGATAAGTGTTCTGACAGATTTGGTTTTTCCTGTACCCGGAGCGCCACACAAAAGATATCTTAAATTATACCCAATCTCCGAAAAATTATCTGCGCATTCTTTAAATCTCTCCAGTTCGGATTTAATTTGTTCAGGTACATATATTTTATCCAATGATTCATTTTTAAATTCATCAACTCTCAGTTCTGAAATTTCCATATTGTTATCCTCATCGAGCTTGATTGTAAGTAAATTATTTTTGTAATAAGAATTTTTGATAGATTGATTTATCAAATAATCTGATAAAAGGTTTGTCTTTGTAGATTCCGGACCGATCCCCAGCACGGATATATAATTTCTGACAATAGAAGTTCCACTTCGATGAAATAATTGCAAAAATACTGTAACCTGATATTTGCTTTCTTCAAATTCGAGATGCACATATATAACATCATTCCCAATCAATGAAAGACCCAATTCATTTGTTGATACAATTGCCGGAGCTATGATAACCGGATTCGCACTTGATGCAAGAGCAGCAAACTCACTAATTGATACTTTTTCATCAGACAATGTTCCTTCATAAAGCGCATACAAATATGTTTTCATAAATTCATATTCAAATAAACTTACTTTCCTCTGATACAAAGGATATAAGAAATTATGATTATTTTCTTTTACATTTGGATAATGCTGACTTCTTCATTATCTATAAGTGCATTTCCATTCAAGACATCTGTTTCACTGCTGTCTTCCTTTAACTTTCTTTTAAGTTCATTCGCCATATAATTTAATCTCCTTATTTTATTTTAAATTTCAAAAATATTAATTAGTGAAATGTAATTGTTATTTGTTACTTAAATGTTACTTTTCAATACATAGTTCAGAAATTTGATTATGTGATTTGAAGTTAAAATGTACAAACTGTATTTTCTTTTATTCGAACAGATAACAAAAATTATTTCGAAAGAAAAATATTATGTCTTTAATAGAGCTTAGCAAAGTATTTTCTGAATATGGTATTTATCCTCAGAATCATTTTACATCTGATAAATCCTTAAGTGTTTATGAAAATATTTTCCAAATGACCGTATAATAATGATTTAAAAATAATTTTAGAAAAACAACCTTTAACTTCGAAATTTGGAGCAGATTTGCCTTGGTGGGGTAAAATTATTTTAATCATTCTCCCGGTAAAAGAATTATGGCTATCTCTCAGGACACAAATGCAAGAGAAGCCGGGGTCAATTGCATTACATTCTCATTTAATGGGTAAGAATAATTTGGATAAAGAAATTTCTGTATGGAAAGGTATGAAAACATTCAAAGAGTTTTTCGATAATTTTTTAAGTAATTATAATTATCTTTATGTAACAGATGCAGGCAAAGTACGAAATCCAGGAATGGAAAAATAGACAAAGAAAAATCAGCAAAATTGCTTTTTTAAAGAAATTACGATTTGCAATCCGGATTTGATTATTGTATTTGGCATAAATCCTACAAGGATTCTAAATTTAACTTATCCTTCAGAAGAAAATATTTCCAAAGAAATCAAATATGCAGATATTCCAAATTTAAATATCCCTATTGAGAGAAATGGAAAGAAATATGTAATTTCGCCATTTTTAACAGGTCAAGGTAGATATGGAAAGATAGATCTAGAGAGGATTTCACAAATGGTTACAATAAAGCTATAGAATTAATTAAACGAACTTTATATGAAAAGTAAATTTATTAATTCGTAATTAAATTTTGCCATTCCTTATTTCATTTAATTTTAAAATTCTATAATTTATTTAAATTAATAATCAAATAAATTCATATATTGAATTGTGAAGAATATAAAAACAGAATATAGAATATACAGAAACAATGGAGTAAAGCTAAATGCTTCAATATTTGACTTTATTGATGGCGATTTTGAAACAAAGCAAACTAAAGCTTTTTCTTATATACTAAAAAATTATCCTGATATAATAAAAAAACTTTTTAACTTTATTCCTATTATAAATAATCAGAAATATGATGAAGTGAGAATAGATGCTGAGTTAAGAACCGAACACAAAAAAAGATCTGATATACTTATAAGAATGTACAGAAATAAAATTCCAATAGTGGCTTTAATAATTGAGGCAAAAAGTATTAAAACTGGAGTTACAAAAATTGATTCTATAGAAAAGCAATTAGAAGAATATTTTAATGATTCAGTATTAAATGAATTTAATGGGAAAAAACATGGTATTGTATTAACAAAGTATGAGTTAGTTTCAGATAAATTCAGTTGCATAACATGGAATAAATTAATAACTGATCTAAATTACTATTATTCAAAAAAACCAAAAAGTAATCTTGTCAATGAATTCACTGACTATTTAATTAAAATAAATAATACAATGGAATATTATGAAAAAGAAGTAGCATCAATTCCAGCACAACATACAATTGAAAATGTTGAAAAATATTCAATATATCATAGACCCACAGATATGGATGCAATTAAAAAAATCTATATATGTAACGTTTAGAAAAGATAAAGGTAGGATGGAAAAACTTTATAAAGTCAAAAGAATTTTAACACTTTCTCCGAGTTATATTGATGGAATAAGAAAAAACAATTCATGCGAAGATATGGAAATCGAAAAATTAGAAAAAACCGATTTTGAAAATTTAAGAGCATATATAAGAAATAGTCTTACAGAAAAAATTAAAAGTGATTATAATTTTTATGTATTGGATACAAAACATAATATCAATTTAATTAATCGAAACAATATTTTCCCAAGGCCTGAAAGAAATAATCTTGGTTACTGGTATTATAGCTTATCAGAATTGTTATCTGAAAAGGAAATTGTTATGGTTGATAGTAAAAGTAAATAGTTCTTATTCTCAAAATATTTCAAAATAATTAAAAATATTTTGAAGCCGTTGTTATTATTTAGTTTGTTTGCCCGAATATAAAGTGAGTAAAATTTATTTTTCAACACTCTTATCCATCCAATACTTCCAAATAATCACCATCGCCATTGTATCAAGTTCGCAATATTGAAGCAGTAAATTTTTTTAATCTGTTCTCTTCTCTCAGGTTTATCTGCCAATGTTCCGAACATTAATTCATGATACGCGCGCATTGCACCGGTTCCATCTTTTACAATCTCTTCTGTTTCTAATTCTGTTATTAAAGGCGCAAGAGTATCATAAGGATTAATGACTTCTAAAGAATCAGAAGAAGTATATTTTTTAAACCAGGGAATAGAATGAAGATATTTATTATTGTTCCAGATGGCAGGCAGTACTTTTTTTATTGAAGTCTTCCCTTTCATATCAGGATGAAAATAATATTTCAATGTCAGATCATTCATATCAACAAAACGACCTTCCCGATTTCCATCAGTTGTCATGCTAGTCAACCATTGTTTTAAGGGATCATTCGTGTAATTAAAAATTTCCATCTGCTCCAAAACTTTTCTGAGAATAGTATTTTTCAAAAGAAGACCACATCAATGGCGTTCCTGAATCCCCAATCTGATCCATTAAAGCTTCAGCAAAACGAAAATTCGGAAAATCATATTCGCAATTCAACCATTCCGAATGTTTGGGTTCAGCATTGGTGCAGTTATTGTGTGACAGCTCCATTGAAAAGCAACTAATTCGTAAGGTCTCATTCCAATGTGATGTGGAATTGCACCCATATATGTTTCAAAATCTATGAAGTGTAATGGATAATTAAGTTCTTTCAGAGTAACTGATAAATCACTGCTTATCCATTCGTTATTGGATTTTGTGTTTTGAAATTGCAATAGTTGTCTTAAACCTCTTGAGCCGAGTTCGCCTTTGCTATTCTTAAAACGTTGAACATCCAAATCCCAAAACGAAACTTTTCTTTCTTCAATTAATTCATCCAGATACCAATCTTTATTACTATTCTTAAGAGTACCACCGTAATACAGATCAAAAATATGCGGATCTACATCTGTAAGTTCCTTCCAGCATTCACGATAACCGTTGTTTTCAATTTCATCACCAAGATTGAATTCGCAAGCTTTACATTTCTTATTAATTAAATACTGCTCCTGTTTAATTCCTTTTTCAAGTATATCAAGAAAAAGATTTGTGCGTTGTTTTATATCATCCATCATACTTTCAACTTCATTATTCACATCAACTAAAGTTAAGAGATTATCTTTTATAAGTTGATCAATATATTTTTGCCTATCTGAGTCATTTTCGTATTTAAATTGAACTCTTGGCTTCTTGAATTGAACTTTGTTTTGCGCGGGTAATTCATCATTTTCGAATTTTTCTTCAATCATTTCATTCACTTCGAACCAACCGGCTAAACCTTCTATATTCGTACGTTTTGTTTTATCAGGTAATAACAGATACGAATTAATATTAAATTCAGGGTAAGCTTCTTTAAGCACCATAGTTTGGTACGCAACATCTTCTATTGATTCCTGAAGATTTTTAATCGCTTTATCCGGATCTGCACTGTTATAGGATCTGGATTTAACTTCTATCAGATTGAATACACTTCCGATTTTTCTCTAGAATGTCAATTCTTATTATTTTATTATTTGATATAACAGTTGCTTCAAACAAAGTTATCGATTCATTTTGATCTATTAATTTTTTTGTTTCATTAATTGCTGATTCAAGTGTATCACCTTTGATTTCAATTCCATCCGGATAAATTAGTTGAGCAAGCTTTCCAACTATATATCCGCCTTGTGCAAGCATTTCCATATATTCATTGGAATCGTTCTTTGTTAGATAAGATGCTTTCTTATAAACTAACTTTTTTGGACAGGTAGAGGCAATTTTGAAGTCGGATTTTGAAAGTGCCATAGGGAATTAATATTTATTGAATTGAGAATCTAAAACATCTTAAATTGGACATTTTAAAATGTACTGTTGTAAATTTAGAATATTCCACATCCTAAACTATTAAAAAATTTCTAAATTCATTAAAAATGTTAAAAGTAAATAAAATCAGACATTTGATCTAATAACTATTTTAATGCTATAACAGTAAAAACATTTATTTTAAGTTAATCTAGTAATCTTAATTTCGACTATTAATTATAAATTAATCCGTTTTTCCCATTTCTTTAAAATCTATATCTCCCCATAAACCTATTTTATTTTCTCGTGCTACTCTTTGAGCTTCCAAAAAATACTATTCTTGTAACTTTTATAGAGTTATATTTAAAATGTTTATCTTTTCCTTCATCCTTTGCTGTTTCCTTTCCAATAACTTTAACATTCCTTTGAGCATCAAAACATCCAATAAAAAAAACTACCAATATACTAAATACAATTACAATTTTTTTTTCATAACCGTTTTAATTAATTTGTTGAAATTTGAGATTCTTTTTTGATGAGTCCTAAACATATTTTCACCCTAATAATTTTCTTTACAGACTCATAGATTTGTAATTTTAGATTTTCATTTTTTTCATTTCTATTAAAACAGAATTTAAAAGTTTATTTTCATCACTTGGCATTAAAATCAAATCGCATCCAGCCATAATTGCTTTTAATGAAGGTGATTGTAAATCATTCACCGCTTTCATATTCATTCCATCAGTTATCACTAATCCCTTAAAGCCCAATTCGCTTTTTAACAAGTCCGTAACTATCTTTCTAGAAAGAGAAGATGGAAGACCTTCCGTATTGTACTTGATGTTATTTTTAATTGCAATATGTCCTAACATTACACTAATTACACTATCCTTAATAATTGATTTGAAAATATTTAATTCTTTAATTTCTCCATCAATAAATACTAATTGTTTATGACTGTCACCAAAAACATTACCATGGCCGGGAAAATGCTTCGCTGTTGCTATGATATTGTTTTGTTGTGTAATGTTTATAAATTCTTTTGCTAGATCAATGATTTGTTTTTCATCAGTACCAAATGATCTATTGCCAATAATATCTTTATTATATGAATAATCGCATACCGGAGAATAGTTTTGATTTATTCCAATATTTTTTAAAATTCCAGATATTTTATCGGCTATAATTTTTGATTCTGAAATTGATTTTATTGTATTTGTAGGTTCAATTTTTTCGATATCGTAAATTTTTAAATTAATAAGACTTGGTTCTCCATCTGTAGAATACAGTAATGGCAATGAGTTTGAACTTATTGAAGTATTATTAAATTCTTTAATTAAATTTTTTAAAAGAATAGTATCCCCTCCTAGAAATACAATCCCACCAATTTTTTTAGTCTGAATTAACTTCAACAATTCTTCTTTTGTCTTTCCATTTTTTCCAGCTGAAGATATTATCATTTGAGAGATTTTTTCTCCATCATCAAGATCATTAAATGTTTTGTTAGTTAACTTTTCAAGTGAATTGTTATCAGAATAGAAATCTAGTAGTTTGAACTTATAGTCTTTTGGTAAATCATTGGTAATATTTCCTTTCGTTTTTCATTTATTATTTTTAACTCTTCCTTCGGTAATATTAAAAAAGAATTATGCTAATTAAAAATATCAATAATATAATTACTATATTTTTTTTCATATTGATAAAGAAAACAAAGTATGCTAAATTTATGCTAAAATTGAATTACCCAATTTGAATTAAAGGATATAAAAAAGAAAAAATGAAATCAATATATAAATTTTTTTCGATATACTTAGTTTTAAACTTTGTAATAATATATTCCTGCGGAAAAGAGCCAATCGAAAAACCTACAATTGAAAAAATTCTTCTTAACAGCGATTCTATAAATTATGTAAATATCAAACCTGAAAATCCTTCTGAAATAAATCTTTACATAGATCTTTCAACTTCAATGACCAAATATTTATATAACTCTAATGATGTAAATCAAAAAGTTTTTGAAGATTTTATAAGAGATATTTTTAGCTCTAAGCAAAAAACTAATATTAACGTTTATGGCTTTGGAGATAGTTTATTTCTTATCGGGTCTGAAAAAGAAATTATCGGAGAATTATTAAAAAAATCTACTTATAATCAATCTTCTTCAAAAATAAACTTAGCATTTGAAAGAATTAAGAAAGATACTTCAGGTTCATTGAATTTTATTATTAGCGATGCTATTTATGAGAGCGGCAGCGGTGATTCTAATAACGAATTATTTATAGTTGGAGAGAACTTAGAGGAGTTTGTTTCGAAGTATAAACTATTTGGATTATTTGCAAATAAATTTAACTATTATAGTACAGTATTAAAAAAGTATTATAATGTTCCATTATATTTGTTTGCGTTTGGAGAAAGAAAGCATTTTAACTATCTGATGAATAATTTTATTAATTTCTCGGATAATATTTTAATTGTTTCTCCAATTGATAAAATTAAATCTTCGTTAGTATTATCAGATAATTTAGGATTGGCAATTCAGGATGAAAAGTTTTCCTCGATAAATGTTCTAAGTAATTCTCAAACCTCAATTATTGAAATTAATTTTGAGAGGGAAATATTAAATAAAAATCTTCTGAAATTAATTGAAAATGAAAATTTAAAAGTTTACGTAACCGAAAAAAAAATTAATGATAATTACGAAGAAGAAAAAGAATGGAGAAATAGCAGTCTCGGTGATCCAAAAATAGATATATCCTCAAAATTTAATCAAGACTCATCCAAACAATTTATTAATCTTAAGTTCGAAAAAAATTTTTCCGAAAACGAATATTATTCTATTTATAAAATGTCTGTTTCGGAAGATCTTCCAAACTGGATAGAAAATAAATATTCAAGTTCGAAAGAAGAAGAAGTTGAAAAAACCTATAGATTTAAGGACTTGTTTTCCGGTCTTCAAAATCATTTAAAAAATAATCCTGTACCACTATATACATATTATTTAATAATTAAATAAATACATGAATAAACTTATAGAATATATTCTAAATTGGTGGGTATCCAGACCTTCAAATATTTTTATTAGTGGAGTAACATGCTCAGTATTGCCAGAACATTGGATGACATTAAGTTGGGTAAATGTACTTGCCTTTACATTATTGCCTGTTTTAATTTCAATAATTTTTTGTTATACCTTAACAAGTAGTATAGGCCGTCCTTTTTTAATAAGGTGGTGGAAGTTTAATATTCTGACAGCATTAATTGTTGCTATTTTTATTTACATTTTTATGAGTACTAAAATATTTGTTTCTGGTCAAACAGACTCATTAATATATTGGTCACTTCCAAGTTTCATAATTATAAACAGATGTTTAGCAGGATTTCTGCAATCGGTACTATATTTTCTGATTTTTAGCTATTTATTAGTTAATATTCTAGGAGGTGCACTAAATATCTCTAAATTCAAAGACAATTTATCATATCCAATTCCAAAATTATTTAAAGCTTAAAACTATATGGCAAAATATTACATTCTCGGAATAGGCGGTAGTGGAGCATTAGCAATTGAGTCTCTTATACATTTATGTGCAAACGGCATAGTAGGTGATAATGAATTAATAATAAAAATCATCGACCCTGATGAAACAAATGAAAATGTCCAAAGAACGCAAAGGACTATTCAAAATTATATAAAAGTTAGAAGTGAAATGAAACAAGGATATTCAGAATTCTTCAAAACAAGTATTGTTTATAAAGGTGTTTGGAATCCTAATAAAGGCGATAATTATAATCTTGAAAAAGGAATCTCTTATGTTCAACTAAATCAGGAAAATAATTTAAAATTTAAATTTCTTACCAATCTTTTATTCTCTGAGGAAAAAGATTAGAGAAACTCGACAAAGGTTATAAAGGTAATCCGATGATAGGTACAATTTTCATGAAAGATTTTGAGGAAGATGATATTTACAATGAAATGATTTCCGAACCTTCTTTAAAACTTTTCGTTTTTGGGTCATTGTTTGGTGGAACAGGCGCAGCAGGATTACCGGTTATGGGAAAGTCCTTAAAAAGTAATTTGTCCGGAGCTTCCAAAAATCTTATATTGGGTCATGTATTTTTCTGCCATATTTTAACGTGAAAAAGCCTTCTGAAAAGCAAGATATAAAGCTTGCTGAATTAAAAATTAATTTAAAACCTGATTCAGATAATTTTTTACCTGCAATTAAATTTGCGATTCCTTTTTATTTGGATAAAGCAGAGAGTAAAGATAACGGGTATGACTCTATATATTTTCTAGGATGTCCTGATTCTTTTGAAAATTCCCAAATTGAATTTGCAATGGGAGGACCTGATCAGAAAAATAAAAGTCATTACATAAATTTATTTGCAGTCTCATCATTCTTGGATTTTATCCAAAATGAAGATATTTCTGTAAAATCCAGGGATAGTATGATATTTGCTACATCAGTAAATAAAGAAGAAGCACGATTAAACTATAAAAACCTGCCATTAAATTTTAAGGAAACCGATTGTAAACATATTGAAGCATTCTATGTTTCCTCTTTGTTTTATTTAAAATATTTTTTAACAGAAGGGAAAACACCCCTGCATCGATGACATGGTTTAATCATGAAAATAAAGGATTAAATCTAAATGAAAGTTTTTTAATAATACATTTACAGATGATTTGAAAACATACTTTGATAAGTTTTTGGTATGGTATGGTCAAATTTCGAATAACATAGTAAATCTGGAAACGTTCAACACTGATTTTTATGATATTGATAATGATGTTTTAAGTATTAATAATTTTTCTGACGACAAAATTGGTGCTTATCTCTTATGGAAAGAAAATCCCAAACCGGGTTTTTTTACAAAAAAACCATTGATTCAGGATTTAAATAGTTACTTCAATAATGTAACTGATGATGTAAAAAGCATTGGCTCAAATGATTTTCAAAATTTCTTGATATATTATACAAAGGTTCATTTAGTTTTATTAAGAAAAATTATAAAATTTAATATTAGATTATGTCAATAAAACCATTGCTTTTCGAATTTGACAAAGCAAATACAGAAGGAATAAATGTATCAGAACCTCATAAATGGAACGATATTAGTTCAAGTGCTAAAGTTTTGTCAAACATTAAGTTTTCAGATGATAAAGAAGCAAAAAACAAGATAGAGGTCAAATCTATACCGTCACCTTTTGCCAGAATGATATTATTTAAAAATGCATTCGAGGATCAAAATTTCCCGAAAGAAAAAAGAGATGAAATATTAGAAGACATTTTAGATGTGATGGCATTAGTCTTCATTCACAAAACCACTATTTTCCATGATAAACTTAAGATTTTAGATGTGGATTTAGCTGATGCGCTTCCCTCTACTTTAAATTCTACTCATAAAAAATATATTAAAACATTAAATGATTTTTCTGAACATTACAAAATTTCGAAAGGAGATAAACCTCTAGTTTACAATAAATTTTCTATCCTGTATATTAAATCTGATCATGAAGATTTTGATAATATAATTGCAGGAACTTCACCATTTACTGTATTTTTCACTCCTGAAAAGAATGTTAACATTCCCGGATTTTTCGAGTTTGGAAGTAAATTGCAAGGTATAACAAAACGAAAAATAAAAACCTTTACAGAAAGGAATATATATTTTCTAAAATTCCTTAAAGGATTTATTAATACACCTCTTCCTGATTCAGCTTCCGGATTTGTTGGAGCTATTGAGGATAAATTCAAAATTTTTGAAATCTCAAAACTTGATAAAATAGTTCTTCAAACTTCACAAGAAATAAAAGACACTACAACGAATGAAATATCAAAAGTTACAATAATTTCAAATCCTCCTTTATTATATGAATTTATGGATGATGTAATTAATATTGACAGTTATTATAAAATATTGCCATCATTAAATCCTGATGAGTTTAATCTCCCTTTGGTTTTGTCCAAAAATAATACTTCCAATGTTTATTATAATGGTGTGCCTTTTCCTAATAAATGGGATTTAATTTTTGACAAAGCGGTAGTTGAGGATATTGACAGAAATTACTTGCCTGGCACTATTAAAAAATGCCCCTGGATAGCTTCAGCTGATGATTTTCTTGAAAAAAATTTAATAAAGTTACCTTATACACTATATTCGGAAAAAATGTATGATGGAGCAAACAATGACAAAAATAATTTCCAATTTTTAATTCCATTAACAGAAAAATATTTTCGTTATTTCAAACCTGAGGATATTGAGAAATATTTAACTTATAGATCTATTGTATCAGATACTAATAACAACGATTCTATTGAAATAATACTTAAAATTCCAATTTGTGGAAATAGAAAAGATGGTACTGACTTTATAACCATAAAAAAAATGTATAATCCTTCAAATATTAATTATCAGAACTTTGAAAAAGATTCAAAAACAGGCAAAATCATAAAGAAGGGTCTATATTCTGCTTTATGGCCTTCAATCAGTAATAATGAGGATAATTCTTTAATTAACAGATATTATGTTATACAATATGAAAATCTTAATCCAATAAATGATAAATGGAAAGATTCGAAGTTTTATAATTATCTCAACGAAGAAGATAAAATAATTTTGAAAGAAATTAAAAACACAAGAGACTTTGGAGATAATGTGATCAAACAAGATCGAAATAAATCCACGCGAATTTATTCTTTGAAATATTCTCCTATATTTATTCAAATGATTTCTCAAAATGGGGATAAAGGATTTTTTCTTCCCAAATTTGATGATTCGTTTAAAGAATTAAATTCTAATTCCCAAAAAAAAATGTATGTCGGAATTGATTTTGGCACTTCCAATACTGTTATTGCTTTTAAAGAGGAAATTGATGGAAATGAAATTAAGCTATTACCAATTATGGAGAAAAATTTTATTAAGTTTTATGGTAATAAAGTTAAAGAATTAGGAGAAAAACAATTTAATACAGCAATTAATATGTTTTTTGTACCTTTTAAGCATGGAATAGACGAAAAAAATGAATTCATAGGTCTTCCATTCTCAACTGAGGTTTGTTATTTGGGGGTTTTACCAAGCTTAAAGCATCCTATACTTGATTGTAATATAACATTTAAGCGTGAAATTCCGGATGATGAGAATAATTATATAAAGACAAATTTAAAATGGTCCTCCAGTGATATACAAAACAAAGAATTAATTAATCTCTTTTTTAAAGAAATAAAAACAATTGTTGACAAACAATCTGTTGAAAGAAATGTTCCTGCAAATAATATAGAGTACAGGTATTCTTATCCTCTTTCTTTTGATAATGATCAAAAAGCCAATTTAAAAATGATTTTTGAAGATTTTAAAGCTAATACAAAGCTTGATGAAAGCCAGTGTTCTGCTAAGTATTTCACATATTTTGAGAAAACAATTTTTGCTATTTCTATCCCTTACCCCGCTTTAACAATTGACATAGGAGGCGGGACTTCTGATATTGTTGGGTATATGAGTGGAGAGACTATGTTTAAATGTTCAATTTTATTCGGCGGACAAGATATATTCAATGATTTAGTTAGAGATAATACCATCAATAATCCTATTGTTTTATCATTAAAAAACTATCTTCTTAATTTGGCAAAAAGAGATGAAGAATTAGGGTTTGTTTATAATAATTCGATTTTTGATAAGTATAAAGATAGTCATAGTTTATTTTCTTACATAGTATCAAAGGAAGAGTTTAAGAAAGCTAAAATGCACATTCATGAAACAGAATTTTATAAGTATTTTAGACTAATAATTTTATACTTTTATTCATCATTGTTTTATTTTGTTGCTTTGAATATTAAAAAGTACTTTAAAGACAATAAAATTAAAAATGATAAATTTAATAAGATTAGTATTGTATAGCTGGAAATGGTTCCAAACTTTTGAAATGGATTACAAGAGATGATGAATGGGATAATTTTGTTCTTAATAATCCTTCTTATCATAAAATCACTAATAATATTTTTAAATTGGCATTGGGGATTACGAATGATAATTTTAAAATTTCAATTATCCTAAGTAAATATCCTAAAGAAGAAGTTGTTAGAGGCTTATTGATTGAGGACAAAGATTCTGATAAAATTAGCAGTCAGGAAACCAATTCATTATTTACAGGAGAGAATTTATCTTTGAATGCTGATAAAATAGAATTATTTGATGATATTAGTAAAATTAGCAGAAATAATTATTCAAAATTAATTGTTGAAGACAGTGAAATCGTTAAGTTCAATAATATATTTTGTGATAACCTTAAGGAAAATTTAAATAATTTGTCTAAAGATATACAGCCTGCTTATTTAAATAATTTTATAAAAATATTAAAAGATATTGACGTTTCAGATATATCTGCATCAACTAATCAAATTATTCAATCTTATTTCGCTATGAAAGATGAAGCTATAAGTGAATACAATAACTCATATTTCATTTCTGAAGTAAAGGGAGTTATAGAATTAATAAAAGGTAAATTAACAGAGAAAGAATTTTTAGGTGATAAAATCTAATCTAATATTATTATGAAAACCAAATCAAATGTGATAAATTATTTATTTTATGTATTTTTTACATTGCTCATAATTAATCCTTCTAGTATTCATTCATTGCCAATTATTGACAGCACGAATAATAAATCTAAAACACTAAGTAAACCTGATACACTCCAACAAAAAGAAAATAGAATTAATTCAGATTCAACTAATAAATCTAATAAACTAGATATTGAAAAAAGTGACAAGGGTCAAATTGATAGTGGTAAATCATTATTCAATAAATCAAAAGAATTAATAGAACTAAAGGAGAAAGAGTTAAAGAATTTAATCGAATTAAAGGAGAAAGAAGATGGAAGAATATTAATGTTTATTTTCATAATTTATGCTATTCTTTTTTTGATTATTTTAGGTGTACTTTACTACATATTATCAAATAAGGTTAAAAAATTGAATGATAAAATTGAAAAGAACAGAAAAGATTATAATAATTTTCAAAGCTTAAATTCTTCGGATGGGTCATTCAAATCAGATTTCCAGGAAACGAAAAAGAAATGTTAGTAAATTTGAATCTAAATTAAAAGAGTTTGAAGATTCTTTATTAGATTTAAAATCAAACCAGGATAAAATGGCCACTAACATTAAAGCAACAAATGATTTAAATTTAAATATACAAAAAGGACAAGTAGCAAAAAACATTGAAGTTGATAAACAAATTGAAAATTCAATAGAAGAAGATAAAGGTAAATACTATAATGTGGAGTATTATGTAGAAAGTGGAATTATTAAATTCAGAGAAACAGATTCCGGAACTCCTTTTTACATGCAACAATTCAAAAACAGGTCCGAATTGACTTTAGATGAAAAAGCTTATGCTACAACTTATTCTGAATCCATTGAAAAATGTTTTACTGTAAGAGGTAATAAATCCGGAAATTATAAAAATATAAAACCCGGAGAATGTGAATATGATTCTAATTCGCAAATATGGAAATTAATTAATAAAGGTGAAGTAGAGGGAAAGTAAATATTTAACCCTTATGGCATTAAGGTATAGATTAATTTTCAATTGAAAAAAAATAGATAGAAGTTCTTTAATTTGTAAAGTTAATTATTTGGATAAATTAAATATTAATGGAAGCTAAAAGGAAAATGAAAAGATCAATAAATAAAAGAGTTTAAAATTATTTGGAGAAAAAATAATTCAACCATTAAAAATAAAAACAATAAAAACTTATACTAAAGCAGCATGAGTCTCGGTTTAATTTCAGCTAAGAATGACTTTACATCGTTGACAAGTGAACTATTTATTTTAATTGTTATTTTTGGTTTTATTATTTTTATTTTTTAATAGTAAACCAGCAAAAGTCTTTAAAGAAAAATTAAAATATTTCAAAGAAAAAGAGAAAACAGAGGTCAAGATTCCAAAAAAACTATGATTGCAACGGATAATATGATAACCTCAGGAAATCTTGTACAGTATATAAAAAAAGTCGATCAGGATTTAATTATTGGCACATCTAATAATTTTAATAAATCCGGAAATAGAAATTTGTATAGTAGTTTATCTAATGATTCGATTAAAAGTGATTTAGTTAGCAGCTCTGATTTTACTAATATATTATTAAAACAAAAAAACCTATATGACATTAATATTCTAACTTTCACTGAATTTGTTGCATTTAAAAAGGAATATATTAGCTCGATAATTGGGAAAAACATATTAGAATCAAAAGAGGATTTTTTATTGGGAATTTCAACCCTTGTTCTAGAAGGTATTCTTTCTGCGGAAGAATTGTCAGAAATAAAATCTATTATCTCAAAAAATTTAATTTAAGATGCTGGATTTTATTTTATCACTTTCTATTACAGATTCAATTCTAATAACTTTTGTATCAGGGTTTATTTTTTATTTAGCTATACTTTCTGTAAAAAAACTTATTATTACTCAATACAACGATCTAATTCAAGAAATTGATATTTCACAAACTAAAAATAATACAGAATATAGTTTAATAATCACTGGATTTACAAAAGACTTTGAAAGAATTTTAAATAATTATTATTCTTCAGTCAACTATTATTTAGAATCAAACTTTAATTATTCGGAAATATCAAATGTCCAATTTACTTCATTGGCAGAATTATTTTCAAGATATGAAAAGCTACATAATGTAAATTTTGTTAATACAATAACTACGTATCATGAATTCAGCGATTTTAAAAGTTTAAATATCAAAGAGATATCTTCATACCTAATACATCCCTCCACTTTTTTTGACAAATATTTAGATGTGTACCTAAGTCCTTTAATGACTATTAATGGTGAAATAATATTGAAAAACTATAATCTTAAAATTTCAAATAAAACTAAGTTATTATTGGAAATAAATTCAAATATATTAACATTAAAAGGAAACATTCAATTATTAAGCAATAATTTTGATAATTTCAAAGTTATTGTTAACAATTTCAGCAGCTTAAATATTGAATCATTAAAATCTGAAATTGTAAACTTTTCTGATCAAAGCTTTGAAGGGATTCAATTATATTATTGTTCTTTTTTTAATTATTTAAATGAAAAAATTGAAAACATATGTGATAAGTTTAATAATTTTATTAATATCTCCCCATTTTATTTGAAAAAGCTAAAATATAATTTATCAATATTATTGGTGAAATCTAATTTAAATTTAAACACTAATCAAGAAATAGTTTTGTTATACCATGTTGTAGAAAATTATTCTATAAAGTTTTTTAGGGAGGAAAATGCAGTTTTTACATTTTATTTAAAAAAGAGCACTGATAAGTATGAATTGCATCCTTTAGATAATAATATCCTTATTAAAACAAAATATTTAAGAGATTTAATTTATTTCTACGAGGATGAAAAAAAACTTAAATATGAAGTTGAAACTCCTCCACTTTGTGTAAATAGTGATTTGGATGAGTATGAAATCTCTGTAAAAGGTAAATTAATTTAATCAAAACAATCAAATTTATGGAATCAGGCAATTTACTAAGCATTATAGTATTTGTTTTACTTTTGGGAATAATGGGATTTATACTACTAATGTATCTCAAATCCATTATTACTGCTTTGAATAAAAATCTTGTTAATGACTTTGCAAATTCTCTTAATAAGAATTCAAATGATTTTAAGAAGGAGTTTGATAAATTTATCTCAATTCTTGATGGTAATTTTGACAACCACATTGCTACAATAAATAAGTTTACTGAACATTTGAAAAAAGAAACAGATAAATATTCAGAATCGGTATCTAAATTTAGGAATAGCATTAATATGATAAATGATAAAAGTATAGAATTGATTGAGTTAAATAAATCCTTTACAAAGGACTTGAGAGAGTATTCATATAAAGATCTAATAAAATCCACCGAAGCATTAAAAAGTGCTCAGCTATCCTTTTCCAAAATCGAGTCTGCATTTATTAAAAATTCCGAATCTACAAAAGATTTGCTTATGAGTTTTAAAGATTTTCAAAATGTATTACAAAACTCGGATAAAAATTTGCAAACTGTAGCAAGCTTAAATAATAATCTTGAATCAGTAATAACTAATTTTAAGGAAACCATTGTTCAAATTCAGATTGTATCAAATTCTATTTCTGTATTGTCTGAAAGTAAGCTTAAGGTATTAGTCGAAGAAGTTTCCAATATACTTCCAGAGATAAGAAAAGAAACAGCTAAATATTCTACGGATATCCATGGGAAATTCAGTGAATCATTGGATAAACTTGATACTATTGCAATTAATTTGAATGGACTAACTTTAAAATATAATTCATTAATTGATGGAAACCAAAAAGATCCAATAACAAAAGATTATTTAAACTAAATAACTGAATAAATTAAAATTTCGTAATTTTTTAATTTTGGATGTTTGTTTTAATTGAATTATTTGTAATAAAAGCCTAGTAACTATTAAAAAACTTAAAATTATATGAAATGGAAAAAAGATCACCTCAAACAGCTTGCTTAATTTCATTTTTAATTGTTGGTGGAGGACAGTTTTACAATGGACAAAATGGAAAAGGGATTTTGTTCTTATCAGGTGCAGTATTTGGTATTGCAACTTTTGGCATTCTCACTTTTATTCTTTGGATATATTCAATGTTTGATGCTTATTCTGTTGCTAAATCGTTAAACATTGAAGTAATTAATAATTCAAATGAAATGGAATTAAATATAAAGAAATATGAACCATTAAAATCAGATAATATTTTTAATAATTCATCTATTAATGAAACTGATATGACCATAAAATGCGAAGAAATAGAATCTAATTATCAAAATAAAGTTTTATCAACAACAGAAAGTCCGCAAATAAATTATTTTAGTTTTAGGGATATGAATGACAAATTTGCAAAATTAAAAACATTATATGATGATGGAATGTTATCATATACAGAATTTTCACAAAGTAAATCGAATTATATACTCGGATTAAACAAAAGTAACTTAAAAGAATCAAAAGAAGATTTTTTGCTGGGTATTTTACCTTTGAAGAAAAATGATATTATATCTGATGATGAAATAAGTAATTTAAAAGAAAGAATTTTATAGAATATTTATAAAAGTAATCTTTGGACCCGAACAAATTCATAATAAGATGTATAAACATTAAAAAATTATATGATCAGAATGTTTATACATTTACAGAATATACAGAAGAAATAGAAAAGTTGATTGCTGAACTTTCAAATTCAAAGATTGAAACAAATGAAGAAGATTTTCTTCTTATATTAGTTCCACTTATTAATGATAACATCCTTAATTCAGAAAATCTTGATAAAATAAAGTTAATTCTTAAAAGAATTTACACTGTCCCTGTAAATCACAGCAAAAATTAGAAAATAAGTATGTTAAAGCAGCTATAGAAATAGAGAAACACCAGATGAAAAAAAGATTGAAGTAAAAAAAACTGAGGATGAAATTGTTTTCAAAAACAAAAGTGAACAAGAATTTACTCATGTTAATAAGAATAAGAGCAGTAAAATTTATATTTTATCAGTACTTTTTTTGATTTTTATAACTTTTGTTTATTTAATATTTAATACTGATAAAGTCTCGTTGAATAAAATTACTTCAAATAGTTCTGATTCAAAAATTTTAACCGAAGAAAACCCTAAAATTAGTTTAGAGCATATAGAAGAAGAAAATTCAACAAATGTGGAAAATAGGGTTTTAGCTATTTTGAATTCCTGGATTTTCGACATTAATAACAGAAATAATATTAAAAAATATTATTCTGAAAATGTCAATTATTATTCTTGGGGGATTGTATCAAAATCAAGATTAATGACTGATAAGAATAGTTTTTATTCAATGTGGGATTCTTTTTTGATAACTATTGAAAATCCGGAGGTAAGGAAGATTAGTGAGAATATATATAATATCACTTATGAAAAAAAAGCTAGTTGTTCAAATAATAAAACTGGTAAAAAATATGAAACAAAGGTAAAATCTATACTTGGCTTGAAAAGAGATGGTAGTAATTGGCTTATCTCAGAGGAAATAGACGAATTAATATATTATAAAAAATAATCCTTGGAACCGGACAAATTCGTAATTCGATGTAAAAACATTAAAAAATTATATGATCAGAATGTTTATACATTTACAGAGTATTCAGAAGAAATAGAAAAATTGATTGACGAACTTTCAGTATCAAAGATTGAAATAAATGAAGAAGATTTTCTATTGATATTAGTCCCACTTATAAATGAAAGCATTCTAAATTCAGAAAATCTTGATAGAATAAAGTTAATTCTCAAAAAGAATTGTATATCTCCAATTAATCATATTAATGTATCAGAAAATAAGAATGATAAAATAAATACTGAATCAAAAAAAGACTCTGAGGAAAATTTTGTTGAAACAATAAAAAAAAACGATATTGTTTTTGAGAAAAAAAATGTACCTAACCATACTAAAAAAGCTAATAACAATAGCACAACAATATTTGTAGCAATACTTTTTATTTTAATTTTTTCCTTTATTTTTTATTTAATATTTAATGCTGATAAAGTGTCAAATAATTTAGAAAGTAGTAATAAAAGTAACACTTCATCTAGTTCGAACTATGAAACAAAAAAAGAGCCTGTTATTTCTGATCAGTGTTTGGTTGTTAAAGATTGGGTAATCGCATTAGGAAACTCAGATTTTAGTAGAGCTTTTTACTTAATGAAAGGCAAAAGATGGGGAACATTAGCAAATTTCAAGACTATTCAATCATACGGAGGAATTAACAAAACAAATTTTATTAATTGTGAATTGACAAATAATGGATATTTAAATTCAGAAGTTATTGCAGTATATGAAGCTTACGATCCTTATAATAATGATGGAAAATACAAGCAAAGATTTTTTTTAGAAAAAACTAATAATACCTGGTACATAGTCAAAATTGAAAATATTGAAATAATAAATTATCGTGTAAAATAAATTATGGATTTTCCAGTTATAATTCTTCTGATAATACTAGGTTTTCAGTTGTTATCTTTTTTTAGAACATTAAAAAATATTCAAAAATTATCAAAACTGTTTCCAAATCCTAAAACTTTAGACATTCAGACGGTAGATTTAGAATTATTTAGTTATGATGAAATACTTTGTAAAGAAAGTGTATCTGACGAATTTAAAAATATTATTACAAATACAAATAAGTTTCTATCTGAAAATAAAGGAACAGCTGCTGACTTCAATATTTTGAAAGATATCTCGGAAAGAGAATCAGATAAATTAGAAAGATCTGTAATAGCTACAATTGCAGTTCCTATATATCTAGGGCTGATTGGAACAATAACCGGAATATTTATATCATTATACTTCTTAGACTTTCCAATTCAAGACAAATCATTTGAAAAATTAATTTCAGGAGCTTCTATTGCAATGATGGCAAGTGGAATGGGAATAATTTTAACTTTGCTAAATTCATCTTATTTCTTTAAAAAGTCAAAATTAGTTAGAGACAGTTACAGAAATGAATATTATACATTTCTTCAAGTTAAGCTTATGCCCTCCTTAAATAATGACATGAATAGCAGTCTAAAAAACATCAAAGTTGTTTTGGAGAAATTCAATGAAGAATTTAGTTTTAAATTCGAAAAAATATTTCTACATTTAAAGAATCAATAACTATAATATCGCAAAACCTAGAACACCAAAAAAGTTTTTTAAACTTACTTAATAAATCGAGATTAAATGAAATAATCAAAACGAATTCTACATTACTAGATAAAATTGAAACATCATCAAACCAACTATTTAGTAAATTAAATAGTACTTTCTCAGGTGTACTATCCAAGATTAAATCTACAGAAAATTATTTTAATAAATTAGATGACATTCTTAGCGAAACAAATAAAACAATGGATATAATGAATTCATCTTCTCAAAAGATGAATGAAGTATTTAATGAAGCCATTGGTTCAAAAGATAAACTGCAAAACAATCTTTGTTCAGGCTGGAGAAAGTATTGAGAATTCTAATAGACTTATTCAATTTCTAAAAGATTATTATAAAGATCTTGAAGACTTAAAATCGGGTTCTGAAAAAACTTATATTTCTTTAATTGAACATTTAAGTAACATCTCAGAAATGTTTTTAAAAGATTTAAGTTTGACTAAAAGCACTAATATTGAATTGATTAACAATCATTTTGATGGATTTAAGAACTATATTAATGTCATCACTAACGAAAATACAGCAGAGATAAAATCTATTGTAGATAACAATAAAAATTGGTTAGAAAATAATCAAACTGGAGAATTATTAAATGAATTAAAAAATGGAATAGATTCCATAAATAATGTTATCATGAATCCAAGATTTAATTCTTCTTCAGAAAATGGATCAGTTAAATTAATATCCTTATTAGAGGAGAATAAGACAGACATTGAATTATTAGTAAAAAATATTTCTCATACTAATAAGTTATTGGAAGATTCAAAAGATGAACATAAGCAAAAAGGTATATTTAATAAGCTTTTCGGGCAATAGTCATGTTAAAAGATTCTTCTGAAGATTATTTTTGGCCAAGTTTTGTTGATCTAATGATGCTGTTGTTTTTTGTAATGCTTGTATTATTTGTATTAAGTTATAAACGTTTTTCAGATGAAGAAAATAAATTCAGAATAAAAGAATCTGAATATAAAATGATAGAAAAAGTAAAAAATAATTTAAAGGTTTTAATGTCTGATAATAATTTTTTTATATATGAAAGTGATTATAAACGATATAGATTAGCACAGAATATTTTGTTTTATCAAAGTAAGTATAATATCGATGTTCAATCAATTCCGGATTTTGCAGAGACACAAGAACAATTAATTAGTACTGGGAATAAACTAAAAGAAATCGTTGAAAATTTAAAGCTACAAAAAGAATCAGATACAACAATGAAAGATTTATCCTATCTTATATTAATCTCAGGAAGATCTTCTGATTTGCCAGGAAATAATAGAAACTATAATTATGAACTTAGTTATAAGAGAGCTTTTTCACTTTATAATTTTTGGATAACCAATATTGATTTTGATTTTGATAGTGAAGAATATCATAAACTTTTAGATTTTCAGATTGCAGGTAATGGTGTAGGAGGGATTGGTAGATTTCCAATGTATAAAGATGAAGTTTTCGATAAAGAATCTGAGGAAATGAACCAATCATTTTTAATTCAAATAATACCTAAAATTGGTGAATTTAGAGAAACACAATAATATATAAAATTAAACTCCATTTAAATAATTTTTTATTTTTTATTTTAATTTTGCATTAATTTTAAAATATAACAATCATTGCATAATATTAACAAACTTCAAATTGAACTACTCCCTTATTTCCTATTGTAATTCATTATTCCTTAGATTTACCTTACAAACTATTTGCAAACTTTAATTTTTCTGGTATAATATACATAGCTAGCTAACCTAATTAAATTAATTTATCCATGAACAAATATTTTGTAAAAATACCTTATAGCTATACCCAGTATGCTACTTTGTCAGGATATGTATTTTCAAATGATGACGAAGAGGCTATCGAGGTCGCTGAAAGCCTTGAAAATATTCATGAAGAAGCTTACGAAGATTGTGATGATTCAGGTGACTCTAATTATGACTTCGAAAACATTGATGCAGAGTGCGTAGAAACAGATGTTCCACGAGAATCAATTCCTCAGACATACAGAAATCAATATATACATCCGGAGATCAGTAACTTACCAAATTATTTCCTGGAAGATCTTCCGGCTCTCATTAGTAATTCTACCCAAGCAATTTAACTGTAAGTAACAGTACCCTTCAAGCTTTTACCATGATGTCAGTATCTGGCATCATGCTATTGCTATGTCCTTTTCAAATTTATATTCCTGCAAAAGATTTAACGCAACACCAATTTAATCAAACAACAATTAATCTAAAACCAAACACACAAGGAGACTCTAAAATGTGGAACAGAAATTCTAACGGAACTTCCGTTGAACAAACAACAATCATAAAATGCAATTCAACCGAAACAGACGTAACCGACGTAACAGGATTAGCACTGATAGAAAAGCTTAAAAAAATTGCTCGTGATAACCAGATCGGAAAATTCGACATATTCGATTTTACCGGCAGAAGCTTATCAATGGCAGATGTGGAAGCTGGAAATTTTACTCAACCGTTAAGTATTGTCAGATACAACGTGGCAGCATAACTCACTACTGCCCGCCTAAGCAACTTCTATTTTGCAATTCACAATAGGGATGTTTGTAAAAGGACATCCCTGTCTTTTAATAAACTATTTTATAAACTTTTAACCATTTAAAATAATGGAAGATATAAAAACTAAATTTCTTGACAAGCTTGTTTCTGTTGAACAAGAATCATCATCACAAGATATTGAAACAGATTCATTAAAAAGACTGATCACGAAAGAACTCACTGTTTCAGAATTACAAAACAAGCTAGATAACTGCCAACAGGATAAAATCACAGTTAAGGAGATAGTCGTAGAATCAACGATTGATTTTCTGCAATCGGTTAAACAACTCAAAAATGTGTTTCAGTTTGAACTAGAGCAGGCTTTAACAAAAGTAAACGATTTGTATAATCAGGAATTACTTAAACTTCAGTCTTTATACAGGAATGTTGTTATCGGAAAACCACTGATGGATCTTGTAAAAAAGTTGTCTGAAAATGAATATTGTCTAGTGATGATGAACAATCGAGTATATGCCTACAGGTATTACGATCCGGTGTATGATGTTATTGAAGGTCATTATAATTCAGGCGTTGTGCATGAATACCAGGATCCGGTATGCAAACTTAAAAGTATTTATGTGAATTTGCTTCATCCGAAAATAACAAGTGGAACAGTATTGATAAACACTGAGAGGCGACATCCTAATGCAAGTGACAGCGGATTAAGTGAAGCATGCGTGGGAAGTATGGACGGTCGTGAGATTCCAATAAATAATCCTGAAGCACTTATAACATTGCTTGATGAAATCTGTGCAATGTATGAAATCATGCATTTAGACTCGGCGTATTTTTTGCCTGAATCCGAATATGAAGAAAGGAGGGAAAAATTAAAATGGACGGCATAAATAATTTATATGATAGACAATCAGGAGTTGAATCTCAGACAGATGTAAGCGCAATTGTCATTGGTTTAGGTGGATTGGGTTCGTGGATAGCTTTGGATTTAGCTTTAATTGGAGTCGGTACACTGATAGTCATAGATCCTGATAAGCTTGAAGCATCAAATCTGAACCGCACGCTGTTTAAATACTCTCAGATCGGTCAGCTTAAGACACAGGCAATCAAAGAACTAATCTTAGAAAGACGGCCCGATACAATTGTACTCACGATAGAAGATTTTTTCAAATCGGATTATCTTGATAAATACAAAGTAGATTTCATATTCGATGCAACAGACAATCTTTCCACCAGACAAATGATACATGACTATAACCAATATCAGAAACAAATTCAAATTCCCAACTTCAACCCTGTTCCATACTGTAAATGTGGATATGACGGCTACCACGCTACGTTATCCATAAACGATTTTGAAAGCGGACGCTGGGGTGATGAAGGTAGTTACACAGTTGTACCGAGTTTCTTTGGTACACCGCAAATATTATCCGCCATGGCAGTAATTGAAATGCTGCTAAATTATAGTGCGCAGGAATACTCATACAATTTCAACGTAAAAAAATTATTAAACAAAATCAGCGAACAATTATAAATTAAAATATGAAATACCTTAACGAAAACAAACCTGAACAAAGCACCTGGGAGTCAGATTTAAAAATAATCGACAAAATAAAAGTTATTGTTCCGCTGAAATTATTATTAGTTTGCAATTCAATCGTGGCTAAGTTGGATGGAGAGGAATTTTCCATTGTGACCAATATCAAATCGAAGACTTCAGATACGATTACATTATCTGACGATTATTACATCCCAAAACAGAAAGTAACAGCAGCTTCAATCGATTATTTACCGGATCAATATTCACATTCAGTTGTGATTCACCGTCACCCTGATAATTTGAATAATTTCAGCAGAACTGACAATGAATTCATCAATCAGAACTTTGAATTAAGTCTGCTATACACAGAAAAAGATTATTTTGTCAACGGGATTTTCAATTTGAAATACGAAGACGCAATAATTCCGGTTCCTGTTAAGCCTGTTATAGATTACGGACTAGAAGAAATCGATATAGCTAACATAGAGCCGATTATATACAGTACACGAGTTGACTCGCTTGCCGGAAGAAATGAAACCAAAGGGTTAAATGACATTGATGATTTCTTATATAGCTATGAAGAACTGTTCAACGAAATAAATGAACTTAATTCAAGACTGGAATTTCTCGAAACCGAACTACAGCAAAACAGATTATCGGAAGTTGTTACTTAATTTAAGTTATAAAAATTAATTTAAAAAATATAGAAAGGTAAAACAATGATTCATATTTTAAAAATAATAAAGTTTATCATAAGTGCTGCCCTAGGAGAAATAATTAAAGCAATAATAGATATACTGACAAAGAAAAAGGAGGCTTGATATAATGTTAGAAGATATTTTAAACGAAGCGGTTTCAGTTACCCACACAAAAAAAACAAACTCTGAAAATCCGGATGTAATACATATAGCATCTGATAAAGAACTCCTGGAGGATTTTTTAAACGGACTGGATTTAAATGATGATACTGTAGTAAGTATAGAAGATGTTGAACCTGAAATAAAATTAGATAAATACCTATGGGTTATACGTCAGAAAGAAATTGAATTAAATAAATGCAGCGCATTAGCTGAAGAATCTATGAGAAGAACTCAAGCCTGGCTTAATAAAAAGGAAAACACAATTACTTCAGCAATAGAATTTCTATCAGGGCAGATGAAAAATTATCTGAAACAGAACAAATTAAAATCACTTTCCCTGCCAAATGGCAATATAGGATTTCGTAAACAATCAGATGTTGTAATAATTCAAAATGAAGAAATATTTCTTGAAAATGCAAAACCTGAATTACTGCGGCATGTAGAAGAATCTTATGAACCAGATCTAAAGGCAATAAAAGATTACATAAAAAAATCCGGCGGTGATCTTCCAATAGGCATAGACTTAAAGCCACAGGAATCAAAGTTTTATTACAAGCTCTCAGAAGATTCAAACTAAATTTAAAAACATTTAAAATACAAAGGAGAAATCTAAAATGGGAAAAGAAAAATTGGAACTTCAGGTAAATATCCCAACTACCATAAAGCTATTACAAACGGAACCCGCAACAGGAGAGAACAGCTATGGAAAATGGTGGCTGTTTAACGTAGAATGTGAAGGTACGGAGTATTCTTATTTCCCGCCTGAGAAAGTCGTAAAGATTTTAAAAGAAAACAATGTCGTTCAGGACGAAGAAGTTGTGATTACAAAGAAACTCATAAAGAGCGGAAAGAAGAACATTACAGATTATGAAGTTCATGTCTTGGAAACAACCCACTCAGAGCCTGTAGTAACAAACGGCAGATCCAACGGATATGAAAAGGTTATGGAAACCAAACAGAATGGACAATTGAGCGTGTCAACTGCTAATGGTGAAAGCAATGGTCATAAAAACAGCAATGGATATAAAAACGGAAACGGTCATACAAACGGCAATGGAAACGCTCAGACAGTTATCGCTGCCCCGGTTTTAAGTAAGGATTACCCTGTAATGTTACAATGTATGACTGAAGCTATGATGCTTAGAGACGAACTCGGCCATGACGTAGATGTCAACAAACTGGGAATAACTTTGTTCCTACGAAAAGTAAAACCCTAGTAAGATAAAAGTCTTTTAGTGAATGATACTATGAATTAATTTAGAGGGGAGCGTTGACAGTTCCCCTTTTTTAAAACCTTTAAATTAAATTTATGCATAATTTAGAAATAATAAACGGTGAAGCTAGTATGTTTTACTGCGGCGAAAAGCCCTGGCATGGTCTCGGTACTGAATTAGAAAAACCCGCTACTTCAAAGGAAGCAATTGAAGCAGCCAAGCTTAACTGGACCGTTGAAAAGCAACAACTTTATCTTCCAAATCAAGAGCCTGCTCATAATACTTTTGCTACGGTGAGAACTGATAATAATAAAATTCTTGGGATAGTCGGCAGCTGCTACACATGCTTACAGAATGCAGAAGCTTTTGAATTCTTTGATTCTATAGTTGGAAGAGACGCAGCTATTTACCATACAGCTGGTGCTTTATTAGAAGGCAAAGTAGTATGGATCTTGGCTAAACTCCCCGGTGAAATAAGAGTTACGAATGATGACATTACAGAAAAATATTTACTTCTGAGTAATTCACATGACGGCTCGAGTGCGGTTCAAATAAAGTTCACACCTATCCGGGTGGTTTGCAATAATACTTTAACAATAGCTTTCGCAGATCAACAATATTTATCTGTTTACCATCAAAAGGATATTAAGGCACGGTTAAACGATGTTCCTAAGATTTTGAACATTGTAAATAAAAGATATTCTGAAATTGAAGAATCATTCAAAGAGCTTTTAAGAATTCAGATGACTGATATTACACTTAAGAAATACCTGGAAGACATTTTTCCTGATCCTGTAAATCGTAAAGACGAAAAGCTGTTTGAATATCAACTTGAAAAAGCAAAAGCAAATCGTGAATGGGCGAAATACTTTTTTGAAAATGGTGTTGGTAATAATTTATCTGGAGTGAAAGGTTCGTTGTGGGCTGTCTATAATGGAGTAACTGAGTTAATAGATCATAAAATTACGAAGCAGTCGAAGGATCGTAAGTTAAATACGATTTGGTTTGGTGATGGGGCTGTATTAAAGGGTAAGGCCTATAAAGCTGCGGTAGAGATGGTTATTAAATAATAATAAATGCCCGATGGTAAGTCGGGCGTTTTACTTTTAAATTATAAATTGAAAGTAACCATTTTTGTTAATTTCCGGCATAAAAAAATTGATAGAATATATTGAAGTAACACCTATTTTTACAACTGTTTTTGCAATTAAAAGCGTTGACTATACATAAATTATGTGATTCGTTGTACCAGATAAGTTAGAATTCAATTAAATTCAATGCTAATAAAATAAAGCAATTGACTATAAATTAAATATCAAGTAATATTGCATAAAATAATTATTAAAGGAAAATTATGAACGAACAGTTTCAAGGTTGCCATGAATATCCAATAAATGTAGCTTACATCGAAGATTTTATGAAGGCTGTAGCTTTTGAACTGCAAAAAAATCTTCATAACTATACAGAATTAGACGCAATAACACAATGGGGTTTGTTTTGGGGACAAAATGACTTCAACTCTCATTTAAGGGAAAGGCAAACATTGAATGAGTCACTAGCAAAGAAATATATTCAACAAGCACTCCAACTTAAACCACAAATTTTAGCCATTTATAGTTATTCTCTCTGCATGCTTCTTCACTCAAGACAATCTATCGAAGCTAGTGATCTTGCTATTATTTCTTTAAACAGAATAATTAAAAATGCATTAGGGTATTAAATAAAATAGAAATTAATTTTTAACTTCAAAATAAGTATTAAACATGGCAAATTTAAATGTTCCCTATCAAGAGGGACACGACTTTGGAATCGGTGTTGATAGTGTAACTGGTGATGCACATCAGAAAGGCATTGTAGGTGAAATATCAACTGTGGAAGGAGCAGGAGGCGGCTCTGGTAGTTTTAAATTAATAAAAATAAACAACACTTCTGATTTGGAAACTCACCTTGGAATTTCTGCGGACTTGTCAATAGGGGTTGGGTTGTTTAGTGCTTCGGCTCGTTTTAACTATGCAAAAGATAGTAAAGTGCACTCCGAATCCATTAATTTATTGATTACATGTACAAAAGAGTTTGGCTTTAGACAAATTGACAAACCTATGCTTGATGCCGAGGCGGCTGAATTGGTGGCTAATGGTAATGTAGGATTATTTGCAGAACGATATGGTGATTATTTTGTGCGTGGTCTTAGAAGTGGTGGACAATTTTTTGGTACTATCAGAATTGAAACATCAACGAAAGAGGACAGGGGAAAAAGTTGAAGCAAGTTTAAGTGCTTCTTATGGTTTATTTGCCAGCGCAGATGTGAAAACAGATTTCAGCGAGACTATAAAAAAATACAAAATCGCAAACTACTGTACAACTCTATTATGAGGGTGGTGATGTTCAAATCAAACCACAAACTGTAGCCGATTTAATAACAGCATCTAATCAATGGTCTGAATCTGTAGAGAATAAGCCAAAACCTTATTCAGTCCAATTAGTACCCTGGACTATTGCTAATGGACCTCAGCCACCTAACAAAGCTGATTTGGAGCATCAAAAAGATGTTTTATTGCGTTGTGCAAAATTACGTTCTACATGCATTGACAAATTAAATGTGCTTGATTACATTTTAGATTTTAGACATCAAACAGAGTATAATTTGCCCCCCGAAAAGCTAAAGGAATTACAAGACATGAATGCTCGTTGTCAAGTAGAAATGGATATTATTGCTAAGGCTGCTTCGTATGCAATTAATCATGCTGCTGATGCTATGGAACCCGTAACTTATGCAATAACTAAATTAAACATACCAAATTTCGAACTGGCATTTTTTGAAATACCACCTAATGTTAATGGTTTTAAAGAGCCTCCAAAAAAAGCTGATTTATCAGCAGCTCCAGAAAACTCTGATTTATCAAAATTTAACAATGAACGTATGGCAAAAATGTCTTTTAAAAATAATTTATCCGAAACTATGCTAAAAAGAAAATTAAAATAACTATATGGCAAATTATTTTTCAAATCCTTTTCTACCAGCACCAAGTAAAGCTGACGCCTGGGAAGAAGGGTTTACCAAAGGATTCATTTCTTTAAGTTCACCTGATCCCAGTGAAAATATCGATCCTGATGATTATGACGCATTTAATAAAGGAGTTGCTATGGGTATCAAAGCTGCTGACGAGGGCATTAGCCTGAAAAATGAATGTATAGCAGCAATTGAAGGAGAAGGGCCTGAAGGTGCAATGACAATTGTAGGTGCAGGTGAATTGCTTCATTTCTTCACACATGCTACCCTTGCGGGTTTCGCTGGAGTTATTGCCCACGGCTTAGTATTTGTGTATGAACATTCAGTCGTTTATGTAGTACCACCAGAACAAACTGTATTACCAAAACTTGGAGAAATAATAACTGGAAAAATAAATTCGTACGGAATTGCTTCAATGGAATTATTTTGTGGAGTTGGAATTGATGCAGCATCCTCCGATTGCACATTGAAATTAACTCCATTGTTTTCATCTTTAGAAAAAACCCGAACTGCAACTGTTGCTTTAGGTCGCTCGGAATCGATAATTGTAAGTTGGCGTACAGACCAATCAAATAGTTTTCAAGTTGTAGAATAACTCGTTCAAGACAAAAGACGGCTGCCACCAACATGGGTATTCCTGCAAGTGTGGCTGGACGTTGTAATCTTCGGCTGTAGTTCGCTATCAGCAGGGTTTCCGGTAGACGGAATTCTGTTGGACATTTAGTTGTTAACTTGTACTTTTATTTCTTTATTGGGCAGCGGTTCCGGGCTGGACGTTATAAAATATCCCACCTGCAGCAATACCTGCCTATTATCTGCAATTAGATAAGAGGCACTTCGGCTTGAAAGATTTTTTCATAATAGTTATGTCTTTATTTTGTCTTTGGAGTAACTTTCAATATTGTATTTCAAAGTGGATTAAACAAAATTCGTTTAGTGCATTCGTTTGGATTTTTCTATTTTTTCTTTGTATTTTGCCCGAAATTTCATCTCTATAAAAAAATGTAATTGCTTAAATAAATTTTAAGATTTCACTCAAAAAGACGCAATAGCCTGACATATTCTTTTTGTTCTTCAGTCAAAAGTTGAAACTCTTCCCGGGAAATATGAAGCGAATAACGTTTTTCGAGTATTGTTTTAACTCGTTTGGTGAGTTTGTTAGAAGTTTTTCTTTTTTTAATTGTTTTCTTGTTCTTCATATTAATTTTTTTGAACAAAACTATAAAAAAAAATTTAAATTGTCGAGTGGTAAAAATGAAATTGTGAAAATTTATTTTTAAAAGTATAGAAATAAATTAAAATTACTTCCTTATTCTAATTGTCCGTAAATCCGGACAGTCCATTAAAAAAAAATTTATAAAAAATTTCAGAACCGAATTTTCCGGAAATCCAAACTCTAAAAACAGATCGAGCTCTGAGCGAGAGTGCAGCCGGTATGCAGGCTATATACCACTCCCCGTAGTAACCCGAAAATGATAGCCGGGCAATGGTCTTATAAGATTTTATTTTGTTGAAATAATTTACACGGAATAAGAAAGAATGATCTTTCGAATACTCGCATTAAGAAATGGAGTTTATCAATTTTTTACTAATCCGGATATTGATGTCTTTGTGTTCTGATTACGGATATAAAATGAAGGACAAATTTTAATTTTCTGGATTATCTGTTTCGACGGAATTATTACAAATTTATATATTTTAAAAATATTGTTCGAATTAATTATTTGTTAAACGTAGTCTAAATCTTTTGATTAAATGCGTAAATGCGTATCTTAGGTTTTTTTATATTGCAAAAATTTATTGGAAAAGCTATGTTCATAACAAATTAAATTTAAAGGAGAGTAATATGAGTGAAGAAAATAGTTGCCGTGTGCGTACAGTCGTAGCACCTGATGGTACAGAAATCCCAATACCTGTTGGTGGCATTGGTGGTGTAGGATTAGTAGATGGCCATTTAGCTGACATTCGTGATGATGCCGAGATTCAAATTTCGGTATCGGAAAACGGATATTACGTACTAGTAAACAATTTGCAGGAGTCAAATCCTTTTATAGACCATCTTATGGAAGAGGTTGCCGTCGAAGGTGCTATAACGCACATAGAAAGACTAGCAACACAAGCCTTTTCTACAATTCCCCACATTGCAATTAAAGCAGTTGGTCTTTTCGCAGGTGTCCTTGTTAGTCTTACTACTACTTCAAAATTGACAAAGGAAGTGTTTATTCGAGCAACTTTGGCTGATGGCAGCAATGTTACTTATTGCTTGCTTCTGTAAAGTGTAACTAAAATATATGTTTGTACGAATTCCCTGCACGGAAAAAGAAGATCCGGAATTTGAATAGGAATTATAAGTTAATAGATAACTTTATATTACCACTTGAAAATAAAGCAATTTTTACTAGTCCAGTGATCCTTAACAACAACTTTTTTCTTTGTTGAATTAAATTTGAAGATTCTTCCATCGATCATCTCAGCGCTCCAATTGGGATATACATTAGGAGTATTGTAAGTTTCTCCGGTCTTGCCGACAAAAACTAATTTAATTGGTACATCAAGAGAATAATTATTTGCGGTAGCGTAACCGATTTTTTTGAAATATTCTTCCCCCAAATGCCTTATATCCCAGGGATTATTAATGTTGTTCATAATTTTAATTGTTTTATATTAATAATCTTAAAAATAAATTTATTATTGAAAAGTATATTTAGGAATCTTGCATAGATTTCAAATTTTCATTTATTAAAGTTTCAGCGCCTAACACTCCCTGCAAACGTTTATTAAATCTTTTTAATATCATTCATTATTTCAATCTTAAATAACCGATCGTCTTTAATTCCGACTTTCCCAGATACGTATTGGTCTTCAATAATTCTAAGAGGGGTAATTTCGAAAACTAACTCTTTCTCTTTATCAGAAACCAAGTATATAAAGTTTACTTTACTGTGTTCTTTGATTGCAGTCTCGAGAATTGTGATTTTATCCTTTAAAATTTTATTGAGATAGGGCTCTGGATTATATGAGTTATCAATTTTGAATCCACTTGTTTTTAATACTCTTCCTACATATTTCTTACTATGAATTATTGGGACATTTTTATTTTTTAATTGAGGCGTGAACCTTTGTAGTTTCTTACGTTTTAAAGCTGAAATCAAAATAAAGACAACAATTAAAAAGATGATTACGAAAAGTATGAAATTTGAGTTAAACATATCCGGATATCTTTAGATTATGACTTAACATATGTCCAATCCCATAATTAGTATTGTGATAAAAAAAATTAGTTACAATATTTTACTTCCAAAATATTGTGCTCACCCCAAAACTGTAGATTTAATAATAAAAATCTTCAAAATATTTATGAACAAGAAACTTATTTTATTGAAATTTTTTTGATATAAAAGTTATCTTCAAACTTCCTTCCGATTCTTCTTAAGTAAATATTTCTCTTTCGGTGTTAAATCAATTCTTATAGAATCGAGTATTTTCAAAATTTCCTTTTCTTCTTTAAGTTTATTCTTTTTGATAGTTTCTTCCAGAACATTCTGTAAACTGGAATCTCCCAAGTAGAAATTTTTAAATTTCCTTTTTTCCTTTTCAATAAAAAGTTTATGATCTCAAAAATTTAGAAAACTTTCTAGTGTAAGTATTAAAGTTATCTAAAATTTGAAGATACAATTTTGTTGAGTCAAGAGTTTTATTATATAAATCGTTTTTAAGCTTGGCTCTAAAATCTGGAGTTAATGAATTTAGGGCTGCTTCGTCTTTTGATTCAGAAATTTTAAGAAACATCGTTTTTAATTCATCAAGATGTTCTACGGTAATGTCTAGGGATGAAATTGTTTCAAGTTGCTTTTCAACTGTATGTTGTAAATTCAAGTGTTCTGATTCCATTTTTTGCTCCTTTCTTTTTATTCAATATATTTAATGTGGAAAATTTATAAAAGCCAAATAAATATAAGGTGTTGATAGAAAAATTATTACATGCTAAAGTGAGATTAGTTACATTTAAAACCCGAGTAGAATAAAAGAGTTTTCTTTCGGAGCGATCCGAAGCCTGCATCCTTTCCTACCCGGGGGGCTGTGGGTTTCCAGATATTTCTGGAAGAAAGCTCTTTTTGTTTTCTGAAACATGCCTCAGCGATTTATTCCGACTTGAATAATACCGCTAAAATGTCGAGAGGCATATTTGAGAAAATAAGATTTGTTTTCTTGTAACAACTATTAAGTGTCGTCCATAAATTACTTTTATATCCAAGGACGCATTTGATGGTTACTATAAAATAATAAATTTCTCTATGAAACTTTCTAAACTATTCAAGAGCAGTAAAGCTAATCCTCACGATAAAAGTTCTAAACTTCCCAAATATAGAATTGATGGTGTTAACCAGGACGGAACAATAAAGCGTAAGAAACTATGGGTCAAAGGAAAATCTAAGTTTTTGCATATAAGACTTTTTGAAGAAGGAAAGGATAATTTTAATCAACTTTAGGAAAGTTCGCCAAATATAAATATATGGAAATACCTGAACATGTTTGCATAAGTGAGGGCTTAGAAGGTTCTCTAATTCATTTGGAGCGTCGCCTTAAAAGCAAATTAACATATGATGACTATGATCGAGCTGATAATTTACTAAGTGATTTAAAAAGTGAATTTTATAAAATGAGAGACTTAGTTAATTCTAATTAAAGATTGCCTTAGAAGTTCGCCAAATATAAATTTATGAACTGAGCGCCCTTCATTATCAAAATTAACTGAGAACTAAGTATTGATGTTCTTTATAATGATATCTCTAAACAAATTCCAAACTTCAACATTTTTAACCGGAACAAAATTAATCAAATCAAAAAATGTAATAAAATTAACATCTGGATACCTCTTTCTTAAAACACTGTCAAAAGATGATATGTAAATTAAATCTAAGGGACAATCTGAAGGATATTTATTTATTCTATCAAGCAGGATATCATATTTAAACTTTTTTGTTGAAGCATTTCTAATATTTTTTAAATTTTCAATTATTGTTTTCATTCCTCTATTCCTGTACAAGCAATATAAATCTAACTGATTGAAGTCTTCCGAATCAATATCTGTTTTTAGTTCTAACATTACCCATCTCTTATCTCCATTCTTTAAAGTAATAAAAAAAAGATAATCTACATTTGTGCTTTGATTATTGTTATCTTTCTTAAGCGGGAATTCCGGCAATATATACACCGCTTCCCCATTATAGTATTGTGAGAGATAATCAGTGAGGAATAGTTCTAAGATGGTATCAATTCTTCTTTCAAATTGATACTTTGGAATATCTTTGTTCCTGATAAGTGATTCAAATAAATCATGCATAAATATTCCGAATGGATTATCCGGTTTTACTTCAGGAATTTTTATATCTTTGTTTCTTGAACTTGAGCTAATGTACCCAAATTCAGACGATATTTTCAAGATATCCTCTGAATCTAATCCATGACCCCCATACTCTCTTTTACCGGATAAATGTTTTTTTAATCCGTGAAGCGAACTTGCTGTAATATGACAGTAAGGACACTTATAAGTTTTACTGTTTGTAATTTGTTGAAATTTCGGGACTTGTATAACCGAACTAGATTCTGTAGAGGAATTACGAATTTCACTCTTTGTATCTGCAGAAGATTTATTAATTATTAATTTTTTCTCCCATAAAGATCCTCTCGCTCCTCCTTTTTGTAATTCTATTAATAATAAATTTCCGTTTGAATCTTTTAAATTTTTCAAAAACTTTCCGACAAAACTATGATAATGAGTATGCGTGATTAAACCTATATGATAATCCCTCATATCCGGATGTGAAGATACATCTTTTGTATAGAAGTTCTTTCCAAGTGATTGTATTACTTTAATTACTACGTCTTTGTTAATATTATCAATATAGTTTGATGGCATTTATTATTATTTTGCCTTTAATATTATGAATTCAATGATTCTTAAATTTTTTATTCGTTTTTCTTATTCTGTATTTCAAATGACTCCTGCATTAATTCATTAAATTGATTATCCATCTCCCTCAGACTCTCCTCCATCTTCGCTTTCGTCGTTTCGACCAGCTAGACTATTTTCGCATTATTCTTACCTAAGAAAATCTCCTAGTATTTTTACCTATACTTAATTTTAACCGTACATTAAAAGCGGTCTAATTCAATTATCTTTTTCATAATTTTCAAAATCAAAGTCATTCACAAGTTTCAAACAAATCCATATTCATTAGCCTTCTTAATAAATTTTATAGTGTCTGAACTCAAATACTTTCTGATTTCAAGAACATCATTGTTTTTTATTTTTCTTATCAATTTGATTTTTAACTGATTTGTATACTTTACATTAACGTCCTTAACTTTTAGGGATTTGATTAATCCTTGATACTTTTCTTTGCTGGAAATCACTGACTTAAAAGTCCTTTATTAATTTGACCAAGAAGCCAAAGTAAATTATCAAGTTTATCAAAGTCTTTTATCATTAATTTATCGTTAACTTCTTGGACAATTTTAAAGTATTTTTTGCAATCTGATAAATCCTTTTTCTTAATCGAATTTTTATCAAAATTCTGATTCACTTTCCATAAAAATTCCTTAGCCAAAGAATCATATATAGGAAATTTATATTTTGTCAGGTAGTAGCCATACTTTGAGATAAGTGATAAACCATGACCTTTAACGTCCCCCTTTTTCGAAATTCCAAACAACTTCTCATTATCCAACAGCTTATTGGAAGTTTCATTCAAAAATTCTTTAAATGAATTAGAAAGTTCACTGTCTGTTTTACCGAACTCTTTAAAATGTTTAATCAAATCATCAAAACCATAATAACGTTTATTAAAGTTAGTAGAATATGTGGCGTCTATTACAATAAGTCTTGATCGGATCACATCAGCATCAAACATGTTAATTTTTTTCTGAAAAAGTTTTTTAAAAATTAAGTTTTTTGTAATTGAATAAGGAGTTTCATTAGTTAATATTTTATTTGCCAGAAGTGCTAAACTCTTGATATCCTTTCCTGTAGTTTTTATTGGATTTTTTATTTTTTTCATCGAGTTAATTTTTTAAGTATTAAGTAGTTTATTTATAAAGTTGATTCCCCGGTTGATGTGAGGACCTGAGGATCCTTGATAAGTTATGAACTTCTTTTTTTCATTATCATGATAAAGGTATGTATAAGTCTTATTTGATGAATGCTCGAATGGTTTAAAAACTTTTTCAAATTCTAATGCATATAATTTTTCGAGAAACCTTCTTAAATATGATTTTTTTAAGTTGATATCTTTACAATTTGTATTACCAATGCAAAATATAATATACTTATCCTTCCAATCCCATTTCTTAAAGAAGTCCAAGAGAGCATTATATCGATCTTCAATTGTTATTTCATAAAGTTTTTCATGATTAGAACAGCCAAGTTCAATACAATCTCCAATTGTTAATTGCGACCCTGCATCTCTTTTTCCGAAAGGAAGAAGATTGCACACAAAAAGGAGTTTTTATGATTTGCAAATAACTTTTCAATAAGCCTACTGTAGCCTTGGTACGTTCCTCTGGTACTCTTAAGAATTTCAAAGCTCATTTCATTTGTATATCCATTTCTGAATTTCTCATATTGTTCATCTGTGGTTCCGTGCCATCTTCCGGATGCGCTCTCCTCAAATCCCATTATCCATAATTCAGATTCGGGTCGACCATAGCCTATAAAGTTTACAGATATATTTCTTTTTTCATCGGGTTTAAGTCCCATATTGATATTGTTTTTATACTTTTGCTTTAAATTTTCTATAATTTCTATTTAAATGCAGCTCACATCAACCCCTCAAACTGATTATCAATCTCCTTCAAACTCTCCTCCATCTTCGATTCGTTGCTTCGATCTGCTCCATAAATTTTTGCAAATTGGGTTTGGAGTATAATTTACAGAATCCTTTTTTGAATTCATCAATTGATATTGTTCTTAATTCCTCATGTCCCATCATTTTATGTATTGCCCTGTGACAATTTGGACAGAGAAAAGATACGTCATTCTCTAAAACTTTTTGATTCCCCGAGATATTTTTCAAAGGAACAATATGATGAAGTTCTAATATTGAATTTGCGTCATCAATTCCGTACTTATCTTTACCATTGAAGGAACAAGCTGGACAAGTCTTAATATGTTTATATTTATTTCGGTACTTTAATGCAAATTTTCTGTCTCGTTCTCTCCTTAAATGTTTGGTAATTAATTCTTTTTTCTCTCCCTCAAATCCGTTAATCTCTTCTTCATCTAAGTAGGATTTTTCTTTTCTTAAATCTCGATTTTGGTTTTCATTGGCATTTATGAGTTCATCTAAACCCAAAATTTTTGAAGAAGAAATTCTACTAATACCTTTATTGTTTTGATATTTTTTTTCAAGTGAAACAATCCCTAATAATTTAAATTTCCTAACCTGGCAGTATTCTGAAGTAGAATCAAACAAAACTGTTGGTTCCAATTTGACAACATAAAATGTTTTCCACCCTTTGGATGGAATGACTGCATACTTTAAAGAAAGATCAAAAATGAATTCCACCACCCAATTCTTCTTTTAATGCAGGCTCACTAATATTTTTGGACCCCTTCTTTTGGCAACCTCCTTTATGAAATCTAATCTCTCAATCTCAGGTAGACTGAATAATTCTTTATTTAGAGAATATCCAATTCTAACTTCTTCACTTTGCATAAATTCTTGCAGCATTTCAAACGCACTTCCCGGAAATACAAATAAAATTTCCATTTCTTTGATGTTTAAGTTAATGAGTTCTAAATTTATTATATTTACAGTTCCACATAAATGCAGCGTAAACTTCAATTAGATATAATTAATTTTCAATATTTCTTCCTCCAAACGCCCTCTGCAGCAGTCCATTAAACTGATTATCCATCTCCCTCAAACTCTCCTCCATCTTCGCTTTCGTTGCTTCAACCTGCTCGACGATTTTGGCGAATTGGGCTTGGAGATTTAAAGGTGGACAAATTCCCTTAAATTTAACAATGTCCTTTTACATGACTAACAGTTGAACCAGTAGATTTTTTTGTAGCCTGTCGAAAGATTGATTTTGAACGTATGAGATTCCAGAGAAAAATAGTATTCACGAATGCTTTATTTGGTCTGAAAAGCATAACCCGCTGACCAAGACAAATAGTTGTATTAAAAGCAATATTCCTTACTGCTCCCAAAAGGTCCTTAATTCGACCAAATACTATATCACCCTCTTTGGGAATAAGTCTTTTAGTTCTTTCATCATAAACTTCTTTTTCAACATACTTCATTCTAGACCAATCAATGTATCCATTTCTCAATTCTGTTGTTCTAATACATGGAAATTGAGTTATTCTAGAAGAGTGAATTGGTGTTGAATGAGGACAGTCAACAATGCGATCTGATAATTGTCTAAGAGTTTTCATTTCCCACTCCTTCTCATACCTCACCGGATCCCCAAACATATCCAAAAACACTGACCTCAAAAACTCATCAAGTAATGCAATACTCTCTTTCCTCTTTTGTCTGATCGAATCTGCTTTGTCTAAGATTTCTGCAATGCGTTTTTGTTCAAGAGAGTGGGCAAAGGAATTTTAAGTTTTGATATCTAATCTTACTATATGTTTTCAATCCAGCACCTTTAAAACCATTTTCAATTAAATGAATATGCTTTCGAAGATAGTAATAAATGTATTTTGAAATGTTTCTTTATAGTTAATTGGTTTTGCTATTGACATGTCAGTTGAAGTATTAAATTTAGCATCGCAATAATGACCACTTGCTTTCCTCCAGTCCCGAATAATTAAATCTTTGGTGAACTTAAATGAAATGAATTAATTTTTTATAACTTGTCATTTGAAGTAAATGAATGGATACGTTCCATTTTCTGAACCTAATCCTTTGTGGAAATCCTGACTTTTTACAATATTCAAAAACGTTACCAAACAAATGTAGCTTGCTCATTTTATCATATCTGTTAAATATTCAATTTCAATATTAATTTCATTCTCTATTTTTTAATCTTCTTCAATATCACCTTCGGCTTATCATACTTCACCGGCTCATAAACCGTCTCCTTATACCTGTTAATACTCAAATCATAATTATTCTCCTTTATCTCTTCAATCGGTACAAAAAAACTTTTAGAAGTTCTTTTACCCATTTCCCGTCTCGCATCTTCCGTCTCGCGTCTCGCCCAGCTTGCAAGTATATCCGGAATATCATTGTCCTTTATTTTATCCCTCTTGTCATCCAATGAGAATCCATCCGCCTGCATGTCATAGAACCAGACCTTGTCTGTCGTCCCGCCTTTCTGAAAAATAAGAACAGCAGTTGAAACTCCCGCATACGGCTTGAATACACCCGAAGGCATTGAGATGACTCCTTCGAGCCGGCACTTTTCGGTGAGCATTTTTCTTACTTCCTTATGGGCATTACTCGAACCGAATAAAACTCCATCAGGAACTATTACTCCGCATCTACCGCCGATCACAAGCATATCGTGCATCAGTTCAAGAAATAAAAGTTCTGTCTTTGAAGTTTTTTACTTTGAATCTTTCATTGATATCGCTTTTATCTATCGAACCTTTAAACGGAGGATTTGCAAGTATCACATCATACATCCCGCTTTCCGTGAATGACTTTGTAAGAGTGTCGTTATATCTGAAGTTGGGATTATCAATTCCATGAAGCATAAGATTCATAGCGCCGATTCTTGTCATTGTAGTATCGAAATCATAACCCGTGATTGCTTTGCTCTTCAGAAATTCCATCAACCTCTTATCCGTGATCTTGTCTCCGATTATATGATGCGGCTGACCTTCTTCATCATATTCAAGAATTTCCCTGCTCGTATTTTCTTCAAGTATATGTTCATAAGCATTCGTCAGAAATCCCGCTGTCCCCGCTGCCGGATCACAAATCCTTTCTCCGACCTTCGGATCAACAAGCTTTACTATCATTCTTATGATATGTCTCGGAGTTCTGAATTGTCCATTCTTTCCTGCCGTAGTCAGATTTTGAAGAAGATATTCATACAAATCTCCCTGAACATCAGCATTCTGTTCGGATATATGCATTTCATCAATAATCTTTACAGCTTCCTGAAGCAGCGTAGCTCTCGGAATAATAAAAACCGCATCCTGCATATATTGCGTGAATGAACTCGTCTCGCTCCCAAGTGATCTCAGAAATTTAAATACAACATCCCGGACAAATGGCAGCATCTCTTCCCCCGACAATTGGCTCCAGTAAGACCATCTGCATTTCTCAATTTCCTTCTTTGACAAGTCGCCGGCAGCTTTACTGAATAAAGAATCAAACTTTAAATTCCTTCTTTCAGAATTCTTTTTTCTTTCATTATCCTTATCCTCCAATCTTTTAAGAAAAATAAGATATGACATCTGTTCAATCGCAGTCAGAGGATTGGAAATTCCTCCTGACCAGAACTTATCCCAGAGAGAGTCTATTTTGGATTTTAGGGTTTGGTTTGTGAGCATGTTTTTGTAACCTTATTGATTTATAAAATCACGAATTTCCTTTGCAAAAGGGAAATATTTGTTTTCAAAATAAAAGTCTATAATTTGATTTACTTTTTTGTCAAATCCTTGATCACTAATAAACTTTACTATCGAAAAAATATTTTCTTTCTTATATGTTGGAATTTGTGAAGGAGTACTATATTCTAATAGATTTAAGTAAATATCAGCTAACCTTTCTGCAACAAATTTAATATTTCCTTTTTCCTTTATTTTGTTCAAAGCTTCAATAAAATAAGTGCTATTATATGATAAATGTATAAACGGAACTATTTGGTTTATCCATTCATAGTTTTCTTCATTAATTTCGAATAAATAGTATGTTAAACTTGATAAGTTCGAAAGTAAATCTTTATCTTGAGAAGTTAATTCTGTTTCTGTAATATCTTTATACTTATCATATATAAATTCCCAAAATTTCAAGATCTTATGTCTTTGGTTTAAAGATTTTTTTGTAGAATTCAATTTCTAAGGGATAATTATCAAATAAAATACTTTCTCTAACCCTCCAAAAAATAATTTATAACTTTTACAATAAAACTTTTATCTTCAAATATTTTATAAAATAGACCTGTATTTAATTCTTCGAGATCATTTAAATATCCTACTGATAAATGAATGAGTAAATTTTTTTATAGAATGGCCGTTATCATTAATTGGTTTATCAAATAAGCTGACATAATTATCATGCATTAACTCATACAAATCAATAAATACTCTTCCATTCCACATATATCCATTAACAAAGGCCTTCCACAAAACTTTCTTATCTTTAGCAAGTAGTTTATTGCTCTTTTTTAGAAAATCAATTGACCATTTCTTATCAAACCAAAAAAATAGATTTATATGAAAACCTAACAAGGAATATATTTGAATTACTTCCTCTTTTAATAAACAGTTAAATAATATTCTATCTTCAACCTTCCATTTGACTTGATCATTTTTATCTAAATGCTCTGAAAGTTTTCTTAAACAAAAGATATAGGCTTCTATAATATTTCCAATTGGAGAGTTTATTGTAATATTTAAATAATCTTCATCCTCTAGATTTAATACTTCATCTTTGAGATATTTTCTAAACTGTATAATGTTTAATAATATATTTCTGATTTCATTCAAAGAATTAATATTCAATTTTATGCTATTGTTTCTCATTAATTCTCTATATGACGAGTAAATTTCGTAAAAGATAAATGATGGTGTAATATATTCTCTAGGAGAATAATTGATCAGCTCATTTTCCCATTTGTGCAAATCTAAATAGGATTTCACAAATTCGTTAAACATTCCTATGTTAAAATCTTTATTACTGCGGTTTAAATCCTGAAACGATAAAAATATTGTGGAAATCATTGAAATCGGAGCATCTAGGAAAGGCATTAAGTCTTCAAAATACTTTTCGGGATATTGTATAATGAATCTTCGGAATGATTGCAACAACCCATTTATATATATATTATTTTCGGGGGTTTTATCTTTATCTAAACTTTTGCTAATTTTAACAATTTCGGATGAACTTTTGATTAGTAATTCATTGTCACTAAGCGGAGAAATAGCTGTATTTCCATCTTCATTAAATAAGGATGAATTGTATAGTACTGCAGGTGTTAAAACATAATCGATTTTTGTTTTGTTTAAATAATAGGCATGTTTTTGTTTGAACTCGGGGATATGGATTAAAGCTGCATATAGTCTCTGCTTCCATTGTAAACTGATGTCATCTTCATTATTATTTAATTGTGGACCTCTTTCAATAAAGCCCATCAATTTCTCAATTTGATTATGATTCAAATTCTTCAATTTATTCAAAAAGTGTTTTAGTTCATCCCCAAAAAATAGCCCTTCAAATATTATCCAATTTATGTCATCGTTTGAAATATTTTTCCAAAAGACATTATTATAATTATTTTTACTTTCGGCGCATATATACAAATATAGTTTTTTAAAATAAAAGTACTCATCGTCCAACAATTCATTTAAAAAAGAATTAAATTCATTTACATTTTTTGATTCAGGTTATTTGATCTGATAACTAAAATGTTTTTTAAGATATTACTTAATATTTCAAAAGCATCATAAAATATTTCCTTGCTAGTATCATATAATGATTCATAAGTATTTCTTGAAAACAAGCTAGTGTAAATTTCAACTGCTAAATTATTTAAGTTATAATCCTCGTCTTTGATGACAATATCAATTGATTCTAACTTAGTAAACATTTCTATAATTAATAGATGTTTTGATTTAATTTCGAAAGTCAGCTCTGATACTAACTTTTTTTCTCTAACAGTATCCGATAAAAAATCAAATTCCATGTCAGCAGGTTTAACATTCTCTAAATAAAAAGTATTTAAAACAATTTGATTTAAATCGTTTTTTAGTTCGAACTTCAATGTTCCATTCTTAGCCTTTATCAAATATGAATTATCATATACAATTAATGTTTTCTTAATCTGTGATTTTAAAAATTCAAAAAACGAGTATGTGAATTTAGACGAGAAATTATTTATAAAATCTGTATCCTTAAATAACTCGTTTATCCAATATTGATCAACACATATTTCATATCTCTCATTTGTATTAATAGTTGAATTATTACTATCTGATTTTTTAACTTCCAAAAGTGTTTTTAGAATTGTTTCTCCTTTTTCAATTTCAATTTCATTTGATTCAGTATTTATAAATTTTTTAATTAAATTTTGAGAGATTTCAGAAGAAAGCATTAAATCGTTAACAGATGATTTTAACCAGATTCGAATTAATTCCAATGTTTCAACTTTAATTAAATCTATATTTATTCGAGTTAGGATTTTAACAAAAATATAATATGTATATGAATTATGTATATTAAATTTATTATTATAATCACTTACGGTATGAATGAAAAGCAGGATTTCTTCTTGAATATTTCTGTTTGTTGGAAATTCTTGGTTCTGAGTAATATTGTCAAAATAGAATAATAAGTCCCAATTTAATAATATTTGTGAACCTGTGTCAAGCATTTTGGGTTTGGGTTGATAGACTTCAGGATCAAAAATCCTAAATATTTTAATGGCTCAAACCAAACAAATTCTTTCTTATTTTGAAAAAATAAGATCTGGAAGGATCATCGTCTCTTATTTTTTCTAAGACAGTTATCTGTTTTTCATTAAGAGAATATTTGCTTCTTAATACCGAAAATTCCATTTCAGATAACATTATGCAGAATCAATTAAAGTTATAATTTCAGATTTTGGAGACTTTATATCATTTACTAATTCTTTAAACTTTTTTAATACTTCCAAGATGATTTTATAGTTACTGTAATCTATATAGTAAAATAAAGGACAAACCGAAAATATTTCTAAATATCTCTCTTCAATAGTTATCCTGTTTAAATCATTAGAAAAAATTGGCATAAGAGAGTAATGTGAAATTGATTTCAAATAGTTATTCTTTTTGGCTGCAAGAAATATGTTAGTAAGTATTTCATAATCTCCTAACCCATAACCAATAAATAAAACAGTAAATCTACCAGAAAAACATCTTGTAAAAGACTTTTTTATTTCGGGTGTGTCATAAAAACTAAAATAATTTTCATTGTTAAAGATAGATGTTGAAATATTGTCACAAGAACCATGCAGGTAAAAAATATTTCCATTATTAATTAATGATGATATTTTAGAAGGTATTTTTTTTGTCAAATCATAAATTTTTTGATTTCTTTCAAATTTTGTCTTTACCATCTCCATACCTTTATCAATATTTGTAGTAATGTATGCGTATGCTTTAATATCCAACAATAGCTCATGTACCTCTTTGAACAACGGTATATTATCAGGTTTTACTGATTTGGTAATAGAATTGTTAAAAATTTCTATTTCACCACTTGATTCTGCTAATTTTCGGCAAATCGTTAAAACTTTTCTTACATCAAATGCACATAATTTTTTAATGCATCTGATTCCGAATAATTAAGAAGGAAAGGTGTGAGTCCATCAATTACATTATTTGCTAATTCTTCCCAACTTTTGCAACCTGCAATTCGCGACAACCCTGCACCCCAAAATATAATTAGTTTGCCATTCTTAATTGCTTCCTTTAATTTCTCTAGCTTTGTTTCCTTGAAGTCAAATACATTCTCATTTACCAAATGCAAATCATTAATGTCATATTTTTCAATTTTTTTTCATTAATTATTTTCAGTTGTCTATACTTAAGTTTTTTGGGAATTAAACCTTCAAAAGATTGAAATCTTAGTGTCTTTATGCTGCCAAACTTTTCGTCAATTCTATTAAATCCTCAATCTCTCCTTCCGTAAATAACCTCTCTACAGCATTCATCCCGAATTGTAAAAGGTTCATCATATAAATCCGCAAGCTCTAATTTACGTCTCTTTATAAACACATTCTGAACCGCCCTCAAGAATCTCGACTGATCAGCATTATAATTATGCTCAAGTATAAATGAATCGAAAGCTTTTGCTGTAATATCTTTATATGAAGGAAGTGTTTCAAGTTTAAGGATATGTTTTAGAAAATCAACAAAACTTCCAACTCTTATCCCGAAAGCTTTCAACATATTATCTTCATCAAGACTTATTTCATCCGAGCTGAATTCAGTTTCAAGAGTCTCTTCAAGTCTTATCAGGTCTTCTGTATTTACATCTTTGCCTTTTAAAAGTTTTTTTATTGTCGGATGCTCGGATGCAAGCTTTTCTATTTTCTCTTCTATTTTCTTTCTATAGTCTTCTACATAAACTTTTTTAGAATCTTTTTAAGAACCACCCATTTATGTGATTCTATAATATCGTCAAGACCGAGCTCAATAATGATAGACGGCTTCTCCCGTTTGAATTTCATCAGATCTGCAAGCGCTTCTCTTGCATTATCAATTTTTTCAAGTGTCAGTTCTACTCTGAATGAATTATTTAATATGTCATTTATTAATTTGCTTTCATTTGCAACCTCAGGGAGATTCAGAGGAAGAAGAGATACATCCTCCTTTATGGATTCCATAATCTGATCAAGATTCTTTTTCTCAACATGAGCAAGACCGAACCTTTCCATTTTGCTTGTGAAGAATGCAACCGATGGATTCAATCCGGGAACGAATCTTAAAAGCGGAGCAACTTTTAATCTTAAGAATGCGATCTTATCGGGAGAAATATAATTCCAGAAGTCATCTTCCCACGCATGTGAAACTTCATTAAAAACTTTCCTGACTGAAAAAGATTCAAGCGGAATCGCTGCAATCTGAGAACGGAGATCTTTTATAATTCTTTTTGCATCCCCTGAAGACTGATCTCCGAGAAATTTTATAAGTTTATTAAGACGCGTATTGAATATTGTAATAAGAACAGGAATTTGTCTTTGTCCTCCGTCATCAGGCGGCATCATCTGAAAGTGTTCGAAGTTCTGCCAGAAGTCTACTATTAAGAAACTGTCTTTGTGCTTGTCTGGAAGCCATTCAAGTTTTTTACAGGCTTCGTGGCTTCTGGTGCCTCTTCCGATCATTTGCCAGAATTTTATCTGAGAATTTACAGGTTTGATGAAAGCTAAGTTTACAACTTCAGGAAAATCAAATCCTGTATCGAGCATATCGACTGAGATTGCAATTCTCGGAAAGTTTTCTTTTTTAAAGTCAGCTAATAGATCTTTATTCTTCTCCATCTTTGAATCAATAACCTGCACAAGCTTACCTCCGTATTCCGGATACATCTTATCAAAATTTTCCTTTAGTCTCAATGCGTGCTTATGGGAGATTGCAAACATAATTGTCTTTCCTGGTATCTGGCCGGTGGAATCTTTCAGACAGACATCCATAAATTCTTCCCATTGTTTTCTCTGCGTGTCATTATTAGTTACTTTCTTTTCCAGATCAGTGCCTTCGAAATTTATAAACTCAGGATCAATGCCTCTGTCAATAAGAGATTGTCTGTCTTCTTCTGTAAGGTCAACATATTTTATTCCCTTTCTCTGAAACTTTGTCTGCGCAGCCCAAACATTATAATCTGCAAGATAGTTTTCCTTTACCGCTGTATCATAATCGTAAAGAAAAGCCGGGGTAACTCCGTCACAATCAAAAAACTTAAATGTATCACGATCAATAAAGTTTGCAGGTGTTGCAGTTAGTCCAATCTGAATTGCATCAAAGTAGGAAAGTACATCTGTGAATTTATTATAAATAGAACGGTGACATTCATCTGAGATTATCAGATCAAAATCAGCAGGACTAAATTTATTGTAACAAAGTTCTAATGTCTGAATTGTAGAAACATAGACTCTGACATTCTTATTGATTTCGTAAGTTCTGATCCGTGTGCGTGATTCATTTGGAATGTGAGCTTTAAATCCGTCGGTCAGAGCTTGTTCGACTAAACTGTCTCTGTCTGCAAGAAATAAAATCTTTTGTGCTGCATTTGCTCTCAGAAAGACATCTATTAAAGCCATTACAGTTCTGGTCTTACCCGTACCCGTAGCCATTACAAGCAGGGCTTTTCTTTTTTTCTTTATATCCAGTGATTCGGAAATTCTCCTTATAGCTTCGATCTGATAAGCTCTGTTTACAATGGAATCTTTAATCTTTATTTCACTTATCTGTTTTTTATTCTGCTTCAGAAACAAAAGTCTTTCAAGATTTTCTCTCGAGAAAAATCCTGCTACTTGTCTTTCAGCGCTGTCTTTAGTATCCCAGAAAAATACTTCATATCCGTTAGACATAAAAGCAAATGGACGAAAAGTCTGATTCTTCTCAATCTATTCAACATAATTCAATACCTGTTTCTGACCTTCTCTTGCATCGCGGGATGTTCGTTTAGCTTCAATTACTGCGAGTACTTCTCCGTTTTCTCTGTAAAGTGTGTAATCAGTAAATCCGTTTATTAAGGTTTTATCATAATTTTCCGTAGGAATTTCGAAAAGTATATGCGAGCGGTCATTGAGATTCCAGCCTGCTTTTGTCAGCATCGGATCAATTATAGAATAGCGCGTAACTTTTTCGTTAAAAGTATAATTGGACAAAAGAAATACGATTTTTAACAAAAATAGTATTTTCGGGTTTTAATAACTATATTATATTTTAACATAATAGTTTAAGAGGTTCTACAGAAACTTCAAAAGATACATTACAATCACAAATATTTTCGATCTTGCTTATTCCATATTTCCAGACACTCCCTAAAAAAATAATTTTCTAAAAATTTTCAGAACTTGTTTTGTCTAGATTTTAGGATCACTATTTACATCTCCTCCCTGAGTTCGACCGCTGCCGGTATATATAGATAAAGCATCCCGGTAGGAACTACTTTGGCGATAGCCGGGCAAAGTCTTTTTGACTATTTACATTTGATCAATTTAAAATATGCTTTTGCCCCTCTATATAAAGGAAAGCTTTGAATAAAACTCGTATTACAACTTATCTGATTTCAGTATATGCATAAATCGTAAATATCTCACCTAGTATAGTTGGAACTTCAAAAATCCTGCAAAAAATATTATTTGGTTTTTTTGGTAGTTAATTTGTCAAATACTATTTAATAGTAAAATGATTAACAAAAGCAGGCAGGTTTTTATAAGACTATTTTGATTAATTATTTTCAAATGCTATTAAAACTTAAATTAAATAAAAGACATGAAAAATTACAACCAACTCATCTGGGAACTTTCAGATGAAGCAGAGCAAGATCCATATTCGGTGTATGATAAAATACTGGAGGAATTCCATAAGACCGAATCCGAACTGAAAGAACAATTAGATTCTGAAATGCCTATTTCGAGAGATCTCATGGATTTGCAGAAAAAGCTTAACAAACTATTGGCAAGATCAGCGCCATTTCTGATCGGAGAATATAATTTTATGAAACAATATGACAAAGAAAGGGCTAACCAATGAAAAAAATACTGATCAGTAATAATGATTTTGAAAAGCTTATTGAATTAAAATCGAAAGCAATCAACGATTCTTACAAAAAATTCTGTAAAGGAAGAAAAGTGCCATCTGAAAGATCCGCGGTTAAAAAAGTTTTTTGATAATTGCACTAAAGATTTTAATCCGCTCTTATACACAATACCCTTCAGGTGTTATTTTTCATTATACTTTTATCTGTTTCTGAAAAGTAAAGCTGTCAGGTTCAATTTCGATCTGGAAAAAGAATATTTTCAAGTTTCAAAACCAATGGAAATAAACTTCAGTGAAATCCGCAGGATAGCCGGAATTCCGATGGGTACATTAAAGGCGGCTTATAGAGAGCTTATTAAGTACGGGTTTTTAGTTTACACAGAAGAACTCGCTTCAGATAAGAAAAATGACAGTAAATGTGCGATGCTCTTGAATGATCATTTTATCTTAGAACACGACACCGCTAAAAATAAAACTATTTTCAATATTAAATTAACATAATTATTAATCCGTAGCCGCTCACCGCGGCTACGTTAACTCTTTAAAATACCATGTTAGAAAGATTTTATATTTCAAGAGCAATACCGTTTAGACAGAAATATTCAAGTAAGGATCCGGCTGTCATAGATTTTTGTGATAGCCTGTGGGGAGACCTGCCAATAGATAAAACTAAAAAGGTACATTTAAAAAAAGAATGCCTTATGTCTGCTGTGATAAACCTAAAAATAGGATGGGATACAGGAAATTATATTCGGTACAGCCGGGACAGAACCTTCTATAGTAGCATACCATGGCGTTATAATAAGGAATACTTCACCTATGATATAATGTGCGGCGTAATGACAGGTTTAAATAAGAGCGGATATACTATTGAACATAAAGGTTTTAAAAATCCTGAAGATAATTGTGCTCAGCAAACGAAGATAATTGCAACTGAAGAATTCATTAAAAATTCAAAGACAATCACAAATGAAATGATCTTAGATACAGAGCCGCCGGAGCTTATAGTCCTGCATGAAAGACATAACAAAGGGATCTGGAAAGAATACAAAGATATCGATAAGACAAAACGTTTTAGAAAAGAACTAAAAGAATATAATGAATTAAGGCAAGCAACTGATTTTACTATAATTGGCTATAATGAACCTACCGAAAAATGTGATAAATTTTTAAAAGAATATTCAACTAAACGAATTGAAAACGAGATTTTTCTCAGAAGCCCATACATCTATAGAGTATTTAATGCAGATTTTATGACAGGTGGTCGTTACTATGAGGGTATTGAATCAAATATGCCTAAAAAGTTAAGAAAATTAATACACATTAATGGCGAAAAAACAGTTGAAAAAGATTTTTCAGGTATGCACATAAGAATGTTATACAATCATAAAGGAGAAAATCCCTCCGGCAATTTTTATGATGATTTATCAGGCGGTGATCCTGTATTAAGGAAACTGTATAAATTAATTGCATTGATATCAATTAATGCTGGATCCCAGCAGGCTGTTTATAAAGCAGTGAGGAAGAAAGCAAGAAAATCTGAAATAAGATTGTTGTTTCCGGATAAAATAACCGATGAAGCAATAAAGGTATATTATGATACCTGGCTAAAAACACATTATAAGATTGCAGAATTCTTTAATTCGGATATTGGAGTGAAATTGCAATACAAAGATTCTTTAATATCCTCCGGAGTCATAAAGCATTTTACACAGAAGGGAATACCTGTATTGGTTATACATGACAGTTTTATTGTTACAGAACAATATTCCGCGGAGCTTGTAGAAGTAATGAAAAAGAATACAAAAAACAGTTAGGTTATGATCCTGAAATTAGTTAGTTCTATTACGAATATTTACTTTATGGTTACAACCATATATCATCTAAGTTTATTATATATTAATATGATTACAAAAGTACTTTACCTCTTAAATAATATCTATAATGTAAGCTTATGTACAGTATGCAGATGGAACGGGAAAATTTCAGTAAAAACCTGCAAAACAGATTCAAAATTAAGCTTTTTTGTTAAATAAAAATTTATAAATAATTGGAATATAATTTGAGAAATTTTCAGACTTTCATTGGTTATCTTCAGATAATTTAAACTCATTCATCCATTTATTGATAGTTGGCTGTGAATATCTCAAGAGTTTACCCGCTTCGGTTTGATTTCTTTTTAGTGCTAGCGCTTTTTTCAAATATTCTTTCTTAATTGATTTGAGAAGCTTATCCAATTCAAATCCTTCAAAAAAATCTACTGAAAATAATTTTTGGTATTCTTCCTCTATATTTTTTTCAATAATTCCAGATCCAGTTTCTTTTTCTATTATATTTAAATCAAGACATCTGTTCAAAATTTCATCATCAATATCTTTAGACATATAAGCAGCAATGAAAAAAGCTTTTTGTACAAATCGTTTAAGTTCTCTTACATTTCCTAGCCATTCATGATTCCTTAGTTTGTTTAATACTGACTCAGTAATAGTAATATTTTCAAATTCAATATTTATTTTTTTAATCTCTTTTAAAAAATAATCGAGGAGTTTTTCCACATCACTTGTGACTCTTTGTCTTAAAGATGGTAAATTAATGTTAATCTCATCAATCCGATAATATAGATCACCTCTAAATTCTTTATCTAAAACTTCTAGTAGTGGTTTATTCGTAGCACAAATTAATCTAAAGTCTACTTTAATAGGTTTATTGCTTCCTAAAGTTGTGACCTCTTTAGTTTCTATTACTCTTAAAAGTTTAGACTGAATTTCCAATGGTATTTCACCAATCTCGTCAAGAAATATTGTTCCTTTATCTGCTGCTTCAAATTTACCAATTCTTTCTTTGACAAAAGTCGCAAATTTTTTTGTTATTCCAAACAATTCAGCTTCAAAAAGCTCTTTGGGAATAGCTCCACAGTTTACCGGAATAAATTCACCAGTTCTTTTACTCGATTCATGAATTGCTCTTGCAAATAATTCTTTCCCTGTTCCGGTTTCACCTAAGAGCAATACATTAGTATTATATTTTGCTATGAAATCTGCAAAACTAATTAGGTGAATCATTTCTGGATCATTTGTAATAAGATCATCAAAAGTTTTAGGAATTTCAGTTATTTCCTTTATTAAAGTAATTTCTTTTAAGGAGTTTTGAACGATATTTGATAATGTTCCATAAATGTCTTTCGAATAATCAAAATTATCCGGCATCCCCTCTGGAAAATCATTCCTATTAATAATAATTTTTAAATTACTGTTATCTGGTGTCTGATAAATAGTAAAATCCGATGTTATCACTCCATTTAAATCATGAATTACATATACTTCAATTGGTTTTTTACAATTAATTAAATGATAATCATCCGGTTTTGTAATTTGATTTCCATCTATATCTTCGAAACGTTCACTTGTTGATAGTAAACGAATTAAATCATAATCATCCAGATGAGTTATAGGGAGTCCATCTATGTTCTCCGAAATTACCATAGTTGATTTGCAATCAATATTTTCTTTATAGAAATCTTGAATTAAATTTAGATATTTACTAATAAATGCCAAAAATCCTTCATTTAGTTTTATGAAATATGAATTTTCACATTGGTAATATACTTTGTTCAATGTCTTAGCATAAATATCCTGAATTTCTTTTTTACTATACAAAAAATTATATCTGATTTCATCAAATTTTATATTGCTTAGCTCTGAAATTACAGATAATAGAGGACCTGCCCCTATCTGTTTATTTGTAATAATTGCTTCAATATCCGCTTCTCTTAAACAGTGACTTAGAATTTTGTAATTATTCATATTGTAATAAATTTTATTCTATCTTAAATAAATTAATCAATAATACGATAATTTAAAAAGTTAAAAGTTCATTTTCAAGGAAAAAACGAATCTTCATATTTGGCATACCATGTGATATATAATAGCATAGTTAAGAAAATATTTTTTATGTTGTGTTTTATAATCTACTCTTTCTGCAGAAGAATAGAATAATTTATGACACAATCTTGTCTGACTCTTTCATAAAGGGAGAAAGGGAAAGAATGGAAACTATTTATTTTAATGCCTCGACTAAGAAAAGGCTATAATTTCAAAAAGGAGGAAAACATATAAAAAAAAATGAAATTTCTTATTGGCCAATAATAATTTCTCTTAATAGAAACAAAAGAAAGATGATTTCAATATCGTCAGAAACAAATTAACACCTGCTGATATACTCAGCTCAGCTTCAAAAAAAGATTCATTATTTAAAACGGGAAAATATCAAGATCAATGTCCGCAGATATTATTCTCAATTAAAAATCAGACTATGCGGAAGTCTTTTAAAAATTAAAAAAAATGATAAATATTATAATTTCAAATCCAAAGGATATAACAAAAGCTATACAACAAATTAATAAAGAATCTCAAAAAAAATATTGCCGAGAAATCAACCTTAAAATAATTTACGGCAAAAAAATAAAAATAAGCAAAATTATTTTACTTAGTAATTTTATTGGAACAAGTGGCTTAAAAGTTAATACTGAAGGTTTCGGGGATTTAAATTTTAATGAGTTAGCTCTGTTGACTACATGTTCAAGTCATAGTGGTGAAAAGATTTTGGCTGATTTAGCTGTAGTTACTTTGGATTGTTCAATGCCAATTACTGATCAAGATTTAGACACAATTACAAAGATTATATCTAGAAAAACAAAATATCCATTACCTGATTTACTAGAAGATTTAAATCAAGAAGAGGAATTAACTTCTGAATTTTTATTAGAAAACAAGATAGTTGATTTAATTCTATAGTAGAAAAATAAATCATTGTATTTCTCGTCTTTTTAAAAACAGAGAAGTATCTAAATAAATAAAATAATTAATTAAAAATATAATGGGAAAATTAAATAAAAAGACGACGTGAAAGCCGTCGGCTCTGCTACGTCAGAAAGTAACAATTATTCTTCTGTTTTATTAATGGAAGAAAATGAAATCCAGATTTATAAACTGGATAGTAAAACAACGACCGAATTTACAAAAAAATTCGATACCTAGAAATCCAGCCTGAAGAACAGGAGATACATACTTACATTAATTCTGCAGGCGGAGACTTAAGTAATGTCAATAAAATCCTTAGGTTAGTTAAACCCGGTAAGCGAGTTCAACTTATAACAAAAGCCAGCGGAATAGTTAAACCTGTTGGAGTAGTTTTAACAGCCGCTGGAAAGCTTGGAACTCGCGCCGCTGAGTTCGGGACAAAGTTCATTCTCACAAATGAAAAGCCCTATCCTAAAAATTCAAAGGAGAAGGATTTAAGTGAAGATGATAAAGATACTCTTAAAGCACTTGGAAGTTTGACAAAAAAGAAAAGCCTTGTCTTAAAATATATTTTAAAAGGTAGAACAATTTCAGCAAATGAAGCAAAAAAAGTGCGGTATCATTGATATTGTAGAAGAATTTGCGGCAAAAGATTGGTATCGGAAGAACAGGAACAAATATTCTAAATTATCCGAACAAACTGTTAGCCAGGCTGCGCCTGGTAGTCAGGAACAACTTGTAAGTCAGGAACAACTTGTAAGTCAGGAACAACTTGTAAGTCAGGAACAACCTGTAAGTCAGGAACAACCTGTAAAACAGGAACAACCTGTAAAACAGGAACAACCTGTAAAACAGGAACAACCTGTTATCACTCATGACAAAGCCGTAATAGATCAAAAAGCGGATGCAACTAATTCAAATTAAATCATAAATCATAGATGGGAAGGTTATTCCTTCCCATCTATTTTATAAAAAAAAGAATAATTGAATAAACAAACAATAAAATACGATAACCTTACAATTGTTCAGCAGGCTCAGAATTATACAGACGTTTACCGAATCTTAGCGGAATATGTTGATAACAGTATAGACTCAGCTGAAGAACTATTTGATGAAGCAACTGAAAGCTATAGCAGAGATATTGAAATAACAGTAACTAAATCCGCAAATGGTAAAAAGAACAGAACAATTACAATAACTGACAATGCCTGCGGGATGAGAATATCTCCAAACGGTGAATATACTATCTTTAAATCTGATAAGAAAGAAGATCCTTGTACAAACGGAATGTATGGAATGGGAATGTTCTCCTTTTTGTCCATATGCGAAAAAATGTCAGTCGATACAAGAAAAATTAATTCGCAATTTTCCTATACTTTTGAAATAAATAAGAAAATATTTGAAATTCCAAACGACAAATCCCCGGAATACAATCTATACAAAAATAATGTACTTTCAACCAATAAGACTAGTTGGACTAAAATAACTTTGTCAGACTTCCAGCCGGGAAAGTACGAAGAAATAGATTTGAACAATCTGAAGTCAGAAATCGAAACTCACTTTGAACTTATTTTAAAAAGGAAAAATATAAAGATAATATTTCAGGAAAATAACAAAACTCTGAGAGCTGAACATTATGATTATTCAACAATCTCGGTGAACAGTTTCACAAAAGATATATCGACACTTTATAAAATAAATTCTAAAAAGCAAACAACAGAAACTTCCATTGACATCAGTAATACTCCGTGTAAAATATACCTTGTAGTATCAAGCAATATGGAGTTAAACAGGAGTCCTGTATTTATAAATAAGGGGAGACGAATAATTGAAATATCAAAGGTAGATCAATTCAGAAGTAATCAAAGGTCTTCTATATGGTCAAATCCAAATGTAACCGGATATATATCAGTAACTGGTATTCTTGAACCTACTCCTACAAGGAAAGATTTTAGAAGTACGTATTTACTAAAAGCATTATTTTATACTCTGAATAAACTTGAGCCGGAAATAAAAGATTTTGTTGAAAATGAAACCAAGATTAATTTTTCCAATAAATTAAATGAAATCGAAGAAGAAATAAATTCTGCATTAGATAAATATTTACAAAAATCACAGAGAGAAATACCTAAATATCAGGAGTCCCCGGTACAAAGCACTGCACCCGGCGCTTCCGATCAAACCGAAGGTATTAAGACAAAAGGAAGTTCTAAAAATACTTCCGGAAAAAATAAAACTAAAAATCCAAAAAGAGATAAAAACAGTAACATCGAAATTCCTGAATCAGAACAGATACAGTCGGGTATAAAAATTAAATTCGACACAAAAAATAATCCTCAAGTAGATGTTTCCGGAAATCCTTTACGATCTATATTTCGAAATTCAATAATTATAATATATAAAAATCATCCTGATTTTCTGAATAGAATGCCTAAGTCAATGAATGGGAATTATAAATTTGAAGAGAAGACAATTCTTTATATCTCTATGGAAATTGTAACTCACTTAAAATCGGAACAAGAAGCGGAAACACCAGAAGATAAGTATGTAAAATTTGTAACAGCTGTTTATGATTTGGAAGGATACCTGTGTAATCTGAAAGGAAAAAAAATATAAAATGAAAGCTGAGATTCAAAATATTAGTTCAGATTTATTCAAATTGGCAATTACATGGTATAATATCTCTGAAGTGTATTATATACAATTCATGCGCATACGGACAGGTCTGAATAAAACATCAGACGATTACTTAAAATTTATTTAAACCTCTGCATCATGCAGGAAATTACAAATGCACTACCCAACATTGACGATAAATACAGACTGCTTTCAATAAATGCGGTAAGCAAGAAATTAAAATTAGGATACACAAAAACAAAAGAACTTATAGAGCTTGGAATTATTGAATCTGTATCTGTCACTGGCAGGCTTATGGTTCCACAATGTAAATTGGAAAAATTTATAAACCAAAAACAAATAACTCTGAATAATTTAGATAGTAACTTCAAATCATATTCCGCTGATGAGGATGAAGCTTTAAAAATAATTTCAAATCTAAAAAATTAAAAATGGCAACTTTATATAAATACAGGAACAAATTTTATATAGCATACAAAAGAAACGGCAAGCGAATTACTAAATGCACTCAACTTGATTATAATAAGGAAAACAAAGCAAAAGCAGAAACAGCAAAAAATAAAATTGAAAAACTTGAAAAAGAAAATAAATTAAAAATTAAATACGGAGCAGTTATTCCAAAAGCAAACGCTCCCAAAGCAATTTTATCCGATTGCGCTGATACATATTTAAAAACCATTAAAAAAGTTAAAGCAAATGGAAAACAGGATAATCATTCAAGAACATTTAATACTGTGATGAAACAGTTCCAGATAGATGTTAAGCCGGAAACAGAGGTGATAACTATAAGTAAGAATGATATCCGGACTTTTGTAACAAGAAAAGAGAATGAATTATCAAATGCGTCTTTGCAAACTTATCTGAGATACCTTAAAGGATTTTTCAATTACTTAGTGGAAGAAGAAATTATTGACAAGTCTCCGATTGTAAAAAGGTTAATTCCAAAAACTGTATCTAAACCGATTAATACATTTAGAGAAGAAGACATAAATTTAATTCTTGAGACGGCTCAGAAGAAAAATTCAGAATATTATATTATATATAAATTTTTACTTTTGACAGGAATACGTCCGGGAGACATTTTCGATATTTGCGCAGGGGATTTTGATTTCAAGTCAAAGATCTTACGGCTTAAAATTTCCAAGACTAACAGGACAATTGATTTTCCAATTTTTAAAGACCTGAAAGAATTTATTGATGAAAATCTTTCTGGCATCAAAGAAATGGCTAAGGAGGAAAAAGTCTTTAAGTACTACAGTGTTGACAGGATAGGTAAAACTTTCAGGAAAATTCTGAAAGAACTAGGAATCAAAGATCAGTCTTACAATTTAAAAACATTCAGGAAATCATTTGCTTCATCATTGGCAGATAAAGGATTGCAGGAAGGGGATTTGGCGGATTTATTGGGACATACTTCCACTACGACGACACGTAATTATTATAAAAGTAAAAATGCCGGTGCAATTCGTGGCAGGATTGAAGCTTTAGACAATTAAAAATCTGCTAACAAATCTGCTAACAGAAAATTCATAAAAAATAAACCCTGATAAGTATCATATTTATCAGGGTTTTAAATGATCTAGCGATGGAGATTTGAACCTTATTCCTTGATTACGAATCAGCTGCTCTACCAACTGAGCTACACCAGCGATTCAATTTAAAATTATAAATATTAAATCTCAAATGGATTTTCGAGCAGTTGAAATGATCTTCCCGGTTATTTTAATAATTTCATCGCAATCACTCAGTAAAGATTCAGCTAAATTGTTTTCCAAAAATTTAGAATCCCTCAATAGTCTGATCCAGTAATGAGATTCCCTGGCTTCCTTATGTGCAACAAAGAATTTATTAATGAAGTCTTTTTTTGTGGGGCTTCCAAGACCTTCCTCAACGTTTGCACCAATAGAAGTTCCGCTTTTTAAAATCTGTTTTGAAAGAACAAACTCTTTTTTAGCTTCTGCTAAATATTTATATAAATTTATAATCCTTAAAGAAAATTTATAAGTCTTTTCTTTGATAATGTTTTCTCTTTCCATTCAAAGAAAATATATTATAAATTAAATAATTACAAAGTCATTTATCATTTAAGATTTAAAATTTACCATTTTAAATTAATACCGGTACATTTCCGATTTATAAGGGCCCTCTACACCGACACCAATATATTCCGCCTGTTCCTTTGTAAGCTTTTCGAGCTTTGCGCCTACTTTATCAAGATGAAGTCTTGCAACTTTTTCATCAAGGTGTTTCGGAAGCACGTAAACTTTATTTTCATAGTTATCTGAGTTTGTCCATAACTCGATCTGAGCAAGCGTCTGATTTGTAAATGAATTTGACATTACAAATGAAGGATGTCCCATTGCGCAGCCGAGATTAACAAGTCTTCCTTCCGCTAAAATAAGTAATTCTTTTCCGTCAACATTATAAAGATCTACCTGTGGTTTTATAGTATCTTTGGTTGTTCCGTAGTTATCGTTAAGCCATGCCATGTCAATCTCATTATCAAAATGTCCGATGTTGCAGACTATAGCTTTATCTTTCATATTCTTAAAATGTCTGTCAGTGATGATCTTATAATTTCCGGTAGCAGTTACAAATATATCCGCCATTCTTGATGCTTCATCCATTGTAACAACCTGGAATCCGTCCATCGCCGCCTGAAGAGCACAGATAGGATCAATCTCAGTGATCAAAACTCGAGCTCCGGCTCCTCTTAATGACTGAGCAGAACCTTTACCGACATCACCATAACCCGCTACAACTGCAACTTTTCCCGCCATCATAATATCAGTTGCTCTTCTGATCGCATCAACGCATGATTCCTTACAGCCGTATTTATTATCAAATTTAGATTTTGTAACAGAATCATTTACGTTTATTGCAGGAACGTGCAGCGTTCCTTTTTTCATTCTGTCATATAATCTCAGAACTCCGGTTGTAGTTTCTTCAGACAATCCTTTTATGTCCTTTATTAACTCAGGAAATTTATCAAAAACCATATTTGTCAGATCTCCGCCGTCATCAAGTATCATATTCAGTGGTTTTCTGTCTTCACCGAAAAATAAAGTCTGCTCGATGCACCAGTTGAATTCTTCTTCATTCATACCTTTCCATGCGTAAACAGGAATTCCTGCTGCTGCAATTGCAGCTGCGGCATGATCCTGTGTGGAAAAAATATTACATGAAGACCAGGTAACTTCTGCTCCAAGATCTTTAAGCGTTTCTATTAATACAGCTGTTTGAATAGTCATGTGAAGGCAGCCCGCAATTCTCGCGCCTTTCAAAGGTTTCTCTGATTTGTATTCTTCCCTGATTGACATTAGACCCGGCATTTCTGCTTCTGCAAGTCTGATCTCTTTTCTGCCCCATTCAGCAAGCGAAATATCCTTTACTTTATATGGCAATACTTTTGTTGTATCTGTTGTAACAGTACTCAATTTGAATCTCCTTTGGTTTATTTTTTATTATTAATTAAGATAAGTTATATAATTCTATAAATAAATTAATTAATTTTTATCCGAATAAGTTTCATTATTTCAGCATTATCTTTATTTAATTTTATCAGTCAAAAACTTTAAATACAGATAATAATCAATTAAGAAAAAATTTTACTGAGATCCGGTAATCTTTTTCTTTCATTGAGTTAATTATCTTTTGCTCAGTAATGTATGAGCTGCTATTCAAACAATTTGTAAACCATTCTCTTTATTTCAGATGACTTGTCCTGACTGAGTACGTAATAATAAATTCCTTCAATCATACTGTGATTAGCTTTGAAGTTAACACTGTATTGTCCCGGTTCCAGTATTCCTGATACAAGGTTCACTACTTTTACTCCGGTTGAATTATAAACATCAAGCCGGATTTCTTCTTTTTTCTTTACTTCAAATTTAATATTTGTTACATCATAAAATGGTTCAGGAGTGTTCTGATAAAGTTCGAAACTCATTCCGGCTTTCACATCTTCGGAGTTAGATTGCGATGTCTGTCCCAATAAATAATTTGCATTGATAATTATTATCAATGAAACGACTGTCAAATTCAGAATGATTTTATTTTTCATTTTTAAAATTTATTTTATTGAATTATAGTTATGCAAAATTCAATAAAAATAATCTTAAACTGCATAGAGACTTACACATAAAATTCATGAGTGAAAATACTCATTTATTATAATTGAATATTAGAGTTGAAAAAAAATTTATTTATTTACTTCTTGCTTAGGGTTAATTCAGGAAAGATAAGATTTGTTTTCGATTGCGAATTTTAATAAACTGTGGCTGCCTTTCAGATTAAGCTTGTTGCTGATATTTGTCCTGTGATTTTCTACAGTCCTGTGACTGAGAAAAAGCACTTCAGCTATTTCTTTACTGGTTTTGTTCTCTGAAATAAATCTGAGAATATTTCTCTCTGTCTTTGTAAGATTACCCAACTCGGGATTTTTCTTTATAAGATTTTTCGATTTGTTTCTTCTGTTAACAAGAAGATTTGAAACATTCGGACTGATGTAATAGTTGTCTTCATTAACCGAAAGGATGCATTCGATAATATCATTAACTGCGCTGTCCTTTAAAACATAACCTTTAATTCCAAAATCCATTGCTTCGTCAAATATATCCTCTTCAGCATACATTGTCAGAAAAATAATTTTTGTGTTAGAATCTTTCAGTTCTCTAATGACATCAAGACCTGTTTTTTTAGGCATATCAATGTCAAGGACAGCAATGTCAGGTTTCAGTTCATGTATAATCTCAAGAGCTTTTTCACCGTTATCCGCCTCTCCGATTATCTCGATGGATTCATCAGCTGAAATAATCTGTCTTAATCCTCCTCTGAAAATAGGGTGATCGTCAGCAATAATTATTCTTATTTTACCGGGCAATTGTCTAATTGATTTAATACAAAAATATACATGAGGTTTATGATAAGCAATGTAAGTTCAAAACAAATTAATATATTTTATTTTCCTCCAATTGGCACAGAAACCATAAACTCTGTCCCGGTTTCCGGTGAAGACTGAATCTCAAGTTTTCCGTTAAAAAGTTTGACTCTTTCTTTTATTCCTTTCAGACCAAAACCATGTTTATCCGAATTCTCATAAACATTTTCAATATCGAAACCTTTGCCGTTGTCATTTATCAGTATCGAAATATAATTTTCATTTTCATTAAGACTGAGATTGATGAGCACTTCCTCTGCGCAGGAGTGATTTACAATGTTGTTTATGCATTCCTGAATTATCCTGTATAAACTAATTTCTGTCTCAGGTATAAGGAGTTTATCTATCTGATCAATATTTGATATGAATTTAATATCAGTTGATTTTGAAACCCGGTCAATGATAGATATTATTGCTTTTGTAAGTCCGAGTCGTTCAATCTGGTATGGGTGGAGACTGTATGAAATTTCCTTAACGTCATTAATTGTGGATGAAATAATATCTGTTACTTCATGAACATCTCTTAATATGGATTCTGTGTCATTTTTGTTTTTTTCTGTCAAAAGCAATCTGTTCTTTGTAATTAAAAGATGATGTCCTATGCTGTCATGCAGCTCTGATGCAATTCTTTTCCTGTCGTTTTCCTGATTAACAAGAAGTTTTCTTGTGAATTCTTCCTGGGCTTTTTTATCTTTATTAAGCTGATTGAGTTTGTTTCTGTAAACACTTCCGATAACTCCCGCAAAAGCAGTAAGTGTAAAACCTTTGAACCAGATTGTTTTCCAGAAAGGAGGAGTAATCGTTATTTTCATATTGCTGCCGGCTTCATTCCAGATGCCGTCATTATTAGATCCTTTAACTCTGAAAATATATTCTCCGGGATTCAGATTTGTATAAGTTGCAAATCTTCTGTTCTCCGAATAAACCCACTCTTTATCAAATCCTTCCATTTTATAAGCGTATTGATTTTTTCCGGGTATGTTGAAATCAAGCGATGCAAATTCAAAAGAAAAAACGCTTTCACGGTAAGAAAGATTTATCTCATCTTCAGAAAAAATTGGTTTTTTTAAAATCGAACCCGATTCACCGGCCTGAATTTTTTTATTGAATATTAAAAAATAAGTAATTACAACATTTGGAATATAAGGATTGTCAGTAATATCAGAAGGGTAAAATATATTGAAGCCGTTAATTCCGCCAAAGATTACCTCTCCTGATTTTAATTTCAGAAAAGCTGAAGGATTAAATTCATTGCTCTGAAGACCGTCTCTTTTGTCATAATTTTTAAATATCCCTGTTTCAGGATTAAACTTCGACAAACCGTTGTTTGTGCTTATCCACAGATTACCTTTATCGTCTTCGAGAATTCCGTTAATCGAATTATTAGGAAGTCCGTGTCTCTCATTGTATTTTGTGAAAATATTTTTATCCCTTTCAAAATAATTCAAACCGCCGTTTGCAGTTCCGATCCACAATCTGCCTTTGCTGTCTTCACAGATTGATAAAACATGATTATCACTTATAGAATCAGGATCAGAAACAATATTCTTATATTGTGTAAATGTTCCTGATTCTCTGTTAAATTTATTTAATCCCCCGAATTCAAGTCCTAACCATAAATCGCCTGAGCTGTCAATATACAACGTTCTGACTTTATTAGAACCAATGCTTTCAGGATTTAAAGGATCATGCATGAAATGTGTAAATGTTTCTTTTTCAGGATCAAATTTATTTAAACCTCCGTCAAGAGTTCCGATCCAGATAATTCCGTCAAAGTCTTCTTTGAGTGAGATAACCGTATTGAAACTGATAGAGTTATTATTATCTTTATTAGATTTGAATGATATAAATTTCTCGTTAGCGGAATTGAATTTATTCAAACCGCCCCCTGAAGTTGCGATCCACAAATTTCCGGTTCTGTCTTCAATGACATCAGTTACTCTGTCTGAACTAATCGAATTATTATCATTGGGATCATTTTTATAATAAGTAAAAGAACCTGTTTTCCTGTTAAGTTTATTAAGTCCCGAATCCACAGTTCCGATCCATAGATCACTATTCCTGTCTTCACAAAAACAGTATATCTTGTTGCTTCCGATACTGCTTTTTACTCCCTGCATTGAATAGTAATGGCGAATATTTTTTCTGTGATTACTGAACTTTGACAAACCTTCTCCGAATGTACCAATCCAGATGATACCTGACCTGTCTTCATAAATTGACATGATAGTGTCACTTCCTATACTGTTCGGATCTGTTCTGTTATGTCTGTATTTTGTGAAAGCATTTTTTTCAAAATTAAATTTATTTAAACCTCCTTCTCGCGTTCCGATCCATAATGTTCCGTTACTGTCTTCAAAAACCTGTGAAATAAAATTATCGCTTAAGCTGTCAGGATCATTTTCTGTTTTCTTTATCTCTTCTATATTCCCGCTTTGTCTGTCAAGCAATTGCAATCCGTCATTACTCGAAATCCATAAATTATTTTTACTGTCTTCATAGATGGAGTTAATTCTGTTTGAGTTATCAGATTTATTTATTTTATTTTTGTATGAGACAAATCTTCCTGTATCTCTTTCAAATTTATTAATTCCTTCTCCCCATGTACCAATCCATAGATTTAAATCCCGGTCTTCATAAATGCTCCGGATACTGTTACTCCTGATACTGTGCTGATCAGCTGTATCATTTTTATAATGGATAAACTTATTTTCTTTTTTTGAAAATTTATTCAGTCCTCCGTTAGTGCCTATCCATAAATTCCCGTAACTATCTTCAAAAACAGATCTGATCCTGTTGTTTGAAACAGAGTTATGATCATCTTCAGCTGAAATATAATTCTCAAAAGAATCTTTATCTCTGTCATATCTGCATAAACCTCCTCCGGCAGTGCCAATCCAGAGATTGCCTTCACTGTCTTCATACAAACAGTTAATGTTATTATTGCTTAAAGTATTTTTAACTGAAACATCCTTTTTGTAAACGATAAATTTATATCCGTCATATCTGTTTAAACCGTCCTGAGTTCCGAACCACATAAATCCCTGCCTGTCCTGAATTATACACTGTACAATACTTTGCGATAATCCGTCATCGATGGTCAGTTGTTCAAATTTTATGTTATCCTCTGAAAGCATATTAATTTTTTCTAAACGGTTTTTAGTCTAATAGATTTATAAAATACAGCAAATTCTTTTTTCGCAAATTTTATTTATCATTTACGGATTAAATTAATTTTTATTTTAATTTACTATTGTTGGCAGATTTGCAAATTGAATTTATTTCTTGTCTTGAATTATGCGAATTCATAATAATTATATCCAGATACTTTTAAGACTCGAGTTTATGAATTAAAATATCAGCGTTTACTGTTTTTTAAGTGAAGCAAGTACAAAACTCTTTAAATACTTTCTTACATTATCAGGCAATGAATCAGAATTATTGCAAATTGTTAATTGCGTCTGAAATCTGACAAAAAGTTTTATCGTGTAAGAGCATGACATATAAAATGATTCAGTCTGATTTCAAACTCAAATAAGAACTGATGTTCAAATTATTTAGAAACTCTCGGCATACTGTGCTGTCCAAACCCCATAATTATCAACATAAATTTTAAAGTTTCCAGTATTATCGAAACTTTTATTTTCTTTACCACCCATCAGAATATCAACCGTACAACTGCCGATCACTCTCGCTTTAACAGGCCAGTATTTATATTGATCGTTATAGTTTCACCGCTGCATAACAGTAATACTGCTGGCAACACCGTTTGTTCCGCCCAACAAATTCCCTGCCCAGGTTACAGGAACCTCTTTTTTTAAATAATTACTAATTGTAGTATTAACATTTTGTTCAGACGGTTTTTTGGTATCTGAAGTATTTTCTTAAGTTGTATTTCTCACATCCGGTGTGCTTGCTTCATTTCCTGTAAGACTATTAATTTTTTTCCTGAGTTCACTTACTTCACTTTCTAATTTAGTTACTTTTTCTTCAATTGTTAATACTGATTTTTCTGATTCATTCGCTTTCCCGGATTGGGAAAATGAAATTTTACTGAAAACAAATTATGACAATAAAATGCCGGTTAAAAATAATTTGTTCAATTTCAATTTGTTTTAGTTTTAAAAAATTGGAATGTCATATGATTCTTAAAAGAATATAATTTGTCATATCTCATCCCCTTATTTGTAGTACACTTCTTATACTTTTTGTCTCCTTCTTCGATAGGATCAGCTATTATTTGATTCTGTTGCTTCTTGCATTATAGCACGATGATATTTCAACGCAGCCGGAAGCGATTCCGGAAACTCCTGAGCAAGCCGGGTGCTGCCTTCGATATCGGTGAAGAGAAAGATCACTATAATTGTCAGCATCATAAAGTATTAACTATTAACTGCTAACTGAACCGCTTCTTCCAGCGTCATCTTTCTGCCATCTTCCCGGTATTTGTCAAACACTTCATCGCTAAATTGCTCATGAAGTTTTTCAATAATTTCATCTTTAATTTTCTGTTCATATTTATCAAACACGATTCCCATAGATTCTAATACATTTTCTGCCGCACTTATCAATTTTATCGCTTTTTCAAAATCTCCCAGTGCGTATGCTGTTTTTCCCAGATTGTTTATGGAGTTAGTAATTCCAATTTTGTCAACAATTTCTTTAAAAATAGCCAAGCTTTCTTCGTAATATTTATTGGCCTGTTCAAAATCTCTCTTACAGAATGCAATATTTCCGAGACTATTTATGGAGTTAGCAATTCCATTTTTGCTGCCAATTTCTTTGTAAATATCCAGGCTTTCTTTATAATATTTCATGGCCTGTTGATAATCTCCCTGAGCGTATGCTACATTCCCTACATTCTTAATTGATTCAGCAATTCCATTTTTGTCTCCTATTTCCATTCTAATATCCAGGCTTTCTTCATAATATTTCTTAGCCTGTTCAGAATATCCCTGATTGAAAACTACCATTCCCAGACTGAGAATTGACAGAGCAATTCCATATTTGTGACCAATTTCCCTAAAAATAAACAGACTTTCTTCATAATATTTCTTTGCCTGTTCATAATCCCCCTGATTTAATACTATATATCCTAAGGTGTTTATAGAAAAAGCCACTCCTTTTTTGTTACCAATTTCTTTTAACAAATCCAGACTTTCTTTCAGATACTTTTTAGCCAGCTCATAATCTCCCTGGAATAATGATACATCTCCAAGGTTGTTTATGGATAGAGCAATTCCATATTTGTGACCAATTTCTTTGAAAGTAAACAGACTTACTTCGTGATATTTCTTAGCCAATCCATAATCTCCCTGATTTAATGCAATATTTCCCAGGCTAAGTGTGGTTGCAGCAATTCCACTTTTGGAACCAAGAATTTTGTAAATATCCTGGCTTTCTTCGTAATAATTCTTTGCCAGTTCAAAATCTCCCAGAGAGTTAGTAACATTTCCCAGACTGAGCAAGGATTCAGCAATTCCTATTTTATCACCAATTTCTTTTCTTAAATCCAGACTTTCTTCTAAATATTTTTTAGCTTGTTCATTATCTCCCATGGAAATTCTAAAACTACCAATCCAATTAAGCACAATCCCTTTTAATGATTTACTCAGGATACCCGAACTTTCGAGAATTATTTCAATAAGCCTTATTCCGGTTGAATATTGCCCCCTTCTGCTCCAGAAACTTCCAAGTGCATTTGAAATAACAGCGCCTTTTTCTTTATTCTCATTATTGACAGACCATTCTATGGCGGATATAAAGTTACTATGATCAGCTTCAATTATATGCATCCAGAATTTTGTATTTTCACCTATCAATTCAGGTTTTGCTTTTTCAGACAGCTTTAAAAAATAATTCAGATGCTGTAAGAATATTTCTTTACCATCTGATAATTTTTCGATTCCGTATTGTTTTAAACTTTCAAGTATCCTGTATCTGTCTTTTGTCTCGTCATAAATTATAACGGACTTTTCAGTAAGCTGACTTAGAAGATCAAGTACATCATTCTTACTTATCGTTTCATCCGAACAAACCTTTTCCGCCGCCTCAAGTGTCCATCCTCCCGAAAAGACAGAGAGTCTGCTCCAGAGAATTTTTTCGTTTTCTGAAAGCAGATCATAGCTCCAGTCTATCAGCGCTCTTAACGTTTGCTGTCTCGGTAATGCAGTTCTTTTGCCGCCTGTCAGAAGATTGAATCTGTCATCAAGTCTTTCAAATATTTTTTCTACCGATAAAACCTTTGTTCTTGCTGCAGCAAGTTCTAAAGCCAGAGGAACTCCGTCGAGCCTTGAACACACACCCGCAAGCGCCGGGGCATTTTCATTTGTTACTCTGAATTTAGGATTTACAGCAAGAGCTCTTTCGATGAATAAACGAACTGATTCATACTGAGTCAGTTGTTCCGGTGTGTATTTATGATTAGGATCAGGCAGTGTAAGCGGAGGGATTCTGTAAGTCTGTTCCCCTATACAGTTCAATGCTTCGCGGCTGGTTGCAATCACTTTTAGCTTAGGACATTTCAAAAGTAAGTTTTCTGCCAGCTTTGCACAGGATTCTATTATCTGCTCACAGTTATCGAGCACAATTAAAATCTCTTTATCTTTTAAATGATCGGCTAAAGTTTCTTCCGGAGTCTTCTTTTGCTCTTCTTTCAGACCGAGATCATTTATAATTGTAATCGCCAAAAAGACAGGATCACTCACAGCTGCAAGTTCTACAAACCATACTCCGTTTGCAAAATCGTCTATCAGATCCGCTGCTACCTGCAAAGAGAATCTCGTTTTTCCTAATCCGCCTGTGCCGGTCAGAGTAAGTAACCGGTTATCCTTCAATAATTCCTTTGCATGTTTTATTTCATCTGCTCTGCCTATAAAACCCGACAATTGAACCGGCAGATTATTCGGACGGGCATCGAGAGTCTTTAAAGGCGGAAATTCTTCTCTTAACTCTTTTGATGCAACCTGAAACAAACGTATAGGCTCAATTACATCTTTCAATCTTCGTTCACCAAGATCACGGAATGAAATATTACTTTCACCCTCCTCTTTCCCAAACCCCCCGCCTGCCGGACGGGCAGGCAGTTTGGGAAAGCATAATTCATAAGCATCATTTGAAATGAGTATTTGCTCACCATAAGCAGCTGACATCACTCTCGCAGTCCGCGCCAGTGTAATGTAACCCATATATGAATTACCATTCCATTCGGCATTCCCGGAATGAATTCCTATTCTTACCCTGATTAAACAATTCTTCCCTTCCTGACCGGAAAGCTCACATACTTCATTTGAAAGATTAATCTGAATTTGAATAGCTGCTTTGACTGCATCCTCTGCTTTTTCAAAAGAGCAACAGAATGAATCACCGACTGTTTCAAAGACGAAGCCATTATTAGATTCAATTGCTTTGCGCATTATGCTGTGATGTTTTTCTATTGCAGTGGGAAGTGATTCCGGAAACTCCTGAGCGAGCCGGGTGCTGCCTTCGATGTCCGTGAAGAGGAATGTGACGTTGCCTGTGGGTTTGTCCATATAACACAAATTACAAATTACAAATGTAAAAATGAATATTGATAATTACAAAATGATGTTTTCCAATTCAGCGAAGTGAATCCGGCAATAACCTTAATAAATTAAGGCGATAGTTAAAGTATTATTTATTATGTTTCTCTATGCAAAGATTACCAAAACCGGAAAAGGAATTAAGGAAAAAGATCGCGAGATTGGAAAAATCACTTCAGAAAGCTTTTAATGATTCAGTCAGAGAAAAGATCTGGGAAAGTATTGAAAAGCTTATGAAGGAATTGGCTGAATTGACAAAGCAAAATTGATGTTGAATGTATGATGGTAATATTTGTGGATTAATAAATACTCAATATCATTTTAAAACTTAACTTTAATAAAATGAAACAAACTAACATAGAAATGCAACTTAATAGGATTGAAAAAATGCTATCTGAACAATTGTGCCAGCCTATGAGCTTAGCTGAAGCAAGTAAATATTTAAATGTTTCGAAATCTTATCTCTACAAATGTACTCACAAGAACTTAATTCCATACTATAAACCTGGGGGGAAGAAAATATTCTTTTCAAAAAAAGACCTAAATGATTGGATATTTAAATATAGAATAAAGTCGGATTCTGAGATTGAAAAAATAATTTCAGAAAAGTACACTTAAATAAAATTTTTTTCTTATACAAACTAATTACATTTTTTAAAACAATTTTAGTAAAGACTATTATACAATTCGTCATCGGAAAATAAAATCTTCCCAATAATTTCTTAAATACTTACTTCTCACCGGTTACAAACGCCTTCAGCGCTTTCTCAAGGATTTTATTTCTTTCTTTTAGCCGTTCATTTTCTTTTTCCAATTTTATAATTGCCTGCTGAAGTTTTAATACTCTCTGATTCTCATCCTGGATTGTTTTAGTGCCGGTTACCAAAAAATCCATGCTTACATCAAATACTTTTGAAATCTTGTAAAGATGCTCTGCCTGTTTCCAGGCGTATTCTGCTTTAAGTGTTTTATTCAGTGTACCAGTAGGCAGGTTCGCTTTTTGAGTAAGCCTGTATTCAGTAAACCCGAAATCCTTCATGAGATTTAAAATTCTTTCTGTAATTTTATTCATAATAAGTTTGAAATATTTTTAGTAGTAGTTTACTTATATAAGTATTGACATATAAGATATTTACTACTATTTTTGTTGTAAGTTAATTTACTGTAAGAAAGTTACTACTAATTAATCTAAATTAAAAGGTTAAACTCCATGTCAGACAAAAAAATCCGAAAACTGTTCGTCAACAGATCCCTGCCCTTAGAAGTGGCGGAATTAATAGACGAGATCCATTCAGACAATGAACTCAACAATGAAAACCTGAGCAAATCAGGACTTGTAGGCAAAGCGTTATTAGAATACAAGCACAGGAAACTGAACCAGCTAAATGAACTGTACAAAACAAAAGACCTTAACCAGGACGCCGCATAACTTAAACTAAAAAGCTTAAGCATGAAAGACGCAATATTCATTTACGGAAACGTGCCTTCATCCAAAAACTCAAAAGTATGGACAGGAAAGATGCTTGTCAGCAGCAGCAGGGTTTACCGTTACAGGCGTCAGGCACAGAAACAGTTCGAGGCGCACCGCAACAGGTTCTTGAGAGCATCAGATAAGAAGCCGCTGCCTTTGCTTGTAATGTTCACATTTTATCGCGACAGTAATCAGCGTTTCGACTTCAACAACATTTCACAGGTGGTATGCGATCTCATGGTTTCAACCGGCTGGATAGAAGATGACAGTTACAAGCACCTTGTTCCGTTCTTCAATCCCGAAGTGATCATTGACAAAATTAATCCCGGGGTGAAAATCGAAATAATTTAGTAATTAATAATTAGTAATTAGTAATTAATAATTGTTCATGGAAAAAATTCAGCAGCAAACCGGAAACTTTCTCAGAAACAGTAACAATGACAGACTGCAAAGCAGCAACAAAGCTTATACCAGGATCAAGAGAAAAATCAGGCGTTCAAGAATAAAAGCAGCAGTGGGGCTGTATTCGGAAATGCTGCTGATACTGTTTGTGATCCTGTTACTGATCCTGTGCATGTATTTCTTCTTCATCTTTGATCCGGGATTACAGCCGTAACAGTAAATTAACTTTTTCTCAAAACATAATCACATTTAAAGGCACAGAAATTATTAACGTCACCGGAAAATAAATCCGGAGCAAAAAATAATACAGATAAATATACAGATGCATAAACTATTGCTGTTCAGGACACTGCACGGTTTCGTTAAAATCACTGCAACAGACTGCAGTGTCTGTTTCTTTTTCTTTTCCTGTTTCTGTTTTTGTTTTCTTTCCCTTTTCTTTTTCTTTCCATTTTCTTTTTCCGGATCCCGAATCTGTCCATTATTCAGAAAGGACTCTGCCAATGGCTAAGCACAGGTACATAAATACGCATTTCTGGAAAGACAATTACATCATCAACCTTGATCCCACTGAAAAGCTTGTGTATCTGTATCTCTTGACAAACCCTCAGACAAACATTGCTGGTATTTATGAAATTAACTTAAAAGAAATCGCAAACGACACCGGAATAATTAAAGAAATTATTGATACAATTCTGAAAAGATTTGAAAGAGACAGCAAGCTTAAATACTGCGGAGGTTACATAATCATTAAGAATCATCTCAAGCATCAGGACTTCAAAAGTCCCAAACTTCAGAGCGGAATTGCAGAAATAATTAACTCACTTCCGGAAGAAGTTAATAGGGTATGCATACCCTATATATACGGTATGGATACTCTATCGCATTTAATTCTATCTAATTCTATCCAATCTAATTTAATTAAATCTAATCTTAATCGGTTGAAGGACGGATTTTTTGAAGAAAGATCAAAAGAAAATACAAAACAATATTTCGACGAGTATTTTGAGAAGTGGTGGAAGTTCTATCCAAGAAAAGAAGGCAAGAATCAGGCGAGGGAATTTATGCGAAATGAGAACATGAGCGAGGCGGATTTTAAGAAACTGTTCCAGGCAACAAGAAACTATAACGAAACAGTTACTGACAGGGAAATCAAATTTATAAAAGCGCCAATAAATTTTTTACCGGTTTGGAAAGACTTTTTGTGAGAATAGTTACAAGTTTCAAGTTACGAGTTACGAATTACGAGTTAAAAGTTACTTGCTGCGCAAGGCGCAGCGAGGCTCGCCTCAGTGAAGCGGGCAAGGCGGGCGAATTATGAATTACGAATTAAAAATAACTAATTACAAATGTAAAAAAAGTGAGGTTATGAAAATGGTATTAAATCTTATCTGTATAAATTTATTAATAATGTTTGATCAAGACAAATACGCTATGGAAAATTCGGATGCAGCTTTAACTATGCCAGTGAGTGTTAATGTTTCTTTTGTTATTGCGGTGCAGGAAAGAAGAAGAGTTCCTGTAACGAGAGAAAATAAAAACTCAATTAAATATCCGAATCCTTTCAGTTCATCAACAATAATTTTACGCAATATCAGCACAGCAGGATATGTTACAATAAACCTTTATGGTCTGCTCGGACGTGAGGTTTGCGGATACGAAGAGGGAATTAAGAATATCGGGGTGTCTATGAAGAAAATTGATTTAAGTCTTTAAATTCAGGAGTATGTTTTATGAAATCAGAGCTGATGGAAGGAGACAGGCATTCAGCAGACTTAGGTTTTCGAGATGAAGTTGGAATATTGAACAAAAAATAATAATTGAAAATGAAAGCAAAAAAAAAAAATAAAAAAAGTAATGATCCCGAAGTGTTGGTTTACTGCAAGGCATGTTTAAATATAAGAAACGGAACGTATCTTTCGGAAGAGAATTATTTGCTCATACCTGCAGAAAGACAGGAAAAGAGATTGATGAATTGATTTTTCATTTGAATATTATAATTGGTATATGGTAAGTAGTTCAAAATGATTTAGTATAGATTTATTTTCATAACATCCTTCAATAAATTGGAATAGAGTCGATCAATTAAGAAAATTTATTCAAAAAAGTAAATGAAAGAATTGAAAAAGCAAAAGAAAAGAGGATCATATAATTTAGAGAATAACTTCGCGGAAAAGTTTAAAACTCAGATTCAGAGAAAGAAACTGTTAGCTGAATACCTTACTCATATCAGTTCCGGATACAGTGACAAGTCATTTCCTGTATGCGATATGGACACTTTTATGCTATACTGCGAGAAGTATCCGAATGATTTCCCCACCGACATAATAGAGCAGGGGAGAAGGGAAAGACTGTTCTTCTGGGAAAGGATCGGAATAGAGGGCACGACAGGGAAGATACAGGGATACAACAGCAGAAGCTGGGAGTTCAACATGAAAAACAGATTCAGATGGAGCGAGAAAATAGAACTCGAAAGCAGGGGAAACATTGTGACGTCAATTTCATTTGTTGAAAGAAAATCAGACAACAGAGAGTTGAAAGAAAAATAATCTTCATTCAACGCAGAGTCACAGAGACGCAGAGAGGGGCAGAGATTATATTTTTTATATACTTGCAAAAAATTATTTAATATTAAAACGAAATTTGTGTGAATATTTTTACTTTTCAAATTCAATTATGCTTTTCTCTGCGTCTTTGGGTATCTGTGTTAAAAAGGTCTGTGTTTAAAATGTTTTAATGTAATACACCTGTTGCATGGAAGTTAAAGTTGAATTTTCAAATGTATTCAGGCGCAATTACAATTCGAGGAAGAGGGTGGTACTCAATGAAGGCGGCGCAAGATCAAGCAAGTCTTATTCAATAGCGCAGTTGTTCATCAAGAAACTCTTCGATGAAGACAAGAAGAACTTCCTCATTACGCGAAAGACACTGCCCTCATTAAGAATAACTTCCTACAAGCTGTTCATAGACCTTCTGAAACAGTACGGGTTGCTCCACCCACCAACGGCATATGCCTTACTTGTTGTAGTAAATACATGATGTTTTATTAAATTAAAATTTTATAACACAAACTTTTTGGAACCCACAGGGCAGGCACCAACAACGGCGGAACTTTCCCAAGCTGCTCGAATTGAGGAGCAGGTGCTTGGGAAAGAGGAGAAAACATTTTGGAACTCCAACAACGGCGAACACTGAATTTCTTACCTACTGTAAAACCTGATTATTTGTTTATCCTTGACAATTCAATCTGCCAATTATATTTTACAAACACCGTGTATGTAAAACAATATTTAATTAATATATGAAACGAACAAAAGAAGAAGCGCAGGCAACCAAAAAGATTCTGATAAGTAAAGCGTTTATGGAATTTCTGGAAACGGGTTTCGAAAATTCAAAACTGGAAGTCATTGCTGAAAAAGCAGGTGTCACGCGAGGAGCTTTGTACTGGCACTTCAAAGATAAAAAAGACTTGCTTGAATCAGTCATTGAATATAAAGATATGGAATCGATTGAGATATGTTCGGAGATATTTGATTCAGAATTGTCCCCTTATGAAAAACTCAATAAAATTATTTCTCTCAATTTTCCTGATATAAAAACAAAAAGAAAGAAGTTAATTTTGTAAAACTTAAAGTTGAGCTTTACAATTACTTTATAAGGTATGGCGATAAAAGAAATGTCGGAGTGAAATTTACAGACAGTTGTTATTCATTTCTGAAACAAATGAAGAAAGAAAATCTTATCAGAGATGAAGTTAATATCAGATCTGCTGCCTTTAACATTCTCACAATGTGTTCGGGTTCATATTTAAGATACAGTTCCCTTCCTGATAATATAAGATCACTAAAAACATTAAAGACAAACGTATTGGATTATCTTAAACTGATAATGAAATAAGAAGTTAATCTTAATTAGATATTTTAAATTTATTAACCAATATTAAACACCATGAAAAAACTTTCTCTTTTTTTATTCTTATCAGTAATTTTAAGTATCGCAGGAACAGCAAGGTCATTTGACAGTACATACTCCGCTATGCTTCAGTCAAAAATAGAAGCGCTGAAAGTATCTTACGGGTTAAAAGGAATTTCTGCCGCAGCTTATGTTCCCGGTCAGGGATTATGGCTTGGAGCTAGCGGTATTTCCAGTGAAACAGAAAATGTTAATACTGATATGCTCTTCAGTTCCGGCAGCATAACAAAGAATTTTATGTCAGCTTTGATATTGCAGCTTGCAGAAGCAGACAGCTTAAACCTTGATGATCCAATCGGAAACTGGCTTCCTGTTTTTGTAAATATAAATAATGCTGTTACCATCAGACAACTTCTTGATCATTCCAGCGGAATTTACAGTGTAACCGATAATCCTGCATTCAGCGCTGCAATAAATTCAAATCTTAACAGAATATGGACAGCTGAAGAGATTCTCAACAGCGGTTTAGTTTTAACTCCTTATTTTGCTCCGGGTACTTCCTGGCATTATTCAAATACAAATTATATTATCATTGCTTACATAATAAATAAGATAATGCATACTGACATATCCGAACAGCTGCATGCAAGATTTTTTACTCCGCTGAATATGAATGAATCTTTTTTTGAGGTTCAGGATACTATTACATTGCCATATGCGCATAACTGGGTCGATCTTAATGGTGACGGAATCCTTGATGATGCATCTTTTGTTCCTACAACTGCAATTTACAGTGCAACTGTCGGCGCAGGAGGAGTTACTTCAAGACCTGAAAATCTTGTGAAATGGCAAAGAGCTTTATACAGCGGAAATATTCTTAATCAGACATCGCTGAATCAAATGCTGACTTTCAGAAATGCAGTTATTTCAGGAGCTAACGGTTACGGACTTGGTACAATGAGATATAGTATCAATGGTGTGAACTGTTTCGGTCATGGCGGAAATTTATTCGGTTATACTGCTGTAATGATTTATAATCCGCAGGATAGTATTTCAATTGCAATTATGATGAACAAAGATCTGGACGGTGGACCTGTTGGTAAATCATTTATGATAACTGTTATTACAAATAATCCTGTCGGCATCAGAACTGTATCTACAGTAGTTCCGGATAAATTTTCTCTTTATCAAAATTATCCGAATCCGTTTAATCCTGAAACAATTATAAAATTCGAATTAACTTCAAAGCAACATGCGAAGTTAAGCGTTACAAATATATTAGGTGAAGAGATAAGCATTCTTTATAACGGAAATTTACAGGCAGGAGAATATTCATATAAATGGGATGCTATAAATTATCCCGGCGGAATATATTTTTACAAACTGCAAACTGATGAAGGTTTCGTTGTAAAGAAGATGTTACTTTTAAAGTGATCCATAGAAAAAGCAATGTTCCAGAGCAAAGCGAGCTTGCAAATCTCTTTACGACCATCCTCCGGGGCTGTACAAAAAGTATGGATGGAGTGAATATGGAAAATCGGGCCCGGGGGTAGTATTTACTTCTTTTTGGACAACCCCATGAAACATTGAATTCCACAATCCGGGGAGATGCAAAATATTGCGTCTCTACTAAAGGATGTTCCTTAGAGGACAATGGTGCAAAAGGATTTAGGACAGAATTAACAGGTCCGAATAAAAGATTATTACAGGATAATCGGTCGACAGGATAAGAATTGTACGGAAGGTTTATTCCTTACTTTACTTTGAAATTTCTATCGTCCATTCAATTGATGAGAAGCGTTCTTTTATTTGTTTTAATGTTTTTTTTTTTTTTTTTTTTTTTTTTTTTTTTTTTTTTTTTTTTTTTTTTTTTTTTTTTTTTTTTTTTTTTTTTTTTTTTTTTTTTTTTTTTTTTTTTTTTTTTTTTTTTTTTTTTTTTTTTTTTTTTTTTTTTTTTTTTTTTTTTTTTTTTTTTTTTTTTTTTTTTTTTTTTTTTTTTTTTTTTTTTTTTTTTTTTTTTTTTTTTTTTTTTTTTTTTTTTTTTTTTTTTTTTTTTTTTTTTTTTTTTTTTTTTTTTTTTTTTTTTTTTTTTTTTTTTTTTTTTTTTTTTTTTTTTTTTTTTTTTTTTTTTTTTTTTTTTTTTTTTTTTTTTTTTTTTTTTTTTTTTTTTTTTTTTTTTTTTTTTTTTTTTTTTTTTTTTTTTTTTTTTTTTTTTTTTTTTTTTTTTTTTTTTTTTTTTTTTTTTTTTTTTTTTTTTTTTTTTTTTTTTTTTTTTTTTTTTTTTTTTTTTTTTTTTTTTTTTTTTTTTTTTTTTTTTTTTTTTTTTTTTTTTTTTTTTTTTTTTTTTTTTTTTTTTTTTTTTTTTTTTTTTTTTTTTTTTTTTTTTTTTTTTTTTTTTTTTTTTTTTTTTTTTTTTTTTTTTTTTTTTTTTTTTTTTTTTTTTTTTTTTTTTTTTTTTTTTTTTTTTTTTTTTTTTTTTTTTTTTTGCATCTATAAACAGTGATTTATTTTTATGCAATATCATCGGATATTCCAGTTTGAAGAAGTTTTTAAATTGGCTGCTTTTATGTTCATTTTGAATTGACTTAAGGGATTAAGACTTTCCTTTAGTTTATCTAATCCCTTTTTTCTATTTAGCTGTTCCAATATTGCTCCTAATAATGCTCTTACTCTTGGAGGATACAATAATGCATAACGAATCATTTCCTGAGTTTGTTTTTCACTAAGCTTTTTTATTATACCTGTAAGAACAGCAACTACTGTTTTGCTGTCTGAATCCGGGATAGTTTTGATGTCTTTCATTGCATCCAGAAACCCCAGCAGTTCATAATTTTCATCAGTTACTTCTGCATAACTTTTTACAGGAGTTGCTTTTATGGCACCGGTATTTATATAAATCCTTTTATTCAGGCTGGCGATTTTCATACGGAAAGCCATTTGGGTAGTCAGACCTAACTGATTGTAAAGATTAGCTCCTGTAATATAGGCTTTACGTTTATTTCCCTGAAACAAATACGGTCTTAGTATTTCCGTATCGCCGGGCTTTAATTCCCCAAAACTGACATTTTGGGTTTGTAGAAAACTCCTTTTGATACTTTTTTGATGAGTCCTTTTTTTATCAGACGTTCAATTGCTTTTGCAGCTGCCTGAAATTCGGTTTTGCTGATATTAAGCTGTTTATAACCAAAAGTAGTGTCTTCAGGAATGCCCTTAATCTGTTTTAATATTTTTGCTGAGATTTTCATTACGGATCAAAAATAATATGTTTGTTTAATATTGTCAAGTTTATTGCGCAAAAAACTTGACATAACATGAAAAGAAAGAAGGTCTTGAGCGGAATCTGTTTCATCTTTTTAATCAGTGTAATCTATGATCAGTGATCGGTACCTGAACAGCTCCAGTAACAGCAACCGTAAACCGTACCCTTTTCCTGAACAGTACCATCAGCGGAATCTGTGTCATCTGTGTAATCAGTGTAATCCGTGATCAGTGATCAGTGATCGGTACCGGAGCAGAAACAGTTTCAGGATCATTAACAGGTGCGGGGACTGTGGGGACAGGGGCTGTGCAGGTTTAGGAGCAACAACCTTTACTTGAACAGAAACATCAGCGGAAACTGCGGGAGCTGTGTAATCAGTGATCTGTACCGGAGCAGAAACAGTTCCTGCCGTCGTTGGTTTTCTAAAAAATTTGCATATCCAGTTTCAAATTTTGAGCTCACTTTGGTGCAAACTTTTTAGTGACCAACAACAGGGGTCTGCTGTTCATAAGCGAGTTCCGGAATGCGAAATAATTTAATGCCAAAATGAATATCTCCAAGTGAAGAAATAAATTATTAAAGACTAACAAATATTTATCCCTCATATACAGATGACTTGACACTCTACTCCGAAATCCCAAATTCAGCAAGCTTTAATTGTAATACTCACTAAAAAGAAATAGTCCATTGGAATTTCTGCAGGCAGGTTGATGGCGGTTGGTGATGGAGCAACCCGCTAAAGCGAGGCAGGCACCAACCGCGGTAAAAAAATATATCTCTCTTTTCAAATTCGGGGTTGTCCAAAAAGTATGGATGGAGTTAAATTGGAAATATAAAAGGTTTACATCTGGATGCATTCGCGGGAATGACATATAGGTATTTATGACTTTTTAGACAACCCCAAATTGACATGAGCCATTACTTTGAAATTCTTTCTGTCCCCGCTGCCTTCCCTGTGGGAGTCCCCGCAGAAATAACAGACTGAATTTAAAATGTGTACAAGCGGGAGACTCAGATTGGACAGGAGACGATTTCAATTTTGCGGAAAGATTCAATTCACTGAAAGCCGAACTTGAAAAGCAGATCTCGGAAGAAAATGAACTTAATAAGCGGATTTCGAAGAATCTGGCAAAGATCTTACTTCCTGACGAAAGTAAACTTAAAATTCGCTAAGTTTACTTTTAAGGCGGAAAGTAAACTTAAAATATTCTAAGTTTACTTTTAGGGTTTAAAGTAAACTTAAAATTAATTAAGTTTACTTTAAAAAGAGAAAAACAATGAAAATTGAGGATTTTAAGTCAGGTCATTTTGAAAAAGGGTATCAGTTCAATTATTTTGTTCCGGAAAAAATAAATCATGACTGGTCTTGGGATGATCCTTCTATATCTGTTTTATTGGAAAGAGCATCGGGAAAACTGGGTGAACTGAATTCGATGGCAAGGATGGTACCGGATATCGATATGTTTATCCGAATGCATGTAACAAATGAAGCTGTAATTTCTAGCAAGATAGAAGGGACAAAAACAAATATTGAAGAAGCATTACTTCCCGAAGAAGATATTGATCCTGAAAAAAGAGACGATAGGAAAGAAGTAAATAATTATACAAATGCATTAGATGAATCAATTAAAAGAATGGAAAAGTTCCCGTTATCTACTCCATTACTAAAGGAAGCACATAAGATTCTGATGGAAAATGTAAGAGGCAAAAACAAACTTCCGGGGGAATACAGAACCAGTCAGAACTGGATAGGCGGGGCGTCACTAGCTGATGCCGTATTTATTCCACCTTCCCATGAATTAGTGGGAGAATTAATGGGTGATCTGGAAAAATTCATTCATAACGAACACCTTCAGGTTCCTCAATTAATAAGAATTGCTCTTGCTCATTATCAATTTGAAACTATTCACCCTTTTCTTGACGGAAACGGCAGAATTGGACGACTTATGATAACATTGTTTCTTGTAGAAAAGAAAATACTCGAAAAACCATTACTTTATCTCTCTTATTTTTTTGAGAAAAATAAGAATTTGTATTATGACAATCTGAGCAATGCAAGAACAAAAAATGATTTACTCAGATGGATAAAATATTTTCTTGTAGGTATAGAAGAAGTTTCCGAGAAAAGCATAAACACTCTTAAAAAAATTATTGAACTTAAGGAAGGTATAGAAAAAGAAATTCGAACCTGGCAAAGAAGAAATAATGCTTCTTTCTTAATAATGGAATATCTATTTCAAACTCCATTTTTGACAATTGCAGATGTACAAAAAATTACAGGACTTTCGAAAAAATCAGCCGGTGGTCTTGTGAAATTATTTGAAGAGAAAAAATATATTTTTAATGCAACAAAAAGTATAAGATATAAAATTTATATTTTTAAACCTTATTTAGAGTTGTTTAAAAATGAATGAGTGGAAAGAATATAAATTAAGTGAAGCACCATTAGAAATCATTGATGGAGATAGAGGAAATAATTATCCTTCTCAACACGAATTTTTAACAGTGGGTACTGTCTTTTTCTTAGCACAAAAAATGTTAGAAAAAATGGTTTTGATTTTTCAGAATGTCAATTTATTAAAAAAGAAAAAGATGATAAATTAGAAAAGGAAAATTAAAAAGATTTGATACTGTTTTAACTACAAGGGGAACTATTGGTAATGTTGGATATTATGATGAAAATATTCTCTTTGAAAATATTCGGATTAATTCAGGAATGATAATTATCCGTCCGAATTTAGAAAAACTAAACCCTAAATACTGTTTTTATATATTTAGAGAGTTGAATAAAGAATTTGATTCATTCATTTCAGGAAGCGCTCAACCGCAATTACCAATCAGAGATTTAAATTAAATAGAAATTAAACTCCCTAATTTATCCGAACAAACCGCCAAAGCCGAAGTTCTCAGCAGCTTAGATGATAAAATAGATCTACAACAGAAACAGTTTCAGGACCAGTAACAGGGGCGGGGACTGCGGGGACAGAAACAGAACAGCTTCAGTAACAGCAACCTTAACCGTAACCTTTACCTGAACAGAAACATCAATGGAATCTACAAGAGAAATCTCACGATGGTTTAAACGAGGAAATACAGTTAAGTATTTTGGGTAAACTGCAGCATTAAAAGTAGTGGAAAGTTATATCGAATATTTGCTGAGACTATGCAATAAATATTTTGTTGATTCAAATTGTATTATTGTGAATGACTCAGCGAGAACAGAAATTTTTAAGGGACAGATGCACGTTGGTGAAAGAGCAACACCAACGTGGGCGGGACATCAATGTAATCTGTGCCATCAGTGATGACCTTTACCAGAACAGAAACATCAGCGGAATCTGTGTAATCCGTGTAATCCGAAATCGGAACCTGAACAGCTCCAGTAACAGCAACGTTAACCGTAACCTTTACCAGAACAGAAACATCAGCTGAAACTGTGACAGCTGTGTAATCAGTTTAATCAGTGATCGGCTCTGTTACCGGAACAGGAACAGGAACAGTTTCAGGATCGGTAACAGGGGCGAGTATTGCTGGGACAGGGACTGTACAACTTCAGTAAAAGTAACCGTAACCTTTACCTTAACAGGAAACATCAGCGGAATCTGTGCAATCAGTGATGACCTATACCTGAACAGCAACATCAGCGGAATCTGGGCTATTGATTCATCAATATTTGGCAAAGATAGTATTAATAAAGATTTTATTTTTTCAATGATGTCACAAAGTTCATTGAATGCGATATGTTTTATTAATTCTTCTTTCGTTTAATTTTTATGTTATAAAATTTAATTATAAGTTATTGGACATAAGTTTATCATCAGATCTTTTCTCATCTTTTCAAGTTGCTCATTATCAAGATCTTTATAAAGTGAATTAACTAATTCCTCCTGTCTTGGCTGACCGAAAGTTAACCTGTATAAAGTTAACGCATCCAACAGTTTTTTTAAATGTTCAACATCTTTGCTGTAAGACACAAGAGGAATTATTCTTTCAATATTTATGTCATCACTTTCCAAATGCCAGTATGGAACAAGATCACACTTACCCTTTGACTTTCCTTCTGCTTTTAAAGCCCTATTAAAAAGAACATTCCACAAATCACCCTTTGATTTATATAAAACATTACCATATTTTTTTACAATATTTTGTCTGATAACTAATCCTTTATATCTGTTTACACGACCTTCCCTTTGTTCAAAATCTATTGGATTTGTTGGTAAATTCCAGTGCATTACTTTTCTGCAGTAATAATGGAAATCTAATCCTTCCTGACCAATTGAAGTTGTTGCTAATACAAAAGGACGAAATGGTGAGTTAAAGTTTTCTAGGATACTCTTTATTCTTTTTCGACCATCTTCTTTATCCATATCCTGATTCCCGAAATCTACAGCATAATGACATCTCATAGATGTAGATTTGTTCCTCAAAAATCCTTCAGCATTATCCACTTTTAGGGATGAAGTCCTGGTACTTACTGAGTCTGAAATTCTCAAAGTAAATTCTTCAATATCCTTATAGTCTGAATAGATAAGATGACCAAACTCATCCAATACAGATTGCAAATTTCCGTCTACACAATAATTTAAAACATCTTTCCAATAAACTGTATTATCTAATTTAGTCCTTTTGTTTTTATCTAAACTGTTCAATCTAACAATTGATATAGATTCCGGTTTATCAAACATTGAATGAAATGATGTAGCAATATCAAGAGATTTATTTAATATAAGTGATGTACCTTCTTCTTCAATTTCCAGATCTTTAAAATATTTATTTTTAAAATATCTTTTTAATAACCTTAAAGAACAAATAGCCGGTGATCCAATTACTTTAAGTGCAAGTACTTCACATAGATCTTTAGGGAATTGTCCTAAATTGTATTTTTCTGGATTATTAAATGCTTTCTTAAGTTCATCAAAATGTTTCTCAGCGCTTAAATTGTTTTTTTTGCTTTCTTCCTCGCTATTCTCGCCGGAACGACCTGAATAAAATATTGAGGAAGTATACTGATTATTGTTTAGCCAATAATCATAATCATTCCTAAAATTAAATTTATCAAGTAATAATGGTGCAACCCAATACCAATTAGTTGAAATACGCTTTTCCTTGCAATATTTTTTTAATCCTGCAATTTCGATTTTAACTTTAATAATTGACGATATTTCTTTAATACAATTACTTAATGATTTTGAATTTGTTTTTCTTATATTATCCTGAATGTCACTTATTGATGCTAAAGTTAATGAAGGATAAACTATTGAAAATGCTGACATTTTCTGAGGTTTTCCGTTTTTGTTTTTTAATGCTAATATTTTTGAAGGTTTTCTGGTTTGTCTTATTTTTTTACCGTTAATAAATGGTGGTGTATATACTATTTTTTCAGTGCCTGAAATTCTCCTGTCTCCGATAGTTAACCTCTCAGATTCATAGGAAACAATTGATGAAATTGCTCTTGGAACCATCTTCCATTTAGAAAAAATCAAGAACTTTGAATTTAAATTAGAATCTTTAAAAGAACCTTCAGTCTCATAATATGGAATACATGGAGATAACCATAACTGTCTCCACATTCCATTATTCAAACAGTTATTTAGTAAATACCTCATTTTAGAATTGGGTAATTTTCCAAGAGGTTTATATTTTTGCACTTTACGCAGGTCAAACCAGCCAAGTCTGGTTGATCTGATAATTTTCTGAATAAATTTATTTGATTTGTTATATTTTAAATCCGCTTTTATCTGATATCCGTCTAAAAACGATAAAGGAAAAGGGACAGATTTAGAATAATCAACAATATTTCTTGCACCGTTTTTTGATTTTGCATCAAGTTCCTGAATAATCTTATCTGTTCTTATGAAATCCTGAATATCTTCAGTACATATTTCAAGCGGGCTTTGTATTATATTTTTAACAAGAGTATTTTTGTCATCAGAAACAAGTAATCTTTCGGTTCTGCTTATAACCTTTTTATAAAGATTTTCTAAATATTCCTTTGATTCTGTTGAGCAATTATTAAATTGATCCGGTCTCCTTAAAATATTAAAAAATTCCTTTCTGTTTTTTTCAAACAAAGAAAGTTTTTCTTTGTCATAATTGTATAGAAAAGACAAAACGGTCTTAAATTCTTTATAATGATTTTCGTTAAATTCATCATCAATGGAAGTAGTAAATGGTTTAAAAGGTGTTGCAGATAACATCAAAACTTTCGCACCTTTCACATGAAATACTTTATTCGCTATAATTGCTGCATCACTAATATCATCACCTTCTGATTCAATTAGATCTCTGAACTTCTGAAATTCGTCAAGTATATAGAGATCAGCCTCCAGATAATCCAAGCACACCTCGGTTAATATTCTTCTAAGCTTTCCAATTAATCTTAATTGCCCTGAATATCTTTTTACATTATCATTTCTGAGAATTAAAGAATATTTAATCAGTAATTTCTGCAAAGATGTTACACCAGATAATTTTGTTTCTTCCTTAATTTCTGAATATTGAGGTATTGAGAGATCAATATAAGAAGACCTCACTTTATTCTTGAGTTTTTTAAAAATATCCCTCCTTACATTTTCAATATTCTTTTTTTTGTATTCATCAAGCTCATTTTTCCATTTTTCGGGATTATCAACATATCCCATAAGACTTAACTTTAAACCATTTTTTCTTTTTCCCTTGCTGTATATTTGATATTTCGATAAAATCAGCCAGATTAATTTCCTTTCTTCAGCAACCCCGGTACCTTTCGTTAACCTGAAAGATGTTGAAGGAGTTAGTGAACTAAGTTGAAATAAATCATTATCTTTTGGTTTGTATGCCAGAAAGATCAATCTGCCTTTATCTGCTTCTACAAATTCTTTATTCTTAAAAATGTTTAACTTTGTAAGATTTTGACCTGTGAGAGCAAGATTAGAACAGATATAAACAACCTTGAATGGTTTATTTTTATTTGCTGATTTCATATGTCTCTCCATCGCCTTGATTATTATGCCTTTGGCAACAATTGTTTTTCCTAATCCTACTTCATCTGCAACAAGGTGTTTCCGGTGTCTTTCATTATATAATTTATTAAATACATACTCAACTGTAGCCCTTTGAAAATCTTTTAAATCTTTGTATCCTGATTTAATTATCACCTTTATCGCTTTTTTATCCAACTTTTATCGCCTCCTGGAATACTTTCCAAAATTTTTTAAAATCTTCAGGTATAAGATCGTCTCCACCTGCATTTTGTAATTGATTAATGACTTTATCTATTTCATTTAATTTACCGGGATCTCTGGAAGATGCTTTTAATAAATCTTCAAATAGTGGTTGGTTATGTTTTAATATTACTGATGAATCTCCTCCTGAATATTTACTGTTTTCTTTCTTCCCCAGAAATTCAAATTGTCCTTCATTGCTGCCAAGAAGAAATTGTATGAATTCAAAGAACTTTTCTTTGTTCTGAATAATGCTTCTGAAAATTGCCTGCTTCCTGTTTTCCGGAAGCTTTATTGGTAACCAGGTAATAAATTCCTTACTTTTTTCAGATTTTTTATGATAAATATTCCAAATAAAAAATGGACTCAGGTTATGTAATGCCATTCCATCAAAATTTAAAGATATTTTTTTTGGCTTAACTAATTTTAGATCTCGTTTCCATCCATATGGAGCACAGGATATGTTAAATTCTTTTAATTCAAATATTTTATGGAGTTTTAGTAAAATTTTAATATTAAATTTATCAGTTTGACCTGATTCTGGTTTACAAACAGCTTTAATGTTTTTCTTGTTTTCTAAATAACTCAACAACGAAAAAACGATTTTTCTGAAATCAAATTCTTCAGATTTTATGGGCTCTCTGATTTCTCTTTCGTATTTCTCGAATATTTGAAGTTCACCGGTTTCTGCTTTTGGTGAAAGTATCTTTAATATTTCTTTTACTGAAGCATTCTTATCTTTTGAATCCAGAGAAATTAAAAACTCCTCATTTCTCATCATTGCTGCATTTGTACAATTAGCTGAACCAAGATACCACCGGGTTTTCTTTTCTTTCTTTGAACCGATAAATAATTTGGCGTGTAAATTCTGGCTCTTTGGTACTTCATCTGCTTCTTCTGATAATTCAATGTCATCTTCACCATCTGCAACTCGTTGCGAAAATGCAAAAACATTGTAACCCTCAAGAATATCTAAATGTATTTTATCCAATTCCTCTTTTCGGCTGAATAAATATTTTTCACCTCTTACTGTATTCTCTTTAGAAAAATATTTTAATGTAGTTATATCAAGGAATGGGGAGAGAATTATCATTTCCTCAAATTTCTCTTTCCATAATGGGTTAGTGTATGTTCTAAATCCCATAGGATGAAAAGCAAATTTATTGAAGGGTTTTCTGTTTTGAAATCCACTTTCTGAAATTCTTTTATAAAACGATTTGAATCATTAAAATCAGAGATACTTGATAAGTAATTTAGAAAATCTGCAATGGGTTTGTTGCTTTTGTTGATAGTACTTCCTACAAAACCTTCAAGAAAATATGCCACATCCCAGCAACGGTCAAATGTCAGGTTCCTGCTCAAAATAATCAACCGGTAAAGTATGGATTTATCTTTTCCGCGATATCTTATTACCCAGATTTTGGGATGAAATGAAATATTTGCTTTTCGGGGGAATATTTCCGTTACACTATCTTCAACAAATGAAATTAGCATATTATTATCCGGACGGGCAATTTTTGATTTCTGACAGTATATTTTTACTTTATCAGATGTTTTTTGAATTGCATCCAGAATGTCCATCCGGTTTTCACTTACTTTTCCGTCTAAATTCTTAGAGTAAAATAATGCCACAGGAATTGATAATAGTGCCAGCATATCGAGGGAATAAGTTGTAGCAACGGCTCTTTCCATTACAAATCCATCCGGTGGGCTTAATTGCTCTCCATAGTCAATCCGGGATTTTTTAAAATCAAGCATCCTCTTCTCCTGCAATCATTATGTCATTAACTATGATTTTTGCGTTATCAAATCTGAATTCCATATTGTCTATTCCTACCCAGCCTTTATATTTCTCATCATTATCTGGTTTTAATTTGGATCTCGATAGTTTATTGTCTTTTTCCTGTTTCTCTACTATTGCATCAAGTCTGGAAGAATTAAAATTCCCACTGCTTATCATAGTTATCCAGTTATTAATAAAACGTTCAGTAAAATGATTTACTCTGCTGTGTGATTTCGTAACTTCCCCAAAGTAATTCAATGTTGAATTTTTTCCATTTAAATCGCTTCATTTCGTTAACCCATTCTTTCCACATACCATTACATTTTCTTACAAAAGCACTGGATCCATGCCGGCTATGTAAAATAATATTATACCGTATATGTGCTCCCCGCATTATTTTCCAGAAGTCCTTTGCTGTGAACATAATTGATTGAGTTTCGGAAGGTAGCTTAGAAACAAAAGGCATATCACAGAGATCTTCAAATTTTCTGGCTTTTAAAAAATCCTTTACCCATTGTTTATTTGTGAGAACATTTCCTAATAATGAATCCTTTTGAGTATCTAATATCTGCTGAAGTAAATAATCACCTTCTTCTGAAGTAAGGCTTATTGTAAGATTTTTTCTCCAGTTTACATCATAATCAGGTAAAGCAAAATGAAAATATCCGTCATGATCTGAATCCCTGTCATCACTGGTATCTCCTTCATCAGCCAGATATCCAGTATGGATCTTATTTGATTTATTTTTTCTATTGAGTAAAGAAAATTTGCTAATGAAAGTTGTCCTTTGTAAATACCGAATGTTCGAATACCATTCCAATAAGTTGTTGAGGGTTTCCTATACAGTTCTTTAAATCTGTTTTTTGATAAATTCAGGTTTTCTTTAGCTATTGTGTAGCCTATAATTCGTTCTTTTTCCAATGTTTTTTCTTTTAAATATTTTACCGTAAGTTCATTCATTATCTCATTTTCCTGAATGCGCAAATATTCCTTGACACTATCAGGTTTATGTTTTAATCTTAAATATGAATGCAGTATTCTCGGAACAATAAAATAATATTTTGCACGGGTCATGATGGTAGTAATTCCGCTGAACATAGCATCAGACATAGAATTACCGAACTACTCCAACTCCCAGCTCATCTACTGTTCCATCCGGTTTGAGAAGTTCAATTACTTTTAATACTTTTTGCTTGTCTGAATCGGAAAAGTCAATCCATCCTAAGCCTGAGGTAGGTTGATATATACTCATTTCAAATCTTCTTCCACAAATTATATTTGAAGTTTAATTTTTAAATTTCCTTCAATCGGTTAATGATTACTTGAATAATTTCTCCCAAGTTTATTTTCTTTATTTTTCAAAAAGAGATTCAAAGATTCCTTCTCTCTTTTTCCTAAAGCTTCAAATTTATCTGAATCTATAATGAAGTGTATTCTTTCCACGAACTCATTAACATCAACCAAGTCATTCAAAGAGTTATATTTTAAATCATATGTAGTTTTTCCTACAACATCGGTTGCTCCGAAACTTTGAACAGTATGAGAAAATTGAGTAACAAATTTAATTATTAATGCATCGTCGGATAATATTTCCGAAATGAAAGTGTCATAATCATTTTCATTTCCCCATACCTTCCAATTATATAATAAATTATGCAAATTAGGGTTTTCAAGTAAAGATTTATTTTCAGCTGACTTTTTCATACTTTCGCTTATAGATGATTTAAGATCTTCAATATTATCCTCTTTAAGAATTCTTAAATCAACTGTAATAGTCGAATCCTGCTTATGTTCAGCAAGAAAAAAATATATCAATTCACAACATATTTGAAAGCCAGTACAATTATTTTTGAAAATTTCTACTAATAAATTTAACAATTCATCTTTATCCTTAATTCTTCTAATAATGGCGATAGTTAAAACGAAAAAAATTCTATCAACATTAATGAATTCATCACCTATTGTTAGAAATACTTTCAAAATAATTTTTAATTTATCAATGTCAATCTCATCAATATCTGCATAAAGATAGCTCATAAAATATGATAATTTTTTGGTTTCATTTAATTTTCTTATTTTGTCTAGAAGAACATTAAATTCACTTGAAGTATTAATTATCATATATATTTCCTTATTAGAAATATCACCACTAGTTAATCTTAATTTAAAATATGTATCAAACTTATCTGGATGACAAATGTTTTTTTTTAATAACCATTCATTAATACTTGAATCTGAATAATGAAAACTATTCTCATTTTCAATATATATTATTTTAGGAAACATTCTTCTTAATATTTTAATAATTTCGTTTGTTAAATTTTTAGGTATCATCTTTATTATTTCTTCATATTTTGTCTTTTCATCATTAAGTCCTAAATTATTAATAGTGTAAGGGAACCTGACATTTTCAGAAACAAACAATCCTCTATTTTTCTGTAACTGATCATAAAGCTCTGGAATAAAAACTTGGATTGCTGTGATAGCCAAAAAATCTACTGTATTGACTTCTTCTTTTATTGATGTGAAGCCAAAATTAAAAATGTTCATAAATCTTTTACATCTCTTATGTTTTCAAAGCATTTGTCCATACCGGAATTAAAAATGTTTCCCCAATAATAATTATCGAAATCTTTCTCGGGAACATCTTTTATAATCTTGTTTAATTCCTCAAACAATAAATTATAAATCTCTGATTTTTGTGCTAATGGAACATCAAGTGGAACCTGAATTATTTTTTCAATGAACTCACTTCCATCTCCTTTTTGAACTTCTTTAAGTGCTTCGCAAACAATTTCTTTATCAAAGGACAAAATATAAATAACATTTGGAAAATCTGCTAATGATTTAACAAGCTGAAAAATTTGTCTTATCTCAGAATTAGTTAATCTGTCTATATCATCAATAATTATTATTATTTTCCTTTCAGATTGAGTAAGTTTTTTTATAATGCTCTCCTTAATTTTTTCAATATCTTTCGCTTTTTTATCACCATAATCTTTAAGAGACTTACCAATCAATTTAGGTATTTTAGAAAGCCCGGGAATACCAGTTAACGGAAAAACTATTGGTTCAAGATATTCACTATATTCTTCAATTATTTCTCCGGCTTTATTTAATACCTTACTATATTCCTTTCTTTTCAGATTATTAGAAAGAACTTTGAAAAATTGAAATATTAAATTATTCTGATCAGAAAAATTCCATGGATTGAACTTTATTATAATTGGTTTCCTCTCCGGATTATCTAGAAAGTCATTTTCGATATGCTGCAAGGTTAGATTTACTATAGAAGTCTTTCCTGATCCCCATTTTCCTAATAAACCAATTGTCAGAGTTTCATCATCTTGATATTTAAGAATACTTTTAGCTAAGTATTTACAGAAAGGATCTCTTTCCAGTAAGTCGTCGGATCTTAGTTTTATTGGATTATCTGAATTAAACACTATCTATTATAATTTATTTTCGAGTATTCTTTAAGTTTGCAATTATAGTATTTATATCTGTCAAATTGAAATAACGACCTTTATAACTGGGATGACCTACACTCCATATCAAGTCACCATAGAAGGAATATATTGGTTTTCCAATATGTGATAAATGATGAACTCTGTCTTTATCTGAATTAGTATCGATATCAAATACTGAATCAAGAAGGTCTTTAAGTTTACGAAATGGTTTTTTCCTTCGATGAAAAGAAATATTTTTCATTTTCCATTCTACATTTAATCTTAGTTAAAAATTCGATCAACACTTCTTTTCTTGGTTTTATTCTCACGAAATTACCGGTTCCATTCCAACTGTCAATCAAATATTTAGTTTTACTATCATATCCTGTAATTACAGTATTTATATTAGCCCATTTACCTTCAGCAGGGCAGGCTATTGGATTTACATTTGAGCAAAACTCAAGATCACGCAAAATCTTAAAATCCAGTTGCAAATATTCTTCTTCAGAACATTTTATATCAATTTCAAGTATTTCAGTAATCAATCTGTAGGTGAGTTTCGATTGTAATTTTTCAGTACCGGGATGTACTGTAGTTTTTTCCAATATTTCTATTTCGCCATTGTCCCTTTGTGATATAAATTTACTCAGAACTTTTCCGTGATCAGAGTTTGGATCAAGCTTCTCCTCTATTGCGATGTGAAATACTCTTGCTTTATCTGAATCTCCATATCCCAAGAAATTATTGAGATAATTTAAGTTTGGTTTAATTTCTTCTTCATTCATATTTTATTTATTAATTTTTGGTCATGAAAATAGTCTAGTCCTAATTGAAAATCTTACATATCAAACTATGTTTATGCTAATAACTCATCTATTTTAAGATAATGAATTGGTGCTGCGAAGAATTTATTTTGATTTTTTGGGGGATAGGAATCCTTTTCCTAAAGTAAATACTTTAAGTATGGATTTTGGGTCAATACTATCTTTACCAAGTTTTTGTTGGATCTCAAATTGAGATTTCATTTTATCATGATTTAAAATTTCTTCAATTGTCATTTCTTCAAATTTATCAATCCTTCTTATATATTCACCAGTTCTAATTTTACTCCTACTAGGTCCATAACAACCGGCAAAAAACAAACTTGATTTATATGTCCTATTACTTTTTCCATCAAAATAAAATCCTATATCTTCATTACCCTTGAATATTTGATAGGTAGAATCTTTCAATACATGCCTGCATAAAACCTCTTCTTGAAAATGTTTCATTTTATAAACTCCTTTCATGAATTTTTTAAGCTCATTTAAAAAAAATAAAAATTCTATAGATTTATTATTTCTAATTACATTCTCTTCCTTCCAATTATTTACCACTTCAATAACATCATACCAATTAAATACACTAATAATAATATTGATATTTTCCTTATGTATTAGGTCTTGAATTAATTTATATTTTTCAATTGATACATTTTCATTAGTTAATACAATTAAATACTTTTTTTGAAAACTTCCCCATTCTTTCTTGATAAACTCATAATCTATTAACTTACTGTCTTTTTGAGTTAATGTGTATTTAGTTACTTGGTCAATATTGGGAATCCCAGACCCTATTTTAGCTTCTATGACTATTCTATAGTTATTATCAGAAGTTTCAATTACAATATCCTTTCGCCCACCTATTGAAATATCTTTTCTATCTTGTAATTTTACGTAATAATCTTTGAACACTTTCTCATAGTTTTTCCCTTGTAAAGACTTTAATACTTTACATTCCTTTAATATCTTGATTAAAAATGATCGATTTACAAAAAATAAGTAACCCAATGCAAATGTTAATGCGTCTTCATTATTCCCGATAAGTCGAAAAAAACTAAATTCTTTTCTGTTGTATCCTTCTTTTGTATTTATGCAAATATTCATTAATAAATTTTAATATTATTCCTAAACATAGTTAGCTAAATTAGATTTTTTCTTTTAATTTGAAAGAAGTTCCTCCAATTCTATCCACAAATGAGAATTCCATTATAACTCTCGTGGTAAATTTGAGTTTCAATATTACTTTTCCAATCTTCCATAATTAATTTGTTTATTGCATGTTTATAATTTAAAATAAGATATTATTATAAATGTATTTTCGCCAAAATGACAATTAGGATTATATCTGTGATTCTATCCTGATATTCCTTTCTTCCAATATATAAACCATCTAAAAGAATTTACAATATTGACAATTGAACTTTTAGAATTACCGTACCTTCTACAAACTTGAATCAATCTATAAATTGTTTTTATAAACTGAATAATATTTAGTGTTTTATAAAAATAGCATATTTGAAGTAATTCAAATTTAATTTTACTAAGAGTTTCGGTTGAATCGTAAACCATTTTTTCTAAAATCAACATTTCTTTTTTTGCTTCATCAAATTTTTTCAATAATATTAATATGAGTATATACTGTCTGGCAGCATTGATTATACCCATGTTACTTCCTAATAATGAAAAAAGCAAATATGACTTTTTTAGTTTGTGCTAATGCATTTTCTAATTCCTGAATATCCTTTGTTTTATTATAAATTCTAAAGTATATTCTAGCTTTGAATCTTATTGCTTCTATTCTTCCCTGTATATCCTTACTATCAGTTAAGTTTATGATAGATTGATCACATATTTTAAGACTATTTCTTAATTCTAAGAGAGTAATTTCCTTTTGGTAGCTGATATTTTGAATGTAATTCTTTTGTGCTAAGCCTAATAATTTTTGCCATTTTCGTTTGTCTTCAATATTTGTTTTAGATTGCTTTTTAATAAATTCAATTAAATTTTTCAATTTATGATTTGTAACTGTAAGTTTTTTTCTGTCATTTTGAGAAATCATTGTTTCTAATCCAAACAATTCAATTTGAGCGATTGTTTGCTGATAGCTGTCTATATTTTTAGTGCAAAGTGTTTTTGAAAAAAATCATATGCTTCCTCCCAATTAGTATCGGAATTATCATCTCTTTTTATAGAAGAATTATAAAATGAATACATAAATTCAGATTTCGTGTCTAATTGATTATATATTTCTAAATAATATTGTACTTTTGTAAAATCCCTTAATTGTAAATAACACTCTATAATTAATCTAAATAATTTTTCGGAATCCGAAATAATTATTAGTTCTTTGTATAATTCGAACCCATTTTTTTTAACTTCAATTCTTCTTAATTCAGAAAAATCTTTGCTTAAATTATTTTTTCCATAGTTATCACTGACACAATCGGAAATTAAAGGATTTATTAACTTCCAATCACTATCTATAAATGGAGTCAGATCTTCTAATATAAAAGCATTATTTGCATTTTCAAACAAAGTTTGAATTTTGAGATTTTCCTTTGCTAATTCTATATTAGTTGTTATCCATATAATATCATAATTCTCAACCTCTAATAATGCTTCAAGGCAATCTGGCTCCGATAAACTATAACCGCAAAAAACAACTGTGCTATTTTCAAATATTCCTTTATAAATTTCCAAAAATGAATTTAAGAGTCCGGAAGACTCCTGACTTGTTGTATGAACTATCTCATATGGTGCATCATTCTGCGCACATCCATGAATTTTGAAAATGCTTTTATTACCATGATGCTTTGCCTGAAACATGTTTTTTATATAGAATGATTCAAGCGAATCTCCTTTTGAAATATTAGAATATGCTTTTTCAAAGCAGTTATCATAATTTGTTGTTATTATATAGCAATTTTGTTTATGAAATAGAAAACTTGAAATTAGAAAATGTAATCTGTTGGGTTGAGAATGACAAAAATATTCTGATATATTTTTAAATTATTAAAATGTTTAGTATCGGATATATTATCAATTCTTTTTTCCAGGAGAAATTCAAGAGGTAATATTTCTAAGTCAGCTAGTGATATTTCTTTTAATCCGTATGAATTTAACTGTCTTTCGAGAGATTTATAAATTACTTGATTCAACTCTTTGCCATTGGGAAAACTTGTAGGCGGAAATTGAGAAATACCAGACCCACAGAAAAATACAAGTTTATCCGCTTTCAACCAGTAATCTATTGCTTCTTGATGATTAACAATATTAACCATATTTAATTATAAATAGATTTAGAGACTTTTCATTCAATGTCTTTAGGAATCCTCCTCAAACAACCCAAACCTCGCCTCCGGCTCTTTCACCATATCAGTTTTTTTCTTTCCTTTCGTTTTCTTCTTATCCCACAATCCCGCCTTCACCTCTTCCTCATGTATCTTATGATTCAATTCAAGCAGTCTCTTCAAAATCTCACGTCGTGCGTCAGGATGAATGGTGAAACGCACTCTGTCATTCTCCGGCAAATAATCTACTTCGTAAAAATCATGCTTCAGATCTATGTCCTGCCATCCGTATGCTTCTAATACTGCTTTGTCCATTTCTACGTGTAGTTGACGCAACTCTTCTATTCCATTAACTGCTTCATCAAATGTAATTTTGGGAATTCCTTTCATAAAATGCTTTATCAAATTTACTGTCTCTTTACCGTATTTTTTAACTACTTCCTTCAGATTTATACTTTCATCATTTGAACATTCATGATTGAACATTGATAAATGTTTGTTGTGGAATTGATTATATGTTTTCGTTAATCCTAATTGCATTCCTAGCATTAATTGTTTTCTTTGATCATGATATTGCTGTCCACAATTACTTAATAATTTTTTGTTGATAGTTGCTAGATTCTGAGGATATGGATAAGTATCATAAGCATCATTATATCTCATTCTAGTTTCTAAAGTTGAAGAATTTTTCCAAACCCAAAACAAATGTAAGTGGGATTTTAAAAATGAGAAATCCACGTATGAATCTAAAGCAATAATCTTATTTGAAATAGAAAAAACAATGTTTGTAGGTACAAAATCAAATGTAATGAACTTTGTAGCCTCAGGAATCACTAACGTTCTCTCCATTAATGCTATAGTTCTGTATAGATTTTTTGCATCAGAGCCATATTGCCACCAGTTTTTTTTACGATTTTTATTTGTAGAATTTTTATTTTCATCTAATAATGCTCTTTCCGGCTTTACCAACTTCTCCAATATTTCAAAACATTCTGGATAGTTCTGTTTGCAATAGTCTTCTTTCCAATCAAAAAAATTAATAACCCATCTACTTGGTCTTTGATCATAATTGTTGTTTAAGTCATCTCCATTGAGGAAAGGGAATAGAACATCTTTATTTTTAGGATTTTCCTCAACCAACACATTTGCTTGATAAGGATCAAGAATAAATCCTTTTCCAAATATCATGCTTCCATTAAAACTTTTTCCTTCATTCTGTTTAAGAGGATATGGATTACCAATAGTCTCGGAGTCATCGATATAAGGTGTAATTGTTTTAACTTCCTTATTTCCAAGAATATATTTCTCTTTCCATTTCTGTTTTGTAATAGTTACTAAAGAAACCTCAAGAGCAGCTTTACCTGGCCACTTCATTGACTTTACAGCATGATTGATGCTTCCTCCAGAATTAACAATAATATCCAATCCATCTTCGCGAGCTCTTCCTTGAGCAATAGTATTTGTAGAAATTAAAGATTGGAATCCTTTTTCTTTTATAATTGTGAATATTCTTCTGAAAAAATAAGTGACAATATCAACAGCTCCTATTGGTTCGAATTCATATTTAATATATTCAAGAAAATTATCTCCAAAAAGTCCACTGATCCTGTTCCACCCTAAATATGGAGGATTACTTAACACACAATCAAATCCACCCTTTAGAAATACTTCCGGAAACTCTAAGAACCAATGGAAGAATTTCATTTTTTGCGAAACTGACATTGCTTCTGCCACTCTTTGCCCGACCAATTGTTTTTCGTTATATAAATATTCAAAATAATCTGAATCAGTAATGATCTTATCTTTATTTTCAATTGTCTTTGGAATGAAAAATTGCGCAACCTGAATGTCCGAAAGAACTTTCAGTCTCCACCAATCTTTGTCTGAATTCAGCTCAAGATATTTTGCTTTCTTTAATTCGACTTCTTCAGGAGTTGATTCAGGAAGTGATGAGATCTCATTAAGTTGCCCTGAAATATTTTTATCTCTTTATCAATTTCTTCTTTAAACTTTATTCCGATCTGCTTTCTCTCTCTTGCTTTGATTTCAGAGTTGTTAATTTTTCGCAGTTCTGAAGCAATATCTTTATCATCACAGGGAAGAGTATTGAATGCTTCAGTCGGAATTCCTTTTTCAAGTTCTTCCTTATGCGCGAGTCCGACTATAGAATCACCGCACTTGATCTTATGATCAAGGAAGTTCAGCGGTTCACCGGGAATGTGAGATTCAAGCCACAACGCAACTTTGCAAAGCTCCACAGCAAGCGGATTCTTATCTACACCATAGATACAATTCTTAATTACATCCTTCAGAGCTTTTCTGTATTCGGAGGGATTCGGCTGATCTTCACCAGATCTGGCTTTTGCAAGTTCAATGGCAATTCTCCTTGCTGCGTTAAGAAGTATATGCCCGCTTCCGCAGGAGATATCCAGAACAGTAATTGAGAGCAAAGCTTTTTCTTTATCCTTTTCTTTCAGCCTGTCTTCGATAATGTAATCAAGAGAATGTTTTATCAGCGGCTGAACGAGTTCATCGGGAGTATAATGAGATCCGGACTTAGAGCGCTCGTCTCCTCTTCCAAAGGAATATTCATATTTCCCGTTTGTCTTTTGAATGACAGGTTTAAACTCAAGCAATCCTTCATACACAGATCCGAACTCTTCCACGCTCAACGCGGCATAGTTCACGCGGAACTGCTGCCCTTTTTCGTTCTTGTAAAAGTTAAGATTGTTCAGGCATTCAAGCAGATATTTATTTTCCAAATCACAGTTTCTGAGAAGTTCAATTGCCCTTTCTCCGAAGAGATCTCCGGCAAGCGGCTTAAGTCCGAGAGCTTTCCCGGAATGTTCATTTTCAAAAGAAGGAATGTGTTTTTTAATTGTGTCCATAGATTATTGAATCTCCCGTTCGAAAGATATTTCAGCTCAGATATTTTCTTGATGGAGCTGACACTGTAATAATTATAATAAATCTCTTTTAGACTCTTGTCTGACTTCTCAGGGTAAACCAATCCTCTTTCTTCAATTACCATCAGAAAAAGAATTCTATAGATCAGCCGAAGCAGATTGATATGAAGCAGTTCTTTATTTGCATCAGTTGATTCGATCGCTTTTATAAGTTCAGCATTAGAAGGATTATTCAGAAAGCCCGTTCCGAATTGTTTTATAGAATTTTCCACAGCGAGTGAAAGACCGCTCCTTATTCTTTCACCTGATTCAAGTGCATCGAGATGATATCTTTCTATGAGAGACTCTGAAGCAGTATCCTTATTTGAAGGCATTCTCGATGAATGAAGCAACCTGAAAAGCACAGCAAAATCAGTGAACTGATCTTCTTCGAACATTTTCTCAAGATCAAACTCAATATAAGATAACTTCACTAACCGGCTGCTGTCACGTAGCAACCTTAAAGTCAGACCATTGGAAAGGATCGCATACAAATATTCAGTAAGATTAATATATTCCTGTAAAAGAGAATGAGGTGACATTCTCGGACCGCCTGATTCTCTTTTCTTATCGAGTGAATCATTAACTCCCATAATATGGATGGGGAAGTTATCTAAGTTGGATGCAAAATGACTGATTGCATAATTTTTTCCGGATATTACCTTTGCGGACTTATAATTTTCAATTTCATATCCAAGAAGACCAAGAAAAGGAGTGATCCAGAATTTTCTTGTCTCGGAAGTTCCCGAATCACCTTCCTTTAAATTATCAACTCTTCCTTTAAAAACTTTCCAGTATGAATTCGCATCAGCCCATGCAATGGCAATCTCATCCTTAACCTTTGTATTAGATTCAAAACCAAAGTCTTTCGGAAGCTGTCCGGCTATATCACCCTGCTCGATCTTCTCTAGTATGTCGGATGAAAAAATTGAGCCTTCGATTCTGATGGAGGGGAATTTCATATTTTAATAAATAATAAATCCCGGATATCCCTGGGATGTTTTTTCAATTACTTTAATTTTATTGAATCCAAATTGACCATACATCTTTAACAATTCATCAAGCATTGGATGTTTTCTCTTGCATAAAATAATACAACTAATTTCTTTATCTCCTTTTATATGCTCCCAATCTTGAATTTCAAAACAGTTACGATGACAAATTGTAAATATATAGTAATTGAGAATTTGACTTGCTACCTCCAAATCTATCAATCCTACTTTAACTTCAATAATAATATTATTCTTTTCATCGGCAAACATAATATCAATTCTATTCCCGCATTTTTATAATTTGGTAAATCACTAAAAAAATAGGAAATTCTTTAAATATAAATGCGGATGGGTATTTTATTTGTAGATTTTTAATAATTTCATTCTGCTCAGCATCCTCTTCACTATGTTTAGATTTATTTCTCCGCTCATTCAATTGATCAGGTTTATATATATTGTCAAATGAAATATTTTCTACTATATCTATCCAATTATGAATAGGTCTTTTTTTTGCAACTTGAAGTTCATACTGAATTGTGCAAACATTAAATTCGAAATCTTTTGGTCTGTGATTATTTAGATATGAAAGTCTAATCATAAATAAATAAAACCACTTTGTTTTTAATAACTGTTCATAGTTCTGTCTCCAAAATATATAAAAATTAATATTTTTTATTTTTGAATTTAGTTTGCTCATCAAAGCGAATGCCCATGTATCTAATTCATATTTTACACCTGCTTCTGTTTTGTCGTCCGAATCAATTGCAACATTTAAAATACCGTTAGCCATAGTGACAATTATTGACGATGGAAAATCAAAATTGAACATTCGTTTAATTTCTTTATTTGTTATCGTAGGTGATTGAGTCAGCTTTTCTAAGAAGTCTTTTAATTTGGCTCTTCTCTCATTTGCGATATCTTTATTTACAGAATTCATAAATTTAATTTTTATCCGGTAATAATATATAAACCCCCATCAGATCCATCGGCAATATCGGTTTCACAGTCTGATACTTAAATCCGCCAACTGTTTTTCTGAATCGCTCATGCGACTCAACAAGATTTTCTGCTCTCTCAAATGCAATTTTATCAAAATCTGTTTGAAGAAGTTTTATATCATTAATTTCTTCCTGCAGAAAAGAATCCTGAGATTGTTTGGTAATATTACCTGAAGGAATATTATTGAATAATAAATTCTTTGATTCTTCAATTGTCAGGAATTTCACTTTAGTAGAAACACTTCCTTCATATCCAGTCATGATCATCTCCTCTGCAACCAATTGATTCTTACTGTTTCTTTCTTCAATTACATTTCTAACCCGGTATAATAACAAAGTTGTTTTTATATTTACATTTTTAGTTCTTATGACGGAAGCTCTTGCAGCTCCTGAATTAATATTATGCTGTATTGAATTCCCCATTATGTAATTACATAACTGTTCAACAAATATGTGATTCCTTCCAATGTATTTATATCCTTCCGGTGTTGGAGAATAAAAGCTTATCTTGATTTCATTTTCACCATTTAACAATCCTTTCAATTCCTGAGGCAGATTTGTAGTAAATAACTTGTATCCTTTTTTAAATTCAGAGATCTGAACACCTATTCTTTGTAATGCACTCAATACGAAATCTTTTACGTCATCCGGATCTCCAATTGAAATATCTGTCTGCTTCAGGTCTTCTTCAATTTCTGCCGGCTTTATTGCATTCTGAGCGAATATACTCCTCGATTCCTTTTCTCTTTTGGCAGCAGCATCTAATTCCCGGGTAACTTTAGATTTGTAATCTTTGATTTTTGTATCGTCATTAAAACTGATTGCAAATTGATCCACTGATTTTCCATATTTTTTATTTAAGAGAACCGAATGGAGAACTGCATCCATAATTGATTTACTGTCTTCCGGAAACGGAATAGAAACAAGAATATCTTTTCTGATCTGTTTTACTTTTTTGATTATAACTTCAAGCACAACTCCGTCTACCGGGTTATTGCTCCCGTATATAAGACAGGTTTTCACTATCGGATTAGTCTGTCCATATCTGTCAATTCTGCCTTCCCGTTGTTCAAGTTTATTAGGATTCCAAGGAAGATCATAATGAAGAACAGCATTGAATAAATCCTGAAGATTTATTCCTTCGCTTAGACAGTCAGTTGCAATAAGTACTCTTTTTTTAGATTTTGACATATCATTAATTCTCTCTTTTCTTAATTCATCAGGATCCTCACTTGTGATTACTTGAATATCAGCATCCTTGTATTTTTTTCTTATTTCTGTTGAAAGTAATTCCCCAATGTACTTTGCAGTAGCTATATATTTGCAAAAAATTACAGGACTATATCCGTCCGTCAGCCATTTCAAAACCATATCCGCTGCAAGTTTTGCTTTTGAATCCTCACTTATGTCTTTTAGTTCTTCAAGCTTTTCCGATATAACTTTCAAATTTTTAATTTCTGAAGTTGTTAAGTCGCCTTTGTTTACAAGATCAGACGGAGAGTAATCACTGTCCATACCGGAATTAAATTCATCTTCAAGTAATGGATTGGCTTCACTATAGTCTTCTTCAGGGTTTAACTCAACATTCTTTTGCAATTTATTCTTTATCATTTCTATTCCGGCAGAAGGACTGGACATAACTCCTCTGAGTAATGCAAGAGCAGCCCAGTAGTTATATCTTTTTGTTTTCTCTCCTTTATTTTCTTTTAAAGTAAGATTCTGCGCAAAGCCTAATACATCATTGAATACTTCAAGATATTTACCGGAAATATTAAATCCTATTTCTTCAGATTCTATTTTAGGAAAAGGTGTTTCTTCATTAAGCCATTTCACTACGTCTGCTCTTCTTCTTTGTACAAAATGTTCAGCAAGTTTTTCCTTTGAACTTGTGTGGAAAGATTTATGTCAAGGGTTTCAAATTCATTATTAAGAAGTCGAGAAGAGACTGAAACTCTTCCTGTTTTCCGCTGTGAAGTGTTGCGGTTAATAAAATAAGATTTTGCTTTTCCTTTTTGAAATTTCATAGATCAGATTATATCTCTGCTGCTGACTTCTTGAAGCTCCTGCAGGTTTAGTTGCAGTGTGCGCTTCATCAACAATTATCATTTTGGGACACTGTTGAATAAAAACCTGTCGTCTCTGATCTGATTTTATATAATCAATAGAGATTATCTGATATTTATAATAATCATACACACTGACATCTTTTATGGTCTGAATTTCTCTGTCTAACTTCCCCTGCGTATTGGATCTTATAATAACCGCTTCAATTCCAAATTTATCCTTCATTTCTGTCTGCCACTGGTCACATAAATGCGGCGGACAAATAAGAGCAAAACTTTCAATTTCTTTTCTTTCAAGAAGTTCTTTTATTATCAATAAAGCTTCAATGGTTTTCCAACACCTACGTCATCAGCAATCAATAATCTTACAACTTCTTGTTTTAAAGACATGATCAAGGAACCATCTGATATGAACGTGGTCGGAAAGATAGTTTTGCCAGACTTCTGAAAGGACCGCTTCCGTTTCTGAATAATAACCGTGCAGCATTATAAAGTATTTTTGAAGAATGTAAATCACCAATATCATCTGTATTTGGAAATGGGAATTCCGAAGATGTGATAGAATCAGAGGCAAATGATAGCGGTAGATAAATACCGGTTATTTCTTCTTCAGCGCCACCAAGAGGTTTCAGAAGCAATAAATTTTTATCTCTGGATGGAAGGATTATCCAATCTCTGTTTCGAACACGTATTAATGCTCCTGCCTGATAAGTCATTTATTTTACTTTCTTAAATATATCTGACCTTTTTGAAATGAGTTCTTCTAAACTTTCTTTGTAATGATATACTATAACTTCTTCTCCGCTGTTCCTTATTACATCTCTAATTGTTGTATCCTTCAAAATGTTTTCAGGATCATCATGAGGACTACCATCACAAAAGACATGAATTCCGGGTTTGTAATAAAAATCCGGCTGAGAATAAATTCCATTAACTCTTCTTTGTGCATCGTCCGGAAGTCTTAAACCTCTGTCATGTAAAAAATTCAGAAATTTAAGTTCAGTAGAAGAATTCTTATCTATTTTGCTTAATATCTTTTTGTAATGTTCTTCATAATTCGAAAATGAATTTGTAGTTATTAATTCTACTTCACAGATTTTGAGTTTATCTAATGCATCTCTGATTAAGAATCTGTCAATATCTTTGTGAAACTGTTGATTATAATAACTTAGAAGATCATCATAAGAAGCAGGTTCTTTGTAATTCTCATCATCGTATCTGCATATTTTTATTGCTTCAAGTATTATAGAATTGAACTTTGCCTGATCTTCAACAAACTGAGAAAGAATACCCAGGCTCCCTTCGGATGCTTCATATAAAAATATATTAGAATTTGTTTTATCTCCCATTAGTTCGACACCTATTTCATTTGATTCAATCTGAAATAAACTTTCAATTGCTCTTTTTAAAGCATATTGAAGAGTCAATACACCTTCATAAGTTAGAGCTAAAGATTTAATTGGTTCAATATATAAACAGTCAGCAGTATCTGTTGTAAATAATTTTACGGTTCCGATCGGTTCATTTGAATTTTCGTTGTGAATCCTTCTTAAACAAACCGGAAGATAGTCCAATAAGAAATCCTTCCTTTTCTTTTACTTTCCATTTTTATTTATTCTTGTTAGTTTAGCCGTTGGAATAAAACAAAGATTTAAAAAATTTTCATTTGCATTTAAAACTTTTGCTTTTACAACAGTATCAATTCCTGATGGAATAGAAAAATATGTTTTCATATCATAACCATGTGATAATCTTTCTTCTTCTTCACAGGATATTCTGTTCTGTTCTTCAGTTCTAGTCTCGCTCATTTCCAATAACTGTGTAATAATTTCACTGTTTGTATTATTCAAAGCTACTTCGGTTAGGGGGCAAATCTCAAAATTCTTTTCTGCACCTTCCAGAAAATATCCTGAAGAATTAACAATCTTAGCTTCAGTTCTGCTGTTTTCAATATCCTGTTTTAATAATTGTTCGATTCTGTATTTTGAACCGTTATGATAAATTAAATTTCCAGGACCGAATTCCTTTAAAGCTAAAAATCTTGGTCTTGAAACATAAGCACCTGAATTTCCGACAGGTATGTATGTTCTTAATGGTAATCTGGTAAAATTATATCCCGGTAAAAATCCTTCTGATGCTAAATATCTGTAAGGATAAAATTCAGATAAAGTATTAGAGCCAGTTTTATTTTTTAAAAGATCTAATTGGATATTTCCCTGATATTGATTTCTTCTTGCTGCTTTCATTTGTTCGTGATTTGTAGTAAAAGTTCCGCTGTTTATGATATTCGTAGCATTACTTAACTGAGATATTGCAGATCTGTATAGACTTCTCCATCTGTCTAATGCATTGTTAAAACTTTCAGGAAACCTGTTTATTCCATTTTTTATCCAGTCATCATTAAACCATTTATATATTTTTAAATCAGATTCAAAATCTTTAATTACTTTTTTGAATTTAATCAAAAGAGAATCTTTCTGTTTATCAGAGATCTTTAATTTATTATTAACATCCTCGTTAAGTAAGAGCATATCTTTATTTGTTTCATCAATCAGATCACAAATAGATAAATTTATTTCGTTTAGATTTAATTCTGACAGATATACAGCATTAAGATGTGTTTTTAATAATTCTTCATTATTGATTTCCAGTCTTGGAGGGACTACATTACCTGCGACCATTTTTGCAGAGTTTTTAAAATAATGAACGTCGTGAGGACTGAATCCGGAACAATAAGTAAATACAAGCGCTGCCTGACCGCTTCTTCCAGCTCGACCGCTTCTTTGAGCATAGTTAGATGGATTTGGAGGAGCATTCCTCATGTGGACTACATTCAATGTTGAAATATCAATTCCTAATTCCATTGTTGGTGAGCAATATAGTGCACTTATAACTCCTTCTCTGAATTTCGCTTCTCTCAACTGCCTTTCTTCATTACTGTTCTGCCCTGTGTGAACATTACCCTTGAAAGTTTTATATTTCTTAAAATCTATTTTATAGATTGACTGAAAAAATATATTTGGTTTTAGTTCATAATTTTTATATGATCTTTGTTTTACCAAATCTACTTTTATGTTTTTTTCATTTCCAATCTTCCAAATGATCTTATCTAAGTTTAACTGATAAATATTTACTTTTCTATCATTTGATTTTAACTCTTCAATATTAATCCAACCGGCGCCGGAAAGTTTTTTAAAAACTTTGTCATAAAATCTAAATAAATATCACCATTAAAAATTACATTATGATCTTTTGCAAATTTTTTGATGTATTTTCCCAGACTGCTGCTATATCCTATGCTTTTATGAAAAATCCTTATTCTTTCAGGTAATGTTTCCAATCTTAAGTAATAAGGTTCATTAATATCTTCATCTCTGTCAAATTTCCAGGGATCTTTTAACTTTTCGAAAATGATCTTTCTTTTTTCTTTATTGCTTCGCTTGTTAAATAGTTTTCACTATGAATAGCATATTCTTTTCTGAAAAATCCAATACTTCATAAATAAAACCATTCTTTCTTTAATATCTAAATCTTAAGTAAAATTAAATCTTTCCATGCTTCTTCATATTCACAATTTTCCTTTAACTGAGCATAATCAATTTCCAGTAAAGCACATTGTTCAAGATTAGGTAAAATTACTCTCCAGCCTCTTCTTAAGTCATATATAGCTCTGTGCATGAGATATTCTTTAAAGGCATTCTCATTATCCTTAATAGATGAAGGGAAATCGCCCGGGCTGATTGCATATTCACTTTGATTCAAATTTAAGGATTTGAAAATAGCATCCGGAAGAGTTGTAAAATCAAGATTAATATTTGCTGAATTTTTTAAAGCAAAATAAATAGCTGATCTTAATTTGATCACATCTAAGAAATCATTAAAATGTCCTGACTGTAAAGCGGCATCCTGTCTGTTGTCTGTAAAGCTTAGTAACTTCTGATCTTCAAAACCATATTCATTGTCTGCTAAATTTTTCAAAATAGAAAAGGATAAAACTGTTGTAAAAGTGCTTCTTCCTTCCGATCCAAGCTTTGTAAGCTTAGTACCTTCATTTGTTTTAGTATCAAAAAATGTTCCACTGGATGGATCAAACAATAACTTAGCCGGCATATACCATCCTTCATATTTCATTGCATGTTTTTCAGAGTAATTTCCGGATTCATCATAAAATAATTTTTGCGGTATGCGATTAACATATTCTTTTTTGATTTTACGTGTTCCATCTTTCTTAATATTAAAATAAGAATCGGGTAAGTCATCTATATTATCATCAGGATTCCAAATACTCAAATCAGGAATTAAATATCCTCCCTCAGCTTTTTCATCCTCGTCATAATTTATCTTAAATTCCCGGGGTTCTAATTTATCTTTTGATTTATTTTTGTAAACACAAATAAATTCAGCTCCGGTCATACGGCTGAGTTCTTGATTTATTTTCTCTTAAATTTAATACAGAAGCCCACTTAAGCAGCTCTGAAATCTTGATTTTACAGGATTCTTTTTCTATTCCGGAAATCAATTCCAGTTCTTTTGAAATCGATTCCAAATTTAAAGGTTTTCTTCTTACATATATTTTATCTTTTAACTCTAATGCAATTTTTCTTTCGATCCATTTTGCTAAACAATTATTTTCGAATTCTTTTTCACCATCACTTATATTGATATCTGCAACTAAACATTTTTTTATTTCTTCAGGATTTAATTCTTCTTTAAAATTACCAAGTGAAGGAGTTAAATATTCATTTATGATCTGAGATTCATCAAACTTATCACCAAATATTTTTGAAACAACTTCTGCTACTATTTTTTTTTTTTCATCTGTGGTCGAATTTTCATCTGATATCATTGTTGCTGAAGTTCCCATGCAAATCAATTTATTGCTACAATTATTTTTTATTCTTCTGATAAGCATTGAAACATCTGATCCCTGCCTTCCTCTGTAAGTATGTAATTCATCGAATACCAGAAACTCTAAATCATCAAAAACTGATTCACGGAAACTTCTTTCAGTTGACCTGGTAAGAATCAATTCCAGCATCATATAATTTGTCAATATTATATGCGGTAATTCTTCTCTGATCCTATTTCTTTCCAATTCATCTTCCTGTCCGGTGTATTGAGCAAAATTTATTGGACAATCCTTATTTAGTGAATCTTTATAATTATTCCTGAATTTTTCTATCTCAATTGATTGAGAATTAATCAAAGCATTCATTGGATAAACAATAATTGCTCTGACACCTTTTTTACCCGGGTTATTATTTAATATACGATTGAAGATTGTAGCAAGGAAAGTAAGTGATTTACCGGAACCGGTACCTGAAGTTACTATGAAGTCTTTACCGGCAGTACCTAATTTAATAGCTTCTGCCTGATGTTTTATATAATTTATAGTCTCCAAAAATGTTTTAATTTCCGGATTTAAATTATTCTTTGTTACTAAATTATCAAACGATTCACCGGTTTCATAGTTTGGATTAAATTGAATAAGTGGATCAGGCCAGAGTTTTTTTGAATTAAGCTCTTCCTGAATTTTATCGTGTATCTTTTTATTATGAATGTTTATAAAGCTTTTTATAAATGATTCATAATTATCTATGATATTTTTATGAATTTCAAAAATATTCATACTGAAAATAATTTATAGAGTAATGCAATTTAATTTTATTTCTGTTTAATATGTATTCAAAATTTAGTGTATGTATAAATTAAAAAAATATCAAATTATTAAATTATATTTTGTTATGAAAGTAAAAGGTCAGCACAACGGGATTTTTAATCGGTTATTGTAATAAATATCACATACTTTAAAAATAATGTAACTAATCGTTACTATACTGAATCAGTTACTGAACATAAACAGAAATCTAAGCCAACATCGACAGTGACGGAATGAGCTTCATTCTCTTTAAACCGAATCTAGCATTGAGAGTGGTAAGAAACGACCTTGCCAGCTTACGTAAGTATTATAAATTCTTCACAATAAAATACTAACAAAGATTGAATTATTTTTAAACAGAAATTGATCCCAATCTTAACTGTCGCTCGACAGTTAATTGTTCTTTCATATTTTGTTCTTCCTTTAATTTAACCTCCGCCATTTATTGAATTGTTTTACAAAATTGTACGGAGGTTTTTTATTTTTAATTTGCAATTTTTTACATATTCGTCGTAAATCAAATAATAATATTAAATTCCTTTTTTAAGCTGAAGCATTGCACAAATTCTTAAAGAGAAAAATGTTTTGAAATCTGTCAATAGGAACAAAATAATCTGGAAAAAATTAATATAATGTTTTCCACCGTATAGTGGAATAAATATTGATTATTTCAAAAAATAATATTATTTTACACTATAAAATGGAGGTTTAATTTGATTTCATCTGATAAAATACAGAATTATCTAAATGAATTAAGAGTTTTGATTCAAGTCTATGATATTTATTTCGTTCCCAGAGATGAAGTAACAAAAGGTATAATGGACTTGGGACTTACATTCTTAATAGCTAAAGAAATAATTCTTGGATTAGAAATAATTGATTATGTTGATGGTCCTATGCAAGACCATTCACAAAATAATTTTTATATTTGGATTTTTGGTAAAGTATCTCCACTTACAAGCAGTGATGAGATATATATCAAAATTAGTGAACGAAGAGAAAGTAAAAAGCCTGTTTGTCTTTCTTTTCACAAAGCAAGAAAGACATTATCTTACCCCTTTAAAAAAACAAACTCAAATAATAATAATCCATTAAGAATTTAAATAACAAAAAAACCGGAGGAAATTATGGAATGCCCTATTTGTGATTGCAAAACAACTCTAATACACAAAGTCAACGAAGTAGAATTTAGAAAGGAGAAGTTTACAATTAATGAAACTTATTATGAATGTGATAATTGTAAGGAGAAAATAGTTGATGCCGAAATGGGCGATTTAAGTTTAACTCAAATATATAATCAATATAGAGAAAAATTTAATCTAATGTTTCCATCTGAAATAACGGAGTTGAGAGAAAAATATGGATTTAGTAAAACAAAAATGTCCCTTGCGTTAGGTTGGGGTGAAAACACATATGCAAATTACGAGAAAGGTGCAATTCCCAATGAATCACATAATTCTCTTTTAAGGCTAATAGAAGATCCTACACAATTTTTAAAACTAATTGAAACAAGAATTCATTTTTTTCCAAAGATGAATTGAAAGAGTTAAAAATTAGAACTAGTGAATTGAATAATACTATAAAAGAAATTGAATGGATTGATTTAGTTTGGCCACACAAAATTAGAAAAGATACAGGTTATATGAAACCAAATTTCAATAAGTTTATCTATATGGTTTTGTTTTTTTTGAATTCGGATGGTGTGTTCAAAACAAAATTGAACAAACTACTTTTTTATGCTGATTTCCATCATTATAAATTATATAGCCAAGGTATTAGCGGCTCACGATATAGAGCAATTGAGTTTGGCCCTGTTCCGAGCGAATATGATGCTTTGTATAATTGGTTATTTAAAAAGAATGTAATTAATATTATAGAAAGTCTTGAAAGATGGGGAGTGACTGAAAATTTTCAAAGGAAAAAAGAGTTTGATGAAAAAATCTTCGATGAAAAAGAAATAAATACATTAAGAACAATTCATGATAAATTCAAGAATTTTTCTGCAACAGAGTTAAAAGATTATTCTCACAAAGAAAAAGCTTGGATTGAAAATAAAGATTCACGAAAAATAATTGACTATCAAAAATATGCATTTGAAATATGTATATGAAAGGAGGTAAATGGTATGAGCAATGTACATGTTGTAAAAAAGCCAATCACTGGGAAACCAAAAAGAAGGAAATGTTTCTCCTTTAACAAAGCACATCACACTCAAGAAAAGGCGATAGAGCAAGGAAAAACAATCGTAATTAACTCAAATGGTGGAGAATTAATTATACATGGAATTGATGGGAAGATTAGAGACAAGAATACATATGTTAAGAAAGATCCTTATCCACCCGTTGGATAATGATTTATATCATCCTTTCTGGTCTTGCTTACACTCTTGCAGGACTCAGAAAGTTGATTCCAACCTATTCTTCGAATCCCAGAGTTCTTAAGACAGATACATTTCCTGATTCTCTCTTCCGAGGGATCCCCAACTTTCCTGTTTGATTTTAAATTTATTCTTATTATGTTTGTATAGTAGTAAACATCACATACTAAATAAATTAAGGTAGTAAACTGCTACTATGCTGAAACAGTCACTGAACATTATCAGAAACCTTATCTTCAACCGTCACCTTAACCGTACCTCACCCGTACCGGAAACAGCATCCTTCTCCCTAACCGAAGCAGGATCCTGGACAGATCTTTTCGGGAGCAGCGGCTTTGACAGCATACTAAAGTATTACAGATCCTTCGCCTATTCCTGCATAAATGCCAGAGCAGAAAACGTAGCCAAAGCAGAAGTTTATCTCTATGAGCAAAACGGGAAGAAATTAAAAGAACGGATACATCACCCTTTCCTTGACCTGATGAAGAGCGTCAACATTTACGGACAGACATTCAGGGACATTCTCTATTTAACTGTAGTTCACCTCGACCTGTTCGGAAACGCTTACGGTTACATTGTCAGAAACCGGCTGAACATGCCGGAAGAGATACTGTTACTGAACCCTGAGCGTGTCAGAATGGAATTCAGCAGAGACTACTCCGGATTCGTTTACAAATACAATGACAGGGGAAAGGAAATAACCTACACCGCAGATGAAATAATACATTTCCGTCTTCCGGATCCGTTAAGCAACTTCAAAGGAAAAGCAACCATATCAGCGCTTGTTGACACGCTTCTCAGCGACTATTACCAGTCACGGTATCAGAGCAACTTTTACCGCAACGACGCCCGTCCCGGTTTCTTTCTGGAAACAGAAAAGAAACTCAGCGATGATATCTTTGACAGACTCAGGGAGCAGTGGGAGCAGAGATTCAAGGGTCCTGAAAAATCCGGAAGGATGACAATATTAGAAGGAGGGATCAAGCGTTCCAAGTATCAGGACAACCCGAAGGAAGTTGACTATATCAAGTCACGTCTTGCAGTCCGGGATGAAGTCTTCAGCATATTCCGTGTACCGAAAGTAATCATGGCAATTACAGACCAGGTAAATTACGCAAACGCTTATGCTTCGCTGCAGAGCTTCACAGTAAACACAATCTTACCATTATCAAATTTCATATTCACACCATACGATAATTTCATAAAGAAAAATTACAATAAAAAGTTCGACTTAAAATGGGAATTCCCGACAGCAGAAGACGAAAAGACACGGATACAGTGCGAGCGAATGCTGCTTGAAACAGGAACAGTTACAAGGAATGAGATAAGACAGCAGAGGAATTATGAGCCGTCTCTGGATCCAAGTGCTGATGAATTGATAATACCGGTGTATTATAGTGGGAAAGTTAAAAGTTGAAAGTTTCAAGTTACGAGTTACGACCTCACCCCCCAGCCCCCTCTCCTTGGTAAGGAGAGGGGGAGTAGTAAAGTTTGTTGGTTGAGTTTTCCAGATGTCTTTAATGGTTAATAAAATAATTTAAAAAACTATATATAAAATGAAAATAAACAAAAAAACATTCATCAGCGAGAAGAAAGACTTCAACGAAGCTGAACGGACCATAAAACATTTCATATCAACGGACACAATAGACCGTTACGGAGAAATACTGAACCCGAAAGGTATGTTTGATGAAAACTATTCAAAGAATCCGATTGTGCTTTACTCTCACAATCTCGGTTTCTTCTCTACTCCTGAACCCTCGAAAGCCATAATCGGAAAGAGTTTATACAGGGCAGTTGAAGAGCACGGAGTTGTTGCAAAGACTAAGTTCGCAGACACCCCCCTTGCAAACGACGTTATGATTTTCAACAAGGAAGGTTTCATGAACACCTGGAGCGTTGGCTGGATGCCTTTAACTATGCCTGAATCAAAGAACGGAGCTGATTATTTTAATGAGTGGGAATTGCTCGAATACTCAGCAGTTATTATTCCTGCAAATCCGGATGCTGTAAACCTGATGTATAAAGAACTTCGCAGTGAGGAGATGAAAGGGATACTGACTAACGAGTACTTCAACAGCGAACGGGACAAGATCATTGAAGAGCTCAGTGTCCGTCTCAGAAAAATAGAAGGAGCAGTGGATGTAAAGGAAATGAAAAAAGAAATAGAATCAAAAATAGAAACAATAAGCAGTGACTTTTCCTGTAAATTTGCGGGAATAGCAGGGGACATAAAACAGATAAAGGATCAGCAGTATAAGCAGTTCATTGATTCCATACCTGAGATTGTTTCCGGGGCTATTAACAAATTTCTTGGTAAGGTCTAAGTGTGTGGGGTAGTGAGTTTCAAGTTTCAAGTTACGAATTACACACCTCTCCTTGGTAAGGAGAGGGGGGAGTTACGTTTAAAGTAACAGTAATAAAATTTATTTCAAAAATTAAATTAAAAAATCTAAATGAAACTAAAACAGTATGCGTGGGTTTTTGGTATGCTTGCGGTTTTTGTCTTTCTTGTGATTCCCTTAGACTTTTCGTTTGCTGGAAGTATTGGAATAATCGCTTTGGCAAACATTGGGGTTGTCGGAGTTGTAAAAGACGAAGAAACGCTTGATACTGAAAACAGCGCAGGCGAAGTGAAACTGACAATGAAGGACTTCGCAAAGGTAATAGGAGAAACAGTTAACACAGCATTGAAAGAGTACACTGACAAAGTTGACCGTAAATACATGAAGCTGCCGGAATCGGAGATTTCAGAAGCAGAGAAACAGGGGAAGTCGCAGAGGCAGGTGGATAATTTGAAGTTCAGGAAGTTCCTCAAGAACGTAGTCTTCACAAAAGCACTGAACACAGAAGGAACAGATTCGCAGGGCGGATATCTTGTTCCGGATGAATATGAAATGGAAGTCATAAAGCTTTTAAATGATTACGGACTATTCAGGCAGAAATGCAGGGTGAAGACAATGGGCGGAAAGACATTCAAGCAGCCAAAATTACTTACCGGTGTAACAGCGACATCCACAAACGAAGCAGCAACTGCAACGGAATCGAATCCGACATTTTCACAGATAGTATGGACTGCAAAGAAACTTGATGTAGTTACAGGACTGTCACAAGAGCTGTATGATGACGAGGAAGTTGATATCATATCCGAGCTTGCCGAAATAACAGCGTCTGCAATGTCACAGAAAGAAGACGCGCAGGGATTTCTCGGAACCGGTTCGCCTATCACCGGAGCGTTCAGCGCAGGATCAATAAATTCAGTCATCCTTTCCGGACAGAATCCGAACACAATGACATGGGCGAAGCTGATCTCAATGATGACAGCTGTAAGGAGCGTCGGATTGAAAAAATTCGGCAACTCAGATCCTCAGTGGTACATGCACAGAGCCATACTGAACATTATAATCTCGCTTGTTGACACACAGGGAAGACCGATGTTCGACACAGACAGAGTTTGGAAAACAAAAGAAGTTCTCGGATACAAATTTAATCTCAGCGAAGAACTCAATGACGGAACAGCGTCAGCGTCAAGACCCATACTCCTGTTCGGTAACCTCTGGTGGAGCGTTCTCAGGGAAAGAAAAGGAATGCTGATGAGAATGTCGGACTCGGCGGTTGTCGGCGGTAACAGTGCGTTTGAAAAGGATCTGTTATTCGTGAAGACATCGGAGAGATTTGACATACAGCATTTGATGGGGATGCTTATGTTAAAATGGTAACGGGACCGTAGTTTCAAATGTCAAATGTCAAATGTCAAATGTCAAATGTCAAATGATCTGCCTCCCTCTTTTCCGCTTCGCAGAGGCGAAGCAGAAAAGGCGGGCAAGTTAAAGTTACCATTTAAGATTTAAAATTTAAGATTTTAAATTTAAAAAAGTCAGACTCGGATTTTGATCATTAAAATATAAACGTGGGGATGTGAAAAAGTGAAAAATAAATCCGTTGTCTGATTTTTAAATAAGTAAATAAAAAAAAGTAAGTAAACATTTAAATAACATTTCAAAAATTAAATTAAAAAAATCATGGCTGAAACAAAAAAATATATCTGCATAGAAAGATTCTGGGAAGAAGGTGCACAGTATGAACCCGGACAGACAGTAACAGGACTACCCGATAAGCGTCTGGATCAGTTAAAGGGAACATACATAGAATCAGAATCAGCGGCTGAGAAAATACTGAAAGCAAAGAGAGACCTTGAGGCGAGACTGGCGTCGATAGGGGCATAAGCAGTTTCAAGTTTCAAGTTACGAGTTACGAATTGAAAGCAGATTCAAGTTTCAAGTTACCTGCCTTGCTCTTAACTTGTAGCGCAAATTGCAGAGAGAATTCCGGGCAAATAAAAAATTCGTTCGTAATTCGTAACTCGTAATTCGTAACTTATAAATCCCAATCCCTAATTGAAAAAAACATTGGTAACAATATCCGACATAAAAGAAGTTCTCGGTATAGATGATGTTGACACATCTCAGGATCACTATTTACAGAACCTTATCAGAAGAGCATCATTCAGAATCAGCAGCGCCTGTAACAGGCAGTTGGAATATAGCGAACTTGTAGAATATTTCACTGTACCGGAATCAGATTCAGCAGCAGACAAACTTTACCTAAAGAACTGGCCAGTGTTTGACATACTTCAGCTGCAGGATTTCAATTCCGAAACCTCTTCCTATGAAGACATAATAACCGGAGCCGGTGACACGATAGAGAATTCAGTTTACATATACGAAGGCAGGAAACCGGGACTGATACGGTTACTGAAAAGTTACAGTTTCGGAAACAGCAGCAGGGACAATGACAGCAACTGTATCCGTATCAAATACAGAGCCGGTTACAGGAACATCACGGGCACCGGAACTGTATCAGGAACTGCAGGTACGGCAGAAGTAACAGGAACCGGAACAGAGTTTGAAACAGAGTTCAGAACAGGGGACAGGATTGTTACAGACACCGGTGAATACACATTTACTGAAATAGTATCTGATACAGTTCTGAACCTTTCCGGAAACATTGACAGCTCATTCACCGATGAAAGTTACAGGATCTGCAACGTACCAGGTGACATAGCCGAAGCTGTTCTGATGCTGTCTGCGGGTTCGTATCTGATGAAGAAATATGAAACATACGGAATGGATATGAAGACTGAAAACATATTGTCTGTTTCATATAACAATATACAGCAGGTAGTAGAGAGCAGCAACCTTACGCCGAATGTGAAGATGAGGATGAAGGAGTTTGATTTTGGGGGAGTGGTGGAAGCTTACGGGAGGATCAACGTATGAATTACGAGTTACGAATTACGAATTACGAGTTACCGCAGTTTCGCGTTCAAGGGGTACAAGGTGGGCGAGTTACAGGCGAATTTCTTTCTGAACATTCACAATTGCCTATTGCCTATTGCCTATTGCCCATTGCCTATTCACCATCGAATATTAATTAAAAACAATTACGAAAAAAAAATGAGCAGTGAAAAATATCCAGTAAGAACCGAAACACTAAACTACACAATCCCCGTTAGCGGGCAGGGACCTTTGGTGGATTTGAATGGAATGGTACTCGTTGCTATTGAAGTTCCTGTAACGAATCTTGACGCATCGGAGCTTTCAATAATGACTAACAGCCAGGGAGATAGTAACGACTTATATCCTGTTGCTTATCACAATGAAACGATACAGGCGAATCTGCCGCTATTAGCTGCAATTGCACCAAACCTGAAACAGGTAACGGTAATAAATCCGGCATACACAAGAGGATTGAGATATATTGCAATATATACAGATGTGGGTCTGCCGGCAAACAGAACCATACGGTTAATATTATCCGTACTTTAACTGCACCTTAAAACGAATCAGTTCATTAATCAAAAACAGAAATGGCGACTGACATAATAACAGGGATCATATCACAGGTACCGGTACTTGCGCTGATAGCGTATATATGGAAGATTCATACTGATAAGGTATCGAAGCTGGATCAGCGAGTGCTGGAGATAGAGAAGAATTACTTAGACAGGTTCGAGGATCTGAAACAGACTCTGGAAGAGCGGCTGCATCCGATTAGTGAGAATATTGCTATGCTGGTGGAGAGGACGAAGAAGATATAAGGAGAAAATTTTAAAAAAAAGTTGTTTTTTTCTTTTCTATAACACTGTAAATGTCCAATCGCATCAAGTTAATTTGATTAGTTAAGATCATTCGTCAGCACTTAACTCATTAGAAGAAAAATAAGTCGCTTGTACTCTTTTTGAGGCATTCAAATATCCGTACCAAATCCCAAAAGATACGAAAGACATTAAAATACTAAAAAGTGCTGTAATATGTCTGCTTTGTTCTAATTCATTGGGTAGTTTAACCGAGCTATCTAACAATATTGTTAGAAAACTTATAAATAATGAAAGAATTAAGTATTGTTTAGCAATTTTTACTGCATTTTGTTTTATATTATAAAGATAAATCCCTGTTCGGATTGATAAAATTACAAGGATCAAGCCACATGCAATTTTAATATAAGAAATTACTTTAAAGCCAGCTAACCTAGAATTATTTTCTATCATTGAGATAGTAATGGGAGTATTCATAAAAAAAAATGTACAATGAAAATTAAAATAAAGCAAAATAATGCTAACCAACCTTTGACACCTTTGTATTTGTTAAAACTTTCCTTATCATTTAATGTTTGCGGTGCTCTTTTATTTGCAATGGTCTGAAAATTCGTGACACCTGAGGGCAGAACAATCATAAATCCTCCTCCTAGATTTTCTGAAACATTAGATACAATAATTTCATCTGAGTAAATTGCGGATAATAAATTTTGTCCTGGAATAATATCAGATGAATACTCTAATAATTTCTTCATAAGTAACTCTCTTGTAATTTCATGAATCCGTTTGCTCTTAGCAGATTCAAACATTACAATAGGCATCCAGATTGCCTTGACTTCATTTTGGCCTTCAAGGTACCAGCCGAAGTTGTTTCGTTTTTCGAGATTCCAGTTTTCGTTCATAGGTTAAAAGGTAATAAAATTTAAATATTTGGTTAATTGATAATCTTAATTTTTTCAATAGAATAACTCTTCTTTGATAAATTAAATAAATTAATTTTATTTTTCACCAATTTTAAAATGTTTCTTCTTTTTTATTTTAATCAGAAGGAAATATTTAATTCTAATTAGGAAATTGAATAAGTAGCTTTTACTCTTTTAGATACTTTAAAGTATTTTATCCAGACAAAAAACCAGACTACGGATTGAACCAAGTCCGCAGTTAAATTACTATACATATTCTTCTCTAATTCATATGGTATTTCTATTAAAAGTGGTGGAATTAGAAAAATAATAACAAAGCATAAACGAATTACTAGAAATTGCTTTGTAATTTTTACTGCATTAGGTTTAATCCTTTTAAGTGCAATAGCTGCTCTTATACCTATGATCATAATTATTAATCCGATTATGTAACGAACATAGGAATAAATTTCAAAATCAGGATACAATTTAAAATCTTCATTTATTATAATAACAATACTAGCTAACGAAAATAACGGATATAAATATAAATGGAAGATTATGAAGAAAGACAACCACCCTTTTACTCCCTTCTGCTCATCGAACTCATCTAAATCCATACGTGCCTTGTTTAATACAGCAATAGTTTTAAAATCTATCAACCCGTTTGGTAATACAATCATAAAACCACCACCGAGATCGTCTGATATCTTGAATGCTATCAGGGCATCGGCTCGGAAGGCTGAAGTTAGATTTGAGTGAAGCGCTAACTCTGAACTATATTCCAAAATTCTCAACCTCAATGTCTTTAATGTTGATTCTGCAATCTTTCCGCTTACATCCGATTCTTGATTTGCAAATTCAACTTCAGGCAGCCAGAAGGCTTTGATTTCAATTTCTCCTTCAACGTACCAACCAAAGTCGTTTCGTTTTACATGATTCCAGTTTTCGTTCATTTGATTGCTCCTTAATATTGATTGTTATCTTTCAAATTACTATTAATGTTTGCTGATTACACTATCCTGATCTTCTTTATTTTTTTGGAATTCCTCCAGTGTCATAAGTAATTTATCATCTTTAATTATGTCATCGGGATTAGGATAATGTACAATTAACTTATATATCGAATCAAGTTTTAATGGATAATGTGCTAGAATAGAGCTAGGTCCAAATACCGCATGAATACCTCCTCCATAGTTGATAGGGGTTTCCGGTGAAAAAAACTTCTTTATAATAAAAGATCTATTTAAGTAATAAATGGAATCGCCAATTGGCTTTCTCTTGTCAGCTAATTTTATTGAATCGTAAGGTGCTGTTACAATCTCTTTAAAAACTGAGTCATTATAAGATGCGATTCCAAGAATTTTAATAAACCCACTTTTCCCTGTTTTTGTAATTAAATATAATTCTTCGAAGCCATTAGAATCTAAGTCCGCAAAAACTGTTTTATACAAAGGAAATTGTCTTAATATTTCAATTGAATCATTGGGTTTAAAAATCCGTTTCCTTTTATCGTATAATCATGTGATAAACTATCTTCGGAAATAAATTCTGTTATCTTATAAATCTTTCCGGATTTTGATTTCATTTCTGTTGATCCAACAACAGGTCTTACTTTCGTTTTATTACCACAAGAAATAAAATGAATGGAAAAAAACAAAAATAAAATGAGAATAGCTATTCTTTTCATTTGTTCTTTATTCGTTTTGATTAAATTTTTGGCAATATGCAAACATTTGATTTGAGAATAGAAAGCTTAAATTATATCAAGATAATAAATCGTCACATTATTGGTCTATTACTAGTGTTTTAAAACTACCTGTTCCAGCTGGATTTTTAAAGGCTTGTATTACATTTTGATCTACCTTAGTTAATTGATAGATAGAATCTAAAATAAGTCTGTAATCAATTGAAACATAAGTATCATGAAAATTAGGATTTGAACCTAGACTTTGAATTGGTTTTTTAATCATAATCCGTCCAATGGTAAAAAAAATAGAATCATTACCTAAATACCAAAGTCGAGTTGGTTTTTCCAACATTAATACATCATTAAATAAAGCATTTGATTTTGTTGAACCTTCTACATTTATGCTTCCGAAAGTCTTGTCATCATAAGAAGCAATCCCGCGTACAACAATAAGACCTTTATCTACTGATTTGGTAACGAGATATAACTCCTCGAAGCCATTAAAATCTAAATCCACAAAAAGTGTTTTAAACAATGGAAATTGTTTTAGTATTTCAACTGAATCATTTGAGTTCAAAAACCCGATTCCTTTTATTGTATAATCATACGATATACTATCTTCAGAAATATATTCTGTTATCTTATAAATTTTTCCGGTCTTTGATTTCATTTCTGTTGATCCAATAACAGGTTTGTTAATTGTTTTTTTACCACAGGATGTGAACAGGAAGAAAAAAAGCAGAAGTACAATAATGAAGGTTCTTTTCATTTGTTCTTAATTTGTTTTGATAAATGTTTGCATATTAGAAAAATGTTATTTACTTCGTTAGATTCATTTCTTTTTTTGATTTATTTATGATTTATTATTTTTGAGATGCATTTTCTAAATACTCCATATCAAGTTCCCACGTATCTTTCAAGTATATTGTTTTTTCTTTCGTTACACTAAATAAATAGGACCCTGAATTCAATTCAATAGTATCTTTCATGAATTGAGGGAGACTGTCATAATGTATGTTTTCTAAATATTTTGAGAATAAAAATTTGGTATCGTGTTTTTTACTAATCGGAGACAAGAAAAAAAGAATCCCTCCGTCACCTCTTGCAGTAAAAACATATACTCCACCTTTATGTATTTTAATTATATCATCTGAAAATTGTTTTGTATCAACAGATTTATCGCTAAATTCTCCTTTTAATTTTTTTGGATAGTCATCACTATAATCATTCTTATAATCATCTTTCAATTTCCCAAGATATTCTATCTTTAAAGTCCATTCTCCATTGGCTAAAATTTGCAATATTTGTTTCCCTGTGTCTTTAATCATTGCGATTTCAGTTCCTTTGGCAGTTGAATACTTATTTTTAGCACCCATAATGTTTATATATTTGTCATATCTACTGTAGCCAACAAAAATATAAGACGAATCTTCACCCGAATCTATAGTATAATCAAGTTGATAATATCCTTTTTGGTTGAACACAAAAGAATGCCCTAAAAATAAATCTTCTATAGTGTCATTGCCTTTCAATGTTTTTCTAGAATTGGAATAAAAATAAACTATCACAGAAATAGAGACGATAAATATTGCTAAAGATAATAAAACAACTTTTGATTTTTTCATAAATTAATATTTAATTCGGGTATTAATACAACAATTATCAAAGGATTGATGCACCTCAGATTCCAAACAAAGTTCTAAAATTCATTTTCGTCCAAGGATCCATTCCGACTTAACAGAACAGAGGAGTTAGTCTTTATACCTTATTTTCTGTCCAACTAAGCGTATTAATTAATAAGAACTTTTTTATTTCGTTTTATTGCTTTTAATTTATTACGGCTTACATTCGAATCTATTACTAATAGTTTAACAAAGCGAGATTAATAACTAAATTAGTAATCAACCCTCCAAAATTTTTTACTCCCAGGTCCTGCGGAATTGAATTCGGATATTGATTCACTCTGATTGGATTTCTGGAATATCCAACTTCGAAACCGCCGCTGATAAAATTATAGATTTGAGTTAAAAATATTAAAGATATATTATAACCGATTCCGGCAGATTCGACTTCAAAGTCAGGGGTGAAAGGTGAAAACGTGTTCATATTTTCGATCGTATGCATTTTACAGAGACTATCCTTCTTATCTGTATCTGAATATTTCATTTCTATTTTTGTATTGGATAATTTGTACCTACCATAAACATACAAACGTTTAATTATTTTGAACTCGACTCCTCCTTCGAATGCAAGAAAGTTCAGCCTTCCGCTGTTTTATTCCATAATCATTTGATTCTAAGTAATCTTTGAAAGAATCACGAAAGTCGTTTGAAAACGCGTCAGTCCTCCTGATAAATAAATATTAAGATCTTTTTAAAAAAATCTCTGGCTTTTCTATGGGTATCTTTTATAAGATTCAAATTACTTCCTTGCGCTTTTGATTGTTCCTGCAAAGATTCCATATTTTGCAGAAAAGATGAACTAAAACTTTTTGCAGTATTATTGTTCAACTTTACACTATTAATATTTTGAGAGAAGCAAAAAGTTGTAAATACTAGAATTATTGAAAATGTGTAAAGTATTTTTTTCATGACTTTGAATTTATTTTGACTACTCGAATAACGATTAACGAATCCACGAATTCATCTTATGACTTCTATCCAATCCAATGCATTGGTCTCAAGAGAAGCAGGTAAACTGCCGCCCAGAATCACAGGAATATTATAGTCGATCGGTAATAAATATGCTCTTATCTTTGTGGCACTCGTATCATTACCTCCTGTGGTGATATTACAAACAAAAGAATTATCACATTGGATCTTTGTTCTTCTTCTATCATCGGCGTAGGGCTTAATCCACCATCCTGTTGATACAAATATGTATACAGCTATTCCATATTGAGATGGTACTACTCCCCTTGCCATTCCCTTTAGGTAATTTCGTGAACCTATGGGAGGAACGTAAGTAAATTCGACAGAAGGATTGCCGCTTGAAACAATTGTCCAGTTATCCGCTATAGTTTTTCCTTCAAATACAGTTGTCATTTCAGGTTTCAGCCCGCTGCCATTGTTGTAGAATATTCCCCAATGTCCTTCCTGAGGCAGCGAAGAAGTTATTTTCCATTTTTCGTTGAACGCTTCGAAATACATGTACTTTATATTCTTTGCTCTTGCCCATGATAATAGTTAAGAAAATATTTTCCGGCATTCTCCGGTGAAGGAACAGCATTGCCAACTGTATTTCCACTGCTCGGCCATCCTGTTTCTCCAATAATTACCTCTTTTCCCTGTGATCTGGAAACTAAGAAATCATAACTATAATTAATAAATTTCGGAGCACAGTCAACATCCACACCTTCCCAATAAGGATAAATATTTGCCATGACTAAATCCACGGCGCTGACAAGTTCTGGATGATCAAGAAACGTTCCATACACATCGTCAGTGGTCACCTGAATGTTTGGCAAAGAATCTTTTACCTGATTAATCAAAGCAATTAACTGCGGTGTAGCCGTACTATCTCTGAGTATTACTTCACTGCCAACTACTGCTATGTCTACATGACCCTGTTTAGCTTTTTCAATTAGTTTTAAGACTTGAGTTTGGTTGGCGGCATGATCGTTACTGATCCATGCACCGGCAGCTACTTTCAAACCGTTTTCATGTGCAATTCGAGGAATATTTTCCAAGCCGTTGTCCATACCAAATGTTCGGATCCATGTAGTGTATGGAACAACTATATCTCTCATTTCACGTATTTGCGCTTCAGTTATCTGAACACTATTGTTTGGGTTTTGTCCATCTTTGTAAGGTGAAAAGCAAAGTCCATATATCTTGTAACTTGGAGTAAAAGGCGGGTCTACTTCGGTGACACAGCCATGCATCACTACTGTTAATACCACCAGAGCAAAAAAACATTTTTTAATTTTCATTTTTGTTCTCCTTTATAATGCTTAATTCGGAATATTCTATAATAATTGAAAGTAAAATAGAAGTGCCGTAAAAAGTTTTTTCATTTTGTGCTCCATAGTTTTTAATAAATATTTTCCATCTGTTTATCAAATTTAAATTGAGAATTTTAATTCAGGTTTCTCTCCTATCGGTAAAGTCTTTCGAATAAACTTAGTCTTCACATTCAAGATTTTTTCATATTCTAATATTTTATTATTTCTTATTTTCCTGCAATACCCAGACTGCCCATGCAATTTCGTTATTTGGATTAGACAAAAAAGCTTCAACTGCCTCATTTAAATCTCCGTAGGATGTATTATAATTTTCTGGTTTAACTCTTTGGTCATAGTCTAAGTGAAAATATTTTTGGTTGTCAACTTTACAATCAAACTCTTTTAATGAATTCTTAGAGCTGACTCCTAAAAAATCATATTGGTATTCATAAATTCTACCATTTAATGTAATATCCAATCTAAGAGTACCATCAACTTTAGATGACTTTTCTCCAAATAAATTCATATTTATAATATTGCTAATTGGAATAGCCCGAATTTCCAAATCAAAATGTTTTAATTTATTGCTATTCGAATCAATATTCCAATTATATGATTCAGTTCTTAGGTTATTCTCTGTTTGAAATTGATCGAATACATTTTGATTTTCAGATTCAGGATTTATGTATACTTTGAAAAAATCCGTTTTTCCAACTGAGTGTGGACCAACAATAAATCCTACACCGCTCTTCTTAATATCCTCTTCCTTAAAATTTAAAATGAATTTATTATTTATGTAGAAATCAAAATTCGCATCTATTTTCCTAATTTCTAACTCGTTAAACTGGTTTTTCTTTAATAGACTTGAGGTATTCCACATATTTTTTGTTCCTGATATTGATACCAATTCATTTCCATCAAACTTGACAATACTATACTCATTTAATCCATTTAAAAGCAAACTCAATACTTTTTCATTTAATGTATCAGCAAGTACTATTCCTATTTTATTATCAGATTTCCTACCCTCAATTTTTATCGATGAAATTAATCTGAAATTACTTGGTAGATTTTCCAAATTTATAATTAGTATACCAGGTTTGTCTAAATTACACACTCCATTTTGAATCTTTAAAGAAGAGTTACTTGAATTGATCTCGTTCCGCCAATTGATGATGCTATTATCATTATCAAATGTTTCATTATAGAAAAGTGAGTCTAAATTTTCATTTATCGACTGTGAGCTGCTCGATTCAGTCTTAAAAAGAATAAGAATCCAAAAAATTAAATGAATGTATTTAGTTTGTTTTTTCATATTATTCTATTTTTGTTTTTAAAATTAATCAGATATAAATAGTACTAAACCTGAGGATGTAGTCTATTTTCCAATAAGTTCAAAAGAATATTAAGCTCAGTTTTATGATTATACAAGAATTGATCCACTACTGAAAATGAATCCTCTTCTATTTGCAATTCTTTGAAACTTGAAATCCCATTTTCAAATCTTTTCTCGTTTCTTATAGCATCTTCTATATATTTTTTTACAGCTAGAGTGTCTCCGGAAGAACTACAAACTAGTGCAAGACTCAACAGTGTCTTATAGTTTCTCTCCAAATCTAAGGCGGATACGAAATCTTCTTTCGCTTTTTCATATTGCCCGGAGTAAAAATAGGCATATCCTCGATTCAAAAATGCTTCTTCTGATACAGGTATTAAATTAATTCCTTTAGAAAGTTCTTCAATAGCTTTAGGATAATCACTTAAATTTATATATACTGCTCCAATGTTAGTATATGCAACTGAAGTTGGTTTTAATTTTATTGCCTCAGAGAAATCCTGCAAAGCTTTTGAATACTCTTTTGAAAAAGCATGTGCAAGTCCACGATTTTTATATGCATTTTGTTTATCTGTATTTAAATTTATAGCCATTGTAAAATCTAAAATGGCATAATCATATTTTTTTAATTTCATAAAAGTTATTCCCCGCAAAAAATATGCACTTCCAAATCGTATATTTAGTTTTATTTCTTTGTTAAAAGTCTCAATAGCATTATTAAAATCTTCTATAGCAAGATTTAATTCTTGTTTAGCTTCTTCATATTTTCCCAATTTTATATAATCATTCCTCGATTCGAGGCTTATCTTCCCAAGTTCTAATTCGGATCCTCCTAATAAAAGACCCAAGTATTTCGATATGTTTTTTTTTACTGGATACTTACTCAAGTATCCCATCATTAATTTTTATTAATTCTCCAAAATCAGATTGCTTCTTTTCCAACTCACTTATGTATTGAACTTCCAATTCTTTTAAGGTTTGAGTAAAAAGTTGAATAGGGAAAACAAAGAATAATAAAAATAGTGTATATGTAAATTGTGTTTTCATATTGTTTAATTAGTTAATCTTAAATTCAATTCTTTTAGAGTACTAAAAAAAGGACATTGAAAAAATTTCTTGTTATTAAAATGACAAATTAATTGAAAAACCAGAAGCTAAATCCTTCGAAAATAAAATAGTTGGCGAAATCTTAATACTAAAATTTTCACTTTTTTGGTTATAAATACTCCATACTTTTTCTGAGGTATCCGGAATTAAAAAGTCAAGAAGACCCCCTAGTATTCCTGCTGTACCTAAAATATAACATGCTGGCTTAAAGTATTTATGTGATTTAAGTCCAGGACCAACACCATAATCCACTGGGGTTTTTACAATTCCTGTACCAAGAAAAATAAAACCAACGCCTGTAGTAGTGAAAGTAAGAAGGTTTCTTAATTGCCGTGTTTTGTCATAAGCAGCTTCCTCTTTTAAATTATAATATTCTTCTTTTTCATTTCTAATGTCAAAATATCTATAATCGGGAATATCCATTATGTCTCTTTTTTTATATTTCGTTACCTTTATCATCATAATAATAATTTGACATCGTTCCTGTTATGCGTTTACCAGTATTTTTATTGTAATAATCTCTCTTAACTATCTTGTGATATGGAATCTTCAATTCGCTTAGATCCGATTCAAAATTATATTGTTTAGGATTTGTTCCCTTAGGTAGAAAAATCGCTTCCAAAAAACCAACTCCGATCAAAGAAAGCCCAATAGTTGAATACTTATTATCCAATTTGTAAACATAATTTTCCGAAGTTGTTTGTGAGAATGAAAGATTATAACTTTGAAGTACAATAATTAGTAAAAACACTGAAGAGTTTAGAAATTTTTTCATATAAATTCCTTTTATTAGTTTTAATTATGAAATAAATTACTCTATGTTTTGTCCAAACTAAATATACGTTTCGGTTGAGTCACTTGTGCTTTTCAAGAACTCCGTGTTATTTCCATTATGTATTCCCGCAGAGTTAGATGGAGCATGTAACTCTGCGGATACAGGAGACAGTCAAATGTGCCAAAAGAATTTTCTAAATAGACCTCACTCTAATCCAGCATTCAATGTTATCGAAAAAGGTAAATTCCAGAAGGTCGTAAACCATCATACATATTTAATGGTAAAATAACATTCGAACCATGTTTACGCGTACAGTTATACTTCCTTCATAATATCCTGTATATTCTTCGTCCTTACTTTCTTCTGCTTCAGACGTCATTTAATTGAGCCTGTTTTGCTGCCGTAATAAACAAAAGCTTTACCTCTATCCTCGCCATACTTAGGTGCCCCAATAATTATATCATTGAATTTATCACCATTGACATTCCCTGCAGTGGCTACACAGTATCCAAATCCTGTAAGCGGGTCGTAGGTAAGTGGAGTAGGATCATTTTCAATGTAAAGAGCCAAATCTTCAAATTTAGATAATCCTGAATCCGAACCAAAAAAAATTAAAGCAGCACCTCCATGATAAGATAACTTCTTATTTAGATACGAAGACTTCTTATCTAGAGAATCGGGGTATCTTTGTAACAAGTCTCGGTATAAATATGCACCAACAATGACATCCCCAAAACCATCATCATTGACATCTCCAGCAGCTGCTACACTGATTCCAACCATACTATCATCTTCTTTTCCTTCTACAGTCCATTTTGGAGATTCAGATAATCCTGATGCAGAACCGTAATAGACATATGCTCTACCTTTATTAAAACTCTTTGATCCAACAATTATATAACCAAACCCATCATCGTTTATATCTCCTGCATTAGAAACACATGCTCCAAATTCAGAATTTATTTTGTTCCCTTTTGCAGTCCAGTTTGCAGTTTTTGATAGACCTATAGGTGAACCATAATAAACAAAAACCATTCCTTCTTCATTGTTGTAACCGAAATCTCCTATTATGATATCACTAAACCCATCACCATTAACATCTCCTGCAGTTGAAACACAATTTCCGAAGTAAACATTATTTTTGCTACCTATAGAGGACCAGTTTGGAGTCTTGGATAATCCGTTAGTGGAACCATAATAAACGAAAACTCTATCTTCTGCACTTATAATCACATCACTGAACTTATCGCCATTTACGTCCCCTGCAGTGGCAACCGATGACCCAAAATTTGATTTTTCCTCGTTTCCTTCTGCGGACCAATTTAGTTTTGACAAACCAGTCAAAGAACCGTAATAAACAAAACCATACCCTCTTTATCGTTATATCCATAAGCTCCTATTATAACATCACTATATCCATCACCATTTACATCTCCAGCCATCGAAGCACTTTTTCCAAAAGCTCCACCATTTTGATCACCTTTAGCAATCCAGTTAGGTGATTTTGATAATCCGGTTCGCGAGCCGTAAAAAACAAAAACTCTTCCCTTTTCTTTCTTATCATAAGAGTTTCTAAAATTGAATTCGCTTACTATAACATCACTGTATCCATCACCATTTACATCCCCAGCAGTGGCTACTTTATTTCCAAAATTAGAATTTGCTCGATCACTTTCTGCACTCCAGGGAAACGAAATCAAAATAGGTTTAAGACTATCAGAACTTTGTGCAGACAATTCCAATGAACTGCTTAGTGTTAATGCTAGAATGTATAAGATTGTAATTTTCTTTTTCATTTTTTAAAGTTTATTATTGTTTACAATGTTATTACTTACTTTAAATTTTTATTTTATATTTCTTCTAATTTAAATATCGTTTAAAACAAATTAAGACCATCATTCAAATACATATTCCAGCAGAGTTAGATAAAGCAGATGACTCTGCTGAAACAGGAATCTGCAACGTCAGCAATAAATTCACTTTTCTTGAAAATTGTCAAAACTAACCAGACAAATCCATAACCTGCTATGAATCCAACCACTCCTCCTTTAAAACCACCGGGGACTTTGCCCTTGGTTGCTATATTTAAAATGAAGAATATTGCACCACCGATAAATCCACACCAGGTTGCAATTTTATTTTTATCAAACTTTGATGCATTTAGATTCACTTGAGGTACATTTGCTTCTTCAGATATCTGTTGTTTAAGATTTTCATCTTCTTGTGAAGTACTTTGATTGATATTCTCCATTTGAATTAAGTTTATTTAATTTAAGAAGTCAAAATAAAATTATTTAAAACTTCATCGCATTTCCATTAGACGTTGTTACCACCCCACTCCCGTAAAGATAAACCCACCAATATCTTAAATCCAATAAAAATGTCAACGATTCAATTTCAGAATTTCGTTTAAGCATTCCTTCTACATAGACACTTTCGTAAAATCTCAAAAATGCTCCAGTCAGAGCAGTTAATACTATATGGAATGCCCAATGCGATGATACTTCCATCTCTATCTGTAAATGTCATATCTCCGGGATAACTCAACATTGAAGATGACAAATTAAGTTTTACATGAAACAGGTCATCTTTAAATTCGGTATACACTACATAATCTCCCGGACTTAAATCATTTGTCATTTGTTCGAATGTAATTCTTTGATTTGCTGTTCCTTATTTTTTAAGGAAAAACTGACGACAATCTGTTTGCGTTTTGTACATCTTTACTGTACATCCACCGCTTCGAGGTTTAGCTAAAAACATTCCTGATCATTCAAATTAGGGTAAGCTCATTGTGTGAAACCTTCAGAACTATCACTTCAAAAAATATTGTAGGTCTCGTTACCATTAGAGTCAACAACGCAGGATAAGCTGATCAGAACAAATAAAATTACGGTTGATAATAAAATGGAAATTTTAAGGTTTTTCATGATATATTTTAGAAATTATTTTGTTAAAAAATACTCATTGACGATATCATTTATCGGATTCTGATTCTATCAATGATCTAAGGATACATCACTCCTAACCCAAAATCCCAAGTAATTCTAAAATAAATCAATTTATCTTTATTTGAATCTGCTTTTTGATAAAAAAGATAGCCAATGTTTAAAGTCAAAGATCCGCTTGAATATAAATATCTTAATCTTGATTCTTCTTCATCTTTGTCAGATAATTTATTATTTGACAAATCATAGGTAAAAGAGTAACCAACTCCAATATTTTGATAATTTTTTACATTGGAAGAGCTCAAAAAAGATGTTCCCGCATATAAATATAATAGAGATTTTCTTTTTGGTGCATTGTGTCTTGAATACTCTTTTTTTCTTGGTTTAGACATATACAGTGGGAAATATGCATATACCGGAATGAATGAATTAACCTTAATCGAATCCATATAATATTCTTCATATACCTTAGTGCCAATTCCAAATCCTGCTAAACTCTTAAAGCCACCTTTGATAGATAATATCTCCCAGAATAATAACAATTTGTCTTTTTCGACATCTCTTTCTTTATTAAAATGCATACCTGCACCACCGCTAAGAAAAGCGAAATGGGCCCATGACCTGTCACTAGTGTTTAATACACTGTCTTGACAAAACAGATCTTGTTTGAAGAGAAGAAATAAAATTATGACTGAAGCAAATATTGATAGTTTTATTTTTTTCATAATGCTTTTTTTATTTGTAAACTTAATTTACTTTTTAACTCTTATTGCAATGATAAAAAATTATTAAACAAGGAAAGTATTATCTATATACTTCACTCTCCTTTAGTAGTAAACAATACTCATACCGCCAATGGATTTTCTTCAGACTTATCTTTCTTAAATGCACCTACAGCATAATCTAAATTATTATAAACAATCAAATCCACATCCTATATGCGTATTTCCAACAACAAAGTACTTTTTCCTGATATCAATATTATTACAAAGTATTTAAAATTAACAAAGTCAGATTTGAGCAGTCTCTAAAATAATTCATGATCACTAATTGGAATCCATTTTTTTATTTTTATATTTTAAAGTTTTATACCTACTATATGGCTTTCAGCTTCCCCGATTTTTCAAATTCAAATTTGGCTGTTTTCAAATATTCCCAAAGAGTTAGTGGGAACACGTTACTTTGTGGAGACAGGAAACATCCGAATATATTTATTCATATTTCTTCATTTCAGTTTTGTTCGTCTTCAAGAAAAATTATCAACCAGTTTACAGCCATTGACGTAATAAAATGTGGTGAATTGTTTAATCTTTCAAGCAACGAACTGAATAACCATTCTTTTTTAAGCTAACTCCCCAGATTATCTTCGAATATTCTCCCATAATAGTAATAAGAATTGCATTCCCGTTGTTATCAACGTCCTCAGAAGAACTCCAAAAAGAAGCAAGCTCATCAATGAAGTGAGATGAAATATGTCCCCCGCTAGGAAGAACTGAAAAACCAAAGTTGTTTGTACCACAATCTTTCTCGCTCCAGCCTTTTGAATTTTTCAATTTAAGAGGCGCAATTTCGTCTCCGCCTGCGAAGTCTACCAAAGTTTTCCATTCCCTGTATTTTGGTATATGACAACTATCCGGAGCAAGTCCTCTTGGATCAGTGACTGCAAACCAATTGTAGAGTTTACCAAATACAACGCCATTCACAAAACTGTTATCATAATAACACCAAGCCGGAGTTCCGGATTTTCCTGCTTCATTCCATTCCTCTTCCGTTTTTGCATGAGCAATAGATTCTCCATTTCTAAAGGTCGAAACATCCAGATTTTTTGACATCCACTTCTGCTTCCCGATAGTTACAAATTGAGCATTCACTGATTTTGAAAAGGCAATTGTGATCACAATTGCTATAAATAATAGTTTGAACACAGTGTTGATTTTTGATTTCATATTTTGAAATTTTTAATAAAAATAATCTTCTGAATCTCCAAAAGATACTTTTTCACATCAGAACTTGAGGAATGACACTTTTTTGTATTCATAAAAAATGAACTTTCGTCGATCAGAACATAAAATTCTCCTCCTTATCCAATACTAAATAATGCATTTAAGTATTATACAGTAGTTGCATTTGTAAAAGCATCCGTAACGCCAATTCGGCTAAATCGGCCTGTTATTGAAGATGAAAGTAAAAAATTATTTGTGATTTTGAATTCTAATCCCACACCCATATTTATCCATCCGGTGAACCCGGTCAAACTCTTTCCATTTGACTCAAATGCATTATTAATATAATCTGAATAATCTTTATCGAAAGATAAACCAATATTAAAAAGAAATTAATATCACGTGAAAACATACCTGTGTTTAATTTGTGTCTGATAATCCGAGTCAGAATTATGACCTTTTCAACACTGGTAATATTCTTATTAAAGTTGGATGATTTGTAAACCGGAATAGTTGCTTGTTGAGATTTAAGACTTGCAGTTGTAAAAGTCAGAACAAAAATTAAGATAATTTTTGTTCTGTTACATTGAGAAACAATCGCTCTTTCAAAATTTGAAAAGTTAAAAATGTTTTTCATAATTTGAATCTCCTTAATTTAGATCGTTGTGTTTGGAAAGTAATAATTATTTTAATAAATTAAAATGTTTTTTGAAAGGTCAGAAAAAATTGATAACGTTCCCTTTAGTGTGTAAAAACTAAATTGCTATTTAGATTCGAAACTGATACAGTACCTGTTACAGAAACAGTTACAGGAACTTTTACTGTTAAGGTTACAGTGACTGTTGCGGTGAAATAAAGACTCTGCAACTGTTCCGTTGAGTGAGTTGTGATAGTTGCTGTTGCAGATTATAAACTGAAACAGTTGCTGTGACAGAAACAGTTACAGGAACTTTTACTGTTAAGGTTGCAGTGACTGTTACGGTGACCTGAAGCATCTGCAACTGTTTCCGGTGAGGGAACTGTGATTGAATCGGTTGCAGATTCGAAACAGATACAGTATCTATTCCAGAACCAGTTACAGGAACTTTTACTGTTAAGATTACAGAGACTGTTACGGTGACCTGAATATCTGCGACTGTTTCCGGAACAAGAACTGTGATTGAACCGTCACATACTATTCGCAATTCCATTTACAGTATCTATTCCCAGAACCAGTTACAGGAACTTTTCTGCCCTTTACGGTAACTATAACTACTAGGAGCAGTAAAAGACTCTGCGACTATTTTTCCGTTGAGTGAGCTGTGATAGTTGCAGTTGCTGATTCGAATCAGATACAATACCTGTAACAGAAACAGTTACAGGAACATTTACTGTTATTAAGTTATGGTGACTGTTACGGTGAGCTGAAACCATCTTCGAATGTTTCCAGAAGAGTGAGCTGTGATTGTTGCTGCTGCAGATTCGAAACAGATACAGTAACTGTACAGAAAAACAGTTAGAGTGAACTTTACTGTTAAGGTTACAGAGACTGAATCAGTGTCCGGACCATCCTCGCTCTTCTACCGTATTCGCTACATCCGCAGTAACCGTTACAGAATCCTTCACCTGTCCGGACACAGTGAGGGGTACTGTGTACGGGATTGGGGAAAGGTTAAGGACGAATAACGGATACTGCGTTGAATGCGTTGTTGTCAACAATGTCAGATCCTGTGCATCTACAAAATCATCCCCTGTAAGATCGGTTCTGACATAACCGCTTACTGAATTGTATGCGTCATTGTCAACTTCACTCATATCTGAAGCGTCTATGACTTCATCCTGATTGATATCTCCGCTGTAGATGGTAAACTTCGTACCCATGAGTAACAGATTATTTCCATATGCCTGCGAGCTTGAAGTAGTAAAATCATACTGCATTATTGTACCCTGTGTAAAAGTGAACCCCCCGGTTTTGCTCCAAGTGCTAATTCCGTTTCTGAATATCGGCAAATGTCTGTATCGAGCTTCAAGATAATAAGATCCGTTATGGCATTTACAAATTCAAAGGACCAACCAATGTTTTTGAATCTATTGGAGAATAAAATGAATCAACAATTGCATATGGTGATGTTACTCTTCTTAAATAGACAGAAACCGTATCAGTTCTTGAATGCTGATTTCCCAGCGGCACGAACAATCCCTGAATAGCCAAATTATAACTACAGTTTTAAACCACGAAGTTGATACTCGAATACCGTCAACAATTACATCAGGTGCTCTTCCGGAAGTTCCTTGTCTTAATAATACTCTTCCGATACTTTCAGCATCCAGAGAAGTAAATGTTGAAGGTCCTAAAGTCGGAGTTGTAGGTTCTGTTGCCGGTATGCCGGAAGTTAAAACAAACAAACTTACTTCATTATTGGCAAGTCCTGGAATTATTTTATATTTCAAAACCAATACATAGGTAGTATTTAGCGAATAACCTGTTGCCCATTGCATTGTACTGGTATCTAATGGTGAAGCTTTTACAAGTCCGAATTCCAGCACTCCGGAATTTAGTCTTGCATAAACTCTGCCTGAATACAATGTTGTTGAGTAAGAAGGTATTAATGTTAAAAAATAATCTCCCGGTCTTTGAGCATTTGTGAATTTTACCATACAAGAAACATAGACTGAATTGATACTTAAACTGTCTACAATTGTAGCAAAATTCTTATAAGCATCCTCTCCTGTCTGTGTTAAAGTTGTGGCATTCCCTATACCTGAAAGAGGATATCCGGAATAAGTTAAACCCGGAGCAGTGACAAGGAGCCTGTTTGTCGGACCTCCTGTATTTGCTATCCAGCCGTGAGCCCCCAGAGAGTCTCCAGCGCTGTAATCAAAATTTTCATCAATTTTATATTGAGCAATAGTTACTTCAGTAAACATAATTATTGCAATTAAAAGGTAAGTTTTTTCATCTCAAATAGGATTTAATTTTTCAAAATGATTATTTAAAGAGAACTTTTTTGAAAATGTGAATGTAAAAAGAAATGATAATATATGCAGATTTAAAAGTGCAAGTCTTATGCCAATATGAATAAATTGAAAATTCTAGTTATTTATAGAATAACTTTTAGGAGTGTAGAAATTATAAGCAATAAATGTGTAATTTCTACCCTATCATTTTCCTGATAATCCCCCCGCATCCCTCTCCGCACCATTCACCGATCCTGTTACAGTATCTGTTCCAATGATCCGAGCAGTGTCCGGATCAGGAACCGCACCACGACTGTTTCCGGTGAATGTAGCTGTGATAGTTGCTGCTGCTGATTCGAAACAGATACAGTGCCTGTTACAGAAACAGTTACAGAAACAGTTACAGGAACTTTTACTGTTAAGGTTATGGTGACTGTTACGGTGACCTGGAGCATCTGCGACTGTTTCCATTGAGGTAGCCGTGATAGTTGCTGTTGCTGATTCGAAACTGATACTGTGACTGTAACAGAAACAGTTACAGGAACTTTTACTGATACGGTTACAGTGACTGTTACGGTGACCTGGAAGCTGTGTCCGAGATAGGAACCGCACTCTGCGTCCGTTTCCTGTGAGTGAGCTGTGATAGTTGCTGTTGCTGATTCGAACCAGATACAGTGACTGTTACAGAAACAGTTACAAGAACTTTACTGTTAAGGTTACAGTGAATGTTACGGGTGACCTGAACCTGGCCGAGATCAAAAACCACTCTGCAAATGTTTCCGGTGAAGGGAGCTGTGATAGTTGCTGTTACTGATTCGGAACAGATACAGTGACTGTTACTGTTACAGAAACAGTTACATGAACTTTTACTGTTAAGGTTAAAGTAGCTGTTACGGTGAGCTGAACCAGTGTCCGGGATCAGCAACCGCACCTGCAACAGAAACAGTTACAGGAACTTTCACTGTTAAGGTTACAGACTTGAAGCATCAGCGACCGTTTCCGGAGAGGAACTGTGATTGTTGCTGTTGCTGATTCGGAACTGATACAGTATCAGTTACAGAAACAGTTGCAGGAACTTTTACTGTTACGGGTAGGGTGACTGTTACGGTGAACTGAAACTGTGTCCTGGATCAATAACCTTTACAGCAACTGACTCCGACCATTCACTATTCACCATTCACTATTCACTGACTTGAGCTGTGTCCGGGATCAGAAACCGCACCTGCAACTGTTTCCGTTGAGTGAGCTGTGACTGTTGCTGATGCTGATTCGAAACAGAAACAATATCAGTTACAGAACCCGTTACAGGAACTTTTACTGTTAAGGTTTCAGTGACTGTTACTGAGAGCTGAAGACTCTGCGAATGTATCAGGTAAGGCAGCTGTGATAGTTGCTGTTACTAATTTGAAACAGATACAGTATCTGTTCCAGAAACAGTTACAGGAACTTTTACTGTTAAGGTTACAGGGACTGTTACGGTGAGCTGGAGTAGTGTCCGGAAGCGGGTCATTGCAGCCGCACCCTCTCCTGCAACAGCAACAGCCCCCGCACCCCTTACAGCAGCTTTCACTGTTGCGGTTACGATGTCCTGAATTTAAAGGATAAGTTATTGATAAAAATATTGTAGTTGATAAAGCAGAGGATTTTAAGAAGTACTTGGATAAATATTATTATAAGGAAATTACAATTTTTGTTAAAAGATATTCAGCAAACAGAAACACACTACCAGAAAAGAAAATGCTGATTTTCAGAAGCATTACTTCTTTATCAAAAATGGAAATGCGTGAGTACATGAACAAAGTACAGAGGAGAGTTGAGAGATTGGAGTTACATTGCTAGATCCGGGGAAGTGCAATAAAAAAGCCCCGTTTGTGAGGTGGGGCTTGAGATTACGAAAACCAGATTACCAATACAGCAACTATGGTTAAAAGTGATGCAACTATGTTAAGTAAAAGGTTTATCCTTTCCATTTTCTTTTTTTTCACTTTCTCAGCGATTTTAAGAAACAAAGAAACCTGATTTTACTGCGGTAATATGACATTATAAAATAATCACTTTTGCAATAAATGTAAACCTTTTCAAATGCAAAAAGAAATTGTTATTCAGGAAAACGGCTTTTACTCTCACGGCACTTCTGAAATTGGAAAAAGGAGAGCGGTGTTCTGTTGATGAATATGACGATACAATTTTTGAAAACTGTCAGGAACAGGAGCGGGATATGTTTAAGAAGGATAATGGATGATTTTTGAATGATTGTTTAAGGGGGTTGGAGTAAATAAATATTTCATACACTGTTTGAAATTAATTTATTTACGTTCAAAGTAACATTAACAATTCAACTTCAAATTTACAATTAGTTTAGTGACAAAAACTTTTCTATCACTATTTAGATCGGATAATAAAAGTATTTCTATAAACTACAAGTAATTATCATTTTAAAGGGTTCAATGGAATTTTGTCTATGTTTCACGTAAATTCTTAAACTGTTCGAACAAGAAGTGGTAAACTAACTTTAAAATTAATTCCTTTGTGAATGTGCTTGCCACAACGACCAAGCATTCTTAATTGAGTTTTCATTTTCAAAGGTTTTCACAGCTTTATTTAAACTTTGATCATTTTTTCCATCCACTATTGGATAAGGAATTTTATCCTTTATATAAATAATCATACCATTATCACAATCATATTTGGTTGTATCACCTGAATTTTCTATTTCTTTAAACCTAAATTTATAAAGTGCACCTCTATCACCAATATATGTAGAAATAAAAAGATTAAATGTGCCAATAGTTTTATATTATTTGAATATTTAAAATAAATTTTCCATTTTCATCAACTTCACTGCCCTCGCTTTCTTGAAGTGTGGCAATATCTGTAATAACAGCCTCTATATTCAGATTCCTAGTATAATCTGTCAATAAATCTCCATTAAACCATCTAACCTTTTTCCTGTTTGTGCATCCCAAAGTTTGATATCCTTATCATCATAACTTCCGGTTACAATGAATTTCCATCTGGAGAAATGCCAAGTGATTCTCAACTTCACCAATTCCAATTTCATTTATTGCTTCTCCGGATCTTTGATCCCAAAGGGTGACAGAACGCCCAATCACATTTGCAAGATATTTTCCGTCAGATGAAAAATCAATTGATTTTATAGTTAATTTTTGAGTAAATCCAAATCTTGATATGTATGAGTTTATTGTTCTTACCATTTTCCAATTATTTGTTTCAAAAGAGAAATTTACTCTCACTTCTTCCAGTGGCTATATATTTACTATCAGGAGAAAAGTCAACGCAATATACACCATCTGGGTCTACTTCTAAAGTTCTAACATTTTTGCCAGTATTCATTTCCCAAATTTTAATTGATCCATCACCGTTTCCACCTGCACTTGCTATAAGATTTCCATTAGGTGAAAAAGACACTTGCCAAATCAATCCAGTATGACCTTTAAGTGTTCTAACTATTTTTCCCGTTTGTGCTTCCCAAAGTTTGATTTCATAGTCCCAGTCTCCACTGGCGATGTATTTTCCATCTGGGGAAAAGGAAATACAATGCACTATATTTGATGTCTGAATGTTCTAACCTTTTCGCCTGTTTCCGTTTCCCAAAGCATTATAGTTTTATCATGACTTCGCTTATAATGTATTTTCCATCTGGTGAAATGAAACAGATGAAACATTGCCCGAGTGTCCTCTAAATATTCTTATTGTTATTCCAGTTTCCGTTTCCCAAAGCTTAATGATTTTATTTTATCATTTGCGCTTACAATATATTTCCCATCAGGAGAAAATGCAACGGAAGTGTTAGCTTGTCCATAAGCTGAAATGAAGATTAATAAAACGAATAAAGTAATTAGCTCAGGAATTTTCATAATGTAAAAAACTTCAGGATATATTTTAAGAAATAAAGTAGTTAGTTATAAAAACATAATAATTTTAGATATTACATCAAATGCTAAATGATTCTCAACTTCAAATGTATTTTTCTCCTGAATGCTTTTTTTCTTATTCCGTGAGAGGTAAGCAAAATTCATTCGAACAGAATGATCAAGAAATAGATCTTTGAATTTCTGGAGATTAAGAAAATTCCATCATTTGAAAGAATTCTTAAATATAAATCTAAATTAAAAACCTAATTAATCCCATATTCCTGAACCTTAACCGAACCCTTTTCCATAACAACAACATTCTCCGCACCATTCACTGTTCCATTCACATCACCTGTCCCACCGTCCCCGAACCAGTATCCGTCACTGCACATTTCCTGTACCTTTACTAAAACTGTAACTTACACAGTGCAGTGACTGACTCTGCGAATGTTTCCTGAGAGAGAGCAGTGATAGTTGCTGTTTAAGATTCCAAACTGATACAGTGACTGTAACAGAAACAGTTACAGAACTTTTTACTGTTACGGTTACAGTGACTGTTACGATGACCTGAAGCATCTGCGACTGTTACAGTAGAGGGAACTGTGATAGTTACTGTTGCTGATTCGAAACTGATACAGTGGCTGTGACAGAAACACAGTTACAGGAACTTTGCTGTTAAGGTTACAGTGACTGTTACAGTGACAGTTACGGTGACCTGGAACTGTATCCGGGATCAGCAACCGCACTCTGCACTGTTTCCGGAGAGCGAGCTGTGATAAGTTACTGTTGCTGATTCGAAACAGATACATTGTCATTTGCAGAAACAGTTACAGGAACTTTTACTGTTAAGGTTACAGTGACTGTTACAGTGACCTGGAACTGTGTCGGGATTAGCACTTGCAACAGCAACGGTCACCGCGACTGTCACAGCAACTTCACTGTTGCGATTACAATTTCTGTCACTTATTGCTGAAAAAAATATCAGGAGCTGTGAATTGTAACAACAATTTAACCTGAAACAGCAGGTGAAACAGTAACTTCAATCTATTGCTTAGAATAATTCTATGCTGGTGGAGAGAAAGGAATAAATATAACTATCAATGTTCCATTGTCTAATTACGGATTACACGGATTAAAAGGATTTCACGACATTTATACTAGTATTTAGTCAACACACTACTTTTGCACACTCTTGGGTTACATTGATTATGAGCCAATATGCAAAATTATTTGGGATTATTAAATGACTTGCTAAAAAGAAAAGATTTTTTTTTACCTTTTATATGCATTCCCCGCTAGATAGATTAAAAATGGAGATAGTTGTTCTTTAATTTAAAGGAGATGAGAAAATGAAAAGGCTAATATCTAAATTAATGCTTAGTGTTATCTTCTTGATTCTTCTGTCAAGTAAGTTCTTATTATCTCAGGTAAATCAGGAATGGGTGGCAAGGTATGACGGATCGCCAAATTATTCGGATTTTGCTAATTCAGGTGCAGTGGATTGTTCTGGTAATGTATATGTGACAGGCTGGAGTAGGAACAGCCTAACAGATGGCAATGATTATACTACTGTAAAATACAACCTCAGAAGGTATTGAACAATGGGAGCAAGATACAACGGACCTGGAAACTCTTCTGATAACGCAATGTCACTGGCAGTTGACAATGCAGGTAATGTATATGTAACGGGACTTAGTGGTGGAGGCTCTGCAACAATAAAATATAATGCAGATGGTGTAGTACAGTGGGTGGCAAGAAACGAAAATGGTAATGCATATTCAATTGCACTCGATGATTTGGGAAATGTTTATGTCACAGGCAAAGGTGGTACAATAAAATATAGTTCTTCCGGAGCCTCAGCAATGGGTTCAACCATATAATGGAAATACCGGGACTTCAATTGCTTTAGACAGTTCAGGCAATGTTTATGTAACAGGTTACGAAGGCGTCAGAGCAGGTTATGTCACACTAAAATACAATTCAGCTGGTTTACAACAGTGGGTTGCATTATATAACAGTCCATTAGGTTATGAAGCAGGAGCTTATTCAATAGCGGTAGATGATTCAGGAGATGTTTACGTGACAGGTTTCATTACAAGCAGTGAATATAACAAAGATTACGCCACTATAAAATACAACGCAGTCGGTACAGAACTTTGGGTTGCAGAATTTATAACGGACCTGAAACTTATAATGATAGAGCAAATTCAATTGCTATTGACGACTCAGGTAATGTTTATGTGACAGGTGAGACTGATTATAATAATTCAGTTTCTGCTGGTTACGCTACCATAAAATACAATTCAGAAGGTATCCAACAGTGGTTAGCAAGATATAACGGGTCTAATTCTAATCCATTTTTATATTTCACTAAATCAATTGTTTTAGACAGATCAGGTAATGTTTATGTGACAGGTAGAGGTACTCCAATAAAATACAGCCCTTCTGGAGTAGAACAATGGATAGGTAATGGTATAAATATAAGTAAATCAATTTTTCTAGACAGTTCAGGCAATGTTTATGTGACAGGTCATGGCTCAGGTAATGAAGGAGATTATGAAACTAAAAAATACAACTCCTCAGGTGTACAACAATGGGCAAGATATACCGGACCCATATATACAGATCAGGCAAAATGCGATGGTTGTGGATAATTCCGGTAATGTTTATGTAGCCGGTCACAGTGGTGGTGCCGGAGTAAGCACCGATTATTCAACAATAAAATACAATTCAGCAGGTATTCAACAATGGGCAGCAAGATATAACGGACTAGGAGATTCAATTGATGAAGCTTAATTCACTAGTCGTAGACGGCTCAGGTAATGTATATGTGACAGGTTACAGTTATGGAAACGGAACTTCAAATGATTATGCTACAATAAAAATACAATTCCGAAGGTTTGGAACAGTGGGTTGCAAGATACAACGGACCAGGAAATTGGAATGATTATGCTAAATCAATT